>CAVTBB010000001.1:0-256335 GCA_963732855.1 uncultured Methanomassiliicoccales archaeon
ATAAGAGCCTGCCTTAGAAATTGAAATCTAGCAATTTTCTGTTGCCAGACCGATCATTTTAGAGTGTTAACAAGGGTTGAGGAATATTTGATGGTCGATTATGGTTATCAGCCAGACATTACCGGTGCAACGTGCTTACGGCCAGTTGCCAGTCTGGCATGTTCTTTATCGATGTTATGTTTCCTCGACCACCTCCACAGTTTCTTGATGTTATTTCCCATGCTGGCCAGATTCGCTTCGGTCCTGGTTTTCTCCATTCCGCGCATGGGAACTCCTCATCCCGCCCCTGTCCTTGAGCTGGCCGAAGGTCGGCTCGACCGTCTGGCCGCGCAGACGGTACGCGGCACGACCTTCGTTCGTGCCGAGCAACAGCTCCATCGCCTGCTTGGTCGTCGGCCGGCCCCCGAGCTCCATGATCGGCAGGAGCTCATCCAGGCCGGCCTTCTTGCGTGACCTCGTCGCGACGAAAAGTTCGGTCCCTTCGACGCCGTCAACCTCCTTCGTGGAGAAGTATCCGGCATCGGCCAGCAGCTTCTCCGGCAGGCGGCCGAGCCCTCCCTCGCCAGGGAGAGCATCCGGCGAAGCTGGTGCTTGTCGTTGCCGTCCTGCACCACGTCGCAGGCGACGATCACCTGGCTGGAACAGTCCACCACGATCTGGACGTTGTAGCCCTGGACGTAGCCGTTCTGGGTCTTCATGGTCCTGGAGTCGGATCGGTAGTGTTGCGCCGGGACGGCGAGACGTCTTCTGGACAGGCTTCCGTCCACGGACCTCCTTTCCCTTCGCGGCCTCCTCCTTTTCCTTCTCCTGGCGGTCGGCCAGCTTCTTCTCTTCCTCGGCCTTCTTCTTATCTGCCTCTTCCTTCAGCTGGCGCAGCCCCTCGCGGATGTGCTCCCTGCGCGCCTTCCGGTCGCGCAGATGCGCTGGCAATGAGAACCCATCGTTCTCCTCGCCGTAGAGCTCGTCCTCTTCCTTGTCCTTCCGCTCCGCCTCGGCGAAGACCTTCTCGACGTAGTCGCGAAGCTCCTTGTCCAGCTGTTCCTTCGTCCGGTTCTTCGCCATACTGGCGTTGGCCTTGACCTTGGTCCCGTCCAAGGCCACCGCCTTGGCTGGAACCAAGCCGTCGCGCTTGCACATGTCCAGCACCTGGAACAGCCCGCGCAGCGCTTCCGCGTGATCCGCGCGGAAGCGGCAGATCGTCCGGTGGTCTGGGCGGCTGTCGGCCGCGAGCACGCGGTAGGGAACGTTCTCGAGAAGGTCTTGAATATCTGCCTGGATGATGTTTCGCCGACACAGTAGGCATAGACGATGACCTTGACCATCATCCTCGGGTCGTAGGGCGGCGAGCCCCGTAAAACATCATATCTGGCATAGATCGACGACAAGTCCAGGTCGTCGACGACATCGGAGACGAAGTAGCAGAGATGGTCTTCCGGCAGCCATTCATGCAGGTCAGGGGCGATGAGAAGGGTCTGGTCCGGGTCATATCGCTGGAACTTTTTCTTGGGGCGGGAGGCTGGCATCGGATGATGCCAGCACTTTCATATTTAAATAGAATTTTGAACCGGATTTGTTACCAGATTAAAATATGCTTTGTAACATTCAAATTATTACTGAGGCAGGCTCAATAGATTTAATAATGGCAGCTCCCCTAGAAACAAAATAGGTGATATATTGACAAACGTTGAAAAAGAAATTGAGGAGATCAAAGCTAGACTGGTAAAACTTGAGAAGCATGTCGAGACATGTGATGTGCACGAGAAGACCGAGGACCATGAAAAAGAACATGAGAAGAAGGGCGATGCACACCACGACCATGGAAAGAAGTGAAAAACGATTTCCGGCCTATTAATATATAATATATTTATCCATACGACTATAAATATACATAATCTACATCGGATAGGAAGTATATCGTCTGCTTGTATTGCAATCAAGGCGATTTATGCACTCTGAGTATGCTTGTTTCTCCTGGTCCGACTTCCGTAGGAGGGGTGCATTTCGAGATCTATCTAGTCATTATCGGCATTTTTCAATAAGAATCTGAAGGCGGAGAAAACTTTTGACCGGCTCAGAAGGCGGTTCTACCCGATCGAGAGCGAGTCCAATCATGTATGCGAGCGTCCTTCCGGTGGCGACCTCTCTTTATAAACGCTCTGCGCGTAGCAAGATCCGAAAATATGCTAGTAACCTCGTCCAGATTTGTTCTCATGCGGTATAAAATCGCTATTTACTTAATAAGGTGGTTCGAATGTAAGGATATGGAATTCAACCTTTGCCTTTTCCGGAAAAAGTTAGATCATCTCAGCAACATCGTTGCACCGCATGCCGTAATGATCTCCTTGTATGTTCCGCCAGGGAAGCCGATCGATGAGGTTAGAGAATATCTCCAAGGACTCAAAGATGGGATCCATGATGAATCGTCTGACCAAATAGCAGGGTCGATCAGGCTTACCATATCCGCGATCCTAACTCAATTGAGCACTATGGACCCGATTGTGAAAAGAAATGGCATCGTTCTTTTGTTCGGGGAGATCAACGGAAAGCTCCATCGCCAGGCACTGGAACCGCCTCATCCTGTACAGTCTTTCATCTACAAGTGCGAGCGGGGATTCTACCTTGATCCACTTTACCAAATGATAGCCATCGAAGAGACATATGGTATCCTGGTATTGGACCTGGCAGAGGCCACCATAGGATATCTCAAAGGATCGAATGTCCGAGTCTACACGGAAATCAAATCTCGGGTGCCGAACAAGCACCATCACGGTGGCATGTCCAGCCTGAGATTCGAGCGTTTGAGGGATGACGCCATCAATGAATACTTCAAGAAGATCTCTGAAAAATGCACCGAGGCATTTGTGGGAAAAGGACTCAGAGGAGTGATCATTGGCGGTCCGGCGATGACCAAGAACGATTTCATGGCCGGGGGCTATCTTCATCACGAACTCCAGAAGATGGTGACAGGGATCTTTGATGTTGAACACACAGACGAAAATGGGCTTAAGGAAGCGGTGGCCGCCGCAGAAACACAATTGACCACCTGCCCTATTTTTCAGGAGAAGAGAATACTGGACCGCTTCTGGTCGGAGTCCGGGGGTGACGGCCTGGGAGTATCCGGAATGACCGACACCTTGAAAGGACTGAAGGTTGGGCAGGTGCAGACTCTGATCATGAGCGACTCTCTAGATATTGAAACGATCGAGGACCTGAAAAATATCGCTGACCAATTCGATACCGATGTGCTCATGATCGGCGAGGACGAGGATTTTGGCAAGATGTTCACCTCAACGGTCAAAATCGGTGGAATATTGCGCTATAAATAAAGATATCTGGCATAGGCGTCATTAAGGCAAATGCAAGGTCTTCATCCTAACTTGCAAGTTCAGCCAAAATGCCAATAATGGCAAGAATTCGATGATCTGTATTTGACATGTTGCCCGGTTCAAAACCACAGAATGAGCAGGTATGTATTGTCTCACTATTGTCGAATGCCCCATCTTGTCATCATCAGAGTTTAAACCGGAGCAAATGGCAATGCAGGGTATGGGAATCCATTCCATCACTCCTATGGACTCCAGGACCTCGTGACCATTATGATTGGGAAGTTTGATGTTCATAAGGACCAGGTCAGGTGCCGGGCGTTGACCCATGGAGGCACTCTCCATGAGCCGGATCGCACTCTCCGTCCTTAACGGGCGGTGTTGATGGGTATCCTGTTGCCTCCAGGATGACTCTGACCATTCAAATAGGAGGGTCTATTCTATCAATGGATGCAGGGCCTCGGGGGAGTCGGTGGCGTATAGAGGAATTATCATTATTGGGCAATCGTTGGAAGGTCTGTCACCAGACATGACAATGAAATGTAGCTTCGCTGTATGTGGGGCGCCATTTGGATTGCAAACAGTTAGAATCGAGGTTTTGATTTAAGACTGGTGAGCTGTGATCGTGGGGTCACGGGTCTTGTAAATGCTTGGACTTTCTTCGGGCCAATGATCAAGTCTTTTCAAATGCACCATCGCCGATAGGTCCACCACAATTGGTGGAATGGGTTCTTAAGATCGGCGCAAGCAGAAGCCAGCCGCATCGGGCCAGTGATCAAGCGGAGGCGGATGGTACGAATCTGTTTTCTTGACCGATTATTAAGACGGCAAGGACATCTCATTTGAGATGCGAACGTGCAAAGCTTCATTTTCCATCGCCTACAATGCTCTTGCAGGTGGATGACATGGTAGCATTGCCAGAACAGGTCATGAAAGCGCTCAACGACCCGACGAGCGTGAAGGTACTAGCGACAAAAGATCCTGACGGAATGATTCATGCGATACCGCTGGGAAGCCTATCAGCCCCGGACCCGAACACCATCATTTGCGGCGTTGTTTATATGACCCAGACGCACAACAACATGGAAATGATGAAGAGTAAATGCGAACGGGCAGCGGTCCTGATTGTGAATGGCATGAGCTCTTATCTGGTCCATGCGAAGATCAAGGACTTCAAGGCCTCCGGTCCGGTGCTGGACAAGATGAACGAGCAGGTCAAGGCGCGCGGCATCACCATTACCGGCGTCTGGTCCTTGGAGCCAGAGATAGTGTTCGACCAGAGCCCGGGCCCTAATGCAGGCGAGAAGATCGCCTGAGCATTCGGCCCGGAACGGGTGTGAGTTCGAACGGGCCGGAGCAACCGAGTGCGAACTGAAGCAAGGATTCGATGAATTGATGCACATGGTCGCATCGTGATCTACGGCCACTCGGGCAAATATCACGAGCTCAATGATATGATCCGTCAAAATTGTCAAACGCTATTAAAACAGTTTTTTTCAGTATCTTTTTGTTGGAATCAATTCATTAAAAAGTTTGCCTGACAAGTATAAGTATCAACGAGTTCGACTGTCAGCAGAGAGATAATTATGACCACAATGAAAGAACTTGACAAGTTAGCCCAGGAATGCGAGGAGTGCGCATCGAAGGATTCTCGTTCGCTGGATGGCCACATGGACAAATGCCCTCAATGCCAAGAGCGAAAGGTCAAGGCAGAGATACACGAGCAGATGGTCGAAGCCATGCAGATGATGGCATCAAAGAACGAGGAAGATAGGACCAAGACGCTCGGGGCCAGGATGGAAATGATCACCGCATTACCAGAAGACAAAAAGATCACCGCACTGATTGAAATGTTGGATTCGTTAGGTGAGCTCCCCCAGTCCGAAATGAACAAGGTCGTCAAGACGAGAACGGACCTGATGATGAAGATGCCGAGAGAGAAGAGGGAGATCCTTATGGTAGCCATGCAGAAGATCATAATAAATTGGGACATGGACCGAAAGATGAAGGAGAAAACTGCGATGACGGCAGCGACACAGGATTATGGGTTGCTGAAGAGGGTAATGGTCAGACGGATGTTCCAAAGGGTATTGGAGTGAACGAACCGTCGGAATGATGAACAAAATGACTGTCGAGAACACCGGGGAGAATCTCTAATCTGCATAGATAATTGCGGTGTCCCCTAGCCTACCGACATCGCGGAAACCCATGCCGTTCAGTGACAATCGGTTTGGACAAGATCGATCATGAGCCGAAACAGTACCCCGGCCCGGTGTCCCGCCTGGATTTATATAATATTTATTGGACATTGACTATATTCGAAACTTTCCAGACCTATCACAAGTTACTTGAAGAAGAGGCGGCAATCGGTATTGTCGGTAAGACATGGCGAGAACAAGGACCAGAAGAAGAAAAGCAGTATCTTCTGAAATCGACAATAACCAAGAAGTCAAGACCCCAGGGGAGGGGTGCGAGCTATCGACCGAGCTGGAGCAAATGATCGTTACAAAACTAAAACAGGGATGTGAAGAATATAATATCTCCACCGTGGAGGAGGTCGAGCAAACCATCGAAGAGGTTCAATCATTAGTAACTCCCTCACAGGAAGAAGTGAACGAGGAATCCGAGACTTCAAGCATCACCGTGCAGCTCACACCGGAGATAGGGGCTTCAACGGATTCCAGAACCTATAACTCAGGGTTTGGATGGGTGATCATCGACGGAAAGAAATTCGAAAATGATGTCGTTGTCCTGATGGATGGTTCGGTAGTCAAGAGGGACAAGAACTTATCACGCGACAAGAAGGCGAAGTACGGCCATACCCCATTGACCCGCAAAGAGCTTCTTCCACTTCTCGAGGGCAGACCAGACCTGATCATCATTGGAACCGGACAGAATGGGGCAATGCCAATTACACCCAAGGCCGAAAAGATCCTCAATGCCAACATAAGTTTCATTGGACCAACCCAAGACGCGCTGGACTGGATTCGGAAGGATGGACGGAAGGCAGTAGCGCTGTTGCACGTCACCTGCTGAATGTCATTCACTCGACTCGCCTTATTCCTTTGGTGCCTTAATAAAGGTGGCTCCCAGCCAATATGGATATTGGCAACAACGCCCAGGCCTGGAGAACATTGGTCTACACAGCCATTTGGCGGAGATCTCTTCTTTGATCTCACAGAGATGTTGTGCATCGTCGCATCCATCGCCCAGGAACTGGCGTTTGTGGGATCATTCGTTGATTTAGAGTGGATGATGGGAAAGGCCAAGATCAGCTGGCATTTTACTCGAATTTCGACAAGGGCCCGCTTTTCGGCATCCTCCAACCTTTCCTCCTCGGTCTTTCCAAGGAGAATATTTTGAAGGTAGGTCGAGAAAGGCTTGAAATGGCGCGCTCAATCACAGGCCATTTCATCGAAATTGATGACAAAGTGATAGCGAGGACATTGGTGCCGGCGGACAAGAACATTAGTTTGTAAGCTTTATTAGGCCATTGCAGAAAATGATTCAGGTGGAGCCCTAGGTCTGTTGGTCATCATTGCCTCTTTTACAGATCACCCAGATATATTTTTTCGGTTCTCTTCAACTTCGTGTGGGTAAATGATTTCATTTAGGATAGTTTGGGAAGGCTCCCGCCCTCCCAAAATGATGCTTGAATGGTTATGACTCGCCGTTAATCGGACTACGCTGGATACCTAAAAACTAAATCTAACTTATAGTAGATCAAATAAGAGATCTTCGAAATCTTTAATGTCATTCGATTCTAACAGAAATCGGTTTTTACCCATACAAAACCAAAGAGAGGCATTTTTTCATGAAATGGATCAGGTCCTGACTTTCATCTATATCACCATTGACCAATCTTTAGTACATCAGATTGATTTTCAAATGGGAATAGTTTAAACATGATAACATTGCTGTGAATTCGTGGTATGAAAAGGCAGGGAAAGGAAATGGAAAAGATGGATGGCATCGCGGGTTTTACAAAATTATTCCGAAACGAAATGGTGGACCTGCCGGAGGCATCGGCAGTCGTTTTTATCGGCTCTAGGGCCGTCTGTGCCCCTTTCGCTGAACTATTGGCCTATTCAGTTCGAGACATGAAACTGGATACTTTCTTCTCCCCGATGGCCGATGAGAAGGATTGCCGGGCCTTGGTGTGGCAAGATGGTACTGGGTATGGCATCTCTACCAATGGAAGTGAGATCACAGAAGCCGCTGCAATTGTGGTGCTTGGAGGATTGGCCATGCCGAAATTCGGCTGCCCTGTGGAAAAGGTCAAACAGTTCATCCATATGGCCTCCAAGCCTGGTCATGTCAAAGTCATCGGGGTGTGTTTCATGGACATACTGAAGAGATCTGGATGGGATCAAAGCATCAAATTCGATGCTATGATCGATGCTACGATGGAAACTGAGAAAATAATCTAATTGAGATTCGATAATTATTCTGTCTATCTTAATCAAGTTTGAGAGGTGATTCTTTGACAGATTACCTTAGCCATTGCCATCGGATTCCATTTCAACCAGATTTAAATCCACAATTCTCGCATGTTCGTTGTCCAGCCATTTCGACGGACGTGCCGCTTCGCCGATCCACAGTTTCGACTCACAGGTGAGCTCGACGGTAACAATACTGATCTCGGCTATTGCTGTCGCACCGGTTTCTTCGTCCCAGACCATCCTGCATAGCGCCATCGAAGTGGGAGCATCTGACAATGCCAGCATGGTCCAATGGTCGGTCGGATGGCAAATAATCGTATCCTGGCTATTGACGATACCCCGATGGCCGCGGTGATCTCCAGGCTCATTTATATCATCATGAAGGTAAGTTTGAACTCCGAGGGCACACGATGGGAGGAAACAAAAAGAAACTAAAGAACGGCAGGAAGCATGGACTGTTGAGCCGGATATTCCCTGCCAACTACGATTTCTATGGAATGCTGAATAAGCAGGCCGAGCAGACCAGTGTGGGGGTCAAGGCACTGCTCACCTGGTTACAATCAGGGGCTAACTCCGATCCCGATGACGTCGTCCGAGAGGAGGACAAAGGGGACCAGATAAGGTTGGGAATGGAACGCGAACTCCAGGGGGCTTTCTCCACGCCGTTCGACCGACAGGACATCTATACTATATCGAGGCAGATGGACTATATCCTGAACTATTCCATGTCGACGGCCTATGAGATGAAGGCCTTCAATGTAAAACCCGATGAGCCGGTCATGAAGATGGCCCAGTCGCTGCTGAACGGCGCGGATCTGGTGGCGAAGTCCATCAAATTGCTGAAAGAGGATCCGAACGCGGTGGAGGACCTGATCCCTAACATGCGCGAACATGAACGGGACATCGAAAAGACATATGTCCGGACCATGGCAATAGTGTTCGCCAAAGATGATCCTATCGTGGCCATGAAGAAGCGCGAGATATACCACCATCTGAAGGACGCCGGGCGCAACCTGAGCATCACCATCGATGTGATCCACCGGATCATAGTCGGGCTTTCATAGGACCGCGGGACGGGGCAAGATGACGAACTAGTAAGCGAGCTACCCGCTCAGTCGTTCATTTGGTGAATTCGGACGAGGATAAACAGACGAGCTAGCCTTTTCACCCATTCTGATCTCGGCCATCATGGTTGACGTTGAGAACTCAAGAACACTGATCGCACGGATCAATTATCTCTGTGGCCGTCATTGTCTTCACGTGTCCCATTGCCGTAAAAATCCGAATATTTCATCGTCCTCTAATACCGTAGCAAATGATCGTGAAATTTAGTGGACCTCAGGTCCCGATCTTATTAACTTCTTAATCGTCAACTTCCTTTTGCGTGAGCCTTGCAAATCCGCTATGGTCGCTATCTTTCCAAACTTGCGATTCATTATTTCGTCTATGAACCGCGCGACTCCTCCATCGTCTATGGGTGCAGCAAAATGACGCACGCGGTGATATTCACCGGTTTTCACCTTGACGAAGATGGCGATTCAAGAAATGGCGGTTGGAGAACAGCTGGGTGCCAAGATCAGGGACAAGGGATACATGATGGATGAGCGGTTCGAACAATACCTGTAAGAGGTCACGGTGAACAAGAAGTATCTTAGCCAGGAATTATTGAAAGCACTTAAGATAGGGTCGGCCAACCGCGACAAATTGACCCATGCTCCATAAAGTTGGAAAGACGTATTGAAGGAATACCGTTGCCTATATCGTGGGTGGGGCCCCTGGCGATAAAGGGGAGACGCTATTGATCGGAATATAGCTCCGCTGTCGTCGCTGCAGTGTGTTGTCTCCACTCTATCTCTGTAGCTTCCGAGAATTTGCCCTGGAACGGAATTATTAATAGGTTTTAGTTGAATCCATAATGGGGAGTTGGATGTTCAGCAAGGCAGAAATTAGTGATAGTGTTAGTTTGCGTTCTAATAATCGGCGGGACGATGGCCGTATTATTCGCATATTCCAATCGTTCGGCAAATTCGGTCGATCTCGCCGACAGATTCATACTCAGGCCGGGCGACCTCGAGGGTGGGGGAGCCTGGTTGGTGGAAAAGGAGTTGGGACCTCCCATTTTCCCAATGCAGAATCAAAGCTCTTATCAATTTTGCCTATTCTATTATCATAACGTCTTCGTCTCAGAAATGTGATCGTCTGGAACAATACGGAAAGCGGTGCCAATAGTTTGCATGAAGGGCAGAGAAATCTCGACAGCACGACGCTATATGGATCGACCCACCAGACCGAGAATATCTCTGTTGGCGATCACGGATATATTGCCAGGGTGGCTACCAATACCTGGAATGTCAACTTCATCAGAGGCAACGTTACCGTTTCACTGCAATTCACGGATAATGCTATGGGCTTTCAACCAAACCATGATGAGAGATACCTTTACGAGGTCTCTATGGCGGTCTCCATGGTTCAGGACCTTGAGATTCTGGATTATCAGTCCTCGACTCAAAATAATTAGCGGAAAATGTTCGGATGATTGCTCAGCACTATCTTTCAAACTTCCCAGCGTTCGCCCTGATAAGGGGAAATGGAGGTTCAATCCATTCATGGAAGTTCCCCTAAATCACCATGAGTCCCCTCTTATTCCTGGCTTGCTCAGAAAAATGCCGTTGTGTAAGGGCATCTTTCCGTTCTTAGGGATTAGGCATAAGGCTTGCATACTTCCATTGTGTCGGTTAGATTGGGGCCGAAAATTCTATTATCGTGCATATGTCTCATTATTCTAATATTGACGTGTCAAGTAAGCACACTGGCCCTTAGCCCGGAACGGCTCTCCAGATTTGGAGAGAACAGCTATTTGTCCCCCTCCCGCTTGTCCTTCCGCCTGCGAAGAACGAAGAACAATGCCGAAAATACACAGCCGATCGCGAGAACTGAAATGAATATCATGTCAGAATTGACGCTGTTCGGGCTTTCGCCTTTTAAGACAACATCGGGAATAGCGTTCAGGTCAGCCACTATTTGGTGCGCGCTGTGCTGATATGTGAAGTAAAGGACCCACGATGAATCCGTCGAGCTTAGTGCATAGCTCATATTCGCTCCATCGAGCATTATTCTTATGTCACTTCCGTTTGCAACCAGACCTTTACTGACGACGATCCTGGTGTATCCCGATGTCCCGGATGTTCCGCTGACAGTGAAGCCCAGTTCGTTGGAGGCTGAATCAAATGATAGGTTCGATAGCGTGGAATTGGACTGAACAGTGAAATATTGTTTGTCGGAGGATGTGACCGCCAGATTGGTAGTCGAGACCACCGGCAAATACTCATCATTTCCCACCCACGAGGCCTTTATGGTGAAATTGCCAGTGGCCGCAGGTATCCACTGGACCGTGCAGTCACCGTTCGAATCGCTCACTCCCGAGGAGATCTCGTTCCATGTCGACCCGTTCGTCACGCTGTATTGGAACACGACGCCGAGCCCCGAGATACTTTGGCCATCCTTGACCTGAGAAACGTGTGCGGTGAGCTTGATAGAATAAGCTAATGTCGTTGCCGTGGTGTCGCCAAAGGTCTCGATCTTTGCCAGGGAATATATGTGCATTTGCGAGGTGGTCTCCGAAGGTCTGGAATCCCCATATTGGTTACAGGCCACGACGAAGTAAGAGTACGTGTTCCCCCCGACGGTGGTACTGTCCACATAAGTCAGCACATTTGATCCAACTGAACCGATCAAGCTGGGAATGTTGCCAGAATCGGAACGGAATATCTTGTATGACGTCAGATTACTACGGTAAAAACTGACTGGTCATCGGGGAGTTCGACGCCGACTTGCCAGACGGTCTCGATCTTGGGGTACAAGGGGTCGGCAGTAAAAACATCGTCGAACCGATATAACATTACATTTTCCTGATAAATAACATAATAGTCAATGATATCTCCACCATCGGAAACCGGTGCGGTCCAGGTGAGGGAAACTTGTTCATAACCTGCTACTGCGGTCAGCCCGGTCGGGACACCTGGTAATGAAGGGCTTTCATCTGCTGCAACCATACCTGCCCCGAATACGATCAATGCGCTCGAAAGTAAAATCAGAGAAATGACTATGGCTCTCTCAACTATCTTTATCCCCTTTTCCATCGGAAATCCCCAATGGGATGTATATTGATTGGTTGATGGCTTAAGAGTTTAGGCATACTATCTGTTGGTTATCGAGGTATCCTTCTGTTCGTCGTTTCTACGTCCATCGATTCATATACAAAGAACATCAAAATCAAACAAGATCTTATGGAAAAGACAAACAAGCAGGAAGAGAAGAAGGCGGACGGGGAAAGTGCCGTGCTCGAAAGAATTGCCAAGATGCCGGAACCCTATCGCGCCATGGGCGAGCGGCTCCATGTGATCATCAAAGCTAACGCACCTACCCTCTCGCCGAAGGTCTGGTATGGGATGCCCGGATATGCCAAGGACGGCAAGGTCGTCTGTTTCTTCCGCAGCGGGGAGAAGTTCAAGGAGAGATACATGACGCTCGGCTTCAACGATGTGGCGAACCTCGACGAGGGTGCCATGTGGCCGATAGCATTCGCGTTGAAAGAATTGACTGCCGCCGAAGAGGAAAGTATCGCCGTTCTCGTGAAGAAAGCAGTGGGCTGAGAACCAAGTTCGCCTCCTTGCCCAGAACTCTTTATATTGAAGGTCGGGAGAAATTGGTGAATTGGGAAAATGGTTAAGCATCTGAACCATTTCGGCCTCAACCATTGAATATTGTGAATATGAAGAAATGGTTTGATCCATCTTACATATCCTCACGGGCAATCTGCCCGAATTAGAAGCATCCTGCCAGGTTAGATGGTTATCATCAACCTACTTCAAAGGGGATGCTCAGGCGGTTGAAAAGTGGTTAATAGGTGTTAAGAGGTCGTTTCCGGTTGGTAGCCTTTATATTGAGGAGACTACCAATTATCTGTAAATGGTATTTAAAGAAGGTATGATAACATGAGTAAAAAAGATGAAATGTTGGATTCTGAGATAGAGAAGAATAAAGAGATATCGAAAACGTTACGAATTGACCGACGGATGCCATATTATAAGGCAGTGGTAGTCGTAATAATAATTCTAGTTGTCATCGTGGCTATCTGGTATCTAATAAAGTAGTGGTTTCCCTAGATCAAGGCGATGACCACTGGTCGTGCAGTGAAGAAACTAGCACATGCCTCCTGATTTGGAGATCACTTAATTGTCACCCTCCTGCTTGTCTTTCTGCCTGCGAAGAATGAAAAACAATGCCGAAAATACACAGCCGATCACGAGAACTGAAATGAACATCGTGTCAGTATTGACGCTATTTGGACTATCGCCCTTTACTTCAATACTGGAAAGTATATCCAGATCTGCCACTATCTTGTGCGAGCTGTGATGATACATGAAGTAAAGTATCCAGGATGAACCGGTGGAACTTAGCTGACAGTTCATTTCTGATCCATCCAAGGATACCTTGATTTCCGAACCGTTAGCTACCAACTCCTTGCTTATTACGATCCGCGAATAACCGTATGTGCCCGTCTCGCCGCTCACATTGAAGCGCAATTTCTTGTTATCCGAGTTGAAGGACAGATTGGAAATGGTCGAGTTCGATTGTACCGTGAAGAAAATTTTGTCTGAAGATGATGTGATTGCTAGACTCATTATCGAAGTCGACGCCTGATAGGCGGCATTACCCGCCCAGGTACCCTTAAGCATGTAAACGCTTGTCGCGGTGGGGATCCATTGGCTAGAGAAGTTCCCTGCGGAAGATGTATCGACAGAGGACATCTCTATCCAAGTCAGACCATTGTTGACACTATAGCACAGGTCGACGTTTAAGCCGCTGACCGGCATGCCTCCGTTCATTGTCTTAACATCACCGGTTATGGTGATGACAATCCCAATCGAGCTAGAGACTGAATCGGTCTCCATTTCGAGGTTGATAGCGGTTGAAGCAGAAACGGGGCCAATCTCATTGCTTGGAATGGAGGTACCAAGCTGATTGACGGCCTTTACAAAATAATAATAGTTCGTTCCAAGAGCTATTGCTTTATCCGTATAGGAATTGCCTGAACTATTGACCAATGGTGATTCCGTTCCAGTGGAAGTTCCTCTGAAAATCAAATACGTTATCGAGTATCCTCCATTGTCCACGGGCAAGGACCATTGGAGGACGATTCCGCTATCGATCGTAGACATGGAAACATTCAGCGGTTCTGATGGCACGGTTTGTGTCGGAGTAACAATAACGTAGGAATAGGGGCCGATTCCCGCTGAATTGTATGCCGCGATTGAGAAATTTCGGCTTTGACCATTAGTAAGGCCGGTTATGTTGCATGTTAAACCTGTAAGGTTGCTAAATATCTCGGTACCGTCCTGATCAACAACATAATGATCGATGGCCATCCCGCCGTTATCGCTGGGAACATCCCATCTTAGAGTTACGAATGTGTTGCCAGTGGTGGCGGTCAAACTGGTAGGAGCATTCGGTACAGTGTATGGCGTGGCTTGGACAGCTCTCGACTGGGCGCTTGTACCGGCTGCATTGTGTGCTGCAGCTGTGAAGGAATACAATTCGCCGTTCACCAGTCCAGTAATCGTTCCGGAGGTGGCGATGAAGTGTTTGACATCGATGTCATTTTGATACACCACATAATAATCGATCTCCGCACCGCCATCATTTTCTGGAGGCAACCATGACAAATCGACCTTCCATTCACCCGGTGTAGCGATCAGACCAGTAGGATTGCCTGCTGTATCGGCTCTCGGAGTTGCAAAAACGACGGAAGGTGAACTCTCTACCTCTGGCGGAGATCCTTGCCCACGAGTATCAAAGTAGCGGGAGGTGATAGTAAAATTGTAAGTTTGGCCATTGGTCAGTCCACTGATCCCAATGGATTCATCTGGGGTTTGTGCTACCTTAACCCCATCTTGATATACAAAGAACCCAGCGATGGATAACTCTCCAAGGTTGCTGGAACCATTCCAGGTAAGGAGTACTTGGCCGTTGCCAGAGGTCGCTATGAGATCAGTTGGTGCACCAGGAACGGTCATCGGAATCGCAGAAACTATGCTATATGGGCCATCTCCCGCAGCGTTGTGGGCAGCAATGGAAAAATTATTGGAATGGCCATTGGTCAGATCATTGATCTTGACCGAGCGGTTAGGTGTGTGTACTATATCGACACCCTCCAGGCAAATGACATAATATTGTATTATGGATCCTCCGTTGCCCTCGGGATTCCACCAGGCTAGTGAAACATATCCATCTCCCGTGGAGATCAAAATGTGAATGACCGTGGAGGGCGTGGTATAAGGAATGGCCGTTAATAGATCACATTGTGGGCCAGTTCCTGCTGCGTTGTGTGCCGCTACTGTGAAACTGTAGGTTTGGCCACCGTACCATTCACTCACATTCAATCCAGTGATGTTAGTTGCGAATACCTGGTAATGATCTGGAAGTTCAATACCGTCCTGATAAATGACATAGTGGTCAATGGCGCTTCCGCCATCGAACGCAGGCGCAGTCCAGTTTAGGGAGACCTGGGAATTGCCTGGAACTGCATTCAACCCGGTCGGAGCATCCGGTAAGGAATACGGGGTAGATAGCTTTGTGATCGATTGCGGCCCAATGCCTGCGAGATTGTGAGCGGAAATAGTGAATGAATAAGTCTGTCCATTGACCAAACCAGAGATGGTGGTCGATGGTCCACTAAGATGGTATGGCAACGCTATCCCATCCTGGTACATAATGTAGTAGTCGATCGACCTGCCGCCATCGATGTTTGGTGCAGCCCAGTTAAAGATTACTTGGCCGTTGCCAGGAACGGCTGCATATCCTGTCGGAGCGTCAGGAACAGTGTAAGGAGTCGCCTGGACGGCGCTCGATTTTGGACTTAAGCCGACGTAATTGTGAGCGGAAATAGTGAACGAGTAGGATTGACCATTGATCAGTCCAACGATTATCTCAGAATTGCCATTGACATGCATGACATCGATGTCATTTTGATACACCACGTAATAATCGATCTCCGCACCGCCATCATTTTCTGGAGGCAACCATGACAAACCTATCTGCGCGTTGCCGGGCATAGCCGTCAGACCAGTTGGGGCGCTGCTCGACTCCGGTCCAGGGGTGGCTAAAACGCCCGATGATCGCGGCCCCTCATTCCAGAGTCCATATCGGTCATAATTAAGAGCATTATAGGCAGAGACGGAAAAAATGTAGGTATGGTTATTGGTCAAACCAGTGACCGTAATGGATGTATCCCGAGAACTCCCCACCTTAATGCCATCTTGATATACGTTGTAACCTTCTATGAAAGACCCTGCACTATTGGCAGGGGCAGACCAGGTAAGAGATACATTTCCGTTGTCAGAGGTCGCAGAGAGACCAGTCGGTGCATCAGGGGTAGCCATCGGAACAGCCGTTACGTTGCTATGAGGACCGTCTCCTGCTGCATTATGTAGGGCGACGGAAAAATTGTAGCTCTGACCATTGGTGAGGCCAGTGATCGTTGCATTCCCTCCTTGAGGAAGAGGGATGACGTGCATAATATCGACTCCATCCTGATAAATTACGTGAAAGAGTATCGGGGATCCCCCATCTGAATTTCGAGAAAACATGTGCAAATACCAGTCAATGTGAACTTGCCCATCTCCCGAATCGATTTCGGTCCAAAATCCTTCATAAGGGGTGGTGAATGGGTTGGATATTGCAGGAACGCTCTTTGGACCGATTCCGGCTTCATTATGTGCCGCTACCGTGAAACGGTAAGTCCAGATATAATCCAATGTAAGATCCTGATGTGGTAGACCTATAATTTTTGCCATTAAAATTGTCGGGTCATCTGGGAGTTCGATACCGACGCGCCATTCGGTCTCATTTACGGAAGATCCAGGGAAGAACTCGTCGTCATTGTAATAAGTATAACCCGTTTCCCGATAAATAATATAATAGTCGATAGCACTGCTACCGACGGAAGCCGGTGCGGTCCATTGCAGAATCACATTTTCATTGCCCGGTACTGCGGTCAGCCCGATCGGGACGCCTGGTAATGATGGGCCCTCGTCTGCTACAACCACCCCAGCTCCGAATATGATCAATGCGCTTGAAAGTAAAATCAGAGAAACGACTATGGTTCTCTCAACTATCTTTATCCCCTTTTCCATCGGAAACCCCCAATGGGATGCATATTGATTGGTTGATGGCTTAAGGTTTTAGGCATACCATCTGGTTGGAAACCATCAATACCCCTCTGTTGCCTAACGATTCTATCAAGAGAACGAAATAAAGGCGTTAATGATCGAACTCGACCGGTTTCTCGCTTCTTTTCTCCAGGGGTTGACTGATGTCGAAAAGGCATTTTAGTTTCTCTCCAGTCTTTTCGCACAACATAAAGATCACTCGGCCTACTGCAAATACTGGATAGGGGGAAATTTCTTACGCTATTCCTGGTCTGTGCCTGCTAGATTCGATCACTTTCGGATCCGGAACTCGGCGATAAAATAATGATGTTACGACCACTTCACACGGGATTCAACACTTTTTCTCTAAACCCGAACAAATCTTTCGAACTAACGAGGGCCAATTAGGTTATCATTAATAGGATACTGCCGTTTCAATCACATTCATTCCGCAGGTGCGTGACCGACATTCCTTTCACAAACAACGATCCAAAGATCATCTATGGTCTGGGCATTGACGCAGGTGGCACCTACACGGATGCGGTGATCGTGGATATTCAGAAAGCGACGGTGCTAGCCAAATCCAAGGCGAGGACCACTCATTGCGATCTCAGCATCGGCTTGAGGGAGGCAGTGGACATGGTGCTTGGCGTTCTCGAAGATGACAATTTCGAGCCCCGCCTGGTCGGCGTATCCACCACTCTCGCAACCAATTCCGTTCTGGAAGGGAAAGGGGGGCGGGTCGGACTCATCGGTCTCGGATGGAAACCGGAGGAAGGTCAGGAATTCGGCGCCAGGAAACAATATTTCCTGTCCGGGGGACACGATGTCCGAGGCCGTATGCAAGATTCACTGGACTTGGTGGGGGTGAGATCAGCGATCGAGGAAATGGCCAATAGTGTCGACTCCATCGTGGTGTCTGGTCTTTTCAGCGTCTACAATTCCCTCCACGAGATTGAGGTGAAGCGCCTCATCATCGAAAGATGCGATATCCCGGTGGTCATGGGTCACGAGCTGACCGGTGAGCTCGGCATCTATGAACGCACGGTCACAGGAGTGCTCAACGCCGGATTGATCCCTGTCCTGAGCGACTTCCTGAAAAAGGTCCAAGAGATAATGGATAGAAGGGGGTTCAGAGCCCCGATAATGATCTTCAAGGGCGATGGGACGCTGATGAACATCAAGGCGGCCATCAGACGACCGGTGGACACTTTGCTCTCCGGACCGGCCGCAAGCGCCATGGGCGGAAAGCTTCTCTCCGGGCGGGACAATTGCATCGTGATCGACATCGGAGGAACATCCACCGATATTGCGGTCGTAGAGAATGGAAGGTCGAGGATATCTGCGGATGGCGCGATCGTCGGGTCATGGCCGACCAGGGTCGAGGCGGTTAACGCCTGGACCGTAGGCTTGGGAGGAGACTCGGAGATATGGGTGTCTAAGAAGCAGGGTCTAAGGATCGGTCCTCAGAGGGTGACCCCGTTGTGCTTTGCCGCATCCTCATTCCCAGGATTGGTAGAGAAGATGATGGAACTTGGCGAGGCGAGGTTCATCTTTGCCCCTCCTCGGATGTTTGATCGTCTGTCTTCATCCGAACAGAAGATCGTCGATCACCTATGGGCGAACGGTCCAAAGACACTCGATGAATTGAAGCTAGCCTTAGCTGAGATCTATCTTATGGAAATGCACATAAGGTCTCTATGGAGCCAAGGGGCCATCGAGATCATCGGACTAACCCCCACGGATGTTCTTCATGCCGCAGGCATCTATACCGAGGGCGATACGAAGGCCTCCGAGCTCGGTATCCGAATATTCGCCATCGCGCTGAATATGAAAGAAAGCGAACTGACGAAAAAGATCATCGAAATGGTATCGTCGCGCATAGCCGAAGAACTGGTCAAGAAGGTGCTCTCAGATGAATTCGGGGAACTGCCTAGGTCGGACGTCCTTCAGCAAATGATCGAAAGAATGAGCGGAAGCCGTTCATATCCCAATTTTGAAATGAAAGTGAAGATAGGTCATCCAGTGATAGGGCTGGGTGGACCAGCGGGTGCATTCATCCCCTCTCTGGCCGAACGGTTGGACGCCAACGTTGTGATACCGGACAATTTTGACGTCGGAAATGCGATCGGAGCTGTATGCGGTCATGTCTCTGAATTCGTTGACGTCTTTGTTTATCCGCGCGATAAAGGCTATGCGGTCTACTCGGTCTTCTCCACCCCCATCTTCTACACACTGGAGCGGGATGCTATCACAAAGGCCAAGGAGATGGCGTCGCTCCATGCCCTGGAACGGGCCAGGAACGTGGGCGGATTCGATCTCAACGTGGAATTTAAGATCGAGGAAGAAAGAGAAAAATCGGAAAGCGTACTAGGAAAGGACGCACTCCTTCAGATGCGCGTTCGAGCCCGAGCGGTCGGAAAACCGGTAGTCACATGAAAGGATCGTTTCGAGTGAATACAAGCAACGGCATTGTTTGAAAGGCGATCAACTCGAATCCCGAACTTTCAGCGGGAACCTAATTTCTTTTAATTGATTGAGGCGAGAACGACCTTCGAGAGAATCGACATGTGCTCGGACTGGGTCTGGTGTATGACTGGAGCCTGTGGAGCCCTCAGGCAGACCCAATCGCTATGTAGGGATCTATGGCTGTTGTCGTATACGCCATATACACCAAGCAGATGTAACTGACCACGAACATCATCATGCTTATCGGCCAGTATGGGGGAGAAGGGGGATCTGCCAGGGCTCTGTATGTAAGGTAGCCCCAGATCGATATGCTGAACATCCAAATGATCAATACCTTCAGATTCAAGTTACTGAGACTGATCGATCCTTTCCTTTTTTCATCAATTCTCCGGATCGCCAGATACAAGGCCAGGGATGCGATAGTTATCACCAACAAACATATTCCAGTGATAAGGAATGTAAAGAATGGAACGTGATCAATGAAAAGATCGTCTAGTTTTACATGAGCGGCGTTGAATGTTAACCTGAATGTGAGATATATCAGAAACAATAGACTATATACCCAGGTGGCGAATGCTACCGCCCTCGCAAGTCTTAGACCCATCAACTTCATGCGGTTAGCCAACTCGTTTTGATAAGTATCTTCCATCCAAATATTTCTCCTCTGACAACAATCCCAATCTCTGTTATCTACTATATCAATGACACTGAGCGACTATCCGAATACATCGAAGAACACTAGTCTCATGATAAAGTTCAAAAGGAATGATGGTAACTTCGTCATTTTATTATGCTGGGTCTTTAGAATGCGGGGTCACTGGAAGGTTAAGTTCATTTGAACAAGTCCCTCCGGGCTTTCCGATATTCATGGACTGGTGAAAAACGGCCACAAATGCTCAGGGTAACCGAGATTTAGGACCAGGAGGCGACCGAAGCTCGTTTGGCTCCGGGGCAATATGGAAGATGTACGATGGTAGAAGGTGCGAAGACCTCGAAAAGCGCACTAGGCTCCTCCATTGATCGCCAGAAAGCCCTTAACTCTAAGCCGACCCGCTACCGCAATAATTAATCAATAGTCCCATGAAACGAGCTTGCTCATTCGTACATGCCATGAATGAGGAATGATGGAGATAGCTGAAATATATAGGCAGAAAAAGTGAGGTAAATGGAAAATTTATATTAGGCAGTCAATCATATATTAACAGGGGTAAAGGGGGCTTTGCTTGAGGTCACGTCCGATCATAATCGTCGCATTGACGCTGATGCTTTCGGTGGCATTAGTCTCGGACCTTGCCTATCAAATAAACGGCACGAACTCCATAAAACCTATAAACATCAGCATAAAGAACGCGCCACTTAACTCTGTAAGCCTAGGAAACAGCGCTAATGAAAGCATCATCATATACTACTTTTGGGCGATCGGATGCTCACACTGTGCAGCCACGGAGCCATTCATAGACAGCACCGCCGCAAAATACCCTGAGACCACCTTTCTGAAATTGGAGGTGACCCACAATGTCACCAATTATAACCTATTCATTGATTTCAACAATGCCTTTAACACCGGGCGCACGACGACCCCTTCGATTTTCATTGAGAATGAGGCGGCATTGGTAGGCCCGGACGCCATACGGGCTGACCTAGAATCGACCATATTGCGATTAATTGCAGCCAATAACGTCGTACCTCCAACCGCACCTCAGGACTTGGTTGCGCAATGCCGGGAATGAGAATGTTGTTCTGAGCTGGTCCATACCGGCCAACAATGGCGGCGCCGCCGTCACCGGATACATGGTGTATCGTGGGACCGCCCCTGGTGGGCAGGGAGCGACCCTGGTCGCACCGCTGGGAAACGTTCTTACCTATACCAACACCGGTCTGACGAACGGCGTGACCTATTACTACAAGGTCAGCGCCGTGAATTCCGATGGCGAGGGAGCCAGATCCAACGAAGCCTTCGCCATCCCTGTCACGGTGCCAACCGCACCTCAGGACTTGGTTGCCAATGCCGGGAATGAGAATGTTGTTCTGAGCTGGTCCATACCGGCCAACAATGGCGGCGCCGCGGTCACCGGATACATGGTGTATCGTGGGACCGCCCCTGGTGGGCAGGGAGCGACCCTGGTCGCACCGCTGGGAAACGTTCTTACCTATACCAACACCGGTCTGACGAACGGCGTGACCTATTACTACAAGGTCAGCGCCGTGAATTCCGATGGCGAGGGAGCCAGATCCAACGAAGCCTTCGCCATCCCTGTCACGGTGCCAACGGCTCCCAGCCTGATCTCGGCCACGCAGGGCAACGCTCAGGTCATGCTCGTCTGGACGGCTCCCAGCAATAGTGGTGGCAGCATTATCACCAACTACATGGTTTATCGCGGCATGATATCCGGGAGCGAGGCACTCCTAACCACCATTGGCAACGTCCTAGTCTACACCGATACCGGGCTCATTAACGGACAGATGTATCACTACAAGGTCAGCGCCGTGAATGACGCAGGCGAGGGGCTTTGGTCAAATCATATCAGCGCCACTCCTGTCGGACCTCCAACCGTCATCCAGAATATCCAGGCGAATCCTGGTGACGCCTACGTTAACTTGACATGGCAATTCCCCTTCAGCAACGGTGGCTCCGCCATCACCAACTATGAGGTATGGAGGGGCACGTCCTCGGGGACGGAAACGTTCCTGGCCGATGCCCATCTGAATCTCTGGTTCAACGACACTGGCCTGAGCAACGGTCAGACCTACTACTATGTCATCAGAGCCGAAAATTCACAGGGATCGGGACCAAGTTCGAATGAGATTTCCGCCATACCCAGTCAAGTACATACCGTGCCTACTGCACCTCAATCCCTGACCGCTACCGCTGGTAATGGTCAGATAGTTCTGAATTGGTCCGTGCCAGCCAACAATGGCGGAGCAACGGTCACAAATTATTCGATCTATCGCGGTACAACACCTGGCGGGGAGACGCTAATCCTGACCCTAGGCAACATACTGACCTATACCGATAGAGGTCTGACCAATTGCCAGACCTACTACTACCGGGTGAGTGCGGTCAACTCGATCGGTGAAGGGACCTGGTCCAACGAGTTCAATGCTACCTCCGCCACATTGCCGACCTCCCCACAGAACCTTCAGGCCATCCTCGGTGGCGCCTATGTCAACCTGACTTGGCAGGCTCCATCCGACAACGGCTGCAGCGTCATCACCAACTATGAGGTATGGAGGGGCACGTCCTCGGGGACAGAAACGTTCCTGGCCGATGCCCATCTGAATCTCTGGTTCAACGACACTGGCCTGAGCAACGGTCAGACCTATTATTACCGGGTGCGGGCGGTGAACTCGATCGGAGAAGGACCCAGGTCTAGCGAGTTCAATGCCACCCCTACCACAGCGCCAACCCCTCCACGGAACCTTCAGGCCACCCCCGGTGACGCCTACGTTAACTTGACATGGCAATCCCCCGTCAGCAACGGTGGCTCCGTCATCACCAACTATGAGGTATGGAGGGGCACGTCCTCGGGGACAGAAACGTTCCTGGCCGATGCCCATCTGAATCTCTGGTTCAACGACACTGGCCTGAGCAACGGTCAGACCTATTATTACCGGGTGCGGGCGGTGAACGCTCAGGGTACAGGGCCCAGTTCCAGCGAGGCGAACGCTGCTACACCAGTTGAGATTATCATTGCACCTTCCTTCCCTCAGAGCCTTGCCGCGACTGCAGGTAATGGTCTAGTCACCCTGTCCTGGAATGAGCCGACATCCAGCGGCTCAGCGGCTTTATTGGGTTATCGGATCTTCCGTGGAACGAGCCCTGATTCGATGACGTTGCTGGGCACGGTACTTTCAACCAATTATACCGACACGGGTCTCACCAACGGTCAGGTCTACTACTACAAAGTGTGCGCCTACAGCTCTGCTGGCGATGGCATGATGACCGATACGCTCGATTCTACACCGAGGGGTGGGTCTTCGACGGACCTGACGATTGGAATGGTCATAGCCGCGGCGGCTGTGGACAGCATCAACCCGTGCGCCATAAGTGTCATGATATTCCTGCTGATGTTCCTGACAAGCCTCGGAAACAAGAGGAGGGTGCTTCTGGTCGGCATTGCCTACGTAGTCACGGTATTCCTTGTCTATTTCCTTGCTGGGGTCGGATTGCTGACCTTCCTGCAATCGACGTCAATGACAAGGTACGTCTACTATGCGGCCGCCTTGTTGTCAATAGCGATCGGCCTCATCAATATAAAGGACTTCATTTTCCCGGGCAACAAGCCCACAGTGGCCATTCCAGAATCCAGGAAGCCGATGATAAAGAAGTACATAGAGAAAGCAAGCATCCCAGCAGCGGTGGCGCTCGGAGCGATGGTAAGCGCTTTCGAATTGCCCTGCACAGGTGGCATTTACCTAGCAATACTGAGCTTACTGGGAGACACCATGACGGCTGCCCAGGGAATGCCTTACCTGGTATTGTACAACCTGATATTCGTGCTGCCCCTGATAGTAATATTAGGGGTAATCTACTTAGGGGTTTCGCCAGAGAAGGCGAACGAATGGCGCCTGGAGAAGAGAAGTAAACTCCGGCTCATGGTAGGTCTGGTAATGTTGCTCCTGGGATCGCTGATGCTCCTCGGAGTGTTCTGATCCCAAGGAGCAGTGTTGGAAGGTGGCGCAGACCCTTAAAAGGTCCGAAGATCGATTATAATTTGAACAACTGAAAGCTGCCCCCTTTCCGAAGATAGCCAAATCAGGGGATGGCCTAAAGTTCTTGAAGTCAACTGCAATAATCTCACGAGACGCCAGAGCCTATGCAAGTCGTGATGAAAGGAGCGGGCATTACCGCACTATTGGCAATAGGTCATTTCAACGAACCACCTGCAGATCTCTTAGAGGGAATTTCCTCCATCGTGTGCTGGAATATGCCTGATGTGCACTCATCATGTCTCTCAAATCAACGCGTTCTAACCTCCGAATTATATCAGTCGAATATATCTTCGAAACCTTCTCACCGAGTTCCGAGGGATTATTGGTATGGACATTTCTTCTAGATCAACGGCCAATCATGCCCGCAAGCATTCTCTCCCCTTGTACGAAGCTCGGGACACCTCTGAGCCAAAGGACGAGCTTAAGCGTCTCGTATATCTCCGCGTCGCTAGCGCCAGCCCGCTTCGCCTTTTCCAGTACTTTGTGCGTCTGACCTTCTTGCCTTTCCACCAGGGCTACGGCCAAGGCGATAAGGTGCTTCTCCTTCCTTGTCAACGCGCCCTCCTTCCAGACGTCATCGTATAGGTCCGCGATGACCTTCTCAAGGTTGCCCCCTATCTCCTCGTCGATCTTTCCAGCCCCGGTCAATGCCAGGGGGGTGTAACCGATCTTGTCCTCCAGGTCACATTTCGCACGCGACTTCCGACATGTTTTGTGTGTTTCATCAACTGGCATTTCTGTCACGATATGTCACTCACACCGCCGCCTATTTCAAAATTGTCGATTGAGCTCATTAGAACATAATTTAAAATCAGGCCTCTCTTTGGTTTTGTATGGGTAAAAACCGATTTCTGTTAGAATCGAATGACATTAAAGATTTCGAAGATCTCTTATTTGATCTACTATAAGTTAGATTTAGTTTTTAGGTATCCAGCGTAGTCCGATGAACAGCGAGTCACCATTCAAGCATCATTTTGGGAGGGCGGGAGCCTTCCCAAACTATCCTAAATGAAATCATTTACCCACACGAAGTTGAAGAGAACCAAAATCAGCAGCTCATCAAATTGAATTGTGGCTCTTGCCCATTTCTACAAGAAAGCATATAGGCAACGAGTTTGCAATTCCTTCGCATATGGAATTGAAACGATCGCTCGGTCTCTTTGACGCGTTCGCCATCGGGTTGGGCGCCATCATTGGCGCTGGCATCTTTGTAGTGATCGGCGTAGCGGCAAGCCTCGCCGGGCCCGCCCTATTCCTCTCCATATTTATCGCTGGACTTGTCTCAGCCTTCACGGCCGCCAGTTTCGTTCATCTGGTGAGATTCATACCTCGTGAGGGCGGAGGATATGAGTATGCTCATGAGCTGGTCTCTCCCTTCGCTGGGTTCATTTCGGGATGGATGTGGCTTCTGTCCAATATAGTTACTGGATCGGTTGTTGCCTTGGGTTTCGCCAGCTACCTGGCTGTCTATATCCCTCTGCCGGTAAACCTAATGGCGGCGTTCGCTTGCCTGGTCATCACCGGCATCAACTACATGGGGGCTAGGGATTCCGCCTATGTGAATAACCTGCTGGTCGTGTTCAAACTCGTCATTCTCATTCTCTTCGTGGTGTTCGGATTATCCTTGATCAATGGTGCATTCTTCTCCCCTTTCGCCCCGAACGGTGCCATAGGGGTGATGGAAGGGGCAGCGGTGAGTCTTCTTCGCTTTTTCCGGCTTCGGAAGGATAGCGATGATGAGCGAGGAGGTCCGCGACCCCACGCATACCGTGCCCAGGGCCATAATTATTGCCCTAATTGCTTCTGGAATTATCTATTTACTCGTTGGGTTGGTGGCCATAGGAACCGTCGGCTCCGCCTCATTAGGGGCAACGAACTCACCATTGGCTGATGCCGCGGCCTTGGAAGGCAATTTCATGGCTAATCTAGTGACCGTAGGAGCATTAGCGGCTACGATGAGCGTGCTCTTGACAACCTTGCTTGGCCTATCTCGTATAACATTCGCTATGAGTCGAAACCATGACCTCCCATTGGTCCTTGCCAAATTGCACCCAAAGAGGCAGACCCCTTTTATTGCCATATTGGTCTTCGGACTATTGATGACTGCTTTCGCATTGACCACGGACATACTGAAAGCGGTGGCCATTTCCAATTTTGGGTCTCTGGTCTATTACTCTACCGCGAACTATGCTGCCTTGAGGATTGCCAAACCCAAGCATAAAAAGATATTGCCGACACTCGGCCTTATCTCATGTGCTGGCCTGATTATATTTCTCACAGTTGAATCCTGGATACTCGGAATCTGTGCGTTAATTGCTGGGGCTGTCTATTATCATTTCCGAGTCAGAAGGAATTATTGACCAGATCGGTTCTTATAATCACGAAATGGTGTATTTTGAGAGGAGAAAAGTGGAAGGTGGAAGGCATTTGCCTGCACCTTTAAGGGGTTTTTGGGGTTTAGGCGACGATGCAGGATCCGTCCCTAAGGCGGTCCTGATCCATCTGCTTGATCCCGATCATGTCGCAGGCGCGTTCCTGGCTCATTGTCCGGGTACCGGTTTGCGATCCCGACCCCGTCCCATCGCAGGTGCAGTTTTGCGCATTCTGTCTGTCCATCGTCCTGTCGCAGTCACCGCTGCCGTTAGCGGATGCTCCGACTCCCTGTCCCGCCATTGCGGTCGCAACCCCGACCGTGATGAGGGATGCTATTGCCAGCGTTGCGAACGCCGCAATCATTATTGCACTTAGTTTGTGGGCCATTTATAGCACCTAATACCCCATTAACCACCCTCGACTAAGTGGTTTATGGTCCAAGGGTCGAACCTGTTGGTGCAGTTATCGAACAGTGCACGGAACATCTGAGGACGACACGGATTTCCTCGATCCGATTCACCTTTCATTTGCCAATTTACTCCAAATATCAGCGAATCGGTCAACAGCATCGGATGATAAGCTCTCTTGAATGCCGATTAGCAGGTCAGCCACCCGATCGCCATCCTCAATCCGATACACCATTTCCTTCTCTATCTTGGTGACCTCGATCGCCCTGATTTCCCTCAATCGTTTCAGGTGGTACGAAAGGGTAGATTTGGCAACGCTCATCTCCGCCTGCAGGTTCTGGAAGCTTGTGGGGCCATTGACCAGAAGGTGCATCAGTATTTTGCGGGGAGATTCTTGGCGCAAAGCGCCGAGGGTGCGCCGATCTTTTTCGATGAATCGATCTGGAATGAAATACATCTTTCGATGTCCATCATCCTCCGCCCGAACCAATTTTCTCTTTTCAAGATAGTCAAGATGATATGAAAGAAGACCCGGTTGCATGTCCAGCGCCCGCTCCATCTCCCTCACATGAGTACCTGGATTGGCCGAAATTAAATCGTAAATGCGACGGCGGTTCTCAAGGTTCAGCGCCTCATCCATCTCTGTTCATCTCTTGAGCACTGCAAAGTACAGTGAGAGTAGGATCGCCAGATTCAGGAGAACCAGATAGGAGCTCATCTGCAGGTCCTTCCATTCTAGGAATGGTGCTACCAGGGTAAGAAGAGCAAGTAATGAATAAAGGGCGAAAGCAATAGTGACAATTGCCAGTCTTGGTACTTTATGACGGCGATAGGCCTTCAATGACACTGCCATGAGCACGAACGCGAAACCTGCCAAACAGGCATTCAAGAAAAGGTCCAATGGCGTCATAATACCCCCTTAATATCAGGTATGGTAAAAAAACCATTTGAATTCCATTCTTCTTCAGTCGAACTTGACCGATGGGATGTTCGATACCTGGACCATGATGTTCGACGTTTGCACCATAAAACGAATATGCCCCTTCCGTCTCTGTGATTGAACTATGACGTTCAAGAAATCGTTGTTTAAATCATTCGCAATTACTGTCACATTGCTGGTGCTTCTGAGCATGCAAACAACAGTGGTTTTGGCAGCCGGCGGTACCAGCCAAGGCAATGGCGGTCAGATGGGCACCGGAGGCAATGGCGGAGGTGGCGATTCATCCGGACTGGTACCTCAAGGCGGAAGGGTGATGAACCAGACAGAAGAAAATGTAAACATTCAACAAATGATCGGTGAAGGGGCTCGTCTCGGTCTTTTTGGAGGATTCATATCTAACAACTCAGGATTCGAAGGTCGTTTCCTATCCTTAGAGCTTAACGAAACATCAGGGTCGATTGTGAATTATTCTGTCGCGACCTCTGGAGGGAACGAGGTTGCGTTCTCGCGGATTCTCGTCAAGGACTTCATTCCCAACAACGTGAGCAATACTGGCTCACTATTCATTGTGAGAAATTCAAATGCTTCGGTTGCAATTCACGACAATCCCGTGGCTTTACTGCATATGACCTCGAATCGTTCGACGGAATCCATAAATTTCACGCTTGCACCAGGGATATCGGCTGCTTTGATGCCTAGGAGTGGAAACGAAACCAACATATCGTTCGCATTGATAGGAGGAATCGGCGTCCAAGGGATCCTGATGGTCAGGAATGGCACATTGTCGATTGAGACAGATGGAACTGGTGATGAGATCATCGTGGCCAATTCATCAGATACCATGCTACGTATGAAGCCATCAATGACCAGGGGATACAATGCAATGAATGAAGCGGTTCAGACTGCCATTGCCAACGGAAAGGTAGCTGGAGAAATATCCTTGATCGTCAGAAATGGCAGCGCGATGTTCGACCTTTTACAATATCAGTCAAGTTTCAAGTTGGAAGTTCAGCAGGCCAGTGAGAACCACGTTCGGCTGACTGCCTCATCAGAGGTGCATGAAGGAAAGATAGCGATAATAAACCTCGACAAAGACTCATTCGATACACGAACCAACAGAGATGTTATCATCACCCTAGATGGGAAGGCCATCAGGCAAACACAGAATCCATTGGACGTTCTGAGCAATTCCGGTTCTCAGGATGGCGATGCTGTTTACTGTATCGAAAGCACGCCCAACGGTTCACAGATAATGATCTACGTCCCGAATTTCTCGACACATGTCCTGGATTTCTCAAGCGTATCTCCGTTGGCGAGCGTGTTGAACATCACGGGGTTGCTGGCCTTCCTGGGGGCTATGGCAACGGTTGGTGTGGCGACATACCTATTATTTGGACGGAAGGGCAAGTAATAGGCAACAGCCGGTAAAATCCCTTTCTTCTTTCTTCTCATATCCAAATCCAATGACTTGTTGTGAGGTCCGAGCTGGGGGCGACTAGCCCTGGAATTCTTGTGCTTCACGACATGCTCTTATGAAGCCCCCTCAGACTTGCCGGAGGGGAATATTTGATATCTCAGGTATCGGAAGAGCGCTCATCGAGGAACAATACTTCATCCGTGTTCGAGGATTGGACCAGTATGTTCGAGAATTGGACCAAAAATCACTTAACGGGTCTAAACGTCGATGACTCAGTGATAAAATGAAGCAAGCAAGATACGTCTTAATGATACCCATGATAGCGGTCGCTTTGATATTCTCAGCGATAATGCCGATCGTGTCGGCCGATGCCGGATCTGACGCCAAGGACCTGAATGATCAAGGTATTGGCAATAAATGGAACTGGACCGAAGGCAACACCTCGCAAGATGGCATGGGATATCTGAACCAGGGCGAAAACCCAACTCAAAAGTCATCTGGAATGGATGATGCAGGAAGGAGCTAGGTATGGCTTGATGGCCCAGCTAAACTACTCAAATGGAATTGTCGCAGGCGATTTCATCAGGTTCGAGCTCAATGTGACCACTGGAATGATCACGAATTACACCCTATTGATTGGAGATGAACAGATAGTGGTCTTTGACTCTGTGAGCGTGGCCGGTTTGCTACCAGAAGAGATCATGTCCCTAGGATCAGTCATGTTAATCAAAGCGGGGGCCATTCAGATCATTATCCATGATAACCCCAACTGCATGATTCACATTATCGCGAATCACACTCTTGCTGATGCCAGATTCGTCACATCAGAGAACGTGATTGTGACCGAAGGTCTATTCGGAGATAGAGAATATATGTATATCAACGGCACTGGCATCGATGCCGTTCTCGCCACGGACAACGGAACAATGTTGATGGGCGAAATGGAGGGGCGGACATTTCTGAACGTCACCTTCGAGGATGACCATTTAATGTTCAGAGCACTCCCCACGTTCCCCAATAGGAACATGGAAAGCGAGCAGATGTTGATGAATGCGTTCATGCAGTCTCGACTGGCTGGGGAGATCTCCATCCTCGTAAGGAACGACACCGCTATGTTCAACACATGGGAGTACCAGCATCAGTTCAGAATCCAATTGATGGAAGCGAAACAGAACCACATCATGTTGCAAGTCTCCTCCGATGGCCACGAAGGAAGATTGGTGGTCATGACGATGGACAAGGAAACATTACAGCTCCAGAACAAGGATCTCCTGGTGAAGATGGATGGAACGGCGTTAAGGGAGGCCCCTATGTCGGAAGTACTCAATGCCAACGGACAGCAAGTGGAGAACGCCGCATTCTGTATGCTCACCCAGGGGAACATCTCACAGATCCTGGTATACATCCCTAGCTTCTCAGCGCACTCTCTAAGCGCCGAGGCGGTGGCCGCGAATGCGGATCCGAATGTCTTAGGACAGACGGGCCTGATCGCCTTGATTCTGGTCCTGGGAGTAATTGGGGTCGTTGCGATCGTTCTGATAAAGCGTCGTCGCTGAATAGACCTAAAACCAATTCGCTAAAAAAACTCTTCCCTTTTTCATATAATCGCCATTGGGATCCCAAAATAAATCTCCTCGTCTCCCAGGTGAACAGCGGTTTAGCATGTTTGCTTTGCGACTGGAGCTACAATTATCTCCCCGCAATCGAATCCTGCTCGTTGTGCAAATCGGTCGATCAGAAGGGAACGAAATAGTGGCCCGTCCATCATCTCTAGGGCCATGGCGATGGTATCTCTCCGAATACTAGGGAGAAGCTGTTCGCCATTGGTTTTGGGAAAGACCGCGGCTTTGGTCTGGTCCTCTCCCGCGAGATCCTTGCCATCACTGACATCAACATCAATGAGGAGGGGACGTGGTTCGTAGCGATGATGATCAAGCTCTATCAGTGGCAATTGCAGGTTATCCCTCAGGCGAAGCAAGACATCGATCCGTTAGGTCGCTCCCGATCATATATCAAAGGTCCTGCCGAAATCAAAACCAGACTTAAAAGCCAATTCCATCGCAACTTCGTTTCCAGCCACGCTTCCCTTGTTGAAAAACCCGAGGAAAGGTATCTCTTTCTTCACGTTGAAGCCCAACGCTCTCAATGGCTGGGCCAGGGCAAATAGCGAGCATCCCAGATCCTCGCTGGTGTTTTGCTCGCCGACCGCAAAGACGACGGCGCCTCTCCCCTGTCCGGCCAGACGGCTTGACCACGCCCTCGGTTTGCCCGGAGTGAAATCATAATATGGATAAAGTCGGTCGATAAAGGATTTCGTAATCGCCGTTACGTTGTAGTTGTGAACAGGAGAGCCGATTATCAAGCCCTTGCTTTCTTGGATCTTAGGGTATATCAGACTCATGCCATCGTCGAAGCGAGTGCATGTTTTATCTCGACGGCATTGCTCACAGCCGACACAATAGTTGATGTTGTAATTACGCAGATGAAATATCTCAATCTCGACCCCAGCTTCATTAGCCCCGTCTAGGAACTTTTCCAGGAGCGTATCGGCGTTGCCTCCAGCGCGGGGACTGCCGCTCACGCCCAAAATTTTCTCCACATTCTTCCCTCCCTTACTTCTAAGAGGTAGCTTTAGCCATGGGCATTTATGCCGATACTTACTATATATAAATTTGATTGTGGGGAAGCAGATGATATCAATGCACTGAGGAACCATGACGGTCTTAAGTGACCTGTTTTTCAGTTTTGTCACCATTCGATGCGGATTGGAATCGCTCAAAATTCAAAGTGGAAGCGTTGTTCGATTTTTAAAAATTTGAAAATGAAAAACCAGGCGATTTTTCAACAGAATACGGCTATATCAGATCTATCGTTCAAGGAGACCATGATATTTCGCAGGCGATCTATGATCTCGCCCATCTCCTCAAGGCCCATAGGCTTGAAAAGATAGGCATCGGCACCGTTGCTGCGTGCCTTTGCGATGTCCTCATAGGATGTGGAACCTGAACACATGGCCACAAAGGTATTCTCGAAGCGGTCATTCCCTCTGATGGAACACAGGACCTCATGCCCGTTCTTCTTAGGGAGATTGATGTCAAGTAGGACAAGGTCCGGCGCCGGTCGTTCACCGATCGCGGCTCCTTCAATGATTCGTATGGCTACCTCACCATCTATAGCCATCGTTATGGTGGAGGGATAACCTGTTTCCTCAAGCAGGGTTTTGACCAGGTGGGCGTCGGCCGGGTTGTCCTCAACTACAAGAATGTTCATGCGGCGTTGTATGATCATGTGGCTTGCCTCATAGACTTTGAGGGGAATGGTTCAGCCCATTTCGAGAAGTTCCATTTACACAGAGTTTCAAGTGCCCGATCATAATAACACGATCATAATAGCAATATCTACTTGGTTTTTTGTTTATAAATGAATGTTTCTAATCTGGTGATTTTGATATTTGTCTCACGAACCTCAAATGTCCATAAGAGTTCGCCAAGAATCTGACGGATTGATGTGATTGTAACAAAGCCGTTACCTCCAGGCGGATGGCCTACCTGACCAAGTGCATGAATCAATGCCCTGTCCCTCCTCTCGTGACAACGCGCCAGGTTTGCCCTCAGCCCTTCCAATTGGTGACATGGCCCCTCAAGTTCCTTCATATGGATCTTCAGAAGCGTGCACGGCCAGCAATGCATCCAGCTCAGAATCGGTACTGGAGCGGATTCCATCGGTCTCCAAAGCCATTAGGAAACGGGGATATGCATTACATATGGGAAATTTATTTATAGAATATTTAACAATATTTTCATATAAATAAACTAGGAACGGACAAATTGAAAAAATGTGCCTAGATCTCCATTATGGATTTGGTTTACGAATGAGTTTGGAAATGAGGGTACGAGTTGGTACATCCAGGGATTTGGAGGTTAGACTATGGATGATATAATATATATTGTAATCGCTATAATACTGGTCATTGCGGTGGTTGTTGGTTTTCTCATGTTTAAATGGTGGCAGAGGAAAGTGGAGAAGGAAGTCATACCGACCGATGTTCTCCCACCTGGTTGGCAATTCTATCAGAATCTGACAACCGGAGATCCCCCTGGTACGATCTATGAGATAACCAAGGATAAGCACAGACAAACGTATTCTTATCCTGACAGTATCGAAAAAATTCACAGATCAAAGGAAGCGCAGGGCAGGATAAAAAGCAAGATCCAGGCCAAATTGGGGGATTTTGTCAATTTCCTTGGCCTAAAAATCAACCTGACACTCAATGCCAGTCATGTCCAAGAACTAACTCTGGCTATGGACGATACGGAAAAAGAAACTCTAGTCGAGAAGGATGTGGTCGAATTGATCGAAAAGAGCTTCAAGGATATGAAACCAGATTCGTCCAGCAGATACATCATCATCAGGGAGGCTAGATCGACGAAGGAAATTGACTACATATTCACCAAGAATCAAGTCGATAGTTTTGGTGGAAAAGCAGAAATCGATAAGGCGATTAAAGAAGCGAACGCCAATCTTGAATTTTCGAAAACTGCGGATACAGAATTCAAACTGCAACGAAAATTCGACCAACCGATGCGAGTGATGTTCCTTGCGGAGGAGATACAATTTCCCGAAGAAGAGGTACGTTTTAGAGTGGCAGGAACGGACAAGACTATCCCCAGCGTCAAGCAATTTACTCGAAAACCGCTGAAGGAGCCTATCGATTGGACGGGCATAAAACAAGATTGAAAACGTTCTTGAATTCCTATCTGAGAGTCCGGAGCAAGAGGATCCCTCGCATTTTTCTCCCTTCAAATTCCAGCACGCAGATCATCTAGATGTGTCTGTTGATGCTTACCGCATCTCCTGGCTATTGTACAGATGCTGTTAAAAAAAAAGGTGCTCGTCCCGCCCCATTCCCCGCCGATTTGTCTGGGCTATGCGAAACCGAGCGTTTGTCTTTGAATTCAAGCGTCCTGCTCAGAGAACGCCCTGATCCATCATTGCGTCGGCAACCTTAACGAAGCCGGCTATGTTAGCACCGACAACATAGTTGCCCGGGCTTCCGTACTTCTTTGCCGCATCAGCCGCGTTCTTGTGGATGTTCACCATGATCTGGTGCAGCTGGCGGTCGACCTCCTCTGCGGTCCAGGAAAGACCGATGTGGTTCTGGCACATCTCCAATCCTGAGGTGGCTACGCCTCCCGCGTTGGCGGCTTTGCCCGGCCCAAAGAGCACGCCATTCTTGATGAAAAGCTGGGTCGCTTCAAGCGTGGTCGGCATGTTCGCACCCTCGGCCACTGCGATGACGCCATTATCGATGAGCTTCTTTGCGTCTGCCTTGTCTAGCTCATTCTGGGTGGCACATGGTAGGACGATTTCGCAATCCGCCTTCCATGGTTTCTCCCCTTTCCAATACTCACATTTGAACTTCTTGGCGTACTCGCTTATCCTGCCGCGCTTGACGTTCTTGAGGTCCATTATGAACTCCCACTTCTTGCTGTCAATGCCCTTGGCATCGTAAACGGTACCATCCGAGTCGGACATGGTGACGACCTTGCCACCGAGTTGATTTACCTTCTGGACAGCGTATTGTGCGACATTCCCGGATCCCGAAGATCGCGACGGTCTTGCCTTTAAAGTTCATCTTCTTGGTCTTCAGCATCTCCTCGCAGAAGTAGGTGCATCCGTAACCGGTCGCCTCTGGCCTTACCAGCGAGCCACCCCAGTTGATGCCTTTTCCGGTGAGAACGGACTCGAACCGGTTGTTGATTTTTCTATATTGACCAAAGAGGAAACCGATCTCCCTCCCGCCCACTCCGATATCGCCAGCCGGGACGTCGGTGTTCGGGCCGATATGTCGATAGAGCTCGTTCATGAAGTTCTGGCAGAATCTCATGACCTCTGCATCGCTCTTTCCCTTGGGGTCGAAATCCGAACCTCCCTTGGCCCCTCCCATTGGCAGACCTGTAAGGGAGTTCTTGAACACCTGTTCGAAACCCAGGAACTTCAAGATCCCCAGGTTGACGGATGGGTGGAGGCGGAGACCGCCTTTGTACGGACCGATAGCGTTATTGAACTGGACCCGGTATCCACGGTTTACCTGGATATCTCCCTTGTCATCGACCCATGTCACGCGGAACATAATCTGGCGATCGGGTTCAACGATTCTGTCCAGTATCTTGGAGTTCAAATACTCGGGGCGCTGTTTAAGCACTGGCTCCAGAGATTCCAGGACTTCTCTTACTGCCTGGTGAAATTCTTTTTCCCCTGGGTTCTTTGCAATGACCTTTTCCATCAAGTCCTGAGTTAGCATATTATGAGCTCCCTAGTTGACCGCTCGATTACGACGCAGTGGCAGGCGAATGATATTTGCCCTATTTATTACATATTCCAAAACGACTCAAATTTTTTGTCATTTGCGTCGAATGATCGAAACTACCCTTCCTTTAGATTCTAATGACTGGCTATGTGTCTACGCAATCAATGATGTTTATAACCAGATCAAGCTCCAAGCTGAAATGCCCTATATAGCCAGAATCTTTTCCGAGTAATCGGTATACCGATTATTAGAGATTGTTCTCCCTTAACGTTTGATAAGAATCATTTTTCTGCGCTTCTAATGTATTCGAGTGCAGAGTTGGCGGCCGTCGCCCCCTCGCCCATTCCGGTAACGATCTGACGATACTTACCCGGGTATGCTACCGCGTCCCCACAGGCGAATATACCCTTACGAGAGGTGGTCATCCGCTGGTCGACCTTGATTCCATTATTCTCCATTTCCAAGTTCCACCGTCTCAAGGTCTCGGACTCTGGAGTCATGCCGACCTTGATGATAACCATATCAACCGGGATCTTCTTTTGGGCATCTCCGATGTACAGCACGACGTTCTCGACCTTACCGTTGCCCTCGACCTTCAGGACCTTGGCGTTCATCACCGTCTTGATCTTGGAGTCTTTGACCTTCTCGATAACATATCGCTCTGCACAGAAATCCTCCCGTCTATGCACAATACACGTGTCCGCGATCTCGCAGACCATTAGGGCCATCTCAAGCGCGGAGTTGCCACCGCCGACGAACATGGCCCTCTTACCGACGAAGTCCATTTTATCTGGCATCATGTAGTGGACACCCCTGCCTTCGAACTCCGCCACCCCTGGTGCGTCCAGCTTCTTTGGTTTGAAGAACCCGTTGCCGATTGCGATGATGACGGTCATGGCGGTGTACGCGCCCTTGCTGGTGATTACCCTATGACCGCCTGGAATATCTTGTATCTCCTCAGCGGTCTCGTCCTCTTTGATGATGCAGCCCTTTTTCTGGGCGTGATCCACAAAGTTCTTGGACATCTCCTGGCCAGTCACGACCTTGAAGCATGGGAAGTTGGTGATCTCCTTCTCCGGGTAGAGGACGCCCGGCTGTCCGCCCGCCTCTCCCGCTTCGATGATGACGGTGCGCATATTCCTCTGGACTGCGCAGACCCCTGCCGCTAGACCGGATGGTCCGCCCCCGATGATGACCAAATCGTAGTCCATCGAAGAGTAATGATGATACGATATTAAAGATATTCTTCCTGGCTTATCTGGAATAATATAGATAATGATAGATAGTTGGGGCTCTCGGACCATGAAAATGAAGATAATTATGGGCTGGTACCAGCCACTTTTGATGCCTGAGTTAACCTTTGACAATACTCGAAAAGGTATTTTCTATTCTCGGGGAATGAAAGCATTCAGCGAAAATGAATTAAATAATGCACCTCTATGCCATTAAAATCGAGAAGCTAGCTAAAGAGGTCTTCTTGGATGACGCCGACATTGGAGATAAGGCATTGATAGATAAACTGAAGCGCATGACACTAACTGACATGCTCGCCCTGGTCAATATTTATCCACAACCATTTGGGGGAGATCGGGGATGAACGATGACCATCTGACCGCCGTAAGGATAAACCAAGACCTGTGCAGCCGGTGCAAGGTCTGCTATTCCCTTTGCCCGTTCGATGCGATCGACCTTGATCTCGAAAGTGGCAGACTGAGCAATAATATCCAGAAGTGCCAGGTCTGTGGGATCTGCTACAGTGCCTGCCCAGTCTCGGCCATTGAGATGTCATATTATGATTACGAGGGCTTGCTAGACTATGTCCGTTCGGCAACCAATGACGTGAACGCGGAAACGCTGGTAGTGATGTGCAGGGGCAACTCACCCAGGAACGGCGAGGTCGAAGATATTCTCACCAGCCAAGGTCTGAACGACAAGGGCTACATCCCCATGCGAGTACCCTGCGCCGGCAGGATTCCCACGAATTTTATTTTCCATGCTCTGAAATCAGGCATGAAGAACATCGTCTCCATCCAATGTCATGACGAATTCTGTCGCATGAAGGAAGGAGCTAAGATCGGGAACAGGCGTATGCTTCTTGGCAAATCGGTCATAAAGCAGCTCGGTTACCCAAACGATACGCTCAAGGTGGTCAGATACTCCCGCAAGGTCGTCAGGGACAACAAAGAGTGCGTAGGGTGTGGCAAATGTGTCTTCATATGCCCATACGGTGCTATCAGCGCGGAACCCTTCTCCTCGCCCACGACCGACTCGGAGAAATGCATGGGTTGCGGCTCGTGCCAGATGGTCTGTCCGCACAACGCCATCGAAGTGAGGGGATACGAGTTCGAGGACATACTGGCGTCCTATGCTGGAGTAGCTGAGAAAATGAAATCCAGTAGCAGCAAGCCATCGATCCTGATCCTCAGCTGCCAGTGGTCCGAGTATTCAGCCCTGGACGACCCTGAGAAGACGCTCAAGGGCAAGAATGCCATGATCCTTGAGGTCCCCTGCATCAAAGGAATCGACCCGATGCACGTCGTGAGCGCCTTCGCTCGAGGATTCGATGGGGTTATGGCTGTGGTCTGTTCAGCCAATGACTGCAGAATGCATCAAGGAAGAGACACCTCAGAAAGGCAGATCGAGGTCCTGCACGCTTACCTGAAGAGGCTGGATCTGCTGGATCGGTTTGAGATACACGAGCTATCCCCCAGAAGAGAGGGCGAATTCATTAGCAGGCTGGATAACTTTTACGAGAAGCTCGCTGTCCTGCCACCTCGGACCTGTATTCAAACGGAGGCTAAGTGATGATGTACAAAATATTGGCTAAGAAACAGCTCGCGCCTAAAGAGACTCTGTTTGAGGTTGATGCTCCGGATGTGGCGGCGAAAGCTCGTCCGGGGCAATTCTTGATCATCATCGCACGGGAGGGGGGCGAAAGGGTGCCCCTGACCATCTCCGATTACGATACGCAGAAGGGGACCGTATCCTTTGCTTTCCATGAGGTCGGCAAGACCACGAAAGAGCTGGGCACCTTCCACCAGGGGGATAACCTGTTCAACGTCACTGGACCTCTGGGCAACCCTTCCTGCATCAGGAATTTCGGGCGTGTGCTGTGCGTGGGCGGTAGCATAATGATTGCCCCGTTGCTACTTCAGGCAAAGGCATTGAAAGCTGCAGGAAACCATGTGACAACGGTCCTTGGCTGTCGAAGCGATGAGTTCCTCTTCATGAAGGAGGAGGCAATGGCTTTCAGCGACAAGGTACACGTGGCCTCTGACGATGGTACGGCCGGGGAAAAGGGACTGGGATTCCTGAAGGACCTGCTGGAGATGGAGAAGTTCGATCGCTGTGTCGTCATGGGTCCGGTCGATATGATGAAAAGGGTCAGTGAGATCACTAAACCCTATGGCATCCCGACCATGGTGACCTTGACACCAATAATGATCGATGGTATGGGGATGTGCGGCGTCTGCCGGGTGACGGTTGGCGGAAAAATGATGTTCGGTTGCGTGGACGGTCCGGAGTTCGACGGTCACCAGACGGATTTCGACGAACTGATAAAACGCCAGCGCACCATGCTGCCAGAAGAAAGGCTGAGTTCGGTCATCTGGGAAACGAACGGAGGCCGCAAACGATGAACAGGGCTGGGCCTGAGAAAGGGGAAACCGCCCCTACGTTCGACGAAGACGTGGAGATGCCGAGACAGGACCCCCAGACCCGGGTCAAGAATTTTAGCGAGGTTGCTCTAGGCTACACGGAAGGGATGGCGCTCAAGGAGGCGCAGAGATGCCTTCGATGCAAAAATCCCCCATGTCGAAAGGGATGCCCCGTAGATGTGCCGATTCCTGAGTTCATAGGTCACATTTTGCAAGGAAATTACGCTAAAGGTATAGCTGTCATCAAGTCCAAGAACGCATTGCCAGCAATCTGCGGGCGTGTATGCCCTCAGGAAGGGCAGTGTCAAATGAGATGCGTCAAGGGCAAGAAGGGAGATCCGGTCAACATCGGACGCCTTGAACGGTTCCTCGCGGACTGGGAGAGGGAATATGGGGGAGAGATACCAGAGAGAGCACCTCCAACCGGCAAGAGAGTGGCCATAGTGGGGGGCGGCCCAGCGGGATTGACCGCGGCATCCGACCTAGTCAAACTAGGCCATGAGGTGACCCTATTCGAGGCGCTGCATATTGCGGGAGGCGTGCTCAGCTATGGCATACCGGAGTTCCGACTGCCGAAGGAGATCGTCAAGAAGGAAGTTGAGTACGTCCAGAAACTAGGTGTGGAACTCAGATTAGGCAATCTGATCGGCAGGATACGCACCATCCCGGAGCTCATGGCTCAAGGATATGACGCGATATTCATCGGCAGCGGGGCAGGGCTGCCACAATGGACCGGTTGCCCCGGGGAGAACTTGGGCGGGATCTATTCGGCCAATGAGTTCCTGATAAGGGTGAATCTCATGAAGGCTTATGCCTTCCCTGAGAAAGATACCCCGATCCGAGTGGGCAAGCACGTTGTCGTCATCGGCGGAGGAAATGTTGCCATGGACTGCGCCAGGATATCGATGAGACTTGGCGCCACGGTTTGCCTGAACTACAGACGCTCGAGAAAGGAACTGCCTGCTAGGCGTGAGGAGATCGAGAACGCCGAGGAGGAGGGATTGAATTGCAAGTTCCTAAGCGCCCCGGTCGAGTTCTATGGTGACGAAAAGGGCTGGGTCAAGTCCATGAAGTGCATCGGTATGGAGTTGACAGAACCAGACGCAAAAGGCAGGCAGGGCGTTCAACCGATCCCCGGCTCGGAATTTGAGATCCCGGTTGATACCGTCATCATCGCCATCGGACAGACCCCAAACCCCATAATCCAGCGCACCACGGAGGGACTGGAGACGAATCCTAGGAACGGGACCATCAGTGTCGATGCGGACGGCAGGACCAACCTGAAAGGGGTCTTCGCCGGCGGAGACGTGGCGACCGGGGCTGCGACGGTGATCAGTGCCATGGGGGCCGGTAAACGCGCTGCCAAGGCGATGCACGAATATCTCATGAACGACGCTCCGAAGGGGGAATGAACATCGACCGAAAACCTAGGATCGCATTCTATTGGGCAGCCAGCTGCGGTGGCTGTGAGATAGCCGTATTGGACATCAACGAGAAGATCCTCGATCTGGTGAAGTTCGCGGATATCGTCTTCTGGCCCGTGGCAATGGACATCAAATACGATGACGTTGAGGCGATGCCGGACGGTGACATTGATATCACTTTCTTCAACGGCTCGATCCGTAACAGCGAACAGGAACACATGGCGAAGCTGTTCCGCTCAAAATCAAAGACATTGGTCGCTTTCGGTTCGTGCGCGAATGAGGGTTCCGTGCCGGGACTGGCGAACCTTTCCGATGCCAGGAGCATACTGGAGCAGGTCTACCTCAATAGACCTAATGAATCGATCAAGGACAGCGTCATCCCGAAGCCTGAATCGAGCGCAAGGGAAGGCACCCTTCGAATTCCGACACTCTATGACACCGTAAGGACGCTGGGTCAAACGGTCGAGGTCGACTACTACCTACCAGGGTGTCCGCCCCCCGTCATCCTCATCAAGAGTGCTTTGGATGCGATAATGAAGAACGAACTTCCCCCTAAGGGGTCGGTCCTCGCTCCTTTGCCTGCGGTGTGCGACCAATGTTCTCGCAAGCGGGAGAACAAGATGATATCCAGCATACACCGTGTGCATGAAATTGTCCCGGAGCCTGAACGATGTCTGATGGAGCAGGGCATCATATGCATGGGTATGGCAACCCGGAGCGGATGCGGGGCCCAATGCCTCAAGGTGGACATGCCTTGCACTGGCTGTGGCGGAGCGGCCCCTAACCAGTCCGATGTTGGTGCAGGAATGATCACGGCCTTGGCCGCGATCCTTAATCTGGACAAGGAGCCGGGAAAGAATGCTGATGAGGACATCGCCAAGCTCATCTCACAGATCAAGGACCCGGTAGGCATATTCTACATGTATAGCCTGCCGTCGTCCATCCTGCAGGGAAAGGTGATGAAACAATGAAAGAGATCAATATCGATCCAATCACTAGGCTCGAAGGGCATGGCAGCGTGTCCATCTTCCTCAACGACAATGGTGAGGTGGAGAACGCCTACCTGAAAGTTCCCGAGCTTCGCGGCTTCGAAGCCTTCTGCATCGGACGCCCAGCCGAGCTGATGCCCATCATTACCACCCGCATCTGCGGGGTTTGTCCGGTGGCGCACCATCTTGCCTCGGTCAAGGCCTTGGATGCGGCGTTCAACGTCACGCCCCCTTCCGCGGCCAAGAAACTGCGGGAGCTCCAGTACATGGGTTCCTACATCGGTGACCATACACTGCACTTCTACTATCTGGGTGGGCCGGACTTCATCGTTGGGCCAGATGCCCCGCCGGAAAAACGCAATATACTTGGTGTCATCGAGAAGGCGGGCCTCGAAGTGGCCCAAGAGGTTATCAAGCACCGTGCCTTCGGCCAGAAGATCACCGAGATAATCGGGGGCAGGGCCACCCATCCGGTCAGTGGATTGCCTGGCGGAATGAGCAAGCCCCTCAGCGAAGAATCCCGAGTCTCCATCCTGGAGATGTCGAAGTCCTCCGTGCAGTTCGCCCAATTCACCTTGCAGCTCTTCCATGATCTGGTCCTGGATAACCCGAAGTACATGGAAATGATCAAGAACGACGCATACACCATGAGGACCTACTACATGGGAACCGTGGACGCGAGGAATCGTGTCAATTTCTATGACGGAGAGGTCCGCGTCGTTGATCCTTCTGGAAAAGAGTTCTCGAGGTTCAGAGCGGCGGACTATGCCGAACACATCGGCGAACGGTCGGAGGAATGGACCTACTCAAAGTTCCCATTCCTGAGGAAGGTTGGTTGGAAGGGCTTCTCGGATGGGGCCGACAATGGCATATACAGAGTCGGTCCCTTGGGTCGGCTTAACGCCGCGGATGGGATGACAACGCCCCTCGCCCAGGCGGAGTACGAGCGGATGTTCGAGATGCTGGGCAAGCCGGCCCATGGCACTCTGGTGTTCCATTGGGCACGGTTGATCGAGCTGCTTTACGCGGCCGAACGGGCGGTAGAGCTGGCGAGCGATCCGGAGATTACGGGCACGCACGTCCGAAACAAGCCAGGAGAGCCTGGTGAGGGTGTAGGGATCGTCGAGGCGGCAAGAGGGACGCTCATCCACCATTATACGCTAGATCGGGAAGCCCTAATCAAGAATGTCAATTTGATCGTAGCCACCACGAACAACTATCCGGCGATCTGCATGAGCATCCGAGACGCAGCCAAAGGCGTGATCCATGGCGGTATGGTGGATAAGGAAGTACTGAACAGGGTAGAGATGGCCTTCCGGGCTTATGATCCCTGCTTCGGGTGCGCGACCCACTTTGCGGTAGGCCAGATGCCCTTGGAGGTCCAGATCTACGATGCGGACAAACGCCTCCTCACCACGGTGACGCGCTAGGTCGCCCCAACCTCATTCACCCATTCGCATATCATAACTAGGCGGTTGTAACGATTGACGGAGCATACCCGGGACATTGAAGATGAACTGAGGACTTGGTTGAACGACGCAACCAGCGTTGTTGTGGCCGGGATCGGTAACTCCATCCGCTCGGACGATTACGTCGGAGTCAGGATCGTTGCGGATCTGCAAGGCAGAGTATCAGATAGGGTGCGGCTCATCGAATGTGAGACCGTACCGGAGAGCTTCGTGGACGAGATAGTTATGATCAAGCCCACCCATGTACTTCTTATCGACGCCGCCGTGCTTGGGCTGAGACCTGGAACGGCTCACTTGTACGATGCCGAAGAAGTGATGAACGTCCCGACGATCTCAACCCACACTCTGCCGCTCAGAGTGTTCTGTGAGTACGTCAAGAAACTGACCGGGGCGACAATCGCCCTGATTCTCATCGAGCCGAAGTATGTAGAATTCGGTGAGGGATTGACGCCTGAGGTCGATACAGCCTTGGCTAGGGTAGAGGCCGCTCTTCTGCATAATCTACCCTGAGCAAAGAAATGGTAAAATATTGTGGACCCATTCCCAGCGGCTCCTGGATGATGATCTCATTCCATGATTTTGAAATCAATGCAAGGGCAAGACCTCGATCAATTATTGTTCTGATGGGTGAGATACAGGACGGTGGATCTAATCAATACCCATCTTGTTGCCAGTTCCTGGAAACTCGAGGAACTTTCCATTAAACGAGTCTCAATTGAACAGCATCAACAACACAAGACAAATGAAATATCGGATAGATGTCCTGGCAAATAGTTACCACTTACAATTCAATCTATGGTGGAATGGAAACGACTTCCCCAGGACCATCCTGAATCCGAAGTATTATCATCGTTCTGCAACCACTGGGGTATCATGAACGGTTTTCCTCTGGTGCTTCTTGGTGCAGTGCTTTTCGTGGTTGCTTACGCTATTCTGAAAATACAAAGCAAGATGAGAGAAGTGACCGAAGCAATCGACATGGGATTTAAGACGATCGAGGACGGGATCACCCTAAACCTTCTTGGCCCAAACGGAGCGCTTACCAAAGCGACCGACGCGGTAGACCGAAATTATACGACCATCAAGAACGGAATGGACCAGAACGTCCTAGGTCCGCAGGGCCTGCTGAGCAAGAGCCGGGACATAATGAACTTCGCTAACGGCCTGTGCATCGATCTGGGTGAGGACATACTCGACGGAAAGCTCATCCTGCAGAATGACATCCGGAAAACAACCGGGGACATCGAAACTATCCTGCTCAACACCGGAACCCCTATGAGAGGAGCGGGGACCTGGTTCATCCAGATCGGCAATGACATAGACATCGATATCTTGGGAGAGCATCCACTACATGGAATCGCGCAACCGTTCAAGGATGTAGGCAAAACATGCGATGACATCGGCCTCTTGTCCCTCGAGGCGAGGACAGACCTTCAAAAAGCAGATTCCAAAATTCAACAAGCCGAACAGTCCCTTCAAAAGATTTCTGATAATGTCAAGGCGTTAGGGCCGGAAATAATTCAAATCAGGGAATACGCGGACACGACCTTGACAAACGGAATCAATTCGTCATTGAATGACCTGGAGCATCTTACTGATAGTGTAAAAACAATCTTCTCCACCATGGAGAACGGAGCTCAGACTTCGGTCAATAACCTCAGGAATGCGAACAACTACCTGGATTCGCAGCTGAACAACATCTTCCGGAGGCAGTATGTCATCGGGTTGTTGTCCGCAGGCATCCTATTGATACTTGCTGGAGTTGCCATCGGCTTGTGATATCATGACCGAAGTTCAGGAACGGTCGGGAAAGTACCAAGCAACCTAGTAGGATTTTCACGGTACCACATCCATCGGTGATGCCTTGATTCGAACATACCTTTGACCGTTTCCCTACCCTTCAATTTTTCCGATCGAAAATTCAATCAATTTCATCTATTGAATTGATTGGTTTTACTAATAATCTTACCATCTGGCTCGAAGCATGGTATCAATATCAATACCGGTAGGCGACTAATCCTGATTATATACCTAAAAATGGCGTTCTTCTCAAAGGTGTCGGAAAATGCATGCTCTCGAAACATCGAGATTATTGACAGAGGAGTACACTGCGAAGACACTTCTTGCTACCATGGGAAAACCAAAAAGCGCTTTCGAACTGAGTGAAAAACTTGGCGTCCCGATCGCCGCTTGCTACCGAAAGATCAAGATCCTAGAGGATTCTGGCCTGATTTTTTGTGTGGAGAGGAGACTCACCCAGGCAGGAAAAAGGATCAGCTTGTACAAGTCGAACGTTAAGAATGCACATATTGTGTTCGAGAGGAACAAGATCAGGGCCAATATTGAGATGATCGACGGAACTTCCCAGGACTCATCCTACGACATTGACATGTCCGCATTCCTGGAAATGTCCAAACAGCCGGTTTAAGATCTTAGCAGAGCACTATTTTCAATTTCCGTCGATTCTCGCCAGGAACGGTCCTGCGTGGAATTCGGAATTGAAATTTAAGTGCGATCGGCCATCAGAAATTGGTCGGGATAAGAGAGTTGAGAACAATGGAAAACACAACTAACAATCGATCATCATATACACCAGATCAGATAGATGCACTGCGAGAGATCGGCAATATAGGGGCGTCCCACGCCTCGACGGCACTGACCACTATGCTGCATCAGGACATTCTGGTCGATGTACCAGAATGCTTCGTCTGTAAGACCATAGAAGCGCCCTATGCACTTGGGGATGCGGAACAACCTGTTGTCTCAGTTTACTTGGGAGCTAACAGCAAGGAAAAAGGAAGCATGCTTCTCATTCTCACCGAGGAGGTAGCCAAAAAGATGACCGACATGCTGTTTTCCCAGGACCATGATGCCGCCAGGGATTTTAACGAGGAAGACCGGGAGGCGATATCAGAGATCGGAAACATCTGTGGTTCGGCTTACTTGAATGCCATCTCAAGTTTCCTAGGAATCACCATACTCCCGACTCCCCCGGGAGTGGCAGTTGGGATGCTCAGTGCGGTGCTGGAATACCCGGCGTTGCTGGCGTCCGAAGATCACGAAAATCTAGTGATCATAAAAACGCAATTCGTTGCTGAACTACAGAGGTTCCCGGCGTACTTCATATACATTCCAGACCGTGATACCGAGAGGCTCCTGATGGAAAAGTTCGGAATCCTATGATCGCTGGTTCCACAATTTTCCCAGAAATTTTTTCAAGATCTTCTCGCAACCCTCAGGAAAATTCTTAGACCTAATGTCATGGACCGCCGGTCCATGAATGGGTCGATCATTTATGCAAGTACCACAGGAACGGCTCTTTCATTCAAAGAGACTAGGATGTCTCTAAGTCTCGTTACGATCTGATCCATCTCTTCCAGACCCATCGGCTTGAGAAAATAGGCATCGGCCCCATCATTTCTTGAGCGCCTTACGTCCTCGCAAGAGCTTGAACCGGAGCACATGGCGATAAAGATGTGGGCCATGTGTGCGTAATCCCTGATAGATGACAGCACTTCATACCCATTCTTCTTTGGCAGATTGATATCCAATAAGACAAGGTCTGGCTCCGGACCTTCCCCCTTTGCGGCTCTTTCCATCATCTGAATAGCCTTCTCCCCGTCCCCTACCATCGTGATCTGGGTGGGAAATCCAGTTTCCTCTACCAGAGCTTGGACTAAACGTGCATCAGCATTATTGTCCTCTACGATGAGTACCCGCAAACGGCGCTGCCCTATTATGTTCCCTGCCCCACTGGTCATGATACGAACTGAATTGTTCCGAGTTCTGTCTTCGGAAGGATTGTGTGAACGGGTCGTGATTTCCAAATCTTTCCCAACCATCGGTGTTCGCCTTAACATGACCAAGAAAAAGGACCGAGCCTTCATTATATCAACGAATGGGCGTCTTTCAGCGGGGAATTGAGAGTATATCGGTATTTTCGTGAGAAATGGAAGCACCTTGACGTTCGATTGGATACGCTCGTCTGGGTGAATCGCCCTTGAATTTGAGATAATTTCTAGAGGTAAATGATATAATGCCAACAACAAACTGGGTCAGTAATGATCATCAGATTCCTCGAACGGTCTGAAACTACCGAATTTGGAAGTCGATAAGAGAACAACAATGCAATGAGTGTTTCCCATTATTTTTTGGCCATTATCGATGTTATTGTTTCCTACCCTTCTAAGCAAAATCTCTTGAGCACCGCATTTATCCGGTCAAGACACTTCTATTGAATCCGGATTATTCTGCCGATGAAATGAGACGTAATACCTTTGAATATAACGGTTTGAGAGAAATGGGTCTTGTTATCATCAATCGCCTCGAACTGAAAAAGATGGTCATCACCCAACATTCCTCGGATCGCAAAGCTTCGCATCATCAACTCCCGATCCTCAACGACCTTCTGTACCTCCGAGGCAAGCATGGCATACTTTTGACCGTCGACCTTGCAATTACTTCGATAATTACATCCAACCTTCGGGTCCATAAGGTCTGCGCCAACCATGGGTACCAGTTCGGATACGGGCCAAAATCCGTCACTATACTTCACACACCCAAAGTTGTGTCGATATCGATGCTCCCCCTGATTTCCACCACCCCGGAAACAGGTTATTGGTCCCAATTAATTCGTTGCTCGACCCCATTTTTATTTCCCCATCTTCCATTAACATCTGAATTAGATCGGAATTTAATCCATGGATCTGACATTCAACCGATCCGTCCGCTCTGGGCCTTGGCAAATTGCTCCATCTGATAATCTGAAAAACAGTAGGTTTGTGTGCTCCAGAGCAATACTGCCACAATGTTCCCTTGGTGGAACTCGATCTGCTTAGAATAGGGACCCATGGCGATCAGCACAGCCTTCTCCCCGATGTTCAGGGAACTGCCGTTCATGGCAAAGATGTCATTGTCATAGTATGAACTGGCAGCCTCGTGGGACCTGAATTTTTGGAGTTGGACATTGAAGATGATGCCGTTATTCTCCAAGATGGTAAGGGCCTCTGCATCGGAACCAGATATCGTGCCACCCCAACCATTTCCCAATGAATCGGGAGTAAGAATGACCTCGGTAGCAGGTCTTGTCACCAGCACTCTGGAGGGGTCGCTAACGGTTTCCGACGAAGCATAAAAGGCTGCGATGAGCAAGAGGGCCACAGCCAAGATGACGAGCGGCCATCTCCATGAAATCCGGAGGGGTTTCCGCTTAGGTTCTTGATGTATACGAAACTGGTTCGCCGCGCATCTGGGACAGATGACATGATCATCTTCCAATTGAAACCCGCAGTTCCAACAACCTCCCATTTTCCTCCCGCTCGATGATATTCCTCTACCGCCTTAATCGTTATGACTTCTGTTCAATTCGGATTGAAAAGAGTTCATAATGAAATGAAACGCAGCCCAACTGTATCTTACTCCAAGAACTGGCTTCGGTTGATGAATGCCCCTCCTTTCCTGGGTACCATCCAGCCGGGATACTCTGGAGGGAGTTCGCTCACAACCTCAAGTCTCCTGACCTCGTCCTCGCTTAAGCGGAGAGAGGCTGACTCAAGGTTGTCCTCGAGTTGCTCCTCGTTCTTTACCCCGATGATCACGCTAGTCACGAAATCCCTGGTGAGCAGCCAGGCGAGAGCGACCCTGGCCACTGAAACTCCATGAAGGTCGGCGATGGCCTGCATAACATCCAATATGGCATAGGCCCGGTCAAGGTCCACCGGAGGAAAGTCAAAGACGGAACGTCTCGCCCCCGGTGGGCCCTTTTCGCCTTTGCGGAACTTGCCGCTCAACAGTCCACCCGCCAATGGGCTCCAGACCAAAAGCCCCATCTTCTGATCCTCTAACATCGGCGTGATCTCCCGCTCGATGTCCCGCCCAGCGATGGTGTAATAGGATTGGGTGCTCTCGAACCTGGCCCCATTATGGAGGCAGGCCGAGTTATTGGCCTTCAAGACCTCCCACGCCCTCAGATTGCTGCAGCCGATATATCTTACCAAACCGTTGCGGACCAGGTCTTGGAGCGCGCCCATGGTCTCCTCTATCGGAGTGGTCGGGTCGCGGCCGTGGATCTGGTATAGATCGATGTAATCGGTCTGAAGTCGTTCCAGGCTGGCCTTGACCTGGCTAAGAATATGTTTTCGCCCCAGGCCCCCGTCGTTCGGCCCCGGTCCCATCGCGCCCAGGACCTTTGTGGCGATGACGACGCTCTCCCTCGGTACCTCAAGATCTCTGAGCGCCTTTCCTACGATGCGCTCTGATTGGCCGGCTGAGTAAACGTTCGCTGTATCGATCATGTTAACCCCGGCATCGAGCGCCTTCTTGATCAGCCCATTGGCTTGTTCCTGCTTCAGCTCCCCGATGGCAGACCAAGCGCCGCCCCCACCGAAGGTCATCGTTCCCAGAGTTATCTCTGAGACCAGTAGCCCGGTCCGACCTAACTTCTTGTATCTCATCTATATCGCACCTCAGCTGAATGGGAATATTTTGAAGCAATCGATAATTTTTTCACTTGATTTGAGTGACTGCAGGTTTCTGTAGAAATGGACCGATTCGATAACTATAAAAAGTGTCCTCAACTTAGCATTGAATTGTGTCGAAACGAAGAAAGCTGAGGACATCTCAGCTTACTCCGAACGAGAATAAATCTTTTCCCATCGACCGAGTCTGATGGTGGACGATCTGTACGAACACTGGGTTTGAGCGATGTCATCGGACCGCTCAAGACCAAGGGCATCCCGCTGGATGCCCTCGTGCGTGGTTTGCTGGCATATAAAATGGGTGACAACTTCAGCGTGCTGCAGGCCAGCGAATGGTTGAACCAGCCGGAGATGCTGGAGCAATACGAATTGAAGTCATTCAATGAGAAGACACTTTACCGTTCCGTGGAAACCCTGGGTCACAACCGAGAGAGGATCATCGAGAAGCTCCAGGACCGCGTCCTGGAGCTGTTGGGACATCCACCAACGGATATTCTGCTGGACTGGACCTCGATCGTGATGTACTGCGACATGTCCGACCTGGCCAGGTATGGCTATTCGCGAGACCATCAGCCGGGCGAGCGCCAGCTGACGCTCGGGGCGGTCATGCTGGCGCCGCCCTATGATGTTCCCATTGGTTTAACCGTCGAGGCCGGCAACGTCAACGACCAGGTCCACATGATATCGACCTATGGCCAGGTCCGTCACTTCCTTGCCCCGGGTTCCTGGTCGTATTTGACAGGGGAGCGAACGACAAGGAGAACCTGGAGACGATTCCAGTCTACGGCAACGACTACCTGACCGCCAAGAAGCTGAACAAGAGCGACGACCAGTACTTCGAAAAGTTCTCCAAGATCAGCTGGGAATGCATGGACGCCGATTCAGGCATCTATGCCGTGAAGAAGACTTCCCCAGCCGGGTCAACGATTACTCTTCTCCGAGGAGCTGAGGCTGGACCATCTGAGGTCCTGCCCAGGCAGGCGTAACGCCGGCTGGCGGAGGCCAAGGCGATCCAGGATAGCCTGGATCGTGGCCGAAGGCTGCCGAAGCGTTTCTGCATTAACAATCCGCTGGTCGACGTCAAGTATCACTACCAAACCAAGGTGACCGACCTGCCGGAGGCGGAGGCGCTCCGCCTCCTCCTCAAAGAGGTCGTCACCGGCAGGGAAGGGTTTTTCCGCCTCACCTCCAACCGGGATATGCCAGCATCGGAGGCGCTGAGGATCTAACCGGGCCAAGGAGGCGATCGAAAGCTCATCCATGCGTTGAAGAGCGAGATGGAGGTCAAATTGGTCCGTATCTGATCGGAAGACGCCGTGCATGGCGTCCTTTATATCGGCTTCATAGCGCAAGTGATGACCAGTTTGACACGTCATTTCGTTAAGCCAGTCAAACGGATGTCAACGAAATTCATCATCGCCGCTCTGAAAAATTTGACACTTACACTGGTTTCGGCGGGAAACGGAGTGAAAAGGAAGTTCTACTCGAACTTCAACGGGATAGACAAGGCCAGTGTGGCTGAATACATCGTTCCGAGTTAGGAAATCGCCCCAAATCGGGCGATTTTGAGCAAATAACGAACCTCAAAAATCTGCTGTAATTTCGAAATAGTGGAAATGCTCAAGATATATGAAATTACCTACACTCCGAATAGTCGATGAATGGCCGATCTTCAGGTCAATGTGCTTGACGACCACTGCACCGGCTGCGGTGCCTGCATCAAGGAGAACATCTGTTTCGTTCGCGCCATCTCTATAGCTGACAGCAAGGCAAGCATCGATGGATCTAGGTGCAAAGGGTGTGGCCGCTGCGCCGAGTTCTGCCCTCACCAGGCGATCGAAGTTACGCTTAAAGACCCGGATTACTTCGATAAGGCGGTACGAAAAATCGACCCATTGGTGGACATCACGGCAGAATAATCGACGAAGGTCAAGCCTATCCCCGTCTGTTGGCACATCCTCAGCATCGAAATCTGTTCCGGGAATGAAAAATACCAATTATTGTTTCTTGATCTGTAATTATTGACTGGGTTTACGACCATTGGAGAACTGATTAAAATATCTCCCATTCTAGGCTCGTAGGGCCTTAGTCAGTATGAAAAAAGAAGAGGGCACCGATCCGTGGATAAGGCCGAGGGATGCGCCGTTGGCTCAGTGTCGCCATCTTGCATAGAGGGTGCACTTAGACTGGAGTGGGGCTAGATCATAGACCTCTGTCTATACATCCATTCTTGATGGATGCTTATGATTGGACCCCACCGTTAGTCTTGACGCCACTGGCGATCGAACGCCCCCTCCAAATAGGAAGAGGCGTCCGACCGACGCAGGTCTCGTTTGCCCCCAAGTTCAGCGCACTGAGTCGATATCGTCGTCATTGCGCTGTCTTGTTTGCTGGTATTGGGACTGGGGTGCCGGATTGCGCGCGTATTGGGGCGCTCCCTTTTGGGCTGGCTGTGAGTTCATGTTGCGACCGTCGAGCATGTACTGGCTCTTGGCACCGGTGATGATCAGCAGGATCTTGATCGTTCCTGTCAGTTCCGGATCGATCGAACATCCCCATATGATCCGGGCCCTCTCGCTGACCGCCTTGTTAACGAGCTCGGCTGCCCTCTGAGCTTCGCCGACAGTCATATCAGGTCCGCCGACAACGCGGATCAAAGCGCCCTTGGCTCCCTTCAGATCCACCTCACCGAGCATCGGGGAGGTGAGCGCCTCATGGACCGCCGCCCCGACGCGGTCATCAGATTCCGTACCAGCCTCGCCGATACCGACGAATGCCACCCCGCCCTCGTTCATTACGGTCTGGATATCTGCATAGTCCAGGTTGACCAGGCCGGGTTTGGTGATGATCTCGGTCAGACCCTTGATGGTCTGCATCAGGACCTCGTCCGCTACCTTGAACGCCGCTTCTACGGGAAGCTTCGGGACCATTTCCAGGAGCTTGTCGTTCGGGACCACGATGGTCGTGTCGCAGACCTGCCTCAGCTTGTTCAGACCGGAGAGTGCGTTCTCCATACGCATCGTGCCTTCCGCCTTAAACGGCAGGGTGACGATCCCAAGAGTAAGAGCGCGGATCTGCTCTTTGGCGATGCCGGCAACATAGTGGGCGGAGCCGGTTCCGGTCCCGCCTCCCATGCCTGCGGTGACGAATACGATGTTGGCTCCGTTGAGGAAATCCCTGATCTCGCCGTCGTTCTCACGGGCGGATTCCTCTCCGACCTCTGGCCTGGCACCAGCGCCCAGTCCCCTGGTGCGAGATTTGCCGATCAGGATCTTCTTCGGGGCGCGGATGGTCAAAAGATGCTTGGCGTCGGTGTTGATGGCGCAGAGCTGTCCACCAGCTATACCGGCGTCAACACAACGGTTGATGGTGTTGCTGCCGCCACCGCCGCATCCGATGATCTTGATGCAGACATCCAACGATGCCGCAATCCTAAGCAGTTCCTCGTCTGAGGAGCTCATGACTTGCGCAGGCGGCTGGTAGGCCGGCTGGGTTGGTACCTGTTGGTTTTCCGTGCTTGCAGTGGCTGGTTGCTTGACTCCAGCGTTAGCTAACGCTTCTTTTACAAAAGAACTTGGCATAGTGCATCCCTCTACTCCCGTAATAGCATTCCAGTATAAATATTGCTAATCTAAGAAAAATAAACTGGCGTGATGGGGAATTGCGAATCTTGGATTCTGGCTGCCTATCGATCAGAACCGATCGGTATGTTCCTGGAATTGTATTCAATGTTCGAAACCTATCCCGTGATTCCCACATAAGATGACTTGATCATCGATATCCTCGATACGGAACCAGATCTTGTTCTTCCATCGATGTCCAAGAGGTCTGTCCTAAGGCTGTAGAATAACTTGGCAGATCCTCTTTAACTTGAATATTGTAATTTAATCGCTATGGAGGACGAAGGTATCTGGTCTTTCTTTGGGATGGTGAAGAAGAATGTCGCCCCTTTGCCTTCTTCTGATTCGACCCATATGCGCCCACCAAGCCTTTCGACGATTCTCTTTGATATGGCCAAGCCTATCCCCGTTCCGTCATACTCCTCTTGTGTATGAAGACGTTGGAATATCTGGAAGATTCGCTCTTGGTGTTTAGGGTCGATACCTATGCCATTGTCTTGAATAGAAAAGATCCATTCATTGCCTTCTGCATAAGCCCTCAGACAGATCTGCGGTGCGACATTCACCCTGTACTTAATCGCATTACCAACCAGGTTATTGAGCAGGAGCACCATTTGCTGTTGGTCTGCCATAACAGTTGGAAGTTCCTCGGTGGTGACCGAAGCTCCGCTCTCCTTTATGCCCACCCTAAGGTCATTCAACGTTATGGCGAGCACCTCATTCATGTTCACTGAGGTGAAGGGCTTACTGTTCGTCGCCACCTGCGCATATGCTAGCAGGTCGTCAATCATGACCCGCATCCTTTGAGCGCCATCGGTAGCGAAGTGCATATACTCCTTCGATGTGGCATCCAGTTTCCCCATGTTGATCTTCTCTAGCAACTGAAGATAGCTGGTGATCATCCTCAATGGTTCTTTGAGATCGTGGGAGGCGACGTAGGCGAACTGCTGCAGGTCGGTATTCGACCTCTTCAGCTCTTCCTGCAATTGCTTCTGGACGGTGACATCGATGCTGGTGACTATCGTGTGCTCTTTGCCGATCAGTAGGAAGGTGGTCAGGTAGAAACGGTCGTCGATATCCGAGCGCATCACCTCGGAAATCGGTGTTCCTGAAATCATTAATTCCCGCGTCTTCGCCAGTGCCATTTCAGCCATCTTAGGACTAAAGACCTCGCTGACCTTTTTCCCCCTCATCGACTCAATCGAGACGTCTCCAATCTCTCTGAGAGCGGATGGGTTCATATCAATCACTTCTGCATCGATAACACTACCACATCCATCGAAGATCAACCGGTTCAGGCTGACAGCTTCTCTCAGATTCTCAAACAGCCCCCGGTACTTCGCCTCACTGATGCTTATGGCTTCATAGAGTCGGGCATTTGACAGCGCAAGTGAGATCGATGACGCGAGCTTCCTGGTAAAGTCGATCTCCGCCTGGGAAAAATCCATCTTCTCATCGAAATATGAAAAACCCAATATCCCAATGACCTCACCGCCCACTATTAGGGGCGCAGAAATTGCCGATTTCAGCACATATATCTGGGCCGACCGATTATAAGTCCTTGAATCGCCTTGAGCGTCCCGAACTGAGATGATGTCCCTCGTCTCCGCGGTAAGGTTGAACATTTTCACGAGCCTGTCACCAACAGGAAGATGATTGATCGTTGGAGGCACGTTGTGTTGATATTTGATGACCCAACCGTCGCCTTTCTTCATAAAAATAGTCGTGCCTGCCCCATTCATGGCCCGGGAAGCGCTAATCACAACATGATCCATGATCTCTTCGAAATTGAATGAAGAACTGATCCGCGAATTTATATTGTTCAACCCTTCAGCGAATCTCTCCGTTTTTTCGTGCTCCGTGATATCGGTCAATATTGATCTGAACCCGACACCGAACACACCGCTTACAAGGTTACTTTCCAATTGGACGTGGATCTCCTTCCCGTCATCTCTTCGGAACATGATCTGATGGATTTGACTTTCATGACCATTTGCCAGTCTCCTAAAATGAAGATAGAATGATTCTTGTGATTTTGGTGAAACGAATGATGACAAACCTTTATTGATAATGGCACCACGATCGATTCCTAGTAGGTTCGATGCCACCAAATTGGATTCCTTGATTATCAGTTCCTTCGTGAGAGTGATATATCCCACCGGTGCCAGATCGTAAAGCTCGAAGTATTTTGCTCTGGAATCTTCTAATTCACCCTGGATTCTCTTGAGTTCCTCATTCTGGATCAAGAGTTCTTCCTGATGGATGCCTAGCTCTTCGACCAGTTTAAGAGCATCCGCTTCTGATGTGGAAACCACCAAACGTTTTTCTTCCAAGCGTTCTTTTGCAAGTTTCCTGAGATCTTCCTTCATAGTTTTCTTTCCATCTTGCGACCCTATACCAATCTTATCAGCCCTGATAAAACATCGCATCATTTTTTTTAGGATCTAACATTTATTTTTTTAGGACCTTTCATTATAAATATGTAAACTCATCGAACGATTTCCTGAAATTAGCTCAGACATATGAGAGACCCGAAACGGCTGGATAAGTTCTTCGTCAAACATAAGAATTCGTTCAGGCCAACAGGACTGTCAATTTTCCATCCATTCGGTTCAGCAAGATGAAGAACATGATGCGATTTTTGATAATCTGCCAAGAGGCCACATATACCTAGGATCAGATTTTAGACCAATGAAGGAGGTGAGGACAGGGAAGCATCACCGAGACCAATGAAAAAAGTGACCCATAGCATGGAACAGGGAGCGGATGCTGCCCGTTCGTGCGCCAGTTGCCTCTTTTTCAGGAGCTGTCCAGCCGCAAGAAAGGAACTGTGCAAGGTCACTCCGGACCGGAAACGCGGCCAGTACGTGGAATGGAGGCCTCGAAGATGAGACCTCCTTATTCTTTCTGTCAAAAGAGTGCGGTCAGGCCACCAAAAGGCATCGAAGACCACTCGATGATGTTTCTTCATGTGTGCCGCACAGAATCTTCGAGGTCCAGCCCCAGATTGATGGTCCAACTATGAACACTGAACCCAACATGACATATTACTGTCCAGACTCTGGCTGAATACCTATTCAAATGACCTTATATTAGAAAGAATAAAGTGCCAGAAGGTCCAATAATACGTTCGCGAAGGTGAAAAGGCATGGCAGAGGATGAGATAATCGAGAGCGAGGCCGACAAGAAGAATGACGAATGGTTCAAAGAGAACCATCTAGACCTTATCATGAACCATCCAAGGGAGTGGATCGCGGTCATGGACCGGCGGATCATTGCCACAAGCTCGAACGAAGTCGAAGTAGAGACAAAGGCAAAGGAGATTGCCGGAGACAGGGAGTTCTCGAAGTATTTTGTCGCCCCAACCGCCACCGTTACCGACACAAACTACTCAGACCGGTCCAGTTAGAAAACATAATCCTACATTTTTCTTACAAACACTTTCTGATAGGTAGTAATAGGATTGAAAAAAGGTTTGAGGGCGGCAGCCCTAATTCTTTATCGGGAACAATGGAAGGACGTTCCTACCGAGTGTCTCAAACAGGACGTGGGATGCCGCCATGTATACTGCACCGGCACCTGCTAGAATTCCCACGTAACCCGCCAGGACCTTGATGTCACCATTTCCGAATGCGTCCCCGGCCGCAAGCATGAAGAGCACCGCCGCAAGTGCGGCGAAGGTGAACTGCATCATCCGGTTGGTACGGAGTGTTCCAATGGTGAGATAGACCACATACACCCCCCACAGGAAGAACAGCCATGCCATGGCCTGAGCACCTTCCGCACTGGCAAGCCCGAGCTTAGGAGCCAATAGTGTCGTGATCACCACGATCCAGAAGAACCCGAAACTACAGAAGACCGTCATTCCGAAGGTGTTGCCCTTCTTGTATTCCATCATACCGGCGATGATCTGGGCGGCCCCGCCGAAGAATAGACCCATGGTCAATATCGCCGCGCCCAAGGCAAAATATCCAGCATTGCTCAGGCTCAATAGTATGGTAGTCAATCCGAAACCCATCAGCCCCAAGGGGGCTGGATTAGCAGTGGTGTCATTGGTCAAGACCGCTTCAACTCGCTTTGCCGGGGTTATGCAGCCATTACATTTGAATACTACCATGGCAGGACCGGAATACGGATGGTTTCCGTTCAGGTGCATGTGTTTCCAAATGCCATGAAATCGGAAATCAAAATGTCCTTTTTATGCTCGATACATAAACCAAGATACATGGAAATTGTCATTTTGACCAAACCACATTATGAAACGGAATCATCAATCCAAGGACATCCGGGAATTTTCGAGAAATTCTGCGTACGACTTTTGGAAAGTATATTGAATCCCGACGTATAGTAAAGACCTTAACAGGGGCTAGACAATGATGAAGGTAATAAATTCAAGGACCCTCGGTCTGGGAATCGACACCGGGGGAACGTTCACCGATGCTGCCATAGTCGATATGGAGACCATGGAGGTGTTGGCCACGTCGAAATCGCCGACCACATACTCAGATCTCTCCATCGGCATGCTGGGAGCGGTCGATGGAGTCCTTGCCTCCAATATGTTCTCGGTCGATGAGATCAAGCTAGTCGGCCTCTCGACGACGCTCGCCACCAATTCCATTCTGACCGGGAAGGGCGGTTCTGTCGGATTGATATGCATCGGTTGGACCCCAGAACCAAAGGTCGACCTTGGGACGAAGATGGTCCATTCCATCGGTGGAGGGCACATGGTGAGCGGAAGGGAACGGGTACCCTTGAATATGTTCCAAATGGAGCATGCTATCAATTCAATGGTGGGGAAGGTCGACGCCATCGTCGTCTCGAGCATCTTCAGTGTCCATAACCCGGAGCATGAAGAGATAGCTCGCAGGATGATCCTTGAGAGGTCAAATCAGCTTGTGGTTGCAGGTCACGATCTGACCACGGAATTGGGAATCAAGGAAAGGACCATCACTGCCGTCTTGAACGCCAAACTTATCCCTATCATCGGCGAGTTCCTGACTGGTGTAGAGAAATCATTGAGGAAGAGGAATATCGCCGGTCAGATCATGGTCTTCAAGGGCGACGGGTCGATGATGAGCATCGCTGTCGCTAGAGAGCGGCCGGTCGAAACCATTTTGTCAGGGCCAGCCGCCAGCCTCATGGGGGGGCGCCTCCTCTCCAAGTTAGATAACTGCATCGTCCTGGACATCGGAGGGACATCGACTGACATCGCATACCTGGACAAAGGGTTCCCACGTATCACCAAGGAAGGAGCTACGGTCGGTAATTGGCGGACCAGAGTGAGGGCGATCGACATATGGACAAGCGGTCTGGGGGGAGATTCGGATGTCCAGGTGGACAGCCATGGCCGTATCGAGATAGGCCCGGAGAGGGTTACGCCGCTGGCCATCGCGTCGAAACGCAATCCTTCCGTGTTAGAAAAGATCAAGACCACCAGGATGACCACTTTCTACACTTGGTATGAAAGGGACCCTAGCACCCTAAGCGAGGAGGACGCTTTGGTGTACGATCACATCAGGACGTACGGCCTTTGCACGCTCTATGAATTGCATGATGCCCTTAAGGACAGGACCTACGTTACCGAGAATCTCAGGTCCCTCAAGGCCAAGGGATTCGTGTCCCAGACCGGGCTCACGCCCACCGACTTCATGCATGCTAACGGGAAGTATGTCTCCGGTGATGTCAATGCTGCCCGTGAAGGAATAGAGATCTTCGCAAACCGGTTGTGTATGTCGTCAGAGCAATTCGTTGGAGTATTCATGGATGAGATGGTCACCCGAGTGGGTGCCGAGATCATCAAGAAACTGATATATGACGAGGCAGGGGAGTTGACCAATTCCAAATCCCTCGACTACATGATCCGCGCCAGCCTAGGCGCAGCCGGATTCCGCACCATGTCGATCGATGCGAAGCTAGATAGGCCGATCGTCGGTATCGGGGCACCAGCCCACATATTCGTTCCGGAGCTGGAGAAGCGACTGGAGGTCAAAGTGATTATCCCACCTCATGCTGATGTCGGTAATGCGGTGGGGGCGGTGTGCAGCAAGGTCTCCGAATCGATCACCCTGCAGGTCTACCCCAGAGGCAGCCACTTCTGGATCTTCTCTTCTTTGACCGATCCTGAGAAATTTGATAGCCAGGAGGAGGCGGTCATCCGGGCTAAGGAGATGGCCTCTACTTATGTGAGAGACAGAGCGTTATTGGCTGGGGCAAAGGATGTTAAGGTGATGGTGGAAGCCTGTGAGGATTCCGGAAAGACAGACTTGGGGACGCTGAAGCACAGCTCCAACTGGATAAGGGTCTGTGCCAGGGCAAGTGGTGATCCGGTTTGATCTGGTAATCTTCTAATCACGATTCGACCATTGCGCAATCCCTAACAGGTCTATTCGGTGAAAGGGCAATGGAAATCGGATAAGACCAATGCGAGGATAGATGAACAACGGGATGCCTTGAAGGTCTAAGGTTAAGGATTATGATGGTCAAGATCGAGGTTTACACATCCACTTGCGGAAAGTGCAAGAAACTGGAGCAGGTCGTGCATGAAGCGGTCGATGAGCTGAAGTATCGACGCTGAGATCGTCAAGCTGCAGGATGGCATCGAAGTTCGCGAGCGCGGAGTAACTCGGGCACCTGCGTTCTTCGTAAATGGCAAGCTGGTGCTTGAGGGGAGGGTGCCGCTTATCAGAGAAGCCATGGATCTTATCATGGATGCGGTCAACGACATATCGTATGCGTAGTGCTTTCCAATAAATTCTCTCGCCAGAAACAGCTGATATTTGGTTGCGTTTATAATATATGTCCAAACCGATTAATTGAACAACCAACAATTAAAGCTATGTTCCCGTAAGATACTCGTTGGAACTTGAGATTCTTCGTTTCATCAGCGAGGGACATATATATTTATGACCAGAGCATCAACACTGATTGTATGGCAAAAAAAACGGCACCCAAAACGCCAAAAGTTGAAGCCAAGAACACGGCAAAAAGCACCAAGGCTGTCGCTCAAGTCAAGAAAGTGGCTGCAGCAAAGGCGAAAAAGACCGTTGTTAAGGTCCAAAAAGTGAAGGACGAGGCGACAAAGATCAAAGCCGCCACGAAGGCCAAAGCCAAGAAAGAATCAAGCGCTAAGGCAAAGAAGGCCATCGAAAAGATAAAGGCCAACAAATTGTCAGCTGCCAATTACAAGAAAGGCGTCGAAGAGATCCAGGCTAAGAAATTAGAAGCTGCCAAGAAGGACACGCCAGCCATAAAAAAGGTCAAAGCTAAAGGACGCAAGGCTGCAGCTGCCCGCGTCCTAAAGAAGACGGTCCTTAAGTCAAAAGCGGTATCTGACACCCATCAAGAGCATGAGAAACAGCCACAACCGAGATGGAAGTAAACAATTTATTTATGGAGAAAGAGCCAATATATTTGTACATTGGCATCTCCAATCCATTTTAATATGAGGGTGTACGAATATTTGCTGATCATTCATGGTCCTCTTCAGGACCAAGCGGATAAGGCCAGGCGTCAATGGCGAAGGGCCGTCGTACGAGACCAGGAAGTCTCAAAGCTGGTCCTTAGGCAATCATGACGAAATACTCATTTCCCGAACGATCAATGGGGTCTGATTGGAAGGCACTTTGATTCCTAGGGTGGTGGCACTCACTTTCTCATTCTCGATAAGAAGATACTGACACAGGCTCTGTAAATGTGGGGGACGAGATTGTAGTTAGGGCCGAGGAGGTTCCTTTGTCTGGTCCGACTCAAATAATGAATTCGTAACAAAGAACATCCAATTTTGGACCGAGAGATAGGGCGTACCTCAAACAGACGTCGAAGTGATATGATCGATGAACGAGAAACGCCACTCTCTCGCTACTCCAATTCCGCCTTGCTGGTCACTATTAGTTTCACATCGACCCCGACATCGCCGAGCCATCTCTTAGCCAGCTCGACTATGTCATGGTGCTTCCCCTCCTCAAACAAGGCCTGGGGAACGCGGACAGTCATTTTCTTGCGCAGCCTCATCTCCTCTGCCTCCTCGATAGTGGCACAAGCCGAAGCCTTCTCCTCGTACATCACATTGATATCGCCACCTTCCATTTTGCACTCGAAAGACACTTCTAGGCCACTTTCTCCGGTTACAGGATCCTGGGTGTAGCTGCCGGATAATTTGCTGAGGCTTGCGTTCTTCTTCATAAGCTCAGAGAAGAACCGCTTGATATCCTCGCCATCACCATAGAGTTCTAATCGATTTACATCGTTGTCCGGAGTCATGATCGAAACTATCTGACCTTCGATGGTAAAAAACTATCTTCTGCTAAGCCAGCGTGATTGCCGGATTTTCACATAATAATTAAGCCACGGGTAAGCACACTCCGACTTTGTCCGGTTTAAGAGGCCCTATGTGCTGAAATAATCCGGATTTTGTCAAATATCAAACCTCTAGGAGCGAAAAAGACAAGATGATCCATGATTCTTAGCGAGGCAGGTTGATATATTGAAGAGTGACAAGCTCTTTCCATGAGTTCCAGATCCGATGAAATTGACACATATCATTCTCCCGACATCTCAATACGAGTGCCTGGATCCAGACCTCATGATGGCAGGAACGGGGAGGGGGGGCCGTATCCAAGAGGATGGAAGGGTATTGCGGTAGCATTCTTGGCTAGACGTACTGTGTTCAAGGCAGATTGGATTGCGATGCTGCCGGTCGACGAAATGGAAGGCGAGAAATCCGCACGAATGATTCGATCTGGTGTGAGACAACCCCCTTCACCCGAAAATATATGGAGCGCGGACTCCAAGTAGGGCTCGAGTTGGTATGATGGACACAAATCTTCGAAAGGCTGCTTTCGCCGGGGGATGCTTCTGGCATGTAGAAGCTGATTTCCGGGAAATCAAAGGCGTAGTGGAGACAGCAGTAGGGTATGAGGGGGGAAATTTCCCGAACCCGAAGTATGAGGACACGCATGATGGCAAGACCGGTCATGCGGAGTCGGTTGAGGTCACATATGACCCTGCCGTGGTATCATATAGGGAACTTCTGGATGCATTCTGGAAAATGATCGATCCGACGGAGCTTAACCGCCAAGGCCCGGACAAAGGAAGCCAGTATCGATCGGTAATCTTCTATTTTGATGAGGAACAGAGGAAGGTTGCCGAGGAGTCAAAGATCCAATTAGGCAAGTCTGGAAAGTATGGGAAACCTATTGTGACCGAGATAGTCCCGGCGTCTAAATTCTGGATGGCCGAGGAGTATCATCAAAGATACTTTGAGAAACATGGACTTAGAACATGCCGTATGTGATCAATAGGATGTAACTAGTTCGGACATTCCCGACTGAAGATTATTACTTCAACCCAGTGGAGAGTGAGTCCCCCTCTTCACCCACATTATCAATTATTGCCATTCATCATCTAGCGTATAGCAGTGTCATCCATCCGGAAAAAACGGACCCAGAGTATGATTCACGTGCCTGGTCCGATGCAAATGCCTCACAAATCAAAAATGCACGCCGGAAAATCATTTTCTACCTCATTAATCCGTCCTAGGCGCTGATAATAACCTTATATGATATTGAGTAAGGATACTTTGTCAGTCGCGGAAACCCTCCTCCCCTAAGAATCTCGGGCCATTTTCCCCCTCCGTGCCTGACACCCCTTTTCTTTGTCATATCGACTTTCTGATATATTCAAGAACGATAGTTCAGGCCGAGCACGGTCCACGTTTCCATCGAATGAGCAATGCCCGTTCCGGATATCGCGCTTTCGCTGGGAGGAACGTTCACTTCTCCTCGACAGGCATCATGATCTTCGAATAGAGGATCATGATCCCATCGACCATCTCGGGTTTCTTTGAGTATATCTCAATGCACGGTCCGGACACACGATATCCCTTTCCTTCGATCCATTCTTCCATCTCTCCGTATGCTTTTGTGAATTCCGTCCCTGGTCCTTTGAACGACATTGCCGCTACCTTCTGGGCAGGCATATGCCTGATCTTTATCCCGCCAGATTCCTTTGCCTCTCCCTTGAAAGTGATAACTATCTCGCTCCGGAGCTTCTCAGGAGGGACCTGCTTGGGATCGTCGAAGTAGATGCCCATGGGATGGAACCCGGGAATGACCTTCTGCCCCCCAGCCCAGCCATACAACCGGGGCATGAGCTCATCCCAGGGTACCTGGTCATAGGGCCCAATGAAATCGATGTACGCGATATCTGTTTCCTTTCTGTCCTCGAACTTCGGTTTTGCCATTTCTTCCCCCCAAAATACTAGCCCCAGGGTATTAAAAAGCGTTCTCCAGAGATCGCTGAAAATACCCTTCTCAGGATGGTTACTTCATCTTTGATCCAATAAAATCATTCCATCTGCAATTTTGCTCTGGTCGTCATTTCGAATTCCACTTCCGACCCGACCGACATTATGTGTTTCGGTTTCATTTGCCCCAGGCTGCGGCCTTCCCTCATTCGGCGATCGATCTCTCCCTGGATGATCTTGAATGCCATGGCTTTGCAAACCCTCACTTCAACGCGGCCGAGATCGTGACCGACCTTCAGGGTATGCAGGAGGTCGTCGCATTCCCTGAGCAGGTGTTGGAGTATCTCCCTCTCATATCGCACCCTATTGCTTACATCCTTGTCAGGAATTATGAGGAACACCAATCTGGCAGGACTGCCCTTGATGTTGTAGAGCTCCCACCATCTAACGTTTCCCGCGCTATGCAACGCCTCATTGATGTGCCTGGAATAGATCTTGTTGCCAAGGAAGTTGCCCGATTCGTCCTCGACCTCGAAGTCCATGACATCAACCGATCGGCCTAGGACTTTGATATGGGGAAGGATAACTGTTCCCTTGCCTCCCCCCACATTAACCTCACTTTTGCCCGCGGGGTCCACTACCTCGATTATGTCCCCGGTCGGATATCGAATCAGTGGTAGGCATTGTCCGGGCCTAGTGATCAGAAGTTCTCCCCTCAAGCCTGCATACCATCTGTTCCAAGGAACTCCATCGACGCGAATATTTGGGTCCTGTCGGCTGGCCAGAACGTCCTTTGGATCGGCTATCTCTGGGATGACGGAATTAAGGAACACGCTCAGACTGGTATCGTCCTTTGAGAGCTGGGCCGCTATCAGGGGATTCTCCGTGCTTCCGTATACATCGAACATGCTGATGTTCTGATAGCTCACCCTGATGTCCTTCATGTATGGACCGAGCGCCTCCGCATATGATATGCCAATACGGGCCTTGCTGGCGATGTTGACCAAAGCCCGGTGGTCCAACCCAGCAAGGTATATCCGGGCTATCAATCCGGCGAGGAAATTGGGTATCCTGTAATCCTCATGAACCCGATGGCGAACGATGCTGGTCAGGTATTCCGGTTCACGGGCGATCCGGCCGACGATGTAGAATACAATCGCCGCCCCTGCCATGGCGTCGATCCTTTCCTCCTTGCTCACCCTCTTCAACGCCTTTACCAGGTCGGAATCGTCCCCTAGAAGGGTGGTGACACATTTTCTCAAAGGGATTGTCCTGACCACATTGTCCATGATCATCCCGGAGACAAGTGGTTCAGTGCCTCCAAAATTCCAGCCGATGTCGTCAACCTCGATCCCTATCATGTGAGTGAACAGAACATAATCAAAGACCAGGGAACGAATGTCCCCCTCGCTGTAGTAGAACTTCTTTGACGATCCGGTCGAACCGGAGGTATGGAAGAACCTCTCGTGCTTCTCCAGAATGACATTTTCAACCCCCATTTCGTCCATGGATCGGAAGATCAGCTCATAAGGGGTGAGCGGCAGATCCGATAGGTCACCAAGGTCGCTGATATCCTTCATTCGCCCTTTGTATACTGGCGACCCGACGGATTTGGTGACTATCTCCCTGAGCATCTTCCCGTGACGCTCGATGTGAGTCGCATAAGGAACGAGCAATCTCTCCTTTACTCCATTCTCCGCCATGTGAGATGACTGGTCGTCCGTGCTCATCCCTTCGGCATCGGGTCCCGTTTATTAAAGCGTGAGCAGAAAGACCTCAATCTTCCGATGTCCATTATGAGAAGTTCAGGATCTGGCCTCGCTTATCTCGTCCAACGGTTTTACATTCCGGAAATTGATAAAGAAAGCCGATATGGCGACGATGTAAAGCATGGCGGCTATTATGAAAGGCAGTTCGAACATGCCGGCGGCGAACATCAGCCCCCCGATGACAGTGCTTACACTGTTCGGGATCCTCCATATGATGGAATTGATGGCACTTGCCAGACCCCGTTCTTCGGGAGTGATGATCCCCATCAGGTACGAGTCAAGGATGGGGCCAGCCATGTTCATCAGTGCGGTACGGATAAAATAGACAATGGCAGCCAGTGCCGCTCCAGGCATGAACGGGATAGCAAGCATGAAGACCGTCGATATGCCTTGGGTGAAGGCGATCGCCTTGACTGGACCATACTTCTCGGCGATCCTTCCGCTGAATAGTGACGCCAGGCCCATCGAGATGCTACAGACCGCCAAGAGAGGGCCGGTCAGGGAGTCAGGGATCCCATATTTTAGATAAAGCCAGGTCGGCACAAGTGGGATCACCAGGCCAGCCCCAAGCCCGATGAGGCTATTGAAGACGGAGAACTTGAGCATGCGGCGCATATAGGGGCCTTTTACTCGGGCTAGCCTTTTCTCCCCCGGAGCCCTTGCCCTCAGGTTCTCCTTCAGATCCCGTAGAAGGCGGTGAAGCATTATCGGGGATACCGCGGCAAGGGCCGCCAAGACCACGAAGAACGCCGAATGCAGCGAATAAGAGTTCCATCCAGTCAACGGGATAAGGAACGGGATGATGAACGGCAGCGTGAACCCGAGGCTGGTGAAACCGCCGTTGAAGATGAAAGACATGGAGAACGCTTTGGTTCGGCTGCCGGGAGATGTCAGATCGGCTATCATCGCGTTCCAAGCTGATAGGAATGCCCCCTCGGCGGCGCCAGCCACGACCGATCCCAACAGTAGGAACGAGATATCGCTGGTGAACGCGTATATCAGAAGCGTGAAAGGGATCAATGCGAGGCTAACTATCAGTATCCGCTTTCTGCCGACCCTGTCAGCCAAAATGCCGAACGGTATCGCGGTGAGGATCATTGCGGCACCGTTCACACCGAGCAGGAGCCCGATGTTCGAGGAACTGATGCCGATCTCCGGAAGGTACGCCGAGATCACCATGGTGAGATAGCCATTGGCGACCGCTGAGAAACAGCTCAGATAGATGATCCACCTGACCTTATGGGGAACGCCGAAGAACAGGCTGCGCTTTCTAGGCTTCTTTTCGCTCGACAATCAACTCACTACCAGGCGATCTCCATGGTCACAATCGTGAGATTGAGTAAAACGAAAAGAGATACTTCATAGTGTGGGTCGATATATCGGTATCACATGACAATGCAGAAGATTCAGATGAACCCAAGAATTTTGGTATTTTTCTTTTCAATGGAAAATTATTGAACATATTTGCAAAAATTGGGTATTATTTGTGAACACTGTGTCTCTAATCGCTTGTTCGTTTGTCAGGCAAAATCAGGAAAATGAAGCATTCTCATCAGGTCTCCGAATTGGAACTCCCTTGCATGAGATCATCTCAGGAACCATAGGAAGGATCGCCTTCATATTATTGAAAATAACCTCTATTTTTATTATATATGTATGCACATAATATATAATTTGGACACATGATTTGGAATAATTTCAATGGCCGAAAGGGCGACCTCGGACGTGAGATTGCTACTGCTCAGGAACCTGCGGGAGTTCTTTACGATAAAGTGGACGAGATCGTTCTGACCGCCGCGGTGCAAGAGGCCCTCAAGGATTTAATTGTCATCAGATAGTGCAGGAGGTCCAATCCCTCAGGGAACAGGGATATGTCGAGGTCTACTCGGTCAAGACCCTTTTCGGAAGGTTGAGAATTATCGGTGTAAGATAACCGGCTTGAAATCGAACACCTTCAAATCCTCGAGGAAATGGGAGTAAAGGCTGAGTGATCCATCCAAAGGGGATCGAGCCTAGGTTGGTCGAGACATAGGACCGCATCAAATCCGACATGGAGGAGATGAGGCAGGGCTTGGACCAGCAAAAAAATCCTTGGATAAATAAATGGAAGATATGAGGAAACAGATCGGAGACCACGACCAGGTTATCAAGACACGATTCATCCGCGACATTGAGACATTCGACGTGTTCGTAGGTATCTTCGCCACCGTTGTAGTAGTGATGCGAGGAATGGCTCAAGAATTGGCAAAAACTTCGGACCTCGGTCAAACGGTTGGTAGTGCTTTATCGCCGTACTCCGCACTAACCATTGTCACTCTGGTTTATTGTTGGGAATCAAACGGCCGACCTTATGCCTCAAAAGAGATGATTTGGGCAAATTCAAATATCAGCGAATGCCCTTGGCTTTACAACCGGAAGGATGAAAAATGGTTCTAAAGATCGAAGTGTTCACTTCCACCTGCGCGAAATGCAAGATGCTTGAGGTCGTAGTCAGAACCGCGATCCAGGAGATGGACATCGAAGCGGACGTCAAGAACATCCACGATGCCATATACATCAGGGAAAGGGGAGTCACACGCGTACCAGCCCTCTTCATCAACAACAAGCTTATCGTCGAAGGAAGGGTCCCGACAGTAACGGAAATGAAGGGCATCATCAAGGACGAGATGCTCGACATGACATACGTATGAATATTCTGCCAAGAATCAGGAATCGATTCCCAGTTCGATTCTGGGAATCATCAACCGGGGGAGCGGATGATCACCAACGGACCCTGTCTCCGAAAGTTGATATGAGCAGGTCCCGAGAATCTTTGTCATTCGGGATCAAGAATTTCCTAGACCCTTTCTGTGTCTCGAAGGATAAAAGATAGAATTGTTCTCCCTCTGAGTTCTCCTCGGAAGATATCCGGATGCTGTCAACCTCTCTGATCTTGAGATGATCATTCTCACCAGATTTTTCAACGATCTCATCCGGGTCCATTGACAGGTACCTTCGTGAATAAGCTCCCAGGGACTTGCGGTGTCGCGCTGGTTCAAGGATTGAACCGCCCAAAAGAACTGAACCTGATGCCTTGCGGACCTTATTATCGTCCTCTTCGGTGGTCCTCGCGAAAATGAGGCGGAATTTAGTGATTATCAGGGTAAACATCAGACCCTCTTCCCCGTTCCTGGCCAACGCCAGAGGGATTAAGCCTACGATCTGGTCCTGCCCATCCATCTCGAGAGGGATGCTTTCAGGCTGGATCTTTGTCCCGCAATAAGGGCAGAACATCATGTCCTTGGCCAATTCTCTCCCGCAGGATGGGCATTCGATCATCGTCACAAAAGGGCAATTAGCCACCGACAGTTAACTAACTGTCGGCACGGGCCGGAATTTCTACATATAAAAATTGGGAATGAGGGCGGGTTTCCAACGAGCCATTCTATCCTCCTGCAATTCTCACAGATTCCAGGGATTTTTCAAGACCTGCTCGGAATAGTAGTCCGAGATCTTCCCCGTGGTCGCATACCGGTACAGGGCGGTCAAAAGAACGCCGCTGACAGCTGATGCCAGGACCGCAATGCACAACCAATAGCCCACGGCGATGACTATTCCAGTGATGATGGCGATCGATCCGCCAATGACGAAGCCGATGATGAGCGGTATCAAACCGACCAGTGCCAGCAGGAAGAATATTATTCCGATCCCGAGGTTGGAGATCAATGCCTCACCCCAGGAGTTCTTCAGCACGCTGACGCTCCGCTTTATCGCCTTGATTGGTCCGATCTGTTCGAATGCGATGACCGGGACCACGAAGTAGGTCGCCACTGACCAAGCCAAGCCGATCAAGCCTATGACCATCTTCCCGATGATTCCTGACCTTGAGCTGATCATCTGCAGGACGAGGCCGACCGTTGCCGAGAGCAGGGCCCATCCCATTATATACTTAAGGCGGGCCGATGCCGCCTTGATGCCGTAGGAGAATGTGGGTTTTCCTCCGTTCAATCGCAACATCGCGCAGGATACCAGGGCGACATTGAAGAATACGACGATGAACGAAGATACAAAATAGAACACGATGAAGAATGCTGCCATCAGGTAGACGTTCGTGTTCTCAAGTCCGAACGCTAAGAAATAGACCCCGAAGAACGACGCCGCCATCATGACCAGGGCGATGCCTGAGATGATAGGGAACAGTAAGATCTCCTTGTCCTTGCCAATGACATTGAAGCTCAGCTTTGTCAGCTGCCAACCTCTCGACAATCTCCCCATATCGATCCTTCGAGATGATGATGGATTATGCTCATTAAGCTTCCCTTGGAAAAGCGCTATAATGACCTAGATGCGAGTTCTTGATGGTAATATCGACCGATCTGGACCATCAGCATTACTTGTCGAATCATTCCTTTACCACCGAATCTGCCTCGGGATCGAATGGGTTCGTCCTGGTGGCCAATGAGAACAAGTAGGGATAGTCGTCCTGAAGATGCTTCATATGCATGATCCATTCCCGGATGATCAATCCGTATGCTCTATTGATATCCTTGTTCAGATGGGAGATGTCCGATCTTGGCAATTCTTGTATGTCCCCTCGGAACATAAGCTCCTCTTGAACGTGGAACAGAGCCAGCAACAGCTCTGTGAACTTCTCATGTTCCAGTAGATTAGGGTTCTCCATCATTCCCAACAGAAATCTACGTTTATCGATCAGTAGTTGCTTGATCTCTTCTATCGCCTTCGCGTCTAGCTTGAGGGGGTTACCTTTTTCGGACATCTCATCGACCGCTTTCCTGTAATCGCTCTCGGTCCAATTCTTTGTTATCCGTAAGTCTGTGACTCGTGATCTTGGCTCCGTCTCATGCTTCATTATCAGCACGATCATCGGTCTGCCAAGCTCGCTGAAGAACGCCCCCACCACGGTGCTCATCTTGCCGATGAGCGCCTCCTTCTCCCTCCTATCCAGGAGATTATGGATGATCAAAGTTACAAGTAGTACTTCGATGAACACGAATGCCACGTCCCCGACCAGATATATAAGGATGTGATGCAGGTCTTCAAAGACTAGGTAATGAATGAAATATGTGAGAGCGGAGAGGAGAACCAGGAAAAGGCCGAGCCGTAATTGCCAGGATTTCATGAAGTGGACGATCTCCGTACCTTATCGGCCCTATCCTATCTGAGCACCCGGTTTAAGACAATTTCGGACCGCGGATATGCTGGACGGGTCACCAGCGTTTGATTAACTGGACCAAACCGATTGTCAACCTAGTTGTATTCCTCCCCAGATCCCACGATCACAACATGGAGTAAGGAGATGGCGATGTTCTCAGAAACGACCCTTGGACCCGCCGCCCCCGGTGCTGCCACCCCCGAAGCCGCCCCCGCCTCCACCCCTTCCGAATAGTAGGCCGATCCACAACAACGCCCTCCCTCTGGTGACCACCATGAGGACGATGAAGATCGCGATCGCAATGACCAGTTCGGTGCCGTTCAGAGGGATGAAGTCTATCGGGTAGGGACTGGGTGCGGGACCGGTGTTTATGTAATTGTCCACCAGTTCGAGTCCGATCGAATATACGAACAGCCTGATCCCTTCCGAATAATTGCTCGGTTCGTCCAGGTATGGCACCAGGTATGTATTTTGTAGTTCCGTAAGCTTTGCTCCGTTGAGTATGCCTTCCACACCTTTTCCAGTGACCACCCGCCAGCTCTGATCTGCCGTCGAGAGGACGAATAGAACGCCATTGTCCTTACCTGTCTGCCCGATCCCATTCTTCTCGAAGACCTTGATCGCCAGGTCGTTGACTCCTACATGAACGCCGTTGTAATTCGTGCTGTTTACGATCAAAACGGCGATCTCGCAGGTGTTGTTAAGCTCCACACCATAGCAGAAATCATCCAGATCAAGATAGTCGGAATATGAGAGTACGTTCGTTTCATCCGTGACGTAATATTCCAGCTTGGGGACCCAGCTCGTATCTTCGGAATTCGATGGCTGAAGAATGATATACGCCCCGACCACGAATATGATTGCCATTACCAATACCACGGCGATGGCGGCGATCCGGGTGGAGCGGTTCATCCTAGACCCTATCAGAGGTTGAGCGCAGTCCCATCGTCGATTCCAGTGCCCCAATAGGTCTTCTCGCCGAAGCCGAACGATCCTGCGAGCAGGCTGTTAGGGAATGACTTGATGGCGGTGTTGTAGTCCTGCACGGCTCTGTTGTAGTTCGTCCTTGAATACGACAACTGCTCTTCCTGGTTAACGATCTCACCCATGTATTGGCTGAACAATGCGTCGGCCTTCAGGTCGGGGTAGTTCTCCCAGGTCAGAACGATCTGGTTAAGCTGTCGATCGAGCTGATCGCTGGTGTTGGAAAGTTCCGCGGCCGATGCGCCGCTACTCGATTGATTCATCCATTGACTTCTCAGAGAGGTTATGTTCGTGAGGAGGCTGGACTCATAGATCGTGTAATTGTTCAGAGTGGAGAGCATGGCCGGCAGCACATTGAGCTTCACAGTATAACGGTTCTTGATCTCCGATAGCTTCGAGTTCACGTTCTGGTCCTTTCCCACGATGCCGTTGTATGCTAGGACCGTCCAAAGCAAGATGATGACGATCACGCCGACCGCGACGATCATGTAGATGGAACGTTTGTTGATGCCCGACCCCTCTGCCATGGCCTGGAGTAATCATTCTCTCGATATCAAACTTATCTATGGGGGAGAAGTGATGGAAGGGGTTTTCTCGTCAAACGTCAGAATGCTGGGACGAGCCCACGTTGCGTGCTGACGAACGGCAGGTATACTAGCTTGGCATCATGCACGGTCAGCGAGTAGTCCAGGTTTTGGAGCACTCCCGGTTTTTCTGCCTCGATCGTCACGATTACGAAATCGGCCATCTCTATGGCCTCCTCCCGTTTTACCGCCGTCGGCAATTTCGGTACCAGGCCGAAGTCCATCCTGGTGTTGTAGGGTGGCGGATTGACGGTGAAGTCCACCGCCATCGCCTTGAACCGGTCAACATCCATCTCCGAGGCCGGTATCCAGATGAACAGATTCCCGGAATTGCCCTCGCCTCTCAGCCAATTGGAGAGCTTGCGGAACCCTCCGCCTGCGCTCTGGACGTTGTTGATGACGACAGTGGAATACATCCTCCAGAACGGCACATACACGCGGTCCGGAGGTGCGTTCACGTTGAAGTTGCCGATCTCTACGTCCAGGATCTGGATGCCGCCATTCCTGATGTGAATCGTACCGCAATTGGTGCAATGGAATACGGTGTCCTTCTGCTTCGAATAGATCGGGTTCCCGCACTTGGGGCATTTTACCTGTATCACCTGCATCAGATATCACCCCAGTTGTTGCCGCCGGACCTTCCCCCACTCATCTGCGAGGCGATCCCTTTCAGATCGTTCAGCTTGAAACCCCGGTCGGAGAATTCGCCCTCACTGATCTCCGAACCGTGCCGGAAGAACAGGTAGGTCCCAACCATGACGATCAAGCCGACGATAAAGCATCCCGCCGCCGCCTCGATGGAATTGCTGGCAATGATGACCCCGACCGCCCCGAGCAGGCCGCCGATGGATGTTCCAGCCGTTACTGCCAGACTTTGGAACAGAGGATCACCCGGAGCCCTTCCAGAGAGCACGTTCCCGGTAACGCCGTCGACGGTGTTCAGGTACATCCGGTCCCGGTAAGAGTAGCGGACCACCCAGACAGGGTAGTAGACCATCGACATAGATTTGGGGAAGACGTGCACCCGTTCGAACGTGATGTGCGGTACGTGGGCATCGGCCCGGGCATTGGACATTGCGCTTTCCCTTGCGTGTGTCGTCGCGTCATCCTTGCTGGTCGTCGACTCGAAGGTCGGGATCATCTGGAAATCGGTCAGGGCAGTTTCCCCGTCCATGTTCTTCATCGTCCTGATGCCCAGGTCACCTGGGTCACAGGCTATCTCGGAGAAACGGTAGTCACGGAGCACTAGCTCCTCCTTCGGGATCCTCTCGGTATAAGTGCGCTTGCCATCGCTGTGGGTCCTTTCCTCATATCCGCATATCCAGCCAGCGACTCGCGTCGTAGTGCTCCAGAACGGTATGTAGATGGGATAGCATTCGGTCACCTGGCCGACCTTCTTCAGATCGCGTGCCTTGAAGCCTTTCTTCCACCATTTGGCCGAAGCCATTACAGCCGTATCTCGGGTGATCAGGTTCTTGAACGATATCGTCGTGACTCCTGCGTCACCCTCCACGAATAGCATCGAACCACAATACGGGCAGTTGACGGTATTCTCCCCTTCGACCACCTTGATGGCCCCGCCGCAGGCAGGACAATTCAAACCTACTTCGATGCCCATGGTCACATCCTCTTCGCAACATAGTAAGCGACGCCAAATACAGCCAAGACGGTCACAAGCATCATGATCACGGCCAATCCGAACATGTTTGTGCTGTTGGCAAATATTCCCTCAGCGATGAACGCGATGAAACCGACGATGGCTACCAACAGATATGCGGCCGAGCTCCGAGTTGGGAACTCCGCCGCGAAAACCTCGCCGGAGGTTGCGCTCACAACCACCTTGTAGCGCTTCTGCTCGAACACGTAATCGATGGTCCAGATCGGGAAGTATACCAACGACTGCTCCTTCGGTTTGCCGGGCAAGCTGCCCATGTAAGATGACATCTCGATGTCTGGCTTGATCAGCTCGGCTCCACCGGTGTCGAACTTGTTGTCGAACACCTTCATGTCACCAGCTGGGACCTTTAGACTGTGCAGTCCGGGCAAGGTGGTCGAACCGGCCGGCTCCACCTGCACCTGTTCAACACCGTTGACATCACGCTTGAACAGGTAGACCGGAAAATACTCCTTTTTAGTCCCGACCACCTGGGCCAGCTTGTCCAGGTCCTTTGCCTTCGTGGGTCCGCTGGCCCATCGCCGGAACGTGCCAATGGAATTGTTCTGGTCCATCATGAACGGGACCGCGTAGTAGAAGCCAGCCCCACTCTTATCGAGGTAGATCAAGGAACCGCAGTACGTGCACTGGATGAACTTGTCCTTAGCGTCGAACTCGACAGGTGCCGCGCATTTGGGGCATTTGATGCTTGCCATCAGGTGTCCCTCAGAAGGTCGTTCCGCATTCGCCGCAGAACTTCGCGTTCGGGGCGGATTCCGTACCGCACTTCGGGCACTTCTTGGTCGCTTTCATCGATGTCCCGCATTCGGGGCAGAACTTGGCGTCGGCGTTCACCTTGGTGCCGCACTTCGGGCACGGGACGGTCTCGACGATCAGCTTTCCGCCGCACGAATTGCAGAACTTTGCGCCAACTACATTCGACGCACCGCACTTAGGACAGAGCAGGACCTGCTGCGGAGCCGGCGGTGCCGCACCAGGCGCTGGTTGCTGCTGGCCGCTCCTCATGGCATCGACCATTGTGTAGCCCATGCCGATACCGGCACCGACCCCCACTCCGGCCGCGGCCGCTCCTCCGGCCGGGTTCGAAGCGGCCTCCCGCATGGCCTGTCCACTTTGGTACTGGGCATAGTTCGTCCCAGTTATCTGCATTGAAGCCCTGGTGTCGACCGCCTTTTGGACCTCGTCGGGCAGGGAGACGTAAAGACCGGATATCTTCTCGATGCCAACACCGTATGGCCCGAAGTGGTCATTGGTCTTCGACAGAACCACTTGCTCGATGTTCGGCAGGTTGCTGGCCAGGTCCGCGACACCCATGCCCTCGTTCTTCATGTCGCCAAGGGCGGCATAGATCAACAGTACCATCTGTTCCTTGATGCGTTCCTCGATCTCCGCACTGGTGGCGAAATTGAGCGTACCCACGAACTGGTTAACGAAGTTCTCCGGGTTCGATACCTTATACCTGAACTCACCGAACACTCTGAGGTTGACCATCCCGAACTCCTTGTCCCGGAACTGGAAGGGTTGCTTAGAGCCGAACTTGCCATCGAACGCGCGCTTCTGAAGGTATACGACCTCCGCTTGCTGCTGCGCTCCTGACAATGCCTTGACCAATTTCCCCACAATCGGGGCGTTCAGGTCAGTTAAAGCATAACGGTCCGGTCTGTCCATGTATGCAAGGACCTTTCCGTCCCGGTAGAAAGCGGCTATCTCGTCCTCGCGGACCACGATATTGTCCCCATACTTGATGTTCCGGTTCATGCGGAACATGATGTTGAGACGCTTGTCCTGGTCCTCCCACTTGAAAGTATCAGCGCCAATTAAGCTCATTCAGAATCACACCCCTATTCCCTGGATAGTGGAGATGCGCTTGGCGAACTTCTCTTCGAACCCAGTGATACGCATCTTCACATTCTTGAGATGCTCTTTGACCTTTGGGTCCTCATTGTTATCCACTGCGCTACGCAGGTAACCGATCGATTGCTCGATGAAATTGATGCTCTCGACCATCCCGGCGTCATACTCGTAGAGCATGTTCAGCTCCGGCACCCCGATGGATATGTCGGACGCGATGCCCGAGTACCCCGACTCACCGTGTGCTACCAGACCTTCAACCTTTTTGTACTGGTTGATGATGCCGCCAATAGGCTGCAGGTTCTTGGACATAGGATTGTTGGTTACCATCGTCTGCCTGAACTCCTCCAATTCCTTGCGCTGGAGCGCGAGCCGCTTGCCGAGCTCAAGCCTCAGTATCTTGTCTGAGTCCCTGAGGTCGTCCTTCTGCCTATAACCGCGATATCCTGGGACCATAAGCTGGATCTTTTTGATCAAGCCCCGGTCTTCCTCAACCTTTTGCCTGATGTCTGGCATGGTGAACCCCTTCTAACTGGAAGGCCATATGGTCTAGCTAGGCTATTAAAATGTCGTCATTGCTCCTGGTCAACCTGAAAATTAGGGGATGGTAGTGATCACCTTTTCCTTGCTCAGGTACCGAGCCAGATAGAATGTGAAGGTCAGGAGGGCGACCGCCACCAGGAACATTATCGCAATCATTGCCAGGGTTATGGCGCCGGAACCACCGACCAGTTGTCCCGCCACTGAGATGCCGATGAAAAGGCCGAGGAACGTGAATATCCCGATGACGGTGTTCTCCTTCATCCCCAGGAGCAACTGGGAGTATCCGATCAGTCCCACCACCGCGGCGGTGAACAATGGCACGGTGATGATGATATGCACTAGGATGATGAGTGACGGAAGCAGGAGCGCATTGGCCGCCATGCTGGCAAGCAAGATAACGAACGCGATAGAAATGAGCGATGCCAGGTATGCCACGACCGCTACCCCGATCAATTTCCCTAGCCATATCGTACGGAGGTCCAGCGGAGTGCAGAGCAGCGTCTCGATCACCCCATCCCTCTTCTCGCTTGAGAACACCGTTCCGGTCAGGAGATATCCCATTAGTGCGCCGAGCATAGGTGCCATGAAGAAGAGTTGCTTGCTCAGCGAGTCGGAGGTCGTTCCCGCGACCGATTGACCATTCAATAGACCGAACCAAAGGGCGAAGAACACCGTCGAGATGATCGTCCCCTTGGAGGATGTGATCTCCCCCATCTCCTTCAACGCCACGATCTTCACCTGGTTCCAGTTCAAGGTCCCGCCCCCGCCTGCTTGATGATGTCGATGTACACTTCTTCGAGCGACATCTTCATTTTTTTCGCCTCGGTCACCCGTACCTCGTTCTTTACTAACGTTTCGATCAGGTCCTCGGCCGGGACCGAGTCACTCGCCACTTGGACGACGATGCCATTGTTGAAGACACCTTCTCCCCCGATCAACGTTGTCAGCACCATCTGGGCCTTGCGAGCCATGTCCTCATCGCGGAAGGTGAACTCCATCATCGGGCGGCTATAAGTGGATCGCATGTTCTCGACGGTATCGTATGCGCGGATCGTTCCATGTTGCAGGATCGCGATCCTGTTGCAGACCCGTTGCACCTCATCCAGGTTGTGCGAGTTAAGGAACACCGTGATCCTCTTCTTTCTTGACATCTCCAGTATGATGTCACGCATCATCTTTTGCGCCTCTGGGTCGAGACCGGACGAAGGCTCATCGAGAAACATGATCTCTGGGTCATGCAACATAGCCCTGGCTAGCCCCAGTCTCTGCTTCATTCCCTTGGAGAACTTGCCGGCCTTCTGATCCCGGCGGTCGGAAAGTCCAACCAGCTCAAGCTGCTCCTCGATGCGCCTCTCCACATCCTCGACGCCGTAGAGTCGAGCGAAATATTGCAGATTGTCATGAGCTGTCAGCCTGTCATAGATCCCATTCTTTTCTAGCAGGACACCTACTCGCTTTCTCATCTCACCGTCCGTCGCCATGTCGCTGCCGCGGATGAGGGCCTCCCCCTGGGTCGGCTTCAGAAGACCGAGCATGATTCTCATGGTGGTCGTCTTGCCCGCTCCATTTGGTCCCAGGTATCCGAATATGTCCCCCTCCTCCACCCGAAAATTCACATTATTTAGGACCCAACGGTCCTCAAACGATTTGGAAAGACCTCTGACCTCAATGACGCTCATGCACCTTACTCTCCAGTCAAACAGTAATAGTAATTTTTTCTTCCTTTTTCCACTTAGCGCCTACCGATAACGAGATTGGTTATTATTAGAGCGACTATAGTCGATTAGATCGGTCTATCGTCTTCCATTTCCGCTCCAATGCAGAATGGTGAACATCGATGTATCACTACCCCGGCCTGATGATGCTCTGTCTGGACTTTACAGATTAGCACATCAATACTTTGCCAGGTTGGTCTTTCGGTATAAGGTGATCTTGCCAGCAGAAATTTCGTAATGTGAAAATGATAACTCATAAGGATACGATCTCGGCCGATCTATCCTTGACTTTACGATTATCCTAGCAAATAAACATAAGGTATATTATTCAAAGAGTAATATCCAATAGTAGGATGGTTTATCCATCCATCCGCCCCTTATCCAGATATGAAATGACTTAGCATTGTATCCCCTCCAACAGCATCCAATGAGAGACCGAAACTACAAAAGCATTAATATCGACTAACGCATTGACTTTTTGCTCAGCTAAGGGGAAATGAGCTGGAATTCGTTCAGGGAACGAAAAGCGGACTTTCTTAGGAGGAGAGGATCGCATAGGAGCGGTGAGGCACCGGCCCGGAGCTCCAAACGCCTTCCAAACCAAGGTACGAGGTCAAAAATGGCCTCTACCTTTTTAGATATCTTCTCATGATTGTCGATTCAGAATTTTCTTGACGCATACCTTAATCTAATCAGGATTGGAATTCCTGGGTTATCAGAGGTAATCCATGGAGCCCAGACCTAAGTTCTCCAATCATCTTGTCAACGAGAAGAGCCCGTACCTCATCATGCACTCCCACAACCCGGTCGACTGGTACCCATGGGGGGAGGCCGCCTTCACAGAGGCGAGGCGCTCCGGAAAGCCAATTTTTCTTTCCATCGGGTACTCTGCCTGCCATTGGTGCCATGTGATGGAGAGGGAGTCGTTCGAGGACCCGGACGTTGCACAGGTCCTGAATGACAAATACGTCTGCATCAAGGTGGACCGGGAGGAGAGGCCTGATATCGATGAGCTCTACATGAAGGCCTGTCAGGCCATGACCGGGGGAGGGGGTTGGCCACTCACCATCGTGATGACGCCGAAGAAGGTCCCTTTCTTTGCCGCCACCTACATACCGCGCCAAGCGAGGTTCGGGATGTCGGACATCATATCCGTACTGAATGCGGTCGCGAAAGCCTGGAAGGAAGAACAGAATGAGATCCAAGGAATCACCTCGACCATCCTGAAGGACATCGCGGCGATGGAGATAGTAAGACCAGGTGAACCGAATATCAAGTACCTCGACGATGCCTACCAGGGACTCAAGAAAACGTATGAGGAGAAGTTCGGCGGATTCGAGAAGTCCCCCAAATTCCCCATTCCCCACAAGGTCGTGTTCCTGCTACGATTCTGGCACGACACAGGCAACGAGGATGCCTTGAGGATGGCCGATTGGACCCTCACCAACATGATGCTGGGAGGGATCCATGATCACATTGGTGGAGGATTCCACCGCTATTCCACCGATGAGCAGTGGATACTGCCTCATTTCGAGAAGATGCTGTACGACCAGGCGTTGATCACGATCGCCTATGTTGAAGCCTACCAGGCCACAGGCAATGATGAGTACGGGAATGTGGCCAAGGCGACGATCGAGTATGTTCTAAAAGACCTTGTTTCAGAACAGGGGGCGTTCTGTGCCTCGGAAGACGCTGACAGCGAGGGGGTGGAAGGGAAATTCTACACGTGGACGCAGGATGAGATCGAAGAGACTCTCAGTGATATGAGGCCAGAGATCTTCATGCAGTGCTATGACGTGCGTCCTGAGGGAAGCATCGGTTCTGGTATCGAGGGGGACATCGATCGGAACATACTCCACCTTATCGCTGACAATGCCACGTTGGCGGCCAAGTTCGAAATGAGCCCGCGTGAACTGGCCGACTATCTGGATACGTGTAAGCAACAATTGAGAGGGATCCGGGAGCTCCGGGTCCGGCCGGCCAAGGACGATAAAGTCCTGACCGATTGGAACGGCCTCATGATCGCCGCGTTAGCGAAAGCGGGGAGGGCATTCGGGGAGGAGCGTTACGTCCAGGCGGCCAAACGGGCAGTGGATGCCATCGAAGGGCTGCTGGCATCACCCAATGAAGGTCTGTACCACATGTACCGGGAAGGAGAGGCCAGGGTGAATGGACTGCTCTCCGATCATGCATATTATATCTGGGGGCTTTTGGAGCTTTATCAGGCCACCTTCGAGTATCGTTACCTGAACCGGGCGGTGGAATACGCACGGAGAACGATCGACCTCTTCGGCGACGAACGGGGAGGCTTCTACAACTCGGTAGCCAAGGATGACCTGGTGCTCCTGAGCAAGGAGATATCGGACGGGGCGATGCCATCAGCTAACTCGGTGATGGCCTATGACCTGGCGATCCTGTCCTCCATGCTCGATGACCGATCCATGAGGGAAGCAGCTCTGGCCTCGGCAAAGTACTACAACTTCTATCTCAGCCGAGTACCCGATGCCCTGTCCTTCTTCATGATGGCGCTGAGATCGCTTTTGAAGCCGAGCCAGGAGCTGGTCATTGCGGGCGACCCTAATGAAGAGCTGACCAGGAGCATGATCGGTTCCGCGAACTCGGTCTACATACCGTACACGATCCTGATGTTAAATCCCATACGCAGCGGGAGAATGGCGGACTGCAAGAACCTGGCCAGCCTGAAGGACAAGATCCCCATCGACGGGGAAACGACAGCGTATCTGTGCCAAGGCGGCAACTGCCTTAAGCCAACTCACGACATCGACGAGCTTATGGATATGCTCCGCCCAACGAAACGCTAGACCTCATCCGGAAGCCGGGCTGGTACGTTGTCGACGTAGGTCACCTGGAACCTAGACTGGAATCGGCGGAACGCGCGCATCACCGGCTTGGCCAAGGCCACGGTGAAGACAACATTCCCTCCGGCATGCAATAATCCGAACGGCAGCCCCATCCCGAATACTGCTGCAAAGTTCGCCAAATTCATATTGTACAACCATACCCAGCTGCTAAAATCGAGTATCTCGTTATACATCCAACCGAGGCCGAAGCAGAGCAATGCCATTTTTGTGACGCTCATGTCCTTACTCCTCCTTCCGATGAGTCCGGACAAGAAACCGATCACTCCCCAACCGGCCATCTGCCAGATCGTCCAAGGCCCCATACCGAGGAATAGATTGGAGACGATGGCCGTTGTGCTTCCGACCATAAACCCTGCCAAAGGTCCGAAGACCAGCCCTACCGCCATGATAAGGAAAGTGCATGGCTGCACGCTTGGGATGGCAGCGAACGGGATGCGCGAAGCGGCGATGATGGCGCCGAGGATCCCGATCAGTGCCACTTCCTTGGAACTGACCGAGGTCTCCTCGAACCGCCCGAAGAACGTGACCAGGAGGAGCAGCATGAAAGCGTTGGTGAGCAACGCCGCGTAGGTCCTCAGGTCCGATGGGTTCACGAACGTCAGATACAGGATGAAGGCCCCGACGATAATCGTCGCCAGGGTCGGAGCTATAGATTTGTAGGTGATCGGCGAATGGGGCCTGGCGCTCACCGTTTCCATCGTCCCTGCCTCCATCTAGACCACCCCGAGCTCTTCCTTCGCGATGGCCATCATCTCGTCCAGCGGGATCTCGGTCAGACATCCGTCCTTAAGCCGGAGCACCCGGCTGGAGTATTCCGCGATGAAACGGTAGTCATGGGTGACCAGGATGGTGGTCTGACCTTCCGCGCGGAGCCTTTCCAGGATGTCGCCCAGTTTTGCCTTGTTCCACTGGTCCAGACCTCTGGTGGGCTCATCCAGTATCAACACCTTCGGTCTGGCAACGAGTATCGAAGCCAATGCGGCGCGCTCCCTCTCCCCACAGCTCAGGTCCCGGGGAAACCGTTTCAGGTAACGTTCCATGTCCAGGATCTTCAATGCCCAGTTGATCCTCTCGTCCCATTCCTTCTCGTCTATCTTGATGTTCCTTAGAGTGAACTTCAACTCTGCCTCGAGGGATTCCTCGAACAGGTAGTCGTTCGGGTTCTGCCCCAGATAACCGATCGTCCTGGCGATGAACGCGGTGGTCATGCCGGATATGCTCTTGCCGTTGATCTTGACCTCGCCGGTCTGAGACCTCAGCAGCCCGTTAAGGTTCTTCATGAGTGTGGACTTGCCGCTGCCGTTGTCGCCGGTGATGGACACGAGCTCACCGGTCTTGACCTTCAGATTGAGGCTTTTCAGCACTTCCCTGCCATCATAGTCAAAGCAGATGCTGTCCGCCTCGATGATTGCCGGATTCCCGTCCGGGATGGGGACGTTCCTGCTCTCTGGCGAGTCCAGCAGGCCCATGCCTTTCATGTGACCGATCATCTCATCCCTCGGACCGTCCTTCACGATCGTGCCCTGATCCATGATGATGATGCGATCGGGATAGTCGATACAGCGCTCGATGCGATGCTCCACCAATATCACCGATATTCCCAACTCCCGGTTCATCTGCTTGAGGAACTCCAGGAACAGAACGGCGTTGTCTCCGTCAAGCTGCGACGTAGGCTCGTCCAGCACAATGTATTTCGGGCGCATGGCTAGGATCGATGCCATGGCCACCTTCTGCTTCTCCCCGCCGCTCAGTTCGGGGATGAAACGGGTCAGGTACCTCGACAGGTCAAGATATTCGGAGTATTGATGTACCCTTTCCTTCATGGTCTCGACCGGAACGCACATATTCTCCATGCCGAAGGCCATTTCGTTCTCCACGTTGGTCATGACCAGCTGGTTCTCGGGGTCCTGGAACACCATTCCAACGATGTTCGCATAGTCCGACGGCGTGTTTTCCCTGGTATCCTTTCCGTCTACGACCACGCGACCGGATATCTTCCCTCCATAGAAGTGCGGGATGAGCCCGTTCAATGCCCGGCAGAGGGTTGACTTCCCACATCCGGACCTGCCAAGTATGAGGATGAACTCCCCTTCCTTGACCTTCAAGTTGACATCGTTCAACGATTTGGTGTTCGAGCCAACGTATTGGAATGATAGCTTGTCCACCTCGATCATCTCTTCCCCCCAATGAAGATCGGAGCCAACAAAAGAATGATAACACCGACGATCTCGAAGTCCACCAGTGACGGGTTCACGCCAGACCCTTGAAGGTAGTTCACCTGCCCGTATCCGAGGATAAACATCGCCACCGCAAAGACCATGGCGGCGATGAACGTTATCACCATGGCGATCTCCCGTGGCATTATCTTGGAGATCACGTAGGACGTGCGTTTTCCGGAACCGAATCCCCTGGCCTCCATCGCTTCAGAGATGCCCACCGACCGCTCGAGGGAGTTCAAAAGCAAAGGCATCACTACCGGAGAGCGGGCCCGCGCCTTCTTGAGCGCACCCCCTTCGTCGAACTCGACCCCCCTGGCACGCATGGCGTCCATGATGTTGTGGGAATCGGCCGCAATGGTCGGGTACATCCTTGTGGACAAGGAGAACGAAGTGGTGGTCTTGTAACCGAACCGGGACATGGCCCGCAATGCCTCGTCCGGATGCACGATGAATGCCAGCAGCGAGAACGAGCCCACCGCCAGGAATAGCCGAAGGCACATGCTGGCCGCGAACAGAATCGATTCAGATGTTATCGTGATTATTCCGTAGCTGAAGATGACGTTGTAGCCCGGCGTGAGGAATATATTGAACAAGAACACGAACCCGGCCACGTAGACCGTGTACTTCAGCAGGGAGAGGGCGGACCGGAGCACTCTCCCTACGATCGCGACCAGCAGAACGAAGATGAAAAGGAGCGCCAGGTACACGATGTCCGATATCAGCACCGACATCACGAACATTGCCACTACCAGGACGATCTTCGGTCGGGCATCCAGCTTATGGATCCTAGAATGGGTGTCCTTGTATGGAAATATCATTTCAATTTCCCTGCAGAGTGATGAATTTCCAATCTATTACCTCTCCACCGCTGAGGATGGTCTTGTCGACGGCGATCAGGGCATAGGTCCCATTGACATAGTATTGCCAACCCCTGCCTGGGTTCTCATTGGCCACGCCATCGATGCCCTGGATGATCGTTCCCATTCCAACGTAAGCCTGCCTGACTACCGAGAAGTCACCGACCTTCGAGCACTCCATCAGCAAGTCCATGACGTTCGACGAGAAGGACACGTTCTTGAAGATGAACAGAGTGGTGCCGTTCCCGCTTGCGTGGCTCTCATAGATCCAAGTCCCGCTCGTGTTGCTCCAGGTTGTTATATTATTGCGGAAGTGGACGGTTGAGGCATCGGAGAAATCGATGGCCATCGTCGCGGTCTTGTTCTTGGTGCCGTTGGTATTGCCAGGGAACAGGCCCATGCCGCTAACCAGCACTACCGCTGCCAAGACTACGACGACGATAGCCACCAGGGTCCATTTTTTCATCTTCATCCCCTACTTCTTCTTGCCCCTTATGTAGAAGAGGACAATCGCACCCACTAGGACGATCGCGACCGCGGCAATCACGGCGTAGAGCGTGGTGTTGTCAGCCTCTTCAGCGGCAGCAACGTTCACGTTGAACACTTCGCTGGCATTCCCGCCCTGAACGTCCTGGGCCCAGAAGGCGACGCTGTAGTTTCCCGCCATGGCGTAGGTATGGTTGACGACTATCCCGGTGGCGGTGTTTCCATCCCCGAAGTCCCAGGTGACCGTGACTGGTTCGGCGGAGGTCGCCTGTGCCGTGAACGTGACCTTCAGGTTGTCAAAGACGGCGCTGGATAGGGTCAGGATCGGGGGCAGGTTCTCCAGGCAGTAGATGTATCCGTTGTCGGATGCGATGTAGACCCTTCCATTCGCGATGGCCGGCGATGCCATGGCGTAGGCGGCGGGCAGGAGGGTCTTATTGAACATTGTTGTCCCGTTCAGGTCCAGCAAGTAGGCCGCCGCGGGGCTTCCGTAAGTGACCAGGTAGATGCCGGAGCTACTGACGCTGGGCGAACTCTTCACCACTCCCAGGTCCTTCGCCCAGAGCACGGTGCCATTGAACGAGACCATCGTCACGCCGGTCACACTGGTGACCACCAATCCTTTCGAGGTCAAGGCTGCGGAAGCAGAGGTGGAGTTGATGTTAACGTTCCACTCTTGAGCCCCGTTGTAACGGTAAGCGGCGACCCCTCCATCGACGGCCACCATTCCATCGTAGATGGCGTAGGTGATTATGATCTTGTCACTCATCAGCAACGGGGAGGAACGCACCTTTCCAGGCACGGTCACGTTCCACGCTTCTCCAGTGCCGTTCGCATACACCGCGTGGAGTTTGGAATCCTCGGATCCCACGTAGATGATCCCGTTCTTGGCGGACGGTGCGGAGAAGTAAATTGAAGAGGCGATCTTGGTGTTCCAGATCTTGGTCCCGTTCATTGCCAGCGCGGTCACGTTACCGTCACCGCTGGCGATTATGATACGATCACCGTAAACGATGGGCGAGGAGGTGACTCCGGTCCATGAGAAAGGCATCGAATAGGTCCACAATCGCGAACCGTTCGTGATGTTGAACGAATACACCACCCCGTCCGTGGACGGTACGATCAGCTGTTCACCCACGACCACTGGCGAAGCGAGCTGCCAGCCGCCGCCGGAAATGTTCGCGGACCAGACGACGTTCCCTGCCTGGTTCAGGCAGAAGACCTTGGGTGACTTGTCATATGAGAATGTAGTATAGTTGTAGATACCCTGAGTGACCACAAAGATGCGCGATCCGCTGACCACGATGGTTGGATCGATGTTGCCGTTGTTCAGGTTGGTCGTGAATATGGTATCGTTGGAAATGCTGGTGGTGATGTTACAGAGGCCAGTGTTCAGGTTGTCGAACCTGCTTTGCTCCCAGTAGTTACGGTTCACTGGATTTTTTTGCGGAGTAGGCGATGACCAATCCAGGTTGTCCTTGACGTAGTTCCAGGCATATGCGGAATAGTTAGAGGCTTGAACATCGGTCGCTCCTTGCATCGACATCATCCACGTCCCCGAGGTCGAGTTCCAGAGCCAGAGATGCCAATATTCGTTCGGCCACGCCCCTACGAAACCGCCGATCGAATTGACGAAACCGGAGGAGTATTCCATATCGCTGTGTATGGCCATGACCGCATCGATGGTCATATTGAAGGCATCCATGCCAGGGGTTACCGGAACGTCTGCCCAATAGGCATCGCCGTTTCCGAAATCGATCAGAACTGAGGCGGTCGGTTGAGTTGCTGCCGCGTTGAATGGAACTGCGCTCACTGCCAACAAAGAAATGACCAGGAAACAAGCGATGATGCCTTTAATTCTCATAACGAAATCCACCTGCCCGGATATGTCCGGTACTAGTAGTTGGATGTATTATCCAATATATCAATCCTCGTCTATCAAAAAATTGTTCTTCCTTAGAATTTCTGAATCCCGATCGAATAGAATTCGCCCAACCGACAGGTCTTGATAAAATCCACTCGATCTTCGGGATAGATCGGTGCCTCCTTATTCCTTTTCGATATCCCTTAGGCGTGGTTTACAGTAAGGAAGTTCCATGTCATGAATGGTTAGGACAACGAGATAATGGGGCTAACTTTATAGTGACATACCGACCGGATCGTATCACGATTTATTGATGAATAAAAACGTTTCCGGGGTTTCAGATCAGCTCGAACGCTGCCGACAAAGCGCCATCCTCGGCATGATCGTAGGTCTTTGCCGTCCCGATGATGATGACATCGCCCTCGCTCACCGCGAGAAGCCGCCTCAAGGTTTCGGCGAATTCTGGCCTCTCCTTGTCCAGGTCATAGTCCGGAGGAACGATTAGACGGTCTCCAGAAACGATGACGGTGGTAGCTCCTTCGGCCCCCGCCTTTATGGCGCTGTCCCTTTGCTCGACGCCCATCTTGATCTTCATGCTCTGACCTTTGACCAGAACGGCGGCGCTGCGGTCGCCCAGGGTGCTGTCGGTGGGTTCAACCCTTTCCATGTATATCGGAAGCTTGCTGAGGAACTCATGCCCCTTGCTGGTGATCTTTACCCCAGTCTGCTTGACCTCGATCATCTCGCGATCGCGTAAATATTCGACAATGGTCCGCATGCTCCCCTCGCCCACATTGACCATGTCCGCAAGCTGCTTGCGCCCCTTGCGCCTTCCATCTGATAGGATGGAAAGGGTTTTGAAGACGTGGTAATCGGCGAAGCGGTGCACCGGACCATATCTAGGCAAATCAACGAGTTTCATCGCCTAGAATACCGTCACTTCGCCTTTTACAACTTTCTCCGTCACTTTGTTGATGTTCTCGAACCAGTTGTCGGCCACCGCAAACGCTTTCTTCTGGTTCTTTTCGAAGTTCGCACCCTGCTCCATAATGAGCTGGACGCTGCAGGTCTGAGGGTCGCTGATGGGCCTCCCGATCTGTGACAATATCCTGACCTCTGCCTCGGCGACGTCCCCGCCCGCCTCCTTAACGATGTCCTTAGCGATCCAGTTGGCGAGGATGTTGTACATCTTGCCTACGTGGGTGATAGGGTTCTTGCCTGCGGACGCCTCCATGCTCATCGAGCGGTAGGGAGTGATCAATCCATTGACCCGGTTACCGCGACCAACGGATCCATCGTCCCCATTCTCGGCGCTGAGACCCGTGACGGTCAGGTAATAGTTACCGTTCTTGTAATCATCAGCATGGTTCACGTCGACCTTTACGCCGTACTTGGTGAACTTGGTTGCGTAGTCGGCCACGCGCTCGGTCATTTCCTGGACCACATTGATGTAGTGGTCGGCGTCCGGGACGAACTTGTCGACCATCGCACAGGCGATGGTGAGGGTGATGTTATCATAGTTCCTGGAAGCCATGACCTTGACGTCCTGTCCGGTCTCCTTCAGTTTCTTCTTCATCGCCCCGTTGATGTACCTCTCGACCTCGAGGGTAACGGTCTCGGTCTGGGAGAGCGGTGCGAAGCTGCATCCGAACGATGTGTCGTTCGCCAACATGCAGCTGTTTGCGTTGCCGTTGAGCTTGCATTTGTCCGCGAGTGACTCGAAGTTCTTGATCAGGTCGATACTGCCCTTTCCGATCTTGCAGTCGACGATGACATCTTCATTAACATCCAAATGCGGGAAGTTCTTGAGATATTCCTTGGCTGCGCCGATGGCGGTGGTGGCATAGGGTAGCCTCTCGCCATCCACTTGGGTGATCGCCCTTCCGATGAGGACGATATAGATCGGTTCCAGCATTCTTCCACCGCCGAACTTGGGAGCGCTCTGTCCGCCCACGACCTCATTCTGGTCGGTGTTATGGTGAAGGACCTCTCCATACCTTTCCAAATACATCTTGCATAATGCCCGGCTGACCGATTCGGCCAAACCATCCGAGATGGTATCTGGGTGTCCCAAGCCTTTCCTTTCGACGAGTTCGACCCTTTGCATTTCGATGGGCGTGAGGTCCATGTTCTCAACGATGATGTTCTTCGCGATCTTCTTTACCTCTGGCTTCTTTACTGGAGTCTTCTTAATCGGCTTTGATGCCATGATGGTCACCTATTTGCTGGAGTAATTCGCAGCCCTAGACCAGTTTAGTCCCTCGACAGGTCTGGCCATGGACCGAGTTAGGCGGTTGTAATTAGTTCGCTCATATAAGCCCTCTTGACTCAATTATTCATATATGACTAATACAATGAGGGTATGATATGAAGTTCCCCGACGAGACCGAGATCAAGAAATTGCGGAAGAGCTTGGACATTACCCAGTCAGAACTGGCTTCACTTTCCGGCGTCAGTCAATCGACCATCGCAAAGATGGAAAGGGGGAGCATCAAGGGAAGTTACGCCGCCGTCGTTCGGATTTTCGAAGTATTGCAGGAAGAGATGAGCAAAAGACGGGAAGGGATGAAAGCCAAGGATGTCGCTTCAACTAACATCGTCAGCATCCAGGCCACCGAAATGGTCAAGCGGGCCACCGAGGTCATGAGGGAGAGCGGTTACTCCCAGTTGCCGGTTTTCAACGGTGTACAGCACGTCGGCAGCATCAGCGAGTTCAGGATATTGAGCCTTCTGCGGGACGGCTCGAAGATGGAGGACCTGGGGGAATTGGCGGTGGGCTCGGTCATGATGGACTCTTTCCCGATCGTCAGTGAGGAGGCGGCGGTGGAGGTTGTCACTTCGTTACTGTCAACGTCCAACGCGGTCCTGGTATCAAGAAAGGGCTCGATCGTCGGTATCATTACCAGCTCAGACGTCTTGAAGCTTCTTTGAGGACACAATGCCATCGTGAGTGACCTGGAGGACCATCAGGTCCTCCGAGGCGTGAGTGTTAGGGAATATGTCCCGTGCCTCGTCAACCAGCAGGCTGATATCGTCATATCTGCCGCTAAAATGGTTCAAGAACAATGCCTTGACTCCTGCTAGCGACGCTATGGTGGCGGCGTCCCTGGCGGTCGAATGACCAAACTCTTTCGCTTTCTCATGCAAAGAGATGTCAGCGGTGGCCTCGTGGACCAGGAGATCGCATCCCAGGATCGACTCCATGAAATGCTCGCTCGGCCTGGTATCACCTGAGAACGCCACCTTTAGCCCTGGTCGGGGGTCGCCCATCACCATATCGGGTGTGATCGTAGCACCCTTGACGGTGACGCTCGCTCCGGATTGGAGCTTCGAGAATAGCGGCCCTTCGGGAACACCGAGCTCTATGGCCCTCTCCTTGTTGAACTTGCCAGGCCTGACATCCTCGATCATAACGAAGCCGAACGCGGGAATGGTGTGGTCTGTCCGGACAGCCTTGACCGAATAGCCCTTACCCCTAACGATCTCGTAGTCCTCAACGTCATGGCCGGACACCAGGAACCCGGCCTGGAAATAGCCCAGGTTCAAGATCGTATCGATCACCGACGCGGTACCTTCAGGTCCATAGATATCCAAAGGATCCTCCCTTCCGGCGAAGTTCATAGATTGGATGAGGCCGGGGAGGCCGAGGAAGTGGTCGCCGTGGAGATGAGTGACAAAGATCCGGCTAATCTTCATGAAAGACACCGTCGAACTCATCAATTGCCTTTGAGTACCTTCACCGCAATCGAAAAGAAGTATCTCCGGCCCAACCCGAACCGCAGTAGCGCTGGTATTGCGATATCTGGTGGGCACGCTGCCACCGGTCCCGAGGAAGACGATCTCCACGCTCCCTACATCGGATCACAAGGCATTAAGCTCTTTTGCATCGTGCCTGTCCATCCATTTGTTGCTGAAGAAGAACACGACCAGGCCAAGGGCGGCCATCACCGTGGCAAAGTACATCGTCCCATGATACCCGAGACTGAAGGTGGCCACTCCCCCGATGAGAGCACCTGCGATCGCGGAGATGCTCAGGAAGGACTGCAGTAACCCAGCGCTGGTGCCCTTCTCCTCGTTCCGCTCCATCACATATTTGACAGACCCTACATAGAGGCAGGACCAGGCCGCCGCGATCATTATCTGGCTCGGTATAATCATCCAATAGGTGGTGGCCAGGGTGTAGGACGGGAACGTCAGCATCGAGAAGATGAACCCGAACAAGACCAATCTCTGGGATCCGAATCGATCGACAAAGTTCATGAAAGCGAACTGCGCAGCGGCGTTTATCGCATACACGACCCCGATGAACAGCGGGTCCGCCCCCAGGTCCGCCAGGAATAGTGCGTACACGACCCAGATCATGTTGGCTCCGATATGCCGGAACATCACGGAAAGGTACACCGGAAAATTCCGCTTGATGATCTTGGCGGGGAAGAGTGGAACCCTGTGGAATTTCTCAGCACGATACGGAAGATAGAGCGAGAACACAAACGCCGCGAACAGCATTGCCGCGCTGGCGATGAATATGCCATAATATATCCCGATGGCCCCGGCGAGGAAAGTGCCGAACCCGAAACCGAGACTGCCATAGGCGCTGAACTTGCCTACCTTCTTGTCATTCTCATAGACCTGGCAAAGCAACGCCGAGGGGTATATACCGCAGGCCATCCCGACGAATACCCGGGACATCCCCACCATGTAGGTGTCATGAGCAAAGACCTGAAGGAACAGGGCGATGGATGTGATAAGCAGACCGATCTCTAGAATCCGCCTCTTCCCATGAACGTCTGAGGCCCTGCCGAATATCCATGACGAGGAAAAAACCGCGACATTGAACGACGCCGTGATGATACCAATTTCGACCGTGTTAGCACCGAATTCGCCCCGAAGCAGGTTCGGGATTAGCAGCGCCGACCCGGAAAGCCCTGCGCTGGACAGCACTTGGATCGAAGCGACCTTCATCTGATTGAGGAACCTTTCACGATGCTTTAATCCTTGTTAATGTACTTCCCGTCTACCGCATCGAACCGATCTTACGCTCGGTCTTGGTCGCCTTCTTGTAAGCCTTGTAATGTTCCTTGCACAGGTGGACCCGTTTCAGATCCTCATCCACGGCAAGCCCTGCCTCCTGGGCGCTGTTCTGGGATATTGATCTCTCGGCCGGCTTTCCGCATCCGGAGACGTCGCAAGGTTCCTCTTTCTCTACCGCATGGTGGGTCTCTGCCATGAGGCTGGCATTCCATCACGTTCATTTTAACGTTTTGCCTCGATCCTTAAGAATCGACAACATTATGTCAGTCTGGAACAATAACCCGCTGATATGACCGCGTTCAAAAGGATCATGGTTGGAGTGGACGGTTCTGACAACTCCATCCGGGCTGCGCAGAATGCGGCGGTGCTGGCTTCGGTTTTCGACTCTGACATCGTGCTCCTCTTCGGGATCAATCCATGGGAATCAGCATATTACACGGGTCTGCCGACGATGGAAGGGGCTGAGCGGGCAAAGAGGAACTATAGGCCCCCCCGGACCAAGGAGCTGTGTGAGGAGGCGGGATCGGAACCAATGCTAAAGGTCGCGCAGGGAAAACTCGTGGAGGCCATCCTGGACCTTTCTGTTATCGGCTATGACCTTGTGGTCTTGAGGGCCCAGGGCATAAACGCGATGGCCCGTTTCCTGATGGGGGGAGTTTCCACCCAGGTCGTTCAGCTGTCGAAAGTCCCTGTGATGGCGGTCCCATAGGATGGAGGTTCTGAAATGATCAAAGTGGCACCATCAATACTATCAGCAGATTTTGGCGCGCTGGCTAACGAGGTCCACCGAGTGGAAGAGGCAGGAGCGGACTGGGTACACGTGGACGTTATGGACGGTATGTTCGTTCCAAACATAACAATCGGGCCGGAGGTCATCAAGAAGATAAGGCCGCACACGAAATTGCCTTTCGACGTTCACCTCATGATCGTCCAGCCGGAGAGGTATATAGAGGCTTTCTCAAAGTCGGGTGCCGATTTCATCACGATACACGTGGAAGCCTCGGAGTTGATACCGGAGACGTTACGGAAGATAAGGTCGCTAGGCAAGAAAGCGGGCATTTCCATCAACCCTGAGACCCCCTTTGAGGTTGTCTTACCTTACCTGGGTGATATCGACCTTCTCCTGGTGATGACCGTTCATCCCGGGTTCGGGGGTCAGTCGTTCATTGAGGAAATGGTCCCGAAGATCTCCAGGGCGAGGGAATTCGCCGGCCGCAATGGGCTCGATTTCGAGATCGAGATCGACGGAGGCATTAACGCATCCACAGGTTCGAGGTGCGTAAAAGCGGGCGCTTCAGCGCTGGCTGCAGGCAGCGCACTGTTCGGCGCCAAGGATATGAAGTCAGAGATTGGAGCTTGGCATAAGTTCTGATGATATCCAGACATCATTTAATGCCTTATTTTGAATCCTGTGGGGAATCGACATTATATTAACGAAGAACGCTATCACCGGGCAGATACACCGAAAGTGAAATGCTACTTGAAGTGTGTCAAGCTCCCCGAAAGGAAATCACATGGCTCGAATTGGATCTAAAAAGTCATTGGTCACAAAGCTAGGCATCAAAGATGGGATGAAACTACTGTTCATCAACTCGCCTCAAGGGTATGACGAGGTCCTAGGCAGGCTTCCAAAGAACGTTGTGGTGGTCGATGATATCACCGAGGAGCTTGATTTTGTTCAGATGTTCAGCAAGAGTAAGAAGGAAACGGACACCACATTCCCGAAACTGCTCGCCGCGATAAAGCACGAGGGGATCATTTGGGTCTGCTGGCCGAAAGGGTCGTCAAAGATGAAGACGGACCTTACCGGTAGCATGGTACGTGATGTGGGTGTAAGCAACGGCATGGTGGACGTGAAGGTCTCGTCCATCGATGACACTTGGTCCGGGCTCAAGTTCGTCAATAAGGTTAAAGAGAAGGATTAACCACCCAAGAACGGTGCCAGACTGCACCGATGAAACGCACCGATGCACATCTGGAATCGTTTGGAAGGGGAAAGATAAATAAACGCCCCCTCTCATTCCGTGCTGAGTGGCCCCATGGAATTCACGAAGAAACACCTGCTGGTACTGCTGACGGTGGTATTACCTCTAATCCTGTTAGTAGTGGCGATGGCCTTCAACGCTGGTATCTGCATCTTCTTGGCAATCCTATCCTGGATCGGAATCGCCCTGATAATGATCTACATGCCACAGTTAAAGGAATGATCACTTTACGACTGAACCGAAGGCCACCTTTTTGCTGACTCGGTTGATGCGCACTTGAACCGTATCACCGATCTTGGTGTCAGGCACGATGATGACAAAACCTTCGATCTTGCCAACTCCGTCTCCCTGGGACCCAATGTCCGATATCGTCACAGTGTAAGTCTGACCTTCCTCCACTGGTTTCTTCTCTTTGAACCCGGCCGAGCTTTCCATGGGGATTAACTACGGAAGCATCTGATGATAATATTTTGCATTTTTGAAGGGGAGCTAATGTGACCGCTGTTATCTTGATCAATTTTGGATCAAGACGACGGCGCATTTTGTTCAGGATGTGCAATCGTTGCATCGAATGACCTATGAAGCACCTGTTCCTCGAAATGGTTATTATTCGAATGGTCGATTCAGATGACGCGGCGCGGTCCGCCTTCATAGGGGATGAGATGATATGGGAGTCAATCTGGCAGACATCATCAAGGCGAGAGATGTGACACCGGAGGAGTTGCGGGGCAAGACGGTGGCCATCGATGCTTACAATGCCATCTACCAGTTCCTATCGGTGATACGGCAACCGGACGGGACGCCTTTGAAGGATGGAAAAGGGAGGATCACCTCCCATCTGTCGGGGCTGCTCAACCGGAATGCGAACCTGATCGAGATGGGCGTGCGTCCCGCCTATGTGTTCGACGGGATCCCGTCGGAGATGAAGAACGGGACCATACAAGACCGGCACGAGCGGCGAGTGAAGGCGCAGCAGGAATGGCAGGTCTCGATCGAGAAGGGGGAGACAGAGAAAGCGTACTCCAAGGCCACTCAATCCTCGCGCATCACGAACGAGATCGTCGAATCCTCCCGGATCTTGCTTACTCATCTCGGCATCCCAGTCATTCAGGCGGCCGAGGAGGGGGAGGCCCAGGCCGCCTACATGGCTCAAACCGGGGCAGTATGGGCGGCATCCTCACAGGACTTCGACTCGCTGCTTTTCGGCGCCCCGAGACTGCTGAGGAACCTGACCCTGGCAGGCCGCCGGAAGATGCCCGGACGGAACGAGTACCGGGACGTGAAGATGGAAATCATCGACGCGGACCTTGCACTCAAGGAGCTTGAGATATCCAAGGAACAGCTGATCGACCTCTGCATCATGATGGGTACCGATTACAACGAGGGCATAAGCGGGATCGGGCCGAAACGGGCGCTCAAACTGATAAAGGAGCATGGTGACTTCGTCCACGCCATGGCATCGATCGACAAGGTCTATCTTGAGTATGAGCGGGTAAAAAACCTCTTCACGGATTTCGAAAAGACCGACAATTTCACCCTGGATTGGAAGGAGCCAGACAGGGCCAAGGTCATAGAGATGCTGGTTGGTCAGTACGATTTCTCTGAACAAAGGGTAAATTCGGCCTTGGACAAGATGATACCAAAGCCGGTCAAGAAGGAGATCAAGAACCAGTCCAGTCTTGATATGTTCTGAAATAGGAAGGAATTTTATTCATCGAAGTTTCATGAAGTCCCCGTTCCATATATTCGTTTTTCAGAATTTGCATCCTAACTATAATATCATGATATGATTATAATGCCCTGTTTCCCCTTGTGTCGAAGAAACAAGGCACAACTTCTGGACCATGTAGTTTATATTGTCTGGCGGCATCGGGGCGATAGAAGGGACGGCGATGATAAAGCAAGTCCAGGCAAGTTACAATCCAGCTCAACTAGAGAAAGCGGTCCGGGAATTCTGGACCAAGACCGACGCCTACAAGAAGACAAAGGAGCTTCGAGCAGGTGGTCCTGACTATTATTTCGTTGATGGTCCGCCGTACACCACCGGTTATATTCACCTGGGCACGGCATGGAACAAGACCATCAAGGACACCATCATTCGGTTCAAGCGGATGCAGCGGTTCAACGTCACGGACACTCCAGGCTATGATATGCATGGTCTGCCCATCGAGGTCAAGGTGGAACAATCCATCGGGGTGAAGAACAAGAAGGAGATCGAGGAATACGGTATCGACCGTTTTGTCGGCACCTGCAAAGAGTTCGCATTGGGCTTCCAGAAGAAGATGAACGAACAGTTCTCGGAACTGGGCGTATGGATGGATTGGGACAACCCCTATCTCACCATCAATTCAAGTTACATAGAGGCAGCCTGGTGGACGCTGAAGCGTGCACACGACAAGGGACTGCTGGTTACCGCGAACCGGGTCCTGCCCGGATGTCCCCGTTGCGAGACCGCCTTGGCTGAGGCGGAGATCGAGTACTCGGACGAGAAAGACCCCTCCATATACGTCAAGTTCCCGCTTCGGAACGATGAGAAGGTCTCGCTGCTGATATGGACCACCACCCCGTGGACATTGCCAGCAAACATGGCCGTGGCCGCCCATCCCGATTTCAAATATGTCAAGGTCCGCTATCGCCGCATCGGCGAGACCGAGACGGTGATTGCCCTCAAGGATCTGGTGGAACAGATCCGCGACGTCGGCGGCTGGGAGAAATACGACATCCTGGAGAACATCGAGGGCGACGACCTGGTCGGTACCGAATACCTTCCCCCATTCGGAGATGAAGTACCATACCAGAGGAACGTTGACGGAAAGTGGGTCCATAAGGTCATCCCGTCCAAAACAGTCGAGGCCACCAACACCGGCCTAGTGCACATCGCGCCTGGCCATGGTCCCGAGGATTTCGAGCTGGGCAAGGAGTTCGGCATCGAGCCGTTCTGCCCGGTCGAAGCAAATGGAAAGTTCAGTACTGAGGTCGGGGAAAAATACCAGGGCATCCACATTAAAAAGGCCAACCCCCTCCTCATCGAAGACCTTAAGGAAAAGGGGATCCTGTTCTGGAGCGGCATAATAGAGCACCGCTTCGGTCACTGCTGGAGATGCAACACCCCAGTCATATTCCGATCGACTCAGCAGTGGTTCCTCAAGGTCACCGCGATAAAGAACCTCATGCTGGAAGAGGTTGAGAGGATTCGTTGGACCCCGGATTGGGCCGGATCCTCGCGTATGTATGATTGGGTTCTCAACGCTCGTGACTGGTGCATCTCTCGTCAGAGATATTGGGGGATACCGATCCCGGTATGGACCTGCGCCTCCTGCGGCGAGGTAAAGGTCATCGGTTCGGTTGCCGAGCTGGAAATGCTTGACGGTTACCGGAAGGACATGGAACTGCACCGGCCCTGGATCGACTCTGTGACCTGTGACTGTCCGAAGTGCAACAAGACCATGAGGCGTGTGCCGGACGTTCTCGACGTATGGTTCGATTCAGCCGTCGCCTCCTGGGCGCAATTGGGCTTCCCCGCGAAGCGAACCGAGTTCGACCGCTGGTGGCCGGGACGCTGGATAACAGAGGCACAGGATCAGACCAGAGGATGGTTCTACTCACAGCTGGCTGCCGGATGCATCGCGTTCGGGCGCGCCCCGTACGAAAGCGTGCTCATGCACGGATGGATGCTGGACCCGTCCGGCCAGCCCATGTCAAAGAGCAAGGGCAACGTCATCGAACCGATCAAGGTCATCGCGGACTATGGCGCCGACGCGCTGCGATTCTATATGCTGAGATCGTCCGCACCGTGGGAGGACATAGCATTCCAATGGGAGGGGGTGAAGAACGCCAGGAAGATGCTCAACGTCTTCTGGAACGTGGTCAACTTCGCCGCCCAATATATGGCCATTGATAAGTTCGACCCGAGTACTGTCGACTATGATCGGCTGAAGGGTCACCTGCGCTCTGAGGACAAGTGGCTGATATCCAAGACCGAGAAGCTGAAACACGAGGTCACCCGCAGCATCAACACCTACGATTTGCACAAGGCTTGCAGGGCGATCGAAGAATTTGTCCTGGACGACCTGTCCCGCTGGTATGTCCGCCTTATCAGGGACAGAATGTGGAAGGAAGAAGGCGACCTGGACAAGCTAGCCGCCTACAAGGTCCTATTCGATTCGGCCATGGCCACAAACGCGCTTCTGGCGCCGTTCTGTCCTCATATCACGGAGGAAGTATACCAACACCTGGACGGATCGAAGGGTTCGGTCCATATGTTGGACTGGCCGTTGGCTGATCTCACCAAGGTCGACGAGCGCCTCGAGACCTCCATGAAGGAATGCGCGGAACTGGTGGAGATCATCACCCGGGAACGCCAAGCCCGCAACGTCAAGCTGCGGTGGCCTATGAAGAGGATCATCATCAAGGCCTCGACCCAGGAGGCAATGGACTCCATCATGGCGCTTGACGATATCCTGCTATCCCAATCCAACACCAAGTCGGTGCAGTACATCAAACCAGGCCAGGAATGGGAGGAGACCATCCTCAATGTTATCCCCAACCCGCACGCCATCGGCAAGGTCTATCGCCAATGGTCGTCGAAGATCGCCGTTCTCCTGAAATCGAGACCGGCCAAACAGATCAAGGAAAGCATCGACAAGGGCGAGTATTCGCTCGGGATCGAGGGGCAGCTAGTTAAGATAGAGCCCAACATGGTCTCCTTCACGACGTCATTGCCGAACGAGGTCATCGGGGCCAAGTTCAGCGGCGGAGAGGTCTACCTGGACTTCCAAGTGACAATGGAGATCGAGGCGGAAGGATTTGCCCGGGAGATCATCCGACGCATCCAGCAGATGAGAAAGGACATGAAGCTGGACGTAGAAGAGTTCGTCAAAGTGGAAGTGACCGCCCCGGTCAAGATCATCGAGTATTTCAAGATCTGGAAAGAACACATCATGTCCGAGACCAGGTCCAAGAAGCTAGATTTCGTGGACGACGCTCAGGGCACGTACAAGGTGTCCTGGGAGGTCGAGGGCCACAAGATGGAGATCGGGATCACCTCGACCCACATCAAAGAAGCCCTCACCAAACTGGCAGGGATACCCGGGCTGACCCATAAGATGGCCATGTACTTGGCGGAGAAAGGATTCTGCTCGGCCGATGACCTGAAGAACCTGGGCGAAGAGAAGCTAGGGAACATGGAAGGTTTCACCAAGTCTGACGCGAAGCGCATATTCAATCACCTCGTAAGGAAGGATGAGGGAAAGAAGTGTGAGACCTGCGGAGGAGCCATGGACATTGATGGCAGGTGCCTCACTTGCTCGACCGTACCCGGGACTGGCACTCCGAAGGAACGCCTGATCCCATTCCTGCTGCGCGTTCCCAGGATGAACAAGCTTAAGGCGGAGATGCTTTACGACGCGGGATACGACAACATCGGGAAGATCGAGACCGCGGGAAAGGACGATCTGGCGAAAGTGAGCGGATTGGGCGCTAGGACCATCGACGGTTTGCTGGTGTACGCACAGGGCGGCGGATTCAAGACCATTGTTAAATGCCATTCATGCGGGGCGGACATCAGACCGGACGAGCTCAAATGCCCCAATTGCGGGGTCGCCTTCCGCGAGGACCTGGTCGATGAAGAGGATGAGGAAAAGGCCAAGACCAAGTCGGTAGATGACCTGGAGCGTTCATTCGCTTACCTCATTAAGGAGGACAGATCGGAACGGTCATACGCCTTCTTCGAAAAGGCACTGTCTCAAGGACTCGCCGGCTTCTGCGTTACCCGTAACTATCCGCTGAAGATAAAATCGAAGTATAACTTAGGTGACACACAGATCCTCTGGTTGTCGAACGTAGGCAAGGAGAACTCCCTACGGCCGAAGGACCTTGAGAAACTGAGCTATTCGCTCGAGCAGTTCCTGGCGAACAACTCGGGTGTGATCCTATTGGACGGACTCGAATACCTCATCACCAACAACAATTTCCTGACCGTCCTCAGGTTCATCCAATCATTGAGGGATCAGGTGGCCATAAACCGTTCGATACTGATCATGGCGCTCAACCCTTCGACCCTAGACCCGCACGAACTGAACTTGCTGGAGAAAGAGGTCGACGTGGCCTTGTAAGAAGAAACCTGATGGTGGCTGAAAGGCCATCAAATATTCCTTTTTCGGCCAATTCCATGTTCGACCTAAAGCTGCCTTCCATAGCACCGATCAATTGCTTCCTAGGATGCTTCAGACCAACCTTAGGTCCGCCAGAAGCCTTAGGAACCCTGGCACCACGTCGTAATCTTTAACCTCTGACGGTTGCACCCATTTGTACTCGGTATGCTCCCAGTCTATGACTACGTCTTGACTCATCACATCGAACAGGAATGGATAGATGGTCCAGATGTGCCCTTGTTCCCGGATGGTGATCGGGTCGGCTGTCTTGACTAGGGTGAATTGATCGATCGCCAGCTCCTCCCGTATCTCACGGAGAGCGGTCTGTTCCGGACTCTCTCTAGCTTCCACATAACCGCTGACACCAGCCCATTTGCCTTTATTGGTCCCGACCTTGTCGCTGCGCTTCAGAATGAGTATTCTGTCATCATGACGCATTATGCTGGTGGTAACCTCATCTTCTTTCACCCCAGCTATGCTGACCACACCCGTGTTTCCATCGACGAAGATCTCGTCATCATCGCGAAACAATGATACGTCCAAGGAGTCGACCATCGGAACGTTCGCCATGACCGCCCCTGTGGCCACGATAGTTTCCGCTTTCTCGTTGATGATGGCACTCGGCTGGTTGCCATGCTTCTTCATGTCCAAGAGCGTATACGACCCAACAGTGCTGCCCCTTCCTTTTGGGAAGATGAAAATCTTTCCTTTGATCGATGTACCGGACTTTCCAGTGGCCACCGAGAGTTCGCCGGTCCTCGCGTTGACTCCCCCAAGGAAGCTGAAGGCCTCCGGCAATACCACAGCTTTGCCTTCACCTTTACCGGGCGAGATAGATCGCCCCTTCATTGCATCACCATATCCAGAAGGGATTCCGCCGATTCGCATATGACCTTCTGAGAACAAAGGGAGGGCAGATAGTTGCAGGCCTTGCACGAGTTCGTGGCAGTGCAGCGGTAGACACCTTCGATCGGAGTGACGATCATGCATGTGTCGCATACCACTTTTCCGATCCTTTCCAGTTCCCTGACCTCCTTCGGACATTTGCCCACGACCTCCCGGGAAGTGCAGAACCAGACATCCGTGTCAATAACCTTCTTCCGGCCCTTGACCGTCGAGGCCAGATGACGCACTTCGTTCTCGCTCAGATGTGGGCAACCTAGCGCGATAAGTTCCGGGTCCTTCCCGGTCGAGATCGTGTCCTTGAAGGTCCGGAGCTCTTTCTCGTCCACCTTAATGACCTCCAATCCTCTGACCTCCTGCAGTTCGCTATCCGGAGTGATGCCTTCAACATGGAACAGAGCTACCGACCCAGCCGCAGCCATGGCGGCGGCCATCATCTTGAGCTGGTCTGTGTCCGGCGTTACACCCCTTATGTAGGGCACAGCACTGCCAATCTTCGATCCTATCGCTTGACCAAGGAGGGCATAGTCCAGCAAATTCTCTTTCATCTCCGCTTCGATAACGATGGTCGATCTGCGATTGGCCTCGAGGTGAAGTCCATATAATGGCGTTTTGCCGATTATAGAGGCGGCAAGCGCACCCGGCCCGCCCTCCCGGTTGGTCCTGGCCCCGATAACTGAGTTGGCGTAGGAAAGGGCCGATGATTCAGCCCAAGCAATGGTGTCACCCTTGCAAGGGACATTTGTGGATAGGTAAGGGGTACAGCTGCATGTCGTCTGAACTCCCAGTTTAGCGTAGCATTCGATGATCTCCAATTGCTTTTGGGCGAATTCTTCCGGGACATGCATTTCTTTCCAACGGACGCTGTCCATACCTGATGGATTGAGCGTCGTCTTAATAGAGACCTTGCAGTCCTCTGACATCTCTTTCAGGAAATCGATACCGCCATCGCCAATTGTCTTGTAAGAGACACCGGATAGATGGGCAGAAGTGATGGGGACCAGCTTTTCCGCCCCATAAATCTTGCCTACCGCGACCAACAGTTCCATCGCACGACGCTTGCCATGACCCTGCTCCCCGGCAAGGATCGATTCCTCTTCTTTGGTCAGGAACATATTGGATGGGCGAGGAGGGTGATAAGATAAAATGTTTGTGAAATCATCCGGAATTAATGTTCATGACCTCCAGGAATCGTATCTATTTTTCCTTTACCATGCTCTTGAGGGTGAACATTATCGTTTTCCTGTTAACAACTAGGTGCAGCAGGAGGAACAATGCGATCAGGCCGGCGAAAATAGCGTGGATCCCGGCTGATCCTCCCCCCGATCCGACAATCGCCCCTATATTCCCGGCTTCCGCTTCCATCGACCCCTCCAAGGCCATTCCTGTGAGGAGCGCCAATGTCACACTAGTCAGAAGCCCAATGAACACCAAACCCTTCATCCATACCCGATTCTTGTTTGCAATCGACAGATAGACGGACACTTCGGAATATTTATGATTTTCAGCCCAGTGGATTGTCATTACCATAAAAATGACTGCCGGATGTTAAGGTGGAAGGCGGCAATATCTTTCACTTTGGCCGTAAACTTCAGTATTCACCTATGATTTGCTTTCATTATTTCTAATAAAAAAATTGACGATTCATTCGACAAAATTTGGAAACTATCTAAAGCAATAATTACATCTGGTCACCCTCGAATTACTAAAATCAATAGTGATAATAGCCGGGTTTGGTTTATATATCGTGAATCGGCGTTCTTGGATTAGGTGTCCAAAAATGCATGCGCTTGAAAAATCGCGGCTCTTTACCGAGGAATACTGCGGCAAGATACTCCTTGCAACGATGGGAAAACCGAAGGACGTATACGAACTGAGCAAGATGTTGGGAATTCCAATAGCTGCTTGCTACCGAAAGATCAAGCTCCTGGAGGAATCTGGCCTGATGTTCAGTCCGGAAAGGAAGCTTACTCAGGCAGGAAAAAGAATCAGCGTGTACAAGTCGAATGTAAAGAACGCTCAGATCGTGTTTGAGAAGAACAACATTAAGGCCAAGATCGAGATGATCGACGGTACTACCCAGGATGCAACGTACGACATTGAGATATCGGCATTGATGGGGATGTCGAAGCAAACGGCCTGATTGGGCCGATCATCAATCACACGCTCGATTGCTCTGTGAGGAGGACTGATGATTATCGAGGCCTCCCTCCGTGTCGCCTCACATTAGCAGAAGAGAAAGGAATGGTAGGAAATGGAGACTGAAGGTCTGGCTTGGATGAACCAGAACAACTGTCAGTGACTATTCCTATCTTTCCTGATCTTTTACCTCTTTACCTCTTATGGAAAAGAACAATAGAAAAAAGGATTTTGTGGGAATCTTTTCAAATGAAGGATCCCCAAAAATACGGAATAGCGTTACTGGGAGTGTTCGTAGACCCAGTTCATCTTTTTGCCCTGGGAGACAAAGTAAACCCAATAGTCTTTCCCTTCGAACTTGAAGACCTCTGGCTTGGACCTGGCATCTCCTACTGCATAGTATGGAGGAGTCGAAGGGTTGGCTCTAGTCACTCTGAGGTCTGTGTTCTTCTCGTTTGCAAATTTCTTTTTCAGCTCCGGAACAATAGCGTCCGGTACATCGAAAGTCGTGTCTACTTCCATATCATTTACCTCCTAATAGGGACGAATCCCCACTTCTAAAGGGCGTTAACTCATATTAATAAATGATTCATAATGGTCTGGTATATTAACGATTGATTTCGATTTAAATCAACATTGATTGTTAAAACGAAGATTAACGGGTTCATGACTTGGATTCGTTTCTTTATTCTATTGTTAATGATAACGTTCGTTAAATTCAATTATATTCAGTAGAAACCGAATAATACAATGTTCATCTGAGAAAAAGATTCCGATAAGATGGGACTAGGTGTACAAGTCCAATGTAAAGAACGCTCAAATCATGTTTGAGAAGAACGACATCAAGGCTAGGATCGAGATGGTCGACGGTACTACCCAGGATGCAACGTACGACACAGAGATATCGGCATTGATGGAGTGGCAAAGCGATCAGCCTAAACATATCCAGATCCAAAATAATTCTCCTTAAACGGGCGGGAGTATAGACGACAGAGGATGCCCGGAACTCCGTCTCTGTTCCCTATCAAGTTCTCATCTGGTAATCCTCTTGGAATTTGATCCTATGACAAGAGGGAAAGGAAGAGCAAGCAGTATAATGAGATGGAGAGGAGCGGAATGATCCTTATCGACCATCGATTCACCAATCCGATCTTGTCTTGATCCTTCGCCTCCGAGAACTTCAGTATCAAGACCCCGGAAACCAGGGCCATGACCAATGTGGCATAGGTGATCATCATGAACAGGTCAAGGAACGTGGCGTAGGCAACGAGGGGGATACTGTCGGCCACTCTCCAATGGATAAGGACAGCGGCAAGGAACATCGATGCGTTCAACCCTAGTCTGGATGAAACCTTGATCAACAGAGAAGAGAGGGCAACAACAACGATCAGCATTATGGGTAGGAAAAACTTCAGAACTGTCGATGCCGCATCTCTTTCTATCCCAAATCCGAAGACCGCGCGGGAATATGGAATCTCACCGATCGTGTAGGTCTTGTTCTTTATCGTTGAGCTGGTGCTGGTAAATTCCCATCCTGGGAGATTTGCTTCTGGATCGAGACCGAAGTTGGCCACATCGATGACGAGGATCATTTCCTGCTCGTTCATGGAACGGGGCTCTATCTCGATCGGGATGATATGCCGGTCAAACGGGAAGCGCCGGAGGTCGGGATCGACGGTCAGGAAGGCATCGATCCGATACTCCTTTTCATTTGGACTAATATAAATCGTGTCCACGGAGGTCGTACGCCCATTCACAATCTCGAGATCGTCTAAGGAGACGTTTGTTTCAGATGTGATGATCAAGTAAAAATTTGCCTCGATCGTCCCATCCTCCACGCTGAATTCGTTGAAGTCTTGGACATAGACACTGATGTGCACAGTTTCGGAAGTGGTCGTTTCCGGGAGCGCCGAGACGTCCGTGATGAATAAAGTTGATAGCGGGAGTGCCACCAGGATGAACAGGACAACAATGATGGATACCTTCTTCGATCGGCCGCCCGGTCCATTTCTTGAGGATCCATTTGTCCGAGAAGATCCAATGTTCAAAAAGGTGTGAAGGGAAATGTTGGTCGGTCTCCGTAAAAAAAGTATGATTTTGATGTACAAATGACTATGTAAGTGAGTTCTGAATCTGATATCTCCGAACCCTATAGTATCTTCCTGTTGTGCGCCCTACAAAGAAATATCAACACAGATACGATGACCAGACCAGGACGTAGCTGAATGAATTCCGAGACTGCCCTGCTATTCGATATCACTATGATGCTTATAGTGTCGGGCGTCTGCTCCATTATCCTGAAAAGGCTGAAGCTCCCCACCATAATTGGTTATCTGATCGCAGGATTCCTTCTCGGCCCACATATCTTTCCCGAGTATGTAATCCAGGATTCCACTGTCACGATCTTCGCCAGCATGGGTATCGTCCTATTGATGTTCTATATCGGCCTGGAACTCAATCTGCGTGGACTGAAAAAGGTCGCCTCGTATGCGATGATCATAGTGGCGATCGAGATGACCATGATGGTCGTGATCGGCTACTCGCTAGGGATCACACTGGGAATGGATGGTGCACAAGCAATCTTCTTGGGAGTAACGATTTCCTGTGCCAGCACAGCGGTCGTCTTGGGAGTGATGAAGGACAACGAGCACATGCAGGGCAGACTGTCCAAGGCTGTCACCGGCATTCTCATAATGGAGGACATCGGCCTTATCGTTATATTGGCCCTTGCCACACCAGTAATTGGCGGGGAAACCACTACCTCAACTCTCGGCACCATAGTCATTATCATCGCGTTCATAGGGACCGCCGTTGTGATGGGACTGGCGCTCATCCCACGGCTAATGGATTGGGTGAACGCCCACTACTCCGGAGAAACGCTTTTCCTGGTCGCAGTCGGGATAGGTTTTGGGCTATCATTCATCTCCAGCATCCTGGGTTTGTCGGTCGCGATTGGGGCTTTCCTCGCTGGAATCCTGATCTCCCAATCAAAAAGCTCACACGTGGTAGAACGCAAAGTGGAACCGATGAAGGAGATGTTCATGGCCATCTTTTTCATATCCATCGGGATCCAGCTCGATCCGGAACTGATTTGGTTCGGTCTCCCGCTAGCGATCGTGATCGCGGCAATATTCATCGCGGGTAAGATGTCGAGCTTGATCATAGGATGCTTCGCTGCTAACTTCAGGACCCGTTCCAGTTTCCTCATCGCCACCAGCATGGTGGCTATGGGGGAATTCACATTCGTCGTTGCGAAGGTGGCGTTGGATGGCTCCCTCATCGACACCGAGCTATACTCTTCAGTAATCGCCGCCGCGGTGATTACGATGATGATGTTGCCGGTCATCTCCAGATCCTCTCCCAGGATGTTCAATTGGATGGCATGCCATATGCCTGAACGGCTGATTGGTGCTATGAACAGAATAGAGTGCGCCCGTCTTGATGCTGGGGAAAAGATGGCACATTCCAAGAATGTCCGGGGGACAATCCGAAAACAGATCTACCTGATATTCGTGGACTTCATATTGATCATCGCCATTCTCCTTGCAATCGATACGCTCTCTATCGTGAGGGGGTGGATAGAGGTAGCGACATTAGGCAATAGTGCTTTCGCGTCGGTCGTGTTGTTCGCTGTGGCGTTGATATTGGTCATCCCAGCGATCGTCCATTTGGTCAATCGTATCAGCGTAATTGCGATCACATTGGCCATGCCAGCCCCGGAAGAGAGCGAGCACAGCCTTACCACCAGAGTTCGTACCTATCGACTATTCATGAACATTGGATCAACGATCTCCTTCGTCTTGCTCTTAGCGTTGATATTCCCGCTTCTGCCAGATGTCGTGGGAGTTCCAATCTCCTCACTGGAGATAATCATCGTCGTTCTGGTCATCGCATGGCTGGCATGGGATGCCATTGATCGAAGGTATGATCGAGTGACCACCGCTTTGTCCAAACCAATGACAAATATCCCTGAAGAATCGGACGAGGAGTGAATTGTCAATATCGATTAGAACGCAGCGCTTCACGATCAGTTCTGAGATCTCGTTTAGCCTCATGTAAATGGTCGAGTATAACCGATAACGGCATTAGGGCCTACACCCTTAGGTACTTCATGGAACGTACGATCGAATGTGCGGAATGCTGTTTCCACAAGGGATGGAAATGTGTCATTCCTGTACCGCCATCACCCAGAGAAATCTTGTATGGCTCAAGGGGACGAGTCATAGGATGTGTCAACGGAAAGCCAATACCAGTTGCCCAAAACCCATAGGTTTGATCGAGCATCATCCATCCATATTGATGATCGATCGGAAAGCGTTGGTGTGAGTTTTAAAAATCCTTCTATTAATTGAATTGCCCTTAACCTTCTGCAATGAACGTCGGGCCAAATCGGGACGCGCTGATATTAGGCGCTCTGAAAGAGAAGATGAAACCGATCGACCTCTCTCTTTTCAATAAACTTAACTATTAAATTCGGTCATAGTTCCTAAACGTAGGCATGGCTGAACTTAAGCGGACAGTGCGTTTTCCCAAGCTATTGATCTACGCCATTGGCGTGATCTTTGGAGCTGGTGTCTACGCAATAATTGGAGAAGCGGCAGGAATCGCAGGCCCCGGTCTTTGGTTTTCATTTCTGCTCGCTGCTTTGATCGCTTCCCTTACTGGCCTGAGCTATGCTGAGCTGTCATCAATTAAGCCTACCACTGCTTCCGAGTATTACTATGTCAAGCAAGGTTTCAACAAGAGGTTAGCCTTTCTGATCGGCTGGATTATTAACATTGTCGATATCATTGCGATCGCGACTGTTGCTGTTGGTTTTTCAGGTTATTTCGTTGCTTTGTTCTTCCCAGGGGCTTTGGGAACCGTGCTTTTCAGCTTTTCGTATTTGATCATTACCCCCGCCGTGTTCATTGCGATGTTTGCCATCCTCGCAATGGCTCTGATCAATTACATTGGAATCGAGCAGTCCGCTTCTCTCAATGTCGTGCTCACCTTGGTAGAGGCTGGAGGATTGCTCTTGATCATAGCGATCGGTATTGTATACTTCGGAAACGGGGGAGTAGCCCCTGATCTGCTGGAGATGCCATTTGGATTCTCAGGCTTGTTCGGGGCTGTTGCCCTGATATTCTTTGCCTACATTGGCTTTGAAGATCTGGCCAATCTTGGGGAAGAGGTCATTGAGCCTAGAAAGAGCATACCAAAGGCGATCGTATACTCTTTGATCATAACAACGGTTGTATATGTCTTGGTAGCGATCGTCGCAATTAGCGTCGTTCCGTGGTATGAACTGGGTTCTTCCCCTGAGCCATTGACCGCCGTGGCAGAAGTTGTTCTTGGCTCGGAAGCCGGTGTTGCGCTGTCCTTCATCGCATTGTTTGCCACCATCAACACAATCCTGATAATGATAACGGCCAACTCTCGTTTCTTGTACGGGATGGCCAAGGACAGGATTCTTCCTTCTTTCCTAAAGATCGTTAGCGAGAAACGCAGGACTCCTTTCAATGCAATAATCGTCGTTGCCGCAGTCAGCTGTATGTTTGTACTGGTAGAAGATATCGGCACGCTTGCCGAAATGACCACGCTCGGGGTTTTCGTAGTTTTCGCCATGATAAACGCCGCATTGATCAGGATGAGGCTCAAGGAGGACCTCCCAAAAGACCGGTTCAAGAGCCCAGTTAACATCGGCAAGTTCCCATTATTAGCACTATTCGGACTGATCTCTTGCATTTGGATGATCGGCACCTTTCTGATAAAACTCACCCCGGAAGGAATATCTGTTGATCTATCGAACCCTGCCCTCGTTCTTTTATTATTCGAAATAATTACTGGCTTCATCGCGTACGAGCTCATGAAGAAAAAAACTTGAAGGGTATACCGTTTCGTCTGAGAGTAAATGCCTTTCTGAGATTGCAAGAAATAGATGCGGATATGTATCGTCTGTCTTCTCTGCTACCTGATGCGACCGTTTCAATTCTAATTACTATTTAATGGTCATTCGATTAAATATTCAAGATGGTCAAAGGAAAATTGAAGCGGGCCCGTCGGGATTCGAACCCGAGTTCGAGGCTTTCTCTGTCCTTGTTGAAAAGGACATCGGAGGCCTCAGTGATATCCAAGCTACACTACGAGCCCGTTAAGCGACCGATGGCAAATCGGGTCAATATAAGTTTGCTCCGTGAGCCACCCATTACAATGAAGGCGAGAAGGCTTCTCTATGTTATGGAAATATTAAATGGTGGTCCGGTTCGCTATTGTCGCATTGCAGAATCTATTCAATTCGCTGCAGGTCGGATCCAATGCTAAAGATCGCCACATCGATGGGGATTAGGCAGAATCGAAGACAGTGCGGGAATTTTGAAAGATACCAAAAGGTATGGTGAGTGGAATCCCTTTATCAAATCCATCGACGGAGAAATGAATGCCGGTTCAAAGATCAGAGTATTCCTTCAACCGTTCGGTTCCAAGGGCATGACGGTCACACCTAGACTTTTGGAATTTTCTGAGGACAAAGGGATCAGATGGATCGGGAGACTGGGGATTCATTATCTCTTTGATGGAGAACATTCTTTCAAGATTGCCAAGAACCCGGATAATACTGTGATCTTCGTTCAGTAAGAACTCTTCCGAGGAGAGTTGGTCCCCTTGTTGAAAAAGAGCCTAATCAAAGGTACGAAGAAAGGATTTGAAGAGATGAACCGCGCCCTCAAGGCGCGGTCCGAAAAAGAAATTTGATGGTTACTTCGACTTCTTAGCGAACTCAGTGTATCCGCATTTGCCGCAGGAAACACGGTCCTTGTGCTCGCCGAGGAATACGCCTGGGCCACACTTCGGGCAGTGCTTCCTCTTCCTCTCGATCTTTCCATCCTTAGAAACCGCGTAGAGGTCTTTCTTGTTCTTTTCCTTGGGCTTGGCCTTGGCCTTTCCAGCTGCTTTCTCTGCCATATCATGACCTCCTTACTTGATCTTCGGCGCTGCCTTGGCCTTTACTTGCTTGACCTTCTTCGGCCTCTTTTCGGCCATTCCCTGGCGGGCGAGGATATAGTTCTTCTCGCTGGACTTGGCCACTTCGGCGGTCTCATAGACCTTGGCGTATCCGTGCGACTTGCCCATCCCAAACTCTGAGTTCGTGTGGTCAATCACTACGCGGTCCTTGTTAACGCCTAACTTATCGGCGATACCGGCCCGTAGGTCGCTTCTCTTCGGTGTAGCTTCGCCGCCGTGTTCGGCGGTGAACTGTACTTCTATCCTCTTGTGGAGAGCGTTCTCTTTCTTGCTGTCAATCTCGACCTTCATATTGATTCCTCCATCTGGTAGATGATTTCCTTAGCCTTGCTGTTGATCTCTGGCGTGATATGTACCAGCGCCATCCCCTTCTTCGGGATCCCGTAAACTAGGCAGGATCCTGGGGGGGCGACCGCGGCGCATACGAGCGCGGCCAGGTCCTCCTCTCCCTCGACCCTTATTTTAGTGGGCGAAGGATTGGTCACTGCGTTTTCGATTTCCCGGACCATCTGCAGGGTGATCATTCCCGCAGGGTTGCTTACCTGCACTCTGATCCCGGCGATATCCTCGACCTTCCTTTCAAGGGTCGTCATCATCGACCTTTCAGTCTGGCAGTCGTAGATGGTCACGTGGGGGACCAAACCGTTCTGTATCAAAGAAAGGGAAACCACATCGCCGACCGAGATAACGTTGTCGCATCCTCTCAATTGAGAGATTACAGATCTTTCCGACAACATCTCGCCAATCGGCATTCCTAGGTCCTTCCTCATTCGTTCCGGTAATTTCCAACCTTTGTTGGGGACCTTTAGTCTATCGCACCTTGAGGGCGAATTTGCCATTGACATTTATGCCCATCCTTTTTGCGATCTCGGACTTGGTATGGTCTATGATGATGACATACCCCTGCCAGTCCTTGGACGTAGGGTTTCCGCAGAGGGGGCACACGTCCTCCTCTGTTATGAAGCTGCAATGTTTACACGCCTTCTGAACCTTCATTGGGCGGCGCCTCCCTTCTTGGCGCGGTCTTCGGCGATCCATTCGACCTTACCGAGACCCGGCTGCCTCATGGTGAGGCCGATCTTGCTCTCGCGCGGATTGCGCTCGTTCAGAGAGAGAGCTACGATCCTAGCGCGTACGATATCCCCGACCTTTAGGTCCCTCTTGGTGTCCTTCCCCAGGAGTCTCTGGCCGGAGTCGTCCACGTCGATCCTGTCATCCATGATCTGGCTGATGTGAAGCAGTCCGTCCAATGGTCCGAAGCGAACGAAGGCGCCGAACTTAAGCACCTCAACTACCATTCCCTCGATTATCTCCTGGAGCTGCGGGCGGAAGATGATCGCCTCGTACTTCACGGTCTGATAGACTGCGCCGTCACCGTGGACGATGCGGCCCTGACCTACCGGCTCTATGTTCTTGACGAGCACGGTCAGAGCGTCATTGCCCTCTATCTGACCTTCGTACGCCTCCCTCGCGAGTGAATTGACGACACTGTTCAGGTCGTCGCCCAACTTATCTGGAGGGATACGAACGACCTTTTCTCTCTGCGTCAACATGTACATGAGAATACCCTTAACTAGCAAGGCATGAGGTATCTCTTATTTAAATATTGATAATTGTGAAAGACAGAATTATCTAAGCTGGATAAAAGAAAAAGGAAAGGAATAGGAAAAGGGTTTTTCCCCGTTTACGCCACGACAATGACCGAGGCGAACACCAGGGTAATGGTCGAGAGCAGCTTTACCAGCACGTGCAGGGACGGTCCGGCGGTATCCTTGAACGGGTCACCGACGGTGTCACCGACAACCGCAGCTGCGTGGGTCGGGGTCTTCTTCAGGCCCTTGGACTCGACGTATTTCTTGGCGTTGTCCCAAGCCCCTCCACCGTTGTTCAGGAAGAGAGCCATCAGGACACCGACAATGGTGCCTACCATCAGCATGGCGCCGACCGCCTGGTATGGGATGGTGTAGTCGCCAGTGTAGGCGAACCGCATCAGTATACCGAAGGCGACCGGGACCACGACCGGCAGGAGACTCGGAAGGATCATAGCCTTCAATGCACCCTTCGTTGAGATATCGACACAGAGGGCGTAGTCTGGCTTTTCCTCTCCAGTCAAGATCTTAGGGTTCTCCCGGAACTGTCTTCTGACCTCATCGATCATCTTTCCGGCAGCCTTTCCGACCGCACGGATGGCCAATGAGGAGAACAGGAAGACCATCATACCGCCGATGAGCGCACCGACGAATACTGGCGGTTTAGCGATGTCTACCACGAAGACCTCTTGGATTGTCAAGACACCGTATTTGCCGCTCGCGTTCAGAATCTCCAATACCCTGTCGAAGAACGCACCGAACAGCAGATAGGCGGCCAAGGCCGCGGATCCCATGGCATATCCCTTGGTGAGGGCCTTTGTGGTGTTTCCGACAGCGTCAAGCTTGTCAGTCCTGTCCCTGATCTCCTTTGGCTGGTCGGACATCTCGACGATGCCGCCGGCGTTGTCGGTGATCGGGCCGAACGTGTCCTCAGCGAGAACGAAGGCGCAGGTAGCCAGCATACCCATTGTTGCTACTGCCGTTCCGTACAGACCATAGATGAACGTGTCTGCTGGTGTGGGTGCAGCCAGCCCTCCAAGGTAGTACGAGGTCAGCAATGACACCGCGATGGCGATGACCGGTGCTGCGGTGGTCTCCAGACCGACCGAGATACCCGTGATGATGTTTGTTGCCGGGCCGGTCTCGGATGCCTTGGCGATCTCCCTGACCGGGCGGTACTCCCCAGCAGTGTAGTACTGGGTGATGTAGACGATTACTATGCTCAGGATGATACCGACGACTCCGCAGGCGAAGAAGTATCCCCAGTTGTTTCCCAGGAGAGCATATGTCGAATAGGCGAACAATGCCGCCGCGATGACGCATGCGATATAGTATCCGCGGTTGAGGGCCCTCATCGGCTCCTCGTTCTCGTTCCTCAGTTTGACGGTGAAGATTCCGATTATACCAGCAAATACACCGAACGCACGGACAATCAGCGGGAACAGTATCCAGCCAGTGTCATTGGTGAGGGCGTATATGGAGAAACCGAGGATCATTGCACCGATGTTCTCAGCAGCGGTCGATTCGAACAGGTCAGCACCACGACCAGCGCAGTCACCGACGTTGTCACCGACGAGGTCAGCGATAACTGCCGGGTTCTTTGGCGAGTCTTCCGGGATGCCTGCCTCGACCTTTCCTACCAGGTCAGCACCGACATCGGCTGCCTTCGTGTAGATACCTCCACCCAGTTGGGCGAAGAGAGCGGCAAAGGACGCACCAAATGCGTATCCTACGACCATGAAGAGCGCAGTACCGATACCCCGGTCATAGGTGATACCATTGACGGTCACCATTTCAGCGGGTACGAGGTATCCCTGGAACAGGAAGAACATGCCGGCCACACCCAAGAGGGATAGCGAGACGACAGCCAATCCAGAGACGGCTCCTCCACGGAAGGAGACTTGCAGGGCTTCTCCGAGCGACCTTCTCGCGGCGCTCGCGGTCCTGATGTTCGAATTCACAGACACATACATTCCGATGTATCCTGACAAGGCTGAGAAAAAGGCACCCATCAGGAAAGCCACACCAGTCTGCCAGTTGATGCCGAATACGATGACGACACCAAGAATGACGCTGATGATAGCTATCGTCTTGTATTGACGAGCAAGGTAAGCCATAGCTCCTTCGCGAATTGCATCCCCGATCGCCTTCATTTCAGGCGTTCCGGTGTCCTTCCTGAATATCTGCCAGGAAAGGATGCCCGCGACAAGCAGACCAACCAAGCCCGCAATTGGTATAACGTAAACCAGAGGATCCATATACATAGTTTAAACCCCTTTTGCGAGTTTAGGGCATAATAAAGGTTCGTATATAAATCGCTTATCCTGATATTCAAACCGAAAACCGTAATCTGGATGGTACGTCGAACGGGAATGTTACAAACGCCTTCCTATATTACTATCAGAATAGCAACCGTTTTCATAATGGCCCAATAAGGGGCTGAAAATGTGATTCGTATAATACTCAATATCGAAATGTGGGGAGTAATAAGCGATTCTTGACGGAAATCGAATAAAGAGGAAAGAGGAAAAATGGCCTGAGCCGAATCTCAGAACCTTGCCTTCAAGACGACCATCCCTTCCTTGCGGGATATATCGATCGACTGTTTGCCGGTCTGATGATTGGTCCCTCTCATCTTCAACACCTCGAGGTATTTCCGGCGAGCCCCCATTTCCTCAGACAACATCAGCAGGACGATGCCATCGACCGCGTACGAAATCTCGGTGGGATAGAGTTCCCCCGGGTTCACCTCTCCAGTTACCAGAGTAGTGGCGTTCCAGTTCTTCAACCGGTTGGACAGGTCGAACAGGAACTGACGGTAGTCTCCCTTCATCATGCTACCGATAACCGTTATCGGATCGATGACGATACGCTGGGGGACGACCTCAGCTATCTTTTCTTCGATTATTGACATTAGGTCCTCCGGCTTGGCGTCCCTGATCATAGCACCGAGGTCCATGTAGACGATCTCGTCATTGAAATAGCCCGGGTCCATAAAATCGAACTGGGACGCATAGCGCAGCATCCACTGGGTCGGTTCACTCAAGGTCGTGAAGTACAGTCCCTGCTCTCCCTTCTTAGCCCCTTCGCACAGATACTTCAGCGCGAAAGTGGTCTTTCCAGTACCTGCCGGACCGGCGAGTAGGATGACAGAAGGGAACGGGAACCCTCCCTCGATCATGTCGTCGAGACCAGGAATGCCGCTGGTCAACCGGACTATATCTAGCTTCTTCTTACTCGAATCCTTTTCCATTAATGGCTCACCCCGTTGTAACTTATGTCGCTTATCCGCCCATAACGCCTCTCCATGTCCACATCTGGAAGGCCGGTTGGCGTATCGTTTATGTTTACCTCTTTCTTGCAGACGGCCCGGACCATCTCATACAGGGCCTGGTTCCGCTCCTTGTCCACTACTAGGGGAATGGCCATTCGCCCGTTCATACTGATAACGTTCACGAAATCGTGCAGGAACTTCTCAACGGACGAGAAACTGTTGTATGTGAGGAGCGCCGCCAGATTGTCTATCATGGCAAAGCCGCATCCTTTGAGGTCGATAGAGCTTCCGTTAGCCCTTAGTGTCCATTCCTTGATAGCTCCAGGCAGATCGTCAATATGGAACGGTCCATCAACGAAGCTTACATTTGCCTGAGCCACTTTGCAGTCAGCTGCGAATTGACTGATTGCATCGATGAAGATAAGGCCCTGGACATTGATCTGGTGCATGGTAAGCAGATGTACCATGTACTGGTGGGGCCGATCCACGGAAATGAACATTCCAGATCTACCGTTCACGTTAGAAAGCGCCTTGAGAAGAAGCATGTTGACCCGGACGAATTGGGTCGATTTGACGTCAAGAAGGATAGGGCCAGTAGTTGAAGGATCACCTACGCTCTCCTTTAGGCGTGCTGTCAACTTAATATCCTTCTCATTCATGCCAGTCTTTCGATAAATCATGAATCTTAATATTTAAACCTTATTCGGTGCTTATCCATATGGATACCCAGGTCACATGGAGCGGAAAGGGTAGCCGTAGTCCAAGAACCGGCGGGATACTCCGATATATCGTCCCCCAATATACTATTCTACTATTAAGGCGATGACGGGGGGAGTGTTCCATTGGACCAGGCAGACCTAATCGGACTACTGTTGGTTTATCTGTACATCGGGTCAGTGGTCCTGATCGCGATCCGTTCCACTTATCTGAACGAAAAGGGCTGGAACCGTAAGTTCATACACATCATGATAGGGAACATTGTGTTCCTTTGGTGGATATTCCAGGATGAATTCATCATGGCATTCCTGGCCGCTGCCCCCTTCATTCCGATCCTGATGTACTCTTCATTGAAAGGGCACAGCATCAAGGAAAATGGTGAGCACAAGACGATTCGGGCCGCCCTTGCCGAAGCATCGCTGAACGGGCATAAGTTCGGTCTGGTCTACTATGCGATATCCTGGACGATATTGGCGTTCGTGCTTTTCGACCATCGTCTTATCGCGTCCATAGCCATTGTTTCCATGGCATATGGTGATGGAATGGGCGGAGTCATCGGCCGGAGATTTGGAAAACGGAGACTGCTGGGGAACAAGACGCTTGAGGGCTCGTCGGCGGTCTTGGTGTTCACGGCCATCGCCATCCTCGTTGTTATCGCTTTCTACGGCCTTCTCTCATCGATCGGCTGGTTCCCTGTCCACTACATACCCCTAACCATGGCGATGACGATCGCGCTCCTCACAGGCATCTACGTCTCTTTTGTAGAGTTGATAACTCCCGGAGAGTTTGATAACTTGGTCATCCCTTTGTCCGTCGGGATAATCCTACTGCTCGCAGGTGTATGAATTGAGATGGATTGTGGTCGACGGTATTGACGGTTCAGGAAAATCGACCTATGCCGGACTCATTGAGGCATATTATCGAGATAGGGGGGAGAACGTAATCGTCCATGTACACCCATCTACCGGCCTCTCAGGTCGGATAACCCGCCGGGCACTGGAATCGAAGGGGAAGGCGATGCATGCGGTGGCCTCGATCTTCTTCATCGCTGACGTGCTCCGTTCATTGAAGATGCTGAAGAAGGAGACGAAGCGGTTCGAAACCGTGATATTCGTCCGTTATATCATGGCGACCGCATATTTACCAGATCGCCTGGTGCCACTAGGGTACAAGTTCATCGCCAAGCTACTTCCTGTCCCAGATAGGCTGGTGCTCATCGACATTGATCCCTCGATCGCGAACCAGAGGATCTCCCAACGGGCAGAAAAGAAGGAAATGTTCGAGGACCCCGCCAACCTTATGAAAGCAAGGGACAAGCTACTAAAATTGGCATCGAATGAGTGGAAGGTCATCGACAACTCCGAACCTATACAGAAAGGTAAGGATTCCCTCTTTCGGTTGCTCGAGGAATGGGATAGAATCTACGGTTGAATTGATCCTCAGCGGGGCTTGCCCAGTGGTATCTATACATCGACGAATACGTCAAAAGCTGACCAATTTGGGGGAGCCTCACACGGTTAACGTTCTCAGCGGTGCGGGACGATGCAGCGATGATTCGGGATGTGGTCAGGAACTTTTTTCTAGGAGCATTCCTTCAGATGCATTACGGAAGTGTTACGATGGAAGTGATCAAGGTAAAGGACATCAAGATCGACGGCCCGATGACAGTCGACGAGTTGATGCGCCAGATGAGCGAATCCGGAGGTTTCACAGGACGGAAGCTCGCCGACGCCACCGATATCATCGAGAAGATGGTGAAGGACGAAAAATGTGTCACGTTCCTATCATTCCCAGCATGCATCATGGCCACCGGCACGAGAGGTGTCCTAGTGGAGCTGGTCAAGAGGAAGCTTGTCGATGTGGTCATCACCACGTGCGGCACCTTGGACCATGACCTGGCGCGGACCTGGAAGCATTATTACAAGGGCGATTTCCTTATGGACGACGCTGAGCTGAGGCGGGAAGGCGTCAACCGCCTGGGGAACGTGTTGGTCCCTGATGAGAGCTATGGTCTGGTGCTGGAAGAGAAGCTCATCCCGATGTTCGAGGAGATACTAGAGGGAAGGGACTCCATCTCCACGAGGGAGCTCATTGACGAAGTGGGCAAGCGTCTGGACAACGAGGAGTCTCTGCTCTACTGGGCACACAAGAACAAAATCCCTATCTTTGTACCAGGAATAACGGACGGTTCCTTCGGGAGCCAAGCCTGGATGTACTGGCAGACGCACCGCAATTTTAAGATCGACCTGTTCGCCGACGAGCAGGAACTCTCGGACATCATTTTCCACGCTGATGATACTGGCGCGATCATCGTAGGCGGAGGCATCTCCAAGCATCATGTCATCTGGTGGAACCAGTTCAAGGGAGGACTGGATTACGCGGTGTACCTGACCACCGCGGCAGAGTACGACGGTTCGCTGAGCGGAGCCCAGGTCCGGGAAGCGGTCTCCTGGGGCAAGGTGAAGGAGACAGCTGCCCAGATCACCGTGGAAGGGGACGCCACGATCGCGCTGCCGTTGATCGTCGCCTGCATTATAGAGCGAATGCAATGAACAACGTCGTCGTGATCGGCGGAGACGGTATCGGACCGGAGGTCATCGCTTCGGCGGTCAAGGTGCTCGACGCGGTCAACGCCCCCTTGAATCTGATCGATGCCAGGATGGGACTCGACTGTTATCGGCAGACCGGGTCATACCTGCCAGAAGAAACGATCGATGCCTTGAACGGCGCGGACGCATGTCTGTTCGGAGCGATCACATCGCCCGATGCTGGCGTGAAGGACTACCGTTCCCCGATCCTCTATCTTCGTAGGCACTTCGACCTTTACGTCAACGTGAGACCAGTCGCGAGACTAGTGCCGGACCTGGGTATAGGCGACCTGAACGCGGTCATCGTGCGTGAGAACACAGAGGGAATGTATACCGGCATCGAGCACCTCGAAGACGGCGTGGTCACGCTGGAACGCAAGGTCTCGGAAAAGGCATGCAGACGCCTAGTGCGCTATGCGATCGATCTTTGCCATCAAGATGATATCCGCAAGATCACCTGCGTCCATAAGTCGAACGTGCTCCGGCTCTCGGACGGGTTGTTCAAACGCATTTTCTATGAAGAAGTGGCTGGTACTGGCCTGCAGGCGAACGACCTGCTGGTGGACGCCGCGGCGGCCGCGTTGATCATGAGGCCTCAGCAATTCGGTTGCCTGGTCACGCTCAACCTTTATGGGGATATTCTGTCGGATGAGGCCGCTGCAGTGGTCGGCGGTCTGGGATTCGCCCCCTCGGTCAATCACGGCGATAGGTTCGACCTGTTCGAGCCCACCCATGGCTCGGCCCCGGACATCGCAGGTAGAGGCATAGCCAATCCGACCGCGGCCATTCTTTCGGCGGCGATGATGCTGAAGAGCCTGGGGATGAAGGAAGCGGCCCATCAGATCGACAACGCCCTTATATCCGCCCTTAGCAGCGGGGTCCGGACCCCCGACGCCGGTGGAAATGCCACCACCAGAGGTTTCACCGAGGCGGTCATTGGAGAAATGGCGGGGACTCAACGGTAGAGAGGGTCATGCGATGTGGCCAATTTGCTCTCGCTGGTCAGACCGGCCATCTTCATGACCATATACTTCTGGGCGTCCCGATAGCTTCCCCGCTTGTCGTGGACGGAATTTGCCTCGCGCGGCGTGACCGATATGTCGGTCTTCCTCATAAACCGGCAGAGCATGTCCGTGCTGGGCAGGTCGAACCTGATGCCGAACATGCGGTTCTCGATGGCTGGATCGATCTCCCGGTCGTTGGATGCGGCGATCATGTAACCCTCGAACTCGTCGATAAAGTTGAGGAAGGCCACCACCGATTCGAGCAAGGAACCGAAAGATTTCATGTCGTTCCGGTTGTGTAGGATCAAGTCGCAATCGTCAATGAAGATCACACTGTCCTTGCCCACCGCGCGCTTGACCGAATTGATCACGCGGATGGTATCGCCGATATACTCCCCGAGGAGCATCGATGCCGGTATCGAATAGGTCTTCAGTCCGCGTTGTTGGGCGTTAGCCAGGAGCTCATGGGCAAATAGGGTCTTCCCCGTTCCTGGCTCTCCGCTGAGAAGGATCTTCTTCCAAGGCTCTTTACCGTCCCGGAACAGTCTGAGATATGCCTTTGCTAGGTCGGATGAGATCAGCGTTTCATCGATGCTCTCATCGACTCGTCTCACGAAACCGAACTTCTCCACATCCATCCCGTCCTCTTGAACGGTAAGGTCGAGACGAGTATGCCGATCGGTGTGGAGGGCCTCAGCGGGCTCGATCTTCTCCACCTTGACGTATATCATTTCACCGATCTTGAAGTCCTGGATATCCTCGTCCTTGAAGTATTCGATGATGAAATGTTCGAGCGAGCGCCGGTTCATCGCATCTCCGCGGAACAGCGGGAACACCCGTACTTTGACATTCCTAGCTCTGGAGAACATGTTGGATCACCTCAGGTGGAAGAACCGAATCGATCATGAACTTCGATTTTGGCTCCAAGTACTTCATCTTGATAAATGCTCTTATCTCATCGACCTCGAACAGCGGAACATGGTCCTTGTCGATCAGGCTACCGAATGATGGGGAAATGATCATGCCAGTAAGATGTTCCAACAGATCGTCCCCGATCCCATAGGCCAAGCGGGTCAATTCGTCATAACCGTTGACATGGAACTCGGTATCCCGGTAATCGGTCTCCGAGAACAGGAGATACCTATCGCCCTTCAGACCTTCCAACTGGGACATGACACGGCCGTATGCCCTTATCCGGTCATTGAGCAAATCAGCATAGTCGTCTAGAACGGAATTGGCCATTGCCCAGACCCAGACCTCCCGGGCGAAAGCGGCCTCTTCTCCATCGTTCGATTCCAGCGGCCTGAGCTCCATCCGCGCCAGCCTGTCGCCCAGGTCGCTCATGCCCAAGGATTCGTCGCATTGTGGACAGGAACAGCCATAACTCACCAGGTTGCCGACGGTGACATACGGGTCGTCGAAATGGAAGAGCGGAGGGACGATGTTCGATAGGACGTATCCTTTGACCGAATCGGCATAAGGAGACTCGTTTATGGCCAGGGATATCATCTCGACCATCGGGGCCAGGTCCGCTTGGGGGCAGGCGAATGTTGACCTCGCCCCACTGGAATAGAGCGCCCGCATCCTCTGCGGCAGGTTCATGCCAATGTTCACACCGACATGGAGCGCCCCGAAGCTATCAACCAGAGCATCGACGCGGTCTGCCGAGGCGTCGTCGTCAAGGATGCTGATGTCCACTAAAGGTATCGCTTTTCCATCAGAAAAGAGAAGCCTATGGCCTTCTTCGAAATTCATCTGTGCACCCCTTTCGTCAAATCTGAGATAAGAATCAGGATAATGATATCGAAGAAGGAGTAATTAACCGTTCAGGAAAAAAGCCCCTTGAAGATGTTATAGAATAACGTCTTCACCAGGCGGAGCGTTTCCTGGCCAGTTCCTTCGTTCTGTCGACCGCCTCCTTGATCGCCTGGACGGTGCCCTCCCTACGCTCATGCTTCATGCATAGCAGGCAGGCGAGTTCCTTCGATTTGGCTTCACTTCCCTGGATATCCCCTGCGCCGGTGTCGATGAAGAGCACCCTGGTAAAGCCATCGAACATCATCTTCATGAAGTACAATGGCTCGTACCCTTGATCTCTCATGCTGTCTAATTTGAAGAGCTTGACAAGTCCGTCAGGACCGTTCTTGGCCCACCCCGAAGGATAGAACCATGTTATGCCGCCGGATTTTTTCTCCCGGTGATACTCGTCATAGGGGAGCATGGCGGCGATACAGTCCTCGTACTCCAGCATGACAAGGGGCACCTTAACTTTGTCGGGCAATCCCTTGAGCGTCTGGCAATAGGCATATCCGAGGAAGACCGCGTCATACTCGCCCTCCATCTTGGCCAGACGCTCCTGGATCTGGCATAGGAGCTCCTCTGTATAGATGTGAAGACCGAAATCCAGATACTCGCGGTAAACGATATCCGGGTCGTCCTTGGTCACCTTTTCTATCTCTTCCTTGATTGCGTCGCAGCCGAGGATGGCGATCCGCATGCCCCCTCTGATGCGTTTTAATGTCATTAATCTATGGCGGGGCGAGACCGGAATTGGAATTGACTAAAAATCTTCAATCTTACATCGGAACGTCCAACATCATGTAGTGGGAAGGGGGAAGGCCGAGGCGACGGTAAGCTTCGATGGCGTTCACGTTTTCTTTATCCACGTAAAGCCGAATTCCAAAGACATCACCTTGTTCCTTCGCCATCCTCCTGGTCTCTTCCAATAGTGTCCGGAGGACGCCCATCCGCCGGTGCTCCTTGCCGACATAGATGCTCTGCACCCACCAGTACTCCCCGTTCCTCCAGTCGCTGAACTCCGTGGTGATCATGCATTGACCTACCGCACGGCCATCATGAAGGACCAACAGGTAGAAACCCCTGCTTCGGTCGATCAGGAACCGTTCCATGGCCTGGGTGACCGTCATGCGGTCGAGCGCCTTTCCTTCCGATTCCAACGCCATCCGCAGTATGTTGTCAACGATCTCATCACTGTCTTCTGGCGTTGCCTTCTTCGTCCTGATGTCCATGTGACCTACCTTGCTGCGCCCCGGCATGTTCCTGGATGTCCTTATCCTTGGCGATTGGACATGGGACCGGATGGCTTGATGACCATTCGGCTGCCCAGGGTCCTTTCGTCCTGAGATGATTTACTCATACCGGCCGAAGGGTGCCCGCGAACACTTGCCAGGCCAGGGCCGTCTTTGCCACCAGGCTCAACACGATGTAGATGTACTCCCCGTAGAGATAGTTCTTCCACTTTCCGACCTTCCGATATTGGAGGATCATGTTGAATGCAAAGGAGAAGAAGAAGACCGCCAGCGAGATGAAGATAAAGTAAACGAACGTGGGTACCGATGCGGAGCTCGATGAGCCCGACCCGATGAGGTATATCGTGATCCCGATCCAGGGTACGAGACCCGCCAGTGTACCGAAGATGAAAGGGGTCCAGTTGACCTTGTCCCTCTTCTGATTGTACATCTCCATGACCATTCCGAACAGGTTCATGCAGGCGTTCACCGAGAATATGGCTATCAGACTGACTATGTCGTAGATTCCGACCAGCATTGATATGACGACGATCATCACCGAGGAACTAATCGCATACTCGATCCATCTTGCATAGTTGATGTGGTTCTCGAGGTTGGCCACGTACCATTTGAACGCCCTCGGCGTAGACAGGATGAGATGGTCCGATGCGGATATAAACAGGAACAATGCTATCATCGGTGCGATAGGGAGATTATATATGACCTGGAGATTGGGATCAAGATGCTGGGTCACCGTATTGTATTTCAAGAAAGAACTCGTGATGGGCAATGTGAAATTACTGCTTATTGCCAGCAGCAAAACTGCTTGAAAGAAATGGAGCAGACCCATCGCGATGTTGAACCGGCGTAGTCCCTTGTATGTCGGTGCTTCCCTTGCCATAATATTTCCCGTTGTTCATATGTTCTTAGATATATATAGTATCGACTATCGATATATTCACATCCTCCAGAAAGGTCCAGACAGTAGGGTCTAGTAATGATCACATCCCTGGTCAGGATATCGCCGGAATAATATCCGTCACCACATCCTAGATCGGGTCCGTTCTCTTCTCAACTGCATCAAGCATTCAGAGACATTTGTGCAGTCCTGTTTCAGCACACCGCAATTACGCAGATATCCAAATCCAGTGCCATCACCAAAGCCGGCTCAAAGATTCGCCTCTCCGGTCTGTCAGTAGTCCATTTGGCCCAGGACCACTTATTTGACCGGATAGTTCTAGTTTATGGTGGTTCCCGGTGCGATCTTCAGCGCAATGTTATCAAGCGCGACCCCGTCCTCAGAGACCGCCGATAGCATCGTTTCGATGAAAAATTGTGTAGCTTGCCGGTACACTTCAACAGACTTTCTAAACTGGCCAGACCGAATGGTCGTTCCAATATGATCTCCGCGATCCTCCCCAGCTCCTGCCTACCCAGAGGTTCCAGCGCCAACTCCTCGCAAAGACCTTCTTTTCTTATATCCGCCAGCCCCTCGTAGGGCGGATGGATCCAATCCCCAACATCTCAATGGGGCGGAAGGTGCAGATCGTAAGCACCTTGAGGTTTCGTATCCTTTTTCCCAGGAAATAAAGAAGGGACAACGATTCCTCGTCAGCCCATTGCATAGCGCGAGAATGATCACAGGCGGCCGTCATTACTGATCCCCTCAACCAGTTCTAGGATTTGGAAGGGGAATTGATCTCCGTTCTTGACCTGTTCATCATCGGGTCCCTGCCCCGGTATGACTCGACCGTGAACCTTCGAGGGAGCAGGTCACGGAACGGGAGATGGTGAAAAGGGGAACCGCGATTCACTTACCAGACATAACCAGGCAATCGACCAGGTCGCTGATCTTCTTGAACCTCTCCACCAACCGGGATTTACTAATAGCTGCGTCCCCGGCGATGGTGATGATAGTCCCTTTTCCTGTCAAAGCCGCGCCGAGACCGGTTAAAGGGACCTCTAGTTCCCTTCTCCTCCCCTCGAACGCCACGTCCAAGCTCGACCTATCAAATCAATCATCTTGGTGTCATGATAAATATTTCAGAAACAGGCCTGTTGTGATAACCGCCTGAGAATGAGTGGTGGCAATACCCACCTTTACGCCAACAACGGAAGGAAATATTCTTAATGAATATTAGTAAAATGAATATAGATTGAATTTGGGATGATGGGAAGAAGGGGCAGGATCAGCCCTTGTTCCTTTCCCGTAATTTCGTGCGAACTCCTGGATCCTCTTAACCTCTGCGCCTCCACAGGAAATATCCTAGGCCCCCTCCAACGATTGCGATTACCACTATCAGTATCATGATCCAGGTATTGTCTGGGGCGAGTATGTTGACGACGTTGTAGCCGGTCACCAGGCCAGACGATGCACTGACGTATCCGGTCACACCGGCTGTATCCTGTGCCGTGAACGTATGTCCATCTATCTTCCCTATGTTCGTCGTCCAGGTGAAATTAAGACCGGAGATCGGGTTGTTGTACTGGTCATAGCCTATGGCGCTCACGTTCGTGCTCTCGCCAGCAGAAATGTTGACATTGTTCGGCGTGACCAAAATATGGGTCAGCTGGTCCGGAACTATCGTGGTGTTCACCGTCCCGGTCTTCCCTCCTGCTCTGGCATCGATATAGCCGGAGTCCCCGGAAACATTCTGGGCTTTGAACATCCCTCCACTGGTTATGGTTCCGATATTCGTCGTCCAGTTGAAAGTAAGGCCAGATATCGAATTGTTGTAGATATCCTTTCCAGCTGCGACAAACTGTTGCTGAGTTCCTACCACTGTACTCGTCACCACCGTCGGAGTTACCTCTATGTGGTCTATCGCTTCTGGAACAATAGTTATCAACAAATCATCAGACACCACACCGGATGTTGCCCGCACGTAACCTGTTGCTCCTGCGATGGTCCGAGTATTCAGAACGGAACCATTCATAATTCCCAGGTTAGTCGACCAGGTGAAGGTCACTCCGGACATCGAATTATTATCGACATCGTAGCCTACAGCGCTGAAAGACAGTTCCTGTCCCGCAACTACTTCTGTGATATTAGGGCCCACGATAATGTATGTCAGCTGACCGAAGGTTATGGAAACGGTAGCGCTACCATCTTTCCACCGCTGCTGGCATTGACGTAGCCAAGTCCTCCCGAACCTGACTGGGCCTTGAACAGACCGGAGCCTGAGACGTTTCCGATGTTCGTCGACCAGGTGAATGTCAGACCTGAGATCGAGTTATTGTAGACGTCCCTCCCGACCGCACTGAACTGTCGTTGAGAGCTCGCCACGGTGTTCACTAAGCTTGATGGAGACATATCGATATGGTCAAGAGCTGCCGGCACTACTGTAATTGATGTGCCTCCGGAGACGACCCCTGATGTTGCCCGGACGTATCCATAGGCCTCGGCCGTGGTTTGGGCGGTCAGATTACTTCCGGTCATCGAGCCGACATTCGTCGTCCATATGAACGTCAGGTCGGAGAATCTGATTGTTGTACTGATCGTACCCATCAGCGCTAAAGTTAAAGTTCATTCCCGCGCCGACTTCTGCACTGTTCGGCGTAATCACGACATAAGTGAGCTGGCTGAAGGTGACCGTAACGTTGACGCTACCGATCTTACCGCCGCTGGTCACGTTCACATACCCTGATGTTCCAGCGACCGCTTGCGCGGTGAATAGACCGGAACCTGAAATCGTTCCGATGTTCGTCGACCAAGCGTATGTCAAGCCGGAGATCGGGTTGTCGAAGACATCCCTCCCGACCGCACTGAACTGGTGTATAGAGTTCACTACAGTGTTCACCATGCTTGCAGGGGTTACGTCGACGTGATCAAGCGCCGCAGGAGTTATCGAGACGAATGCGCTGGTATTGACCAGCCCTGAGGTGACCCGAACGTATCCTGAGGATCCTGCCAAGGTTTGACCGGTCAGTGTGGACCCATTCATCCTACCAACATTTGTGGTCCAACTGAAAGCCAGCCCTGCTATCACATTGTGGAATGCGTCATATCCAGTCGCTGTGAATGTCTGGTTCGTTCCAGCGACGACATTCATGGTCGCCGGTATGACAACAATGTAGGTAAGCTGGCCGAAAACGACGTTGACGTTTACGCTACCGACAATCCCGCCGACGGTCGCATTTACGTATCCAGTTCCTACCGTGCCCTGGGCGATGAAGGAACCAGTGCTAGTGATGCTACCCACGGTCGTCGTCCAGATATAAGTCAGACCCGCGATCGGATTATTGTATAAATCCTCTCCGCTGGCTATGAACTGCTGACTCAATCCCCGTTCGATGACCAGGGCGGATGACGGTGTTACTGATATATGATTAAGGGCGCCTGGCATTATGGTCACGGTCGCGTTCGCTGAGATAAGCCCCGAAGAGGCCATGATGTAGCCGGTTACCCCGGCCACGGTTTGGGCTGTAAATAGGCCGCCCGTTGGGGTAATCGTTCCTGCGTTCGTTGACCAGGTGATCACTGCACCAGTAATGACATTCCCGAATTGGTTGATCGCCTGAGCGGTGAATGCCTGGGATGTGCCTGCGACCATGCTCACGGTTGACGGGGTGACCCGGATGCCCCTCAGCATATCCACGATAACCTGCATTGTCAACGGGAAGTCATCACTTGATCCCATCCCGCCTTCGATGACGTAAGGCAGGTCAACGATCCCTATCGGAGCCGTCGAATCTGGCGTAAGCCAGTCACTCCAGTAGTTACCAGAAGCCGCACCGTTCCAGATGTTAGTGGCTAGATCATCGTACGCTTGGATATGGTCAGGACTATACGTCGAGCCAGCTCCTTTGTTGTTGATGAAGTCGTTGTTTATTACAAGGTTATTGGTCGAAGCGTGGAAGCGTATACCATGATCATTGTTGGCGAACAATGTGTTGTTGGTGAACGCGTTCCACGTAGAGGATGCCAGGATTATTCCCGGATAGTTGTGGGTGATCGTGTTGTTGGCAAACGTGTTCGAATGCGAACCGTACAGCCAGACCCCAACATAGTTGGATGATATGGTATTGAACGAAACGATGCTGTCGTTCGTTGTGTGGAAGTATAATCCCATGTAGTTCCCAGCCACCGTCAGGTTGAACAGCATCAGATTCTTCGATCCATTTGCGTAAATGCCCGCCCAGGCATTCGAGGTCATGATGTTGTTGGCCGCGATGCCATTGGTCACGTTGAAGAACACCAGTCCCGAATCGGGGGCATAATCCCATCCGTAGAACCCGCCCGTGGCGTTGTTCAGCTGACAGTTCCTGACGATGAAGTAGTCCGTGGTGTTCCCAATATAGATACCGTAGCCGAATCCCGTTCCGTCGATGTTGTAGTTCTCGATGATCCATGGCGCCAATGCTGTCCCGCTACCTCCAGTCACACCGTGAGCCGCGTCAAAGTCAGCGTTGGAGTCGATCCTTACTGGCCCATGGAACGTATAGCTAACAGCGAGCTTGGGGTTCGCGGCCATCGCACTGGACAGCGAGGCGAACATTGTCGTATATGAGGTCACCACACCAGTCGTGGGGATGAGATAGAATGTTTCCGGTATCAACTGGTTTGGAGTGATAGGTGTGCTTGGGAATAGAACCACGTTCATAGTGTTCGTGTCTACCCGGATCAAATTCGAAGGGGTGGAGTTGATGGAGACCCAAGGGAAGCCGATACCGGTCGGATAAGAGGTGTTGTCTCCAACGATGCTATTGGCCAATACCTGGTAATAGTATACCAGTCCGTCAGATGCGTTGGTGTCGTTGAAGTGCATCAGGTTTCCACTGGTCGGTCCGGTCGTGCTGTGGGGGGACAGGATCTCCCCTATCGTAACAAATGCCGGCGACGCCGTGGAGTTCCTCTGGATGATATATCCGGTTTCTGCTATCGAGTCATCGATCCAAGTCAGATTGACCCATGAGTTATTCGAAGTGCTTACGGAACCGGTCAGTCCGCTTGGTCTGTAAGGTCTCACCGCGAACGGCATGGCATGCATCATGTCCATCTCCTCGTGCGAGAGCAGGTGGCAATGCCAGACATACTCCCATCCGAAATTGATGTATTTATTGGTGACAGAACCCGCTGGCAACGAAACGCCGCTAGGATCGAAGAATCCGCCTGGTGGTTGGCCCAGCGGCTCTCCCTCCGGTATCGTTGAATCCAATAACCTGTAACATGCCGGTACTTCCCATGGTAACACCATCGAAATTGGCCGCATAGCCACTATAGTGTCCGATAACGGATCGACGCGTAACGTTTCTTTCCATCCAAGTTCGTTGGCATCTGGCATGATTATCGCGCCATCCCAACCGACCCTATTAATAATCTGGATATTGAACAGGTGCCAATGCATTGCATGCGTATCAACACCGTTGTGGGTTATCTTCCAGATCTGAGTCCCGTCACCTGCAATTGGAACCGAAACCGACATCGAATCCATGAGGATATCCACCGGGGGACTTGCATACCCAAGAGGAATGAACATCTGAGTCACCGCTGTTCCAGTGGGGACCTCGAGACCGAGAGTGCTCATCATCCTTCCATATGTGGTATCGTACGTCCCGCCCATCTCGTCGTGGATGGCTTTAGGCATCAGATTCATGTTGATGTTTGTGTTCTCAAGCGTAGTGAAGTTCATTGTTGAGTCTTGGATCCTGACGAACGCGTTCGGGAATGAGCCGTTATAGGCAGTGTTGTAGCTCGGCTGTGGGACAATTATTGGATCCTGTGAGGCGTTGAATACTCCAATATGTGTGGACGTCGTTGCGAAGGCATTCTCGAGCGCCGCGAGATCATACGACGGCGCTGCCGTTTTGTTGGCGATCCTGATCTGCATAATGGTCCTGGTGTTCGGACCGTACCCAGCCTGAGTGGTCGGAGCGCCTCCGATATCCATCTGGTTCGGGTCATCGGTGTAATAATCATTCCTTGGGTCCTTGGCGGGGAATGCAGATGGGGCGTCATTGTAAAGGATCAGGGTCTTTCCCGCATATTTTGAGAAGTCGATTATCACATCAGCCCTTTCGGCGCTCCCGAGGAGCAGGGAGTGTCCATCAACGTTACCCATCGTAAAGGTCTTGGGATTATAATTCCATGTCACTGGTTGATTTGGGACCTCGACTGGTGTTGGAAGGAATCCGCCCTCTGTCCCGATCTGAATGAACGAAGGTCCGATGTATTCGGGATTCGGCACGCCACCGATCCGTCCGTCGCTGGGCCAATTTTCTGGGAAGCCGGGGGTCGTCAAGGCGGGAACCATGTTGACCTCGGTGTTGATTCTTCCATCCGAAGTCACTATGTTCGGATCCGCCACATACAACTGAAGGTTGAAGAACCGATCATTGGCTGCGTTCAGAATCCTGAACCGATAGGCCTGTGGATCTAGGTCTAGATACGGATATGTCTGACCATTCACCATGGAGGTGTCCATGAAAGCCTCCATCGTGGCCGATACATTAGGGAATGCCGGGATCATCGGCGGCTCCCATGGTGCGTTTTCCGGGTCATAATAGGGGTTTGCGACCGGCGGGTAAGTTATGTCTGTCGGAGGGAAGAACCATGGTCCGTAATCCCATCGGCCGTACGGGTTCGCTCCGGTTGGATCGTAGGGGTTTTGATTGGGCATATACACATGAGGATGCCATAGATCGCCAGTTGTCGGGGTCCCGGGGTTCGACCCCCAAGCCCATGTAGGGTCCTGGTAGGCGATGGTCGTCTCATCCACGAAGGTCTTGTCCTGGATGATCAGCGGTATGCCATATGTGTAGGCTCCGGTCGACGACGGAATGATACCCGCGTCGATCAAAGCGTTCTCTACCGCGTCGGTCAGGAGATATCCTGCCGCCTCTCCGGCATATACGTTGAGCCTGGTGATTCCGTAGGCATGATCGTGGTAAAACATCAGCCGGGCACTTTGCTGGTTCGTATAATAGAATGTCAAAGAGCCCTCGCCTGGATTGTTCGTTGCTCCGGCGACCGGCGCACTCGTTTCTCCCGCGGTGTTTGGAACGACATCTCCGTTCACGAACCACATGTCAGGGACATATGCAACGCTGACCCCCTTAGGATACTGAGTCATCTCTCCTGCAGGAGTGGTCCATTGATGTGGCGTACCATCGCTTATCCATGGAGTGGCTCCACCGTGTAGGTGCATTGTCGCACGGTTCTGAGTATAGTTCTCCTTCATCGGGGGGTCCATTAGAGAGTCGTTCGGACCCATGCCAGCTCCCATGATCGTTGTATCTACAGGTAGGAAAAGGTCCCCATCCATGCCAGCCGGCAGCAGGTTTGAGAATGTGACCCGGGTCGGTATGTCGCTTGAGGCCACTAAAGTTGGCCCGAGGTAATGAGGATTGTCCACTCCATATGCCCTTGTGCCATCGGCCTTCAGGATCGGGGTCCCATCCGGGTTCGTCAGTGGAACATGTTTGCTGATGCCCAGAGCGGCGATAGCAGGGGTTTCGAGTTGAACATACCCGTAGAGCAAGGTTGAGGGCAGGTCCGTGGACAGCTTCTGCGTGAACTTGACCAGACCGATCTCGAAATAATCACAGCCAGGATAGGTTGTGGTGTCTGGGACTGCCACTGGAATATAATTGCCCAGATTGTTCGCGTTGGCCTCTGTGAGTCCAGGGAGCGAATCAATGAACTTCCTTATGCCACCGGTAAGGGTACCACCCATCACTGCGGTTGCGGTGGCTCCGGTGCCAGTAGGATCGGTGATTGTGACGATGGGAGCGCTGTAACCGGTTCCACCATCGGTAATTGTGATGCTGGAGATCGACCCACCCACCACCGTTGCTGACGCCATAGCACCGACTCCGGTTCCCCAGACGTCCGTTATCGTTATGGTCGGTGAACTGTACCCTGATCCTTTCGTATTAACCGCAACATTCGTTATCGACCCTGACGGTACCGGGCTATTGGCATAATTTGCGTACGGACCGAAGTAGTGTGGCAATGTTCCGGGAGCCATTGTGCCAGCGGTCAACGGAGTCACTGAGGCCAGAGTACTTCCAGTATTCGAATCCAATGTCAATATGAGGCCAATACCTCCTGAGAGAACAAAGGATATTGTCAAGAGAACGGCCATGACTTTTTTCAGGTTTTTCTTCTTTGAATATATGCTCCGAAACATATTTCCAACTCCCCGATCTATAACTTATTGGGTATTCTATTCGTAAACGACATTTATTAACTTGGTCCGTAGTCAACCGATTAGACATGAGTACTAACGATGTATCGCTGTTAGTAGTAAAAATTTGAACAAATAAGTAATGAACAGAAACTCTACTAAACAAAGTTCTAAATATCAAAGGACAAACAATCCATTTGTAAAAATGAAATGGTCAGTTATTGATCTTGCTGAACATTCGTTAATAACTAACTGTTCCTACGCTTAGTAATTGATTCTTCTCCTTACGAACAAGAACCAGAATGCGAGCCTTAAGTCAGCAATAACAGCCATTGGTGATTATCAATAGATCCTATGATAATTGTCCTCCCGATTCTGGGTCACAATTGTGGCCTGGATCGGTCGGTATGCCATGCCATTGTGGGTGGATGAACCGATGGCGCCTGGCTGATAGGATATGGTGAGATTGTCGGAACATCCTGATGCCCAATCGGTACCTACCGAAGACGCATTTCCACATAATATTATCTCTTTCAGTGAAGTGCAATTCTGGGGGGTTGGATTTCCGATGATGGTCACATTTTCCGGGATATCGATGGGGATCGAAGCTTGATATATGTGCATTACATAATATTATTCCGCCTTGTATCTCAACAGTTCTCTCCAGAAGACCGGTGTGAGAATGACGAACACTGCTATGAATTCCAACCTTCCCGCCCACATCGTGACAGCAAGGGTTATCTTACCGAGGTCGGGAACCCCCGCGAACGAACCCATGGGTCCCAATTCGCTTATGCCAGGACCGACATTCGAGAGCGTGGTGATTGCGGCGGATATCGAGGTCGTCGGATCGATCCCTAGTATCACCAGGACCATTGTGCAAGCCAGCGCTGACAGGATGTAGCATATCAGAACGGCCATCAGCGATGTCAGGACGTTCTCGTTCAGCGGTTCACCGTCCATCTTCGTCGTGTAGACCGACCTAGGATGCACAGTCTTGTAAAGAGTAGAGTAGACAAATTCTCTAGTGAGCATGAATCGAGCCACCTTAAGCCCACCAGCTGTCGATCCAGAGCATCCGCCAATGACCATCAGACCTAAGAGTATGAACAGCGCAGCTTTTCCCCACAATGCAAAATCTATGGTAGCAAACCCGGTCGAGGTCGCCATGGAAACGACCTGGAACATTGAAGTTCGAACCCAATACTCAAAATTTGCCAGCGATTCGTCCCAGACCAGCAGGAAGATCAGCGCTGATGCGATGGCGATGATGGTTAGGTATGCGCAGAACTCGGAACTCTTGAAATATTTACGGATCCGCCTGGAAGAGATGACCGTGTGGTGAAGATAGAAATTGACCCCTGAGATGAACATGAACACTATGAGTATCCATTCCATGATCGGACTTCCATAGTAGGCCATGCTTTGAGAGTGCGGGGAGAAGCCTCCTGTAGAAACAGTGGAGAACATGACTACGAACGAATCGTATAGCCCGATACCGCATAGGAGCAGTAGACCGAGAAGAACCGCTGATATCCCCAGATAGATGTTGGCGAATTTTCTTGCCTCGTCCTTTATGCGGAGCGAGATGGTACCCTGGCCATTCCTGCTTCCAGGGGATTCATGGCGTGTGAGATATCGGCCGCCAACACCAAGCATGGGCAGTACTGCGACGAATATCATAACGATGCCTGCACCTCCCAACCACTGGGTGAAGCTGCGCCAGAACAAGAGGCTCTCAGGCCATGATTCGATGTTGGTCATGATAGAGGCGCCGGTGGTCGTGAACCCGCTCATCGTCTCGAAAAAGGCATCGACAGGGGCCATGCCGTACATGATGTAGGGGATGGCGCCAACCACGGATGCCATGAGCCACACGATAGCCACGATGAAAATTGCCTCCGTCGGACGCAATCTCCCAGAAGACTTGCATCGCGAAAGTATCAAAGCCCCGATCATGCCAGAGAGAAGGACGGGATAGATCCAAGGTCGGACATCCTCCTTGTAGATTACTGCAACGGAGAGAGGGAGAAGCATTGAAATGGTAAGATATAAGGATAGCAAGCCGAACATGTGCGGAACAGGCCTTTCTTTTCTAGCGAGCCCTTCCCTCACCAAATAGAGGTTGATGCCTTTGACCTTGAGGGTCCTCTTGATCTCCCTTTTCAAGTGTTTGAGGATCTGTCCCATCACCACCATCTCCTCATGGATTTACCGGTATCTGGATCTTCAATATTCGTTCCATGGCTGTTATGTCTGCAATTACGGTGTAGAACAGTACAGTATCGCCCTTTTCGAAGACCATGCCAAGATATGGCACCAATGCCATACCATCGCGGAGAAGCATAGCCATCTTTGACCTATCCGGAAGATCGATCTGCTCGACGGATTGCCCTAATATCTCACTGCCCTCATCCACTTCAACGCTTAGCAGCATCTCGGAGAAGGTCTCTAGTAAAAGTAGAGCTTTGAATTTCGGATAGATTATCCTGATGATCTCGTTCGTCACTACATTGTAATATCCAATGTCCGCGTCGATCTCGGACATGCTGAATACGTCCTCATAGTCACGCTTTGAATAGAGGGCGATGACCTTCGGGACACCCAACTGTTTTGAAATAAGAGAAGTGATAAGGTTCTTCTCTTCACTCTCGGTCACCGCGAACAAAACGTCCGTCATGTTCACGTTTTCTGCCTTCAAGATGGATGGGTCGGAACCTTTTCCAACCACCACAACGGTCTTTTTCGAACTCTTGGAGAGGACAGTGCACCTCTTCTCGTCCTCCTCAATGACCTTGATAGAAGTTCCTTGAGATTCCAGCTTATTCATCAAATGTTCTCCAAGGACCCCTCCCCCAACGATGACGTAATCCTTGAGCCTCCGCCTCTTCCCGAGATATTGATCGAAGCAGGCCAGGCAATGGTTCCTTCCTATTACCGTTACCTCATCTCCCGCGACCAGCCTATATTTATCATCTGGTATGATGGAGGTCCCCTCGCGATGAATCGCGAGTATATTGCATCCTTCTGGAATGGGGAGCTGCATTACGTATGAACTGAAAACGTGATTAAACACTCCAGAAATCTGGAATTTTCCTAAGCTCACGTCCAGGCCAGGCAACTCCTCCCAATCGACCAGATTCTCCATCTCGGCGATCCTGATCATCTTGTCAGCGACGATGCGTTCAGGCGAGATTATGAAATCAACATTCATCATCTTAGATATCGCATCAGTCTCCTCATATTCCGGATTTCTGACCCTGGCTACGGTGGTGATATCGCCCTTGACCTGCTTTGCGACCATGCAGGCGAACATATTGACTTCATCCTTCGCGGTGACGGCAATGACGAGTTTGGTCTGCTCGCCGATGACTTCGTGAAGGACCTTTGGACTGGCTCCGTTGGCGTTCATTGCTGCCACATCCAGATAGTCCAAGATATAGCCGAATTTGTCCTCATCTCCTTCGATCACCATGATCGAGTGTTTCTTGGATAGAGTTCTGGCTAAAGCGAACCCGATATTTCCTGCTCCAATGATGACTATTTCTGCAGATATCCCCATCCCCTCCACACACCATATTTCGTAACAAATGAAATAATTATCCTGTCCGTCTTGACGGAAAGGAAGTGCCATTCAGAACGTGGAATCGCAGGGAAAATATTAAAGAGGTTTGCTTAAAGAATCTAAAAGTAATACCAGATGCTCCAATAATCCTGGATTTTTTCTCCAATATCCTTGAGCCGGTCAAGATAATTCATCAAAGGCACATCCCTATGAATGTGGTTCGGCGCGAGGGCTATGTTCTTTTCCCAGGGGTGGAACTCATAGACCCTTTCTCCCTCCGGCGTGATCGAGATCAGGTCATGGTGTTGCCAAGCCCCCAAGGGATTCTTACCCAGGGCAGGGATGTTAAACACCGGCTCGTCCGTTCTGGTGAGGCCAGGTAGCAATCTTGCTTCCTCTTTCCTTTCTTGAAGGATCCTCGCAATCGGCACTCTGAACCAGTTAGTCTCCTCCTTCCCCTTTGCATTGAATGTATAATACGGGTCAACACCGGATAGTTTTACCAGGTGCCTCAGCAAAGCGGTCTCGAAACGTCTGCTGTTCTCAAAAGTAAATACTGACTGATTATAGACCGACATGCCTGCCTTTCTGATGGATTGCACCGCTTGGACGAAATCAGGCGTCACTTCGTAGGGGTGTTCGACGTGGGTCACCACGCACACCTCCCTTCGTGGAGGGTCATGAGCCTTCTGCAGGGCTTGAACAAAATCGGCATGGATCCTCATGGGGAGCACCACAGGTAACCTTGTCCCAATACGTATACGGGATATGTGGCTCATCTTCGAGAACCTCTGCATGATCCTCCCCAATGCCTCGGAATGGAGTAGGGCGGGATCACCGCCAGTGATAAGCACCTCTGTGACCATCGGATGCTCTTCGAACCAATCGATGGCCCTTTCGACCTCATTTAGAACGAATGGAGAGGTGGCAATCTCCACATCCTTTAGTTCCCAGTTCCTCTGACAATAGACGCATACCTGAGCACAGGAATTGTATGGTTTTACAATCGCGATCATGGGATAGCGGCGTGTCACTAGGTTAACTGGGCTTGTCTGCCCCTCCTTCATGAAGTCCAGCTCAGAGTGGCTTGCCGCCCCCTTCTCAATAACACTGTTGAGATAATCCATCGTGGGGATGACCTGAGCCCTGATGGCATGGTCATTCCGCCTGGAAGATGATTTGTCCATCAGGGAAGCATAATAGGGTGTGATCCCGAACGGGATATGGTATTTGTTTGCAACTTCGATGGCCTCTGATTCTGATGGCTTCAGGGCCACAAGACTGCCTAAGACATCGGCGGTCTTGATGGTATTGCGCCTCTGCCAATGATAGTCCTCCCAGTCCTTTATATCAGCTTCCAAATACCTGAGAATTCGGGCCCGGTTCTCATCTCGTCGCCGGATGACATTTTCCTGAAGGCCATGAGGATATCTTTGCATCCGTTCCCAGCATCCCTGTGACAGGCCATCGAGGTAATCGGATCGTAATTTTGCTGCCTTTCTGTCATCCAGTTTTTGAAAATCGGGGGCCTCTTCTTGATAAATCTCCGATTTACCCTGGCTCCCCTTTATGATGTTCAGCAGGTCAACATAGAATGCATAATCATATTCCGGACCTGTTTCTTCCCTGTGGAACGCATTGTACAATCCTTTAATAACGCTGCATCCTGCGATAATTTCGTTCCTTTCGCTCATGAAATTTTTCAGTGTCTGGATGCAATTCAATGCGTTGACACGTTCCAGATCTTCCATGAGCAGTTTCGGGGAATGATAGATAGATTCCCTTTCGATGAGTAGCAGCGTCAGTTTCTTTCGAACTTGAAAGATTTCATGTTTTGTGTTGAGGATGTTGTACATCTCTGGATCTAGCTTGCGAAGATGATCCTTGAAATTGCTCACAAGAAAATTTCCATTTCTTTCTCTCGCCATTAGATAGAAGAAAGGTTTGATTTCTTCTTGTCCTCCATTTATAGTTGGTTCTGTATGCATATTTCTCACCGCCAGTGCCTCCTAAGGGGGACGCCTGAATACGGGGTCAAAAATGTTGCTTCTGATTCCCCGGCCGATTCGTTCTCATTAGCAGTTTATCCCCTGATGTATATGCTTGACCTGAGAATCGGATTTGTCATCGAATCCACCAGATCGTTGGTCCCTGGAATCTCAGGATCCAATCAGGAAAGAGATCTATTGGTGTATCGTCGCATGAATAGATTAATTGGTGCGGCTAATAATCCACTCACCTGATTAGATACCGAGGGCCGGTTCAATCTCCTCGATTAGATAGGAAATCGATGTTATTGAACATATAATTTTGTTTGCCATCATACCATGAACTCGAGACGAACACCAAGATTTAAACTGAGTGTATGTCCTTTTGTGTGTTATGGTTCGAATTGCCCCCAAAGCGCTTGAGCTCCGACTAATCGCTCCTTGCGGGATGAACTGTGCCTTGTGTTTAGCCTTTCAACGTACAAAAGGGAAATGTCCCGGGTGTTGGGAGGAGGATACGAACAAAGCAAAAAGCTGCCAATCATGCATTATACGCAACTGTGATATGATAAAGAACAATTCCTCACACTTCTGTTTTGAATGCGAGAAAATGCCATGTCTGCGATTGAAACGGTTGGATGCCCGCTATCGCAACAAATACGGCATGAGCATGATCGCCAACCTGGCCGAGATAAAGGACCAAGGCATCGAGGCGTTTTTAGCCCATCAAGGAGAGAAATATTCGTGCCCCAAATGCAAAGGCTTGATATGTGTCCACCGTTCCCGCTGTCTCGTGTGCGACCCGTAAGATGGTTTCCATTTTTTGATGCCGAATTGGATCACGAGTTAACGTTCTATAGATTTCATTCACTCATCATCGAGCGATTCACCGACCATACAACCACATCCGCCACTCTGCTCGCCCTTCTTCACTGCCTCGATCACTGTGGCGATCGTTTCTAGCTGTAGGTTTAGATCCTTTAGGTTCGAAATTGAAAAGGCTTCCCCCATTTCCTCTCTGGCCAATCTTACAATGAACCTTCGGAAATCGTCATCCATTGAATTGTAATAATACCTGACACCGCGAACATTCAGAGTTACTCTGAGAGGTTGTTCCCCTTTCTCCTGACCAATAGACCTGCCAACCTTGACCTCATAATCGTCATTTAGAAGCCTGAACATCCTCAGAACCTTGCTTTCCTTCGGCATACGAACGGCTGATTGATCGTTCGAGTAAAAGAACTATAGTGACTTATTCAGAAAGCCGCGCTTCCCTCCATTTAGATGTTCTGGTCAATAATGACAAGACTATCATCGAAGATAGAACGATGATTTAGACCACCAACCTAAAAAAACCGAGTGCGGGGAAAGGGATTTGAACCCTTGGACCGCTAGGGACTAGACCCTCGATCTAGCGCCGTTGGCCATGCTTGGCTATCCCCGCTTAAACTGGCGAATGTTGGCTTCGGTTATTAATGTTTGCCCATGGAAGTGGGGCACGCTGGTAAACGCCGCTAGATCGCCAGAGCCGTCGACGCATGGAAGGAGAGGTCTGGATATGCAGGACATAGTAGATTTTGGACGTGCTACGGGCCTAGACTGCGAAAATGTGGGTGCGGTGGATGAGAGACCAGGAATAGATCGGGACAAATATAGTCTGGTCATTTACCTATCATCAGCAGATGGGTATGGATCGTTCCCGGAACCTGGCTTACTGCATAAACAAGATATTGATCGATGAGGACAAGACAGCGATTGACGACCTAATATGAACCGGACTTGGGATAAGGTCAAGGTATTCGTACATCCTTAGAATATACGAATTTCGGTCTAAACAATATTGTGAACTGTTTAGCCAGATAGTCGATAGCGTATATCAATGTCTAAGCTAGAGCTCAGGATCCCGTCATTAGCGGTTCGTAAGTTTGAATCCATTAACCGTATCATTAAACATTGCCAGTCATTCAAATTTATCATCAGTCAGAGAGATTGTTGCATCGGGGAAGCTAGAACCCTTGGCCTAATATCTTGAGGCCTCCTGTTTGCCTCAATGGTTATCATACCTTATCAAATTCTTAGCTTATAGATAAGCTCATTAAAATGAAGGATATGTAAATAAAAATAGGCCCTGGGGCCTCAAACCATCTTTCTTCCAGAATCCCAGGCCGGGCTCTCGTTATATACCTCTTCAACATTCAAAAGCCACAATCCCTTCAGGTCGAACTTCATTGCCATGAAATTCTCCTTCATCTTGTCGAACATGGGGCCAGAAGTCACATGTTCCTTAACACTACACCGAACCTCATAGGACTCCGGGCCTTTGCTGACGAGCAACGAAGCGTGGGAGCCGTCCTTCTTTGAATTGGCTAAGTTCTCGCTGCTTGCTTTCATGAATATTTGGCCAACGAAGATAGTTTCTGGGTCCACGGCACCTGCTCCACCGACATTGATCAGATGCACATCTCCCTTGGCGTTCTTGGTCCCTAATATCTTGCTCGATGAGCGTTCGTTCAACAGGTTAAATACTGCGTCCGGTAGTTTTGCCATGTTTCCACCGAGAATCAATGTGCTAAAAGAATATATAAATATTCGTAATGAATATTTTTCTATTCATCCACTATGACCGACCAAGACGTTTTATCAGAAATCAGGGCGCTCAAGAGCGATCTGAACCTTATCAGTGACCAAATGGTCCGACTGCGATATGAGGACCTCAAGTCTGTTTTCTTGGAACAAATGAGGGTGGCAATGGGGGATAAGGGAAAGCGCTCGTTTCTTGATGAAGCGAGCATCCTAAATAACAAGTCACAATGCAATCTCAAAGGGGATTGCCTTCAGAAGATGGAAGAGGCAGTGGACACCGCCACCATTTTGTTCATGAAAGATGACCTGGTTGGAGCTAGAAATATATTGGACGAGGCCGAGGTCCTGATCAAGGGTGACATTTCTTCATGCCAGGACAAAGGATGTTCCAAAACGGCGGAGGAGATACTGCGCAAGGTACAAGTCCTCCTACAGATATATGAAGATCTGGCCGGGAGGTTCGGTGAGGAAGTTAAGCTGAAGAAGGGAGTGGATAGGGATACCATTTGTTACACTGCCGATGAGATGCAATCGGTCCTGAATCCCCTGGCCAATGCCTGGCGCATCAGAGTTCTCGCCACATTAAGGCGAGGAGACCACAGCCTGACGGAGCTGGGCCGAGTATTGGAGTTGAAGACCGGGCACCTACAGTTCCACTTGCGGGCGCTGATGGAGGCTGGGTTCGTGAAGCCAGACCGACGGAGACATCGCTATTCACTGACCGAAAGAGGAGCGCTGGCCTTGAGCTGTGCGGAAGAAATGGTTTCGAAACTGGGCATGCCATGCTCAGGTGAGAAACCACATGATAGATTATGAATAATCTCAGACACAAAAAACCATCAAAGAAGAATTTCCATTATGGAACCTACGGATCCCACCAAAATATTACTATTGAAATTCCTAAGCCTTCAAATGAATATGATCATAGTTGAATAGCGGAACAATCATAATAATAACCATTCAATTCGATGCGGATTTTGCCTTTTAACTAATCGTGCTTGAGTAATGGGGTGAAACGGTTTAAGATCCGTAATTACTCAGAATTTCGCCCAATTTCATCACCGACATGGGATAAGATCCGCCCAATTCTCCCCTTCCGAAAGTATAGGCATTTCGAGATTAACCATAAGTGAACTGTATTGGCCAGATAGTCGATGGAGCTTATCGATGTTAGGATAGCACTAAGGATCCAGTTTCTAGCGGTTCAAGTTTTAAACCCCTTCCCCCTGCACCATCTGGTCCTATTGCCTATTCTTATCATTGAATCTCAAACTTAGCTGACGTCCAAGCTCTAGAGATTTCGCCATCACCTCTGGCTCCTTCTGTACGTCCCGATACTTCTCCAATATTTTCGCGGACCCCTTAACATACGGTTTGTTATCTGGCAAGATCTCGAGGTAATCCCGGTATGCTTCCTTCAATCCAAAGTCCTGACCGGCGAATTCCTTACAGTAGGCGTTCCAGGTCGCATACGCACACGTTTCACCCGAACCGCACACCGAACAACAAATCGTCCCCTTAGCCGATAGCTTCCCGACGACCTCCATCCCACCGAAGAACATGACTCCGGCGAGCCAGTCGGTTACGTTCTGCTCGCATGCCGACCCTACCGCCACCGCTGCCCCCAATTTTCCTTTCATTAGTAGTTTAATGTGGCGGAACGAATAGAGCCGCTCCATGAACGCTTTGGTGTACGCTGAGGCTGTCCCATAATAAGTAGGCGAACCGACAACCAGTGCATCAGCGTTCCTGACCTTCTCGCCTATCACTCTGAAGTCGTCTTGGATCACGCATTTATTGGTGTGCACGCATTTCATGCATGCTGTGCAGGGCAGGATGCTGTGATCCGATAGTTTGATGAACTCGGTCTCCGCGCCGGTTGCCTCCAGTACTGCCTTGACCAGCTTATCTGTATTGGCATTTATTGTAGGACTTCCACTGATCCCGAGAACATACATGATTACTACAACCGAATATGCGTAATAAATAGTTAGGGACCGCCCTCGTAGCTCGACCAAAAAGATACACTCTCGAGAAGGGAGTGGTCGGGTTAGGTCGTCTCAGGTCTAGACAACACCATTGTGACTTAGAATCCTATTCCTAGCGATTCAAGGGTTCACATCACTTCCCCTGCACCATTAGGCATATCCAGACACCTCAAATTTAGAATCAATTTGATGGTTTTGCTCCTAAGGCAATCGGATACTACATCCAGATATCCTGAGCTTAAGCATATTTATATTTATATAATAATTCGAACAATCAATAAATATATCCAAGGCCAATGATTCCGCAACAATATCAAGATTGGTTCATTTCGGGGGAATTTCGTTGGAGAAGGAGATAGGAACGTTGGACGTGTCTATTATTTTGACCCTTCCTGCTTTTGGCTGGCTCTCTGTAAGTTTTCGGGTCAGACCATATTTCAGCTTCGTGGAGCCTGGACGGACCCTACCCGTTGACGTCTGTTACTGATTGAGGCAACAATCCACTTGAATCCTATGGCCAAAAGAGGAGGAAGCAATGATCTCTCCTCATTTACTTGCTACAACAATGAAAAATATGCTCACTATTTGACTGAGTCGATATGGGAAATGGCATTAGTCTTTGTCGTATTCCTTTTTGGAGTCTTCTTTCCCGGAGTTTTCACTTTAGGGATCTTACTATTGGCATCCTTTACTTTAGGAGTCTCTTTTTCAGGAATCATCCTTTTAGGAGTCTTACCTTCCAGTTTGGCGAGCCTCTTTTCTAATTCGTTTATACTTGCAATTATCTCATTCATCTTATCCGCTTTTATCAGTTCCCCGACCTTTACTTTTGTCACAGGTTTTACCATGAATTGCCATCCTTTAGAATTGCTAGTTTTTTCGAGAATTTAAGGATTTCAATTATTGACCGTCTAGAAAGGAGATGAAAACCTCTTGGTCAGCTCAACAAGTGCCACCAGAAGTTCCTGTATTTTCTCTTTAGTGTGCTCATCGGTCAGGTTTCCGTTATTATCTATCTTCTGGGCGGCTAGCGTGACTATCACTTCGGGCCGATTGACCGCATGCATGTCGAGATAGACGAAGCACTGCCTCAGATGGAGTTGGGCCCTTTCCCCGCCGATCAAGCCAGTCGAAGCACTCATGATCGCCACGGGTTTTCCATGCCATGAATTTTCTCCATTCGCCCTGGACACCCAGTCTATCACGTTCTTCAAAACTCCAGGGATGGAGAAATTGTACTCCGGAGTAGCAAATAATATTGCATCTGCAGATCCGACTTTTATTTTTAGCTCCTTGAGGCAGTCTGGCGGATCGTTAACAAAATCCTGGTTGAAAGGGGGAATTCCTTCAATGTCGAAAATCTCCAATTCGACATTTTCGGGAAGAAGCACAAGCGCCTCTCGGAGTAACGATTTGTTGTAAGATGCGCTTCTGAGACTTCCTGCAATTCCAAGTATCTTTACCGATTTCATAACAGCTTCACGACGTTCCAAGAGAACACGAGGAATGAATAAGAAATTTGTTAGAAAAATCCAGAGTGGAAACAGTCCGGGGACAAGACTCTTCGTATTTTAACATCCCTTGTAAATTCGAATTCAGAATAGTCGCTCCCTTCCCTCAGCGAAACAAGACCGTCAGTCTTTGTGAATCATTTATGGGGACAAGACCTTGCCTTCCGAAAGGTTTTGTTATTTAGGATTTCAACAATAAGAAATTGTGGTTCTCTTCAACTTCGTGTGGGTAAATGATTTCATTTAGGATAGTTTGGGAAGGCTCCCGCCCTCCCAAAATGATGCTTGAATGGTGACTCGCTGTTCATCGGACTACGCTGGATACCTAAAAACTAAATCTAACTTATAGTAGATCAAATAAGAGATCTTCGAAATCTTTAATGTCATTCGATTCTAACAGAAATCGGTTTTTACCCATACAAAACCAAAGAGAGGCGAAATTGTTAATGCCGATAGTCAGATAAAATCTAGAGCGTCGAGAAAATACCCTCGATCTGGCACCGTTGGCCATGCTTCGCTATTCCCGTTAAACGTCCAATTGTTGGCTTCGATAATTAATGTTTGGTCTTTCCGATGGTTTGCCAGATTGGTCTGTTTTAACGATTACAGAACCGCTGGCATCGAGACCGATCTCCTGAGGTGAAATATTAATACTCGCTTTACTTAAGAAAGAAGGCCAGGAGAGGGAGGGCGGCTGACGGTAGGACTTCGGTCCAGCTGAGGAAGTTCCCCACTCCATGAGAAATGTGGACTGCATAAGCGGTCGGGCGAGAGCCCGGGCAAGGGCGCAGAAACGACACAGCCTCGATCAAAGGATGATCCGTTAGACGGTGACGTTCTCGGGGACTTGGTGAAACGGCGACACCACACAGGAGCAAGCCCAAACAGCCGGAATGACAGCTCAGGACTGGCAGGTAGGGCGCTAAGTTGAATGCTGCCTGAAACAGAAAGGGGACTACTACCCTCACCTGGCACAATATCTTCCATATGTAAGGGATAACGAACTTTCGCAATTTTCGCGGATTCAGCGGAAGTCGCGTTCTCGGAGCTTCGATTTCATTTTACATCAATTGCTAGTGACTGGCATTGTCACGCACCGAAAGCATGAACAACGAAACTTCGTCTTAATGACCCCTCTATTTCCGCTGCAAACCTCATTATTTTCGCCTTTTCTACGGAATATTACGGTTTTTCCGATTTGAAATCGGGCAACGGGTATCAATGCACTAACGTAAGGGTGTATAGCAAGGGTGAAAGGAGCGGGGATTCATGAAAATATCGTCTGGAAAGCTATATCTGATTGAGGAGAGAGTGCCATTGAGAACACATCAACTGCTGAGGAAGGAACTGGCTCGAGGCCGAGCAGCGCTTTATATTTCGAAGCATTCGCCAAGCCAGCTAGGAATGCAGTTCAGCCTGAACTCTGATCCATTGCAGACCAAGTGGTTGACCCCCAGACCCGAGAGCAGCTGCATACCGCCCATGAACCTGCAGAAGTTCGAGGAAAACGTCAAGGAATTCCTGAAGCAGAACCACGATGGAATCGTCGTTCTGAATGGGGTTGATGTCCTAGAGATGTGGAATGGCAGCAGGCCTGTGCTTGATGTGATCAAGAAGGTCCAGATGGAGCTGAAGACCGGGGAGGGCAATTTCATCATCAGCCTTGACCCTAAGAACCATTACCAAACCAGCCTTAGCGCCTTGGAGAAGGCATCGGACGAGGTCGTCTACCCGACGGTGTAAACCCCTAGGCCTCAATCTCCATTTTCCATCCTTTTACCGACCAGCATCTTTGATATCCGGGCTTGCAGTTCAGGTAGCATGCTGACCGATCTTGCTGCACTCGCGGACAAGGTGAGAAAGGATTCCATTTCAGGTTCATCGGAGACAGCCATATATGTCCTGAAATCCCTCCATGAGATTCTCAGCAACAACATGACCAGTCGCGACCAGTTGTTTGATTTTTCAAATCTCTTAAGGGAAGCAAAGCCCGCGATGGCACCATTGTATAACATCGCCCGGATGATGGAAGCGGCGGCCAATGATCCAGAACCGACCCAGGCAGCACTGCTCTCGGTGGAAAGGGTGACGGCTAATGAGAAGTCAGCGAACGACCGTATAGCTGACAATGCCGAGGGAAGGATCGAAGGGACGATCATCACCTTGTCATACTCGGGAACGGTCACGAACGTTCTGAGATTGTGTGCGAATAAAAAAGAAATCAAAGTTATCGTGGCTGAATCGTTCCCGTTAGGTGAGGGGCGAAGGACCGCTGAGATACTTTCTAGTGCTGGCATCGATACGGCTCTCGTCGCCGATTCCTTGGTTTTTGCCGAGGCAAGGAATTCCGACCTCTGCCTGGTCGGAGCTGACGCCATAATGCCTCAAGCCTTGATCAACAAGGTAGGAACTTACGGGATGGCATTGGCTGCGATGCAGGCCGGCATACCCACGTATGTTGTTTCCAGCACCTTGAAGATAACGTCTGAGCTGAAACCGGATTGGATGATCGAGCAACTAAAGGACGGCAAGCTGACGGAGCGGAGCCAACTTTTTGAACCAACGCCTCTTGAGCTTTTCACCGAGGTGGTGACCGAACTGGGGATTTCGAAGCCAGGCCGACTATTCTAATCACTTACCGCCGATCATCTGCACGAACTGCTTGACGTGATAGTCCCACTCGGTGGTGACGATGTCGATCTCACTGTCCTTTTCGCCACAGGCGGTGACAGTGACCCCGCCGCCACCGCCTTCCATGCAGATGCTACCCAGGTCCTCGCTGACGACCGTAAGTCCCAGCTTACCAAAATAGGTCTTCGCTTTGGCGATCACTTTCTCAGGCGGGAGTTTGCTGCTTGCCCCGTAACGCATACCAGATACCTGAAAACGGTAGTGGCTCGGTGAGTACTTAATCCCTCCCCGCGAGGGACAGCCAGCCTCAATAGGTTTATGCCCTTTGAGCTCCAAACTGGACAACGATGTCCGGAAATTTCCCTGCGCTGAGCGAGAACGCGCTGAAAGTGCTAGAGATGAGGTATCTGCTCAAAAGCAGGACCGGCAAGGTCGTCGAGACGCCTGAGGAGATGTTCTGGCGCATCGCCCGCAATGTGGCTTCCATAGATCATTTCTACAGGGATAGGGACGCGGAAAAGGAGGGAAAGGAGTTCTACAGAATGATGCGCTCCTTGGAGTTCCTACCCAATTCTCCAACGATCATGAACGCGGGGACAGCGATGCAGCAACTGGCGGCGTGCTTCGTAATACCGGTCGGGGATTCCATAGAACAGATATTCGACGCCCTCAAATGGGCTGCCATCATCCACCAGACCGGCGGGGGAACTGGATTTGCGTTCTCGCGGTTGAGGCCTTCGGGGGATTTCGTCTCCTCGACTGGCGGGACCGCCTCCGGTCCGACCTCGTTCATGAAAGTGTTCGACGTGGCTACAGACGCGGTAAAACAAGGCGGGCGTCGTCGCGGAGCAAATATGGGAGTGCTCCGGGTAGACCATCCGGACATCAAAGATTTCGTCCGAATGAAGGCCGATCTCAAGACCCTCTCAAATTTCAACCTCTCCGTCGGTGTTACCGATGATTTCATGAATCGTGCGGCCGAAGGACGTCATCTCGAACTTATCAACCCCAGAAACTCAATCGAGGTCGGAACTGTCCACGCCGGCTCGCTATTGGATGACATCTGTTCCTTGGCGTGGAACACTGGCGACCCTGGATTGATATTCTTGGACGAGATCAATCGGAAAAATCCCACCCCGAAGTTGGGAGAGATCGAATCCACCAACCCATGCGGAGAAGTCCCTCTTCTGCCTTTCGAGGCATGCAATCTAGGCTCGATCAATCTGGAACGAATGTTGGTTGAGAAAAGAGGCCAGCACGAAATTGATTTTAATAAGCTGAAAGACACCGTAGATGCGGGGATCAGGTTCCTGGACAATGTCATCGACGTGAGCCGATACCCATTGAAACAGATCGACCTCATGGTCAAAGGGAACCGGAAGGTCGGGTTCGGGGTAATGGGGTTCGCCGACGTGTTGGTGAAGTTGGGTCTCCGTTATGGATCCAGTGGCTCGGAGCAGTTGGCGGAACGCATCATCAAGATAATAAGAGAACAGGCGGACGCGTCCTCCAAAGCCATAGGCGAACAGCGTGGCAGTTTCCCCAACATCGGGGCCAGTAAATTCCTTTCCCCCCGGCGTAATGCAACCGTTCTCAGCATCGCTCCCACCGGCACGATCTCGATGATCGCTAGCTGTTCTTCTGGGATAGAGCCTCACTTCGCATTGTATTTCGACAAGCACGTGCTTGACGGAGAGAAATTGAGGGAGAGGAACAATTTCTTCTTCCAAAAGATCGAACAACGGGGGTTGGACCCGAAACAGATCATGGAGCTTATGGCAAATAAAGGGTCAGCCCAGGGCATCAGTGTCATTCCAGACGACATTAGAGATGTATTCGTTACTGCACATGACATCGAACCGACGAAACAGGTGCGAATGCAGTCGATCTTCCAGGAACATGTGGACAACGCGGTCTCGAAGACCATCAACCTGCCGGAGACGAGTTCGATAGAGGATGTGCGAATGATCTACACGTTGGCACATGAGCTTCACTGTAAGGGGATCACTGTTTATCGGGAAGGGACGAAACCAGGCCAGATATACACGGCAACAGGAAGAGGCGTCGGGTGCGCTTCATGCGGGCAATTGGTGTGATCGGTTCGTCGCATGACCGCATAACCGAACTAATGATAATAATTCGATATCATGAATATCAGCTGTGATAGCCATTTTGATGGCATTTATATTCTAAAACATGCAATGTATAATCAGAAAGGAAGTCCAATCAAAGTCAAGATTATTTCTTGACCAGCCGACTTCGTCGATTGAGACTCCTCTCCCCCAATATTTCCCCCTAGGAATACGAAGTCGGTACTTTTTCTGCATTGAACGATTTACACCGTGACCGATTAGAAAAGGGTGTTAAGAGGTTTAGTTGTGGGGTCTTACTCGAAGCGCAAGACCTCGGCAGGTGCCACTTTCGCAGCTCCACGCGCCGCGGGAATGACGCAAAGTACCGTGGCCAGGAATGCTGCCAGTCCCAGAGAGACGATCGGGACCCAGGCAATTACGAAATCCATTCCCATGCCTTTCAGGAACAGGTCCCAGATATCGTACCCGACAACGATCCCAAGCCCTGTCCCTATCGCTATTCCGAGCGCCGAGATGAATGCTGATTCGATCGCGAAATTCATCATCACCATTCGTCTCGTATAACCCATTGCCCGCATCATGCCGATCTCCAGGCGCCTTTCGTGGATGGAACGGATGGTTATGATACCGAGTCCAGAGACCCCGATCACCAGACCCATGCTGAGGAACGCCTGGAACAGCGTCATGAAGCTGTCGATGGTGCCTGTTATCTGCTTTGCCAACGTCTTGATGGCAATGGTCTGCACTCCGAACGCCACGAACTCCTGCTTGAACAGCGCCGCTTGATGGTCCACATCCATACCGGGAGCGAACGTCACCAGGAATAGGCTGTAACCGGTCGGGTGGTAGGTGTCGTTGAACGATGAGGCCGAGATGAACACGCCGTTCAGGTTGCTCTGCTTCATGAACCCGATGACGGTCACGTTCTTGACCGTAAGATCGCCCGATACCATGGTGAACTGCTGCCCGACGTTGAGCGCGCTCGGCGTGCTGCCGCCAAAGCCGAAATTGTTTGCGGATGGATACTTCGATCCGTCCAAGATCACCAGTGAACTGTTCTGATGGATAGCCGCCCACACGTCCTCCTCATGGGGGTAGACGGTGTTGTTCCAAGCGGTAAGCGGATAATTACCCAGTTTGTTGAAGTTCTCCCCTACTCCAGCGACCATATAGGTGAACGATCTCGCTTCCACTGTTCCATTCTTGTCGGTATTCAGATATTGCACCATCACATTGGTCGTGGACAGCGCCATCATCACCGAAATGTTCTCCTTTGCCAGGGGACCTGCTGTCGTGTTGACGTGTTCCCACGGATCGTAGGTGATCGGAGACATGCTGAAACCGATCACATCGAAACCTCCTGACGTCTCGCTTACCATTTTGGTTACGCCCACACCAAGCATTCCGGTCATCATCGACAGTGCCGTTATGGTGAAGATCACGATGGCAAAGATGAAAATGCTGATGCCAGTCCTGAAGTGCGCCTTCAACGGGTATGATATCGAGGTCTTTATGACCGCCCGGTACCCGTTCTTGAAGCGGAATATCGCGGTGAAGAAGGAAACGAAGACCTTCGAGTTGAACATCACGATCAGCAGGCATGCCACGATCATGAACAGGCCTGAGACGATCAACATCTCGATTCCAGAGGGATAGCCGAATATCTCGAAATCACCCTTGGGCAGCCAGACGAACATGACGGCCAAGCCGGCGATGACCCACGCCGCCCGGTCGCCGATGAAGCGACGGAACACAAGGCCGGTGGAAATGCACATGATCGACAGCCCGCTCGCCGCCGGGGCGAGACTTCTCTGGCTGATCCCAAACACCATCAGAACGAGACCGAGGGCAAAGATCCCCAATCCTGACCTGAATGCCTTCTTGTCCTCCTTTCTGACCGGTGGTTCCGGAATGTTCCGGATGGCCCGTACGATGTTCAGGTTGGATATCCTGCGGGTCACGATGTAGACGGTCACGATGGTGATCATGAACCCGGCCGCGAACGATATCGCAATGGAGAAGAACGAGAAGGTGAAGTAGTTGCTCAAGTTGACATCCCCAAACATTGGCATGCCAGATATTCCGAGGATGATGATGCCTGCCATCAGAATGCCCACGACCATTCCGATCCCGGCTGCCACACAGGCGTAGACCAGACCTTCATAGACGAAAAGTTTTCTCAGGTGGTTCTTCTTCATGCCGATGGCACGGGACATGCCCATCTCGCTCTTCCTCTCCTCACCCAGCATCGTGAATATATTCACAATCAGGAGCAATCCAGCTATTACCGAGAACGAACCGAGCACGAAGAACATCGATGTGAACTGGCTAAGGTTGCTGCGACCATCATCGAGCATCTCTTTCTTGTCCAATTCGATCTTCATCCCGGTGCCGGGCATGAGGTCGGCAATGCTTCCCTTGATATCCTCTCGTACCTGGACGGAATAGCCGAACGGGTCGCTCCCCTTCGGCTCCACCGATACCAGGACGGTGTTAACCATTCCTGGATGGCCGGTGAATAATTGGGCCGCGGTGAGGTTCATGAAGACGTTGGCATTCGAGTTGAAGCCGCCGAACTTGTCCCCGGTCACGATCTTATCCACGGTGGAAACCATCGGAATCCCCTGATAGAACAGGATTACCTTGTCGCCCTCTCCGGCGTTCAGGTCTACCGCAGCCTTCTCGTTGATGATGACCGTACCGAGCGCCGGCATCGTGTAGATAGAATTCCCGTCCTTATCCACCAGCCCGCCAAAGTCAGTGAGGGCCTTATTGTCCATGCCCAGCAGGACCACGGAAGGCGAGAACAACAGGGTCCGATTATCTCGAATGGATATGCTTGACAGGATAAGCGTGTCAACAGCCCTGACATGCTGAGTGGAGCTGATGTTCGAGGTCAGCGGCGCAATCTCCGTCGTATTGTAATAGACAAGTGACCCGACGTTGACCGACTGCAGTTCGAAATCGACCTGACCCATTCCTCTTGTGACCTGGTCAGTGATCATATTGTCCATCGTATCCCCAACCACGAATGATGCGGAGATGATGGCCGTTCCGACCATTAGTCCTCCAATCACCAGGGCGGTCGTTCCGGGACGACGGATGACATTCCTTATCGACATGCGGAACAAGATCTTGTTTCCGTTGGCGTCGACGAGGATCATGATCACGATTAGCACGACGACCGCCACAAGGGCATACGCCAGCGGAAGGAGCAAGAAAGGAAGCATCAGCACTGCAGCCGACACCAACATGACTAAAATGGACCGAACGTTCAAGCCGCTCACCCCATCTCTTTAATCTCTTTGGCGATGTTATCCACATGTCCGTTAGTGGAGATTACCTGTCCGTCTCTCATGTGGATGATCCGATCGCACTTGGCACCGACCTCAGGATCATGGGTAACGATGACAAATGTCTCTCCCACATCCTTGTTGAGTTGCCGCATCAGAGCCACGATATCATCGGCGGTCTTCTTGTCCAGATCGCCGGTCGGCTCATCGGCCCATACCAATGCCGGTCTGTTTGCCAAAGCACGTGCGATGGTTACCCTTTGCCTCTCCCCCCCGGAAAGGGATGCCGGTCGCAGAATTGCCCTTTCCTTGAGCCCAACAAGCTCAAGGAGCTCCATGGCCCTCTTCTTGGCCACGGACGGATCCTCACCGCATATCAACAGAGGAAGTTCCACGTTCTCACTGGCGGTGAGCACCGGCAATAGATTGTAGAATTGAAATACGAATCCCATTTTCCTGGCACGGAAGTTTGTCTTCGCATCGTCATTCATCGATGTTAGGTCTTTTCCTTCGATCAGGATCTTGCCTGAGGTCACATCATCGATGCCAGAGAGACAGTTGAGCAATGTAGTCTTTCCACATCCAGACGGTCCCATGATCGCCACCATCTCTCCCTTTTCGATGTCAATGCTGAGACCTTTTAGAGCGTGAACGGTGACGTTGCCGGTTACGTATGTCTTCTTGACTTCCTCGGTATGGATGATAGGCATTGATGACCACCTTGATGGGTAACGTTGCATTTGGACTAAGCTATATAACATCTTGCCACTAACTTCTCTACTTATTGATGCTGTCCATCATCCCGAAATCTAGGTGTAAAAACCATCTGAAAACAGCGAGTCAAATACCTAAGACAAATCAGTCAATCGAAATGGCAATTGTCGAAGTCAGTTTATTATTTGGCTGTCTGTCAAATTCTTTTGAGATATAATAATGCACATATTAGTACATCATTACTCAAAATTGTTATATATTCCCCTTTTCATTATCATGGACATGACGTTCAGACCTGAAGATATCAGGATCAATTTGGGTATGGAAGAGATTCCAAAGAAATGGTACAACATCGCTGCAGATTCACCAGTACCGATTCCCCCTCCTTCCGACCCGGCCACAGGAAGGCCGTTGCCTCCTGAGGCACTGGAAGCGATCTTCCCAAAAAGCATCATCGCCCAGGAAATGTCCACCGAACGCTACATCGATATCCCTGAAGAGGTACGGCTGGCATATGCACGGCTGTGCAGGCCGAGCCCGCTCCAGAGGGCGATACGCCTTGAGGAGGCGCTGAATACCCCGGCAAAGATCTACTTCAAGAGGGAGGACCTGAGCCCGACTGGCAGCCACAAGCCGAACTCGGCCGTCCCGCAGGCATATTATAACATGGTAGCAGGCACCGAGAACCTGACCACGGAAACCGGAGCTGGACAGTGGGGGTCGTCACTGGCCCTATCTTGCGCATTGTTCGACATGAACTGCACGGTCTTCATGGTCCGCTCCAGCTATGACCAGAAGCCGTACCGGCGCTACGTCATGGAAACATATGGATCGACCGTCCATGCGTCGCCGAGCCCTGTTACCAACTATGGCAGGCAGGTCCTGAAGGCCAATCCGAACAACGGGGGATCATTGGGAATCGCTATCTCCGAGGCCGTTGAGATGGCAGTCTCCACCAAGAACACCAAATACTCGCTCGGAAGCGTCCTCAACCACGTTATGTTGCACCAGACGGTCATTGGCGAGGAGGTTCTTGCCCAACTTAAGAAGATCGACACTGTGCCAGACTACATGGTAGCTTGTGTGGGCGGTGGAAGCAACTTCGCTGGATTCACCTTCCCCATGCTTGGCCATAAGATCAAGAAGAAGTGCGATACCCAGTTCATCGCCTGCGAACCGAAGTCGGTTCCGTCGATGACGAAGGGCGATTATCGCTTCGATTTCGGGGATACGGCGGGCATGACCCCGTTGCTCAAGATGTACACCATGGGCAAGGACTTTATGCCTTCACCGATCCATGCGGGCGGTCTGAGATACCACGGCATGGCGCCCACGGTAAGCTTGATGGCAAACCTGGGCTACGTTCAGGCGAGGTCATACGAACAGACCGAGACGTTCGAGGCAGGCATCATGTTCGCCAAGGCGGAGGGCATCATCCCGGCCCCGGAATCAACACACGCCATCAGATGCGCAATCGACCTCGCCCTGGAAGCAAAGAAGAACAACGAGGAGAAGGTCATAGTCTTCAACCTATCTGGACATGGGTTGATGGACATGAGCGGATATGCTCAATATCTGAGCGGAAAAATGACGAATGCGTAAGCGTTCCAGACAAAACCCTAGCAAACCTCTTATCCATCCTTTCTCTCAGGAATCGTGTGAAAGTTATCGCCGTTATGCTTTTCGATCTGATTCAGGTCTATAATACGGCAACGGCCTTGGTCTGTTACGGGAGCGGGATATTCAGGTCACGAATCGATATGGCGATCGGACCATTGTTGCATCCATGGCTTATTTGCTGGTGGCCTGCACCAATTCGGATCAAAAAAAGACTCTGGGCGGTTGAAAGATAATGGCGAAGCTTTATTATCTTTCATGGGATTATAGAATCTCCGACATTCTCTCCGAAGGTGCCATCTAGTGGAAACTTACCTGCCCCTGTCAACAATTCAGGCTTTCCCCTCCATTAGCGTCCGCTCCCTTCATGGGGAACAGAACATTGATTTTGGACGCATATATCTTCTCAAGGATGAGCGTCTAGAGAAGACGCTGAGCATAACCAAATCCCTTGCCGATACGGGTAAGGACGTCCTATGTGTTTCCCGTTACCATCCCAGCATCATGGCAGGGAGACTTCCGCTAGGCAATATGCAATTCATATGGCTAGGTGAGAGGGCGGGCGATGATAGCATCTCGCCAGACAACCTGAGCAAGTTGAAACATCGAATAGCCGTCTTTGCCAAAGAGCACAAGAATGGCGTGGTGGTTATTGATGGTCTGGAGTACCTCTCGCTTTTCAACGATTTCCACAGACTGAACGTCTTCTATGAGGAATTGAATGATATCGTCATGGAAACCCGGAATGTGCTACTGATCCCTATCGACGAGCGTCTGATCGAACCATCAGATGTTGCCAGACTAAAAAGATTCGCCGAAATCATTTGATCTGATGATTTGAAAAAAGTTTGAATCAGGCGATGGCTCCCGTCCCGGTCGTTGGCTCCTTGATCCTCAGGGCAGGCGCTGCTCCGGTCGGTTCGGACTCCACGATCGGTTCCATCTTGGAGTACAGACCCCACAGTTTCTTCAGATCGTTCTGCTCCAGGGTCAACGGGTCGAAACATATTACCATCGTACCGTTGGTTGCTACGAGAACATTATTTATCTCGTCCAAGGCGGCGATCACCTTACTCATCTCATTCCATAGGAGAAGGTACTCGAGACCGTCGAGGAAGACTACTGGCTTGCCGGCCTTGGCATCAGCCTTGACCATCTTGACGATCTGCCCTAGGGATTTGGGAGAGACGACATCCTTTCCCTTGCAGCCGCTTAGCCAGTAGGTCTTCCTTCCCCTGACGTTGAACTTCTCAGCCACGTAATCGGGATGAAGACGGGTGATGCATATGCTGTTCTCGTTGACTTTGGATAGGCTCGAGAAGACCTTGAACCCTGACCTCGGGTATCCTTCAACAAGCAGTGATATTCGTGAGTTGTCGTGATTGACTGCCAATTGTGCACTCTCCTACTATTCTTGATAGTACCATTCCGCATTGAGCATATTTAAACCCGATTTGAGCATGCTCATTTTCCTAAAAAGCGCTCTTTTGCGCCTCAGAGGGCGATTTTCTCACGGTAAACTATTATTGCCGTATCGTGATTGATGACTGTGAATCGAGGTTCCCGGAAGACTCTGCTTACCGTCAGGGAAAGGGTGATTCTGCACCTATTAGCTCAACACAAGTACTGTCAGGACGCGGATGCTCCCAAGGTAGTTACGCAAGACGGGATCGCATCCATCATCGAAGTAGGCCGCAACAATGTGGCTAAGATCATGATGACGATGTCGGAAGAGGGCATCGTTGACATCCAGAGCAAGCATGTCAAGGGCCTTCCCTCAGTCCGTCTGGTCTATTTCCTGGCGCCCAAAGGATTCGAGGAGGGCAAGAAGCTCAAGACCATGATCGAATCCGCCGCAGTTGAGGTCCTCGATCTGAACGGGCAGAGCCATCTGGACGAGGTAGGAAGGATCGGCGTTTACCTTCCCAACCGCTATTCACTCCTAGAGCTGGCCATGGGCGTTTCACGAGGCAAGTTCGATTGCGCCTCGTTCCATGAGGGCAAGGTCAAAGAGGAGCGTAGGTTCGTAGATTACTCGGACAAGAAGCCCGCCATCCGTACATTCTTCGGGAGGGAACAGGAGCTGGAGAAGCTGCATGGGCTCATTTCCTCCCAATCGATCAAGGCGGTGATGATCTATGGCATACCAGGAATCGGTAAGACAACCCTTCTGGCCAAGTTCACCCAGGACATCCGCGACAGGATCAACGTGTTCTGGTTCAAGATCCACGAGTGGGTGGACTACAAGGGCGTGCTGAAGCCCCTTTCCGAGTTCCTATCCCAGATCGGCAAGAAGAATCTAGAGTACTACCTGACCCAGACCGACAACCCGGTCCTAGGAGAGGTATGTCATATCATCGAGACAGACCTGCGAGGTTCCAACTCACTGCTGATCTTCGATGATATACACAAGGCAGACAAGGGCGTTAAGGACCTGCTTGGGGCAATCCTAACATCTATCGAAGGAATCCCAGGCTCTTGGATGATCGGATCTGCCAGGGAGATGCAGTCATTCTATGACCGGGGGGCGGTCTTCCGAGGTTATGTCGTTGAGATGCAGCTCGATGGACTAGACCGGGAAAGCAGCTTCCGCATGATGAGGACCCGCTCACTTCCCGAGATGGACCTTGAATCGCTCTTCACCATCACCAACGGCCATCCCCTGTTCCTGGAGCTGATCGAGGATCCGAAGCTTGCGTTGGGCAAGAACATCCGCATGTTCATCGAACAGGAGGTCTTCTCAAGGCTGGACATTTCCGAGAGACGGATCATGGGCATTGCGGCCATCTTCCGATACCCGGTCATGATCGACGCATTCTTCAGCATGGAGGAGGAGATCCAGAACGAGAGCCGGGGCGTAACCGTCGAGCTCGAATCCTCTGACTATACCATCTCGTATGAGACTGTCGACTCGCTCATCTCCAAATCGATATTGCACGAATCGGTCGGGCGCATGATCGGCATGCATGACCTGATGCGCGAGTTCGTCTATTCCCGATTGACACCGCGCCAGCGTAACATATACCACAAGGCGGCCGCACGCTTCTATCTGCAGGACAGGTCCGGCCCGTCATCCGTTGAGGCGCTCTACCACTGCCTGATGGCCAAGGACTACACGATTGCCATAGATATCGCCGCTGGTAACGGTCGCAACATCATCAACCGCGGATACGCGGTCCAGTTCAGCCCATTGCTTAAGACCCTATTGTCGAGCGCTCCGAAGATCGAGCAGAGGGACAGAATGGAAATACTGAGCCTCCAAGGGGAAATAATGGAGATCCAGGGGGAGTGGGACCTGGCTATCTCCAGGTTCTCAGAGATTATTGAGATGGCCTCTCCTATCACAGATGTCCGCCTGATGGCGGAAATGAACCGAAGGATCGGTGCCATCAACCTGAGGCGTTCCCGACTGGACGATTCTGAGATGTACCTGGAGAAGGCCTTGAGCTTGGCCCAGAAAGCGGACGAGAAGCAGACCTTGGCGGACGTCTATTACGATCTTGGGGGAGTATGGGAACGAAGGGGGAAGTGGGATGAGGCCTATGCCAATTTTTCGCAGTCCATGGTCTTCTCCAAAATGGTCGGCGACGAGGCCAGCCTGGGCAAGTCGATGTATGGACTGGCCCAGACGCTGGACTGCCAGCATCGGTTCGACGAGTCCATCTTGACCAAGAAGGATGTGCTCCGCATCCTAGAGCGTTCAGGAGACATCACCATGATATCAAAGGTGAGCACCAGTCTGGGCAACGATCTTAGACAGATCAACAAGTTTGAAGAGGCCAACGAGTATCAGGAAACGGCGGTCAAACTTGCCAGGATGGCCGGTGACCTCAATACATTGGGTTTCGCACTGGCCAATTCCGCTGCGATCTACATAGAGGAGGGCAACTGGCTCCGTGGCGAAGAGATGATAGACTCCGCCACCTCGATATTCAAGAAGCTGAACGACCTCCTGATGCTGTCTACGTTGCACCTTTACCGAGGCTACCTATACGCCAAGAAGGGTGAATGGGAATGGGCCAAGGTCGAATTCAAGGAAAGCATCGATATCATACGCTCGGTGGATATGCCGGTGAGGCTTAGCGAATGGCTTTACCAAGTGGCGCAGGCCTACATCGAGAACAATGATGGAGAGCAGGCCCTTCAGCTGTTGCAGGAAGCTTACCAAGTGGCCGAGAGCGTTGGACATGAGAAATTGATGAAGGATGCGATGTCCAATATTGAAAGAATGTGCACGGTCCAATAGCTGACTTTCTTAGATAGAGCACTGATCTCGATCCAAAGCCTTTCAGAGGGAGGATTGAAAAGGGTTTCAGGGAATTTCTCAGTTCTAGTTGTGCGGTCCGACACCTGGTAGTGGCATGTGAGGGCCAACGCCTGGGAGAGGCATGTTGTGCGGTCCGACACCTGGTAGTGGCATGTGAGGGCCAACGCCTGGGAGAGGCATGTGGGGCCCGACTCCGGGTAGAGGCATGTTGTGCGGTCCGACACCTGGTAGTGGCATGTGAGGGCCAACGCCTGGGAGAGGCATGTGGGGCCCGACTCCGGGTAGAGGCATGTTCTTTCCGCGGCTTCTCACATTGTGATAATTTACTGTGGACTTCACTTTCATTTTTAACACCCAAGGACTTACTATAGTAACCATGTGGTTTTGTGAATATTTAAGGGGTCTTTGAGCATGCTACAGTTAACGCTATATACTATGAAATTGAATCATACCATTCCAGATGGTCGGAAATTGACCCATTTTCATAAATATATTCTATGACAACAATGCTGCTTCAAAATAGGCATTTTCATATCTACGACTCGATGTTCAAGTACAGGATCAACCATGCCGAAAACCGATCTTAGCCATATCGAAGGGCTCGTATTCGATCTTGACGGCACGCTCATCAACAGTACCATCGACTTTCTCCTGATGAGGCAACGCACGTTCGAAAGGATGGCGCAGGCGGGTGTCCCAGAGCCCGTACTGGACAAAACAAAAAGCATAGCAACGAACCTGAACGCATCCTTCCGCCATCTGGCAGAAAAGGGATCGGAGGGTGATTCACATTCACTGAGCCTTGATGCCGGCACCATCATGAGCGAGATCGAGATGCTGAATGTATCTCAGACAGAGGCTGTGACGGGGGCAAGCGGGGCTATCGATCTGCTGGTCAAAGAAGGATACGCGGTAGCGATCCTGACCAGAGGCTCGAGACGATACACTGAAGCAGCCTTGTCGGCGTCCGGGTTGGCCAGATATTTTGTCAACATCATCTGCCGGGACGACCATCCGGACGATGAGGCGAAACCCAATCCGATCTCCATGGCTAGGGCAGCCGAGAAATTGTCAATGCCCAAAGAGAAATGTCTTCTGGTAGGCGACCACGCCATGGACCTAGAATGTGCCCTCTCGGCAAGAACTCGATTTGTTGGCGTGCTTTCCGGGGCCATGGACCGGACCGCCTGGACGATGTTGGGGGATATCACCATCATTCCAGACGTATCATATCTCCCCGACCTTCTGATGAAGCATTAAGGGCTTTTGTCGGACAGGTAAGTTGATTTGCGTTGCGGCGTCTTCGACCTTTCATGATGAGAAAAGTGAAGACCGAGAACGCGCCGGTCCCGATAGGTCCCTATTCCCAAGCGATCATCTGCGAAAGGATGGTCTTCTGTTCCGGGCAGCTGGGCATCGAACCATCAAACGGTAAGTTGGTCGACACCGGTACTGTTGAAGAGGCAAAGCAGGCTCTAAAGAACATTGATTCAGTCCTAAAAGCAGCCGGCACTTCCATGGATAAAGTGGTCAAGGTCACGATCTATATGACCAACCTGGAACGTTTCAAGGATGTCAACGCCATCTACGCCGAGAGCTTCACCGAACCGTTCCCGGCCAGGACAACGGTCGGAGTGGCCCGGCTGCCACTCGGTGCGACAATTGAGATCGACATTGTGGCGTCGCTTTGATCAGGCCTTGGACTTCAAAGCCTCGATCTTCTGCTCCAGGTTCTTCTGGCACACTGGGCAGCAGACGTAGTACTCCTTGTCCCCTTCCTTGACCTTGAATGCGTCGTCCCGGATCTCCTTGTTGCAGCAGGCACAGGTCAGGACCACATTGACCTCGGGGTTAATGACCGCCCTCTGCTGCTCTTTGACGACCGTTATGATGTTCGTGAGCTCGTACTCCACAATCTCTGGGATCTCGGAGAGGTTCATTACGAACTCGTTGATGAGATGCTGCTTGGTGAATGTGACAACGATCAGGATGCGACTGTTGCTCAGGATGTACGCCTTGCGGACGTGCTCGTCGCCGGCGAAACGGTCCGAGACTTTTCTAATATCTGCTGGCCTGGTCTTAATATCTAGAACTACACTGATGCCACCGAGCTTCTCGGAATCGAGCTCGGCCTGATATCCCTTGATCACTCCCATGCTCTCCATGCTGTTGATCTTGCTACTGACCGTTGGCACGCTTACCTTGACCTTCTCCGCTATCTGCCTGAAGGAGAGGCGTCCATTTGACTGAAGAACCTTAAGAATCTTGATATCAGTTGCATCCAAGTTCATAGCGCCCGAATTACGTCATTCAATTTATAAGATTTCCCTGGCAAATTCTTCCATTCGAAATTAGACAACTGGGAATAACAACATCCATTTGCCGTTTGATTCGTTTCCTGCGTCGCAAGAATACCAATTGTTCATCGCTATCTACTTGAACATTGGGCTGCAATGCTTCAAGGGATGAGCGATGAAGAGAATGGAGCCGCGCCTTCAGTTCCTGAAAAGGGAAAGAAGACCGCCTCTTTCGGACTGACCGGAATGACCTGCGCTACTTGTGCCCAGACGATCTCCGAGAGCCTGTCAGGACTGGAGGGCATAGAGAAAGCGGATGTGAACCTGGCCACCGAAAAGGCAATGGTGACCTACGATCCCTCCAAGGTCAATATCGAAGAGATGCGAAAAGCGGTCATTGACGCTGGATATGACGTCATCATCAACGAAGTGACGTTCTCGATCGGCGGCATGACCTGCGCCACCTGCGCGTCAACCGTCGAGGAAGCGGTCCAGGGACTTGACGGTGTGCTCAGCGCCATGGTCAACCTGGCAACGGATAAGCTCACCGTCCGGTACGATCCGCAGAAGGTTCGGGTCCCGCAGATGAAGAAGGCCATAACCGACGCCGGGTATGAGGTTTTAGAATCCCAAGACTCCGACCAGGAGAAGATGGTCCGGGCGAAGGAGCTGCGCCGCCAGAAGATACTGCTCGTCATGGCGTTGGGCCTAGCCGCCCCCATCATGGCCCTGATGCTCCTGATGCAGTTCACGACATTGGGGGAGAACCGTTTCCTGATGGACTGGGGGAACCTGATCCTGTTCATAGTAGCCACCCCGGTCCAGTTCATTATCGGATACCAGTTCTATTCGGGCACCTATAAGGCGCTGAGGAACAAACGGGCTAACATGGACACGCTCATAGCCGTCGGTACATCGGCAGCCTACTTCTACAGCGTGGCGGTCACATTCTTCCCGTCAGCGTTCATAACAAACGCGGTCTACTTTGACACCTCGACCATGATCATAGCGCTGATATTGTTCGGCAAGTACCTGGAGGTCAAGGCCAAGAGCAGGACTTCTGAGGCAATCCGCCGTTTGATCGATCTTCAAGCCAAGACCGCGGTGATCATCAGGGATGGGGTCGAGGTAACGGTCCAGGCAGATGAACTGGATGTCAGCGACGTCATGGTCGTTAGGCCGGGCGAGAAGATCCCCACCGATGGAGTTGTCATCGATGGCCAATCATCGGTCGACGAATCCCTGCTCACTGGCGAGAGTATGCCAGTATCGAAGTCGGAGAACTCAGAGGTCATTGGAGGCACGATCAACAAGAACGGCCTGCTCAAGGTCAGGGCCACCAAGGTGGGCAAGGACACGGCGCTGGCCCAGATCGTGCGCCTGGTGGAGAACGCCCAAGCGTCCAAGGCTCCGATCCAGAGGCTAGCGGATCGAGTGGCAGGGGTCTTCGTGCCCGCGGTCATCTCGATCGCGATCATCACCTTCCTGTTCTGGTTCTTCATCGGCTACGGTCTTTTCAATGTCACCCAGCCCCAGTTCATCTTCTCGCTCACGGTGTTCATTTCGGTGATGGTCATCGCATGCCCATGCGCGTTGGGACTAGCCACACCCACAGCGATCATGGTAGGGACGGGAAAAGGAGCGGAGAACGGCATCCTGATCAAGAGCAGCGAATCGCTGGAAACAGCCGGACGTACCACCACCGTGGTGTTCGATAAGACCGGGACGCTTACCAAAGGCGAGCCACAGGTCACTGACGTGGCCGTGTTCGGCATCGGCGAAGAGGAGTTGGTCAGGCTCGCCGGGATAGCGGAGAAAGGATCTGAGCATCCATTGGCGGAGGCCGTCGTCCGCAGGGCTATGGAGAGATCGGGGGAACTGCCCAATGCCGAAACGTTCGAGAACGTACCGGGAATGGGAATCCGGGCGGTGTTCGACGGAAAGGAAGTGCTGGTCGGCAGCCGCAAGCTCTTGGCGTCGCATCATGTTGAAATCACCGAAGTTGATGCAAAGATGGTCGACTTCGAAGCCCGGGGAAGGACGGCCGTGCTCATAGCCCTACAGGGTAAAGCGGTCGGTGTGATCGCCATCGCCGATGTTGCCAAGGAATCGGCTATAGAGGCGATCGAGGCCCTCAAGAAGATGAAGATCGAGGTCTATATGATGACCGGGGACAACGCCCTGACGGCCAAGGCGATCGGGGAACAGCTCGGAATAAGCAACGTGTTGGCGGAAGTACTCCCGGAGGACAAGGCCAAGGAGGTCTCCAAGCTCCAGGAAGAAGGCAAAATAGTCATGATGGTCGGGGACGGCGTCAATGACGCGCCAGCATTGGCCCAGGCAGACATCGGCGTCGCCATCGGCTCTGGCACGGACGTGGCCGTGGAGACAGGGGACGTGGTCCTGATCAAGGACGATCTGAAGGACGTGGTGGCGACGATTCAGCTGAGCAAGCAGACCATGAAAAAGATACGCCAGAACCTGTTCTGGGCGTTCGGGTACAATGTCGCGGGCATTCCCATCGCGGCAGGCGTTCTATTCCCCTTTACGGGGGCGTTGCTCAGTCCTATCATTGCGGCCGGGGCGATGGCTTTGTCCTCTGTCTCAGTGGTTTCGAACGCCGCTCTGCTGAAGAGGTATACCCCTGAGATCAAGAGGAAGAAACAAGAGGATGTGAAGAAGAATGGCTGAAGACGTCATATGTAAGATGCAGGTGGATGAGAAGACCGCAAAGTGGAAATCAGAGTACCAGGGAAAGACCTACTACTTCTGCGCACCAGGATGCAAGAAGAAGTTCGACGCGAACCCTGAAAAGTACGCGACAAAGTGACTAGAGCAAACCCTTTTATCTTTTCCCACAGACATTTCGGATCGAAGCATCGCGTGTTATGACCTTGCTCTCGCTGGATCTTTTATATCATTTTTGAAAAGAAGGTAAAGGAACGGGCATAGTGCCCGCATTTGTAAAGGAATAAGGTTTAGTGCTTCGGGTGCTGGTGCACTTTCTCTGCCCGTTCCTTGATCAGCCGCTCATTGGCGTATGCCTCTGCCTTATCGTCCACTTGCGAGTCGCGAGGCAGCATGACCTTGATCACGGCCAAGGCGTCCATGCCCTTGTCGAACAGGATTGGCGGGATCTTTATCCCGTAGCGGAGCGTCGTGCCCGTGAGCTTTCCTGGGTTCATGATGTCTTGGGGGTCGAAGTTGTTCTTGATGATGCGGATGTACTTGGCGCCGGTGCCGCGGATGGCGTCGAGGTTCGAGGCGAAGAACGCACCGAAACCGAGCGGCCTGCCGCCGTACTCCATGGCCATGTCCCCGCACTTCTTATTGAACGAGAATGCGGTCATCTGGACCAGGTCGTCCGGGTTGAACAGGTAGTAGGGCATGAACATCACGGTGTTCCTGTCCGCCATTATTCCGATGCAGGCACCGGTCATCTTCATGTCGTACATAAGCTCACCCAGGCGCTTGGCGTAAACGGCAAAGTCCTTCACCGGGATGATTACCTCTCCAGGTATGCATCCGAGACCGATCTCGCGGCAACGGAACTCGTAGCAGTTCTCGGCCCACTCGTGGGCTGCGGTAGCATCGTCGGCCTTCCTTCCACCGTGTTTGGCCATGACCGCGTCGATGACAGCTTCCTCATGGGCGACCGACTCCTTGTCTCCTTCCAGCACCACGTTGAGGGCGGTGGCGATCTCGGTCACATGCTTACCCGTCTTCTTCAGGAGGGCAAAGTGGTTAGCGTCCGAAAAGCTGATATGGAGCGGGACGACGCGCTTGTGGGCCAGCTCATGCATCGGTGCTCCGATTGAGGGCAGGTCATTGAAGAAGTAGGTCAGCGCCCTGAATAGTTCCGGTGCCGGTGTTAGTTTGAAGGTGATATTGGAAATGACTGCCAACGTTCCCTCGGCCCCGCATATTATGCGGGTCAGGTTGTAGCCTGTCATATTGTCGCAGACGCCCTTGAAACCGGTGTTGACGATGGTCCCGTCCGGCATCACGACCTCCATGTCGCGGATGTTGTCTGCTGCGCCTCCATACTTGTAGGTGCCTACGCCGATCCCTCCGGTAGACGACCATCCAGCGATGGTGGCGCTCGGGTAGCTACTCGGGTAGGATCCAGCAGCATGCCTTTCTCCAGACAGGCCTCATAGACCTGCTTCCATGTGCAGCCGGCCTGGGCGGTGACCTCGAGGTTTACCTCGTCAATCTTGATGATCTTGTTCATCGCGCCGGTGAAGTCGATGAGTATTCCAGCGAAAACTGGTGTGGAACCTCCCAGTCCCCAGGTGGAAGAGCCGCGCGGGGTTATCGGGATGCCTTCCTCGGCCGCGATCTTGACGATCTTCTGCAGGTCCTCGGTGGACGACGGGCGGACTACGATGTCCGGGACGTTCTTGAAACCAAGTTGAGCCAAGTTCGGCAGCGGGGCAAGGTCGTGGCTGTAAAGCAACCTCTCCATCTTGCTGGTGTTAACGTTCGCCTTTCCTATTGCATCCTCCAATTTGGCTACGGCTGCCTGGAGGTTTTTGGGTACGTGCTCAGCGGCTTCCATAATCGAAACCCTCGAAGATATAATAAACGAGATTGTAACCCCGAAGCATATCAACGTATTAAAAATCTATCTGTACAATGGCTAGTCAAAAGTGTAGGTATGTTAAGTCAGTTTTCCGCCCCTGATTTCCCGATCGAATGAAGAGGAACGATGACCCGGAGTTTACGAGGCCGCTGGGTATTTCGTCCGCCGGTAAGGTCGAGCCAATCTGCAGATGAACTCGTGCCTGAATCCTGGACGCACTGTATCGCTGGGCAAAGGAAGCTTCCGTTAGGATAAGTCCTTTTTCCATAGGCGAATCCATGCATCTTTTCGAAACCTGCAGGCTTCGACCGATCACACAGACCCAACTTTCGTCGGAACAGAGACAGATTCCATAGGCATCGTCCACAAACGATGCAGGTACCTTTCTGTTTTCCCCAGATGCATTCCGCCTCCGGGCCTAGATATTACTAGTCAGTTACCAGTATATCTAACCTCCGACAAGGAAAAAATCATTCGTAAAAACATGCTATAAAACAACTTGATTTTCATAAACCGGGAACGTTTGGTCGAAACACCCAGCAAGAACTGCTCCAACATGGACAGTAGAGAAATGGTGCCCGGAGATTACGAGACGAACCGGATTCCGACAATCTGCGGAGGTCATTCCACAAAATGACCATCCCCTCAGGCGGCCGTATTCCCTTTCTGCCCGCCGGTTGCCCCGATCAGCCTGAACGGGACCCCTGCATCTGCAAGTGCACGTCTGGAGACAGGTAATACCTTCTCCTTATATGACGGACCGTGGTCTCAGCCACGAAAGGAATCAGGATCGAGCAGGAAACCTTGGGGAATTCCTGAACTCTTCCTGTCCGGAACGCATTCCGCCTCCGGGCATAAGTTATTTAGTGATTGTAAGTATAAGAATATTAGGCTTTATCCAGACGGTTATCTATCGCGAATTCCATTTTATTCGCGACAATAATAATTCCTTCGAAATTTCGCCATTGACCCAGAGCCTCCACCTATCGTAAATGCCCGAACGAAAGCAATTTGGTTCTGACTATTTCTTGTCACGCAGTGCATGGAGTTCTTCATGACAGACCTTGACCTTATCCGTGATCTGCGCCATCTTATCCCCGCACTTCGACTTGATCCGTTCGTACTCCTCTTTTGTTATCTTACGCTTCTTGTAATGGGCTTCCGCCTCATCGACCTCAGCTCTATACTCACCCCTGATCGCGTTGAGTTCCTTGATTCGGTGCTCGACTTTTTCCACCTTAGGGTCTACCACGATCATTCACCATACCAGTACAGTGATTGATAGAGGTATCATGAATATTAATCATTTTCCGGCCGGATCCTCAATACTTGGGGCCAGATCTCCAATCTTTCCGATCAAATAAGAAATGGATGATTCCTCGATCCAGTATAGATGGGAAAGGCAAGAACAATCCGAGGAACCGAAACCGATCACCGGCTCCGACCCGGCCAATGAGGACAGTATCCTGCTGAGGACGCACTCAATATCATGGCCGCCTTGAACCAGGAATGCGCCGATCGGCTCTGCCCCCTCCAGCAGGTAGTCGATATGCCAGCGCAACTTCTTGTCATGTGAGAAATGCCGCCCCACCCGACTTCGGTATCCAGCCATCGCGGACCCGCAGTAAGCGTAGATGCCGGAACGGAACCTGATCGGGCCAAGCTTGCCCACTGTTATCAGACAATCTCGGTCGAGGGCAACGATCAGGACATAGGTCCCTCGTTCCCCATCTGACAATCTGGAGATCGGCCATGCCCCCTATTTGGCAGAGGTCAGCCTGACCGCCAGGGAGAGCACGCGCTCACCCAGAGCTCTGGCCTCCTTCAATCCTTTCTCATCGGTCTTGGCCGCACCTAGCTCCCGGGCGTAGGAATGGGCGAATGCTTTCGGCGGCAATATCATTCCCTGTAAGGTCATGAAGTCCATCAGCGCCACGGTGGTGAACTCGTGCCCAGCCCGCCCTCCAACGGCGATGACCCCGCCCACCTTGCCCTCAAGTTTCTTACCCAACCTGGACAGCAAGTAGGTTCGATCGATGAACGCCTTGGTCTGCGAGGTCATTTGCCCGAAATAGATCGGTGTACCGATGATCACCCCGTCTACAGCCATCATCCGGGGGTATATGGCCTGCATTTCGTCTTCGATTATGCACTTGCCATCCTGACCGCATTCGGTGCAAGCCAGACAGCCTTGGATCTGCTTTCCGGACAGTGCCGCGAACTCGACCTCAGCCCCCTTCAACCTGGCGCCCTCCAATGCCTCCTTGACCAGGACCTCCGTGTTGCCATCGACCCTGGGACTCCCTGAGATACCGATGATCTTCATGAACAGCCCAGCAAGAGTATTCGGCTCACGGACTATTAACGTATCCGCTGGGAAAAAGATCAACTGTTGAGCGCGTCCCTCGACTTGACTTCGCACTCGGTCATGATGCGTATGAGTGTACTTCCCTTCATCCTGGAGCCAGTTATGCGGGAGATGTCGCCCAGCTTGCGGCCATAGACCTCCAGGTCAGCGATCTGCTTCCCGTATTCCTCGAACGGGACCTTGACCCTGAGTCCGTCCAGGTGCAGAACTATCGGCGCTGGCCGCAATGACTCTCGGACCGCCTCGATCTCCTCCAGGCGTTCCTTGATCTCGGAAGGGTGAACGAAGAGCGGATCTTCATCGATCTCCTTGCGCCGCTTTCCGATGGTCCTGTCCACTGCAGTGGATACCTCCTCCAGCTTTTCGATCTCCTCAGCGCGGCGCATTCTCTCCACTTTGCGGCCCACGCCCGAGACGAGCGCTTCGCAGTTAGGCAATTCTGGAATATCCGGACCGCAGACCACGGTGACCGGAACCGAGATATCCTGAAAAAGCCGGACCTTGTCCTTGATGATGCAATCCTTGAAATTGCCCAGTACGAAGACCGCAGCATCGTATTCGTCGATGATGGCCTTCTCGTCGGCAGATACCTGCGCCGTGGCACGCCCCTTTCCCCGGGCCAGCCCCATGACCACGGTGATAGCCCCGTAGCGCCGCAGCTGCTCGGCGATGTCGCAAATCGGGTGGGGCATGTGATGCCTTCCCAGAGTGGGGCCGACCACCGCTATTTCGGTCCCGGCCAGCGGGACGTCGATAAGCTTGGCCCCGAGTTCGCGCGACTTTGCCTCGATGATCGGCTGGTCCTCCTCCGGGATGGCCATCGTGACCGAGATCATCACCTGGATGGTGGTCTTCTGGATGACGAACCCACCGATGTCCTCGATCAGCTCGAAAAGCTCATTGATGCGGTAGACTCCGCCATCGAACAGCAGGACCTTGTACATTAGGACGCCTCCATTTCATTTTGCGTCGCCATGCCCAGGGCGATCTGCTCTGCGGTCAGCGTCCTCTCCGTGGCGGTGATGGTCATGGAGTTCTCCGATGCCACCTCGTGCCGCACCTTAAAACCTTCGGGCAGAAGCCTCCAGATCGCGTCCAGTAGCTTCTTCTTCAACTCCTCCTCGGGGTCCAACTTCAGCGACTCGATTTCACTGGCGGTACTTCCCTTGGTGAAGATCTCCATCCTGGTGATCTGCTCGATCCTTTCCCGGCCGAAATGTCTCCAAAGTAGCGAGAGCAAGCGGGGAGCATAGTTCTCATCGTTGATGGTCAGGAACGTCCCCCCCTCCTTCTCCTCGATGGTGGCGATATCCGAGACCATCCTTGAACCCCCAGCCTTCCTCATTCGGATGGAGATGATGAACAGCGGCTCCGAGGGTCGGATTATCAGTTTGACCTTCTCGATGGAGGTGGTGATACCCATATCGACCAGTGTCCGCTCCAGCAGCAGTTTGTAGCTGTCGTTCGCGTAACTCTCCGGTCCCTCGACGATTATCTCCATCTCAATGTCCCTCGATCAGTCCTGACGATAGCAACGCTGCTCCTGCGGCGCCGATGTACTGCGAGTGTGGAGGAACGATCGGCCTCTGACCAAGAGTGTCCTCCATTGCCCGGACCATGCCGCTGATCAGTGACGTGCCTCCCACCTGGATCACAGGGTAGCGCACCTCGATTTCCTGGAGCTGCTGCTCGTATATTTGCTCTGCCACGGAATGGCAGGCGGCGGATGCCACGTCCTCCAGTGTGTTCCCGGCGGCGAGCGATGTGACCAGGTCTTGGATCCCGAACACCGAGCAGTATGAGTTCATCGGCACTTTCCTATAATCACCCTTGTCGGCCAACTCCCCCAGTTCCGTGATCTCCACATGGAGGCGCTTCGCCACCATCTCCAGGAAACGGCCCGACGCACCAGCGCAGATCCCGCCCATGGTGAAGTTGTCCGGAATGCCGTCACGGACGGTGATTGCCTTGTTGTCCATGCCGCCGATGTCGATGATGGTGGCCTCCCCCTTCTGCCGATCGGCCAGCCATACGGCGCCCTTTGAGTTGGTGGTCAGCTCCTCCTGCACCAGCTTAGCTTTGAACCTCTTCCCCAGAGTGAACCTTCCATATCCGGTGGTGCCAATGGCCTCCAATTGCTCCCGTTTCACCCCCGCCTCCTCGAGCGCTTTCTCTAGTGCGGTGTCGGCCGAACTGAAGACATCCTGCGTTGGCAACCAGTACTTGCCGATTATCACGTTGTCGCGCATGATCATGGCCTTGGTGGTGGACGAACCGGAATCGATACCGGCGGTGAGGCCGACCTGACGTTCCCGGGCGAGGAGCTCCTTCCTTTCCACTATGGTGACCAGCGCTTCCATCCTGGTGAGCATCTGGGCGGACTTGGTCCTCTCTGTGAACGAGTAGGTGACGACAGGCAGTCGTGTGTGCTCTTGGATATATTTCCTGAGCTCGGTCCTTACCAGCGCGGCCTCGGCACAGCGGAAACATGATGCGATGAAAACCGCGTCGGCGTCGTAGTGACCCTCGGCCACGTTAACCGCGCGGGCGATCATCAGCTTAAGCTGAGGTGAGACCGGGTTGAAGCCGAACTTGTCAATGGCTGAGTTGATGTCCTCTAGGTCGACGTCCGGGTAGACCATCTTCCCGCCGACCGCTCCAGCGGCCCGTTCTATCTCGTCCTGCACTCCGGAGTATTCAGTCCCGCAGGACAACTGTGCGATCTTGATCATTTCTTCAATCCCTCCAGGAACTCCTTGACCTTCTTGACCACGACCTTGGCCTCCTCGTCGTTGGTCGGATAGTCTAGGTCCAGCAGCGGGATCTTCCTCTTCCGCACCAGCAACTTGACCATTTCGTTGGTACGGGCGCATCCCACGCAGCCGAACATGTAGGGTGCGTCCTCCATGAATATTGCCGCCTCAGCATCGTCGATCAGCGGTCCGTAGACCGCCAATCTGCCACGGATTCCCGACGGGACCTCTATCCCGGCATATTTGAGCCCTTTCTTGACGTCATCGACGGTGACGTTCAAAGGCGGGGACTCGATCTCCTTGGAGGTGACCTTTTCTGCCAGCGCCCCCATGATGCTGAGCGGCTTGTGCCCGAAACGTTCAACGAGATCGAACAGTATCAGGCTGTTAGGGGGGACTATGAAGACCTTCATTATTGACACACCTCATCGCATATCTTTTTCATTTCCGAGACCGAGAGCTTCTTCCGCTTCGGGACCTCGCACACCTTACCGCCCTTTTCGTCGCAGACCAGGCCCGCTTCGAACATCGGCAGGTCCTTCCACTCCTTCTGCAGCTGGGTGAATCCTGGCCTGGAGCCGTGCTCGGCGCGGCATCTCCGGCCATCGCCGATGGGGTAGCCCCGCAGCTTTGAGAACAGCCGGTTCGGGTCTAGCTTCCTTACCTCTGTCAGGACCTTCGAGATCACTTCTGGCTGGCCCTGGATTATGACCCCGAAACAGGTTTCCTTGATCTGGATGTCGACCGCCATGGTATGGATGAAACGAGTGATCTGATCGGGAGTGATGGAAGAGCTCGGCGCGATGACGATGTACCTGGTCTCACTTTTCTGTGGCATCTTGCTTCACCTTCTTCGCAGCTGGCTTCTTCTTATTCACTGTTTCTGCCGCCGGTTTGGCCTTGGCCCTCGGTTTGGCCTTGGCCTTCTTTACCTTAGGTGCGGGTTCAGGTTTCTGGACGTTGCGGACATAGACGATATCTCCGTCCTTCAGTCCGGACATCATCGCATTAAGGTCAGCAATGACAATCCCAGCCATGTTGGTTCCGTGATCCTCTTCACCAGTAGGTCCGAACTCATTGCTGGTTTCCAAACGGATGCCGATGAGCCCACGGTTGGGACGGGCCATGTTGGTGACGCCTATCTCTCCACGGACCACCCCGATCTCTTGGACGAACGAGTTCTCCGGGATGAGGCTCGAGGCGATGGAAGCATTGCCTTCGAAAGTCACCAACGGCATTCCCTCAAAGGTGAAATGCACCTTCATGGTGCCGATCGGTTTATGGTCCAATCCGGTCATCTTGCGGATGTAATTTGAGGTCACGGGAGCAATATCGTCGGCCAGCACGATGTCCCTGATCTGGTCTGGACGGACCCCGAAGGTCTCGATCTCTGGCGAACTGATAGCCTCGAGGGTAAGCTCCGGTTCCTGCTCCACCACGATGCTATCGTCCGAATCATCCCCGATCCTCTTCTGCTTCAGCCCTTTGGATTCCAGGAATGTCTTGGCATCAGATTGTGTCAGGCCGATCGTCAATATCCTTACCGGGTCAGTGATGATGGTGACCTCGGAATGGTCTGGCACCAAATGGATCAACTGTTCGCCGGCCACCGCCATACCCACAGTGTTGTGGCTAGGGTTGATCTGTCGGCGTAGCTTGTAGATGTAGACACGGCCGGTACCGCTACCCTTATGCCTGACCGTGACCATGTCGGGTTGCCGGATATCGTTGGCCTCGGCAATCAGGGAAACGTCCATATTTGTTGAGCTGGCAGTATACGCGGCAGTTCTCTCGGTGAGCTTCAATGTGCCTGACCTTACCGTCACCAGGAAATGCTCACAGCTCACCGGTGAACGATGGTCAAGCTTGACCCGGACGTGCGTCTCGACGCTCATCCCATCCTCCATCTTAGTGGAAAGGTCTGTGGTGGCGAAGGCGTCCTTGGAACTGAACTCGAAGACGATGGGACTCACCTCGAGCACCTTATCTGCCTCTTTTAACGCAGCCAGCACGTGCCGGCCTTTTGTGACATGGCCTATCACACCTCCGGCCAGACCATATTCTCCTAAGTGGTCTGATTGTGCGAACATAACGTACGTGGTGTTGGAATCGAAACCACCTAGTGACAGGAAGGCTTCATATCTGGAGTACTTTGCCTTACCTCTGATCGCGGTCAATTTCGTAGGGAACGAACCGACCGCAACGACCTTGGACGTGGCCCATCGCACCGATTTGTCGGCCATTAGGGGATAGGCTTCCTTCCAGATTCTAGCCTCTTCGGACGAGTTCAGCTTGACTACAAAGGCTCCCTTTGTGGTGGTGAATTTGAACTCTTCGGTCTCTTTCCGGACCTTGTCCATCGGACGGATGACCGCCACCATTGTACCTGGCATATACGGCTCTCCCGCGATGATGTCGCTGATCGCCGCCCCCTTCGGTGCTTCCACCGACCTACCATTAACAATAATCCTCATCTGGTCCTCCAAGTGATGCTATAGACCGTTAATAAGCTTTTTATGCAGTCCCACGAGAGGACCGTTGCTAGATCGCCAGCAATCTGTGATGGTGGAATTGAATCCTGTTCACTCGGGAAGCCTTATCAATGCCTGAAACTGTTTTATACCGCGCCTACCGCTCTGCGTTAGCATGGATAAAGAGACGATCCTGAAGCAGGTCGAGGAAACGCTCCGCACAATCCCCGGGGTCATGGATGTCTGGCTTCTTGACCAACAAGATCGGTCCCGGCTTGAGTCCATTGAGAGGGAGGCCGAATCCCATGGTGCCTGTGGCGGTATGATGCCATTCGTTAACCGGGGTGTTTGGGCCACCATGAGCCGAGAGGTCATTGCGGTGATCGTCATCGAGTCGTCGACGCCCCTTATCGGAGACCAATTCAACATCGTGTACATAGAGGACCAGAACAAACAGGTCATCGGCGAGTATCTTACCCCGGAACGTCTCGAGGCTTTCAAGGACCGGGACGATGTGTGCCGGATCGGTCCCGACTTCATCATCTACAATGACCGGCTGCCTGTCGGCGAGCCATATTTCGTGCTTCCCGAGCTCGAATTCCATTTCCTCGATAACATCAAAGAGGTGACGGAGGTCACCTCTGGTAGCATATCCACGATGGCCGACGACTGGATCCGGTTAAAATTGGGATACACCGAAACAAAGCACTGGACTCACGTGATCGGTTTCAATGTCAAAAAGGAATGATCAAATGTGCTTCTTCACCTTTGACACGATCTCATCCAGCTTGGACTGAGATATTGTCGACCCTCGGATGACGCCGGTAACGATTTCCACTATCTCTCCCTTGGTCCCGATGTTCTCAGGCTTGGGCATGACATAGCGGGTCTTCACCCCGATGCGTGCGAAATCCTCGAAGTCCACCGGCGCCTGACACACCACGACCGCGGGCAGATCCACGTTCCTCAGAATCAGCCTAGCCTTATAGATCAGGTGGGCTTTCACGTTGCCCAGGTGGATCAGGGCGATCTTGAATTGCTGCATCCTCTTGATCTCTATGTCGTCCAGGCCGAAAATCGATCCAGTAGATACGTCAGGCGCATCGACGGGTACTCCCGAGCCAGCATTGATAACGATGACGCTGGTGTCGATACCTTCTTCCCTAAGTTCGTAGGTGATCTCGCAGACCGGCTTGGTGATGTGACGCTTCCCTGGACCCATGGCGACGGCGACCACTTCCCTGCCGCTCTCCGAGATGGTCGCTTTCTGTGCCAGGCTGCCGCCGACTCCCAATCCGCGGGCTTCGCGGCATTCCACAAAACGGGTCTTCCGGCCAATGCTTTCCTTCACCGGTCTACCCCACATGGCCCTATCTCAAGCTCTCCTTTGAGTTCGTCCTCGGTGAGGTTTGCCACAACTTCCTTTGGATTTCCCAAGGCTATGAGCTTGCCCCCCTTCATCAGGGCGACCCTGTCACAGCAGTCGATAACGAAATCCATATCGTGGCTTACTATCAAGAATGTCTCACCCAGTTCCTTCCTTGCGTTCAGGATCGATTTGGCCACCGATATCTTAGTGATTGGGTCCATGGTCCCGGTTGGTTCGTCCAGTATGACGAACCTCGGTTCTGCGATGAGCACTCGTGCCATGGCCACCCTCTGTTTTTCACCTACGCTCAGGGTCTCTGGGAAAGCGTACAGTATGCGGTCGATTTCCTTTTGCTGGAATCCTACCCCTCTGAGAACCTGAATAGCCTTTATCTTTGCCAGTTCAGCTGGCATTTTCATGCCGATACAGACCGTCAGGTTCTGTAGGATGGTGTTGAACGGGTAAAGACTGTATTCCTGATGCAGCATTCCGATGTACTGGGTTGCCCGACCGCGGCCGTACTCACCCAGTTCCGACATTGTGACCCAGTCATCACCGATGCGTACTTCCACGGTTCCGCCCGTAGCAGGGGTCAGGCCAGATATCATATTGGACATGGTGGTCTTGCCTGCCCCGCTCAGACCCACCAACCCGAATATTTCTTTTTCTTTAACGTCGAAAGTGACGCCGTCCACAGCTTTCACAACGCCCCGGACAATCGAGTAATAGTATTTCTTGGCATCTTGGCATTTGATGATCGGCTGACCTACCGGGACGGTCATGTCGGCGGTCTTCTGGAAGCAGACCTCGAACTCCTTGACGACATCATTCGGTTTTCCGCTCTTCATCATTTCCCCCGACTCGAGCCAGATAGCCTTATCGGAAAGACGACTGATTGCTTTAGGCCAGTGAGAGGTCACGACCATTGACATGCCCGAGGACTTGACCGCACCGGTGAGAGCTTTGTTCACTATCTCAGCGGTCTGGGGATCGAGCGTTCCGGTCGGTTCATCGGCCAAGAACAGGATCGGGTCCCTGGCCAATTGACGTGCCAGAACGCACCGCTGTTTCTCCCCACCAGAGAGATCGCGTGCGATGTGCGTGGTGCGATGGGTCATGTTGACCAATTGAAGGATCTCGATCGATCGTTCGATCTTTAATTTCTCATCTATGTGCTCAGGGAATGCTTCGAAGATGTTCTCGATGACGGAAATATCACCGAATAGCGCAAATGATCGTTGGAGCATGATTGCGATGCGTTCCTTGACCGCCATCCTTAGGGGATCCCTGTCGCTTAAGCCCCAGAAGTCAACCTCTTTGATCTGGGTCGGCCCTTCGCATAGCGAGCATGGTTTGCCTGGTGCGGGAAGGTCGACATGGTTACACTTCTCACAATAATTAACCCGGTAGATTATCTTACCAGATGTCGGTCGGTATTCCTCGGTGCCTCTAAGGGCATGAATCAGAACGGACTTACCAGAACCACTCTTTCCAATTAGTCCTAAAACCTCTCCGACATTGACCGTTGTGCTGATATCCCGAAGCACCTGGCTGCCGTTGAAGCTCTTGCTGATATTGTCCACGATGACGAAGATCTCATTATTCTCGGACATAATCGCTCCCGAATGTCTTAACAGGCTTAATAAACTTGCTCCAGATGGTCAATTATCGTTAAGTTGCTAACAATAAATAACTGTTAGAAGAGTATCTGAATTGTATCTAAGCTTTACGCTATTTAGAGCGCAGCATTAGGTCTACGCAAGCTGAAAAGCATTCTCTGAGCATCATTTGATTGTTTTATCGAAAACCTTCTGGTAGCCAATCGAATAGAAAGTTTAAATGGATGGATTATATATCCATCCACGATGTCGTTGGCTTTCAACTCATATTTTGCCGGAGGCCCAACACCGAAATTTAGTCTTTTCCACATTTGGAAGGCTTATCAGGTCATCGACGGTCAAGGACCGATAGGGCGAAAGGCATTGGCGGATGCTTTGCAAATCGGCGAGGGTAGCATCCGGACGATTTTGGAAAAGATGGTGCGGGAAGGATCGGTCGAGAACACCAGGATGGGAACAGTCATAACTGACCGGGGTCGCAAGAAGCTCGAGACATCCGGGGTCGAAGTGGCATCCGTAGACATGTCTGACTTGACCCTCGGAAAGCACAATTGCGCCGTATTGGTCAAAGGGATGGGTCACCGGATCAAAATGGGGTGCGAGCAGCGGGACGAGGCCGTCAGAGCTGGCGCTGTCGGGGCCACTACCCTGGTGGTCAAGGAGGGCAAAATTGTCTTCCCAGGGGACGAGGACTTCCCCGACCAAGAGACCGTTGCACCACTGCGTAACAAGTTCAAGATCGAGGATGGAGATGTGATCATCATCGGATCGGCATTCTCCTACGAGGCTGCGGAGAAAGGGGCGGTCACATCGGCTCTGGCACTAGGGAACCAATCACGCAGATGCTGGAATGAGGGCACCAACCTTCTCTCCCAGGACACAGAGGCGGACGAGTTAAAATGCCTGACGTTGGCGATCCATGAACTGATGGGTCGGTTGCCGGTCACGATGAGGAGCAAGAACCACTACGGAGTAAGGTGCGACGAGGGTGAGGTTGTTGATACAAATTTCACCGGTCCATTGCTCGAAGAATCGCTCAAAAGGAACACCATCATAAGGAAGACAGCTTCCACCGGACCGTTTCGCGGGCTTCCGGTCGTTGTGGTCCCGATCATGCGAAAAAAGGAGGCAATAGCAGTGATAGGGACCCTAGACGTCGGAAAAGGTGCGGTCTTCGAAATGCTCAACAAGTCCAGGAAGGACAAGTACTGAGGCTTCGCCTCTCATCTTGCATCCGCCGAATCCTCGATAGATGCCAAAGGCATTTCTATCTCCTCCAGTCATTCATGGATCATGGACGAAGTCCTAGCGAAAGCGGGTCCGGTCGTGGCCATCATGCTGGATCCGGGCGTCTGCCAATTCAGGAGCAAAATAAGCGTCACGATGGACGAGAACAACCAACTGGCCTATAATGTGGAAAGTCAGTGCCCTCACGTCAAGAAAATGGCAGCAGAAATGCCGTTATTTGACATGTTTGACATCGTCAAGATGCCCTTTTGTGAGAACCCGATCTATGAGCTGGGTGGGAAGTTTCTGAAACACAGTGCCTGCCCCTTACCGATGGCCATGATCAAGGCTGGCGAAGTAGTCACCGGGATGGGGCTGAAGAGAAGTGTGACCGTCGAGTTCGTAGGTTGATGATCACCCAATGATCTCGTCGATCTTATCCGTCCAGATGACGGTACTGGGACCGGCGAGGTACATTGCCACCAGGAGTGACTCCCTAAGCTCATCCTTGGTGGCCCCCGCCTCGACTGCCTTTTTTGCATGGACCGTTAGGCACTCATCGCATTTTAGCAACGCAGTTACTGCGACCGCGATCAATTCCTTCTCTTTGACACTCAGCGCCCCGTCCTTGAAGACGGCGCCTTTGAGCCTGTAGAGTGCGGCGACTACCTCTGGCTGCTGCTTGGAAATGAGCTCCAGACTCATGAATGCAGTAACATCAATCATCGCATAAATATTCACGTCCAACCTCGTTAATGGAAAGGGTATATTATTCGAGAAGACATTCTGGCTAAAGATGGCAGCGATCGACGAGGCTCTTGTGATCATAAAGGGGATGAAGGGCACAAGGATTGTGTTCCCCCTGAATAAGAAGGACGTGGCAGAAATCCTTGAAAGAGAAAGGGGAGTAATTTCTCAGTTAGGTCAAAAGGTCTTCAACATGGGCCTCGAAGAAGTGATGAAGCGGGACCACGTTATTTGCATCATCAAGGATGTCACGTTCCGGCCGCCACCAGAACCAACGGTTTTCATGCTCGATGAGGAGGGTACGATTCTTGGCACTGAAGTGCTACCCGGTGAACACAAAAGGTTCAAGGAAATGGACAACGTCATGTTCCTGTGCCAGGATTTCGTGGTCTTCACCGACAAGAAGCAGAAGACGAAAGAATACTGGATGATGCCACCGGTCTCGTTCCCTGAGCTGATCACGATCGAAGGTGTGACCGAGGTCGTATCATGCAGCCCCTCGCCTCCGAGCGACATAATCATCAAGACCAACTACACCCTCGAGGACGATCCAAAGTTGGCGTCGATATTGGTTGGTTTCAACTGCCAGAATTGAAGGATGCCGTAATTCCTGGGGAGTCAGAAACCAATACCTTAAGCCGAAGGATCGAATGTCATCCTCCGACCATATCTCGAAATCAGATTAAAGTGAGGGGTCAGGATTGAGAGCTATTCATCGTTCTCCATTTCTTGATCGTCTTTGAGGACCATACGATGATCCACTGTTGTGGCGGAGAAAATTGATGAACCGATATATGACTGACAGTCCTCATGTTTTTTGAGCCTGCCATGGGAAGAAACGAAGGAATACATCAGGAGCGGTCAAGAGAGGGTTGACAACATCGACAAGGATTCCTTGCGGACCATCACGGCCGATGAGGGAAGGGGGATCGTGGGATGTCCTAAGGGTCATTTTAGAAGTAAAACTTAGAGATCGACACTCACATCATAAGTTTTCTATTCGTAAAAGAAAAGGGATGGACCAAGTCTACTGCTCAGGAATCGTTCGATGTGAAAAATAGTAACTAAATATTCCTGTTCTGTCCGAGAGCGGGAAGGTCGGACAATGCAGGAGACTGATTAGCGTCGAAATATCATTGTCTAGGATGCTCAGGTAACAAACGTGGTGGGCGGAATCCTGTTGACCATCTGTGAATCTTATGGCTTGGTCGTGGCTTCGATCGGCGAACACCAAATGAGCGGCAACTCTGCAATGAATATTTCTGACATCGTCTGCGCCGTCTGAGCAATGGCATGATCGAACAAAGTTGACACCAGAATGTGGTCACTCTTCCCAATCTTAACCCGCATATTGGAGTAGTTGGTGACAGCTCGGGCGGATTCTTGGTACCCATGTGTGGAGGTGCAGGGTTATGTCAAGCGCCTTTGACCAAGCATTTTATGGCGGTGCTGGAATCTCAAAGCCCTCGATACACCTCACTCGTTTAAGTTAAATCTAGCGAGTATGGACAAAGGATAACAGTTCAGAATAAAACCAAAAAAATGGAAAGTTAAAGGGTTTGTCTTGAAGGATTCAACCGCCGCCGGAGGCGGTAATCGAACCATACCGCTCAACCTTGGAGATCTCTTCCTTCATGGCCTCGATGTCTTCCACCGTCTGCCCGCGTGACCTTTCTTTGACGGAGAACGTCTTGTACTCCTCCACATTTCCCGGCTCGACGGTCGTGGCGTCGTAGTAGAGGTTGTAGGTATCGAGCAGAATCCACTCGATCCCCGCCTCTTGCTTGACCTCCAAGACCTTTCCGACGGTCCCTGTGTTCTTGTACCTGGCGTAATCTCCGACGTTCATTCAGGATCACATCGGGGGTATGATGGTCGTCCGCTCGCCAGCAGGCATGAACTCGCGCAGTGCGCCACGGCCGAACTCCTTCGTGATGTTGGCGAAGTCGAACGGGAGGTTCTTGTCTGCGAACGCGATCTTGATGAGCGGGTTGCAGGCGAAAGCGTCTCCCCTCGCAGCGTGCGGGGCGAGAGCGATTCCGGTGTATCCACTCAGGTGACCGACGTTCATGGCGTAGTTGGGGTAGTTCGGGCCACGGAGTTCGTGCGGGAGACCCTCGTCGGACCTGTACGACAGCGAGTTGGACGCGCCGCACATATCCTGCAGGTCGTAACCGTAGAATCCGAGTCTTCCGAGCCTCTCCCTGTGCTGGAGCATGGACAGATACCAGGCATTGACACCGGCGTTGGCGTTGGCGGTTGCCATTGCCACACCGATACCAGTCGCGGCAGCGGCGACGGTTGCTCTCTGTGAGCCACCGAAGTGCGCTTCCATCGCGGCCGGGAACCTCTCGTACTGCTCTAGTGCGTAGGAGTTGATCTCGGTTCCGAGCTTGTTGACGAGGTCCATGGTTGGCTTGCTCTTGCAGAGCCCACCATACTTGGACTTGACCAGGTCAGCTGCCCAGTAGACGTAGTCCTCGAGGATGTTGTCGGTGTAGGCTGCGGTTGCATACTGAGTGAAACCAACACCGCCAGACATGTACGATCCGAGGTAGATCTGATCGAGCACGACGGCGGCTAGCGCCACAGCCTCGAGAGCAGCCCTGCACGGGTCGTCTGGATATTTCCTCTGGGACTGGACCATGTCTGCCATGAATCCGAACGGAATTCCGCCCGGCTCGTTCGGGCCACGGGCCCTCCTTGCTGGCATCATGGTACCCATTTCTATGACCGATGCGTGCTTCGCAGCGTATGCGAAGTCGGCGATCGCAGCCTCACCGGCAGCCAGCTTGTAGCTGCTGATGAAGGACATAGAGATCTGCATTGCAGACCATCTGGACATCGTACCACCATCGCATACCCTTCCAACGATGGTTGGGCAACGGATGACTTGCCACAGGGACTTACCGACGGCTTCCTTCAGCTGCTTGGCTTGGTCTGCCGGGAATTCCTTGTTGATGTCGATCCTGTACGGCTTGTCGATCTCATCGACGAGTTCGTCGTCACCGGAGAAGACCTTGACATAGCAGTCCGCGGTTAAGGCGGGGCTACACTCAGCCATGTGCTCCTGAACGACTGCGCCACCAGGCATTGCATGGTTGACGGTCTCCAGGTAGTGGTTGATGGTCTCTGGGGTAACTTCCTTCTGCAGTCTCTTCTCGATAACGTTGTGGGCAGTGTCCAGACCAGATATTACGGTCCTCCTGATATCGTCCCACGCCTGTTGCATTGCGGCGTTGTTGACGAAGTGCAGGTCATCGGCCTCAGCGTAGATATCTGTGTGGGAGAGTTGGTACGGCATCAAGACACGCTGTCCGAGTGGGACACCGATGTCCTGGTTCATCATTGGGATGCCGCGCTCTTTGGCGATCTTGTTCGCCTGCTCGACCCATTCCCTCTTCCTCTTGGACTGCTTCCAGCCGCCGAAGGAGTAGTAGTTCGTGTTGACCTCGGTTGGGGCCTCCTTGAACTTCTTCTTCATGGCGGCCATGAACAGCTTTTCCTTTTCCTTTGCCATTGTTTACTCCCCCTTGACGTCGAACGGCTTGTAGCCGCACAGGGTCCTCAGTGTGTGGAGCCTCAGGTTCTGGGCCATGACCTCTGGGTCAGCCCTCATGTCCACGTCGTCCGCACGGAACATCGTGGTGTGGGCCCTGAGCCACTTGTCATCCATCGGCTTTCCGACGGAAATCGGCTTGTCCAACGGGATAGCGACCTGGTCCTTCACGTACTCGACCATTCCGGTCTTGGCGTTGAACCTGTATCTCTGCCATGCGTCGAACATGAGTCCATTCTCATCCAGCCTGCATGCGTGTCCGTGCACTGTTGCGCCACGGATACCAGTTCTGGCTGTATCGAAGGTCTCGTTGTCGATGAACTCCTTTGCCACCTTTTCGAGGTCCCTCTCTCTCATTTCGATGATCTGTCTGCCAGACAGGGTACCGGTATCAATCCCACGGAGCCTGGACATGTACATCTGGGCTCTAACGTACGGGATAGCCGGGGCGAAGTAGACCGAGTCAGTGAACTGTACGTACCTGATTCTGTCTCCCTTCTTTGCACCCTCGATCGGCGTGACGATCTGTCTTATCGAGCAATCGGGCTCGGTGCCTTCGTCCAGTGGCGGGTGAATCGACCTGTAGTCGGATCCCGGCGCCCTGTGACCCATAATCTTCACGACATCATCCATTGCGATGTCACGAAGCTTTTCGAGCTTCTTGCTCGGATCGATGAACCTGCGCCTGTTCTTCGCCGGCACAGTCATACCTGGATAGAATTGTCTTTCGTACTTTGCCATTTTGAATCACCTGTTTTTCTTATAGTCGGTGACAGTTGGTCTGAATTTTGAGTACCGCCCCACTTCGAGATTGAATCCGAAAGGCAGCAATTCCTTGCATACCTCTTCGATGTCTTCCAATGCCTTGGGCACGTTGTCGATATCATTGATCTCGACGAATATCCTGCCAACGAGCAGCCTTAGCTCAACCTCTTCCCCTTTTACAGTTATGATGTGGCGTTCGGGGTGGTTGACCGGCTGTCCCTTACCAGGACCCGCGTTCAAAACCGCTGGAAGATCTTCTCCGCTTACGGTGACGTATCTGACGTTCGCTACTGAGTAGATCCGGTTTAGGAGTTTCTCGGTGGTTTCTGCTCTTAAGAGCCTGGCCGGGAAAATCAATATCTCCGGTAGCGGAACTTTCTCCGAAGCGGAAGCAGAACTCATTTTCAGGCCACCAAGTCCTTAATTTTCTTGGCCTCCTTGCCGACCATTTTCAACGGTGTCTTGAACTCAGGTATGTCACCGAACACATCCTTCACCAGTGGTGAGGTGGATTCCGGAGAGAACATCTGGGTTCCAGCATCTAGACAGCATCCGGCTGCGATCACTGGGTTGACGAATCCCTTCGAGTGCCTGGTAACGACGTGGTTACCGTGGAACAGGCCGGGGCCGCCGCCACCATAGATCGAGTGCGAGAAGAATGACATACCGACGGAAGTACCCATCGATCGGCCATAGTCCACACCGGGTAGGCTGGTCTCGTGCTCTAGCAGGTCGTTATAGTATAGGATGGTTGACGGGATACCCTGGGAAGCCCTTGCTGCACCAATGTTGACCATTATTGCGGCGAGCAATCCAGCGGCTGCATATGCGTTCCACAGCGGGAAGTCATTGGTGGTGTACACCTTGAATCCCGACGGCAACTTTTCCTTTACCTTTATGACCTTGTCTTCAATCGCTCGTCCAACGATGGACTCGACGACGGTACCGACTGTGCCGGTTTTTCCGTTGTCCTTGGTGATCGAATAGACAATGTTGTTCGCGTTCAGTCCCTGGTATGCGAGACCGAGCAGCTGCTGCCTTTCGAACGGGCCGATTGCGTCGCCCATCTCGAAGGATGCTGCCATCTCGAATATCGAGGATAGCGCGGCTGCGTTCATGGCGCTCTTGCCGGATAGGGCAACAATGTGGTTGGCCATGATGTTTCTGAGGGCGTATCCTGCGCCTTCGTTCAGCTGCGGAACATCCAGAATTGACTTCAGGTTCGCGTTTTGGAAGTTGATGGTCTGCGGGTACCTTCCCCAAACGGCTGCCTTGACCATGCTCGCCTGGAACATGTCAACGTCGAACTCGTCGAGGATGACCTGTGTCAATGCCGCGGCGGCAGCTGTGAATCCGGTGGTGTACTCTACACCAGCGTCCAGCCTGACCTCCGGGACGATGACGATCATCTTCTTCCCGTCCATCAAGGTTCTGACCTCAGTGTCATCATCCTTGGTAGTCTTCAGGATTTCCTTGGTCTTCTTTGCGATTTTCTCTGCGTTTGCCACAATAGCGAGGTCCATCTCTCTTCCGCGGAGAACTCCACCGCCGACCCGGCCGGTCTTGAGACCTTTCTCAATAGCGCCTAGGTCAACTGCGATCGTTCTCTTTGCTAGAGATACTGTTCGCTTTATGGCTGGGTTGTATAGAGGACTTATTGCCTCGAGGGGCACTTGCTTCTCGATAATTTTGCCCCTGTCGTCATACAAGTCCACCTTGTCCTTGTACTTTGCCATGTTTTACCTCCTTTTTAATAACTCGATTTCCACCAGAGATTTGCATCAATCTAGTGAAAATCGGCTCCCCTTGCGAGGGTATAGTATCGAACAACATGATATAAGCTTGATGTTGGATGGATTATCCATCCAGCCTAAACGATAGTAAACGAAAAACCATCATCCAGCTGGTCAAACCCAAAACTTTAACGGGGTTAAATTTTTTCAATTTTAGGGCGTTAACAATGGTTTCGTATTTTGCGATTTTTTCAATTTTCACGATTTCTCGCAATTGGCATTTTTCATGATTTTCGCGATTTCTTGCAACACCCCGATAGCATCCCTTCTTTTAAGGTCTACTGATGATTTCTCTACGAATTCCGAAAATTCCTTGAAAGTCCCTGGTTCTAGGACCTCTCTAGCGATCTCCACCATTCTGGACATGGACCGCCGGGGGTAGAATTCCGCTCGAACTTTTTCCAGCACCATCCTAGAGGTGTCCGCCTCCAACACCCCTCTCTCGACCGCGAGAGCCAGTGTTGCTCTTATGTTGACCAATGGTTCAGAAAGAGGACCATTTGTTTCCGGATTGAAGATGAGGGCGACCTCGTCATCTCCCTCGATCTCACCGTTCACGTACATACTATAGATCCTGCCGATCCCGATCATCCCGAGATCACTTAGCTCCGATGCCCTTAGGGCACCCATGCTCCCACCCCCGACCACGGTTACGCCTCGCTTGAGGAGGGCGATTATCTCACGGTGTCCCACTGAACAGTCATTCATGAAAACACCGTCTACAATGCCCACATAGCGGACGTTTTCGTCCAGCATGGGCAGGTCTCCCCGCTTGACTGGAGGACGGTAGTCCGCATCCAATATCTTCCTGGCCTCGGAAACGGGCAGGCTCATCCCGATGAAAACAACAGGCTTCATCCCCTCGTTCTCCTTTCTGCCTCCATCACTCTTCGACCGACGCGATCGGAGTCGATGGAGAATACCTCCAGACCAGGAACGATGACCCTGACCACCGGGATGCCGAGCTCCTTCCGAGTCAGGTCAGCGGTGATGACCGATCTCAGCCCAACATCGTGTATTCGTCCGACTATCTCCACCACATTGGATCGGAGGTCACCCTTGTCGACGTTTTCTATCTCATCGATGCCACTGATGGAGTCCGCTTTACCGAACCATAGCCTGTTCATACGTTTCACCCGCTCGTAGCCAAGCCTCCGATTGCCGTCGGCCATGACCGCGTCCTCCCTAGCGCCATGGATCTGAGTAAGCCTGCTCTGAGCCACTTCGGTCAGAGCCTTCAAGGCGGCGACCCTAGGCGAAGGGTGGGCCCCTATGCCAAGTGTGAGCAACCCGGCGTCCTGCAATTGAGTATCATCGGCTGCGGCCGCAATCACCGGAATCCCGATGTCACTGGTGAGGTTCTTCAAGTGGACCTCGACCCCTTTTGACGTGAACCGGTCCATGGTTTCTTTCAGTATTCCGGCCTCGCCATCGATTACCACGTCCGAAACGACCTTCCTTTTCACCTCGGACAGGGACCAGGCGTCCCTCTCAATGACCTCGCACAATCCGTGAAGGGTCGCCTCCTGAAGGGTATTGCCTGAGGCCAGCCCGTTGGTGTTGCTGCGAAATAATGACAGGTCGGCGGTAGAATTGTAGGGGTGGAACACTGCGCTCGCAGGGACCATGACGGATTCGTTACTCCCGATGACCGTGCCTTCCACCCAGGCGATGGACATATCCTTCAGTCGCATCATCGTGTAGATGGGCAGGATCAGTTCCCGCGGGTCTATGCCCTTCCCGGAGTCGATCATTTCCTCCATGCATTCTCGGACCAGGACGTCCCCGTGCAGTTCCGCGCTGTACCGTTCGATCCCTTCCATGATGGCTGAGATTCTGGCTTGTGTCGGTGTGAGGCCCTTTCCGTTGTAAATGGAGATCGCACCGCTCTCTGCGGATGGACGGATGGTCGAGAAAACAGGAATTCCGATCCGGTCCAGCCCAGTGATATCCGCGATGCGGCTGATGCCGGCCCTCTTAGTGAGGGGTTCAATCCGGGCTAGGGTCTCTTCCGGATCTTCGGTACGATATCCTTCCGGCCCAATCGCGGCATCCTTCACCTTGCGGCTCATGAACGGTGCATGCGATTGCCGATTATAACGGTTATGCCAAGCATCCCAGATGCTTCGTCAGATGATTGAGGATGCCTCGCTGAGCATATCCAATTCGGCATCAGGGTTAAGCGATATCTTCTCGATAAGGATGTCAACCTCAACATTCTGGATGCTCGCCACCTTGAGGATCCTGCTTTGGATTAGGTCATAGAGGGAATCGACGCTCTTGGTGTATACCTCACAGATCAGGCTGTGGTCGCCGAAGACCTTGAAGATGTTTTGGATCTCGTCGAACTTCTTGAGCTCCTCGATGACCTCGGTAAGCGAGGAACCAGATACCTCAATTCCGATAATGGCGCGCATGAGGCCGAGCTTTGTGGAATTGGTGATGAGGGTATAACCAGATATCAGGTCGTCATCTTCCATCTTGGAGATACGACGCGAGACCGTCGCCTTGGAAATGCCCAGCCTTTCGGCAATTTTCCCGAGGCTTTCTCTAGAATCCTGTTTCAACATCTTCAGGATGTTCAGATCGATCTCGTCCATCTTCCCCACCAACTATTGCAAAAATCGAACATTTTTTATACGATTCTTGTTACAATGTTTCACAAATTGGCGTAATACATATAAATTGTTGACGGTCATAAGAAAAAACAGAATTGAGGAAGGACCTCATCCTCCCTCTTGAGTATGTTTTATGCCTTGACCCTTGACTTGGGAATGGCGGTCGCACCCATCTTCTCGATGGCCGCAACGAGCTTCTCCAACTTGGAAGCCGGAATCCCGACCAACATCTCCTCCGGGGCGATATCGGTGGTCTTGCGGCATCCGAAGCAGCCCAGTGAAAGGTTGATGTTGCCAGTCAAGTAAGGCACGATGGTGGAGTCGGCGCAGGAGGCTTGGACCGCTGCCATCTCAAACGTGACCCTTCCGCCCTCTTGGAAAGTGCTTGCGGCAGGAGCGATCCAGAAGACCTGCTCCGGCATCCCGACCACCACGACGACATCGGGAGCGATGGTGGCCTTGCTCAACGGGGAGACTGCGGTCGCGATTATGCTGCCAGTCTCCAGGGATGGCCTCGAAGCGCAGGTCTTGCATGCGGCCTCTGCCGATTCATACATGCCCATGTTGTAATGGAACTCGCCTGACTTGACCTTTTCCGGCAAAGGCACCATTCCCAATGCCGAGGCGCCCACTGGGCAAGACTGTTTGGCGGCTGGGACCACCAACTTTTCTCCCTTCCTCGCCCTCATGATGCTTTGACAATGGCGTAGCGGAGATTCGGTAACTATGTATCCATCCGGTATCGGTTGGTCTTTTTTGATCAAAGTGACCGCGACCGGTTCTGTCTTCAATCCTAGGATATCTACCATCTTCTTGGAAAGCTCAGCGTAGTTGCTCATTCTTAACCTTCTCGAGATTCTAAACATTCTTGATTTATTTAACAATGTCGTTATTCGTACGTTAGTATTAATTGTATAAATATTTACAAACGTATTGAAGATTGATTACAATAATCTCCATATGTTATCTTAACAATTGTCTGGATAATTGTATGATTCCATTACGAATCGCCTGTGCCTACCAGTAGGTTCTGTGTGCATTCGAGGGAATGCGATTAGGACATGCCAGTATCTAATCTTGTGATATAGAGCACACCCATCGGTCGTAGAAAGCATCGCGGTTGTTCTCAAACACTTTAACGTCAAGACGCCTGCCTGCGCACCACCCTTTGACCCGCACTGCCTCCTTCTCTGTTTCGACGGTTACGAGGGTCTTCACCGTCAATTTGAGGGTCTCATCGAAAATGGCTTTCCATGCATACTCGTTGAAGTTGTTGATCGAACCAGCCATAAGAATTAGCCCGAGTGGCGCCTTGGGGGCCAGAAGGCCTGCCCTGGTTGCGTCGATACACATTGTTCCTTCGGGCATGAGACGGCCGGTCCTCATCCCTAGGGCCAAGAGGCCTGGGTCATTGTCATAGGCAATCGGCACTATTCCTAACTGCCTAAGTGCTGCCGAACCGAGACCAGAACCGCATGCCACATCCAGGCAACCCTGGCCAATCCTATCTCCCCACACCTCATTTATCAATTCCTGTACAGCGGAGCATCTTTCCGGCGAGAAATCCTCGATCGCCGGCGAAATTTGCTCAAGAATACTTTCGGAGAAATGCTCGCGCATCGCCGCGGCGAACTCTGCCCTATCGGTCTGGAAGATCTCACCGCCGAGCGCCTCATATCTTTCGACGACCTCTACCCTGGGTTTGCGGACCAGGAAACTTGTCGCCTTCCATCCCTTTGGTGTCTTGACCGCGAACGAGAGAGGCCATTCGTCCTCATCGATCAACATCCGGCTCTCAGAGGCATCGATGAGCCTGACCTCTTCAGTAAACCGATCATCAAGCATTTGCTCATAGGATTGCTCGAGGAACTCCACGTCCTCGAAGAGCTCGAAAAGGTCAGATGCCCAGGACATTCTTGATCCGACCAGAGAAGCTCTGCCCACCTATAAGCCCATCGAATGATCGAACAGATCAGAGATAAGGCATTTGCCTTCGCTCGGTCGATTATCCCCTTCCGTTTCGACATTTCCCATCGGGAAGAACTGATCAAGAGCATCTCTCCGCCTGACGAAGACACATGAACCGGCCAGATTGAAGATGGAAAGGATCACCTCACCGGAGCAGGTCTGAGTTTGATATTCCTGATTCGCTCTGGCATGTTCCATACGTGGTCAACGAGCCTTGGAGTTCCTTAGTATCTGACCGGCTCTCGCCACTGCCATTCGTCCGGCCTTTCTACCATCATCATGTGATATGATGTCATTAGAAGGATAAGAAATGGGTTCGCCCGGACACGGGCTAGATGTTTATCTCGCTGCCGGATGGCAGCATGTCGAACCCGACGAACCGGTCGGACATCATCTTCAATGCCTCGAAACCAGTACAATGGGTCGGGGCGATCGGATCGATGCCCAGAGCTTTCAGTCCGTCCATGGTCTTGAGGATGCGGTCCTTGTTCGCCGAGCTGAGATGGAAACCGCCAATGACCATATAGATACGCTTGTCAAAGGATTTCTTCGCCTGGGTGACGACATTCACGATACCTGGGTGACCGCAGCCGGAAACGATCACCAGTCCCTTCTTCGTCTGGACGAACAGCGCCTGCTCCTCGAAGACCTCGTCATTGATCTGGCATCCAGGCTCCTCCTCCTTGAGGAAACGGTCCTGCACCTCGAACTTCGACTCGCGCACAATCTGGCCAGAGGTCCTTACTCCGGGAACGATCTCCACGCTTGACGCAGACAGGTTGAGCTTGGCCCTGGGCAGTGCATCCATGAGCTCTTTCGGAGCGCTGATCTCCTTTTTGGTCCCGTCAACCGCGACAGCGAAGCGCCTCGAAGAAAACACCTTCGGGTCGCCATAGATAGGGACGCCAGCGTCGATCATCGATACCAGGCCGCCCATGTGGTCGTAGTGTCCGTGGGAGATGAAGACCGCGTCGATATCGCTCGGTTTGTAACCTAGGAGAGTTAGATTGTGGGAGAACACCGTCGCCGATGCCCCGGTGTCCACCAGGACCCGCTTACCCTCGTCCGTCTCTACCATGATCGAAAGGCCATGCTCAGAAAGGAAATGTCGGTCAGGCTTGTCCACTCGCTTCACTATCTTGGAGTAGTTGAAGGACGTTCCCGACATATTGTCAACGACTGATACGATACGCACTTACTGGTCATCTCCTCTTCTTACCACTGCGAGTTTGTTGAACTGGTAAACGTTTTCCGGACAGACCGTTTCACATTTCTTGCATGCGGTGCCAAGGCAGAACTCGGTCGCGATCCTGACCTTGAACGTGCTATCCCCCATCGGGAGTACCTTCAGCGCCCTCTCCGGACAGTCTTCCTCGCACTTCTTGCAGCCGATGCAGCCTTCGAAGGACCCGATGAGGTAGACCCCGACATTCTCCAACGTCTTAAGCCCTCTGTCTCCGATGACCGGAATGTCGCTGCTTACGATGCGCAGCGTTTCCTTGGGTCGGACTATATCGGGCAGCGGTCTGTAACCCCCGGCCTGAAGCATTATGTTGAACATCTCGAATGGCATGCCCTCGTCCCAGTATGCAAGCTCGTTGACGTAATGGTCCTCGAACACTTTACTGGTTGCGAACATGATGTGCTTGGAGGCGATCGAGTTGGCCACATCCTGCATGTGGTCCAAGCCGTTATCGTCGACCAGGATATCGTATGCCATCATGAGCGACGTGTTTCCCGCCTGCACCGTTCTTTCTAGCACCCGCGGCACCAGGCCTACGGTCTGTGCCTTGATCGGGTCGACATAGGTGCCGGACGCCCCTGCCAGGTACATCGTCTTCACATCGGCGTCGTCGATGCCCACATCATGGATGAGCGTCCTGTGGCCGGCGCGGATGGCACCCATGGCCTTCCCCGCCTCTTTCAGGTCGTGCTCTGTGAATGATATCCCGTTCATAAGGTGCATCAGGTGGTCTGGTGTGTCGATCCGGGCAATTTGATAATTCCGGTCTCGAGCCCGACCGCCACCGCCGCCACCACACCGGTCCCGGTTATTCCCCGGGCCGATATATTCTCCAGTATCTGTACCTGGTTGCTGCGGGGACCGACCAAAGCTGCCTTACGCGGATGAAGATGATCGTCCAGGACGTAGTTGTACCACATTCCGTCCGGGCCAATCGACAGATCGGAGATCGCCTCGGGCGCCGCCAACATACCATACTCGATCGACTGACCTTCCATTGCCGGGCCGGCCGCGGCCGAACCGGTATAAAGTTCGCCATCATGATAGAGGCCCATCTCCGCGTTCGTACCGTAATCGGTGACCATGCAGGTCTCCTTCTTGTCCAGGAGCTTGGTCTTGATGATCATGGCTAGCGCGTCTGCCCCGATCTCGTGTCTGATCGACGGGGGGATCCTGACGTCCGCGGTTGCCTTCACCGACTTGAGCCCCAGCTCTTCCGCCTTGATCACGTGGGCACGCCGTTCCGGGACCTTGATATTGAGCCGGTTTATAAGCGATTGACCGGCAAAGGCCAGGTCTCGGATCTCAATGTTCTCGAACATGGACAGCTGGGCCGGGTTACCGCATACCGCGAGCCTCTCGATCTCCTCTGGCTTAGCTCCGTGGAGCTCGATCAGGTGATCAATCGTCTCGGTGATGATGCTGTGACCGACCTCACTACCGTTCTCCATCCAAAAGTGCAGATGGTCCATGATGTTAGCACCGGGAAGTGGGTGCCTCATGGTGATAGACGTGGAGACTATCTTCCCTTTCTTGGATAGATCAACCAGATGTGAACGATAACCGCTGGTTCCCAGGTCGAGTGCAACACCGTATGCCATGGAATCGTGCCGAGATTGTGTACTGTCTATTTATCAACTATCTCCGCATCGTCAGGGTGTCTGGACGGTTCAACAATCGTTTGGCGGGTTTGAACTCAATACGCTTTTATGACCCGTAATACGTTGCACCTAACATGAGCCCTAAGCAACGGTTCCATGCCGCCCTGGAGCTTCGATCGGCCGACCGAGTACCCGTGTTCTACCAACATTTGGGGGCGGCCAAATGGATCCTGGAGTCCACTGGGCTCAAGATGTATGACGGTTTCCACGATCCAGACATATTCACAAAGATTGCGCTGGAGGCATACAGACTTTACGGATATGACACGGTCATGGCCGGCTGGGGGGATCTTCTGATCGAGGCCCAGGCGCACGGGATGGAATGGAAGTTCCCGGAACGTGATTTCTATCCGCGGGCTTCGAAGTACCGTCCGCTGGCGGAGGCGGACAAGATGACGTCCGTCGATCCGATGAGGGACAAGTTCTGGTCCGTCCCGATCAGAGCGGCGGGTAAGATGGTCGAGCAGGTAGGAGATGAGGTCGCAGTGGTCGGATGTACTAACGCGCCAATGCTCGTAGTCTACGAGATATTCGGAATGGAAGCGGTCCTTATGGCAATGTTCTCCGAACCGGGACCGATCGATAAGGCCCTAGGCACGGTCACTGATTCCTTACGGGCATACGGGGAGGAGATCCGGGAGACCGGGGTGACCTCGGTATTCATCGATTCCAGTTCCGCCGGGATGGAAATGGTCAGCAAGGAGATGTACGAGGCCCATGACCGGCCTTGCCTCGGTTCCTTGACCGAGACATATCATAGGCTAGGTCTGAAAACGATACTGCACAACGATTCCTCCATGCCATTATGGCAGTCGCAGATGGAACTTCTTCCCGACGCCATCCACCTGCATTTGAAGTATGTCGACCCGAAGGTTGTCATGAACGCGGTCAAGGGCAGGACCTGCTTCTTCGCCGGGATCGATCACCAGGAGTTGCTCTTCAGGCATACCCCGGTGGAGATCGCCGAGGCGGTTGAAACAACGATAGCCGAGTGGGGTGATTCCCCGGGCCTGGTGATCACTCCAGGTTGCGAACTGCCCTACAAGACCCCATTGGACAACATCAAGGCACTGAAGGATGCCACGATCAGATGTACCAGTAAAACGCATTAAACTTCTTCAGCGGTTCTTTCTAAAATAAAAAATAAGATTTATAGGGGGATCTCTCCCCCTTAAAATGTTCATCCCTTGACAGCCTTGACCATCGCTTCGATATTGGCCTTCGGCACGCGAGCCGCAAGTCCGCATCCTGGTGCGACGAGGTTGAATCCGGCGTCCAAGCATGCCTTGGCGTGCTCGAAGCACTCCTCGGGGGTTCCCTGGAGCAACGGCCTGACTACACCTATGTTGCCGACGAGGGCGCATCTTCCACCGACGAGCCTTACGGCGTCCTCGGGCGTGACCTTCTCCTCGACGGACAGGGCGGTGACGCCACAGTCGATCATATGGTCGATCAACATGGTGGTGTTGCCGCAGATGTGCAGAACGGTCTTCGCCTCGCCAACGTCAGAGAACGCTTCCTTGATCGATGGCTTGCTGTACTGGTCGAAAAGCTCTCCCGACAGCATGTCAGTTGAGGACGATGGGTCGCTCATGACTATGACATCGGCTCCAGCCTTGGCCAGCGCAGTGATGTACTGCTTCTCGACATCGGCGGCGATGTCAACGAACTTCTTGACAGCGTCCGGGTCGGTGATCATCCATAGCAGGAGGTTCTCGGTCCCAACCAAGTGTCCCGCGATGGTGACTGGCCCGGTGGTTCCAACAACGATCGGGTATTCATTTCCGACCTTTGCCTTAGCGATCTTTACAGCCTCGATGACGGTCTTCATCCTGCCCAGGGTGGTCACGTTCGCCGGGATCTCGATAGCGGATTCCGCTTCGTATCCGTGCTTCTTGACCATTGGGGTCCTGTCCTGCTTGCCCAGGTCCACAGTGCATCCCATAACCTCAGCTTCAACGGTGAGGCAGTACGGTAGCCTGACGCACTCAAATCCCAAAACCTGCGGGACACCGATGGCCAGATCGGCCATCTTTTGAGCGTCAGTGTGAGCTTCCGGCCAATATATCTTGACCGCGTCCATCACATCAACAGTTGCGCTCTGCGTGAAGCATACAACTGGAGGCCTGTCAACTTCCTTCATATCCAGAGCGGCGAGAACGCGCTCCTTCGGAGTCATTTTGCTTACCACGAAATTCCCTCCATTAACACCATTAAGAAATTTACGTCGGTTTATCTTGATTATATTACTTCAATGTTTCTCCGGCCTCAAAGAGGGTCCCCGGTCGCTCTGGCTCGTACCTCTATCCAGTTTGACGTCGGAGTAGTGGTGGTCGATCCTGGAGCGAACCTTTTCTCGTCCACATCCACCATGACCTCGACGTTCTTGGCACCGGCGGCCAGTGCCCTTCCCTTGACGTACTCGCCGGCGATCTCCTTGGCTTTTTCAATCGCCTCTTCCCGATGGTGGAATTCGAGCGGGTCGGTGAATGGCGAGAACACGAAGAACTTGTAGTCTCTTGGGTATACCTGCACCGATATAATCTCCGAGACCTTGCTGCATACCGCCCCGACCGCATTGCCGACGTCATGGTTCGGGGGGATGATCACCTTGACGTTCATCCTCTTCTCCAGTTCTGGCAGGAATACGTGGGCCGGTGCTCCGATCCCGACGATCGGCCGGTCCAGGGAAGCCTGGATGGACATGGTTCTGAAACCTGCAGCCCCCAGCGTAGCCTTTATCAGGTAATCGAGCGCACGGGACGGAGGGATATCGCCAGCTTCGTCAGATATGATCTTCTTGACCACCTCACCTCCGATCTTGGTGACCATGACATCCATGAAGTTATCGATAAACTGGTCCACGGTCATGCCTGCCAGGTTGGAGAATATCTCTATGCCCTCGCGGGATGCGTGGACGTCCCCCGGCGTATAGATGCCTTTGACGTGCATTATATCGGTGGGGGTGAGCCCGGTCTGCACGAGATAGCCCTTGGCCTTCAGGGAACGGAGGTTTTCGGTCACGTAGTATAGATCTGGCAAGCCTTCGTTTGCCTCGTTGAGCGTGCTGACCTTGTTCTCCTTCAGGAAGTTGTAGACAAGTCGGTCCTCATGACTGAGCTTCTCGACCTCCCTGTCATAGACCATATAGTACGTGGTCTGCCTGGACAGCCTGAGCTTGTCCAGAACCGCCGGGTCCATCCTGGACGCCAATGCCAGCGGCATCACCCGTTCCGGCCCGATCTCCAGTTGTCCGAATCGGTCCACTTGCATGTCCGAGTCCCCACCAAGGCCGCTGGTCCAAATATCAATAGCGCGCACCCTGGTCCTCCAGTTTCCCACCGAGGCGCCTTCCCGATTGATGCGGGGAAATCCCCTGTCAAGATATGCTATGTCAGTTGAAGTCCCTCCGATATCGAGGACGATACAGTTCTCCAACTTTGACAGCAACCTTCCGCCCATCAGGCTAGCCGCAGGCCCGGACAGGATGGTATCGACCGGCCTGCCCCTGGCCACTGCGATGTTCATGAGCGACCCGTCGCCCTTATAGACCATGATCTTACCGTTGATACCTCTGTTCTCCATGGATTTCTCGACACTGCTCAGGAAATCCCCGATGATCGGGATCAACTTGGCATTCAGGACGGCGGTGATGGTCCTTTCCTTGATGCCCAGTTCCGTGGTCAGGTCATGACCGGTGACCGTGAGCATGTTGGCCCTGTCCATGATCGCCTTCCTGGCGCGTTCCTCATGGTCGGGATTATAGACGCTGAATATTCCGGAGATGGCGATCGCGTCCACCTTTTTCGTCATGGAGGAGATCGCCTTGTCAAGCGCGGCGACATCCAGGGGCTGATTCTCATAACCGCGGACGGTGTGACCTCCTTCTACCGTCTCGATGATCTTGGTCCCCATGTCCCATTCCCGGTCGGGGGACCACCCGATGCAGATGAGGCCCACTTGTCCGCCCTTGCCAGTCAATATCGAATTGGTCGCCAAGGTTGTAGAGAGACCCACTATCTTGATCTCATCCACGGTGAACTTTCCAGAAGCTATAACACCATCGACCGCCCCCAGAAGACCTATGGATAGGTCCTGATATGTCGTAGGGGACTTCGCCTTGGCCAGTATCTCCATTGTTTCCATGTCGATGACCGCCGCATCGGTGAACGTTCCCCCCGTGTCGATCCCAAGTCCTAGAGTCCTTTCGCCAACTGAAGCCATTGAAGACTACGCTCCATTAGAATGAGAGGTAAAAAGCACCACGAAGGTCAATAATGTTTCCTAAATGTTGAGTTCACATCAGGATGGCGGGCGGAATCAGGAGCATCATGAAGAGCGCCAAAAGGTATGATGCACGCTTCATCCTATTGGAGATTCCGTCTACCCTTAATGCCCACATGAGGACCATGATCGATGCCAACAATACGAGCTGGATTCCCGCTAGCTCGATATACTTTGCCGATACGAACCCGAAACCGCTGATCAGTACGTTAGCAGAAAGTGCGGATAGAACAACTCCGCTCAGGCCAGTGACCAGGCCGATAAAGAGCATGAGGACGTCTATCCTTCCATTTCCAGCGATTCTTTTGACCATGCTGTTGCCACCATAGTGCCAGGCAAATAGAACGATCAGTCCGAGAAGGACCAGGGCAAGGCCAGCAATTATGACCGTCCGCGTCGCGATGCCCTCGATCTCATTGAAGATCTTGATGTTGCCCGATATTCCTAATATCCATGCCCCCTCGGTTGCCAGGACGATCCCCGAGCCCATGCCGAAGAACTCGATCAATATCCTCCGGTCCAGCTTTGATTCGGCCAGCTTCCTGAATGAGAACACCAATAGACCGAGCGCGAACAATTGCGCGGCGGCCGTGGATACCAACATCTTTGTCACCGTGTCATTCAATGAATCAGAATACATCAGAGTGACCGGCTCAGCAATGTAGGCCAGAACCAGACCCTCCAAAGCTATAACCAGTATCATCAAGGAAAAGATGATGTTCATCCGTTTCTTGCCCAAACGATTCGCAAATATCCCATTCTCGCGGAACAGTTGCATGACCAACAGAATGCCGGAAAGCAGGAATAGCTGCAGACCAGCCAGGAATATTGTCTGCTTCAGGACGGTTCCTATGCCGACCATGGCGGTGTCTGCGGACATGCCCATGACCAGGAGGCCTTCTCCCAGAAGGACGACCGTGAGGACGATGGCCCCCCATTCGAACAACCAATTGTTCTGCTCCTTGTCCCGCCGGATCCACAGGCTTAGCTGGAGAATCCCTAGTATGAATAGCTGGGCCCCGGCCAGTGCCACGAATTTCTTCGAGACCCCCTGGATATTGCCTATCATTATATCGCTTGAAAACAGGACCACAACGATGCCTTCGATGATCATCGCCACTGAGGCCAGCAGCATAACGATGGGGATGATCTTGCCCAACATCCCTTCCATTCTCTTGTTCTTATAAAAGACCCAAACCGATATCATCAGCGCACTGAGGACGGCCAGTTGGGCCCCGGCCAGAACGAACGTTGATTGGGCTATGCCTCCGATGCCGTTTATCGCGGTGGGCTTGGCTACATAGATGGCGAATAGTCCCTCTATCATCGCCATAATGCCAAACAGGATCCCTATGACCCTTTTCCCATTCTTGATAGTTATCAGCCCCACCACGGCTCCGGATCAAGCGACCCTGAAATCAGGATCGTGCTCCTTGCTCATTGAAACGCTAATACCGATATTAAAGATTCCATCCAATTTACCTAATCTGACTTTGACATCTGACCAAATGAATCGCCAGATGTCCAGTTTCGTTCTCTATTTATAGCACCCTTGAGATTGGCCGAGTTATGCTGCTGATGTGCCATATCTTCATCGGCCTTATCATCGGTCTGTTATTGTTTCAGCTATTGAAAGATCGAAGGGTGATCGGGCTGGCAGCGATAGGCAGCATACTCCCAGACCTCATCGACAAGCCATTGGGTCACATTTTACTGAATGGATCGCTCGATTACGGTCGTATCTACGCCCACAGCGGATTGTTCCTTATCGCCATCCTGACCGCGGGCGTTATGTACCATCATCAGAAGAAGAATACCTGGATCATGATTGGACTGACTGCGGGCTTGGTTACCCATCTTCTATTGGACTCCATGTGGGACCTGCCGGTGACTTTATTCTATCCGCTCCTAGGCGAATTCGGGGCGCACCATTTCCCGAACTATATCGAGGACTCGCTCCTGAAAGAGATCGGAAACCCTTATGAATGGATATTCGGCGTTTCCGCGTTGGCCATACTCCTATTCACATACAGGGACAAGCTGGGAAGATTCAGGGATGATATTGAAAAGTTCGCTCCCGGAACCATGAAGAACCTTGCGATACTTATGATCGTTACTGCGTTCTTGTCCATTCTGTCGGCCGCAATGGGGTCGTATAACCCCTTGTCCAGAAGCAGCGGCGTGGAAACGAACCTGATCATAGGCATTGCAGGCATGATCGGTGGGTTATTCTCTTACCGTATCTGGACCCGACATGGCGCAGAAGCGACGTTAAAGGTTCCACTGATTCAATAATGATGTAAGAAAAAGTGGGAAAAAGATTGGAAAGGTTGAAGCAAGTTTATTACTTCAAAAGGTCTGCGACGACCTTGACGGCTTCATTAGCGTCGTATCCCCAACCGTCGCATCCGATCTGGTTGGCGAATTCCCTGGAAGTCGCACCGCCGCCGACCATCGTCTTGATCTTCGGCTTCAGGTTGCCTTCCTTGCACATCCTCTCGATCTCCTTCATTCCCGCGAGCGTCGGGGTCATGAGGGTGGAGGTCGCGATGATGTTGGCGTTCTCGGCCTTAGCCTTCTCAACGATGTTCTTAACTGGGATATCTCTGCCCAAATCGAAGATCGTGAGGCCAGCACCGGTAAGCATCGCCTTTACGATGTTCTTTCCGATATCGTGAACGTCTCCTTCAACAACGGCCATGACGACCTTTCCCTGAGCTCCAGCGGACGTCTTGTCGAGTTTCGGCAGGGCGACATCGAGAGCCTGGTAGAGAGTCTGGGCGGACAACAGAACTTGGGGCAGGAAGTACTCCTTCTTCTCGTACTTCTGACCAACGATCTCCATCGCCTTGTTCAATCCCTCAAAGATGATTACCTTCGCGGTTATTCCTTCAGCAAGGGCTTTCTCGGCCAATGGCTTGGCCTCTTTTATCTTTCCCTTGACAACAACATCAACCAAATTTTGCAGTGTCTCACTCATGCACTTTCCTCCCAAATAATGAAAGAATTTACTCATCGCATGCCAATTGATTGTAATAAAGCCTTTTATGGATGGATGTACCATCCACGATTCTGTCGATACAATCGTTAATCACTGCCAGTCGGATGGATTTCTCGAATCGGTAAGGACTCGCCGCAAAAAGGGCAGCATCCATCACGTGTAAGATTATGGACCTTGGAGAAGGTCGGACAGAAGCGACTAACCTGCTCTTTCTTAACAAAAACCTTCTCGATTGCTTCTTCCGCCTTACGCGAAATGACGACCTTTCTGCATGAGGGACAACGTGTGTCCTGGTCTTCTCCAGTCACTCCCCCCAGATAAACGAATCGTAATCCAGCGTCAAGAAGCACTTGCTTGCATGCATACATCTCCTGCATTTCTGGGCTCGGTACTGTTGAAAATAGATAAGCCGGTTGGAACCGGAAGAGATGAACCGGAATGTCCCGATCCAACTCCTCGATCACCCAATCCGCGAATCTGGCCAACATTCTCTTGTCGTTGGTCCTGCCTGGTATCACGGGATAGGCGAGCTCCAGGTGAATTCCTTTGTCCTTGGCTCTGATGCATGTCTCAAGCACAGGAGCAAGCCGCCCTTGGCACATATCATGATAGGTCTTTTCCTCGAACCCTTTGATATCGACCTTGATCACGTCGATGTTGTCTAATAGTTCCTCCCTTGCCTCCGGTCCGATGTACCCGTTGGTGTTCAACAAAGAGAACAGGCCTTCCCTTTTGGCCAATCTAGATACGTCGATTATGTACTCGGACCAAACGATCGGTTCATTGAACGTCCATCCGATACCATCGACCTTCTTCTCCAGCGCGGATCGGACCAATTCTTCAGGCGACAGATATTTGGATGGTGTCTCTTCGAACCGGGATCGAACCAATACAGAGTTCTGACAGTAGCCGCAGTCCAAGGTGCATCCGAAAGTGCCGACTGAATACAATATGGCTCCGGGATGAAAATGGAATATTGGTTTCTTTTCTACGGGATCGACCGCTGTCACACACACACGGCCATAGGTCTGGGTTATCATCTTGCCGGCAACGTTGGCACGTGCGTTACAGAATCCAATAGCCCCATCATGGATCAAGCACCTGCGGGGGCATAGAAGACACAATGTTGCGTCCCCTTCAGTGCGCCACCATTTGGCGAGGTGATCGAACGACCCTGATTCAATAGTCATCATCCTCATCCTGCGATGCCCCGCAATTCGGACATTTCTTATGGTTCTTCTTCATGACCGACCCGCAGACGATGCACTCCGACAATTGTTTTCCCCCGGTATATGAACGCTCGTGTATCTAATTAGAGTTACTGCATCCTTGCTCGATAATTATCATGACCTGGCTCAAATTTGGGATACTTCTGGATGGTAAATATAATAAGGAAGGGGTTGGAATGTTGCTCTGGTTGATATGCAGGTCGCAACGCTTTATATCCTTCTTCTGATCGTGGTCCCGACCCTGGGCGGCCTATTGTGCCTGGCCCGGAAGCGCGGTACCTCACCTTCGATCATTGTCGCCAGTATCTCCGCGGCCACAATGGTACTGGCACTCAGCCTATTGGGATACATGTCCATCAACAATATCACGACCATCTCGATAGATGCGGACGAGGTGTTCCCCATGGAGTGGGTCATATTGGCGCTTGACCTCGCGCTGATGGCCTATTTCATCTATATCGGCATCAAGGAGAAGAGCAAATGGATTGTGGCCTTCGCGCTCTTGCAAATCGTCCCCCTGATAATCTTCGAATCGTTGGTCATGGACAAGAGTGCCGACCCTGTGATCTTCGCCGACTATCTGAGCGTCGTAATGATGCTGATCACCTCACTGGTCGGATCGGTGATCATCCTTTATGCGATACGGTACATGAAGACCGATAGCAACCAGCCAAGGTTCTTCGCGGTTATGCTCATCTTCATCGGGGCGATGAATGGCGCGGTCTTCAGCAATGACCTCCTATGGCTGTTCTTCTTCTGGGAGGTGACGACTCTGACATCCTTCCTGTTGATCGGGCACACGAAGACCAAAGAAGCGAGAAAATCAGCGAGGGTTGCCGCCGAGATAACATTGGGGGGCGGTGTGCTCCTTCTGGTCTCGATCATCCTTTCCTACTACTACTTCAGCGCCCTCACGATCTCGTCACTACCGTTGGGCACAAGCATCCTAGGATTGCAATTGCTGCCGTTCGCCCTGATGGCGGTGGCGGCGTTCACAAAATCGGCCCAGGTACCGTTCCAGAGGTGGCTGCTCGGGGCCATGGTGGCTCCGACCCCGGTGTCGGCATTGCTGCACTCGGCCACCATGGTCAATCTGGGAGTGTATTTCCTGATCCGACTTTCCCCGAGCCTGGTAGGGCAGGATATGATAGCCTGGACCATCGGTATCGTAGGAGCGACATCATTCCTGGCAACGTCACTGCTGGCCATCGCTCAGAGCAATTCCAAACGCGTGCTGGCTTACTCCACGATCGGGAATCTGGGCCTGATCATTGTGTGCGTTGGACTGAACACAGCGCTATCAATCACCGCAGGAATGATCATCCTCATCTTCCATGCCATCTCCAAGGCCCTCCTGTTCATGTCGGTAGGGGTGGTAAAGGAGGAGATCAGGTCCGAGGACATTGATGTCATGGCATATCTGCGCGACAAGTTGCCTTTCATATCCGTTTCGATCTTTGTCGGCGTCTTCATGCTCATGCTTCCCCCTTTCGGCCTGTTCGCAGGCAAGTGGATCGTTTCTGAGGCGGCTGGCGGTTTCCCGTTCATAGCCATCCTTCTCTCGGTCGGCTTTGCCGGGACCATCGTCTACTATAGCAAGTGGCTCGGTCGTCTGTTCGGAGCAGGTCCGCGAATCTCCAGGCCGACAGTACTGAGTGAAAAACTGCCCATATTGTACAAATATACCATAGGTGCGCTTCTCGGGGCTGGAATCGTTTTATCCTTGGCCATCGGCTTAGTCATACGATACCTGATCGACCCGTACCTCGAGCTACACTACGCCTCGGCGGTGGGGGACACGTTCCTGTCCGTGAACACGGAACTCGGGTCGTTCCCAGCGTTCTATATCCTGCTGATCGTCGGGATCCTGTTCCTGGGATTCGGTTTCCTGCTCAAGTTGGACAAGAAAGAACTTGCTCAAGCTTATGCCTGTGGGGAGGACCCAGAGTTCGATCTGGGAGGTTTCTACTACCTGAACGAGAAAATTGAGGCCCGCTGGAACATGATTATCCTGGTCCTTGCCACGGTGTTGCTGGTGATGCTCCTCGCTATACCCATGGCACTGGAGGTGATCTAATGACCGACCTTGAACTATTGGTGATCACCATCCTTGTCGGGATATTGACGCCGTTCGCGATCGGACTGCTGATCGGGATCGATAGGAAGTTGACGGCCAGGATGCAGAATAGGGTTGGTCCTCCAGTCCTGCAGCCATTCTATGACCTGATTAAACTGTTCGGAAAAGAGCGCAGGGCCATGAACAGCTCTCAAGTTGTGTTCGCGATAGCCGCCATGTTCTTACAGCTGGCCGGGTTCGTGCTTCTAGTCACTGGCGGGGACCTATTGGTGGTGTTCTTCGTGTCCAGCACAGGTTCTTTCGCCTTCGTCCTAGGCGCCTTCAGCGCGCATTCGCCTTTCTCATACTATGGGGCGCAAAGGGAACTGCTTCAGATACTGGCATACGAACCGGTTATTTTCATGGCGATCATCGCTATAGGTTTCAGGGAGAAGACTTACCTTGCCGGTAGCATAACACATGACCTGTTGTTCATGCTGCCGTTGGTCCTGCTCTCCCTTTTGCCTGTACTGGTCATCAAAATGGAAAAGTCCCCTTACGATATCGCCACGGCGCATACGGAACTGGTGTCAGGCCCCTATGTAGAATATTCCGGGACATACCTGGCGATCACCGAGATAGCTCATTGGTTCGATGTCGCCGTCTTGTTCGGCATTATGACGCTTTTCTTTTGGGACCAGAACATCTGGGTATCCATTGGGGTAAAACTGCTTATCGTTCTGGCGTTCTTCTTTTCGGCGGCCGTGATTGACAACGTTACCGCAAGATTGACCAGGGAGCGGATGGTCAAGTTCACGTTGGCATTCGGTCTGACACTGACGGCAGGGAACATACTGATATTGTTCCTTGCAGACAAGGGGGTTTTCACATGGCCTTGAAGGAGAAGATGAGGATGAAATCGCCATGGATCCTTCACTTCGATACCGGCAGCTGCAACGGATGCGACCTTGAGGTCTGGGCATTGCTGACGCCGAAGTATGATGTGGAGCGGTTCGGTATGCTCAATAAGGCGAACCCCAAGCATGCGGACATCCTGCTGCTCACCGGTCCCGTCACCAAGAAGACCGAGGACCGACTGATGACACTCTATAACCAAACGCCTGGCCCGAAGGTCGTTGTGGCGTGTGGCAACTGTGCCACGAACGGCGTGCCTTTCTTTGACTGCTACAACGTCGACGGAGGAGTCGACCGTGTGATCCCGGTCGACGTCTATGTCCCGGGATGCGCATGCCGACCCGAGGCGATAATCGATGGAGTGGTGTTAGCCATATCAAAGTGGAAGGAGAAGGTGGCAGCGGTGAGTGCCGAGACAGCCGCTCTTGCGAAAGAAGAAGCACCGCCGGAGACCGACCCCGCCCCGGAGGCGAAACCATGACTGAAGAGAACAAGAGCAAGGAACCGAAGCCGGTCAACGACATCAGGTCCAAGGTCGACCGCATGACCTTCAAATTCCCGAAACCGAGGCTGATTTCCATATTTGCCAATGATAACGCAGATGGGACGTTTGAGCTGATCTACGCCTTCCATTATAACAACCAGTATACCGAAATCCGTTATCCTGTCAAACTTGAGGACGAGCTGGATAGCCTTTCCTCCCACTACGCCGGTGCGGTCAACATGGAAAGGGAGATCGTGGACATGATGGGGCTGCATTTCAAAGGTATCGAGGGAGGTCTGCTCTTGACGCCAGGGAAAGGTATCGTGACACCCTTGAGGAAACCGCTCAAGCCGCCAGAGGCACCCCCTGTTGCGGGGTCGACATCGGAACCGGCCGCGCCGGAGAAAATGGGCATACCGGAGGGGAAACCATGAACCGGACCAGTGTGATACCGTTCGGACCGCAGCATTCCAGCTTCCTCGAGCCGATGAACCTTAAACTGGTCATGGAAGAGGAAAAGGTGGTCGGTGCCACCATCAACATCGGATACAACCACCGCGGGATGGAGCATGCCATGGCCCAGGATTACAAGCGGACGGTGTTCCTGTGCGAACGCGTCTGCGGCATATGCTCCTACCATCATTCATCGGCATACGTCCAGGCCATGGAGAACGCGTACAACGTGAAGGTGAGCGACCGGGCCAATCTGGTCCGCACCATCATGATGGAATGCCAAAGACTGACCTCGCACCTACTGGCCCTGGGACACACGGCCGAAGCGTTGGGATACGAGAACCTGTTCATGCAGTTCTTCCGGGAAAGGGAGGACATAATGATGCTGGTGAACCGGGTCTCCGGAAATCGGGTGCACTACAGCATGAACGCGATCGGTGGCTTGAGGAAAGATGTTACATATGAGCAGCTGAAGGACATCGAGACGACGATGGACGTAGTGGAGCCGAAGTTCCTCGAACTGCAGAAGGTCATTCGGACCGACAGCACTTTCCGAAAAAGGACCCGAGGCATAGGAGTGCTGAAGAAATCGGACGCTGAAAGCTATTGCGTTGTGGGTCCGGTCGGCCGAGGGAGCGGCATGCCGCACGACGTCCGCCTCACCGGTTTCGCCGGATACGGGGTGGATGGGATGAAGTACAAGCCAGTCTACTATGAGGAGGGGGACGTCTACGCTCGGAACATGGTCCGCATGGACGAGGTGATCCAGTCGGTAGACCTCATCCGACAGTCTTTGAACCTGATACGGGACGAACCGTTCCTGACCCCGGTCAAGGGACATCCGACCGGGGAAGGAGTGGGCCGGGTCGAGGCGCCGAGGGGCGAACTCTACTACTACCTCAAGGCGAAAGGAGAACTGAAACTGGACCGGATCAAGCTCAGGACGCCGGCGTTTGTCAACATTCCAGCCGTCGCCGCAATGATCGGCGGGGCGCAACTGGCGGACGTGGCGCTAATCACCGTATCGGTCGATCCATGCATATGCTGCACGGATAGGTGATCCAAATGTCCATGCTGAAGAGCACCCTGAAGAACCTGTTTTCACGACCGGTCACAGTGCTGTATCCCTATGAGAAGGCAGACATCCCGGAGACCAACCGGGGACGGGTCGTCTGGGATCTGCAGAAGTGCATCTGGTGCCGGTTGTGCGAGAAGAACTGCCCCACCTTAGCCATTGTGACCGACAAGGAACATAAGACGCAAACGATCGTCCGGGCCCGGTGCATCGCCTGCCGCACCTGCGTGGATGTTTGCCCCACCAACACGATAACCATGGAACCGAAGTACTCGGAAGCGGTCTACCTGAGGGAAGTGCACATCTACGGTCTGAACTTGAAGCCTTTCGAGTACAGCGTCGTTCAGCTCCCGCCCGGCCAAAAAGTGATGCTGAGCAAGAGGCCAGGCGAGCGGGAGGTCAAAGAGGAGACCCAAACTGAGAAGGCGACCGGACCGCCCCCGAGGTCTGGAACCGCCTAGGTGTGCGCACGACAACACCTTCACCCCGCCCCACTTCTTCTTCGCCAAGATATTCTGACCTCGTTCGTTGCTCCAACATTCAACGAGCTTGTGCTGCTTGTGGTCGTTATGGGCATCCCCACGGTCTTGAAAGTGTTTTTTTTGGGAGGCTAGGATAAAGTCGAGGGAGGACCCTATTTGATAACAATCCTGCACTCCAATTATTACCGAAATTCAAATTTGGTTTCGGGGGCTTGATCGAAGAGAAGGGCAGATATCGTCATTGGGCGGCCCCTTGGTTTATTTTATGATTACCGCGGTTATAACATTGGCGTGCTTTTCGTGATATCGCAGCTGGTTGTCGCGAAATGAGCCCATCGGTCAAAAAGTCCGGATCTGGCCCAGATCCCGGATGGTCCCCAGTGCGAGCAGACCGATCTCGGTGCAGGCATAGACCTTGGCATCCTCGATATCTGCCTCCTCCAGCACCGGGGACATGGTATCCGCCCGCCCTAGATTGGTGAAATCTGTGCCCGCCGCCAATGGCGAGAATGCCGGCAGCACCAATATCTGCTCCTTTTCGAAATGGAGGAAACTGGGCAGCTTTAAATATGCCCCCACCCGGTCAAAGATGCGTACGGAGGGATGCTCATGCCCGATCACCAAAGGTCGGTGCACACTTTTCGCATGCCCGTGCATGAACGATATCCCATCGATCTCGAAACTGTCCGCCACCTCGATCCCGAGCCGGTGCGAGATGTTCGCCAGATAATTATCATGATTCCCTTTTGCGACCTTCACGGTGGCGCTGTCCCGCAACATTGAGAGTATGTCCCGCACATCCCTCCATTCCTGGTCCAGGTTGCCGGAGAACTCATGCTTCAAGTCCCCCAATATCAGGATGGTGTCAGGCTCGTATCGGTCCAATATCCGGATCAGCGATTCCTTCATGGTGGCTGACTGGATCCTTGGGATGTGGATCCCGGTTTGTTCCAATGCCGCTTCCAGTCCGATATGGAGGTCGGCCATGGCAATGGTCCCCCTTTCCTCCATCCAAAGACAGAGGTCATTGGTGATCTTGACCCCGGGGAATATCTGGAAACTGAACATCGTGCCCTTCCTGTTCTGGCAGAACAATCGAGCCATCATGACTTGAACCTTTTGAGCCGACCGACGGCACAACTGAGATGAAATCGGGACCTGCACTTTCGAGGGACCAATCGAAAACGATTTGACTAGGCAGCGCGTCCGCTCGGAGTATGATACGCCGTTCATTTGTGTTCCTGCCAAGCATCGGCAGGGCGACCGAAAGGCGAATCTGGACCAGGGGGGCGACGACCTGGAACGAGTTCATATCCAGCGATCGCGTCGATGGTTTCTCTAAGAAAAGGAAGGAAGATCTTGACTCGCGTCTCATCGAAGCCGACGAGTTCCTCAGCGGGGAGCGTACGGAATACTTCTGCGGGCTCCTTCCCTCGACGGAACAATGGAGACTCTTTGACGAGCTGAGGCGGGGTACGGCATATCTGGACATCGAAACCGACGGTGTCGGGCCGGGGCACGTCGTCACCATGGTGGGCATTCTCCACAAGGGCAAGATGACCACCCTGGTCAGGGGCCAGGACCTTAATCAATCCGCAATCAAAGAGGCGCTCGAGGGAGTGAAGATGTTGGTGACCTTCAACGGTAGCTCGTTCGATCTGCCCATGATCGGCCACGAGTTCCCGTTCAGCGTTCCCCGGGTCCCCCATTATGATCTGCGTCACGTATGCCCGAAGGCGGGATACCATGGGGGGCTGAAATCCGTGGAGCAGCAGATCGGCATAGCGAGACCGCAGGAACTTGAGTACGTCACCGGAGAGCAGGCAGTATACCTGTGGCATCTATGGAACAGGAAGGGAAATCGGAACGCCCTTAACTTACTGACCCGATACAACACCGAGGATGTGAAGAACCTCGAGCCCCTGGCGGAAATCGTCTACCAGATCATGAAAGAGAAAATGCTAAGGGACATCAATGCAAACCATGAACGAAGACAATAGAGATCTGGCAGGGTTCGATCACCAGGCCAAGGAGATCGCGGATTTTCTCCTCAGCTGCAAGAAGGTCACAGTGGTCGGTCATATCGATGCGGATGGGATCACCGCCACCTCCATAGCGTTCAAGTCACTGCAGGACCAGCGAATCGATGTGCATTACAATTTCATCAAGAAGATCGACGAGAACGAGATAAAGAGGATCAACAAGATCGATTCCGAAGGCGTCCTCCTGGTCGACCTGGGCAGCGGCTACGCATCTAAGCTAGACCACCCCGGGCTCTGCATCGCAGACCATCACGAGGTTGATCCAGGCGGTCTGCCGCCTGCAAAGAGGAAGAAAGGACAGGTCAGCCTCTTCGATTTCGACACCGGGAAAAACCGGCACCTTAACCCGCACCTGTTCGGTTTTGACGGCTCAAAGGAGCTGAGTGGAGCCGGCGCATCCTATGCCATTGCCAAGGCCATAGATGGAAGGAACAAGAAACTGGCCCATCTGGCGATCGTAGGAGCCTTGGGAGATTTCCAGGACTCCTCAGAGTGCCGACTGATCGGGCTGAACCGCACGATTCTGGAAGATGCAGAAGCATTGGGCAGCATCAAGACCTCATTCGATGTCCGATATTTCGGCCGCGAGACCCGCCCGCTGGTGAACTATATTATGTACTCATCAGATCCAAAAATTCCCGGTCTTGCCGGACAGAAAGAATGCCTGGCATTCCTCCGAAAGGTGAATATCGAGGACGGATTCAGCCGATGCTGGGCGGACCTCAAACTTGAAGAGAAGGATCGGATCGTCACTGCTCTCAAGGAGATATTGAACAGATCGGAACCAGGCTGCGACACCGACTCCCGCCTGATGGGAGAGGTCTATTCACTTATCCAAGAAGAGAAGAGAACAGTTATGCACGACGCCAAGGAGTTCGCCACATTGCTCAATTCCTGCGGTCGTTACGGGGAGGCCCCGACTGGGCTTGAGGTCTGTATCAAAGGACCACACCTAAAGCGAGAAAGGCAGAACGCCCTGATCAACCTCCAGAACCACAAGAGAAACCTGAAAAAGAACATTGAGATGGTCAAAGGCAAGAAACCGAAAACGCTCGGTTCGATCCAGTACCTGATGAACGACGAGGACGATTATCTGTTGCAGATCGAGGACACGGTCGTAGGTATCGTGGCCGGGATGTTGCTCGGTTCCGGGGACATTCCCTGCGACCGCCCGCTGCTCGCTTTCGCGATGAGCGTCGACGATAATAACATCGAGATGACCAAGGCATCTGCGAGAGGGACAAAAGAACTGGTCGAGAAAGGCCTGGACCTCTCCTCGGCGATGCGTCGTGCGTCCGAGGCGGTGGGCGGAACGGGTGGAGGCCACAACATCGCCGCCGGTGCGACCATCCCGCCGGGAAGGGAAAAGGATTTCCTGGCCGAGATCGACCGTATCGTCTCGGCTCAGCTAAGCTGACCGATCAAGGTCAGAATTATCGCTTTCTGTGCATGCAGGCGGTTCTCCGCCTCGTCGAAGACCACGCTCCGATCACCGTCGATCACCTCGGCGCTGATCTCCATCCCACGATGGGCTGGCATGCAGTGGAGGACGATCGAATCATCCTTTGAGAGCGAGACCAGATCGGAATTGATCTGATATGGTTTGAAAACCCGTTGCCTCTGCGCCGCCTCATCCTCTTCGCCCATGGACACCCAGACATCGGTGTACAGCACGTCGGAGTCCTTGGCGGCGACCTTTGGGTCCTCCACCACGGCCATCGAGCAGCGGTTCTTCTTTGCGATTTCCTTGGCTTTCTTCGTGATGTCAGGGTTCGGTTGGTATCCCTTTGGACACCCGGCAACGAAATCCATGCCGGTCAAGGCGGCCCCGAGCATGAGCGAGTTGCAGACATTGTTGCCGTCTCCGACGTATGACATCTTAAGGCCACTCAGTTTCCCCTTGTGCTCCTTGATGGTCTGTAGATCGGCAGATATTTGGCATGGATGCTCCAGGTCATCAAGGGCATTGATCACCGGAACGGTGGAGTTCTTGGCCAGCTCCATCATGATCTCATGCTTGAAAGCGCGGTACATGATCACATCGACATAACGGCTCAGTACCTTTGCCGTGTCCGCCACAGTCTCACCCCGGCCGATCTGCATGTCCTTCGGGCTGAGGAATATGGAATGTCCCCCAAGCTGGGTCATCCCAACCTCGAACGAGACCCGGGTGCGCGTGCTCGCCTTCTCGAATATCATTGCCATTGACTTGTTCTTGAGGGGCTCGGCGTTGCGATACTTCCCTTTCTTGAGCTGCGCTGCCAATTCAAGTACGTCCTCCAGGTCGTCCTTGAGGTCCAGCATCGAGATGACGTTGCGTTTCTTAACCACCATTGGTATTACCTTCGAATCATCATGGCCAAGGATTGGCCGGAAGTAGTGTCATTGACAGGAAATTCTTAAAAGGACTGACACCAGGGAGACAGAAGTCGGACTTTGTGTCCATATAGCAACTAATGATCGTTTTTCAGCCTTTGGACGGGAATCTCAGAACTTGATAGCCCATCCATTGGGCAAGAACGAGAACAGGAAGAAGTTCAAGGCACCGTGGATAAGAGCTACGAACACCAGGCTACGGGTCTTCCAGAACAGGACCGCTAGCACCAGACCGACAAAGAACACGAACAGAAGGTATGGAACGCTCGTATAACCGGAGTGCATGATGGAGAAGGTAAACGCAGAGGTGAGCACCGCAGGGTACACTCCCCAATGTTTCTCCATCCTTGACTGGAGGAATCCTCTGAAGACCAGTTCCTCGCCGAATCCGACGAACATGACCATCACGATGGCGAGAGCGATCAGGTTGAACAATCCCAGATCGGGTATGAGCGGGTTTGGACCGAGCACGATGTATTCCATGTTCGCAAGGACCAGGCCGATGACGATGCCGGCGGGAATGTAGAGGTTCTTCCATTGAGGCCTCTGCTCCATCCCCCCACCGTTCAAGAATGCCCAGAGATTGTGGGCCCTTTCCGACAGCGCTATCTTTAGACTTGCCTTGCCAGTCGATTCTCTGGCGATCGAAGGGGCGGCCAATCTCCACAGGATGTAGGCGGAAAGAATTATTGAGCCGTAAACGAACGGCATCCAGTACAGAGTGATGTTGAAGAATATCGGCATTCCGATGTTGAGGACCCGGAGCAATGATATCAGCATGATCGCCTGGAACACGTCCGAATAACGTTCAATGAAAATGGCCAACAGGACGCAGACGAAAATGTTGAGCAGGTGCAAGGATAATGTTGAGGAGGTATCCTTCAAGAAGAAGAATGACTCAGCTACGACGATCAATGCGAATGGGAGCAACACCGCCGCCTTGTCACGCATCGACTGGGAATTCTGATTGCGTTATTAAACCGTTCGCTTCACTTGATATAAAATCTGGATGAAAAAAGGGAAGAAAAGGGAAGAGGTTTCGAATTGCGCGTGCTCGGTCAAGCGCTTATCTCGGAGCCATGTAAATGGAAGATAGTACTTGGTTCGAGCACGAGACCGTGACCGATTTCTTATTCTTTATCATGTTTTCACCGTATCCTACGATTGTTATCGTTCTAATTTCATTTTAGCGGTAATAATAGTAAGTATTTAATCATTATGGCTCCGTTACAACGTTGAAAATCGATTTGAGCGGATTCACCATGAAGGACATAGGAGTCGAACAGATCAAAGTACTCTCAGACCCTAACCGACTGGCCATCCTCTCGCTCCTTACGATGAAGGAGATGACGACCTCACATGTGTCGGAACTTCTTGGTCTGAGCATACAGAATGCCCAGTACCACATAAAGAAACTCCTGGAGGCAGACCTCATCGCCCAGACCAGGACCGGTATGGTGGGCAACCTGGTGGAGAAATATTACCGTTCGCAGTTCGAGCCCGGCATGGTGAGCGATGTGACTGACAAGGAGACTGTCGACATTTCGGAACGGCTCAACCTGGTCTTCGCGGCGATGGGCGCGATCAAGGGCATTCTGAACCATGGCATCACCACCCTTGACGAGAAGAGGGAATCCTATTTTGTAAAGGTAGGGGAGAGGCCGCGTTATCCCTTCGGTGTCAACTATATCATCCTCCCCATCAATGAAAAGTCCACAAAGGAGGCGGACCAGCTGATGATCGAGCTAGACCAGAAGATGAAAGAGCTTTCGGACAAGCATGATCAGGGATCGAAGGCAAAATTCGCCGTGGTCTACGCCGTATTCCCTTATGAATGAGACACGCAACATTTATTAATTGAAACGCGTTCCACAACTCCCAGCACGGCCGCGTTGGGGTAGCCTGGCATCCTGTGGGACTGTGGATCCTTTGACCCGTGTTCAAATCACGGACGCGGCCCTTCTTATCACAATTTCTTTACAACCTTGAAGTCCCTCTCGAATAAAGCGAGGTCTTTGACATCGAGGACCCTTGGGTCTAGGGTCATCATCATCCGGGATTCGTTCATCAGTATCTCATCCCTCAACCCATAGAGCATGCGCAACACCTTGGGCGATCCATTGTTTGATATCAGATACTCAAGACCATCGATCGCCACGAAGGTGTTGTTGCCCATCTTCAGGAAATCGATGATGGTGTGCTCTAGAATGGTGAGGTTCGTGGGTTCGACCCGGTCCTGGCCAGGCTGTGAGCATAGCCATATTACTGGCGTCTTCTTCAGCCCATACTTCTCCCTAAGGTCCTCAGGGTAGGTCCGGGTCACGATCAATCCCTCCATCCCATTGGAAACCTGCGACAACAACGATTCGAACATGCCGTCCGCTTTCGTCTCCTCGAAGAGCAGATAGCTTCCCGGAGGCAGCATCGCGGCTTCCTTGGCACCTTTTATGCCATCCCGGTCCTCCGAGACAGGCACGACGGTGAAAAGTCGATGACGATAGACGGAAAGCGCGATGATCAAGAGGGACACGAGGAAGCCAGGGGAGAGCTCGCTGGGGATCCTGATCGCAATGATACGTAGGAATTCCAGTACAGATCCCCACAAATAGGGCAGGAGCACCGCCATTGAGAGCAATATGCATTCGCTCCGGATAATCTCATCATCGGAAGCGAAATAACGCCTCACCATGAGTGAGACGGCCAAAGCAGCGAAGACCGTGACCACACCGAGCGCCAAGACCGTTTCATAGTTTCTCGGGGGGCCGAAACCGAACTCGTTATGACCGACGCTCTTCAGGTTGTACGCGACGACCATCCCGATCAGCGCCGCCATTGCATAATACATGTACTGGTGCCTTTCGAACCACCTGCTGAAGGACAGGAATGTGAGTTGTATGGAGATGTACAGGAACCCGGCGAAGATCAGGACCAGCGAGAAGAATACGCCCCTAGCATAGAGAAGGGCGGTCGTTTCGTCCTCGGCATTGATCATCATGAAATCGGAGACGCCGGCCACTAAGAAAATTAGCATGAGGACGAAGAATCCGTTCTTAGCGATCTGCCTGTCCTTGCGGAGCAGCGCTATGCCCAACAGAAACGCCATGACCCCTGTCACAAGGGGGAAGGCTGAATACAGTTCGAGATTTTGGATCATCAGGCCTGCGCTCCCATCCCGATGCCCATATGCTCTAATTATCCTTTCTTCGGTGGAGCATTTGAAAACTTTATCTAACCCGCGTCATGTACGTGGTCTGGTGTGACATTTGGCTTGGAAGGGTACCATCAACAAGATCGACGATTACCGCTGGGAAATACCCCAGGACTACAAACCTGGCATGCACACCAGCGCCGTGATCTATTCCAGTGAAAAGATGATCCAGCACGTGCTGAGCGACAATTCTCCAGAGCAAGCGGCCAATGTCGCATGCCTGCCGGGGATCGTCGGCAAATCTTTGGCCATGCCCGACATCCACTGGGGGTACGGGTTCCCCATCGGAGGGGTCGCCGCCATGGATGCCCAGGAAGGCGTCATCTCACCCGGCGGGATAGGCTTCGACATAAACTGCGGGGTTAGGCTGCTGAGCACCAACCTGGACGTGAAGGATGTGGAACCCCGCATCAAGGACCTCATCGGCACATTGTTCAAGAACGTACCTTCGGGGGTCGGGTCTGAAGGGGTCGTCGATGTTGCGGCCAGCGAGATCGACTCGATCCTGACGGAAGGTGCCGAGTGGGCGGTCCGCAAAGGCTTCGGCTGGAAGGAGGACCTGGAAACGACCGAGGAGGGTGGCAGGATGAAGAACGCCGACCCGTCCAAGGTATCGCAGAAAGCCAAGCAGAGGGGCATACCGCAGGTCGGTTCCCTAGGCTCAGGGAACCATTTCCTGGAGGTTGATAAGGTCGACAAGATCTTCGACCCCGAGGCGGCCAAGACCTTCGGTCTGACCCACGAGGGGCAGATCACCGTCACCATCCACTGTGGCTCCCGCGGATGCGGTCACCAGATAGCCACCGATTACCTGCAGGTGATGGAACGCTCGCTGAAATCGATGAACCTTAACCTGCCGGACCGACAGTTGGCGTGTGCCCCGGTTACCTCCCAGGACGGGCAGGATTACTTCAACGGCATGAGCGCTGGTGCCAACTATGCCTGGGCCAACCGCCAGATGATCATGCATTGGGTCCGCCAATCGTTCGAGTCCGTGTTCCACCGCAAGGCCGAGGACATGGAGATGCGGCATGTGTATGACGTTGCCCACAACATCGCCAAGCTCGAGGACCATGAGGTCGACGGCAAGAAGATGAAAGTCTATGTACACCGAAAAGGAGCCACGAGGGCATTCCCGGCCGGACATCCAGATGTCATGGTCAAGTACCGGTCAGTCGGACATCCGGTGATCATCCCGGGGGATATGGGAGCTGGCACATATGTTCTGGTGGGAACGGAGCGGGGCATGAAGGAATCATTCGGTTCCACCTGCCATGGCGCGGGTCGCATGATGTCCCGGGCCACTGCCATAAACACCTACAACGCTTCCAAGGTGAAGCAACAGCTCGAATCAAAGGGCATATACCTGAAAGCAAGTACCAAGGACGGGATCATCGAAGAGGCCCCAGGTGCTTACAAGGACATCGATGATGTCATCGCGGTGGTCAGTGGGGCAGGCCTCTCCCGACCGGTCGTGAAGCTCACGCCAATTGGCGTGATGAAAGGCTGAGAGGGACCGCCTCGGGAGGGTCGAATCCCGATTCGGATTTTCGGACCACCAATGAACCCTCATGGTCCAGGACGACCATGTCCCTCATCAGCAGAGCGCGGTCGCGCGAGGACAGGCCGTTCGGGTCGAAAGAAAGGATGAGCCTGGAACCTCTGACCATTGCCTCATCCTCAAGTTCGAACAAGAACCGGATGGCTTTTTGGCTGGAAGTCTCCAGGATCATCTCGTCCAGACCCTCCACCAGGACCACGGTGTTCTCGCCATCGCTCATGAAGCGCTTAATGGTACGCTCCAGCAACGGAAGGTTCGAGGGGGAGACGGCGTCCTTGATGGGGCGATGCGCCAGCCATATCATCGGAGTGTTCCGTAGGCCGTACACTTCCCGGATCTGTTCCGGATGCTTCTGGGAAATGATCAGCCCCTTCCTCCCAGCGTTGAGCTCAGAGGCGAACAGGCGGAACGATGTGTCCGTCCCCTTCTCTTCGACGGCATAGGACCTCCCTTCCTCCAGCTTGACGGCCAGGTTCCTCATGGTGATGCGGGGTGAGTCAACGGATGGCAGGATGTCGAATAGGTGCTCGCGGGCTATGGCATAAAAGAACACCGTCGAGGTGATGATATACGCCGGGGCCATCGGTGACGGGACCGGTATGCCTACTAGCTCCAGTAGGGAGGTCAGCAACAGGTGGGCGAAAGGAATGGCCATGGCCAGGGTCAGACCGGCCACCAATGTGCCGTAGTGCGGATCGCGGCTGGCCCGGTGAGCTCGACTGAGGATGTTCAAAGCGAATGCCAAGTAGGCCGCTATGATCAATCCTATGCCGATCAACTCAACTGAGTTGGGCATCATCCATCCAAAAGGACCCATCTCCACCTTGCCGAAAAGAAGCGCTGAGAAGACGCCGGACATGATGACCAGGGCCGCATATCTTACCCAGTGCCGTGCGAAAACGGCACAGTTGCTTTGCAGGGCGAAGAACGTGGCCAGGTAAAGGAATCCACCGAACAGGCAGACCAGGCAGAACGTCAGGATGCGGAACATGAGCATGGCCTGACCCTGAGTCGGAGCACTAAGGAACAGGTAGTCCAGGGCCGATGTCGCCGATAGAAGTGTCATGACCACGAAGAAAGCCCTAGAGATCCCCAGGTGCGGGTTCCTGAAGAGGACGTAGGCCCCCATAGCCAAAGCTGTGATGGACACAACGGTGGAAATGGACAGGAACAATGGGTCGAACATCGCAGCATTGGACGTATGCGGGGCGATTTGAAGCGCTTTTCGACCCGAATATCAGTACCGATCATTAGCGCTTGGCCAGATCTGTTCCGAAAATCGTACTCAGGAGAAAAGTACCCTCTCCGCCGCCTTTTGGACGATCTCTCGGTGGTCCGCGGGCGACGAGACCATGACCGCCCAGTCGTTGACGCTGCGCGTCTGTATGGCCTTGGCCAATGGACTATATTTGGAAAGAGGTCTCACCCGATCACCGTTGATGATGGGCACCTCGGTCTTTCCGATCCTCGGTTCGGTGATGAGCAGCTCGCGCTCCGGCATATCTAGGATCACCTCCGATTCGTCCACGCCCGCTCTCTCGGCGATCTCCCTCTCGACGTTCTTGCGCCTGGCATAGTTCGTCAATGGTAGCAGGGAATCTAGCTGCTCCGGGTCCAGGTCGGAGATGAGCATGGAATAGGCCCTCTTGTAAAGATGCCGGTATTTCAGCAGCGTCATTATTCGGCCCGCGCTGCCGCCATCCTTGAGCAAACGCTCCGAAAAGCTGGCGTCCGTCTGGATCTGTATGTCCTCGAGCGCCTCCGGGCTGGCGTTCTCAACCGCCTTGCAAAGCATCATTTCCGCGATGCGTACCGTGTGATGGAAGTAGACCGAGGTGTACATCAGAGCCCTCGCCACCATCAGCCCCTCGATCGCCACCACTCCGCTTTTCCGCACAGCGATGTCCCCGTGGTGGAGCTCGATGGTGTCCATGATGCGGTCGATGTCAATGGTACCGTGGGCCACGCCGGTGTAGTAGGCATCCCTAAGCAGATAGTCCATCTGATCGGCGTCGACCGGTCCGTGGATGACCTGTCTCAGGTAGTTGTTCTCGTTGAAATAGGTCTGTACGCCGTCCAGCGGCAACTTCTTCTGTCCGCTCAGGTCGGGGCCTCGGGGCGAGACTATCAGATCGGCGACCAGGTCGGCAGAGATGCCCTCCCCCTCGAGGACCTCGGCGACCGTGCCTTGCACGCCGATTATCTTTCCCTCCTTCGGGTCAATGGTCTTAAGTTCACCCTTGATGAGTGCGGTCCCGATCTCGGTGTGGGTCTTACCTGTCCGCTCTTCGAGGACACATTCCAGAGTGTGGGAATAAGGTGCGTGGCCGACGTCATGGAGCAGCGCAGCGGAGAGGACCGCGCTCCGCTCATGCTCTGGTATGTTAAGCGCCAAGGCCATTCGGTTCGCGATCTGGTAGGTGCCGAGCGAGTGCTCCATGCGGGTATGGTGGGCCCCGGGGAAAACCAGGTAGGCGAGTCCGAGCTGGTGCACGCCGTGCAGGCGCTGCATCTCGGGTCTTTGCAGCAGGTCCAGGTATACACCGCTCAGCTTTACGCTGCCGTGGACGCTGTCATGGATCACCTTGTAATCTGGCACGGGAGGAAAATCAAGATTGGACTATATATTGACTTTGAGAAACCACGACTGCCTTCTTTGGCAAAATGGCAGAGGTGGTACAAAACAGGAACATATCCAGATAAGGGCGATCATTATTCTGGGAAAATCTCGCACAGTATGGGTATCAATGGTTCTGAGCTGAATGAATGCTCATTGAAACCGCATAAAAAAATGGAGTTGAGACCGTTAGCACTATCTCCGAAGAAAATGTTTTCGTTGAAGTCTAAATTATGATCCAGATGAATATTGACTTCAATATGCTAGGCTACCCTTGGTAGGAGTCTGACGCATTCCAGGAAATTCGTTTCCACTATCAGAATGATATGTAAGAGTTTGTCCAATTTCCTATTCAATTGAATTTAAAATATTATTGTCTGGATAAAGTTGGTTCGAGGGCCTAAGCCCCGGGGAGAACGGGCTTAGTTGAAGCCGCCCTTTATCTTGTGCCTGTCGATCTTGATGCCGTTCGGAGCAACTACGATCAGGTTGTTGCCGATGGCCGCCACGTCTCCACCAGTGTCCCGGGCGATGTTCTTCAGCTCGTTGGTGATCTTTTTCAGGGTCTGCTGGTCGTTTTCGATCGGCGAATAGTCGATCAGAACGATGTTGCCATTGTAGACCGGCTGGCTAACAGACGTTACATCCTCGAACCGGTAGACTTCTGCGACCTTGATCATCCCGTTTCCGGCGAGCGGGCTGTCCTCCTGGAAGTACAGTGCCCCGAGGTCGATGTACTGATCTGTCTCAACGGTCTGAACGTCATCCTTCCCCTTTCTCAACGGCTTCTTCAACAGCGGCAAGTTGCATCCCTCTTAGATTGTTCCAGAAATGGGGTGACTGAATATTAACATTTCGGCGATTAATTATCTGGACGGCTGTGGCGGAGGAATGCCTTGTTTGTCCGTGCACAGTCTTATTGTGATGTTCTCGGTGCTCCTGACCCGCAAACATGCCACCCTTTCATTCTTCTTATTCTGTATATCAGAAACTCCGTCAATGATAGCTGCGACCTCTGCCACGGATGCGTCCGCCGTGAGGGCCCGATGCGATCCCATCAGAGAGCTCTGAGCACCAATTATTCCATTCGACTCGTTCGTCGTAGAGGTGATCCGACGGTAAAGGAGACCTGCTGAGAGGTTTACCTCACCATTGGCGGCAGAGACGTTCACTGTATGAAGTCCATCACCCAATCTGATGATCGAATAGTCGGTTGCATTCGCCGATAAACTTTCCTGCAGACACCGGCCGACGCCGATTTCCATGAAGGAGATAGTCCTGAAGTAGAGCAAAGCCTCCAATCGAGATGACGGTATGACATTCAGTTGAACCAGGTATTTCGGAGATGTTGCTCCCTCTCGTGTAATTGGTCATTTCTGCGCTGCACCATCATAGATCAGGAGTGGGCAAGATAATCACTGGAGACGGCACCAGCAGGGGTCTGGATAGCGATGAACGATGTGATCGTGACGAATCGCTTTAATGACGATGGCGTCTACCCAGTTCCGCATTTTGTAACCTACTAGCAGCTGTAATTGCTACTATCTAATTGTAGGTGGGCATTTAAGAGTTGCATCATTCGCGGAACATTACCAGAGCATGACTGAGGGAAATGGGATCCGATGGATCGGACGGCTCACCAGGGTCAGCGCTCATCATATTTCCAGAGCTTGTCGCCGACATAATGGAAGTTCTTGATGGCCTTCCCGGATCTCTTTTGCAGCATCTCTTCCCCGGAGACTATGGCCTCACCAATGGCCAATGCCCGAAGGTTCTTGACATCCCGGACCCAAACGAAATCTCCAGGCTTAATGTCCCGGTCGGCGTCGACTATCCCAGGACCCATGATGTCCGCCCCCTTCACGACGAATGGGACCGCGCCCATATCGACGGTTACGTATGATTTGGGGGGATTATATTTCAGCGCCCCCTTGACCGTCAGGAATGCCTTTCCTGCAATGATCATTGCTAGGATCTCGTTGTTGACGAAAATGACATCGAATTCGGAGCTCTCGGCCTTATCGATGGTGTCCTTCAGCGTGAATACCTGGATCCCCACCTTCTGTGAGACCTCCTCACATAATGCTTTGATCTCCTTCTCACGGAGCCTTCCCCTTTTCTTAATGCGGATGTCGCTCATGACGATGGTCACTTCTTCTTGCCAAAGAATTTCGAGAATAGGCCCTTTTTCTTTCCTGACTCGACAGGCGCATCATCTTCTTTCTTTTCTTCCTTCGGTATCTCCTGGGATGATGGCTCGACCTTGATGTTGGAGTCGCCCGTTCCGGGCTCTATGCGTTCTTTGATCGAACCGGCATCTTCCCCAGAGATCGCGGGTTCTGCTTCGATCTCCCCTGGCTCTTCCTTTTTTACCGGTGCATCAGCTGTGGCTGTGTTGCCAGAGATATCATTGGCAAGATCCTCCAGGTCTTGAAAGTCAGCCATGCCCAGGTCAGCACCACATTTGGGGCACGAACGGGCGTCAATGCTCATTTTTGCATCGCAGACCGGACATTCGATCTCGAGCTTCTGTTTTGGCATAACGGTCCACTCCGATTAAACAGGACGGCCGATTTAACTATATCGGTCAGATACGGACTATCCGATAATTAGGGTACTGGCTATGCATTATATAAATAAATCATCAACCACCAAATCGGAGAACGCCAGTCGGACTTCTTATACCTGAACACTAAATGCAATGACTTTATTATTGAAGTCGAAATTGGTTTTTCAATGCGCTGGGCCCTACTGTGCCGAGGATCATGACCCTGGTCATTAGCATGACAACCTTGTTGTTATTGGTCCTTGTAGTGGTCCCTATCTTGGTGGGGGATTGGAAATTAAGTTTTCCCAGGGACAGACCGCCGGTTGAAGTTTATGATAGCCCGACGTATCTCGATCTCTTTCGAGGCTCCCATCCAGATCCATAAGGGCGTTCAGGGTTTCTCGGCACAACGATCACGTTGCTGTTCGTGGTCGGTATCCCGATCGCTATCTGAGCTTCTTCAAGGGTTTCTACCCCAAGGGTTCAGTATCCCGTACTAAGTTCAGCATGGGCATCACCGCCCTGATCAATATGTGGATATGGTTACCTACCTGCAGGAAGGCCGCGTGCCGACCTGGGAATCGTCTGGGTTGACCTAGACCATCAACCATATGTCCTTCCCATAATCTTCGGCGTGAGATCTTGGGCGCTCTGCCATGTGGTGGAACTGGTCTCCCACAGAAAGGAAGGATCCTCCAGAAGTTCGAACCGGAGGATGAACATAAAGCGGCAGAGCGCAAATTGCGCGAGAAGGAGTTGAGAAGGTGAGGAAGAACAAGGGACAATCAAGGCGAGGATGGCCGATGGCAATATCACATAGATCCGGGTATGACTAATCCATCACCGCTTGCCATACACATTCGCACAGTCCATATGGATGGTCATTGTCGGTTTGGTTCTTGCATTGCCCGCAGGGTACCGGGATTAGGGATCTGGCGATGGAAATCTCGAATACTCGCCTTCCGGAGAAGCAGTCTGGACAGCCCGAGACCACCTCGACCCGTGAATATTTCGTCCGATTCGTGGATGCCTCGTCCAGATGGATGAGTTGATATTGCATGCTCAGCTCCACCATGTCCTTTGGATCCTCCCCCGCATCGTAGGTCATGAGCGCCATCGTTCTGTACGTTCGTTCCATCAGCCTTTTGTCATTGTTGTGGTGGGCACTGAGGTTGATCTCATAGATCATCCCCCATATCGCCTCGTGCTCAGGATCCTTGCAGTCGAGAGTGAGCCTTAACTCCTCTAATTTACTAAGGTACTGATCCTCGGTAATTCCATATTCTTCAAGGTATTTTCTCCAAATTCCCAGCCTGGTCCCTACCGGTAATATGCTTCCCCACAGGCGGCGTTTGGTATCGGACAAAGAAGACAACAGGATGTGATAGAGGCATTCCGTATAAGGTAACTAGGTGACCCTGTGGCGAGTCTTCCGATTTATCTCGCTATATAATCATTTTGCTGGAGCGATTGAACATGGGTTCTGGTCCGGTTGCACGAGATCGTTCCGGATCTCTGGGTATCGATCATTTTTCCGATCCGCCCGGATATTTCGAGGTGAAGGCATTTCTGGCAGAGATATGATGAACCTGGTCGAGGTATGATATTCGCGACAGCGATTGGTGCCTCAGTATACAATAATTCAGCCCGGATCCCTATCCATCCTCAATAATTTAAGATGGAGAAAAGGGATTAAATAATGCCCGTCGTGTAACACAGGCCTAGAAGGGATAGCACATGGGAGTTAGCATAGCAATTTGCGAGTTGGACACTGATGCGTCGGCATGTAAGAACGCCAAGACCTCGATCCTGAAGGTCAATCTGAAGGACGTGACCGGGTTCGAGTCCTGCGCTGAGTTTGATCTGCTCGTCCCTATGGACACGGTGAAGTCGGCCTTTGCCACAGATTTTGAGGGGTTCGCCAAGCGCAACCGGGTGGATGCCGAGGCGGAGAACATTTACCTGGACAAGGTAAAGAATGATGCGGATAGACAGAAGTTGACCCCGCTGGCCAAGAAGCAGTACACCGGCTGGATAGCGGTTGACAATGCTTCCGTCGAAACGCGGAAAAAGCTTCTCGACCTAGCCGATCCGGATAATCGACTGACCAAGTGGGACATGCTCTCCTTCGACGAGATGGGGGAGGCATGCAAGAAGTGCGAGGTATCCTGGGATGAGGGAAGGGGCTGCATCGGGACCTTCGGACCGGATAACTCCGCCCTACCAGAGATCGCCGCGAAGTATGGCTGCACCATTATCGCCAGCGTTCCTAACGCTGTCAAGAACAAGACCATGTTCAACAAGGAAGATGCCGTCCGGATGCTGGAAGAGGTCAAGGTCATGCGCGAGAAGCTGCCACTCGAGAGTAAGATGATGGTACGTCGCTACTCTGGCGTATTGGACAGGCTTGAGAAGGTAGCTAACATAAGCATCAAGTACGGGTCAAAATTCTACTTCCTGTGAACTGATCACCATGGAAAATAGAACGATGCCAGAGGGACCGACGATCTTTCCGGAAATTCCGGAGGCGGCTCACCTAAAGAAGGACTTTCACAAGTATGGATTCAAGACCGGGTTCCTCAAGCTCGCCATCCTCAGGCTGGTGGCGGAGCGGCCCATCCACGGCTATGCTCTCATAAAGGAAATTGAAAGGATCACCTCGGAGGACTGGAGGCCGTCCCCGGGGTCCATTTACCCGGCATTGCAGGCACTGGTCAAACACGGATTGATCACTTCCACCGAAGCTGGAAGGAGAAGGATCTACGATATAACGCCTGCAGGGCGAATCGTGCTCGAAGCGGCGATCAAGCACGCTAATATCGTACTGGAGCACATCACCGTCTTGCTGAACTACAGGCCACCGGAAAAATTGGAAACAGAGGAATGAATCAAGGACATATGCGTCCCTGACCTTCTGCTTCGAGCTTCACCAAGGACACGTCCTTGACAACGATCACCGGGTCGCTCATGCGAATCCTAACGTTCTGCTTTCGTATCGCGATCTCGATCCTTGCCATCCGGAAGTTCAATTCCTCAACACCCATACACATCCTGTCCAACGAAGTCTCAAGGTCCATATGTCATCTCTCCATACCATTTGATGTATGTGTGGACTGTGGTGGGGATAGTTCCAGTTCTCTGCTACAATGATGTTAACTAATCTCTGCCGCAGACCGAACAATTAGGGTTTCGTCCCACCTCAACTGTCTCCCAGTAATTGCTGGATAGATCGCCGACGAGCATCTTTCCGGCCAGGAGTACTCCCAGTCCTGTGATCAATTTGACCGCTTCAGCAGCCTCCATGCAGCCGAAAACCCCAGCTGTGAACCCTATGATCGGGATGATCGTTTCCCTTTTTATTAGTGAATTGGGGAATAGGCAATCGAGGCATGGAGTCTTGCCTGGAATGACTACGGTAATCTGTCCGGAATAGCTCTCGACCGCGGCATGAACGAACGGGACTCCCTCATTCACACAATGTTGGTTAAGCATTTTTCTGGCATCAAAATTGTCCAGGCAATCGACGATAACGGCGCTGTCCTCGACGACTTTACAAAGGTCATCGACACCGATCTTCGCGACCTTAGGAACGATCTCGATATCGGAGTTCATCTCGCGTAGCTTGTTTGCCGCCGAGACCGCCTTCTTTGTACCGTTTGCGACATCACTCTCCCAATGCAGCAGCTGCCTGTTGAGGTTAGAGAGGTCAGGGGATTGGAAATCGACCAGGATCACCTTTCCAACGCCAGCCCCGGCGAGATACATGGATGCCGGAGATCCCAGGCCGCCAACCCCCATGACCGTGACGGTCGAGTTCTTCAGCAGATCTTGGGCCTCCGCCCCGAAATCGTGGATGGCCATCTGCCTGAGGTATCTGGTCCTGTCACGGTCGCTCAGAATCTGGCTTCTGCTGTTCATGTGGCTTCGGAACATCATTTCGGTTTTTGTTGATAATACTATGGCATTTTCTATTCAACAATTGTTAATCTCAATTATTTAAGTCGTAATTGAAGACGCCAATATTCAAATCAAATATTTCGATATCTTATGTATCGAAATCTGGCCGTAATCTTGGTCGCTCCGTCTTGATATTCGGCGTGACTATCGGGACTTTGACTTATGCCGTGTCGATAAGCAGAATAAGAATGTCGGTATGTCGACTGCCACCTGATGGGGAAAAATAAACTCGACAAAGGTCAAGCCTGTTTCTGGGGAAGCCCCTATAACCTGAAGTGCCATGAAAAGACAACCATAGCGAGGTCGACAAGCAGTGTCTAGAGAGTTCAGACAGCCCATTCTCAGGGACGCAGTACCTAACCGAATGGATCTGATAGAATGTCAACGAACCTAGCTCAATAGGACGACGAGGATGAGTATGTTTGATGTCGGACCTGAGCGTTGATCTGATGTTGAGTCCCAATGGTTGAAAAGACCTTCTCGATGCCCGTTCCTTATTGTCTAAGTTGCCAGGTAATTCTATAATGAATTGCCAAGAAGTTACATGGAGCCCTCCCGGTTCGCGGTATTGTCAAAGCAATACCATTCTGAGATGATATGTCGAGCTTCATGATTGAATGTTACTGGAGAAATCAGGAGAACGGCGGTTGCGGATCTTTCAAGAATCTTATGAAAAAAAGAAAAAAAAGAAGGAAAAAATGTTGCTGGAGGGGTTCTCCTTCTATTAGACCTAGCACGTGACGTTCAACTGCTCATCGATCGGACCGCTCTCCGAACTGGCGAAGAGGTCATCGCCCAGGTATACAGCCCGGAAGAAGTACACGCCCGTAGTCGTGGGCTGGTACCATTCCGAGAGAGCCGTTCCGTTCTCAAGGGTTGCAGTGTCGTACGTTACAAACACTCCTCCATTGAAACTGACCTGGAACAGGATCGTTCCGCTAGGTGCAGTGGATCCGTCTCCTAGTCCAGCCACCGTCGCGTTGTCGGTGACGGATTGGCAAGGCCGGATGACCACAACGCCTAGTTCAGTGGTGGTTACCGTCGATGTTAGCTCGACGTCCATAGGCTCGGAGTTCTCCGGGCTGGTCGAGGTTTCATAGTTCGAGTCACCACTGTAGACCGCCTGGAACTCATAGTGGCCTACTGCCGCCGGTTGGTAATCTATCGAGGTGGCAGATCCGCCGACCAGACTCTGTATATCGTAGGACACGAACGGTCCGTAATTATAGCTGACCTGGAAGTCGACCGAGCCGGTCATCTCCGGCATGTTGACACCATCGGACACCACCGCTGCGTAGTCAAAGACCGTTTGCCCGTAGGCTATGGTCCCCGCGCTTAGCAAGGTGATCGTGATGGTCGGTGCTCTTGCGACATCGAGAGGCTCGGAGTTCTCCGGGCTGGTCGAGGTTTCATAGTTCGAGTCACCACTGTAGACCGCCTGGAACTCATAGTGGCCTACTGCCGCCGGTTGGTAATCTATCGAGGTGGCAGATCCGCCGACCAGACTCTGTATATCGTAGGACACGAACGGTCCGTAATTATAGCTGACCTGGAAGTCGACCGAGCCGGTCAGAGCGGGGAAGTCACCCACAGGACCAGTGACAGTTGCCTCATCGTAGATGGACTGGCCTAGGAGGATGTTGACCTCGCTCAGCACGGTTGCGGTCATAGTCTCAGATAGCTCTGCAACTAGTGCCGGCCTGACGTTCAGTGGCTCGGAATCGAACGCGCTGGTCGATGCCTGATAGTTGACGTCTCCGCTATAGATCGCTTGGAAGTAGTAGCTTCCTTCTGCGGTCGGCATCATGAACTCCGAGGTAACTGTGCCGCCTACCAGAGGCATGATCGAGTACGTGGTCCAGCCTCCGTCATTGAAGCTGTACTGGAACGTCACGGTTCCGATAGGTGCCGGGAATTCGCCTCCGAGACCAACCACTGTTGCGTTGTCAGTTACCGACTGACCTAGGTCTATTGCTGATACACCAAGATCTGTCGATATCTCAGACGTTGCCGGGGCCACGTTCAAAGGCTCGGAGCTATCGCCGCTCATCGAACTTATATAGTTGCTGTCGCCGCTGTAGACAGCCCGGAAGAGATAGTCTCCGGCCTCCGTAGGCACATACCATCCTGAGACCGCTGATCCGTCAACAAGGACTATCCCCGCGCTGTATGTAATCCAGCTGGGCTCGCCCGCCATCTTAACTTGGAAGTCTACTGAGCCGGTCGGGACGATACCAAGCCCGGTCACCGTTGCATTGTCAGTTACAGATCTGCCCAGTGTCAATGCAATCGCGCCCAATTCAGTGCAGGGGTACGATGATCCCTTATCAACACACAACGGCTCATCGCAGAATCCGCTCTGGGAGGGCTTGTAGTTGCTGTCGCCTGAGTATACTGCCCGGAAGTAATAGCTACCAGGTTCTGATGGCGTGTACCAACTCGAGATCGCAAAGCCGTCCACCAGTGGCACATCATTGCTATAGGTGACCCAGTTGCCGTTTCCGGTCATCACCTGGAAATCAATGCAGCCCGTAGGCGCTGCGGCTCCGATCGAGCCTATGACCGTCGCATTGTCCGTGACGGATTGGCCATATGTGATCGAGCTTACACCAAGAATCGTGGTAGTGCGTGAGGTGTCGCGTTCATCGGCTATGCAACCGCAGCTGTATGATGCCCGATAATTATACTTTCCAGACAAGAAAACCTGTGGTGAGTTGCCACCATAGAAGACTAAATTTAGCAACTCTATATCGTTCGAATTCCCAGAACAAGCTAGGTTCGACGAGCTTTCCCCTGCGTCCGAGGGATTCTTCGTTGGTGCAGTTGAGGCGTCAACTGATGCTACCGAAGATGAACCTTTGGATGCCAATTGTAACCCTATGCCGACTGATGAAACGCACAGGACCAGTACTACGAGTAGTGTTGTGAGCTTCAACGCTCCAGATCTATCCATGTTACCCCTCCTCCCCTCAGCATCAAAGATGGCCCTTCATTATCTTTTAACGGCCACTCTGAGCTATTATCACTGCTAAACAATTGAGGAAAAAGATATATATAGTTTAGTGAAACCGTATTTTTAATTGTTTCAATTATTTCTGGATTAATAATAATTTATAGAATAATAACTGGTATATGTATTATAAAATATTTGATTTGATATTATTCATATTAGTAACTTGAGTGGAATATTCTAATATTTTTAACTGGATTAAATACACAACACGGAATTGTAGTAATTTATTTTAGACTTTTTTAAGATGGTTCGAGTGAAATATGGCATATCATTCAATAGCCAGTATAACCATATTTCTTTTGAAATAGAAAATTTCAAAAACAAGATTCGATTTTTATATATAATCATTATGTGAAATAATGAGAGAAGTCGGCTTTTTTACATCTATTGGAGAAATTTTCGAATTTGATATTGAAAAATATTTTCGGAACATTCTGCATTCCAATGCTTCCGCTTGGAATTATCTCACAGTCGTAATTGAAAGCTTAATTTTCATTGAACTTTCCAATATTCTGTGACGAAGCAGAAAAAAGTTAAAAGAAAAATCGATCCGTTTGGACTGAATCCACCTCTTCTTGATAATCACAAAGCAAATCCATAGGGATACTTCAGGTGAAGGAACGCCAATCTAACCCGAGGTTCTCCACTGACGCTTGTCACTATTTCCTGGAGACCAGGAATGCCACGACCCCGAGGCAAGCCCCCATGAACAACGATATCCAGATCAGTATTGGAATATTCTCCTGAAGCGTTGGCTGCCCGATGCTCATGGCAACTATCTGTCCGGCTCTTACGTCAATAAGGCTGTAGACATATTGGTCTTCGGTCTCGGTTAAAATGTAATGACCCATTTGGCCATCGATAGAGAAGCCTATCAGGTTCGGATCGCCGATCGAGTCCTTGGGAAGAGATATGTTAGCGGTTCCAGTCTGTTCGAGCGTGAAGGTTATCGTATTGTCGGTGCTAGTCAATGATGATTCTATCATTGTCGAGTTGGTCGTTATGCTTGCCATGTTTCCGCTCTTTAACAATAGGGAGCCCACGGTGCGATCGATGGTTATCGGAACATGTGTGCCATCATCAGCGAGGACCGCCCTGAGCTTAATGATGCCTGAGCAGCTGGAGACCAGAGCCGAGTATTTTCCCGAGCCGGGGGTAGTAAGCTGCACCACCTTTGTCCAGGTCCCGGCCAGGCCAGTGCTCTTATAGATGGTCACTTTCTGGTCGCCGACGCCGTGGCCAGACATGTCCGTGACGCTGCCTGAGATGGCAATGTTCTGTGAGAAGGGCACGATCTGAAGTTTAAGCCCGACGGTGCGCCAAGAGTGTACCGTCACCGGGTCGGTCGAGGTGGAGCCCACTGCGTTGTCAGCAGTAACTTTGTAGGTGTAGTTACGACCAGGGATCAGGGATGTGTCGATGTATCTGATAATGGTCGGATCGAATGTGAACGAAATGAGCTCCCCACTTTCAGACTCGGTCCGGACGATGGTGAAACGGAGCAATGGGGTCCCGTGGCTAGCTGGGATCGTCCAGCTCAATGAAACGTTCGTGTTCCCAGTAGTTGCGGTCAGGCTGAAGGCCGAGGGAGCAGAGAAAGCCACTATACTGGCCGAAGGAGCGGACATGGGACCTTCCCCGAGGGCGTTGATCGCGGAAACGCTGTATCGGTATGATACCCCGTCCAATGCGGACAGGTCCCGGTAAGATACCGCTGAGTCACCGGTCAGTGTGCCCAATAGGGTCCACTCGACACCTGCGGAGCGGTAGACCTTCTGTCCAGTAAGGCCGATACCTCCGCTGGAACTGGACATGGTCCAGGAGATCAGGATGGAGGATGTGTTCGAGCTGACAGTGACCGCCGATGGCGCATCTGGCAGCACTGCGGCGACCGCGTGCGAAGGGGCAGCGTCCGGACTGACACCGATGGCGTTGATAACCGTCAGGGTGTAGTGGTAAAGGGTCCCAGGGACCGCCGATCTGTCCGAATATGACCTATTCGTAGAGCTGAGGTTGGCGAGCAATATGCTGGAGCCAGTGGTGGAACGCCACACCTGGTAGGTGAGGTCGCTCAGACCACCATTGGATGCTGGGGGCTCCCATGAAATTGAGATATAACCGTTCCCCACGCTTGTTCGCAAGGCCACGGGGGGGCTCGGGATGGAACCTATGAGGCATGCCGCCGACATGCTCACCGGACCCTCTCCCTCAGCATTGCTGGCCGAGACAGAGAACCAGTACCTGACACCGTTGGTCAGACCGCTGAGGATCGTGTTCGTGGCGCTCGGACCTATCTCGACCAAGATGGACGGCACACTGCCTGAGATCCACGAACGGATGGTGTAGCCGGTTATCGCAGCGCCGTTCTGTACCGGTGAAGACCAGCTTAGGGCGGCAGCCCCCATCGAAGCGACGACCACCAGGTCGACCGGGGCCCCAGGGATGAGAGCATAACCGACCTGTAATTCGAAAGATGGGTCGCCAACCCCTTCATTGTTCTCTGCCGACACCGTATAGTAGTATGTCTGGCCCTGAGTGACCAAGGAATCGTTGAATGCCAGCACGTTTCCGAGGTGAGCGATGATCGGGCCGGGACCGGGGACTAGGGAACGGTATACGCAGTATCCCGAAATGGCCGAGGAGCCAGAGGACGCCGGGGCGGACCAGCTCAACCGGATATGGTCGGAAACGATCGTCGGAGTGATCAACCTGGGCGCCGAAGGCAGGCCGGAGATAAAGACCGGCCCGGAGAGCGCGGGGCTGGAAGTGCCGATCGAGCTGTTCGCCGTAACGAAGTAATGATAGGTCGATCCGACGACCACTGTCGCATCGTGATATACGTTCCCGATCATTGACTGGACAAGCAAAGTGGCCGAGGCAAAGTTCGTAGAGTCACCGCGATAGACAGCGTATCCGGTCACTGGCCTTCCACCATTGTCGGGCGAGGACCAGGCCAGGTCCGCAGACCCGCTGGAGAACGATACGCTTATGATGACCGGTGCGGAAGGGACCTTTGCCGGTGAATCGTGGACCTCGGCGCATTGGGGGCCTTCGCCCATGGCGTTCATGGCCGAGACCCGGTAGTAGTAGGGATTGCCGTTGACCAGGCCAGCATCGGTATAGGTAGTTCCCGTGACAGTGGCGGCGTATGTTTCACCACCGGACGTCCCGGATCGATAGATCTTGTAGGCCGTGATCGGCGAGTAACCGTTGCTGGTGGGATCGGACCAGGTAAGAACCACGGACCGGTCCGAGAACTGGCTGGTGAGTGAGCTTGGCGTGCCTGGAAGTCCTTTTATGAGCGCAGAGGCGGCGCCACTGGTCACAGAATCGCCCACTATGTTGACGGCCTTGATCGAGTAGTAATAGGTCTTGCCTACGGTGATCAGGGTGTCATCATACGAAGCCGGTGTCACGGTGGCTATCTGGACATGCGTTGAAGCATCGGAAACCGTTCCCCTATGCACCTTGTAGGATATGATCGGACTTCCACCGTTCGAGGCCGGGGTGGTCCATGTCAAAATTACGTGCCCGAGGGTTGTGACGACCGTAGGGGTGGGGGGAGCGTCGGGGACGTGAACGATCTGGCTGGATGCTTCATTGCTCGACACGGACTTACCGGCCGAGTTGCTTGCCTTGACCACGTAGTAATACTGAGTGCCGAGGATCACCGTGGCATCATCGTAATAAGTTGAACCGGTGGTCCCGAGCGGGGTCGCGCTCTCCGCACCCGGGGATGTACCGCGATAAATGTTATATTGGGTGATGAAGGAGCCGCCGTTATCGGCCGGAGCCGTCCAGCTCAGGTGGATGTATGCGCCAGGGACGACGGCGGTCAATGAGGTGGGCGCGCTGGGGACTGTTGGCACCCGAGCGGATGCCTCGTTCCCGGCCTCCGAATCGCCGATAGCGTTGTAGGCTCTGACCATGTAGTAGTACCTGGTGCCAGCCGTCGCGGTCAGATCATCGTACACTGCCGTTCCGATCGTCTCAATGAGAGAGGGGGATTCCCCATCGGCGATGGTGTCGCGGTAGACCTTGAAGCCCAGGATGGAAGAGCCGCCGTTATCGGCCGGAGCCGTCCAGGCAAGATGAACGCCGGACCCGGAGACGGTGGCCACCAACGAGGTCGGTGCGTTCGGGATGATAGGTATGCGGGCGGACGCCTGATCACTGAGAGAGGAAGATACGAGATCGTTGAAGGCTTCAACCCGATAGTAGTACGTATTGCCAGCAATGACCGCGGTGTCACGATAGGAGCGGGCCGATGAGGAGAGGGTCTGGTACAGGGACCCGTCATTCGCGGAGTTGCCGCGATAGAGGTGGAAACCGGTCAGGCTGGTACCGTTTGATGACCAGGAAAGGTCAATGTAAGATGAGCCCGCGGAAGCGGTCAATGAGGTAGGTGCGGCAGGCGTTGAGACCGAAATTCTTCCGATGGCCTGGTTGGACTGGGAAGATTCGCCGATCGTGTTCAAAGCGGTCACCTTGTAGTAGTAGGTGAGGTTCGCCACGGCGCTGGTGTCGACATAGACCAGGGACGAGGACGGGACGCTTGCCAGGGACGACTCCGCTCCGACCGAGGTACCCCGGTAGATCTGATAGGAGGTCAAGGCCGACCCACCGTTGGAGGAAGGGGTCGTCCAATTCAGCTCTATGTTGGAACTGATGCTGGTCATGAGCCCGGTCGGTGCAGAAGGGGGAGAGCTTCCAGGGGCAGCCTCAACCGCATCGAGCAGGACCAAGTCCTGGTTGCCGGAAATTGACGCGTCCTTGCTGTACTCCCATTTGAGATCGTGCGCGCCGGGGGTGATGGCCGCGCTCACCTGTTTCCATGCGGTTACCCCGCTGGCGCTGGCGGTTGCCACATCATCGATGTAGAACCGCACCGTATCGGTCGATTGCGTCGATGTCTTCCACCAGAAGGAAACGGTCGATGGACCCTGGACGGTTGTCTGGATAGCGCTTTTCCCCCCGTTGCCCACATTGCCGCTCTGCATGGCGCTGCCGCCGGAATATGAATCCCTTGTCTCCGGGGACCATTGCGCATTGCCCGAACCGGTCAGCATCAGCCCGGGGTTGTCCAGTGCCGTCGCCGGTGATACCGTCGGATACGGTGCCATGGTGACGGTCGCCGAGCCCGGGTTGACCTTCGGCACATCAGATGACTGACCGGAGACCTGGGTGGCGGCGTTGGAGTAACCGTTCAGGTACTGTTCGATGCGGAACGAGGACACGTTGCCGGCGGTCTTGGTGGTCCCCAGGGTCAGGTAGAACGTGGTCTTGCCGGACTGGTACTTGGCCAGGAGGTCGGTCATGTCTATCGCCATGAATGAGGGGAAGGTGGCGGCCACGGAAGCGTCGTTCTTCATGAAATAGGGCAGGAAGGTGTCCGTACCGCCGACGGCCCCTACCCCCAGTGTGATCGTGGATTCTCTGGTGGGAAGGTTGTTGAACTCAATGATAGAGAGCAGGCTGGGCTGGTACGAGGGCCTGTCGGTGATGTACGTCAGCCACAGGTTGTTCCCGATCTTCCTCATGGCGTCGTACGATATCCAGTAATATCCACCGTTGGTGCCCCAGTTCTTGCCCCAGGAGTTGACCACCTTGAACGCACCCACGTCCGAGTGTATCCCGTCGGTCTTGGCGTCGTCATATCCGACGATGGTCTGGGCATGGTTGATACTGGTTGAGGAGTACTCATTGGCGACGATGATGTTGTCGTTGGTCAGCCCGGCAGAGTACTTGCCCGCGTCGATCGCGAAGGTGACCGGTGTATTCGCGGATATCAGGTTCTTGACGTTCGTGAACGCGGCGTTCGGATTGGAAGAACTGTAACTGATGAAACTCACCGAAGCGGCACGGTGCAGCACCGCCTCACGGAACGCGTCCTCGCTGCCCCAGCTGGTGAGGTCGGAGGTGACATAGGGCATCGTCTTGAGACTGGCCGCGCCCCAGTCCTTGATGACCTCGGCGATGTTGTCCATAAATGTGCCGCGGTCCACGCCGTAGTTGACCTTGTTGTATGTCCATGCCGGGCTCAGAAGATGGGCGGTGTTGCCAGTGGAGGCATCGGTCCAGCCGTTGTCCCGAGCTTCGATGTAGCCATAATCGTAGTAGGTCATGGCCCACGCGGCGCATGATCCCTGGCTGCCCTGGTTGCCGACCACTGGGAAATAGGGTTGGGAAGAAAGGTCGTAGGAGGCGGGGGCCATGAGCCCGGTCCCCACTACGTCGGTAACCTGGACGCTCCCGACCATTTCCGCATATTGGGATGCTGTCGGGGGAGCCAGTCCAGTTCCGTGCCCGTCGACGATCACATTATAGTTTGTCCCTTCAACGTACACGCCCGAGGTGAGCCGCAACTGGGCCATTTCATCGGACGTGAGCGCATGGGCCTGCACCGAGATGGTTTGGGTCCGTATGACCGTTGATGCCGAGGTTCCGGGGAGGAAGGCTACTGGCATTAGTACGCCGGACAGTAGGAGTGCAAATGCGACGAGGAGGGGCATTGCACTAAAGGGTTTCCGGTGCATTATAATCTCAAGTGACTTTTTCCCCTTATAAACGACCTCATCTGAGAATCATAATTGATTCCACTATCTGTTCATTCTGATCGATCTACCAGTCGAATGGGATTATGCGCCCCGTTGCCGGGATGTGAATTCCATTGACCGATATTATTCGCCCTCCGAGGAGAGGGGCGGACCGGCGGATCATGGTCCCCGATCACTTGTCCCTCTTAACCTGGACCGCGCCCTTCCTGACGAAGAACACGAAGGCGAAGAAACCAACCACCAGTATGGCCATGATTATTATGATGCGGAACCACATCTGGTCGAACAGGCCGCCTGTCTGGACCGGCTGGTCCTGGGCGGCGAACGGCGTGGCCGTCGCCTCTTCGGAGAGCTGGCTCTCGCCCTGTAGGGTCATGGCCGAGACCTTGTAGTAATAGGTCTGACCGACGGTGACGTTGTTGTCCACCCAGCCGGTCGCGGGGAAGTTGACCAGGAACTCTTCCTCTCCGGAGGAATTGCCCCGGAAGATGCTGTACGTGAACACGCTCACCCCGATCGGCTGGTTCCACATAAGGGTGATCTTGCCCTCCCCGGCAGTCGCGGTGAGCCCGATGGGCGAATCAACCTTAGCCGGGGTTGAGACAGCCACTTCGGCAGTGGCATTTCCGCTGCCGGCGGCGTTGTAAGCGGAGACCCGGTAATAGTATGTGGTCCCGGATGCCAGACCCGTGTCATGGTAGCCCAGGCCGGAAACGGTGGCCACTCGGCTCAGGTTGCCGCTCTCGAGGCCGCGGAACACGTGATAACCAAGAACGGGGGAGTACCCGTCAGATATTGGAGCGGTCCAGTTCATGGTCGCGGAAGCATCACCGCTAGAGGCCTCGAACGAAGCGGGAACTCCCGGATATGTGAAAGGGGTCGCGTTCGCCTCATTGGATGCCGGGCCTTCCGCTGTCATGGTGATGCCGGTGACCAGATAGTAGTAGCATTTTCCCACGGTAACGCCGGTGTCGGCCATCTCTGTGACATTGACATCGATCAGGAACGACTCGCCGGAGCTTGCGGTGCCCCGGTAGACCCGATATCCGGTTAGAGGGTTACCATTCGCCTCCGATGGCGCGGTCCACCGGAGGTCGACCTTGTTCAAGCCCGGCATGGCGATCAAATGGGGCGCGGTGAAGGTATTGCTGAACAATACGTTGGCCTCGTTCGATGCCGGACCGGTCCCGGCGGAATTGATGGCCCTCACCTGGTAATAGTAACGGATGCCGCTCTCGACCAAGGTGTCGTTGTAGACGGTCGAGTCGGACGTGCCGATCAACACTTCCGCTCCTGGCGTCAGGCCGCGCAGCACCTGATAGATCTGGACCGGGGCACCTCCGTCGTTCAATGGGGCTTGCCAGTTCAGGACCGTCTTGGCGCCTGCCGATGCGGCAGAAAGGCCGGTCGGGGCCGATGGCGCGGTCACGATGGTGGCGCTGACCTCATTGGACGGTAGGCTCTCCCCGGTGGCGTCGACCGCCGTTACCTTGTAATATACAGTTCGACCGGATGCGAACGGGCCGTCCACGAACGAGTTGGCGATGACCGATCGGAGGTATGTTTCCTGCCCGGAGGCATCGCCGCGGTAGATCCGGAACGTCGCAGCGCCCGGGGACTCCGTCCATGTGAGATGCACGTCAAGCCCGCTCCCTTCCGCCTGGAGGGCGGGAGACTCTGGAAGGGGGAGGGTCGTGGAGTTGGTCTCGGCGTACGGGCCTTCACCGGCCGGGTTGATCGCGGTGACGCGGTAGAAGTACTTGGCGCTGTTGTCCAGATTGGTGTCGGTGTATGAAGTGGAACCTATGGATACGATCAGCTCGTATGATCCGTTCGACGCACTGGAACGATACAATCTGTAAGAGGATATGCTGGCACCACCAAGGTCCAACGGCGGTGACCAGTTTAGCCCCACCTGCCGGATCCCGCCTTCTGAGGACAACTGCATCGGTGCGGACGGCGTTCTGGATGGAATGGCCGACATCGGGGCGGTCGATTGCCCTTCGCCCACTGCGTTGGTGGCAGACACCGCATAGTAGTAGGTCTGTCCGTTCGTCAGCCCAGTGTCATCGAAGGAAAGGGAGGATATCGAAGTGAGCATGGACATCGATTCCGGGGAGTTTCCTCTATACACCGTGTAATATTGGATAGAGGTCCCTCCGTTGGTGACCGGTTCGGACCAGCGAAGAGAGATCGCCCGGTCGGAGCTGGTCGCCTGCAGGAACGCCGGCCTGCTCGGCAGGGAGAATGTAGTGGCCGATGCCTCGTTGGAGGCCGGCCCTTCGCTCAGCGCGTTATAGGCGGCCACTTTGTAGTAGTGGGTCTCGCCGTCGTCAAGAGATGAATCGGTGAAAGATCCGGTACCGACGTCGGTGTAATGGGTCTCGCTGCCCGGGGCATTCCCGCGCAGGATGTGGTAGCCGAGGATCAGCGAACCTCCGTCCGAGGACGGGGTGGTCCATGAGAGCGCTACTTTCTTCACGCCTGGAACGGCGACCAGCTGGGTCGGTTCCGATGGTGAGGTAGCCGGCACTACGGGGATCTGGGTGGTGCGGGTCCCTTCTCCCACGGCGTTGACCGCCGCCACTGAATAATAGTAACGTTGACCGTTCGACAGCCCCGGGTCCGAATAGCTCAGTGATGCGGTATTTCCTAGGAGCGCATAGCTACCCAAGGTGATCGACCGGTACACGTTATAAGAGGTAACGGAGGACCCGCCATTGTCAGTCGGGGGAGACCAGGCCAGCGAGGCCTGGGAATCGGCCGGGGCCACCGAGAGGCCGAAGGGCACGGAGGGCACCGCATTGGTCCTCGCCGATGCATCCAGGCTATGCAGGCTCTCGCCTCGGGAGTTTATGGCGGTGACTGAATAGTGATAGGTAGTGCCGTTGGAAAGTCCAGTATCGGTGAACTCGAGCGCCGGTCCCAGAGTGGCTATCAGTGATTGGCCAGTGGCCGACGGTCCCCGGTATAGCTTGTAGCCGGTGATGTTCGAGCCTCCGTCGATCAAAGGAGGCATCCAGGAAAGCGAGACCTGCCTGACGCCACCTATGGCCAACAACGACTGGGGGGCCGATGGGTTGGTCATCGGTACGGCTGAATATTCTGAAGAGAGAGGCCCTTCGCCGACGGAGTTGATCGCAGAAACGGCATAGTAGTACCGGACCCCGTTCGTCAACGATAGCTGTAGGAACGTGCTGGAAGAGACCGTCTGGTTCCCGCTGTAGTTGCCGGATCCGGTCCCATAGAACATCCGGTATGCGACAAGGGCGGAACCGCCGTCCGAGCTGGGGGCGCCCCATTGAAGCGAGATCTGTTGATCTCCCGCGGTTCCTGTCAACGAGGTAGGCGCAGTAGGCAGTCCGAAGGTGGTGGCGCTGGCCTCGTTCGATCTGAGGCTCTCCCCCTGGGAATTCCAGGCGGTGACGTGATAGAAATAGGTCATGCCGGCGAGGACCGAGCTGTCGACCATCGTGGTTGTCGGACCGGCATCTCGCAGGAACGTCTCCGAACCGCTGGAGGTTCCCCGGTAAACAGAATATTTGGTCAAGGCGGACCCACCATCGGCCAATGGGGCGGCCCATGCTAAGGTTACGCTTCCAACCCCTCCGGTCGCAGAATCGAAGACTGGAGCCGATGGCACGGTGCGCGGTGTGGCTGATGCGGTCAATGTCCTCGGCCCTTCCCCGGCAGCGTTGACCGCCGCCGCCTGGTAGTAGTAGGTGTGGCCGTTGGTCAGGCCGGTATGGGCATAGACAAGTCCGGCGCTGAGCGTGTCGATCTTGGTCCATGGGCCAGTGGCCGACTCGGACCAGTAGATATGATAGCGCAATATCGATGAGCCACCGTTGCTGAACGGAGCAGCCCATCCCAGAGAAACCCCGCCGTTGCCACCGATCGCGTTCAAGGAGAGCGGGACGGACGGTATGGAGAACGGTGTGGCGCTCGCCGCTCCGGATTTCAGTCCCTCGCCGACCGAGTTGACTGAACTGATCTTGTAAAAGTAGGCCTGACCGTTCGTCAGGCCGGTATCCTGATAGCTGGTCTGGGTGACGGATACCAAGAACAGCAGGGTGGTGACGGTCGTACCGCGGTAGACCTTGTAAGAAGAAACGGATGACCCACCGGTGTTCGCCGGAGCAGTCCAGCTCAAAGAGATTGAGGAATCGGAAGGTGTCGCGGTGATCGAGGTCGGCGGAGCCAGGACGGCGGATGGTGTAGATGTCACTTCATCGGACATCTGGCCTTCGCCGACGGCATTGACGGCCGAGACACGGTAATAGTATGTGACGCCGTTGACCAGGTTGAGGTCCTGGTATGTGGTGCCAGTGACAGGGCTCAGGACGGTCTCATGGCCAGATACGACGGAACGGTGAACGGTGTACCCGGTAATCGGCGAACCGCCGTTGTCTGAAGGGGCGGTCCAGGTCAGCGTGACCTTGGAGTCCGAGGAGACCGCCTGTAGGTCCAGTAATGGTCCTGGCGGGGATGCGAGGGTCCCGGAGAACACTGCGCATTTCACTCCCTCGCCGACCGCGTTGACGGCCGTTATTTGGTAATAATAGGTCTGTCCGTTGCTGAGGCCAGTGTCCATCATGGATGTCTGGGCCGAGTCCTTGAGGAACAGTAGTAGGGAGGCCGTCGTTCCGCGGTAGATGCGGTAGTTGGTGACCGGCGAACCGCCCTCGTTGTACGGCGGGTTCCAGCTCAGGGACATCTGTCCGATTGCCGGAGTGGCCGTGGTCGCCGTCGGCGCACTCGGGACATTGAGCGGCATGGCGGAAACGGTAGATGAGTAGGTGCTCTGTCCAAGCTCGTTGTGTGCTACGATGTTGTAGTAATATGTCAGACCATTAACGACCGTCGTGTCCACGAAGGTCAGCGGCGGGGTTGGCAAAACGTTCCGGTAGAAGCTCATGGTCAGGGGAGTGCTGCCCTTGTACACCAGGTATCCGTCGATGACCGCTCCGCCGTCATTGACCGGGGCGGTCCAGTTGAGGGTGATCTTGGCGTTGCCCCCGTCAGCGGTGAGGTTCGTGGGTGGATCGGGCACCGATGCGGCGGCGACGTTTACCGAGAACAATGGCACTAGGAGAATCAGCGCCATTAGTATGCATGCGGAATCATATCGCGACCGGGTCTTAAGCATCGTTCTCAGCCTCAAGAATGAATAGCTTTCGAGCGGCACCTGTTTATAAAGACGTTATCAGGCAGTTATCAAAATATGGAATATCGAATTATAACTCCTGGACGACCATTCCCAGCCCCGGTTCTATCTTGAAACGGATCTCCTGTTTCGCCTCCGGGATCTCGTCCGGATACTTGAGCAATTGAACCGAGTGCACCGCCCCGTTCTCGGTCAATGCCATGCTCAACCTGGCCTGGGCCTCTTCTCTGATGGTATCGATCCCGTTCTGCTTCTCGTCGGTGACCAGGATGATCGTGCGGTCCTTGGTGACCGCGCTTTTAAGGTAGGAGAGTAGCTTAAGGTGGCCGTTCTCGTCCAGATCGTTCTCCGTCATCGTAGATAGGCGGTCGATTATCATCACCTCGTTGAGCAGCTGGGGCGAGCGAATCAACCGGTCAATGTATCCGGCCATGGCCCGGTCCTTGCGGATCAGCGAATCGATAGGGATATAGAGTATCTTCTTGCCCAGAAGGTGGTTCGCCATCAAAAACCCGGAACCGTACATCTGCCTGATGAAATCACTGGTGGCGTTCTCGGTGGAGATGTAGGTGACCTTGACCTCGTTCTGCAGGAAGCCATATGTCAAGCGTTGCACGAATTGCTCCACCCCCGAACCCTTCTTTCCCTCGATCAGGACGATCGAGCCGCGGGGCAGTCCCCCGCCTAGCATCTGGTCCAGATCGTCCCGGTCCATCGAGACGGGCACGACGACGGTGCGGTCCGGTCCGATCTTTTCAGGTTGCTCCGGGATGATGAGATGATCTTCCGGTATTGGCTCCTCCGCCCAGCGGAAGCGCGTCCGGTATTTCCTCGTCCAGGTCCAGGTCTAGGTCCAATTCGTCCAATGGAAGCGAACGCACCGGTCTTGGTCCCTCGTTCCCGACAGCGGCCAGCGGTGGGATGGCCTTGGGCGTGATGATGCTCTCGGTGTCCGCATCTGGGCGGATGACGGCATCCGTTTCGGGATCGAACTCGGCCACATCCCTGTCCTTCATCCGGTCATTTTCCCAGGGTGGTGAAAAAAGCGTGTCCGGTAACGGGGCCTCCCTGATGCCTTCGATGATCTCCGCGTCCTCCGCCTGAGCGAAGCGCGGTCCGGTGTCTTTCTTCTTTCTTGGAAGTGCAATGGTGATGCTAGGAATGAATGACCATCCTGGCAGAATAGTGATGACCCCGGGGTCGTCCCTTTCCGATTGCTCGGATAATTTGGAACTGCGGGATTCAAGCTCATCCAAATCCATGTTTTCCAGGTCCTCGAGGGAGAGCCCATCTGGAGGTACATCTACCTCGTCCTCTTCCTCGCGTCTCCTGGACCGCTTCTTCTTGTCGAAGAAGGTGATCGAAATGACCGGGAGGCTAGCAAAGGAAAGAGGAATCACGATTCCTTTGGATAGCATAGCTCACCTCCCGGGGGTTTCGATGGCTTCTGCATTATAGCGTTGAGATTCGTACTAATCTTAAAGTGACTTTGCCTGAGATTATCATGAAGGATAATGGGAACCAGAGGATTCCAGTTCAATACTCGGGAGAAGGAAAGAAGCTCGCGAGATGGGGCAGACAGATTGAAAGGTATGGACAAGATCGCAATAAGAACCTTGATGACATATATTCAGCGCATCTCCCACGAAATATGGAAAATGAATTCTGGAATTATTTAATGTTCGTTAATAATTTATCGGATTGAATTTCAACATTCTGGTAATTCTTAAGGCGTGGTATTTATACTGTCAGGCGCTAATCATTACTGGGGAGTTGTCGAATGTCAGTTATCAGAGTGTTGCTCGTCGATGATGAATTAGACCTCTTAGAACTATCCAAACAACTGCTGCAGTGTGATAGGTGCATATCAGTGACGACCGCATCCTCGGCCGCTCGAGCCTTGGATCTGATTGATTTGCACGACTATGACGTCATCGTATCCGACTACCAGATGCCTGGCAAGGATGGGATTCAGCTCCTGAAGGATATCAGGGAGACCATGAATAAGATCCCCTTCATCCTTTTCACCGGCCGGGGAAGGGAAGAGGTAGTGATAGAGGCGCTCAACAATGGAGCGGATTTCTATGTTCAGAAGGGAGGTGAGATCCGATCCCAATTCGCTGAGCTCGCTAACATCATAAAGCAGGCTCACTCAAGGAAGCAGGGGGAGTTGACGTTATTGATCAGCGAGGAACGCTATCGCTCCCTTTTTCAAAACAGCGTTGACGCTGTGATCCTTTCGACCATCAATGGAGACATCATCTCTGCCAATCCATCAGCCTGTCAGCTATTCGGAATGACGGAGGATGAGATGAAACTCGTCAATATCGAAAAGATGATGGTTGAAAAAGGCAAGTGGAATCAGGCAATTCAAATTGGAAAAAATACTGGCATAGTCAATCGTGAAATCATCTTCGAAAAGAAGGATGGATCGACCTTCACCGGGGAATCCAATTTGGGGTTTTTCACAGGTCCAGATGGCAATGCAAGGATCAGCATCATCGTCCGAGACAGCACCGAAAAAAAGAAAAAAGTAGAAGAGTTGAAGGCATCCGAAGAAAGGTATCGAAGGTTGTTCGAGACCGCGCAGGACGGTATTTTGATCCTTGATTTTGATAAGGAAATGATAATTGACGCGAACAAGTTCATTTTGGATCTGACCGGATACTCACTTGAGGAAACGCTGGACAAGAGCCTGTGGGAACTGGGTTTCATTAAGGACAAGGCACTGGCGGAAGAGGCGTTCAACCAATTGAGAATGGTAGGATATGTCAGATATGATGATATCCCGCTCAAGAAGAAGAACGGAGAGTCCCTACCGGTAGAATTCATCAGCAACGTCCTACAAGGTTAATGACGATCAAGATCGTTCAATGCAACATCCGGGACATCAGCGAGAGGATCGAGAGCAAGCATAAGTTGGAGACGTCCGAGCTCAGATATCGCCGGCTGTTCGAGACTGCGCAGGACGGTATTCTGATCCTGGACTTTGCCTCCGGGAAGATCATCGACGCGAACAAGTTCATCCTGGACCTGACTGGATATATGCATGATGAGGTCACCGGGAAGAGCCTATGGGAGCTTGGTTTCATGAAAGACAAGGCCCTGGCGGATGAGGCATTCTCTCAGCTAAGGTCGGAGGGCTACACCCGATACGAGGACATTCCTCTGAGAAGAAAGAATGGTGCCATCATTCCAGTGGAATTCATCAGCAATTCCTACATGGTCGGTAGCACCAAGATCGTTCAATGCAACATCAGGGACATCAGCGAACGCGAATTGAGGGACGCGAAGATCAAAGAATTGGCAAATATCGTTGATTCGACCGCCGATGCCGTCATCGGCGCGAATTTGCATGGAACGATAACCAGCTGGAACAAAGGTGCGGAAGGTATCTATGGCTATGCCAAGGAGGAGATCCTGGGAAGACCGGTCCCATTGCTGGCCACACCAGAATCCAAAGATGATCTGAAGCATATCCTAGTCCGGGTCATACAGGGCGAGATCGTGACCCACTTCGAGACGACAAATTTGAGGAAGGACGGAGGGAAGATCGACATTTCCCTGACAGTGTCCGCCGTCCGAGACCATAAGGGCATCATCACCGGTTCTTCGACAATAGCCAGTGACATAACGGAGAGGAAATATCTGGACACCGCCTTAAAGGAAGTGAAAAAGAAGCTCAGTCTTCTCTCCAGCATCACACGCCATGACATCAACAATCATCTCACGGTGTTGATGGGGAACCTAGAACTATTAGAGAGTGTCGATCCAGACATCTCACATGATAAGCGTCTCTATCAGGCAAAGAGAGCTGCCGATCGCATCTCGACCACACTCGAATTCACCAAGACATACGAGGAGATTGGGATCCATGAACCTGTTTGGCACGACGTCCATACCTTGGTGGCAGAAGCAACAAGGGATGTCCCGACCGGCCAGGTCAGGATATTGAACGATTGCCCTGCAGGGATCGAGGTTTTTGCCGACCCGCTGATCGCAAAGGTGTTCTTTAACCTGATAGACAATGCCATACAACACGGGGTTGGGGCGACCACCGTCCGTGTCTATCTGGAGGAACAAGATGGCGTCAATTCCATCGTGTGCGAAGACGATGGTGCTGGCATCGATGAGGATGCGAAGAAAAAACTGTTCACCCGGGGATTCGGGAAGAACAATGGTCTAGGCCTGTTCCTGAGCCGCGAGATAGTCTCGATCACCGGTGCCTCCCTTGAAGAAACAAGTATACCGGGCCAAGGAGCAAGGTTCGTCATGACGATCCCGCCATGTGGAATCAGGGAGAAGAGAGATCCCATCTGATGCATAGGCTGGCCCGTGTTAAAAATAATGGAGCTCACCGCATCATGGCGGAGAGCGACGAGGTCATGTCGTTTTAAAAAATCCCTCAAAAACGAATTGATGGTTTCTTTCTGATATTTGCCTTACTCGATGACCGAAACGTTCGGGTGTCGTTCTGTCAGCGCCGTTAGGATCCACTTTCTGTCCGATTCGTCGTTGTATTTTATTTCCCCGATCTTCTTAAGATCGGACCCGACGAGCTTGTGGATATGGACAATTCCGCAAACCTTGCCCTCTTCATTAACGCACTTAAGCCTCATTTCCATAAGTACCGCCCCTATTTCTTGAAGTAAATGTCGACGAAGTTGCCGATGGTGACTTCCATACCGATGACCTCTACGTCTGGACGGTCCCTTATCCAGATCTTTCTCAGTTCCTCTTTCTCTTCATCGTTCTCGTACTCGATATACCCCAGAGGCGACCTGCAAGTGAACGACTTCCGCTCGTACACGCCCAGCCTTCCACCGGTCTTCCCCTCCTCTTCTTCGAATCGGACTGTAGCCATCATTGATTGTTCCATCCAGGAATGCCCCGGCAATCATCGTTCCCCTACTAGAATGATGTGTATTTTCTAACCGTCTGGATATAATCAATTGTTAACCTTTCCCAAATTGTCTTTATCTGGCATTGTCGAATCCCGATGGACAAATCATACCATGTCATTCCATATAATTTCAATCCTTCACAATAGATATTAGTATGTTCGTCATATCGGGTATCGGGGGTAAAATGTCCGAGAACGTGATCGAGGTAAAGGACCTTGTCAAGAAATATGGCGATCTTACGGCTGTAAATGGGATAAGTTTCGAAGTGCACGCAGGAGAGGTATTCTCCATTCTAGGCCCCAACGGTGCCGGGAAGACCACCACGGTGGAGATCATGGAGTGCCTGCGGAAGCCCACGTCCGGTTCGGTCATGGTTCTGGGAAATGACATCAACCACCAGCAGAAGGACATCAAGCGGAGGATCGGTGTTCTTCCACAGGATTTTCATACATACGACCTGCTTACGGTCAAGGAGAGCATCGAATATTTTGCCGGTCTGTACGCGAAAAATCTACCCACCGACGACCTTATCAAGGCTGTCAACCTGGAAGAGAAACGTAACGAGATGTTCAAGAACCTGTCCGGCGGACTGAAGCAGCGTGTCGGTGTGGCCATCTCCATGGTCAACGATCCGGACATCATCTTCCTGGACGAGCCGACGACCGGCCTCGACCCGAAAGCGCGTCGTGAGGTGTGGGACGTCATACGGAACCTGAAGTCCAGGAACAAGACGGTCATCCTGACGACTCACTACATGGAGGAGGCGGAGGTCCTTTCCGACCGGGTGGCCATCATGAACGCGGGCAAGTTCATCGCTTTCGGTACGCCGAAAACCATCATCGAAGAGCATGGGATCGGTTCGCTGTGCATCATCAAAGGCGCTTCGCCAGCGGCAAGGGCATCGCTCACCGCGGCCGGGCTGGCCTTCGAATCCAACAACGGGGATGTTTGGATCCATGTCGAGGACAAGACCGCCCTGCCGAAGATCGTCAAAACACTGTCCGAGAGCGGCTCTGACTATGACGAGATCCTCCTGAAGCGGTCGACGCTGGAGGATGTGTTCCTCAAACTGACCGGACGGAAGATCCAAGATGAGGTGGAAGCGTGAAGAACCGCGTCATCATCGATTTCTTGGCCACAGCTAAGATGTTCTTCAGGAACAAGGGCGGAGTCTTCTGGACGCTGGCATTCCCAGTGTTCCTCATATTCATCTTCGGGGCGATATTCTCCAACAGCGGCGCCCCGTCCAACTATACCATCTATGTGCAGGACAACACGGCTGTTTTCGACGGACAGAACTCCACCGCATACCAGCAGGTGATCATGCCGCTGCAGAGCACAGGAGTGGTCACGATCGTGAACGTCTCGACCCACCAGGACCTCGACCAGTACATCAAGAACAATTCCGTAAGCAACGTGCTGGTCATCCCCGCCAACTTCAGCCTGGCGCCTATTCCCGGAGCAACCGGACAAGTGTTGCTACGCGTCGATCCCACGTCCGGTTCGGCGCGGGTCGTCCAGAGCATCGTCTCATCGGTCGCCGACGCCACCAACCTGGCCTTGGCGAACGGCACCAGGGTGATGTCGGTCGCCTCCGGCGAGATCAACCAGAAGGGTCTGAGCTACATCGACTTCTTCCTGCCAGGCATCATGGGGATGACCATCATGACGACCTGCACGCTGTACATGCAGGGGGTCCAGTCCCGGTTCCGCTCCACTGGAATATTCCGGAAGCTGGCGACCACCCCGATGACCCGCATGGAATGGCTGCTGTCTCACATCCTGTGGTACATAGTGGTGTGCTTCATGTCGGTGGCGGCGATCATGATCGTCGGCATACTGGCGTTCAACGCCCACATGACGCTGACGATCGAGGCCATCATGCTGATCGTGGTCGGAGCGGCGTTGTTCACCGGGCTGGGCATGCTGCTCTCCCGTTTCGCCAAGGACGAGGAGACGGCGAACGCGGCCGCTTCCGCGGTGACGTTCCCGATGATGTTCCTGTCTGGGTCGTTCTTCCCGCTGGAGCAGATGCCTAGCTACCTCCAGGAGATCTCCAAGGTGCTGCCGCTGACCTACCTGAACAACGGTCTGAGGGACACCATGGTCTACGCCAACAGCAACTCAGCCCTGGGCAATCTGGCCGTGGTCATGGTGATCGCGGTGTTGTTCATGGTGCTGGGAGCGTACATCTCCAAGTGGAAGGAAGAGTGAACGTTCCCGGGATAAAACCTTTTTAAACCTTTTACCCGTCCAATTTTTCCGACCAGCAACTGTTGTCCAGCGCGTTCTCCGCCCATTCCAGGACCTCGCCGGCACGGTCCAGCAACTTCCCGACCCTTTCCGGGTCAGGGTCCTGCCAGTACTGGCCCGTGGCTATCAAGGTGCATTCGCCCCTGACCTCATCGATGATCTGGGAGATATCCTTGGGCGCTTCTATCAACAATGCTAACCCAGGCAGGTCGATGGTCTCATGCGGGCTGAACCCCTTATCGATGGCGACCGCGCGAAGGGAGTAGACAAGGCTTAACTGGGCGTGCATCAGGGCGAACCGATGATAGGATAGTTTGTACATATCCAGTGCGGAATCGTACTCCCGCTCCGCCCGAGCCATCCATTCTGCCGACTCCATGTTCATGCGATCTTGCCTCTGTGGATGTAGTTGTCACTTCCAGCGTATCAATATTTCTTCCCTGCGGAAGACCTTGAGCGCCAGGTACAATACTAAGGCGTCAATGCCCAGTAGGACGATCGAGAACAGTACCATCAACATCACGCTGGTGGACGCCGATTGGGTAAAGATCAGCAGGAAGAACACAATGATCGGGAGGATGACCAGCGAGCCGATCTGCTGCGCGCTCCTGACGTCGGAGACGCGAGACGAAACGATCACGTTCGCCAGTATGCTCAGGATGGCGATCAATGGGCTCAAGACGAACACTGCCAAGATCCACAGCGTGTTGGGGAGTATGAAGTATCCAAACGTGGGCTGAGTGATCAAGTCGACCAGGACAACGAACGGAATAAAGGAAAGCCATGCCGCGAGCATGGTAGGTATGAAGATGCTGAGCGATTTTCCTCCTAGTATTTCCAGGTCAGTGGTGGGTGTGGCTAACAGCGGTTCAAGGCTCTTGTTCACCTTCTCCCCGACCAGAGTATATGAGGCGATGATGGTCGGCAACACTGCTGGTATGACCATGAACATGAGCATTAACACGTTGATAAGGAGTGTCAACGTTCCTACCAGATCGGATTGGCCGCCTATTACAACGCTGGAGACCAGCACCACGTCGATGCGTGTATCATTATTGAGGTTGGAGAAGAAGAGGGTCGTCGACTGCATCCAGGAATCGTTGACCTCGGACGATCTCACCAAAGAGAAGTTGACGTAGCCTCCATTTACCTGGCACCCGTCGAGGATGACGTTCGTCAGCTCGCAGTTCTTGAACGATGTGTTGGTGAAGTAACCATTGGAGAAGTTCATCCCCTCGTAGGTATTCTCGATGTTGAACGTGAGTTGGACCGGCTTTGTGCTATCGTTGGACAGCGCCGTAATCGGCACCAGATACGCTATCGGTAGAACGATGGTCATTATCAGCGGCATGAGCACCAGGGTCATGAGCACGTACCGATTGCGGCGGAACTCGGAGAACTCCTTCCTGGCTATGGCCCACATCTTCTCGAAACGGATCATTGGCCATTGCCTCCGACGATGTGCAGGTAAACGTCCTCGAGCCCCTTCTTCACTTCTTCCACGTGGACGATCTGGGATCCGGACCGGACCAGCTCTGCGACGATGGCCGGGTTGTCCTTTACCGGGTCATCGATGGTGAGAAAGAGCTTGTTGCCCTCCTGCCTGAACGCCTTGACCCCTTTTGAGTTCTGCACCACACGCAGGGTTTCCGGGGTTATCTCGCTGAGCTCGACCATGGTGGTCTTGCCGAAGAACTTGTTGGCCAGATACTCGGGCGAACCGGTCGCCAGGAGGCGGGTCTTGAGGATGCCGATCGTATCGCACAGCCTCTGCGCCTCATCCAAGTGGTGAGTGTTGATGAAGATGGTTCGACCCTCCCGCTTCAGCTCCATGAGGTAGTTCCGAACGGTCAAGGATGAGACCGGGTCCAGACCAGATGTGGGTTCGTCCAGGAATAGATATTTCGGGTCATGTACCAGGGCGCGGGCTATGGCGATCTTCTGCTTCATCCCCTTGGAGAACGAACCGACCGGATCGTCCTTGCGGTCCAGGATATCCAGGGCCTGCAGCAGCTCGCTTATCCGGCCGGAGCGCTTTTCTGCGGCGACTCCATACATGCGAGCGTAGAATTCCAGGTTCTGGTAGGCAGAAAGCGACTCGTACAGACCAGGGTTCTCCGGAAGCAATCCGATGTTCTGGCGGATCTTGATGCGCGACTCCTTATCGTTCACGTTCATGCCGTCCACGAACGCCTGACCGGAAGTGGGCTCGATGAGACAACAAAGCATTCGGATGGTGGTGGTCTTGCCTGCCCCGTTCGGGCCGAGGAAACCGAAGACCTCCCCATCGTTGATCGTGATGGTCAGGTCCTCTACGGCGACCGTCTGTTCGAACTTCCGAGTCAGTTCAACCGTCTCGATCAGTCAGTTCAACCCCAGGATCAGTTCTTCATCGACGCGGGTCGGTTCTCCAGCCAATGCTTCAGTTCTTCCATGTCGATCTTCAGCATGACCATGTCGCCCACGGTGAAAATATCAGTGGTCTGAATCGCGATCTGAGAAGAGCCAGACATCATCTTCTTCTTGATGTTCAGGTCATCTTTCGTTGATTTGTCCAGCCTCACATCGATAAAACTGACCTTCCAGTTGTCCTTGGGGTCGAATACCAGGTTGTCCACATAGCCGATCTGCCGACCCCTCCTGCATATGACCCTCATGCCCATCATGGTCCCGAAGTTCAAAGGCCAGAGGCCTTCACCGACCAACGCCCCTTTGAGGTCGATCAGCGTAACGCCGAGCGTGATCGTGTCGGAGACGCTGAGGACTGCGCCAGTGTTGATGAAAGCGCGCGAAGCGCCGATCTTTTTCTTCTTCTTGTCCATGGCCATTTCCAGGCCTTTGGTCACAGTGACACGCAGCGCAGGGATACGCCAGTGTTCTGTATCCACACTGACCCCTTCCACGGTTCCCATGATGATCGCATCTGAGGAGATGACCTCCTTCCCCATGACGTCCTCCATTCTAACCATTAATGCACCTTACCCGATAATTGGGCGTAACAATGATAAGTGTTTGCCAAGTGATGTCATTTCGACCCCTTACAGAAACCCTTGAACCATGTCCTGATAGAATCACTGTCGTGAACGAATAATTCTGCTTTTCCCATTTTCATAGGAAACTTTCCCTTGATCCTATTGATGATAGATGCACAAGATCCTTGAGCAAAATATCCTTGCCAGCATCAACAATAGTTTGAAAATTTTTCATAATTCACTCGAAAGTTACATTTATATTAATTTGTGATTTTGATATACGATACTTCGTAAATATTCAATTTTACACATTCGTAATGAAAATTTCCTTAACAGGTCATCGAATGTATCACGAATATCGTAATAAAAACGAAACCATGTTATATATTGACATGCACGTAATTACAACCGTGATTATCCATGATGATGGACGACGATATCCGAGACTTGGCGGAGAGGAGGGTCGACTACCTCCGAAGAAAACATCGCGACATCTCACTTGACTATGTATTACAGCATGGTAAGTGCGGCGATTGGGCGATCATACTTTACGCCGAATATGATTTTAGTCTGACCGGTTTTGACATAATTGAGTCGGTGACCAGCTGGAAGAGACCCGATGCTGTCGAGATGTACAACGCGCTCGTGGACGAGGGATATTGCGTAATGGTCTACGTCCCCGATGAGGTCAAGAACGATCTGGAGAAAAAGGATCAAAGAAATGGGAGGAAGAGAGAACGTAAGGGTGTCCACGAAGACCAAACTCCTTCCATTGATTATGGCTAAATGACGGAAATCAGGAAGGGTGCTGGGTTGAGGATCGGTGTCATCGCGTGCGATATGCTCCGGAAGGAATTTGAACTTCTCGTGACAGATGATCCAGACATCGTCCATGTGGAATATCTCGACTTCTCACTTCATGCGGACCCGAAAACTTTGGTAACCATCATCGAGGAAAAAGTCAACTCGCTAGAAGGCAAGGTCGACGCTGTGCTCCTAGGCTATGGAATGTGCAAAGGGTTGAAGAACATCGACAAACGGTTATCCCTACCCACTGTCCTCCTGGAAGGCGATGATTGTGTGGACATTCTCCTGCCTCCCGAGGAATACGCCAAAGAGCTGAAAAAATGTGCCGGGACGTGGTTCGCTATTCCGGCCATTGCTGAAAGACATGAGGAATACATCAACAAGACCTTGAACCTGGAAAGCTACGACAACGAGGAATACGATGCCGAGTTCATCCTGAACATGGTGTTCGAGAATTATACAAGGTGCTTATTCATCGATACCGGGGTGGAGGGCCGCAAGGAGTGTATGCGCAAGTCCATCGAGTTCGCCGAGAGCCACAAACTGCGACACGAGACACGGTGCGGTTCTATTGTCGGGATCTCATCTAGGCCTGGTAAAGGTTAAAACACTGGCCGAATGCATCGGTACATTAGACGGCATTTGGGGATTTGAGACCAAGAGGCCGGTTATGGACGAGTTTACAAAGGATGATCCGTCTAACGGACCTTCTTGATGTGAAAGTAGTAATGACCCCCTTCCTCTCTCATATTGACCAATTGATTACCTGTCCTTTTGCACCAGGCCTCAACATCGAGTCTCGAGTTGGGCTCATTCGAGACCATCTCCAATTCCTCTCCAACCTTCATCTTCTTTATTCTTTTTGTTAGTTCCACTGTTGGCAAGGGGCAATTCTAAACTTATGCAGTCAAGCTTTTCCATTTGATAGCACTCTCCAGTACGTGATATCATACATACATTCGCCATGGATGTTCATAGAATTTTGCTCAGGGCCCCTACAGAATATCTTCATGTCCAGGCTGAGACCGGTCGTCACCTATTTAGCCCCGGGCCCCATCCAGAAAATCCTTGATATTTGGCTGATAATAACCAATATCTAAATAGATTGACTAGGGAACATAATTAAGAAACCTAAACGCCGTTAAGTATCCTGGATGGCTACTGCCATGAAGTCGCCATGCGAACTTGTTGTTTGGTATGTTCTGCCCATCACAGGATAGGTTTTGCGACGAGTCGATCGATTGCCACCATCGACGCCGGATCTAATCCAATGAGATCGTCAATGGATCAGAAAAGCAACGGAAGATACGCCTATAGTCATGTGGTTTCCAATATATCCGAACAATGAATTGTTAGTTCCTGCTAGCCAACTTCCATACGCCCAAACGAAAATTGAATGTCGGATCTATTTCTTACAGGAATGTTGTTAGCTAACGGAATTAATTATTAATATACAATCTTCTGAATTTAGCATTCTAGATATCCTTCCTATTGGTGGCAATGCATTGACCCTGCATCAGGTCGGACTAATCTCAGAACGCCCCTTCTACCAACGCACCAGTAGGATTTTTTCTTATGTTAATACCATGAATGATGATAAAACGGACAAGACCGTTGTCGGTCCAGCCGCCAATTCTTAAAGAGGTCCGTTAGAACTAAGAACTCGTGGGTATGTTTGGCTCATTTCCACCAGGTCCATGAGGCTGCTGAATTGCGTATCGGCCAGGAAGTCACCCGACTTCACGCCCCTGGCATCCTTGCAGGGAATGCACACGCTGATCATTCCGCCCATCTCCTGGAAGGTGGCGATGAGGTCCTCCATGGGCTCCATGCCCACCATTTTAGGTAGGGTTTTGGCGTAACCCTTCTGGGCCAAGTTGGTGCCTTTGGACATTAGGAATACTGTCGTCTTGACACCCAATGCTTCGGAGGCATTCGCCACCATGAAGGTGAGCATCGCCTTCTCAAGGTTGTCGTCGCTATGGGTCCCTATCACCATCAGATTCTTTTCATCCGTCTTTTTTGCTGGCATGCCGATGACCATGCGGTACCTCGATAAACCAAGGATGGCGAACATGTAAGGCTAAGATGAATGTCCTCGACTGCTGGTCCATTTCTCCAGGCGTTCAGATAATATCTTCTTTTGCCCCCGGCGCAGGATTATGTTTAGCGTCGCCTTCGAGATGCCCGAACGAGAGGCCAGTTCGTCCAGCGTCATTCTTTTCGGGATATCGTAGTAACCCAGGGAAAAGGCTTGCCTGATCGCGTCATCCTATCTCGGTCAGTTCAAAAGTGGAAGTCGCTTTCTTGACACTTAGAGCTCAACATCGCAATCCTCATGTCTCAGACGCTCGACGATGCTCTAAGAGCTAAATTGTTCGGCGTGATATTTCCCACATCACCGCCTCGTCTTGGTGCGACACCCGATTCCAGGAAGCAATCGGAATCTTCGAACGCTTTACACAGACCGCAACGGGCATTCCTGACCGTGGCCAGGTGGTTCCCGGGTGAGGCGGAGACAATCGAAGAAATACTGCAACCGCCGGCTGTCCGAACCATTTCCAAATGTCTTCACCGGCGGTTCCGGTCCGGACTTTATCTTCAGGATGCTGGTTCCTCCATGAGATGCGTTCGCTTTGCATCGGACGACTCAACGTGGGCGCCCAGGTCCGAAGATAACCGGCTGATGATGTTGTCCTTTGAAGGTGGTTTACCTTGGTCAGCAGCATGAGGTTTCAAGCCCTTCATTTTTGATGACTAACACAATCTAGAGGGGTTAAGATTTAATCATGATCTGAAAAATGAAACGCTGCATCGGAAGTGTTCCATCTTAACGGTCATGATTGTTGGAAACACCACGCTTTAATTGTCACTTTCGAAAGTACAAAATTATCCGAACAGTATCTCCGATGCTAAACCGCCTAAGAAATGGGCGATTGCCTTGGCCATCATTGGAGATCTATCGCGCGGGACCATTATTCCATATGTCGAGAAATCTAGCACCTTCGAATGTCGAAGAATCATCAGTCTTTGTCTTAGGCCGGGTTCATCCTGATTCGCCGGATTTTCAACGGCACATACATAAGCAATACCAGTATTGGTTCAATTCAGGGAAAGTAAGTGACAAGGTTAATACAGGTGCTCTATGTGGACGACGAAACAAGTTTCTAAAGATCGTCAAGTTGTTCCTGGAGGAATCGGGCGACTTCACAGTTAGGACATATTCGCATGTTTCTGACGCCCTCAAAGCCCTCTCATCAGAGAATTTCGATGTGATCATCTCCGATTATCAGATGCCTGAGATGGATGGAATCGATTCCTCAAGAAGGTGAAACAGTAATCGATCACCGTCCCCTTCATTCTTTTCACTGGAAAAGGAAGGGAGGAAGTTGCCATCTAGGCGATAAACAACGGAGCAGAATTCTACATAAGGAAGGGTACTGACACCAGGGCTCAGTTCGCCGAATTGATAAATGTCATCCATCAAGCTGTGGCCAGGAGAAGGGCGGAAGATGCCTTGACCTATAATCTCCGCCACTTCAGGACGCTAATCCAAAAGACCACCGACATCATCGCCGAGGTTCACAGGATGGCAAGATCAGACACATAAGCCCGTCCATCAAACGAACTTTAGGTTTCGAATCAGACGAGATAATGGGCAAGAGCATCAAGGAATTCGCACATCCCGATGACATCGCAATGTTCAATGATATGATGTTTCAGATCATGAACGAGGGCATGGAAGAATCATTCAAGGTGAGGGTCAATTCCAAGGACGATGCTTGGAGGGTTCTGGAGGTCTGTGGGACTAAGAGTGAATCCAAGGACCCATCGCTTATCCTTAACGCTCATGACGTGACCGAAAGGAACCGCATGGAGGTCAGCCTGAAGAACCTAAACAGGACGCATACTCCCTGAGTAGCATCAATCAGGCAATCCTTCATTCGGAGGATGAGAACGGAATCTACCAGAAATGCTGCCACGTTGCGGTGGAGAAAGGCTTGTTCAAGATGGCGTGGGTTGGTATCCTGGGCTCCGACGGCCGGGTCAGGCCAGTGGCCAGCCATGGCGCGACAGGCGACTATCTGGACGATACCTAATTACTATCAACGACGAACCTTCTGGACGAGGTCCGTGCGGTACTTCAATCAGATCGAACAATATCGTGACGTGCAACGATATCGCGAACGACCCGAACGCAATTCCGTGGAGGGAAGGTGCGGCGAGGAACGGCTATAATTCGATGATCTTCATCCCGATAAGGCTACATGGGAAACCGAGAGGGGCCTTCGGGGGGACTAGAAGAGATAGAATTCTTCACAGGGGTGGAGATCGCCTTGCTGGATGAGTCGTCAATACATCTCATTCGCCATAAGTTCATTGACCTCTCATCGAAACGGAATGTGGCAGAGGGGGCTCTCAGGGACAGTGAGGAAAAGTACCGTTACCTTTTTGACAATATGCGCGAGGGGTTTGCGTATTGCAGGATGATATTCGATCCAGAAGGAAGACCGGTGGACCGAACATCCTAAAGGTGAATCCAGCTTTTTATAAACAGTACGGTCTGAACAATATTGAGGGGAAAAGGGTCAGAGAGGTTATGCCGGATATAATGGACCTGAATCCAGAACTGTTCGATATCTATGGCAATGTTGCCAGGACTGGGAAGGCTAATGAGTTCGAGATCCAGTTCAAACCACTCAAGCTATCGCTCAAGGTGTTCGCGTTCAAGCCCAAACCTGACCATTTCGTCGCGATCTTTGAAGATTTCACCGAGTACCTGAGTAGGATGTCGAACCAACGTCTCACCAGTAAGAAGCTCGAGCTCCTCGGAAGCATCTCGATGCACGACATTTACAATCAGATGATGGTCATCAACGGGACCTCGGAACACCTAAGGAAAAAGAGTAACATTGAGAACCTGGACAGATACCTGGAATCGATTAGTAACGCCTCGGAAAAAATTGACCGCGTGCTTCAGTTCGGAAAGCACTATGTGGCGATAGGGGTCCGAGCCCCGCAGTGGACAAATGTCCAGCAAACGATCGGCTAGGATCTCTGGCGGGTTCACGAATGTAAGATTCAATATCAAGGTGCCCTGAACGATGTCCGGGTGTACGCCGATCCCCTCATCGAGCGGGTATTCTTCAACCTATTTGACAACCCCATCAGGCATGGGGAACGGATGACAGAGATAACGGTATCCTGGACCAAGACATCGGAGGGGACGGGATCGGCCATTGAGGACAACGGGATAGGCGTATCGACCGAAGAAAAGGCCAGATTGTTCCAATATGGAAAGGGAAAGAACACGGGATTGGGGCTCTACCTGTGCCGGAAAGGGTCCCTGTACGTACTGATTTATCCATAGAAGAGACCGGTGGTCCTGGAAAAGGGGCGCGGTTTGAGTAACCACGTGCCGATGGACAGGGCGGAGTTTGTCATCCAACGGTTGATTTCATGTCCGAACTTCGATCAATCCACCAGCACCGGTTTGAGACCTCTAATATCCGGATATTCATTGCTCAACAACGCCCTGGATGTTGGACTCTCCCATTCGCCCAGCGGGAAAGGGACGAGACGTTCAAGCATTGGGTGCGAGATCGGGAAGGTTCAATCCTAATCGTATCGAACGTCGACAGCCCCGGCATCCATTAGAGGATAAGAACCTACTCTGGAAAGATGGGCTACGGTAAGGGGACCGGCCTTGGCCTTAATCTTTCCAGGGAGCTCCTGTCCTTACCGACATCACGATCGAAAAGAACGGTGAACGAGCAAGGGGGGTCAGGTTCGGGGATGGTAGTGCCCGAAGGCAAGTTCCGGTTCAGTATGGAGTCTGGGAAATGACCATCACCGGTGCCTAGTCGGTATGGTGAAGAGTAATGTTGCTCCTTTGCCTTCCTCCGACTCCACCCATATCTTTCCGTCATGCCATTCGATGATCTTTTTCGTCAATCGCCAGCCCCATGCCAGTGCCCGGGTACACGTCTTTGGTATGAAGGCGCTGGAACATTGGAAGTAATCTTTTTGCAGTACTCCATGTCCAGCCCGATCCCGTTGCTCCTGACGGAGAATGTCCATTCCCTCGATCCCGATGGTCGCCGATATCCATATCATCGGCTTTTGCGGACCGCTAAACTTTATGGCATTGCTGATCAGGTTCTGCATCACCTGGATCATTTGCGATTCATCGGCGACGATGGCGGGCAGGCTATCGATCATGACCTCCGCCTGGCTAATATTTGGTCAGACGATCCTTAAACACGGACATGGTCTGAAGAGCAAACCGTTCATGTCCACCGGCAGGAAATCCTTGCCCCGCGTTTCCACCCCTGAATATTCCAGCAGGTTGTTCAATTAGCCCTCGCATTCTGACGCCGCCGTCCATGGCGAACTCAATGTATTGCTGAGCCTGATCATCGATATTGTTATGGTATTTCTTCTCCAGCAGCGATAGGTAGCTGATGACCATGCGCAACGGCTCTTGGAGGTCGTGCGATGCGACATGGGCGAACTGCTGCAGTTCTTCGTTCGACCGCTCCAGTCGCATAGAGTATTCCTCCGCCTGCCTCTGTGCCCGTTTCACCTCCGTTATGTCAACTCCGGGCCTGTGACGACATGGTCCTCCCCCAGGGGCACTGTGGTCGTCAGAAGTATCGGTCGTTTGCGACGAGTATTTATCCTCGGTGACCGGTTTGCCTGATGCCCTCATTTTTCCTCATTTTAGTGAGCAATCGAAGCCACCTCCTTCGGGCCATGCAGCTCAGAATACCTCCGACCCCTGACGTTATCGATCGAGCTCGCCCCATATGCCTTCAGTTTGGCAGGGTTGGCATCGACCAGGACAGTATCGATCAATCTCACTGTTGTTGTCATAAACGAACTGGCGCAGGCCGACCGTCTCCTGGGTGTTGTCGAACAGGCCCCGGTACCTTTCCTCGCTTTCCCTCAGCTTGTATTCCGCCGACCAAATTGGCCAAGAGTATCCTCTCGGTCAGGGTACAATGGTCATTTCCTCCTGCGTCTCAATCTCATAATGAGGAGCCACCGCCACTGCTGCTATCGCGCATATTGCCCCGATCATGGAGAGCATGGTCTGGTTTCCTCCGCTGGTGTCCGGCGCCGGTCCTTCGGCTGAGATCGGCGCGAGCGGCCAGGGTTGAGTTGGCACCGCTTCCATTCTGGTTCGAGGCGTGGACGCAGTAAAGATAGATATTGTCGTCGGTGACGTTCGAATCAGTATAGCCCGTGTTGTTAGTGGTGGCTATCTTGATCATGGCATTGGCATACAAGCCACGGTAGATGCTATATGATTCCGACCCTGGCTGTGGCGTCCAAGACAGGACCAAGCTGCCACCATCAGCTACGACGCTAAGTCCAGTCACCTGGTCAGGGGGATTGTCAATCCTTGACCGACCGCCCAATGGTAATCGATATTGAGTCCGGCCGATGATGCCCGACCTATGCTCTGTTCCTTATAAGGATGAAGGCCCAGCCTCATTGAGTGACGATGTCGTCAGGATGTTGAACGGAACGCTCAACATCGGTGGCGACGAGGAGGAAGACAACGACGACCGGGACCCTCATAGAGTTCGATGGTCCTCATGCCATATAATGATTATCAATGCCGATAATAACGACCTGAAATGTTGGAATCGCAGGCTCATTATCCAGGCCATGCTGGCTATCATTTTTTCAAATCTTCAAACGGCATGTTATCAAAAATGAGGATAAGGAAGGCGTTTCACAGGCCGCAGCACATCTCCGCGCGCACGGTGTCCTCCCTTTTTCCAGTTTGTTCCTCCTCGCGTACAGGGTCCTTCGCCAGCTCTGTTCGCAAGAGGTCCCGTCCGAACCGGCCATCATCCGACCGCCCTTGGGGGCATCGAGCATCATGTTCGGTCCGGCATATGCGAACGATAGTCGGTCGACGACCTTTGAGGTGAACACCTCCCGAAGCAGCCTCGATACCCTTTTTCCTGAAGGGTCAAGATATCCTTCGCATATCGCTTCGCCGCGGCCTTTGCCGCACTCTCTCCTCCCAAAATTCGAGTGAATTGGTCCCTGCCGTCCAGCGTGACCATGACCATGTAGGTTTCATCCATGTCTTCATCCTCCCTTCTACTATCTGAGTGTTTTCATTCTCCAAGCGTCCTTGACTGCATCCTCATGTACTGTGTCAGATACCATGGCGAGCCGGAGTTCTTGCCGGTGTTCCCTGACTGCTTCCAGCCTCCAAAAGGCTGGGCCCCTACCGACGAGCCAGTGGTCGCCCCCCGTCGTCTATTTGAGAAGACCACGCCCGCCTCGATGTTTTCGAAGAAGTGGTCCGCAGCTCCTCGTGGTTCCGGGTGTAGACGCCGGCCGTCAGCCCGTAATCCGCGTCGTTGGCCATTCGTACCGCTTCCTCTTACTATTTGTACTTCTGTACGAACAGCTACCTAAACTCGAATAGCTCCCTGCCTGAACAGCTTATGGT
>CAVTBB010000002.1:0-628916 GCA_963732855.1 uncultured Methanomassiliicoccales archaeon
AATCTAAGCCAGTCATTTTCTGAAGTTTTCGAGGGTCTTCGATGAATGGCTGAGAAATTCACATTCGGTATACAAAGGATACGTCCAATATGTTCATTGGTTCCTTTAAGCGTATGATAAAATCTATGGCCCAGATTGACTTGCAGATGTATCGCCAGTATATTTGACTTACCTGATATCAATTTTTCGAACCTATCTTAAATGGAAACAATTTGATAGGAACAATGTTAGAGTTCCGAAATCGGATCAGGGAGCGTCTTGACAATTCACCATATTATTTAAAGATATCATATTTCATATGATTACCAATTCTAAATACCTGATTAGGACGACTACATGACCTGATGATTATGACCTAGTTCCCAATCTGGAATTCAACAGATTTATTCAGAAGTAAAGATCGACTTTCACTCGTCGTTCTTCGGGAACATATACGTGATTTGTCGGATGAACAGCAGTTGTCTCGGCCTATAATGAAGCACCAATTTTATTTGATCATTAATTTGGATTTCGGTTGTTCGGTAAATATTGTTTGTCATGACGACAATTCTAATGATGATATAGACAGTAATTTCAGATGCAAAAAGGAATGGATTGTTATTAAAATACTCAATATATAAAGTATGTGAATACGGTTCTGATGAATTATGGCAATGGTAGATATTTAGATTATGGTGATTTACTCAATAAACTAATTCAATATGCCAAAGAGTGAAATCATGAAAATTGTCGTCGATATGAACCATCCAGCACATGTTCATTACTTTAGACACTTTATACTGAGAGATGCGTAAAAGAGGTGATGATATTCTAATCACTGCGAGTGAAAAAGATGTTAAGCTTCAAGCTGTTAGAAAGTTTACAATCTAGAATTTAAGATGTAGGTACTTCTGGGGATTCATTAGCAGAGAAGCTGATCAATATCCCCATCATTGATTTCAAGTACTATAATTTAATGAAGGCATTTCAACCCGATATCCTTATTTGGCTTTGGCTCGATCCATGCGGGCTCACGTTTCATTTCTTCTTAGTAAGCCATGTATCAATTTTACGGACACGGAACACGGCACCAAACCCAGATTTACTTTTCTTCCATTTGTAAAGGCGATTTATACACCTTCGTGCTTCACCAAAGACCTTCGCAATAAGCAGGTTCTGCCTTTAAATCGGTACTATGGAACTTGCATCCTACATCCAACCCGTTTCATTCCAAATCCGAGACGTACTTGTTGATATTAGGCATCAATGAGGGTGACCAATTCATAATTCTACGTTTGGCTAATGACGCCAGCCGTGATGACAATAATGGCATAAAAGATAAAGTCGGCTGTAAAATCCCTGGAAAAGTACGGCCGTATCATTATTACCTCGGAAGGGGAGTTGCCACCAGAATTCGACAACCTACAGATCAGAGTCTCACCTGATAAGATGCATGACCTGTTATACTATGCGACATTGTATGTCGGAGAGGAGTAGTAACGATCGCGTCATCGAAATGCACAGTACTGGGTATACCACGCAATATATGTCAACTCCTAATACTCAGGATATATCGCCGAAGAGGAAGAGAAATACGATATTGTATCCGACTTCTCCCGTAAGGATTGTACGGATGAGCACCGTGCTTGCCAGGGTTAGGGAGTTGTTAGAAAACGACAATCTAAGAAACGAAGGGAAGATGAGAGAAAGCGTTTCCATGATGATCAGTGGTGATGTGACCGCTTTCATGGTATGGTTTATCGAGAACTTACCTAAAATCTTCGACAAGAAAAACCAACCAGATATACCGAACCGCTTTTTCAATGATTATTCGTAGTTTTCACGATCTTGATGGCAATACCTCCAGGATATCAGGTGATAGACTAGTTCCGAAAATGTGATATAGATGAAGTCGAAAATCAACAATATGGCCATGTATATACTGCGGATTCAACTCTTTCTCAAACTAACACCAAATATCCTTATCCTGAATAATAAAATAATATCGAAGGAGAAATGAGTAATAAGAGGCTGCTGGTAATATGCCACTCCTATAACAATTTCCAGAAGGACTCCATTGATGCTACATCAGAATACTTTAACAATGTCAGTGTTTTAGTAAGAACTAATCCATTAGCGAAATATTCAAACTACCTTCATATCGCAACTTCAACGTTTCAGAAAATCCGCTAAAATCGATTTGTCTGCTAAGCCCCGGAATGTAAAAGTTCTCCCGACGGCATTATGGTATCTTCAAGCGAAAACTCTATAAGTCTTAGGAATCAAGCATCTTAGAAATGTGGAAAAAACTGTTATAAAAAAGCACTTAGAATTTGATTTGGTTCATGCTCATTTTACATGATCGGCAGGCTATGTCGGTGCATATATAAAAGAAAAACATAAAGTGCCTTTCGTAGTACAGCTCACGGGAATGATATTTATTCCCTTCCTTTCAAGGACGACGAGTGGCGGAAGAAGATCGAATTTGTCCTAAATTCAGCGGATCATATCATTACTGTAAGCCAGAGCAATCTCGCTTGCATTAAAAAGCTTGGTATATTCCAGAAAGATATCAGTAATTCCGAACGGTTTTAAGAACGAATTATTCTATCTACGCGACTCTTTAGCGTGTAGAAAGGCGCTAAATCTTCCCTTGGATAAGAAAATCATCCTCACGGTTGGTAATCTTGAGGATGTAAAGGTCAGAAGTATCTGGTCGAAGCTATCAAATCAATAATCTTGGGTGAACAAAGATATTTTGTGTATCATTATCGGTTCGGAGAATTGCAGTACCGTAGAACGCCAAATTCCTCTCTAGGATTGGATAACCATGTCTTCCTCGTAGGTGGAAAACCACATAACGAAATCCCCATCTGGATGAGTGCCTGTGATATCTTTGTGCTCCCGAGCCTGAACGAGGGTAATCCCACTGTCATGTTTGAAGCCCTGGGCTGTGGGAAACCGTTCCTGGGAACTTAAGGGTAGGCGGTGTGCCTGGAATATCATGTCGAAGCTATGGCCATGTCGTCGAACCCGCTGACCCTGATGAACTTGCCCAAACGATATAGGATCTTTGAATGAGGGGTGGGATGACAAATCCGGGCCTATGCGGAGAGGGTATCGATTGGGATAACGTCTCAAGGGAAATCATTCGTGTATACGAACAGGTTTTATAGTCGGACTAGCAGTAAAAAACAATTGGCTCTCTTTAACTTCAAGTGGGTAAGGAATTCTATTATAATAACCTGGGTAAGCTTATCGCTTCCCCACGACGTCATCGGTCCGTGGATGATTAGCACTTTTCCAGGCAACTTCAGGGCTGCAAGACCCATGGTTCATGTGTGAGTCAAGCAAGACAGGTAGTGAAGAATCTGGACATCATTCAACGACTTCTAATCAATGGGCAAGGTTTGTTACTCTTGCCCTCTATATTGCTAGTCGCTTTCGAGATCGACGACAACCTCACCCCCGCGTACTTGGAGGTGTCTCCACTTCTTCAATACGAGACCTCTCTCCCGCCTATGTTCCCTGACCAAATGTCCAGTAATGGGTAAAGCAGGGCGAGCTATCCCTGGGCACTGTCACGGGCGGTACTAATTTTCTTATTACCGAAAATCGACGGAGTAAAATTACCCACGCCTACTTAATAATCATCTCCCTCCGCAGCCCGATTGGGCGGAGGATATGCGTTCCGGCCATTTTCCTCGCCTTCATCCGATATGATTCACCACGAATGTTCAGTGTGGTCCGAATGCAGGACCTGGTCCAGTATTGCACTGGCTATGACACTGTCACCCAGAACTTCGCCCCATTCGCTGAAAGATTTGTTTGAGGTGAAGATCGTCGACGCCTTCTCATATCGTCTTGACACTAGTTGGAAGAAGAGATGGGATTCCTGCCGTTCCAGCGGCAGATATCCCATCTCATCGATTATCAGAAGCTTGTAGCTGGCAAGCTTCTTCAGTGTCCGGTCCAGCTTTCCCCGTTGTTCGGCATTTCTCAGTCTTTCCACCAGCAACGGCGTGGAGATGTAGTAGGCCGAGTAACCGGCCTTGATCGCCTCCAGAGCCAGACCGATAGCAATGTGGGTCTTCCCGACACCTGGCGGTCCAAGGAGTATGAGATTCTCCGCCTCCGGAACGAATCGGAGGGTGCGGAGGTTGTCGAAGACCGCCTTGTCTATGGATGGTTGGAATGCCGAGATCGAAGTCTTCCATGCGCTTGCGCACCGGCAGGTGCGCCAGCTTGGTGTTCGTATCGATGGCAGACGTACGTCTGGCCTTCAGTTCCGCATCGATGAGGCGGTCAATAACGTCCTCCGTTGCCAGCTGCTGGCTGGCACCGTGCTCCAGCACGGAATCTCGGATCTCGTCGGCGGTGTTGAGCTTCAGTTTGAGAAGGTTCTCATGCAGCCGTTCGAACGATTCGTGGCTCAATCCCATCCCCCCATGAAGAGGTCGTAGGTGGAGAGGTCCCGCCTCTCCACATCGATCGGAGGAAGCGAAGACGAGGCTTTCAATAAGTGGTTTCTTCAGGTCATCCAGGCGCCGCTCGTGCCTGATCTTGTTGGTGTCCCTTTTCAACTTGAAGAGTCCTTCGAAGTGCTCCTTAACTCGGCTGGTCCGGAAGCCACCTTGGAGCAGCTGGTGCTGCGCCACCAGCTCTCGGCCACCTCGATCTCGAGACGATTTTGCTTGATTGTCAGGTTACATTCGCGTCCGGCATAGCGCCAGGGCAGCGAGTAGAAATTGTTCTCGTAACGGACGAAACAATCTCGGCTGGGTCTGCGCTGGGTGATGATCGTCGAGGGTAAGGTCGGGCACCGTTGAAGGGCATAAGCCTCATTGTGCCAGCGCTGCGGCGGAATCTCATGGGTGGTGCCATGGACCTTCCCGTTGGCCTCCTGGCACCAATCGGCGACCTTGGAGTTCAGATGAGGGACGCTGTCGAACTCGACCCCCAGAAAGAAGTCCTTCTCGACATACTGGATGGCCCTCTCGACCTTGCCCTTGGTCTTCGTCCCTTCGATGCCGGGACGGCATAGGCGGGGCGTTATGCCGTGATTCTGGGCAAAGTCCAGATACATCGGGTTGAAAGTGGACTCGGAGGAGAGGATAGCCCGTTTCAAAACGACGTTCTTGGTGTTGTCGTAGAGGATGGGACCCAGTCCATCCTCCGAAGTACTTGAATGCCTGGATGTGGCACTGGATGAAGGTCTCGGTGCGAACGTTGGTGGTCACGTGGACGAAGCGCATCCGGGACCAGGGAAAGGACCATGACGAAGCCGTAGAGGTGGAGCACTTCGTCACCGACCTGGATGCGTCCCAGGTCGACCCAGTCGACCTGTGATTGCTCGCCCGGTTCGGACTCGAACCGGAATGTCGGCGACGACCTTGGACATGTCCTTGATCAGGGCCATGAACTCCTTGAGGATGGTCAGTCCGCCGTCGTATCCCTTCGCCTTCAATTCCCGCATCATCCGCGTCATGGTGAAGGAATTCTCGGCCAGCCAGCCTCGGACATATTCCTTGAACGGGTCAAGTTTGCTGGCTCGTTCTTTCCGTTCGTATCGGGGCGGCGAAGCCGCCTTCACGTACTTGCTGACAGTCTTCCGATTCAATCCCATGACGTTGGCGATGTCTCCGATCGCCACGCCCTGCTGATACATTGCCATCATTTTCGCCCACTCCATGTCTCTCCTCAATCCTCTCCCCTTCGGGGAAGTTTAACGGCGTTGGGTATTTTTAAACCGGCGAAAATGGGTAAAATTCAACCGACCGTGATAGGCACGACCTACCTCTAATTCGTATTGCACATCGAAGCCATGGTGTTGGCATTGAGCGACGAGATTTCCAGTGGCCGGCAATTCCGGCCATCGGGACGTCAACGAGGACTCGATCTAGCGGATCCTGTATTACTAAGTCAACGAGGCGAGGTGGACCGTCGACCTGAGCCAGTCAACCAGTTCGCAAAATTGATTGCCTGGGCCGAGAACTGAAATCTATGGGATGCCTAAGCTGGCGAAGAGGATCAGAAACTACATCGACGGAGTTATCGAGAGTGTATGCCAAGGTCACCGCAAGCTACGCCGAAGGACTGAACAACAGATACGCATGACCTTACGCCATGCGTACGGTTTCAAGGACACGAAACACCCGGGACACGATCATCTATTTTGATCAGGAAGCTTTAATTTTCAGACACAGAACTCAGGTGAAGCCAAATAATTAATATATTCCTGAAAGAATTGAAATTCCTTGACTGGAATAAATTATACTATAAGAAGGATTAATCTGAATTACTTTCATTGTCAAAGTCCACGATTTCAGGATCCTCCACTGCTCTATACTCATTGAATTCAGGTTTGTATTAAGGATAATCATATCTTTAGAAACATTCTTTGATAGACCCTCAATCGACTCGACCTCATTAGAACTAATTATACTGATTTGATTCTGAATAGTTGATATGTTATCTGTAGAAAATTTAGATCGATATAACTGGATATATCCCATCGTCAATTCGTCTGATGTAATGTTGATATTTTCATCAGTTATTTGAGATGACCATAAAGCTATTGGTAAAATATTTTGATATCTATTCGAATCATAATTGACCACGTTACTTTCATATGATATGGCATAATACATTGGAGTCAAGACAAAAACTGCACAGAACGAAATAATGGCAACTTTTCGCACAATTTTTCCATGATATTGGAATAACCATATTATACTAAAAATAGCAGGCAGATATATCAACCCCACCACGCCCCCCCCCAATAATAGTCCTGGGTAATGCATATATTATATTCATCATGATAAATGCAAATATCACCAATAATGTGATTGGCATTACTTTTCGGCATCCAAACCTATATATTATTATTGAAAGGATTATAACTATTGAAATAATCATTATCATATATTTTATAATACTTATATAAGTTATATCAATTGGATATACCAATAGCAAACCTGATAAAATATAGTCGGAGCTGGTTGAGGAAAAATATGCAACTAACAATCTTTCTATTCCAGAAATTTCGAGATTTCCCGTGTTCTGCAAGGTAGGTATGAAAATATAAATAAAGAATGAGATAGACCCAGCTCAACGACGATTAGCAACAATAGTATCGCAGCTAAGGATTTGGAGAATCGTGGATATATTTGTTCAGCGACAAATATCTTAAACATATTTTTGTTATATAAAAATACAATTATAGATAATACCGGAATGAAAATAAACAATTCAGCGCTAGGATCATAAGATGAATATATTAATGATATTCCAAGAATAAATATTATTGCAAGTCTTTCCGACCTCTTAACGGCATTTGGTTTTGATAATAATATAATTATGGCGATTATCAGAAAGAACAGGATGTACCCGATACCATGAGGCCAAAAATCGATCCGTAATGTTCCATTTACTCCTGAAATAACATCCAAGAACACTGCCAGACTCGAGAGAATCAGGTTATTCGATATAACATACAATAGGAAGAATAATGAAGCAATGTATGGAAGCAGTTGGATGGGTGCGAATATAATGGCTTCTGGTGACAAACCTGTTATTGAAATGATTTCAACACCTAGGACATAAAAAAATGGAATACCGGATAGATTGGAACCATCAGGAAATGAACCGGTTTTAAACATATCGTATATAATAGCTAGATGTTTTGGAGCGAAATCATCTATACTCCCTCGAAACATCAATATTGAAAAAGTAATTGAAAGAAACAGGATTAGGAGAGAAATTTTAATTTTTACCCTATTTTCAAGGTGTGACCTCATTTCCAACATCCCGAATGATAATATTGTTTATAAGTTACCATAAAGTAATTTTTTATAGTTCAATCCATTAGTAGTAATTCGTCTGCAATATTTCAATGATTTCATTTCAATTCATTAAGTAGGAAAAGTGTATCGATGTTTAGCATCTCAAGAACATATTCAAACTCTTTGGAAAAATGATGAAAATAGTTCTTAATACCAACGAATGCAAGGTTGTTTCTCTATGAAAATTGTAATTATTACGAACTATTGGAAAAATAGCAATGGAGGTGGAATAAAGACCTATGTAGTTAATCTCGTGGATGCTCTACATGACAAAGGACTGTTGGTCAACGTTATCTTCAGGGACGGTGATGATTCGATTGAATATTTTGGTGGTAAGAACAAATTCTTGTTCGTCTTTGCTAGTTTTATATTTCTCAGAAAAATAAGGCCTGACGTAATTCATTCACATGGACCGTGGTATTGTCTCCTTCCTGGAGTGATCTATAAAATATTGTTTAAATGCACTCTTGTTCATACTTTTCATTCAGTCCCTAAAAAGGGCATGATATTCTATTCTAAAATCATATTCCAGAGGTTGCTAAATGCCTGCGATTCCATTACGTTTGTCTCAAGGGCGCTTGAGGAAACGATTGAATCGTATAGGCTCTCATTTCCAAGAAGCTCAATTACCTACGGGGGCGTAAAGGCAAGACAAGTCACAGAAGAAGAAATAGCCCAATTTATGGATAAATATGATATCAGAAAAGATGCAATAATTATTTTAGCACAAGCAATGACTGCCCATCCCCAAAAAGCAAAAGGATTAGAACTCCTTATTGCGGCTATTCGAATTCTCCAAGATAAATATCCTAATATCATTCTAATCGCAACAAGGGATGGAAAATATGCTAGTGAATTGCGTTCATTCTCGATTGAGATGGGAATGAAAGAAAAGATCAGTATTTGTCGGAAATGTAGAAAATCCATTTATCCCATTGAACCTGTGCAATATCTATTCTCACATAACTTTTGCTGATGGCTTGCCGATGTCACTATTAGAAGCAATGGCGTTGGGTAAACCCATTCTGGCAACATCGATTGGAGGCATTCCAGAGGCGATTGAGGATGGTATTAATGGTCTTCTAATAAAACCTGAAATATCCTCTATTGTTCAGGGAATGGATATTCTTATTCAGGATCCTAAGTGGGCTAACATATTAGGAAAAGGTGCAAGGAAAACAGCTGAGGAGAAGTTTGCTTTAGAAACATGCTGCAGAAATATTTATTAAATGTTATACATTGAAATGAAAGTTTCCTAGAGATGTAACTTAATCATAAATATGACACTCGAGACAATTCAAGGTAGTTTCAAGCCAATAATTCACATATCTATCTGCTCGGATTTCTTTAATGACTATTCCATCCATGCTTTCATTACCAATGAAAGCGCTCGACCCTTCCGGATAGGGAAGAAATGGCCAACCATCTGCTGATCACGATCGACACCGAGATAGACAAGTCAAAGAAATGGACGGTGTCCTCAGATGAAAGCTTTTCCTCCGTCACTACCGGCATCCCGGACAAGCTCGGCAAATTGTTCTCCAAATATGGCGCCAAGCCCACCTACTTGCTCTCCCCCGAGGTGATCAGGGACGAGGCTTGCGTATCCGTCCTAAAATCTCAGAAGGACTGCGAGCTCGGCGCCCACATGCATGGCGATATGATCGAGCCTTTCGGCCACCAAGGCTCCATGGCCGGAATGGACACCAATAATATGCAGTCCTCCTACACATATGAGATCGAATGTCAGAAGATGGTGAACCTTACCGACCTGTTCGGTTCCCGCTTCGGCTATCAACCAATCTCATTTCGTTGCCGGACGTTTCGCCGCCGGCATCAACACGCTGAAGATCCTCGATGAGCTCGGATACAAGGTCGATTCATCCGTCTCACCAAGGATGGACTGGAACTTCAAAGAGGGCCGGGCCAACTTCCTCAACGCCCCGGACCAGCCCTACTATCCGAAGGTGAACGACATTCTTGCGCCGAACGGTCACGGCGTCCTCGAGTAGCGTTTCCTATGAACGCACCCTAATGTTTCCTCGGCGACCTTATTGCATCATCTCTTGTTCTTCATCTCTTCCCCCATGTAACTGAACATCTTGGAGGGGTTGATCAGGTCCAGGAAAAAGTCAATGTCCGCCCTGGTGAACTCCTTGAACGCCGCCAGCGCGGCAAAGAACGTCACCAACGTTACCACGCCGAAGATGACCAGGGCCATAATTCCGGAAAAATGATAGACAAAGCTCAGCGAATAGATTGCCGCTCCGGCGACTGCCGCGGCCGCCAAATGCCAAAGGATCCTCGGATCGCTTCCAGTCCCGGTGAGCCTCTTAACGATTATCCGGACGGACACGAACACCGCCAATGCAGTGAGCATACTGGCAATGGCCGCTCCGGTGTATGACAAACCAAACATCTTCACGCCCAACAGCTCGCTCGGGACGAACAGCAACAGTAGGACGACGTTCAGGACGAAGGTCGACAAGGTGATCTTCCCGCTGATGTCAGGCCGGTTAACGCCAAAAATCTGAGACCTATAGATCTGGTTGAGCAAGGTCAATCCCAGAGTGACGGCCAGGAACCGCATGGTGTCCCCTGCCGGCCTGAACTGCGGACCAAAAACGGTAACGCATATCTCGGTCGGGAAGAGGACCACCAACGTTATGATCGGTATGCCGATCATTGAGATGTATCGTTCCGCGGCGTGCGTCACATTTCGGATGGTCGCGATGTCCCCCTTGCTGTGCAGCTGAGAGAAGGAAGGAAACGTCAGCGTGGCCACCGCGGTACCGATGACACCTACACTAGCAAGAAGGGTCTGGGCGGAAGAATAGTAAGCCACGTTCCCGGCCGTATCGAAATAGCCGATGAGTATCTTGTCCAGATTGAGGGTCACCGCACCAGCAATTGCGACGATGGATATGGGAAGAGCGAACTTAAGGTAGGAACGGAACAATGTGGGTTTCGTCCAGCGGAAGCTGCCTCTTTTTAAAAGGAACGTGCTGACCAACAGGATCCCCAACGCGGCGAACACGTAGGCGTAGGCCAGGTCGGTGGTTGTCAATCGGTTCACGGAAATGAAGATGATCAGTGGAATGCGGATCATCGGATCCATCAACGCAATCAGCTGGGCCTTCGTGGTCTCCATCCGGGCGGTGAATGTGAGGGTCGCGACGCTGGCGACATCGTACATTATGAAGTACAGTACGAACAGTATCACCAGATTCCAGGACTCCGGTGATAGGGTGGTGTTCGAAAAGTCGTTCCAGATAATCAGGACCACGAACACGAAAACCACCATGAAGGCGGTCAGGATCGATTTGATAACGAAGTAGGTCGAGATGCAATCGTTCTCGTCCTGGCCTTCAGACACCCTTTTGATATGGGCGCTACCGAAACCCAGATCGGCCACCACGTTGAGCGTACCTAACGTTGCCAGCACCCAGGACAGGTTGCCGTAGACGTCCTTGCCCAGGTAGTTCGTCATGGCAAATAACCCGACGAATGCTAGTATGGACGAAAAGATCGTGGAAATGACGATCAACAGGGACCTACGGCCGATCATTTCGACTTTGCATCAGCTAAAACATATATAAGGAATTGTTGCCAGCCCACTTTTTCGAAAGAGTCAGTGAGGGAAACGCATAAAACAATTGTTGAAGTACGTTAATTCGAAGAACATTCAAAGCGCAGTCTGGCATTCTCATTACCTCAAAAATCTCGATCATACCCCCTCTAACGAACAATTATCCTTGCCAAACATCTCTATTGTTTTGATCGGAAATTTCCTTTGGCCACAGAACACATACCCCACTGCAAGCTTTCATAACCGATGAAAGCGCTCGACCCATTCCGGATAGGGAAGAAATGGCCAACCATCTGCTCATCACCATCGACACCGAGATCGACAAGTCAAAGAACTGGACGGTGTCCTCTGACGAGAGCTTCTCCTCGGTCACCACCGGTATCCCGGACAAGTTTGGTAAACTGTTCTCCAAGTACGGCGCTAAGCCTACCTATCTTCTCTCGCCTGAGGTGATCAGGGACGACGCCTGCGTATCCGCCCTAAAATCGCAGAAGGACTGCGAGCTCGGCACCCACATGCACGGCGACATGATCGAGCCCTTCGGCCACCAAGGACCATGGCCGGCATGGACACCAACAACATGCAGTCCTCCTACTCCTATGAGATCGAGCGCCAGAAGATGGTGAACCTCACCGAGTTATTCATTTCCCGATTCAATTATCAGCCAGTATCATTCCGTGCCGGGCGTTTCGCCGCCGGTATTAACACACTGAAGATCCTCGAAGAGCTCGGATACAAGGTCGATTCATCCGTCTCGCCAAGAATGGACTGGAACTTCAAAGAGGGCCGGGCCAACTTCCTCAACGCCCCGGACCAACCGTACTATCCGAAGGAGAACGACATCCTTGCGCCGAACGGCCACGGCGTCCTCGAGATTCCGGTCAGCATCATCGAACCGGAGGAACGCAGGAAATGGCATTCCAGCGCTCTGCACACCCTCACGGACAGATTGTACCGCCTTCAATGGCTCCGTCCATCCTACAACACCGGTCCAGGCATGGTGGAAGTGATGAAACACTTCGTCAACCGATACGCCGATAAAAAGGACGTCACACTGACCATGATGATGCACTCCATGGAGATCATGCCGGGCAGGTCACCCTACGCTGCAACGGAAAACGATTGTCAACGCATCCTCGATAACATGGAGATAGCCCTAGCCTATGCCAAGGACAACGATTTCCGATTCTCCACCCTGGGCGAGATGCCCCAGTACTTCCATAGGCCCCCTCGGATCGTCGCTGCCTACGATAAGGATGGCAAACCGATGCCTTTGAAGAACTGAGCCCTCACCATGGAATGACGCCCATTCTGGAGAAGAATAAGCAGCAAAAACGAGCAGCGGCATGACTGGGATCCGATCCTCCCTTTTACTAGAAGCAATGTGGTTATGCCGGTCATCAAACTTCGACGATGGGAGATTGATCATCTCTTGTTCTTCATCTCTTTCCCCATGTAGCTGAACATCTTGGAGGGATTGATCAGATCGAGGAAATAACGAATGTCCGTCTTGGTGAATTCCTTCAACGCCGCCAGTGCGGCAAGGAACACCGTCAACGTGACCACGCCGAAGATGATCAGGGCGATGATCCCGGAAAAGGGGTATACCGTGTTCAGTAATACGATGGCCGCTCCAGTGGCAACTCCCGCCATAAGGTGCCTTATGATCCTCGGATTGCTGCTGGTCCCGGTGAGCCTCCTCACGATCATACGGACGGAAACGAACAGTGCCAGTGCCGTGAGCGTGGTGGCGATGGCCGCTCCGGTGTAGGAAAGGCCCAGCATCTTCATGCCCAACAACTCCTTCGGTACGAACACCAGCAGAAGGGCAACGTTCAACAGGAACGTCCCCAGGACGATCTTGGCGCTGATGTCCGGCCGGTTGACGCCGAGGATCTGGGACGAATATACCCGATTGAGCATGGTCAGGCCCAGGGTGACCGCAAGGAACCGCATAACATCTCCGGACGGCGCGAACTGCGATCCGAAGATGGTGACGCAGACCTCGGTCGGGAAGAGGATCATCAACGTCACGATCGGCATGCTGATCATCGAGATGTACCGTTCGGCCGCATGGGTTACATTTCGGATGCTGGCAATATCTCCCTTGCTGTGCAGGTGAGAGAACGAAGGGAATGCCAGCGCAGACACCGCGACGCCGACGACGCCAAAGGTGTTCAGGAATGACTGGGCCGAAGAATAGTATGCCACGTTCCCGGGCGTATCGAAATACCCGATGAGTATCTTGTCAAGATTGACGGTTACGGCACCGGCGATCGCGATCAGGGAGATAGGAAGGGCGAACTTCAGGTAGGAACGGTACAGCGTCGGTTTCTTCCAGCGGAAGCTGCCTCTTTTCAGTAGGAACATGCTGACGAGCAATACCCCCAGCATGGCGAAGACGTAGGCATAGGCCAGTTCGATGGTGCTCAAATGGTTCACGCAGACGAAGAGGACCAAGGGAATACGGATCAGCGGATCGGTCAGCGCGATCAGCTGGGATTTTGTGGTTTCCATCCGGCCGTTGTATGTCATGATCGCGATGTTCGCAAGGTCATACATGACATAGTACAGCACGAACAATATCACCAGGTTCCACGCTTCCGGCGTAATGCTGGTGCTGGAGATCTGGTTCCACACCGTAAGGGCCACGAACACGAAGACCACCATGAAGGCGATCAGGATCACCTTGGTCACCATGTAGGTCGAGATGCAGTCGTTCTCGTCCTGACCTTCAGATATCCTCTTGATGTGAGCGCTGCCGAAACCCAGATCGGCCATCACATTGAGCGTGCCCAATGTTGCCAACACCCAAGAGAGGTTGCCATAGACGTCCTTGCCCAGGTAGTTGGTCATCGCCAATAACCCAACGAATGCGAGCGCTGATGACAAGATCGTCGAAATGACGATCAACATGGACCTACGGCCGATCATTTCGAGTTCGAAACAGCGAGAACCTACATAAGGAATTGTCCTCTGTCTCGATTTCTCGTAATTTTCAAACCGGATTGTGTCTGGATACCAGACGATCAACCCCGCCGGATCCCGATGGTCGATCGAAGCCCCATTCAGATCATAGTAGGCACGATGAGGGTGTCTACCTCAATAATTGTATGAGAATGTTCATTAACCATAATCTCTAATCAAAGGACGAACAAGTGTGATGTCTATCATGAGGATGAAGGATCAATTATATTCAAAGATCAAGGAACTGGATCCTCCTGGGTTCAAGATTTCGAGAAAGGCGGTTCGCAAGGTACTCTCCATTACACCCAATTTTGTCAACAACGTGGAAATGGCCGCATATGTTGATGAATGGATCAAGAAGTTTGACACGCAATACGATCTGATCGTGGGCATACCAAGAAGCGGACTGATGGTCGCCAGCTTGATCGCGACCAGCATGGCCAAACCCTTAGCTACGCCCGATAAGTTGGTATGGATCAGCAAATCGATCGCCCCGAGGCCGATCAAGAACATACTGGTCGTCGATGATTGTATCACGACCGGTAAATCAATCAATACAGGCTTTGACAAGATCAGGGAACAGTACCCTGAGGCCACGATACACAAGGGAGTGCTGTTCGCCAATAACGATAACAGATGGATGGTCGATACGTACTGCCGGACATTGCATGGCAATATATTCCAATGGAACATGATGCATTTTAAGATCGGGACAGTAGGTTTCGATATGGATGGGCTGTTGTGTGAGGAATGCCCGGAAGATACGAATGAGGACATTTATCTGAAGAAGATTAGCTCTGCCCGCCCCTTTCTCATTCCCGAATTCGAGATCGACTACATCATCACCGACAGGCTCGAGAAGTATCGACCACAGACGGAGAAGTGGTTGAAAGAACACGGCGTAAGATACAAGGAATTGGTGATGTGGAACGTACCGAAGAAACCGGAGCGGGATGCAGCGGCAGCGTTCAAGAGCGGGATCATCAAGGGCATAGATATCCGCTATTACATGGAATCCGATATTAAGCAAGCAGAAGACATATGGCGTACCACCAGGGTCATCTGTTTGTGCACCGATGAGATGAGGATATTCGATTGAGGTTTCATCGCCGGGTCCCTCACTATACTTTTATATTGCTCCGTTGAAAACTCAATAATGGCGCTCAAGATGTCGATCTCTCCAGAGAGCGATCGCCCATCACCTGTCTTGAATCTTATTTTACATATTTATTTTACGATCGATTTGGTCAATCCGCCCGGTGAATTCTTGAGCGGCCCTTCGAAATATTGAAATCGCCAGGAATGTTTAGCATCATCGTATCAGGGGTCTAGACGTTGGCTATTCACAATCCATTTCAGGATAGAATGATCTCTTTCCTAAGATCAAATGAAGAACTGACAATCATCGCAGCTCATTCGAGAGATTATTTCCGTAACCTAAAATGCGTCTTGTGCACAGGGACCAGCTACCTGTTCGGGCATTGGATACGATCATCCCTGTACCGATACGTCTTCAGGGTCAGGATGCCTCGGAACTCGCACATCAACAGGCGATGCAGTTTCCGAGGTTCATTCAAGAACCTGACCATAGGCGAGCACACCGTGATCGGCATCAATGCGATGCTGGATTTCAGAGAATGGATCCGCCTGGGGAACAACGTCAACATCGGCGATTATGTCAAGATCTTCACCATGGAACACGACATCAACGATCCAGGGTTTGGAGCGACAAGGGCCGGGGTAAGCATTGAAGATTGGGTCTACATCGGGGCCGGGGTGACGATCCTTCCAGGCGTGACCATACATGAAGGGGCGGTCGTGGCCACCGGGGCCGTTGTCACCAAGGACGTACCCGCCTGGACGATGGTTGGCGGCGTACCTGCCAGATTCATAAAGCAAAGGCCAGTCAACAAATATACGATCAACACCGATTGGAAGACGCCATTCAGGTGATTCTTTCCATCCATTCCTTGATCGCCGTTCAGCCAAGGTCCTGTCCAGTTGATCACCTCTAGGTTTGACGTCGGTCGCCCTTATCGAAGTTAGCTTGATCCCCCGATCACAGGGACATTGACCGATGGTCGATACGGATATGCATGTTCCCGAACCGTAAGGTTGTCGTCCATTGATAATATTTTAGAAAAAATAAGGACATGACCCGTCCCATTCAGGCCAGTCTGTTTCAGAGGTTTGTCACCGATGTGATATCCGCTTGATCTTAGGAGGATACCCAATCATATGCTCCATTCAGTGTGTTCGAGGTCTTGACGTTGTGCGAACCGCTCAGGAACAATCCGCAATAGCTGCTCTTGACCACGTTGTACTGGATCGTTGCATAGTCGCTTCCGGTGTTCGAGGTGATGGCATACCTGAAGCCCGTCAGGGTGTTGCTCTTGATGCTGTTGTAGGCTGACGTGCTCTTCGATTCATAGAACCTGATGCCATAGTCGCTCTTCGATGTTGTCGTGTCGGTCACAGTGTTGCGCTCGACCACGAATTTCTGACAGTCCACAAAGAGCATAGCGTTCGTGGAAACGGTCTTGATGACGTTTCCAGTGATATTGTTCTCATGCGATGAGGACGCATAGATCGCGCATTTTAGCCCTTTGGTGTACGTGACCACGTTGTCGCTGACAACGCAATGGTTGCTCGGGGTCATTATGAAGAATTCTCCGAACGCCCCATAGACGTTTTCTTTGTCACCGTGATGTAGTCATTTGCCGCGTATCCAGATATCGCGTAGAGCGTGATCACCGGGGTGGGTGCTCCGTTCCAGGTTGTAGCCTCACGGAACACACAGTTGTTTATGGTTATGTGGTTGGCCGGTTCCAGGTCTATCGAGGACATGGAACACTTGGATATCAGACAGTTATCGATCACGATGTTCGAGCTGGCGACCTTGGTCGAACTGGCCTCGCCGAATGCGATTCCCGATCCATAGTTCGCGTATGTCGTGCTGCCGATATTGTATATCCAACACTTTGTGATCTTGCCATACTGGGAGTTGGACATGTAAATGCCCTGTCCACCGATTATGTCGTGCACGTAGAGCTTGTAGGCTTCGGAGTTCAATGCATTTATGAAGCCGACCCCTTCCATCGTTCCGCTTGTCCGTACGTTTCTGTTGCCATCGATGGCCAGTCTGCTGATCGATATTCCATCGGGGCGAGCGGTGCTGGCCTTTGTTCCATCGGCCTTGTAATAGTTGTTGGTAACCAGTATTACTGCGCCGCTTGTGGAAGTGGTGGCCTTAAGGACCGTTGCGTTATACTCGCCGCGTATGGACGTCGAACCGGTGAATATGGTCCTGGATATGTCGTATGTTCCAGCCTTTATCAGTACGGTCTTACCTGACGACTTGTCAACGGCCTTCTGTATCACCAGATACGAGGTCGTGGACCGGATGTCGACGACCCCAGCCGCGTTCTTTGCACAGGTGTAACCACTGGAATCCTTGTATACTGTATAAGCAATCGTGGATGTGGCTGCTTCAGCAGGCACGGCCCCGATGAACGATGTTCCGATCATCGCTCCGACGAACAAAATTGCGAAAAAGGTCAATGACTTGGTACCTAGCCGGAACTTGGTCATAAAGAACTACCACCGGTCATGGTAACATCCCGATCGACGAATCCGTAAGCGAAATGCTTGATCGCCCCGTCGCCAATTTGTCGGTCATTCCCCTTTGCTTTGCTCGATGTTTTCCTTGCTTGCCCTATGTTCAATGACGTTCCCATCTTCATCATTTCTTTTCTCCTTGCGTTACTCTGCAATCCAGGCATGCTGAGCTGATTTGGCTTACCTGCGCAATTCGCGACGCGGGCGAACCTCTTGGTCAGTCGATCGGAAGAGACCGCTCATGAGAGCTTATGCCTGTACATCCTGCGATCATCATTTGACCACAAGATGTTGAATTGCCTACTAGCCAGCGGTGCCGATGCTCCGAAGGCAATGCGAACAATGCCCCGGTTAACGAGGCACTCCCTTTTGTCCGACACATAAATGGGAATCGGCTTATGGAATATAAACAAATTTTTATCTAATTTCCTAATCATAATAACTATAGAAATTCGTTTTCTAACTGGATATATAGGTTTTTCATATATTTACCTTACAAATGGAATCATCAAGTTCTTATATAATGGTCTGACAAAACATTCAGACATTCCCCCAACTACGCCGGGAGAACGGCTTGTTTCCATATGCTGGATGGGATATGCCATTGCTTCTAGATCAGGCTGACGATCGACACCCCGATGAACAAGGAAAGCGTTGTTGCCGCTGTATGATTGGGTTCCGCCATGGAATGACGTCCGTTCCCTTGCCAGCATTGCGATTAAAAATGGGGGGTGTCCGGTCGGGAACGTCAGGATCCGGCCTCGTCATTCAACCCCCTAAAGAATCATAGCGAAAACCGAGAACGATTGCGAAAGTAACGAGCTCCTTCTGCGATCGTCGACGCATCATTTCATTTCTTGTTCTTCATTTCTTTCCCCATGTAGCTGAACATCTTGGAGGGGTTGATGATGTCGAGGAAATACTTGAGGTCCCACCGGGTGAATTCCTTCATTGCGACCAGGGCGCCAAAGAACGCTGCCAGCGTGACCATGCCGAAGATGACCAGGGCGATGATCCCGGAAAAGTGGTACACCAGGTTCAGTAAAACGATGACCCCGCCGGCAATAGCTCCGCCCAGAACGTGTTTCAGGATCCGCGGGCTGCTGCCGGTACCGGTGAGCCTCTTGACGATCATGCGCACCGATACGAACAGTGTCGTCGCGGTGATCGCAGTGGCAATGGCCGCTCCGGTGTAGGCCATCCCTAGCATCTTCAGGCCCAACACCTCGTTCGGCACGAACATCAGCAGCAGGAAAACATTCAGAAGGAAGGTCCCCAGGACGATCTTGGCGGTGATATCGGGCCGGTCAACACCCAATATCTGGGATGTGTACACCTGATTGAGTACGTTCAGAAGCACGGCGAGCGAAAGGAACCGCATGGTGTCCCCGGCAGGCGCGAACTGGCTCCCGAAGAGCGCCACGCAGATCTCGGTCGGGAAGATCATAACCAGCGTCGTGACCGGTATGCAGATCATGGAGATGTACCGTTCAGCCGCATGCGTCACCTCTTTGATGCTCTTGAGGTCTCCAACGCTATGGAATCGGGAGAATGAGGGGAACGTCACCGTTGCCACTGCTGAACCAACGACCGCCAGAACGGCCAAAAGGGTCTGGGCGGAAGAATAGTAGGCAACATTCCCGGGTGTATCGAAGTAGCCGATCAGGATCTTGTCAAGATTGAGGGTAACGGCTCCTGCGATCGAGATCAATGAGATAGGAAGGGCGAACTTCAGATAGGAACGGAACAGCGTGGGTTTCTTCCAGCGGAAGCTGCCCCTTTTTATAAGGAATATGGCTGTGAGCATGACGCCAAACATTGCCAACACGTAGGCGTAGGCCAGGTCGGTGGTGGTCAATCGGTTCACGGAAACGAATATGACCAACGGGACACGGATCAACGGGTCCGCCATCGCGATCAGCTGGGATTTGGTCGTCTCCATTCGAGCGTTGTAGGTGAATATCGCGACGGTGGCGACGTCGTACATGACGAAGTAAAGCACGAACAATATCACCAGGTTCCACGCTTCCGGCGTAATGCTGGTGCCCGCGATCTGATTCCAGACGGTGAGAGCCACGAAAACGAACGCCACCATGATCCCGATCAGGATCAGTTTGATCACGATGTAGGTGGAGATGCAGTCATTCTCATCCTGACCTTCGGATATCCTCTTGACGTGGGCACTGCCGAAACCCAGATCGGCCACCACATTCAGGGTGCCTAACGTTGCCAGCACCCAGGATATGTTGCCGAACACGTCCTTGCCCAGATAGTTCGTCATGGCGAATAATGCGACGAAACTGAGGATCGTCGACAGAATCGTCGTAATGACGATCAACAAGGACCTACGGCCAATCATTCAGGCTCGCATCACTTAAAACATATTTAAGGAATTGTCGCCAGTGTGGAAATCAAATAGTAAAGGTCGATCATGGTTCGAAATTCAAAATCGAATGATCAGAGAGACCGCCGTCGCAAGGACCCGATGAATGGCCCGTCAGCTCGGAAAACGCCAAGTATTGTAAAATGTAGTAAAGTTAGTAATAAATAATTCCAGTTGCCTGAATCCATCAGCAATGAACGCTATGTTGGACACATCATCGTTGACGTCAAGCGCAGCATCAAGTGCTGCTTCGTTGACATCGATCATCAGCAGCGGTGTGGGCGGGGTCATTCTAGCGATCATACTGGTCGTTCTGTTAGCATCAAGAGAGCTCATCGGCGTTTCCTCGTTTAGAACGAAGAGGATCTTGGCGGTGTTGGATGCGTTGGCCATTCCCGTTTTGATAGTGTTCGTGGCGACGTTGATATATCAGATCTTGGAACTTTTGCATGTGTTCGGATGAGCTCGAACATGATCTCAGCGAACATAGATCAATGATCCAGCATATGGCGCCCTCGACTGGTGCGAATGACTGAGAAATAGATGCTCGACCACCAAAGCCCGCTGGTGCGGTAAGGCCCTGAATGTCGTTGATCGACCCATTGCTCATTGCGGCTACGGAGTGACGGTCAGTACCAGGTTGAGGTCTATCACCTTGTTGTTCACCGCGTCAAGGATGCGGTGGGATTCGGTGGCGGCGTAATCACGATAAGGAACCATGGGCGATTCCGGGAATGCCGGCTCCTGGTCGAGATAGAGAAGGAAAAACAGCCTGAATTGCCCTGGGATCTCCACTTGGAAATTATAGGTTGTCTCCCATTGCCCGGCCCATTCCCCTCCCAGGGCATACGGTTCGTGAGGCAGTGAAATGTTCAGCGTGTCGAATAGATACATCGCATTGACGTTGGTCTGGTTGTTGATGACGGTCATATTGCATAACCAGACCTCGATCTTGTACTCCACTTGGCGGTGCTCGTTGTTTGTGATGCCGAGGTAGACCGTGGTGGCCTCGCCTACCGCCAGGTTCTCGGGATAGACCGTTTTATTCCGGCCAGGACCGAGCATGCTGAATTGTGTGAAGCTCTCCTCCGGCGGGGGATTCATGACCATATAGGCAAGGGCCGACGCCGAGACTATGATCGCCACGACCAATAGGAGGCTGAAGACCTTGCTCGTGACGCCTCCCTTTCTTGAGATCGAACGAATCCTGCACCAGGCCATGATCGGGTCGATGGGCAGGTACGCATCCAATATCCTGCTTCTGGTATAGAAACTAAGGAGCGCGAGCACCAGGGTCATCATCGAAATGATCAACATCATCAATGCCAGGCTGAACCCGGAAGGGGCATACCTCAGCCCGATGCCCACCAACGGACTGATGGCGATGCTCAGGCCGAAGGATAGCGCCACCCTCTCGATGATGTCCAGCCTCCGGTCGGGGAACAGGACGGTCATGGCCGCATAGCCAGGTAGGAACAGGACGAAAGGGATGCTCAGTATGATGAGGAAAAGTGAATCAGGCAGAAGAAAGGCGACGCCGGTCAGTAAGAGAGAGCCGATGATTATGGACCAAAGGTCCCAATCCTTACGTTCCAGCATTTTCATTCGTGAAACCTCAAAAAGCGGAAATCTCTATATATAAATTGTTAAGGTTCATTCCTGGACCCGCCCGCCAATGGATGACATTTCCATCAGTCTGACGCCCGCTGTTTTCAAGACGGAACGCATTGTTTTTCCGCCTAGATCTCGAACAGTATCCTGGTCGTATTGGAGTGATAGACCGTCGGATTCTTCCAAAGGGAATTGATGGATATCGGTATGTCTATCGCATCCTTGCTGATATATTTCAATTCTTTTATATTACGTTCCCCTAGGAATATCAGTTCACCACGGTCCACGTGCAGTATGTCGTAATTGTCACGATCGATGGTGAACCATCCAAATCCTCCGACCACCATCTTTTGGAAACCATCGACGGTGATATACTGCCCCTTGGTGAGGTTGTCCTGGACCCACATGGCCCCATTGATCTCCGAGTTGGAGAATTTCGGATATGTGATATCGTTCAGTGCGATGGAGGTTGGCCCGTCGTTCATTACCGAATAGGCAAATCCGGAATTGATCAGGACCGCCGATACAATGATTATGGCGGCGAAATACATCATCTGGGGCCGGAGCAATCTTAACCCGGGCAGACTAAGTACCCATTTCAGGCCGAAGGCGACCATGACACCGAGGACGATGAGGAGCAGGGCGATCATCCTTATGTCACTGAAACTTTTCAGGAAATTTGACAACGTCAGGGAGACGACGAGCAGACCCCCGAAAGATATCGCCAAGGCCGTATAATTGTCAATGTTCTTCCGCTTCTGGATCAGCCTGGTCAATAGACCGAGCGCCAGGAGCCCCATGATCACGATGAAGACCACTTTTCCGAACGTGTGCAACAGCGATGCAGGGGAGCTCACCCTATCGGAAACGACGCTGCTGGTGATCGACATGTCATTGACCACGGCGTCATAGATGCCGCCCCCCACCCCGAGGATCGATTTCAGAACCCCGAAGCTTCCCACATAAAGCAGCCAGGTCACCTCGATCGCTACGATGGTCAAGAAGTGCCGCTTGGTGAAGATCGACCTTTCCTTGGCCCTGAACACCATGCGGACGATGAAATATAATAAAATGAGGAATATGAATATCAAGGACGTTGCGTAGTGGGACGCGATCAGACCGAATCCGAACATTATGCCGAGGGTCGCCTTCTGGAGATCGCTGAACACGCCCAGGAATCCGACCAGGAGGATCAGGATAAGAAAGAGCTCGGCTATCTCCTGACGAGCGATCCCGGGCATCTCGAAGAGGAATCCTTGTATGAAGATGAACAGCAGCGCCCCGATTATGCCGGTGTTCTCATCGACCAATCTGGATGCCAAAAGGAAGATGCAGACCGGGACCAATGAGAATAGGATGGGAAAGACCAGCTTCAAGGTCCACAGCGAATCGAGATTGCCGACCCAGGACACTGCCGGGGCCAGGACCGCGATGCTGAGCATGGAGTTCACGTTCGAGCCCAGGCCGAAGTTCCACGATCCTTGGGCCATCGTCGCGTTGGCTATGTTATACTCATAGAAAATGTCCCACCCAGTCAGGAAATTGGAGATCAGGGTGAGGTTCAGCAGGGCGGAAAGGGAGAGGGCGAACAGCATGATCAATTTTGTTTGGGTGGTGTGGCCCTTCTTCGCGACCAATATCACCACGGTGAACGCGACCAGGACCCAGAACATCAGGTTCACTCTGTTGTCATTGTATTGGGTCATCAATATCGATCCCAAGGAGCTCACGATTACCAGCAGTACGGACAATGACACGAGATTGAACGAATCGATCTTGATGGACGGGAGCTTAAGGTCCCTGGAAAGCACCATGAACAGCAGGATCGCGGTTCCCAGCACCATCAGCACCGGCCCCCTGGAAAAGAGAGGGTAGCTGAATACGGTCCCCGCCAAGGATATCCACATGCCCAGGAATTCGATCATGGCTATGCCAACGCCAACGCACAGGACCGTCAGGAACGCGATGGAGTTCATTTTGAGGTTCAGAAGGGCGAGAACGTGCTTGGCCGGGTATATCAGGATGAAACCGATGGCGAACGCAGTGACGAACGGGCTCTGGAAATGAAAATACTCCTGGCAAAGGACGGCCATCATGAATACGAGGAACAGAATGGCGTCGATCAAGTACTGCCTTGAGTATCTTCTCAGATGCATTCATGCTCCAATGTTGCAACTAAGATAAAGAGAATTCCTAGAGGAGCGGCTATTGGTTAGAAAGGTAACAAAGGAGTAGATCTCGCAGAAAGCCAATAGAAAAGATGTTTTGAATAGATGATCTCAAGTCGATCAACGGATTCCTCACGAACCCCCTCGGCCCGGCTTGCTTTGACCGATTGATGGTTTGACGCACATCTCAATTCCATATTATCTGGACGGTCACGGTTCGACCTTTTTACCGCTGAAAAGGGAGAGGAGCGTATCCACCGCCGGTTTCCAGGTGAAGTCGACCCGATTCTCCCTGGGTTTGCCGGCATTCTGTTTGACGTATTCGATCAACTGCTTGGACGCGATCTCATCGCTGTCGTGATCAAAGCACATGCCCAGTTCCATTTCTTCCACGAAGGTCAATGACGGGATATTCGGGACGATGCATTTCAGCCCCCGGTTGACCGCGTCCAACAGGGTGAGGGGGCATCCTTCATATTGCGAGGCCATCAAGAAGAATTCGGATTCATCATAATATGGAAGGAGATCGTCATGGTTCAGGAAACCCTTGAAAACAATCGTACTGTCTTTGTTCTCCGAGACCAGGCGGGAGAACTCTGGCCCGTCCCCGATGATGGTCAGAGAGCATCCGGCTATCTCCTTGCTTATCGATCGGTAGAGCCTGATTATCCGGTCAGGATTCTTAATCTTGTCCACCCGCCCGACGCTCAGGAACTTTATCGAGCCTGGGGCCGGGGTCCGCGGAACGGACTTCATGACGATAGGGAACATCGAACCGTTCCTGACTATCCTCTTCTTATCTGGCTTGATGTTCACCAGCTCGTTGTAAACACTATTCGATACGCAGGTGACCTCGAAATCCGACTTGTTCACCGCACGATTGGACCATAGTTCCAGGACGGAGAAGATCGCCACATAGGCGGTAAAGAAGAGGGAACGGAATTGCTTGTTCTTGCCGAGGGTGGTCGAATGGACGGTGGCGACCATGGGCTTCTTCATGACGTACCGTCTGAGGAGGATCGGATTATGCAGCCAGATAGCATCGTAATCCCCTTCGACCGATCTCAGTTTCTTCATGGCCTTCTGCCAGAAGAACAGCAACCCCACCCTGGCGGGCAGTCCGGTCGTAGGAATGACTATCTGCGGACCTTCCGGGGAGCAAATATCGACCTGCACTCCCTGTTTCTTCATTTCCTCCGCTGCTTCGAAGACCACCCGGGCGATACCGCCCCCCCGCTGCTTGGAGACGCTGAAGTTCACGTATTCTGTTGATATGATTAGGATCCGCATGACGGTGAGGGAATGGCTCGCATCATTTTAAACACGATGCCGAAATTCTCATTCGGTCATTCCTAAGGAACGAAGGGAACCTGCTCAACCCGGTAAAAGGGATGGATCGATCTCCTCAACATCATCTGCCATCGACCAGTTCATGATAGACCTCGATCGTCTGGGCTACCGTTTCCTTCCAGGAATAGTGGTCCAGCACCTTCTGCCGGCCGCGCTTTCCATGTTCGTCGGCGGTGACCTTGTCGGTAAGATACCTTTCCAGACCGTTTGCGATCCCCTCGACGTCGCCATATCCGGCCGTGACCCCGCACCCGACCGCCAGGTCCACTAGCTGTGGCAGGTCGGTGCAGACGAACGGCGTCCCGCAGCTCATCGATTCGAGCAGGGTGCGCGGCATGCCCTCAGATATGCTTGGAAGGGCAAACACCGTCGACTCCCGGTAGAGCTGGACGGCAGAACCCTGGTCTATGATGCTGATCAAACGTACCTGATCCTTGAGCCCGTACTGGGACAGAAGCTGCTGCACCTGTTCCAGGTCAGGCCCCCTACCTACCAGGACCGCCTTGAACACGATGCCTTTGTTCTTCAAGATCCTGAACGCTTCGATCAGGTATACCAATCCCTTCCCCTTGACCATCCGGCCTATCCACAGCACCTGCGGCACTTCCGATTTTCCCGGACCGGGGGTGAAAAGCGATGAATCGATCCCATTGTGGATGACCTTTATCCGCCCCCCAAGCACCCCGAACCCCATGATCTTATCCCGGTCAGCTTCAGTGTAACAAAGAACGGCGTCGGCGGCCCTCAGAGTGGGGCTTCCGACTGTTGGAAAGTAGAGGTCCTGGATTGTGCTGGATGCGCTGGTGGAGAATACCCCATGGTTGGTGATGACGAGGGGAGGGCCGCCTGTCTTGCGGAGCAACGCGGTAACATTGGTCGAATAGAACAGATGGGAATGGGCATGGATGACGTCGAACTTGGAACGGTTCTCAAGGAGATAACTGACCAGGCCGACCTGTAAGGAGTTACCTAGCATCTTGACCGGTGTCGGTATCCGGACGATGTGGTAACCATCGCGCTCTTCGTAACGCTTATGGTTCAATGGAGTGATCGAGGTGACCACGGTGACATCGCAACCCATCAGGCTTTGGTGTTTGGACATCTCATGAACGTGGATGCCTATTCCTCCAGGTGTATCTGGATAGATATCGCTCGCGACGCGGAGGACCTTCATCACCCCAGATGAGCAATTGTCCATATTAATTAAGTTTGGACCTAATTGGTTTTGCAGGGAAATATGAGGGACCGATGGTTCGTCTTCGGATGGCCGTGACCCTCATACCTCTTTGAGGTCCGAATAATAGGAAACCGATGATCTCGCCCCGAGTGAACGGACCGATCATTTCTTGGAACTGCTGGCACGCTTGTTCCGCAAGATTTCCGTGGAACGGATGTATATGTTCTTGGAGCCATTTTCTGAGATCTTTTTGGCTGGTGAACCGGCTATTGATATGCCCTTCTCGAGGAAGGACTTGTTCACGACCGAGTTCGCCCCAATAGCGATGTCATCGGCGATCGTGATCGTACCGAATATCTGAACGCCCGGACCGACGAACACATTATCGCCGATGGTGGGGCACCTGTCGGAATGGCCCGCCTCGGTCCCGATGGTCACGCCGTTGTGTATCCTGCAGTTCTCACCGACCTTGCAAAACCCATTCACGGTTAGCAGTCCATGATGGGCTATGGAGAGACCGGCACCGAACACGTTTATCGGGACCTCAAAGCCCATCTTGAAGCCATAGCGGCTGTGGCGATACTGTAACATGAGGACAAGCGGTTTCCAGATTAGTTTATTGTGGCAATTTGTATAATATTCGGTCTTCCGGAGAATTCGCTGGTACCTCCAGATCTGATTCAGTACTCTTTCCCTCATTCGTTTCCATGGGTTCTCGGGAATGAACAGGGCGATCTCGTCCGCCTCTAGATAGAATATGTAGTCCTCTTTCGATCGGATGGACATATGCAGATGTTGTCAGGAAACAGCCAATAAATAAATCCTTCGCAAATACTCAGCCCAGCCAGATAGCGTCCACTTTGTTTCCTGATTAGCATGATCTCTGGAACGTTGCGCTTGCATTCAGTCGCGCTTGAGGATCGAGCCATAGGAGTTGAGGGTCTTTCTAGCGATGGAGTCCCACTGCAGGTACTCGTCGGAGTATTCCTTGGCATTTCTCCCCAGTTCATTCCGGAGGTCCTTGTCCTTCAGCAGTTCCAATATCGCATCCCTCAATTCGCCGACCTCCCCAGGCGGGACCAGCAGGCCATTCTTCCGGTTCTCGAGGATCTCTTCGAAACATCCGACCCGGGTGGCAATGGTAGCTTTCCCTAGAGCCATGGAGGTGGCCAACACCCCGCTCTGCGAACCGTCGATATACGGCAATACCACGATCGATGATCTCTGGAACAGTTTCGCGACGTCATCGTTTGGAATGTAATCATTGATGATCTCGATCCCATTCCCGTTCTCGACGTCGATCCCGATCTCCTTGAAATCACCCTTTCCGGCGATGATTAGCCGGGTCTGTGGCCGGAGGCTCATTACCTCCTTCATCGCCTTGATCAGAACATCGATGCCCTTGTACTTGTTGATCCTGCCGAAGAACAGGACCGTATCCTCTTCCTCAGCCACATCACCAGTGAATTTGAAACGCCCATACTCCCCGTGCGGAATGACGAACACGCGTTTGTCGGGGTAATAATGTCTAAATTTCTCTCCATGAACGATGATGTTCGGGGCCTTCTGCAGGAAAGCCTTGGTCTCCAGCCCGGAATACCAAGAACCGGAACCGGAATGAGGCACCGGATCGTGTATGGTCAGGACAACCTTCTTTTTATCCAATAAAGCCAGGATCGGGAAGAAGCCCAGATTCCTTTCATTGATGTGAATGATATCGGGGTCAAACTCCCTGATCTCATCGAACATCTCCAGGAACTGATTTGGATGGAAAGCCATCTTGGCGAAGTCTGCCTTGCTGCACGGTATCGGCATCTCATGGATGTCGACCTTTTCTATCCAACCCATATCGAAATTCTTGGGGGTGAAGACGCGCAATTCACAGATCTTGCTCAGCTCATTGGCCAAACATGAGACATAGTGATTAAGACCCCCGCTAATGTTGAAAGTAATCAAGGCGACGCGCATAGTGATGACCAAAATCAATGGACTAATTCATTATGAATATTTTGAACTATTTGAACAATTGTGGTCAACCGATCAGAGAATCGATGTCATCCTATGTCCCAGGCATCATAGAAGACATTGGCTAAGAGAATCGGTTCCCCTAAATTAATATACAGTAAAAATCTATTATTATTTTTTAGGAGGAAGGTATGATCATGCCACCTGCGTGGTCTGCTCGAATCCTTGCATCCATTGAGACAAGTTGCCTAGCAAAGTGAATATATCATTAAAATCTTGAGTGAGCATACGATATTGATAAAAGAAAAAAATTGGATGATGTCATGATCGAATTCCAAAGAAAGATGGGACCATTTAAGATCAAAGAGATCTGGTTCAGCGACGATATCTACGATGTGGAAGGCGTCGATGCAGTTCAATTCAGAAATGCTAATTTCACAGGCGAAAAGCCCGGGTTCACAAAGGAGGTCTCAACGACCTTGGTCATTGACCTTACACAGAGCCTCGATGATATGTGGAAGGCGATGGACAAGAATGCGACCCGCCATAATATCTCGAGAGCGCAAAGCGACGGTACCATCGCTGTCCTGTTCAACGAGAAATACGAGGAATATGACGAGATTAACAAAGATTTCCGGAAACGCAAAGGATTGCCTTCCGCGATGATCCCTATGGAGGAGATGAAGAAGAACTACTTCCTCTCAACCTATGAGAAGGACGGCGTGGTCCTGGGGGGACATCTTTGCATCAAGGACAAACGCAGCTTCAGATTATTGCTGGCCTGCAACAGCATGACACCGGAAAGTAAATTTTCCCGTTCCATCTACGGCCGGGCGAACAAACTCTCGATATGGGAGATGATAAAATATGCCAAGGAGGAAGGCATCGAAGAGTTTGATTTTGGCGGGTTTGCCACGGGCCAGCAGGCGGATGACCTGAAAGGGATCAATGAGTTCAAATTGAGCTTTGGTGGCGTAGTGGCTGAAAAGTACAGCTACTCCAAGACCTATTCCAAATCGTTCGACATGGGTAAATCGATCTACTTGACCGCAATTTCTGCCGGACATAGGATCGGTAATATTACCAAGAGAAAGCCTAAGAATGCGGCTGAGAAAGCGCCGGAAACCGAGACCGAGCCTGCTCAAAAATCAGAGTGAGGAAAATCATTTACCCCCTCATCGCAAGAGGGGGAACAACCCATTTATCGAATCGTTTAGGAACACGCTAGTTTTTTCTGGGCTCATCCTTCATACATTTGAATAACGGTCTTCCTCAAAGGCATTCTGATTCACCCTCCCTGGTGCTTTCCTCGGCGCATGTCTTTGATCGCCACCAACATGATCCGATGCGAGATGCCCGTTATTGAACATGATCCGGTCTGAGCTCGTGCTTGGCATTCACAAAGCTCGATACCGAGGACCATCAGCCTGATGGAGATGGCGCTTCCATCCTCGCGACAGTAGAGATTGAGCATGACAAAACTGAGAAAAAGGATGATGACCGACCTGCGTCCCCGCAGGTCAATCCGATTGAATGGGTTTTGATCCTCCGTTATAGTGTATGTTGTGTCAGGGAGCGATCACCAATCCCCTGAACCGTTCAAGATGTTCCCGGTCCTGACAACATCCGTGCCCTTCAGCCACACCCCTACGCTGCAAGACTTGATCACATTGGATGTGACTATCGTATGGTTGCATCCGGTGATCGCCTGGATGGCATACTGGAAGCCTGACACCTGGTTGCCCTTTACGACATTGTTGTAGCATGTGCCGGTTGATGTCGCATAGAACCGGATACCATAATCGCTCTTCGATGTTGTCGTATCGATGATCGTATTGTCACTGATCAGGAATGAATTGCAGTTAACACCGACAAAACCATCTTTCGAGACCGTCTTGATTATGTTTCCAGTGATCTTGTTGTCATGCGAGTCCATTGCGTATATCGCGGGAGCGGTCCCTGCCGTGTACGTGACAATGTTGTTGCTGACTATGGAATAGTTGCTCGGGGTCAGGATTATGAATTCTCCGAACGCACCATAGACCTTGTTGTTGCTCACTATGATATTATCATTCGGCTTGTATCCAGATATCTCGTAGAGGGTGATCACCGGTGTGGCGGCCCCATTCCAACGCGATGCATCCAGGAACTGGCAGTTGGTTATGGTTATGTTGTTTGCCGGTTCCAGGTCGATCGAGGACATGGATGCTTTGGATATCTTCACATTGTCGATCAAGATGTTCGAGCAAGCGGTCTTGGTCGTACTGGCCTCGCCGAATGCGATTCCTGATCCGTAGTTGGCCAATGTGGTGTCCCCGATGTTATAGATCCACGAATCCCTGACGGAGCAATAGTGGGAGTTGGACATGTAGAAACCTTGTCCAGCAAGTATGTCATGTGCGTAGACCTTGGAGATCTGACAGTTCAACGCGTTAATCATGCCGATTCCCTCAATCACACCGCTGGTTCTGGCAGCCCTGTTTCCATCGATCTGCAGGTTGTTTATGGAAACTCCGCTCGGACGGACCGTGCTCTGCAGTGCTGTTGGAACTGCTGTTTTTCCATCGGCCCTGACATAGTTGTTGGTCACAAGAATGACCGCCCCCCTTAGGTCCTTGGCCGCTTTGAGGATGGTACCGTTACCGTCACCGATTATGGAGGTGCTGAGTGAGTAGATCGCGGTGGTTATTTCGTATGTTCCAGACTTGATCCAGATGTTCCCATTTGAGGATGCATCGATGGCCTTTTGGATCACCAGTTTCGAGCTTGTAGCCCGGAAATCGACGGCCGATGTCGTACCGTTCTTGGCGCAGGTGTAACCACTAGAGTCCTTGAATATGATGTACGACGCTTCCATAACTACCGGCCCAGATAAGGTGGTCGGATAGGAGGTCGTGCCTCCTTGAACGAACATTGCCGCACCGAACGAGCTACCGATCATGGCTCCGATGAATATGACAGATAGGATCGCAATAGAACTTCCCTTGAATTTGAGTTTAATCATAAAGAACAACCTCTGGTTATCGCGAAGGAATCCCCGGTACCGGGAACATCCAGATCAGAAGACCCGGAAACGTCATGAATGATCGTCCGGCCACCGTTATACGGGGCGATTTCCCTTGCTTGCTTCGATTTGTGGATCAAAACGGTCCTTGCGATCGCCTTGGCGGGAACAATTCCGGTAATGGCGATCATCGTTTCTATCCCGTTGCTTGCATGCTTGGCCTCATTCCATGACTTCCCCATCATTTTTTTTTCTCCTTTGCGTTTTGTTGCGAGAGTATGGACTGGGTTGAGAGGTTTGTACAGACGATTCGATTGAAGGGTACGGTTACCTCTTAATCAGTCGAGATAGAAATCGGAGTCGTTATGAGGCTAATAAACCCGAACATCTGAGTATCATAATTGATTCCCTTCCCGTGGGTAAAATATTGCATGCTGGCGTCTATGTAAACATGACGATATTAATCCGGAAATATCCGGTCTCGATTGCACTTACCTAGGTCCGGGAAGAAATGTATAGTTCAATGGGAAAATATAATCTATTATATAATATATTAATAGTTTTGAAAACAGCCTCTCCCGGTTTTTCTCCCCTAAGAAAGGGACATTTATTCGACAAAAAAATATCAAATGATAATTTTCATATACTATTACGGGGTCGACCATGACCGGGGAGCGTATGTCGCATGCGATAGCACAATGCGTTCAATATATGCAATGAACAAAGAGATCGAGGAACCGATGCCTCCGACCTTGCCTCCCGTCTGTTAGCACCGTAGCGCTCTTATCCACGCATCGTCCTTCAAGCACTCAGATGCACGTCATCGACATCACGTTCCGGTCCGCTTCCGACACACCTCTTTCGTCCATCATGACCACTGCCGGTGTCATCGTCTTTTGGTCCCCGGCGTCCAAGGCGAACCCTACCTGCATCGAGCGCGGTTTCATATTGCGTCACCTGGCAGCACACAGCAACCAGCTTGATCATGGCACGGACATCGTTATCGGCATGGTGAATCCGGGCGAGGACATGACCAAAGAACTACTAGACATCGAACTGGCCGAAACGATGATCGTCGAAGTAGGAAAAGCGATCAATTGTGAGGCGAAGGAAACGGATGATCCCAGTTTGGAACTGCTTCAGCGTTCCGTGGAAAAGAACCATGGCGTACGACTACGCGTATGGGGTCGCCACCCATTGCGACGGCCGAACGCGTCTACATCCCGCCTCAATGGACCGGTCGATATCACCGTGACGCTGGACGGAAAAGGCTATCTCCTGTTCAAGGCACCCTGGCGGAGGCGGACCGGATGATATTTCCGTAAAGAAATTGAGGCATTAACAACTAATTCGCTGAACGACTCACTATTGTTCAGATGACCGGAGTCAACTACACTAGGCCATATCCATGTATCAGCGATCGATGTGTCTGTTCTGACCTGCCCTGATCCTTTCCGCCTCTTCATTTAGGTCTTTGAGGTCTTCCACGATGAGAACCTCGTAATCTTCCGGATGTGGCGCAGGACGAGTTCCCGATCCTCCCTTAGGCACGACCACTATCACCGGTCTTCCTTGGCTGTCTGTAATTTCCATGGCCGTCACCATCGACCCTTCATGGTCTGGCCCAGGTCCGGTCGCGTTCTCCAACATGTCTGACCTTTTCAACAGCGCGGCGATTTGGTCCGGGGACACTTCGATCTTGAACTTATTGTCGGGGTCGGAGATTTCCAGCCGGCGATAATCATTCACCTGGTTCCTCAACCACTCCCTCGAGGCTTCCTCGCCGAGTCCATAATGGATCAATGGTCTGGACCCATCCCTTATGGCCAGATAGATGATGAGTGACGCGAAACCTATCACAAAGGCCCACAGACCGGTGACATAGAACGAGAAGTAAGGTATACCATCAATGAATAGATCGGAGAGTCCGACCTTGCTGACCACTATCCTTAGAACGATATATGTCCAGAACAAGAATGCATAAACGGACGTTGCTAGGAACACTGCCCGTAACACTCGTAGAAGGACCGCACGCCCATCTCTTCTCCGTCCATATAAAGTATGAGATTGTTCCATTCCGATCAGCCGCTAACCGTGACAATATGTGGTAAGAGCAAGTATATGTCGATATTGGCGACCAGTGGATGCTATGAGGAAGCTTTTCCTGATTTAATAATCGATAGAAATCAATAATACGTCCAGAGCGTATGTCCCTCCAATGTCCTCCCTTCGGATGACCAAACGCCAGTGGCAGAACATTGGCATAGGGATGGCGTTCCTGATGGTAGGGATCGTTGTGTTCGCCGTCCTTAAGCTGGTCGAGGGCAGCATCGTCAACAAGGATGGTAGGGATTACATCTACACCGTCGATCCGAACGTATTCCTGGTCATGTTCCTTATCTCACTGATTGGATTGCTTATCATATTCCTGACCTTTGTGGAATATCGCTGGCAGTCTCGTTCCGGCGAGACCGAGGTCAATATTATGGACCTCATCCGGAAGAAGGAGCCAGCGCCGCCGACGGAACCGGTTCAGGAGAAGGAAGAACCGGACTGGAAGAGGAGACGGGAGGAGGCCAGGAAGAACATGGAAAACCAGGCCTCGATGAGAGGGCCGGAGAATGTGCAAGCGAAGGAGTCCTTCCGCCCCGTTAAGTCACAAACGGGACCGGTCATTGTGAAAAATCCCGGACCATCCCCCGCTAGAACGAAGGGACCGGGATTGCAAAAAAAGCCGGAACCGATACGTAACAGAACACAGGAAACGGTCCAGAAGATCGTGGCTGAACCCGTCAGAATGGTGTCGCCAGAGCCAAATGTGATCACCGCTGCAGGTGTGAAAGCACAGCAAGCGTATGAACCGGTCCTGAAAAAAAGCCCGGAGCCTTTCAGTGCACAAGAGCCTAAGCCATTACCGGTGAAGACTGCCGAACCGGTCATGCAGAAAGGACCGAAACCGGATGCTGACATTGGCTCGAGACCTATCCTCGAAAGCGTTCCGGAGAAGATCATAACAAAAGAGCCCGAGCAAAAGGTTCCCAAAATAGCGGGACCGAAGGAACCGGTCCAGAAGGGCGCGCCAGAACAGCCAGTGACAGAGAAATTGGTCCCGATCAGGGTCGAGGCCATCGGTCGCTGCCCCATGTGCGGCAAGGTCATCATGCTAAACCAGGTGGAATGCTTCAAGTGCGGCCTGAAGGTCAATCCGAAAAAGCTCATGCCGATCGGGAACCATGACGATTTGAACTAAACCGACTTCTCCTGTTCCTTAAGCCATTTCTTTCCGAAGAACGTCGTACCGTACACATCGAAGAGATTCGCTATCCTTACGTCCCCGCTGGTCTCTTCATCACCACTCTCGGTGGAGTAGACGACGTACTTCAACGCGATAAGGTCATCCATGGCCTTCCTTGGCCTTGACATGCCAGGTGACGCCTGGAGGATCTCCTCCCACTTCATTCCCCGATAATGCTTATCCTCCGATTCGGCGAGCGCTCCGATGATCTTAAGCATCACCCCTAGATGCGCCAATTGAGCCCTCTCCTCTTCGCTCTGTGGAGCAGAGGCATTGGACCTCTTGTCACCGATTATATAACTCCCAAGACCAACTAGCCCTTTGGTAAATATTAAATTATTGCGGAAAACGGTATTTGATCATAAAATAGGTAATGTGATGACGCGCCCGACCGGATTCTATCAGAAACGTGGGGAAGTTGGAGAAGGTCCCGGTCGGACGCGCATTCTCCCTATGGCATAGGGGGGTTAAAAGGGTTTTTGCTCCAATTATTCACATTCGGGGGATGCGCTGAGGCAATAGACACCGACTGGCACCAATTATACCTTGATAAATGAGATAAGAAACGTCATTTTCACAGTGTTTCGAATTAAGAAATGCAAAAATTAATAATAATTAACATTACAATTGGATATAAACAATATCGATTAACGATATAGAGGCGCAACGAAAGTCTTTTTTCAATCGATTACGTTAAAAATTGAGATTTCGACTCGGTCGATCTCGGAGAAGTAATCGTTCATTCCGATGACGACAGAGGACAGAATGCAGATCATGGATTTCAAGATAGCGGATCGGATTAGGGTCGGAAGGATACTCCTGTCTTATCCAAAGAAGTAGAGTCCGAAGCCCATGAGGAGTGAAACCAGCCATGAGAAGAAGGTCGCATTCATGAGCATCCTGCCCCTGCACGCTTTGCTGTCCCGGCCGTGAACAAACCATCTCGCCACGATATAGGCTGAAAGCACCGCTGCAATTCCCCCGATGACAGAGTGTGCCACAATGATCAGGAAATCCAGGTCCACATCAACGTTGCGGGACAATATGAAATTGAGATGGGGCAACATCAGCAGAATGATCGCGATGAGGTTCACAAATGTGGCGGCGGTTAATATGATGCCGTGATGTTTGAAATTGTGTCTGATCGTGTACGAATAATATCCATAGACCAGCATCAACAACAGGGTCATCTGGATCACGATGTCGATGTCGCTGAGGCTTATATCCGCCATGTTTCAGTTCTCCGCTCGACACTGAAGTACTATCAGCCCGCGATAGGCGTCTTTCGAAGGAAAGGGACACCGACAAGCATCCCTGGTCTACGATATTTTCATTGAAACTGCCTGTTATTAAGCCTTGACGGTAATTGGCACAGAGACTGTCTGCAAAAGGAAATGACCCAGGAGTACCGTTGATCGACCACATGATCTTGCTGTGGAATCGAAGGAACGGATCGATATGGCAAGGACCGATCAGTTCCCCTTCACCGGCAGTGTGAAGTAGAACGTGGTGCCGACGCCAACCTCGGAGTCGAACCATATCCTGCCGCCGTGACGTTCGACCACCTTCTTGCATATCGCCAACCCGATGCCGGTGCCGGGGAAGGTCTCCCTGGCATGCAATCGCTGGAACATCTGGAACACCTTGGTCGAGTATTCCTGAGCAATCCCGATGCCGTTGTCCTTGACGGAGAACACCCATTCGTTGCCGCATAATTTCGCCGACACCTGCACCAAGGAGGTCTCGTCCCTGCGGAACTTGATGGCATTTCCTACGAGGTTCTCCATCAGCTGCACCATCTGATGATAATCAGCATACACCTCCGGCAGGTCACCGAACTTCACCTCTCCCCCGCTGATATCCATCGCCTCCTTCAGGTCCTTGAGCGCCGTGTCCATGACCTGCCCCATGTCCACTGTCCCGAACGGCGCCACCGAGGTCTCGACGCGTGAATATGTCAGTAGGTCGTCCACAAGTGAGTACATGCGTTTTGATCCGTCGACAGCGAATCCGATGAACTCCTTGGCTTGGTCGTCCAGCACCGAGCTGTAACGTCGCTGGAGCAGTTGTACGTATATGGTCACCATACGCAACGGTTCCTTCAGGTCATGCGATGCCACATAGGCGAACTGTTGCAGTTCCTTATTCGAGCGCACCAGGTCCTCGGCCTTCACCGCCAGTTCCCTCTCGATCGCCCTCTCCTCGGTGACGTCCATGGCTACCATGACGGCGCCGGTGATCTTTCCTTCATCGTCCTTGATCGGTGCTGAGGATATCAGCAATGTACCCTTCGTCCCATCCATATGCTCGATATCGATGGTCTCGCCTACCACCATCTCCTCTCTCTGGACCGAGCGAGCTAATGGCCATTCCTCCGGACGAAGTCCGGCCCCGGAGTCGGGCCGGAATCCATTACAAGATTGGGACTCAGCAATACCGCGCGCGATCGTGAACTTACCTCCCCAGATGGTGTCTATCTGGTCATTTGCCTCGACCAGTATGCCCTTCGAATCGCAAATGGCGACCCCGACCGGCAGCGTGTCCAATATCGCCCTCAGCCGGTTCCTTTCCTCAGACAGACGACGATTGGAAATGACCTGATAGTTGCCCAGTAGAGCAACCAACCATATCATCACGATGGAAAATGGTAGGTTGATCGCCAGGTTCGATGTTACCCCGGCCGGAGCCAGGGAAAAGGCGACCAGGCTGGCGGCGGTGGAGATCACGGCTATCAGGTAGATGTTCCAAGTCCTCTCGGTGAAGTAGCTCATTATCACCGGGATCGTGAAGAAGTACCCGATCATCATCTCCGGTGACCGTTCCAGGTCGATCACAGTGAGAGCAATAATAACGACCAGCGACAGGTAAAGGAAAATCCTCGGGTCGTATTTCTTGACCTGTTCTTTCGTCGCTCGCACCATTCTTGAGGAATAACGCGAATCATGGATATTAAGCCGTATTTATGTATCCAACATCACAAGAGCCGATTTCCGTCCGACCGGCGGAAGAAGTCCCTCGGCCCTTTATTTCGACGCCGATTACTCCACCCTGCCGCTATCTACCATCCGGTAGGATCCGCTTGGCACGAAGATCTCGAACCGAGCCCCTTTTCCGAACTCACCGGTCTCCCGGATCGACATATCGGTGATGGCCAGCATCTCTGAGACGTGGTGCAGGCCATGGCCCATGCGGTTCTTGTAGCCCCATTCGAAGATTGCCTTCTTGTCGCTGTCGGCAATGCCGACACCATCATCTTCGAAAACCAGCGTGAGACCGTATGGGGCGTCCTGGTAACGGACCGAGATCTTGGTCACATGCTCGCCATGTTTGGCCGAGTTCTCGATGATGTTGCGGAAGCCCTTGGGCACCATGGGGTCGGCGAATATCTCTACTCCACAGATACCGCAGTCCAGTTGGATATCTCCCAGCTCCAGGCCGGAGCGGAATTCTTGGCTTTCCTGGTCCAACGAGAGCCACCTGGCCTCCTGCGAACCTATGATCTGGTACTCCTTGATGAAATCCATCTGGCCAGCGATGTCCACGGATAGCTGCGAAGCCTTGGACAGGTGAGACTTGAGCACCGGGTCAATGGCCTTTATCTCAGCCAATTGAAGGAAGCCTGACATGGCCGAGAGCCGGTTCTTCACATCGTGCCTGGTCAGATCGCCCATCAAGTTCAGCTTGCGGTTGGCGACGGCCATCTTCATCTCCGCCTGCTTGCGCTCGGTGATGTCCAGGACCACCTCCATGATCTGTTTCGGGTTCCCCGAATCGTCGGTCAGCAGCGAGGCTACCAAATGACCCCACCAGGTGCTGCCGTCCTTACGGACCCAGTGGAGGTCGATGTTGGCGTTCTCCACATCATGTATCAGGAGTTCCCTGAGCGGTTCGGACTCCTCGGGCGAGGTCTTCGGAGTGATGAGATCGTAGATGTTCTTGCCTTTGAGCTCGTTCGATGAGTATCCCATCATGTTGGCGAACTGCTCGTTCGTGTCGATTATCTGACCGTCCAGTCCGGTTATTGTCATCGCCAGCTGGGTATTCTGGAAGAGCGTTCTGAACCGCCGTTCCGACTCGGCCACGATATCCTCCACCTCTTTCTTGGCCGTGATATCGCGCACCATTCCCAGCAGGTGCCGCTTGACGCCGTCCTGATCCTTAAGTACGGCCAAGGACAAGGCCCCGTACCATACGATGCCATCTTTGCGCTTGAAATAGGATTCGGTGTCTATGTTCTCCAGGTTCTTCATCATGAGCCGCTTGACCGCATCGGTCCGTTTCACATCCACAGATGGCTCGGTCACATCCCTCATGTTGGCCCGCATCATTTCGTCCATGTCGTAGCCGAACATACCGCAGAAGACCTGGTTCGCCTCCTGGAAGTTACCTTCCAGATCGATTATGAACATTCCCAACGGCGAATTCTCGAACATGGCCCGGAACCGTCTTTCCGACATCTTCAGCGCTGCCTCGGCATTACGTCGTTCGGAGATGTTGCGGCTGACCCCCATGATCGATTCGAAGTTTCCGTCCGGGTCGTACAGGCCGCACAAGGTCACCTCGGTCCATACCGTGCCTCCGTCCTTCGTCGGTTGCTCCACCTCCCGCCTGCCTTCCGGGAACCGCCCTGTCCGCTTCAGTACCTCCAGCCCTTCGGCTATGTACTGGCTCATACTCTGCGAGGATTCAGGGGTGAGGGCCTGGTCCAGATTCTGGTTCATCACTTCCTGGGGCGCGTAGCCGCGCAGTGCCTTCACCGATGGCGAGACATATGTGAACCGCCCAGTGGTATCCATGACCCAGATGACATCTTGCACGCTCTCGGCCAGCATCCGGAAACGCAGTTCGGAGCGGACCAGCTCCTCGTTGGATAATTCATGATTGGACTTCGATTCGATGTACGTGACCAGGCCCCCCACCTCGCCCGTGACATCGTGCCATGGTCGAACGTCATATTCGATGAATGCCGAGCGGTTCTCCAGCGGGAAATCTATCTCGCCCTTCTGGGTCTTGCCCATGAGGGCCCGGTCACAGATCGCCCCCCATTCCTCAGGAACCTGGGTGAACACCTCTTGAGGTGTCCGTCCGATGACGTCATGGTCATAGAGATCGAAATCGGTCAGGTACTGGTCGGAGACCATCAGGTAGCGCAGTTCGACATCCTGGATCGCCATGGCGTTGGGCGCGTGCCCGACGATGTACCGCACCATCTCCTCAGAGTGGCGCAGTTCGTCCTCCTTCTTTCTCCGTTCGGTTATGTCGCGACCGTTCATCACGACCTGGTTCGCGCCGACCTCGGTCGGCATGACCGTGATCGACGCATCGATCAACCGGTAGGCGCCGCACTTATGCCGGAGGGATATCTCATAACGTTCCGTCCGTCCAGCGCGGATCGTCTGAACGACCTTGGCCAGGTTTTCCATCAGGTCCGGATGCGAATACGTCTGCAGGTTCGTCCCGATGACCTCGTCGACAGAATAGCCCAGTATCTTGGAAATGGAAGGCGAGACATACCGGAGGGTGCTGTTCCGGTCCATGACGCCGATGATGTCCATGGAGTTCTCGATCATAGCCCGGAACCGCCGCGCGTTGTGCGTCATGGCGTCCTCGGCCTGCCGTCGCCTGGACATCTGGATGAGCAGGTTCTTCAGTTCGGCGAATTGGGAGGAAGGTTCACCGCCCTTCTTCAAATAGAAATCCACGCCACTGTTCAAGGCCTCGATGGCCACCTCTTCCCTTCCACGGCCAGTGAATAGAACGAACGGCGTTACGTCACCCTTTGAACGGAGCGCCTTCAGAAACTCGACGCCATTCATGGCCGGCATCTGGTAATCGCAGATGACCGCGTCATAGTCCCCGTCCATGACCCTGCGGATAGCTTCATCCACGGAGGTTGTCGTGTCCATGGTGAACTCGACTCCGTCCTCGATAAAGTCCTTGGCGAGCTCCAGCAACAGAGGCTCATCATCGATGTAGATCGTCCGGATCATGAGTAGGCACCGCGATAGCTCGCGACCGCTACCTATCCGAATCTGCTATGGCCATAAAATGTTAACTGCACATTAACAGCGTTAACTGGATGACTTAGAATTACGCCGACCAAAACCGAGCTTGATTTCCTTCTCGCGTTGGAATATCTCGATGCCGGCCGCGCAGACGAGGATCGGCCGCACCGTTCCATTGCCGTCCCTCATGATGCTCAAGATGATCCAGCCCGTTCCTAGTTGATGGGCTTCTTCGGTATCGTGAAGAAGAATGCCGCTCCCTTGCCTTCCTCGGATTCGACCCATATCCTTCCACCATGCCGTTCCACGATCTTCCTTACGACGGCAAGGCCCACCCCGGTTCCCTCGTATTGGTCGCGAGTGTGAAGCCTCTGGAACATATGGAAGATCTTATCGGCGTATTCCATATTTAGGCCGATGCCGTTGTCCTTGACCGAGAATATCCATTCTCCATGCCCCGGTGTTGCGGATATCGAGATCTTGGGCCGTTCCTCGCCGTGGAACTTGACCGAGTTGCCGATCAAATTCTGCATCACCTGGATCATCTGTGTCTCATCAGCTATGGCTGAGGGCAGGGGACCCACAATCGTCTCTGCCTGGTTCTCCTCGAGAGGTACCTTGAGCATGAAGAGCGCTTTCATGACCACATCATTCATATCCACCAGGCCAATCCTCTCGTGACCCGTATCCAACCTGGAATACTCCAGCAGGTCGTCGATGAGCTCGCGCATCCTTTCACCTCCTGAGACCGCGTTTTGAATATATTCCAACGCCAACGGATCCAGATTGCCGGCGAACTTCCTCTCCAGCAATGACATGTAACTGACGACCATGCGGAGAGGTTCCTGGAGGTCGTGGGAGGCCACGTAGGCGAACTGTCTCAGCTCTTCATTGGAAAGCTTGAGGGCCTTCTCGGACTTCTTGCGCTCAGTGATGTCCACCGAGGTAGCGATCACGCGGTCATTCCCCAGTGGAACGAAAGTCATCAGATAATCCGTGCCATCGGAGTCATAGTGTGCCTCATCGGTGATTGGCTTTCCTAAGGCCTTCATCTTCCTTATCTGTTCCAAGGCCAGATCGGCACTTTCCGGGCTAAGGAACTCACTGTATCTTTTACCTCTTACATCTTCGATCGAACCAATGTCCCACAATCTGAGCCTGGCCGGATTGGCATCGATCAGGATCTGATCTATAATCTCCCCTCGTTCATCGAAGACTAAACGTCGAAGGGTCACCGGCCCCAGCGCGTTCTCGAATAGCCCCCGATACCTGGCCTCGCTCTCTACCAGTTCCTCCTCCGCCTTCTTTCTCTCGGTGATGTCTTGGCCCTGGGCGATCGTCATCAGGACACGGGCGGAACCTGGGACGTAGAGCGTCGCAGAGTTCCAAAGGGCAGTCCTCTGAGCGCCATCCTTGCGCCTTATAGGAATTTCGACCGAATCCCAATGCTCACCGGTGCTGGTCCGCTCGATCATGGTCATGGACATCTCTCGGGTGTCATCAGGGAACAACATCTCAAGAGGCCCCCCGATCACCTCCGAGGCGCCATAGCCGGTAAGATGTTCGAACGCGTGATTGAACTTGGTGACCTTCAGGTCCGGGCCCCAGACAATGATAGGTGCATTGGCAAAATTGATCAAGGATTCCAGGGTGTCCTTGGCTTCCCTGAGTTCTTCGTCAGCTTTCCTTTGCTCGGTGATGTCCTCCCCGGAACTGACCATCCCTATGACATTCCCCATTTCATCCATAAGCACCGTGTTATGCCAGGAGATGAGGCGTTCCTGACCGTTGGCGGCGATTATCATGTTCTCATAATCTGTGATGAGGCCTGACCCCTGGGCAAGCTGCCGGAATGCCTCCCTTATCTCTGGCTGAAAACGCTTCGGGATAAAATCGAACCAGCACCTCCCAGTGGGTGGTTCCGCAAACCCGAGGAGCTCACACCCCTTCTTGTTCAGGACCTCGATCTTGCCGGTCCGGTCAAGGCCAAGGATGATGAAACCGGCTAGGTCCAGATACTTCTCGGCCCGATCGCGCTCGTATCGTAGATCGTCCCGCGCCCGCTTCAAGGGATCGGCATCCGTACTATATTCGACTGCATCCTTTCCAATTGACCGATGATCCGTTTCTTCCCGATCTGACCCTTCCATTATTTCACTCCCCCCCTTGGTGGCATGCTGGTAAACTTCGCCTTACCGACGCAATGGAAGGCCGATCTGATGTTCGATCCTGTCCAATAGTAAACGAGCCTCTTCTGAAGTTTCGATGAATTACAACAGTTGATTTCCATATTTGATTGTTGCCGAGAACATCATATCGGGAATCGATTGAAAGAGATAACGCACTTCCATTTCGACTCATTCTTACCGGAGCTAAAATTTCTCACGGTTCGCCGACCAGCTGATTGTATAGCCTTTCATGCTCGGACACCATCCTTTTCATCGTATACTTCTTCTCCACGAGCTCCCGCCCCTTTACGCCGAACTCCTTAGCCAGCTTGGGATCTTCCACGAGCCGTAGGATAGCCTCCGCCAGCGGTCCAACGGACTTCACCGGGACAATTAGTCCTGATACGTTATGTACCACTGCCTCGGGATTGCCGCCGACATCACTGGCGACGCACGGTAGTGACACTGCCATGGCCGCTATCAGCACGTTGGAGAACCTCTCGTTCAGCGATGGAAGGACGAAGATATCGAACGACCTCATGACCTCGAAGCGATTGCGCGGGGACGTGAATATCTTGACTCGGTCCTCGATCTTCAGCTCTTTGACCAACGAGCGCAGGTTCGATTCCTCCGGACCCTCGCCTTGGATGACCAAGTAGACCTCTTTACCGGTCCTCCCAACGACATCGGCGAACGCTCTCACCAAGTATGAATGGCCATTTGCCTCCCGCAGGTCGGCGACGTTGCCTACGACGATCGCTCCGGAGGGAATGCCCAGTAAGTTCCTGAAGTCCTGACCGGAGGAGACCGCATCGACCTCCTCCGTATCGATGCCGGTATAGATGACCGATATCTTCTCCGCAGGTACATGCTCGACAACCATGGTCAGGTTCTTGACCGTCTCCGAGTTGGCGATGATATGGTCGGTCATCGCGTTCCGAAGCCGGTCGCCCATCCTCAATTTCGGCTCTCGGGCCCAATGCCGGAGGTTCCTCCGCGACGTCATGAACACTTTGACCCGGGACAGCTTGCAGACCAATGGGTCGACGAAGTTCGGGCCATACTTCACCGAATGGACGATGTCGAACCTGTTCCTCCGAATGAAACGGAATAACCTCAGGACGTGGTCTGGCCGGGATGGGCGGTTGGGGCGTTGGATGACCGTGGCTCCAGCCTTCCTCATCTCGTCTCCGGCCGGTCCCCAATCTTCCTCGCACCAGACCGTGATCTTAAACTGCTCAGGGTTCAGGTGCCTGACCAAATCGAGAAGATACTTCTCAGACCCGCCGGGCCTTAAGCAGACAATGATGTAGAGGATCTTGATCATAAGAGGACTGAAAAAGGGTATTGGCAAGGTGACTATTAAGCGTTACACCGGACCGAGGATCAGCGAATCGGTTCAAGGTGAAAAAGTCCCAATACTGCAAGATATCACAAATACCTCAAACGATGAAATGAATGGGATCGCCTAACCAGCCCGAAGATGAATGGCAGTTTGGAACCGGTTGAGAGAGATAGCGTTAGAGGTCAAACATTCTCAAGGAAGTGAAAATCCTTCACGGTGTTCCCTGGAATGAATGCTTTAAGCACGGCAGTGCTAGACCAGGCTCGCGTGGATCAAGCCCTGAACTTGATCGAGGAATCACTTGATAATTAAGCAAAACCTCCTAACTTCACGGATGCACAGTTCTGACCATCGCCTTCACATTGACTGTTGGTGTTCTCGGCGCAAGCCCACATCCCGGCGAGAGCACGTCGACGCCGGCCCGAAGGCATGCCATGGATTCTTCTTCCACCTCACCCGGAGTCCCAAATAGCATTGACTCGGTGGGGCTGACGTTCCCTATCAGTGCCATCTCTCCGTCCAGAGCCTTCTTGACCTCGGCCAGGTCCATGCATTGATCGACGCTCAATCCGGTCGCTCCGGACCTTTTGATGGACTCGAGCAGCTTTCTCGTGTCGCCGCATATGTGCAGCACCGACCGCGCCCCCCCGAAACGGGCCCTCAATGTCACACCGATTTCGTACGGAAGGGCAAACTCTTCGTATTGTGTCGAGCTGAGAATATCGCCGGTCGCGGTAGCGTCGATCAGCGTTATCACGTCAGCGCCGGCGTCGGTGGCCGCCACCACATACATCTGATCGAACTTCTCGGCCTTCCGTACCAGCATCCTGACGAACGAAGGGTCCTTCACTATGTTCATCAAGGTCATCTCGATTCCAAGCATCTGGCATGCCAGCATGAATGGTGCCACGATGCCACAGATCACCGGCACCCCTTCCATCCTGGAGGAGAGCAGATCCACCGCGGAGAGCACCGCCTTGGTCGCATGACCGGATAGTGGTTCCACGATCTCCAGCATGTCCAATTTCTCCGGGTCTGAAAGAGCGGTATGCGAGATCGATGGTTGCCGGTCGACCCCTTCCCGCCCGGTCTGGGCGCCGAGCACGCTGGCTTCCGCCGTCACATCGAACGGGACCCGCACCCCCTCCAGTTGGGCGATATCATGGGCCGCCCTGCTCAGGCAGTACATCTTCTTCGCGTCCCGGAACGCGTCCGGCCAGAAACATCCGCTTCGCTCCATCAGCTCGACCGTGCCGGTCTGGAGCGGGCTGACGCAGGGGACCCGGTCCAAGGGGTCCATATCCAATGCCCGTAGCAGACGTGCCCTTTCGTTCAGCTCCGTTCTCACATGATCTCCGTCTTCCTAGGTTGTGACTATGGCACAGGAGGTTCATCCGCTTTGCCCATCGCAAGGGATCGAAACTAGACTGACCAAGGGTGTACGCAAGCGATATAGGCCGATATATCGTTGAGATCATCGCTCGGCCTGACCTTAGAAACGACTTTTGTAAATCACCTAAACAACTATATTATAAACGAAAACGTTGGTCAAAAGATAAGAATGACTGGCAGTTTCAGACGGATCGCGACACGCCTTGTCCTGGCTAATCTAATGCTAATGCCGGTATTGTTCCTTTTGATCATGCTCACGACCTCTAACGTGGTCGCGGAAAGCGTGTCGGGGACATGGTCATCCAACACGGCTGGAAAAGGATATGTCCAGAATTTCAACGTTTTCAATGCGAACTATGACGCGACCCTTCGCCTGACCCAGAACGGAAACTCGGTAACCGGTACGGTCACTGAGAAGTGCACCTATTCACAGACCAATCCCGGTTACGAGACATGGCAAAAGACGCCAGTTGGCACAACGGGCACCTACAATGTCTATGGTACCATGTCCGGATCCACCCTCACCCTTAACTGTTACACCCCTGCCCAATCCGGGGTCACTGGCGGTATCGGTTGGACGACAGAGGCATCCACGGTCACCTGGACCCTTCACTTGAACGGTACCCGGCTGATCGGCAGCGGGACCTACGTGAACGGCGGGATAACGTACGCTTACCTTTGGGACCTTAAATCCGGTTCGTCTGGAGGTCTTGCCCTTGGGGACACGAACTTGACCATGCCAGCTCTCATCGGGATCATAGGAGGAGTGGCCTGCATCGCGGTCTCCCTTTCGCCGATGCCGAAGGGTAGGGTCCCTCAAGGCCCCGTTCCGAACGGCAACAGCTACACCTACCAACCATCCAACGTCACCACCACGGGAGGCATAAACGGAGCACCGACCGACCCGACCTACATGGGCGGGGCAGGTCTGCAGTATCCTCAGAACTATGTCAACGGCGTTCCGGTTAACCCCCGGGCCTGGCAGGGTCAACAAGGCCCAATTTGCCCGGTCCACGGAACCGTGTGCACGCCGCATTTCCTTCAATTCTCCAATGACCCCGGTGCCTGGCTATGTCCCAAGTGCCGCGATCAGGGCATCTCCTATGGATTCCCGTGGGGGCGACAGTGATGACCGGTCAACCATTGGATTATCAGACCTTTAAAAGGCAAATGACGGACCCGGAACGGGCGAGCATGAACAAGATCTATAAGAACGCCCAGAAGCAAGCCAGGCCCGCCGGATTCATGGCTCTCGTGTTCGCAGCCGTCGGTATCGTTAACGGCGCAAACAGCTTTGATTTCACGACATCGACGGGAATGATATCGGTGCTGATCGTCGTCGTGGGTCTGATGGCCTTTTTCCTAGCATATACCACGTCCCGATTGCGCAGGACGATCGTCGCTGCGCACAACGACGGAAATGTCGTCGTGGTCCGTGGTCCGGTCTCCAGATATGAAGGACGGGCGAACGGCTCGTTCATGATGGTCGGTCCATTGGCGGTCGGGTCGGGCAAACGCGGCGCCAACCCACTGCAGGAAGGGACCTATGCGGAGGTTGCCTGCATCCCGAAGCTCAAATCGATAGTATCACTCAACGGTGCCGGACTAGACCAGCCAATTAAGGTAGGGATCCCGGTCGACCTGGAATCAAAGGCTTCGATAGGCTCGCCCACCTATCCTGCACAGCCATTGAACGCTGTGAACCAGAACGCGATGCCATCGGCCAATGCCATGGGCTTCTGCTCCTCGTGCGGGAAACCGACCCAAGGTCTGGCCTACTGCTGGAACTGCGGGAACAAGCATTGAGGACTGGGTGCGATATCATACCATCCTGTGGACCGAGGAAAAGATACCTTTCCAAAATACGGGGTGCTGGTTCGGGAACGAAGTTCCAAATTCTAAATATGGCCACTCCGATTCCCCCTCGGTGCCTCTATGAACCTTGGGCTAGGAATTGACACGGGCGGTACATTCACGGACGCGGCGATCATAGACCTGGATACGACCAAGGTATTGGCCAAGGCGAAGTCCCCCACGACCTACGAGGATCTTCCATCGGTATCATCGGGGCACTGGATCGGGTCATCAATCATCCCGGCATAAATATCGCCGATATCAAGATGATCGGCCTATCCACGACGCTGGCCACAAATTCATTATTGCAGGGAAAGGGGGGTGAGGTCGGCCTCATCGGTATCGGCTGGAAACCGGAGCCGGACTGGAAACTTGGCTGCAAGCATTCCCGCTTCATCAAGGGCGGCATGGATTCCATCGGCCGGACCGCCGAGGCCATGGACGAGGCCGAGCTGAATGACGCGATCGATGAGGTCAGCAAGGGTGTCGACGCTGTCGTGGTCTCCGGATTGTTCAGCGTATGCAACGGCATGCAGGAGATGGCCGCCCGGGATGCCGTCCTGCGCAAGACCGGACTGCCGGTCATCATGGGCCAGTCGTTGACCATGGACCTGGGGATATACGAACGGTCGGTCACAGCCATACTTAACGCGAGATTGCTCCCGGTCATCAATGACTTCCTTGATTCGATGCAGAGCTCCATTTCGTCGAGGAAGATCGACGCCCGCATCTTTGTGTTCAAGGGCGATGGAGGTCTGATGAGCCTTGAGACGGCGCGCGAACGTCCGGTGGAGATGGTACTCTCCGGACCTGCCGCCAGCCTGATGGGGGGGAAGGCCTTGGCCAAGGTCGAGGGCTGCATCGTGGTGGACATGGGCGGCACCTCCACCGACATCGCAGTCCTGGACGAAGGTTTCCCCCGTTTGAATAACGAAGGGGCCATCGTCGGCCATTGGAGGACCCGGGTCAAAGGCATCGACATCTGGACCTGCGGACTGGGAGGCGACTCGATCATACGGGTCGACAATCGCAGCACCGTGACCGTCGGACCGGAAAGGGTGATCCCGCTGGCGATGGCATCGTTGAAGTATCCATCACTGGTGGATAAGATAGTCCAAGAGAACGAGTTGAACCTGTATCTGCCTAACACGGTCAGGATCCCGGACGGATTGACCCTGAAGGAGAGGCAAGCGCTCGAGTTCGTGATGGCCAATGCCCCTTGCACGCTCTATGACGCCATGAAGGGCTGTCCGGACATCCCGATCGTAGAGTATGTGCTGAACGCCCTGCGCTCCCGGGCACTGGTGATCAGGACCGGGTTAACCCCCACGGACCTGCTGCACGTATCGGGCAAATATGTAGCTGGCAACACACATGCGTCCGTGGCTGGCATCGCCCAAATGGCGGAGCGGATGTTCATAACGCCAGAAGCGCTGGTTCCGCTATTGACCGAACTGGTGGTATCCAGGGTCGGAGAAGAGATGATCAAGAAGGGACTGGTGGATTCCGGGGGCGATCTGTCGGAGGGCAAGGGGTTCGATATGCTGCTCCGCGCCTCCGCTGGACATGGCGATCTTGGCGGCATCGTGCTAAAGGCGAGACCGGACCGACCGATCGTTGGCATCGGGGCACCGGCGGCCGAGTTCATCAAACCTCTGGAAGAGAGGATGTCCTGCCAGGTGTTCATCCCCGAAGGCTATGAGGTCGGGAACGCGGTGGGAGCGGTGTGCAGCTTGGTCACCGAGACAGTGATGGTCCAAGTATACCTCCGGGACGACAAGTACCTTGTCTTCTCGCCGCTTTCTTCGCCGGTGCAATACTCGCATCTGGGCGAAGCGCTTTCGTCGGCCCGTTCCTCCGCTGAGCACTACGTCCGGGACAAGATCACTGGACCTTCGGTCGAGGACGTGAAGGTCCGCGTCGAGACCTTCGAGAAGCGTTTTTCGGACGGTTACGGACTAGAAAGCAAGTTTGTGAATTGGGTCGATGTCCGGGCAACGGCGACTGCGAAACCGAAGCTTAGGAAATAGGGAGAGACCGCCTCATGAGCCCGAAACGCGACAAATCATTAAATCTCTACAAGTCAAACCCTATCTCGTGGCGCTCGCAGAGAGAGATAACACGCTGTTCGTCGGAAGACGGAACGAGCTAGACGGGATACTCGGTTGCATCTTCGATGGGGCATCGGACCGTCCTGCGATGATCGCCATCACCGGACCGGCCGGGATCGGAAAGTCAAGGCTAGCCTCCGAAGTGGCCAAGGTCGCCCAAGGCAAAGGTTTCTTTGTGGCAAGCGTGGACTGCGGTCAGGGAGCGCCATTCCCGTACTCGCCGTTCCGGGAGCTAGTTGAACAACTGAGGATGATGACCGAACCGATCGCCAGTCCGTTCAGCGAGGAACGGGTTCTGAGCTCCAAGGACGGCGTCCTTCTGGCTTGGGAGTCATATCTGGCGAGGCTCTCCAGACAGCAGCCGGTCCTTATCGTCCTGAATGACCTGCAAAATGCCGATTCGTCCACCATCAAGCTCCTCGGTTATCTGCTGCGCTCAGCGGACTCGAACGGACCAAGATTCATCTGCACCTTGTGCCGGGAGGAGGTCACACTGGATGATGAGGGCCGGTCCCTGGTCAACGATCTTATCTCGAACGCCTCTCTGGACGGACTGTGCCGCACCGTGGAGTTGGGGGGGCTCTCACAGGAAGAGACCACCAAGGTGATCGCTGGAAGGTTCCAGCTCACATTGCCGAAGAACGTGGTCGACAAGGTGGTGAAGAGCAGTCGCGGCAACCCGCTAATGGCCGTGGAATCGGTCAAATCGGTCGCATCCGTGGGTGCCTTCGAGTTCCGTGACGGTGTGCTCCGTTCAGGAGACAACCACAGCGTCCCTATGACCTTCGGTGACGCGCTCAGGCATCGCTTGGACGTCCTGAAGAACCCGCAGCGCATGTTGCTCTATCGGGCCTCATCGTTCAGCCCGGGGACCGACGTGTTCGCGCTGGCCAAGGCGGTCGGGGTCAGGCCTGACGAGGCCACCAGGATGATCAGGGAGGCGTTCAAACTGAGCTCCCTGATCGACTGCCATGGCAGCGAGTTCCGATTTTCGCACGAACGGGTCCGCAAGGCGGTACACGATCTCATCCCGGCGGATGAAAGGAAGGCAGTGCACCGATCGGTCGCGGTCGCGTTGGAGGAAGAAGGCTATGGCGAGGAAGGCCTGGGGGAGATGTCAAGGCAATGGTTCTTGGCGGGCGACACGGACCGATGCGTCAAGTTCTCGCTCCTGGCAGGCAGGATCTGTTCCGTGTGGGGAGCGCATCAGGAATCGAAGCTGTATTTCGGACGGGCGCTGGAACTGATAGGCGAGGCAGGAAGAGGGGATACGGTCCTAGAGGCGTGGGAGGCAACGGGTGATGCGAACTTCGGTCTGGGCCGCAGAGACCGCGCCCTTGAGTGCTATGACAAGGCGATAAGGAGATCCTCCTCGTCCGACCGGGCTCGCCTGCTGAGGAAGAAATCCGCAAGCTGCAAGAGCAAGACCAGCGAGAAGGGGAAAGACCTCTCACTGTCCCTCGTCCTGCAGGCGCTCATCGAGTCTGGTGACGATTATGAGACCGCTGAATGCAAGAGCAGCATAGCCGGCGCGATCATGGCCAATGGTGATATGGAAGGAGCGGAGAAGCTATGCCAGGCAGCCATGAAGGTGTTTAGGGACAACGGGGCGATGGACCGGCTGGCGAGGGAGATGATGCAGTATGGCGATTTGCTGCTGAGACAGGGCAAGGCCGACCAGGCCATCGACATGCTCACGCATGCCATCCGCATAGCGCAGGAGCACCCCAATTTCGGTAACGAGGTAGATGCGAACGAGGCACTGGGCATGGCCTACCTGTGCAAAGGACAGGTCGAGAGGTCGATCCCGGTGTTCGACCATTGCCTGGAGATAGCCAGACAAGCCGGGGACCGGAACCGGATCGACATCATCCAGTTCGATAAGACTTTCACCTTCGACCTGGCCGGCGATATCTCCAAGGCACGAGAGCTGGCCATCGAAGCCCGCGACGATTCGCTCAAGAGGGGCTCCAGTCCGCCTTGGCAGGACGTCGTGATGGCACACATCGAGCAGCGCGGGGGCGACCTGAACATCGCGGAAAGACTGGCCGAATCTTCGCTCAAGACATTCAACGGTAATGCGTTCGGACATCAGGCCATCGGGTCCCTTGCCATCGCCGTGAAGGCATCGGTGCTGAGCCGAAAGAAGGAGTACACCAATGCCAACGAGCTGTTCCAGAGGGCATTGCCGAAGTTCCGCGGGACCCGGTTCGGTCCGTTGTACGAGGCCACGGTGCATGCCTGGTTCGCCGAATCGCTGGTTGAGCAAGGCAAGATGGAACAGGCGGTCGAAGAATACCACAGGGCCAGGGAACTTTTCCAAGGTTTTGGCAACTCGCTTTCGACCAGCATCATCGATGAGGACATCAGCCTACTGAGAGCGAAGATTGTTGCAAGAGAATAATTGAGAGTTGAGGGCAAACGTATATCCAACCCCTTTGACATTCTTCAATCGACATGAGCTCAAAACAGTCATCTCGGAAGGGTAAAGATCTGAAGATCGCCATCGTCGGCCTAGGCTACGTCGGGCTTCCTACCGCTGTGCTGTTCGCAGAAGCTGGCTTTGTGGTCACTGGCTGCGAGATGAAGAAAGATTTCGTTCGTATGATCAATGAGGGGATATCCCCACTGACTGATCTTGACCTGGACGAACGGCTGAAGGTAATGGTCGCGAAGAAGAAGCTGGTCGCCACCAGCGACACCGCTACCGCGACGAAGAAGAACGACGTCATCATTATCATCGTCCCGACCCCTACCAAGGAAGGTGAGGAGCCGGACCTGAGCTACATCGAGGGAGCGGGGAGGGACATCGCCAAGGGTTTGAGCAAGGGAAAGCTCGTCATCCTGGAATCAACTGTTTATCCGGGCGTCACCGAAGGGACGCTGAAACCGATCCTGGAAGAGTCCGGCCTGAAAGCCGGTGTCGACTTCGACCTGGCCTACTGCCCAGAGAGGTATAATCCGGGAGACCCGTTGCACACCATCGACAAGACCACGAGGATCGTGTCCGGGATCAACCAGCGTTCCACCGAGACGGCCGAGTTCCTCTATAGCAACATCACCAACCAAGGGGTGGTCCCGGTCCGCAACATCAAGACGGCGGAGGCTGCCAAGATCATCGAGAACACCCAACGCGACCTGAACATCGCGCTTATGAACGAGGTCGCCCTCATCATGGAGAAGATGGGGCTCGACGTCATGGAAGTGATCAATGCCGCCGCCACCAAGTGGAACTTCAACCGGTACTATCCCGGCGCCGGGGTCGGCGGACACTGCCTGCCCAAGGACCCATATTACCTGGTCAAGACTGCTGAGAAGCTAGGTTATCATGCTCAGATCATCACTGCCGGCAGAAAGATCAACGACATGATGCCGCACCATGTGTTCGAACTTCTGGTGAAAGGCCTCAACTCCATCGGCAAGCCGGTCAAGAACTGCAAGATAGTGGTCCTCGGTGTCAGCTACAAGGAGAATGTGGGCGACACCCGGAAGACGCCATCGTTGAAGCTCGTGGAGGACTTGAGGTCGATGGAGGCCGACATCGTCACGGTCGATCCGTTCGTCACCGCCAAGGTCGTCAACTTCGAGTTCGGGATCCCGGCGGAGAAGCATTTCGAGGACCCTTACAAGGCACTGAAGGGGGCCGGTGCGGTCGTGTTCATGGTACCTCATCAAAGCTTCAAGGAGTTGGACCTGAAGAAGGTCAAGAAGCTCATGGGCCCGAACCCGGTCTTCATCGACGGGCGTCGTGTGTTCGACCCAGAGGAGCTCAAGAAGCTCGGTTTTGTCTACAAAGGGGTAGGTGCAGGAAGGGATAACTGATGCAATTGGAGAGCATCATAGAGGGAAAGCGTATCTGCGTCACCGGAGGATGCGGCTTCATCGGATCGAACCTCGCACAAGTGCTGGCGAAGAAGAACGATGTGATAGTCATCGACAACCTACTGACCGGTCACCAGTCAAACCTGGATAAGATCGAATGTAAGTTCATCGAGGGCAGCGTCAATGAAGTGGAGAAGCTCAGGCACGCGTTCCTAGGAGTCGACTATGTACTACACCAGGCGGCGCTGCCATCGGTGCCGCGTAGCGTCGAGGACCCGATGTCCTCTAACATGAACAACGTGGATGGCACGCTGAACGTGCTCATGATGGCGCGCAAGTGCAACGTCAAGAAAGTGGTCTTTGCCTCGTCGTCATCGATCTACGGGGAGACGCCCACGCTTCCGAAGGTAGAGACTATGAGCCCGAGCCCGCAATCGCCCTACGCGGTCACGAAAATGGCGGGCGAGGAGTATTGCCGGGTATTCTGGAGAAACTACAGGCTGCCCACGGCGGCATTGCGTTACTTCAATGTCTTTGGGCCGAGGCAGGACCCCAACTCGCAGTACGCGGCGGTCATCCCAAAGTTCATCCAGCTTGCAAAGGCGGGCAAGAAGCTGACGGTCTATGGGGACGGAGAGCAGACCCGCGATTTCACCTTCGTGCTGGATGTCGTCCAGGCGAACCTAAGGGCAGCGGTGGACACCGAATCGAACGGAGAGGTGTTCAACATCGCCCGGCAAGAACGCATCTCGCTGAACGACCTTGCCATGATGATATTCCACCAACTGGGTAAGAAAGGGCAGTTGGACTACCTGCCGGAACGGGCCGGGGACATCAAGCACTCACTGGCCGACATCACCAAGGCGAAGTCTCTACTTAGCTACAAGCCGGAGTATACCATCGAGCAAGGCGTGGGTTTGACCATCGCCTCGATGTAGGCGGACCGGCCTTAAACCCTCCCACAGTATTTTACCTTCTTTTCAAAGGAATTCCCTTCCCCATTCTGACAAGAATGGTTCAAGGCATCGAAGGATTTGTGCGTTCTTTTTGACTCTTTGTGGTAGGGCTCTACCTATTTGTCGATCAAGAGATGAAGTCAATCAATCGTCATATCAAGCGCGCTCACTTCCCGCTTGCCGTTGGATCATTAAGAGAAAGGACAAGGATGAGATCGTCGGTTCGTGGTCTTCAGTGTGGACAATGGAACCAAGACCATCAAACCGAAAATAGAGGATCGTAAACAACCTTCTTGTTCCTCGCCACCTGATAATCACATGCGTTCCAGCACGCTTCAGCAGGGTACAAGCAATAGGTTCGTCGGTGACCTGCGGATGAGATCCTCGACCGTCGTGCCCAGGGTGATCTTGCGCCAGAGCGATCTGTTACCGACACCCATGACGATCACACCGGCGCTGATCTCCCGGGCCGCCTCGATGATGTTGTACGAAGGCGTACCGTAGTGGATGTGCGTCTCAAGCAACATAGTGGGCTTTTTGATATCATCCATGATCTGGTCCAGTTCGACCTTGACCTCCCGGAACCTATCATCGTCCCCCACGTCGTGCTTCGAAGAGAGGATCACGTGGAACAGCGTCGCCTTCCTCATCCCTGCCTCCCCTAACTCCTGGACCATCTGCTTGAGCTGTTTGGTGCAATGGGTCAGCTCAAAGGATATCAAAGCTGAATCAAGCAGCCCGCACTGCCTCAGGGAGCCCTCCTCCTTTAGGGTAGGGAACTTTCCCAGCAAGACCGGTATCTTCGACCGTCTGATGACCGACAATGACACTGAACCGATCAGCAGCTCCTTGGCCCTGCCCTTCCCGCTGGAAGCCATGGCGATCATCGTCGCCTTTTCCCGCTTCGATACCTTGATGATCAAGCTGGATGGATCGCCGTCCTCCTTTATGGTGCGGGTCGGGATTCCGTCGGCAGTGATGAGTCGGGCGAACTCGTCCATCCGGCGTTCGTCATAGCTGTCCTCCACCCTTCCTTTCGGCACGGCATAGAATAGAATGACCTCTTTCGCCCCATAACGCTTCAATTGTGCGATGCAGTCTACCATTAGGTCGGACTGGTCGGAGAAATCGAGGGGAAGGAACACTCTCTCAAATATCATATAACGCGCAATGCAGACCGATATGGATAATCTTTTCTATTGAAAATAATAATTTTAAACCACAGATGCTTCCTGTAATTCGAGAAGAGAATGGCCAAGATCTCTTATTCTAAGGCATATATGCTCAGGAAAAAGATGTATACCACGATCCCTAGGAACGCTGCTCCAAGGCAATACTCCCCTTCATTCCTAGTCCCTCCCTCTGGATCCTTCTTCCAAATCATCCAGATGACCACGCCGACAGGTGGTATGAAGAAGGAGAGTGTATACAATAGTATCATCTTCCGGCCCAATATAGGCTCTTCTTTCTTCAGTGGCAATCCTTGATGGTGTCCGCAATAGGGACAATATTCGAAAGAAACGTCGATGGTGGCCGAGCACCTCAAGCACTTCTTCTCGCTATGCGGATGGTAGGATATCTGTGGGGTCTTCATCACCCTCAGTCCTTTCCCACAATAGGGGCAGAAGTCGAACTCTCCGATGACCTCCTTGCCGCAGTGAGGACAGTGATCAGGACCTTCCTCGATCGCCTCTTCGGCCATGATGTCATTCTATTGATGGATATGGTTTATTAAGAAATCTGTCGCGGATTTCGAGGACCGCGACGTCTTCACACAGGAAGGCAGAGACTGGACCAGACAACTCTGCGGCCATAGTAAACAACTTAAAGGATTGCCTCTCAAGTCTTCCCAGTATTTTCAGAACGGGTGTGGTATACACGAACTGGAAGAAGGGTCTCAAGGTGTTGAAACGGCACAAGTGGAGATACCTATCGATATTCGCAGGCTTCTTCCTTTTTGTGGCACCTTTCGCATTCATCTCTCGTGGGGTCTATTGGCTCATGGGAAGCGAGTTGGCCGCCAGTGTGCATACCGTATGTTACCGCATGCCGCTGATATGGTTGAGCAAGAGTTGCCCCTTCCTGATCGATTATTGGACCGCTACCTACTTCTTCTTAATCGTGGTGTTCGTGGCTTTCGTAGCCAGCCCGCTATGGTGCGGCTGGTTGTGTCCGATCGGCGGGATGACCGAGGGTCTGAGCCGGGTCGTTCCGATACCAGACCGATACAAGCTCTTCATCAAGAACACCAGGGTCACGGTCGGGCTGCGGTATGGGTTCCTTGCCGGGTTCCTGCTGGTGGCCCTCCTGATAGGGCTGAGGTCCGTGGAATACCAGTTCGGCGGTGTCACTGCCAGGTATTGCCCAGAATACATTACCCAGGCAGTCTCCTACGCCATATTCGGCGGTGGCCCGTTCATTGACCCCTGGAACAGTGGCATCATTCTGACCCTGGTCGCCTGGGTGATCATCGGCGGTCTGTTCTTTGTCGGCGGCAGGGGCTGGTGCCTATTCTTCTGCCCGCTGGGTGCCGCATCGGGTCTAGCCTGCAAGATCGGCAACGCCGCCGGTACCATGGGCATCGAGTTCGACCCCGGGAAATGCCGCAGTTGCAAGAGGTGCCAGACCAAATGCCCCATGTGGGCCATTAGGGACGACGGAACAATTGAGAAGGCCTTATGCATCGGCTGCGAGGAGTGTGTCAAATCCTGCACGTTCAAAGCCTACCGCTACACCAGGTTGAGGAGGGGACATGGCAGGAAGCCTGAGTGAACGTCTCAGCGGATACTGGTCGTTCGCACTGGCGGCATCGGCCGTCCCCCTCTCGTACCTGGCCGCGGCACCCTGCGGTGTAGTTTGCGGAGCCTGCCCGCTGGGCGGGGCGTGCTTCGCGGCGTCTCCCCTGATGTTCGGCACGGTCATCGCCATCAAGTTCGGACGTTCCATCAAGTGGCATTTCCAGTCCGCCGGGGCTAGGCTTACGGGTAAGGAACCGCCGCTCCGTCCAGAATCACTTCGTCCACCGATCATCGACATAGAGGAATCCGGACGATGACGAATCGATAACAGATGAAATGTAACATAAAGAAAAAGGGAACGAGTTTCCTAATCAATGCTTACTCGCTCACCTCTCCTCATTGTTGGCCTCGGTTCTACGATGCATTCTGTCGACTTCGAAACCTTCATTATGAGACCTCGAACCCTTTTTGCCTTTTCCATTGAGGCCGAACTTCAATGCATTAACTGGATTAATTATTAAAATTCTGGTATGAAATTTAAATATCTATCGCGTTCTAGTCGTTATTTGATGTGAACGCAGGACGGACCGAAATTGATATCATGCGCCTGCTACTCTTCCTTAGGAAGGGGCATCCATCCGGCAGGAAGATCGATGAACGAAACAGAGTCGCGAAGCGAGCGCAGGATTATTACCCCCAGGACCGTGCGCCTGATCATCATTCTTGTGGCGGTCTGTATCGCCCTTACAGCTCTCCTCCAATTCAAGGAGATCAACGACCTGGATGTCTGGCTATTCCAAGAGGCCCGGGAAAAGTATGAGACCGACCTGAAGTCATTTATGAGAGCATTCACGGAGCTAGGCTCCCTACTGGTTTGGTTCCCAGTGGCACCGCTATTGTGGCTGATGCATAAGAAGAAAGAGGCGACATCTCTGTTCATCGCACTGATGACCGTCGTGTTGTTCGCCGTTTCGATGAAATATGCGATCGAAAGACCGCGCCCATACGACGTCATCCTGGCAGTGGACCCCCTCTATCGTCCAATTGATCCATCGTTCCCCTCCGCCCACACTATGACCGCATTCGCTGGCGCTGTGACGATAGGTACGAAATGGCGCAAAACGCTGATCCCACTGCTTGTCCTGGCCGCCACCGTCGGATTCAGCCGGGTGTACATCGGAGTGCATTTTCCATTCGATGTGGCAAGCGGCGCCCTCATCGGCATCCTGATCGGCCTGATGACGGACAGCCTATACCTGTCTGGAATGACCCAATGGTTCGATCTCAGGATTCAGAGCCTTGCACGCAAGATCGGTTTATCTCCCGACCCTTAGTAGAATATGGCGGTCCATGACCAAGATGAAATAGAATGCTAATAATGCCGGAGAGCCTTAGCTTGGGGCAGGCCTGAGAAATTGAAGAAAAATAGGATCGTTACGACTGACGAATCCACTGCGCTTCTGATCACCATCATATCGAGCGCCATGCTTGGCTCTTCATATGTAGCGGCCAAGGTGGGGGTCGGGAACACCGATCCATTCCTGTTCGGAGCCATGGCCATGGGCATAGGCACTCTGGTCATCCTCGCATTCATGGCCTGGAGAGGCTCGTTGAAGCTCTCCATGTTCAAGCGGTGGGAGTTCTGGACAGCCCCTGTCCTGAACACCGTTGTGGTCGCCTGTCAATACATCGGGCTGACCCTTACCACCGCGGCGGTGGCCGGATTAATCGTCGGCACGAATGTAATCTTCGTCGCAATATTCTCCCGCATCGCCTTCAAGGAGAAGTTGGGCATCAACCGTACGATCGGCCTCTTCATCGGTTTCCTCGGGCTAATCACGCTGACCACCAAATGGGACCCGACCGCCCTGAACATAGATCAACTGGTAGGTGACCTGCTGATTCTTGTCTCTGCGATCTTCATCGGCCTGGTGGTCATCATGTCGCGCGTTGCGCTCAAGAACATGGAATACGACCAATGGTCATTGAGCCTGCACATGTTCCTGCCGGCGACCATGATGATCTTGGCGCTGACGGTGGGAGATGTGACAAATTACAGCAGGGACGTCTTGCCCATTGTCATCTACGTCGGGGTCATGTGCTCCACGGTACCGACCATGCTATGGGTGAAGGCGCTGAAGCACATCAGCGTGGTCACCTCGGCGACAGTGCTGATGCTGGAATCGACCTTTGCCGTGGTGCTCAGTTTCCTGGTGCTGGGAGAACAGATAGACCAGTTCGTCATTATCGGTGCGTTGCTTACATTCGTCGCCATTGTGTTCGTGGCAAAAGAGAACTAGAGATTAAAAGGGAAAACGGTTTCTGAAAAGGACCCTATTTCTTTTTCTTCTCTTCCTTCTTCTTGTCCTTATCTCCACCCTTCAAAGCGCATTTGCCACATGCCATACGATGCACCTCCTTTATGGTCTTCCCTTATGTTGAAATAACCATCCACAGCAATAATAAATCTTCTCATCAGAATGACAAGCATTGATGGAAAGCAAAGATCACGCGCTATCGCATATGGAACGTTCATCGATGGACTTCAGAACCTTCCTGAGTTGAAAGACAATCTCGTCCATCTCATCCCCAGTCATCGGTTTGACCAGATATCCGTTCACGCTGCTGGCCTCCGCCCTTTGCCGGTCCAGTGGTGAAGTGGAACCGCTATAGATGACCACTGTAACGTCCTTATCCTGGCGGCGTATGAACTCCAGAACTTCCTGGCCATTCTGTTTCGGCAGGTTCAGGTCGAGCAAGACCAGGTCCGGCGCTCTTTTTGTTCCCCTGCGTATTTGCTCGAAGTAATCGATCGCCGCCTTCCCGTCATGGAGCCTTATGACTGAGATCGGATATCCGGTATCGTTCAGGTATTCGCGTGCCAGATATGCATCGGCCGGGTTGTCCTCTATTAGCAGAACTTCATAGGGCCTATCCATATAATTCCCTCGCGCACTTTGAGAAATGGAATTTGGCACCATTTCCGATCTTGGACCTTACAATTAGCTGAACTTCGTGGCCTTCCACGGTCCTCTTGGCGTTGACCAAGACGACCCCTGTCTGGAGACAATGATCCATGGCGGGTTGCATCAGGAACATTTCGAATCCATTTCCTGATAATCTTTCATCAGATACGATGCCTTTGTCAGCCACGGTGAAATCCTCATGTCGAAGTCCTTAGGTCGCGGCATATCTTGATCTTCGCTTAGCCGATTCCATGGAATCTGATCGCCCGACCAGGTTCTGCGGGAACCGGACTATCTGGGAATCGTCCGCAAACATTTGTGGCACGGAGCAACTGTTATTTAATCTTCGTTTCCATAAAAGAGCGGAATTGTACCAGAATTCTAAGAAATCGGTTACCCGCCTTACTTCTGTCGAAAGGAAGAACTCGTTGTCCAATAAATTCATTCCTTTGTTGACCGGATCTCGTTTTAGAATAGGGAAGGGTCGGTGGAAGATCACAGGGTGTCGGCTCTGTGACCCTTCACCGACTAGGATATTTATCCATCGCCAATATCTAATCGCTATCATTAATCTCAGCGAAAAAAATCCCAATTAGCCGCTATTATCACGATATAGAACCCTTAGTTTCACATATCGGAATGATTGATTTTATTAAATATTCTACTATCTGGCTATGGTAATAATACTGAAATCAATAGTGATAATCGTCCGATTTGCATTATATATCCAAAAATGGCGTCCTTAACTTAGGTGTCGGAAAATGCACGCTCTCGAAACATCGAGGTTATTGACAGAGGAGTACTCAGCGAAGATACTCCTAGCCACAATGGGAAAGCCGAAAAGCGCATTCGAACTGAGTGACAAGCTTGGAATACCGATCGCCGCTTGCTACCGTAAGATCAAGTTGCTTGAGGATTCCGGTCTAATGTTCTGCGCGGAAAGAAAGCTAACCCAGGCAGGGAAGAGGATCAGCATGTATAAGTCGAACGTGAGAAATGCCCAGATAGTATTCGAAAGGAACAAGATCAGGGCTAAGATCGAGATGATCGACGGTACGACCCAGGATGCGTCGTACGACATCGATATGTCTGCATTCCTAGAGATGGCAAAACAGCCCGCCTAATTCGAAAGAGCTAGAACAATCAGGGAGAATGCATTTTCCCTTCCCGAACTTTCCTCCGGGAAGGGCTCTTCTCCTTTGATCATTAACCACAGCGAAAATGCTTTGGCGGGGCGGTCAAGATCAAAGTCCGGCGGGACCGGTTGACCGCCAATGCTCTACTTCCTTAGAAGGATAGGGCTTTTTTCATTCATCATCGAGGTACTCCGAATTGGTAACGGACCCATTGTTATTCATCGTACCAGTATGCGCCAGTCCTCAATGACCGGGTATCGGATTCTGAATTACCTTGACCCCAGCCTCTAATGCTTAAGGAACAAGTGATTGTGGAGTAAGCACCACTGTGGTCAGCGAACCCCTTCAGAAAAACTGGACTATAATGCGGAAGGCATAACCAATTGCAATATAATGGTACGAATAACGTATAGGAAGTACGCATTACTACATAATATTGTATGAAATCGTCAACTATCGTTGCGTATTCTCGAAAGGTTTAATTATCCCTGTGGTCCTGAATGGCTTCGGCGTGCTTCGAGATAGGGGATGAGCTTCGCCGCAATTCCCAGGGAAGCGGCCGAACCCGGAGGAAAAGGGATGACCGACCAGCATACCATCGAATCAGTCATGGAAGAGGATAGACGCTTCGACCCCCCGAAAGAGTTCAGCGAGAAAGCTTTGGTAAAGAGCTTCGACGAATACCAGGCAATATATGACGAGTCGATCAAAGACCCGGATACGTACTGGGGGAAGCAGGCCGAGATCATTCATTGGTACTCCAAGTGGCAAAACGTGTTCAGTTGGGACAAGGCGGAAGCCAAGATCAAGTGGTTCGAGGGCGGCAAGACCAACGTAGCCTACAACTGTCTGGACCGCCATGTGCTCGGACCGAGGAAGAACAAGGCTGCCATCATCTGGCAAGGGGAGAAGGACGAAGAGGTCGTAACCCTCACCTACCAGCAACTGCTCAATGAGGTGTGCAAGTTCGCCAACGTCCTCAAGTCCAAGGGTGTGCAAAAGGGCGACCGCGTCTCTATATATATGCCGATGATCCCGGAGCTGGCAATAGCAATGCTCGCCTGCTCTAGGATTGGAGCTGTGCACAGTATCGTCTTCGGCGGTTTCTCATCAGAATCGCTGCGTGATCGGATCAACGATAGCGACTGCAAGGTGCTCATCACCGCCGATGGGAACCACCGTGGCGGCAAGCCCGTCAACCTGAAGGTCAACGCCGACCTGGCCCTGGAGAAGGGCGGTCCGGTGGAAAGCGTCATCGTGGTCAAGAGGTCTGGCGCGGAAGTGAACATGGAGCCGGGCCGGGATTTCTGGTACCACGACGAGATGGCCAAAGCCTCGATCTTCTGCGAGCCTACCTGGATGGACTCCGAGGATCCGCTTTTCATCCTCTACACCAGTGGTTCTACGGGCAAGCCTAAAGGCGTGCTCCACACCACCGCGGGATACCTTATGTTCGCGGCAATGACCCACAAGTACATCTTCGATGTCCACGAGGAGGATACCTATTGGTGCACGGCGGACATTGGGTGGATCACCGGACATTCCTACATCGTGTACGGACCGCTGTGCAACGGCACCACCACCCTGATGTTCGAGGGCATCCCGACCTATCCGCAGCCGGACAGATTCTGGCAGATTGTGGAGAAGTTCAAGGTCAACACTTTCTATACCGCACCGACCGCGATCCGTTCCCTAATGAGGGAGGGCGAGAAGTGGCCAAAGTCGAGGGATTTATCCTCGCTCAGGCTGCTCGGCTCTGTGGGAGAACCGATCAATCCCGAGGCCTGGATGTGGTACCACCACAACATCGGCCAAACGAAGTGCCCCATTGTGGACACTTGGTGGCAGACCGAGACCGGGGGCATCTTGATCAGCCCTCTGCCGGGAGCAACCCAGACCAAGCCTGGATCGGCCACAAAGCCGTTCTTCGGTGTAGAACCGGCCATATTTAAGGAGGATGGTTCAGAGGCGGCGGTCAACGAAGGAGGATACCTGGTGATAAAGAAGCCATGGCCCGGAATCATGAGGACAGTCTATGGCCAGCATGACCGGTTCAAGGAGATCTACTGGAGCAAGTTCCCCGGCTACTACTTCACCGGTGATTCTGCCCGCATGGACAAGGACGGTTACGTTTGGATCATGGGAAGGGTGGACGATGTCATCAAAGTGTCCGGTCACCGTATAGGGGCGGCAGAGGTGGAGTCGGCACTGGTCTCGCACCCGAAAGTGGCAGAGGCAGCAGTGGTCCCGGTCCCACACGACATCAAGGGCGAGGCCATCTACGCATACGTGACACTGAAATCTGGGATCGAGGAGACCGATCAACTGAAGAAGGACCTGGTGATGCACGTCCGGCGCATGGTCGGACCGATCGCTTCACCGGATACGATCCAATTCGCCGCCGCCATGCCCAAGACCCGCAGCGGCAAGATCATGAGGCGTATCCTCAGGAAGATCGCAGCAGGACAAGCGGAGGAGCTGGGCGACGTTAGTACGCTGGCCGATCCGAGCGTGGTAGACAAACTGGTGACCGACCACAAGGCGCAGGCGCAGAAATGATTCCGCAAGGTTGCGGGAAGAGTCGCCAATAATAATATAGGGGCTCGACATGCCAGGGATCACCAAGGGAACCACCCTTGGCCCCCTAATACTCCTCTAGAAGGAGACTTTCAAACCCATTAGGAGGGGATCGAACCCTCCCAATAGTTTTTTTATTCATCAGAAACGATTATTGCCCAAAACTACTCCATCAGCCGCCAACTTCAATGCCGAAGGACGATCTGAAGAGTTTGCCCTGTTCCACCGATGCGACGAGTAAAGGCCCGTGAAATATGTTCTGGCGGTAGCGGTCGCCAATTTCTTTCTGATCAAATTGACCAGATACAGTGCTGAAGTGCCGCCTCGAACCTTGTGCCAAGGAGATGCCCCGGCCATCAGGGAACTTACTAGGAGATGCGGCTTCAATGGGCAGAAGCGGCGGCATTTGCTAAGTCACAATCTGGCCTTCCAAAAAGGCAACCCTATCATGGGAGGCCGAATCGAGACGGAAATTAAACCACTGTGACATTATCCCGTAGACGGATAAGCCAGCTGGTTTCGATTGTAAGTCTTCTATATCACCTAGTGACATTGAATTACCTATGGCAAATGAGAAGCCCGATACTGCTTACATCCTCTCGCTCATTGGCGAATCCTAATTCTCCTAGGAGGCATCGCCATGGCATTCATGATCGGTACTGAGTATTGGTGGATGGGTATGGATGCCAACCACTATTCGATGATGGGATTCTTTTCGTTGGATTCTGGAATAATGTATTTAATGGCGGTGTTTGGGGCCACATGCGGAATTGTGATTATGACAGGTTCATCGATGCTGAAACGCCGGCCTCAAGCCTCCCCAACATGGGGTACCGCCATACTGATATTCTCCCTCTTGAGCCTGGTAGATATGGAGGCTTTCTTGTGGGAGCAGTGCTGGACATAATTGGAGGAGTCATGGCATTGACAGGGGAAGGAGCCCGGAAGACGGATTTAAACAAGACCTGATATCGAGGAATGTAAATGACAGAACCGCACGAAAACCATCCCTCCGCGGACAATGGCAAGATGTCCGGAGGCCATGCTGAACATAAAGCCCGAGGTGACCATAGGCAGATGCTGAAGGACTTTCGGGACCGCTTCATCATCTCAACGATACTGACGATACCGATACTTGCCCTGACACCAGCCATCCAGTCGGCGCTTGGGTTCACCCTTCGGTTCTCTGGCTCCGACATCGTTCTCTTGGCCCTTTCCACTGTTGTCTACTTCTATGGCGGATTTCCATTCCTTAAGGGCATTTGGGAGGAGTTCTCCAAAAGGCTCCCAGGCATGATGACCCTCATCGCCGTGGCGATATCGGTGGCATATTTCTACAGCGTTGCCTCGGTCCTCGGATCGGCCGGGGACGTATTCTTCTGGGAGCTGGCCACGCTGATAGACATCATGCTCCTGGGACACTGGGTGGAGATGCGCTCGGTGATGGGGGCGTCGAGAGCCCTGGAAGCCCTCGTGAGGATCATGCCCTCCGAAGCCCACCTGATCCAAGAGAAAGGGATCGTTGACGTTCCACTGGAAAAACTTAACGTGGGCGACAAGGTCTTAGTAAAGCCAGGTGAGAAGATCCCCGTCGATGGAGCGGTAGTGGAGGGAGACAGCTCGGTCAATGAATCCATGCTCACCGGCGAATCCAAGCCCGTGTCTAAGCATACGGGAGATGCCGTCATTGGCGGGTCCGTAAATGGCGAAGGCTCCATAACGATCAAGGTGACCAAGATGGGCAAGGACACCTATCTGAGCCAGGTCATCGCTTTGGTAAAAGAGGCGCAAGAAAGCAAGTCAAGGACCCAGGACCTCGCGAACAGGGCGGCGCTTATCCTCGTCTTCATCGCCGTAGGAGCCAGCATGGTGACGTTGGTGGCCTGGTTGCTGCTGGGAATGGAGATGCAGTTCGCGATCGAAAGAGCGGTCACAGTCATGGTCATCACGTGCCCTCATGCGTTGGGTCTGGCGGTCCCCCTGGTGGTTGCCGTCTCCACAGCGCTGGCCGCCAGGTCAGGCCTGCTTATCAGAGATAGACGGGCCTTTGAACGTGCAAGGGACCTCCAGGCAATCGTTTTTGACAAGACAGGAACGCTGACCGAGGGTAAGTTCGGGGTGACCGATGTAATTTCGTTTAGCGGTCACGAAGCAAATGAACTGCTGACCATCGCCGCAGCCTTGGAGGGCAGATCCGAGCATCCTATAGCGATCGGGATAGTCGCCAAGGCCAAGGAAAACGGCCTGGACCTGCTTCCGGTCCAGGACTTTCGAGCTATCCCGGGAAAAGGGGTGGAGGGCTTGGTTCAAGGGAGGAAGGCATCGGTGGTCTCCCCCGGTCATGTTGCCAGTCTCGCAAAAGGCATGTCCCTTCAGAGAGCTGAGAAGGTTATGAACGAGGGCAAGACCGTCGTATACGTCCTTCTTGACGACGAACCAATCGGGGCAATAGCTCTGGCGGATATCATTCGGCCGGAATCCAGGGAGGCAGTCGCCCAGCTCAGGTCGATGGGATATCGTTGCATCATGCTGACCGGGGACAACAAGGCGGTCGCCGGCTCGGTGGCGGAAGAGCTCGGTCTTGATGAGTATCATGCCGAGGTGTTGCCTGACCAAAAGGCCAAGATCGTTCGGGATATCCAGGAGAAATATACCGTGGCAATGGTTGGGGACGGAATAAACGACGCCCTGGCGTTGGTCCAGGCGGATGTCGGAATCGCCATCGGAGCCGGGACCGATGTGGCGGTGGAGTCGGCAGACATTATCCTGGTCCGGAACGACCCAAGGGACGTTGCTAGCATCATGTCCCTGTCAAAGCGAACCTATTCGAAAATGTTCCAGAATCTGATCTATGGGACAGGGTACAACGCGTTCGCCATTCCCATCGCCGCCGGGGTTCTCTATAACTACGGAATATTGCTCACTCCAGCAACAGGGGCGGTTCTGATGAGCGTCTCGACCGTTGTGGTCGCGGTCAACGCAAGGACCCTGAAATCTGGTTGATCCTGTCCATTGGGTCACTTCGACCAAAGGTCCATGGTGACCATGTAAGTGTCCTCGACCAGTCTTGCTTCAACCTTGAGCCCGGTGCGGTAGAACATGTCGAGCATGCGGAAGTTCTCCGACAACAGCTCGGCGGTGAACGCCCTGACGCCTTTGTCTTTGGCAATCTTGATCAACATATCCATGAACTGCATGCCGATGCCTTTATTCTGCCACCGGTCCACGACGACGAAAGCGACCTCGGCGGTGTTGCTCGCCTTATCGACATCATATGACGCCATGCCGATCACGTGGAAGTGATCCTGGTCCTTGGTCATGGCGATCACCGTGATCGAACCTTCATAGTCGATGTCGATGAGACGCTGGATCTCCTTGTGAGGCATCTGTTTCTTCGGCCCCATGTATCGCTGGTACATGGTCGCCTCGGACAACGAATAGAACATCTCCTTGATCAACGCCTCGTCGGTAATCTTCGACGGGCGGAAGTATACCTCCACCCCTTTCATCATCAGAACAGCTTCGTATTGTTCCGGGTAGATGGTCCCGGTGAAGGTCATTCCTGAGACGTCCTTGAAAATGTAACCGAGCGATTTGGCGTGTGCCAGCAGCTGGGGGCGGAACTTCGGGTGGGCGATGGAGATGAGGGCCAGCGCCCGTTGCGATATACTATTTCCATGTAGTTCAGCGATGCCATACTCGGTCACGATGAAGTGTACGTCACCTCTCGTCGTGGTCACCGCAGATCCTAGCTCGAGGGTAGGCATTATCCTAGAGACCGAACCGTCCCGGGCCGTCGAGGGCATCGCGATGATGGGTTTGCCACCCCTTGACCGTGCCGCACCGCGCATGAAGTCCACATGACCACCCAGTCCGGAGAAGAACTTGTTCCCGAGCTGGTCGGCGCATACCTGGCCGGTGAGGTCGACCTGGAGTGCCGAGTTGATCGAGATCATGTTATCCTGTTGCCCGATCACGCACGGATCGTTCGTGTACGAAGACGGTCGCATCTCAATGACGTCGTTGTCATTGATGAAATCGTAGACATGCTGTGTGCCCATGACGAAGGATGCCACCACCTTACCTTTGTCCTTGGTCTTCCTGGACCCGTTCACGGCACCGGACTCGATCAGGGAGACCAACCCATCAGATAACAGTTCGGTGTGAACGCCAAGGTCCTTCCTCTTGGCCAAGTACTTTATTGCCGCATCCGGGGTGGAGCCATACCCTATCTGCAATGTCGCCCCGTCTGGAACCAGGTTCGAGAGGTACTTGCCGATCTTGCTTAGGACCTCGGACTTCTCTTCGCGTTCCGCCCTCCACTCGAATATCGGTTCATCGCATTCCACGACATAGTCGATCTCAGACAGGTTGATCAGCGAATCACCGTGCGTCCGGGGCATATTGTGGTTGACCTGGGCGATGACTGTGTCCGCATTTTCAGCGGCCGATTTCGTGATGTCGACGGAAACGCCCAATGAGCAATCTCCGTTGGCATCGGGCGGAGACACTTGGATCAGGGCCACGTCGATAACGATCTTGCCCGAATCGAACATCCTCTCGATCTGCGATAGGTTCACCGGAGTGTAATCGGCCCGCCCGTCGTTGACTGCTAATCTCACGTTCGGACCGATGAAGAAGGCGTTCAATCGGAACCGATCATTGAACCGCTCCTCATCGTAGGGCATGAGACCGAGGGAGAGCGTCTGCACGATCTCGTTGTCCCCCAGGTTCTCCGACTCGTCGATCAACGCTTTGACCAAGGCTTGGGGTTCGCCGCAACCAGTGCCGATGAAGATGGTCTTGCCGCGACCGATGGAGCGAACGGCATCTACCGCCGTGGTAATCTTCTTTCCAAAGGTCTTCTTTCGGATTTTCGCCATCTCTCAAACCCATCCGTTAATAGCAACAACGGAACCGAACGTTTATATTGTTTTCACTATAGTTATTATTTTTCGGACTGCATGGACGGCAGTGCCATTGCTATCCGTCAAAAAATCGTTGAAAGTTTATATAATACCGGCGGGGTAAAACAATACAATTCGGAGAAGGAATATGATAATCGAATTGAGCCTCTTGGCTTTGTTGGTATTCGCGGTCCTAGTGGTCGTTGGGATTTTCATAATCATATTCGTCATAGGAAGCCTGATCATGTTCCTCCCTGCGACAATCATAGCGATTATTGTGCTCCTGTTAACCGGCAGTTGGTACTACGCAGGTATTGCATTCCTCATTATCGCGGTCATTATGATCATATTCAAAAGATGAGAACGAAATCGATCTAGTTAAGGCCAAAGAGGAGATGATCTAAAGGCCAAAAGGCCACCCAGCATTTTGCAGGGGTGAGCCTTATGATCCCAACCTCATAAGGCACACTTGCATCATGCCCGATTTTGCTTCCTATCCTAAACCGTATGAGGATAGTTACTGTCCGGAAACTTATTTGAAATTCAGCCATCTTCTGACCACGTGATAGCCGTCGATTGAGGCCATTCTGGATCCACTAAACTTGACTCGATTGAACACGTTACTCTAGGGAGTGCCTAAGCCATTCACTTACGAATTGAATATTGCGATTTCTTTTTGGGCTTTGCTCACCTGAGGCCTTCAATCAAACATATATTAAACTCGAGGCACTCCTAGAGTCCTAAGCACTGAAGGGTATCCTCGCTAGTGGAAAGGCTCGACTCTGCATTAAACGCGGTGATGAACAAGGTCGAGGGGTACTGATGCAACATGCTTAGGACATCAACTATAGACCTATCTTGGTCCAGAGCATTGAAGGCATTCGAAGCGAAGGCAGCCCGTTAACATTTGATAATGAATGAGGTGAAAAAGATATGGCTAAGATCATCGGGATAGACCTGGGAACCAGTAATTCGGCCGCCGCCGTCATGGAAGGCGGGAGGCCGACGATAATACCGAGCGCGGAAGGTACCAGCATCGGTGGGAAAGCATTCCCTTCATACGTTGCATTCACAAAGGATGGCCAGTTACTGGTCGGAGAGCCCGCGAGACGTCAGGCGGTCACGAATCCGGAGGGTACAATTGCCGCCATTAAGAGGAAGATGGGAACAGACTACAAGGTCAACATCAATGGCAAGGAGTATTCGCCACAGCAAATTTCGGCGTTCATCCTACAGAAGATCAAGAGGGATGCTGAGGCGTATCTGAACGATACCGTCACAAAAGCAGTCATCACCGTTCCTGCCTACTTCAACGACAATCAGAGGACAGCCACGAAGGATGCCGGGGAAATAGCCGGCCTGGAAGTGATAAGGATCATCAACGAGCCGACTGCGGCCGCGTTGGCTTATGGTCTGGACAAAAAGAACACCTCCCAAAAGATCATGGTCTTCGATTTGGGGGGAGGCACTCTAGACGTCACGATCATGGATTTCTCTGAGGGCGTATTCGAAGTGGTCTCGACTTCTGGCGACACGCAGCTCGGCGGGACCGACATGGATGAAATTGTGATGAAGTTCGTCGTCCAGGAATTCAAAAAACAGTCCGGGGTGGACCTAACCGCGGACAAGATGGCCATGTGGCGTGTGCGGGAAGCCTGCGAGAAGGCAAAAATCGAGCTTTCGACCACGATGTCGACGGAGATCAACCTGCCATTCATCAGTGCAGATGCCACCGGGCCGAAGCACCTTTCCCAGACCATAACCCGTGCGACACTGGAAGAGCTTATCAATCCAGTGGTGGAACGATGTAAAGCACCGGTGGAGAAAGCGTTAAAGGACGCGAACCTGTCCCAGGCGCAGATCGACAACGTCATCCTGGTGGGTGGTCCGACCCGTATGCCAGCGGTGCAAGAGTTCATCGAAAAGATGGTGGGAAAGAAGATCCAGCGGGGTGTCGATCCGATGGAGTGCGTAGCAATGGGTGCAGCCATCCAAGCCGCCGTCCTTTCCGGAGAGGTCAAGGATGTCCTGTTGCTCGACGTGACGCCACTCTCGCTCGGGATCGAAACGCTGGGAGGCGTCTTTACGAAGCTGATCGAGAGGAACACCACCATCCCGACCCGCAAGTCCCAGATATTCTCCACTGCGTCGGAGGGGCAGAACAGCGTGGAGATCCACGTCCTGCAGGGCGAGAGGGAGATGGCCGCCAATAACACATCGCTCGGGCGGTTCACTCTTTCAGGGATTCCCCCTGCACCGAGGGGCGTGCCTCAGATCGAGGTCACGTTTAACATCGATGCCAATGGTATCATTAACGTCGGCGCCAAGGACCTCGGTACGTCCAAACAGACCGATATCACCATAACCGCCTCGACAAAGCTCTCAAAGGATGAGATCGATAAGATGGTGCACGATGCCGAAACTTTCGCTGCGGACGATAAGAAGAACCGGGAACGGGTCGAAACGATCAATCAGGCGGACAATCTCATCTATACGACAGAGCATGCCCTGCAAGAACTGGGCGCTACCGCAACCAATGAGGAGAGGGTCAGCGTGGAGAATGCTGTTGCCGATCTTAAAGCGGAGATTCCAAAGGGCGATACCGCCGTGTTGAAGGCGAAAATGGAAGCATTGTCCAAAATATTCTATGGCATCTCAGCCCGAGTCTACCAGAATGTTCAAAAAGAACAAGAGGCGGGACAGCAAAATGCAGGACAGCAGGGCCCCCAGGCTGAAGATTCCGGGAAGAACGAGGATGGGACCATAGACGCCGAATACAAGATAGTCGACGACGAGAAACCTTAGGCCGGATGATCCCGCATGGCCGACAAAAAAGACTATTATGAGACATTGGGCGTTGCCAAGGATGCCAGCACTGATGATATCAAGTCATCTTATCGCAAGCTTGCAAGACAGTACCATCCTGACGTGACCAAGGAAGATCCGAAGCAGGCAGAGGAACGTTTCAAGGACATCTCTGAAGCATATGAAGTCCTTATGGACCCGGAGAAACGGAAGCTCTATGACAACTATGGCAGTGCCGGAGTCTCTGGCCAGTTCTCAGAAGGCGACAATTTCTCGTGGCAGGACTTTTCCCACGGCCAGGACCTGAACGACATCTTCGGCGATATGTCGGGATCGGAGTTTGGCAATCTATTCGAGTTCTTCGGCGGAGGTCGGCAGCAAGGGCCTCGTCCGGGGCAGAACCTCCGGTTGGATATCGAGATCTCCCTAGAGGAAGCGGCTCGCGGCATCAAGCGGGAGATTACCGCACCCATGTCCCTGATGTGCGATCTGTGCAAGGGAACAGGTTCTAAGGATGGCAAGAGCCATAAATGCAATACCTGCGATGGCAAAGGCCAGGTCCAGCGAGTCGTTCGCCAAGGCAACAATCAGTTCGTGACGGTCGGCATTTGTCCCAAGTGCGGGGGCAGAGGAAAATTAATTGATCACCCATGCCCAAAGTGCAATGGAGAGGGGTATATCCACAAGCCGCAAAAGATAGAGATCACAATACCGAAGGGAGCGGATACGGGGATGCGGCTCAGGGTTCCCGGGGCAGGGGAAATATCTCCGAATGGAGGGAAGCCAGGAAACCTGTTTATCGTCATCCATGTGCGTGATCATCCGATCTTCAAGCGTGACGGCGTAAACCTCTCGATCGAGCAGGACATCTCTTTCGCCGATGCGGCGCTAGGCGGGGAGATCAAGATCCCGACGTTGTTCGGCTCGGCCAAGTTGACCATACCCGCAGGCACGCAGACTGGCACGGAGTTCAAGCTCAGGGGGGCCGGACTGGACCGTCTCGATTCAAAGGGGAAGGGAAATCTGGTTGTGCGCCTCCGGGTGAAGGTTCCAAAGAAACTGAGCAATGAACAGAAGGAGCAACTGCGCAAGTTCGCTGATCTTGGCGTATAATGTGTGCTTCCTAGACAAAATGAATATTTCGAAGGGTAAAATTCTAGGAATGGAGAATGGCATTTTCTTCTCTTCGGTATCTTCCTTTAATCATCGGCGAAAGGATGGGGCCTTTGTTTGGCCCACCTCAATCCCATTCCCAACAAACATCTAAAGTCGGCTAATCCTCTCTATACTGTTCTTTGACCAGCTCGACGGATGCCGTGTCCTTGTGTTCACTATCCTTTTTGTGCTTTTTTCCACCTTCTACGGTGCCTTCCCATCCGCGCATGAACCCCTCCTCTGTGGCGGTGATCTCATCTCCTTCGAGCATTTCCTGCCTGGAGGCGTCATCGTAGATGTCCTCGGGTTGTTTGTCCACCTCATTGGTGAATTCCTCGGTGACTTCTTCCAGCTTTTTACGCTTCTTTTCAAGCATGCGCTCACCTCGAGTTAATGGATGAGAGGAGGACATTAATAAAGGCAAGCCGGCCTTTCATCAATTTGGACGGTCTTCAAATCAATAAGTCGGGCTTGTGGATAAGGTTCAGCGATTCAAGACCCTTGTTGGATGCGTTCGACTAAGAACTAGGGACGGTAATGATGCTTGACGCTAAAGCAACACTGAGTTATCCAAGATACCCACGATGTCTTGCAGCAGCTGCAAAAGTTTTTATCACATTCAGTGGCAACAATAGCCGAATCTGAATGAATATCATTGTCTCAGGCGCCGGAATCGCGGGTCTAACTTTTGCACTATGCATGCAGAGAAGTGGACATGAGGTCACTCTGATCGAGAAATATCCCCATCTTCGGGATTCCGGTTACATGATGGACTTTTTCGGACCCGGTTACGATGTTGCGGAGGCTCTTGGGTTATTGCCAGAGATAGAAAAGATTCACTACCCCATCGAACGGTTGGAATTCTTGAAGCCTGACGGAAAACGGAAATTTGCTATCGATTACAGGACTTTTCGAAAATGGTTCGATGACCGTCACTATAACTTTTTGAGGGGCGATCTGGAGCGGTTACTCTATGAGAGCCTCAAAGACCAACGTGCGGTAATTTTCGGTCACTCGATCGATTCCATAGACCAATATGAGAATGGAGTGAGGGTCTCCCTTACGGATGGGACTATCCTAGACTCTGATGTCCTGGTGGGGGCGGATGGAATTCATTCTAATGTCCGCAGACTGATATTCGGAAAGGAGGAAGATTACGCTCTTTATGTTGGCTTCCACTGCTTTTCCTACATCCTTGAGAACTTGGATCCCGAACCAACCTCGACAGATGCGTTCTATTTGTTGACCGAACCAGGAAGGCAGGCGTCGATGTATCCCATTCAAGGAGATCGCATTGCCACGTTCTTTGCGCATCGATCGAAGAAACCTCCCGTGGATGTGTCGCTATCAAGTGCCAAGCTCGAATTGGAGCAGGAGTATGGATCGATGAACTGGGTTGTACCTAGACTAATCGAAAGGGCAAAGACATCCTCAGAAATCTATTTCGACGGGGTATGGCAGATGATCATGCCAAACTGGAGCACGGGGCGAACGGTATTGGTCGGTGATGCCGCCTACTGTGTTTCCCTTCTGGCGGGTCAAGGGTCGGCCATGGCCATGTTGGGAGGGGCGATGCTTGCGGCACAGCTTGATTCAACGAATGGAGATTTCACTACCGCTTTCAGTAGGTACGACGAACGTATGAGACCATATGTTGAAACTCGCCAGAAGGCAGGAAGAGCATTTGCTGGTCTGTTCATACCTGAAAATGAGCTTCAGCTCCTCGTAAGGGATTCGATCATGCATTATTCCGCCTGGCCTCCGATGTCCTGGTTAGTGAAAAAGGATCTGGCCGGTGGCCGCATGAACGCCGAAGATGCGAAACTAATTTCCAGATTCGGAGTATAAGAAGGCACATTAGATCTTCGGGCCAGACGATCATGTCCTATTCCGATACTCGTTTCTTGATAAGGGCAGAGCAAATCGTGTTTCTGTCCTGTAGCGCATGGATTGAAGGGAAGGTTCATGAATACCATGTTGCCGTGATCGGATTGCTTAACGGCCATATGGGACTGTTCTTCCGTTCCAAGCTTTGGGGCCTTATATTTGGGAAGGACCTTTCTCTGCCATACAACTCTGTTCTTTAATAAGCCGGCGCTCAACCGCCCAGGCCCCCACCGAAGTGAGGACTGTCGTACCGATCACCACCAGCGCAACTATTCCTAGAAGCGTCTGTTCGACTATCCCTTCAGATACTTCCATCGTAAACGGCAGCAAAGCGACGACAACGGTACATAATCCACGGGGGAACATCAACCGTAACGCCAAGATCTCCGATTGCTCCCAATGATTGGAACGGCGCAATATCATCACCATCAATTGACGGATGAAGAATATAGCAAGGATTACGATCACCCCGTAAAGGATCAGTTCCAGAGTGATCGTTAATGTTGATACATATAGCCCTAGGAAGGTAAAGAAGAAGACCTTGATGAAAAAGGACGTTTCCTCATTCAGTATCTTGAAATTTTCATCGATCCCGACCTTGCTCAGATCAAGTCGAGGCAGTTTGGGCATATTGTGGGCGTTGCTTAACAGAAGGCCGAAAACTAGTACTGCGATTACGCCTCCCCCAGCTGGTGCAAATATCTCGCATGTCGAAAATATCAAGAGGATCACAGCTAGTGTAAGGATGTAATAGTAGCGATACTGCCGCAGAACAGCGGTTGAATAGAGCCATACGATACCCATGCCGAGTCCGAGTAGCGCAGCCAGGACTAATGAATTGACCAAGGTCCAAAAGGCGCTCGAGGCACCGGATTCCGGGGAGCCAAGGACAATAACCAACGCTGTGCCGATGGCAACGACCGTGACATCCGTTATTGCAGATTCGAGTGTGAGGATGGTCTTGATCCTCGTAGAGCAGGACATGTTCATGATCAAGGGAATGACGGTCGGTGCGGATGTTGAGCCGAAAACCACACCGGCCAGAATGGCCATCAGGATGGGTAGGTTCAGAACCAAAAGGAAGAACATCGTGAGGACCGAGACTATCAGGATGAACCCCATTATCGAAAACGCAAACGCAATTCGCCCTGCCTTTCCAATCTCAGGAATGTCGAGTTCCAGCCCACCGTTGAACATGATGAAGGCAAGAGCCAAGGATGAAACGAATGGAATCATCGTATCGACTATCACACTAGTCTCGGCAGTAAGGAAACCGAAGGCTGACGGCCCAATAAGCCAACCGAACAGCATAATGAATAGGATGTCGGGGGCCTTGAACTTTCTGAACAGGAGATTAGCTACATAGCCAACGATTATAGCAATGCCAGCTATCATGAAAATGGTCGCGGAATCGAACTCGGCCATACCTATTGCGTAATATGGTTATACTGTATAAATCGAATCGTATCCGATTATAATGGACGGCATCAGGGGAAGCGAAAGATTCCTTCCATTTCTCTTTGCCATACAAACCGATAACGAACAGTGACCGAACCCATTAGTTTTTCAAGGCATTCTAATTAGGGCTACCGTTCAATAACGACTGGAACCGATATGAAACGAGGGCCGAGGTCTCAGGTTCCAGCATCTTGGGGTTAATGCCACCCATCTGGATTCGTCGAACGACAAACCTGACGAGCGCATTCATGGTCAGGAAGGGACGACAGGTCATACTTCGTGCCCCGGAAGGCTGTAGGACATTTTTCGACCTGTTCATACCAGACAACGAGGTCCAGCTGCATTCAAGGGATTCGAACATACGATATTCGGCCTGGCCATCTATTCCTGGTTGGTCAGAAGGATTTGACCGATGGCAGGATAGAGCCGGCGGATGACGTAATCATTTCAAGCTCATGCTTACAACTTCTTTCATGCCTGGATTTCAATAGACCATTGAACCATACTGGAATCGTCGATCGGACCCTCCTTAATATTCCATCGATAATCCAAATGAACCGATGACGTGAGCGTCGGAACATCTCTTACTGGGATATTGTCAGGACATTTGGGGCTGACCTCTAGTTGGCAATGGTTCGGAACAGATATCTAGATGGCCCTCCGTAGTTTGAAACGGTATGTCGCAGACATCCATTAACAAGTCCTGGAGGATCTTTTGAGGATCATCGGATCCCCTTTCAAGACCGAGATAGGATACCTCAATAAATGGGTTCCAATAGCGGTTATGATCGGAATAGTGGCCGGGATAGGGGCGGTGGCGTTAGCATACCTGATCGATCAGTTCACGACCCTATTCATGGTCAGCTGGGCAGGCTATATCCAACCATCGCCGCTGGGTGAGGGCAGCACCACATTTGGTTTCTCATCCATGCCCTACCTTTTGCCAATAATCACGACGCTTGGCGGCCTGATCAGTGGCATCATCGTCTTCAAGTTGGCTCCTGAGGCGGAGGGCCATGGAACGGATGCTGCGATCGCGGCATTTCATAATAAGAAAGGAGACATAAGGGTCCGGGTCCCGTTCGTTAAACTCCTCGCCTCGGCCATAACCATCGGATCGGGCGGCAGCGGAGGTAGGGAGGGCCCCACCGCCCTGATAGGAGCGGGGTTCGGTTCCTTTCTCGGGAAGATCATGCACCTCCAATCTCACGAAAGGAGCATGGTAGTGGCAATCGGGATCGGGGCGGGGATCGGAGCGATTTTCAAAACCCCCTTCGGAGGAGCTGTGCTTGCCGCTGAGATCCTATACCTGGGAGATTTTGAGGCCTCACTCCTCCCTCCTGCTTTGATATCTTCCACGATCAGTTACAGCATTTATGCATCGATATTCGGCTGGACCCCGATATTCGGAAATGGCAACCAGTATTTTTATCATGATCCGACCTACCTGCCGCTCTATGCCATTCTCGGTACCCTCTGTGGGGTAATGGCAATCGTCTATGTGAAAAGCTTCTATGGCATCAGGGATATTTTCCAGCGTTGGAAGATCCCCAATTACTTGAAGCCGGCCATCGGAGGGCTAATGGTCGGGTTGATTGGGATGGCCATGCCTGAGGTTCTAGGGATGGGATATGGGTGGCTTCAGATTGCGATCAACGGGGATTTCGCAACTCTGTCCTTTATCGTCATAGTCGCTCTAATCTTGGCCAAGATAATCGCAACGTCGTTGACTATCGGATCTGGAGGCAGTGGAGGAGTGTTCGCCCCTGCCCTCTTCATTGGCGGGATGATCGGGGCTGGTCTGTGGATGGTCTGCGGAGCTGTAATACCAAATTTCACGCTGGCATCCGCACCTTTCGTGATCGTTGGCATGATGGCTTTCTTCGGTGCGGCCGGAAAGGCTCCGATTGCAGTGATACTGATGGTCGCAGAAATGACCGCATCCTATGCTTTGTTGGTGCCCGCCATGACAGCCACCGCCATAGCGTATATCATATCAGGTAAGAATACAATCTACCGTAGCCAGCTCGCATCGAAGACCGATTCACCCGCCCACAAAGGCGAATACTCGATAGAGGTGCTTCGAGGGATCAAGGTCCAGACGGTGATGACCAAGAACGTGAAGACGGTCCCTGCCGACATAACCGTTCAGGATGCCTGGCAAAAGATGCAGGAGAACAAATTTAAAGGCTTGCCGGTGGTCGATGGATCTAAGGCAGTGGTTGGTATGATAACGCTAGAGGATGTTTTGCTCGTGCCAGAGGGGAAGCGAGCTTCTACAAAGGTAGACAGGGTCATGTCTAGGTCGGTCATTTTCGCATACCAGGACGAAAACCTCGGTTTTGCCTTGGAGAAGATGTTCGCACACAAGATAGGACGATTACCAGTTTTGCAATCTGAAACGCAAAGGACCATGGTCGGGATAATATCCAGGGATGATATCGGTAGGGCCTATCATACCAGCATCCAGGAGATATCGGAAGAATTGCGCTAACCTTATGCCACGTTTCCTGATCTCAACCTGCTCTTCCTCATCGCAATCCTTCATTGCTCTTCTACCATCTGTCCATTTGAGCAATTTACAGATCCGATTTCATTTGACCGAAACCAGCAAATGACCCGGGTCAAACAAACCCTAATCGGAAGATCTGATGATGGCGAGTCCAGGACTGTTCTGACATATTTTTACTGCATGACCGAACACCGAATACAACTTGGACCAGAGTGGTGGCCACATGTCAACCGATGGCGAACATCTGGGATGCTCGGTCCCTCAAGTCAATTGGGAAATTGGGCAAAGATAATGAATCATATCGTACGATAACATACAAGACTAGGTGGCTGACCTGATGAACTATTCCGATTCAGTACTCGCCAGCAAACCAGTGAAACGGAAGATCAAGAGGGAGAGCAGAAAGCTTGTCTTCAAGCTCTATCAAGCCCTTTTCGGCCCGCTGGTGTTCGTAAAGGCGGTTTATCGTCAGCTCATCATCCTAGTGGCCTTGATCATATGGGGAGCGGCAATCTTCTCATATTATGAGCATCTCCCCATCATCAGCGCCATTCTGGCCTCGGTGTCTACAATCACGACCATCGGGTTGTATGTTCCCAATGGCGGAAATTTCTTTACCATGGACACGACAGAATCAGTTCTTTTAATAGTCATGATTATCCTTTCAGTTGGTGCTGGTGCCTCGATATTACAGAGTAGCGTGGGTGTGGTTATGAACGGAGACCTGGCAAAGGACGAGGCGGAAAAAAGAATGATAAGAAAACTAAAACAGCACGCCATCGTTTTTGGGTACGGTCACCTTGGTAGATATGTGATCGAGAAACTGGATGACCTAGGTTTCGACCACGTAGTGATAACCAAAGATTCGAACATATACAACGAGCTTCTCAAGAAAGATCTCTTTGCGGTCCTAGAATATGAGACTCAGCCGATATTGGCATTGAAAGCGGCAGGAATAGAAAGGGCTTCAATGGTCATAGTCGCCCATGAAAAGGACGCGGATAACGTGCTTATGATCCTCAGCGCCAGAAAGATGCGCCCAGATATCAGGATCATCAGCGTGGTTCACGATCAGAACCTGACCGAGACCGCAAAAAACGCTGGAGCCGATATGGTAATATCATCCTCCATCACGGTCGGTCACTTGCTGGCCCTCTCAGCGGTGACCAATGATCTAGTTGGAGTCGTCTTCTCCGAGAAGATCGGAACGAAGGAGATCGCAGAATTCTCAATATTCAAGTCATCCAAGTTGATCGGCAAGAGCCTCCAGGAGCTCTCGAAATACGCATCTGTCATAGGAGTGGTGAGGAACAATGAGGTGGTGAAAGACACGTTCGACCCGACATTTACCATCAAAGAAAATGATACTCTTCTGCTGCTAGGCGATCCAGAAAATCTCCAAAGTGTTGAGAAAGAAGCCAAGGCCTTGTGATCGTTTGTACAAATAGACTCAAATCAGAAAATAACCAATTCCAATCAAATTTTCAGGACAGATGGAGAGCATACCATTGAACCAATTTATTTAATTAGAAAAGTTAGGTTATTAGATTAGCCTCCGTTCCTAAAAACCTGATCAGAGGTATCTGGACGATAAAATTAGGTAAACTCCTATTTTTAAAGGGAATTGGTGGATCCTAGTGTTCCAAGTTATGCGGTTAAAATGGGCTCGATGACCTTTGTGTGAACGACCGCATCAACATTGACGGGAGATTTATCTTTGATATTGATTCCAGTTCCAAAAAACATCGGGACGCAGTTCAGAGGGAATATTGAATCAACATAGCACCGATAATGAGGGCTGTTGTTCAAGAATAGTCACAATAGCTATGATTCTAATGGACTACTTCAAGTGATCATTCCTTTGACTTCTTTCTGGACCTGACCACTTTCCTTGTCATGAACAGTACGAACACGAAGACGATGGCGAGCAATACGACCCCTAAATACATCATCCATGATGACCCGTTATCGGGTATCGCATGAAGGTCGAATGAGGACCCTATCCAGTATTGGACCTGAATGCGTCCTGGGGCCTCCAATCCGTTCATTCCAGAAAGGTTGTTCTGATTGTCCACGACAATATAGACAGTACCTGAGATGACTGTCATGTTACCGGTCACGTTCACGACTTCCAGATGGGAGTACTTCTCAACGTAGGAGTATGTCTGGTTGGAGGTGAATAATGTGTAGTTCGCTTCGTCCAGGACCAGGACGTTGACCGGAGTACCGTTCAGGCACGTGAACTCAAACTCGACCGATGTGGGGATTACGATGTCCATTCTCCAGCCATAGTAGCTACCTTCGTCGATCCAGACGTTGCCCCCCACCTGTTTCGCAGAGACAGACCCGGGAATGGTCAATATGCAAACTGTTGCGATGCAGAGAATCGCACACCATCCGGATCTCATGGACGATGATTGGAGTGACCACATGTAATACCTTACGGTCCTATGACCTGAAGAAACGAGGTGCGAAGAGCCACACGAGTGACAGGAAGAGCGAGGTAAGGAGGGTGGAACCCGCCAATTGCCAACCGACTGAACCAATCGGGTCCTGCATCAGGGCTGCCGATAAGGAGGCGAAGGGCATGAAATCCGTTAATATGCTCATTCCTGCAGGGAGGTCTCGAAAGAACAGCCCGGACGCAGATGCGAAGACCAGGACGGCGATGCCAGAGTACAGATGGACCTCACCGGAGCCGCCTGATATCATCGCCAAAAGGGAACCTATTGCGTTAGCCATGATCAGTGACAAGATCAATGAGCAGATGACCAGGAGCAGGCCGTTCCCCGCCACTCCCAAGGAATAGATGATGATGGATGCAGGCAGAACGACCTCCAGTCCGTCCATCAAAATGTTCGCACCAAGATGCTGGAATATCATTCGCCTTCTGGAAACGGGTAGGGCTGCCAGGCGGTCCGACATCTTGCTCTCCCTCAATTTTGCCAGCCCAACAGATGTTCCCAGGACACCTAGGAATAGGACAATGAGCGGGAGTCCGCTCGCCCTTACGGCGCCATCCATATTTACCAAGGCAAAGGGAAGCATCAGGACCACTGGAAGAGTGAATTTGAACACCAGGGATCGCCTCCTCCTCAGGTCCTCCAGTATCTCCCGAGTGAATAGGTTGGTGGGCAGCACCTGATTCACCCCTCAGTGAACTTTAGAAAGACATCGTCCAGTTCCGGTCGTCGCACCGATATCCGGCGTACCCTGGAATTCGATTCCGCCAGATGTTTGACCACCTCGCTCAGCGCCTCCTCCTCCTCTTCTGAACGCACCAGTATCCGGATGTAATGCTTCCCTTCCGATTCTATTGAATCTGCCGATATGACCCTCGGAAGATCCCTGACCAGATCTGGCATTGACGGGACCCCCAATTCTATCTCGATGGTCGTGTTCTGATCCAAACCCCGGATCAGGTCGGCAGGCGTGCCAGACACCAGAAGACGCCCCTCTGAGAATCAGCAAGACCTCGTCCGCGATGTGCCTCGCCTCGTTGATATCGTTGGTGGAGATGATCACGGTAGAACCGCGTTTCGCCTCTTCCCCCAATAGGCCGTACAGGGCCGACCTCGAAGACAGGTCCAGACCTATGCTGGGCTCATCGAGCAATAGGATATCAGGCCGGTGCACCATCGTCTCGATCAAGGCCAGTTTGCGTCTCATGCCATAGCTGTAAGTGCTGACTGGATCATCCTTCACGTCGGTCATGTTCAACCGTTCAAACAGCTGGCTCATTCGTTCTTCGGACTCCTTCCGGCCCATCCCGAACGACCTGGCGAAGAAGTATGCGTTCTCCCACCCTGTCAATGCCTCCCAATGAACGGAATGGTCAAAGAGATATCCGATCCGCGAACGGAAGGACTCGCGGCCCGGCAAAAGCGGCTCATCGAATATCCTGACACTACCTCGGTCGGGAACGATCAATCCGGCCATTATCTTCATCAGAGTGGTCTTGCCGGAGCCGTTCGGACCCAGGAATACCACCCTGCCACCTTTCAGAGAGAACGAGACCGAGCTCAACGCCTGTTTCCGACCGTAGTACTTTGAGACCTCAACTAATTGAACGGCAAGGTCCGGCAATGCCATCAGACGAATTCCAACCTTGTGCTTGGTGTCGCCCGTACCTTTCCAGTCGGCTTTGTCTCCATGATGTCATACACCAGGAACCGGTCACCGGCCTGTAGTTCGGCCCCTATTATCTTCGAACGGACGATGTGCTCATGGAAACTTGGTGCCAGACGCTTAGCTTTCTTGAGAACGATGAGCTGGGCCTCCACATTCTCTGAGTTAGATATCGAACTTGACGGACCCGTCATGCCAGAGTCTTTGCTCAGGCATCATCGATGATCTGGCGTCCCCTGTGCGGTTCATAATATGCTTATCTTCCACCAGTCCTGGTGATTCCATGGAGGATAAAGGGCCGCCCCCGACCAATTCAGTGCCTGGATCCCCCGGGGAAACGATCAGGATGTTGGTGGCGGTGGAACGAGCCAATGCGTGCGAGTTCGATCCGATAATGGAGACCCCCTCACGATGGACCCCATATCGGCCGACCACAATGAGCCCTGCGTTCTTGATGCTAGCAAAATGGGAGATTTGAGGGAACACCTTTCCGGCCAATACCTCTCTGTTTATTTTGATTCCTTTGTCCTGGATTAGTCCGATCCCTTCCTCCATCCTGCTGGAGTATAAGTTCCTCAACCCATCATCGATGATCTCATCATGCAGCTTTTCCTGGGCTTTGAAGTTGAATTTGTTTGACTGCTCCTTGGTCAGCGCCCCTGCTATGGATGTGAACACTCCAGTATGAAAGAACGGGTCATACACCGCCACCGCTTCCACCCATGCCCCATAAATCTTGGCCAATTCTACCGCCTTATTTAGCGCCAGATAACTGTTCTGGCTCCCATCAACGGCCACTAGGATAGGACGGTTCCTAAGATTCCATGGCCTTCGGGTGATGAGAACGTCGTTATGTGGACTGAGCAGCAAGACCCGTTCCACCATGCTTCCCAGACCAGATTCCGGCACAAGGCCCATACCTTCGGCCCCGAGGACCGTGAGCTTCGCCCGTACCCGTTTTTGCTCTTCGATGAACTTGGTGTAGTTCCTTCCCTCTGGAGAGCTACCTTCAGCCTTCACCCCCATCGAGGCAGCCGCTTCTAGGAAGGCGGTGAGATAGGCGTCGGAAATGACCTTCATACCCCCTCCGATTATGTCCTCATGGGTGTCTCTCAGGTTCTGCAACTTGTCCTCAGCCTGAAACCTGGAAGGCAGTCCTATCTCCATCTCGTTGAACCTCGCCCGATGCATCTCTGCTGCATAGACATGACAACCGGTCAATTGGGAAGCACACTCCTTCGCCAGGCTTAGGGCCGCCCCTCCCGCCATATCAGATTGCGGTGAACCGTCCAATCCCACTAGGATACGTTCGTACATCGTCTACCTCCTGGAAAACGGTCTCTTTTCTTTCACCGAACTCACTTGCACGACAAAGCCATGGGGATAACGGGACTGGGGTACGTGGAATTTGTCATGGGCAAAGAGCTCTCTGGATGCCAATAGATACTCATAGGACGCATCCCCTTTTTCGACGAATCGGGCCAGACCATTCACCTGATAAGAAACGAAGTCGGGGGCGTCGCCATTGAACAGCAGCACCACCCTTGGATCGCGACGTAAGTTCTGATAGGTGACCCCCTCGAATATCTCCAAACCGCCGAGAACGGAAGGGTTGAAATTTGAAGGGTCTGAGTACAGATCAAGAAGGACTTGGAGCCTCTCCTGTATCGTGATCGCAGAATCCATTGAACAGTGCTTATCTATTGCTCCACGAAAGCTTGAGGTGAAATGCTCCATGCGGTCGGCGCATGGCAGCAAGCCGATCCCTTTAGAAGTAAGGTTTATTGAGAGGTCTTCACTATAGGTCGCTACAACTGGCAGATGTGAGGGCATGTTCTTCACCTGCCCGGACCCGATGTCCTTTACCATTTTTAGAAGCTCCAAGCGAGACCTCATTTGCCAGCCAATGAAATCAGGGGGAGGTCTACGGTATTTCCAATTTTCATATCTTGACTGGCCGACCCTCGTTCCTGGGGTTTCACAGAGCTAATCATTTCATTCATCTGATCATATCCTTTCCGCTTCTTCGGGATGCTGCGCCGTTACTCTGGAGGTGAACCAGAATATGGCGATTATCATGACCAATATTATCACCCACACGACAAATATCTGCGGTAGGGGGATTGGGGCCGGATAGCTTGCCCCTCCCGGCACCGGTATGATATCGAAAATTGTCCAGGGGGAGCGAGCTGATTCCCGTACATAGCCCATGACGATGACGATCCACATACCAAACACACCGGCGAGGACCGCTGCGATGCGAGATGCCCGGGACAGGTTTCCCCATTCTGCTTCCTTTTCGTTGCCCAGGATCATGGTGTCTATCATCACCAAGACTGCCGAGATCAGGACCAAACCGAACAATGCCATGTATTTGAACATCATTTGTCCGAGCGGGTTGATCCAAGCGGTCGGTCCATAGAAGGTGGCCCCGATCCAAGCTGGCTGGACCAGGACAATGGCGAGTATAGCTGCAGCTATCAGAGCAAGAGTGAACACCTTTCTTATCCTCTTGAACTTCGCCTGTGAGAGCACCCGCTCCCTTCGGTCAACAAAATACGCGATGCAAACCAGTATCAGCGAGGAGAGAAGACTCACCATCAATAGCATCTCCCAGCCCCTTGGCCCGGTCATTATGAACGAAAAGGAGGTCGGCTCACTGTTGCGGATGGCGAGCATATAGAGCATGCCGGCGACCGGCTGGAACAGCAAAGCGAAAAGCCCGATCCCTATTCCATAGGACGACACCCAATCCCAGTACCTCTTTGATGCATCATTCTTTTGGTCCAAGTAATGTAGGACGGCTAACATGGCCAGGATAAATCCAAAGAAGGAGACTGATGCGAACAGGCGGTGGAACTGAAGCTGAAGGGTGGTGGCATTGAACCACCATGAGAGATACTGGCTTATGGGCATGAGCAGTGCGCCGCTGGAGTCGAAAACTATCCCGGTCGACGGAGGTGTCAGCATGCCGCTGGCTATCGTGTTGATCATCAATGTCTGCACGAACACATCGATGGCATATGCATATCCCAAGGCCTGGTGCCATTTGGGGCTTATCTTACCCCAGCTGAACCAATAGGTGTAGAGGAAGAAGATCTCCAATCCGAATGTGACAGCCTCTATGAGCAAGGGCCACCAATAAACGTGGAATATGTATGATGAGAACGCTGGAAATAGAGAGATAAAGAAAAGAAGACCCGCAATGGCGAATGTCGCACCAGCGCTGAATAGGATCACGTTGAAAAGAGTGACAGACTTAGCGATCCGGTTGTAGCGTTCTGATCCTTCCTTATTTTTGGACCTGAGAAAAACGCTTTCCGTCCCCACCGCCACCCACGATCCACCAAGATGAAGGTTAGCCATGAGCACATGCGATAGCATTACGAAAGCTATGAAGATCGACGCCCCGCCGCTGCCAAGCCCCACGTCCTGCACCGGGAGCTGTTCCAGGTATTTTGGGTCCACCTTGCTCAATTGCTCAGATTGCAGTTCGGACGAGGTCTTGTCAGAGCCTTGTGAAGGAGCTATGACCAGGGTCAATAAAACGATGAAAACGGCAAGGGCTAACAAGATCGCCACAGGTTTTTTTGAGTCCCACAGATAATCCCCCATAGCCTTTCCATTCATTTTCATTAGAATCCCCGAAGAGCAATGGAAAACTCGAGCCCACCCCATATAATGGTTTTGATTGGCCGCATGAGAATTGAACCACCATCCAACAAATATCTAAGATTTCCTGGTTCTATCTAGTTCGATTTATCAGCGATATTACGACGCTATATCGCCAATTCCTGTAGTATTCATTATTAACAGGAAATTGAAACGAAGCATTCGGTTTTATGGTCAATAAAAGAAGTATTTTGATGATGATCGTTGCGGTAGCTGTGGTCATTGTTGTGATCGCGGCGATTCTAGCTGTCGGTCTATCCGGTTCGGGTTCTAAGACCACCACAATTAACAAGGGGACAGCCCCTCCAGAAGTGGTAACCTATGCGGCCGACTGGCCCATGGCCAATAAAGACTACAACAATAGTCGGACCTCCACCACCTCATTGATCAACTCCAATAACGTGAAGGACCTGGGAGTGGAGTGGTCGTTCCCGATTACCGGCATTGGATCTTACGGCGGAGCGGCCAGCACTCCCTTGATATTGGGGAATCAAGTGATATTCCAGGACCTGAGGGGAGATGTCACCGTTCTCAACCTTCAGAACGGTAACGTCATCTGGGCCACCAACTTCGATAATCCAGGCATAGAAGGGCCCAACGGGCCAGCGGTAGGCTATGGAAAGGTTTTCGTGGCACCAGACAAGTATAATGTGACCGCGTTGAACTTGACCACTGGATCCAGCATATGGACGACAAGACTGTCCTATGTAGCAACCACAGGGATCGATATCCAGATGACCGTATATGACAACCTGGTGTTCGTCTCGACGGTTCCGGGCACGGGAGATGTTTTCTATGCTCCTGGAGGAATCGGAGTCATATTCGCCCTGGACCAGGCGAGCGGAAAGATCATGTGGAACTTTACCACGGTTAAGGATGGATATCTTTGGGGCCACCCCGAGGTTAACAGCGGAGGAGGGTCATGGTATCCGCCCGCGATCGACACCAACACGGGATACATGTACTGGGGCGTCACCAACCCGGCCCCTTTCGCCGGGGCTGCTGGATGGCCTAGCGGTTCCAGCTTCGATACCGCATTATACTCAGATTCCCTAGTTTCAATCGACCATAACAATGGTGCCCTGAAATGGTACTCACAGGCCCTCGGGCACGACATCTGGGACCATGACCTACAGGTCTCACCGATCCTGACATCGGCGAATATTTCGGGTGTACAGCAGGATATAGTCTTAGCCGCGGGCAAAATGGGTAATGTCTACGCGTTCAACAGGGACACCGGGGCAATGCTCTGGAAGACCCCGGTAGGGGAACACATGAACGACTACCTTGACCCCATATCAGCTCCCACCACCGTGATGCCCGGAGTTCTGGGAGGGGTCGAAACACCTATGGCATACTCCAACGGGATGATATTTGTTCCAGTGATCGATATGTCGACCCAATACATTCCCACCGGACTTAACGCCTCTTCCATAGATTTCAACAAAGGGAAGGGAGAGCTTGTGGCATTGGACGTGAAATATGGACATATAGTATGGACCCAAAAGTTCGATTCGCTCAACGTAGGTGCGGCCACAGTGGTGAATGATATAGTGTTCACGGCAACCTACGACGGTATGATCTATGGCTTCAACGTCAACACGGGTGAGAAAATGTTCGAATACCTGGCGCCCGCTGGCATCAACTCCTGGCCAGCAGTGTCCGGGGATACCATTGTCTGGCCGTGCGGGGTCGGCGGTACGCCGTCCCTGGTCGCGATCAAGCTCGGTGCGATACCCCAGGGGCCACAGATCAAGATCACCGCTCCGCAGAGCGGTGCAACCGTTTCCGGCCCTAACGTAATGGTGGACGCCAGCGTTATCAACTTCAACCTGGTGGAGCCGACCGGCCAGGCAAATGCCGCGGGTACCGGTCACATCGTATACTATCTGGATGCCACCCCACCCACGACCCCGGGACAGCCAGCTACGACATTGCTAGGGACCTATAATGCCACTGCCAGCCCCATGTACGTCTGGGATAACGTATCCACTGGACAGCACAACATTTCGGTCCAATTGGTGAACAACGACAACACCCCGTTATCACCTGCAGTGTTTAAGACAATAAGTGTGACCGTTTCGCCGCCAGTACCCACGACCAACGTCTTCCTGCAGGCCCAGAACATTGCGTTCAACGTGAGCACGATAACTGTTCCGGCTGGATCCCGTGATAAATGTCCATTTCACCAACTTGGATAATGGCATTCCTCACAATTTTGCCGTGTATACAAGTTCGGCTGCGACCACGGTGATATTCCAGGGGACCATAATTACAGGTGTTGCCAGCACGACCTATACGTTCACGGCCCCAACCACGCCAGGGACATATTTCTTCCGCTGTGATGTGCACCCTACGCTGATGAACGGGAGTTTCATCGTGGTCTAATCCGGACAAACCTCTTCCATTTTTCCTTTTTTTCGTTTTCCGCTCACGATTCCACTGATACAGCAATATTTTTCTATTCGTTGGTGCAAGAGGATACATGTGAACCAGGATGAGATAGAGGAATTGATCTTGCGCGTTATCGCAATAGGTGCTATCCTGTCGATCGTAGAATTCGTGGTCATCTCGGTAGTGGTGGAGGGAGGGGGACTGGCAGGGTACCACTACGGGCTGATGGCAGGGATATTCATGATCATCATAACGGTCATTATGGTCTTCTTTGCCAGCGCGTTCATAAAGCCCAGGGAACTGACAGAAGGATAGGGCTTTTCGGTCCGCAAGATCCCATGTCCTATCGCTCGTTGCAACGGGAGGTAATGGCCTGCGGATGCGCAAATGATATAAGCCATGGTCTCACAACTCGAACATGGAAGTGTATCTTGAGGTTGGTGTATTTCTCATGGAAGACAAGAAGGTCCTATCCGTCCTGATAACTTTGCTCTTTGTCGCGAGCATCGCTGTGGGCGCTTTCGTTGTATCCTTGGCAGGATCTGCCAGTACGGGCGGAGGAAGCACGCAGGCGTCGGTGCATGTCTATATCCAGAACTACAATTATATCCCGAACGATGTTCGCATCGCGCCCGGTACGACGGTTACTTGGACGAACAACGATTCCATGGACCACACTGTTACCAGTCAAAGCAGTGCCCCTGCACCCTTTGATAGCGGAGTGATCTCGCAAGGTCACAGCTTCAGCTTCACCTTCACTACACCTGGAACCTATCCTTACTACTGCAAGATACACCCCTTCATGCATGGGAACGTTACTGTACTGGGGAACGGAAGTAATTCGGCGGCGATACATCTGCAGGCCCAGAACATAAAGTTCAACCTCAGCTCGATCAGCGTCCCCGCGGGTTCTCTGGTCACCGTGTTCTTCAAGAACCTGGACTCCGGCACTCCTCACAATTTTGCGGTGTATGACTCCTCAGCTGCAGCAACCGTGATCTTTAAAGGGACAATCATCACGGGTGTTGCCAGCACGACCTATACGTTCACGGCCCCAACAACGCCAGGGACCTATTTCTTCCGTTGTGATGTACATCCGACCATCATGTTCGGGAACTTCATCGTGACCCCGTCAGGCTCGCAATCTGCCTCACAGGTGGTGATGGAGAACAATTCATATCAGCCAGAGGCGCTAACGGTCACCCCCGGCACGACCGTGGAATGGACCAACAAGGATTCGGTGAACCATACCGTCACAACCACCAGCGGCCCGATCCAGTTCGATAGCGGCACGGTCCTACCTAACGGCACGTTCTCACAGGTGTTCCTCGTTCCTGGGACATATGTATACCACAGCGTCAACGATACCGGGATGCAGGGAAACATCACCGTCAATGGGCCCCCCTCCTTCCTAGTGAATCTGACCGCTCAGAACTACCAGTTCGATAAGAGCTCGATATACGTTCCTGCCGGGCAGAACATCTCGATTTTCTTCAAGAACCTGGATCAGGGAGTAGCGCACAACTTCGCTCTGTACGGATCGTCCAGCCTACAAGTTAAGATTTTCCAAGGGGCGGATATCACCGGGGTCGCGAGCACCCTGTACACGTTCAAAGCGCCGAGTTCCCCAGGTCTGTACTTCTTCCGTTGCGATGTCCAACCGAATCTCATGTTTGGGAGCTTCATCGTGACATGATGAGCATCAGCGGCGTCCGAAACCGAAGGGCAAATCCTGATGGCTCATCCAAACCGATTCATCCTGATGGCCGTAGCCCAAAAACTGGGATAAATAGGCCATCTATCCTCAGGGATTTCAATTAAGTATTCGAGTTTGATTCGCACAGGCAAAGTAAGTTGTCCATAGTAGATTAGGGGAAGAGATCCTCAGTAGTTCTGCTGAGATCTTTTGATTCGACCAGAAAAATTGAATATGGACTGCGCCATATATTACAGTGGCCGTTATTGGGTACTCTCCTAAGCAGCTGGTATCTCGTGACAGCCACAAATAATATATTGATAACTATATAGATAACAAGAACAATTACAAAGTGAAAGTGTCAGAATTAGTTTGCTGTAGGCCGTAAATGATGGGCACAAACCTAATATACCAATTGAACAAGAAAGGTAATCTGAGAGGAATGTGGCGCTTAGATTAGTGGAAGTGGACGTACCGGAAAGCGGTGCGGAAAAGGTGGAAGAAGTTCTTAAGGATCAACATGTAGAGAAACTGCCGAGTGTCTCACTTTCCGGCGATCTGATGATGGTTCGTGTCATCCTCGAGGCTGAAGAAGCCGAGGCTGTCATAGAAAGGTTCCAAGATGCTTTCGGCACCCATGACGGTTTCCGTGTAAACCTCTTTCCCCTTGAGGCGACAATACCGGTCCATAAGCCAAGGGAAGACGTGGAGAAGGAAAAGAAGAAGGAGACTGAGGAGAAAGCGAAGGAGGAAAAGAAGGAGACTGAGGAGAAAGCGAAGGAGGAAAAGAAGGAGACTGAGGAGAAAGCGAAGGAGGAAAAGAAGGAGGAGTCAAACAACGCCGGTGGAACTAGTCCACTGCCAGAGCCGGCACCACCAGTTGAATTGTGGACTCCCCCAGCATTGAATGGGATTGAAAACGGCCTTCCCAAGGAAGCAGTTCAGACGTCAGAAGATATTGATAAGAAAGAGAAAAGGAAGAGGTCACGCATCAGCAAGGATGAACTGTATGCCGACCTGAACGATGCGGTGAAGGTCAACTACACTTACTTCGCGCTGGTAGTGCTTTCCGTGGTGGTAGCGGCAGTTGGGCTGGTGCAAAACAACATTGCGGTGATCATTGGAGCAATGGTCATTGCCCCGTTGCTAGCCCCCAACGTGGCCCTCTCCTTATCCACAACCCTAGCCGATAGAAAGCTTGCGGCAAAGGCCTTTATATCGCTGGGCACTGGTCTAATATTGGCCTTGGTCCTATCCACAATCTTGGGTTTTTTCATTAATGTGGACCCGACATTGCCAGAGATTGCCCTGCGCACCAATGTGGGCATAGGAGACGTGATCGTCGGTCTGGCGGCTGGAGGCGCAGCGGCATTCTTTTTCAGCCTAGGCACCGGCACGGCGTTGGTGGGCGTCATGGTAGCGGCGGCATTATTACCTCCGCTGGTTGTCTCAGGGCTCCTTATCGGAGCAGGGGATTATCGATTAGCCACCCAGTCCCTTCTTCTTCTGGTCAGTAACCTTATCGGCATCAACCTGGCCGGAACAATGGTGTTCATTTGGGAGGGCTTATGGCCTAGTTCCTGGTGGGAGGAGAAGAAGGCCAAACGCACTGCCCTCATAGCCCTTTTGATATGGATTGCCTTATTTCTGGTGCTGATGATTATATTGTTGGCAGTCCAGAATGTCATCGTATTCAATTGAACCCGACCATTCTCGATCGCATGTGATAACGGTTGTCTGATTTTGCTATGATTCTGGAAAATTATAGTTTCATGGGAGGCCAAACCAATGAGAAATCCGATTGATGTCTGTCATTCACAACTCACTGAAGGTCTGAGCATTCATCCAAATGGAGCTTCAGAGAGCGCATACCATACCCCAGCCAGAGTATCACTTCCGCTGCTATGCCCCAAGCCAAGGAGCTCAAATGCACGGCGGTCGATATCGCCTCGTTTGGTCATCGCCTCGCCGATCGCTCTCACTGAAGTTGAATAATGCCCATCCATGGCATCGAGCAGCATCGTCCTGGAGAACCAGTTTGGGTATTGAAGTGCCACCCTGCGGAACGGTGACAGGTCATGGCCGAGCAGATGCTTGACCAAGCTCATACCCACTAGGAAATCGTCCCCCGATGGAGTGAGACCATAACCTAGTCCGATAAGGCCGTTGGCCAGCTCCGAATCGCTCTTCGATCGGGTAAGAACGTAGGCTTGCTTCCTGACCACAAAACCCTCTAGGCCAGAAGGCGCTTCGGCCTCTCCTAGGTGGACCAGGAGCGCGGTGGATATGCTTCGCTCCTTTACCTGGACGTGCTGACGAATGGCCCGTTTGCAGGAATGAACGTCAAGGGACATTTCTTTTTTCAAGCTCATATCCTTCGGTTTCCCTAGCTTGACAGAATATGAATCGGTCTTGAATGAGTCAGCTTCAAAGAACCCGATCTTCGCGTCCAGGAGGATGGATGTATCCACGATCACACTAGAAGGTGAAAGCGCTTCAGATCTGGAGCTCACAGTAACCGTTCTGTCCCCGAAGAGGAAGTTCGAGGAGTACCTACCCTGATGTAGAAGTACTCCCTGACCCGGTTGGTATGCTCGCGATCCGTGGCACAACGAGGAGAACAAAAGTGGATCACCTCATATTCCATATTTCGCGGCGTATGCCCTTAGAGCATCCTGGAATGCCTCGATCGGAGCATGGGAGATGCCTCCCCCTATCTGCCCTATGCCGGCCTTTTTATGTGCGATACCGGTGTTGGATTTGGGCACGAGGCCGGTGCGGTTGACCTTGATCATGTCTATACCTGTCGGCAGTCCTTTGAAATCCAGGGATGGCACCAGGAAATCTCGACTCATGCCGCGGCATACCCTATAGCCATCCAGAGTCATCTGCATCGCATCCCTGGCCCGTCCTCCGACGAACCGGGTGACAGCGGGCGAGGCCGCCGAGGCATATCCACCCAGACCCATGGTTTCCATGATGGCGCTGTCGCCGAAGTCGCCGGCCGCATCGCTCTCCTTGAAACCTGGGAAGTACAGACCTTGAGGTATCATGGCTGGTCCCACGAACCATTCACCCGGAAGGGAGGATATTCCTATGCCATACCCTACACCGTTACGCGTGAGCTTGGTGACCACCGTGGAGTGCTCGATCCCATCGACCGGGTCAATCAATGCCTTCATCGCCGGCATTGACAGGTTAAGGAAGAACTGCTCCCTTTCAGCGATGAACTTGATCACATCTTTACCATCTTCCATTTCGAGGAGCTTGGCCAGCAAGCCGCGAAGGAACAGCAGACTGGAGGCGTCAAAGCGTTGGTGGAACTCATCACCCATCATGAGCCCCTTGGAGACTATGACCTTGAGGTCTATCGGCTCTGAGTGAACGGCCTTGGCCAGAGCCGGTCCCATGACATCGTTCATCCAAAGCAGGCGCTTGATGATCTCATCATCGTACCCCCCAAATCTTAGGATCTTTCCCCGACCTTCATGCAGGTTGCAGTAGGCGCGGTTGCCGAAGACAGGGTTCTCCACCACGCAAACCATCATCCCCGAGGTCACGATGCCGGCCATGGGGGCCACCGTGGAATGCTCGTGGCAGGGTTCGAATCGCAATTGACCACTGGTGGCGAGTTTATCGGCCTCCTTCAGATCCTTTGCTCTTCCTTCGAAGATTAGGGCTCCTTGGACAGCGGCCTTCATGGGTCCGATCATATCCTTATACGCGATGGGTGGGCCGGCGTGCAGAACCAGATCATCATCCATTCCCGGCACCGCGTTCTTGGCCAGGTCGAAGTCTATCAGCATCGCCCGTCCTTCGTTCATGCGTTTGACCGCCTCGTCATTCGCCGATGCGATCTCATCGGCAATCGCTTTAGGAGTTCTTGCAGCACTTTTGCTAACCATGTTCAATCACCGATCCTCTTCAGGATATCGACGATGTCTGCAGGTTTTTCTGGCTCCGGTGTCCACTCTATCTGGCTCACGTCGATCCTCTGATCCTTCATCTCCCTCAGGAACCACTCCGAGCCAACACAGAATACCTTGAGCTTGCCTCCTATCACTTAAGTCCCTCCATGACATTGGCTGCGTATTCAGCTGCGTTCCCGGCGGAATTGAAGACCACCACTCCCAGGTCCTCCAGGCCACGACGGACTTTCTCATAATCCTGTTTGTCCCTGTGCGTTCCACATAAGGACGCGATCGCCAATGGGCCTTTCTTCAAACCATTCAGTCCTTCCAGCGGGTCCATGGCACTGCCCCAGCCTAACATTACCTCGAACAGCAGCACCGCAACTTCCTTCCGGGCGCTGTCCTTCACCAGCATAGAGTTGCGGGCCACTGGGTCGATCATCGGGTGAGGCCTGCCCTTGACGTACTCCTCTGCCCCGGTGTCGATGCAGACGTTCACATTGTCCCATTTTTCCGGCAGGGTCATTTCCTTGGTCGCCGGGGCATTGGAATATACCTTGATGCCCTTGTTCATCAAGATGGCCTGCGCCTGGTAGCAAAGGCTTCCCCCGACGAACAGCCCTCTCAACAATTTCCTTCCTTTCAGATCATTGGTGGACTCAGGGTTCGATTCCTTCAACTCGATCCGTCCCAGGGCCTTTAGGACATAGTTTACGCCTTCATCCATTGACCCGGTGATCATTGTGGCACCTTCTTTGCTGCTGCCATGACTTCCAAGAGCAATGAAGGCCGAAGGCCGCCCTTTTATCATGCCTACGATCTCACGTTTAACAGCTTCGTCCGGTGTCTTTCCTATCACAATGACGGTGTGATCCTTTGGCATCATGTCCAGGGCCATCTTGCTCATGATGCCTCCGACCTCTTTGCTCATGTCCTTGCTTCCGACACCGATAGCAAAGGAGACCCCTTGACCCGCTTTGTCTAGAAGGACCGTCACTTCCTGCATGCCGGAGCCTGCCGATCCGACCACCGCGAGGTCTCCGTCCTGGACGGCATTGGCGAATCCGATACCTGCCCCGTGGATGATGACCGTGCCAGCATCGGGACCCATGACTAGCAGTCCCTTTTCCTTTCCCTTCTTCTTCAGCCTTACCTCGGCCTCCCGGGGGACATTGCTGCTGAAAATGTGCAGGTTCATTCCCTGATCCAATCCTTCGTCAGCCAATCCCTCGACGTATTCGCCGGGGGTTGAGATGAAGAGGACTGGAAATTGATCCTTGGACACCAGTTTGGAGATGTCTTCCATTCTCGGTAAGGTCTCAGGCGGTGCTTCAGCGGTAACCTCCTTGTCCATCAATATCTTTGAGTGCTGGATCGCCGCCTTAGCGTTTGCCTCGCTGTCCGCTTCCACGGCTATGAGGATGGAGCTGGGTAAGAGCCCGGTCGGGGGTGAGAACCCGGCATCACGCATCACCTCCATATTCTCCTTGGTGGCGGTCATAAGCCCCGCCTTTGTCACTCCCTTATCTTTCTCCAGTTCTCTGCCGATCAGCATGAGCAGGACCGAGTCCATGTACCGGTTCTTCACCTCATAATATTGTGAGACCATGAGATCCACCTATGTCCCCGCTCCCGATGGCTGGTCCGATTCCTCGACATCATATGATGCGGTGAACAACACCTGCATGTGGGCCCAGAGCGGTCCCAGCAGGTTCATCAGCAGCCCGCTCAGCCAAGCCACCACGACCTGCCCCGGATCCAGCCCAAAACCTCCAAAGAATGTGGCAAAGAACGTCGCGAATCCGTAGAAGCAGGCGGGGGTGTAGCTGATCCCTTTCCAGAATTTGCCGCCCCAGAGGATCGGCTGGTTCACCAGAAAGATGATCAGGAAGTCGAAAAGTAGAATGTTCAACTGGCTCCCCATCGACGAGTTGTAGTATGTGAATATGACCCCGGCCACGAACCCCCAGAAGGAACCCCAGATGATCGCCGGATACATCTTCTTTATTATGGCCTTGGTGTTTCCCGGCCCCTTGCCACCGGCGGCGAAGTATCCTGCCCAGGTTATGAATATCCCCCATGCTCCGAAGTTCAACGCCAGCGGTGCAGCCAGTAAACCGGGCCAGGCCAGGAAGACCGTAAAAGCTGCCAAGATCCCTCCGGTGATGGCTGCTGGGATGCGCTCTTTCCTTGTTATGGCCATGTCATCCCTCAGATCATCCAGGACTTTACCTGAGGATGCTCGGAACGGAAGATGATGCGTCCCTTTTTGACCACATATCTGCGGATGGGCACTTCGATGAAGATGTCCGCCACCCGCTTGGTGCCCAGCACCACCAGGTCTGCGTTCTTTCCGACCTCAAGGCCGTAAGTGCTCTCTATCCCCAACGCCTTCGCCGGGTTTTTGGTGATCATGTCTAGGAGCATCTTCTGGTCCGAAGGGGTTCCGAGCTGACAGGCGTGCTCGTAAAGGTTGCCGATCAACAATGGGTCGCCTATGCCGAACGGTGTGAACCCATTCTGGATATTGTTCGAGGCGAAGCAATGGTTCACGCCTCCCTTTATGAAGGGTGTAGGGTTGAGGACACCACGGCGCATCGCCTTCTTGTCCCCTCGGCCGCTAAGGAACAGGTCGGTGGCGGGCAAGGTAATGAGGTTTATCTTGGCTTCGGCCATTCGCTTGATGGTGTCCGCAAGTACAGATGGCTCGACGCTTGACAATGATGTCATGTGTCCCACAGAAACCCTTCCCTGGTAGCCGTTCTCTAAAGTCCTTTCGATGATGTAATCGATGGAGCGGTAACGTTTGTCCTCAACGTTGTCTCCGAAGTCGGCATGGAAAGCGATGTCCTTGTTGTACTTCTTGCCCAGCTCGAAGATGACATCCACATGCTGCTTCGTCCCCTCATAGTCGTCCTCGTTGTAGGGGCATCCAGAAACGCCGTCCGCCCCCTTCTTCAACGCCTCATCGAGGAATCCATAGGCGGTCGGTTCCTTGACAATCCCCTCCTGCGCGAAAGCGAATATAGTGAGATCCACGAAGTCCTTGTACTCTTCCTTCAGCCTCATCATCGCATCAAAACCGACCAGTCTAGCCAAAGGATCTGTATCTGGCTGAGCCCGGACGATCGTGGTTCCGTGGCGAAGTAGCATATCGAGCACCTTCTTCGACCGCTGGTAGACCTCTTCCAACTGGAATCCTTTCTTCAGCTCACCAGTGGTCTTTATGGCCCCAGCTAAGGTCCCTTCCTTGTTTGGCCTGACCCTTTCCAGAAGAGCTTTTTCCATGTGGATATGGGACTCGATGAAAGTGGGCACCACCACATCCCCGCCAATGTCCACCTCGCAATCTCCTTTGATGCCCGATCGGATGTCGACTATCTTTCCATTTTCGATGGCAATGTCCACTAAAGGCTTCTCATCATCCAGTCGTGCGTTTTTGATTACCCAGTCATAGGTCATCGAGATTCTCCCGTTATGAGCATTGTTCCAAGGCACGATATTTGCTATTGACCTAAAAATTCGGCGAGCCTCGAGGCATTTATGCGCTCGTTTAACGAAATCAAAACAGTGGATCGTAAGAAATTTTGCAAATGGATGACAAACCCTTTGGTAGTTCTGATCTGCTGCTTCGTAAGGCTGATTGAGCCCATTATCAATAGAGCAACATGCTTACTGACTCGACCCACCCGGCAGCTGTTCTTGCAGGGAGATGCCCCGAGCCACCTCCCCTTTTCTGATCAGGTGGTTGTAAAGGACCACCTTCAGGAAATCGGTGATAACGAACACTATCAACATCTCAACCCAGATAAAGGCCACGTACTGGATATCCAGCTTAGGCAACAATATGCCAAAGGTTACCAGTATGGTAGCAACCACCTGGGTGATGATAATCGCACCCAACAATTGACGGGCTGGCTTCACCGACCAAAAATGCCCCTTGGTCCTGGCGACCAGAACCACCAGGTGCCCTCCCACCGAAAGCTTCAGATAGACGAACGATTGGATAGCTATCTGGTCCAGATGGAAGACGTCTAGTCCTATCCACAGTGTCGAGAACGACGCGACTACACCGATCATTCCCAGGAAAGTGGCGATTATGATAACCGTGTGAAGGTCCCATTTTTCTGGCTTGGCGGAATAACGGACGTTGTCATACGAGATGGTCAAGATTGGAAGATCGTTGAGCAGGGCTAGGAGCACGATCATAAGCGCGGTGATGGGATAGAACTGGAATACGATGATGGAAAGGGTCACGAAGAATAGTAACCGCATCGTCTCAGATATCCGGTAGATCGAGTAATTGATCATGCGCTGGAATATCTTTCTGCTTTCCACTATCGAGTCAATGATAACTGAAAGCCCTGGTCTAGTGAGGACAATGTCAGCCGCTGATTTTGCCGCATCGGTAGCTCCTTGAACTGCAATGCCGGCATTTGCTTTCTTCAGAGCAGGGGCGTCGTTCACCCCGTCTCCTGTCATCCCCACGATGTGGCCCTTCTTCTGCAGCAAATCAACGATTCGATATTTTGCCTCTGGGAACACCTCGGCGAATCCGTCCGCTTTCTCGATCATTTCTTGCGCCTGTTGGTCTTGTGCGTTGAGCAGCTCCTTGGCGTTGATGATGTTCGTTCCCAGCCCGACCTCCTTGGCGACCTCCTTGGCGATGGCAGTATGGTCTCCAGTGACCATTTTCACATTGATCCCCATCTGGCGTGCCTGCTTGATCGTCTCGGCCGAATCGTCCCGTGGCGGATCCTGTAGGCCCAGTACCCCTAGGAACTTCCAGCCGGCGTTATCCTTCCTCACAATACCAAGGGCACGATACCCTAATTTGGCCATTTCCTCAACATCTTTGTTGACCTTTCCTTTGATGGCTTCTTTGTTCTCCGCCATCTCCAACGCTACCTGGGGGGCCCCCTTTGCCACTTGGAAATCCCCTTTGTCGCCCTCCACAATGGCCTCGGTGCGTTTAATGACTGGATCGAAGGGCGTAAAGCTCTTGATCTTGAACCCGGCGACCTTGTCGCCAGCCTCTGGCGTTTCCTTCATTTTCTCCAGGATGGCGTTGTCGATAGGATCTTTATCCTCAGCACGTGAAGCGAGTAAGGCTACCAGCAACACGTCCTCTTGCTGTGCATCGCCATAGGTCACTATCTTCGCTACCGAAAGTTGATTCTTGGTGATGGTACCGGTCTTGTCGCTGCAGAGTATGTCCATACCGGCGAGCTCCTCGATGGCGGTGAGCTTGCTGACCAGGGCTTCCTTCTTGGCCAGGACGATGGCCCCGATGGCCAAGGTGACGGACAGGACCGCAGGCAATGCGACTGGTATCCCTGCTATGGTGAGAACGAGGGCGAACTGCAGAGTCTCCAGCAGGCCCTGGTGTCGCAGAGTAGCCACAACGAACACGATCAACACCAGGACGGCGACGATCGCTATCAGGTAGTTCCCTATCTTCAGCACGTTCTTCTGGAAGTGACTTTCGCTCGTGGCTTCCTCTACGAGTTTGGTTGTCTTGCCAAAATAGGTGTGCATTCCAGTGTTAACTACCAGGCCATTCATTTCTCCCCTTCGAACGATAGAGCCGGAATAAGCTACATCATTCACTGCCTTCTCAACAGACAGAGACTCGCCAGTGAGCGCGGACTGGTCAACGTCAAGATATTGGCCCTCGATAAGTTTGACATCGGCAGGAACGATGTCCCCCAGACGGACCCGAACCACATCGCCGGGGACCAATTCGCCTGCGGGAACCACGCCCCACTTTCCGTCCCTTAATACCTTTGCGGTCAGGGCAAGTCGCTGCTTCAGTAGTTCTATCGCTTTCCCAGCTTTACTCTCCTGGTAGAAACCGACAATGGCATTCGTGAACAATAGTGCCAAGATGATGAAGAAGTCCTCCCAATGTCCGATGATAGCGGACAGCACCACCGCGAATTCGATCATGAAAGGGATAGGGCCGTAAAAATAACGGAAGAATTTGATGAGGGGGTTGACCTTTTTCTCAGTGATCTCATTCTTTCCATACTTTTGCTGTCGTTCAATAACCGTTTTGGCGCTCAGGCCATTTTCACTGCTGGACAGTTGCGCGAATAGCTTATCAACGCTTGTGGTGGCTATATCGGCCTTGATCTGATTTTCTGTATCTGGGTCGTCTCCGGTCATTGAATCACCTCCAATCAGCACTGATCTTTAGAAATATACCCATTCATCTGTTTCGATTGAGAACAGCGTCTATTTATCATAAATTCTCCTGGTCGTGGATATGCGACGGGTGATCCGTTTCAAAGGTAGCAGTATAATTCCCGCAAACACTTGCAATATGGCGAGGATCAAGAGGCCGACCTCAAAGGATGAAGTGATCGCCACCACTAATCCTATCAGTATCGGACCTAGGACCCCCACTCCCACGGAAAGGCCATTCAGAAGTCCAGTAGCGCCCCCTATGAGGCTGTTTGGCGAAACGTCCTGAAGCAGGCTGAATAGGTTTGGCTGCATGATCGCGATAAAGAAGAAAACCAGTGAAAGGTCCAGGATCACGAGCGTCTTGTCCTGCAGCTGGATCGCCAGAAATATGAATAACCCGCAGAGCAAGGCGAATGATGAGGCGACGCCGACGATCTTGCCAGTCCGAGTACTTATTGCCGAGCCAACGAACAGGCCAGCGATACCCCCTAGATACGGAATGGAGGCTGCCCAGAACAGGTCATCGGTCGTGAAACCTTTCGCCTGGATCATGTATGTGGGCAGCCACAGGGATATTCCCCACCATGCCAGATTGGTCGCTATGTCCGCGGCCAGTAAATATCCGATGCCTTTTATCCGGAACGACTCGCGAATGTTAGCCAGATTGGCACGGACCCCTCTATTTGTTATGGTTGATCCGGATCGTCCTTGAGGGCTGTCCTCAAGACGCAGGTAGATCAATGCCACACCAACGATACCGATAAGCCCGATGGAAAAGAAAGCGTAACGCCAGTTAGTGATTAGGATCAGAGGAACGAGGACGAGCGCAGCCAGAAGGTTAGATGCATACAAAGATGCGAAGTAGAGCGAATTGACCCATGTGCGCTCTCGTGGAGGGAACCATTCTTGGGTCACCTTGCTTGCGCTTGGAAAGAGGGGCCCCTCCGAAAGGCCAAGGAGCAGTCTGAGAATTATGGAGACCCAAAGTATCAGGCCAATCATCCCGGTGAAGAAGGTGATTATCGACCATACCGTCATTATCACGATCAGGCCGCGGCGTGGGCCAATCCTGTCAATAAGAGGTGAGATGAAGATGTTCGAGAAGCCATAACCGACGAGGAATATACCCAAGAGAATGCCGCCATAAAGGCCTTGCTCGCTTCCGGTCCAGCCGTAATCCGCACCGATGAATGGCAGCGCAACCGATATGTTCACACGAGTTAGATAGCCGATCAGGGTGGAAAGCATAAGGATTATGGCGATGTCCCGCTGCCTTCTTTTTAGACCACCGTTCGACCGTTCACTTGGATCCACTTGTCTTTGATTCCCGCCCGACCCTTAAACGCTTTTCGTCGTCGAGTGATTCATGCTATTAGGCCAAAGCCGCAGCGGCTCCACGGACATCTCTTGGACAGATATGATTCATTAGTGAGGCCAACTTCAGGGAATCGGCTAAAGTTGAGCACATTGGGGAAGGATGCAATTATAGAACCAGCCATCGAGTAGACTCATTCGAATTGTTGACGGACAATTATGGTCATGACTGGACAGACTTGCGAATTGGTCAGTGGCTCGGTCGATTTTGGAAAAAGAATAATTAACGCATCACCGACAGTTTAATGTCTGATGTGCTGGAGTACTTACATTGGTGATATTACGACAGACATAAAGCGTATACTCGTAGGTATCGACGGCTCAAGCAACTCGAACAAGGCGGCGTCGTTCGCGGCCAAAATAGCAAAGCAATTCGATGCCGAAGTCACGTTACTTTTTGTGGTTTCTCCCTCCGATCACGACATGCTTGCGGGGAAATCCACCACCATGAACGAGGAAAACAGGGGCTTTGGCGAGCAGCGTCTGAAAAACGCAGAATCGACCTTCACAGAAACCGGTGTCAATTTTGATACAGATATCGAGTTCGGACATGCCGCCGAGAAGATCCTCCAGGTCTCAGAACGGGGTTACGATCTCGTCGTCGTAGGCAATCGGGGTCTCAGCGCTGTCCGCGGGTTCCTCATGGGGAGCGTGTCTAGCCAAGTTGCCCAACATTCGAAGGTGCCGGTGGTGGTCGTCCCCTGATGGGACTTCCTTTCGCATTGAAGAGATAGATTCCAATGAGAGGCAAATAAAAGGATCGTTAGTCCATATGCTGAAGTGACCTCAACAATAAGCGACAGTAATGTATGTAGAGAACTCAATTTCAAAGGAGTCACATCTATACAACATGCGTTAGAATGGTCGGTTCATGTCGAGGAAGAATAATATCCCGACGCCGAGGAAAATGATGTCTTCTACCTTACTTCGATATCGCAAAAGAAAGATTAGGTTACTCATTTTGTTCCTGGCCTCATAGAGGTCCGATTTGTTTATGATCGGATTGATGGACATAATTGTACAGTTCCGACGTAATTCGGGTTCTTTATTAAATACCATGATGACCTGGTTCAGGATGTATGGATGAGAGCAAGGATTGTCATGTGGGGGCGGAATTCATGTCCCAAAGGTTTTCTGATGGCAACGTCACAGTTCGGTGGCATGATTGGAAGTGGCAAATTGAACATTCAGTCAAGGATATCAATTCACTCGAGCATTTGTTGGGTGTAACATTTTCTGAAAAAGAGAAACAGCTCCTGAAACAAACCATAGACAAGTTCCCGATGAACATAACCCCTTACTACATGTCACTGATCGATGTTGCCGATTACAGGAATGATCCAATTTTTATGCAATGCTTTCCCTCACCGAAGGAACTTCAAATTGACGAAGAGGATATGGTAGACCCCCTTTCAGAGGACAGAGACAGTCCGGTACCCGGTATAACCCACAGATATCCAGACCGGGTATTATTCTTGATAAGCAATCGATGCTCCATGTATTGTAGGCACTGTACGCGTAAAAGAAAAGTGGGTGATATCGACTATATACCGGACCGACAACAAATACAGAAAGGCTTGGACTACATCGGTGAACACGCAGAGATCAGGGATGTCCTACTTTCAGGGGGTGACCCGTTGATGCTCTCCGATGACCAACTTGATTGGATATTGACAGAGATCGGGAAAATTCCGCATGTTGAGGTGGTCCGGATTGGCACAAGGGTTCCCGTTGTCCTGCCTTATCGCATCACTGAGGACCTGGTAAACATGCTAAAGAAACATCATCCTCTTTGGATAAACACTCAGTTCAATCATCCCAAAGAGATGACTCGATCTTCGAAAGAGGCTTTGGCTCGATTGGCGGACGCTGGATTGCCTCTGGGAAATCAATCTGTATTGTTGGCAGGAGTAAATGATTGCCCCAAAATAATGAAGGCTTTGGTGCACAAATTGGTCGCAAATCGAGTACGACCATATTACTTGTACCAATGTGATTTGTCTGAAGGATTGTCTCATTTCCGCACCCCGGTCTCAAAAGGTATTGAAATTATGGAGAACCTGATCGGACATACAAGCGGTTTTGCGGTTCCCACCTATGTGATAGATGCACCAGGGGGTGGTGGGAAGATTCCAGTTACACCCAATTACTTGATATCTTGGTCCACGAACAAAGTTGTATTACGAAATTACGAAGGTGTGATAACCACATATAATGAACCGACCTCTTATACACCAGTACGCTGTGACCTAAAATGTACAGATTGCCGTCTCCAGCTAAATCTGAAAGAAGGGGATGAATCGAAAGCAGTAGGTATCGCCAAGCTCCTATGCGATTATGATCCAGCTATTTCCTTGGTGCCATCGGACAATGAACGGATGGAACGGAGGAACCTTGAGTGATGAAATAATGGAGATCCGGGGCAATATGGTTCAGCAAGGGCCAGATAACGACCGGGTCTATCTTTTCAAGCCACGGATCGAGAACCCTGAAGAAATAGCCAAAGAACTGATATTGTTGGCAAAGAAGAACGGACGTTCTAAGGTTGTGGCGAAGATTCCTTCTTCCTCAATCCTGGATTTTGCTAGATTTGGTTACGTTGTAGAGGCCACCATTCCCCGCCTATATCGAGGGAGTGTTAATGGGATCTTGATGTCGATCTTCATCGACCCCGAGAGGGCGTCACCAGAAAGAGATGATTTCGATAGAGTGGTCGATCTAGCCCGTTCAAGGCGGCATGATCCCAGCATCTCCCTTCCTGATGTGGCCGTGGATGCGGCAATAAAGCAGGACGCTTGCTCGCTGGCCGAGCTCTATTCATCAACATTCGAAAGTTATCCATTTCCAATCCATGACCCCGAATATATCGTGATGACAATGGACAACAATACTGACTACTATTCGATCAAAGAAGGAGGGAGGACCATTGGGGCCGCTTCTGCAGAGATCGATCATAAGGGAGAGAACGTGGAAATGACCGATTTCGCTGTGTCGCCATCTCACAGGGGTAAGGGCTTGGCCAGAAAATTGCTGGCAGAAATGGAGTCGCAGGTAAAGAAAAAAGGGATACGGGTTGCTTATACGATCGCACGTGCGTCTTCCAATGGAATAAATATAACATTCGCAAGACTTGGTTATGAGTATCGAGGCAGATTAGTAAAAAATACCAACATTTGCGGTCAAATGGAAAGTATGAACGTCTGGTCGAAAGACCTGCTTTTATAAAATGGTTCCAACAGGTACTAAGGTTCCAAGATCCGTGAGGAAAGAGATCGAAATATGGAACCACAGTGAACCCCAAATGCTCCTATGCAGCCCATCACCGTACATTGTGCGTCTGAAACCGACCACCGCACCCTTCGATGCTGCATTTCTATCGGTCCCCTGTGTAAATCCTGGCTATATTTCATTGGAAAGAGTGAAGCTTAATGACCAATGATCCGAGGAGGAGATCGATTGGGCCTAAGGAAACGATGTCTTGAACGATTCGGACGAAACGGGCATTCTGCCTATCAATATTCCCAAGAATTTTTCTACATGTGGATATAATTAAGATCGATGGGAAAAGATGGGCTTATTAGCGTCCCTATCGCGGCGGCTGTCGGACTTGGAGCCATTATTGGTGCTGGGATATTCGTGCTCAGCGGAACATCTATTGCTCTGGCAGGAGCCGGTGCATTAATCGCATTCATTTTCGTGGGTCTAGTGGCCACGATCCTGGCCCTCGAAATGGGTGAGCTGAGTTCCCTCATGCCTGAAGTAAAAGGGGCTTCTTACTCATACACCTATAAGGCATTCGGGAGCAGGTTAGGGTTTATTACTGGCATATTCAGGTACATCAGTCTGGCCGTTTCCATTTCAGTGATCTCACTGGGTTTTGGCGCATATCTGTCAAGCATCCTGGGGGTGTCCGGCAACACCTATTCAATACCTTTCGCCATAATTCTGATCGCAGCCCTCTCGATCATCAACCTGTTGGGAATCAAAAAGGCAGCCGAAACGGACTCTGTACTGGTGGTCATAAAGATAGGGATACTCCTGCTGTTCATCAGCTTCGCGATCTATGCCTCGCTCAACGGAACGGTCATAGGAATCGGCTCGCACTTCAATTTCAACCTTTCGGCAGGCGGCTTGCAAGGCGTCTTCGCAGCAAGTATAGCCATCTTCTTTGCCTATTCAGGGTTCCAGTCGATAGCCACCTTCTCAGGAAGGATAAAGGGAGGAGGGAACGGCGCAGCCAAGGCAATCCTTGCCGCTGTGGTAATAAGCATAACGCTGTACGTGCTGGTTGTTATCTCCTTACTGTTACTAGTTCCGCCTGCCTCCTATAAGATCGCAGCGGATCCGTTGACCTTTGCCCTGAACAGCAGTGGGGCGCCCTCATGGTTATTCTTTGTGGTCGGCATAGGGGCGCTGGTGGCAACAACATCGGCAACACTGGCCACGATCCTGACCTCGTCGAGGTCGATTTACCAGATGAGCGCAGATGGTCTGCTACCGAAGAAATTAGGCAATTACAATATGGAGAAAGGGACGGCAGAGAATGGAGTGCTCATTTCCGCAATGATCGGGGTGCTCATGCTTTTCGCGGGGAATGTGTACATCATCGTTTCCATCGTCACCTTCAGCCTGATGTTCGATTATCTCATTGTTGGGTTTGACATAATCCACTTCCGGAAGTTAGGAAGCAAACCTACGTTCAAGATGCCTCTCTATCCATACCTACCTTGGATCGGCATAGTGATACTCGCGATCTTCTTGCTGAGCCTACCAATAGAGGTCATCGCCGTTGGAGTGGGGATATTCATATTTCTGGTTATATTGTACGAGTTATTGAGCCGGTCAAAGGGGAAAGGAGATATGTACGTGAAGTTATTCGAATGATATCCAAGATGGTTGAGAAGGAGCATATATCATTTTTGTCAGAGGTCAGGCGATAACCTTCGAATCAATCCGGAATTACGCTCAAAAGAATTCTCCCGCCATCACTGTCACCCAACGGTACCATCTTCTCCATAACGAGTATCGGACCCCTACGACCGGGCAAGGCTTCCCATTGGATCCCAAGGTTCGAGAGGGGTTGGTTCTTTCTCGAGCACGGCCAGTAATTCTGAGCCGAGATATTTCTTGTTGACAGTTACTTCATACAGATATTGGTCGAACCATTCGTCCATCATGTACATGTATCCTTTGTCGCCGATCTTGGCCCCCCAGCTATTCTCTACCCGCCATTTTTTAGGTTGACCATCCTCATCAATGTCGACTCCAGTGAGGATCATGGCATGGGTCATCTTGCTGCTGCCATAGTCAAGCCTCGATGCCTTATCCATTTTGAAATCGGTTCCGAAAACGAGCTTATAATCATAGACATTCAGGTCCATTGCGCCCCTTTCAGTAGCAAGCATCTGTTCGACATCGCAGCCGAACCAGACAGCGTGATTTTCCATTATCATGTCCATTGCGACCTTCTTCAGGCTCTTCATTTCGACGTTCAAGTACCGGATCGGCCTTCCCTCAACCACGTTGCCGAGATTCTTCACAGTGTAGGTCCTATTGATCGGCTTGTCAGCAGTAGGGGCGTTGATCAGGCACACATAGTCGTCCAGATCCAGAGCGATGTATTCGGTGAAGAACTCTCTCGGGTCCATCTTACCACGCCTGTGGAAATCCCCATCCTTGTCCCTCCATTCCCAGTATATGGAGGTCGGAGGTCTTCCTAGGCACACCGTAAGCATACGGTAGAATTCTTCGAGAGATTTCTCCTTGATCGAGCATAAGGTTTCCAGATCTTTCCCGTCTGCATGCGAATCCCTTATTAGTTTCGCATACTCCCTTAATTTGGCTTCCAGGAGGGCGTTCATTTGTTCTGAGTTGTTGCTGTTCTTGTTCTCTGGCATAAAGGACTTCGGAACGACTCCGTATTTCTTGACCAGGTTAACGAACATGTCCCATTGCCCGCCATCAGACAGCGGGTCTGAGAGCAACCACATCACCCTTCGACTGCCCAATGGCTCATCCATAGTCTCGATAATGTTCTCAAGGAAGAAGTTGGCCTTCTCGAGCTTGTCCCAGAACATCTGATAAATCTCCGAAAGCTCGAAGGTCTTGACATTTAACTTTTTCATCGCTTCCAATGACATAAAGCTAAGGCCAGAGAAAAGCCAACATCTTCCGGATTTCTCCTGATTTGTGGCCTCAGGAGAGTCGATCTGGTGACTGAATGTGAAATTGATCCGGTCCAAGTCCTTGCGGTCCAGTGCTACCGATGAGATACCATTCTCTGTTACCGCGTTCATGGCGAGGACGTTCTTAGGGTCCTTGTCAAAAGACGTTTCAAATTTTAAGATTGCTCGGGCATCGATTTCTTTCAAGGATTCGCCGTGTTGGCTTCGGAGGAGCCGGTATATATTCCCTTTGAGTAAAGGGACTCACTCTAAGTTAGCAAGTAGGCTTCAACTGTTTTAGACGGAGTTTTAAGTATCTTGCCATGTGCTGATGTAGTATGAGGCGTGGCATAGAAATCGCCATCTATCTGCGAGAGGGGCTGAAAGACGAAGACTTCGTAGCAGAAGCCCTTGGGAACCTTGCGGCGTACCGCCTCCAAAAGAAGCGCGGAGAGTCACTTCTGTGGCAGGTACTACACGTGGGAGGTCCGAACGGCCATCACTTCCGATTGGTTGTCCATCATCCAGAACGGATTCTTGACATTGGGATCAAGGGCGATCTTTCCAGCATTCTTGAGGACCTGTCAAATGAGACATTGGAGCAGCTGAGGGAAAAGTTTCAGGCCGCGCAGAAAGAGGGGCTCAAACCGGTATCCTTGCGAAAGGTGAAGGAAGAGGACGACTTCTGGCTTGACGACTTCTGGAACCACATAGGATAGATGAACGATCGAACCATCATACTGTAGGACATTTATACGATAATGATGGGCTTTCCACAAAACTGTTGCTGATGGATATGTATGACCTAGATACCCGCACAGTGCTAGACGTCTATTCATCGGTGTTCTCGCTCCCAACTATTTTTCGCGAATAGAAATAAAGTCACCATGGAAATAATCGTAACTATAAATAATAATAAAAATTGGATTTTATCACGACATCAATTCAAATACTCGAGGCTAGGGTCATCGATTCATGTCCGAAGAAAAGGAAATTAGAGGAAAGACTGGGGGTGTTTTCAAGATCGGCCTGGCCATGTTCGTCTTGATAACTTTAGCTTCATTGATGAGCATACGCAGCTTTCCGACCATGGGATTGGTCCAATGGCAACTAATTGTCTTCTCTATACTCGCGATTGTCATGTATCTCGTCCCCGCATCTCTGATCTCCGCGGAGTTAGCAACTGGATGGCCAAAGACCGGGGGAGTCTATATTTGGGTAAGGGAAGCATTCGGCAAGCGATGGGGTTTCACCGCTGTCTGGCTGCAATGGTTCCAGATGACCATCGGATTCATCGGGATCTTGACGTTCATCGCAGCTACCGTCTCCTATGTCATAGACTCCAGCCTAGCCGAAGATAAGCTCTTTCAGTTCGCAATGGTGGTGGCGGTCTGGTGGGGTATGACCATATTGAACTTCAGAGGGCTGAAGACCTATGCCCGGGTCAACTCATTATTCGTATCGATAGGTGTCCTGATCCCGGGCGCGATCCTAATAATTGGGGGGATATGGTGGGTCATGTCTGGAAATGCCACCTTGATCACTTTGAATCCAACCCTGAGCGACTTCATCCCCGATTTCGCGAATCTCGACACCTTAGTGATTCTGGTGACTTTCATATTCATATTCATCGGCATAGAGATGACCTCCGTCCATGCAAAGGAGATCAAGAACGTGGGCAAGAACTACCCCCTAGGCCTCCTTATGGTGGGCCTTATCATGACTGGCATCTCTATCCTGGGTGCCCTGGTCATCTCGATGATGGTTCCAGTCGGGAACCTGAATCTGCTTGGAGGGATCATGCAGTCCTATCAGATAATATTCGGTGCTGGCATTGCCGTGACCATACTGGCATTGATGATCACCATCGGGTCCATAGGAGAAGTTTCCGCTTGGATCTTAGGTCCAGTGAGAGGTCTTTTAGCGACTGCCCAGGATGGCAACCTCCCATCGATATTACAGAAGGAGAACAAGAACGGCATGCCTGTGAACATGATGATCCTCCAAGCATTACTGGTCACTTTCTGGGGTGGGATATATGTGATCCTTCCAGGGGGCGTCAACAGCTCTTACTGGATGTTGTTCGCGTTGACTACCTTGGTGTACATCGTAATGTACTTCTTCATGTACGCAGCGGCCATCAAGCTGCGATATTCCCATCCTGAAGTGAAGAGGGCCTTCACAGTACCGGGGGGCAAGATCGGAATGTGGCTATTAGCTGGATGGGGGTTCGTATCCATGTCATTCCTCTTCATCCTGGCCTTGGTCCCGCCCAGCCAGATTACGTCACTGAACCTCTCTACCACAGCATACGTTCTTCTGATGCTGTTCGGGATCATCGTGATAACAATCGTCCCGTTGGTCATCTACCATTTCAAGAAGCCGTCATGGACTCCTGAGAAGGGTAGCCAGGGAGAGAAGGAGGCAAAAGAATGAAGAACAAAGGCAGCTTTCAGAAGAAAGCGCCGGTCAAGGATGTGTCCGAGGAGGCCCTTAACATAAAGGCCCTCTTCCTGGGCCCAAAATCAGAGAACCGCGATTATTTCCTAAAGACATTGAACTTTCTTATCGATGAACATCTGTACTGGCGGAGGGACTTCCATCCCGAGGACAAGGACGTAACCGATTCCAAGGACATGAGAGCCACTAGCTTCATGTCGACCTTGGACCGGACCACCGAGGTCCTGATGGACCTCTCTTCCAAACTGAAGAAGACATCAGAGCCGTGGTTCTCGGCGCGCTATCTGGGGCATATGAACAGTGACACCCTGATGGTTGCGAACCTGGCCTATATGGCCACCATCTTGTACAATCCGAACAACGTGGCGTATGAGTCCAGCGTGGCGACATCTCAGATGGAGATCGAAGTGGGACGGGACTTCGCCGCCCTGTTGGGATTTGATCAGGACAAGGCCTGGGGGCATGTCACCACCGATGGTACGATTGCAAACTATGAGGGTCTGTGGCTAGCACGTAACCTCAAGTCATTTCCAATGGCCGTAAAAAGTGTGAACTCGGAACTGGTGAATGGCAAATCCGATTGGGAATTGCTCAATCTCCCTACAAGCCAGATATTGGATCTAATCGATTCGGCGAGAAAAGCAAAGGTGTTCGATGAAGCCCGGAAAAAATCGGCAAGAGGCACCGGGGCAGGCGATGGGAGGCTAGGTGTAGTCCTGGTCCCTCAATCGAAGCATTACTCCTGGGTCAAAGCGGTCGACGTCCTCGGAATCGGCCAGGAGAACCTTATCGCCGTACAGGTCGATGATGAGTACCACATGGACATCGATGCACTTCAGGACACGATAGACAAACATGTCAAGAAGAAGATCCCGATCATGGCAGTGATCGGCGTTGTCGGTACGACCGAGGAGGGGGCGGTGGACAAGTTCGCGGAGATCGTGAAGGTCAGAAATAATTGCGAAAAAGAGGGAGTATCGTTCTATCTCCATTGCGATGCCGCTTACGGTGGCTACTCCAGGTCCCTGTATCTGGACGAGAACATGCGATTCATGGATTATGAGGAAATGAGAGAACGAGTTAAACAAGAGGGTTTCTTCAAGCAAGACACCGGTTATCCGACCATGCTCCTGCACGATTCGTTCCAAGCAATGGGTGAGGCCGATTCCATCACCATCGACCCTCACAAGATGGGTTACATCCCCTATGCCGCAGGTGGCATTGCCCTCAAAGATCAAAGGATCTTGGACCTCATATCATACACAGCGGTGTACGTATTTGAGAAGGGTGGTGATGCCCCAAGCATGCTTGGCAGCTATATCATGGAGGGGTCGAAATCGGGTGCGGCCGCAGCCTCGGTATGGGCCAGCCATCGTGCGATCCCGTTAAACATCAAAGGGTATGGCCAGATCATCGGAAGGAGCATCGAGGCAGCCCGCATTCTAACGCAGTTGATCAGAGAAACGCCCAATTTCTCTATTGATGGGAGGGAGTTCCTTCTTCAGCCCCTGTGTCTGCCCGAACCTGACTTCAATATAGTGTGCATGGCGTTCAATGAGAAAGGCAATACCGACCTAAAACGAATGAACGAACTTAACATGCGATTGTACGAGCAATCATCCTATCTGAAGGGACCGGTCTTTCTCAATGAATGGATCACCTCGCACACCACACTGAATCAATCAGATTATGGAGATGCTCCGATGGCCTTCGTTAAACGCCTAGGCATCCCTGAGAAAGAATGGGCCAAAACGAAAACTGTTACCGTTCTTCGCATGTGCACCCTGAACCCGTTCCTGGCCCATTACGGTGACACCAACACGGTCTGGAAAGAATATCTGGACATATGGAAAGTGAAGCTTCATACCTGCGTTAAAGACGGAATGTAGATCTTGAGCCAGTGATTATTCCCGAATATCCATAAATCACGATGTTACCGCATCGACGGTTTTCGGCCTCAATCCGAACATCGGAAGGTTCAGTCGAACTCACACCCGTTCCGGGCCGAATGCTCAGGCGATCTTTTCGCCTGCATTAGGGCCCGGGCTCTGGTCGAACACTATCTCTGGCTCCAAGGACCAGACGCCGGTAATGGTGATGCCGCGTGCCTTGACCTTCTCGTTCATCTTGTCCAGCACTGGGCCGGAGGCTTTGAAGTCCTTGATCTTCGCATGGACCAGATAAGAGCTCATGCCATTCACGACCAGGACCGCTGCCCGTTCGCCCTTACCCTTCATCATTTCCATGTTGTTATGCGTCTGGGTCATATAAACAACGCCGCAAATGATGGTGTTCGGGTCCGGGGCCGATAGGCTTCCCAGCGGTATCGCATGAATCATTCCCTCAGGATCTTTTGTGGCTAGTACCTTCACGCTCGTCGGATCGTTGAGCGCTTTCATGACCTCTTCTGGCAATGCTACCATGTCATCCACCTGCTAAAGCATTGCAGGCGATGGACGATGAAGCTTGCACAGGATTCGTCATAAACCTAATTCCGTAAACAAGTTGTTTTCCAAGCCCCTCGGCTACTAGCTGAACATGGCCCCTGATCGTATTTCATTCTCTATCTCGTCTCGAAAAGCAACTTATACGAAATCCGAACAGTCTCCCGCTATGATGAACGTCTAAATTGAGGAAGATGAGCTATAGGCGTATGATGAAGTTAAGATGAATTCTACGGAAGAAGAAGTGAGGAATCGTTTGGCTATCTTTCACAACTTCCTGCAGAAGTAGCCAGAATCCCGGCATGGTCCAGTACTGCTCTTGATGCCGGATCGACCGTTGACCAGTCATGTTCTTTGATTGCAAATCCCGTTGATATGTCTTATAAAATAAATATGCTAAGTGGTTTATAAATTAGACATAACCCATTTTACTTCTTGCCTTCTTTCTTCGCTTCTTCCTTCTTTGCTGGCGGATATGTGACGCCATCTTTCTCGGCCATCCCATAACCGCCTTCATCTCTCTCCTTTTCAGTTATCTTCTTGTGTTCCTCATCCGGTGTCTTCATAGGGAATTTTTCTTTCTGTGGCATAATCATCTAACTCCTACTATGACGGTGCTTTTCATTTGTGAATATATCAATCTATTGAGTTGGTCCAGCGGGAAATCAACGATTTGTCATTCCCGATCAGATTTGGGACAGCAAGTTCTCCAACCTGGAGTCAGGCGCTCCTTTTTATCCAATTATATTATATATATTTAGTCTCACGTTCCGGGAGTCTTATATCAAAGCCGATCTTGTTTGATCCATACCAACCTGTACCCTCCGGTATGAGTCAAGGATGCGCCTAGCTAGTGGAAAAACGACATAGGCCCCAAAAAGTGCCAATCACTTTTGGTTATAGCTAGTGTCGGTTACGGAAGCGGTGGGAGCGACGAAATACACCGAGAATTCTCTGTCACCAGCTATCTTCCGTGCCTGCAGTTCGACCTCTGCCTCTGTGGAGCTGATGGCGATTATCTTCCGACCCATGACCGCGATCCAATCCCGCGCGTGTTCCTGCATCAGGTCAATGTAGTTTTCCTTGAACCACTCATCGTTCCTTAAATCGTCTTCGCTTTCTTGAATTTCTTCTTCGTCGGACATATAAACACCTTATTTTAGTGATATTATTACAGAGCCTTCAGACTTCAAGGGGCTATGATGATCAAATATACCTCAGATACGGTCCCTTATGATCTTCTTCAGCCTCTTGTTCAGCAGGCAAGGGACCTCATACTTCTTCAGATTGTGAGTTTCCGGTATGTGGCTCACGTAGTCATTGATCCAGTCGTCCAATTCCTTATCGGTCAGACCGGCGAAGCCGTCATAATTGAAATTATTCTCGAAGTACCGCCCGATTATCTCTTCATCGGATAGATTAGCGAATTCTTCATCTGTCTTTGACTGTAATTGTGACGTAGTAACTATGATATCGCCTTCCTTGGATTGTTGTCTATTTGGGTCCTGCCAGTATTTATCTTGTTCCAAGGTCATGATCAAAGAAAAAGACCATGATGAGGATATTCCATTTGTGTTTAAGACCGTTGAGACCAACCATTAGAAAGTGTGATGGGATTCATCCATATGCTCCATTGCATCGAAGATATCTATCCTGGTGACGATGCCTAACAGCTTAAGATGGTCCTCTGAATCGACCACAATTATCGTTGAAACCTTTTCCGATGCCATGATTTCGAAAGCATCGGCGGCCGAGGAGCTTGCGCAGATCGAATGGAATTCCGTCTGAATAATTTCCGATAGAATGACCTCTTTATCCTCATCCTTGAGGACCGATGCTCTTGTTATCACTCCGATAAGGCAACCTTCTTTTACTACTGGATATAGATGATGGGCGTGTTCCTTGATTGTATTCAGCACCTCATCCCATGGAGCATCCGAATTTATGTGGACAGGATCTTTGGACATAACATCCTTGATCTCTATCTCTCCGAGCGTAGAGAAATCTACACCCATGCGACTGCTCGTGACCTGGCTCTCGAACAATGAATATTTCCCAGTTACCACGTAGCTCACTGTGGATGCCACCATGAGAGGTATTAGAACTATGAAACCACCCACCATTTCGGTGACCAGGACCGCCGCGGCAATGGGCGTCTTGGATACCCCTGCCATCATGGCCCCCATACCGACCAAGACGAAGAGTGGATACGGTTGCAAGTTGAAGATATTAGCCAATATGCCTCCAACTGCGCCTCCGATTATCAATGAGGGGAAGAATATACCACCGCTTCCACCCGAGCCCACGGTTAGAGATGTAGCCACCATTTTCGCCAGAAGGAGACCGACAAGGAAGGTCACAGAGATCAGAGTTCCTTCCAGTATCAATTGGATCGTCCCCTCGCCCAAACCAAGCACCTGAGGATATGCCAATCCGATGACGCCGACAGATAGTCCTCCCATGAATGTCGACACTGGAAGAGGCACAGACCACCTCTGGAATATATTTCTCATCTTTCTCATGAGAAGGACGAACATGATGCCGATCGCGCCGATGATCGCCCCTAGGGCGAGCATCATCATTAACAATTCCGCGGTTATCGTAATGTTGGGCAAGTTCGAATAGAAAATCGGACCCGCTCCGCCGAAAGGGATGAAGATCAGATACGAGGTCACACTTGAGATAATTGAGGGTATGACTGCGTTGCTCTCCATATCGTTCTTGTAAGGAACCTCTATCGCGAATATTGCCGATCCGAGAGGTGCCCTGAAAACAGCCGACCAACCGGCCGCCATTCCTGTGATGACTAGGATTCGCATTTCGGACCTGCTGAGGTGCAGCTTACTGCCGACAAAGGATGCGATACCTCCGGATATCTGAGATATCGGTCCTTCATTCCCTGAGCTTCCGCCGCTCCCGATGGTTAGGGACGAGGCAAGAATCTTGACCGGAACCACTCTTCCTCTGATCTTACCTCCATGATGGTGAACAGAATCGATGACGTGGTCCGTGCCCGAACCGGCCGTCTCAGGAGCCCACTTCGACATAAGGACACCGGCCAGAAGTCCACCAATGGCGGGAATGCACAGTACCAGATACCATGGGAACGCATACGAATCGTATGAGAGGTTCCAAACAGCGTTGAGCAGAAATTGAAAGATCACCGCTCCCAGACCGGCGAGGACGCCCACGATGATGCTGATTGGTACCCATTTTCTTAGATATGTACCCAACTCTTCATTCAGTGGACGTCTGATTCCCCTCCATATTGAGGTTCCAGAGCCCTTCCATGGTTTTTGCGATCTTGATAAGTCCGTGTCTAAACCCTTCAACTGTGGCAACAAGAACATGGAATAAATACAATACTGTTTTCACAGATTCTAGTCAGCAACCCAACGATGTTCGTCTACGCCGAAGTGCCCATCCTGGACGACCCGATGAGGCTGAATGTGCTGGGTGGAGAATTGGACGAATACGGGCAACTAGTATTATTTTGGAGAACGTATCATCGTTCAGATAATTCTTGCATCTGAAATTCGAAAACAAAGGCTGCGATTGTATTCATCCATTGAATATCATGACTAACAATATTTATAGAACACAAATACTATTCGGGACCTGGGATGCAGGATGCCGATTGAACTTTCAAGTATCGAGCGTAAGCACGTTATCACGAAGGATGGCAGAAACCTCGGAGACATGGTGGGCAGCAACATCGACACCTCTAAGTGGACCGTCACGAGCCTTATCATTGAGCTCCACAAGGATATGGTTAAACCGCTGAACATCAAGAAACCGTTCATGAGCAAAGCCAGAATCAAGATCCGGACTGACCAGATCGGGGTCGTGGGGGATGTCATACAACTGACAATAGATCTGGATACATTGAGAACACACCTTTAGCGAGCGGGTTCAGCTCTGGTCATTTGACTTGCCACCAAGATCATCTGGAACGTTTGCATCATCGCGCTGGCGAGAACATTTCCAGCAGAGCTTGTTTCGGCTAAGGTTAAGTGCACCACACTCGCAAGTCCATAGCCCTTTAAGATTGTACGTGTCGCATATAGCGCATCGGGCGGGGTTGTCCTTCCTTGGTATCTCTGACATCGCGTAAGATTCGCTCCTTCAGGTATTTCTAGCTGATGGGATAACAATCGCATGGAACAGTAATTATACCTGGATAGGGGGATGCGGACGCCTCTGGAAACGAGTTTCAATATATCGGATGATCGACACTTAAGGCTAAGATTTATTAATGAAGCGCTCAAGTAAATCGCACCATAGGGTGTGGCAATGCGTCGAGGAACAATTGTGATTGCAGTCATCGCGGTAGCTGCTATAATGATCGGATCATATGCAGCAATTACTGTTTTCGGCAATAACGAAAAGACAGAATATCTGGTAGCCCAGGTTTACATAGGAAGCTGGAACAGCGACATCAGCACTATGAACCAAATGGATGTGCAATTCAAGATCTCATTGGACCTGAACAATGACGGCGTATATGAAGTTCAACAAACAAGCGATGTGATGAACGACACCTACATCGAAAGCGCACCCTATAGGCTTGGTGGTCCGGTCGCCTCTAACCTAGGCAGTTTCAATTTCAAGGTCGAAGTATTCAAGGTGGTAGACGGGGTACAGATTCCCATGAACTACACTGAAGACGGTTCGATACCGGTGAACCAAGGATCCAGCACCGAGAGCTCCCAAAATTCTTGGAGCTATGACGCCACGGTCATGGGCAATGATGAACGTGCTTGCAGCATCACATATTGGTATTATGTGAGCTAAAAAAACGCCATTCCAAATTAAATACTGACCTAAAATTTATGGGAAGGTAGCTCGATGATGCCCCATATCATCACCATCGAGCGTTCTCCACACCATGAAGCCGAACGTACGAACCTGTTCTTCATTTTTCCTTGAATATCAATTGGGCCTTTTTGGCCGAGAATTGGAAATGAAAAAATTCCGCTTCACTTGGCAGGGACCAGTTCTGTCCTTCGGTACATTAACGGTCACCGCAAAATGCTTAGAGGAATCAACATTTTCCGCTAAGATGACGGAAATACATTCACAATCGGATACTGGCTAAGAGTGGAGCACATCCCTCCTCAATTATAAATATGGCAATGCTCACATTCTCTTAATACAGGATTATGGCAGGTTGCCATATCATTTGAAGGAGAGACGAAAATGAACTACACTAAGAAGAACATCCTGAGGATACTCTTAGTTGTGCTTGTTTGCTTCGCGATGCTCATACCGATAGGTATGACCAATATGGCGCAAGCGGCACCAGCTAAGACCCCTCTGGACGCGACGACAATACCCAAGTTTACAACGCAACTGCTAAGCAATATACCTGTGTATGTCCCGATCAAGGTCAAGGACCCGCAGACAGGGCTGATGACCGATTATTATACCGTCATCGCCTCACAATTTACGCAGCAAATTCTGCCGGCTGGGTTCCCTAAGACCACGGTCTGGGGATATGGTGGCATGACCAAGGATCCTTTGACAGGTCATTTCTTGGGATTCGTTAGGAACACCCCATCACCATCGTTTATTGCCACTAAGGGAACTCCGGTCAATGTCGCATGGGTGAACGGTATCTACACCAAGTATATGTTCGCCACCGACCCTACGATTGACTGGACCAACCCGAACAACTTCGCATCTCCGACGGCTCCGTTCAATGCGTTCCCGCCAGGATATGCCCAGGCTCAGTACCCGGTTACTACGGCTACTCACCTCCATGGAGGAGAGACATCTGCCAAGTACGATGGCGGTCCATACAATTGGGTTAGCTGGAACGGACTTCATGGTCCGGACTACAACACCTATACCAGAACCCTACCCAACGCCCAGGTGTTCCATTATGACAACCTGCAGGCTGCCGGAGGCACGCTCTGGTACCATGACCATGCGATGGGACTGACCAGGAGCAACGTGTATTCTGGACTCGCGGGTTACTACACCATCGTCGACCCTGTCGATCCGATTGCAGCACTATTGCCGACGGGCAAATACGTGGTTCCTCTCGCTATTCAGGACCGTAAGTTCTATACCGATGGTTCGCTGATGTTCCCCAGCGACGCTCCGCCAAACCCGGACATTCACCCATACTGGGTACCCGAGTTCTTCGGTGATGTGATCATGGTCAACGGCAACACATGGCCGAACCTCAACGTCGACCAGGGTCAGTATGAGTTCGTTGTACTGGACGGATCGAATGCCAGGTGGTATAACCTGTCCATGTCGAACGGCATGCCGTTCACGGTCATCGCCAGCGATGAAAATTATCTGAGAGCGCCGGTTACCACGACCTCGTTCTTGATCGCGCCGGGTGAGAGATACACTGTCCTTGCTGACTTCAGCGGTATCGGTGTTGGAACAAAGATTACTATGGTTAACGACGCGGTATACCCGTTCGGCTCTGGAGTAGCCCCTGACCCCAACCTAGATGGTGTCATCATGCAGTTCACGGTTACTGGCAACCCAGGCTTCACCGCCCAGACCCTGCCGGCAATCCTGAACCCGAGCCTTGATGTCTATCCGTCATTGACGATGACTCCAGGCATGGTCGAGAGGAACTTGACCCTGAAGGAGTTCTCTGGGCCAGGCGGACCGCTAGAGGTCATGATCGACGGTCAGCAATTTTGGAGCCCGATTTCCGAGCTGCCGGTAAAGGGATCGACCGAGATATGGAGGATCATTGACGATACCGTGGATGGCCACCCGATCCACCTGCACCTGATCAACTTCCAGGTCATACAGAGGCAGATGTTCAACCAGACTAACTACGATGCAGATTGGATGGCGTTGAACGGTGGAATACTACCGTTCCCGAACCCCACCCAGAACGTCGATCTGAACCTCTATCTGGAAGGGACTCCAACCTTAGCCTCTCCCTATGAGCAGGCTTGGAAGGATACTGTCCAGATCAATCCTGGAGAGGTGGTCACCTTCATCGTGAGATGGTCGCCGGTTGATGGAACCGCGAACTACAAGTTCGATGTGACAGCAGGACCTGATTATGTCTGGCATTGTCACATCGTCGACCATGAAGATCAGGACATGATGAGAAGGTTCCACGTCCAGCCATAAACCAAACCCCTTTTCATTTCTTTTTTTAATAAAAATCCAATCTACATTCCATATTTGAAGAACTATCAAAACGATCTTGCCACTTTCGGGTAACCTCGTAAAATGACGCTCTTGATTCGCATCAAGGTCCGGGAGGAAAGGAGGCTGGAACGTGATTTATAAATATAGTAAAGCTCCACTTCAATTTTGTAGTTGCAACTGCCGGGGATGCCCTGAAAGAATAATCCCGGTGATGCGTCGAAGATGTCCTACGGGAGGCGGAACATGACAGAGAAGAAGATCAACAACCATGTAGGTACGCGACGGTTGATTACGGGCAGCATTCGCAGAAGGCTGTTCCGTAATGCCGCAACAATAGCCTGTTTCGCCTTCATCGCTGGGACGATCCTCACGGCTGGATTCCTCGTTGCGGGTGCGCAAATGAGCGTGCAGGCAGGGATGGATCGCCTAGGGGCGGACATGATCGTTATCCCGTACGATCCTTACACACATAGTTCCGGTGTCTTCCTGACCGGTCAGGCTTCGATGACCTATTTCGATGAGAGCGTCATTGCTGGAGTCGCTGGGACCCCTGGAGTACTGAGAGCATCGCCCCAGGTGTTCGTACATACCATGGACCTCCTTCCTTGGTGCAAGTATCCAGTCCAGATCATGGGGTTCGATCCAAATAGCGACTTCTCCGTACTACCCCTGCTCATCGATCCGTTACAATCATCGATAACGAACAGCACCATCATTACGGGCAATTTGGTCCAGGGCGATATTGGCTCCACCGTCAACGTATATGGGCATGAACTGACGATAATCGGGCGCCTCGAGAAGACCGGATTCTCTCCGGACAATTCCATATACCTTACAATGGACGGCGCCTATGCGATCGCCGCTGATGCACCCTCGGACCTGTTGAACAAAAGTGCCACCTCGGGGCAGATCTCCGCGATCCTGGTGAAGGCTGATAAAACACTCGGTATCGACCCGGTAGTGTATTGGATCACATCATTGAACCCAGGTACGCTCGTATATCCGATGAACGAACTGGGAAGGGATATGGCAGACCAACTGTCGACCACCACACAGACCCTTTATCTGACCGCTGTTTCGGTCATTGTGGTCTCCATGCCTCTGGTGGCATTGATCGCGACAATGAGCGCCAATGAGCGCCGAAGGGAGATTGGCCTGATGCGGGCGATGGGGGCGACACAGGGCAACGTGTTCGCCTTGTTCTTTACCGAAGCGGTAGTGCTGGCGCTGATCGGCGGTTTGGTCGGCGTGGCTGTCTCTAGCTCCGGGTTGGCTATGTTCCAAGATTTGATATCCAATGGCCTGAACATCTCATTCCAGTGGCCGTCAATGGTCACGGTAATGTCTCAGATATCGCTCGCCGTGGCATTGGCCATCGCCCTGGCCGGTATCGCAGCCATATGGCCAGCACTAAGTGCCAGCAAGATGGAACCGTACGATGCAATAAGGAAGGGACAGAATTGATAATCGCTACTGAAGTGACTAAAACATACAATAATAACGACATCGTGGTCAACGCCCTGGACAAAGCAAGTGTGTCCATCGGAGATAACGAATTCGTTCTGATTGTCGGCCGTTCGGGTAGCGGCAAGTCCACCCTTCTGAGCGTGCTCGGAGGACTGACACGTCCAACCCAGGGAAATGTCAAGTTCAATGGAAGGGAGATCTGGACAATGAGCGATACCGACCTCTCAAAATTGAGAAGCAAAGAGATAGGTTTCGTCTTCCAATTTCCTGGCCTCCTCCCAACATTGAACTCGATAGAAAATGTCATGCTCCCAACGATGTTCTCAAAGGATTCCGAGAACGCGGGTGCAAGAGCAAAAGAACTGCTGGAATCCGTCGGCCTGGGGGACAAGCTCAAGTCATTTCCGCACCAGCTGTCAGGAGGTGAACTGAAGCGGGCCTCGATAGCCCGAGCCTTGATCAACAATCCGAGCGTCATCCTGGCAGACGAGCCCACAGGAGACCTAGATGCCGATACCGAGCAAGAGATCATGGCTATGTTCGAGGGAATAAACAAACAGGGGAAGACGATCATCATGGTCACTCACAACCCTGAGCTGTCGGTCTTCGCGAACAAAGTACTGACAATGGTCAAAGGAAAGATCAATGAGAAGGACCCGAGGGATGACAAATGCCCCACCACTCAATGATGACGATCTGCCCCAAGAACAAACTGCCGTACAGATCAAGCAAAGTAACGATACCTGGAGGAAGATAAATGAAACATGATTCCATCCACCTCCGCAACTTCATCTGGAAGAGCGTGAGGCGAAGGACATTCAGGAACGTAGCTACCATCCTGACCTTCGCGGTCGTCACCGGCAGCCTGCTTTCAGCATATTTCCTTGTGGGAGGGGCCGAGAACAGCGCCCAGGCGGGTATGAATAGGTTAGGAGCTGATCTGATGGTCGTTCCCGAAGAATTCCAAGGCGTGACTGATGCGATCATCCTCTCAGGACATCCTTCGACGTTCTTCTTCAATGCGACGGCGCTTGACGGGGTGAAGAACGTCCCCAACGTTGAAAAGGTCGCACCCCAGACCTACATCGCCACGCTTAACTATGCGTGCTGCTCGTTCCCGACCCAGATGGTCGCTTTCAATTCCACTCATGACTTCACGATCCAGCCTTGGCTCCAATCCGAGCTCGGCCGGCCACTGGAAAAGGACGAGATCATCCTCGGAAACGCGTACATCGGTGGGGCAGTAGGTCTCCACGTCATCTTCTATGGACATGACTTTACCATAGCTGGTATCCTCGAGCCGACGGGGACGGGCGTTGATCAGTCGGTCTTCATTCAGGACACGGACGCCTATGCTATGGCCATTGATTCGAAAACCCTGGCATGGAAGGAGCTTGACCTCAAACCGGGTCAGATATCGAACGTGCTTGTCAAGATCGCTCCAGGAGCCGATGCCGAGCAGGTGGCGGCCGATATCGAGGCAGCGGTCCCAGGGGTCAGCGTGATCACTTCGAACTACCTGGCCAGAAAGATCAATGAACAGCTGGCCGGAACCGTCGGATCGCTGTACCTCACCGCAGCCGCGATCACCTTGGTGTCCGTTCCGCTGGTGGCGACAGTATCCACAATGGTGGCCAACGAACGTAAGAGAGAGATCGGGCTCATGCGGGCGATGGGCGCCAATCAGAGAATGGTCTTCGGCCTTGTGTTAGTAGAGGCATTGATACTTGCCGGACTGGGCACTCTGATCGGTGCTTCAGTATCAGCGACGGTCATTCTCGTATCGAAGGACTTCATCACAACCAGTTTGGGCATACCATTCCTATGGCCTTCGATATTGACATTAGCGGGGCAAGTGATGCTCGTTGCATTGGCAGCGGTAGCGATCGGAGGATTAGCCTCCCTATATCCTGCACTAAAGGCAAGCAAGATGGAGCCTTATGATGCAATAAAGAGCGGTTCGAGCTGAAATTGTAGGAATAACGAATCGAACAGAGACATTACAGGAATGATGGGGAAAACTTCCCCTCATTTCACCTAATTGAACATCATATCACTGAAATCAAGTCATCTGACCGCCTGATGCGAGTGTTTAGAATGTTCAATTAGTCAATATTCTGCTTTATCCGGTGATCACAGCCCCAGATTTCAAGAGAAGCGCATACCCCATTACCTGTGCTTTTATATCATCTGGTTATCTTCTGTCATTGAATAGAGCGCTCTTAAGTTCCTCCTATTCGATCAAGGTACTCCTTTCGGTATCGATTTCGACAAGGGCGAATGCGGTCACGAACCTGACATGTGACCATCGTCAATATGCTTGATCATCCAAGGAAATTCTACATGCAAATAGATCTGATTGATCTGAATAACGCGATCTATGATCGGACCACTTGGATGATTCTTTTCTATAAAATCTCGCTATCTATCTTGATTAGAAAAGAATAAAGTTGGAAAAGGTTTGTGAAAACGTTTACTCTTTCTTCTTGTCCTTTTTGTTCTTGTTGCGGGAGACCACGAAAAGCACTGCTACCGCCGCGACGACAGCGGCAATCACTCCAAGGACGATCAACCAGGTATTGTCTGCTGCCTTGGGCGTATCCGCAACCATTCCGGTCACGTTGAGCTTGACCTGACCGATAGGGGTATTGATCGTGGCGATGCCGTTCTCGACTACCAGTATCTCACCGGTCACGTTGCTGATGGTGGTGGTGGTGTTCGCGGTCGATCCCTGGACCGATACCACCTTGGCATCAATGCTCGAGAGACTCGTGGTGATCGTTCCCAGAGTGGTGTTGACGGTCGCGTTGGTATCTTGGAACGATACCAGGACGGCATTGACGCTGCTTAATGTGGTCTGGATGTCGCCAACCGCCGTATGGACCTGGACCATGGTGCCATTGATGGAGACCAAGGTTGCCTGGATGTCGGTCAATGCCACTATCGTTGTTCCAAGGTCGGTCCGCACGGTGGCGTTTACACCCTGGATGCTGATCACGGTGGCATGGATGTCCGTCAACGCCACTATCGTCGTTCCGAGGTCGGTCCGCACGGTGGCGTTTACACCCTGGATGCTGATCACGGTGGTGTGTATCTCGCTCGCCGTCACATTGGTATTGCCTAGATCGGTGTGGACAAGGGCCACTGTGCCGTTGATCGAGACCACGGTGGCATTGATATTGGTCACCGTGAATTGTGCAATCCCGAAGGCTCCGTGACTGTCAGTCACCGTCACATTGTACAACCCGGGAACGAGCATCTTGATGACCATGCTAAGATTGACCAATTCGCCCAGACCGTTTGTCGTTCCGGTGGCTATATGGGTCCCGTTGAACAGCACCTCCACGCTGTCGTTTGAACTGAACCCGGTACCGGTGATGGTGACCAGGGTGCCCATGGCGCCCGTATCAGGAGCCAGGTTCAGATCGACGGCGCCCACCCCGAATACCGTCCCGGTGAGCTGGAGCAACGATGGGGCGATATCCTCGCGGATGTTGACCCATACGTAATTGGCGCTCGTACTCACCCCGGACTCGGTGCAGCTGGACCAGATATTACCGGCCCACCAATAGAGACGCAGAATGCTCTCCGGCATGTTGCTCGGAAGAGATGTCGGGTCATAATAGACCCGGAGAGTTATCTGATCTACATTCGCATAGTTTAGAAGCTTGCCATTGCCAGAGCTACCCGGAGCCCCAGGTCCGGAATTATTGCCCCACCAGTTGTTATTCGCATCCAGGGGATGTTGGTTGTCTGAGTTCCTCACCCTGTACTGGACGTTCCCGAAGATGTTGTTGGATACCGCCTTGACATCGCCGATCGTTCCTATGCTCTCTATTCCGGCATATCCGTTCCTTGTGATGTTGTTGCCCAAAATTGTCAGGTGGGTATCATCGTTGATGCGAATGCCGTCCAGAGTGTTGTGGTCAAACGTATTGTAACGCACCAGCAGCCCACCACGTGTGTCATTCACACCTAAGCCGATACGCACCCCGGACACACTGTTATAGATCACCCTTACCTGGCCGACAGAATCGACCGGTCCGTTGATCAGGAAACCGTAGCTGAGATCGGCCATGTCGTATGCGCCAGTCACCGTGTTGTTGGATATTTCGACGTCGTGTCCGCCCCCGTAGACCGCGACCCCGGCCGAATTATAGGGGCTGTTGAAGTTCAAGAACTGGTTGTGCCGTATGATCGCATTAGCATTTTCATATACGATCACTCCGAAAAGACCGTGTGTGGTGGATGGTCCATGATGCACGCTCATCTCGACCAGTATCTCACCTGCCTCTGATGGGGCATGGATCCCGACCCCTACGAAGCACTCGGAAAAGTCGTTGCCGCGAACGGTAACACCTTTCATATTGACCAGCGAAACGGCCTCCCCTCCACCGTTGGCAAGCCTCTGTATGTTCTGGAAGCGGTTATGGTCCACCATAACGCCGTCTACCGCCGAACTACCCCTTTGGACGGCGATACCAGCCCGAACGTCCCGTATCATGTTGGTGCTAATGGTCAGTCCGCTAACTTGACCATCAGCGTTGGTGCCATAATAGGCATAGGACTGTATCCCATTCAGGCCTACACCTCCCGACGATAGGGACGGATTCGAGCCGATGATGGTGAAACCCTCGATCGAGACGTTCCTGGCTTTGACCATTATCACTGCGCCGGAATCTGGATGAGCCGACGACGGCATGAGGACCGCCTCTGGCGATCTGGACCCGGTATTGGGATCGACCATCCGATTAGGTCCGAATAGCTGAAGACCATCCACGTTGATGGTGAGGGATTCTGAATAATCGCCTTTGTTCACACCGATCCAATCGTTCGACGCCGAATCATCGATGGCTGCCTGGATCTGATAATATGGTATGTCGATACCGTCATCGTATACGTGGTTCTTGTTCTGGTCATTTTATACGTCGGTAAACGGAGCACCGATCGAGAAAGGGGCATTTAGCCAAGGAGTGAACTCGACATTGGCGCTCACGTTGTTGCCCATACCATCTCTGTTGCTATGTTCGTTTTAAGGACCAGTAGCTGTCCCCCACCAATTGTAGAGCATATTGATCGGGTCGGAAAGATCGTTGTACGCCCCTACCCCGTTGTCGCTGATGTTGTTGTATCGAGCGTCAACCGAAACCATGCCGTCATTATCGTTGATGTAGATGGCAAATGAGTTTCCGGTGATATCGTTGAAGTTCATCGACGTATGCGTGCCAACGCCCGAATTGGCGTATGCGTAAACAGCGTAGATGCTGCCCGTCATCTTATTATCGTTCACGACGGCGAACGACGAGTCTATAGCGACACCGAAGAGGTCGCCTAGGAAAGTAGACCCGATCACGGTGGTAGCCCCGCTGGACACCAGCACGCCTACGTCACACAATGAGAATATGCTGTTAACGACGGTAACTTCTGAGCTTATGGACCGTACTCCGGCCGAAATTGCACCGGTCGGGTCCATCCCTCCCATCGAGTAGCAGCTGAATTGGCAAGAGCTTATGGTGTTCACCGCCCCGTCCAAAGCCCGTACGCCGTACTGAGGCGAGCCACTTTGGACCGCTTTGAACAGGTTGCCCGTCAGAACCGCATTGACATACGACGACCCGATCGTTATCTCGCTGTCATACGATCCGGTCAGCGTGAAATCCATCAGTTGGAAGTTCACAGAGCTATAGTTGTCGATGAACACGATGATGCCAGAGTAATCGCCAAAGTTGTTCGAGTTGTTGTCTATCCCCTGGACGACAACATTCCGTACGACGCCTTCCGCGTTCCGATAACCTATACCGGCATTCGCCATGCCGAGGCCGAGCCCGTCAACGGTAATATTGCTGATGCTGACATTGAGGGCTTGAACGGAGACGATCGAATAGTAGCTCACTGAGTTGTAAACAAAGCTTACATTCAAAGGCGCGGACGCATTGATGATCGTGGTGTCGGTTCCAGAGCCGATCAGACTGAGATTGTTCTTGGTGATGGTGACCTGTTCTGAGTAATTGCCTGGAAGAATGATTATTGTCTGTCCAGGCGTTGCATTATTGATAGCGCCATTTATGGTGATGTGTAGTTGTCGATACCGACATCGTAGACCCCGTTAAGGTTCACATCGATGAAGGCACCTGGTGCAGCACTTGCGTTCGAAATGCACAGCATCATCAAGGCCAGCATGCCAATTCCACTAATCAAGATCAGTCTGGTATGTCCGAGGCTCTTTAGTTCCAACTCTATACCTCCAATTGCGATGGCCCCTAGACGAAGGGGCTTGCGATATGGTTTGTTCGGAGATTCTGACCTCGTCTCTCCAGATAGGCCTCCCCAAACCTGACCATAATGATGACGAATACCTTCTCTTGGCAACCCAAGCTTTAATAAATTTTCCAATAGATTATGTCAAAATCAGCGAACTGATCTTCAGGAATGAGTTGGCATTCGATACAAGAGAGCAATTGTCAAGGGACATTGACCGGTCACGAGATAGCGCCGTTTGACCGGACATCTGATTTGGAACGAGATCGTGACCGATAAAATTGGTTTGGAAATGGTTTAGAAGAGAGTTCTCTCATTCACTGCTTCTTGGTCCTCAGTATGACCACGATCAGGATTATGATCGCCATTATCGTTGATATCCCGACGCCGATAAGGGTGCTTGAGTCGATCCCATTGGCCTTGTTCTGAATACTTCCCACATCGACCATTACCTCACCGAGATTTGTGTCGACTGTTGCCAAGGTCCCGTTGATGCTGACCACAGTGCCATGAATGATCCCAAGCGTTGACATCATCATTGCATTGTCGCCCTCCAGCGAGATCACCCTCAACCTGATATCCGTGATATCCGACTTGACCGAACCCAGATCGGTCAGGATGATGGCGGTTGTTCCGTTCAGGCCATCGATCTTGGCATTCACGCTCTCGAGGCTCACTTGTACCTCACCCAGGTCTGTCCGGATGTTGACGACCGTTCCATTCAGGCTGTCGATCTTGGTATTGATGTCCGTCACATTGACCGTGATCATGCCGAGGGACGTCTCGATCCGTGCCAGATCGCCATCGATCCCGGTCACATGGACTTGAATGCTGTTCACGGTGGTGTTGGTGAATCCAAGGTCGGTCTGGATGGTTGCGGTCGTTCCCTGGATGGAGACCACCATGGCATGGATGTCGTTCAACGTGGCGTTGATGGACCCCAGGTCGGTCTGGACCGTGACGAGCGCTCCCTGTACGGAGATAACCCTGGCATGGATGTCGTTCACGGTCGTATTGAGATACCCCAGACTGGTCTGGACCGTCACCAGGGTTCCATGGATCGAGATGACCCAAGCATAGATATCGTTCACGGTCGTTTTCACCGTTCCAAGATCGGTCTGGACCGTCACCAGGGTTCCCTGGATCGAGATCACCTTTCCATGAATGTCGTCCAATGTCGCGTTGACATATCCCAGGTCGGTATGGATGATCGCCACCGTGCCGTCGATCGAACTGACGGTCGCATCGACCTGGTCCACTGAGGCATGTATAACGCCCAGTTCGGTCTGGATCGATACGGTAGCTCCGTCGATCGACACTATCTTGGCGTTCATGAAGCTCAGGTCGACCCGGATCAGGCCCAGCGTGGTGATGATCGTCGCTGTGTCGTTCTCGATCGAGCTTAGCTTGTCTCCGTAGTCGGTCAGGGTGTGGCTGATCACGAACACGGTCACGGAAGCCCCGAAATGGACGTCCATGTCGCTCACGTTCAGGACCATCGCATGATCGCCCTGGGAGGCGTCCATCGGGATGGTGGTGGTGATCCGGTAGATACCTGTGGACATGCGGGTCAAGTTGGATGACATATCGAACACAAACCCGTTCGGTCCATAGAGGGTGGCATTCAGCCTGTCCACGTCGACCAGGTGTCCGTTTATCGTGGTCGTGGCATACCAGGAGATGATCTCGCCGGCGAAGTGCACCGCGCCCACATCGAGGGTCACTGTGATCGGGGTATCGTCCAGTATGGTGAAGGTCGCCGATCCGTGAAGTCCCTGGCTGGCGATCACGGTGATCTCATACGCACCTTCCAGAGCCTGCGGGATGACCACTCCGAACCGAATGATGTTCCCGAAGGCATCGGTCTCGCCGACCCCGATTGGGGTTCCTCCGAACAGCACCTGGAGATTGTCATTGGCGGTGAACCCGGACCCGGAGATCTGGATGAACGATCCTGTCACTCCATTATCTGATGAAAGATCGATGATGGCAGTGCCCAACCCGAATATCGTCCCGGTCAGCTGGGTCAGCGCAGGTGATGTGCCCGCACTGAAATTGGCCCATACGAAGTGGGATGTCACATCCACACCCGTGTCGGAGCAGCTGGACCAAATGGTTCCGGTCCACCAGTGCATGCGCAGATCGTCCTCGATGATGCCTAGCGGAAGATTCAGTGGATCGTAATACACGCGCAGGGTGATCTGGTCAACGCCGGAATAGGCGCCCAGCATGAGGTCGACGAAGGAGTCGGCGGAATTAAACGGAGTGTCGTCGACTGGGTTCGACTCATACCTCCAAACGGTTATGTCGGCCGAACCAGGACCTTCCATCGATACCTCGATCCCGGCCACCCCGATCGGGTCCAGCTGGTTACCCTCCTGGATGACCTGGTTGGTCCCATCGGTGATCGGCAGCCCGCCCGGATATGGAGCGTTCAGCCAGGGGATGTAGTCGATGTTCGTTGAGATGTTGTCCCCGTTCCCATTACCGCCCGGCGCACCGGGACCGGTGATCGATCCCCACCAGTTATGCGTCATGTGGATCGGTTCGAGCGCCAGATCGTTGTAAGCGCCCATCACGTTGTCGTGGATGCCATTGTCACTTGCCTCGAGGTATGTCACCCCGCCGTTGTCCTTGACGAGGATACCGAACGAGTTGCCGCTGATCTCGTTGAAGGAGATCGAGACGTGCGATGCCGGCCCGGCCACAGAGCTCACGTAAACCCCGTACGCGTTTCCTACTACCGAATTTCCCTGGATGATCGTAAAGGATGACTCGGAGTACACGCCTGCCAAGTTTCCCCTGAAGTAGGAGTCGTTCACGAATGCGGACCCGCCGGTCACCAGTACGCCCGAGTCACATTGATCGAACTCGCAACCGGTGATGGTCACGTTCGCACCGACCGACCTTACGCCTGCTGACATCGGTCCAGCGGGGTCAACGGCGTTCGGAGAGATCGCATAGTCATCGAATTGACAGGAGTCGATCGTCAAAGTCGCCAAGTCCAATGCCGAGATGCCGCTCATTGGCAAAGTTCCCGGCATGGCAAAGAACCGGTCGTTCTGAAAGACCGCGTCAACATAGGCCGATGCAATGGTGACATCGCTCACCAGCGAACCGTAGACGGTGGAGTTGGACATGCGGAACTCGATCGGGTTTAGGTTTTCAGTGAAGACGATCACGCCCGAATAGTCGCCGAGCACATTGCTGGTGTCGTTGATCCCGCGGACCGTCACCTGGTCGAGCGCACCGGATGAGTTCCAGAACCCGATCCCGGCGTTTGCCGTGCCTATGCCGAGGCCGTCGACGGTCAGCCTGCCGAAGGAAACGTCATTAGCCTGGACAGTGACGATCGATCGATAGTCAATTCCTCCGTATGAGAAGCTGACGCTCATCGGACTGAAGGCCACGATGCTCGTGGTATCATTCCCAGAACCGATGATCCGTTGCCCGTCCTTGGTTAGTGTAAGCTGCTCTTCATAGACCCCGGGCAGGACCATGATGGTCTGGCCAGGCATGGCGTTGTCGATCGCACCTTGAATCGTCGTGCTGAGTTCATCAATGCCCGGGTCAAAGACCCCGTTCACGTTCGCATCGACGAAGGCTCCGCCCATCGGTGCCGCGCTCGCGTTCGAAATGCACAACATCATCAGGACCATGAGGCCGATTGCTGTTGCCGAGACCAACTTATCCCGTCCGATGCTCCCAATATCCATCCCTGATTCTCCCATCTCGTCTTACCACTGGATAAATTAGCACAGATATGGCTAGCTCGGAGAATATCGGACCCCGGCTTCTCCAACAGGGGCCGTTCCAAATCTAGCCGGATCAATGATGCCCCTCCCTTGCGTCCATGCCTTATTAACCTTTCTCGAACGGCATCGTAATATGACGATGCTGGCCAATAAGATAATTAATATTTATGATATATTTACTTGGAATAATAAATAATCAATCTGGGAGATGCTGGAAGATCGGGTCAAGTTGGCCCGATCAGTTTCTAATCTCATCATGGATTGATCTTTTTCAGTAACCATGCCATGTTCTGACCGAGATTCCTCATGGTCTCGATCCCTTCTGTATCGTTCACGAACTCTCCCTTTCTCAGGGCCGTTCCGACGTTCCAATAGCTCGAGCCAGGAACGATCATCTGCCCGATGAGGAAGAAATTGTTGATCGTATTGAACGTTTCCAGAGCACCGGCCCTACGGTTTATGGCCACCGCCGCTCCGACCTTGCGCTTGAACAGGTCGCCGTTCGCCCGGTTGACGTAACCGACCCGGTCGATGAACGCCTTGGTCTGCGAAGAGAGGCCCCCGAAATAGACCGGGGAGCCGATAACCAGGCCGTCGCATTTGTCGATGACCTCGACGTACTCGTTGACCTTGTCATCCTTCATTATGCACTGCCGGTCCTTGTTCTTGACACAGGCACCGCATGCCTTGCAGCCATGAATATCCTGCTCGCACAGATTGATCATTTTCGTCGAAATGTCGTTCTTTTCGAGCTCGTCCAAAACCACCCGCAGAGCCTGGAAGGTGTTCCCATTGGTCCTTGGGCTGCCGTTGAATGCTACAACTCTCATCACATTCCCCACCCCAGAATCGACCTCGTCTGCAATGTATTAATCGGTCGGTCCCGCTTTGGTGCCGAGCCGTAAATGTACATTAATGTTCAATAATGATTATATATGGTCATTGATGTACCCAATTAACATGACGGTCATCGACAGCAGAGTAAGCATCGAAAAGTTGGACCTCGGTCTCACCCCATCGGAGCTGTATGACCGCTTGTCATCTGCGTCCAAGTGCTCGTTCCTCCTGGAGAGCGCAGTTGGGTCCGAAAGGACGGTCTCCCATTCGTTCATGGGATTCCAGCCTGAGTACGTGGTCCGCTGCATCGGAGGACGGGTGGAAGGAGGACCGGATTGCGGCGTCCCCCGCAACGATCCGATCACCTTCATCAACGCCCTTTCTTCGATGACGGTCATCAAGGATGACCGGTTCCCTTACCTGGGCGGCCTGGTTGGATACTTCTCATACGACTTTGCCAGGTTCATCGAGCCCTCTGCGGGAATGACGGGAGCCACGGATTTCCCTGATTTCGAACTGGGCATGTACAAGGAAGGCATCATCTTTGACCACTCCAGCTTCCAGGCATACTATTTCTCCGTCGATGGCGCGGACCGGTTGCGGCGTTTGCTCGACTCCGGTCTGCCACCGGCAAGCGGAGAACCGTTCCGGACCGGAGAGCTTGTTCCGGCCATGTCCCAGGAACGATACGAGAAGGTGGTATCCATCTGCCGCGAGAGGATCGAGGCGGGCGAGGCGTTCCAGATCGTAGCATCCCATTCACTAGGATCGAACTGCTCGGGCAACTCGCTCGACCTCTACCGTTCGCTGCGCGAGCTCAACCCCTCGCCCTACATGTTCTATTTCGATTTCGGTGGACGCGTGGTCCTGGGCTCCAGCCCGGAAACGCTGGTCACGGTGCGGAAAGGTGAGGTCATCACCTTCCCGATAGCCGGGACCAGGCCTCTGGGCGCCACCCCGAAGGAGAAGCGCATGTTCAGGGAAGAGATGCTGGCGGACGAGAAGGAGCGGGCGGAGCACTGCATGCTCGTCGACCTGGCCCGGAACGACGTAGGCCGGGTGTGCGAGACCGGATCGGTCCACGTACCGATGTTCATGCAGGTGGAGGAGTTCAGCCATGTCCAGCATATGGTCTCCAAGGTGCAGGGCACGCTGCAGCCGGGAAGGACATCGTTCGACGCGTTCTGCGCCGTGTTCCCCGCCGGGACCGTATCGGGAGCGCCCAAACCACGGGCCATGGAGATCATCCAAGAGCTGGAGCAGAGGCCGAGAGGCCCATACGCCGGTGCGGTCGGCTATCTGTCCTTCAACGGTAACCTTGACTCCGCCATTGCCATCCGTTCCGCGTTCATCGCGGACGATCGCATCTATATCCAGGCGGGGGCCGGCATTGTCGCCGATTCCGACCCAGCAAGGGAGTACACCGAGGTGGAGAACAAGCTGAAAGCGGTCAAGAAGGCGATCGAGGCCTGCAACGGGAGGGTAACGGCATGAGGATATTGTTGCTGGACAACTACGATTCTTTCGTTTACAATCTGAAACAGTACATGGGGGAGCTGGGTGTGGACGTCACCGTGTTGCGCAATGACGCCATCGACGCGGAAGGTGTGCGCCGATTTGATCCCGATGCGATCGTGATCTCTCCCGGACCGGGGCACCCGGCGGTGAAACGTGATTTCGGCGTCTGCGCCGAGGTCCTGACCGGGATAAGCCAGACCGTACCCACACTGGGCGTCTGCCTGGGACATCAAGGAATCGCGTACTGCTACGGCGGCACCGTGGCCAAGGTAGAACGTCTGATGCACGGCAAGACGTCGGTGATCGGGCATGACGGGAAAGGGGTGTTCGCCGGGCTCGAGGATCCGCTGGTGGTAGGGCGATACCACTCATTGGTGGTCGGACATGACCTGCCGCCGAGCCTGAAGGTGACGGCCGCCGCAACGGACGGGACGATCATGGGCATCAGGCACCTCAAGTTCCCGATCGAGGGCGTGCAGTTCCATCCGGAGTCGATCCTCACCCCCAAGGGAAAGAGCATGATGGCCAATTTTATCGCCGGGGCAAGGTGCTGAGCATGATCGAGACCGTTACCCGGGTAGACCTGAGCAGGAACAGCCTTTCCTCGTTGGCAGATGATATGGTGGCCGGCAGAGCGAGCCATGAGGAGATGGCCACAACGCTCTCATCGCTGGCCGCAAAGGGGGAGACGGCGGAACAGATCAGGGTTTTCGCCGAAGCGTTCGCGATGGCATCGATCAAGGTACAGACCAAGCATCAGGCTGTCACGGACCTATGCGGCACCGGAGGGGCTTCGTTCCGCACCTTCAACGTCTCGACCATCTCGGCGTTCGTGGTGGCCGGATGCGGCGTCCCGGTGGCGAAGCATGGGAACCGTTCGAGCAGCGGTGTCTGCGGCAGTGCAGACCTGCTCACCGCCCTGGGCGCAAGAACGGCCATCGGTCCGGAATTGGCCGAGAGGATGCTGGATGAGATCGGCATCACCTTCCTGTTCGCCCCGCTCTATCATCCAGCGATGAGGAATGTGGCAGCGGTCCGCAGAGAGCTGCGCTCCAAGACCCTTTTCAACGTGATCGGCCCCCTGCTGAACCCAGTGGAAGCGGACAAGATGCAGCTCATGGGCGTGTACGACCCGAGATTGCTCGATATCGTACCAGTGATGATGAACGAACTAGGCATCAAGCGGGCAATGGTCGTGCACGGTTTCCCGGGCATGGACGAGGTATCCACCTTAGGTACTACCCAGGCGGTCCTGCTCGACCGGGGGAGAACGGATAGGTTCGAGATCGATCCGAGGTCGCTAGGGTTCGAACCCCCGCGACCGGAGGTCATTTCGGAACTAACCCCGGAACTGGCAGCCAAGTTGGCCCGTAGGGTGCTGTCAGGTTCACCCGGCCCTAGGCGTGACATCGTCGTGCTCAACAGCGCCTGCGCGCTCTTGGCCTGCAATAGGGTTAATAATATCGAGGAGGGAGTCGATATGGCATGTGTGTCTATTGATTCCGGGAAGGCCATGCAGAGGATGACCGAGTTCGTCGACATGAGCAAGGCTGAGGTATAATGCAGGATACGCTGGAGAAACTGGTCCGGAACGCGGAGCTGCTCATAGCCTCAAACTACTATGAGGTCGAAGCGGCCAGTTCATACGCCCGGTCAAACCGCCGTTCGCTGGTCAAAGCGCTTTCGCAGTCTGAATCATTTCCGGTCGTGGCAGAGGTAAAGAGCGCCTCACCGTCCAATCACCACATCTCCACACATGACCCGGAGGTCCTGATCTCCAAATATCTCCAGGGAGGTGCCACCGCCCTCTCAGTGCTCACTGAGCCAAAGTTCTTCAAGGGCAGCCTGCAGCTGTTGGAGGTAGCATCCCTGAACCCGGTCCCGGTCCTGATGAAGGATTTCATCGTTTCGATAAACCAGATCGATGCGGCGGCCAGGCATGGGGCAAGCGCCATACTCTTGATCCAAAAGTTGTTCTCGTCGCATATGGTCAAGGTCCGAAGGGACAGCCTGATAGGTTATGCCCACGAGCGGGGTCTGGAGGTTGTGCTCGAAGCGGCCGATGAGGTGGAGGTGCTACAGAGCTTGAAGAGCAGCGCGGATATCGTTGGCATCAATCAGCGGAACCTACGTACAATGACCATCGAGCAGGGGAAGGGGGTCCGTTTGCTGAACGGTCTGGCGCACAAGACGAAACCGATAATTGTGATGTCCGGCCTCACTACCCGGGAACAGGTCATCGCGACCCGCGACAGCGGAGCGGCAGGGGTGCTGATCGGTACCGAGCTGGCGTCGTCTGACGACCCGGAGATGAAGCTCAGAGGCCTGGTGGTGCCAAGATGACCAAGGTGAAGATCTGCGGGATGATGAGGGATGAGGACATCATCTCCTCGCGTAAGGCAGATTACGTCGGTTTCATCGTGGAGACCAATTCCAAGCGGGAGCTCACCATATCCAGGGCAGAGCAGCTGATGTCGATGGCGAAGTGCAAGAAGGTGATCGTCACCACCTGCCAAAGCGAGGACGTGCTGAAGCAGATCGTCCGGGTTCTGAAACCCGATGTGCTCCAGCTGCATTCAGTCATGGATGTGGAGAACGTGGAGTCGGTCGCCAATGCCATTCCCTGCGATGTTTGGGCGCTGCAGCCGATGGGCTGGGGGGATGAGCTGGAGAGGGCGGAGAAACTAGTCGGTAAATGCTCCGGACTGGTTCTGGACACCGCCTCCGCCTCGTTCGGCGGAGCGGGCATGAAACATGATTGGACGCTGAGCGCCGAGATCGTGGAGACGGTCGACCCATTTCCAGTGGTGCTCGCCGGAGGCCTTAACCCAGGGAATGTCGTGGACGCCATCATAGCGGTGCATCCGTTCGCGGTCGACGTCTCCTCCGGGGTCGAGACCGGCGGCCGTAAGTCCATGGACCTGGTAGAGCAGTTCATCTCAAACGCTAGGAGTGTTCATTGATGTCGGATAGGACAAGATTTGGCGAGTACGGCGGGCAGTACGTCCCCGAGATACTCATGCCGGCGCTGATCCAGCTCGAAACGGTATATGACCAGGCGAAGAAGGACCGATCGTTCCAGGAGGAACTGCGCTGGTACAACGTCAACTACGGCGGCAGGGAAACGCCGCTGTACTTCGCCAAACGCCTCACGGAGAGGTATGACGGGGCCAAGATCTACCTTAAACGGGAGGACCTGGCGCACGGCGGCGCGCACAAGTTCAACAATGTCATGGGACAGGCACTATTAGCGAAACGCATGGGCAAGACCCGCATTATCGCCGAGACCGGGGCCGGACAGCACGGGACCGCGACGGCGATGGCGGCCGCTGTGCTGGGAATGGAGGCAGAGATCTACATGGGCGCAGACGACGTCAAGCGGCAGCGGATGAACGTTTTCCGCATGCGGCTGATGGGGGCCAAGGTCCATGAGGTGGAGATCGGTTCCAAAACGCTCAAGGACGCCATCAGCGAAGCGTTCCGCGATTGGGCGGCGTCCGTTGTGACGACCTACTACATGTTCGGGACGGCGGCCGGGCCCCACCCCTATCCAACCCTGGTGCGTGATTTCCAGAGCATCATCGGGAAGGAGATCAAAGCGCAGCTGAAGGCACAGGAAGGCAAGCTGCCCGACCTGTTGGTGGCATGCGTTGGCGGAGGCAGCAACGCCATCGGCACGTTCTATCCTTTCATACGGAACAAGGGAGTGAAGTTCCTGGGGGCCGAGGCGGCCGGATGCGGGATCGAGACAGGAAAGCATTCGTGCTCTATTAGCGCTGGGTCGGTCGGCGTCTTCCAGGGCTCCAAGTCTTACCTGCTCCAGGACAAGGAAGGGATGGTCCATGAGGCGCATAGCATCGCGGCCGGCCTCGACTATCCGGGCGTGGGGCCGGAACACTCCTATCTGAAAGATATAAAACGGGCGGAGTACGTAGGAATCACAGATGAGCAGGCGCTCGGGGCGTTCGTCGAGCTGTCCCGCCTGGAAGGCATCATACCGGCGCTCGAGTCGGCCCATGCGGTGTACGCTGGCGTGCAGCGGGCGAAGGCAATGGACAAGGACCAAATTGTGGTCATAACGGTGTCTGGGCGGGGAGACAAGGACCTCGAGACAGTGTTCAACATGGGGTTTATCAAATGACAACTAAGCGATGTGCGAGGCCGGACGACCGATCCGGACACTCGGGGCGCGTGGAGGAGGCGTTCCGCAACTGCAAGGAGCGCGACGAGAGCGCGTTGATCGTATACCTTACCGGAGGGTTCCCCTCCTTCGAAACATCGCTAAGCTACCTGTTGGCCTGCAAGGAAGGCGGTGCTGACATCATCGAGATAGGCATCCCGTTCAGCGACCCCATGGCGGACGGCGCGGTCATCCAGAAGGCCAGTGACGAGGCGTTGCGGGCCGGTGTCACCCCGACGAGGGTTCTTGAGCTCACCGCCAGGGTGAGGGAGAAGTGCGATGTCCCGATCGTTCTGATGGGCTATTACAACCCGGTCTTCCGCATGGGAGAGGAGGAGTTCGTCAAGCAGGCAAAAAAGGCCGGAGCGGACGGACTGATCATCGCTGACCTGCCGATCGAGGAATCGTTGACGCTGGAGTTATTCTGCATGAACGAGGGTATACACCTTATCCAGCTGGTCGCTCCGACGACCCCAGAGGACCGGATGATGCACATCGCCGGCCGGTCGAGCGGATACCTGTACTTGGTTAGTAGGCTTGGGACAACAGGAGCCAGGGGCAACCTGAGCGAAACGCTCCCGGCGCTAATCAGACGGGGCAAAGAAGCCGCAGGGGATCTTCCACTGGCGGTCGGTTTCGGAATATCGACGAAAGAGCAGGTCGAGGATATCACCTCCCTGGGTGCGGACGGGATAATTGTAGGATCAGCCATCCTATCCAGGATCATAGATGGAGTGAAACCGCACGATATCCGTGATTTTGTAAAGGAGCTGAAATCAGGGTGCAGGAAGCATTGAGATTCCGAGTTTAGGGAACCTGAGTATTGGCGTATCCAGCTCCGGACCGGAAACGTAACACATTTACCGAATAAGTGTTACGCTAATCATTATATATCTCTGGCTATTATCGAGTAACACAAAAAAGAAATTCGTGTTACGGTGGTTTAAAAATGCACATCCCTGACGGATTGATGTCCCCGGAGGTTCTGGTCCTCGGCTGGTTGATCGCGGTCCCCGCCATTGCCTTGGCGATATGGAAATTGAACCGTGGGATGGATGAGCGGCTGATACCGTTCATGGCAGTCCTGGCCGGAGGCATATTCATCGCTCAAATGCTGAACTTCCCGGTCGGGGGCGGAACCACGGGACATTTGATCGGGGCGGCACTGGCCGTCATTCTTCTTGGGCCGGCCGCGGCAATGGCCGTGATCACCGCGATCCTCATCATCCAATGTTTCGTTTTCGGAGACGGTGGCGTCACCGCCTTGGGTCTGAACCTGCTCAATATGGCAGTGATCGCTCCTCTGATAGCTTGGACCACGATACGAGTATTCTCTGGAAGGTTCGATAAGGTCGGCATAGTCATCGGTTCCTGGCTATCGGTGGTCGTTGCAGCCATGGCAGCCGCTATCCAGCTCTCACTGAGCTATGAACTGTCCAATGGCGCCTTTGGGATCGCAGCCAATATCGCCATCCCGTCAATGTTTGTGTATCACATTCTGATAGGCATCGGAGAAGCCACCATAACCGCCGGGGTCGTCCTATACCTGGCCAAGGTCTCACCCGGTATGCTCAAGTTCAGGAATGGTCTCGAGGGCACCACCCCAGTACCGGCAAAAGGATTGACCAGGGCTGCCTTTGGTCTGCTCCTAGCGTTTTCAGTGGGGTTGGTAGGGTTCTTCGCGTTCTCCGCCGCCTATGGGGATGGGCTAGAGGTCACGATGGAAAATGCCGGCCTGAACGAGGTCACCCAGGTCTTCACCGGGATACTGACCTACGGAGACAGTTACGTCACCGCTCTGGTATCGGGAATCGTCGGGTTCGCCATCACCGTCGGGGCTGTCCTCCTATATTGGAGGGCCAGAGGTAGGTCAAGAAAAAGGGAAGCGCCTCAGGATTAAGAGGACCCGCCTGTCGAACATGCTTGACAGCACTCAAACCGTTTTATATTGACACAGAATCGGATGATGTACATTGTCCCACCACGACGAGATGGACCGATTTGCCAAGGGCTCTAGGTTCTTCCTTTTTGATGTCCGGGTGAAGCTCGTCTCGACAGTGGCGCTGATCGTCACCGCCGCTTTCCTGAGAGACCTTCCATCATTGCTTCTGGTGTTAGCATTTGTCGTCCTGATGCTTATCGTGGCGGCAGTTCCTGCACACCATATCGCGGAGAACTATCTCCTGGCTCTTCCGTTCATTGCAGTTGCGTCGCTAGCTCTGGCATTCACCTCCACGTTGCTCAACGCTGAGATGATGTTCGTCCGGGTCTCGGCGTCCGTCCTAGCTTTAATAATGTTGACCACTACGACGCCGTTCTTCGAGATGATGTCCGCATTCCGCTGGTTCAAGATGCCTAAGGTCCTGACGAACCTAATCCTCTTCACTTACAGGTTTATCTTCGTCTTGCAAGATGAGGCGGCAAGAATGAAGATGGCGCGGAAGGCTAGAGGTTTCGCCGGAGGCCGACATCTCTTCGAGAAGCAGGCGTTTCGAATCCTTTCAAGCAGCATCGGCATGATCTTCGTCCGCTCGAGCCAGCGAGGTTCTGATATGTTCGACTCGCTACTCATGCGGGGTTTCGATGGTGAGGTCCACACCCTCCGGAAACCAAAGGTTCATCCTCGTGACGGGGCTCTGGCCCTGGTCGTCGGACTGGCCTGTGTAACATCGATCCTAATCCAGAACGGGGTGATCGCTTGGCGATGATGAAGCTTGAGAAGGTCATGTACAGCTATCCCGAGGCGGATATCGCCATCGAGAACATCGACCTCGTTATCGAGAAAGGCGAACGAGTCGCACTGGTGGGACCGAACGGGGCAGGCAAGAGCACTTTGCTTCACATTATGGCCGGACTCTTCGTCCCCACGTCGGGAAGGGCTTGGATAAACGAGGTGGAGCTCACCAAGAAATCCGCCTCGACCGCTCGCAAGGGTGTTGGCCTTCTCTTCCAGGACCCTGATGACCAGATATTCATGCCTACGGTCTACGAGGACGTGACCTTCGGACCGATCAATATGGGATTAACGGAAGATGAAGTGAACCAGAGGGCACGTAAGGCGATGGACCTGGCCGGGGTCGGAGGTTATGGCGATCGCGTACCGCATCGTCTCTCTACCGGGGAGAAGAAAAGAGTAGCCATCGCTGGATTATTGGCCATGTCGCCTCCGACTCTCCTTCTGGACGAGCCGACAGCGAACCTCGACCCGCAAGGGCGGAGGGACCTGGTGAAAATCCTTGACTCGTTAGACCAGACGATTGTGCTGGCTACCCATGATCTGTCAGTCGCTTTTGAGTTGACCGACCGGGTCATCGTCCTCAAGCGGAACAAGATATTCGACGGAGGCTTCCAAATGCTGATCCACGACCAGATGGTCCTGAAAGAGGCCAGCCTCGAGCTGCCTTCGTTCTCCCGGCTTATGGCTAAATGGGGCGAAAGGACTGGAATCGGGTTCGAACCACCATTGACGGTGGAAGAGGCTTTGGAGATACTCGTTAGGGAAAATAAAAAATAAAGGACGAAAGGTCAGCCTTCATGGCCGATCTTGATCGCGGCCAGAAGATCCTCGAACGTGGCCTTTGCGGGCATGATATCGACCCTATACCCCATATCCTCCAGCATCTTCTTGGTCGGCTCGCCTATTGCCGCTATGACGGCGCAGTCCAGCATGTCCTCGACCTCCTCATCGGAATAGTGCTTCTTCGCCTCATCGATGAACGACTTCGCTGACATGGAGCTGGTGAAGGCGAACACGTCGATCTCACCCCTGATCCCCTTGTAGAACATGTCCAACAAGGGTCGGCCAGTCTTCACCTTGGTGAGTTTGTAGACCACGATTTCTTGGACGATGACACCCGACCCGGAGAGGCCTTTCATTAGCACATCAGAACCTTTATCGGACCCGAGGATCACGGCTTGCTTGCCTGCCATGCCCTTTCTCGACAGAAGATCGACCAGCCCATCCGCGGTGAACTTCCCCGGCAACGTATCGACCTTGATCCATTCATTCTCCGCCGTTCTAGCTGTCTCCTGACCGACTGCGATGATTTGAATCTGGCGCAAACCTCGACTGAGCTCTTCCACTTGTCCGTGCTTCATCGCCAGTTCAAATGTCGATTTTACCGCCATAGACGAAGTTAAGACAACAATGTCGACATCGCCGGAAGCCAGGCCCTGAAGGAATGAAACGAACTCGGGCGAATCGTTCGTTTTTAGATCTATCGGTGAGGCGAACACGGCGTCAAAGCCCATCTTCCGGGCAAGTTCCATCGATTCCTCCATACGGTCCGTGGGCCTCAATATCGCGACGGTGGTCATGGAATGGCCTCGGCATGATGTGCCATGGTGGATCGTTCCAGGAGCATATTCCTGCTCGATCCTTCGCGGTTGTTACTCATCGGACCAACTCCCAACTGTACTTCAGATCTTTGGCAAACTCGTTCAACCCATCCTCCAAGCGGCCCAGTTCGATGTTCCGGTCCAGGCGGAAGGAGGTCATTCCCTCATCGTCCAGTACTATGGCTCGGATACGGATCTCATTCTCATCGTTTGTTGCCCAGATCCCTATAGGAACAGAAAGGTCGGTACCCACTGCTTCCAGCAGGAACCTTTCTGATTCCACGCAGATCCGGGTGTCGTGATCGTCGAAGTCCTTCAAAGACTTCCAGTATCTGGAATTGGGACCACATAGTATGGCGATGGCACCTTGTCCTGGGCTAGGAATGAACTGCTCAGGGTCCAAGATATATGCTGGACAGTCAATCTGGAGTAGCTCGATCCCAGCCCGTGATACGATGAAAGCGTTCAAGCCATTACCGATGTCCATGCAGTTGTTGGCCTTATCCCTCATATCCTTCACGCACAGGTCCGGCCTGAGGTTTAACAGCAGGCTCTTATGTCTCGCCGAAGAGATGCCGACGACAGAACCGGGCCTCATTCGTTCCAATGGTATCGTGGAAATATGGACATCCTCCGGAGGCCCCCGGGGAAGGACAGCGGCAACCTGGGACCAGATGAACGGATCGAGTGGGACCTCGCCAACGCCGACCGCCATAGCATCGATCTCACCGGTTCCAATCTCGTCAAGGAGCAACATGAATTCGTCCAACCTCTGCACCGAGAAGGGTCTGCCTTTTATCGAATCGTCAACTTCAACGATCTTCAGTTCGACCGCTTCTGTCGCGTAGCTCTCCGACATGCGTTTCAGGACCTTGTTGGCAATCGCCATCGAAGTCCTGTTGGACCGGGTTCCGAGTATCATAGGGCAGCCTCTCCTAGCGAGACGAGGACGGCGTTCACTGCCTCATCGATGTCCTCTTCGGTATGCGCGGTCGATATGAAGTTGGTCCCCCTCTGTGAGGGGGAGAAGAGCACCCCGTTCTCATGGGCGATACCCCAAACCTTCTGGTACAGGTTCTGTTCGAAGCTTCTCCTGCCGTTGCCCTCCGGACCCGCCGGGTCCAGGAACACCTGGAACATGGAACCTACCGCAGAGGCCTTGTACCGCACATGGAATTCGTTCAGGACCGCCTCGAGACCCTTGCCCATCCTCTCTCCCATTGCATTGAGCCGGTCATGTCCTTCCACCCGCAATCGCCTTACCGTTTCCATACCGGCAGCTAGTGGATACGGGTCTGAGGGCATAGCAAGCTTACCACCATTCGAAGCTTTCATACCCATCAATTCGATCGACGCCCCGCAGACGCCGATCGGAAATCCACCGCCTGCGATCCTCCCCAGAATGGTCATGTCCGGTCGGACCCGATAGTATTCCTGCGCACCGCCCATGGCCAGCCTTAGGCCGGTATTGCTCTCATCGAATACTAGCACGATGCCGTTGACGTCAGCGATCTCGCGAAGCTGGTGCAGATAGTCTTCTTCCGGGGCGATCGGTCCAGGGAAACAGAGAACCGGCTCCAGGATGATCGCGGCGACCTCATTCTTTTCCAGAGCGACCGTTAGATCATCCAGATCATTGATTGGGACCAAAATGGTCCTCGTCTCAGGTTCATTTATCGAAGCGGAAGGATCGCGAACAACCTTGATGACGTCCTTATGGCCGGTCTGCGAACGAGCCTGTTCAAGCGCATATGATCTTGCCATATCCTTGCTTTCCATGAAATGCGTCCGCTCCATTGAGGGAAACGCATCCTGGATCATCCTGGAGAAATTCGCTTCGAGTTCTGCTCTTGGGCCCTGATGGCTAGCTAGTGAGGCCTGATTCTCGATTATTTCGAAAAAATCGCCCCCCTGATGGCCGAGGATAAGCGAGCCATCCGCCAGGCAGAAGTCCAAGTATTCCTTGTACGCAGCGTCCCAGACCTTGGCGCCTCGACCTTTCGCAGCGAGGTTGGCATAGCATTCGTCCTTTGAATGATTTATCGGGTTCGATCGGCCTGAACGCATGCAATCTCCGAGAATCCCCTTCACGGCTTTACTTCCATCCATCAGACCAGACTCAGCGAACCAATCGCCACTCCATGTCGAAATAGTTGATGGTTGTTTCGTCGCTTCCAATGCCGACCATCCAAATATCATCATTTTATTGAGGAATCTTTTGGGATCGTTCCCAGGATCGTGACGTCATAGGCCATGGTCCTTTTATCGAACTCCACCAGCGCCTTGATGTTGAAGACCTTAGCCAGGTTCTCGGTTGTCAGCACATCACCAACGGCGCCAGCGGCGGCGATCTTTCCCTCGTCCAAAGCAATCAGCTTGTCGCAATAGCGCGCCGCCAGGTTCAGGTCGTGCGAGACGATTATCACAAGCAATCCCTTTTCCTTTGCCAGCGAACGGATCAATTCCATCAGTTCGAACTGGTGGTTGATGTCCAGGTGCAGAGTTGGTTCATCCAAGAGCAAAGCTCTGGGCTGCTGGGCAAGGGCACGGGCGATGATGACTCGCTGCCTTTCGCCGCCACTGATCTCGTCGATCGGTCTGGAAGCGAGATAGGTGACACTGGTCGCCTCCATGGCATCCATTGCGATCTTGAGGTCGTCCTTGGACTCATTGGCGAACCGCTCGAGCGAAGGAAAACGACCCATCAGCACCATGTCCAGCACGGTGAACGGAAAGGTGATGACGGTGTTCTGCGCCACCACGCCTACTTCTTTGGCGATTTCCTTTCGCGACATCGACAGCGTATCCTTTCCGTCGAACCGTATGATGCCAGTTCCGGGATGTAGAGCCAGGTTGATGCACTTGAGCAACGTCGTCTTGCCGCAGCCGTTGTGGCCGATGATGCCAATGACCTCGCCTCCCCTGGCCTCAAAGGAAACCCCGTCCAACACGGGCACACTGGTATAGTTGAACGTGACCTCCTCGACCTTTAGATCCAACCTACCACCCCCATATATCACGCTTACGTGACCGTAGCAGCCAAAGGAAGAATGGCGCGCCTAGGAGCGCGGTGATGATGCCTACCGGTAGCTCAGCAGGCGAGATTATGGTCCTGGCGATCGTGTCCATGGCGATCATGAACACGGCCCCACCCACGATGGACGCTGGCATTAGGATGCGATTGTCCGGACCTAGGACGATGCGCAGGGTGTGCGGCACAATGAGACCAACGAAGCCGATGACGCCGCTGACCGATACGGCGGCGGCAGTGACCAGTGACGAGAGAACGAGGATTATTAGGCGGGAGCGTCGGACATTCACACCGAGGTTGGTGGCATGTTCTTCACCGACCATCATCAGGTTGAGCTCCTTGCTGTAGAACATTAGCGCGGCGGAACCGAAAAACACCATCGGCATCGTCACCCAGACCTGTGACCAGTTGCTGTCCCAAAGGCCGCCCATCATCCAGTAAACTACGGAACTGAGATTGTCTCCGGAAAAGTACTTTATCAGCGAGACCAGGGCGGCAAAGAGCGAGCCCACCGCTATCCCCGCAAGTAGCAACGTCGTCACCGGGACGCCCATCTTGGTGGCTGAGATCCCATAGACGATGAAGAGAGTGATGAAACAGAAGATGAAGGCCATCGCGGGAACCGCAAAGGTACCACTGATGACGGAGAATCCTAGTACAATTGCCAACGACGCGCCGAACGCCGCGCCGGAAGACAGTCCCAAAATGTACGGTGAGGCCATGGGGTTGCGGAAGATGCCTTGCATGGCCGTTCCCGCAACGGCAAGTGATGCCCCGACCAGGGCGGCAATGATGATCCTGGGCATACGGATCTCGAGCACGACTGCGTTGATAGGGTTGGAGGCGTGCTGTCCGGTGATGACTCGGAAGAAATCGTTGGAGAATATGGCGGCGATGATCCGGTCCGGAGAAATGTTCGTCGAACCAATGCCGATGGCGGCTATGGCGACCCCGAAGAGGGCGAGCGTCAGGAACACCATGGTGAGCCACCATCGGTGCAACTTCTGGGTATGCATCTCCTCGATGCCCTTTTGGTCCATCGTCATGCTCTTCCTGCAATCGCTTACTCATTCATAAACTGTGGCGAAAAAGAGAGTGGGGGTAGGGCGACATCGTGGAAGAAGGAGGCAAGGGAAAGCTCCACGATGCGCACTTGGCCGCACCCGTCCTAGTTCATTAAGCGGGAAACAGCTCCGGGTGGAACCAGGAGGCGAACGTTTCGACGGCCAGGACGATCCTCGGTGATGCGGTAAGCCACGCTCCATCGATGCGCATTATCTTGTCGTTGACGACCGCGCTGATGGTCCCGTACCCGGTGGTGTTCTTGACCTGATCATTGGTTTTGGGGTTCTGTGTTTCCAGGATGATGAACTGCGGGTCCTGCCCGATGACGTACTCGGCGGTCAGTTTGGTGTACCGGACAGAGGTGTTGGCGTTGATGTTATATCCGCCAGCGAGGCCAATCACGTCGTTGGTCATGGTACCGGGGCCTGGCGACTTGCCGCCGGAACTGAGCAGTTCCATGTAGACATTGGGCTTCGCGGTTATGTTGGCCACCTTCTGCTGTACCTCAGCCACCCGGGTCTGCATATCGGTTACCACCAAGTTCGCTTCACTGGCCTTACCGGTAACGTCGCCCAGGGTCGTGATCATCTTCTCCACGTCAGCCACCGATTGTGGGTCGAACGCGATGACGGTCAAGTTCATGTTGGTCAATGAGTTGAGCGTGTCCGTGTACGATTTCCACATGACGACGAGATCGGGTTGGAGCATCGTCACCTTGTCTTTATTGATGGTGTAGCCACTCCCTATGTTAGTCTTGTTGCTGACCGCCGCCGGATACTTGCTGGTGCTGTCCACTCCGGCGATCTGGTCCTGCGCGCCTATGGCGTACAGGCATTCAGTGAACGCAGTCCCGAGCGACAGGATGCGTTGCGGGTATTTTGTCACGGTCACGTTGACCCCGCGGTCATCAATGACGCTAATCGTTGCCGATTTGTCTGCACCGGTTGTGTCATTGTTGTTCTGTGCGGTCAGTACGAAGACCGCCGCCAGTCCCGCGACCAGCAGGATCGCGATTACGGTCAATGCCATCAGTTTTTGTGAAACGGCCATTTTAAGTCCCCTATTTCTCGTCAAGACCGCCGAGAAACCCCTAAATATATATGGTTTGTCCTTTCCATAGGGACTACATTAGGGAGTCGTTAACAATTATTAATTTTACTGGCTAAGTAGACCTGAATACAGAAATGTTTATCTCGGCTTATCCCCTATTACCGTACAGATGGACGAGTGGGCAGCGAATTGGCTCAAGCAGCAGAGGGAGAAGGGCATCAAGGGACTGGAGATTAAGAGGATCGGTTCCTCGTACTACGTTTACCGGTCCACTACCGTCTGGGACAAGGAAGAGAAGAAGCGGAAGAAGAGGTCAAAGTACATCGGCCGCCTGGACGAGAAGAACGGCCTGAAGGAGAAGGAGAGCATGCTGGTTCCCGCCACCGAGAGAGTGGTGAAACAATACGGCAACGCGGTCCTGCTCAACCGGGCAATGGCCGATATCTCGGACATTCTGAAGGGCTCATTTCCCGAAGACTGGCAGGAGCTATACACCTTGGCCATGCTGAGAGTGCTGGGCGACGTACCGCTAAGAAGGGCGCAGAGCTCCTGGGACAAGCTGTACAATATCTCCGGGATAAAGCCCGACCTTGCACCGAATCATCTCGGTGAGATGCTCCGCCGGGTCGGCACTGACAAGAAGGCCCAGGCCAAGACATTCAACGGCATGTGCGTCGCCGGGGAGGAAGTGGTCTACGGAATGTCCGCATTCTTCACCCGGTCGGAGCAGACGGACCTCCTAGGACGCGGCCAGGACGAATCCGGCCTCATGCAGAGGATCAACCTGGCCATGATATTCTCTAGGAACACCGGAGCCCCTACCATGGTACGGACGCTATCCAATCCGGTCGGAGAACTCGGACCGATGCGCAAGCTTCTGGATGAGATCGGCGGGGAAGGCATGACCCTGGTGCTGGAGAGGGACTCGTTCTCTGAGGATGTGATATCCTTGCTGTTACAAAGGAAGGCCTCGTTCGTCCTTCCGGTGAACCGGGATAGCGACTTCTATGACATGGACATCCCATTGACCAGGCATTTCTTCCACGACAAACACCTGATCAAGTGCGGGAAGAGGCGACACAAGAACATGTGGCTCTATCTGTATCAGGACGCGCAGCTCAAGATGGAGGAGGAGATGACGCTCTACCGGATGCTGGATGAGAACCGGCTTGCCAAGCAAAACGTAATGGCCCGGAGTCATATCGCCGGCTGCATCATGCTCGCCTCGGACAAGGATGTCCTCGAGGAGGATATCTACCGTCTTTATCGTAGAAGGGACGCCATCGACAGGCTATTCGCCGACTACCGAAAGACAATGGGTCATGACAAGGAGTACTTGGTCGACAGGGAGACGATGGATGGTCACATGTTCGTTGCGTTCCTATCGATCCGAGCTTATACCAGGATCGAGGCCATGCTATCCGAGGGCTCGATGTCCGGGGTGACGCCACAGGAAGCCCTAGACGAACTTTCGCGCACATACTGGATCGAACATGAGGGAGGAGGGCAGCTGGCGGACGTTCCTCGGAGCGCCAAGGACCTGGGGAAGGGTTTAGGCTTCGAGGTCTTTTCCAAGTAGTGGTTCGGACGTATCAAACTAGATAACTAGGCAGGACAATCGTGCCCAGCTGGAGATATAAGGAATGAACGTGCTAGTGCTCGATCTGACCCACGGAGGGGACGTTCTCGCTCTCACTTATCGCTCACGGGGCGAGGAAGTGACAGCGGTCGATGTCTACGGGACCGCACAGCAATATATGGTCGATCACCTGCGTAACGAGGGTATTGCGGTGGTTCGGACCACCCCCTCAAAGAAATATGACCTGGCGGTCGTTCCGATACATTGCCCCGACCACTATCTGGGACGAGCAAAGTACGAGCAGAGGATCACGTTCCACCGGGCGGTGGGCGAGCTGGCTCATTTTACTTTTCCTACCATCGAGGTCACCGGGACGAAGGCCAAGACATCGGCATGCCATGCCATCTCCCATATTTTGAAGAAGAAGGGTGAGAAAGTTCTTCTCCTTACCTCGCGGGGACTATTCTCCGTCGGGGAGACTGTCCAGATCTTGGAACAGGACACCATGATCTCTCCGGCAACGATACTGCGCCTATCGTTCATGGAAGGTGAGTGGACTCGAGGTGTTTTTGAGTGCAACCTGGGAGGGACCGGCCTAGCCGACATCGGTGTCGTCACCACGGCATCAGGGGACAATTATCCGATCGCGGCCGGTACCCGCCGGGCTGTCGATGGCATCGTTCAGATGGTGAAGGCGACCAAGGGCACACTGGTGCTCAGGCATCCCGAGATCAACATGTGGAAGGTGTTCATCCCGAAGAGCACCCAGGTGGTCGAGTTCGGGGAGTTCGGGGACATCAACATATCCTTTGACAAAGGCATGAAATTCGGCAACAAACCCAAGTGCTGGCTAAACGTCAAGAAAGGTGATTTCCCTTTCACCATGCCAGCGGCCTTTCTCGCCCCGTCGTATACCACGGCAGTCTCAGCGGCGTCGGGAGTCGCTTCAGCGATCGGTCTATCCCCGAAGAAGATCACGGACATGTTAGCAGATTTTGAGGGGATCCCCGGCCGCGGTGAGCTGTCCCGGGTGGGCGATGCCTGGTTGGTCCGTGACCGCAACCCCTCGGTGACACCCATCTCCATCGACTGGAACCTCCGGATCATCGAAGAGCATTACGCGAACAAGGATCTTGGGGTCATCATCGAACAGGCCAACCCCAAAGCCAAATCGCCACTCGACCTAGAGACCATCGACAAGAACCTCTCCTCACATAACACCGTCAAGGGCAGATACCTGCTTGAGACCAGGTCGAGCTCCGTTGAACCACCGGCTAGTTTCGAGATGGTGAGCGACCCCAACATGGCCATAAGGGCGCACAAGCTCACGTATTGGTGTGCGAAGACCGGCTTTGATTGATCATAGGTTCCCCTCACGAATGATGGATTGATTAGTTGCGTAAGAACCCGCGAGCAAGTTTAGGAACCTGCCTGCGGGAGACTCTGGACACTGATTGCTAGACCCATTATGCGGATGATTATCTGCAAAGAAACCTCACTTATTGCCGGCCTTTTCCGCTGTTTCATTACCTTATCCTTTTCATTATCTCACTCCAAAAGTACCTAAGATGACAATGGGACACCACAATCTGAAGAGTAGTTTACCAGGACTTGTGATAGTCATCCTTGTCGTCACATCTGTATCCTTGTTGTTTTCTACGGAGGTATTGACGACCCAAGGCAGGTTCGCTCCAATAGGTATGGATCAGTCCAAGCTGACCTACTTTAGTGTCGAAAACTCCGGCATCAATAAGACCGGCCAGATCGCCGGGTCCGTGTCAGATGGGAATGCGGATGTCCTGATGACGGCTTCCATCGTGGCAATTGTGGTATTCACGATAGTCATGACCCTTGCGATACTGATGCTCCTAAAAGGGAAAAAAATGATGAAAGGGAAAGGTCCCCTCTTTCAATTTTGATTTTTCGTTCCCCGAGATACTATGGTTTCTGCAGAACAACTTCATATAGCTTTTTGGTGAAAGGAGGCGAGGGGTCGTCGAACTCCTTGATCCAAAGAAGATCATATCCAGCTGCCAAACGCTTGATCTTCTCCTCACTGAAGAAGTGCACCACGAAACCAAGCGGATTCTGCCACATATCCTCCCCGAAATGCTTTCCCTTGCCGAAATGGGGATCGTGTACGTTCCTGACCGAATAGATGTTCAATCCTCCCGGTTTAAGCACCCTAAGAACTTCCGAGAATATGAATGCCAGCTCCGTCTCGGGGAACTGCATGGTGAAGAACATATGTGAGAAGCATGCATCGAAGGAGCCGTCATCGAACGGAAGGCCATTGCGTGCATCGCCAACCTTTAGGACCACCGACCCGGCCACCCCTTCGGAGACCGCCTTGTCCTTGATCTGACACAGTCCGGTATCGGAGTAGTCCAGAGCGGTCACTTCCATTCCGTTCTGGGCAAAAAATAACGTATCTCTGCCTTGCCCGCAACCCAGTTCCAGTATCTTCAAAGCCTTATGGCTCCGGAGCACGGGCAAAGCGATTCTCCCGAGCTCGCTGGCATCTTTCCCGAAAAAATCCTGGTTCGAGGAATATGTACTGTCCCACCTCGACATCTGGTCATTGGTCTGGTCCGGAGTCATTTTATGGCCAAGGGTTTCAAGGAGTTCACGCCTCATAAAGCTTCGTTAATTGGGAAATCTCACCGGACTGTCTTCTCACATCGAAGCCGAGGACCGAACTATCCGGCATCCAGTAATATTAAATATTGTCGAACCGGATGAACGTTCATGCCGCTCGGGGACCCCATGGGGGGAGATACTCAATATGATAGCCGAGGTGTCCTGCTCGGCGTTTCTACGGTGGCCATACCGGTTAGGGATCTTGCTGGCGCTGTCTCATTTTACGAACAAATTCTCGGCCTAACGGTACAACGGGACTCGAAGGCGGAGAACTGGGTCGAGCTAGGCCCGAATGGAGGCCTGGGCAGAATAGCCCTCTACGTCCCGGACAAGGGGGGGCGCAGGCCAGGCGGACCGACCGGGATCATTTTGGCGACGGAGAGCATATATGACCTCCACCGGAAGATGGTCGATCGTGGAGTATTATTCGTGGTCAAGCCGGAGAAGAGGATGGTCGGAGGGCTCATCGCGATCTTCCTAGACCAGGATGACAACCAGATCGCTGTCGTTGAGGAAACGCTGCCTCGGATCCCTGAATATTCTAAGGCTGACAAACAGGCATCTACAGAAATGGCTCAGCCCAAAAGGACCATCACCGAGTACTGACCTACCCCTTGTGGTGAATCAGCAACTGGACCACCATGTTGGCTATGTTGCTGGCTTGCTCTATACAAGATTTGACATCCTTGGGAGATTCAGCGCAGCCCACCGCTATGACCGGAGCTAGACCCGGCCGCATTTCGTCAACGAACAGCAAGCCTTCTTCGTCCAACACCATTCCCAGTTGCCCGGCGAGGCGGAGCGACTCCTGCGAGAGCCGGAGGCCGACGTTCAGCACGACGATTTCCGCCGGGACCTCGTACAGCTCGTTTATAATGGTGTTCTCCCCACAGACCAGGAGCTTGTTGTCCTTCTCCCTGACCATTGCTGGCTGCCCCCTAACGAAACGCACGCCGAGACGGCGGGCTTCCTTGTAGGCAGCTTCCTGGCCTCGACCACATGTCCGAATGTCGATGTAAAAAACGTGAACCTGCATCTTCGGGTCAAGCCTCTTGAGCGTGATCGATTCCTTCAAGGCGTTCATGCAGCAATAGTTCGAACAATAGGGCACGCCCCTCTTTTCCACTCGTGAGCCGACGCATTGGACTATGGAAACGCTGGCTGCCCCAGGTCTTCCATCCGCCTCCCATTTTGAGAGCATTCCATCGAACTCGACCGAGGTGACCACCCCGCGAAGTCTGCCCGCACCGTACTCTGGTATCGCTTTTTCGTCGATAGGCTCCATCCCGGTGGCGATGATGACGGCCTTCGCCTCGATCTCGCTCATGTCCCCTTCATCGTCAGCCATGATCGCCTTGACAAGTTCTTGCTCCCTGGATATGTTTCCCACGTGGTGACCGAGCAACAGCTTGATGTTGCTCTCCCCCCTGACCTCTTCCTTAAGGCGAAGAACTTGTTCAGAAGGGGACATGCCGCGGACGACCGTGCGAGTAATTGTTTTCGAGAGCCCGCCCAGTTCCATCTCCTTTTCCACCAGGACTACACTCAGACCGGCCATGGCAGAATCCAGTGCGGCTTGCATACCGGCTACTCCACCACCGATCACCAGGAGATCAAAGCGTTCTATCATGGGAACACAAGCGCCTGTAACAGGGTTAAGTGACATAAGCGTTGTTAAACGAGATAATTCAAGATTCTAATGACTTGCATTTTCGTTAGTGATGGTAATATCTAAATCGGTACCGGATGATTTACATTGGGGGATAGAGGGGGGGTCAAACAATAATCAAAAAGGTCTCATCTAAAAAGGTTGTGATCGCCATGACGATCATCATTATCGTTTTGATCCTGGGATCGCTCATGCTTGTTTGCATCAAACCAGCGTCCAGCGCAGGACTCATCCTTCTGAGACAAGATGGAATTAGGGAAGGTGACTTTTTTGACTATGATGTTACCGGTACCTTCAACAACACCTCCGTTACTGGAACATACCACATAGAAATGGGTTCGGGTCTGAGCTGGTCGGTCTGGAAGAATATGTCAGATCCGAGATTGAACGCCATATTGGATCAAGATATTCCTTTCGGTTTCTTCGACAGCAGCAGCGAAGTGGGGGCAGGTAAATATCTAACCAGCTACGGTTTGAAGGATGTCGTCTGGTTGTTCAAGGCAAATCAGAAATGGGTATCCATCTGTTATACTGGAACGGACCCTGCGGTCATCTACGGATCCGTGGTCAATGGACAAGACTTCCATCTTGACATCGTTCTCAAAGATACCGGCAATCCATGGGCGATTACTAACAACACCTCGACATTGTCATTGAATCCTGAATCGACACCTGATACCAATCGAGGTGAAATTGGGGGCGTGGACAACGCTGGGGTAACACACATGACAATATTTTACACCGAACATGGCGGTTTGCTGCGATACTTCCTCAACGCCACCGACGTTGACATCCTTGCCTTTGGAGACGGGAATATTCGCTCCATGGCTGAAGGAGGTCCATATGCATTCGATCCGAGGTTGACCGGGGCGCATGCAGGCGACCTATCCGATGAGATGATCATACCTGTTGGGTTCTATGCGATCACGTTCATCGGTCAAACCCAATACCGCGACCAGACCGCTCATTCCTCGTTCACTTGGATATTGACCAAGTACTAACCTCGGTGACATTCACTTGACAGGAACGACGCCCTCAGGACAATCAGGAGCCTGGTCCCCGCAAAAGGTAAATAATGATTCCTGCGTCTCAAAGAACTGGGTCAAGTCACATGCTGGAAGTCGAGAACCTGAGCGTCGAGGTCGGCGGCAGAGAAGTGCTGCATGACCTGAACATTAGTGTCATGGACGGTTATACGAACGTATTGTTCGGACCGAACGGTTCGGGCAAATCAACGTTGCTGATGACCATCATGGGATTCAGCGGCTACAAGGTCACCCAAGGCATGATCAAGCTCAACGGTGAGGACATCACTGGGCTTTCAGTCTCGGACCGGGCACGCAAAGGCATAGGCATGATGATGCAGCGCCCACCGAACCTGACCGGCGTGAGGCTGCGGGACCTGGTCAAGGTCACCAGCCGAGGAAGGACCGACCCGGAAAAACTGGCCATCGATCTGGACATGCAACCGTTCCTGGCCCGGGACGTGAACGTCGGATTCTCCGGTGGGGAGATCAAGCGCTCAGAGCTGTTGCAACTGGAGGCGCAGAATCCCTGCCTTTTTCTATTGGATGAACCGGAATCAGGCGTGGACATTGTCTCCATCCAGAAGGTCGGCGCCAAGGTGAATGAGCTCCTCCACGACAAGATGGGCTGTGCCGGGAAGCGGGACATGAGCGGAAGGGCCGCATTGATCATCACCCATACCGGTGCGATACTGGATTATGTCGAGGCGGACCGCGGCTACGTGCTATGCAAAGGCACGGTGGCGTGTTCCGGCAATCCGAGGGAACTGCTCTCGGAGATTAGGCGCATGGGCTATGATGAATGCATACGCTGCAAGCTGAACCTGAAGAAGCCCAACGTCGAGTTGGCGAAGGGGGCCTGAAAATGGCCACTGAAACCTTGAAGAAGAGGGCGGAAGAGGCCAAAGGGAAGAAGGCGACGTTCGGGGAGGACATAGAGCTCGAGCATTTCAAGGAGGCTAGGCGGGACATACCCACGGCCGAGTCGCTTGAATCATTGAGCGAATCCGACAGAAGAATGCTGCTGAACGCAGGCGTCATGCCGAGCGGTGAGGGACGCTCCGGTTCCTTTGTCCTCATGGACAACACCGTGGTCCACGAATCCATACAGGGAACCGGGGTCGAAGTCACTTCGGTCCAGCAAGCACTCAAGAACCACGACTGGGTTAAGGACTACAGCTGGAAGGCGGTCGCGGTCGATGCGGACAAGTATACGGCCAGGACCTATCTGGAAGAGGCGGACGGTTACTTCATCCGGGCGCTGGCGGGGCACAAGGTGCAGCTGCCTGTGCAGACCTGCCTGATGGTAAAGAGCAAAGACGCTGCGCAGACGGTGCATAACATTATCATCATCGAGGAAGGCGCAGAACTCGAGGTCCTCACCGGATGCTCGACCAGCAAGGGAGTGGAGCGAGCCTTGCACTTGGGTATATCCGAGTTCTATATCAAGAAAGGAGCCAAGCTGACGTTCACCATGATCCACAACTGGTCCGAGACCATGGGCGTCCGTCCACGCACGGTCGTGCTGCAGGAGGAGAACTCGACCTACATTTCTAACTACGTCGCGCTTAGGCCGGTCAAGTCCATCCAGGCATATCCGACCACGAGGATGGACGGGGCTGGGTCGGTGGCCCGTTTCAGTACCGTGGCCATTGGGCACCCGGGCAGCGAGTTGGATCTCGGTGGAAGGGCCATTATGAACGCCCCCAATACCAGATGCGAGATCATCTCCAGGACCGTATCGACAGGAGGTAAGATCATTTCCAGGGGCCAGCTCATAGGCAAGGCTCCAGGGATCAAGGCGCACCTGGAATGCAAAGGGCTGATCCTGCACGAAAGCGGGATCCAGATTGCGATACCGGAGCTAGAGGCATACGTTCCCGACGTGGAGATGACGCACGAGGCAGCGGTAGGCAAGATCGCCCAGGATCAAGTCGAGTACCTGATGTCCCGCGGCCTCACGGAAGAGGAAGCCGTCGGCATGATCGTGAGGGGATTCCTCGATGTGAGCATCATGGGCTTACCGGACCAGCTCAAGGATGAGATCGACGCGACGATGCAGCAAGCAGACATCGGCAAGATGTGATCAGGCAACGGGTGATATCGCCCCACTCCCATTCCCTCATTTTACGATAATCGTAGTATCTTCTCAGTGAAACGGAGCATGCTATGCCCTATCATCGATAGTCTTTCAAAAGCTTTATTTTACCCCCGTTTATTACGGTGTGGGGATAAGATTGGTGGGGGATACATACGAATTGGACATGGACAGTGCATTACTAGACGCGATCGGACGTCTTAACAAACAAGACAAGGCAGAAGTCGCGCATTTTATCATTGACCCAGTAGTGCTGTTCATTTTGGGGGCGACGTCGAGGAGAAACCTGACCGTGAGCGAGATGGCACCGTCTATCAACCTGCCGATCGCCACCTGCTACAAGCTGGTCTACCAGTTGGAGGCATTCGGTCTGATGTCAAAGGTGGGAGTGTCTAGAACATCGGGACGGGGCAAGGCATCGACCTACACCTCGATCCTGAAGTCATTGAACCTAGAACTCAGGAACGGCACCATCCTGATGACGGTCACCTGGAAGAACAATCATCGTGAGTCGTTTCGGCGCGAATTGAACACAGAGCCGACGAACACTGCGTTCGCACTGTTGGTCAACCCGCTGGACCTGTCGATTAACGAGGAATACATAGAGCCACGTTACCGCGGTTATCTGACCCAGCCGGTCAAGAACGTTGGGGCCATTGAGTAAACTTTTGCTCTCCTGAGTAGGAAATAGGCTCAATTCTTTCAATCTTCCAGATCACCCGATGCCGTTCAGAACCGATAGCCGACCTGGAATCCTAGTTCTTTGATCATGGAGACCAACAGGTAACGGTGTTTGAGTGCATCCAGCATACCTCGTGACTTCGATTTGGAACGATGGAACGAATCGATCTTCATCTGATCGCGGTAGGCACGCGTCCTTCTCCCGATGGACCTCTGATGTCTGTATAGCTCTAGCGCATTGCTTTCCTCGTTATGCCATACTGCATCTGGGACTATGGTCGAATCCGTGCTCTTCTCCCGCACTTTCGAGTATACCAGCGAGTCCTCGTAACTTCCCATGGTCGGGATCATAGATTCGGGAATCTGGGAATAGGCATATTCCAGCAAGACGCGTTTGAAAAGGCGGGGGTAGACATTGTAACCCTCACCCCCGTTCATGGCCTCGGTCTCGAAGAACAGCCTCTGCCGGTCCAGCTCCCTTTGGACCCAATTCGAGGGTTTGTAGGAGCGTTCGCCTAGCACGATCATGTCGTGTTTATGCATCTGCTCGACACAACGTAACAGGGCGCCCGGCTGTATCACTTGATCGGCGTCGACGTGCATGATCCAATCACCCCTCGAGGCTTTCAGACCCTCTACTCTTGCTCCGAGAAGCCTGCCGGGATAATCGACCACCTTCGCACCAAAACCGGCCGCGATCTCTTTGGTCCGGTCCTTAGAAAATGAATCGACCAGGATCACCTCGATATTGCTGTATTCCTGTTCCTTGATGGACTGTAACGCCATGCCTATGTGCCTCTCCTCGTTCAGTGATGGTATGATGATGGAGATGAGCCCTACATCCATATGAAGACCGCCTGGCCAGTATCCAGACTTAGATAAATAGAAATATCGGTCATCTCGTCCTGAAAGACGTCTAGACCACGCCCGACTTGGTAACTGAGGGCAGTGGATATTGGAAGGAAAGAAGGTCACATGATCATCACCAGGACCCCTTACCGGATCAGCTTCGTCGGTGGCGGCTCCGACATGGAATCGTTCTATGGGAAGCATCAGGGGGCCGTTCTCAGCTCCACCATCAACAAGTTTGTCTACATTTCATCGCACCATTTCTTCGAGGAGCAAAGCATCCGCTTGAAGTACTCTAAGAACGAGACTGTCAAGTCCATCGCCGATATCCAGCATCCATTGTTTCGAGAGGCTCTGTCCCAATTCGGGGTGAAAGGGTCATTGGAGATGAGCTCCAATGGAGATGTGCCGGCAGGGACCGGGCTCGGATCATCATCGGCCTTCACCGTGGGGCTTCTGCACAATCTCTACGTGCGTGAGGGCAAATACGCGACCAAGACACTCCTTGCCGAGGAGGCATGCGCGATCGAGATCGATCGTCTGAAGGAACCCATCGGCAAACAGGACCACTACGCCGCTGCCTTCGGGGGCCTGAACGTCATCCGCTTCAACACCAACGGGACCGTAGAGGTGGAACCGATCCATCTCAACCAGAGGACGAATCGGGAATTGCAGGAGAATCTGCTGATGTTCTACACCGGTACCCAAAGGAGCGCATCCACCATCCTGCAGGAGCAGAAGGACAACATAGCCGCGATGAAGAAGTCAGACGTACTGATCAAGATGGTCGACCTAGTTTGGGAGTTACGAGACAGCCTCTTCAGCGGGGACCTCTCGTCTTTCGGAGAGATCCTAGACCGGAATTGGGCATTGAAACAGAAGCTGGCGAACGGCATCGGAACGGACCAGGTCACCTCGATGTATCGCAGAGGTATTGCGGCTGGGGCCTTGGGAGGCAAGCTTTTGGGTGCCGGGGGCGGCGGGTTCCTGCTCTTTTACTGCGAAAAGGAAAGGCAGGAAAGGTTACGGGCAGAGCTCGCAGCACATCAGGAACTGAAGTTCAAGTTCGAGAACGAGGGTTCGAAGTTGGTTTTCGTGGGTGACGAGTATGAAGGCTGAAGGGATCGACCGATACCTGGAGGAGGTCAAATCGACCTTGGACAAACTCGATCGTGAAGACCTGGAAACGTTCGCCGATGCGCTCATGAAGGCATACCAGGACGGAAACCAGATCTTCGTCTTCGGGAACGGTGGCAGCGGCTCCACAGCCTCGCACTTCTGCGGAGATTTCCTGAAAGGGGTATCATACGGACTGGGAAAGAGGTTCCGGTTCCTATGCCTCAACGATAATATACCAGCTTTGCTGGCAATCGCCAACGACACCGGTTACGAGAACGTCTTTGTGGAACAATTGAAGAACCATATGCGAAAAGATGACCTGGTGATCGGGATCTCCGGCAGCGGCAACTCGATGAACGTGGTCAAGGCATTGCAATACGCCAATGACAATAGCGCGGTCACCGTGGCCATGTGCGGCTACGACGGAGGTAGGATCGTCGGCATGACGGACATCCATATTCACGCCCGGATAACGAACATGGAGGTTACCGAGGACGTGCACTTGGTCGCAATTCACTGCCTCAAGACATTGTTGAAGGAGAGACTTCGGAACCAGCAGGTTCAGAGCTGATCGATTCGATTAGGATTCTAAAGGTGACACGGACATGAAGATTTTGGTAACCGGCGGCGCCGGGTTCATCGGCAGCCATCTAGACGACGCATTATTAGAAAAAGGGCACGAGGTCCTGTGCGTGGATGATCTGAGCCTCGGTTCGGAAGAGAACATCAGACACCTCCAAGGGAATAAGAGCTTCCACTTCCACCGGATGGATGTCACAATGGGGAACGAACTCTCCAATCTGATGAAGGACAAACACATCCAATGCGTCTTCCACCTGGCGGCGAATTCCGACATCCAGCAGGGTGCAGCCAACCCGGCTATAGACCTGGAGCGCACGTTCATGACCACGTACAAGGTCCTAGAGGCGATGAGGCTGAACGGGGTGAACGACATTGTTTTCTCCTCCACCTCGGCAATATACGGCGAGAAGAACAAGGCCATATCCGAGGACGAAGGGCCACTGCAGCCCATATCGCTGTATGGGGCCGCGAAGCTCTGCTCAGAATCCTATATCTCCGCTTATTGCCATAACTTCGGGGTCAGGGCTTGGATATGCCGGTTCCCCAACGTTGTGGGGGACCGGAGCACGCACGGCGTGATATACGACTTCGTCAAGAAGCTGAATAACGACCCGAAGCGATTGGAGATCTTGGGCAACGGCAAGCAGCACAAGCCCTATATCTATGTCAAGGACCTGGTCTCCGGCATCCTGTTCTGCTGGGAGAACTCCGGGGAAACTCTTAACGTCTTCAACCTAGGGGTTGACTCGGAAACGACGGTCACGGAAATAGCCGAGATAGTGGTGGACGAGCTGGGGCTTAAGGAAGTCGATTTCGTATACACCGGAGGGGACCGAGGCTGGAAGGGCGACGTGCCGTTCTTCGCCTATGACCTAAGCAAGGTGCACGCCCTCGGATGGTCGGCGTCGAGGACCTCAAACGATGCAGTGCGTCACTCGGTCCAGATGTTCCTGGCGAACCGCAAGAAGTGACGTCCAGAAAGATTAGATGATTAAACGGGCGAAACTTCGGGACTCGGCTCCCTCGGCCCAATTTCCATGTAAGCCCAACTGGCCAGGGTGGTCCCGGCGAAAGCTATCAGCATATCCAAAGCGATGGTTACCAAGGAATCATGGAACAACACGATCAAGCCCACCTGCAGCCCGGTGAAGAACACCATTATCGCCAAGTATACCTTTGAATCGATAGCCAAGCCATAATTCATGAAAAGGTTGGCAACGCCCAGCAAGGCCATGGCCAGCCCCAGGATGCCCAAACCAGCCGCAGCCCCGATGTACTTGTCTCCCCCGTAGAGAAGCCGAAGGATCTCAGTGGGAAAAAGGAAGAAAGACAGGACCGCAACACCGGTAACGGTCAGGGCGATCAGGACGGAGATGCGCATCATGACCACCGTACCAGCCTTCTTAGCGTGCGCCGCGGCCAACTTCGGATAGATGACGATGTTAATGGAGGAGGGCAGGAACAGGATTATCTTGCCAAGCATCGAGCACACCGCATAGAGCCCGGCGCTGTTCGGATCCAGGTACTGCCTGGCCAATATGACATCGACGTTTACCATGATGGTCAAGCAGGCGACGGCTATGACCACGTGCAGGATCGAACCCCGCAATTTCGTCAACTCCAACTTTGGCATGGGAATGGAATCGAGGTGAATGATATCCCGGATCGAATATATGGCCACGAACAGGGCCAGTATCAAACCGACCAGCACCCCCCCTAAGGCTCCCATTATTCCGAATCCGGCGACGACCAAGATAATGCCCGATCCCAGCTTTACCACTGGCCCGGTGATTCCATAGAAGGCGTTGTAACGGAATCTCTCCAATCCTTGACTGGTACCGTAGCCTACCGGAGAGATCAATGAGATGATGACCCCGGCCATGAGCAGGAAGACCGGGAATGTCGACGAGAGATAGATGAAACTGGATATGCTGGGCAAGAGGAGAAACAGACCCATGGCGATGGTGGCCCCGGTTATCGCTCCGTACAGCACCATCTTCCGGACCAGCCAGGCGATCTCATTCTGCCTTCCCTCGACGTTCAGGCGCGATGACTGCTTGACCAAGAACGTGCTCATGACCTGGGCCGGCGCAATCGCCAGGTAGAACATGGATAGCAAAGCGGAAAGCTCGGAAAAGTTGGATGGGGTCATCGTGCCGCTCATGTAGTATTGGAAGAGATAATCGCATCCGCCACCCACTAGAGTGGCCACTGCCATCATCAACGCCGGTTTGGCCAAATCCCCGAATATCTGTGGGCGATGCAACGGTCGGGATACGGAATTGAATATTATTAATCGATGGCAATGAGGAATTGCCCTCCGGGACGGAGTAGAGCAAAAAATGCTATATCGCGACCTGCCCAGAAAGTAGCTGTTTAGGACCATTCCTTCATAAGAAATCTTCCAGAACGAAATAGAACAGGATAATCTTCGAAAAAGATGTTCCAAAATTCTCAGATCCATCCATATGGCAGTAGGAATATTGATTTATCCCTGGCATGCCCTCCATGTGGTGTCGGTGAGCATTTGAAGGTCACGAAGCGATCCGGAGAAATCGAAGAGTTCGACCGTTCCAAGACCAAGACCGCGGTCATGAGGGCCGGTGCGATGTCTGACGAGGCCGACATGATAATCAACAAGCTCTTACCGGGTTTCTATGATGGCATAACCACTGAGGAAATCTATCGCCGGGTCAGGGCCATGCTGAACGCTCGCAGCGCCGCCCGCTATGGTCTCAAGAAGGCGATTTTAGCGCTGGGTCCAGACGGACGCAACTTCGAGACTCTCGTCTTCCGTCTATTTCAGGCAATGGGCTATGATGCGAAAGTGCGACAGTTAGTAAACGGACGTTGCCTGACTCACGAGGTGGACGTCATGATGGAGAAGGAGGGCCAGCACTTCATGGTGGAATGCAAGTTCCACAACTCCCTGTCATTGAAGTGTGCCGTGCAGACCGCACTGTATACCTATGGCAGGTTCCTGGACGTGGATGGGGCCTGCGACCTCGAATGCCCGTATTTGGTCACAAACACGCGTTTCACAAGCGAGGTGGTGAAGTATGCCGATTGCGTTGGCATGAGGCTGATCGGATGGAAGCAACCGGAAAAGGGAGGCCTGGAAGAACTTGTCGAACGTTACCATTTGTATCCAGTAACCATGCTGGACCTTAAAAAATCAGATATCAGGACTCTCCTCGAGAAGGACATGGTCCTGGTCGTGGACGTTCTGGAAAGAAAGGATGAAGTCGTCAGGTCACTGGGGAAGGACTCTGCCCTGAATGCCTTCCATGCGGCGGAGATGCTCTGTTTCGTGGGACCGGAAAGAAAGACCACTGGCATAAACTGAGGGAACGGGCGGATCATTCTTCTTTATTAGTCCGGGCACGATAACCGTCTATGGCATCCCGGTAGATGTCGAGGTAGCGCTCCGACACTTGCTGCCAGGAGATTAGTTTGTCGCTCAGCGGTCCTACCTTTACGGTTCCCTCGATCGCTTTCTCGATCAGGGCGGCGACTTCCTTGGCGTCTGGTGGATATTCTACACCAAAACACCCAGGTTCAGACGTGAACTCGGTGAGTGCCGACGTCTTCGCCACGATGCATGGAGTGCCAGACTTTAACGCTTCAGCGATCACCAACCCGTACGCTTCTAGAGCAGACAATAGTACAAGGACGCCAGCTTTGTGATACTCGATGTTAAGCTGTTCATCGCTGATGCCTTCCAGCCAATCCACTTGGCCATCCAAACCGAGATCTTGCACGGCCTTAACAAGAGATTCCTTTTCTGGCCCGGAGCCGACAATGCGGAGCCGAACGGCCTTACCTCGATCCTTAAGGATGGACATCGCTGACAGGATATGGTCCACCCCCTTGTATTTCACCAGCCTTCCCACGTAGAGGATCGATCCTTCCCGCGCCACATCTACTTTCTGAAGATCTCGGCCCCCGTTGGGAACTATCGAGAACTTGTCTTCGGGAAGGTGGAAGTCCTTCTGGACAAGATCCTTCTCGAAGTTCGAAACGCAAATGTTCTTTTCAGACCAATGATAGATGTTGGCGCCATAAACCCGATATACTCGGAACAGGAGGTCCCTGCTCTTGTTCTGTCCATGACCGTGATAGTGGGTTGTGAAAACGAAGGGTAGACCCTGCGAACGGCTGTAGAACGCAGCCATCAACGCTTGTGGCGAGTGAAAGTTATGGATGTTGACGATGTCGTACATTTCCGGAGTGGCGTTCTTCATCAACCACTCCCTAATTCCCAGATGAATTCCCGTTTTCGCAAGACCGTGCCTGCGGAATCGGATCACACGAACCCCGTTGAGGACCTCATCAGAATCGTTTAAGAGGTCCATACATACCACGGTGCATTGATGCCCGGCCAGGACATGACGTTCGGCGAGCGTGCGGACCAAGGTCTCCACTCCACCAATGACAGGATGGTAGTATTTGGTGACCACTAGTATACGCATATTCCCCTCAACACCGTAATGCCTGATGGAAATGTGAGTCGGGTCCAAAAATGTATGGGATAGAAGATGTTCGGAATATTGTATAATCGTGCCGAGTCAGCTCGACTATTCCAATCAATTATTCATACGATCATCCATAGGCACCAAAACATCGAACATGTCCGGACATCACACTATCGGGAGGGATCCGGACAACTCAGGATGCGCGCCATGTCGATTCATATCGGGCCTCGCATCGGGATGAAATTACGCGAGCTAGACCATTGGGGCAATATTATCGTTTATGTATCCTTTTTCATTCCTTCGAGCCATAATATGAGAATTCGCTTCCCAAGAAATTGACCTAGGTAATGGATTAAATGTGTTAGGATCAGCTATTTTCTGCCTTTGAAGAGGGCGGACAGTGCACCCAAACCAGATGCGATGTATCTACTAGCTTGATATACCGAAAAACCAACAGCCATGTCTGGGTGTCTGTAGAATTCTCTCCAACCCCGCAAGATTGCCGGCCTTATCACACTGATTTGCTTCATCCCTCTTTCCTCATTCTTATCCACGAATGATTTAATAGATTTACCGTAATAATAATGCTTCTTTAGGACGTCCAGCAGATTCGTTGGTTCTCCAAGATGCAATTCGACTGATTTCGTCATTCCGATCTTAAAATTCTTCTTCATTATCCGGTTGTGCAGGTCATAGTCCTCACCCGCTACCAACTTCTCGTCAAACCCTCCAACCTCTTGGAGGACCTTTCTCGAGAAAAATCTCGCTGCGACGTTGAGATCGTCATCGACGTAAAAATTTCTTTCAAAGTTCCTCACCTTCGACCAAAAGCTCACGGTCGGATCTGAAATATTGGGTATGCACACAGCATCAAAGCCCGATTCGCACAAGGACACCGCCTCGGAAACGACGTTCTTGTCGACCACAAAATCAGAGTCTACGCGATATAAGTACTCCCCTTTAGCCTTGCTGAATCCGAAATTGAGCTGGGTGCTTCTTTCAGGTCCGATCTGATAAATGATTTCAGTGAATCGTTTTGCTATCTCTAAAGTGGCATCATTTGAAAAGTTGTCTACCAATATTATCTCTATGTTCGGATATGTCTGATCTTTTAATGATGCTAAGCACCTTTCAAGGAATTTTGATGAATTCAACGTAGGTACGATAACAGATACCAATTTTCTAGGAGCTTCCATAGATAGATCACTAGCAGCTTCATTCCTGAATCCAGGGCCCCCATAAAAGAATTGTGGTGAACCGAGGCATGGCAGTAATCTGGTGGATCTCTCAGAAACGGCCAATTTGCAATTGCCCCAGTTGCCGATTCCCCTCGTTAAAATTTGGAATTGGCTTCCGATTGATGGGACTACTCGTATCATTGCAAATTCGAAAACCCAATTTTTCATATGGTTATTATATTCGAAATTGGTTGGAGTATAGGAAAGGAATTGAAATGATTGACTCATTGCCGATTTTCGATAAGATCACCTGGCTTCCATATCATTATTTCAACAAAATCAGAAGTAACGACAACAAGACCATTTCGTTGGACATGTCCAAATATGGGATAAATACAAAATTCAAAATGCGGCTACCGGAAAAGGACGATGGGCTATCGCAACAACTGACCGTTTATGAATTTAGGGAGCCGATTAACTGCAGGCACTATTGCGAATTCATCACCGCTGAAGACAGACTATTGGACATCGGGTCAAATGTCGGGTTTTTTCCAATTTTAGGGGGTCGGGCATCCAAGATCATATGCGTAGAACCTCTGGAAGAATTGATCCCGTTGCTGATCGAGAATATTCGAGCGAACAACCTATCGGAGAAGTGTGAAATAATCCAAGCGGCAGTTGGAAATAAGCAAACGTTACACTTGGAAGCCAACCATCAAATGAATCTATCCAGAATCGTAGATGGAGCGAGTGACAAGACCAGAGAGGTCAAGGGAGTGACCCTAAGGGAACTTGTGTCCAAATATGACACCAATGTTATCAGAATGGATGTGGAAGGATACGAGCACGAGATTCTGTACAACCAAATACCTGAGAAGATCAATAAAATATCACTAGAATTTCACACGGGACTCATGGGGATGGAAAAGTCAGCTGAACTGTTGGAATACTTTAAGAAAGAAGGATTTGTGTTCAGTTACTTCATCGAAGATGTTCCATTGAGACTCTATCCATTCCTTCATATCCTGAGAAATGCAAATCTGTTTCATCCGATATCATACGCGATACAGAATCTTGATGGCGATGAGGTCAGCAGAAGGATATTGACTGGGAGATCTCTTAAATATCTATTTTTATCAAGATGATCCACATAAATCAATGTCTCACTTGATGATGCCGATCGCGATGTTCCAATCTCTCTTATTGGAAGAATGAATTGAAAGGATTGTTCCATATCATCTAAAGCCCTCCCCTCGGACGATTTCCCTGCCAGAATTTCATTATGATTTCCGGGATTATCCGAATAAAAGAAGGCACCTTATTGGACCTCACGATAAAAGCCGATCGAATATTGGGAGATACTAGATCAAGGCATATGAGGATGAAACCTGTTACGAGACAATAGAATGCCAAAATCCCTACGAATCTGGCATTATCTGGAGATTTTGTTGCCGAGAACCCAGCAGAAATTAAGAGCAGGAATATAGAAAACATTATTGACATTCTTGAATCGACTCTGAACCCATACCTTAGAATGAACAGGATAATTACAATTGCAAACCCGATGATTGCTAAGAAGTCCAAGGTCCACACACTTCAACAGTGCTTCCGTATTATGCATCCAGGAATATATGGGTTTATTTGAAATCTATTTCGGGCAAATTCATTTAATTTGAAACAATAACGCAAAGAACCTACTTGAATGCAGTTGATATTTTTATCCAATACTCAAATGGTCCAAAGACGGTCTCTGAGGATTCGGGACAGAATCGAGAATTGCATACCTCTTTAGCGGTTCGGATGATCCACTCAAGCTGAGAACTGATCTGGATTGCTCGTGCTCGTTTACAGACCAGGTTTATTCGTCAATGTCGCCATTCCATTCAGGCCAAACTTTCTTAATAAGTTCAAGATCGTCCATGGCAACTACTGACCAGTCATATCGCCTGACGAAATCGACCCCCTTCTCGGAAATGACATTTCTGCTGTCATTATCATCCAATAGATGAGCGACTGTTGATGCGAAGATATCTCGATTCCCGATTGGGATCCAACTCACATTGTCCCCCCACACCGGACGAATTTTCGGTAGATCATATGCTACCACAGGGAGGCCGCACGCAAGTGCTTCTCCGATTACAATTCCCCAATTCTCCCCGTAAGATGGAAGAACAAAGATCTTGCTAGATCTCAGGATGGAGTTCTTTCTATGGAAATCCGAAATCCTTCCCAGTAACACGATGTTGTTTTCAAGACCCTCTTTCCCAATTCTGCCCTTGAGCTCATCCTCGATCCGCACCGAGCCAGAGCCGATAATGGCCAATCTGGCGTTCGGATTGACTTTGCATACAGATTTCCAGATTTCAACCAAATCAAAGATACCTTTTTCCTTTGCGAAACGACCGATGAAAACACCATCGAATCCGTTCTCCGTTGGCGACTCCATTTTTCTTATACCCGCATAATCAACGCCGCAAGCAACAGTTTCGACCTTTTCCTTTGGTATTCTGATCTTTTTGACTATGTCCTCTTTAGTGGGATTGGAGACGGCTAGTATCACATCTGCCTTCCTTTTTGATATGAAGTATCCCATCCGATCGTTCAGATAGAACAGGATCGAGTTGACATAGGGCACTCCCGGTCTCTTGATTGGTATGACATGATGGGCGACAACTGCTAACCGTGACCTGCGGTTTCGGGCCCGGATAAGCGCTCCTGGGAGAACATCATACAACAGTTCTGTTGTTGAGTATATCAAGCCGTGAAAATGCTTCAAGTCGTCCGGGATATTGAACGAATTGACGACCCGATCGACGTAATCGATGATGCCGGTTCCTGAGCCTGTCGGCAGAACGTGAAAAATGGCCTCGAGGTTAAGCTGTTTACACAATTCCAGGCCAGCCTTCTGGGTCAGAACGTGTACCTCAATTCCTGATTCCTTCCAGACTTTTGCCACTGATATCCATCTGACATCTCCTCCACTGATGTTCACAACTCCATTTGAGACGTCGATTCCGTGGGCGATGAATAGGACTTTCATGGTATGCTCTCTTTACGAATGTCGTCTGGCGGTATCACCAATTTAATCCAGCGTATCTACTGATAACGACTTATAGGCTTCGATTTTGGATACCAGCACCAGGACAACTAAATTCACGACCTGCCGCCATGGGAGCTTGGATGTCATTCTGTAGGTATTGGTGGATCGGGATTGGCTTTCTCACTAAGGTTTACTCTTTGACATCTTGATATCCCTATAACGGCTCACAACCACATATACGGCGATAATTGAAAGGACGGTCAAGGCAATCGCTCGCCCCCAATCGAACTGTTCCTGCAGACTGAACCGAATCTCCAAATGAACTGGGCCGGTCTGGTTTATCCAGAACCCGTTCATTACGGAGTAGGAATGAATAGGCTTGATTTCCTGGCCGTTGGCATAGAGGACCCAGTTACCATTGAAAGGCATTGAAAGGCTAATCAGAGAGGGCGATGTCAAATATACGTCTGCTGAGAATGCGACATCCGATCCGGTAATATTGGTGACCTTGTTCGAGTCGTTGACATTGAAAATGTACTGATGCCCTTCATTTGAGTATACGTAGACGCCTCCGATGGTCGTCGGGCTTGTCGCATATATTCTCAGAATGTGCTGTCCTTGGTTCAGATAGAGGGAGGCATAGTATTTGCCATCCTCACCTAGTGATAAATGACGAATGACACCGTCAACCGTCAGGACCATGCCTTCTCCCCCGTTCAGCATGATTCGATAGGTATCGTTCCTTAGCAGATTGAAGTCGAGGGAAGCGTTCCAGCCTCTCTTCAGAATGAGTTCGCTCTGATTGTTTCGAAGGTTCTCCGAGCTGGACAGCACCTCACTATCGAAGTAGTGTACAAGCGGAACGTCCTGTAACGTCTGATATGCTTGCTGGATCTGACTTTCATTTATAAGCAATATGGAATCGATATAATTCGCCGGCAGACTGCTTGTAACATTGATAGTGCTTGACCCATCGATCAATCCCAGGTCTACCCATTTCATGTAGTGCTCGGTCGAATTGGTGTTCAACATTGCGAATTCCACGCCATCATTGGCAAAATTGATCTCCCCCCTTTTGGCCAGTATAGTACCTTGACCATCAAATGTACATCGCCGGTCGACTGGAGTGGAACTGACAGTGTGCTATTCGAAAGCGTGAAAGCGCCATGATGGGTCGTTTCCGCGAAGGTCGCATCAAACCAGAACCATTTCTTTGCATCTATCCATGTAGTAGTGGCACTTGCACCAGATGTCAACAGACCGGGCTCGATGATCTTGCCTGCCACGAGTGAAATGGCATCCATCGGATCATCGTTCGTGAAATAGACGCCTACCTGTTCTTTGCCTTCTAGAGGGGCCGTTACGTAACCAACACTGGTCAGATTGATCAAATCGCCAAGGGGGAACAGTGATGAGAGATCCGCGCTCCCGTGGACCAAGATGGAGGACGCAATAATCATGTCCCCCGATTTGTTGTTCAGATATGTCGTGAAGGTGGAACCACGATCGACCTCATACAGATCATCCTGATTGGAGACAATCTCCGTCATGTTCTTTTCATTCCATTTGGCCAATACCTCCGGGTAGCTAGTAGCACTCTGGTAATACAGATATCGAGAATGAAAATCATCCCTAACGACGACGTATTTGAATCCGAAGGGGGCGAGAACACTTCCTATATTAGTTGTTGCGTTTTTGGTCAATTCTGTTCCTATGAAAGCGCTTAGCTCACCGTAGGGAGACCCATAGGAAGGTTCGACTGGCAGCGTAGGTTTTGGAGAAAGCTGAAGGAATGGATCGACACCCGCATAGTTTAGGTCAGCATATTTCACCGGGGACATGAAAGGATACCATAAAATGCGGTATTCTCCTGGGTCGTTCTCGAACCCAGCCACTGTCTTGACATAATCAGAATTCAAATTGTATGTTTGGACATAACCATAGAAATTCCCGGCGAGGAGGGGATACCCTGCCGATATGAGGAATAGGATGGCGATTATGATTGCAGGTATGGCAGTCGTCATCTCGTGCCTGATGCCTTTCTCTGGCCATCGCAATCTGACCCAGGTTGTCAAGTCCTGCAAGAAGTAGGTCGTCAAAATGACCGCTGGGAATGCCACCAAAAAGATAATATGCCAGAGTTCTCTGAAAATGAACAATGGCGTGTATTTGAACAGGAAAATAAATATATCGGGCGCAGGTTCGCTCGTGCCCTTGGAAAGAAAGATCCCGATTATCATCACAGCGGCTAAGGCTATTGTGATACGGTTTCTTCGGAAAAACAGGGATGAGATGCTGGCCAGCGTTATTATTATGGCCAAATATGCGATGATGATCGGTATTGTGCCTGCTATCTCCATCTGCTGATAGCTGTATGATTGGCTTACGTAGCCCATTAACCTCATGCTATCCAGCAATGAGGAGGAGTGGGTTATCTCATGATAGTAAAGAAGATTTTCGGGGGCGAAGTTCGATAAAGAAGCTTGACTTTGAGATAGAGGCAGAACCCATGGTAATTGGAATGTGAAGGCGACGAGAAGTATCACAGCGAATACCTTGAAGTTGGTCCTTAATTTGCCAACATCGGATATCAGAAGGACGAACAATATGAAGGCGCCCATGACGATGAATTGAAGCTGTGTGGCCATAAGCGCAAGTATAACACCCGCGATCAAGGCCTTTCTTAACTGGATGCCTTTTTTTTCAGCCCTAGTTGCCTCGAAATAATAAACAATGAGCAAAGGGGCAATTGCATATGCCAGCAAGTAATAGCCATGACCTGCTATCGATCGCGTCCAAATGATGGGCGTAAAGATGTAAAGGATTCCCATAACGATTCTAAAAGGGTATTTTATCCCCAAGGTCTTCCCAAGACGGAACATGCTCCATCCGCTCAAGGAAATGAATAGGAAGAGCAGGCCTTTGGTGACAATCTCGCCACCGAGGCCAGAGAATGGTATCAGTAACAATCGAAAGAACCAGTCCGACGGATATAGCTTATATCCACCATCAGGGCTGAAAATATAGTTGCCGTCGTTAGCATAGTTTGACACCATATCGGGCAGCGGGCCGAGAAACCAATCATGATAAAGGCCGATGGTCCCCGGACTGAACAAAACTCCTCTCAAAATAAATAATGCTGCTAAAACGAATACGACTGGGGGAAGGACTCGAAGAACAACTTCAAGCCTAGCGGTACCAATCTTGCTGCGAATGACGTCGGATATTGAGCCCTCCTTCATTGATTTGCTATTGCATTTTGAAAGTAAATCTCGAAGCAAATCCAGTTCCCTTCGCAACCAATTACTCTGAGAATGGGTCAATACTAATAAAATGTTTCTGGGTTAATTCGACCAGTCTGATTTACAGTCCAGCCTTTGCGCATGTTATCTCCGGGCCGCATTGCTCTGGGTCCTGCGCAGGACCCCGTACTTAGTATAGGGGCAATATCTTTTGAAATACAATCGCTTGATGGTTCCTGAGAGCTCTGGGTTAAGAATAACAATATCCGAACGGCTCAAATACTCATTCATCCGTGTAATTTTCAATGAGATTGACGCAGAGGATGATGGACATCGAAAAGTATTCTGAACATGTCCAATTCTATACTGGTGATATCCCCCCCTACACTCATGGAAGTCATGGAAGAGCATCAGTGGAGAACGTTCCTGGATCTAGGTTGTGGTGATGGCTCTCTGTTATATGCCATCGAAAGTCATGGATTATTCTCGGGGAAAGAAGTCTATGCAATCGACCTCTCGATGAATCATATCGCTAGAACCAAGAGGATAAACGAACGGTTCAATTGCTATGTTAACGACGCCTGTAAATTATCTAATATTAAAGATAATAGCATCGATCTGCTTGCCTCAAATCAAGTCATAGAACATATTCCCAATGAAGATGGCATGTTAAAAGAAATATTCAGAGTACTAAAGAATGATGGGGTTGTGTATCTGTCAACGGTCTATAAGACAAAATATGCCTGGTACTTCCATCGGTGCAATAATAAATGGACACTTGATCCAACACATGTTAGAGAATATACGGAAGACAGGCAACTATTCGATAATATAGAAAAGAACGGATTTAAGATCATCAGATCAACCAAGAACCGGTTAAAATATCCCCTTCTTCATTCAGCCCTAAGACTGATGAGATATGATTATCGCCTAAAGGATGCGTCACCGATCGTTTCCATGCTGGAGGTACCGATATTTGGTTACTACATATGGGATATGGTTCTAAGAAAGAGATCAGACATCCCAGATCGTGAAAGTTGATTATGCGGATCATCCAGATTTGGAAAAATCGGAAGTGATCTTCGAGTTGTCGGTCCTTCTAACGCAATTCGGCTTTTGCTTGCCATTTCAATGCATAAGGATTAGGCATCTTCGGGTCAGAACCTTGAATTTCACTGCTAGTCGAGCATAAGAAATTCGTCTCTATGAGTTTCAATTGCAATGTAACATTGAAGCTCTAAGACTTGTAACCCAGTCCCTATGTAGAGATGTATTTTTCGAATTCTTGGGCACTTCTATCCCAGTTATATTGGCCGGCGTCCTCCAAGGCAGCCTTGCTCCTTTGTTCCAAAATCTTTCTATCAGAAAATATCTCCACTATCCCTCTTGCCATTGCTGAGGGATTTGGATCACAGAGCCATCCGGTCGTTCCCTCCTTGATAGAGTCTTTCAGGCCCGGCACGCGGTATCCTAGAGCCGGCGTACCCATTGCATTGGCCTCGGTTACGACCAAACCCCAACCTTCCCTTACTCCCGGGACCAATAGGAGATTGGCCTTCGACACCAACTCCGATTTCTTAGCCAATGGTAGTCTTCCATAGAAGATGGCGCCCTCGATCTTCTTTTCCTCTAACTTACTTTTTAGATAGCCATCCCCAACCATCCACAGACGCAACCCCGGAACCTCTTCCCGCGCCAGACGGTAGGCTTCCAGGACATGGTCGGGGAGCTTTGCCTTCTTGAAACGTCCGACAAATATCAGTGTAGGCGTCTCTTCCTTCATGGCCAGCTCAGGCAATGGGTTAAAATCATAGCCCATGTGTATCATGCTGATATTCTTGAATCCGAGAGCCTGCAAGTCCGATTTGGTTGAGTCTGAGATGGTTATTGTAGGTACGTCCAGATACCGGCGTAGCCAGCGATCCTCAAGGAACTTGTTGCCAATGTGGCTTATCAAGAAAGGCGTCTCATAGTACCAAAATTCGCGAGCTAGCTGATGGATCAGGACAAATACCCTTTCCCCCCGGTTGACGAAGCTCGGGGCATTGAATGGAATCGTGTTTATCTCATCAATGACGACATCGAAGCGTGTGCTGCTCTTTTTATACCAACCTTTGGCCTTCCAATAGACCGTGTACTTATTTCCCACTCTAATGAACTTAACGCCATCGATGATCTCTTCCGAAGCCCCGTTCAGGAAACCTGAGGATACCTGGGTGACTTCATGTCCCATCTTGACGAGCCTCTTCATGATCTGATGGGTAAGTTGTTCAGCCCCACCAGCATCCGGATTCTTTGGATCTCTCCAATTAAAAATCAATATTTTGATTTCCGCACTCCCCAAGATGTCGGGTTGGGATGGAAATCAATCATATTAACGTTATTATGACTGGTTCTGATTCATGCTTAATATGCTTATCCGAGGCTTAAGGGGCAAGGGGACGGTTTCGCCTTGTAAAAAGAGGATTTTTAGATATGTATATCCCCATTTTAACAGTAAAGACAGGTTGCGAAGATCGTCGGGAATGGCAGTTGAGACGTTTCAAAAATCAGGATAAAGAGAATAATTAATAATATATTTCCATTACTGAGCTGACCCCCGTCTAGTCAGACAACTAAAGGCGGGGTCATCAAAGAGCTGCAATCATTGGAAAATGAACATGAGAACCGCTGTCATTACCGGAATTACTGGCCAAGACGGGGCATACCTAAGTAAGCTACTCATCGAAAAGGGATGCAGAGTAGTTGGCATCATGAGCAAGGACAGACAAAGCTCTACCAAGAACCTTGACCATCTTGGCATCACAGGAAAGATCGAATTTACCGAATGCGATCTTTTGGTCAAGGATCAGGTCAAGAATGTGCTCACCGGTCTGAGGCCCGATGAGGTCTACAATCTTGCGGCCCAGAGTTCGGTAGGAAGTTCGTTCTCCAATCCATATGATACAGTCAGGTTCAATTCAATTTCCGTTCTGAATCTCATAGAAAGCATCAGGGAGATCGGAGAGCCGACCAAGTTCTTTCAGGCATCGAGCAGTGAAATGTTCGGCAAGGTTAGCCGCATGCCCATTACCGAGACCACGCCCATGAATCCTGTGAGCCCATACGGGGTGTCCAAAGCTTCGAGTCACTGGATAACGGTCAACTACCGTGAGAGTTACGGCCTCTTCGCATGCTGTGGTATCCTATTCAACCATGAGTCCTATCTAAGAAATCCCAATTTCTTCGTCAAGAAATTGATCATGGAATCGCTCAGGATCAGCCGCATTGGCAAAGGAGTCATCAAGTTAGGTAATTTGGATATCAGGAGGGACTTCGGCTACAGTCCTTATTACGTCGAGGCTGTGTGGAAGATGATGCAGCTCGAGGAACCGGACGATTTCATCGTATGCTCGGGAAAGTCCATAGCCCTCTCTGATATCGTTGGCTATGTCCTCGACCGTGTAGGTCTAAATTGGGACAACATAACATACGACCAAGCGCTCAAACGACCGTCTGAGATGGATGATATCTATGGCGATAGTTCCAAGGCTAGACGTGTCCTCGGTTGGGACTATGCGCTTGATTTCTATAAGGTCTTGGACATCCTAATTGAGGAGGAGAGAGTTTCCTCCGAGTAATTCTTAACATATTTTAGAAATTCGTAGTAAGAATGACAATCTCAAGAATCTTGTTCTTGACATGAAGTTGACTACTATCCGAATCACTTTGTGGCATGGATTTTCGACAGGGATCGATGATGTCTGACTAGCCCCAACTACTAGGCCCATTCCATCCGACCACCATTAAGCCAGAAATTGTGGAGTGGACTATTACTTCTTCCTGATCAGGAAAATATCAATCCACTTTCCACCAGCGATTGGGGAATAATCTCTTTATTGCCTTATCTCCCTGTCCGACTGGTTCGAGCCCTGCCGAGCGCATGTCGGAGTCCACCATGATCCTGATAAGGTCTTCGAACCTAACCTTGGGCTTCCAATCGAGCTTCTGTTCTGACAATGAGATGTCCGCTCGCAGAGCCTCTACTTCGGTTGGACGGTAATAACGTGGGTCCGTACACAAGTGGTCTTCCACTTTCAATCCAGCGTACTCGAACGCAAAATTGACAAATTCTTGGACAGTATGGGTTTCACCAGTTCCTAGAACATAGTCACCTGGAGATTCCATGACCATCATTTTCCACATACCCTCGACATACTCGGGGGCGAATCCCCAATCCCTCTTGGCATCCGTATTCCCTAAATACAGTTTATTCTGTTTCTTGGCCAAAATGGCCGCGATCGCCCGGGAGATCTTCCTTGTGACGAAAGTCTCACCCCTCCTGGGAGATTCGTGATTGAACAGGATGCCATTGCAGGCAAACATGTTGTATCCTTCGCGATAGTTTCGAGTCATCCAGTAGGAGTACAGTTTGGCACATGCGTATGGGCTCCTAGGTTCGAACGGGGTTGTCTCGCTCTGAGGTGGTTTAGCAGCTCCAAACATCTCGCTGCTGGACGCCTGATAGAAACGGGCCTTTGATTTGAATCTTCGAATCGCCTCGAGGATGCGGATGGTTCCAAGGCCATCAATGTTGGAAGTGTATTCAGGGATGTCGAAAGAAACACGTACGTGGCTCTGTGCTCCGAGATTGTATACCTCATCTGGTTTGATATCGAAGATGATGTTGCCGATCATCTCGGAATCGGCCATGTCACCGTAATGGAGCGTCAGGCTCTGGTTATCATCCTGCGAGCCTTGATGAATATGGTTTATCCTACCGGTGTTGAATGTGCTTGCACGCCTGATTATACCGTGGACTTCATAGCCTTTTGAGAGAAGCAACTCGGCCAGATAGGATCCGTCCTGACCAGTTATTCCGGTAATTAGTGCTTTCTTTGTCTCCATGATATCCATCCCCGAGGTAACTGTTGGAGCGCAGAATGAGTATCTCGAATATAAACCCTGACCCCTCAGGCTCCTTCAGTAATATTTAGAAATAAGACTTGATGTTTCAAATAGCTGACCGATCGATTTGAGGTGAGTGTGATCCAACAAATGTTGTTGGATAGGATTGGACAGAAGGGGAGATATTTCTGCAGACCGCCGAAATATCACATTTTCAGGCATTCTGCTAGGTCGATACGGGCGCATTGGATATCTCAAGCGCGGATGCGTTTTCACACGAGGCAGCGTGCCTGAGAGGGCCTGCTTTTTGTAGATTGAGATGAGGCCGAGTTGAATGCCGATTTCATATAAAACTCCTAATCGATGAATAATACCCCAATGTTCAAATAGCATCAAGATAAGCTTGGATTGTTTGCGAATATGATATTTGTGATACTGAACCACCATTAATGATATCAAAAAATGGTTCGGAATTATAATATATTCAGTTGGTTTATCCGCAGATATCCCGAATACGATATGGGAAATCACTATGAAGGAATCGATGGGAGTTTCGTTAGTTTCACATAAAAAGGGCATTTCCGGGGCGATGATTTCTGTCATCATGCCAGCCTTCAACGAAGGACCGCGAATTGGCTCAAATTTGAATGATGCATTGAAAACCCTTAGTGGGCTAGGGCATCCGTTCGAGATCATCCTCGTTAATGATGGAAGCACAGACGACACAGAAAGCCAGGTGCACAAAGTCGAGCTGGAGCATCCTGAGGTTACCTTAATAACATACACCAAGAATGGTGGGAAGGGCAATGCCCTCAAGGAGGGCTGGAAGCATGCACATGGCGAACTGGTCACGTTCGTTGATGCCGATCTAGAGCTCCACCCAAAACAGCTGGCCCGGTTCCTTCAAGAGATGGAATCAAAGAAAGTCGATATTGTGATAGGTTCTAAGCGGCATCCTGAGTCCATTATCAAATATCCTTTAAAACGTAGGATACTGTCGAAATGGTACAATATTCTTGTCCGCGCGCTATTTCAGTGTAATCTCACGGATACACAACCTGGACTTAAGCTGTTCAAGAGGGAAGTCTTGGCCCAAGAGTTCCCGAAGGTATTCGTGAAGAGGTATGCTTTCGATCTGGAGCTCTTATTGAATTCCATCAAAGATGGCTATACCATTGCGGAAGTGCCGATCGAGATCAACTTTGTCAGAGCGAACGGTGGCAGGATCAAACTCAAGGACATAGGACACATTTTCAAAGATACAATGGGTATCTTCTATAGGATAAAAATGACAAATTTTTATGATTGTCCAAAGAAGGAAGTCATCGCTTCGATCGAGAACCTCGAAGTAAATGTAGGGAAGTAAAGAAAATTGCTGTTCCCATAATGACCATAATCGACGATATGGCTAAGACAGTCACTTCCTTTTGAGGTTGATATTCCATCGTTACGTTTGATGAAACGTTCTTCAAAGACCATCCATTGAAGAATAGGTTCACGCGGAAATGATCCGCCGTCCCGCTTTCACTGGTCAATGTCCAATCCTGATCATACCTTTCGGTGAATACCAGATATCCTGAACCGTTGTTCAATGATAGAATGTGTTTCGTCGCCTCATTGTAGCTATCGTTCAAGGTGACACCGGAATTAGGTTTCCAGCTTTCATTCCTGAGAAAGGCGTTGTCTTTGTATACCGCTTCGACATGGAAAGGTAGTTCGTCAACATCTTTCATGGACGATACCTCGATGAATGCAATTCTGGAAACATCATACCAGGGCTCCCTGGTCAAGTTCTTCACGGCAGACAATCCCCCAACCACGGCCAGAGTATGGTCTACCTGGAAATAGTGTACGTCCCTCCAGAATGGATTTTCATAGAGGTGAAGCTGACCGAACGAAGCAACGGGTTTCATTCCGGCATTCAGCAAACCTATTTCGTACATTGTAAAGGTCGCTGTAGAGGCCGCCCACCATGAATATTCATAAATGAATGCCCAATTCGCATCTTCGTGGAGCATAACATACCGTACATTCATTATGGAAAGCATTTTCCCAAGATCAAAATTTAAGGAATCATTTGCCAACCGAATAGCAATATCCGTTAGCATTACGTTAACAGATCCATATTCTGTGGTCATGATCACTCTGTCGAAGATGCTTGAACTCGGATCTGCTGCCCAGTAACCATCTTTCCAACTGTACGCGGCATAGCCAATCTTGCAAAAGGGTAGGGCCATTACCCTAAAGTCGCCAGAGGCATTGTTCAAGTAATCGTTGGTCTGATAGTAATAATCAGGTACCTGGACCTTGGCTGAGGGAATGACCTCACCACCGGAATAGATAATTTGCCCGGTGAAGTACGGTGTTGCGACCACAGAAATGGCCACGATGACAAGGACCATCCAAGCCATGATACCCCATGCTTTTTTTGTGAGATTCTTAGGAAACGTTAGTGGAAATCCGGGCCATGATACCTTTCCCGCCAGATTGGCCATGCTATAACCTAGAAACAGCGCATAGCAGAGAGCCAACAATGGTCCAAAGCGTTGGAATAGGCTACGGAAAGCGTAAAGATCTGGGAATAGATCGAACAGTCCGACTAGAAAATATCCCGTTGGCGGATAGTAGCCATTTATCATGATCAGGCTGAGGGCTGTTAATCCGCCTAAAAGGAGGATGATCGGATTCCTTGGCCGGATCAATAGCGCATACAACGCAGTGATCGCTATGACCAGGCATGAAGCGATGAAAATAGCTGATGACGCCAATTCCCACCAGGAGAACCAGTGGTCACCTTTGTATGATCCATACAGTGCCCAATATCCGGTCTGGAGGATTGCTGCATAGATAGGTACTGAATTTGATCTGAGAAGGTCCGAATTACTTACCCCAACAATGCTCACATCCGCCTTGGCAAACTCCTCGCTGGCGTTCCCAATACTTGGCATTATCCAAAAGAGATTGATCAACAACCATAACACTGTCAATGTCACAGCGAATTTGATCACATGCCCTCTTCTTTTCGACTCTTTTAGGGCAAAAACCAACAATAGACCAGCGATCAGCAGCCAATCCATGGCTGCGTTCAGCGGATTCATATAGGAAGCGGTGATCAGAAGCGTCCACGCCAGCACTATAGAAAGAACAAATAGAGAACCCCGCCTAGTCCGGATCCCATAGACGACCATAGCAGCGATCAATGGAATGAAACAGTAAGAGTAATAATTGGAAGCGAACTGGTTCCAGATGAATGTGGACGCGATCGGGGAGAACATGTAGATGGCGGCCGCAAAAATCGCGCCTTTGCGAAACCGTTCACCAAAACCGAGGGCGCGATAAAGCAAGAACATCGACACGCCAGAACCTGAAAGAACTACGTAGAACAGCAAGGTCTGTGATGAATGTAGGGAAAAGCCTGCGAATTGCATGACCACATAGTAGATATTCGTTGGTAAGGTGCCCGCGATCGCTCTCGGGCTGACTAGTCCTATCCCTCCATATTGATCCCATAGATGAAGTGACCGTACCAGAGTCCTCCCCGGAGCAAATGAAAAGCCATAGTCGAAGGTGTTAACGAGCAAGTTCGGCGGATACCATGTGAACACGACCAGGCCAACGGCCATTAGGAAAAGGATCTCAAAAAGCTCCAATCTGGTGAAATTCCCCTTGATGAACCGGATTGCCTTCCATTCGCTGGCACTTGAAAAAGGCACCCAGTTGATTAACTCCTCGATCCGGCCCATCATTCCCTCCATCCGTCAGACCAAGAGCTGCAATCGAAAGTTGAAGATCAGAATCTCTATCCTGTACTCCCCCTAAGTAATGAGGGATAGATATCGAGCCTATTTACGTTTTTATCACGATATCTGGAATGATTATTGTCCCCTTGAGGTGTTGGCTAGGTTCAATTTCCTCGAAGTTAATCTCGGATCGATATAGGGATGCTCCATCCCTCCCTCACAATAGCTGATCGATCTAGTCACTTGATGCTTCCCACTCTCACTGCAATTACAAGGATTAATTCCTGGTTTCACACCATATCTGTGATTAATGAAAACGGGATAATTTCGGTCTTGATGGATGGTCGTCTGATTTGAGAGAAAATAGTTACTCTTGAACCTGGCTTGCCGTCGCCATAATATCCCTGGCGAAGCTGGAATTTCTTAAAATCGAACAACAAACTCTAATATGGATTCGATGTTGGAGAATTATTGAAAGAAAGCCTTTTCAAATCTGATGGATTGGCGAAACCTGCCTTGTTGATGTTCATAGCAACCGTAATCGCAGGAGGCTGCAATTATGTATATCAGATCATGATGGGGCGATATCTAGGGACCTCGCTTTATTCCGAGCTCTCTGCCATTCTCTCAATATTCCTTATTGTTTCGATACCAACGCAGACGGTCAGCACAATGTTGGTGAGATACGTTTCTAAACTTCGAGCGGAAGGAAAGAATCCAGAAATGGCCTGGCTGATAAGGGTTACGGTAGGATACCTTACTCTGATAGCTGTTATAATGGCAATCGCGGTCTTCCTCGCAATTCCATTCTTGGTTTCATTCCTAAACCTCAGCTCCGACACAGCCTTAGTAATCCTGGCGGCCGGACTGTTCATCTCCATGCTTTATCCTATCGGAATAGGCACGGCCCAGGGTTTGCAGAGATTTGGAATGGTAGGGATATCTAACATCGTTGGACCCCTGGGCAAGCTCATTTTTGGTTTGCTTTTTGTGATAATGGGATATAACGTTGCAGGCGCTTTCGGAGGAGTCATAGTGGGAAGCGCGGTCGCATTAATAATCACATTCCTCTCCATCAAGGACATATTCCGGGGTGAGAGAAGGTCCTTCGATACGGGCGATCTGCGAAGATATCTTGTGCCAGTGACGATTGCCGTCCTCTGCTTCACCGTTCTCACCAACATCGACACATTCCTGGCTCGCCATTACCTGAGCGATATCGATGCAAGTCTATACTCAGCTGCGTCGATGCTCGGCAAGATCATCCTATTCTTGCCGGGGGCGATCAGCGCAGTGATGTTTCCCCGTATCTCGCAGGCCCATGCTCGAGGTGAAGGTACTTATGCCATTATGCGCAAATCAATAATCTGGACCTTAGCGATCTCCAGCGCAGTTGCTCTGGTCTATCTGTTCATCCCAGAGTACGTGGTCAACCTTCTTTACGGCTCCGGCTATGTGGCCGCCGCACCTTCATTGGCAGTTCTGGGAATCGCCATGGTCCTCTTTGGATTGGCAACTTTGTTCATGAACTTCGGCCTTGCGACCGATTCGAATGCCCTTATCGCAATCCTTGCCGTTTTCACAATACTGGAGATATCACTTATCTCCATCTGGAATTCTACTCCTATGGATATATCATTTGATTTGCTTGTCAGTAGCATAGGAATATGTGCCTTCAGCTGGATCCATCTAGAACAGAGGCATCGATCTGGCAAATTGAAATAATTTGATCGTGCTTGGATTAAATCCCAATAAAGGGCGCCCCATCCACTCGACCGTGGGCAATATTTATCTGATTATAATATATATAATATTATATTATTAATGATTCAATTAATCTAGTCATCTGGATTGAATATGAACAGCGCGCCTCCCGCTGTAAAAATCTACCGAAGTCATTAAAAACCTTAGCCCAAATTACAGATGGATTTGAAATGAAAGGAATAATCCTTGCTGGAGGGAGCGGTTCCCGGTTGTATCCGATGACATCAGCGATTAATAAGCACCTCCTTCCAGTCTATAATAAGCCCATGGTCTACTATCCTCTTTGCACTCTGATGCTGGCGGATATCAGGGACATTCTCATCATCTCCACCCCCGAGGACCTTGAGAACTTCAAGACGCTGCTCGGAGATGGGAGACGATTTGGTCTTCACCTGAGTTATACGGTACAACCGTCACCTGACGGGCTGGCACAGGCATTCATAATCGGCGCTGATTTCATAGGTTCAGACGATGTGGCAATGATACTTGGAGACAATATTTTCATCGGGCTTCATATCAAGGAAAAATTGATCCAGGCAATTCAAAACGTTCATCAGAAGAAAGCAACGATCTTCGGCTTTAAGGTCAATGATCCTCAGAGATTCGGAGTCATCGAATACGACAATAAGGGCAAAGTAATCTCGATAGATGAAAAGCCCAAGAACCCGAAATCTCACTATGCCGCAGCGGGTCTGTACTTTTATGACAATCACGTCGTGAAATTCGCCAAGAGCGTAAAACCATCCTGGAGGAACGAGCTGGAGATTACCGACATCAACAACCTTTACCTGGCGGAGGGAAACCTGGAGGCGATCAGATTGGATAGTGGATTCACTTGGATGGATGCTGGCACGCCTGATGCGATGATCGAAGCCGGCAAGTACGTCCAAACATTGGAGAGATACCAACACGTTAAGGTTGGTTATCCAGAAGAGATTGCGATTATCAACGGATGGATCGACCGCAACGACCTGGGGGATTTCCTTATAAAATACTCGAAGACGGATTATGGCAAGTATATTTCCAGCGTCCTCGAGGCGAAGGAAGAGAAAAACGGATGATGACATTGATAAGAAAATCGACTGGATTTGACGACATTGTGGTCATTGAGCCGGATATGTTCAGAGACAATAGAGGATGGTTCATGGAAAGCTATTCTCTGATCAAAATGAAAGAAATCGGTATCGATGTTGTGTTCGTCCAGGACAACCATTCATTCTCCTCTAAAAAAGGTGTGATCCGGGGACTGCATTTCCAAGACAAGCCAATGGAACAAGCGAAATTGGTTAGATGCAGCCGGGGTTCAATTCTCGATTTTGCGGTCGATGTACGCAAGAATTCGCCCAGGTATGCACAATGGTTTAGCATCGAACTTACCTCCACTAATATGCTCCAATTGTTTATCCCGTATGGATATGCCCATGGATTCGTCACACTGGAGGACGAAACTGAGGTGCAGTACAAAGTTGATCGCCCCTATTCCAAACTGCATGAACGAACCATCAGGTATGATGACCCAGATATTGCGATAGATTGGAAAACCAAGGACTCCGTGGTCTCGGAAAGGGACTCGAAGGCACCTTATCTCAGAATGGTAGAGAATGAAATGCAATTCCACCAATCATAACCATTCCCAATTGTTATTGGATATTGCAGGACATGACGCCCCAGCGTCTTAGGGACGAGCCGAACTTTTTTATTGATAGACCGGTTGTCACATCCCATTGATAGGATATCTTGAGCGAATTTCGATTTGGTCTCAATTAATAAAATAGATACATGGCTGCAAATCCATTATACATTTATTTGGGAAGATGGCGATGAAGATTCTGGTGACAGGTGGGGCCGGTTTTATTGGTTCCAACTTTATTTATCACATGCAAGATAAGCATCCAGGGGTCGAACTCGTTTGCCTCGATTCTCTGACCTATGCGGCAAACATTAGGAGCCTCCGGGAAGCATTCCAAAAGGGGAACCTGGAGTTCAAGGAAGGAAGCATAACCGACTCGAAAGTAGTGGATCAAATCATTCAATCCAACAATTTCGATGCAGTGGTTAACTTCGCCGCTGAGTCCCATGTAGATCGTTCGATATCGAATCCAGATGTATTCACCATAACTAATATTATTGGCACCCAGGTACTGATGGATGCATGTCGCAAGAACGACGTTAAGAGATTTCACCAGGTGTCTACTGATGAAGTCTACGGAGACCTCCCGCTAGATCGGCCAGAAATGACCTTTAATGAGGATTCCACTCTACAACCATCCAGTCCATATTCTGCGAGCAAGGCAGGGGCTGACCTGTTAGTGATGGCCTACCATCGGACGTATGGACTGAGGGCCACGATCTCGCGCTGCTCGAATAACTATGGACCTTACCAATTTCCCGAAAAGCTGATACCCAAGACGATCATGCTGGCTAGTCGAAATAGACCCATACCCCTATTCGGAAACGGTATGAACGTGAGGGATTGGCTGCATGCAAGCGATCATTGTAACGCGATAGACCTTATCGTTTCCAAAGGAAGGTCTGGCGAGATATACAATGTTGGAGGCAGTGATGAACGCAAGAATATCGACGTGGTCCGCCTAATCCTCAAAGAGATGGGAAAGGATGAGGGAATGATCGAGTTCGTTAAGGACCGGCCGGGTCACGACCTGAGATATTCTGTCGATGCGGGAAAGATCAGAAGGGAACTTGGATGGGAGCCCTTATATAATTTTGAAAGCGGCATTAGGGAAACCTTGACCTGGTACCTAAAAAACCTTGACTGGATAAGCAACATCGAATCAGGTGAGTACGGATTAAACAATCATTCGTTCAAATGAAACGCAATAATATCAGTCGGAAATGCCCGAAAAAGTACCGCATGAGGGCATATGCCTTATTACACAGTAATTCCGATATGCCCAATGCATTGGTACCAAACCAAGCCTTCAATGTCTAAAGGGATCACCATGGAGAACGACAATATCGAACTGCGTACCGTCAAGGAAGAGGACGTAAAATTGCTCAAGAGCCTGGCCAAAATAAAGCACAAGATCATCGTCATGAGCGGTAAGGGCGGAGTGGGCAAGTCCACCGTGACCGTGAACCTGGCCATGGCGTTGGCCATGCGCGGATTTGAGGTCGGTATCCTGGATGCCGATATCCATGGCCCGAATATCCCAAAGATGCTGAACATCGAAGATGCCCAGATCCAGGGAGACCAAGAAGGGCTCTACCCGATCGATGTGCCCCCGCATGTGAAGGTCATGTCGATGGCCTTCCTGCTCCAGGATAGGGACTCACCCATCGTTTGGAGGGGGCCGATGAAGATGGGTGCCATCAGACAATTCGTGGCCGATGTGAAATGGGGCGAGCTCGACTTCCTCATCGTTGATTTGCCACCAGGAACAGGCGATGAACCATTGACGGTCGCCCAATTGATGCCTGAGGCGGACGGAGCAGTGATCGTGACGACACCCCAGGATGTGGCACTTCTCGACTCGCGGAAATCTGTGACGTTTGCGAGGGCCCTCAAACTGCCAGTCTTAGGCATCGTCGAGAACATGGCCGGCCTCATCTGCCCGCACTGTGGCAAGGAGATCGACCTGTTCAAGCTGGGAGGAGGGGAGAATGCCGCTCACGAGATGGGTGTGCCTTTCCTGGGCCGGATACCGATCGACCCGAGCGTGGTAGAAAGCGGAGATTCAGGAAAACCGATCGTGATCTCCAATCGGGACTCGCTCGCAACGAAGGCCTTCGATGAGATCGCAGACAAGATTGCGGCGATCGCCAGGGAGAATGAACAGAAAAGGATGAAGTGAACACATGAAGATCTGCGTTACAGTCTCTGAAGGAAGCCTAAATGCCGAAGTGGAGGAAGAGTTCGGGCATTCCCCCCTTTTTGTCTGTGTCGACCCAGAAACGATGAAGTTCACCGTTCATGACAACGTCCTACAGGACACCGACATAGGATACGGTATCCAGACCGCCGAGAATCTCATCAAATTAGGCGCCGATGTGGTGATCACGGGTTTCATAGGACCACATGGGATCAAGAAGCTTTCCTCCAAGAACATCAAGGTTGTGGCCGACGAGGAAGGGACGGTTCGGGAGGCCATCGATCGCTACAACAGAAGGCATCCGAAGACTCCTTGATCTGTCAGGCCCTGAAACAGTGACCTATCTGGCGGAAAGCACCTCCGGAAATCTTTTCACATTGAAGTTCAGAAAGTCCCTCATTTCCTCAGATAGAGACTGGCCAATTATCCTATGGGTCACGAACAAGCGACTCTCGGATATTCGACGAAATACGTTCTTAGACACGTGTCGTCATGAAGCCTTTTTGGAAACCGATTGCTAGGAATTACTGGCAAAAAAATGTCTATAATTAAATAGTATGAAAGCGAATCTTTTCCATAGAAATGGGCGTCGACGTTTAACGATGCTTAGATAAGTCTTTTGTTCATTAATTAGATTTATAAGAATAATTGCTACGAATATCGTGGTCATCATTGAAATAATCGACAATTATCGTAGCGTAGCTGAATAAGATTTAAGTATCCAACTTCGAAATTGTTCTGAACATGCGGGAACCACTCCCCAGACCGGATCGAAGAAGAAAAAGGCGATTCCTTGCCGACGCCAACCATCCACCGACATGCGGAAGGATTGACAGGGCGAGACGGATCCCGGTGCTGCCAACATGCTCAGCGCAAAGGGACACCGTCGTTTGGATAGAAGGACAGAGAGGTCACGGAACAAACGGCAGGAGGATGCAACAATGACCGAATATATCCTGCTGCCGACAGACAGCTCATTGCCAGCACTCGTGGCCACCATCAAGGCGGTTCAGATGGCCAAGGCGAGCGGTTCCACCCTGGTGGTGCTCAATGTCATCGAACAGACACCAACAATAAAAATTGAGCGCATAGCAGAAGACAAGGCATTGAGCCGGTGCCCTTTCTGCGACGGTGTTTCCTTCGCCAAGGATCAGGCAGAGAAGTTCAAGGTCCCGATCATTGTGACCACCCGAGAGGGTGCGGTCACCGGTGAGATATTGAAGGCGGCGGAAGAGTACAAGGTTACGACAATAGTCATGGGAACGTCAAGCCCTTCGGGTCTCAGTGCGTTATACCTAGGAGACGTGGCTGCAGCGGTGAGCAAGCATGCGAAGTGCTCGGTCGTCATCGTCAAACCCACGGAGGCGGAGGCGAAGTCGGTCCTGGAGATCGTGAACCGGATAAACGGTAAGGGTAAGGCACCCGTCCAAACGGTGGAGAGCATCATCCATACGAAGCAATTCAAGGTCGGCCTGTGGCTCTTCATCATATTTGGAGTCATATACCTGGTGTTCACGCTGCTGGGGACGTATGGTAGGAGTATCATGGGTGAGCACGCGCTTGGTGTGAACGTCGGAATCATCTTCGGGGTCTTCATCATCATGCTCGCGATCGTCATGGCCTTGGTGTTCAACTGGTACGCCGGAATGAAGGAAGCGGAGGGATAAGAAAATGGCATCAGCACTTGATACGACCAGCTTCAAACCTCTTGCTTTCGCGATGTTCGTCGTGATCATCATAATCACCCTGGCGATATCGGTCTACTTCTCCAGGCGAGTGCGTACTGCAGGCCATTACTATGTCGCCGGAGGAGGCGTCAAGTGGTTCGTCAACGGTATCGCGTTTGCGGGAGATTACCTGAGCGCCGCATCATTCCTTGGAATAGCCGGACTGATAGCTTTCAGCGGATACGACGGCTTCATGTATGGAATCGGTTTCTTGGCCGGATGGATAGTCGCCCTTTTCCTGATAGCGGAACCGCTACGGGTCATGGGAAAGTACACCTTCGCGGACGCGCTGGTCTTCAAATTCAAGAGCAAGCGCGTTCGGCTGGCTGCGGCGATAAGCACCCTCATAGTGAGCGTGTTCTATCTTATACCACAAATGGTCGGCGCCGGAACGATCGTGCAGCCACTGCTCGGGTTCTCTTACGAATGGGGTGTCCTGATCGTCGGTGGTATCGTCATCCTGATAGTCGCGACAGCGGGAATGGTCTCCACCACATGGGTGCAGTTCATCAAGGCTATACTGCTGCTCATCGCGGCAATAGCGCTGACGATCGGTGTTCTGTTCGCGGCCGGAATGGACCCGATAACGTTCATAACGCACTTCATCAACAATGGAGCCTCGAACCCATCCACCGGTGCGCCGAATGCGTACAGCGGTGATACGTTCATGTCGCCGGGTCTGAAGTACACGAACCCTCTGGACTACGCGTCGCTGGCCCTTGCCCTGATACTAGGAACGGCAGCACTGCCGCACATCCTGATACGGTACTACACCGTCCCGAAGCCGGCCGATGCCAGGAAGTCGACGGTTGTGGCCATAGTGGCGATGGGCGTGTTCTACATCCTGATCCTGTATCTGGGTCTGGGGGCGAACTACTTCGCCGGACAGGGTGAGTTCCTCGTCACTGACTCGAACCTAGCGGCGCCCACGCTGGCCAACTATGTCGGCGGAGAAGCGTTCTTCGCATTGATATCGTCCATCGCGTTCGCCACTATCCTTGGGACCGTCTCAGGCCTCATAATGGCGGCGGCGGGGGCCATAGCGCACGACATCTACACCGAGATAATGGGCAAAAAGACAACGGAGAAGTCGGCGCTCAGGGTGTCAAAGATCACCGCGGTCGCGGTCGGACTTGTGGCCATAGGGTTGGGAATCATCATGAAGGGACAGAACGTGGCCTTCCTAGTCGGCCTGGCGTTCGCCATCGCGGCATCGGCGAACATACCCGCGCTGATCTGTACCCTGTACTGGAAGAGGGCTACGGAGAAGGGAATAGTGATGGGCATATTCGTCGGTTTGGCACTGTCCCTGCTGCTGATCGCCGCGAGCCCAACGGTAATGGGTGCGGGAGCGTTCTTCTCGCTAAACAACCCCGGGATAGTCAGCATACCGCTTGGGTTCGCGACCACGATCGGGGTGTCCCTGATGGACAAGAAGAAGAACATAGAACCAACGCCAGCCTGAGGCTGGCTTCAAACTCTTTCTTTTTTTTTGACCTGATTATTTCCCACCGATGCACAAACATCGTTCATGGGTCCAAAAGCAGCACACTTCCCGGAAGACGGGGGAGGGAAATTCAGAAATAATCCTTTATTATGGACATGCGCCACCCCATTTGCTACTTTTCGTACAGCAAGTTCGCGATATGATCATGACCGGAGTCAGATCGAACAGGCCACCTGCTATACCAACCGAAACACGCCCAGTCGATGCACTAACGCTCGCTCATCTGACCGGGACAATGGAGCTGCTGGAAAAGTATATTGAAATTATAAGATGCCGATATATCGGCATCGGTCAAGTACAAGGCTCAGAGCTTGAGTCCAGGTATCTCATATCTCTTCTGTTCCGGCCTCTTCGCCGGCACGATCGGGTTTGGACCCAATTCCTTGATCTTCTGGATATAGTCTTCGATAGTGGAACGGTATTTCTCTGGCTGTTCCTCGTCGACGAACTCGATGAGGAATCGGTCCTCGTCGAAACCCAGCTGCTGAAGCACGATCTTTAGGAGCGTCATCCGCTTGCGAGTGCGCAGGTTTCCGACCTCATAATGACATCTGCCTGGAGAACCGGCCAAGATCAGGACTCCGTCGGCCCCGATCGACAAAGCCTTAAGCACCCACTCCGGATCGACACGGGCCGAGCACATGACCCTGATGGTTCGGAAATGAACATCGTTCCCCAAGCGCTTCAATCCGGCCATGTCGGCGGCGGCATAGGAACAGTGATGGCATGAGAACACGATTAAGTTCGGAAAGGTGCTCTCATCTGACGAATTGACGAGGGCGGCTTCTATCTCAGCAACTACCTGGGCGTTGGAAAAGCATGTCTGGTCCATGGCTGCGGTGGGGCAGGCGGAAACACAAGCTCCGCACCCCTCGCAAGCCTTGGGGTTGACGGTCGCCTTCCTCTTGCCTTCTGACCCGGAGTCCTCCGCGACCTTGATGGCGTTGACATTGCACACAGCCTCGCACACTCCACAGCCAGTGCACTTTACCTTGTTCACTATCGCTACGTTGCCCATCTCGGACGGGAACTGATTGCGCAGTTTGGCCACCGCCATGCGGGTCATGTCCTCCGCCTTTATGGTCTGGAGCTCCTTATTGTCCCAATGGATCCAGGAGCATTGCTCGCGGATGTTGGCCATCTCCAGCATGCACGGGTCAAGTCCGCCATCAACCAACGCCTGTTGGAATTCACTGAGGTAAAGGCGGGGCGAACAGGCCGAGACGGCCACCCGATCGAGCCTTTCGTCCTTAATGGTCTTGGTTATCGCCTCCCGAGATGACTTGGAACATAGGAAATCATGGATACTGGCATGGACGACACCGGCTTCCGATCGGATGGAATTGACCATCGAGTCAGTATCTATGTTATTGTCAATGTCTCTGCCGCAACGGCAAACGAATACCCCTATCCTTTGATTAATGGCCTGATCCAAAATATTCTCCTCCGCAAGTCGATGCAAGTATTGATGGAAGCCCGGATATTAATCTTGCTCAGATATTGGGTCGACTTGCACGAAGCATCGGGCCAAAAGCACGGAAGGGACCTTGATCAATAATGTGAAATTATGATCGTCATCCAGGAGATGTTTCCGTGGCCTTCATGTCCTCTATCCCTGTCCTGAATGACATCATGGGCATGTCCAGCTGCGCTTCGATGTTCTCTACGTTTAGACAGGAGTACTCTGCCCTTTTGGCCAGGAAGTTCGCGTCCGCCATCCTTGTTGGCTTCATGAGGGATTTATCCAACTCGAATACCTCCGCGATGATCATACCCATCTGATAACGGCTTAGGCAGTCCGGTCCGCTGGTATGGAACAATCCCTTGAGACCGCGCTCGGATATCTCATTCAATACCTTGGCGCTGTGCGGCGCGTAGGTGGCGGTGACAAATTGGTCCTCGAACAGATTGATCGCCTCCCCGGCCCTTACAGTACGGATCACCCAGCTTGCGAAATTGTCCTTGCCGGACAGCCTGTTCCAACCATACAATACCGCGACACGACAGACAGCGTTTCGCTTGGATGAATCAGTTACCAGCCGTTCTCCCTCCAGTTTGGTCTTCGAATAGATGCTGAGCGGATCGGGGGTCTCAAACTCGTAGTATTTCGAACGCTTGAACCCGTTGAACACATAATCGGTTGAGACAAAAAGCAAAGGCACCCCGCTTTGCCTGCAAGATTCCGTAACGTTCATCGTCCCTTCGACATTTATGGAAAAGGCCAACAGTGGCTTCCTTTCGCACTCTTCTACATCGGTCATCGCTGCCGGAAGGAGCACCCGATCGGGTGCTTCCTTTGAGAAGAAGGCCTCCACGGCCTTTAGGTCAGTCATGTCCAGTGATACCGCCCTTGCACCTGGGCATGCTTTGCCGCCATGATGAGTGGAGACTACCTCATGCCCGCGGACAGAAGCATCCATGACAAGATACTGACCGAGCAGCCCAGAACCCCCGATTATCGCGATCTTGCTCACGAATGAAAGAAGGATGACCGGATACATATCGGTTGTGAGCCACTATCTTGGTAGCGTATGCCAACGATCGACTAGAAGGCGACATAGTGAGATTTACTCCTGCACCTTGCGCATCTTACGCTACACAACCGGCGAACATCATCACGTCGAGGAAGGCGGACTGTTTCTTATAAATTGCATAGATTCTATCCATCGAACTTCGATATATATGGATGAAATGATCAACAAAAAGGGTGGCGGCGCTGGCCCGGGCGAGAGAATGTCCCTCAAAGGCAACGGCATCATTCTCCTCGAGTTTGCCTTCATCTCCATGATGACCATGTTCTTTGATATCTTATTGGTTCCAGCCCTTTCAAAGATCGCTCAAGGATTCCCACTGGACGCGGATGGGTCACACCTAGGTCCTGGCCGCCCATGCTGTTCATGCGATAACCACCCCGCCCCTGGGCCTAAAGGGAGACATCTACGGGATGAAACAGGTGATGCTGATCGTACTCATCCTATATGTGACAGGGCAGGTGGGATTTCCATCACTTTGTCGGTCCCACCGATCATTGGGTTCCATAAGGTACAGGGCATCGGCATGGCATGTTCCCGTTGGCCTTCGGCATCATCAGGTAAACATCCTACGCAGGCTGGTGCCGAGGGCCATGGGCATAATCAATGCCATGTTCCCCATCAGCGTATTGATCGGCCTTCTGGCCGAGGTACATAATGGCGATTGTCTCCTGGAGAGAGTGATTCTACATCGTAACCCCTCTGCCGGTAAGCACATGGCGAACGGAGGGGTGCTGGAGGTCAATCGGACCGTCCTTTTCGTGTGCGTCGCCATGTTCTTATGTTCCAGACGCTGCCCTTCTTCCTAACGACTCCAAAATCGTCCGGAGGATTCGCCTGACCGATGCGTTCATGGTCGGGCTGCAAACGTTCCCTACTGTAACCGGTCAGCTGATCTTCGCACCGTAGGCAGAAAAATGGTCCAAGAGGATCGGGGCGGACAATGTTCTTATCCCCGGGATCGTCCCCATCTGCCGGATATGACTTACTCATCCTTATGCAGCTCCGCACTGGACCTCGCACCTAACGAGTTCGTTCGGGTGCTGGACTTGGCCTTTGCATGGTCTCCTTCATCAATGACAGCACAATGACAGCGCGAAGAACTAACTCGGCATCGCCTCCGGAATGAACACACTGTTCCGCATGGTCGACGGGCCCATAAGGCCGGCTATTGGAACAGCGATCATGATGGGCTTCGTTGTCGCCTTAATGCCATCTCCATTTGCCGGTTCGATCAACATGAAGACCAAGACCAGACATATCTGGGCATGGGTGGATGGACTCGCTGTCTCGAGCGCCGCATTGGTCATCTCAATAGTGCTCCGACCAAGTTAGGGAATGGATTTCGAGAACCAGCCCAATGCGGAATAGACCACACGATGACAGCGCGACGGACAGCAATGTCGTCCTTTCGAAAAGAAGAGGAATACTATCATTTTCCAGGCAAAGGATAAACTAGTTATCATGCATGCTAGTTGCAACTAGACTTACATGAACCGCATACGGGCGTGTCCTTACTGCGGCAGCGAAGATATATTCCCCAAAGTAATATTTGGAGGCCCGCTCGCAGGAGTGGACAACAAGGACGGAAGTTATCGCTGCCGTTCCTGCGGCAATCTGGCCGTTCCACTCGAATTCATAAGTGATGAAGAGAGAAATTCATTCCGAGGTACCAAGATGGATCAAAATGACCAGGCAGCCACTTTCAAGCACATACCGATCGTTCCGGTGGATACGAGATCATTGCTCTCGATCGGAAGCATCGACCTACCTTTGGGCAGCGTCGCCGAGGTCGTCAGCGTGGGGTGGGACGGGAAGCGCCTCGCCAGGACCGAGTATTCCGCTAAGTTCAGCAAGTACTGGAAGGCTGTCTCGGGCCAACGATATAATGCTCCGGAGATCATGATGATAGATCTGGCCGGAATCGTTGAAGCCCGTCCGAACTTCGATGTGCTGAGGCAGCTCCTTAAGAGGAAATATAATGTCTGGCTCGAGATAGGCATGAGGGATGAGGACGACCTTTTCGACGCATTCGCGATGGGAGTGTCATACGCCGTCGCAGGGAGCCTGTGCTGCAGGCGAATCGAAATGTTCACCGAATTATTCGAGCTATCCGATAAATGTATACCATGCCTCTATCTAGACAATGGAGTGGTGTGGGAGAGACCTGGAGCAGGACCAAGGGACATGGGAGAGGCGATCGAGGTCCTCAAAGAAATTGGGTTCGAGGAGATCGCTATCATCGACCTCCCCCGCCTAGGCACCCGGTCCGGATACTCAAAGGAGCTGGTTGAAAAAGCGCTGGGATATGGAATTCCACTCAATGTCGGTGGCGGAATCACTGAGAAAGACTTCGAAACGCTCGAACAGATGGGAGCTGCCGGGGCATTGGTTGACCCGTTCACCCCCGTGATCTCCGACATCATCGAATCCCCTGAGGGTTCCGCCGCGGCGACGGTCACCGCGACATCCTCGCGGTACGAAGCAATCTCGGGCACGACCTCGAGCAATTCGATCTGAAGGTTTCCATCAAGATCCTTAATAAATCTAAAAAGAGGACCGCGAACTCGTCACTATGCCCAACGGTGCGAGCTAATGCAACATCGTGCGGACCATGCTTCCTAGTTGACCACGACGAATCTATAAAAACCAACTGAGCCGACAATTGGTCGTTTATTACCTAGGTTCGGGGCGTTAGGATTATGTATGCAAAATCAGGTTGAGTGCTGGGATTCACCCACCCAGAATGCGTCAGGGAGATCAACGAATGGGACTGAACGGCATAGCCTTCGCAATGATTGGACTGGTTTATGGGCTATGCCACTGGATTTTCTTCTGCAGTGGTACCAAAGAGGGACCTGCATGGTGGAGGAAGAAGTCCCGCCCAGAGGACATGGTACCGGAACAACCGATTGGGGCCATGGGCTCTCTTGCCACCGGCATAAGCCTTTTCCTGTTCACTATTTGGCTGATCTTCAATCCGGGATCGAACCAGTTCTTGGTCATGGCATTGTCTGGGGTATTGAACGGCCTGCTGTTCGTCGGCACGGCGGTTGTGGCATTGAAGGGATGGGACTGGAGGCCGATAGGGAACGGGGCGATCGCCTCTTCGATAGCCCAGATGATCATGATACCCTTCGCGGTATATTGGGGATTCCCGGCCGATGCCGGTTTCGGTCTTTTCATATGGGCTGTTCTGGCTGGCTCATGGGGGCTGGTAATTCATGAAAAGGCTTCTTTAAGACTTCTGCAGGCCAGCTTGGTGCTCTCTGTGGTGGCAGCTTGGTGGTTCATGGTTTTCTATGGCAACATTCATGTGCAGCTTTCCATCGTCACGAACCTGGATAACTCTCTTTCAGGCGGGATGTGGGCATTGGTATTTACGTTCCTGACGGTGATCGGTGTCGCCAGTCTGTTGATGTTCTGCAAGAAAATGCCAAATACAGACACTGACCGGACATAATAATCCGGACCATCTCTTGTCAGGCAGATAGAGAACTTTAATAACATAATAGCTCGAATCATTCCCTTCGAATTAAAATGGTAGACTTCCTAGGCCTTGTGCTGATCGTCCTTATCTCCATTGTCCCGCCAATCGTCTATCTGATTTGGGTCAGGAACGCAGAGGTGTGCCAGCCGGAGTCGATGAGCTCCGTTCTGATGGCTTTCACTTTTGCTGCGGTCGTCTCACTGGGTGCAGCATTCGTTATCGAATCATTGCTGATCAATGCCCTTTATACACCTGGCAGCGTGCTAAGTCAAGGGATCTGGGGGTTGCCACCCAATGACCAGAATCTACAATTGGTGATTCTGGCGGTTTTCATCGCTCCAGTCGTAGAAGAATTCACCAAATCCTGGGCGGTCCTATATATGAGACCGAAGCTCAATGAGATAGAGGACGGACTGGTCTATGGGGCGGCGGCGGGGTTGGGTTTTGCTGCGGTCGAGAACATCTTGTACAACGGGGCGGCGTTGATCCAGGGAACCGAAGTGTTCCTGGTCGTGGCCATCAGCCGGGCTTTGACATCTACCTTGTTGCACGCATCGGCAACTGCAATAACGGGATATGGAATAGGTCTTTCCAAATTTCACAAAATGGCTGGCCATCCTCAATCATGGGCCTTGTATTTGATGGGGGCGGTGGTGTTGCACGGTTCCTTTAATCTGTTTGCGATCATGGGCAACTTCGCGCCGGACGTGGGCTTCATCTCGTTGATCGGGCTCATATTGAGCTTCCTGCTGGCTTGGATAGTGTTCTCCTGGATCCGCGCAAGCATCAAGCGCTTGGACCGCGTCAATGGCTGTCTCAGATAGGATGGGTGGCAGCTCCCCGGCCCATTTCGTAAGCCATGTCAAGGTCGACTTGATGGGTACGGATATCTCCCTCCGATTCCACGCCCGGGACGGTGACCTCTCCCCGGTACACGATGCCGACGGCTATGCAGAACGATCGGACTTCGGACAATATGTTCCTGAAGTTCGCGCTCTCCATTGCACCGACGGCCATCAAATATCCTCGCTTGGCCTGGAGACCATTCCCCGCCATGGCCCTGTGCCAGAGGCATTGGCACCGATCGATGACCGCTTTTAATTGACTGCTCATCCCAGAAAAATACACTGGCGAAGCAAGTACAACTACGTCGGCCCGTCCAATCACATCAAAGACCGTTTTCATCTCATCATCGATGACACATACCCCGGTGTCCCGACAGTCGTTGCAGGCATTGCATCCGGATATGTCCATCCGAGTAGCATCCAGTAATATCGTCTCTGCCCCTGCATCCTTGGCACCCTTCAGGAAAGCTCCGAGCAAGATCGCGGTGTTTCCCTGTGGATGAGGGCTCCCAAGAATTCCTAGGACAACGACCATTCAATTCCCCCGGTTATCGGCGCTGATTGCGACGGGGGATCACCCCGATTTGCAGGCGTCCAGGTTCTCTATTATACGATCCCGCAATTTGCTGTAGTACTGGAAGGTCTTGATGATATAATCACATGCCCCTTCCTTCATTGCCTCGAAGCTCAGATCAGCATCGTCCATGGCGGACACGAAAAGGACCGGGACTTTCAGTCCTAGCGGCCTTACCTTCTTCAACAGGTCTATACCATTGATATCGGGCAGCTTGTAGTCCAGGATCACGATATCGTACTTCCTGGTCTTCAGTTTTTCAATGGCCTGACCGCCAGTGTACGCGGCATCGAGCTCAAACTCATCTTTAGGTAAGAATTCCGAACACAGCTGGATATGTTCCACGTTATCATCGACCATGAGAACTTTGATCAAAGGTTCGCCTCCTAAAAATGACCCCTTCGGCATGATTATAAAAGTATAACCCATTCAACATATTTCACCTTACCCTTGGAATAATCAATGTGAATATCGAGCCTTTGGAAAAATCACCCTTCTCCCGGTTGTCCACCCAGACCTTTCCACCATAACGTTCGGCCAAAGCGTTGACCACAGACAAGCCCAGACCATGTCCCTCCGCCGCTGACTCGGAATCCAACTGGTCGAATCGTCGGAAGAGGAAGTTCTTTCTCTCCTCGGGGATGCCATGTCCGTAATCGGCCACAGTGATCTGAAAGAACTCTCCCCCATTCTCTCGGTGTTCGGTAACGGTCACCTCTATGGGCTTCTGATCTCCATATTTGCAGGCATTGCTGAGGAGATTGTAGAACACGTCCTTTAGGAAGCTGTCGGCGTTCACCATCATTTGACCGGGCGGGGTCTGATAGGAGATCTTGATATCGCCGTAGAGGGCGTTCATCTGAATATCTTGGATAGCCTGTGCGAGGATAGGTGATAGATCGACCTCCAACAGCGGGCTCTGCTCTATGGCCTTGAGCTTCCACAGTTTACGCACATCGGATATCAAGGAGGATATGTTCTCGGACTGTGCCAAGGCGCTTTTGACGTAGCGCCGCTGCCTCTCATCCAGCTTGGGATCGGTAAGCAATATCTCCAGGAACCCATGGATAGGGACGTTGTAATTTGCCACGTCATGGGTCAGCAGGATGTTGTAGACCTGCTGGCGCGATGCCTTCTCCTTGACCCGGGTGAAAGTGCTGGCGTTCTTGATGGCGGTGGCGGCCAGGACGGAAAACATCTCGATGAGCTTGTACTCACGCATGGTGAACGGCAGCCCCGGTCGTTTCTCCAGCGTGATTACTCCGAGCAATTCCTCCCCGAACTTCATCGGGACGCTGATCAATGAACTAGGCTCATCCTGGGTGCCGTCGATCAGCTTTGACCGTTCGTCCAGGTCCGCCCTTTCTAGGAGCATGCCCTGGCCAGTCTTGCCCACCAGCCCGGTGATGCCGGACCCCAGTTCGATCTCCATTCCGACCACGTCCATTGGAGTCTGGCATACGTTATGGGTGCAGCGCAGTTTGCCGATCTTGTGATCCATCTCGAACAGTATGCAGTTCTCGGCACTGACCAGCTGCCTTACCTTATGCATGATGGCGATGAGCACTTCGTTGTGATCCAGCGTGCTTGACAGGACCTTCGAAGCATCGTATAGTATCTGGAACTCGTTATTGCTGCGAACCAGCCGACGGTGAAGCTTGCCATTGCGATGGGATATCGCCACTTGATTGCAGAACACCTGGAGAACGGTCTCCTTGCTCATGATGTCGGTCATGGTTTGAAAACTGCCGAATATGGCGCATCCGTAGGACTCGCGCCGGAAGTGGACGGGAAGGCAAATGATCGCCCGAGGCTTTGAGAACTGGACTGATATCCTACGGTCTTTCTGCAGATCCTCGGATGTGAAGATACCGCCATTCTCGACACTTTGGAAAAGTGGTGTTCCGTCCTCCAAGGGAGATTCCAGCAATTCGCGGCCATTCCGGAAATCGATGCCGGAACAGAACATCTGCGGAACGTTCCAATCATCTATGAGCCGGAAGACCGCGAAATCAAAATCCAATGCCTCGGCCATGCGGATAAGCTCCTGGTCGATCGACTCGGAGGGGTCGAGGTTATCGCTGATGTCCCGAGTGGTCTCCGCCAGGATCTCCATGTGCCGGCCAAGTTGTTCGATCTCCCTCTCCATCCTTACTGCTGGAGTCGGATCGTTGGTCAGGGCCAGTACGCCTGTGATATTTCCAACGTCGTCCTTTAGCGGAGTAAGCCGCCAGTTCATGAATAAGGTTCCGTGTGTAGAGAGCAGAGGCATCTCCAGCATGGTGGTTCTTCCCAACAGGACCTCTTGGACTGCCTGCGATAGCTCCCTTTCCTGGATCTCCTTCGGGTCCATCAGGTCGAAGATTCTGAGAGCCAAGCACCTCCGAGCTGGGGCGGGCAACAACTTCTTCCACGGTCTTGTTGTAAACGATGACCTTGCCGGTATGGTCAAAGGCGATGACCATCAGGTGAACGAACGTCATCATCTCGCCCAGGAACTGGGAGGACATCTGCATGGAGCCCATTATGGCGTTCTCCACCTGCATCTTGCGGCCGAAGACGCTTACCCCAGTCACAGCGTCCCTTTCCACGACCGGGCTGATGTTCAGCTGGAAAACCGCTTCTGCCCCGCTGACCGCGCGGAGTTTCACCGTTACACTCCTGGCCCCACCCACGTCCATTGAGCACTTTTGGATTATTCCGGTAAGCAGCTCGGCATCGGATCCACACGCAAGGTCAGACAGATCATTGCCCAGCATGGAGTGGTCCGAGCAGCCCAGGGCCATTTCGAACCCCTTGTTGTAGTACTTTAAATGACCTTCGCGGTCAAGCGAGCACATCAGAACCGAAGTGGAATCACCACTTTGTGAGCTGGGAATCGATGGAATCGGCAAACCCTTGGGTTGAGAATTATTCTTTGACTCGTCCTGTTCCATCAAGAAGATCGAACTACCAAATCACTTTCTGGAAGATGAAGGCATCGATTCAAAATCTTGTCCTTTGCGATTATTGCTCAGTATTGGTGCGGTTACGTGGTTAATGGAACGATATCGGAATCCGATTCATGATTCTTTAAAGACATCACAATTAGGTTTCGCCCGACCGATTGGTTTTCACCTCCTATCGATGGAATAAAATGACGAGACTCTACAATATCCATTCGCTGTATCGGACAGATTCAATCTAGTATGTATTATTATAATAGATAGTCATCCATAATCTCAGATTGTTTCCATGGTCATTTCCAATGGCCAGTTCAATATTAATTTAGAAAAAATCTGAGTACCTTAGATAATCATATGATTACAATACGATTCAGCATGTTTATATAATAAAATTATATTCGAAGATGTATAAGAGGCATCCGGGGAAGGCTCATTTCCTATTCTCCTCCTAAGAATAGTAAAGTTATTCCACCTTGCAGAGCCTTCCCGGCCCTCTTTTCTAGAATATCGTTTCAGACATTTGACCACTATTCCCGAGCCAGCCATCGGCTGATTTCAAATTGGGCGGGTGCATGTACCGATAACTTGAATAGAGTGCATCTGCATAAACCTCCGTTCAGGGTGCTTGGATGGATGAGGGTGACTTCACCAAGGCTCGTTCGATGCTTTTTCCAAGACAGGTTCTTGCGGGGCATGGTGCTATCGAGGCAATTCCCCAAATGTGCAAGGATTTCGGTCTGACTGGAACAGCATTGATCGTCGCCGGTGACAAGACCATGAAGGTCGCAGGAGATATTGTATCCGAAGGATTGCTCAAGAACGGCTATGGAGTCCAGTCCATCATGGTCGGAGAAGCCACTGAGGACAATCTGAAGAAAGTGGAACAGGCCGCAAGAGAGGCCAAGGCGAGATTTCTATTGGGGGTCGGGGGTGGAAGCAAGATCGATCTGGCCAAGATGGCGGCGATGAACACTGGCACCGAGTTTCTTTCCGTACCAACTTCAGCTTCTCACGATGGCATCGCATCTGGGCGAGCATCGATCCGCAATGACAAGGGGCCCATGTCATTGGACGCGAAGGTCCCGCTCGGGGTGATCGCAGATACGAACATCATCGCGAAATCACCTTACCGGTTGCTAGCCTCGGGATGCGCCGACGTCATCTCAAACTCTACGGCCTTGATGGATTGGGAATTCGCCAGGAGGCTACGGTACGAGAGCTTCAGCAGATCGGCCTATGCACTGTCGAACTACACCGCACAGACCATAATTGACAACGCGGACCTGATAAAGCCGAATCTGGAAGAATCCGTCTGGATCGCCATCAGGCCGATCATAATTTCTGGGATCTCAATGAGCGTGGCAGGAAGCTCCAGGCCGACAAGCGGCTCGGAGCACATGTTCTTCCACGCCTTGGATATTATTGCACCGGGGAAGGCATTACATGGGGAGCAGTGCGGAGTAGGTTGCATCATGATGATGTACCTGCACGGCGGAGATTGGGTCCGCATCAGGACAGCATTGATGAAGATCGGGGCGCCCACCTCCGCCAAGGAGCTGGGTATCTCCAAAGAGCAGGTGATCCAAGCCTTGGTAACGGCCCACAAGATCAGGAAGGATAGGTTCACCATCCTGGGCATGGGGCTGACCTACGAGGCTGCAGAGAGGATCGCCACGATAACGAAAGTTATCTGATAGGACAGTGAGATTTGATGGTCATAGTCACGTTGATCGGAGAGAGACAGGCGAAGGAAGGCGTCGAATTCGTCTACCGGGGACCGCTAACGGAATGCAAGGAGTGCAAGCTGAAGACGGTCTGCTTCAATCTTGATGCGGGTGGACGTTACCGGATAAAATCTGTCCGGGATGTTCATCATGAATGCAAGATGCACGAGGATGGGGTCAGAGTGGCCGAGGTAGAAAAGGTCAAGATACAAGGTTCTGTCAGCAAGAAAGCGGCGTTGGAAGGTTCGACCATCTCCTTTGAGGACATCAAGTGCCGTACCCTTGGATGCACCCATTATCGACTGTGCCACCCCATAGGGCTGGAGAAGCATGCCAAGATGCGCATCTCCAAGATCCGGGGGGACCTGGTGTGCGCGGAAGGGAACAAGCTGGTAGAGGTCACCTTCGAGTGATCTGCCAAACATAGGGGCTCATCGAAATGACCGCTCCGCTCGTCGAAAAGGTGGTTGAGGCCCGTGTCAGGATGATCAAGAATGAACTATCTGGAATCTTCCCAAACGCGCATATCGAGGTCGTCACCGCAGTGGACGGCCGGGCGGTCATCAGGATGATCGAGGAAGGGTCCGTCATCGGAATGGAGTTCGTGGAGACTAAAAGCTCTTGGAACGACCCAAAACGGGCGCGCGACTATTACATTGCCCTGGTCAACAAATGCCGGGTCGGTGTGATCGTGCCGAAAGAGCATGCGATGAGCGCCAGGTTGAGGATGCTTGAGTTTAACCAGCGTTGGCTATTCTATTACCAGGTCTATTCTTACGATACTGAGGGCAATCTGAGAAAGATCGGCAGGCCTCACGATGACGGGACCAGACCGGGGATTATCGGGACGCTACCTGGATACACCTAGGGAATGGATTTGGGCTTACCGGAACTTTTCACCGGTAAGGCGTTCGTAGAGGTCGATGTAGAGCCTCGATACCTTCTCCACAATTTCCAGCGGTAAGGCGGGAATGTCCGGCTCTGGCATATGGTTCTTGCGGGCTGTGTATAGCTTCTCATGGTACCCAATGTCTCGGTAGTATTGGCGGACCATCTCCTTGGAAAGCTCGACGCACTTGCCCTGGGCATACTGCGCCACATCCCACCAGCGGTCCTCATCAGCAGTACCGAACGTGTCAACGATCATGAGCTGGCGCTTCTCGTCATAGGCGAACTCCTTCTTGCCGTCGACGTGGATAAGACCGCGCTTTCCCACCTCGGTGGCGATGATGGCATCGATCTTGCCTATGACCTCGAAGACGTGTTCATATTCCTCGTTGGTCAGGCCGGATATTCGGATAGCTTCGTCATGTGTCAGCTCCCGGTCGATCTCCTCAAGCTTGGTGGTCGCCTCGATGAAGTCTTTCGGGAGCCGCTCCCCGTAAGCGGGCTCATGCCCCTCGGGGAACCCCATCATCTCGGGGGTCACGCGCCCTTCCTTGACCCGATCGTTGAGCGACCCAGCATTGTAATGGCGACAGATGAACTCCAGCGGAATGAGGTAGTTGGTGGTGTTGTGATTCAGCTTGCTGTAGTCCGGAATGACGTCGACCCGCTTCACCAGCATACGGTTCGGTCCGTTCATCTCCTTGAAATCGGAGCGAATCCCATTCTCTTTCAAGAGATTGAACCAGTGAGCTGATGTCCGGCAGAGCGTCTCGCCTTTGAACGGGATGTCCGAAGGTATGATCTTGTCGAAGACAGAGATATTGTTGGTGAACTCGAACTCCAACGTATTGGAATCGACCTCGTAGACCTTCTTGACCTTACCCACCCGGAAGAGCTTCTTGTCTGACATCAGGACTTGAATCGGCACGTGACTAATATTCTTTTCTGGGGTCGTTGTCACCAGTTCAGATCGTCTATCCCGTGTCAATATCTCGTCAAGTTCCAGTGAAAGAACCCCGATGGTCCGGCGGTGTTATTATGGCCTGTGAAATATATGAAATAGTATCCAGCTGGCATTTCCAAGACGCCGGTCGTCCTACTCCCGTGCAACATGTACAGGTCCATGTCATATGCGAAGGGACCCCCCTCGGCCATCGAACGGACATTGCCTTCGCTGAATCCGATAACATCGACGTCGGTGGCGTTAAGGCTGTAGTTCAAGAGGCCCCCGTTCTCTGTATAGAATACCTCTCCAGACATCGAGCCGGCCGAGTCGATCCCACCCATCCCTCCTTCGTTCGCTTCATTCGGTATTTCCTTTGGCGATAACAAAAACGAATGGGTGTTGTTGGCCTTAGCCCACTGGTTAGTGGTTTGATCAAGAACCATGTTCAAATGTATGTTCGGACCACTGACCGTTAAGCCATATGAAATTCCCGGATTTGCACCCACATAGTATATCGACGCCCAGCCTGCGTAAACGCCGAACACCCATACAACGTCCTTGACCCCTAATGGCGTCAGATATTTCCCAACTCCCACCTGTGGCCCGCTCCCAAATAGCGGGTAATTGCCTATTGTCGAATTCAATTCTGGGTCTGTAAGGTTAGTTTGACTTCTGTAGCTAGAATCCGAAATGGCATTGATCAAGAAGGTGCCAGTCACTTGTGAGCCGTTGTATGTTCCTGTCAGAGTATAGACGAATTCATCCCCCTCGTGCACACCGCTCCGGTCAAGGTTGATGCTGCTATTGTCCCTCGGTGGTTTGATCGTGACCAAAAGGATCGATGCAATCATCAATGCCATGGCAACGGAAATGACCGATATCATCATCCATTTCCTCGAAAGTACCACTATCCATGCCTCCCCAAGGTGGAGTAATTCGCCGGCGAACCAATAAAGCTTGCAGAATGATTTGAATGCCAAAATGCTAGCTCAGATCATCTCCGATCCGGCGTGGACGACGATCCCTTTGTTGGTGATCTCATAAGGGGTGATCTTCCTGGAGTGGGTCGTCCGCCTCATCTTGATTATTCGCAACGACAGCTGCATCTCACTCCTTTCGACACGGTCCACGTACCGAAGCGATATCACACCGTCGGCCACATATTCTACCAGCCCGTCCCTGGATGCCAGCGGGTTGTCGTCCCTGGTCTCCGCTGTCATCAGGCAGGTGGCGTTCGTCCTTTTAATCATCTGCGAGAGGTTGAACAGGTTGATCCTCCGCTCATGCTCATCCACGAACAGCATGTTCAGCAGCGAGACCGAATCGAACACGATGCGGGTCGCCCCGAACTTCGATATGAAATCGGGCAGTTCGCTCTTGATCCTGGATATCGTGGTCTTGGCGTCGCTCGGCTCCAGCTTCACGATCACCATCTTCTGTGCGTCGATCATCGGTTTGAGGTCCCAGCCATGCGACTTGGCATCCTCGATGATCGAGTTCTGGTCCTCTTCCAGAGAGATGTAGATCACTTTCTCCCCATTCGCCAATCCTTGATTGAGGAACTGCAGCCCGAACGTCGTCTTCCCCGTACCGAACGATCCCATGACCACGAACGTGTGCGACTTCGGGACGCCGCCCTCAAGGAGCTCGTCCAGTCCATCTATTCCGGTCTTTACTCGGTCCATTTGCTCACCCAATCCTTTCTGTATCGATGACCACTAGACCGCTCTGGGCGGTGACCATGGTCGCGAACCTGGCAATGCGCTCCCTGTCCAAGTGCGGCAGGATGCTCATGAACTTCTCCACGTATAGATAGCGCTGCCTCTTCGAAGATGAGACGAAACGGCTCCATTCGAAAACCAACGCTCCGTCCACCGAATCCATGATCATGCGCTGGAGCCGCTCGTCGATGATATCCTTGGTCAGTAGTAGGTAAACCACTCCGCCCCATTTCTTGCTCACCCTCTGCATGCCTCGAAGCACCGCCACCAGGTCCCTTGGGTCGATCTTCTGGTTCAGAACCAGGTCGGTCAGGGAGTCGATGATCACCATGCTTTTGGGGGCGTTCTGATCGAGATAGTTGACCAACCCTTCAAGCACGCCTTCTTCGTCGCTCACATTGGAGAACAGGGCGGACGACGTATCACCGGACCAGCTCTTTGGGACCAGGGTCTGCCTGAAGTATTTTGAGGAGAAATCTTTGAAGATCACGTTCTTTTCGAACGATTCATAGAAATCAAGATTGAAGGACATCTCGATCTCCTGGAGTATGTCCTCCTTGGACCTTGAGAATGTGATGTAATGTATCGATTCCGGCATCACCCGCCCCTTGACGCTATGGCCAAGGAAGAACTCGGCGGAATCGGGATTCTCTTTGATCAGCGATATCTTTGCTGCCGAGGTCAGCGCATATTCCTGCTGGCCTGCCCCCAGATCACCCAGGAGGAGGACCACCGAGCCAACGGGCATGCCTCCCCTGATTATACTGTCAAAATCAGCCACTCCCGTAGGAATCCGTTTCACTGGTGCATCCATTGCCCTTCCATCCTATTCCATTATATTGTTACTTTGATTAAAAGGATTGTATCAGGCGCCAGATTTGAGATACTAGCGGATCAGTTTAGCGCTCTGATCATTAGCCCGATGAGGTAGTCTGCCGCCAATCGCTTCACGGTCGGCCTGTCTCCCTCGAACATCATCCTTTCCGCCCATATGTTGTCACCATCATCGATGGCAAAATACACCAGGCCTACCGGCTTGCCCGGCCTTTCGCCGCTCGGACCGGCAATGCCGGTGACCGAGACTCCTATGCTCGAATGGAACCGGTTCCTGACTCCAGAGGCCATCTCCAGTGCGCACTGCTCGCTCACCGCGCCCTGATATGTGATGGTCCCTTCCTTTACGCCTAGCATCTCGACCTTCGAACGGTCACTATAACATACGACAGCGCCTAGAAAATATGCGGACGAACCTGGTTCATTGGTGATCAGATCGCTCGCCAGCCCGCCGGTGCATGACTCAGCCAATGATACCGTCACACCCTTGGACCTAGCTATCTTCCCCAATTCCGCTTCCAGAGTCATCTTCCACCTTCCTCCTTAGATTCGGGGTCAGGTCCCGGATTCGGTTTACTCCGTCGATATCGTCGATCACCTTGGCCACCGCCGGCGGGACCAGGTCCCTCCATTCCTCACCCATAGACATCCTGCGCCTGATCGCCGTTCCAGAGTATATTTCCCGGTTGAACATGGGAGAATCATGGATCTCGTATCCCGATTCGGAGAATAGCCTCCGGGTCAGATTGTTGTTGGTGAAGACAACCTCGAAGGGCGGCACGAGGGAGACCACATGAGAGACCCAAACAGCATAGCGGTTGATGTCCACGATCGGCACCAGGAAATACTCTTTAAGCCCCTCGTCCTTGAGAGCGCGGGAGATCATCAGATGCCTCTCCCCGGCGGTGAAAGGGTTCTCGTAGGTATGGGAATACTGAGCGCTGCCGATGCCGATTATCAGCGAGTCGCATTTCTTAGCTATTGATCGCACCACCTCCAGATGTCCCTTATGGAAAGGCTGGAAGCGCCCAATCAGCAGGCAATTCGAGAAATGCTCCTGTACGTCCATTTTCATGACCAACTTCTTTAATGGCTAAATGGCTATAAGAATCCTGAGCCTTCGGGACGCAGCCAATGCCCGTTTCTGATTAGTTGATTATTTGATAACTCAATTAATCCACAATGATTATCAATAATGATAATAGTACTTTAATTTGTCAGGATGGTTTATATCTCATAAATCCGGATTTGATAATCATGACGAAGGCGTTTTATAACAAGAGGGGAGAAATGGCGACCGGGTCTATGATCATCATCATAGCCTCGATCTTAACATCCGGGGCCGCTGGCACGGCTATCCTAGGCTCGGTACAGACATCCGGTGACCAGGCGACCGCTGTGGTTGATGACACCATCCGGAACCTCTGCGACGGCCTCATTGTCGTGGACGCCACGGGTCACTATGCGATCAATGATCTCACGGAACTTCAATTTATGATGAAACTGTCACCAGGCAGCAATCCGATCGATCTCACCAAGGTTGTCGTCTTCGTGACGACGGAGAGAGGCGAGACTCCCTACCTGTTCGAGAACAGCACCCACATCTTCTCCACCGAGATCTTCGCTGGCACCAATTCTAGCTACGTCCACCGGGGGGAGTTGCTGATGCTGTCGATACCGGACCTGAACATACCCGCAGGGGATGATGTCATCGTCAAGTTGGTCCCGGAAATGGGTCAGATATTAACGATGAGGTTCACAGTACCGGAAAGCCTGGGCAATGAGTTCGCGGTCCTGATGTGATCGCTGGACCGGTGCTTTCGTCTAGAATGAACCCCCCCTGGGGGCCATTCGATTTTTCTAATATTTCTGATCAAGTGGCAATTGATCAAATTCATATGCGCTGAATCCACATGATATACGCGATCATTCGCAGACCTTGCAGCTGACCCCGGGTTGATGTCACTGAGGATTGGTCATTATTCAGACCCCCTGGGGAACGAATGAGCTCATTGTTGCTATCCATTTCCTAATCGACCTGTTTGAAAGGCTCCAGCGAGGCTTCCATTGTCCTTACAACTGTCACAGGAAGGGATCAGTATTAGCCTTCAAAAGAACATATATGAAAATCTGGAAAATAAAAATGGAAAAGAAATGGGTTTTTAGCGTTTAGAGCAGTTGGGGCTTCACGCTGATGACCGGAGCGCTGTGCTCCAGAAGTTCTGCCAGCTTCTTGAGCAGGCTTTCCTTCTTGATGCCGCCGACCAGCGCATACTTGAGCACCTCTCCCATGTTCGACACCGGGATGATCTCGATCTTCCCTACGTAGCGCTCCTCGAGTACGATGTCGTTCATGTTGGCGCGCGGGATTAGCACCCTCTTGATCCCCGACTCGGCGGCCGCTTCGATCTTGGCGGTCACGCCACCGACTGGGAGCACCTGCCCCCGGACACTGAGGCTTCCAGTCATCGCTACCGTCTGGTCCACCGGCACCTCTTCCAGGGCCGATATCACCGCGGTCGCGACGGATATGGAAGCGCTGTCACCCTCGACACCCTCATAAGTTCCGATGAACTGTATGTGGACGTCGTGGTTGTAGATATCTTCACCAGTATACTTCTTGATCAGCGCCGAGACGTTCTCCACGGCCTCTTTGGCGATCTCGCCGAGCTTACCGGTGGCGATGATCTTTCCGGCGTTCTTGATCTGTGCCGGAGTGACCTCAGCAACGATCGGCAGCACCACGCCCGACATCTCAGTCATGCTGGAGCCGGAGTTCAGGGCGGCAAGCCCGTTGACGACCCCGACCAGGTCCCCTTCGACGTTGAAGCTCTTGTAGTCCTTCCTCGCCTGGATGTACCGGTCGACGATCTGCTGCTCAAGACTGCGGGCGATCCTCTTGGCGCTGAACACATGCTGCTGAGTGACGACAGGCTTGTTCTCTTCCCGGGCGATATCCCCGGAAACGCGGATCAAGCCGCCGAGCTCCCTCAGCCTTAATGTGAGCTGCCCACGCCTTCCGGCGCGTCTTTGTGCTTCTTTGATGATCTCGGCCACGGCCTTCCTGTCGAAGTGCGGGATCTTCTTGTCCTTGGCCACTTCCTGGGCCACGAACCGGACCAGCTTCTTGCGGTTCTCCTCGGTGTCGTCCATCGTGGACCGCATGTACACCTCGTATCCGTAACCGCGTATCCTGGACCTCAGCGCCGGGTGCATTCCCTGTATGGCATCCATGTTGCCCGCGCATACCAGGATGAAGTCGCATGGAACTGGCTCGCTCTTTACCATTGCACCGGAAGAGCGCTCGCTCTGCCCGGTGATGGAGAACTTGCCCTCCTGCAACGCCGTTAGGAGTGATTGCTGCGATTCCATCCTCAGCATGTTTATCTCATCGATGAACAGAACGCCCTTGGACGCCTTGTGTATCGCGCCGACCTCCAGCCTCTCGTGGGCCGGGGTCTCAAGGCCTCCGCTCTGGAAGGGATCATGCTTCACATCCCCCAGCAGCGATCCTGCATGCGCCCCGGTGGCATCGATGAAAGGAGCTGTGTCCCTATCATCATGTGTGACCAGCAACTTCGGCACCATGTAAGTTTCTTGCCTGTTGCCCGTATAGCGCATCATGAAGAATATGATCGCAGCCGCGATTATTCCTATCAGTATTATGTTCAGATCACGCGGCTCATTGACGATATAGAGCACGAACGTCAATGCCAAGATCATGAAAACAATGATCGTGACCATGGAGGATTTCTGTGCCTTCCGCTGCATGGCCTCGCGCTTCTGAGCTTGGACGATCTCCCTTCCCTTACCGGCCGGGACCACCCGGATCTTCGGCTCGTTGGAATCGTCTGGGTTATGATATGCCACAACATCCTGGAGCTCACTCTTCGGCAGATACTCCGTCATTGATTTCGCGAGCATCGACTTTCCAGTACCTGGCTCCCCGATCAGCATCACGTGACGCTTCTGTTCGGCAGCCTTCTTGACCACTTCAACAGCTGCCTCCTGACCGATGACCTGCTCGGCAAGCTTGTCCGGAATCTTGATGTCCGCTGTGGTGGTGAAATCCTGCGTCTCTATCCACGTCTCTGCATCGGGAAGATTCGCTATTTCTTTTGGGTTCTCTTCAACCATACTACACCGGCTTCCAAATTCATCCCATATCAGCGCTGCTATATAAAGCTATTTTAAAAAATACTCACCCTGTGAGACCATCCAGCATGCCTTCCTAGATGTTTGGCCGACTCATTTGGAAAAGGTGTCGGAGCTCCCCAGAATTTCTTGGACGAATGCTCCAATCGACAACGCTTTATGCTGGGCATCCCTTGTGAAAGGACAAGCCAAAGGGGACCGAACGACCACATGCACGTCAAGGACTTAGAACTTCCCGCAGGGGTCATTGAGATCCTGGAAAAGGATGGGATAACCGAGCTGTACCCGCCCCAAGCGGAGGCGGCCCCGGTGGCGATCGCAGGGAAGAACCTTGTGCTAGCCGTGCCCACGGCATCGGGAAAATCATTGATCGCTTACCTGGCCGCAACGAAGCACGTACTGGAACGCCATGGCAAGGTCCTGTATATTGTACCATTGAGGGCGCTGGCGACGGAGAAATATGAAGACCTGAGGAAGTTCGAGCCTCTCGGGATCAAGGTGGGCATCTCCGTGGGCGACTTCGATTCGCCCGATTCAAAACTTCAGTCTTATGACGTCATCGTCGCCACCTCGGAGAAAGCGGATTCTTTGCTTAGGCACCAGTCTGATTGGCTCAGGGAGGTGACGCTCGTCGTTGCAGACGAGGTCCATCTGATCAACGACCCCGACCGGGGCCCAACCCTCGAAGTCACCCTGGCAAAGTTCAAACGGTTCAGTAATGACCTGCAGATCATCGCTTTGTCAGCAACGGTCAATAACTCCCGTGAGCTGGCCGAGTGGCTTGGTGCGGTGCACATCGCCAATCGGTGGAGGCCGGTCAAGCTTAAAGAAGGAGTATACCTGGATGGGGCGGTCCGGTTCATTGACAACAGCACTCGTAAGATCGTTTTCGAGGAGGACCCAGTATGGAGCCTGGTCAAGGATGCCATCAAGGAAGGCGGTCAGGCGCTCGTTTTCGTCAACACCCGCAAATCGACAGAATCACTGGCGGTCAAGTTCTCGAAGCTCACCAAAGACCTCTCTGGCGGGGTGGAGATGGATCAGGAGACCGAAAGGATGATCGACGGCGATGGTGAGCACACCTCCGTCGGACGCACACTAAAATCATGCGTCAAGAAGGGCATTGCCTTCCACAATGCCGGCCTTACCAACGAACAACGGCGGATGGTGGAAGGCTCGTTCAAGAAGGGAAAGATCAAATGCATCATTGCCACGCCCACGCTGGCCGCGGGGATCAATCTGCCCGCCCGACGGGTAATCATCCGTGACGTCTACCGATTCGATAACGGCATGAACGTTCCGATCCCCGTAATGGAGATTAAGCAGATGTGCGGTCGCGCGGGCCGGCCGAGGTATGATCCCTATGGCGAGGCCATCCTTCTGGCGAAGTCGGAGGATGAGCTGACCTTCCTGAGGGACACCTATCTTCTGGGTGAGCCGGAAGACATCATTTCCAAACTGAGCAATGAAGCGGTGATGCGAAGCCATGTGCTCTCCACCATTGCCAGCGGGACCGCCACCAGCTGGGAGGGCCTGATGGACTTCCTTGGTTCCACTTTCTTCGCCCACCAAGCCAATATCGTCGGCATCGAGGAGGCGGCGACGAACATCCTGGAGTTCCTAGAAAAGGAAGGGATGATCAAGAACGGCCCGGACCAGACGTTCAAGGCCACCTTCTTCGGACGACGCGTCTCCGATCTGTATATCGACCCGATGTCGGCGGTGCGCATGCGCCAGGCATTGGAGAAGTACAAATCGGGGAAGGAATTCGGATTGCTGCACGCGGTCTGCTCGACGCCGGACATGAAGACCATGTTCATCCGGCGCAACGACAAGGAATGGCTCGAGGACCTGATCATGAAGCGGGAAGGGGAGCTGGTATTCGACCCGCCTGAGGACGACGAGACCGAATACGAGTTCTTCCTGGCTGAACTGAAGACCGCCTCCATCCTTGAGGATTGGACTCTCGAGATCGAGGAGGACAAGATACTAGACAGGCTAGGCATCGGTCCGGGCGACCTGAGGAACAAGACCGAGATCGGGGAGTGGCTGCTTTATTCCATGCGCGAGATGTCCAATATTTTCAACAAGGATGCCTACCCGCCGTTGACCGAGCTCATGACCCGGCTTCATTATGGCGTCAAGCCGGAACTGCTTGACCTGGTGAAGCTTAAGGGGGTCGGTAGGATCCGGGCTCGCTCCCTTTTCCGGAGGGGCTTCACCTCGCTCGAGGCTCTGCGCCAGGCAGAGATCGGACAGATATCCCGGGTCATCGGGATAAGCGACGTTCTGGCAGGGAGCATCAAGAAGCAAGTAGGTGCCCCTACCAAGGCACCGTTGGGACCTCTTCAGCCGGACAGCTCCGAGGAACAGGAGACGCGGAAGAAAGGAAAGGACCGGGGCCAGAGCAGCCTTCTGGATTTCTAGAGGTCGCTGATGGCCCGAGTTATGAAAAAGCTGGCGTCCTTGTAATAGAACGAGTAGTAGCTGCTCGAATGGTCGGTCTCCCTCAGTTTTACGACCCGCAGCCGCCTTTGTACGTCGGTCTCCCCGACATCCACCATCTTGAGGTGGATTATTCCGTCGGACAGGAAGTCTGTCTCCTCCCCACCGTAGTACTGGTAAATGCCTACGGGCATCTCGGAGATCAGTATAGTGGTTATGCTCAGGGAGCGCAGCCATTCGAACATCCGGAAGATGTCCTCCCGGGGACGCTGGAACTGCGAGATCAAGGAGAGCGCCCCCAGAGAATCGATCACCAGCATGTCATATCTCATCCGTTTGCGGGTCTCCTCGATCGCGAACTTGAAAGTGTCGAGCCAGTTGGCCCCTTCCGTCTTCATGCGCAGCTCACCCAGATCCAGGATGTCCAGGTTCGCTTTGAGTTTGCCGTCGAAACCGAGACCGCGCATCTGCCGCATCAGACTGTCCCTTGACTGCTCCAGCGAAACGTACAGGCCGGGTACCGCGTCATGTTTAGCATTGGCGTAAAGAATGTAATATGCCAGGGATGATTTCATCACTCCAGCGGTTCCAGACAGGAGCACTATGCTCCCATCGGGGATGCCGCCACCCATGTTCTCGTCCAATCCGTGAACGTGCGTCCTGTATCTCGGCCTTTGGTCCATGCAATCCCGATGTGACCATTATCCGCTATAAGGATAATAGATTTGTTACCCCACCGAGGATTTGATTCCTGGATGTCAGGAGCCGACGGGATTTTTCCACCCTTTCGAGGAGATGCAGGCCTTAACCGATGCCAGGTCCGCTTTGGCTTGAAGGACCTTTCCGAACGACTTGATGATCGTGTCCGGGTCCTTGAGGACATGGCCGGTGCAGATGCAGACGACCTTTTCGTCCTTATCTATCTCTCCCCATCTCTGCCAGCTTGAGCATTCCGGCGATCGAGGCAGGCGCTCGCTGGCTCGACCCCGATGCCCTCTGACCGCCCCAGCAGACGCTGGGCTGAGAGGATCTCGTCGTCGGTCACATCGATGGCGCTTCCCCCTGTATTGTATATCGCCTTCAGCGCTTTCTTGCCGGATGCAGGATTCCCGATGCGGATAGCTGTGGCGATGGTCTCCGGGTGGTCTTCCGGAACGAAATCGGACGTGCCATGCCTGTAGGCCTCGACGATTGGCGCGGAGCCAGACGCCTGCACGCCAGTAAGCTTCGGGATCTTGTCGATCCAACCCAGTTCTCTGTACTCGGTGAATGCCTTATAGACCGCCCAGATGTTGGCGGCATTGCCCACAGGTAGAATGATCCGGTCTGGCAGTTCGAAGTCCAGTTGGTCCATGATCTCGAAGGCGACCGTCTTTTGCCCCTCGGGGCGGAACGGGTTGATCGAGTTCAAGAGATAAAGTTCGCCCTCTGCCGCCAGTTCCCTGACGATGTTGAGCGCATCGTCGAAGTTGCCGTCCACGGAAACAATCTTGGCACCGTAGAACATGGCTTGGGCCAGTTTGCCCGCCGCCACTTTTCCCGATGGCAGTAGCACGACGCATTTCAGACCCGCTTTGGCTGCATATGCGGCCAACGCTGCTGATGTATTGCCGGTCGAAGCGCATCCCACAACCTTGCAGCCGAGCTCCACCGCCCTGGTGACCCCGACGGTCATGCCGCGGTCCTTGAACGAGCCAGTAGGGTTCGCACCCTCGAACTTGACATAGACCTTGTTCAGATTGGCCTTGTTGGCCATGACCTTGCAGTCATAGAGCGGGGTGCCCCCTTCCTTCAGTGTGATGGCCTTTGCCTCGCAGGCAGGCAGGAGCGGAGCATAGCGCCAGACGCCGATCGGCCGCTTCCGCAGGTCCGCCAGGGTCAGGTTGGCCAGCCGTTCCAGGTCCATCTCGACGGTGAGCAGCCCTCCGCAATGGGGGCAGGCATCAGCGAAATTGTCGGTGATGTTCTTGCCGCACTCGAAGCACTTGATCGAATAGCTCATTCCGATACCCGCCTGCAGCCCTCTCCCCAGGTGGTTACCCATGAAAGGCAGTCGATGCCATGGTTCTCGAAGAAGGATTGCACCGAATGGGCGATCTCGACGCCGTCCGTCTCGTTCATATCGAATATTGCTCCGATGCATGGACCGGAACCTCCAAGGAATGAGGCCAGCGCGCCTCCCCTCAGGGCCGCTTCCTCCGCCCCTTTGAGATGGGGGACCAGAGAGGTCCTGGCCGGTTCGACGACCACATCCTTCATGCTTCGGGCCACGAGCTTCACGTCCTTGTTCGCCATTCCCGCCACTAGGGACGCGGCATGCCCTACCTGGAAGATCAGGCTCTTCAGGTCAATGTTCTTGGGCAGGACCTTCCTCGCCTCCCGGGTCGGGACTGCAAAGGAGGGCAGCATGGCCACGATACCGAGGTTGGCCGGCGGGTTGACCCGCACGATCTCCATCGGTTCGTAGGACCGGATGATCGTGAAACCGCCTAACAGCGCCGGACCCGCGTTATCCGCATGTCGGCTGCCGGAGGACGCTTCCTCGCCAAGTGCGGCGCAGTAGACCAGCTTCTCAACTGGATAAGGCACGTCAAGCATCAGGTTCGCGGCGTAAGCCCCGCCTGCGGCTGATGCGCCCGACGATCCCATCCCACTGGCTGGACGGATCCCTTTCTTGATGATCATCCTGAGACCGAAGTCCGCATTGGCCATCTCCAACACCTTCTGCGCGGCCACGGCGGCAGTGTTGCGCGAATTGTCAATGGTGACCCCATGAGCGCCGATGCCCTCGATCTTTTCGACGCGGACGCCCTTCTCGTTGGTCCGCCTTACCTCGATCATATCGGCAGGTTCCTTTAAGGCGATCCCGAACACATCGAAGCCCGGCCCCAGGTTCGCAATTGTTGCCGGAGATCTAACCACGACCTTGTTAAGTGTCATTTTAGGTGCGCTCCATCCAAATATCTCGATGAACTCGAACGTGCCCTCAAAACCTGTTTGCCCTAATAATCCTTTCTAGATGCTGACCGGGTTCGGGTGAAGCACTGGTAAGTGCTCATTTCTCAAACCCGAGCAAGCCAGAAAACCAATAAATACGCTCTCTCCGTTGAGACCGGATATGAGCTCAGTCTTCATACTGGGTGCAAGGGGAGAGGCGTGCAGCGCCTCGGACTTCATGGCGGAGGTCCAGTCGCTCCCATGCGATATACTCCCGATGGACGCGGACATGGTCTGTGGCAGAACGCACCTAATGGCGGCGGTGGCACATGCCACAAGGGCGATGGAGCAGGGCACCAACGCGTCCGACACGGTGTCAATGGAGACGATGCTCTTTGCCTCCGGAGAACGCCAGATATCGAAGGCCAAAGAAAAGATGGGGGTGAAGAACGGGACAAGACATTTCGCCCTGGTCCTGTTCGACTGTAGCGACCCGGCGGACATCCTGAGAAGGCTTAAATTGATCAAGGACGACCTGGTGCTCCTATCGTCGAAAGAAAAGGTCGTTGGCTTTGGCATCGAGAGGAAGGAGTTGGAATCTTTGCCGGAATGGCAGGCTGCAGACCTTGTACTGGAGAGGGTCGCCTTCGTCGAGATCCTGAAACGCTGAACGCGTGGGCATATTACCAATAAGCGAAATCCTGGGAAAAGGTATATCCGGCAATGGCCCAATCGGACACTTGCCCATCCCTTTCACGTGGAATGGCGGTCCGATCGGTCGCCGGGGCTGATTACTCTTGACTGGAGACTACATAAAACAGCTGCAACTCAAAAAGCAGATTGAGCAGAAAGCGAAGGAGGCAGCTAAAAGCCGCGAGGCTGCGGAGGAGAAGCTGGGGCAAGCAGAGGAATCTCTGAGGCTGGCCAAGAAGATGGACGCCCCTTCCGCTGAAGCAGAGAAGCAGCTGACCGAGGCCAGTTCATTTTTCAAGGACAAGGATTACCGCTCATCGCTAGGATTTTCAATCAAGAGCATCGAGACGTCCCATAGGGCGCAGTGCGGCCGGGTCATGTCCATGCTCGAGGCCGCCGATGAGCTATTGTCATTGGTGGAGAAGAGAGGGACCAAGGAAGAGGAGTGCACCCTGATCTCCAAGAAGGCGAGGGAGGCTTTGGCAAATGGGTCGGCGGAGGACGCCTTCGCCATGGCCAAGGACCTTTGGGACAAGGTCGAGAAGCTCGTCAACCGTTACATGGCCACCGCGTTTGGGGAAGCCCAGACGGTGATGATCCTAGCCGAAGGACAGGGCATCAAGGTGGAATCAGAGCGGCAGGCGCTGGAGGAGGCGCGGGACTATCTCGAAAAGGAACAGGTCCCGGCATCGATGGAGAAGCTTGCCTCATGCTTAGAATCGCTCGATGCTGCTCTCAAGGATAAGTTCTCAGCCCGTGCAGACAGCTTGCTGGACGTTTCCCAATACCAGCTCGATGTACCGATCGACGTGTCCAGGGTTGATAGGTCGCTGAAGAAGGCACAGGGACTCTTGGAAGAGGGGGCTTTCGAGGACGCGTTCACCGCCTTGACGGCCACCGAAACGGAACACCAGAAGGCCCTGGTGAAGGGCTTCACCGCGGAGCTGCAGTCGCTCCGTAAGCGGGGCACGGTCCTGAAGGAGAACGGCGTCGATATAAGGGATACCAACACCCATATCGCGTCGCAAAGGGACCTGCTCAAGGAAAATAAGTTCATCGAAGCGATTGAAGGCACCAAGACAATAAGGAATCAGCTCCGCGAAAAGGAGACTGGAGTGCTCTCCGAGGCTCTGCTTAAGCTGCGACCGAAATTGCTAATCGCGAAACGCCTAGGAATTGATCTGGCTAATACATCGAAGAACATCGAGGCAGCCAGGACCAGCCTTTTAACCTCGGACCTGAGGGGAGCGTTGGACAAAATGTCTGCCGCTGAGACGGAGATCGAAGTGGCTTTGACCGGTCTTGCGGAATTGGAGTCCGAGCTATCCCTGACCAGGAACGCCTTGAACCGCGCCCAGTCGTTGAAGCTCGACACATCCACCGCAAAAAGCTTCATGGATTCTGCCAGAAGGGCGACCCTGGCCCACGAATTCATAAGCGCTACGGGGCTCCTGAAGGAAGCTCAGACGGAACTCAACAGGCAGCTCGAGGAACATTATGCCAGGGACGTCATGGCTATCGAGATCAAGTTCGCCGGAGCGGTCCGCATCGGAGCAGACGTCACCGAAGAGACGGCGATGCTGGAAAAGATTGTGGATCTGATCAAGAAGGGCGAGTTCACCGTAGCCCCGGAAATGCTCGCAAAATGTTCCGATACCACCGACGCGAAGCTGAGGTTCCGGGTCCAGAGGTCACTGGATGAAGGACAGGGCGGCATAGATGCTTACAAGAGCATAATGGACGTGAGCGCGGCGACGGGCATGCTGGAACAGGCACGCGCCGCGATGGAAAAGAAGGAATTCGTGAACGCATTCGATATGGCGGCCGAATCGACCGAATCCCTGAAGAGGGAAGAGAAGCAGGCTTTGGACAACAGACTGAGCGAGGCGCGCACCGTGCTTGCCATACTCAAGGAGCTCAATTGCGAGAGCGTCACCCTCAAGGATAAGATGTCAAAGGCGGAGGAGATGAAGGGCAGGAACCAGACAATGCAGGCCCTCCGCATCGCAGGCGACATAATCCAATTCTCAAACTCGATCATGATGGACGAGCTCACCAGGGAAATGGCCGCCACATCCCGGGCGATATCCCTAGAGCGCAAGAAAGGGGTCGAGGTCATGAAGCCCGAGCACCTCATGGAAGAGGCGGGCAAGTTCCTCAGGCAAGGGTCGTTCGAAAAAGCATATGAGAGCCTCAAAGAGGCGAACACCAGCCTGAGACAGCTCTCCAGTGTCCATGTGGAGATCTACGACCGCATCGTGGAGATATCGACGCTGCTGGAGGAGGCTGATTCGCAGAGCATTGACACCAGGAAGGCTACTGACCTCCTGCTCAAGACCAAGCGAATGTTCGAGAGCGGCCGGTACGCAGATGCCCGTGTGACGTCCGCAGTGGCCTATGCCGAGACGGAGGTCATTGTGGCACCGTTCATGGCGCTCAGGAAGATACAGGAGGCCAAGGAACTGGTCCTCGCCATGGACACCTTGGGCTTGGAGACTGGGACCGCCCAAGCATCCATAGAGGAGGCTTCGGTGCTTGAGGAAAGGATGGATCACCTGGCGGCGTTGAAAACGATGGGCAGCGGCATCGACTCGATCAGGAGTCAGCTGTCCGGCGGGATCTCACGCGAGATAGGGATGTGTAAGGCCCTCATTGACAGGACAAGGGCAGCTGGCATCGATGTCACATCGCCGCAGCAGATAATTGTCAAGGCCACCAGTCTGCTGACCGAGAAACGCTATTTGGACGCACTGAGGGCATCCCAGATGGCACGCGGTGAGGTGGACCAACTGATGCTCATGGAGCAGAAGGCCACGGAGCAAATCGGGCGCACAATGACCACGCTCAAGACCATCCAGGACCTGGGAGTGAACGTCTCACCTGCGGTCGAAATGATGAACCAGGCGCGCATCATCCAGAAGCAGGGGAACCACCCGTTGGCGATGGAGCTATCTAAACGTGCGGTGGACCAGGCTGCCCATCTCATGAACATGATGGCCTCGAGGAAGATGGAGGAGGTGGACCTGAACCTGAGACGCTCCGAGATGGAGGGGCCGGACCTGGTCTTTGTGGACCGCATAAGGCGGGACATCAGCGACCGCATCAATCAGCGCCGGTTCCGGGAAGTACTTCCTCTGGTAGGGACCTACGAGGAGGAGCTGGTCAAGGTCAAGTCCATCCGAGATTCGGCCCTGATGACGCTTGTGGAGGTGCGCTCCAAATTTGATGAGGCGGCGGCCGCAGGCGTGTTCTCCGAGGAATTGAGACAGCTGATGGCAAAGGCCGAGGAGCGGATGACGGCGCGGGCCTTCGCCGAAGCCAGCGGATTGGCCATGCGTTGTCGGGACGAACTCAGCCAGCTACGTGAGATGTTCGAGGCCAGGATGATCGAGATGCAGTCGCTCCGGCATGACCTCCAATACCTGGAGGAGAGCGATGACCGATCGAACATCGGAATTCTGCTGGACCAGGCGGACGAAGCCCTGTTGGCCCTGGATTTCGAGAAATCATCACTATTTCTGCGCCGAGCCAAAGCGCAATTGCTGGAGACGGTCGGCCGCGAATCTGGCCGCAACTACGAGGAGCTTATGTCGCTCTATAAGCTTCTGAACGAGATTGGGTATGACCGATCAAAGCTGCCGTCCAGCGTACTTCGGTTGCACGAGGCTAAAGGTGGATCGTTCGGTACCAAGGAGCTTGAGGCGTTGAACATTGGGATAAGGACCCTACGCCAAGTGCTGATCGAGAAGTTCGATCACAAACGCATTAGGGTGGCGGAGGAGATCGCCAAGGCAAAGAGATCCGGCCTGGAGGTCAATGTTAGCGAAGGGCTCTATACCAGCGCGACCGGCGGAATCCTGACCCAAGACATCGGCGAGGCATACCGGACATTGGAGAAATGTGAACTTTCGATCGGCTCCGCCGGCGTGGCCAGCGAGATGTACATGCACACCAGCAGCAAGCTCAAGGCGGAGTTGGAAAGGATAAGGGCTGGAGGGATGCCGATCACCGCCGCGGAGGACCTGTTGATGAAGGCAGAGGCACTCCACGGCCTAGACACGAAACAGGCCTTGGAGATACTGAACGAGGCTGTGGCCAAGTTCGAGGAGGAGAAGCAGCTGATGATGCCGGAAATCGGCATCGACATTGATTTCCTGGACGAGCCGAAGAAAGGTTCATGGGCCAAGGTCCGGTTGCTCGTGAGCAATGACGGCAACGCCGCGGCCAGGGAGATCAACATCGAGATCATCGGGGACGTTGAGGTGAAGGGGCTCACCGGCATAGACCGCTTGGTCAAGGATGAGGAAAGGATCATAGAGGCATCGATCCGGCCGAAATCCTCCGGTACAATCGGAGTGAAACTCATACTATCCTGCAAGTCGATCGTCTCCGATGAGATGGTCGGGTTTGAGTCGGAGTTCGAGCTGGCAGTGGAGTAGAGATAGGATCACGACATGTCCGTCCCCGAAACCGTCGAACATGCCCAAGGTTCACTTCTGCGGGTTCTTTTCCAGTTTCGATATGTCGAAACCCATGTCGTGCAGTCGTTTCAGCAGCCCGGCATAGATAGTCTCATCCATCTGAGGAGTCCTCGAAAGGATCCAAAGATACTTGCGGGAGGGATCACCCACCACGGCATATTCATAATCCTTACCGAGCTCCAATATCCAGTAGTTACCAGCGAAGGGCCAGAAGAAACTGACCTTGAGCTTGGCGTTCGTCACGGAGTCAATGATCCAGGCCTTACCTTTGGCCGTTCTCAATTTGCCGTCGAAGTTCCCCTCATGACCGCTGTTCAGCACCCCGACCTTGCCGTTCGGGAGCAACGTATAGGTCGCCGTCACACCGACCAGCCCGTTCTCGAATCTCTGCGGGAACTTAGCGATCTCATACCATTTTCCCATATACCTTTCCACGTCGACATGTTCCACGGTCTTGAACTCGGTCATTTTCAACCCACCTATCCAGGAAATTCGAATTCCTGATGGAGCTAAGCGTCATGGGACTTATGATGATTGAGGAGATCCGGATATGCTTGGCGGTGATCTTCCCCGGTCGATCGACAGTTCCGGGCGTATCGCTTTCCATGCATTATGTTCAATAGATGAAGGAAAGGATTTGCGCCTGGTGACGCTTGGTGTTTACTGCCTGACCGCGGCGAACTTATAACCGTAATGGATGACCCCGCCCGGTCCGTCCGATCCCAACTTCCTCATGGTGGCATGGACCTTCAATCCGATGGCCAGTTCGTTTACGTCGATGTCGATTACCTGCCCAGTCACCATTACCCCCTCCCGCATCCTGATGATCGCAACGATGTAAGGCTTCTGCATCTCGAACTGGCTAGGCGCTTCGTGCACTACCGTGTAGGAGAATATCTCTCCCTCGCCCCTAAGCTTGAGCGGCTGGATCTTCCCGATGGACTTGCGGTGGCAGGTGGGGCAGACGGACCGCGGGGGGAAATGGACCTTTCCGCAGACCGTGCACTGCGCTCCGGTCATGTTGTACCGGGAGGCGTTCTCCCTCCAGAACCTGGCAGTGGTCATCAGGCCACCCCCAGGATATGGACGACGGCCGTGGCCCCTGTCCCTCCGACGTTCTGAGCCAGACCGACCTTCGCGTCAGCGACCTGGCGCTTTCCCGCTTGCCCGCGGAGCTGGGTGACGACCTCGACAATCTGGGCGACACCGGTCGCGCCGATCGGGTCCCCCCTGGCCTTCAGGCCGCCGGACGTGTTGATGGCGATCTTGCCTCCAAGCAGCGTTTGCCCATCCATGGTAGCTTTCCCACCCTCTCCCTTCTTGAAGAACCCTAGGTCCTCGATCGCCAGGATCTCAGAGATCGTGAAGTTGTCATGCACTTCAGCGAAGTTGATGTCGTTCGGCGTCATCTTGGCTTGCTTGAACGCCCTCTCGGCCGCAACACGGGTGGCCTCGAATCCGACTATGCTGTTGCGGTGATGCAGGGCCAGCGTATCGGATGCCTGACCGGATGCAAGTATCTTGACCGGATTATCGGTGTAATCCTTAGCCCTCTCCATGGCGCACAGCACGACCGCTGCCGCTCCGTCCGAATTAGGGGCGCAGTCGAACATACCCAACGGGTCCGACACTATGGGAGACCTAAGCACCGTGTCCAGGTTGATTTCCTTCTGATACTGGGCCTTCGGGTTCAACGAACCGTGCTTATGGTTCTTGACCGCGACCTGCGCGATCTGTTCGCGGGTCGTACCGAAATCGTGCATGTGACGACGGGCGATCATGGCATGCAGCGACGGGAACGTCGCTCCGAAAGTCACTTCCCACTGCTCATCCGCGGCCGACGACTGGATCTCGTTGGACTCATTGTCCCCCACATCGGTCATCTTCTCCGCTCCGCCAACGACGACGATGTCATGCATTCCCGACGCCACCGCCATATAGCCCTGGCGCAACGCCAGTCCGCCAGACGCTCCGGCCGCCTCCACCCGGGTTGCCGGTATGTTGTCCCGGGCCAAGCCCGAGTAGTCCGCTATCAGCGCCGCGACATGCTCCTGCTGGATATAACGGCCAGCGGACATATTGCCTACGAAAAGGGCGTCGATGTCCTCTCCGGACAGGTTGGCGTCATATACCGCCGCCAGGCCAGCCTGTATACCGATCTCTCGAAACGAAAGGTCCCACAGCTCGCCGAACTTGGTGGCGCCTATTCCGATGACTGCTACTTCTCTCACTCGGATCCCTCCTTGAGCTTGATCTTGCCGCGGAACTTTGCGTACGTGGCATAATCGATGAACTTCTTGTTCTCCACCAGCTGTTTGACCGTCGGGGCTTCTTCCCGGCGGAACGTGGAGATCTTGTCGGTGACCGTAATGTCGAAGCCGTCCGCGCCCGCTCCGGAACCATACGCCACCACGAAGATCCGGTCACCGGGGTTTGCCACGTCTAGGACCGACGCCAGCCCTAGTGGGACCGCTCCAGAATAGGTGTTGCCGATCACCGGTGTAAGCAGGCCGGTCTCGATCTGCTTCTCGGTGAACCCTAGCTGCTTGGCCACGCGCATCGGGAACTTGCCGTTCGGCTGGTGGAACACGGCATACTGGTAGTCGGTCGGTTTCGAGCCGACCTTCTCCATCAAACCCTTGGACGCGGCGGAGACGTGCTTGAAATAGGCAGGCTCGCCGGTGAACCTGCCTCCATGGGACGGATAAGGCTGGCCTTCGCGCCTCCAGAAGTCGGGTGTGTCAGTGGTGTACGAGAACGTGGAATTCAGCTTGGCGATGATGTCGGTTGAGCCGATCAGATAGGCAGCACCCCCAGCCGAGGCCGAATACTCCAGCGGGTCTCCAGGAGCACCTTGCGAAGTATCGGCGCCGATCGCCACCCCGTACTTGATCATTCCCGAACCTACTAATCCCATGCACACCTGGATAGCGGCGGTCCCAGCCTTGCAGGCGAACTCGAAGTCAGCGACGGTCAGGTTCGGCGATGCTTCGATAGCCTCGGCTACGATGGTTCCAGTCGGTTTCACCGCGTAGGGGTGAGACTCAGAACCGACGTACAGGGCCCCGATATCTTTCGGGTCGACATTGGTCCGACGCATCATGGCGCGCGCCGCTTCCACCGAGATGGTTATGACATCCTCATCGGGAGCTGGAACAGACTTGGAGAAGATCAGAAGGTTCTTGGACATCATTTCCCCATCCGCGCCCCAGACCCTGCCGATCTCTTGAGGTCCGATCCTGTACCTTGGCACGTATGCTCCGTAGCTTACAATACCCACATCCATTGTATTTCCTCCTCACTCTATCCTTTCCAGCCTCTCCACTAGGGTCTGGACCGGTAAGGTCGTTTTTATGAGAGGCAGACCTTCCAGGGTCGCCAGGCGAATCGCCAGGTCATCGACGTGCTCAGGCCTGTGATAGACCACCAAGGCCGGTTTCATCGGGTGTGCCCGAATCGCGATCATGGGCGATCGGCCAAACTTGACTCCGGTGAAAATCAGAGCCCTCTCGCTGCTCCAGCCATATATCTTGAGATAATCCATTGAGCTCAGGGCCGTTATCGCCTTCATCGAATCGATTATGGTGAACCCGTGTATGTCCATGTTGACATTGACGCTCTTGGTGAGCGACTCACCTTCGATGACCTGCAAGAAATCCGATGCCTTGAAAGAGGACTTGAACTCCTTGATGCTGATGATACAATCGCTCTTCTCGCCCAGGTCGTACTTCTTTAGAATTTTCCCACCAGACGCCTCATCGAGGGAAATCAGACCATCGACTAGCCTTCTTACGATCACGATTCCAGGCGACCTTCGACGCCCCGATTCGTAATCGCTGATGACAGAAGGAGAGACTCCCATGAACTTTGCCAGCTCCTGCTGCGAGAGACCGAACTCTTCTCGCCACTTCCTGATGGTCTTGCCCGCATCGACGGACAGGACGATCTCGCCAGCCATTTTCTCCCTGAGCTGCTCCCGCATGAAAAACGGTTAATTCTTGGTCGGTATTTATATTTGACGTAGGTGAGGTACGACAATTCTAGATGTTGGGAACCAATGGATAGGATAAAAAAAGGTCACAAAATTGAGTAGATTTCAGAATTCGTCAATCTCGAAAAATACTCATGCTCTTCAATGTCAATCCCAATATTAGATGAATTGGAATATAATTTCGTTTAGTGCCCGATCTTCTGGATATCTTCAAGGGATATCATGTCTCCGTGGAATCATCAATGAGGAAAAAGTTGGCCTTAATGAATGGCACTGGATTGGTGACTGATAGTTTTTAATACTCTTATCCGATAACCCCAAAGAGCCACCAGTGGGTCTGTGGGCTAGCTTGGCAAACTCGTAGGTTCGGGACCTATGGTCTCCGGTTCAAATCCGGACAGACCCACCATTTTTCCATACTTGAATATCGTTTAACCTGTTAATAGCGGTGTTTTGTCATCATAACTAAAGATGCTCTTTACGTGCATACCACAATTGTGGGCCCGTAACACCCCTCATCGCAAAGAAGCTTTTTCGGATCGTTGCTCTGGGTCATCCTCAATGATCCAACGAGATAGGTCTTTCGAGGAGTTTAGTATGAAGTCCACCTCCGAAAGCTTCTCCATTGCACTTAATTCAGGGAGAAACCGTTGGCGGTTTTAGAAATCCCTCTTGCTATTCTGTCCGAAACTTGGGAAAACGGTATTACCTGGACCCCGTAGTGCCTCTTCAACTGACAGAAATCCGCCGCCCCTTTCCTAACCAGTAAGAAGTTAGGATGTCTCTTCCGCCAGATCTGAATAACATTGGTAAAAGAAACCCTCCTCAACATCAATAATATGAACAGTATGGGACAATAAAATAACAAAAAGATAGGTGTCGAGGACCCCCATCCGCGAAGGTCCTCTCAACACAGGAAAAAGGAGGCCATTGGGCCTCGTTCTTTTCGACGCTTATTTCTTCCGGCGCTGCATCACCAGGAACCCGCCGACCAGAAGCGCCACGATCACAATGACCACAACAGCGATCAGCAGCGTGTTATCGTTGCTTGTGCTGGCGGGGTTGGCTTCTGCGCTCAATGTGCCCAGGGCGGTCGTCTCTCCGGCGGCAGTGGTGACGTTCTGCGTGAGCGTCTTGTACCCATCCTTGCTGATCGTCAGCGTATATGAGCCAGACGTCACGTTATTGAACTCGAAGTATCCGTTTGCGTCAGTCTCTGTGGTCATGCCATTGCTCAGCGTGACATTTGCCCCGACGGTCGCGTTACCATTGACGTCTTTGAGCGTGCCGGTTATTTTGCCCTCATCCTTCAGCGTGGTGAACGTCCAGCTTGTTGCTGCGAGCGCTTTACCGAATAGGTCCTCACCGTTGACAGTGACCGTATAGGTCGTGTTGAATGCCAGCGCCGAGGAAGGTGTGAAGGTGGCGTTGTTGCCGCTCCAGGTCAGTACTCCGGTGATGCCGTTGACCGAGATTGTCGTAGCGGTCTGGTTCATCGCCTCGCTGAACAGGACGGAGATGGTCGCGCTCTTGGATACGCCGCTTCCGACGGGGGACTTGGCGGTGACCACCGGCGTAGACGATTCGACGGTCAACGAAATCGAGGTCTGGTTGAAGTTGCCAGCGTTGTCGGTCGCTTTGACATACACAGTGTAGACGCCGTCAGCCAAGGTCAGGTTGTGGCTGGCCCCGGTAACGTTCATCCAGGTCGTCCCGTCGGTGCTGATCTCGGTCAATGCTATGCCCGAGGTAACGTCGCTCGCGGTCCACTGTACCGTTACCGTGCCGGTGGTGTTGAACGAGTTGTTGGCCGGAGAGGTGATGACGATTACTGGCTTGACCGTGTCGACGGTGAAGCTAACTGAGGTCTGGTTGAAGAAACCGACCGTGTCTGTCACCTTGACATACACGGCGTAGGCACCATCTGCCAGGGTGAGAACATGGCTGCTTCCTGTGACTGTCGTCCAGGTGGTGTTGTCAGTGCTGATCTCGGTCAATGCTATGCCCGAGGTAGCGTCGCTCGCGGTCCACTGTACCGTTACCGTGCCGGTGGTGTTGTACGAGTTATCGGCCGGCGAGGTGATGACGATTACTGGCTTGACCGTGTCGACGGTGATGCTAACTGAGGTCTGGTTGACGTTGCCAGCATTGTCCGTTACTTTGACATACACGGCGTAGGCACCATCTGCCAGGGTCAGGTTGTGGCTGGTCCCGGTGACGTTTGTCCAGGTGGTGTTGTCGATGCTGATCTCGATCTTTGCGATGCCGGAAAATGCATCGCTGGCGTTCCATTGCACCATTACCGTGCCGGTGGTGTTGTACGAGTTGTTGGCCGGCGAGGTGATGACGATTACTGGCTTGACCGTGTCGACGGTGAAGCTAACTGAGGTCTGGTTGAAGAAACCGACCGTGTCTGTCACCTTGACATAAACGGTGTATGTTCCGTCAGCCAAGGTCAGGTTGTGGCTGGTCCCAGTGACGTTTATCCAGTTCGTCCCGTCGGTGCTGAACTCGGTCTTAACGATGCCCGAGGTAGCGTCGCTCACGGTCCACTGCACCATCACCGACCCGTTGTTGATGATCGATCCACTGATCGGCGAGTTGATGACGAGGAACGGATTGACCGTGTCGACGGTGAAGCTAACTGAAGTCTGGTTGACGTTGCCAGCATTGTCAGTCACCTTGACATAAACGGTGTAAGCGCCGTCAGCCAAGGTCAGGTTGTGACTGTTCCCGGTGACCGTCGTCCAGGTCGTCCCGTCGGTGCTGATCTCGGTCAACGCTATGCCAGACAAGGCATCGCTGGCGTTCCATTGCACCGTTACCGTGCCGGTGGTGTTGATCGATCCATTGGCCGGGGAGACGATGGTCAGGTTCGCGCCGACCGTATCGCAGATGATGGTCACATTGTCGCTAACCGTCAGGCCCTGGCTGTCGGTCGCGTTGATGAAGATGTTGTTGACCCCCAATACCAACCCGACCGATGCGGTCCATGAGCTGGTCCCGATGCCCTGACCGGTTGTTCCAGCGGCAGCATTGTACCAGGCGACATCAACGAGGACATAGCCAGAAGTGATACCGGAGAGGACTGCGGTCGTCGAGTTAGTGTACAGGTTCGATGCGGGCGAGAGGATCTTCACCGATAGGGCGATCGGAAGGTTGTCTGCGGACACACTTCCGGCGATGACATACGGCGAATCGACTATGCCGTCCTTGTTGGCGTCTGGCGCCGTCCAGTCTCCCCAGTAGTTGCCGATCGTTGCATTCCAGAGGTTGACGCTATCGTCAAAGGCCTGGATATTGGCCGCGTTGTACACCGAGGTGCTGCCGTTGTTGCCGATGAGCACGTTGGCGTAGATGTGGTTGACAGCGCCGTTGCATGCGGTCAGATTGATACCGTAGCTTACGGAATTGAAGATCTTGTTCATGCTGACCGTATCGGCAAAGGATTTCCACAGAGAGATGCCGCTAGTCAGGGCACCGTTGATGGTGTTGTTGATGAGGACGTTGACATTGGACAGCTGGCTGTATATGCCCCTCAGCGATGAGCCGTTCACGATGTTATCGGAGACGGTGTTGCTGTTCGATAGCTCGAGATAGATGCCGCTTCCCATCGCATGGGTCACGATGTTATCGGAGACGGTGTTGCTGTTCGCGTAGGATAGGGATATCCCATCGTATGTGTCGCGAACGTTGCTGCCGACGATTACGTTATTATTAGACCCATTCATCACTACTATGCCATATGCAGTGCTGAATATGGCGCTGTGAGTGATCGTGGTGTTGGATACGGTGTTTTGCGACGACATGTACAAGCGAACCCCGGCGTGATAGGCATCCACGATCCGGTTGTTGGCGTAGGTACAGTGGTTAGATGAGAACGCGTAGATGGCGTCGTAAGCGCCTGTGATGATGTTGTTCTCGACCATGATGTTCATGCACCAGAAGAGGACCGCTCCCCCGCGCATATCCAACCCGTTGACGTTGGCATAGGTGACGTTAAGCAGGATGACCTCGCCGGCCCCGGAGGCGACCGAGGCGTTGTTCATGTTTTGGTTCTTAAGGAAGAACACCGACGCGCCGTTGACGGTGTTGTTCGAGGTGATCGTCATCGCGTCGATGTATGCTTGGACACCAACGTTCGAATCGCTGTGCCTGAGCTCGATCGAGCAGCCGGTGAGCTTGTTCCGGTCCAGGGTGGCTGCGCTCGAGACCAGGAAGATACCGTGACTTCCGCTCGCTCCGGTGATGGTGTTGTTGTCGAGGGTGATGTTGTTTGATCCAACAATTTGGATACCGTAGCTCGAGTTATAGATGGTACAATTGAAAATCGTAACGTAAAGGTTGACATTGTTTATCGATATGCCCACCCCTCCGATCCCGTCGATGCTGAGGTTGGCGATGACCTTCGGATCCGAAGCTACTCCAGTCCCGGGATAGGGTGCGAGGTCTAGGTCACCATTTATGGCGATCGGGGTCGTCGGGGTGAGCGCGGCGCTCACCATCGACGAGCCGAACATGCTCATCAGCAAGGCAATGGATATCACGGCTGTCAAAAACTTGGTCCTCATGAGATTATCCCCGTTGTAAATCGTTCGGATGTATATTAACATAATCAGTGGACCCGTCAAACAATAATGACCTTGAGTTTATTAATAGGAAAATCAGGGAAAAATTGCATGTCATGCTATAGCACGATGGTGACAATGAGTAACATATCTTATACTTCCTCTCAATGGTGCGAGGTCAATATATGAGCATTTATTACAAAAATAACTAAGGTGAAACTATTACTTTTCATCATCTTTCCTTTTTCTGAACATTTCTCACCACCAAGAATGCGACAACTATTGTAGCTGCCAGAATGACTAAGACTCCGGAGAGATAGATCATGTCGTCATATCCAGAGGACTGTCCACCATCGGAAATTGTCGCACTAGGTGAAACCGTTTGCGTCGGTGACTGATTACCCACACCGCCTGAGTTATGGGCTGCCACCGCAAAGGAATAGTTCTCACCGTTGGTCAACCCGGTGATCGTGGCTGAGGTGACGTATGTATGATTTACGTCGGTACCATTCAGGTAAACGATGTAGTAATCAATGTCGGAGCTGCCCGACGGGGCCATCCAGGACAGCGCGACCATATTGTTGCCTGGAGTAACGATCAGATTAGTCGGGATTCCTGGTACTATGACGTTCGCGATGGGCGTTGCCGTAACCGCCGATGTCTGCATACCGCTTCCTACAGCATTATGTGCAGCCACAGTGAAATTGTACGATTGCCCGTTGGTCAGGCCTGTGGCAATATTCGAGGCGGTCGTAGAGTGAGATATTTCGACCCCGTCCTGATAGACGATGTAATAGTCGATGGCAGCCCCTCCATTATTGTTCGGAGATGTCCACGACAATGTTATCTGGGCGTTGCCTGGAGTGGCGATAAGACCTGTCGGAGAGGGGGGAACGGTCGGGGTCGGATTCGGAGTTGCTGAAACGCCTGAAGTTCGTAGACCTGTTCCAGCTGGGTTATGCGCGGCCACATTGAATGTGTATGATACTCCGTTCATCACCCCGGCTACGATTATATTCGTGGATGTTGGATGGGCAACATCGGTTCCGTTCTGATATAGAACGTAATAATCAATGGAGACCCCTCCGTTCGAAGAGGGAGGCGACCAGCTAAGGGATATATTCCCATCTCCTGGAGTGGCCAAAAGACCGTTGGGTGTCCCTGGGATGGTTAATGGGATGGTGAGAACTGGATTGCATTGTGGTCCTGTTCCCACGGAATTGTGCGCTGCCACCGTAAAGGTATAGGATTGACCGTTGGCCAGGTCCAAAATCATTTTTGAGTTCATTGTGGGATGGGCAACATCGATACCGCCCCGATAGACGATGTAATAGTCGATCGGTACGCCTCCATTATTGGTCGGCGCTATCCATGATAATGACACCTGGGCGTTTTCTGGAATGGCGATAAGACCTGTCGGAGCGCCAGGAACGGTCGGGGCAGGGGATGGTTTGGCGTTCACCGCGGTTGACTGCGGGCCAGATCCAGCCAAGTTGTGAGCAGAGACAGTAAAGGAATACGTCTGGCCGTTGATCAGACCGGTTATGACCGTCGTCAGTCCACTAATATGATGCGGAAGCGCGATCCCATCCTGATGGATGATGTAGTAGTCGATCGCCGCTCCCCCATTGGATGAGGGCACGGTCCAATTCAAAGATACCTGACCGTTACCATTTATGGCGGTCAGACCGGTCGGGACGCCGGGCACGGTGAGAGGGGTCGTGCTAACGGCAGCAGTCTGTGCGCTAATCCCGGCAGAGTTGTGCGCCGCAACCGCGAAGCTGTAAGATCTACCGTTAGTCAGGCCGCTGATCGTGGTCGAGGTGGTGGTGACGTGTTTGGCATCGGCGCCGTCCTGGTAGACGATGTAATAATCGATCGTTGCCCCGCCGCTGATTGTGGGCGCGATCCAATTTAAGTCTACCTGGGCGTTGCCTGGTAGGACGGTGAGACCGGTCGGGGTGTTGGGTACCGTGTATGGAATTGACGACGTTCCTATTGTCTGCCCTCCAAGACCTTTGATGTTATGTGCGGCTACCTTGAATGAATAGCTATGGCCGTTAGTCAGGCCGCTGATCGTGGTCGAGGTGGTGGTGACATGTTTGGCATCGGCGCCGTCCTGGTAGACAATGTAGTAGTCGATCGGTATTCCGCCGTTGCTGCTCGGTGCGCTCCATGTAAGACCTACTTGCCCATCACCAGCCACGGCGGTCAGACCGGTCGGGACGCCGGGCACGGTCGTGCCTGGAGAGGCCAGGGGATAGTTGTCCTTGCTGCTGCCCTCGGCAATCGGATAGGCGTTATCGACTATGCCATCACCGTTGGTGTCCGGCGTAGTCCAATCACTCCAGTAGTTGCCGTATGATCCAGTGTTCCAATGATTGTCGATGCCGGTATCAGCGCCTTGGGGATGCAATGAACTGTAAACTGAAGTTGATCTGTTGTTTCCGATCATCTCGTTGCCGAACAGTTTGTTGTAGTTTGAGTCAGCAAGATGGATACCGTGCCCATAGTTGTTCGTTATTGTGTTATTCGATAAGGTATTGTAATCTGAATGAAGGATGTAAATGCCATTGTCCCCACTGGAATAGCATGTGTTGTTAGATATGATATTTCTGTTCGAGGCGCCATCTAGCATTATGGCGCATGCTCTGGTCGCCCTGCATGTGTTATTATCCATGATGTTATCGTTCGAGGCATATGCATAGATACTGTGGGCGGCGTCTATGAGGAGATTGTTGGTCAGAGTGTCGTTCGATGTGTAGTGCAGGTAGATACCATAAGGATCATTGCCGCTGCAGTCATTGTTGGTGATGACGACATATTTCGATCTTGTCACCTCGATGCCGTAATAGTTACCATGCAGGTGGTTATTGGTTATGACCAGCCGCTTGGTTATATCGGCAACGTATATGCATGCACCGCCTATGCCAGATATGTCGTACCCGCTTATGACGTACGGATCGCTTACGGTCCCTGTTCCAGTGCATTCGTTTAACGCTTTCAGGGCTGCGAGATCGTTGTTACTGGTTATACGGATGGGCGAATGTGTAACATACGTCGGTCCGCTCGCCTGCACATCACCGATGGTTCCGACGGAAGCGAAAATCGATAATAGCAATGAAAATGATACGAGGATCAAAAGTCCCTTGCCAATTGCTATCTTCATGTCTCCTGCCGCCTATCCCTCACCAAGTATTTGGGGTCTTCCAAGGGGTTTCGATATATAATGGTAACGATTGTTATATAAATCTAGTAGAAGTAACTGATAGTATGGCAATCCTAGTAAAGACTGCGATCATAACGATTCTTCGGTTTTTCTAAGAGACTATCAGCGGACCGCTTCCCCTTGCTTTGATATTCCATTCATCGACTATTTTGACGCTCCGCTTATATGAAGAAATGCTCTTCCTGACCCGCCCCCGAAACCTATGGAAAGAAGGAAGTTGAAAGGGTTTAAATGGGGATCTTTCTACTCCCTCTTCTTCCTGCCCCTCTTGACCATCTAGTATGACCAGCATGATGGCTGCCATTTTCAACAAGGCGATCATCACGGGAACAATGTCCATTCTCCCCGCCTCCGCCGGGGCCCAACTCCAATAAACATAATTATTCAATGGACTGCCTGGAGCGGCGGTCCATCTGAGTCGATAAATCCATGGATGGCCACTCCTGTGGGTATGACCGATATCCGGTGACCTCGCTCGCCTCTCAGGATAGAACGACGATCCGGCAATCAACAACGCACGCTTAGCGGCATTATCTCGATCCTCTTCATCTCTGCACCCTTCCCGAGGATGTTGCATTGTCGGGTTCCGCGATTGCCATCACTGCTGAGGTCCATGCCAACCTATGTGAGACATGACCGAAATGTGACAAACCAGTGGATAGAAAAAGTAAAATGGATTAAAAAAATCGTTTATGAACCTGTGCCAGTGGAGGTAGGTTCCTTATAACAACGAAGATAGGTGTTAGATAAAGCGCTGATCGAAGATTCATTATTCATTTCCCATTGCCGCCCTTAAAGCCCTACTTTTAGGAGACAGGCACGAAAAAGATGTTAATATGACTCTCTGTTTGTCTGACCGTGAAGAAGAAGCAGATTGCGATCCTCGTGATCATCGGCGGGATATTCATTTTCCTGCTGAAGCTCCTTGCTTATTTCACATCAAATTCAGTGGCTCTGCTCTCTGATGCACTGGAATCGATAATCAACATCGTAGCGTCGATCATGATGTTCGCTGCCTTGACCATCGCGGAAAGGACAGAGGACGCGGATCATAAATACGGTCACCAGAAGGCCGAGAACATCTCCGCCCTCGTCGAGGGCGTGCTCATCATGGTGGCCGCAGTACTCATCATTGAGGCTACGATAGGACGTGTCTTCAATCCGGTCGGTTTCGATGACATTGATCTTGGTATCATCATATCCCTTTGCGCGACATCCTTGAATGGTATCCTGGCCGTTGTTATGTGGAGGGAATCGAAAAGATGTCGGTCCATGGCCCTTGAGGGGGATGCGAAACATCTTTTCTCAGACGTTATGTCGTCGGTCGGTGTCGTTATCGGCCTATTCATCGCAAGCGTGACTGGGCTTCTCATCCTGGACCCGATCATCGCGTTTGTGGTGGCCTTCTTGCTGATAAAGATGGGGGTGGACGTATTGAGACGGACATCTCACGACCTGATGGACGCGGCTTGCGCGGACGAAGAGAAGGAGATTATCGCAGTACTGGATGGAATGGACGGTTTCCTGGAGTACCATGAGCTCAAGACCAGAAGGTCAGGTCAAAAGGTCTTCATGGAGGTCCACATCTGCATGAACGGAACGGTTACACTTTCGGAAGCGCACGCTCTCACCATCCAGATAGAAAAAAAAGATCGAAACCGCCGTTCCTGGTATAGTCGTCAGCATCCATGTCGAGGACGAATCTTGGTGCGTGAAGGCACGGTCGAAAGAAAAGCAGGGGAATTGAGCGCAATCGTGGATGATCATATAAGAGTCCCACCATAGCCCGGCAAGATAAAGGATGCAAACGAGAGACTATGCTATTATCTCGGCACGATGGCCTTTATCGCCAAGACCGTTCTGTCGATCTCTTCCAGAGTCATCGGCTTGACCAGGTAATATAGCGAATCATCCGCTTTTATCATCAACGTATTCTCTGGGGATGTTGACCCGGTCATCATAATCACCGGGGTCTTCTGGAATTTCTCCACCTTCCTCAGATGTTTGAGGATATCGAGTCCGCTCGATTTCGGGAGGTTAAGGTCGAGGATGAACAGGTCGAAGTTGGCTTCAGATTCGATATGGGCGAGCGCCTTCTTTCCGTCATCGGCCCATACTATCTCGTGGTCCAGACCTGAATCCTTGAGCATCTCGGCTGTTAACCTGGCATCAGCCTTATTGTCCTCAACTAGCAGTATCCGTAACACGATATAATCCCCGATGCCTTGAACATGAAATGAGTTAACGACGGTTGAAACTTTCCCTGAGTTTCTCCTCCTAGCAATCCCCTTCCGAAACCCAAGGATGATCCGTTCGGAGATCTGAAGAGATTGAAGAAGACGATTGAAGAAGAATTCTGATTTCGATAGAGCTCGATTTTGAGCCACCCAGATGATATTAATATCAAAATATTGGGATGATGATTCATTCGTTCCATCGTGACAAACGTTGGAAGATGACGACCATTCATAGGTTCGCCCTAAGAATCCGGAGAAGTCCTTCCTTTTCCTCTGGTATCCCTTCCGCAAGTCGGGCGGCCGCGACCGGTGCCCTCCATTCTAGAAGTTCCTCGTCCCCTCTGCCGCACATCTTCATGTATTCCCTTATATAGCTTGCGGAGAACCTGTCCATGGTGTTGTCCAGTAGCTCTTGGTTGTCCACGGTCATGCCCAGAGGTAGCGTGCCGATCTCGAGCAGGACCGATGTCATCGCCACGTCGGCCAGGTAATTGCCCTTCCCGGCATTGGCCCAATCGATGACCAGCGGACCGTCTAGAGATACAACGATGTTCTCCGGATGATAATCAAGGTGGCAAAGGTGCTCGCCATCCGGGAGATTCTTCATCTTGTTGAACAGGACGTCTTGTACTTCCCGGGTGATCGCATCGCAACCCTGGATCTTGGCCCTGAGAAGGTCCTTGATCGAGGTAAGTTCTAGCACCTTGTGCATGTGGATTCTCATGTTGTTCCTGCACGAAAAGGGCGATGAGCTTGTTCAACGCGGTGGGGTGCTGCAGCATCCACTCCAGATAGTTCGGTCCATGGACGTGGTCGATCAGGATGCCGAACCTGCCCTGCTCCTCAACTATCCGGTGGGCTATCGGGCACTCGACTCCATACTCCTTGACCAGCATGGTCTTGCTCAACTCCTCCTCGGCCACTCGTCTTTCCGTGCTCATGGGGAACACCTTTAGGACCTGATTGTCCTTGTATTCATAAACGGTGGAGTGCCTGCCCTGCCCTACAATTTTCATTTCCATGTGCTTTCCAACCCGGAACCACTGAAAGAAGCTCGGATGAGCCTCGGTACTGTATAGCGGATTCATCCATCTAGTTTTTTGCCTTCATGCATCGAATTATAGGATGGGTTGTCGCTCCAGGTGTTTTTAGGAGGTCGAAAATCAAAGAGGACACCTCGTTCATTGCCCGTTTGGAGAAAAACAATGATCGAGATGCCCGGGCTTGAAAGGGGTTATCTGTACATAAAGAGAAGTATTGTTCATGTTAAGATGGAAGACCAGCCAACGTGAGGTCGCCGAAACGTATGACCTGGTGGACCGGTTCAATCGAAATCAAAATTAGACTAGAGTATTGCAATCCTCAGCCATTGTATTTCTCGAACATGCTTTTTGCTGCGCCGCAGACCGGACATACCCAGTCATCGGGAATGCTCTCGAACGGCGTTCCCGGTGGTATGTTTCCGTCTGGATCTCCCTTTTCCGGGTCATAAATGTATCCGCACACAGTACACTGATACTTATCCATGCTGAACTCCTCGTAGTGGTAGGTTACTCATATGGTTAAATCGTTTCGTTTCCCGCCGACCTCTTTTCCATCAATTCGACAACTGAACGATAGTGCTCGTGCAACAAGCTCTCATCGAACTCGTGAAAGCGCTTGAGCATCTCATCCTTCTCTTCCTTCGTAAAATAATCCATCACTGGTATGAAGAACTCCTGATCTTCCTTGCGAATATGCTCGGGATAGAGGTCGACCAGTTCTTTGCAGACTGACATTAGCTGGTTAAAGGCATCGACGTCACCATCTGCATATCGGTCGCGAGCCATGGCCAATTCCGATACCATTTTTCTTGCCCTGTCATGATCATCGATCAATTCCTCCAACATTTGCTTCAGGGCTGGAGAGAGTGGCCTGTTCTCTAGCTCTCGGAACAGTATCTTTTCCTCTTTTCCATGATGCGCAAGATCGGCATATGTTCGGATGAAATCGATCCAGGAAGTGATGAAATGGGCATCGAATCGTTTCCCCGTCTCCGCCTGGTTAAGTTCTATCATCATTTGCTTGATCGCCCTCTCGATCAGGCGATGTTCTATCATCAACGGGCCTATCGGCATCATGAAATGGCTCCGACACCATACTTTGAGCGGCTTGTTAATCTTTCTTCTGGTCCCTTGAATCCATATTCAGATTTGATAGCCGGCTCTTTCGAAAATAAATTCGGGAAAGGTGGATTGGGAATCGGATTCCCATGGCCAAATGGACAAGGAGCTTAATACGAAGCTGGTAGCCAGTTTCGTTCTGATGATGATAGTAATATCGAGCCTCTCCTTTTTTTTACACCTATGGAGAGGCGAGATCTCAATTGAACCAATCCGCTCGGGAAAAATTAATGGAGATGGCAGGCACAATGAGCACCCAGATCTCAAGCGATGCTCTAATGTCCCTATCTCCTGGTGAGAGAACTCCACCAATTACATTTCCTTGGTTGAGCAGATGCGCCAAATGCGTTCGAACAGTGAGGATGTTATCAATGTCTATACGATGAATATCGTAGGCGAACACAGTCTATTTCATCGTTGACGATACGGATGATGAACCCGCCTCGATCGGGCAATAATATGATCAACCGGAGCATGCCCAGATCAAGGAAGCTTTGACCATTCCTTCCGCATCCCCCACGTTCTATTCGGACGAGTTTGGGCCATACATGTCCGGTTATGCCCCGATAAAGGACTCGAACGGGACAACGGTCGTTGTCCTCGGCGTCGATGTTACTGCCGTTGCCACCCTGCAACAGATCGACAACGTGCGCAACTCGACCGCCATCATAATAATGATCTCGGTCATCATCGGCACCATCATTATCCTGCTCTTCTCCCTCACCTTTATCAGGGATATCAAGAAATTGAACGTGGCCACTAGGAAGATTAGCACCGGCAGCATGAGCGCTAGCATGGACATCAAGAGAAAGGATGAGGTTGGCGAGTTGTCTGATTCCTTCGGCCGGATGATAGCATCACTGAAGATCGAAACGATGATGCGAAATGAAGATGAAATGGCCAAGATGGAAGCCAAAGCCGCCAAAGGCCAGGAAAAAGGAGGTGCTCGGTTGTCAGCATATTCAGATGAAGTGGTGAAGGTCACCCAAAGATATCTGGACCCTTCAGCCAAAACTTTCTTGGAAAGGCAGACCCGGAGCCACATGAACTGCCTTGACCTGAACAACCTTGAGCGGGCCAACATAGGGGACCTGGTCTAATGGGTTGAGATATCGGCTGGCCTATTGATAGATAAGCAGAAGGCCAAAGAGCTGGCAGGCCTGCTCGCAAAGATCTAGATAACGTACAGTACCAGGTCAGTGGTGAAGGACCGCTGATCTGGTGTTTTTCTTCTTGAGATCATTCCTCACGGACTACCTTAATCAATTGATAATCATTAAATATCAAACAACCTGATTATCGTTTCAAGTTCTATCTCCGTTCGTAATGCGGTCACGGATGGCTGACATCATCCTGACCGCAATATGAACACATCTTTTCATTTTTTGAAATGATAATCCCCATTGACCGTACGATAATCCCATTTTGGATAATTGATAGTAGGCCCTCAGGTTTTGAAATACTCAAATGAAGTTTTTGAACTGCCGACAATGCCGCCCATTTACGAGAGTATCAGAACATTATTCGTTACCGATGGTGAATACTGGAACCTGTTAAAGGCTTCCAAGGACATCGGGACCGAGTATGAGTTGGACCTGGCCACCAGCGAAGCCGAAGCTATCGTAAAGATCAGGGAGGGTTGTTACGATGCCATCGTATCCGATGCGAGCATCGAGCACCTGGACAGCATCATGATGCTCAAGGATATCAGGTCCACGGGGACCAAGACACCTTTCATACTCCTCACCGGACGGGGTGATGAGGAGGCCGCCATCGAAGCCCTCGAGAACGGGGCCGATTTCTATATGCCAAAGACCGGTGACCCGCACCTTCATTTTGCTGAACTGGGCAGCATGATCTATCAATCCGTGCAGAGAACCAGAATGGAAGTTCAGCTTCGGGAAAGCAGGGCAGACCTTCTGGCAATATTCGAGAACTCGCCCACCATGATAACGCTGGTGAACGAGGATTTGGATGTGATCATGGTCAATAGTGCCATGGCAGACTTCATAGAGGATGAGGCACGGATAATCGTGGGTAAGAAAATGGGGGAGGCGGTCCATTGCATCCATTCCCTAGAGGAGCCAGAGGGATGCGGCTTCTCGCACAGCTGCAAGGCATGCGCGGTAAGACAATCCCTGGAATCGACCTTCAGGGCGGATATTGGCGTCAAGAACGCCGAGGTCGAGCAGGACGAGATGCGCGGATCAGAGCAATACAGATTCAGCCTCAGGGTAACGACCGCACCGCTCGAGATACTGGGCAAGCGCATGGTGGCGATCTACATAGAGAATATCACAGAACAGAAACGGATGCAGACCGCCATACTCTTGGCCAATAAGAAGCTGCAGCTCCTGGGCACGGTGACCCGACACGATATCGTGAACCAGCTGTCAGTGTTGATGGGCAACCTTGAGATCGCCTCCATGAAGGACCCGAAATCCCCCCTGATAAAATACATGAGGAAAGCGATGGAATCAGGGGAGAACGTATCGACCATCCTTTCTTTCTCCAAGGACTACCAACTCATGGGCACGGAGGCCCCTTCGATGGTCAACGTCAAGGAATCCTGTATAAGGGGCATCGAGACTGTTGACGCCAGAGGGGTTCGGGTGCACATGGAGACCGGGAATCTTCTGGTGTTCGCAGACCGTATGCTTGAAAAGGTGTTCCTCAACCTGATGGACAACTCCGTGCGCCACGGGGAGAAAGTGAAGAACATCTGGATTCGATCAAGGTCGAGCACAGAGGGACTCGAGATAATGTTCGAGGATGACGGCGTCGGCGTGCCTGCGACTGAGAAGGAGAAGATCTTCGAGCTCGGCTACGGCAAACACACTGGACTTGGCCTCTACCTGGTGCGGGAGATCCTGAGCATCACCAACATCACGATCAGTGAATGTGGCTCTGAAGGTAACGGGGCACAGTTCGTTTTGCGCATACCATATGGTTCGTTCATCCTTCAATGACAATCTTGCATGTTGATAGGTTCCCGTGCATCATGATAGCGCAATGCTTGGCAATTCAAGCACAGAACCAGAGTGAATAAGCCTGAGAAGCCTGTGCGGTCTTAAGCCCCCCTTTCCACCTTATTTCTCTACTTTTTATCGACTTCCTCGGTGCCGATCTCGGAAAAGTAATATGCCCTAGCTCCTCATATTAGATGGGCATGGAGTCCCCCGCTAAGTTCTCGCAGGCAGGGATCGACGGAAAGGTCGGCCTCATTGGGGAGGGCAAGGTCACTGTTGGAGATGACAGCATATCCGTTCAAGGAAGCTCTTCATCCCCCATCTTCCTGTCGGTCAGGGACATAAGATGGCTGAAGGCGGCGGACTATAGGATAGAGATCGGCACGGATTCAAGCTCGCTCATGCTGTTCAATATGGGGTATCGATATGAGGATGTACTTCGGGCGGTGCATACAGCGCGCAACGAGACCTTGATATCAGATTGCCTAGTATACGAATCCCCGAAGGGACATGGAGTGAAGGGGGATGTATCTGTGATCGAGAAAGGGGCTCCGGTATTCGAGGGCCAGGCCGAGGTGAGGCTTTACGAGACAGCTTTGGCCATCATCCCTGAAACGTCCTCAATGGTCAGGATCCGTTATTCAGACATAGGTTCAGTCTCTTCCAACGACTGGTCTCTGGACATTTCCGATGAAAGTGGAAGGAAGGTCTCGATGCGCATGCTCGGCAGGGAACACGACCCGCTCCTCAAAGCCATATCCGATCAGGTGGGGGAGATGAAGCTCCGGGCGAAGAACATCATCAAATCGATCCATCCGGATATAACGGAAGAGGATCTGTCCAAACTGTCGGTGCTGATGCGTGAAGGCAAAGCAGCAAGCCTGGCAGAAATAAATTCGATCTCGCCGGGATTCATGGATCTTCTGGAGAAGAAACTGGATGTCGAGCTTCCGGACTCGTACCAGGTCCTGATGGCCAAGGGAAGGAGGGAGATGACCCGCTATGGTTTCAAGCACGGACTGATGGACGGTGTGACGGGGGACTATGTCTGGTTCCTGGTACCGATGTTCTCAGATGATCCTTTGGCACCAGGAAACGCAATAGCCTTTGAGGCGAGCGGAAACGACAGCGCCCGAGCGACGTACATGTTCCGGATTGCCGGCAGATCCGAATACCCATCCTTCTCCGCCTCGGAGAGGAGGAGCGCTGCGGAAAAAGCACTGGAGCGGACGGCCAATGCCTTGTCGGAGATCAATTTCCGCCGCGAGCCGGTATACCTTGATGACGCTGCACTGATGAACGAGACGAACTCGAAATACCGTTATGCGATCAATGCGCTTCCAGGCCTGAGGGACCTGCGTAGTAGGTTCATCGGCCGGGTCCAGCACGGTTCCGCAGAAGGCTATTCCAAGGATATTGAAGCTCTTCTTCGGTTCAATGCAGATTCGAAGGCCGATTCGGAAAGGATGAAAGGGATGGGGACCGAGGGCTCACCGTGACCAATCGTAAGTATATTATGGTCTGTAATAAATTGAGGTTCTTCAGCAATAGGATACGAGAAAGGATTGATGAATAATGCCTGGATACTCATTACCGTGCAAGTACTGCAGGGAAATTGTACCCCCTGACTCGGCGGTCTGCCCGAAATGCGGGAGGGTCAATCCACTGGAGAAGGAGCGTTGCCCGAAATGCCGCTCCCCGATAGAACACGGCTGGGTGGCATGTACCCATTGCGGCCTTTCATTGAGGGCTATGTGTCCCAAGTGCGGTCAGCCCACTTTCCTCGGGGATTATTGCGATTCCTGCGGCCAGAGGCTGACAATTATCTGTCCGAAATGCGGGACGGAACAACCCATAGTCAATGAGAAATGCATCAAGTGCAAGAAACCTATCCAAGGAGGCAAAAGATGACCAATGGTAAGATGATCGCATTCGTCAGCAACTACGATGACAACAGCACCGAGGCAGGGTTCGAATTTACATTCCATTGCGATATCTGCAATGAAGGATACAAGTCCAGGTTCGTGGAATCCGAGACGTACAAGAAGAAAGGCCTGTTCCGCGGGCTAGGCAAGGTCGCTGGTGCGGCGGGTTCGATCACCGGGCATTACAGGGTGGGCCATGCCTTCGAGACCGGCAGCGACGTTCTCGGAGAACGGTTCCAGGGCATGTCCCCCGAGTGGCACAAAGAACATCAGGCGGCGCTGGAGCTCACCATGCGCGAGGCTCAAGGAACGTTCAAGCGATGCCCCAAATGCCACAGATGGGTATGCGATAACGACTGGAACGAGGAGGCCCAGCTTTGCACTGACGATGCGCCCCGCGAATCGGTAGAGGTATCGGCAGCTCGTGCGGCAAAGATGAAGCAAGACATCGAGCTCAAAGCACAGAGCACCCAGGTCTTCACGGGAGAGATCGAACAGCGCCAGACATTGTGCCCAAAGTGCGGCAAACCGGCAGGTTCGGGTAAGTTCTGCAACAGCTGCGGTCAGCCGTTAGGAATGCTTGTCTGCCAAAAGTGTGGGGCCAAGAGCCCGATGGGGACACGTTTCTGCGGGGAATGCGGCAACACATTGGGGTAGTATCTGGCCCGATCATCCGGCAATGAGAGCGTGATGATGGATCATCGGATGACTTGGTCCGATCAAACATTTTTTTCATCATTTCTTCAGCAAGCCATTACCGTCACATATGAAATCGGGAAACTTCCCCAGGTTAACAATATCTGGAAAAAATAAGTGTTAGGGATCCCTCATTCCAAGGACCCCTTTTATAAAGAAGGGGGATTTCCCCCATTGGCGTTTACGGGAAGCTGTTCTGGGGCGGGTTCGGTATGCTGAAGGCGCTTGCCACCGGTTCAACATAGGTCAGGGTGTAGATCGATGACCAAGATGCCCCTCCGTTGAAGAAGTTTTCAGTGCTTTCCGTACCCACAGCGGAGAGATACCCAGAGTAGGACGTCTCGCTCCAGAACTCCTGGCCGGTAGCTATGTTCTTGAAGGCCAGGTATCTAACGTTCAAGTGCCAGGTTATCGGCTTTACGGCCTCACTTTCATAGTCCTTGTCGGAGTAGTAGTGGACCCTTATCTGGTATGTCCCGTATAGTGACTGGCCCGGACCGACGCTCCCAGATTGCGGCAGGGTCATGTTCTCTGTGGCGTAGTAGTGCTCTGGTCCGAAGCCGTTCACATTGTCCAGGTCCAGATAGGGATAGATCGTATTGTATCCCTTATTGCCGTAGTAGATGTGCCTCCCTTCCATGCCATTGATGGTCGGCTCAAGCACATGCAGGTCCACGTCGCTCTTGTCCTGGTCCCAGGTCAGCGTTATGGTTAACGAGGCCAGACTGGTTGTGGATTTGATCGTGTCCTGCAGGAACCCGGCCCAGCTGGAAAATGTGTTCGAGTCGGTGGCCAAGATCACCAGGTCGTTGTCGCCCTGCATGAGGGGGACCTTCTTGGAGAACGACCCGTCATCCGCGACCGGCGTTTCGTACTTCTGCCCACTGACAAAGATCAATGTCGAGGTTACCGGCGATTGCCCGCCAGTTATCTTGCCGGTGATCGTGGCCGAGCTCTCCGTCGTATCCCTCATGCCATCGCTGTTCGTGTCGGCCGGTGTTGTTCCGTAGGTCTCGCTGTTGATATCGGTCAATTCCACCGTCGGGAAGATCGAGCTTCCTTGGAACTTCTGCTCCGCCATATCGTAGATGCCTTTGAAGGCGTTGTTGGGGCTGAAGACCTTCGCACCTGCATGGTAGAAGATGTTGAACTTCAGTGAATCCACCGATGTCAGGCCTGACTCGAACACCCGGCTGAAGCCGCCGCCATAGGTGTATGGCATCTGCTGGCGGTCATCGGTGACGGATGTGCCCGGTACGTTGGGGTCATAGATGTTAAAGTGACCGTCGGCGTAGCGGTAGGCAAGAACGGCATGCCCTCCATCAGCCCATGTTCCGTTATTGTACATCGTCTTGAGACCAATGAGCTGCGGTTCGCCCGATACTAGCATGCCATGCATAATGCTCAGTCCGACCGCTTTGCTGGAGAGGTTCTGCTTCTCCTCTTGGGTCAGCGATGCCCATATGCCGGACAGACCGGCCTGGGCGCGGGTGGCCAGCTGGATCGCGGTGGCATCGTCCCTCCATTCGTTAGCGGCACCCTCGATGTACTTGGAATGCAGTGCCGTGCCATCGGTGGCTTTCTCTTGGGAGAAATACCATTTGGCATAGGAGGTCATTCCGAGACACACCCCTCCATTCTCCAAATAGGACCCGTAGTTGGGTATGTACCAGCCATCGGTGGCCGGCCGGAATCCGGTGTCCACGCTGAGGCTGGAGTTCAGGTTCTCGAAATAGGACATGACGACCTCGATGGCCACGAACTTTGAGAATGTGCCTGCCATGAAGGTTATGGTGTTGTTGGCCGTGCTCTGTTCGTCAAATCCAGCCGATTCGAGTGAATGGTTCACGTCATCGTAGTGGTAGAAACGGACCGCCTTCTCGTTGGTCACCAGGCTCTGATCGTATGGGAGAGTGACCTTGACCAGGCTGTCAAACATCTTGAAAAGGTTCCAGGAACTGGAACCGGACGTACTGATCTGGATCATCTTACTTACGACGCTTGTCCCGGCCGGCAATCCAGTGATGGAATTGACGTTGGCATACTTGACATCGAAGTTGATATCCTCAGGCGCCGCCGCATTGGGCACCTCGATCTTGAGGCCTTTCAAGGGGCTGCTGGGTGAATTGACGCCGATTGCACCGCCAGACTGACCGATGGTGCCAGAGGTCGCACTGGTGAATGACGATGTGGTCAGGACCCGGGGAGTAGTGTCATTGTTCACAATATCCTCCGCTGCCTTCTTGGGTAGTATGAACAGCATCATCACGCTGGCGAGAACCAGTATCGCAACGACCGCGATCACCGCAACAACGAGCAGCCTCCTGCCCTTCTTTGGCTTTGGCGGGTTATATTGTGGATACTGTTGATACTGCTGGTTCTGCGGATACTGCTGGTAAGGTTGGTTCTGATACCCTGGTTGTGGCTGATACGGTTGCGGATTCTGCTGGGGTTGGGGTTGCCATTGCTGGGGGGGTTGCTGTCCTTGCGGATTGCCTTGATTCGGATCGTACTGGCCATTGCTCAATATAACCACTCTGGCACCCTAAAACGGCATGACCCATATAAAGTAGTTCATTTCGACGTTTTCTTGAATTATTTCTACAGTTCAGCATGAAGGTCGATCGAACTCAAGTGAAACCGGAAGGGCGTCGCAGCAATCTTGGATAGTATGAACTCTGAGAGTGCCCCAGGCTATGGCAAATGCAGCGGTGACCGCAACATGGCAACCTTGGGTTAAGATGTCTGGCACCCAAACGAACCTTGAGATCATCATGCCCAATGTCCGAAGATGTGGGAATGAAACTGTATGCCCTCTTGATGCCGTTCAGCTACCGTTTTCGGGAAAGTACATTTAACGGTCGAGCGTTCCAGTATCAATTTGGAGTTCGTTGTATGATCAAGGTCGTGCTGCTGAGGCATGGAGAGAGCACATGGAACAAGGAGAACAAGTTCACCGGCTGGACTGATGTCGACCTTTCGGAGAAGGGAGTCACCGAAGCCCACCGAGCCGCCCGACTACTCTTAGAGAACGAATTCACCTTCGACTTGGCCCATACATCGGTCCTGACCCGTGCCATACGCACCCTCTGTATCGTGCTGGACGACATGAAGCTCATGTGGATCCCGGTACAGAAATCGTGGCGCCTTAACGAAAGGCATTACGGAGCCCTCCAGGGTCTTAACAAGGCAGAGATGGCTCAAAAGTTCGGGGACGGGCAGGTGCTTCTCTGGCGTCGCAGTTACGATGTCCGTCCCCCGGCGCTAGAGCCAAACGACGTACGGAGTTCCAACAACGACCCGCGTTATTCTGGTATCGACGGTGAGGTCCCGCTCACCGAGTGCTTAAAGGACACTGTAGCCCGGTTTGTTCCGTACTGGGAGCGAACGATCAGTCCTCAGCTGAAGGAAGGAAAGAAGGTGATCATCGCAGCGCATGGCAACAGCATCCGGGCCCTGGTGAAGTATCTTGACCAGGTTCCAGACGATGAGATCGTCAATGTCAACATCCCCACCGGCGTCCCGTTGGTCTATGAGCTGGACGACGACCTAAGACCATTGAGACACTACTATCTGGGTGACCAAAATGAGGTGGCGAAGGCCATGGCCTCGGTCGCCTCCCAGGGAAGCTCCAAACGGTGACCTGAAATCATCTGGTACCTCGCCACGGCGATTGCTCCGATCCTATTGACCGGATTTCGGTATTCGGTAGGATCATCGACGACGGAAACCGGCACATGACCGGACAAAATTGTCGGCGAATTCGGGACAGGACCCGAAGTGCAGATGGGTATAGGATGCCAGCGAGCTTCCACGGACGAAGCCGTCCAGATTCTTCAGGATACCTTTCTGCTTGTCCAGGTCGTAGGCGAACTCGGTCTCCGTCGTTTCGGCGATATGCGAGTAATGGAACACGTGACCCCGGGCAGCGCCACCTTTGGGCGACAGGACACAGTCCTTGAGGACCCTCGCTTCGACATACCCTAATGCCTGGAGCTTGGAGGTCATCTCCACCCTGGCATCAAAGATCCCGGTCATGTGGTGGTCCTTCCCGTCGAGGGTCCTGAGTGTCTTGCACGCATACATCATTCCACCGCATTCGGCGTAGACGGCCATTCCATCATCAGACAGCTTCCTCACCTTTTCCCGGACCTTTGTGCTAGCAGCCAGTCCCTGGGCGAACACCTCTGGATATCCACCCCCGAAATAAAGTCCGTCCACGTCCGGCACGTCGCCGGACATGGGGGAGAAGAACTCGATCCTGGCACCGTGCGAGCGCAGGATGTCAAGGTTATCCTCATAATAGAAGTTGAACGCGGAGTCCTTGGCCACCCCGATCGTGGCTATCTCCTTCTTTGCCGGAAATAGGTTAGTGGCCTGCGACTCGACCGGTCCTGCGGTCTTGGCTATCTCGATCAGCCGGCCCATGTTTATGCGGGCCTCTACCATCTTTCGGATCTCAATGTACCTCTCGGGATCGAAATCCTCTTCTGCAGGGACCAGACCTAGATGTCTGCTGCTCAGGGATGCTTTTTCCACATTGAACACGCCGCCCAGCGACTCCACGCCCCGGAGCGATGATTCAAGCATCTCCAGATGCCTCTCACCGGCCACGTTGTTGAAGATCACCCCGGCTACGTTCACCTTGCGGTCATATTCCTGAAAGCCCAGGGCGACCGCTCCGAGACTTCGGGCCGAAGCCTGGGCGTCCAAAACCAGGATGACCGGGGCGTCCAGCGTCTTTGCCAAATGGGCTGTGCTCCCTTCCTCGGAGATTCCATCGAACCCGTCGTACATGCCCATGACCCCTTCGATGACCGCTATGTCCGCTCCTTGGCTGTTGCGGACGAAAAGCTCCTTCACCGCACCAGGAAACATCCAGGTGTCCAGGTTGCGGGAATTACGGTCCATCAGGATGGAATGGTGCATAGGGTCCAGGAAGTCCGGCCCCACCTTGAAAGGCTGGGCGGCCAAACCCTTGGCCTTCAATGCCAGCAATATTCCCACGGTAATGGTCGATTTCCCTACCCCGCTCCGTTCACCAGCCATCACTATCCTTGGAACATTGCTGATCAATTCCATTCCCCTGCGATGACCACGAACAGGTTGGTCTTCGCCTCTGGCGGTTCCAGGGGCGTTCCCACCTGAACCCGTTCGTCCTCGTATCCCAGCCTCTCACAGACCGCGATGCGGCATTCCGGGCTCGACATCGCCAGCCCTTCCGCCAGCTCTTTCACGGAGAAAGTCGGGTCGGCCAGTAGGAATACGTTCCTGCCCCTCAATACCTCGTCCTTGGTGTTCTTCAAAGCCATTTTGTAATACTTACCCTGGGCGCTCATGATCACCGTGTTCTCCAGGGGTGCGCCTAACCTGGCATAGGCGGCTTGCATCGAGGAGATACCTGGGTAATCTTCTCCGCCCGATAACCGAGACCGGCGAGCATGGGGTCTCCAGTAGATAGCAGCACGGCCTTCTCTGGCACCTCGTCCAAAGCAGCATAATCATCCACTGGAACGACCTTTGCGCCTTTCCTCAAGTGCCTTTGCGCCAGTTCCACCGATCTCTTCGAGCCATACACTGTTCTGGCCTTGGACAACTCTCGAATAGCTTCCTCGGTCATCATCCCTGGCCCACATCCTACCCCGATCACGATCATGACATTTCACCCAGTACCTTGCCAGTCCGGTCCAGCATTACCATCTCCACCCTGGGGTTCAGCGCCCGATAGCGCTTGAATACCCGCCCCAGGACCTCTTTCCACCGATCAGATGCGGCGAGCTCATCGAATGACGAGCAATCGTACTCTTCCAGGATGTTCGGGAGGACCGCCCTGATGATGTTGCCCGGGAGACCGCAGACCACCACCTCGTCCTCTGCTCCGGCGACCGCTTCCATCATCTGCTGACCGACCATCACGACCTCATGGTCAGGGAAGAACAGCCGGGACATGCGCAGACCCATCTTGCCAGTGGTCAGAACGACCTTAGGTGAGGTCAGCTTTTCAAGGCGACCCTCCTCGACATAGTCATCCCATGGATCGACCAGACCAGTCGTGCCAAGAATGGATATGCCGCCATGGATCCCTGCCCTCGGGTTCATGGTCCGGATGGCAATCTTCTCCCCATCCACCACATGCAACTCGATGCGCACCCCTCTGATATTGATCTCCTCCTTTGCCTGAGAAATGGCCAGGACGATCGATCCCAGAGCGCTCGGACTGATCGCCGAAGAACCGGACCTCTTCATCCCTTCGGAATGCGCATACTCACCAATGCCCTCTCCCGGAATTATGTTCAGCCCTTCGTCCTCTTGGAACGCCTCGGCAATGAACTCCGCCCCCGCCGTCGGGTCATCAAGGTAATCACCTGGGAACTTGTGGCAGGAGGCGATGCCTTCGTTCCCAATGACCGGCACATCGATCCGGATCGCGCTAGGGAGCGTGATGGAGACGACTTCGACCGGCCGGCCCAAGGACAGGACCGCCGCCTTGCAGGCGGCCGCGGCCGTAGTACCGGTGCTAAATCCGCGCCGTAACACCTCCCCTTTGGAGTTGAGGATGGCCAGGCCCTGCTCCACCAGTTTTGACCATGCCTCGTCCTTTATCAATGCCGACCATCTAGCCGGGTACTCAAAACCTGTGACTGGATCCTTCACGTTCATCGACCTGCCGGATTGGCCTTTGGACGTAAGCAGTATGATTACTTAGGTTTTCTATCCGCCATTATGGCTCTGCACCTGATGTCAAGGGAGAACAATTAATTATGACCGCAAATGTATCATAAATAAGGAGAGGGTCGGAACATGGAAGATCTTCAAGTCAAATTGGATTTCAGCAAATTCCCGTTACAGTTCACCTGCGACGGCGCGAATACTTCACCGAAGGTTGAGATCAACGGCGGGAAGGGAATGTGCCTGGCCATGATCCTTGACGACCCGGATGCGACTTCGGGGACCTTCACCCATTGGGTCATATGGAATGTAGTTCCGGTGGGAACGATCCCAGAGAACGTGCCCCGGGAGAATACCATCACCCACCCTATCTCAGCGGTCCAAGGGAAGAACTCCGGTTCGAGGATCGGCTATACTGGCCCCTGTCCTCCAGGACACAAACCGCACCGCTACTTCTTCAGGGTCTATGTTCTGGATAAGATGCTGAATCTGCCCCCCGGATCGAGCAAATCCAATCTGGAATCAGCCATGGCAGGCCACATTCTGCAGAGCGGCGAGACCATGGCGATCTACGAGCGCTGAACGGGCTCGTAGGTCGGGCGTAAGCCAGCCGCCAGCATATCCATTGCCCGGACCATGTCCGTCCGCGACAGAATCCCTATGAGCTTGCCGTCCTCAAGCACGACCAGGCGACCGATCAAACGGTTGTTGAACACTTTCAGGGCGTCCACTGCCTCCATGTAGGGGGGGACGTGGATCACATTCTTGCTCATGATGTCACGAACCTGGGTCGTGTCACGCCTTTCGTCTGGAACCATCGTCACGTCATGGAACGTGACCATGCCAATGACAACGTCCCCTTCCATTACCGGATATCCCATATGCTTCTCCCGCATCATCCGGGCCAGCAGGTCGTGCGCTGTTTCGTCCGGCGTCACCGTAGACACATTCCGGGTCATGATCTCCCCGACCTTGATCCCCGTAAGCAACGTTGTTACCTTGGTCTGCTGGTACTCGCCCTCTGCGCCTGTATAGAGGAACATGGCAATCAGTATCAGGATGAAGTTGAACGTCAGCAGCCCGAAGATGCCCATGCCGACCGCGAAAGCTTTACCGATGGACACGGACCATTTGGTCGCTTTCAGGAAGCCGACCTTCTTGGAGAGCAGCGCCCGCAGCACCCTTCCTCCATCCATAGGGAAGGCAGGCAGCAAGTTGAACAATCCGAGTAGTATGTTGTAGAACCCAATCAGGCTGAACATCAGGATGGCGGCCTGCAGTTCAACGCCCCCGCTCAGGTCCCTCGTGAGGAAGTAAAGAACAGAGACGATAGCGCCGATGACCAGACTTGATGCCGGCCCCACAAACGCCATCCAGGCCTCACCCTTGGCCTCGCCCGGCTGCTCCTCTATCTCCGAGACGCCGCCGAAGATAAGGAGCGTTATCCCGGATATCTTGTAGCCATTACGAAGCGCAACGTAAGAGTGGCACAGCTCGTGTATCAATATCGAAGCGAAGAAGACCACCGCCGCAAGGATGCCGAGCAGAGCCTTACCGACATCATCCACCGCCAGGTTGGCGAAACCAATCTTGAAGCCATAGATCTCCGAATAGACAAATCCGAAAACCAGGGCGAACAGCGGTAGAATTATCAGGAACGTGAAATGCAGATAGATCGGGATCCTAGGATCCGACCGATACGGAGCGACCATCTCATGGCGTAACCATTCGGAGCAGGCTGTTGATATTATTTGGCATGGTTCTTGGTCTATCTAGTGGGAATCAAATATCACTTGTCCCGTACGGAATCGTGGGATAGAATGGTCGACGCGAAGCTTATCGAGAAGTCCAAAGAGCATTTCGCAAAGATTGTGATCGAACAGCTGGAGAGGATAGAGAAGATGAAGGCGTCCGAGGAATGGACGGACTACTCCAAGCTGGGCACGATCCGCATCGGGATTGTCGGAGGCGACGGCATCGGCCCTTACATCTGCGGCCATGCCAGGACAGTTCTGGAGACAATGCTGAAAGATGAGATCGTCTCCGGCAAGGTCGAGCTCGTCACCATCGAGGGGCTGACCATCGAGAACCGGGTCAAGGTGCTCAAGGCGATACCGGACGATGTTCTGGAGCAGCTCAAGACCTGCCACGTGGTGCTGAAAGGACCGACCACAACCCCAAAGAAGGGCGACCAATGGCCAAACATAGAATCGGCGAACGTGGCCATGCGCCGCGAGCTGGACCTCTTCGCCAACGTCAGGCCAGTTCGGGTACCGGAACAGGGCGTCGACTGGATATTCTTCAGGGAGAACACCGAAGGAAGCTACGTCCTCGGCAGCAGAGGCATCAACGTCAACGACGAACTGGCGATCGATTTCTGCGTCGCCACCAAACAAGGCACGGACCGGATCATCAAGCTGGCGTTCGAGCATGCCAGGAAGAACGGCATCAAGAAGGTGACGGCCATCACCAAGGCGAACGTCATCAAGGCCACGGACGGCAAGTTCCTGGCTACGATGGAACGGATCGCCAAGGACTACCCCGGTATCACCTGGGACGATTGGTTCATCGACATCATGACGGCAAAGCTTATCGACCCTTACCGGAGGAAGGACTTCCGGGTCATGGTCCTGCCCAACCTATACGGCGACATCCTGACCGACGAGGCGGCCCAGATCCAGGGTGGAGTAGGGACTGCCGGCAGCGCCAACATCGGAAAGCAGTACGCCATGTTCGAAGCGATCCATGGCTCCGCGCCAAGGATGGTGGAGGAAGGCCGTGGCTCCTATGCAGATCCATCAAGCATCATCAAGGGAGCTTCGATGCTCCTGAACCACATCGGATTCGTAGAGAAGGCGGTCAGGCTGGAGATGGCATTGGATGTCTGCTGCCAGTACGAGAAGAGGATCAAGATGACCGGCCGCTCCGACGGGGCCACCGGTGAGCAGTTCTCAAAATACCTGCTTGAGACCTTGGCCGATCCGGGACTGGAAAGGAAGTGGGAAGGATACCAGGCGGCCTGATGGCCTACCTTGGGTTCTTTCCGGTCACCGTCTCATTCTCCGGATAGGAGACCCACTCAGAGAACGCTCCCTCGTGGATCTTCACGCGCGGATACTGCAAGTAGAACTTGAACAGGTTGAACTCGTTGGTCGCTTCGCGTCCAGTGCCGCAGGAGCAGATCACCTGCTTGTCCTTGGTGATACCTACCTTCTCGATCATTTCCATTAGGACGTCATCTGGCTTCAGCTGCCTCGAGTTGTTGTCCACCATGAGCTTTCTCCAGGGGAAGTTAATCGCCCCTGGGATGTGCCCCGGTTTGATCCACGGCCCCCAGCCTTCATACGTTGCAGAAGGCCTGGCGTCCAGCAATATGACGTCATCATTGTCCTTGATCTCCTTGAATTCTTGGTATTCGATGAAGTACTCATGGCGGACCTCTGCCAGGAAATCGGTCTGGTTTCGCTCAGGAAAGACCTTGGTGACCTCTCGCTTCTCGGCGCGCCACTTGTCGATGCCACCGTCCAGTATCATGACGTTGTCATGGCCATACCGGGCTAGAGAATATGCCGCCATGGTCTGTTCCAGCCCATCTCCCCAGTGTTTGTTCTGGCCTTCGCCGGTATAGACCACTACGGGCAGTTCCGGCTTAAGACCGATCCTTCCGAACGCTGACTCGATCTGCTCGGGTGCGGCAAAGACTCCGGGACGTCTTTTGAAGAACGTGCGCAGGCATCCCTCTTCCATGTAGACCGAGCCGGGTATATGCTCCTGGATATAGTCATGGATGTTTGGCTGGATGTCGACGATCATCATCTTCTTGTCGTCGAGATGGTCCTCGAGCCATTCGGTCGTGATCCATTTTACGCGGCATTTGCCTTTTGGATATGGACATTCCGTCATCATGTTCGCACAAGCCTATGCACAAATAATTGGAGGAATGAGCTAATAAAACTGATTGGTAGGGCAGGGACAATGCCTATGCCCATTAAGTCCAGAAGTGACACTGGACACTCAGGTTCAATTGCTCTAAAACAGGAAGGTCTTAGACGATCTGGGACTGGTACTTGGTGTAACGGTCCAGGAGATAGCAGACATGGTCGCCTACCTCCTTGCTAATGTAACCCTCGCTCTCCGTCTGCCTTACGAAGTCCTTGGCATCATGGATGCCATAGCGGGAGCCCTTGGCAATAACACTGGCTAGGAACGTGGTCATCAAAGCTGGGTCGAGCCCCTTCGAGTTCATCGCTTCTCTCATATCAAACTTGAAAGCCAGCAATTTCCTCTGGTTTAACATCGCCGTTCTCGTAAAATCAGAACTGCGCTTGTTGTGATCGTTCACGGTGCTTCGCCCTTTGTACTTTGACTTTCCTGAGTATCCTGCCAAAATCATTTCTCCGATGTAAACTCTGACGAATAAGGTTGTATATAAATGATTGTAATATATTGAATTGTATAACATTGATTATAATGGATAATTTATTCCAGATAATTAACATATCTGGATAGGAAGGAAAGATGACGCCTTGAGGCGCCTAATATTCCTTACTTCTTGGTCTTTTTGGGGGCGGCTTTCTTTGCCTTGGGTGCGGGCTTGGACTTCTCGGCTTCTTTCCGGGAATCCTCTTCGTCCCACTCGGCCATAAGCTTGGATATGCCGTGTTTGGCATTGGACCAGGTCGGGACACCGCCAGTCAAGACAGCGATCGAGAGCGCCTCCATGATCTCCTCACGAGTCGCGCCGAAGTTCTTGGCCACTTTGGCTTGGGGATATATGCAGTCGTCGCACATCCGGACTGAGACGCAGGCCAGAGCGATCAGGCGCTTTGTCTTCTTATCTAGGGCACCCTTGTACTCCATTATCTCGTCCATGTCCTTGATCAGGATCGCCAGGTCAGGGTGGTGCTTCTGAATATGGCTGAGTGTGAGCGGCACGAAGTTGCCCATTCTCACCGAGAGCTCGTCCACCGCTTCATTTGCCTTCCTGCATTTTCCATCGTCCCTTGAACATCCATCCATTTTTCTTTCACCTTGAAGCAGGTATTCTACGAGGTGTCGTATTATATTTGCCGTTCAGCTATTTTTCGGACAGTTCATGCCAATTGGAACCGGTCTCTTCCGAACCGTCCTGAACTGGACCCTTCTTTGCCTGGATCGTAAGCTTACAAATATTCTTCTTTCTTTGTGCCGGGTCCATGCGGTCCCCCGTTACCATGTAGACCACCCGCTCCCCGATGTTGCAGGAATGGTCCGCGATCCTTTCTAGGTATCTTGCGACCAGGATATGGTTGATCCCGGCTGTGATCTTCTTCGGGTCCTCCATCATGTACGTGAGAATCTCGCGGAATATGGTGTCGTAAAGACAGTCCACCTCATCATCACGTTCGAACAGCTCCCTCGCCATAGGAACCTCGCGATTGGTGAAGCTCTCGATCGAATCGTGGACCATGTCGACGACCAATCCGGCCATGTGACGGATGTTGACCATCCTTGTGAAATGTCCCTGAACCTCGAAAACCTCCGACACTTCGGCGATGTCGTGAGCATATCGTCCGATCCTGTTCAGGTCCTCGATGATCTTCAGGCATGTCGATACTGTCCTCAGGTCACCAGCCACCGGACTGTAAAGGGCGATTAGGTCCAGGCAGTGCTTCTCCACCAGGTTGTCATAGTGGTAGAGCTCCTTGTCCAGACGGTTGATGTCCGCCTTCAGTTCTTCGTCGCCGGTGGCGATAAGCTTCACAGCCTTCTCTATCGCCTCATTGGTCCGGTCGGCCATCTCCCGGACCTCTCGGTTCAATCCGTCCATCTCATGCAAGAATGCTACGTTCGATGTCATTTAACCCATCCTCCCGGTGATATATTGCTCGGTCAGATCCTTCTGCGGATTCTCAAATATCTGCTTGGTATCGCCCATCTCGATCAGTTCGCCCAGATAGAAATATGCGGTCTTATCGGCAACACGGGCCGCTTGCTGCATGTTGTGAGTGACTATAAGCACGGTGAAATCCTTCTTGAGATCGATCAGCAGGTCCTCGATCTTGGCCGTGGCGATTGGGTCCAATGCCGAGCACGGTTCATCGAACAGTATTACGTTGGGCAACACCGCCAACGCTCTGGCGATGCAGAGTCGCTGCTGTTGACCTCCGGAAAGTGTATACGCTGACTTGTCCAGCCGGTCCTTCACCTCCTCCCATAACGCAGCCCGCTTCAAGCTCCATTCGACCTTGTCCCTCAGCTCTTCCTTAGTGATCTTTCGATGCTTGTTGCGTCTTCTAGGGTCCGATTCCTTCTCGTCGATAAAATCAATACCGTGAAGCCTGGGCGCGTAGGCGATGTTCTCGAATATGGATTTAGGGAAAGGGTTCGGCTTCTGAAAGACCATCCCGATCCTCCTCCTAACATCGACGACGTCGACATCCTCGTCATAAATGTCATGGCCTTCGACCATGACCTTGCCCTTCACCGAGCAGGAAGGGATGATGTCGTTCATCCGGTTGATGCTCCTAATGAAAGTCGATTTGCCGCATCCAGACGGTCCGATGATGGCCGTGATCTCGTTCTCGTTGATCTCCATGTTGACGTTCTTCAGAGCATGGGTATTGTCGAAATAGACGTTCAAGTCCTCTACTTTAATTTTGATCGGAATGGAACTCACCACCTGTACTTATCTCGGTACTTCTTTCTCAGTGCGATAGCGAAAAGGTTCATGCCGATGACCAGCGCGATCAGGACCAAGGCAGTCGCGTAAGCGATCGGCCTGGCCGCCTCAATGTTCGAAGCCTGGGTGGCCATGAAATAGATATGGTATGGCAGCGCCATGAAGCTGTCATTGACCGATGAGGGCAGCCTTTGCAGCAGGAACGCCACGCCGGTCAGCATGATCGGCGCGGTCTCCCCGGCCGCCCGGGAGAGAGCCAGGATGATACCGGTCATTATGCCGGATATTGAGTAGGGAAGGACGTGATGCCTCACTGTCTGCCATTTGGTCGCCCCCAGCGCCAACGAGGCCTCCCTTACTGTGGATGGGACTGACCTGATCGCCTCACGGGAGGCAGTGATGATCAGCGGCAGGCACATCACGCCAAGAGTGAGCCCAGCGGCCAGCAGGCTCCCGCTCCCGATACCGATCATGTAGATGAACAGACCCAGACCGAGGAGACCGTACACCACCGATGGAACCCCTGCCAGATTAAGGACCGCCATCCGGTAGATTCTGCCGACTGTATGACTTTTCTCGTATTCCACTAGATAGACAGCTGACAGGACGCCTATCGGGACCGCAAAGGCAATCACCAGGAGCATCAGCAAGAATGAGCCGACGATCGCAGGCAGGATACCGCCCTGCATACCAGCCCTGCTGGGCATCAAGGTCAGGAAATCCCAGCTGATCCCCCCGATACCGTTGATGATGATGTACCCGACCAGGACCGCCAATGCCATCCCCACGATGATCGCGCATCCACGGAATATGGAGAAGAACAGCGTCTCCTTCATCTTCCGGTTCATTTGTATTCCTCCGAGAACCTGACGAGCACATAATCAGCGATCGAATTGATCACGAAGGTCATGGCGAACAGTACGACGCCTATCGCGAACAGGACGTGGTAATGTGTGCTGTTGAACGCCACTTCACCAAAATCGATGGCGATGGCGGCGGTCATGGTCTGCACCGAGGAGAAGAAATCCGCGGTCAACTTGGGTGCATTGCCGGTCGCCATTAGGACGGTCATCGTTTCCCCGACCGCCCGGCCTATCGAGAGTATTATGGCAGCAACTATCCCCGACATGCTTGCCGGGATGACGATACCCCGTATCGTTTCCCATTTTGTGGCACCGAGGGCGTAGGAAGCCTCACGAAGATGCCTTGGGACGGCGTTCATTGCGTCCTCCGCCACCGAAACCATGATGGGGATCATCATCACCGAAAGGATGATCGCTCCGTTGAGGGCGTTCAACTTCGATGCCGGATGGAATATATCGAATATCCACGTGGAGAGTATGACCAGCGCAAAGAATCCGTATATCACTGACGGAATGCCAGCGAGCACCTCGATCGCGGGTTTGAACACCGCTTTTATCTTGGGGTGCGCCAGCTCGGCCAGGTATATGGTGCAACCGATGCCTATCGGGATCGCTATCAGGGCTGCCCCCAAGCTAACCAGCACCGTCCCCATGAACAGCGGCAGAATACCATAAAGTGGAAATTGTGGGTTGGCCGGGTTCCACACGGTCCCGGTCAGGAAATCCAGCACATTCACCGTATTGAACGCTGGAATTGCGCCTGAAACGAGAACGTAGAAGACCATGGCCAGGAAGACCACCGAGATGAGGGCTACTGCTGCAAGTCCTTTCTCGATAAGATACTCCTTGATCGAACCCTTCCGGGTGAATCTTTTCTTCTTCCTGAGTTTCTTCGCCATGATGTTTGCCTGGATTGTGAGTACATGAAGGAAAATTGAGTGAAATTGTTTGAAGGGTTTCATTTGTAAATTCACTTAACCCAGCTGGGCTTTCATAGCAACGATCGTCTCTGCCGGCATCGCGATGAAGCCTATCTCTCCCAGGACCCTCTGTCCGCCGTTGGTGCTCAGGATCCACTCGAACCATCTCTTCTCCGCCCCGGTCGGGGTGCTGTCAGTATAGATGAAAAGGTACCTGGACAGATCGTACTTGAAGCCGAGGACCGCGGTGTCGTTCAAAGGCGAGAATGTTTCTGCGGTGGCATTATGTTTGAGATCGAGGACGTTCACCCCGGTGGACTGCTTGGCATATCCTATACCGACGTATCCGATGCCGCCTTGGTCGGTCCTCACCGCTTCGACTATGGCTGAGTTGCCTTGCAGCATGTTCATGTTAAGCGAGTAGTTTCCCTTGCTCAGGACGATCTCCTGGAAATAGAGGTATGTGCCGGATGTGGCCTGCCTGCCGTAAAGTGTCACTGCCCTGTCGACCCCGCCGATCTGGTTCCAGTTGGTTATCGAGCCGTTGTAAAGGCCTTTCAGCTGGTCCATGGTCAAGGCCGTCACCCCGTTGCCCGCGTTCACTATTATTGCGATACCGTCGAGGGCGACCTTGAACTCGACCGGGTCCCTTCCCGCCGCGATGGCGTCCGTCCTCTCTTGAGCCGTCATCGCCCTGGATGCCTGGGCCATGTCGTTCAGGTTGCTCTTGAAATCGCTGATACCTTTGCCACTGCCCCCGCCGCTCACCTCGACGTTGATCCAGGTATAGTTGGCGTGGAAATCCTCAGACCATATCTGGCACATCTCCAGCATCGTGTCCGATCCGCTCTGCTTGAGGGTGACCGAACCAGGCGTATTCCCCAGCTTCACCATGTTATCCTCGATGGTGTTCTGGGGCAATGCGTAGAATCCGGTCTCCTGGGCGATCTTCTGACCCTTCTGCGAATCTATCGTCCATAGAAGGAAGTCTTTGACCTCGGTGGAGGGCATGCCGTTGGTGTACAGGAACAGGAATCTCGAGAGCGGGTATTTTCCGCTCAAGACCTGGGATTCGTTCAACGGCGAATATGGCGCGGAAGCGGTATTCTTTGATATGGTAAGGATGCTGATGCCTGTAGCTTGTTTTGCGTAGCCAATGCCGACGTAACCGATGCCTGATGGGTCACCCTTGACCGATTCCACGATCGCCGAGTTCCCCTGCAGCAAGTTCATGTTCACTGAGTAGTTGCCCTTGCTCAGGACAACCTCTTGGAAATAGAGGTAGGTGCCGGATGAAGACTGTCTTCCATAGAGCGTGACCGCCAGGTCGGCCCCACCGATCTGGTTCCAGTTCGTGATCGAGCCGTTGTAGAGGCCCTTAAGATGGTCCATGGTCATGGTGGTAAGCCCATTGGCATTGTTCACAATGATTGCTATGCCGTCGATGGCCACCGGGATCTCGATCGAGGTTCTCCCGGACGCGGTCATATTCTCCTTTTCAGATGCCGTCATCTGTCTTGAGGATTGAGCGATGTCCACGGTGTTGTCCAGGATCGCCTGGATTCCGACCCCGCTACCACCACCGGAGACGTCCACATTGATGTTCGTGAAGTTCTCATGGTATCCCTCGGACCATAGCTGACACAGTTCAAGCATGGTGTCCGATCCCTTCTGTTTGATTGTCACCGCAGAGGCTTGGTTCGTTGATTTGTTGTTCATCAACGCAAAACCTATCCCAGCGATGATGATAATGGCCACAACAGCGATGGCCAGGTACATAGTCTTCTTTTCCATTTCATCTCACCTTGTTCGACGATATCAAGCCAGAATGCGGAGATGGCTTCTTGGGTCCGTCATTTAGCGTTAGCAACGGGACCGCGGAAGACCGCTGATCACTATATTTCCAAATCTCCGGTTTCGGCATGGTTTATCGATTTCACGCAGTGAGGGTTGGGTTTATATGGATTCTCGAAATAGAATACATTCCCATATTTTGTAAATATTCATGAATATATGGTATATACTGTAAATACAATAACTTGATATTACATACTAGATGTAGAATGGGATGAATGTCCGTGGATATACGTAGGATTCAGAAGACAGGCGCTTCGACCATGACGGTCTCGTTGCCCAAGGACTGGATCAATTCTCAGGGGCTCAAGGCGGGAGATTCTGTCAGCATGCAGGTCATGCCTGATGGAACGGTCTCGGTCGATCCAAGGAGCGACCGAAAAAGGGAACCGGCAAAACGGACCATCCGCATTGAGAAAGAAGAATCAGAAGAGCATCTGACGAGGAAACTGATCGGTGCCTATCTCGCCGGATTCAACATCATCGAGATCAGGTCCAAGGACCGCATGGAACACGACATCAAGCATGCAATTAAGGACTTTGCGAGATTAGTGATCGGGCCGGAAGTGATCGAGGAGACCAGCAACAGCGTGGTACTGCACGACCTGTCCGATCCGGTTGAACTGCCTCAGGAGAAATGTGTGCGCCGCATGCACCTCATTGTCAGTTCGATGCACAAGGACGCGATGGAAGCCTTGGCGGACCGCGATGTGGAAATGGCACATGACATTGTTGACCGTGACGCCGACGTGGACCGCCTTTACTGGATGGCGGTCAAGCAGTACAACCTCATCATCAAGGACCGGAAGCTCGGTGAACGGATCGGCGTGGACATCTACGAGGGCATGAACCTTATGCTCGTGGCCAGAGGGATCGAGCGTATCGGTGACCACGCGGAGAAGATCGCGAAGAACGCCATGCTAGCCGCCGAGGCGAAGGTCAAAATGGAGGATCTGAATATAATTTTGGCCCTTTCCAGCAGATCGATGGAGGTCCTTGATCGGTCGATCGAGGCCTTCTTCCTCAAGGATATCGAATCGGCGAATGCGGCGATCGACGCGGGAAATGTTCTGGTAGCCGACCTGGAGAAACTGAGCACAGAGATCCGCATGCCCTCCAATAAGACAGCGGTCGTCGCCACCAATGTTATCGATTCGATAATAAGGACCACCATGTACTCGATGGATATTTCCGAGATAGCCATCAACGGGGCGATGAACAGAAAAGAGTAGAAATTCGATTCGTCCTTTTTCAAGAAAAGCCCTGTTTTTAATATTTAATAGAATCATATATTCATGGAATCCCGATGAAGATCGAATACTATCACGCGTCGAAATACGGTAACGGGGCAATGGTGGCGGAACAGTTCAAGAAATCTATGGAGGCTAAAGGCGTGGCGGTGAGCGTCCATCATATTCGGGATGTGAAACCGAAGGAGCTAGCACCTGCCGATCTCTACATTTTCAGCTCGCCTGGAAGGATAGGAAAGCCGATCGGGGGCATGCGCCGATTTCTTAAGAATGTCACGCTACCCGCAGGCACTAAATACGGTATCTTGACCACCCAGGGGGCTCCAGTCCCGGACAAGAAGACCGGTGTAATTCCAACTGAGGAGGAGCTGGCCAAGTGGCAGAGGATCATGCCGATCATGAACGAATTGTTACAGGCGAAGGGACTGCAGAAGGTTGCTGAAGGAAAGGTCTTTGTGACCGGGTTGAAGGGACCTCTAGAAGAGGGATGGCAAAAGAAAGTTGAGGCTTTCATTGCCCAGATCCCGATTCCAGCATAGGACTAGGTTTCCCTCTCCGATATCTGGGGCGATTGAGAAAGTTTCTGCCGGATGATGATGTACAGTATCGTTGTATAGGGTATGATGAAGACGCTGACGACGACTGCTAGTAACAGGAACAGTCTAGCTAGGCCATCGCTTATCCATGACATCAGGAATCGGATGGACTCAGGCAACGAGTTCGGCAAATGGGAGAAATCGAATGGGAAGCTTAATGAGAACCAGACCGCGGCCACAAGGATGGAGATAGATACGATGATGTCCATAGGCCGAGAGGAATTCTTGCGTCCGGTGATCGCCCTCATAAGGCTGGGTGCTGCCCCGAAGATTGCTATCCCGAAGAACAGGATCCCATCAGGTGAGGAAAAGGTAGAAAGGAAGAATCCTGAGTGTGAATTGTATAATGCAAAGAAGTAAACCGCGAATAATAATGAGAAAACTGCCCCGATCATCTGACCGGTTCTATCGGATGGACGCATTCTATCCCGAGCCGCCTCCTTTGACGCCAGCCTGTCGAACCATCCGCCAGGTTGAAGATTCATTTTCATAATCAAGCCCTCCCCCATATTAACTAGACAATCAAATATAATTAGGTTCGGCCTCATGATTCGAGAGAACCAGGGATCGCCTCAATGCTGATTGACTGTACTAATAATGATAAAAAATAGAACCCCGAGGCTACCAGACACTGTCAGCCCGGACGGCTCCGTTCAATATCTACGGAAGTTCAATCGAGATTGAACCCGCCATGGACTCGAAGTGCTCGGCCAGTCCGCCCTCGCTCAGGATCTTGAGCATGACCTTCGGCAGCGGGGAGGTCTTGATCTCCTTGCCTTTGGTCAGATTAAGGACGATGCCTGCCTCCAGGTCAACCTTCAGCACGTCACCCTCCTCGATCCCAGTGGTGTCGCACTCGATCAGCGGGAGACCGACATTGATGCAGTTGCGATAGAATATCCTGGCGAACGACTTGGCGATGACCGCCGAGCATCCCGCCGCCTGTATGACCAACGGGGCCTGTTCGCGGCTCGATCCCATGCCAAAGTTCTCACCGGCCACGATGAAGTCGCCCTGTTCGATCTGCCTTGTAGAAACCAGGGCGCAGGTCCTCCATCAGGTGGGTGGACAGCTCCTTCATGTCCAGGCTCTTGAACTTGTACTTCCCGGCGATGATGTAATCGGTGTTGATGTTCTTGCCGAAGACGTGGGCCTTGCCTTTCATCTGTTCCATTAGAGCGCCTCCCTCGGGTCGGCGATACATCCCTTAATGGCCGAGTAGGCCGCTGTCGCTGGGGACCCTAGGTATATGTCCGCCTTGACATTGCCCATGCGGCCCTTGAAGTTGCGGTTTGCCGTCGATAGAACGTTCTCCGCATCCGACGGGACACCATTGCAGGTTCCAACACACGGTCCGCAAGAAGGGGTCATCATAACGGCACCGGCCTTGACCAGCTTCTCCACGGTTCCGTCGTGCAGCGCGTTCAGGTAGATCTCGCGTGACGCCGGTGCCACCAGCAGCCTCAGGCTCTTGGACACCTGCTTGCCGTCGAGTATCCTGGCCGCAATCGCCAGGTCCTCACTCCTGCCGTTGGTGCAAGTGCCGATGAAGATCTGGTCGAGCTTCAGCCCTTCCACTTTCTGGATTGGGACAACGTTGTCCACATCGGGCGGGCAGGCGATCTGCGGCGGCATGTCGGAGAGGTCCTCCTCGACCACACGCTCATACTTGGCGCCGGCCGAGGCCTGAACTGGCGAGTATTTGGCCTGAGCCCTTCCCTTCAGGTAGGCGTCGGTCTTGCTATCGCAGCGCATCAACCCGACCTTGGCGCCTGTTTCAACCGCGAGGTTGGAGATGGTCATCCTGGCCTCGACGGACATGTCATCAATGATATCACCGTAGAGCTCGAGTGCCTTGTAAGTGGCTCCGTTAGCCGTGAGCATACCTACCATATGTAGGGCGACATCCTTCGAATATACTCCATTCTGCAGCTTGCCATTGTAGACCAGCTTGATCGTCTCGGGAACCTTGAACCACATCTTGCCGCTGATAAGCGCCGCCGCCATGTCGGTGCTTCCGACGCCGGTGGCGAACGAGTTCAGCGCGCCATATGTGCAGGTGTGCGAATCGGCGCCGATGATGATCGTTCCGGGCAGCGCTCTTCCAGACTCTGGCACCAGGACATGGCAGACCCCTTCCCCCACGTCGTAGAGCTTCGCGCCGTACTTCGAGGCGAACTCCCTCATCTGCTTGTGGATGTTGGAGACACCTTCCATCGGTGATGGGGCATTATGGTCAATGACGATTGCGTAGCGCGACGGGTCCATGATCTTCTTGCCGCCCAGATCATTGAACGACTTGATAGTGAGCCCGGTCGTCCCGTCCTGGGACATCATGAAGTCCACCGGGGCGACCACGAAGTCGCCTGCCTTGACCTTCTTACCTACGTGCGCTGAAAGTATCTCCTCAGACATTGTGCCCATTGTTGATAGCTCCTTGAATCTTCACTCGACGATGTTGCCCGGCACGCCGCTCCGGTAATCTAGATAGATGTACACAAGCTCGTTCTCGGTTAGGCTGCGCTTGAGCGCGACGGAGTTCGCCCTGACCTGCTCCAGCAGGATGCCGGCGACATCGTCGTCGATCTTCGTACCCGCGCTTCTCCAGCACCTGCTTCAGCGTGTGCCGTCCGGAATGCTTGCCGATGATGATCTTGCGCGTCAGCCCAACCTCTTCCGGCGTGTACGGCTCGTAGTTCGAGAAGTACTTGATCACTCCGTCGGTGTGTATGCCTGCCTCGTGAGCGAAGCAGTTGCCGCCGACGATCGGCTTCCATGCCGGGATGTCCCGACCAGCCGCTCGAGCCACATACTCCGAGACCTCCCTGAACCGTGAAGTGTCGAAGCTGGTGTCCATCTTCAGTATGTGCTTGCCAACCATGGCGATCTCCTCCATCGGCGTGTTCCCGGTGCGTTCACCGATTCCCAGCACTGTCGTCGAAACGACCTTCGCCCCCGCCTGGACCCCTGCCAGTGCGTTCGCGGTCGCCATGCCGAAATCGTTATGGGTATGCATCTCCACGTCGATCTTGGCCTCTTCGATGATCCTCTTGATCTCGTCATAGGTGCGGCGCGGCTCAAGTATTCCGAGCGTGTCGCAGTAACGGAACCGGTCGGCCCCGGCCTCCTTTGCAGCCTTGGCGAAAGTAATGATGAAGTCCTTGTCCGCGCGGGAGGCGTCCTCTGCGTTGGCAGAGATATACAGCCCGTGCGCCTTGGCGTACTCGATCGACTCGACCAGCCTCTCTATGACCCACTCACGGGTCTTCATGAGCTTGTGCTCGATATGGATATCCGACGATGACATCGAGATAGCGACCGAGTCAACGTCGCAGTCGATGGAATGAGCGATGTCTGCCGGGTTAGCGCGGTTCCAGCCGAGGATGGAAGCGTCGAGCCCGAGATGCGCTATGTTCTTGACCGCGTTCTTCTCGTCCCCTCCCATGGCCGGTATGCCTGCCTCGATCTGCTGCACCCCGATCTCGTCCAGTAGTTTCGCGATGCGCATCTTTTCCAGGTTGGCGAAGACTATTCCAGCAGCCTGCTCCCCATCTCTCAATGTGGTATCGCAGATTACTAGTTGATGCTGGTTCAATTTTGCAAGTACTTCGTCCCTGTTCATCATCAATTTTCCCTTCCTGCCTGGACCTGATCTAGCGGGGCGGCCTTTCCGGCCGACACGGGGCATTACCCTGGCTGAACGAGCGCCTCACTGTTTGAGAGATATAAGTTCGGAACGCCCCATCACCGACAATAATGGCTCTTCACAGTCCCATGGGGGACATTCATATCGTCGGGACACCAGGAGTAATGCGGACACAACTCCATAAAAGGGGGGATACTAAAGATTTTCGGCATATGGATGGTTCAGAGTAGCATTCGTTTGGTCATCGATTCTCGCTTCTTGGGAGAACTATAGTTCAGTTTCACGTTCAAAATCTAGACAAGCGTCTAAATATAACTCTTAAGTGTAGACAGAACCCACCCTGAACCGGAGCAATGCCGCCATTCCCCCGATGGCATCGAGCTTTTTACCGCCCTCATGGTGCTCGGAGACAACGATGACCGTGCCCCTCTGTTCCTCGACCGCCTTCATCATCCTCTCGAAGTCCTTGTTGCGAACCACGTTATCGATGATCAGCAGTGTATCAACAGCCCCGGCGTCCACCGCCTGTCTGACCTCCTTCGGACCATAGGCGACCGGCCCATCTTTCGCGATCCCCTCCAGGACCTTCTCCACCAAATTGACTTCCTGAGCGACGCGCGAGTCCTTCAATACTTCAGTACCGAGGCCGCGCTTCATCAGTTCGTGGATCCCGGTCATTCCAGCCTGGCCAGTGTGATAGACGAACGCCTTCTCGAAGATCTCTGGCTCCTTTTCCTTGCCCAGTTCGAGGAGCGTCTCCTTGGCAAATCCTGGCCCCAGTATGACGAGCGGGACGCCTCCTACCGCCACCTGTTTCAGCTTAGCGAGCACCTCCAGGTAATATTCATTGGTCACCTTCTGCTCGTACATCTTGCCGCCGGCAGGTCCGGTGATCTCGAGCCACCCTCTGGATGCCCGCTTGCCGCATCACCGCGATCACCGCCTCGTCGTTCTCCAGCGCCACGAACACTATGGTCGGCTTCTTTGCATCTTCCACGGCGCGACGGACCCGTTCCAATTGGGATGGTTTCCATTCGGTCTTGATGATGGAGACCTGCTCCCCCTCCTCGAGATTGAGCGTATGGTATGAACCGATGTCCTGTGGCCCTTCCACGATCACTCCAGTCACACGAAGGCGGATATCGAATTCATGGAACTCCATCTTCTCCACCTTGATACCAAGGACCATGCGCTTCTTCTCTGATCGCTCGGCCCGCACCTTGTCCACTTTTGCGGATTCGTCCCGGCGGTAGGTTGAGGCGACCAGTATGTCCCCTATCTGGATGATGTTGTAAAGATGCCAAAGGTCGTCCGGTGCATCGACCTGTACCTTAATCTCGCCCTTGAACCGGTCCTGATGGAGAACACGCATCTGTCGAAGTGAAAGGTTCGGACAATATTATACCGTTGGGTAAAGACGGGATATCATCGAAGGGAAGGTCGGGTCCATTCTATGAATGTTCAATTTAACCTTTTACTGATACTTCGTTGATCATTGGATTCAAATCCTCTAATTGCTTGAGGTCCGAGGATAGCAGCCATTTGGCCAATAGATGTCTTGAGAAAGCTTTTCTGGAAAGCCAGTATCTTGAATGTGTCCAATGATGGACAAAGCCCTCACATATGTGTTAGGGATAGCTCAATAAAAGTTAAGTACCCCCTAACTATACCATCGATTCTTAATGGCAAAGTGCTTCCTGGTACTCGAAGATGGAACGGTAATGGAAGGCACTGGTTTTGGTTCCGGTAAGACCGCTTATGGCGAGGTCGTTTTCAATACCGGGATGACCGGTTATCAGGAGAGCTTGACCGATCCCTCCTACATGGGACAGATACTCATCATGTCCTACCCGCTGATCGGCAATTACGGCGTCAACTCGGAGGACGTGGAATCGGGAAAGGTCCAGGTCCGCGGGTTCGTGGTCCGGCAGAACTGCACCGAGCCATCTGACATGTACGGCGGCAAGACCCTCGGTTCATATCTCAAACAGGAGAACGTTCCGGGCATCTCGGACCTGGACACCAGGTCGATCATCATCAAGATCAGGGAAAGAGGGACGCTCCGCGGGGCCATCGTCTACGACGAGGACCCGAAGGAGGTCGTCAAGAGGCTTCGCACCATGCCCTACCCTTCAGACGACAACCTGGTAGGTCTGGCAAGCACAAAGGATATCATTCTTCACAAGAACGAGAGGGCCACCAAGACGGTCGCCCTGTTCGACTGTGGCGTGAAGGCCAACATCGTGCGCGAACTGCACAAACGCTTCAACGTATACCAGCTTCCCCACGATACGCCAAGGAAATTCTTCCGCGACCACCATATCGATGGAGTGATGATCTCGAACGGACCAGGCGACCCGTCACATCCTGACCTGAAGAGCACCACCATCCGCACCGTCGCGGAGATCAAGGATGACTACCCCATAATGGGCATCTGCATGGGCAACCAGCTCCTCGCCCTGGCGTTCGGGGGCTCCACCTACAAGATGAAGTTCGGTCACCGCGGCGCGAACCAACCAGTGAAGTACAGGAACCGGGTCTTCATCACATCCCAGAATCACGGATACGCAGTGGACCCGGAATCGATCGACGGCAGTGGACTGGTGGTCGAGCAGACCAATGTGAACGACGGCACCGTGGAGGGCATGAGACACACTGAACTTCCGATCTTCTCGGCCCAATATCACCCCGAAGCCTGTCCCGGACCGAGGGACACTGTGTTCCTGTTTGATGAGTTCGGAATGATGATGGAGGCGAAGAAATGACCAGCGGTAAGAAGGGCAAGCTGATGGTCATCGGCTCCGGTCCGATCGTCATCGGCCAGGCCGCAGAGTTCGATTTCTCTGGTTCCCAAGCCTGCCGCTCGTTGCGAGAGGAAGGTTACGAGACCGTACTGGTCAACTCCAATCCGGCCACGATCCAGACGGACCTAGAGATGGCCGATATCGTCTACATCGAGCCGCTCACGGTCGAGACGATCGCGAAGATCATCGAGAAGGAGAAGGTCGAGGGTGTGCTCTCCGGCATGGGAGGGCAGACCGCCCTCAACCTCTGCTCGGAGCTTGCCGAAAAGGGTTATCTAGACCGCCTAAACTGCAGGCTGTACGGTACCCAGCCTCGTGCCATTGCACTTTCCGAGGACAGGGAACTCTTCAAAGAGACCATGATCGGCATCGGAGAGCCAGTGCCCCTGAGCAAGACCTGCCACACGCTTGAAGAGGCGAGGGCAGCGGTGGAATACATCGGGCACTACCCGGTCCTGATCCGTCCCGCCTATACCCTGGGCGGCACCGGAGGGGGGATCGCCCACAATGGCGAAGAGCTCGGACCGATCGTCGGTAGGGGACTGGCGTACTCAAGGATCAAGCAGGTGCTGATCGAGGAGAGCGTTATCGGCTGGAAGGAGCTCGAATACGAGGTGATGCGGGACAAGAACGACAACTGTGTCATCATCTGCTCCATGGAGAACCTGGATGCGATGGGCATCCATACCGGCGAATCCATCGTGATCGCACCGGTCCAGACGCTGAACGATGTGGACCACCACCGAATGCGTACCGCGGCGATCAAGATCATCAGGGCGCTAGGCATCGAGGGGGGCTGCAATGTCCAGTTCGCCTTCGACCCAGCCACCAGGGACTACCGCGTCATCGAAGTGAACCCGAGGGTGTCCCGCTCGTCCGCGCTGGCGTCCAAGGCGACCGGTTACCCGATCGCAAGGGTGGCGGCAAAGATCGCCATCGGCAAGACGCTGGACGAGATACCGAACAAGATCACCGGGAAGACGTTCGCAGCGTTCGAACCGACCATCGATTACTGCGTCATCAAGATCCCCCGCTGGCCCTTCGACAAGTTCAGAACGGTGGACCGCACCTTGGGCACCCAGATGAAGAGCACCGGGGAGGTCATGGCCATCGGGCGCAACATCGAGGAAGGCCTTATGAAAGCCATCCGTTCGCTGGAAGCAGATCGGATAGATCTTGAACCGGAACCGAACTGGACGGACAAAAAGATCGAACAGGAGTTGACCGTTGCGACGGACCTTCGCCTCTATGCCATCGCTGAGGCGATACGCCGAGGTATGAGCGTTGAGCGCATCGCCAAGCTCACCGCCTGGGATGAGTTCTTCGTGCGCAAGGTCAAGAACCTGGTGGACGTCGAGACCAGGCTTAAGAACGAAGTTCTGACCAAGGAGCTGCTGCGTAAGGCAAAGGACATGGGATATCCAGACGAGAGCATCGCCATCCATGCCAAGGTGCCGATCGAGCGGGTCGCCGAGATGCGCAGGAAGCACGGGATCACGCCTACGTACAAGATGGTCGACACCTGCGCTGCCGAGTTCGAGGCGGCCACCCCTTACTATTACTCGACCTACGAATCCGAGTCGGAGGGCAAGCGTTCCACCAGGAAGAAGGTCATCATCGTAGGTGCCGGCCCCATACGCATCGGCCAGGGCATCGAGTTCGACTACTGCTGTGTCCACGGAGTCATGGCCTGCCAGGAGGAGAACGTGGATGCCATCGTCATCAACAACAACCCGGAGACGGTTTCCACCGATTACGACATATCCGACCGACTGTACTTCGAGCCGCTGACGCTGGAGGATGTCGTCAACGTCATCGAGAAGGAGGACGCCGATGGCGTCATCGTGCAGTTCGGGGGGCAGACCTCGGTCAACCTGGCGATACCTCTGGAAAAGGCACTGGAAGGTAAGAAGGCAAAGATCCTGGGCACCAGCCCAGACATGATCGACATGGCCGAGGACCGGAAGCGCTGGACCGCGCTCATGCGCAAGCTGAACATCAAGCAGCCGCTGTCCGGAACGGGGTTCTCGTTCACCGAGGTCCGGGACGTGGCCAACAGTATCGGATACCCGGTGCTGCTCCGTCCGTCGTACGTGCTGGGCGGACGGGGTATGGAGATCATCTACTCCGAGGACGAACTGAAGACCTACGTGGCGACCGCGGTCAAGGTCTCCAAGTCTCACCCGGTCTTGATCGACAAGTACCTAGCGCACGCCATCGAGATCGATGTGGACGTCGTCGCTGACGGGACCGACGTGTACATCGGCGGGATCATGGAGCACATCGAGGAGGCGGGCGTCCACAGCGGCGACGCGACCATGATGCTGCCTACTCAGACCATCCCATCCTTCGTGCTCGACCGTATCATCGAGATCAGCACGGATGTGGCCATGTCGCTCCAGGTGAAGGGGCTGATGAACCTGCAGCTGGCAGTGAAGGAGAACGAGGTCTATATGATCGAGGCGAACCCCCGGGCGTCCCGGACTGTGCCCTTCGTCTCCAAGGCCATAGGGGTCCCATTGGCGAAGATCGCCACCAAGGTCATGCTGGGCAGGACATTGAAGGAACTCGGATATGTCGGAGTGGCCGAGTTCAAGTACGTCGCTGTGAAGGAATCGGTCTTCCCGTTCCTCAAACTGCCAGGAGTGGACAGCATACTGGGACCGGAGATGAAGAGCACCGGCGAGGTCATGGGCATAGATATTGATCTGGACTCGGCCATGTACAAAGCCCAGATCTCGGCGGGTAACAAGCTCCCGACCAAAGGCGGGGTGTATATCACCGTGAACGACGCGGATAAGGCGGCCACCTTACCGATAGCGAGGGACCTGGCAGAGATGGGGTTCGGCATCTATGCCACGAAGGGCACCTCCAACTACCTCAAGAACAACGGCCTTCCGGTCACGACCGTGTACAAGGTCAAGGACAACGTAGCTCCGGACGCCCTCGGACTGATGAGGTCTGGTGAGATCAACCTGATAATCAACACACCGTCCTATGCCTCTGGATCGATACGCGATGGATACATGATGAGGCGCTTGGCGGTGGAGCTCGAGATACCTTTCCTGACGACCGTTCAAGGAGCCAAGGCTACGGTGGGAGCGATAAGACGGGGCAGGCTGGGGGACATGACCGTGAGGGACATAGCCTCGTACCATAACCAGTAGCATCGTCCGAACGGCTGGATATGAACGATAGTTGCCTTACGGTCGATCTAGATGCCTTCTACTCCACTTTTCAATATTTACGATGCCCTAACGGCAATAGCGATGACGATCATGGCCAAGCCCGATAGCTGAAGGGATGGCCAAATATGTGTCTAGTGCATTCAGTTCGTAGTCCTTAATCGATAATGGGCTAAGATATCCGAAGATGTCCATCATCAATCCGCCGAGCGACAAGCCAGATATTAGTCCAATAGTTCTCCTCCTTCCCCTGGAACTCATGTTTCGTGTACCGGGCTCGGAGTTCTTAAAAACAATCTGCGAACAGTATTGCTATATTGGGATGATTGAAATGAGTCCAGATGTCAAAGAGATGGGCCACCCTTCAATCATCTAGTTGCTGAGCATCCTTGTGGACGATGTCGAGGGTTTTCTTTCTTTTCATCTCATCATAGACCACGCACAGCACGCCGAGCAGGATTAGGGCGCCTCCGAGATAGATATAAGGTGAAGGTAGTTCAGACAGAATAATCGCCGCTAGTACCGATGCCAAAATCGGTTCCCCCAGAAGCGATGCGCTGACGAAGGGTGCGGTCACATACCTCAAAGACCAGTTGTAGACGGTATGGCCGAGTATCGTTGAAACTCCGGCCAACAATAGGAACAGCACGAATTCCTCGACCGGATAGGGCCATATCGGCTGGTTGAGAATGAGGCAAGCCAAGAATAGGAAGGCTGCCGCGGAAAGATAGATGATGAACGCATAGGCGATCAGGTTGACCTTCTTGCGCAAGACCCGGCCGGCCAGAATGTAGATGCCCGCGAAGACCCCTCCGATCAATGCTAAAAGATTCCCGTCCCATGAGCCATCTTGAAGGGAAAACACTGAGATGAAGACCACGCCAGAGAAACCTACTGTCACCCCTATCGCCGTCCATTTTCCGGATTCCTTGAATAGAAGGATGGAAACAGCCCCAACGAGCAAGGGGTGGGCAGTGACCAAAACGGTGGAACTGGCCACCGACGTCATTCCCAGGGATGTGATCCATGTGGCGAAATGAAGCGCAAGTATGAGCCCGACCACCAATAGCCACGACAAGGTCTTCCTGTCCAGATATTTGAACTGGGCTTCCCTGTGGATCACTGCGAAAGGCAATAACATCAGCGACGCGAACAGCATCCGGTAAGCGGCGATCACCACCGGCGGGGCATCGCTCCAGCGAATGAATATCGAAGCGAACGATACACTGAGTACAGCGACGGCCACACCGATATAGGGAGCAGGCGAACCCTTCAGGTCATTTGCCATGGTGATCAGTGGATGACGATCGTCTTTACGCCTCGGCAAGCTTTCAGGCTGGGTATAAGTTCAGGGGGTACTGGGCTCTCTGTTATGACATAGAGCTTCGGCTCAACGCTCAGGTCCGGATCGCCGACCAACACCTGGCGGATGCTTATCCCGGCATTGGATATGACCGTGGTGACATCAGCCACAATGCCAGTTGTGGTAGCGTTGCTCGGGATGATCTCGATCGCCGACCATCCCATCACTGGGGCCACGTCCCTGAGCAGAAGTGTCGGCCTGAGTGCCACGAAGACCTTTGATAGTTCGGGACTGGAACCGATGGTCTCGATGGCAGCCCTGACGATCCTGCGATCGACTCCGGCCGCCCGACCCAGGGCGACGTCCGCCACCTCCACCTCCCCACAATATATCCTTCCCTCGCTAACCCTCATGCCATTCTCTAGTAGCATCTTTGCCACCTTCGCCTGGGAAGGATAACGACCGAAGTAGTTCGCGATCTGCTTCCACATGTATGGGACAACGTTATGCTGTATGATATTGGTTATCATTGAACCTCTTTGAACATCGGATCTCCAAGGGAAATGTATAAACAAGGAGGCGCCAATGATGAACCGAAATCGTGTGGCATCACCCAGAGATGGGACGCATGATTGGATTCGAACCATCTTAATGGCGAAACCTACATAAGCATGCTAGATGTTGACACGGAAACTAGGGTGATACAGTGCTTGGCAAGAGCGTAAGGATGGAGCGCATCATGGACCGGTCGACCGGGCGCGCGGTCATTGTCCCGTTGGATCACGGCATATCGATGGGGCCCATGGAAGGACTGCTGGACATGAAGTCCACGATAGACAAGGTGTCACAGGGAGGGGCGACCGCCATTGTGTTGCACAAGGGCATTCCCCCATATAGCCACCGGTCATTTGGGCGTGACATCGGACTCATCATTCACCTTTCCGCTAGCACGAACCTCAGCCCTAACCCGAGCAAGAAAGTGCTCGTCACTTCCGTCGAGGAGACGCTGAAGATGGGGGCGGACGCATGCTCGATACACGTCAATCTAGGCAACGACTGGGACGATCAGATGTTGTCTGACTTCGGCAATGTCAGCCGTCAATGCACCGAATGGGGCGTTCCTCTCCTGTGTATGATCTACCCGAGGGGTAAGGACGCCGCTGATGCCTACGACATCGATAAGCTCAAGCTGTGCGCGCGTGTCGCCGCCGAAATGGGCGCGGACATCGTCAAGACCAACTATACCGGGGACATTGACACCTTCCGTGAGCTGGTAAGGGGCGCACTGGCACCGGTCGTCATAGCTGGCGGCCCGAAGATCGATTCTGACGAGAAGCTGTTGCAGATGGTACGCGATTCGGTGGACGCCGGAGGAAAAGGCGTCTCAATAGGCAGGAACATCTTCCAGCACCGGAACGTTACCGGGATCACTAAGGCGATCTCCGCCATCGTGATCGAGGACCTGGAAGTCGAGGAAGCCATCAAACTGCTGAAGTGATGTTCGATGAGCGAAAAGGGCAAGACCATCTGGGTCAGGTCCGACCACCTCGCTTCGTACGAGGAGCGGAAGAATATCGTTTCCACCGCGCTCGAGTCTGGCTATTCCACAATAATGATCAAGGCAGAGGACAAGGAGCTCAAACGTCTGGGACGTTTCGAGGCCATCGAGGTGAACGGCAGCGACCTGTTCCTGGAAGGGGAGAGGATCGGGGCCGTCGTGACCATCGATCACCCGGAGGACCTGGCCAAGGCGTCCGCCCTCAAGGGCAAGGTGGCTAACGTTCTCATAGCCGCCAACGATTGGAAGATCATCCCACTGGAGAACCTCATCGCAGAGTTCCAGAGATCAAAGACCAGAATACTGGCCGGAGCGACGACGCCGGAAGAGGCCAAAGTTTTCTTGAAGACCCTGGAGGTTGGGGTAGATGGCATCGTCATCGAACCAAAGGACGCTTCATCGATCAAGGACTTCAAGGATCTGACACAGAGCGAAAGACCGAAACTAGCGCTAACCGCCGTCAAGGTCACACGTATCGTTCCGGTGAACGTCGGCGATCGCGTTTGTCTCGATACCTGCTCGTTGCTGCGCATCGGCGAGGGCATGCTGGTAGGTTCCCAATCAAATTGTCTGTTCCTCATACAATCGGAGGCGATGGAGAGCGAGTACGTGGCCGCCAGACCGTTCCGGGTGAACGCTGGTGCCGTGCATGCGTACGTTCTCACCGCTGATGGCAAGACCAAGTACCTTTCCGAGGTGAAAAGCGGCGAGGAGGTCATGGCGGTCGATACCGGGGGAAATAGCCGCTCGGTCGTGGTGGGCCGTTCTAAGATAGAGGTGCGACCGCTGCTCTTGGTGGAGGTCGAGACGGAAGGAAAGAAGTTCACCACCATCCTGCAGAACGCGGAGACCATACGCCTCTGCACACCGGCAGGGGCAGTCTCGATATCTGAGCTCAAGGTGGGTCAAGAGGTCTTTGTCCGCCTAGAACAGGGGGGAAGGCATTTTGGACATGCCATCAAAGAGACCATAACGGAGAGATGATGCAACACTGCGTATCGATCATCGAGACCGGGCTGGACGAAGCCATAGAGGCATCGCGGAAAGCGGTCGGCATGGGCGCGGACCTGATCGAGATCCGTTTCGACTATTTCACCCAACTTCCCCGGGACTTTTCCCGTTTCAAGGAGTTCCAGATCCCCAAGATCGCAACGCTCAGGTCCGTCACCCAAGGCGGCAAGTATACTGGCAAGGATGATATCAAGCTGAAATTTCTGGTCAGGGCATACAACGGAGCGTTCGACTTCATCGACATGGAGGATGACTTCCCGCTGCTGCATCATAGGGACCTGGACGGAATCAGGATCATCGTCTCCTCGCACCTCTTCGACTCCAGCCCGAGAATGATGACCGTGGTCGACCGCCTGGTCGCAAATGGCTCCAAGGGTGACACGCCCAAGGTCGTTTACAAGACCGAGACGCTCACAGACGTGGCATCGCTGGTCTCGGCGGGAAAACTGTACTCGCTGGCGGAAAGGAAGTTCGCGCTGATCGGAATGGGACCGCTAGGTAGCATAACCCGGGTGTGCGCCAACCGATTCGGCGCCAGTCTCACCTATGTCTCGCTCGAAGCGGGCAAGGAAGCGGCACCCGGCCAGATCGATCTGGCCACAATGAAATGGCTGGGCAATCGGGCCATCATCACCGGGATAATCGGCCATCCGCTGGAGCACACCGTCTCTCCGGCCATGCACAACGCCGCTTTCAGGGCGCTCCATGTCCCAGGCATGTACTTCAAGCTCCCGACTGCCCCGGTGGAACTGGATTCGGTCGCCCAGATGATGGTCGACCTGGACATGCGTGGGTTGAACGTCACGATACCTCACAAGGAATCGATCATCGCTCATCTCGACCGTCTCGACATTGACGCGCTGAAGGTCGGCGCTGTCAACACCATCATCAATGACAAGGGAAAGCTCATTGGCAGTAACACCGACCTCTACGGGGTGGCCAAATCGTTCGAACTGGCTAACTTCGATTCCAGGGACAAGGATGTTCTCGTGGTCGGAGCCGGAGGGGCATCCAGGGCAGTATGCGCCTACCTCAGCGGAGCGGGTGCGAAAGTCAAGATCACCAATCGTACCAACACCAAGGCGGCCTCATTGGCGGAGAAGTTCGACAATGTGACCGCCGTGGAGTTCGACTCCCTGGCGAAGGGCAAGTACGACGCCATCGTCAATTGCACGCCAATCGGTATGAAGGGGTTCCCGAACGATATCCCCGTTCCGGCAGAGACGATACAGAAGGGGATGCTGGTCCTGGACACCATCTACAACCCGGAGATCACCATGTTGTTGGAGGTGGCCAAGGAGAAGGGTGCACAACCTGTCTCGGGCAAGGATATGCTGATCTACCAGGCCATGAAAGCCTTCGAACTATGGACGGGCAAGGCCCCAGAATACGAGGTGATGGAGCGGGCCTTCAGGGAGGCGCTCCCATGAACCGGACCGGAAAAGGAATGTCGCACGGGGCGGCCACGATCGTCAATGCCATCGCGACCGGCAAGGGAGCGGCTTTCGGCATCAACCTGAGGACATGGGCCGAGGTGAAACTGAACGATTCCTCGCAGGTCGACGTTACCATCGAAGGATTCACCGGAGAACCGACCAAGCTAATCGAGAACTGTTTTCGAACGGTGGCGGACAAGCTCAGCCCGGGGGAGAGGCTAGGCGCAGAGATCGTCACACGCTCCGAGATCCCTGTATCCCGGGGGCTGAAGAGCAGCAGCGCGGCCGCCAACGCCGTGATCATGGCGACGCTGGATGCTCTCGATGAGACCATCGAACCGATGTACGCGATACGTCTAGGCACCAAATGCGCGATCGAGGCGGGCGTATCGATCACCGGGGCGTTCGACGATGCCTGCGCTTCCTGGCTGGGTGGAGCGGTTATCACGGATAACCGGAAGAACGAATTGCTGAAAAGGGAACGGATGGACTCGAACCTGAAAGTGGTCATCCACGTCCCGCCGTTCCAGACCCGGAAGGCAGGACTTCCCCGCTCTCGGATATCTGCAGTGGCGGACATCGCCGAGATGGCGTTCCAGATGGCGCTGAAGGGCGATTACCTCGGTGCCATGAAGCTCAATGGACTGTGCTATGCTTCAGCGCTGAAGGTGGACCAGGACATCGCATTCACGGCGCTCGAGCTCGGCGCTAGATCGGCTGGACTTTCCGGAACAGGGCCGGCGACCGCCATCCTGGTCGATTCCGACAAGCTCGAAAAATTCCTATCTGACATAAAATCCACCAAAGACTTCATAATAACCGACATATTCAACGGTGCGAACGCATGAGATTACTGGTCAAGTCGTCGGAGATCGAGGGGACTCTATCCGCCTCCCCGTCGAAAAGCTACACGCACCGAGCGATGGTGCTGGGCTTGCTCGGCGACGGGACCTCCAGGCTTGATAACGTTCTTCTCGGCGGGGATACTCTGGCCACTCTCAATGCGGTCAGGAAACTGGGCGGCTCGGTGGCGTTCGAAGGTGAACGATGCGTCATTGGAGGGGGCCGCCTGACCTGTCCGGACGACGTGATCAACACCGAGAACTCCGGAACCACCATAAGGATCATGACTGGGATCGCTTCACTGCTCCCTTACCATACCGTGCTCACCGGAGACGATTCCATAAGGCGCAGGCCAATGCAACCGCTGATCTCGGCATTGACCGAGCTGGGGGTAGAATGTTGCTCTACGCGGGGCAACGGCCTTGCCCCCCTTATCGTCCGGGGACCGAACGCCGGAAGCGAGACCCACATCCAAGGGGACATCAGTTCCCAGTTCATCTCCTCGCTCCTGCTCTCATCACCGCTGAAGGAAGTGGACACGGACATACACATCACCACCGAGCTCAAGTCCAGACCTTATGTCGAGATCACCATGGACATGATGTCCCGTTTCGGCGTCCATTGCTCCGAATCGGACAGTACCTTTCACGTGCCCGGAGGTCAGATCTACCAGGCGAGGGACTACATCGTCCCGGGGGACTTCTCATCGGCCGCGTTCCCGCTCGCCGCAGGGGCACTTGCCGGCAGGACGACCATCACCAATCTGGACCCCAAGGACAGACAGGGGGACAGGATCTTCGTCGACATCCTCAAGCGATTCGGGGCGAACGTAAAGCAGAGCGAAGGCACAGTCTCCGTGAGCTCGGCCTCGCTCCAGGGGATGGAGATCGACCTGGGGGATGCACCTGACCTCTTTCCGATCGTCGCAGTGGTGGCGACCCAGGCGAAGGGCGTCACCACGATCACCAACGCCGAGCATGTCCGTTACAAGGAGAGCGACCGCATCAACTCCACGGTAAAGTTCCTGACCGATATGGGCGCCAAGGTAGAAGAGACGCAGGATGGCTGCGTGATCCGGGGACCATGCGCCTTGAGAGGAACGCAGGTCTACCCACTCGCCGACCACCGGATCCTCATGGCGGCCGCGGTGGCGGCGCTGGTGGCAAAAGGAGAGACCGTCATCGGAGACGGGGACTGCTTCAGCATTTCATACCCCGGTTTCGTAAAGGACATGGTGCGGCTCGGGGCGTCAATGGAGGTGCAGTGATGAACACGATCGGTCACACTTTCAGGATCACATTGTTCGGCTCGTCCCACGGGGACGCGGTAGGCTGCGTGCTGGACGGAGTCCCACCGGGACTGGCCATCGACGTTAAGGCGGTGCAGAGGGAAGTGGATCTGCGCAAACCGTCGGAGGGCATCGGAACACCGCGCAAGGAAGAGGACATCGTCGAGATCATCTCCGGGGTCAGGGACGGAAGGGCATCTGGAACCCCTCTCACCATCTTCATCCGCAATGAGAACCGGGACAGCGAGAAGTACAAACGGTTCAAGGACGTCCCCCGACCCGGCCACGCCGATATGACCCAGGTGTCGAAGTACGGACAGTGCGTGGACATCCGCGGGGGAGGCCAGTTCTCCGGCCGCATGACCGCCCCGCTGGTCGCCGCCGGCGCCATCGCAAGGGCGCTGCTCTCGGACCTGGGGATCGAGATAGCCGCCTACACGCAGAGCATCGGAAAGGTCGTGGACGTCAAGGAGCACTCCATCCAGGAGATAATCTCCCGGGCGAAGGGCAATGATGTCCGGGCGGCGAACGAGGAGGTGGCGGAGACGATGCGCAAGGAGATCCTCGAGACATGCGAGGACAACGACAGCGTAGGCGGCGTGGTCAGCTGCATCTGCGACGGCATCCCGGTCGGACTGGGAGAGCCGTTCTTCGACACGGTGGAAGGGGAACTTTCCAAGATCATGTTCGCCATCCCGGCGGTAAAGGGCATCGAGTTCGGCGCCGGGTTCCGGGCGGCATGCATGCGAGGTTCCGAGCACAACGACCCGTTCGTGGTCGTCGACGGAAGGTTGCGAACGGCCAAGAACGACGCTGGAGGCGTCCTAGGCGGCATTTCCAACGGCATGCCGATCACTTTCCGAGTGGCATTCAAGCCTACCGCTTCCATTGCCAAAGAGCAGCACAGCGTCGACCGCAAGACAATGGAAGAGACAGATATCAAGATCGAGGGGAGGCACGACCCCTGCATCGTGCCGAGAGCGGTCATCGTGGTCGAGGCCGCCGCCGCACTGGTATTGGCGGATCTATGCGTGAGGGGTGGTTTCGTTGACTGACAGCGTTGATGGCATTAGATGGAAGATCGAAGAACTGGACAATCAGATCCTGGACCTCATCGAGAAGAGGATGAAGGCGGCCCTGTTCATGGGCAGTGAGAAGGTCCGCAAGGGACTGCCCGTCAGGAACGAGCGCGTCGAGGAACAGGTCATTGAGAGGTACGTGGAAAGGGCTGAGGGTATCGGCATCAGCGAGGCCGCGGCAATTGAGATCGCGACCATAATCATCCGAGAATCGGTCGACGCTCAGGGAAGGCTCCCCCGGCCGGGGAGACCGCAGAACATGTTGGTCATCGGAACTGGGAAGATGGGACAGTGGTTCGCGAAATTCCTTGCCGGCAGGGGGCACAAGGTGGACGTGTGTGACACCAGGCCGGAAAAGGCTGAGCGCTCGACCGTTACCATGAAGGTCGGGGTGAATAAGGCCGACGTGATCATCATCGCTGTGCCCATATCATCGACCAGGCAGATACTCGAGGATGTCCTGGCCATGAAACCCAAGGGGATCGTCATGGACATCTCGTCGATCAAGAATGCCATAATACCGACGATGAGGGCGGCCGCCGAGAAAGGATTCGAGGTCTGCTCCATCCATCCGATGTTCGGGCCAGAGGCCTCTGTGTACGATAGGAACATCGTGATTTGCGATTGCGGCTCGAACAAGGCGATGGAGAAGGCGACCGAGCTCTTCGACGGAACGGGCGCCAAACTGACCCGCATGCCGGTCGAGGAGCATGACGAGCTGACGTCCTTCGTCCTGGGGCTGTCCCATGCGGCGAACATCGCCTTCTTCCGGACCCTGGTCAAATCCGGCGTGGACTTCGCGACGCTGGACCAGATCTCGTCCACCACCTTCCGCAGTCAATCGACCACCTCGAAGAGGGTGGCGAACGAGAGCCCAGAGCTTTACTATGACATTCAGCACCTCAACCCCCACAGCAAACATTGCCTGGACCTGTTCCAAGAGGCGGTCGGGGATATCAAGGCATCCGCGGTGGACGACGATAGGGGGAAGTTCGTAGAGATCATGAAGGAAGGCAAGGAATATTTCGGAGAGGATTGAATTGGCCAAGACACAAGTAGCGGTGCTGGGGGCGACTGGCAACATCGGACAGAGGTTCATCCAGCTGCTGGAGGACCACCCCTATTTCGAGATCCAGGGATTGTATGCGTCAGAAAGGTCCGAAGGGAAGTCCCTGAAGCAGGTTCTGCGGGTCAAGGATTACCCGTTCAAGGAAGAGACGCTGGAAAGGAAGATCGAACAGCTGGACGTGAAGACCATCGCGTCGAGGTGCCGGGTCGCCTTCTCCGGCCTGCCCACTGACGTGGCCAAGGACTGCGAGCAGAGCCTTGCTGACAACTCGGTAGCGGTCTTCTCCAATGCCGCTTCGCACCGGATGAGGGGCGATGTGCCGTTGCTGATCCCGGAAGTGAATCCAGAGCACCTCAAGCTGGTCAAAGCCCAGAAGTCGTTCAAGGACGGCGGTTACATAGTCACCAACGCCAACTGCTCGACCACCGGGCTGGCCATCCCGATGAGCGCGATCTACGAAGAGTACGGGCTGCGCTTCCTTTGCGTTTCCACATACCAGGCAGTCAGCGGCGCCGGATATCCCGGGGTCCCGTCACTGGATATACTGGGGAATGTCGTCCCCTACATCAAGAGCGAGGAGGAGAAGATGGAGGCTGAGCTCTTCAAGATGCTCGGAGTCATCTCCCCCAAGGGCGGGGTCAAGGACGCCGTCTTCGACATGGTGGCCTCATGCGCCCGCGTTCCAGTGGTCGACGGCCATATGGAATCGGCCGCCATGATCATGGGCAAGTCGCCCGATATCGATGAGATCACCACGCTCCTGAACGAGTTCCGGGCGGAACCGCAGAAGCTGGAGCTTCCTACAGCGCCGAGACAGCCAATCATCGTCCGGAGCGAGGATGACCGGCCACAACCGGTCATCGACGTGTACGCTGGCGAGCCGGCAAAGGCAAGGGGTATGGCGGTCACGGTCGGCAGGGTGAGGCAGAGTGGGAAGTACACCAAGATGTGGGTTCTATCGCATAACACCATCCGGGGCGGTGCCGGCGGATCAGTGCTCAACGCGGAGCTGGCCAAGGCAAAGAAACTATTGTAGGTGAATACAGTGAAACGCACGTACGAGGAGATCAACCGTAAGATCGAGGCAAAGGATGCGGTGGTAATGACCGCCGAGGAGGTCCTTGGCCTCATCGAAAGCAAGGGCATCGCGAAGGCTACCAAGGAGGTCGATGTGGTCACCACCGGAACCTTCGGGGCGATGTGCTCCTCGGGCGCGTTCCTGAGCTTCGGGCATTCTGAACCACCGATCAAGATGCAGCATGTCTCGCTGAACGGCGTCATGGCCTACGGAGGGCTGGCCGCTGTCGATGCCTATATCGGGGCCACCGAGTTGCGCAACGATGAGGATATGAGCTACGGCGGTGCACACGTCATCGAGGAGCTGATCGCGGGTAAGGCTATCCACCTCAAGGCAAACTCGTACTGTTCCGACTGTTACCCGCGAAAGGATATCGACACCTATATTTCGCTCAAGACGATCAACCAGGCTTACCTGTACAATCCTCGGAACATCTACCAGAACTACGGGCTCGCCACCAACAGCTCGGACAAGACCCTGTACACCTACATGGGGAAGCTCCTGCCGCACTATGGCAATGTGACATATTCGTCCGCGGGACAGCTTTCGCCGCTGCTGAACGACCCCCAGCTGAGGACCATCGGCATTGGTACCCGGATATTCCTGGGCGGTGGCATCGGTTACGTTGCCTGGGAAGGCACCCAGTACAAGACCACGACGATGACCAAGAACGGTGTGCCGGTAGGGTCAGCAAGATCGCTGGCACTGGTGGGGGACTTGCGCGGCATGTCTCCCGAGTTCGTTCGTGCCCTGAACTTCCAGAAGTACGGTCTTTCGCTCGGGCTGGGCATCGGTGTTCCCATACCCATCCTTGACGAGGACATGATGAAATGCGTCTCGATAAGGGACGAGCAAATCTTCGCACCGCTGCTCGATTACGCTGTCCAGACACGCAACCGCAAGCCGATCAAGGAGATCAACTACGCCGACCTGCGTTCCGGATGCATCGAACTGTATGGTAAGAAGGTAAAGACCTCGTCGTTGTCCAGCTACTACAAAGCCAGGATCGTGGCTGGAAGGCTTAAGAAATGGATCGAGGAGGGAGAATTCACTCTCACCCAGGCGGTCGCCCCGATGCCCAAAGAAAGGGCACAGAAACCGCTTGACGTCATGTCGAAGGAGGAGGTGGCATAATGGCCAAGAAGAAGTTCCATCTCAGCTTCACACCCGACCTGGTGAACGAGCCGATCACCTACCGCATGGTCAAGGACTTCGACCTGCAGATCAACATCCTCCGGGCCGAGGTCGATGATGTCGGCGGGAAGATGCTGATCGAGATGCAAGGCAATGCCGACATGATCAAGAAGGCGGTCGAGTACCTGAAAAGCTACAAGGTCGAGGTCCGAGAGATCAAGGCTTACGTACAAAAGGACGAGGATCGCTGCACCCACTGCGGCATGTGCATCAGCATCTGCCCGGTGGATGCCATGTGCATGGACCTGGACACCATGATGGTCCATTACCTGCCGGAGAAATGCATCGCCTGCGGCACCTGCATAGACGCCTGCCCACCCGGCGCCATCGCGTTCAAGTTATGATCGTGAGGGAACATTTCGAACTGAAGGAGACCGCCGTCACCATCGTGGCCGATGAACGGCATGTCCATGAGGCCAAACGGTCGATTTTCGAGTCACGGAAAGTGTTGGAGAAGTACATCGCCGAGGATCCATTCTTCCGGTCCACATTGGAACCATACCAAGAAGGCCAGGACACCCCGCTGTTGATAAAGAGAATGTGCGATGCGGCCAGAGCCGCCAACGTGGGGCCGATGGCCTCGGTGGCCGGAGCCGTAGCGGAGGCGGCGGTGAACGCCATGGTCTCAGCAGGAGCCACGCACGCGCTGGTTGACAATGGGGGCGACATTGCCATGATCCTAGACCGAGATGTCGACATCGGCATCTACGCCGGCAGCTCTAGGTTCAGTGAACTGGCATTCCATTTTGAACCGGTCGATCATGTCATAGGAATATGCACTTCCTCGGCATCGGTGGGACCTTCGATCTCGTTCGGGATCGCAGATGCCGCGGTCGTCGTCTCGGACGATGTCCCCCTCGCAGATGCGTGCGCCACTATGCTGGGCAATATAGTGACGTCGAACGATGAAGCGATAATGGCGGACGCGATCTCCCGGGTAATGAAGGTAGGGCGGGTCGCTGGCTGCTGCGCCATCGTGGGGGATAGGATCGCAATGAAAGGTACGCTTCCCAGGATGGTACCCGCCTCAGGAAATTTTGACAGGACATCCCGGGTCCTGATGGGTCCGCTCTAGAATGGGTATCAATAAGTCTAAATTTTAAGGAAATTATCATAACGTGAGACCAAAATTCCCTGGCATCGATGACCAAGTGCCCTGCCTGCGGGACCGAGTCGAAGCCTGGGACCAGGTCCTGGCCGAACTGCGGCAGCGATTTGTCCAGAGTGCCTCAGATCTACGACGATCCGAATTCGAACGCCAAGGCCATTGCCTTGTTGTTCTACGGACTCGCCGGGATGATGGTCTTCTTTGCGTTCGATTTATGCTCCCATGACTCCTTGCCGAAAGCGGTTTCCTGTTAGTGAGCCTAGTGCTGGTCATCGTTGCGCTCATTTTCGTCCTCATCGGCAGAGGGATCGCAAGGAAGGAGGGAAGACGTATCGAGCATCTCCGGGATCAGTGGGTCGATCTCGGCAAATGTGATTACTGCGGAACGCAAAACATCCCATCAAATCTGAAGAGCACATCTTGCGAGCTCCCCTGGTCAATCATAAATAATTGCGCGCTTGTGACACTTTGCCATCAGAACCACTGGTCATTGCGCAAAAGGTTGAAGTAATGTATAATCGTTGACCACAATGGCACGGGTGAGCACTTGACACTAAAGTTCGCCATACCCAACAAGGGAAGACTGAGCGAGCGGACGGTCCAGATACTGAACCACGCAGGTCTGGAGATCGAGGGGGCGGACGATAGGAAGCTCTATTCGAACGTGAGGAACCTTTCGGTGATGTTCCTCCGGGCCGCTGACATTGTGCGTTTTGTGCATAAAGGAGCGGTTGACATAGGCGTGACCGGGAAGGACCTGGTCCTGGAGGCCGGTGTCGATGTCAAAACGGTCTACGAACTGGACTTCGGCCACTGCCGGCTTTCCATAGCCGCACCAGAAGGCTCTGGGTTTGATAGCGTGGACGACATCAAGGACGGCACCGTCGTGGCGACATCTTTTCCTAACCTGACCCAGAAGTACTTTGAGCGGCTGGGCAAGCAGGTCGAGATCACCAAGATATCCGGGGCGGCGGAGGTAACGCCCCACCTGGGAGTGGCCGATGTCATATCCGACCTGGTCTCCAGCGGTTCGACGTTGAGGATGAACCACCTGAAGGAGATCGGGGTGATCACCAATTCACAGGCCGTCGTCATAGCCAATCACGAATCCTACAAGACCAGACGCGAGGAGATTGACGAACTGGTATCAGCGATGCGGAGCGTGATGGACGCGGAGAACAAGAAATACCTTATGGCAGACGTACCGACCGTGGCTCTGGATGAAGTTCGCAAGTACTTCCCCGGGATAGCCGGTCCGACGGTCATGAACATCGCCGGCCGGGAGGACGTCGTAGCCGTTCATGTGGTCATCGACAAGGACCACGTATACGATGCGATCATCCGCCTGAAGCGGCTGGGAGCGTCTGGCATCCTGATAACACCGATAGACCGGATGGTCCCTTGAGGCGATGACCTTGAAGAAGGAATGGGTTAGAGACACGGTCAGGGGAATGACGACATACTATAGTCCGAAGGTCGAGGGCAAGTTGAGAATGGACACCAGCACCAATCCGCACGGATGCAATCCGGCCGCCTACAAAGCGATCGCCGAATGTGCCGGAATGAACCTGGACCAATACCCATCCACCTATTCGAACGGATTGCGCGAGGAACTGGCCAAGTTCTACGGTCTCACTCGGGACAATTTCATCGTCGGAAACGGTTCGGACGAAATGCTGGACATCCTGTTCAAGACGTTCATGGAACCGGGCGAAACGGTCATTACCGCCTATCCGGCCTATTCGCTGCATGGATTCTTCGTGAAGATCAATGGAGGAAAGGTTACCCCGATCGACCTGGATGATGAGTTCCAGCTAGATGTCGAAGGCATCAATTCGGCAAAGGGAAAGATGGTCATAATCTGCACCCCGAACAACCCGACGTCGAACCTGTTCCGCATGGAGGATGTCAGGGCGGTCGTCGAAGGCTGCGACAGACCGGTGATCGTTGATGAGGCGTACGGCGAGTTCGCCGGCGAATCGTTCATGCCGCTGGTGGACAAGTACGAGAACCTCATCGTGACCCGCACCTTCAGCAAGGCCTATGGGCTGGCCGGGATGCGCATTGGGTACATGGCGTCCAATCTGGACATGGCCGATGTCATGCAGACCGTCAAGATACCTTACTCCTTGAACCGCGTGTCCGAGCATGTGGCGATCGCCGCCTTGAAGGACCAGAGATATGTGAATAAGAGTGTGGATACGGTGAACCAGGAACGCAAGCACCTGGCCGAAGGGCTTTCGCGTCTGGGCTTCCATGTGTTCCCGTCCGAAGCGAACTTCATACTGTTCCGTTCACCCAGGGACTCGGCCCAGCTGGTCGCCGAGTTGGCTGAGAGGAACGTCCTCATCCGGGACTTCGGCAAGCTCCGCCGCTTAGAGAACTGCGTACGCACCACCATAGGCACCAGGGAAATGAACGACGAGCTCCTGGCCAAGGTGGAAGAGGTCGTGAGGCAATGGTAAACCTCTGCATAGCCGATTATGGAGTGGGAAACCTCCACAGCATCCGAAAGGCCCTGGAGAACTGCGGTGCCGATGTTTACGTCGAGAAGGATATGACCGCGTTGTTGGACGCCGAGTGTATCGTGCTGCCCGGCGTGGGCGCGTTCACCAAGACAATGGAACGGCTGCAACCGTTCCGGGCGGAGATCCTGAAGGAACTGGAGGACGGAAAGCCGTGCCTCGGCATCTGCATCGGTTCCCAGATACTGTTCGAGAACAGCGAGGAAGGAGACGGTCCCGGTCTGGGTTTCTTGAAAGGCCGAGTCGTCCGTCTCAAGGCAGACCGCGTTCCACACATGGGATGGAACTCCGTCGACTGCGAGGACAAGCTCTTTGAATCGATCACCTCGCCGTACTTCTATTTCGCACATTCGTTCTACGGTAACGCCCTGGAGGACGTGGTCGTTGGCACCACTGACTATTATGGAAGGTTCCCAACGGTGTTCCGGAAGGGCAACACCTACGGTGTCCAGTTCCACCCGGAGAAAAGCTCGTCGAACGGTCTCACATTCCTTCGGAATTTCGTTCGCTTCGCGGAGGGCTGTAAATGATGGTCATGCCCGCCGTCGATATCCTGGACCACAACGTGGTGCAGCTGGTCGGCGGCGTACCGGGTACCGAGCAGGTCCTATTGCCGAACCCTATCGAAGTCGCCCAGGACTGGGTATCGAAAGGCGCCCCGATGCTGCACGTGGTCGACCTGGACGGCGCTTTCGCCAAAGGCAACAACATCGCGAACATTCGCCGCATCATCAACGAATGCAAGGTACCGGTCGAGGTCGGTGGTGGGATCAGGTCGATCGAGGTCGCCGAATACCTGCTGGCTGCGGGGGCCAAGCAGGTCGTGGTCGGCACCAAGGCCATCAGGGAGCCGGAGTGGCTGATGGAGCTGGCGGCAAGGAACCCGAAGAAGATCGTTCTGGCCCTCGACGTCAAGAACGGAAAGATAACGGTCAAGGGTTGGCAGGAGTCGGCCGGCATCTCCCATGAGGACATGTTCCGGCGGATCAAGGACATCCCGCTGGCCGCCGTTCTCCACACCGACGTGGACGTGGAGGGCAAGGTCCAGGGCATCAATGTTAATGAGGTCGAGATGTTCGTTTTGGGATGCCCTCACGAGGTCATCGCCTCCGGCGGAATCACCAGCATGGACGACCTGGCAGAGCTCGAAAGGATCGGCATCAGGTCAGCGGTGGTCGGATTAGCGCTTTATACCGGGAAACTGAATCCCATTGATGTTTGGAGGAAGTGAAATGGCGGTAAGGTCGGCGAAGCTGAATCGACAAACGAAAGAGACAGAGGTCTCGATAGGGCTGAACATAGACGGAACTGGAAAGGCTGCGGTCCGTTGCGAAGAACAGTTCCTGAGACATATGCTGGAGACCTTCGCCAGATATTCCTCGTTCGATATCGAGGTCGAGGCCAAGGGCGACAACGATCACCACCTGGTGGAGGACGTTGCGATCGTTCTCGGCTCGGCATTGCGCGAGGCGCTCGGAGATGCGCCGGTGGAAAGGATCGCCTCCGCTGTCGTTCCCATGGACGACGCGCTCGTCGAGGTGGACCTGGACATAGTCGACCGGCCATACGCCGAGATCGACTGCCCGGACGTGCTATACCACCACTTCCTGCGCTCGTTCGCGATGTCCTCGGGCATTACGCTGCACGTGATCGTCAAAAGGGGTTTCGACGACCACCACATGGTAGAGGCGACGTTCAAGGCGTTGGGCACCGCCCTCAGGCGTGCCACGGAGAAGAGGCAGACCGTCCTGTCCACCAAGGAGAAGCCCAAGGTACGGAGGGGTTGACCTGCTCACCAAGCGGATAATCCCGTGCCTGGACGTAAAGGACGGGAACGTCGTCAAGGGGATCAAGTTCCTTAACCTGCAGGGGGTCGGTTCGCCTCCGGACATGGCCTCGAACTATGAGGGCCAGGGTGCGGACGAGATAGTGTTCCTGGACATCTCTGCATCGCATGAAGGCCGCAAGACCCTGCTGGACGTCGTCGAAAGGACCGCGAACCAGCTTTTCGTGCCGCTCACGGTCGGAGGCGGGGTACGCAGCCGGGAGGACATGCGATTGGCGCTCAACGCCGGGGCGGACAAGGTTTCGATCAACACGATCGCAGTACAGAACCCGGAGATAATCACCCAATGCGCCGAAGATTTCGGGTCCCAGTGCGTTGTCGTGGCCATTGACGCCAAGAGGACCGGGGCGTCGTGGAACGTTTACACCCACGGGGGCCGGAACGACGTCGGCCTGGATGCCGTTGAATGGGCAATGCGCGCGGAGAAGCTTGGTGCAGGCGAGATACTCCTGACCAGCATGGACGCGGACGGCACCAAGGACGGCTACGATCTTGAGCTAACCGACGCCGTCGCCCGCAACGTCAACATCCCGGTGATCGCCTCAGGCGGCTGCGGCAACGTGGAACACATCTACGAGGTGCTGACCAAGACCAAGGCGGAGGCTGCTCTGGCCGCTTCGATATTCCACTACAACGAGCTCACTGTCGGCCAGGTAAAGTCATACCTGCGCAAGCGGGGGGTGCCGGTCAGATGACGGACATTAAATTCAATTCGGAAGGGTTGGTCCCGGTGGTAGTCCAGGACGCCTACACCAATGAAGTGCTGATGCTCGCCTACGCGAACCAGGAGGCGTATGACCTGATGCTGAGCACTGGTTACACTCACTTCTGGTCCCGATCCCGGCAGAAGCTATGGAAGAAAGGAGAGACATCGGGCCACCTGCAGAAGGTCGTGGCCATGCAGCTGGACTGCGATGCCGATACCCTGCTGGTCCGAGTGGAACAGGAAGGTGTGGCGTGTCATCTGGACCGACCATCCTGTTTCGAGGAGGTCCTCTTTGGTGACCTGGCCGGGACGATGAATGTGATCCCCGAACTGAAGCGGGTCATCGCCGAGCGTAAAAGGGAACCGACCCCGGACTCGTACACGGGCAAGCTCCTGGCCGATGAGGACAAGCGCCTGAAGAAGGTCGTAGAGGAGGCGGGCGAGGTCATACTGGCATTCAAGGGCCATGACCTTAAGGCAGCTGCCTGGGAGGTCTCTGACCTGATATACCACCTGATGGTAGTGCTGGAAGCGGCCGACATGCCGCTGGCCGACGTCTACCGGATGTTGGCGGAACGCAGGGGGCACAAGAAATGAGGATCGACCTGCACATGCACACGCTGCTCTCAGACGGGGAGCTGCTGCCGATCGAACTTGCTAGAAGATGCGCTGTTAAGGGACACAAGGCCATCGCATTCACAGACCACGTCGCGCTGTCGACGCTGGACCGGGTGCTGGACGAGGCGTCAAGGGACATCCCCTTGGCAAAGGAGTGGGACCTGGAAGTGCTCAACGGCGTGGAGATAACCCACGTCCCGGCCAAGAAGATCGGCATGGTCGTCTCGAAAGCGCGCAAGCTGGGCGCCCAGATCGTGGTCATCCACGGAGAGACCATCTCGGAGCCGGTGGAGAAGGGCACCAACCTGGCCGCGGTCAGCAACCCAGAGATCGATATCCTGGCCCACCCGGGCTTCATCACCGTGGAGGAAGCTGAGCTGGCCAAGAAGAACGGAGTGGCGCTGGAGATAACGTCCCGATCTTCCCACAACAAGACCAACGGCCACGTGGCCAAGATAGCGCGCCAGGTGGGCACCAAGATGATCCTGGACACAGATACGCACTCGCCCGGAGACATCATCGACGAGCAAACGGCGATGATCATCGCCAGGGCGGCCGGCCTCACCGAAGAGGAAGCGCACCGCGCCTGCTACGAGACGCCGGAAGAGATAGTGAAGAGGAGGAGCCTATATTGAAGGTCATGAAGTTCGGCGGGAGCTCTCTGACCACCGGTGAATCGATCCTCCGGATAGGGGAGATCATTGCAGCCGAAAAAGAGGACAGGGTCATCGTCGTATCGGCCGTCAGCGGCATCACCGAATCGCTAATCCAGTTCATCGCTCAGACGAAGAGCGAGAACGAAGTTATCAGTTTCATCCAAAAACTGAAGGACTCACATTTTAAGCTGATCTCCGACGCGGTATCGGACCAGCATCAAAAGGACGACGCCATCGGCCTGATCAACCAGAAGCTGGTCAAACTGGAAAGGATGTTGTACGGTATCTCTTACCTGGAAGAAGTGACGCCCCGCACCAAGGACTTCGTCCAGTGCTACGGCGAGAGACTCTCAGCGATCGTAGTGGCGGCAATACTGCGCGACCGGGGTGTCGACGCGGTCCCGCTGGACGCGGACGAGCTTGGCATCATCACCGACGGCGTATACGGCGCGGCGATCGCGGACCTGGAAATGACCCAGGAGAATATCCGGGACCGCATCATGATCATGTTCGGATCGCATCAGGTCCCGGTGGTCACCGGGTTTTTCGGCAAGGCACCGGACGGATCGGTCACGGTGTTCGGCCGGAATGGTTCGGACTATTCGGCAGCCGCCATTGCGAACGCCATCGGGGCGGCCACTCTGGAGATATGGAAGGATGTCGACGGGTTCATGTCCGTCGATCCGAAGATCGTGCCGCGAGCGATCCCCATACCGCAGCTTTCGTATGAGGAAGCGGCGGAACTGGCCTATTTCGGGGCAAAGGTCCTGCACCCCATGACGGTGGTACCGGCCCGGGCCAAAGACATCGTCATAGTCATCAAGAACGTGTATCGTCCCGACCTGCCTGGCACGTCTGTATCCAAGAGCAGTCCGGAGGACGCCAAGATCATCAAGTCGATATCGTGCATGAAGAACCTCGGCATGGTCAAGATATTCGCCGAGGACACGGGCTACCGTTCCGGATTCCTGTCCCAGCTGGGCCAGAAGCTCAACGAGGCGGACGTCAATATACTGTCAGTGGCCACTTCGCTTACCTGCGTCGCTATGCTGGTCGAAAGTAAGGACCTCAACGCGGCGAGGGCGGCGCTGGAATCGGAGAAGCAATCGGGGATCGCCCGGATCGAGACCTCCGATGATATTGCATTAGTCTGCCTAGTAGGAGAAGGCATTGGCTATACCAGGGGCGTCGCTTCCCGAGCGTTCAACGCGGTCGCCGCGGAGGGGGTCAACATCGGCCTGATCTCGGCCGGCGCATCCCTGGTGGCCTATCACTTTACGGTCAGGAAGGACGACCTCGAGGTCGCCACCAAGGCCATCCATCGGGAGTTCTTCGGGTGCTGACATGAGCGAACGGCACAATGGAGTGAAGGTTGCGTTCCAGGGAGTGAAAGGAGCGTACAGCGAGGACGCCGTCTATTCGTATTTTGGTGAGAAGGCGGAGACCGTCCCTTGTCAGGAGTTCACCGATCTGTTCGAGGCGGTGGATCGGGGAAAGGCCACGCACGGAGTGCTGCCGGTGGAGAACAGCATCGAGGGGAGCGTCACGCTGGCGAACGACCTACTCCTGGAAAGCGACCTGACGGTTATTGGGGAGATCCTGTTGCCGATCAGACACTGCCTTATCGGCCAACCGGATGCCGATCTTTCTGACATTAAGAAGGTGTACAGCCACCCACAGGCCCTGGGCCAGTCGCGGAACTTCCTGTTGGAGCACCCGGAATGGGAGAAGATCCCCTCGTTCGACACCGCCGGAAGCGTGCTCATGATCAAGCAGCGGGGGCTCAAGGAGGAGGCGGCGGTGGCGAGCAGGAGGGCAGCGGACCATTACGGCATGAAGGTCCTCAAGGAGGGAATCCAGAACAGCAACAAGAACTGTACCCGGTTCTTCGTGCTGGAAAAGGACCCGAAGACCGACAACGCCGGGGATAAGACGGCACTGGCGTTCACCACTAAGCATGTGCCAGGCGCCCTCTACAAATGTCTGGGGGCATTCGCCGAGCATGGCGTCAACATCACCAAGCTAGAATCCCGCCCCAGGAAGGAACGGCCCTGGGAGTACGTCTTCTACCTGGACATCGACGGCAGCGTCAATGACGCCAACGTCAGCAAGGCATTGATCGACCTGGTGCGCAAGGCATCGTTCGTGAAGGTTTTCGGGTCCTTCCCCAAGGCAAAACTGCCTGAGCAATGATCTCAGATCATTAAGAGATCGATGAACGGCTGCCGCCACTTCCCAGGAATCGTAGACCGTTCCGGTCATCTTTTTTTGACCATGTCATATATACCCAGCCGGTCCGACATGGTCACGAACTTCATTCTATCCTGCCGCAGGAACGGTTCGCAGTACCTTGACGTGCGTTCCGCGCTTGGCCAAAGTGCTTATGGTACCTCCGCACCCGATGATCGAGTCATCCAGATGCGACGCGAGTACGTGGGAGTTGGAAGTGACATCTAGATCCTCCATCAGTTCCTTATTCTGTAATATGGATTATTGTAACCAAATTGTAAAAAGAGGCAATTCGTGTTTAACAATTCGTGCTAACTCAATCCTATATAGGTTCAATAATTGACATGATAATTCCATTGTTTCAAACAAAATGAAAGAAAAACATCGGCCCTTTCAGACCGGCGTTACAATTTCTTGAGGACCTTGCTAGAGGTGCTGAACTCCCCATCCCAGAACAGCAACGCGTTGGACCGGTCGTAATCCTTGGTTACGTCCGTGTGGACGATCTCTCCGATATACCAGGTGTGATCTCCCTTCTCGAACGACTCGCGCTTCTTGACCTCGATGTTGATCAGGCATTCCTCGATCTTCGGGGACTTGATCCTCTTACCCGGAATGGCCGTCAGTCCGGTCTCCTTGAACTTGTCGATGTGCTTCCCGGACTTGGTGCCGCAGAGGATCACCTGTTCGATCATGTCCTTGCTGGGGATGTTGACCGAGAAGTCATCGTTCTCCTCCAGCAGCTTATATGATTGTCTGGATGTGAGGACCGCGATGCCGATCAGCGGAGGTTTCTGCGAAAAGAGGTTGAACATTCCGACCGCGATGATGTTCCTCTCCGTACCGGTCTTGTCCCCCACCGCCACCAGCACTACCGGGGCTGGCGGCAACAGCTGCACCGAGGACATGTTATCCGTGTCGATCTTGTCGTCTTGGAAATCTCCCATTGTATGCACCAGTGATAGCATTGAATGAGTGGCGCTAAATAGATTGTGAATGACCGGACATCAACGGCGTCGAATCACGTCCCCGACCAACCTGAACTCTCCGGACCAGTACAGCAATGCCCGATCCCGGTCGGCGCAGGATTCCATTTCCGCGTGGACGACCTCACCCAGGAACCATACATGGTCCCCGGCTTCCACCTTCTGCGTCTTCTTCAGTTCCAGGTTGACCATGCACTCATCGAGGACCGGTGAGTCGATCTTGATACCTTTGCGACAGCCGAGGCCGCACTCCTCGAACTTGTTCACTTCCCGTCCGGACTTCTGTCCACAGTAGAGCACCTCTTCCACTAGTTCCTTGCAGGGGATGTTGATGGAGAAATCGGGATACTTTTCCATTAGCGAATACGTGTGCCTCGAGGGCGAAATGCCCACGCCAAGCACGGGAGGATTAAAAGAGAACATGTGGACCAAAGCCACGGTCATGACGTTCCTTTCCCCGCCCTCTTGACCATCTCCAACGGCCACGAGCACGACAGGGAATGCGGGAAACGCCCTGCACGCCCAAATTGGATTCACTTCAGCCTTCGGTCCCATATTATTCCTAAGGGCACAGTGTAGCGGTCTCAAAATAAGCCTTTCGTATTCCTTTCCGGAAAAACGAACGATAAATTGTCACGATTGGACAATCGTTAACCGAATTCAAGGGCCGACGGTTCTTTATCCGAAAGAGCGTTCCAGGGTCGATCACTATGCAGGCCAAGATCGGTATCATCGGCGGCACTGGGGTATACGACCCAAAGATGTTCAAACTAAAGGAGTCCGTGAGACCGTTCACCCCCTACGGGGCGACCTCGGACGAGATCCTCATCGGTGAGCTGTACGGCGTGGACGTGGCATTCCTGCCCCGGCACGGCAAGGGGCACATCTACCCGCCGCACAAGGTGAACTATCGGGCCAACATATGGGCCTTGAAGCAGCTCGGCGTCGAAAGGATCGTGTCCCCATGCGCAGTGGGATCGCTCCAGGAGGACTTCAAGCCGGGCGAGATCGTGGTGGTGGACCAGTTCATCGATTTCACCAAGACCCGGGAATACACGTTCTTTGATGAGGGCAAGACCGTCCATGTCAGCATGGCCGACCCGTTCTGTCCGGAGATGAACGACCTGTTCGTCAAGGCGGCCAAGAAGGCCAAGATACCGTGCCACGCCGGCGGCACATACGTGTGCGTCGAAGGACCCAGGTTCTCGACCAGGGCGGAGAGCACCATGTTCCGCGCCTTCGCCGACATCATCGGGATGACGGCCGTCCCGGAATGCCAATTGGCCCGGGAGATGGAGATGTGCTACACCAGCCTGGCCATGATCACCGATTATGATGTTTGGGCCGATGAGCCAGTAGACACCAAGACCATACTGAAGACCATGGCCGAGAACATCGACAAGGTGCAGCTCCTGCTGAAGAACGTGCTTCCGAAGATCCCGGAACTGCGCCAGAAGTGCAAGTGCGCCGATATCCTGAAGGAAGCCGGGGCATAAGCCCCCTTTTCCCCTTTTCTTATTTTAATTCGCAACCCACGCTATCCAGGATAAGTGCGGACTAGCGGTCAGTAGGCATCGGTGAGCGTTTCCCTCCAACCTTTCGGTCGACCGTCCTCAGATACCCTATGACCATCTCGAGTCCGCCAGCCACCACCAAACGCACCATGGTCGGCTGTTTCCTGATCCCCCGGTTCGAGGCTAGCATCTTTCCCAGGATGGCGATGCTTTCGATGATGTCCACGTCACCGCTCTCGCTGAAATTGAAATCATCCAGCTCCAGGTCCATGTTGACGGTGCTGTGGGCGGCCTTTCCCGGTATGACCTGTATGTACTCCACCTTGTTCTGGGTGGTCTTGAGTACCCAGCTGGTTATGGGCACGCCTTTGTTCTTTACCGTGAGCTGCACGGTCTGATCGCCCAGGACCTTCAGGAGCAGACCCATGTTGACGATGTTGTGGACCCCCACGTCCCGTGTGTAGCGTTCCACGCCGGGATCGGCCGACGCCTCTATGACCGAGATGACATGCTTTCCCAGGTTCTTGTTCTGAAGCTGAGAGCCCATCTTCAGCGAGAAGTTGAGCTCCCCCATCTTGTCCCCGATGAATTCCACCAGCGGTCTCTTGGACGCTGACCTTATGGTGTGCATCCGTTCCTTCTCGAAGAAGGTGTCCACCGTCCAGAATCGGGCCATGCAGATGGATGCCAGCTCTTCGGTGCGCGCGGCTGGAGAGGTGATGGGACCTGAATATGGAATGCATCTCATCATAGCGGTTCCAATCGGTCTCGAAGATCAGCCCTTCGGCATCCAGTTCCTCATAGAACTTGGTGCCGGGAAACGGTGTGGCTATGCCATAGGCCGTGCTAGTGAGACCTATCTTCTTCAGCGTACGCCGGGAATCCCAGGATCTGCTCTTCGGTCTGATCGGGAAGGCCGATGACGAACGTTCCGCCTGCGTTGCCACCCCATTGCTTGATATTGTTCACCGCCTGGATATGGACGTCCGTGTTCAACCCCTTGGACACCGACTTCAGGTCGTTCATGTTCGGGCTCTCAATGCCCATCTCGAAACCTTCGATCCCCACGGCGATCATCTTCCGGACGATCTCCGGATGCTTGGCCACCGAATCGGCCCTGACCTTGACCCCGAACCGGATGTCCAGCTTATGCTGCGCCAATAGGTCACATAGTTCCTCCACCAATGATGGCTTGCCCATGAAATGAGGGTCGGTGACATCGATGCTGATCGGCTTATGGTCATGGAATGCAACGATCTCCAGTATCTCTTTCATCACGTTCTCCGGTGAACGGTAACGCTGGTGACCCTTGCTCATGGTCGGTTCGCAGCAGAAGGTGCATCTTCCCCAGCACCCCCGGGATGTGGTCAGGACATCGAACTCCCGATCGCGGGTGATCTTAGTCCCGTAGGTATACTTACGAAGGTGCCGGGCCGGAAAGGGCAGGCTGTCCAGGTCCTCTATGAACTCCCGGTCCGGGTTGTGGATGATCTTGCCGTCCTCACGGTATGAAACGCCCTTGACGCCTTGCGGTCCGCCCTTCACGACCAGCTCACGGATCGTGAGCTCACCCTCGCCGCGGACCACCATGTCCACCTGAGGATGTGACAACAGCTCTTCCGGGATCGCCGTGGGATGATATCCGCCCATTAAAGTGGCTGCCCCCATGCTCTTGGCCAATCGAGCGATCTCCAGCCCCTCGCCATGCTCCGTGGCGGACATAGTTATGCCCACCAGGTCAGGTCTCAGGGCGTTCATGGCGTCCGTTACGACATCTTTGATAGAACCTTGCTCCATCTCCAGGTCCAGGATGGTCACTTCGTCTACGAGGTCCTCCAATGAGGCGGCAATGTATTCCAGACCGGTCGGGATCAGGTCGAACGCATAGGAGAGACCGTGTCTGCCAGAGGGCTTTATCAATAGTACTTTCTTAAATGACATGGGTCAACTCAACCTTTCAATATTTTTACGTGCCACACTTCTTGCGCATTCGAAAATGAACGCGGAATGGATGCTCTCCAGTGACCGCATCGCTTTGACCGAGATTGTACCCCACCACAAACCAGATGTTCCAAGGTGGGTCCAAGCCATTTCTTATGCTGCAGGGATGTAATGGAATTCGATTAGGGACAGGAGTTATTAATCTATTTGGAATGAAGAAGAGCATGCTTCGATGAGAGGGAGCTTGTGCAAACCTCCGGATTGGTTACCCCCGGAATATTGATTACCCATCCGTCAAGTATCGTGGGCATGTCATGTTACCTCAGGCACCTGGATGATGTGGTGACGGCGGCCGGCGTCAAAATCGGTCCAGGGAACCGAAAAGAAGTGGACCAGACGATCAAGGAGCTCCTCGGTCAGGCCGATTGCCCGGACGTCTGGAAAGATGTGAAGAAGAGATTGGCGGACGATGAGCACCGATTCATCGCCGACCTGCATGACGCCTTTATGATCAAAGGACTTGTCTGATCGTACTCGTTCAGGAACTTCTTGTAGCCTGGCGCGTCCAGTAGTTTGAGCACATCGCCTGGCGATTCCATCTTCACCACGGCGATCCACCCGTCATCGTACGGGGACTTGTTGATCACCTGGGGGTTGTCCTCCAAAGGAGTGTTCACTTCCACCACGGTTCCGCTGACCGGGCTTAGCACGTCGGCAGTGTTCTTGACGCTCTCGACGATCCCGAGCACCTCACCGACCTTTATCTTGTCTCCGATCTTAGGCAATTGAATGAATGCCAGATCATTGAGCTCATGCTGCGCGTGATCGGATATCCCGATCCTGGCGTTACCGCCCTCGACCTTCACCCATTCGTGGTCCTTAGAATAGTACAGACCTGCTCTGATGTCGCTCATTCCTGATCCCCTGCCGGTTCGGAATCGATGTCACCAGTATATTACTTTGCCCGGAAGGAGCCGCCCATCATGCAAATACGTTAAATAATTCCCGGATGTTCGAATCCGTCGATGCGAATTATCGTCCGAGGCATCGTCCAGGGTGTCGGTTTCCGGCCTACGGTACACCGGGTAGCGACCCAGCTGGGCGCGCACGGATACGTTCAGAACAACGGTTCGAACGTGGTCATCGAGGTTGACGGGGACGCGGACCGTTTCGTGGCGGAACTGCGCAAGGCACTTCCTCCTCTGGCCCGCCTCGATTCGGTGGAAATATCCCAGGGAATGCCGGACGCTGAGCTCTCCAGCATGGGTTTCCAGATCGTCAAGAGCTCCAGCGGCCAGAAGGGAGTGGGAATCCCCAACGACACCGCGGTCTGCGGCAATTGCCAGAAGGAGATGTTCGATGCGGCCGACAGGCGGCATCTCTACCCGTTCACCAACTGCACCGACTGCGGGGCCCGTTTTTCAATAATCAGGGACCTGCCATACGATAGGGACCTTACCTCCATGGACAGGTTCCCCATGTGCACTGACTGCCGCAGGGAGTACGAGGACCCGACCGCCAGAAGATTCCATCACCAGACCATCTCCTGTCACGGTCTGCGGACCGAAGTTCAGGCTGGTGGACCCCGAAGGAAAACCCATCGGGGGAGAGCCCATCTCCACCTTCGCCTCAATGCTGGAGCAAGGTCTCATCGGCGTGGCCAAGGGCTGGGGGGGAATGCATCTGTGCTGCACTCTGAAGACCCTTCCCAGGATGAGGCACTGGTACAGGCGCCGGGAGAAGCCCTTCGCGATAATGGTCCGGGACATGGACGCCGTAAAGAATTACGGGACGCCAGACCGACATGAGGAAGAACTGCTGACCTCTACGCACCGGCCGATCGTTCTGGTACCCAAGGTTGATTCAGAGGTCACGGAACTGGTCGCCCCCGGCCTGGGCAACATTGGGATGTTCCTGCCGTACACCGAGATGCAGCATATCCTTTTCAAGCACCTACAGGACGACGCCCTGGTCATGACCTCGGCCAATGTCCCCGGCGAACCGATGGTCCTGCGGGACGAGGACGCCCTGGTGCTGGGTGCGGAATGTTATCTGTTCCATAACCGGGAGATAGTGAACCGGTGCGACGATTCGGTGGTGCGCAGCTTCGAGAACGGAACCTTCTATATTCGTAAGTCGCGCGGCCACATACCGGTCGCGATCGATTTCCCGTTCGAGGGAACGGCCATCGGGCTGGGGGCGCAGGAGAGCATCGCCGGGGCGCTGGCCGCCGAGAAGAAGCTTTTCGCCACTCAATACATTGGCGATGCCAGCTCGGCAGGCGTGCTCGAATTCCTGGAATCGGCCCTGGCATATCAGAGAAGGCTTCTTGGAGCGGAAACAATCGACGCCATCGGCATCGACCTGCATCCCGGATATTCGACCCGCCGGCTGGGGAGGCGTCTCGCAGAAGGGTCAGGGGCAAAACTGGTGGAGGTACAGCATCACTGGGCTCATGCGGCAGCTTTGATGGTCGACCATCGGATCGAAGAGGCGGTGGTGCTGACGCTGGACGGGACCGGCTACGGGGACGATGGGAACGCCTGGGGAGGGGAAGTTCTGCATTCCACTTACGGCAACTATCACAGATTGGGACATCTGCAGGAGATCCCGTTGCTGGGCGGTGAGAAGGCGGTGTACGACATCAGGCGCCTGGTCTTCGCGATCAAGGAGACGCTCGGACAGGACGGCGGCTACTACACCGACGTGGACTCGGCCCTGCTCCGGAAGATGATGACCAAGAGCCCCAAGACGACCGGCATGGGAAGGGTGATGGACGCGCTCTCGTGCTACCTGGGCATATGCCAGTACCGTTCCTACGACGGAGAGCCGGCCATGAAGCTGGAAAGATACCTGGAGAGAGGGAAGCCGACCGTCGAGCTGGCCGCCGAGGTGAAGAACGGGGTCGTGCAGACCATCCCTCTGTTCGCCCAGCTGTTCGAATCGCAAGGCACTAAGGAAGACCTGGCGATCAGCTTCGTCAAGGCAATGCTGGAATCGTTAGTGGATATTGCTAGCCTGGAAGCGGATGCCAAAGGCCTAACGACCATCGGACTCACGGGCGGGGTCTCCTACAACGCCACCGTTTGCCGGTTGACGAAGGAGATCGCACTTTCCAAGGGTTTCGAGCTGATCCTGCCTGCCCAAGTGCCGAACGGAGACGGCTGTATCTCCGCCGGGCAGTGTGCTGTGGCCTTGTCTCGCCAATAGAATGGATGTCCACTAATATCATCACCGGGGGCTGATCCCGCGGAGATCCGGTTGCCCTTCAGGTAGATGTCCTTCTGACCCCGGCCGTCGGTGGAGTTGAAGTAGATAGGGTCGTGGCCGTCGTAAACGTACCGGGTGATGATGCCTGACTCGTCCGTCTTGGCGCGTGCGCCGTTGGCGTCGTAGTAGTAGCGGGCGACGGAGGTCAACGCCTAAGATCTCATCCCTCTCCAGCGATTTCAGGAGCGAAGTGAACTTGTCCGAATACTCCTTTCCGAACGTTTTTGTGAGATATTCAGATTTAATCACAAATTGAGTTTGGCCACATTTTATCTCCCTTATGTAATACTCCTTTATTATGAATGAAGCTATTCGACGATGTTCTCCGGACCACTCACTCTCAATTATTCTGAGCGCTGCTGGGAACACCTTATGAGCGTTCTTTACTAAAAAAATTCCACCGTCCTTTGGCCAAACGCATCCGGTTAGATTGACAGCATCCTCGAATACTACGTCTTTGAAGAATGCATTTGAGAAGTCTATGTTCTCCATGCGATTCTCCGGAATATCTCTCCCTTGCATGTATTGCTCATTCGAATTGGGAATGGCCCTGCCTCTGAATGCAACCAGCTCCAGAACACCATCGAACGAGCAATCTTTGAATCTGGAGCCGTGGAAATTGACGACCTTCATGTCGCACCTGAAATGGCATCCAGTGATTGCAGGATACGAAAAGGATACCTGACTGAACTTGCCGTCATGAAAATCGACATTCTCCAATGATCCGAGATTTTGGGCATTTCCTCCGCCCAATAACGTTTCCCTGATGTCGCTCGACTCGAACCGCGAGTTCTTGATGGAACAGCCCCACAGACGCACGTTGACGAACCTTGTATGGTCGAACAGGCAATTATCGAACACGCAATCTTCCCAGACGGTCTTCTCAAGGTTGGCCCTGGAGAAATCGATCGAGCTCAGGGTCAATCCGGTGAAAATAGTGGAGCGAACGAACTTGAACTCATGTGCATTCACTTTGACGTCCAATGCAAGATCGTTCTCGTAGGGATTTCCGAATTCGAGTCCTCTTAGGTCACGACGTCCTTCAAATTCTCCCACTGAATCTAATGCTGCATCGATATCGCCCCTCTGCATCGAATCGATGATGCGCCTGGCAATTTGTTTTCCATCGTTTGTGTTCCATCGCCTGGTTACAGATTTCTCTATTGAATTCACCAACCTAATTTCTTTGTTTGTTGAGTTCTTATACATATTTCAGCTAAATATTGTATGTCAGCGGAATACCTTGCCCCCATCGTTCATATTTACTTGCATGCCCATTCCATTGTCCCGGCGTTGTTACATCCCACCAATAGTTGTTCGTCTTCATCCGAACGTCTGGAGTACTAATGAATCGACCTCTTTCACCCCTGTTGAAGACATCCACAAGATCCTTCAGCTCTGAGTCTTTTCGCACTAGATCGCGGAATTCTTTGTCAATACTGGTGCCCATATGACGCCGATAGGCGTTCGACCCCCTCCATGAATCCATTCCCCCTTTTTTAGCGATATCATACAATTGAGTGTCGGTCAATTTGGCCATCTTTGTCGCTTGTTCTAGCTTACCCTCAAGCTTCGTCGTGATCCTTGCCACATCATCCGGGATCGCGTCTACTCCTCCGTGCAGGGCTCTCCTCGCTGCACCGCCGCCTCCTGGGACCGAGACGGCCCCCATCCCGATGCCCGCGACGTCCACCGCGTCCATGTTACCGCCGGTCTCGATCAGCGTCTGCGTGGCCGATCCGGCAACGCCGGCGAATATGGCCCCCACCCCGGAGGCGAGCAGCGTCCCTTCCACTGCCCCGCCTGCCGCCCCGGCCCAGACATTCCCTCCGGTGATGTACGCCATCGCACCACCGACGATGGCCCCGCCCACGGCCCCGATGACCAGATTCCAGAACCTGCCGATCGGGTCGGTATGTATCAGCGGACTGTTCACACAGTAAACATACCGGTTCAGCGTCTGCGGCGCCGAGGTCTGTCCTATTATCGGGTCCAGCGCGTAGAACCGCCCGATCGCCGGGTCGTAGTACCTTGCCGACAGGTACACCAGCCCGGTCGGCGAATCGACGATCTCGCCGGCGAAGGAGAACTTGTCCGTGCCGGCCGGGGAAATAGATCTGTCCGAACGGCTTGTAAGTGACCGCCGAGAACGTCGCCGAGCCGGAGTTCCCATTCTTCAGCACCTTCCTGGTGCTGCCCAGCGCATCGGACAGGTAGGCCCATTTCTCGTTCGTGCCGACGAGACGAAGCTGCAGCTTGCCGTTCAGGTAGGTGTCCTTCTGACCCTTGCCGTCGGATCGCCCAAATGATAGATGCAGTTCTTGGACTGCAGCCTAGAATGAGATTATATCTAAAAAATACTGGATGAGTTCAGCGAACCACAATTGCTGGCAAAACGATTAAAGATTAGGACGGCAATATTGGATGATATGTCCAACTCGAAGCGGACACTTGTGATCATGCTCGACGGAGCAACCGACGACAAGGTTCCGGCGCTTGACTACAAGACCCCGCTCCAGGGGTCCACGATGAAGTTTATCAACTCCGTCGCCTCGAGCGGCGAGCTGGGCTGTACGGACGCACGCGAGTACACTCACTTCTTCTTATTGCAGCTATTCTCCGGCAAACCGCTCGACGTTCCTCGGGGAGTGATCGAGGCGTTCGGCTTGGGTCTTCCACTGGACGCGAAGCGCATCGCTTACCGGATGACGCCGGCTAAGATAACCAACGGCCGGGTCGAGTGGTATTACAAGGTCTCATGCGCGGATGAGATCGAGCTGCAGAAAGCAGTGCTGAAGAGCAAGAAGCATATCTCCGGGATGAAACCGAGCATCCTGTTCTACCAAGGCGGCAAAGCGGTCATGACTGTGGAGAGCGATCGGATCCTTAACCTGCCCAAACCGCCCAGCCCGGCCGACGTCATGCCCGACGACCTATGCGAGTTCGGAGCTTTCGCAGAGTCGGTCGCAGAGCATACTGGCGGGATAACCATGCTTCCGTGGGGTGGCGGGTTAGGAAAGCTAGCGGAAGAGGCAAAGGAGAACGGAAGGCACATTCCCTCGATGACGGTCATTTCAAAGAGCCCCTCGGCACTGGGCGTGGCGGCGTTCCTGGGAATAGGGTCGAAGAGGGTGGCAGGTTTCAAGGAAGGGATAAAGGAAGCCGCCTCGATGATCAAAGGGGGCGACGTATTTCTGCATATTGAGGAGACCGATGACATCTCTCATAAACGGGCCCCGAGAGAAAAGGTGGAACTGCTGGAGGCGGTGGACAAGGAGTTGATGCGGTATGCAAAAGCATTCTCCGATTGCCGCATCGCGGTCATAGTGGATCACGGCTGCTCGTCCGTCACCGGCGAGCACATCGTCATGAAGGTGCCTTACGCGATCTGCGAAAAGCTCGTGACCTCCGCTGAAGGAAAGAGGTTCTGCGAGCAGGAATCAAAATGCATCCAACTTGGTGACCTGCTGCCAAAGATATTCCCTTGACCCGACATTTATCGATGGTCGATAGATTGCCAGTTCTTCATTTAAAAAAGCATTAAATAGTCTCGCTCCCATACGTTGGATGTATCATCCAACTAGTAATCGGAGGTGCCAAGAAATGAGCTTCAAAGTCCCTGAGGACATCCTGATCTGTCATGAGGAATTGAAAGCTAAAGCATTCGTCGAGAAGGTTTGGGGGAAGAGACCCACCTTCGTCTGTGTCATTGGCAACACGGAAACGGCGAAGATCCCTGGTATATCGGCCGCAGGTGCTGTCCCGGCCATAACTGATTTTACTCCGGCAGCTGACGTCGAACTATTGTACTATGGACAGTGCAAGTGCATCGACGGCGTGCCGGTCACCCCCAACGGAATACCGACGCCAGCGTTGGTCACGATGAGCGCCATAGGATTGACCGGAATGCCCTTCTATGCCGCGAATGGCGGCGTAAGGGTCAGACCGCATGCGCCATATTTCGAGCTGGAAGGCCATCCGGGCGAGGACATCAAGACCGGAGCGGCGGTCCGGGATCCGCGGCGGGTCTTCGAGAACGCGGTCATCGCCGGCGAGAACCTGGCCAAAGTATCTGATTACCTTGTAGTAGGGGAGAGCATTGCCGGTGGCACGACCACCGCGTTAGCCGTCCTGCTGGCTATGGGCTACAACGCCAACGGGAAGGTCAGTTCGACCCTGCCGGAGAACCCTCACTCGCTCAAGACCAGAATCGCCATGGAAGGCATATCCAGATCAAAATCGACACCAGAGCAGATGAAGAACGACGCCATGCTGGCCATTGCGGCGGTCGGCGACCCGATGATGCCGGCCGCGGCCGGTCTGATAGTCGGCGCATCCCGCACGGTACCGGTGATACTGGCGGGCGGCACGCAGATGGCGGCCGTCCTGGCGGTGGTCAAGTCGATGGAACCGAAGGCACTGGACAATGTAGCGCTGGGAACGACCAGATGGATCATCAATGACAAGTCCGCCGACCTGGTAGGGATCGTGAAGCAGATCGGTACTGTACCAGTCATGGCGGCGAACATCGACTTCTCCCAGACCAAGCATGAGGGACTGACGTTCTACGAGAAAGGTCTCGTTAAAGAAGGGGTCGGTGCTGGCGGCGTTTCCATAGCCGCGTTCTGCCAGAGCAGCGGGGCGATCACCTGCAAGAGCCTCTTCGCCGAGATCGAGAAGAACTACGTGAAGATAATGGCGCTAGCCAAACACTAGAGCTGAACTATCTGGATCTCTCCTCCAAGATCCTTTCCGCCAGACGGAGGTCGTGGACGGTGTTGACGTTCACGGCGAATTCCACCTTTTCAGTAACGAAATATCCGCCTGGCAAGAAATCGCCCGTCAACATCTCCTTGCGGTCCACGACGCTTACGCCGCAGAATGTCAGCTTCTTGCCTTCGATCTCCTCGACATAAGTGACCATCAGTCCCAATGACTCGATCACCTTCGGAGGCAATCCCACCGTGAGCGATGGCTGACCCCTTTCATCATATGCATCGATGAGCGCGTCGACTCCTTTCGAAGTTATCAGGGGCATGTCCGAGGGGCAGACCAGGACCGCGTCTTCCTCGATCATGCGCATCGAGCCGTTCAGGTCGGCCACGTAACCGTTCCCGGGGGTATCGATGATGACGACGTCCTTGCCTGACAGGTATTCTCTGGTCTTCGGGGCAAGTGGACTGACCGAGACGTAGATCCGGTCCAGCCGCTCGGATCTTCCGAGCTCGTCCAGTATCCGGTCGATCATCGGAGCGCCGGCTATCGGCACCAGCGGTTTCTCGACGCCGAGCTCGCTGATGCGGCTGCCCCTTCCGCCGGCGGTCACCAGTGCAGCGTGGCCAGGCACCAGACCACCGCCGACACGGTCAGCAGGACGAACGGCCGGGAGAACTCATTGGTCGCGCCCAGGACGTCCCCGTTGACGCATCCGAACCCTTTCATCGCTATCCTCGCGGCGATCGTACCGACGAGGCAGCTAATTGCCAGCGGCGCGACGATCATGAGGATCAGCCAGTATAACGAAAGGCTGTAGTACCAGTAGAAACCGAATCCGACCGGGATGATGAACGCAAGGGATATCAGCGCGGATATGGCCGCGGTCTTGCCGGATGCGTTCTTGACGAATATGCCGCCCAACCCTTCCCGTGACGAGCCCGCCGAAGCGGCGAACACCATGGCGTTCTTGTTCAGCAGCTCGGCCACGAACGGTCCGAAGAACACCAGCTGCGGCGACAGCTCGCCCAGCGCCACGATGCTCATAGCGGTGAACATGATCGAATACCCTATGCCGCCGGCGCCGGTGTGCGAGTCCTTGACCGCCCTCATCTTCTTCTCCTGGTCGCCGCTACAGATCATCCCGTCGCCGAAATCGCTCAGTCCGTCGAAGTGCAGGAACCGGTTCAGCGCGTGAACGACGAGCAACGCCAGCACACCTGCCGCCAGCGCCGAGAAGATCTGCGAAAAGATCCACATCAGCGAACCGGCGATCAATCCGTAGAATGCCCCGACCAGCACGATCAGGTAGAACTGCTTGGACAGCCCGACCACTTCCTCTCCCTCGACGTCCAGCGGTATCATCGTGAACATCGAGAATGCCGCTTTTACCGCTCCTATCGTAGTCGTCCTTCCGCCTCCAGTAGATCAGAGTATATCCTGGACATGACCGCCCCGATCAGCGCCCCGACGATGTCGTCGAGGAACGGGCCCAGCTCGGCCAGGATTCCGGGCTTCTTGCGGTCGTACCGAACGTATTCGAACAGGCCTTTCGTGCCGGTGATGTATTCGGCCAGCGCGATCCCCATCAGCTCGTCGGCCAGCAGGTGGACCGGGTCGGATTCGAACACCCCGTTGTCCAGTCCGTACAGTTCCTGGGCCTTGCCGGCGTCCTCCAGGAGCAAAGCGCCCTTGACCATGGCGTTGACGTTGATGTCCTGCCGCAGCAGGTCCATCCGCTCCATGAACTTGCCTTTCAGGAAACCCTCAGGCCAAGCCGGGTTGGGAACACCAGCTTGTTCGCGGCGGACCACATCTCTTCCATGGTGATGCCGCGGTCATCGAGCAGCTTGATGAAGTCGACCGGGCCGGGCCTGGCGTACCACTTGAGCGTCGATGCCGCGACGGCCTTGCGCACCGCGCGGGCCATGCATATGCCCACATCGGTGGCGGTTCCTGCGTACTTCTCCCCGTCGCCTTCCGGGCAACAGACCGCTATTGCGTCGCTGGTCGTCCCGGTGCCGCGGGTCTTGGTGTCCATAAGCGCGGCGGTCTTCGCCTCGGTGATGGTGATCAGCGCGTTGGCCAAGCCGGTCTCGTGCAGCGGCCTGTCCAAAGCGACGATGATGTTGATCGTCCCCGGTCCGTTCAGACCGCGGATGAGCGCATCGGTCATTGGTTCGCCGGCATAGACCGCGTTCTTGACGCCGGACGTAGCGACCACAGTGGCATTGACCCCGTGATACTCCTCGCTGACGACCGTCAGTACTCTTTTCAGGTCCACGGCGGTCATGAAACCGACTGATTCCCGGCAAAGCCCCAATGTCCCGCAGATCTCCACGATCTCCGCCTCAGGGTCCATACCGTTGTAATGGATCGGCACCTGGACGGACAGGATGGTGTCCGACACGGAGAAACCGCCGTTGAGCACGGTCGTGCTCAGCACCTTCATCTTCTGCGGCAGCCGGACCACCAGCACCGTGTTCTCCCCGACCTCGTTGATCTCCGTAGTCACATCGACCTTGCCCATATGCTCACAACCACCCGAACAACACTGAGAATAGGTTTTCGATATATGTCTGGACGTTGAGCCCGATGAAAAGATACAGCGGCAGAACGACCAGACCGATGAACAGCAGCGCCGAGACCTGCATCACTTTCACGGTATTGCCGATGACCTTCGGGTCGGTCGGCAGCGGTCCGTCGCCCATAACATACCATCCGACCTTCTCGAAACGAATGCCAAGCCCGCCGGCGAAAGCCGACATCGACCAGCCCTTGTTCGGCGATAAAGTGGCCTTGTGATATTTCCTTGCGTCCCTCCATGCGCCCCTCCAGTCCATTCCCAGGATCATCAGCGCCAGCAGGATGAAAGGCAGCGATATCCGGGCGCAGACGTAATTGGTGCAGTCGTCCAGCTTCGCGCTGAACCAGCCGACGTGGGTGTACGGCGGATCGATGTATCCGACCATCGCGTCCAGCGTGTTCGATACGCGGTAGAAGACGATGAACGGCATCCCGCCCAGCCCGAAGAAGAAGAGCGGCGAGAAGATGCTGTCGACGGTGTTCTCCGCGGCGGACTCGGCCGCGCAGGAGATGATGTGCTCCCGGTCCAGCTTGTTCACGTCACGCGACACGATCATCGAGGCGCCTTTCCTGGCCGATTCCATATCGCCACGCTCCAACGCATGCTGTATCGGCAGGGTGTGCTTGCCCATGGCGTTGATCGCGAACATGGTCTTGAGCAGAATAGAGCAGCCAATGGCCCAAACCAATACACCGAACAGGTCCCGCAGCAGGAAGAGCAGCAGCGTGAACACGAACGGGAACAGCAGCAGCGGCACCAGCGCCAGGATAGCACGCCGCGAGCCCGTTCGCCCCTCTTACTGCCGGTCCTCTTGGTGTGCCGGTCCATGAACCCGATGACCTTCCCTATCCACACGACCGGATGGGCGGCGTTGGGCGGCTCCCCGAGGAGCAGGTCGATGACCACCGCCACAACGACAATCAGAAGACCGTAGAGGTACAGATCGGACGACATCATTCACCCTTGGATCTCAGCTGTTCCATGATCTCGGCCGTTCGCTTGAGGGCCTCGACCAGGTGCACGTTCCGGTCATGCGTCTTGATGGCGAAGCGGGCGAACTTTTCGAACGGATGTCCGAATGAGCCACAGTCCCGCACCAGAACGTTGAAGCGGAGGAGCAGGTCCTTCAGCTGCTTCGAGTCCAGACCACCGTTCACCCGGTTGAAGAAGAAGAACGCGTCCGGCTTCGATGCGGAGACGACCTCGGTCTTGCTTATCGCCTCGATAAGGTATGGCTTCTCCTCGGCCATCAGCCGGGCCGCCCTCTCGATGTGCCCGTAGCAGTCGTCCAGGAGCTTCGCCGCCACGTGCATCTCCACCTGCCCCAGGTTCCATGCCAGGCGGGCGTTGTCCATGTGCCGGATGACATCCTTGGAGCCGATGGCGTACCCCACCCGTATCCCGGGAATGGCGAAGCATTTGGTGAACGAGCGGATGATGAACAGGTTGTCGTGGTTCTCCGCCTCGGAGATGCAGGTGAGGTCCGGGGCGTTGTCCACCAGCTCCAGCAACGTTTCGTCCAGGAACACCAGGGCGTTCTGCCTCTCGCACACCTCGATGATCTCGACGATGCGCTTCCTGCTCTCGACCACCCCGGTAGGATTGTTCGGGTTGCAGATGTACAGCGCCTTCGGACCGGATTCGATCATGTAGTTCAGCCTGGCGAAGTCGAAATGGAAGCCGTCGGTCTCGCACAGCGGGAAGTCATGGATGCTCGCCCCCCTCATCCCCAGGGCGAACTGGTACTCGGCGAACGTCGGCCTGGGCATGATTACTCCGTCGCCCTTATTGATGAAAACGTCCGGGAACAGCCGGATGAGCTCGGCCGAGCCTGCTCCCAGCATGATGTTGTCCCGGTTCACGCCAAAACGCCTGGAGATCGCGTCCTTGAGCTCCAGCCCGCCGTCGTCCGGATAGTAGATCAGCTTGTCGGCCGCCTGGAGCATGTAGTCCCGCACCTGCGGCGGCGGACCCAGCGGGTTCAGGTTCGAACTGAAGTCCTCCACGCCCTGGTATTTCCAGCCCAATCCGCCGTGCATCGGGCGTTTGATGTTCAGGAGGTCCGATCGGACCAGCTCTTCAACGTTCATTGTCTCAACGACCTCTTTGGAATGGCATATATCTCGTCGCCGTCGCGGAACATCGTGACCTCGACGCCATACACGTCCCTGATGTTCTCCTCGGTCATGACGTCCACCGGGTTTCCGAAGGAGACGATCTTTCCCTGCGAGATCATCAGCACCCGGTCGCAGAACTTCGACATCAGGTTCAGGTCGTGCGACGCGGTGATGACCGTTATCCCCGATCTCGCCAGGGAACGCAGTTCCTCCATCACCTCCAGCTTGTATCGCAGGTCAAGGTGGGCTGACGGCTCGTCCACCAGCATCACCTGCGGACGCTGCACGACCGCCTTGGCCAGCAACACCCTGGCCTGTTCTCCCGAGCTCAGCTCGTTCAGCTTTCTGTCCACCAGGTGTTCGAGCTTGAACGTGGCGATGGCCTTGTCCACGATCTCCTCGTCGTCCTTGCTCTCCCACCACATGCCGCTCACGTACGGGTAACGTCCCAGGAAGACGAACTCGTGCACCGTGAGGGTCAGGTCCTCGGCCGCGTCCGTCGGCACGTTGGCGCAGACCCGGGCGATCTCCTTGATCTTCATCTTGTCGATGTTCTTGCCCTCGACGATTATCGTTCCCACTTTGGGTTTTAGAACTCCGTTTATGCACCGGAGCAGGGTGGTCTTGCCCGATCCGTTCGGACCGATGAGGCCGATGAACTCTCCCCTGGAGCATACCAGATCGATGCCCTCCAAGGTGTTCTTCCCATTATAGCCGAAAGAGATGCCGTTGACCTGGACCGTGACCGTCTTCGTTTCAGGCTCCATACTCTTTCCCCCTCCTGATCATCAGATAGGCGAAGAACGGCACCCCGATGAGCGAGATGATCGCCCCGATCGGAAGCTCGGCCGGCATGATGATCGATCTGGCGACGATGTCCGCCACCAGCAGTACGTTCGCCCCGATGACGATCGACGCCGGCAGCAGCAGCCGGTGATCGCTGCCGACGATCATCCTGGCCGAGTGCGGGACGATGAGTCCGAGGAACGCGATCACGCCGGTGAAGGCCACGCAGACCCCGGTCAGGCACGAGGTCAGGACCATCATGATCCGTTTGAAAGAACGCACGTTGAGGCCCAATTGGTTCGCCTGCTCCTCCCCCAGGAGGATGACGTTCATCTCGCGGGCGTAAAGAAGCATGACCGAGACGATCATCAGTGTCGGGATCAGTATTATCAACGTCTGGTCCAAGGTGACCGATTGGAAAGAACCGAACATCCAGAACAATATCCCCTTATGCTCGTCCGGGTTCATGACCGCCAGGATGTTGGTGAAGGATGAGAGGCCGAGACCGATCATCACTCCGGCAAGCACGAAGCTGATAGGCTTGCCCCCGGCCGCCTCGGACAGGCCCATGGTCATGGCGAAGGCGATTATGGCACCGACGAAAGCCGCCAGCGGCACGGAGTACATCCCTATGCCGGCCAGCGAGACCCCGCCCAGGACCACGAGCGATACCCCCAATGCGGCGCCAGATGAAACGCCGGTGATGTAAGGGTCGACGAGCGGGTTCCTTATGATGGCCTGCATCACGGCGCCGGCGATCGACAGCCCGATGCCGACACCTATCACCGACAGCGTCCGGGGCAACCGTGAGTTCAGGATGATCCTCTCGTCCATGTTCTGGGAGTTGCCGAAACTGGTGATCAGGTTGAAGAAGGAGGACATGGCGGACTCGAAGGTCATGCCGTAAGCGCCTATTGTCAGAGAAAGGAAGAAAAGGAAGGTGAGCGAGATGCTGCCAGCTACCACTATGAGCAGCAGCCGTGTCTTCGCCCGATCGATCACTGAACCATTCAAATCGTTCACCAGGACTGGACGGACGTCATGACCGTCCGGGCGGCAGTGGAATTGATGTTCCAGCTCTCCGGCAGGTAATTGACGTACTCGTTGCCCATGACGTTGGGAATGGCCTCACCGAATATTGTCGGATATAGCATTTCCGCCAGCAATTGTGTCGCCTGGACCACCCTGATGCCCTGTCGCAGGAAGCAGCTCTCCGCCTGATCCTCGAGCACGTAGACCTTGTTGTTGATGGCGGCATGTGTGTTCTTCAGGAGAACATCCCCCTTTATCTGGTCCAGGACCTCTTGGGCGGTCAGGCCCGGGATCATCGAGGCGGTGACTATGATCACGTCCGGGTTCGCCTGGACGACACCTTCCTTGGAGATCGTGGCGTATCCAGACGCATTGCCGAAGACGTTGGTTCCGCCGGCGGCGTTGATTATGTCATTGATGAAGGTGTTCCCCCCGTTCACGTAGATGGTGGGGCTGAACGCGACCATGACCATGACCTTCGGTTTCGAGGTCGCGTTGCTGACGGCGCTGCTGATCGAGGACAGCTTTTCCTCCATGTCGCTTATCAGCGAGGTGGATTTCACTTCCTTGTCGAATATCTGGCCGGCGTACCTGATGTTGTTCTGGATCTCGGTAACGTTCTTGCCTGGGTATAGGGCTACATACTTGATGCCCACGGAATCAAGCTGAGGCATCAGGTCCTTCTGCTTCTTCACGCCCCCGTCAAGGAGGACCAGGTCGGGGTCCAGGCTGGCGATCTTCTCGAAACTAGGAGAATAGAACCCGCCAATGCTGGTGAAGATCTCTTTAGGCGATTTTCCGACCGCGTCTAGGGGATAGTCGCAGTAATCGGTGACTCCCACGATCGATCCGCCAGCACCGATCGCATATAGCAGTTCGGTGGTGCTCGGCGAGGCCGAGACAACCTTGACCGGCGTCGATTTCAAAGTGACGTTGTTGCCCAGAGCGTCTATGAGCACTATCGTTCCGGTGGTCTTGCCCTTGTTGTCGCCAAACCCAATGTACGCGAACATCCCGGCAGCGACCAGAGTCACAACGACAATGACGGCAATTATTGTACCTCTCTTGTTGACCATAACTAGCTCCCCTTTCCTCCAGCTCCTACAGCTGAGTTGGATGATACATCCAACTGATTCCTAATCGGAGGAACGATATTTAAACATTACCAAGATAGAAGCCTGAAGCCTCCAAATCGATAGGCCGCCATTGAGCTACAATACCGCGAGGACCATGAGCTTCCCTTCATGCGCATAGCAAAAAGTGCCGAAAGATGAGCATAACGATGATGAAATTTATCAGAAGGTTCCTTTCGAGAATAGTCAAAAAGAGGAAGTGGGGAGCTAAGGAGCGGTGGTGTCAGAATCGAACCCTAATGCATCGGCTCTTGATGTACTGGTATCGAGTGCTCCCATATCCCGTCTGACAAATCGTCACACGAGTATATGAACGTAAATATTCGGCTATCAATAATGGAAATAAAAATAAAGAGAAACTACTTCCATGTGCTCCTTTCCTTCTCATCAACCCGACGGATGATGGTTGCGATATTGGCGACCTGATCCCCGTCCATTATGGGCACTTTGCTGATCTCTGCCCACACCTTCCTCTCTAGGTCATACATCCGCTGCGATACGATCGTGTCACCGTTGGTGAATACGCTTTCGTACTCCTCCAGTTCTTCCTTGGGCAAGAACGGGAAGGCCTCAGATACATGACGTCCGACACAACGGAAATTGGTGCCAAGGCGGTCGCCCAAGGACTCCAACGCCTTGTTGGCAATGATGATCCGATAGTCGCGATCGATCACATGGACCGGTTCATTGAGAGAGTCAAGAGTGTTCCGGTAACGCAGCTCTGAGATCAGCAGAGCCCACTCCACCATCTTCCTTTTCTTGATTTCCTCTCTCAGAAGTTTATTCGTTGACTCCAGTTCGTCGTGGCTCTCCTTGAGCTTGAGCTCGTTGTAATGGACGTCGATCAGGTTGTCCATGAGCCGATACATTTCCGGCGATCCACCCTTCGGGCTAAGCAACTGGTCATGCGGAATGTAGAAGAAATTACTGCATACTATGCCTCTTAACACAATGATTGGATGGCTGAGGATGGCCTCAATGATGACGTCGGGCTCTTCCTCATTGAGGTCGAAAAGACTTATCCTGACCACCTTCTCATCGGACATCAACCGACCCATCCTCGTTTCGAAATCGATGTGTATCCTGTTGTCATCGAAAACGGCAGGTTGGTAGAATGAATTGAACACCCGCAGTCCCGAGAAGCCCTGGTCTAAAGCCTCGTGGATCATTTCCCTGAGCATGACTATGGTCATGTCTGGGTCGAACTTCCCTCCCTTCGGGAATATCCCATCTACATCCTGGAAGATAAGCGCCCCTCTCCCCGAAGCTGAATCGACATCGATACCAGAGCGTCGAAGATGCCTCTCGATGTCCTCCCCTTCTTTCGTAACTATGAAGCACCGCTCGTTCCGCTCGAGACCTATGCGGCATAGCTCGGCGAGCACATCGACCTTGTTCAGCTGAGACACGTAGATTATGGCAACATGATCGTGAAGGTCTATGGCCCGAAGGGACTTCGGGTTCACCTTATCCTCGTGCAGGAAAAACGACATCTCTGTGGGTTGATTTCTATTTCTGATGTATAAGGATTCGCTTTCCTTTTCAGCAATATGAATCTAACACCCAAGCGGGATAGGATTGTCCTCCAGGGAATCAATGCACGACAACGCTAATGAGCCGGAACGCGATTGCGGTGGCATGTGCATAGTGCCGGACCATGAGATCATAGAAATGATAAAAAGCGGGCGCCTGGTGATCCGCGAATACTCCGATGGCAGCCTCACTCCGAACGGTTACGACCTGCGCATCGCCGAGATCAAGATCGCCGATTCCGGGGAGACCTACCACGAAGGAACGGTGGCCATTGGTCCAGGCAAGATGTTCTTCGTCAGCACCGTGGAGCATGTCGAGCTCCCCGACGATGTCGCAGCCCAGTTATGGACCCGGACCTCGTGGATCAGGAAGGGCCTGCTGGTCGGTCTGGGCAAGATCGATGCTGGATTCCATGGGACGCTCACCTTCACTGGTTTCAACGCCTCCTCCCAGACGGTCGAGGTCCCCATCGGATGCCGCTTCGTGCAGATGGTACTAGAGATGATGCATTCCAGCTGCGAGATGACGTACGAGAAGAGGAGCGGTAACTACCAGGGTCAAAAAGGGATAACCCTAGCACCAGTCTCGAAGAAATAGGTCGGCGCTGAACACGCTGGCGCTCGGGGAGTATGTCTTCAGCTCCTCCTTGTGCGCCACGTCGACGCATACGCCCATGCCCCTAGCCTCGATCACCATCTGTTCCAGCACCGGATCGATCTCGTGCCTTTCGCAGATGTGGTAGAAGTGTATCGTCCCCCCTATGTTCAACCGCGTCAGCGCCTCAGCGTAGAACTGCCGGGCGGTGTGCGGCAGGTTCATGACGATGCGGTCGGCGCACGGTATGTCGAATATCATGTGCTTAGAGTCGCCTTCCATCGGGACCACATTGGAGATCTTGTTGATCTCGATGTTCCTTTTCATGTACTCGATGCAGTCCGGATTGATGTCCAGCGCGAACACCACGAAAGGCCTGGCCTGCTTCCCGATCATGATTGCGAACGGACCGATGCCAGAGAACATGTCGATGACCGTTTCCCCTTCCCTCACCAATGAGGCGACCCGGTGCCGTTCTCCCGCCAGACGCGGATTGAAATAGACACGGCTCGGATCGACCAACAGCCTTATCCCGTATTCTTGGTGGATAGTCTCCAGCTTCTCGTCGCCAGCCACGACCTCCAGGTCGCGCACGCGGAACTCACCTTTGACGCCCTTGTCATTGGCGATGGTGCGCAGCCTAGGGAACGCTGATAACAATGCCGCCCCGATCTCATTGACATAGGATGACAGCTCATCAGGCGACCGGAAGATGCCGATGTCCCCGATGACGTCGAACGAGGTCGGCAACAGGGGGCGAAGCTCGTCGGGGATGGAGACCAGTGATTTGTAATCTGTATCCATGAGGCGGCGTTCGTCGAACTCCTCCTCGCATACCTCGTGACCCAGGTCAGGAAGGTTGTCACTGATCACCGGGAACAGGACCATATCGTCCTCCCTGATGATCTTGAGCCCGGAATCCAGGACGCCCAAGTCTAAAAGCTTTTTACGGACGGACTCGCCTTCACCCTTCGGTACGCGAACGCAGAGAGAGCGCACGGTGATGTCGATGGGCGAATTGCTATTTGTTGGTTTAGGGCTGGGCGGAGTGGACGATATGAGCGTCCGCGCGCTCAGGGAATTGAAGAGCTGTGACCAGATATTCGTGGAGTTCTACACGTCGAGACTGATAGACGCCTCCCTCGATGACCTCAGTTCGGCCATCGGGAAGGAGATAACCGTGCTCAGGCGCAAGGACGTGGAAGAGTCGGAGATGGTGGTCGACGCCGCCCGGGAAAAGAAGGTGGCCTTTGTCACCGCCGGGGATACGATGGCCGCCACCACCCACGTCGACCTGCGCATCCAGGCGGTCGACGCCGGGATACCCACCAAGGTCATCCACGGGGTATCGATCTTCAGCGCCTGTCCCTCCTCGCTCGGTCTCCAGCCATATAAGTTCGGCAGGACCGTGACGCTGCCGTTCGTGGAAGGAGAGTATTTCCCCTCCAGCCCTTACGAGCGCATCCTGGAGAACAAGGAACGGGGCCTTCACACAATGGTCCTGCTGGATATCCGGGAAGAGGAGAACCAGTACATGACCTCGATCGACGGCGTCCACTGGCTTATGGAAGCGGAGAAGCGGTTCGGCCGCGGACTCATCGCCCCCGATTCGCTGATCTGCGCCGCCGCTCGCATAGGTTCTTCGACCGAGAATATCGCCGCCGGATACCCGGAGAAGATGAGGACGCTGGACATGGGCGGACCATTGCATACGCTGGTGGTCCCTTCGAAACTCCACTTCATGGAAGCCTATGCGCTGGTCAAGTTCGCCGGTGCCCCACAAGAGATCGCCGAAGGGGAGTGAACCACCAAAGTACAATCCAAAGCCTTATGGTGAATTCCCTCCGTTGATACTCAGGTGGCGTTGACGAAACATCGTCAACATACGGGACTTGAGAATACTGATGGTCGCCTGGCATTCCATCGATGAAGACGCTGTCTTGAATGAACTCAGGACGGACAAGGACAAAGGCCTCTCGGCGGAGGAAGCACACGATAGGCTGAAGGATTACGGGCCTAACCGGTTCTTCCAGGCCAAGAGGATAAGCTTCCTGGGCATCCTCCGGGAGGAGATCGTCGAACCGATGATCCTGCTGCTGCTGTTCATCGGGTTCCTCTATAGTATCCTGGGAAACTTGGCGGATGCGGCCACCATCATCGTCATCATCGTCATCTTGGTCATCACAGAGGTCTACAACGAATACAAAGCCAAGAAATCGATCCTATCTCTGAAAGAGCTGTCCTCACCGGAAGCGGGCGTGCTAAGGGACGGAAGGTCCGGGATCGTGAAAACCGAAGACCTCGTTCCCGGAGACATCATTCTGCTGAAGGTCGGGGAAAGGGTCCCCGCGGACGCCAGACTCCTGGCGTCCATAGGGATCGAGACGGACGAGTCCACGCTGACCGGGGAATCGTTCCCTGTAAGGAAATCGGCCGGAACGATCGACGAAGAGATCCCGTTAGCGGACCGCAACAACATGGTCTTCTCCGGCACCGTCGTCACCCGGGGCGAAGGGCGGGCGGTCATCGTGGCCACCGGGGTCCAGGCGGAGATCGGGAAGATAGGGAAGATCGTCAAGGAGACGCGCGACCCACGGACCCCCCTGCAATTGGAAATGAAGCAGCTGGCCAAGTTCCTGGTATGGGTGGCATTGTTTTTCTCGATATTGGTGCCGGTCTTGGGCATCATCCGGGGGAGCATCCCGGCGAACGACTACAATCAGATGATCCTTACCGGCCTTTCACTGGCATTCGCCACGATTCCGGAGGAGCTACCTATCGTCATCACCATGGTGCTCGCGCTCGGTGCCTTGGCCCTTTCAAGGAAGCACGCCATTGTGAAGAAGCTCCGGGCGGCGGAGACGCTCGGCTCGGTGACGGTCATCGCCACCGACAAGACCGGGACGATCACCCAGAATAAGATGCGGCTGGAGTCGATGTGCGTTGACGGCAGGATAATTCCATCGAAGGAGATCAATGCCCATGACCCGGGGGTCCTGGACATTTCCCTCTTAGCGTCTGGAGTGGTCAGGGACAGAGGGGAAACGGAGACCACCGTCAACCCTATGGCCAAAGCGCTGGTGGAAATTGGTGCCACGGACCTCCTTAATGTTCTGAGCGACGACTGGAAGCTCAGGGACGAGGTCACGTTCGACAACGTGCGGAAGATGGCCTCGTACATCTACAATACTGGCGGAAAGGACAGAATGTTCTCTTCGGGCGCGTCGGAGGTGCTTCTCGAACGTTCGTCATTCATGCTGGAATTTGGCCGGGAGGTGCCGTTGACCGAAGGTCTCCGCAGTAAGGTCTCGGAAAGAACGGAGGAGATGGCCAGGTCCGGACAGCGGGTCATCGCATTCGCCTATCGTGACCTGAGCGATGAGACCGACCGGAAGGAGACCGACCTGGTGTTCGTGGCCATGGCCGGGTTCTTCGATCCGCCCCGGGAAGAGGCAAAAGGGTCGATCCAGAGCTGCCGGGACGCTGGCATCCGGGTGATCATGGTGACGGGCGATCATCCCCGGACCGCCCAGGCGGTAGCATTGCAGGTCGGCATCGATTCTGACCGCGTGATGTCTGGCACGGAGCTCGACGCCTTGGATGATGCTGTGCTCAAGAAAGAACTGGAACGGACATCGGTCTTCGCCAGGACCACCCCCGAACACAAGGCCAGGCTGGTCCGCCTCCTCAAGGAGATGGGAGAGATCGTGGCGGTGACGGGCGATGGAATCAACGACGCCCCGGCGCTGAAGGAAGCGCATATCGGGATAGCGATGGGGACGAGGTCCACCGACATCGCCAAGGAGAGCGCGGACATGGTCCTCACCGATGACAATTTCGCCACTATCCAAGTCGCGGTCGGCGAGGGGCGGAAGATGTTCGACAACCTGAGCAAGGGGGTCCGATACTATCTGGCATGCAAAGCTGCACTGGTGGCGTCCTTCCTCCTGCCCATCGCGCTTGGCGTGCCTCTGCCTTTCTCTCCGGTGCAGATCATAATGCTGGAGCTGTTCATGGACCTGGGCGCCTCGGCGGCGTTCGTGGCGGAGAAGGCTGAGGGTGACATGATGAAGCGCAGACCGCGTGACCCGAAGAAGGAGTTCATGGACAGGAAGATGGTCTCCAGCATCTTCGTCGGGGGGGTCAGCCTGTTCGCCGCGGTCAGTGCCTCCTACCTTTACACATGGTACACCGGCGGCGGCCTGGTCGTGGCCCAGACGGTGGCGTTCTCGACCTGGCTCCTGGGGCACATCCTCCTGGCGTTCAATATGCGCTCATTGAAGGAGCCTTTGGCCCGCATGGGCTACACCAGCAACAGGGTGATGCTGCTATGGGCCTTTGCCGCCTTCATGCTGCTTATCATAGCCGTTCCCTTACCGTTCCTGCACGAGGCCTTGAAGTTGCAGAGCATGAGCCTGGCCCAGTGGGGATTGGTGATCGTCTGCGCGTTCATCGCCACGTTCTGGCTGGAGGCAAGGAAGCTCATCACTTGGCGAACAGGAAAGAAGAAGGTTGAGGTTACCAGCCAACCAGCAAGGTGACCTTGATGCGCCTTTCCAACGCCGGGTCGCTACGGGAAGAATAGCGGATCTTAGCCTGTGGAAGCCTGGACGTCACATCCTTCATGACATCATCCAGCAGGTACGGGTCCGATTCATTCGAGTTGACCACAACCACCGCGGACCGGGCCGATTCGGTGGGGGAATCAAACCAGGGAGAGGTGAACGCATCCTCCACGGCCGCTGAGACCCGCTCCAGCCCGGAGCCGCCATACCCAACGCCCAGGCGCACCTTGGTGCAGCCCCGGAAATCGTCCCTGACACCCTTGACGTCCGCCAGCGTGACCACGTCGATCATTTCGTAGACCGGGGAGAGCATGATCTGTTCCATAACGTTGAACGCCTTCCGTATGGGCAGGTTCGGCGCCATCTGAAGCAGCGGGTCGTTGGAATAGATGATCGGTATGTCACAGCTGGATTGCAGCCTCAGCCGACCCTCCTGAGCCGCCGCCCTGCGGTCCGTCCCCTCCACTGAGAACGGTTCGGAGGCGGAAACCACCACCAACCTAGCGACCTTCTGGCACGTCGAGGCCACCAGGGGCGTTACGAAGCTTCCCGTCTCCCCGCCCAGACCGGTGAATATGAAAACGATGTCTGGGTGGTCGACGTGCTCCTTGAGCTTCTCCAACCACTCCAGGTTCAGGGTGTGGGCGAACTTGGGGTCGATGGTACGGGATGATTTGACCTGGCTGTCAGTGAGCCTTAAGATCCGTCTGATGCGCAGCGCCGCGGAATGCTTCTTGTCGGAACAAACGGCTATGCCTTCCTCGCCCATGTGGGAGATGGTGTTGCAGCCCGCTCCACCGATGCCGATGACCTGCATCGACGGCCGCTTCCTGGTCTCGCCGCTTCCGAGCGGAATGGACTCTGGGCGCATCAACTTGGGAACGACTGATTGCGCATTAAACCTTTGGATGTGGTATCATGTTTCTTCAGGTCGTTCCAGCGTTACTTTCACCCCTCCGCGGGATAATTGTATAATTGGGGTAGGCAATCCACCGGAAGGAGCTTGAACTAAGATGGTTGCGATCGGGAGGGTGTTCGGTACCAACGTGATGGAGCTCAGGTTCAGGACCGAGCACTCGGAGGATGTCCAGGTCGGGGAACTCCTGATCATCGAGGACAAGGGAGGCGCCACCAAGTACATGGTCCGGGTCATGGACGTCGAATACGGTGCTGACGCCGATTCGGACGACTGGCTGGTGCGAGAGGCAGGCACCGCCATGCAGAGGGACAAGGACAATAAGAAGTTCGACCCAGAGGACATGAGCGATATGATCTACCGGACCGGGGTCTGTTCCCCGCTGGGCTACCTCACCGGTCAGGAGTTCAGGAAGGTCAAGTCCATACCGGACCACTTTTCGAAGGTTAGAAGGGCCGACGGAGGCGATTACGAGTTCCTCAGGCCATTAATGGGCGACATCGAGGTGGGATTTCTGCGGTCGGGCGACCAGATACTGGACTTCCCGGTCGGCATATCTGGACGCTCATTCCCCCATCATGTCGGCATCTTTGCCACCACCGGTATGGGAAAGAGCAACCTGATGAAGGGGCTGGCGCTCTCCTGCATGCGGGAACGGCGCTATGGTTTCCTGATCTTCGATCCCCATGGCGAGTACTACGATGGCGGGGAGATAGGCAAGAAGGGGCTGTGCCATGCCACTGCCGCCAAGGACGGCCTGGTGGTGTTCAGCTCAAGGAAGCTCGAAGGTCCTTACACCACGCTCCATGTCAGCTCTTCGGAGATCGAGATCGACGACCTGAAGAACCTGTACGAGTTCACCGGCGCCCAGGTGGAATGCCTGCAGACCGCGCAATACCATTACAAGGATGCCTGGCTGATGGCGCTCCGCGATAAGGACGTGAAGACCATCGTCAAAGACCTGCAGGACAAGTTCCAGGAGGGCACGGTCAACGTCATCAAGCGGCGGCTGGATAGCATCTTCCAGTTCGACCTGGTGACGACAGACCGACAGCTGTCTATCACCAAGAACGTGCTGGAGTGCCTAGGCAACGGAAAGGTCGTGCTGGTCGACACGTCCAACATGTTCGAGGCGGAGGAGCTCCTGATCTCGACTGTGCTGACCCGAGCCATCTTCGAACAGAACAAGGTCAAGTACTCGGACAAGGCCAAGTTCGACAAGCAGCCGCCAGTGCTGATCGCCATGGAGGAAGCGCAGCGTGTGCTGTCGCAGGCCAAAGGGACCATCTTCGCCCAGATCGCCCGGGAGGGGAGAAAGTTCAAGGTCGGGTTGTGTGCTGTATCGCAGCAGCCGAAACTGATCAATGAGGAGATCATCTCCCAGTTCAACACGCTCTTCATCCTCGGCCTAGCCGACAAGCGGGACCGGGACATCCTGCGCAACTCGGCGAAGCAGGACATCTCCATGCTGGAGAACGAGATCCAGATGCTCATGCCCGGTGAGGCGCTGATAGCCTCGCCGTTCACCCCGTTCGCCATCCCGGTGAAGGTCCATCTGTACGAAGAATACCTGAAGCGCTGCAACGGGGTCGATGATGCCACCCGTTCGCGCGGCGCGCAGCCGACCCCAGACAAGGGTTTCTTCTGAATGCGGTGGTAGATATGGATGTCCGGATCAAGTTCCTGATGGGGATAACGGTCATCTCACTAGCTGGACTGACAGCTGTTCTGTTCACCAAGATGAAGATGCTGGATGTGATCGGCTATCTTGCCGCCGGCATCCTGGTCGGAACCGGAGAGTCACCGTTCTGAGGTCAGGTCATGGATGGCGATGCATGAGGACCGCAGAAAGGAGGAACTGCGCCACCTGCTCTGGATCTTCGTAGACCTCGCCATCATCCTGCTTATCCAGGTCTTTAATGGCCTATTGGAGACCGGACACTAATCATAGCAATATGGGTGGACCATTCTTCCACAAAATGACCGGGCAGAGTTGCATCTTCGTTACATTGTTCTTTATGTTGATCCCGATCGCGCCAATGGCTTACGATTTCCCCTTCCTGCCAATCGTTGCCGTGGTCAACGGCTTAATGGTCACGATATGGCAGAGAGACCTCAAAAGCAGACATACCTAATAATTTCCGACCTCTTGGCGAGAACTTATTCGAGCCGAAGGGAGGGGGTAAGCCATGGTCACTTTCGGGCATCCCGCCACAATGGTATTTAACTGGAATCCGGTTTATGAGTTCGAATGAAGATAGTTCATGTCTCCGATACCCACCTAGGGTTCTCCGCCTACCGCAAGGTGGATGACGAGACGGGCATCAACCAGCGAGAGATGGATGTCTACCGCCGTTTTGCCGAATTCGCGGACAAGGCAATCGAGACCGATCCGGACGTGGTCATCCATTCTGGCGATCTGTTCGATTCCGTGAGACCATCAAACCGGGCGATATCAGTCGCCCTGGACAACCTGGCCCGCATAACCGCCGCTGGAATACCGGTCGTGGCCATAGCCGGAAACCATTCCACCCCGAGACTGAGGGAGACTGGCAGCGTCTTCAAGATAATGGAGCATGTGCGCGGGCTGAGAGCGGTCTATAGTGGAGCCTACGAACGGGTCGTCCATGATGACCTTACCATCCATGCCATCCCCCATAACGAAGGGGACGCATTGTTCACTGAACTGGACAAGGTAAGGCCGGACAGTGACGCCAACTATAACGTGGAGACGCTGCACGCCGGAGTTTCCGGCCTCAACGTGTTCAAGATGGGGGAGTTCAACGAGACCATCGTTCCTTCCTCTTACCTGCGGTCGGACATGGACTACATCGCCCTTGGCCACTATCACAATTATTCCAGCGCTGCCGATAACGCCTATTACGCCGGATCGATAGAACGGCTGTCATTCTCCGAGGCGGATGAGGCGAAGGGGTTCGTCGTCATCGATCTGGGCACTAAGAAGCGCAAGTTCGTCAAGCTCGCCGCCAGGGAAATGATGGACCTCGGCCCCATCGACGCCTCGGGAATGGACGCGGCCTCGCTGATGGAGGAGATATCGAACGTGCTGGACACGGTGTCGATGGAAGGCAGGATCGTCAGGCTCATCGTCAACCGAGTCCCTTCTTCGCTATACAAATCGGTCGATTTCCACCGTATCGTGCAGAAGGCGTCCGCGGCCACTCACTTCGAGCCGAAGTTCGAGGTGATCCAGGAGAACTCATCCGTGCAATGGAAGAACGCCAGCATCGATTCCCTCGAATCGGAGTACTCGTCCTTCCTGGACCAATATCCGGTGGAGAGGGTGAGCAAGGATGATGTGAGGGCGAAGGGCCTCGAGTATCTGAAAAGGGGGCTGGAAGGATCAAACTGAGATACCTCGAGCTGAAGAACTACCGGAAGTTCCGCAACGCCCGGGTTGAGTTCCCCGACGGGATCGTCGGAATCATCGGCCAGAACGGTTCAGGCAAGTCTAGCCTGGTGGAGGCGATCGCCTGGGCGCTCTATGGGAACGAGTCCTCGATCGTCCGCACCACCAAGGAAGGGATCAGGAGCTCTTCGGCCGGACCGAACGACGAGTGCTCGGTGGAGCTGGAGTTCGACCTGGGACCGGACCACTACCGAGTGGTTCGAAGCATCAGGGGCAAGAACTGCGTTTCCGATGCCACCTTGAGCGTTAACGGCTCCCTGTCGGCGCGAACCGACAAAGGTGTCACCGACCTCATCGTCGACCGCCTGGGAATGGACTATAAGTCGTTCTTCATCTCGGTCTTTGCCCGGCAGAAGGACCTGAACGCCCTTTCCACGCTCCGCCCGGCAGACCGCAAGAAGACCATCCTCCGGATGCTGGAGATCGACGTACTGGATGACGTGGTGGCCGAGATCGACAAGGACGCCAAAGGCAAAAGAACGGAACTGGCAAACCTGAACCTGATGCTCTTCGAGCCTGATGGCCAGGAAAAGAGGAGAAGGATCGAAGCGGAAACAACGTCGCTTTCGGGAGAGGTCGTCCAGCTGGAATCTTCCCTACAGGAACAAAGGCGGTTGCTGGAGGCTTTGGACAAACGCACCAACGCGGTCAAGACGGAATGGGACCTGGCCGAGGCGAAGTTCAGGGAGTATTCAGCCCACCAACAGAGGGCGGCCGAGCTCCGCGCCGGAATTGAGAGGAACGTCCAGGCAATCGATCGCCTGGCCAATGACATCGAGTCCCTGAGGGACAAGGGCAGGAGAGCGGCCGAGCTCGAGGGGACGAACCGGCAGTACCTGGAGTCAGTGGTGCGAAAGGATTCGATGGATTCGTCCCGATCAAGGTTCATCGAGCTGGATTACCAGCGATCACGCCGTCACAAGCTGGAGAAGGAGGTGGTCTCGCTCGAGGAAAGGGCGGTCAGATCGAGTAGGGAACTGGTCGAGCTCAAGGACCCGTCCAAGCACCTGGTCTCGGCGGAGGAGAACCTGAAGCGGGCCGAGGAAAGCATAGCTATAGCGAACCGGAAGGCAGATTGGTTGAGGGGCGAGGTCCGACGCGTGGAAAAGGACGCCGCCTCCAGGGAGAAGAAGCGGTCGGATATCCAGTCAATCGGCCCAGACAGCAAATGCCCCACATGCGAAAGGACGCTGGCCGAGCACTATTCAACGCTGTTAGAGCTTATGGCGAAGGAGATCACCGAGATGAGGTCTCAACTGGCAGACCTTTCCTCCCAGCTGGCGGCGGCCGATGAGGAATTGGAGAAGAACAAGAAGGTCCGCGCAAACATCGACTCTAGACTGCAGAAGCTGCGGAAGGACGTCATCGAGGAGACCCGCATAGCCTCGTCCATCAAGGGCTTGGAGGACCAGACCAAGCGTAGCAAGATGGAGATGGCGGACGCAGATTCCACGATAGCCCGAATCGGGGCGGTCGACTTTGACGTCGTCGCCTACGAGCGGCTCAAAAAGGAGCTGGTTGAACTGAAACGGATATCCGACCAGTATAACCAGCTGACCATCGAGGCAAGACGCCTGCCCGACGTGGAGATGCAGAAGGTGACGCTGGAGAAGCAGGTCGATACCGAGCGCATGGAACTGAAACAAGCCCAGGAGTCCATGGTACATTCTGGCCATAGCGATGAACTGTTGAACAAGGCAAGAAGCTCATATCTGGAGGTCAGGGACCGGAGGGAGGCGAAGTCCAAGGAGACCTACTCCCTGCAGAACAGCATCGACCGGAAGAAGGCGGAGATCGCCGGCCGGAATGAACAGCTGAAGCAACTGGCCGAGGTCGAGTCGAGGGTAGGGGTGATCCAGAAGGATAGCGAGACCTTGGCGGTCCTGAGTGAAGTGATGAAGGTGTTCCGGTCCAACGTGATATCGCGCATCGTCCCGACGCTTTCGGAGATCTCCTCCGGACTGTTCGAGGAGCTCACCGAGGCCAAGTACAACGGCATGGAGCTGGACGACGATTACAACATCAACGTCTACGACAAGGGTCAGAAGTACCCGCTGGACCGGTTCTCCGGCGGCGAGGCGGACCTGGCCAATCTGTGCCTGCGCCTGGCCATCTCGCGGGTGATAGCCGAACGATCCGGGAGCAGCGTCAATTTCCTGGTGCTGGACGAGATCTTCGGGTCTCAGGACACCATACGCAAGAGGAACATCATGCAGACGTTCACCGGCCTTTCCAAGCAGTTCGGGCAGATCATTCTCATCACCCACATCGAGGAGGTCAAGGACCTCATGGGCAACGTCATCGGCGTGAAGGAGCTGGACGATGGTTCCAGCCAGGTATCGGTCATCAACTGATCATTCGACCTGGACCACCTCGACCTGTTCCCCTTCCATATCGGGCGGCAGCTCACCTACCAGCCAGCCTTCGCCGGTGGTCTCGCAATAGAAATAGTTCACTCCCCCGTCCTCGACATAGGTCCCTCCCCCTCCGGTCAGCGCGATGCCGCCAGCCATGTGTCCGGGCATGAGGAGTAGCACAGAATCATACCCCATGGCCTCGGTGACCGAGGCGAACAGGATCGACTTATCCTCGCAATCACCGGTCTCATCGTACAACGTCTCGACGGAGTAACGGAAATATTCGTCCGCCCCTTCGGAAATGTTGTCGTACGAATATTTGATACCCTGGCAGAACGCCAGCGCCAGATTCTCCGTCTGCTCTTGGTCGAACCCACTGCTGGTCGCGATCCCCTTCAGCTTCTGGGCCAGGTCGACCACGACCGGGTCGCTGGAGGTGACGAACGACCTCATTCCGGATTCCAGCTGAGGACTCCGATCGGCGCCGTTGTTGTGATAGCTGTAATATTCCTTGGCGGTCACGTTCAGGTTCAACGAATAGGAATTGCCGTCGTATTCCCACACGTACTCCTTGTCGGAGAGCATGGTGACTGTCGATATGTCATACCACAATATTCCGTCGTCATCATCGGATGACTGCGTGCCATCTGATGATCCGTCCGCGATCCCTGTGCTGTCGTCGCCGGTCCAGGTCCCGGTGATGAGATCATATTTGATGTCTAGTGACCGACCAGACTGCGAAACGCCATCGATATCGATGGCATCGTCACCGCTTATGAAATCCTCGTCCCACATCGAGATCGATATGTTGGCGAAGCGATGGGTGTCATTGGCGTTGTACCGGTAACTGTCGTCGACCGTGAACGTGGTACCAACGTTTGGCTCCCACACGTATCCTCCCTTGTCGATCCTTCCCTTGTACGCACCGTCGATGGAGAGGCTGAAATAGACCTGCGCAGCGTTGCTCATTGTGTCCACCCTGTCCAGGACCTTGGCCGAACGCAGGTTGATCAGGATGCCCACATCCCGATCCTTGAACAGATCGGTGCTATCCGGGAAACTGTCGTTGTCCTGGTCATTGAACAATGGATCCGCATTATCCCCGATGCCGTCGCCGTCCATGTCTGACCATTCCGAGGGATCGTCGGGGAATACGTCCGTCAAGTCGGAATGGCCATCGTTGTCCCGGTCAGTGATGGTAGTATCGGGATCCGTGCCCTGATCGCCTGGATCCGGGTTACGGGCGTTACCGAGCAGAACGAAGGCTGCCAGCACAGTTACCGCGAGCAGAGCGATCACAATCACGATCACTGCTATCAACGTCTTGCGGTCAGACCGTGGGGGCGGTGCCTGCCGGTAGCTGTACTGGTACCGCGGGTCAATGTATGGGTTCTGGACCGGCTGCTCCGTCCACGGACCCCTCTGGCCATCGCTCATTGCATGAATAATAACCGATGACCGGAAAAAGGTTGGCAAGGATGGCGCGGATCGGAAAAAGGATCCGCGTCGCCCTCTTTGAACGGAATCACTTCTGGTCGATGATCCACATCAGGTGCCAGCCGAACTGGGTCTTGAACGGTCCGCAGATGTCACCCTTCTTTCCCTTGAATCCCTCGTCCTCGAATTCCTTGACCATCTTTTGCCGGGCGAACCAACCCAGGTCGCCGCCCTTCTTTCCGGAGGGGCAGTCAGAGAATTTCATGGCCAATTCACCGAACTTCTTTCCCATTTCGGTCGGGGGGACCGACTTGATCTGGGCCAGGAGCTCCTTGGCCTTGTCTTGGTTCTTGACTAGGATGTGCGCTGCGTGTACTTCCTTTACCATGCCCGGAACAATATCCAAGGGGGATATCAATTTTGTTCAAGAACCCGCCGTTTGACGAATGCTGCATATCACTCCGAATACACAGCGTCCAAATCCACGTGCTCCTTTACCATCCGCGCGACCAGTTCGATCTTGTCAGTGTCTTCCGGGTCGATCCGGGCGATCAGATGCTCGATAGTCTCCGACGCGCCTAGCGTGTCCTGGCGCGTGATCAGTATCGGGACACCTTGGTCGTACGCCTTGGCGACAACCTGCCGGTCCGGGTAGAGCCCTCCGGTGAGCACCAGGCACGATGTGTCCGTTGATAATGCCGCCATCTGGATGTCGGAGCGGTCCCCGCCGGTGATGATCGCCTTGTTGGCGAAGCGCCTCATCGTCTTGAGCGCCGTCTCCGTCGTCATCGCCCCCACCATCACCTCTTCCACGATCCTGTCCATGTGGTCCTCGGCCACGATGACCGTCGCCCCCAGCGCGTCCGCCACCTCCTTCACGTCGAAACGGCACAGCTCCTTCAGCGGCGGGATCGAACCCAGCACTGGGATGTGCTTCGATTCCAGCATCTTGACGACGTTGGGGTCTTCGTTCATGTTGAGGATGACGCCTCTGAAGTTGACCTTATAACGGCGCATCATGTGCTTCAGCATCGCTATCTTGTCCAGGTCTGATGATCCGGCACGGGAGATGAGCACGACGTCCGCTTGCACATTCTCCGCGATGGCCATGCCGGATACGTCGTTAAGGAAGCCAGTGGTTATCTCGCGGGTCCCTTCGATCAGCATCAGGTCGCACTTGCATCTCAGCTTCTCATAGCAATTGATGATCTCGTCCATATCGACCGGTTTTTCCATGTCGTACGTGAACGGGCTCAGCACCTCCTCGGTCTGCGGCAATCCCAGTGCCCTCTTCATCAGGTACGCGTCCTGATCGATCACCCGGTCGTCGAGCGCCATCAGGGTCTCCTTGAACGGTTTGAAGAACCCAACCTTGCCGGGGAAGTTCTTCGCAAGTCCCAGAGTGACCATCGTCTTTCCGGACCTCTCCACCACTGAACCCAAGAATAATGACCTCATGCTGTTTCCCTCCTGATTGTCGCGAGCGCGTCCACCGCGCTCGCCCCCTGGCCTTCGTCGCCGACGATGACCGGGTTCATCTCGAACTCCGCCAGCTCGGGGAAATCCATGGCCAGCTGAGATAGCTTGCCGATGATGTCCTTCAACGCCGCGATGTCCGCGGGACGCCTCCCTCTGGCTCCCGTGAGTATCGGATATGCCTTGATAGACTGTATCATGGTATTAACGTCGCTCCCGGTTAATGGAGCTATCCTCTGCGCCACGTCCCGCATGACCTCGACGAATATCCCACCTAACCCGAACGTCACCACCGGTCCGAACTGGTTGTCCCTCACCATGCCGACGATGACCTCGCGCCCTTTCACCATACGTTCCAGCGACACGCCGTCGACCTTGGCCTGGGGCATCTTCGAGGATATCCTGGACATGATCAGCTGGAACTGCGTCCTGACCTCATCGTCACTATTGATGTCGACCACGACCCCGCCCACATCGGTCTTGTGGGCGATGTCCGGAGATACCACCTTCATGACCAGCGGATATCCGATCCTCTGCGCCTCCCTGACCGCCTCCTCGGCGTCGTTGGCCGCGCCTTCGAGAGGGACATCGATTCCGTAGGCGCTCAAGATCTCCTTGCCCTCGGTCTCCGAGAGCATTAGACGGTTCTCGGAACGAACCTTGTCCAGAACGGCTTTGGTCCGTTCCTTGTCCCCGGCATAAGAAAGCGGGATCTCGTCGACATTGGAGTTCTTGAAGAGCTTGTACGAGACCATGGCGCCGAGGGATCGTACCGCCCGGTCCGGTGAATCATAGTTCGGGACGCCCGACGTCCGGAGTATGCTGACCGCCCTTTCCAGCCCAGCACCGCCCACGAATGCCGTGACGAAGGGTTTGGGCGAGTTGCCCGCGAACTTGGCCAGGGCCGTGGCGACTGCGGCCGTGTCCACAATGTCAGTAGGGGCCATCAAGGCCAGGACGCAGGAGACGTTGTCGTCTCGCATGATGGCATTGATCGCGAACGAATATCGGTCGGCATCGGCATCGCCGATCACATCCACCGGGTTGTAGAAGTTAGCCGACTCGGGCAGCTTGGTCTTCAGTAGCTCAATGGTCTCCGGCTTGAACGATGCCAGAGTGACACCGTAATCAGAGCAGGCGTCGGCCGCCATGACACCCAGTCCGCCGGCGTTGGTGACAATGGCGATGCGGTCGCCTTCCGGCAACGGCATGCTCGAAAAGAGCGTTAGATGGTCGAAGAGCTCCTCTATCGTCTTGACCCGGATAATGCCGGACTGCGCCATCGCCGCGTCATAGACCTTGTCGCTGCCGGAGAGCGCACCAGTATGTGACGATGCCGCCTTGGCGCCCGTGGACGTTCGTCCAGCCTTGAGCGCGATTATAGGTTTGCCTCTCGTGGTGAGCTTGGCCTGACGCATGAACTCGATGCCCCGGTCAGTGCCCTCGATGTACATCCCGATGACTTTGGTCAACGGATCGTCGCGCAGATACTGGAGCAGGTCTGCCTCGTCGATGTCCAGCTTGTTTCCGACACTGATGAACTTGGAGAATCCGACGTTCGTTCGCTTGGCCCAATCCAGCATGACCGCGCATATGGCGCCCGACTGGGAGCTGATGGCGATCGAGCCGGCGCGTGGATACTGGTTGACGAAGGTGGCATTGATCCTGCTGTCGGTATTGATCATACCCAGACAGTTAGGGCCCAATATCCTCATCCCGTAGGAGCGGGCGATCTCCCCGACCTTTCGCTCCAGTTCCGCCCCGTCCTTGCCGACCTCCTTGAAACCGGCGGAGATGATGATGGCCGCCTTGGTCCCCTTATGGCCGGCCTCGTCGATGATACCTGGGACCATGCGCGCCGGGGTGGTTATGACCACCAGGTCTATCTTGTCCGGAACGAGAGAAATGCTGGAATAGCATCTGAGGCCGAGAATCTCCTCCGATTTCGGGTTGACCGGGTATAGCTTTCCGGTGAAGCCTGAGCTGATGATGTTGCGTAGCACTATGTGGCCGACCTTGGTCTCCTCCCTGGCCGCACCCACCACAGCAATGCTTGCCGGCTCGAAAAGTTCCCTCATCCTCTCCGCCCGCAATTGCATTACCCCCTGGATATAGCTTGCCATGGGAAAGTGCGTTTCAGAACTCGTCTATCTTGGCTTGGTCCTGGACATGCACCACCTTGGGCTTGTGCGGGATAGCCAACATGTCCATCAGTTCGAACGCGTTCTTGGCGGATTTGGCCCGGCCATGGTTGTTGAAGAACACGCGGACCCGGGAGACGTGTTCCTCCATCTCCCTGATCCGAGGCACCCAGGGGGTCAGCTGATCCTCGCTGTACAAATAATCATATCGGTCGATGCGCTCGTCATCCTCCTTCTCATCGTGATACCAGATGTCATTGTTCCGACCGTGGAACCGGACGTAGGCGGAATCGGCAGTCAAATCGCTGGTGAACGGAAAACCTGGACCGTCGACGATGACATTTGCGATGTGGTTGTCCCGCAGGAGCCTGAAGGTATCTCCGAGCAGGTGGTGATTGTCGTTAAGCCAGGACTTGTGGCGGAACTCCAGGGCGTAGTGGAACTCGCCGACCGATAGTGAGCCGAGGAATCGGGAAAGCACCTCGAACGAGTCGCCAGTGTTGTGGAAAGAAGGGGACAACTGCAGCAGGATGGCGCCCAGGCCGCCGGCCTCGTTCAGCGGCAGCGCCAGGATGCGCTCGAAGAACAGCGCGTGCTTGACCGCCGCCTTGTCATCGTGGTCGACGAGGGCCTCATGCGTGACACTGCGGGGCATCTTGATCGAGAACTCGAACCCGGGATGCGTCTTGGCCTTCTCCACCCAGGATCTGACCTGCGCATCCCCGGGCATGCGGTAGAAGGTCGAGTTCACCTCGACGGAGCTGAAGAACTCGGCGTAATGCTCGAACCGCTTGGCATTGTCGTTCCTTATCTCGAAGGGAAAGAATCGGCCGATCCAATCCTCGTAGGACCAACCGCTGCACCCGATCATGATGGTCATCGTATGCTTATTTGCAGGTTCAAACAGAAAAAGGTAATGAAAGGGATGAAGGGATTTACCAGGATCGGGACCATTTGTTCCACATGATGCCGTTGATGCCGCCCAGCACCAGCAAAGAGATGAACAGCACGGCCAGGTTCTGATAGCCATTGTAGCCGTCGGCATAGACCAGCAACCAGACCAGCAGGAACACCACCCATGCCACGCCGGTCAGGAACGATAAGATGGCCTTCAGGCGCCATGGGCCCATCACATCCTTCGGCGCCATCCGCATCGCCCAGGTGCCCCACATGGCTCCGTTGATGCCGATGAACACGATCACTGACACAATGACCGCGGCGATGTTCTCGTAGATGTTATAGTCACCAGCGTAGAATCCCAGCCAGATGAGCACGAAGGAGAGCCATCCCACAGCGGTCGCTATGGAGGTCGATACCCTCCAGCCGAATCCCTTCGTCTTTCTTGGGTCGAAATCGACCTCTAGATTCTCATTCAACTCGTCCATATGCCCACACCCCCATGCCCGGCCCCGCCTGGTGCATCCGTGATCGTTATCTTCGCTGATTACAGACCACTCCTCTATGATTATCCTATCGGTCGGTCACCCTATTTGGGCAAGGTGGACACAAGTGACCGGATGGAGTCGACCTTTCCACTGCTTGATCGGTATCGAGGTCAAATGAGCGCAAAATGATCTTCAGCGATGGAACGCGGACAACAGATTTGTTTATATGGCCGTTGGTGGCCTAGAAGATGTGATCCCTGACCTGCTGACGGTCGTGTGGAAGCAACTGGTGTTCCATGAAAACCAACAGGACGTTGATCTTGGCCTCATTGATCTTCTTCGTAGGGCTCCTGCTGACGATATTCGCACTATTATCTCCCAATGTGGGGAGAGGCGGCAGTTCCGGTATGGTGGGGGGAACCACCGACATCGATTCCTATTCGATCACGAACATGATGCTGGCGATCGTGGGAGCTTTCTTGATGGCTATCGGAGCCTTTTTGGCCTTTTTCAGACAGGAATACGAACCGCTGACCGACATACCTCCAATCAAGAGTTCCAGCATACCGATCATTGCATCGGTTGAAAAGTCCCAACTCCGTTCGCAAGAGACGCCTGAGCCGATAGAAGAAACGATCCAGGTGCAAGCGGACGTGAAGCCCGTGGATGAAAGGATCCTGGTCCTGCGCCTACTTTCAGGAGATGAAAGGACCTTATTCCGGGCCATCGTGGATTCGGGGGGAGAGGCATTGCAGAAGGACCTGATCATTAAAACCAAAATGTCCGATGCCAAGGTGTCGAGGACCCTGGACAAGCTTGTGGATAAAGGTGTTGTCTCCAAAACGAGATATGGAATGACAAACAGGGTCAGGGTCGAAATCGAACCCTGATCACGAAATAACGATTTGTATCCAATAGGCGTAGAATAATAAAAAAGGTTTTCAAGCCCGACAAAGGGCCTGACCGTTCTGGTATCCGGTACAGTTACAGGTGCCTTCAGCGTTCTGCGTCATGTTGCACTGAGTGCCAGTCAGGTTCTGGCAATTCAGCCCGATCCCGTTCATCATGCCATTGTGACCCTGGGACCCGCTCATTCCGTTCGAGGCCTGACCGTTTTGGCACTGGGCCCCCATATGACCGTTCATGTCCCCGTTTCCACCCATCATTCCGGTCCCGATGCTGCCCGACCCTGTGAAGGAGCCGGCGGCCGCTGCCGCTCCCATAAATCCGACGAGTGCGACCACGCCTATGACGCACACGACGGTGACGGTCTTCATTGCTGTGTTCATTTAGATTTCCTGCTGCGACCTCTCGCAAGCAATCTTAACGACCGCTGAAAAAACATTTGAAATGGGCGGTTGAAAAGCTCTGAAAGCTTGAAAAGTCATAATCTGGATGCAAACACCTTGGAAAAATGATCTAATTTGGAATGAAACTGGTTCGCCAACCGATAACTACTGTAATGTTTGCCTCATTTGATCGAAAGACAAGCCCGAATGATACTATCTGCGGATACAAGAGATACAGGAGAGGGTTTAAATTTAGCTCATCCCTCTCCATCCTTGCATTCGGTAAAAGTAGAGGCGATCTGTGAACCTCTCAGTAATCCGGATGCGTACAGTGCCCGTTAATTGGGTCCCTGCAGGAACTTGCGATGAGACTATCGCGTCATGACTGGAGGACAACCCCGGTGCACGACACTAAACCCCCGCCCCGGGTCAGTGTGGGGAGAACAGACAGTCATGTCGTCCATGAACCAATCTGTTTGGGGTGGGGGACACTCTAAGGCGTCTCGTTACAAAGAATCGACTGGCATAACGATTTCGTTAAGTATTCAGGGCTCACTATGAGTGTTCATGGTGGAGATGAAGAAGAGCTTCTCGGACCTACTGGTCGAAGATGTTTTCGAACTTATTGTTAAAGATCCAACAACCATCGATTCCGGTTCGAAGATCCGCCAGGTATTCGACGAGTTCCTTAACAGCCCGGTCTCACGGAAGGTCTATGTCTTGAATGAAGAGGGACAGCTAATGGGGGCAGTGACCACCGAGACACTGCTTCGCCTCCTCGGTTATAGGGTGGGCGTCAGAGAGTTCGCCAACTGGTCCCTATGGAGGCTCATGAGGGATATGCTCAAGGAAGGAGTGGAAGGAGTGATCGACAAGGTCCCAACGGTAAAACGTTCGACCAAACTGGTCAAAGCCCTCCAAATCATGGTCGAAGACCACTTCACTGACCTACCGGTCGTGGACGACGACGGGAAATTGATCGGCGAACTGAACAGCTATGAGATATTCACCAAGGGGAGAGGATCTGTTCGAAGAGTGAACCTTGAACTGCACCTGTTCGAGGATCTAAATGAGAGGTCATAGAAGTCCTGCCCATGTTGTCTCATGATTGGACCAGTTGTACCCGCACCGAAAATACTTGCTAAGGATATTGGCAGAGAGAGGATCAAACGGTCTAAATGATGATTCCATCAAAGTTGAACATGAATAATCACTAAGTTGTTATCTCATACAATTGTTTAATTCCCGGGTAATGATTGGAGCCTGATAGAATTGCAGACGGGAATATATCCCTTGGTCGAATCGCTGGTTCAAGGTGACAGGGACGGATCGGTTCAAGCCGCCACAAGGCTCTTACAAGAAGGCGTGCCCGTGGAAACAATCGTCCGCGAAGGTATCGAATCCGCCATGCAGAAGATGGACGCAAAATGCACATTGGAAGAGTTCAACCTCTTAGAGATCATGCTCGTGGGCAGGGCGGCATTAGAGGTGACGAAGGTAGTCCTGCCAAAAGGAACGAGCCCTAACACATCCAGCGGCATTATCATGCTGGCCACCCCGGAAGGCGATGTCCACGACCTAGGTAAGAATATTGTCAAGATGGTTCTGACGGCCAGGGGATATTATGTAGTGGACTGTGGCCGGGATTGTCCGACCTCTCAGATAGTATCGTCGGCGATCACAGAAAAGGCCAGGGTCATTGGGATCAGCGGATTGATAACCTCGGTAATCCCATCAGTGAAGCGGCTCAGATCCTAGCTTAAAGATGCTGGACTGAAGGAAACAAGATTGATCGCAGGTGGGGCGGCACTGCGCCAGGCGTCCCCGGATGATCTGAACGTGGACCATGTAGCGCTGGATGTCTTTGACGGAGTAAAAAACTTGGATGCCGGGAGGGGGATTGACTTGAACTCCCTGGAGGCCGTTCTTGCCACGATGCGAATGAAGATTACGGACCGGGTACCGGTTATCCCTCAGGTCTTCGGACATGCCGCTGTCTGCAATGAAGTCCCTCTCAAAAAATATCTCCAGAACGGGAGGACATTGGCCGAATGCCAGATTCAGGCCAGGGAGAAATATGTTATGACGGTGTGTTCGCATTGGCGGACGTCAACGTCGAAAGCGAGGCCATGGGAAGCGAGATCGTCTTTCGGGATGAGCAATATCCGCACATCAAGAAGCATGCCTTCGGCGAAGCGAAGGGTGTTGACCGACTGGAGATTCCTGATCCACAATCAGACGGGAGAATGCCTGAGGTTCTCGAGGCCATACGTTTCGCGAGCAAAGCCGTGGGTAACGAGGCTTTGGTGGCCTGCGCATTGCTTGGCCCGTTCACCCTGACGTGCCAGCTCATGGGAATGGAAAGGACGCTCTATATGCTCGCGGACGATATGCCCTTGTTCCTGTAATTCTTGAATTTCTCAGAAAGGGTCGCCATCACATATGGTGAAGCTCAGGTCAGGGCGGGAGCCCATGTACCTATCTTGTTCGATCCGGGCGCGACCCGGTTCTCGATCATCGGCAATGCATCGCTCATGGGCTGTGAGGACATGCTCGCACTGTCCGAAGCAAGGTCGGCCGCCTTACTGATAAGAGAGAAATGCAGACTGGTCAACCTGGCCACGGTTTCCTGAATTCGATGATCTGTTCTTCGAGAACCTCTACCTGAGGCCCATGCATTCCGGACCCTGCACCGATGTCCTGGGCCTCAACGAATACATCCGGATCTCCCAGTACATCGCCGGGATAAATGACATAAGACCAGAGGAAGAGATCTCCAGAGCAATCATCCGGTTCATGGGAAGCCGAACGGCGGGCTTCGCGCACCAGGAACCAAATGGCGATCTGAGCATCACCCACTGGTCCAAGGATGCCATAGACCGGCCCCTGGAATATCGTGCGTCGGGAATATCGGAGGCATGCATGGAAGTGCTGAACTCAGGGTTCCTCACCAACCTCAATGCGGAGGATATCGATCTGAAAATGCTGTTCTTGCCTGTGACCATTGAAAGATGGGTCAAGAGGGTGCTGGTCGTTGGGTTCGATAAGGACGTCGCCTTGGACCGTCACATCATCGACCTCTACCTGGCAGTCGCCTCTTTGATCGGGACGGTCTTGCAGCGAGGCCTCAACGAGGACGAACTGAGGCGTCACCGAACAGAATTGACGAAACTCGTTGAAGAAAGGACCGCGGAGCTGGAGCGTTCCAACAGCGAGCTGCAACAGTTCGCCTATGTAGCATCACATGATTTGCAGGAGCCACTTCGGATGGTGACGGTGTATCTCAACCTGCTCGAGAACCGATTCGGCGACAAGTTGGACGGGGATGCGAGGACATTCCTGGATTTCGCCGTTGAGGGAGGTCTGAGAGCTAGGGACCTGGTCAATGACCTCCTCGAATTCTCAAGGGTGGACTCGCAGGGAAAGTCGTTCATGGAAGTCGACATGGAGAATGTGTTGTCCAGGGTAAGGAACAATCTCTCGGTCCAGATCGAAGAGGACCATGCCTCTGTCTCCGGAGATCTGCTTACGGTGATCAAGGCGGATGATTCGCAGATGGTCCAGGTATTGCAGAACCTCATCAGTAACGCTATAAAGTTCCACGGACAGGAAAGCCCCACAGTACACGTATCATTTTTTGACCTTGGGTCAGAGTGGTTGTTCTCCGTCAAGGACAATGGAATCGGAATCGAGCCAGAATATAATGATAAGCTATTTGTCCTGTTCCGGAGACTCCACACTAGAGATAAATATAAAGGAACCGGCATTGGGCTGGCCATCAGCAAGAAGATCGTCGAGAGACATGGCGGCAGGATCTGGTTCGATTCGGAACCGGGGAAGGGAACGGAATTCCGCTTCACGATACCGAAGGAACCGAGAAGATGAAGGCCCAAGATAAGCCGTCCGGTGAGGTACGAGATCGTCCTCTCGAGAATCCAATACTTTTATTTCCTTTCGGCTGAAACAATACCATTCGATAACATGACATCAGAGATCAAGCGCATTCTCATCGGGATCGACGGGTCGAGCAACTCGAACAGGGCGGCGTCCTTCGCAGCCCAAATAGCAAAGAGATTCGATGCGGAGGTCACGCTACTTTTCGTGGTGACTCCCTCCGATCATGACATGCTCGCGGGAAAGTCCACATTCATGGACGAGGACACAGGCTTCGGCGAACAGCGTATGGAAAAGGCGGAAGCGATCTTCAAAGAGGCGGGCGTTAAATTCGCCAAAGACATCGAGTTCGGCCATGCTGCGGAGAAGATTCTTGTCCTCTCGGAGCGCGGATTTGACCTCACGGTCCTCGGAACCAGGGGACAGAGCGCGGTCCGGGGGTTCTTGATGGGCAGTGTGTCCAGCCAGGTCTCCCAGCATTCGAAGGTGCCGGTGGTGGTCGTCCCCTGACGGGGACAGTCCACTGACCCCCTTAACGCAAATAAATGCTGCCCATTTCCTTGTTCCAAGCCCATTCGTCCTCGGTCCTAGCGTCGAGCTTCGCCCGGACTATCTCCTGTATCCTTGAATCCAGTGTGTCTGCTTGAGCTATGGCGACCGCTTCGGGGAACGATGGTTCCTTTGGGGATCCATATTCCAGCTCTCCGTGGCTGCTGAGTATGATGTGGCTTATCTTCAGGCGGAGGTTATCCGGAAACTCCGGTATGGTGCGTATCGCCAGGCTGATCATCTCGGCCCCGATGACGATGTGACCGCGCAGACGTCCCTCATTCGTGCAGTCAATGTTCGTAGTGACAACGTACTCGTGAACCTTACCGATATCGTGCAGGATCGCTCCCGCCAGTAGCAGGTCCCGGTCCATCTTGGGGTACATATCCCCCATCGTGTCACAAAGCTTGGTGACGTCCAGCGTGTGCTCCAACAGACCGCCGATCCAGTTGCAGTGATGGGTTATTGCGGCTGGGCACTTCTTGAACTCCTCGACGAACGTTTCGTCTGCGAAGAAGTATGTGAGCAGCTCTAACAGCTTCGGGTCCTTGACCTTCTTGATGTACCCGTTCAGCTGTGTCATCATCTGGTTGATGTCCTTCTCTGTCCTCGGTACGAAGTCCTCGAGGCGGTACTCTCCCTCAGTCAATGCAAGGACCATGTCGCCATTATCAGGGTTGATCGCGATCTCCAGGATCTCATTGTACTCCTGCGCCTTTCCCTTTACGCGGAGAACGCCACCGGGAAGGATCGAGTCATATACCTTGCGCACGGCCATCTCGTTGGTGTTGCCGAAGTACTTGACCGCGATATCGCCGGTCTTGTCGCCGACCCGCACGTCGAACATGAAGCCATTTTTGCTCTTGCGAACCGGCTTCTTGAACTTGACCGAGAACATGTCGTCGACCTTGGTCTCTTTGTTAAGGTCCTTGATGAACTGCTTCTTTTCTGCCATTGACTTGCCCCTTGCCCCTAATGATATCTGGTTAATATTGATACCGGACGGCGGGCTGAAAACGCCGGCTCATACCTTCTTTGCCGCGACGCGTTTCAGCCAGTCCTCCGCCTCGCGATAGCGGGGGTGGATCCTCTCCATGTCCTTGAAGTGCTTGTCGTGGTACCGGCCCAGAGATTTGAGACCGCCACGAAGGTGAAGCAGTTCATGATAGAGAACGTACTCCGGGACGTATTCCGGTAAACGGTCGGTGTCCAAGGCGGAACTGATCGCGATGACCCGCATCAGGATCGAACAATATCCGAGGCGGGCCCGGTTCGGACGGCTGGTCCAGGTAATATAGGTGTTGGGGATGTCAGGCACCAGGCCTTGATCCTTCAAACGTTCGAACGATTCCAGCAGCTGGTAATTGCTGCCCTCAGACCGGTAAGCCAGATTGCGGCTGCGGTGCAGGTAGACCGGACGATTGGTGTCCAAGAACTCCCTCGACTGGAACCAGTCCTTCATGCGCTCGTTGTAGAGCTCGACCTTGCCCTTGGACCGGAGCCTTTTGAACAGGTTGTCAGCGAACTCGTCGATCGATCTGACCGTCCGCGCATTCCAGATAGTCAGTGACCTTGAAATCGGCGGTGTTCCCGGTCCTTTGCCAGCTTGCCTTGAAATCCTTGAACGGGAAGAAGCTCGCGCTCACTTTATCGTATCCGTGCGCCCTGCCCGCCCTCTGGAAAGAAGCGCCGATCCCATCCTGTACATCCGTCGTCATCGATTGTAACCTCTCATCGGCTTAGGAGGATAAACCCGTTTTCCTCATCGCCGATCATCTTACTGACCTGGCCCCGATATATCGCATGCCTATACACGGATATTGCACAGAGCAAAGAGTCGATCTTGTCGGCAGCCGATTTGACGCCGCTAGAATTGGCCTGACGGATCTCGTCTTGAAGGCCTCTAGGTAATTGAATCTCGGGCTGCAGTTCCTGGATCGCCCGGAGCACGTTCAGGCATTCCTGTTTCTTTTCCGCCAGCTTGCCATGCTTGTACCGCGGCGAACGACCCATCATGCACCTGACGGCAGCGTACGGGAACACCTCATAGACCAGCCGACCGGGTATTTCGTTCAGCCTAGCTAGACAGAATCCTTTTGGACACAACGCCTCGACCAAAGACTCTCCCCGGGAACCCCCGAACATATTCGTGAGATAGCCCTTCGAGGTCGGCAGGACCTTGAATCCCATTCTTCTGACCAGCTTCTCAGTGGACCTCATGCCGGTCTGGTTCGGCACCTTGAGGGAGGCGTCGATCCCTACGAGGCAATCACCTTCATCTTCGATCAGGGAGATGATCTCGTCATCGTTCGTGACCAGGTCGATGTTGACGCTGAGATCTTCGCCGATGACGCAGACCGCGGTGCTCAAGGGACTCGGGTCCACGCATTTCCATGCCAGGTCGATGCCTACGAACCTCACGTTCACCGTATCGCAGGCCGAATATTTTCATGGTATCACTGCAAGCTGATCTCAGGGAAAATCGCCAGTACAGATTTGTTAAATAGTCAACATGGGAATATGAGTTTCCCGAGGACATGGATAGCTTATCCAGGGATGACCGGGAAAAGCACCTGATAACTCGTGGGAACGTAGACGGGATCGTAAGCGCCTCTATCTTTCTAAACCGATATCCGAACTCCCGTGTATCATTTATCACGTCCCCGACAGCAGGTGCTAAGGCTTTGTCAATGGACTTCACCTCGAACGAAATATACTTGGCCGACGTGGCGCTCGTTCCGGATGTGGCCGAAGCAATGGCAACGCGCCGGGACAGGCAGAAGGTCTTCCTGATAGACCATCACCCGACGCCGAACAACGTCTGCCCGAACGGTGTCAAGGTCATCAACGAGGGCATGAGCGCCGCTGGCGTCCTGTACAATTTCCTGAACTCCTCCAGTCACTTGAAGAAGCTGGTGGCCATCGCCGACCTGGTGGAGTATTTCGAGACACCCATACTGACGGAGGTGGTGGACGATCATGGACATCAGAAGGTGGACGAGGAGTCGCGGATCCTGGATTTCTCATGGAGGCTGAACATCGATGACGATTACTTCCGAATGCAGGCAGCGCAGCACCTGTCACAAGGCCTATGGCCGTCACAGGTCGGACCGATCAAGAGGCGGTTCGTCCAGGTAGTGAACGAGCAGCGGTGGCCGAAAGCTCTGGCCCGAGCTCAGTCCGGCATAAGGGTGCGGGGCAGTGTCGGCATATTCGACGGAACGGATAAGAACCGCTCGCTCTACGGTTTTGGGACCAGGGCGATAGTCGAGGTGGCGCTGCGGCGAGGTTGCCGTTACGCGATGATGATCAATGAACGGAAGATACACTCCTCGATCTCGATGCGGGGGATGTGCGCCAACGGCACCAACCTTGGGCGATTCGTCGAGGACTTCACCGCTATCCATGGACTAGAAGGCGGAGGTCACCCGTCCAGCGCAGGTGCCAGAATACCGGTGGAGAGCACGAGGATGTTCGTCGAAGAGTTCGTAACCGAGGCCCATTAGTCGTCTTCAACGGCCTTATCCTCGTCTATCTGCTTCTTGACCACATGCTTGTAGACAAGTACCGGGCACTTGGCGTTGGTAATGATCTTGTCCTGCAGCGGGCCAAAGTCGAACGCCTCCCAGCGCTTGGCGGCGCTGGAACCCATCACAAGCAGATCGTAGTCCATCGATTCCCCAATGACCCCACCGATGATCGTTTCCGGACGTATTTCCTTGGTCAGCACCGGGACGTTCTCCGCCTCGAGTATGCCAGTGAGGCGCTTGGAATATTCTCTCGCCTTCTCCAGGTATTTCTCATCCACTATGACATTCAGTATTGTGACGCGGGCGCCCTGCTTACGGGCCACCATGGCCGCGACCTCGGTGGCGGCGCTGACATGCCATAGCCCTCCGGAAAGAATCAGGATGCGGAGCGGCTTGAGCTTCTCATCCGACTTGATGAACAGGACGTCGCATGGGGTGAGACGCAGTATCAGGTCCATCTTGCGGCCCAAGATGCGCTTCTGCGTGTGCGTATATCCCTTCCAGCCGATGATGATCATGTTGGCCGATTCTTCCTTCGCGGTGTCGATGACGGCGGTCACTACGTCGTGGGAGACGGAGACGAGCGCGCGGGTCACAATGCCATTCGCCTCGGCATGATACTTTAGCTTCTCCAGCATCTTCTTCCGGTCGTCGATCAGTTTCCGATCCACGTCGCTGATGGGAACGCCTCCTGGGACCTCGACCACGCTTAGGAGTAACAGCTCGCCATTGTGATCCGAAGCGACCATGCAGCCCAGATCAATCGCCGCTATGTTCCTCGGGTCATCGATCGGGATGAGGACACGGTATCTTTCCAGCTCCTCCTCAGAGAGCGGGGCACGTGCCGGAATCGGAACCTTTTCAATCTCCTTCTTCCCTTTGGCAAAGTAGTGGATCAACAACCCGACGTTGATGATGGCGAACGCCATATACCAAGCGAATGGCTCGTAGAAGAACAGGGTGATCGCCAATATCAGCTTGGTGGCGATGCCGATCAATGGTATGATCGGGAACCAAGGAGTGATGAAATGCCTTTTGACGTCCGGCCTGTTCCGCCTCAGGGTTATGGCCGAAATGTTGACCAATGTGAAAAGCAACAGTATTAGGATGTCGGCAACCGAAGCCACCTGGTTCAACGGAAGCAGCACGACCATGCCTATGATGATGGCTCCGCTCAAAAGCAATGCCGCCACCGGGGTTTGTTTCTTAGGATGAAGCTTCCCGAAGGTAGATGGGAGGTTGCCATCACGGCCCATGGCGAATGAGACCCTAGATGCTGAGAATACGATGGAGTTCACAGCTGCAATCGAACCAACGATGATTCCAAAGGCGATCAGAACGGCTCCGATGTAAGGCACCGATATCGCTGCTGTATAGGATATCGCCTGCGACCCATCTCCACCGGCGGCGGCTAAAGGTTCCCATCCTGACACGCCGATCGCTACGACGGCCGTAGCTATGAAAAGAATCGCGCTGATCGCGATGCACAGGAACATCGCCCTAGGTACGGTCTTCTCCGGATTTTTGGCCTCCTCACCGGTCTGGGCCACGACCTCATAGCCCTCGAACACCATGAATGTGAATCCCATGGAGATGAAGATGGACAGCGTGCCTTTGGGAATCAGCGGTGTGAAGTTGCCTCCGGTACTGGGATGGGTGAACATGAAGTAGGCCGAGAACACCAGGAAGATCATGATCACGCCCATGAGGATGAACGAAACCAGTATCTCTATCCGGCCAGCACCTTTAATGCCGCGGTAGTTGAGGTAGATGAATACGAGGGCGATGAACACGGCCGCAAGCTTTGACACGATGTCCGGGTCCATGCCGAAGAATGTCAGCCCGTAAAGATTCATGAAAATATTGACACCGACGCCGAAACCGAGCGAGTACACGGAGCAAGCGATGCAATGCCCCACCCAGGACATCCATCCCCCGAGGAAACCGAACGGAGGGAAAAGCCCTTCCTTGATCCATAGATAGCCGCCTCCCGTCTCGGGAAAGGCAGAAGCTAGCTCGGCGTATGCCATGGCGGTGAAGATGGTGACGAAGAGGTTCAGGACGAATGCGAGGATGATCGCAGGGCCGGCGATGCCCGCCGCGGCGCCTATGAGGATGAAGATGGTCGATCCGATATTCGGTCCGAGCCCGATCATGAGAACTTCTAGTAGGCCAAGGTCCCTCCGAAGGGTAACCTCCACCTCGCCAGACTTCTTCTCGACCGGCTCAGACATCCTTAGGCCTTAATGGGTCAGGTTTATTAATCCTTTCCATCCACCCCAGACGTGTGGCCCGTGGCTGAATGTAACCCAAAGCTGCCTTACCAGATGCAATGTCATGAACTGATCCTTCGGTGGCTGTATTGATATCGGAGATCGGGCCGCAGTCCCTCCTAGAGACCGTGCCACGCAACAGGTTACTTTTTCGCCTTCTTGGGTACCGAATACGTGTGCCCCCAACGCCGGCCAAGGGCAAATGGGGGGGGCGAAGTGTAAGGAATACTGGGGTCATCCTCAATGCCGCAAAGTGGATCGAGGCGATCACCTAGGGCGGTCGGTCGAGACCTGGATAATTACGGAACGTGGTCTTTTCTTTTGAGTCATGATCCGATCTAACCCTTTTCCGGTCTGATATCGATCCCGTAGTCCCGATGGAACTTTTCCAATCTGGAACCGATCAATGAAAATAGCGCACGTTCCGCGAAAATCGTGGCGTTCTTCCCCACGATCACGTCATGGATGCAGTTCTCTAAAGCATCGAAACCGTAGTCCACGCCGATGCAGCGTTCCTTCATCAGGCGCCTGGCCACCGCTCCGTATATCCCGGTCACGGAATGCCGGTTCATGATGTCCGGTTGCATTGTTCCCAGTCGATCGGGGAGCTCCTCAGCCGGGAAGAGCCTCAAACTGCCCCGCAACGCTCCGTAGGGGGCAAACTTCTGTGCCAGCTCCAGCGTCGTCCTGGGATAGGGCTTCAATGGCCGCACCGAACGGTCGGAGAGCTCACGATTCATCTCGAACATCATCGGCACCGACAGGCCGAGTCGCCTTACCTGACCGGCATTGACGAAGAACCCGTTCGGGTCGCCGGAATAGATCATCCTTCCCCGGTCCAGCACCCTGATCTCGTCCGCCCAGCCATAGGCCGTCTCCACGTCGTGGGTGGACATGATGACCGTCAGGCCTTTGAAGTTCAGCTCGTCCGCCAGCTCCAGCAGCTCATGCACCATCTGCGCGTCCAGCCCGGCTGTCGGTTCGTCCATGACCAGCACCTTGGGCTTCATGGCCAGCGCCCCCGCCAATGATACCCTCTTCCGCTGACCGAACGAAAGCTGCTGGGTGGGCCTATCCCTATGTTGAGCCATGCCAACAAAGGATAGGGATTCGGCCACGCGCAGTTCGACCTCATCCCGGGGCAGGCCCATGTTCATTGGTCCGAAGGCGACATCCTCCTCCACCGTGGCGGAGAATATCTGGTCATCCGGGTTCTGAAGAACGACCGCGACGTTCGAACGGAGCGCATCCAGGTCCTTCTGGCGATAGGTGACCTCCTTGCCCTCGAACGACACCGTTCCGGACTTTGGCTTGAATATCCCATTGAACTGAAGGAACAACGTGGACTTGCCGGCACCGTTCGGTCCCAGCAGGACGGTCTTCTTGCCCTTCGGGATGGTCAAGCTGATGTCGTCCAACGCCACGATCTTGTTCGAATAGGAATATGTCAAGCCTTTTGTTTCGATTATCGTTTCATCGGAAATATTATCACCAGATCCTGAAAGAACCGAACACGGCGGAATTCAACAGATACAACACAACGAACACCAGCAATGGCACCAGTATCCACACGAGGGTCACCTTGGCTGGTGGTCGGAACGAATGGAACTGGCCTCGGAACCCACGACACTCCAGCGCCACCTGGGAACGGTCAGCTACCTCCATCGATCGAGTGAACAGCCCGACCGCCAATTTCCCTGAAGTGCGGAACCTGTTGCGGAGCCCCCTGAACCCGAGGCGACATTGGGCGGCCACATACATCGTGCCCAGCAGATCGAGCAGCAGGAACGAATACCGATAGATCAGGACCACTAGCTCGGATATCTCCTTCGGAAGGCGCAATTGCCCCATCGCTTCGGAGAGATGCGGTATCGGCGTCGACGTGGCGAAGAACAACATCACCGACATGCCAGCCAGCGCCCTCATGAACACCAGCAAACCAAGGTTCATCCCTCCATCGGACAGGCTCAGTCCGAGTCCGAGAAGATCTAGGGAGTACAGGGTCGTACCGGGTGTGATCAAGGCGATGACCAATGACCCTATCACCAACACCGCCAATCCGTTCAGCAATGCCAGCAGAACGACACGGGGGAACCGCAAGTGGGTGGAGTACGCTAGCAACACCGTCCCTCCCACCAGTACCATCCCAGGCACGGCAATCGAGGTGGCGAAGATGGAGGCGAACAGCATAGCCAGAGCGAGGAATAGTTTGCCCAGCGGTGGCCAGCGCCTCATTGGCGAGGCGAACGCGATCTCGTCGATGGAGGAAGGGGCGCCTATCGCCGGGCTTTCCTTTAACTTCACCTTCTTCTTCCGCAGCCGGTGCACGACGTATCCGATTATTACCAGGCCGATCAATCCCTGGACCATGAACAACCCGACCTCCAGCGTTGCAGAGGGTGTCCATATGCTGTTGAACCAGGGCTGATAATCGGGGACAATGCCTTGAATTAGCTCTCCCCCCTTGTCGTCCGCTCCGACCAGGTCGGATGCCAGGTTGAAGGTATAGGCGACAGCGATGATCGAGACGATTGCGATCAGCCCCACCAGGTAAATGATCTTCGTTCTCCTCGTTTCGTTGCGCACCACCTCACATCCCTCGATGATCTCAGGACGGCTCCGAGTGAGAAAATCGAAGAAGATGACGATGAGAACGCCTTCGGCAATGGCCAAAGGTATCTGAGTGATGGCAAACACCGCCAGGAACGCCTCGAGCGAGACCAGCACGCTCCCTCCTGAGGGATAGGCCACGGCAAGTTGGAACGATGTCACGAAGTAGGTCGCCATATCCGCCAGGAAGGCAGCGATGAAGACCGATGCGGCGATCGGGGCTCTTGCACGTCGCAGCCCTTTGAACACGAAGTAAGCAAAGAACGGCCCGGCTATGCCCATCGAAAAGACGTTCGCCCCCAGGGTGGTTATCCCGCCGTGCGCCAGCAATACCGCTTGGAACACCAATACAATGGTGGCCAGGACAGAGGTGATCGCTGGCCCGTACAGGATCGTGGAAAGCCCGGTCCCGGTCGGATGGGACGAGGAACCACCGATCGAGGGTAACTTCAACGACGAAAGGACGAATACGAAAGCGCCGGATACGGCGAGAACCAGTTTTTGTTCCGGGTGCTCCCGGAAGATGACCTTGATCTTCCTGACCCCCCAGAACACGAATGGAATGGAGACGAGGAACCAGAACAGGCACCAAAGGGGCGGAAGGAAACCTTCCATTATGTGCATTTGGGCTCACACTCCGGGCAGACACCGCGGAGATGCAGCTCCCACCTTTCAACCTTCATTCCGGTCTTGCGGGAGAGTTCTGGCACATTAAGGTCGAACGGCACAGAATAGAGCCTGTGACAGACCGAGCACTCGAAGTGGGCGTTTGAGAAAGGGTGTTTCACGAAAGCTGCGGAAGAGCTCATCTTCGATTCTGATATCAACCCTTCCAGCACCAGTTTGTTGAGGTTTCGGTAGACCGTACCCAGACTGACGTTCGGCAATCGCTCCTTGGCCTTCAAATAGACATGCTCGGCTGTGATAGGGGAGTCGCTGTTGTAAACAATGTCCACGATGACCTTCAGCTGCTTCGTCCATCGTGTTTTGGGCATATCAGTAATGATTATCATTATCAAGTTATTTATTGTTATTCAGCAATGGATGGATGTATTAACAGGTCTCATGACAACATAGAAAATTGAAAAGGACGGAATGGTCCGATGGCTGAAGATATCAAGGTCCTTTCGGCTTGAACGCCTTGCGTTTAACGACCACATATAACGTTACGATCGCTAGCTGGAAAGCGATGACGGCCACGACCAACGCGAACACTGACAGGAGCCCGCTGTCGTCGTTTATGTTCTTAGGCGGAGTGGTGACGATCACACTGTCACTCCAGCCTGATTCGCTTACGTTGGTCACCGCCTTCACGTTGTAAGTGAGGACCGCCCCAGAGCCGGCCTGGTCATCGTGGACTGAGGTGACGGGGACATCGGTACCGCTGACCTTGACCTCGAACTGTGTCGATTCGCCCGTCGCGGCCTGCCGTCTCACTACATACTTGGTGATGTTGTCGCCTCCGTCCGATACGGGTGTGTTCCAGGAGATATCCACATAGTCGCCCCCGCCCACTCCCCTGAGACCGTTCGGCACGCTTGGATGGGCACTAGGCACGAGGGTGACCTTGTCGCTTGAATTGCCTGGTCCGATGTTGTTCTCCGCAATTATCCAGTAGGTGACGTTCGTTGCGGACGATGGCATCGGGTCATCGTACTCCCGCTCCGTGGCGTTGAGCTTCACCGCCAATTCGGTACCGGTTCCGTTGATCTGCCGATAGACGTCATAATAGGTTATTCCGGGGCCGGTCTGGTTCGGCTCCTGCCACCAGATGTGGGCGATGCCGTTCCAGTTGGAAGCATTGAACCCGAAAGGATCGGAGGGCACCACCTGGACGCCCGCACCCGAGGCCAGGGGCATTGCCGAGACTAGTGTTATCTGGAAGATTACGAGAATATACAGGATACGGTTCGATCTCATTAGGCTCTGCTCCGACAATTAAGGTTATTTTAACGCGGTAATTCAAACTTTGCCTGTTTCGATAAGCGTCTTCCGCATGAGGAAATTGTTCCCTCTCCGGCACACCTTCCGATAACCCAAGTGCCGGTAGAAGCGCAACGCCGCCTCATTGGTCATCTGGACCACGAGTTCGACACCTTCGTAACAGGCATCTACCGCCTTAGCCTCAACATGCCTCATGATCTCTGTCCCGAAACCGCGATGTTGCAGGTCCTTCCACAGCTGTATCGAGGTGACGAAAAGATAACGGTCGACCACCTCAAGCGAGACGTATCCGGCTAGATCGCCCTCGAACATTGCCACCTCGGTGTCCACGTCCTTGGACATGAGCCATTCCAGCAGCGGTTCGTCCCGCCACTCCAACCCCCATGCCGAGCGGATGATGCTTGACATATTATCCCGGCTCATTTTGACCAGAGCAGGGATGTCACCGCGGTTCATTCGCCGGAAATGGATCATCGAGCATCGTAGACTGGCCTCAATTGAAATAGTCTTCGCCGCCCCTGAATCGTGTACCACGAACAAAAACGAAGGATTAGCACAGACATTAAATATCTGGTGGAATTTTGACACCCACTAGGTGAAAGACATGGTGGAAGTCACAGAAGAGGCCACTAAATACATCAACGACCTGATCGCGAAGAACAGCAAACAGGGATTCGGCATCAGGATATATCTTTCGGGAATGGGTTGCTCTGGCCCGCAGTTCGGTATGTCCTTCCAGGACAAGGCCAAAGAGGGCGACATGGAGCAGCAGGGAGCTGGTTTCTCGTTGTTCTACGACAAGGAGACGAAGGAGGTCCTCGACACATGCACGGTGGACTTCATCGAGACCCCGTATGGATCCGGGCTCATCGTCCACAACCCGAACATGTCGGGATGCAGCTCCTGCGGCGGCGGCTGTCATTAATCGTTGAGAACCGTCAATCATTTTCGGGGCCCTGCCCCAAATCCTATTCTAATAAGACCCGATATTCATGAACGTGTTCTTGGAGCTTCCACTGATCAAGAAGGACGCGGTCGAGCAGCGCGAATACCAGGTTGACCTGGCCCGATTGGCGTTGCGCTCCAACACGCTGGTGGTCCTCCCTACCGGGATGGGTAAGACCGTGATCGCGCTTATCGTCCTGGCGAACGTTCTTCATAGACGCAATGGAAAAGTCCTATTTCTAGCGCCGACGAAACCGCTGGTAGAGCAGCACGCGAATTTCCTCAAAGAGATGGTAGTCGGAAAATCCGTGACCGTGCTGACCGGGGAGGTGGATCCGGAGGAGCGCGAGGCGCTGTGGATCCAGAACGACATCATCGTCTCCACGCCTCAGGTGGTGGCCAACGACCTCAAGCATGAAAGGGTCTCGCTCAAGGAAGTCCAGCTCATAGTATTTGACGAGGCCCACCGAGCCATAGGCAGCTATGCTTATGTGGCTGTCGCGCAGCAATACAAGGACTACTGTCGCCTGATATTGGGCATGACCGCTTCGCCCGGTGGCAGCAAGGCCAAGATCATGGAGGTATGCGAGAGCCTGGGCATCGTCGACATCGAGGTCCGCACCGAGTTCGACCCGGACGTGGCACCGTACGTCCAGGACGTACAGATGCAGCATATCGAGGTGGACGTCCCGATCGACCTGAGGAAGGTTATTGCGATATTATCCTCCCTCTATGAGACGTATATCAAGGAGCTCACCAACCTTGGCGTGCTGGAAAGAGGCCGACCGGTGAACATGCGATATCTGCTGGACGTTCAGAACAACCTTCAGGCCCGGCTGCGCTCGGGGGAGAAGAGCAAGACCATCTACCGGGCCCTGAGCCTCCAGGCGATGGCCGTGAAAGTGGAGCACGCTTTGGGGCTGGCGGAGACCCAGGGAACGTCCTCGTTGAACGCGTACCTGGAACGTCTGGTTGTAGAGGCTAATTCGGACGAGGGTTCGAAGGCGTCGAGGGTGGTCGTCTCCTCGGAGCAGTTCAAGGATGTTCTTGAGCTCCTGAAGACCATCCGCTCCGAACATCCGAAACTATCGAAGGTCATGAGCATCGTTTCCCAACAGGTGAACGACAAGCCCAACTCTAGAGTGCTTGTGTTCACGCACTACCGGGATACCTGCGACTTGATGGCGACCAAGCTGGCGATGATACCGGGCGTGAAGGTGGCGAAGCTGGTCGGCCAGGCCGACCGGGTGGGCGAACGGGGACTGAAACAGAAGGACCAGGTTGGCGTTCTGGACAAGTTCCGGAGTGGAGAATACAACGTGGTCGTGGCGACATCGGTCGGCGAGGAGGGCCTGGACGTGGCGCAGACCGACCTGGTGGTGTTCTATGAGCCAGTGGCATCCGAGATCGCTCGATCCAGCGCCGGGGCCGTACCGGGAGGAAGCGAGCCGGCCGGGTGGTCGCTCATGATCACCAAGGACACCCGGGACCAGGCTTACTTCTATGCCAGCATGAAGAAGGAAACGGCGATGCGCAAGCGGCTCAGGTCGTTGAGCGACGAACTCAAGGAAGGGAAGGCGGAATGCAAGGATGTAGGTCCGTACTCAGACAAGAAACCCGTCAAGCCAGGACAGGCCTCTCTTTTGGATTTCTGAGCTTCCACACTAGCGTATCCAGACTCACACACTCGACCCATCGGATGAGAGCCTTATATAGGGAAAATCCAATAGACGGGTCATGCTGTTCCGGGAACTGGTCGATACATACGAGGAGCTCGATAAGACCTCGAGCCGGCTCGAGATGACCGATATATTGTCCCAGTTCTTCAAGAAGGCCGACCGCGGTTCGCTGCGGAAGGCGGTGTATCTCACGCAAGGGCAGCTCTACCCGGATTTCAACCCGCAGAAGCTGGGAATGGCAGATAAACTCCTATTCAAGACGCTCACCTTCACCACCGGCATGAGGGAATCGGCCATCCAGGAGATGATGGTCAAGGAAGGCGACCCGGGACAGGTGGCGTTCCAGCTGTTCCAGGGAAGGAAGCAGACCACCCTCTTCTCGGAACCGCTCACGCTCTACCGGGTCTACGCGGCGTTGGAGAAGATCGCTACGTCGGAAGGGGGCGGTTCACAGGACACCAAGCTGAAGCTGCTCGCCGACATACTCGGAGATTCAAGCCCAGAAGAGGCCAAGTACATTTCCCGGATCGTTTCCGGAAAGATGCGATTGGGCGTGGCCACTATGACCATCATCGACGCGTTAGCGACGGCCTACGCCACCAAGGACGAGCGCGACGTCGTGGAGAACGGCTTCAACGTATCGTCGGACCTGGGGTTGGTCGCCGAGATCCTTCAGGAGAAGGGGATCGAGGGTGTCAGGCAGATGAAGGTCAAGGTCGGGAACCCGATCCGGGCGATGCTGGCGGAAAGACTTCCCTCGCCTAAGGAGATCCTAGTGAAGATGGGCGGCACGGCGGCGTTCGAGTACAAGTACGACGGTGTCCGAGTGCAGGCACACATCGAACAGGGAAAGATCACGCTTTACTCAAGACGGTTGGAGGTGCTCACTGACCAGTTCCCCGACGTGGTCAAGGCGCTGAAGGAATCGTTCAAGGCCAGTAGCGCCATTGTCGAAGGCGAGTGCGTCCCGGTTGACATCAACACCGGTGAATTCCTCCCGTTCCAGGAAGTATCCCACCGCCGAGGCCGGAAGCACGGCCTGGAGGAGGCGATTGAGGACTATCCAGTGAGGATGTGCTTGTTCGATTGCCTCTACCTCGAAGGTGTGGATATCACCCAGCAGCCCCTACTCAAACGCCGGGCAGCTTTGCAGTCAGCGGTCAACATCTCGGAATCGGTGAAGCTCTCGGAGATGCGCGTGCTATCAGACGAGGCAAGCGTGGAGAAGTTCTTCTCGGAAGCGTTGAAAGATGGTTGCGAGGGATTGATGGCCAAGTCTATCGCCCCCGAATCAGTTTACCGGGCTGGTAGCCGTGGATTCTTATGGATAAAGTACAAGAAGGAATACCGCTCGGAGATGACTGACACGGTGGACCTGGTCGTTGTCGGCGGTTTCGCCGGGCGGGGTAGGCGCAAGGGGTTCTATGGGGCGTTGCTCATGGCCACGTACAATTCGGAGGAAGACACGTTCGAGACCGTGTCCAAGCTCGGCAGCGGTTTCGACGATGCCACGCTAGCCTTCATGGTCGCCCAAATGGAGAAATACAAGCTCATGGACAGGCACCATCTGGTCAAGAGCAACATGCAGGCGGACTTCTGGTTCGAGCCGGGAATGGTACTGGAAGTGCTAGGCGCGGAGATAACCGTCTCACCCATCCACACCTGCGCTTTCGGCAAGGTACGTAAGGACGCCGGTCTGGCGATACGGTTCCCACGATTCACTGGCAAGGTCCGGGATGATAAAGGACCCAGGGAAGCGACCACGTCCACCGAGCTTGAGAATATGTACCGCTCCCAGCTGAAGAAGGTCGAGGACTAATCCAGACTGGCGATTCTATCGTTCCCTCAGGGGCTGTTCTATCCTAAGGATCCTCTACTTTTCCCCATCTGACGGGCTTTGGCGCATCGAACAGCTGCCACAGTAGGACGAGCAGGAATGGCATGGTGAATATTACGGCCGTAATGATCCTGACCCACACTGAGAACTCACTCGGCTGGAATATCAGAAAGATCGATTCCAATGACAGGAGGGCTAAGAACCCCCCGACTAACAGCAGAATGATACCTCTGACGAACTTGCCCATGTAGAAGTGGCCGATGCCCATGAACCCGAGGAAACCGAATCCGGCCAGGACCATTGCCATCTTTGGGTCTTTGACATTAGGAATCCAGGATTGTTGATACCGGTTTGAGCCGTGACCCGGGTTGGGTGTTCTTGGAACCGGGAACTCCTGCCGCGGGTACTGGTTCTGGTAATATGGGTTCGGGTAAGGCGAAGGGTATTGGTCCTGTGATCTCCATGGTTCATACTGGCATGATTGTGTTGGCCTCGACCGTTCGGGTTCTTGTTTCTTCCCCGCCTCATTTCCGTGGCTGAACAATTTGATCGGGCCTCTTTCGTCCGAGACCATCCTCCCGCAGCTGGGGCAGAAACCGAGCTCGTTGGTGAAAAAGTATCCGCACCCTACGCAGGTCTTGATCTTAGGATCGTTAACCATTGGAACCTTATGATGTACGGTTATAGGGCCTCCCGCTAGATCAACCTTATCCACTTTCATATTCCATCGGTCTCAATCCACTTAGAAGTTGAAATGATGTCGGTCTTTGATCCGGTCTCCGGTTCTGTTGGTCTTCCAGCATTCGTTTTGAAGATCAAATCGGCATGTTGAAACGAACCAAGTTCTGTCCAGTAATAATGAGTCTTATATCGAAAATATCTTACTCCTAGGCAGAAAGGTTCTCTTCCCCTCATCCCATCCCAAAGGCAGTTAGGAGAATCAATTCCTTTCTCATTGGTAACAATTTATTTCCCAGTTCCTTCCAAAGCGTGACTGGTGGAATAAGAACAAACCATTGTCGATTATCACCATTGAAGACCATCGTGATATGCATAGTGACTGGAAGAAGGGCTTATCATTAGCCTAAACGAAAGCATAGTAGGACAAATAGACAATGATGAAGACGGTGCCCATGGGGACGGCCTATACCGCCATCTTCTTGGCCCTCTCATTTGGGTCAGAGACTTCCGGGGTTCTGATCGGACCGCCCTCGTACTCGTTGTAGGCGACCAAACAACCACCCCCTCCGATACTGGGTCAAAGGTAAAACCTGGTCACATTGATTACGTTCGGATTCTAAGTCGATTTTACTCCCTTCTCAGGTCAGTGGAGCTCTCTTGGCGTGTTGAGATGAATATGTTCAATTGTGGTCCTTTCCTTTTATCATTTAATTAGCCAGAGACATCAACAAGTCAGGATGATATTCGATATTCATTCCTTTACGACACAAATATTCCATTTGAAATCTGGATATTTCAGATCTGTGTACCGCCGATATGACATATCGCAAGCCCCCAGATCATTGATTATAAATTCGATATCGTAAATATTTTAATAAATAAACGATTCCTATTGTACATTTATCTACAATTCCAATAATCATTGCACAAATGTCTTGCTAGCAAAGCTTTTATTGTCAATTTCGATAACCGTGGATAAGTTTGCGAGACAAATAAACAATTAAAAAATAGTGAGTCTCCGACGAATTGTCCGAAATCGGCTCTAAATAGTATCCTTGGGTGGTCAAATGGGCAATGCCAGAACAATAAAAATCGGCTTGATGTTGGCGTTAGGAATGATGATCCCTTTGTTTTCCATGTCGGTCTCCGCGACCGACGGAACGGCAGACATGCTTAACGGTGGAGACACTGCCTGGCTCCTGATCTCCACAGCATTGGTGTTCGTTATGACCCCGGCGGTGGCATTCTTCTATGGAGGCATGCTGAGGAAGGAATCATTCCTCTCCATGCTGGGCCAAAGTGTCATTATCATCGGAATGGTCACCCTGATCTGGGTCTTTTTCGGCTACTCGCTAGCTTTTGGAGGCTACAAGAGCGATTTGATCGGCAACTTCGACTTCATACTTCTGGATAGAGTGGGGGGGCTCCCCGACGTTGACTATGCCCGTACGATACCGGCCATTCTCTTCGCCATGTACCAGCTCATGTTCGCTATAATCACCGTCGCGCTGATTATCGGCGGAATAGCTGAAAGGATGAAGTTGAAGGCAATGATCGTCTTCCTAGGTATCTGGACCTGTGTCGTGTATCTGCCGGTGGCACATTGGATCTGGGGCGGGGGCTGGTTGGCGAAACTGGGGGCATTGGACTTTGCAGGCGGAGCGGTGGTGCACATCACTGCGGGAGTATCTGTCCTGGCAGCGAGCATAATTCTGGGCAAGCGGCTTTCTGTACTGAACGGTAATGGTGACCATCCGCACAACATCCCCATGGTTGTTCTGGGGGGCGGATTGCTGTGGATGGGCTGGTTCGGGTTCAACGGAGGAAGCGCGTTAGGCTCCGGATCATTGGCGGCGCAGGCGTTCGCAAACACGCAAATTGCCGGCGCCATGGCTGCGATCACCTGGGGGATAGTAAGCTGGTTGCACCTAGGCAGGCCCTCGGTGCTTGGCCTTATAACCGGTGGGGTGGCTGGACTAGCCGCGGTGACACCAGCAGCCGGATATGTTGATACCAGGGCTGCCATAGTCATAGGCCTGGCGGCAGGGATAGTCTGTTATTGTGGAATATTGCTCAGAAAGAGGTTCCGCTTCGATGACGCTCTCGACGTTTGGGGAGTCCACGGCATCGCTGGCACCATGGGAATGATCTCGGTCGGTCTTTTCGCCAACGGAACGATTAACTCCGCTGTGGTCAACAACGGCTTGTTTTATGGAGGCGGGACCACCCTTCTTACCGCACAATTGATAGCGGTGGGAGTCGTTTGGATATTCGCATTTGGCGTTACTTTTGTGATGCTCAAGGTGCTAGGCCGGTTCACCTCGATAAGGATGACAAAGGAAGAGGAGCGCGTCGGCGCTGACATCATCCAACATGGGGAAACGGCATACTCGTGAGGGAGTGCTTATGAAGCGTATCGAAGCAGTAATACGGACGGAGAAACTCAATCCGGTCAAGAAGGCGCTGGAAGATATTGGTGTCGTCGGAATGACCGTATACGACGTCCACGGGAGAGGGGAGCAAAAGGGACTGGAATTCACCCATAGGGCTGGAACTTATCGGGTGGACCTCCTCCCCAAGACCAAGATAGAGATAGTAGCCAGCGACTCGGACGTTGACAAGATCGTCGAGGCGATCGTCGCATCCGCCCGCACCGGTGACATCGGTGATGGTAAGATATTTGTCAGTAACGTGGAGAAATCGATCAAGATCAGGACTGGCGAGGCATCCACTAAGTAAGGATTCCATAGTAGTGGAAAACGTGAATTTCAACGATACTGATAGGTATCTAAACGATGTTTGACCGTTCCTGCGGCGATGCCCTTCAGTAGGGTCGCCCGGGAAAGGGATTCCACGACCCATGCTGAATATCGATTTCAAGACAGTGGTAGGTAATTCACAAGAAGCGATTGTGGTTTTTGATAGGTCTGGAACCATCATATATTCGAACAAAGCCATCACCAATCTCCTGGGTTTCACTTCTGAGGAGATAGTAGGCAGGAACATACTGACGCTTCTGCAACGGGACTCGCATAACCTCGTAAAAAGCCAGTTGAGGCTTTCAGCAATGGATGAGGATGTGCAGCACCGCTATCTGCTCGACATACTGACCAAATCGCGGAATAGGGTAGCTTGCGACATCGTAACATCAGCGCTCCGATCGACCGACGGTGGAGAATTGGTCATGGCGTTCGTGCGGGACATGACTGGGATGAAAGCCCTGGAGGGCAAGTATTCAGCGGAACGCGAAAAATATCTAAACCTGGTAAGTGAAAGTAGTAGCATAGTTTTGGTCCTGAACAAAGATCTTATTGTTACCCTTGCGAATCGAGGATTCAAGGAGCGTTTGAAGTACCCTGACCATATGGTCGTTGGAAAGGATATTCGAGACCTGCGGATCATGGATTCAAAGGTGGTCGACGCCATAAGGGATATTGCCTCTTCATCAGAGGGAGAAGGTCACCGCGGTTTGGAATCAGCCGCTTGGACAAATGATGGTCTGAAGATGTTCGTCTCGTGGTACCTGAGTGCCGTAAAGGAAGAAGACGGAAAAGTTTCAGGAGTATTGGCAATTGGGCATGACATAACCTCCAGGTTCCAATTAGAGGCCCTATACAGACTGACAAGCAAGATGCTCGAGATTGAGCATGGCATCTCGTATCTTACATCCACCGTGAATGATTCGCGTTTGATGATGACCAGCGCCTTGGATCTGATCCTTAAGATGTATGGGCATGAGGAAGGATTCGCCATGAATACGGCGTCCAAAGCAGACCAATCCCTCATTGTCAGCGTTGGAAGTAAGTTGATGCATGAAGATATCACGGATTGGACCGCTGGTAGGGTTGACGAATTCTATGAACCCATCTACTACCCGGAGGACGAGGTAACGGAAGAATGGGAACAATTTGCCAGCGGATTGAAGAGCATGGCGTTGCTTCCACTTAGAGGAAAGGAAGGAGCGTTGGGCTACATATGCATCGGTTCTGAGAGGCAGATCGCGCTATCACAAAACGAGAAGGACGCGATGGTCGGAGTAATCTCCATGCTAGGATATGCCTATGAGAACATCGGTCTGGCCGAGAGTCTGCGTAAATCCAAGGAGCAGCTCTCCCTTTACAATGACATTCTCCTGCACGACATCACCAACTACCTGGTCCCCATGAAGGCGTACCTCGATCTGCTTAGGCGAACAGAGTGTGGTGAAATCAAGAGACGCGATTACCTAGACCGCATATCTTCAAGAGATGCTGCCCTGAACGAATTTGTGCAGGATGTCAAATTGCTCATGCATGTGAATAACACCAAAGCAGATGATTTGGCCACGATTCCATTACTTACCGAGATCGGGAACGCGATAGAGGTCTCGGTTAGCCGTTATGAAGGGGCTGCGGTCCATCTCCTAGCACCTAATGAAGAGGATATCTTGGTCAGGGCAGACAACGCCCTGTATCACCTATTTACGAACCTTATATCGAACGCGATAAAGCATTCCTTGCCCAAGCCGGTGGTCGTTAGAGTTGTGGTCGAAGCCGGGAACATGGTCCGTATTAGCGTAGAGGACGAGGGGCCAGGCATACCTGATGAAAAGAAGGGACTGGTGTTCGAAAGAGGATTCTCTGAACCGACGAATAAGGTGGCGAAGAGCACCGGCATCGGTCTTTCGATAGTGTCGGCCTTGGTCGAAAAATACCACGGAAAGGTTCATGTGGAGGACAGGGTGCCAACGAAGCCAGAACTTGGGGCCAGTTTCGTGGTTGAGCTTCAGGTGGCGGACGACCGTTGAGCATCGACCTCCCGAAGCACGGAAAGATTCTCACTAGGGCGCCGCCTGGACACTGAGCACTTGAATGAGAAAGTTTTATACACACCTCCAATATAGGTGGCAGTCATGGAGATCATACAGGTAGAGAAGGACAAGGATTCTATCCTTATCCAGATCAAGGAGGCCGATATGACCCTGATCTCTCCTCTGGTCAAGGAGCTTCTCGAGGACGATCAGGTCTCAGAGGTGAAATATACCGCTGGACACCCGGACCTGGAGATACCGACGCTTTACGTCAAGGTCAAGAGCGGCAAGCCCCAAACGGCCCTGAAGAGAGCCGCCAAGGCATTATCCAACGAGTTCAAGGAAGCTCGAGAGAAACTCGAGAAGGACCTGAAGTAGTCATGGTCTATTCCGAGAACACAAACCGTGAGCGGGAGATCGGTATCGAGGTCTTTTATACCTCGTCTAGAGGGACGGGCGGACGCCTCAAGGTCAATTATGACGACTTCATCGTTGATGAGGTTTCCATTCTTCCGGAGCGGACTGAGAACGGAAAGTATTCCATCGCCAAGATCACCTCCACCAACTGGGAAACGAACCGTCTGGTGAGGATGATATCTAGGAACCTGGGAATCACCCGCAACAGGATCACGTTCGCCGGCACGAAGGACAAACGGGCGGTCACATCTCAGCTGTTCTCCATAGAAGCCCCGGTCGAGGCGGTGCGCGCGTTGAGCATGCACCAAGTGGTCATCGAGGATGTCTACGCCTCGAAGAAGCATATCACCATCGGTGACCTGATCGGCAACACATTCAAGATCAAATTGCGCGACACGGCGCTCAGGGGAGAGGAGATGGCGAACGCCGTCGATCAGACGAGAATCGAACTCGAGGCCCTTGGTGGATTCCCCAACTTCTTTGGAGTACAGCGCTTCGGTGCGATCAGGCCAGTCACGCATCTTGTCGGCAAGCACATCGTCCACGGTGATTTCGAGAAGGCGGTCATGATCTACATCGGCAACCCGAACGATGAGGAGGACGAGTGTTCGCGTCTCCCTCGCCAGCGTCTCCAAGATACAATGGATTTCGAGATGGCGATGCAAGAGTTCCCCCGTACGCTGACTTTCGAGCGCATGCTCATCGGCTGGGTGCTCCGGAACCCGGGCGACTGGTCCGGCGCGATCAGGACGCTGCCGCCGAACCTGCAGATGATGTTCGTCCATGCCTACCAGTCATATCTGTTCAACCTCATACTAAGCGAGCGGATCAGGCGGGGCATCCCGCTGGACCGCCCTATCGTGGGCGATGTGGTCCTTCCGGCCGACCGGAGCGGCTATGCGGATCATGACAAGCCAGTGCCGGTGACCAAGTTCAATCTGGACCTGGTGGAGAAGAGCGTGCGTGAGCGCAAGGCGTACGTCTCCGGAGTCTTGTTCGGCTCGGAGTCGAAGTTCGCCGAAGGAGAGATGGGTGAAATCGAGCGCGACGTCGTCACCACGGAAGGGGTAGAGCTCAAGGACTTCATCGTGCCGCAGATCGCCGAATGCAACTCCAGAGGATCCCGCCGGGAGCTGCTCTCGCCATTCAGGGACCTCAAACTGGAGTGCGCGGAGGATACCGTGGACATGGCGTTCACCTTGGGTAAGGGCTGCTATGCCACGGTCATGCTGCGAGAGTTCATGAAATCGGACCTGCTCGATTATTGAACGGTCTGGATCGCTCTAAGCATCCTATAGCCTGGACCAGTCCTTGGACTGCCGGTCATCCTCGGATTCCGGGACCGCTTCAGATTCCTCACCCTGACTCTCCTCCAGTATGGCCCTTGGGTCCTTCTTCGGTGCGCCAGCCTTCTTCACCTTGACCGCCCCCTCGATCGGCGCGTGGCAGCGTGGGCACGGCCCCCTCGGACACACTCCTCGCAAAGGAGCGATGAGCACTTGGAACACGCAGTCACCGCGGCCTCGCCGTGGAACAGGCACCTCCTTCCTTGGACGTCGGCGGCCTCCACCTTTGCTGGGCGTTTCTCTGGATTGTAGAACGTCTGATAGAGGTCCTTCTGCTCGTCCCCGAACATGATCGGTTCACGGGAGGACTTCTTTTCCATCACCGGGACGCCGGATTCCACTTGATATTCGATAACGGGGGCCTGCTTCGGCTCCGGCCGGGTCCTCCTGGGTCTCTGCTCCGGTAACGCGACCGGCTCCTCCGATTCCACCCATTCTTTCGGATTGACTGGCCTGTGCTTCAGCTTGGGCGCCTCTTCCTCTTTGACCGGTGCCTGCTTGGGCTCGTTGGTCCTCAGCGTCTTGATGACCGACATGAGGCGACGGGCGGTGTATATGCCCACACCCAACGTCTCGATGATCCCCATCACGTTCCTTTTCTCGTCCGGCAGGTTCATGGCCGTCCGCAGGAGCTTCTCGGTCCTGGCGTCCATAATGGTGTGGGACATGTCCATCTTGTTGACCTTTTCCACATAGCTGAGCACCTTCTTGGAACGGACGATGTCCTTGCCCGGTAGGGCCATCATGACGTCCGAAAGCCCGAGACCACTCTCCTTAACTCGGGGATTGCGGGCAGCCGCCATAAGCACGTAGCGTGAATCTTCCTCGTATTGGTCCAGGTCAGCGTCGTTCAGAAGTTCCACGTTGACCAGTTCCCGCTGGTCCAGGAACGTTGAGACCTCGTCCAGGCTGTTATATGGGATGCCGCACTCCTTGAACATCTCCTCCTTGGACATACAGCGGTTCTGCCGGTATTCACATTCCAGTACGCTCGTCGCCTGATTGAGGACCTCGATCTCATGCAGCTTCTGCTCCGCCGCCTTCAACGACTCCCGGGCCTGATCGAAGTTCGGATTGAGCTCCAGCGCCGACCTTAGAGAGTCCTGCGCTTCGGCGTACCGGCGAAGCTTCAGGAATGATACACCTCGTCCGAAATAGGCGAACGGGTCCGACTGGTCCAGTGCGATCGCCCCATCGTAGCTCTTGATCGCCTCTTCCGGGCGTAGCAGTCTCTGGCTGATGTCCCCTTTCTCCATCAGCATGCGCCTGTTCTTGGGGTCACAGGCCAACGCCTTCTTTATTGCCTCATAGGCGTTCGTCGGGTCATCCAACTGCATCTGGATCACTGCGATGCGCTCCCATGCGCTGGCATCGGAGGGGTCTAGTGCAACCGCCCTAAGGAACGAGTCCAAGGCGTCATTGTAGCGCTTCAGCTCCTCCAATGCACGACCCTTCGCCTTGTAGATGCCTTGCTCTTCTGCGCCCAGCTCCAGCGCCCGGTTCAGACAGACTACGCAATCCTGGAACTGGCCCAGCTTGAACATGACGTTGCCCTTGTATTTCCAGACCTGGGGGTCGCCCTTGTCCACCGCCAATGCGGCATCGAAAGCGTCCACTGCCTCGGCCAGATTGCCGAGGGAGGCCAAGGCGCGGCCCCGGTCGCTCTGGAAGCGCGAGTTGCCCGGCTGCGCAGACACGCATTGGTCGAAGACCTGCAGAGCCCTTTCGTAGTCCCGCATCAGCAAGTAGGCCCGACCCTTGTTGTTAAGGGGCATAAGGTCAGAATTGTCCAAGGCGAACGTCCGATCGAATTCGACGACCGCATCGGCGTAGCGGCCCAATCCGATAAGGACCAGACCCTTGCGGTTGTGCAGCTCCTTGTCCATGTCATCCACGGCCAACGCCATGGAATAGGTGTCGTTGGCCTCGGCCAGACTCCCCAATCGCTCAAGAGCGAAGGCTTTGTCCATCATTGCTGGTTTATCGCTCGGCGCTACCTTGAGTATCGAATTGCAAACATCGATGATCTCATCGGCCACACCCTTGGCCACAACCGAGGTCTTCTTGTAATTGAGAATGGCCACGTTGCCAGGCTCTATGCCCAGTGCCGCGTCGAATGATTCGATGGCGTCGTCGAAACGGGACAGCCGGTGCGACGCCACTCCCAGGTCGACATAGGCATTGCGGTTCTTTCCATCAAGTTTGATTATCCGGTTGCAGACCTTGACCAATTCCTCGAGGCGGTCGGTGTGCTTCAGCGATACCTTCTTCATCTCGAGCAGCCCGACGTCCTTTGGTGCCAGCTCCAAGGCCTTGTCGAAGGAAATGATCGCGGACTCATGATCGTCCATCTTCGCCAGCACCTGACCCATGCGAATATGGACGAACTTGTTGCTGGCGTCAAGCCGCAACGCCTCCTCATAACAATCGAGCGCCTGTGGGAAGCGGTGGAGCCATTCCAGGGCCACGCCCTTGCTTAGCCACACGCCTTTGTCCTTGGGGTCGATCGCCAATGCCTCATCGTAGGAGGTGACCGCTTCCTCGAACCTTTTGGCATTCTCCAGAGCCAATCCGCGGGAGTAGATGAGCCGTTTTTCGCCTGGCGACAGCTTGACCGCATTCGTGAACGATGTGACGGCATCGGCATACCGTTTTAGGGCGAAGTTGCTGTCCCCCTGAACCCTCCAGAAGGCCACCTGATTCGGGTACATCTGAGTTCCAAGGGTGGAGCGGGCCAGTGATTCCTCGAAACGGCCCATTGAATACAATGCAAGCGACAGGTCCTTGAGGTTGTCCTTATCGTCAGGGTCCAATGCCATGACCTGTTCGTACAGCTCGACAGCATCGTCCTTCCGGTTCATCCGGTCCAGGGCGACCGCCTTATCGAACAGCGCCCCTTCGTTGACCGGGTTGACCTTCAGGATGCGATCACATGAGCCCAGCACGTCCTTGTCCTTGCCGATGTGTTTGTAAGACTCCTTGATGCAGATGAGCGGGGCTTCATTGGATGGCTGCACCTTCGCCGCTTTCTCTAGGGGTTTCAACGCGTCCCGGTATCGGGTCGACTTCATGTAAGCGGATCCCAGGTCCATAAGCGCCTGGAAGTCCTCCTTATCCTTGGCCAGTTTAGCCTCGGCCAGCGTGATGACCCCTTCCATGTTGCCGGTCTGGAGCAGGATCTTGCGCTTTCGGGCCAGTAACTCGTCGTCCTGCAGGAACTTGCCAAGGGCGGCCTGGACCGCATCTGAGGCTTCGTCGAACTTGCCCAGTCGGAACAATGCATCGATCCGTTCCATGAAAACCGAACGTTCCTCCACCTTGCGGTCGAGGAGCTTTCCGGAAAATAGGGCGATATCATCATCGGCCCCGTTCTTCTTGGCGACTTGCAGCTTGCCATTGATCGCAGTTATCAGCTCGGGATCTATGCTAAGCGCCCGATCGTATGCGATCGAGGATTCCTGTAGCCTTCCCAGGTCGAACAGTAGCGCGGCGACCTCTGTCCAGGTGAACTTGTTCTGTCCGTCACTGCGAAGGGATTCCTTGTATTGGGCCAGCGCTGCGGCGTTATCGCCTTTGTCCTTGAATCCGCGAGCCTTATAGAGATGGGCGAGAGCGTTGGATGAATCGCGGGCCAGGACATCATCGAATATGAGCATACCCTGGTCGGTCCTTTTCAGCAGGTTAAGGACCTCCCCCTTCCTCAGCATCAGCTCGACCGTACGGGGCATGAGGGTGACTGCCTGGTCGATGGCGAGCAAAGCTTCCTCGTAGCGACCCTGAGAGACCAGCAGGTCTGCCTTCTTCCGAAGCAATGGCACCTTATCCTCGGTTCTTTGTATCATTCGGTCGAGAATAGAGATGTCTGACGGGTCGAGCTCGATCGCCTTCTTCAAGCAGAACATTACCATATCCTGCCTCCCCGCCTGGTCATACAGGTCGGCCTTGAAAAGCCAGGTACTCTTGTCCGAACTAGGCTGCTGGGTTGCCTTGTCCAATACTGAGATCGCCTGAAGGATGTCTCCCTTCTTTTCCAAGGCATGCGCGGAAGCCAATAGCGCAGACAGATCATTGGGTGAGTTTCTAATCGCCAGATCGGCGGCGTTTGCAGCATCCAGGGACATCCCGCAATCAAGATAGTCCTTTGACAGCCTGACCAGCGCTTCCACTAGAATCGATTGCTGGCCTGGTTCTACGATCGCTCCGAGCAGAGAGTCCCTTGCCTTTGTTAGCTCGGAGATAGCCACGTCTAGGTTTCTTGCGAGAATATAACGCTCGGCCGCATCCATCGATTTCTGCGCCTTTCGGACCGCCCGGATATCGGTCTCTTTACCTGGGGTCAGGAGTCCCATCCCATCACCGTTGGGCCGATAATCGGCGTGATTGCACTAAAACCTTTTCCTAGATTCTCATGAAAATATAATGTCCGCTGAATTTGGTAATCTGTCGGACGATGAACATTCGATGAAAATACATGTTCGATCTCAATGTGATAATTCAATGAACTTGACTGGTATAGAATAATGTGGAGAAATAAAAAACATTAAATACACAATATCCAATATACCATATGTCTGACGCAAGTCGGACGAAAACTCTAGGATGGGATGCAATGGGGCTAGAGGAGATATCGGCAAAATATGATATCGACCTGGAAGTGCTGGAATGGATGAAAACCCATTCCATAAATGACCTGACGCACATCGCAGAAGGCATGGATGCTAAAGGGATCGACCTCAAACAGCTTTGGTGCCTCATCAACGACCTACGTCTTATGGAAGATAATTAGGGCGTTGATCTGACAACAATACCTGTTCCGATAATGACTCGGAGGACGACGGAGGATGGGACCTACGTCCCCACCCCAAAAATTTCTTACCATAATTTTAACGGATGCATTGTTTCATTAAGGACTAACAACAATAATTGATACAGATTATGGTGAAATCCTTGTTGAGCTCGGTCATCGAGGACCCAGTCGACATCGAGCTCATTGGTTGGTTCACGCTGATGGTCGGAGCAATCAGCTTTATCTTTGGAATGATGGCAGCGTTAGCTGGAATAACCGTTGAGATGAACGGATCGGTAGTCGGGAAGCTTCTGTTATTCGTAACAATCGGGTCTCTTGCCATATGGTCAGGATCCAAAGCAATGAGATGGGCTAAGACTGGAACCACAAGGAACGACGACGGGATCACCAGAATCGGACCATTGACACTGATAGTCGCGGTCATATTGATCTTCGTCGTCATGATGATGGCCGCACCCAACCTTATGGCGGTGGAGTTCCAGTGGCTGATGGCAGCCGGCCTGATCACGATCCTGTTGGTCTGGTTGCAGAAGAACCGGAAGCCGACCGCTCGTCCGGCGTAATCACGAACGGTTTTGATCTCCATCGAGATGACTGAAAGGCTGGCCAATCCCGCAACGATAGAAGTTTTTTATATCAATGAACCATTAGGTCGCCCAACTCGCAGGTGTAATCTAGCGGTTAGGATTTTAGCCTTCCAATCCCCAGAAATGGGGACGAGGCTAGCTAAACACTCGGGTTCGAATCCCGACACCTGCACTCTTACTCATACCCAGCATTCCTTTTTATCGTCAATCAACGGCGTTGACATTTCCAAATCTTTCTACCTGAGTATTTCTGTGAGATTTCCCATGCATTTAAAACGAAACGAGATAAAGCCTTGAAACACCAGCTGCCGATTCAAGGAAAAAATGTGAAATTCCTGAATTGCCACATATCCTCGTCCGGATGGTTAGCGAGGTTTTCCTTGAAATAGACCTTCCTGTTCTTAAGCGGAGTCCAATCCGACTGCACCGAGAGGAACTTCCCCAGGTAGGGCATGGCGATCTTTAGAACGTAGTCGTGAGGCAGGTCCTCGGGGGTGCATAGACCCTCGCGGGGATGTTCGATCATCCACATGACCGCGGACACAACCCCTAATGCCACCTGTACAGTGGTCGCGTTCTGTCCCGGAGCGAGCTTCCTGGCCTCTTCGATGGTGAGAAGGCTCCCACACCACCAGGCGCCGTACTCGTGGCCCATCAGCAGGGCGCCGAGTATGTCCGCACCAGAGACTATCTCGTTCTCCGTGAGGATCCTGAGCTTTGGCTGCATCTCGTAGTTCCTGCACCTTAGTTCATGCAGGGAGACTATCGTCTCATTGCAAGGCATGTAAGAATAGCATACCGTTGGACGGTAGATGGCCTCACCGTTCTTCCACACAGTGAACTTGTCCGATAATCCGAACGCCTCTCCATGCCTTATAACCATCCCGACTATCTCATAGTCTGGGACCCAGGACCTCACCCAGGTGTTCATCCCCATCTGGGCCAGCATGATCTGGTTCCTCGGCCCGGTCGACGGCACAAAGGCCATCGGTGGCAAAGTGTTCTCGTGCGTTCCCCAGCCGATCTCCGCCGGAGCGGTTCCCTCCTCCCTCAGTCCCTCTATGCTCCAAGTCCCGACGAACTCGTCGATCTTCTTAGGATTGTTCGTGATCTGGGTGTCCCTCTCTGAGCAGTGGATGACCTTTATGTTCAGGGACATGGAAAGGTCGGCGAAATTACGCTCCCCCACCAGGGTTCTGAGGTGTTCGGCCTCCTTGCCGGTCACCTTCTTGTCGGCGATCAACCTCTCGGATATGTCGATGAGTGCCTGTTTCACGAAGTGGGATATCAGACCGGGATTGGCACCGTGGTCTATGACCGATGTCGCCCCATCATCCCAGCCCCTGATCATCTCTCTCAGCCGTATCTGCCTGCTGTAGAGCGACTTCTCGACCGGCCCCTTGGATTCTATGTCACTGACCGAGTCCCAGACCTCCAGCGACGTGTTCACGAACAACACTTCGTGCTCGTGGCACCATTTTATGAGAGTGCAGGTGTCCAGGTTCCATGACAGATCAATGAGGAGTCCGCCTGGCGATAGGTGCTCTGAGAGGACGGAATCGATGTTCTCAGGAGTTATTCTCACCTGCCGGTATCCGATTCCCTGGCTGGTCCATTCGCTTAGGGCAGAGACTTTGTTCTCGAAGTCGATTATGGTAATGTTGCCATATGGCATCTCAATATGCTTTAGAAGGATGGGGAGGGTGCATCTCGCTACAGAGCCATATCCAATTATCAGCACCTTGCCATCAAATTTCATCATCGGAACTATTCCTGTTCAACCTTTGAGAACTCTTCGTTGAATGCCTCCAAAATATATAAGTTTAAGAGAAAAGGGGTTCAAACAGAGGACGTCGGATGGATAAGTGCTGAATGAAAAGCCGTAGGGTTCTGAGCGACCCCGCCAGACCAATAACAGCATATTCAATAACCATGTTACGCGGGATATGCTGTCCATGGCCTGGGTCTATCTCGTGGCGGCTGGGCTCATGGAGCCTTGCTGGGTCATCGGCATGAAGAAGTCCTCGGGGTTCAAACAGGTGAAATGGACCATTGCGACGGTCTTCTTCATTTTCACCAGCATGTATCTGTTGGCATTGGCCATAGACATGGATATCCCGGTAGGCACGGCTTATGCAGTTTGGACAGGAATAGGTGCGGTGGGAGCCCTGGTGGCCGGGATGGTCCTATTCAAGGAACGGGCGGCCTGGATCAGGATCTTCTTCATAATGCTCCTTATCGTGGGCATTGTCGGGGTGGAGATCACCGCGGGGGTGTGAGATGACAGACGACCCTATCAGTAAGAAAGCGAATGTCTCCAAAGCCAGCAATGGATGGACATATCTGATATTGGCCGGGTTGTTAGAGCCGATTTGGGTGGTTTCCATGAAATACTCCCAGGGTTTCACCGATATCCTCTGGGCGGCGGCTACGTTTATCTTCCTGTTCTTTAGCATGTACTTTCTGGCACTGGCCCTGAAGTCCAAAATACCGGTCGGCACCGCCTACTCCATATGGGTGGGGATAGGTGCCATAGGCGCACTGATCGCCGGCATTATCCTGTTCAACGAATCCTCGGACATTATTCGCCTGGGCTTTGTGCTGCTGATAATAGTGGGCATCGCTGGCCTTCAGACCACAAGTCGCAAGGAGAGCATGTAGTAAAGATCATTCAGTTCAGGATCTCAAGAATTCCACTAACTGGCTTTCAACCATGCCCCAGGTCGTGAGCAGGGGCTTTTCCGAGATCGTGACCGTCAATATCCCCTTGTCGACCTGGTAGGTTCCGATCAACCTACCACCCATGAGCCTTCCGGAGAACTTGCCCTTTGTCCCGTCTCCGGTGAATGTGACACCATGCTCGGCGGCTATCAATTTTGCCTGTTTCAATTTCTCCTCGGGCTTTGTGATCTTGATCTGGTATTGCATGGTTGCCTTCAGCAGTAATTTCCAATCAATATAACATATTTATCATAGATACATGAACTGGCATTCACTTCGAAGACCCGCCTCCGATTATTTGGAAACATCGTATTTGAGCAACCCTTTCAAAGCTAAATCACTATCAAGAATCAATAATCATATTGTAATCTTCTTAGCTGAAAGATTTCATAACTATCCAACAAATGAAAATTGGCATATGATCTATCATGATTAGTATTGTACTTCTGACGTTGGTGATTTCAGGGTTGATCATGGTCGCCCTAGGCGTGTACTCACGTAGTCACAAAGCGGTCCCAGCGCAGCTTCCGTTCGAATTCATGGTCTATCTGGTCGCAGCCTGGTGCCTTTTCTTTGCCATGGATGGACTGACCGATGACCCTTCAATAAAACTGATTGCGTTTCAAATTGTGTTAGGGATCGTGGCCTTGGTCCCAATTATCACCCTAATTACAATCATCTATCTGTTCGGACTGCAGAAGGTCCTTACTGGATGGAGGGTCGTGGGTCTATTCGTGATCCCATTCATGATGATCCTGATTAACGCCACCAACGGGCTTACATCCTGGTTCATCACTGGGTACCAACAAATAGAAACAGCTGGTTTTTCCTCGCTTGCACTCGAATACGGACCGGCTTTTCTTGCCCATACCGCCTATTCTTACATTATAATACTAACAACACTTGCATTGCTTGTCTGGCATACTTTTCATAATCCCGGCATCTATAGGTGGCGGGATATCATTGTCCTCATAGGTTTCACAATACCCTTCATTGGCAATGCCCTCGTCATCACTGGGGCATCCGGTGGGTTCGATGTCACTCCGATCCTCTTCGTATTCACCAGTTTCTCATTGGCATTCGCCCTGTTCCGTTACCAGATGCTCAGCCTTATGCCCGTGGCCAGAGGAGTGATAATGGATATTTCGTCCGATCCAATACTGGTCCTAGACCAGAACGGGAAATTGGTGGACCTCAACCCTAAGGCCACTACTCTAATCGGCCTTTCCCCTCGATCGATCGGGCAGGATGCCTCGACATTATTCAAAGAACATCAGGCTATTCTCGATGTGATGGATGGAGTTAGTGCAGAAAACCGGATAGTGGTATTGCAGACCACTACAGGCATTAAATACTTTGATTGTCAGGTCGACGAAATGATGGATGGCAACCAGCATATGGGCAGGGTGGTCATCCTTCGCGACATCAGTGTCAGCAAAATCGCCCAGGACGCGCTCAGGGAGAGCGAGGAGCGTTATCGGGCGATATTCGACCAATTCCTGGGATCTATCTTCGTGGTAGATCTGACAGATAGTTCTATCCTCCAGGCAAATCAGTCGTTCTGTCACTTCTTTGGATACGCAGATGATGAGGTATTGGGACTAAAAATGAGCGCTATCCCATCCATCGATGGTACCATCGTTAAGAAAGTGATGGATACCGTTCGCGGAGGACATCGACTGGTAGTGGAGACGTCTGCCTCCCGGTTCGATGGAAAGGTTATGAATCTGGAGATCTCGGCCAGCCCTATCAGATATGGGGGCAAGGACGCGGTCTGCGTGATGGGATGGGATGTCACGGAACGGCGCCACGCAGAGGCTGATCGAGAACGGATCGAGAAGCTCGAAGCAACAGGCACGCTTGCTGGCGGCATCGCTCACGACTTCAATAACCTGTTGACCGGCGTCCTCGGTTACGTTTCACTCACCAAGCAGCGGACTGATCGAGGGGCTGAGACCTACAAGGGACTGCAGGAAGCGGAAATGGCCATATTGCAGGCTAAGGAAATTGCGCAGGAACTGCTCTCGCTGGCCAAGGGTGGATCCCCTATAAGGAAACCAGTTTCGATTTCAGATCTGCTAAAGGTCGCATCTAATCATCCTTTCTTCAACAGCAATGTGCGTTGTAGTCTTGCAATACCCCCAGGACTGTGGCCGGCTTACGTAGACCCCGGCCAGATGGGTAGGGTATTCACAAACCTTTTCCTGAACGCGAAGGATGCCATGCCGCAAGGAGGAACGGTGGAGGTTTCAGTGGCCAACATAATCGTCGACTTCAATAATCACCCAACCTTGGAACCGGGCCGATACCTCGAAATAATCATCAAGGACGAGGGAATGGGAATTCCTGAGCATGTCCTTACAAAGATTTTTGAACCATATTTTACTACAAAAGTGAAAGGTTACGGTCTAGGGCTATCGGTGGTCTACGCCACCGTGACCAGGCATAATGGCAGCATAGATGTTGAATCAAAGGAGGGCAAAGGAACGACGTTCAAGATCTGCCTTCCAGCAACGGACGAACAACCATCTGAAGGTGTTGTTGAAGAGGCAGTAATACCCCAAGGTAAAGGCCACGTCCTGGTCATGGACGATGAGGAGTATATCCTAGATGTGATCAACGAACTGCTTCAGGCACTGGGATATGATGTGGGAGTCGCACGAGACGGGGAAGAAGCGATCCGGGAATACAAACTAGCTATGGATGCAGGTCGGAGATATGACATCGTTTTAATGGACCTGACCAATATAAGGGGTATGGGAGGCAAGGAGGCAATCGTAGGATTGCTTGCCTTGGATCCTTCTGCTCGAGCTATTGTCTCGTCAGGTTATTCGAACGACCCGGTAATGGCTGAATATACGAAGTATGGATTCGCAGGAGTATTGCCCAAACCCTATAAAATGGAGGAATTGGCAATGTCGATTAAGCAAATCATGGCCTCCGAGATTGTCTTTAATCCGCAGGAAATGGCTGAAGACACCAGTTAGTCCAGGCAATTTTCACTCCTTCGTCCCCGGAATATCTGAGAGACGATGCCTGATAGGACTTGTGGCATTGATCAAAACTCGAAATGTCAATTTATTCTCAGTAACCGTCAATAATTTTGTAGAATGATGGGTAAGGCGGGAGAACGGGGCAGAACTCCCGCCTTGGGATGGTTGTTCATAGTTAGGGATGGGCCGATGCATCCTCCCCTGGTTTGGTTATAGAGCTTCGGACCCCATGCGCTTTTCCGCGCATGCCTTCTTGAATCATAGTAGGCATCCGACACTTAAATACCGGAGCGCCAGAGGTGAGCGAAAGTAGTATCCACTGGAAAGTACAATGGATAGTTAAAATAGAGGCCGAAAGTGAACCTATGCTGATTTCCTCTTATGCCTTATCCGGACGGCCTCACCCTTTGCACTGTCCGCCATCTCCTCACCTGACATCATGGCCACCCCCACCGCTTCCACTTTGCCCTTGCGCATCACGATCGCCTCGTCCCCGATGCGTATGTCCGGGTCTGCGCTTTCAACGCCGACGGCGAATAGGTTGCCAGTCATCTCGAAGTCCTTCATGTTCACCAGGAACCTACCCGATGCGGCGATCCTTTCCGCTCCATCTAACGTAAGGGATATCATGCCTCGGTCCGGTGTCAGCATCCCCATCTGGGTCTTGCCAAGCATGAATCGTGAGTATGGGTAGCTGCCGGAGACCTCACAGCCCTCTGTGAGCGCCGAGCCGACTTCGCCGAACTGGAAGATCGCCGAGGACCTCATTGAGTTAGCCCGGTCCACGCCTCTCGGAACGCGGGGGTACTCGGAGCAGTACTTTTGCAGCACTTCATACAACCGATCCAGTGAATCCTTTGATGTGCAGCTGGCGCTCTTGGTTGTGTCGACGAACTCGTCCAGCACCGGCAGGACGAACTCGCTCTCGTCTCCTAGATGACAGATGATGTGATCGTATCCGAAAGAGACGATGCGCTTGACCATATCCTGCACCATGGCCACCTCTTCCCGGTCCCAGTGACCCGTCACCGGTATGTCGTACTGGGCAGCGGGGTAGAACAGTTCCAGCTCACGAGGCACCGCACCCAACGGAGACGTTATGATTACCTCGTGCACAACATCGAAATTGCTCAGCGACGTAAGCACTCGCTTGAACGCCTGGTGGCTCTTCGAGGAGTAGTACGGCTTTTTGGCCGAGCAGGGGATAAGGAGCAGGACCTTCTTATCCGCCGGACGGACATACCGTTCCATGATCCGCTTGCGGTATCTCTGGATGTCGGGCCGGCTGAGCGACTGCTTGGCGTTGCAGTAGAACTGGGGGCCGATGACCGGGAAGTACCTCTCCTGGAAATCGTAGTGGCTCTCGTCGAATATTCTCAAGGCAGAGACCAACCAGGGCGAGGCGTGGATGCGCATCTCCACGAGCTCCCGGAGGCGCTGCTTGTAGATCATGTGACGGACCAGGCTCAGTTCCTTGGCCGTATTGTCCAGGCTGAGCATGTACGCGTCCTCGGGCTTGGTTGCGCCAACCCACTTCGAGTCCTTGGCGGATACAGTGCCTTCGGCCATACTGACCTCCATCCGGGAAGAGCGGTATTGAAGCAGGGATGTATCGACCAGGTCCACGCCCATGTAGGCGAGCAACGCCAGGTTGCTGACATCCATTAGCCCCGGTGCATAGACCAGGCGCTTGTGTCCAGCTGCACCGCGGAGAGCGACCATAGTGGCGGCGAACTGCCTTGCATCACGCCGGTATTCGAATGCGTTGCCTAATACGATGATCTCGGAGGTGGATGCCTTTACCTGCTCGGCGATGACCGCTGGCTCGCCCCGCACCAGTGTCGTACCGGTCCCCTCGATGCTGCCGAAATCGGTGCGACCGCCGCGCATTTGGGAGAGGGGCGGATAGAAACCATGCGGTATTACGATTTCGCCATTGTCAGGCCCGTCGGCGGAATGAAGGCTGTGTGAATCGCCCCTGTTCGTAAGAACAAGGTCATACCCATCGGGCGAAGTCTTGAGTAGCCCCCCGGCGAAGATCACATTGGGAGTGAGCGCCTTGAAAGTTGACGCGGTCCACCTTGCACTTCGTCCGACACCGGAACGGCCCAGCACCTCGAGCATACCGCTCTGATGCGGCCCCCGGATAAAAACACTTGCAATGAAGCAAAAAGATAGAAATGAAATGTGTTTTCAGAAAGTGGTGACCATGTCATGATCCGCAATGATCTTCCTGGCCTCATGCCAGTCGATCCCAGTGACGCTGTCGAGGACTGCAACGTCCCCGACCCGGTCATACAGGTCCTCCTTGACGCAATAGACCTTGGCCTCGAAATCGACCAAATCGCCGAGCGCTTCCCCATTGGACGGCATTTTCAACACTTCCGGCTTCTGGCTGGCGACAGCGTTCAGCGTCCCGTCCCCCACAAGGAGGACGTTGCACTTGGTGATCATCCCGCCCGCCATCTGAGAGAGGGCGAGCCGGGCCCCGGCGAAACCTTCCTCATAGCCATAGGGCGCCTTCATTATCAGTACCAATAAGCTTTGTGCCATCTTCCTCACCTCGCAATGGTGACCATTCGGTCGCTCTCCGCCACGAACCGGGTCAGGTCGTTCGCCAGGCTGCCCTGTTTTCCGCCCGGTATCTCCTCGCCCCGGTTCAGGCCGCGCGCCGCGCAACAGGTGTTGCAAACCGCGATCTCCAGACCTTTCTCCGCCAGTTCCTTGGCCTCATTCCCAACATTAGGGAACCGCTTCGGCTCTTGTCCTTTCTTTATCAGCCACACGCCCTCCCCATAGCCGAATATCCTTACTGCATATCCCTTGTCCAGGGCGGCGGCCGCGAGCTTCATGGCGACGTTCGTGTCCATGCTCATCATGGTGCCGCTCCTGACCTGTATCGTCAAAGTTTTCATCATCTCACCTATAGCGTGATGGTCTGGTCGAACCGCTCCATGATCAGCTCGACCGCTTCCGGATACTCAATCTCCTTAAACCCGGGCAAAGCCTTACCGCCAAAACCCTTGCCCTGCAGGTCGTCGCTCATCACAAAGACCTCTTTGGCCGAATGGAGTAGCCTCTGGCCCTGCTTCTGGTCTACGGCATAATATACCGCATCCTCGAAAAGGATTGCTGCCCGCTTCCCCTCGCCGGCGATCTTGTCGATCATCTCCAGCGAGGTCTCGAACTCGTGCGGCGACTTGAACAGGAGGAAAAGAATGGAAGGCATATTCTTCCACCTAACCTATAAACAGCGAAATGTCGCCATCCGCCGCGATGTCCAGGAAACCGGCTGCGCCCAATATCTTGACCCCGTCGACCATGTCCTCCTTGGTTATCCGCATCAGCGCCATTGTTGTGCTGCAAGCGTAGATGTTCACGCCCAGGTCGAGGGCCATAGCGAGCTGCGCTGGGTAGTTCTCGATACCGACCGCCTTCATCCTTCCGATGAAAGTACCGGTGAACAGGCGCATCATGCCACTCAGCTTCGGCATCTTGCCCTTCTTCAGAAGGGATAATCCGAAGAATGTGTGGAACACGTGCACTTCCATGCCCATGCTCGCCGCTGTGTTCGCCATCATCATAGACATCATCGCCTTGTCGAACTTGTCCTCTGATACGACAATGATCAATCTCTTTGCATTCTCAACCATTCGAATCACGATCCATTTATTCAGTGCTAACTATCTTCTTCGCTTCGCCCATCACAAGCTTGTCATTCATACAAGCCTCTTGATGTAATAGTAAAAGACACCGTTATCCTCCTTCATCTCGAGGAGCTGGTTGTTCGTCCTTTTGCACCAGGCCGGGACATCCTCCTTGGAACCCACATCATCGGAGATCATCTCCACTACCTTCCCTACTGGAAGCTCTTTCATCTTCTTAGCGAGCTTGACGATCGGCATAGGGCACATCAGGCCCTTGCAGTCCAATGTCTCATCTTTCTGCATTTTTGATCCCCCTACGGTTTTGCACGGTTGTGCAACAATCTTATATAACTGCGCCTTTATAAGTCTTTCCAGAGATTCGGAAAGAGGTGCAAGCGTGCTCCCGGAAAAGATGATTCACAGTGCTTCAAACTGCAAGGATCTTGTCCAGTGCGCGTTCTCCCTGAATGAGTTTGAGGTAGAGGTATTTAATCGTTTGACTGATTCCGGGGCTAAAAGGGCAGATGACCTCGCTGACCTGATGGGGAAGGACCGGTCCACGGTCTATCGCGCCTTACAGAAGTTGATGACCTGCGGCATGTGCTTCCGTGAGACCAAGAGCATCGAACGTGGAGGTTACTATCACATCTACAGGGCGATCAGCAGGGATGAGCTGAAGCACAAACTAGAGCAGTGTGTGGACGACTGGTATGAGCGGATGCAGCAGGTACTGGCGAAATTCGGGGAATTAGGAAATATCGGGTCAGCGCCGTGAGATCGGATCTGACAGCATACCTCCTTAAAACGTGCCAGCAGTTTTGCCAAGGGTAATATATGCCCAGGGGACATACGGCTTCGAGACCATGAGCTTCAAGGGTTTGGACATCGTTTCTATCAGAGACCTTACAAGGGAACAGATCGACACAATCCTGGACCTCACCGAGAGGATGATCCCGTACGCCAAGGGGGAGAAGTTCACCAAGGCCCTTGAAGGGCGAATACTGGCGAACTTGTTCTTCGAGCCTTCCACCCGTACCCGAATGTCTTTTGAATCAGCGATCACCAGATTGCACGGCGGTTCCATCGATATGAGCATACCTTCTATGACGTCCATCGTCAAAGGCGAGACCCTGGCCGATACAATACGCATGGTCGAGTCCTATTCCGACGTCATTGTGCTCAGGCACCCTCACGAAGGCGCGGCGCGGCTCGCAGCGCGGTTCTCCTCAAAGCCAGTCATTAACGCCGGGGACGGGGCGGGCCAGCACCCGACCCAGACATTGCTCGATCTGTTCACCATACGACGATCCAAGAAGTCCATCGACGGCATCAAGGTGGCGATGGTCGGCGATCTCAAGTATGGCCGTACCGTACACTCATTGGCCGAGGCCCTGACCATGTTCGGGGCGGACCTTACGTTCGTTGCGCCATCGACCCTGCAGATGCCGAAGGAGACGATCAAGCAGGTGGAGAAGTACGGCGGGAAGCCAAAGCTCAAATCCAAGTTGTCCGAGGTGATTGCAGATGCTGACGTTCTCTACATCACCAGGATCCAACGGGAAAGGTTCCCTGACGCGGCGGAATACCAGAAGGTGGCTGGCACGTACCGCGTCGATAATTCTTTGCTGCGCGAGGCAAAGAGCGATCTGATCGTCATGCATCCTCTGCCCAGAGTGGACGAAATCGCCCCGGAAGTTGATTCGACGCCTCACGCTAAGTACTTCGAACAGGCCTTCAACGGGGTGCCAGTGCGCATGGCCCTGCTGAACCTTGTACTCGGAGGTGAGTTGGAATGAAGGAGTTCAAGGTCACGCCGATAAGGAACGGGACCGTCATCGACCACATCGATTGCGGAATGGCGCTCAAGGTGCTGAGGATCATCGGACTAAATGAGGGTAATGTCCAGTCACCGGTCTCTGTGCTCATGCACGTGCCGTCGAAGAAGGCCGGCTGGAAGGACGTGGTTAAGGTCGAGGACCGCGAATTGGACCCGAGGGACGTGGACAAGATCGCCCTCATCTCGCCGAAGGCGACGATCAACATCATCCGCGACTTCAACGTGGCCGAGAAGCACCACGTCAGGCTTCCGGACATCGTTCGCGGAAAGGCCAGGTGCGGCAATCCGAACTGCATCACCAACCTGAACGAGCCAGTGGAGCCGGAGTTCATGGTGGAGTCGAAGAACCCGCCAGTGCTGCGCTGCATCTATTGCGACCGGATCGTCGAAGACATAGGAGAGAACCTGCTTTAAGGTGGGACCCCTTTACAACTAAGAAGGTATCGCAATAAAATGAGATGACCGTTTTGCGCCATCTGCCCGAACCGGACCCCGAAATTGCTTCACTTGTTCTAATGACCAGTTCAAGGTTTAGCGGAGCCAGACCAGCTCTTCCTTGGTCTTGTTGGCTACGTTCTGAATTCTGGCGAGCATGCTCTCGTCAGTGACGTCCCTGTCGCATGTTAGTGCGATCATCAGGCTCTGAGACAGCTCCCAGACGAATATCTTTTTGGTCTTGTAGACACCAATGACGTACTCCAGTTTATCCTTCTTAGGCTCCACCCTAGAAGCCTCGGCAGAACTGAATATGACCGAGATCATCGCGGAGAACATCTCTGGCTTTGCTGGCAATCTGCTTGGGTCCCCTGTGATGATGAGGCCGCTTTTCGATACGACCGAGACACTCTCGATCTTCTGGTCCGTGCCGAACTCAGCGTTGATTATTTCGTCGAGGACGTTCTCGACCGATTTCGTTCCCTGCATCGTATACCTCCTAAAATTTTACCCTAGACCCTGTCACAATCGAATACCATATCCTGTTTCCATTTAATATGTTTCCGTCATCAGTGTCATTTATAGAAAACACACTGGAGAACTCTTATTATCTCCAGCCTTGATTCGATGGACGACAAAATGACCTTGATCGTGATCGCAGGGATGCCCGGAGCGGGGAAGGAAGAGTTCGTTGTGGTTGCCCTTTCTAATGGATACCAAGTGGTCAGGATGGGAGACGTAGTGAGGGAGTTCGCCTCCAAGACATCCGTCGGAGTGGGAGACAAGGGGGTGGGCGGGTTCGCAAACGAAGAACGCCAGAAGTATGGCTATGACATATGGGCTAAAAGATGCTTGGACCGAGTAAGATCGGAAAGGACCATCATTGACGGGTCGCGAGGGGTGATGGAGATGAAGGTATACCATGACCGGTTCGGGGAAGGCATTCGCTTGGTAGCGATCCACTCCTCACCCTCGACCAGATATCCGCGGCTGATCGGGCGGGGACGGGAAGATGCTCCGAAAAACAAGGAGGAGTTCGAAGCCAGGGACGAACGAGAGCTGTCCTGGGGGCTTGGTTCGCTCATTGCATTGGCGGACGTGATGATCGTCAACGAAGGATCTTTGGAAGGTTTCAAATCAAGCTGTGCCAAAGTGATAGACTCGATCTAATGAAGTTCAAGGTTGTTCGTATCTGCGGCTCTGAGGCTAACACGGTGCTTCCTGAGGAACGAATCACGTTCGATCTTAAGCGGTCAGCAACGATCCTGCAGGACTTGGGTTTCACTGTTTCAAATCGGGAGGTCATGCTCCTGGCGACCAAGGACGGGATCGAGGTATCGATCTACCGAACCGGGCGGATGGTCATTCATCCGGCGGAGAAGGAGAGAGCAAGGGAGATGGCGGATATTTTCTACAGAACACTGGCCCGTTCTGAGTGAGACGATGCTTTCAATAGGCGGTCCTCGATAGGTGGGGCAAGATGAGATTCCGAATAATCCGGATATGCAAATCTGATGCGATGTCCGCTGTCCCCCAGTCGCCGATAAGATTCGACCTTGAAAAATCGTCAGACTCGCTTCGGAACAACGGTTACGAGGTCCAGGAGAACCCGGTCATGGTCATCGCCATGAAGGACGAGATAGAGGTCACGTTATATATGAACGGGAGATTGCTGGTGACCCCGGCGACCGACAAGGATGCGGTCCGGGAGTTGGCAGAAACATTCTACTCCCACCTGGTTCTAGAATGATTATGTCTCGCCGGTCGAATCACTGGCTGGTCTGGTGGTTTGTAGTGGTAGAGCCGCTATCTGGATTCAGCTTCAGGTCAAAGCTGCTCTTTCCACCATCCTTGAATTCCGTCGTAAGGACCATCCGGCTATCGTTTATGATCAGCGACATGCGTTCCATGTTGGACGAGTACGTTCTATTTCGTTTGTTTGATCCAATTCCCTTCAGCAACCCCAATTTCTCCAGGTCCTTAATGCGCCTATAGCACTTGACCTGCGGTATTTTAAGTACTTCACAGAGCTCTCTCACCCCTCTTGGATTGGTATAGGTAAGAGCTAGTATCTTCGCGGCATCGGCGTCAAGCGCTAATTCCGCAAGGTCAAACCCCACGGCCTTCGATTCCATCAAAACAATTAACGGGCCGGATTATATATCATCATTTACTCAAGATTCTCCCGACTGATAGTGATAATAGACAAATTTCCTGACCATCCAGCAGGGTTTTGTGAATGAATATTTCACTCGGCCACCGATAATATAGAATCTAGAATCGGTAATCCCCCATCAGTGGACCCGATTTGCACCTAGCGGAATTTAAGAGCAATTATATATGCACAATCACATTCATTTTTCCTGCACGGAGGGGATGGCGTGAGAAAAACATTGAGCGTTGTAGCACTAACGGTGTTTGCTGCAGCTCTAATGACAATTTCTCCATTTCTTTGTGCCATTGAAGGGAATGGCCAAACAACCAACGGCACTTCTAATCCATCACCATTATCGAATGTCGGTCTGGTCGATGGCGACCCATTATTCGCCAAGCTCTCGACCACCCTTCAGACCAGGGCCAATCCAAGTTGTATGGCCGTCGCGGATCTGAACAATGACGATCTTCTGGACATTGCTGTTGGATATTCGAACAATAAGAGTCTTGATATATTCTTTCAAACTCAGAGTGGAAACTTCACCTTGAGAAGTCCAGGAATGACCCTCCCTTCACCGGTGTCATCCCTCGCGACGGGAGACATGGACAATGACGGCCAAGCAGACCTGATATTGGGATACGACAGATACGTGGTAATCCTGTACCAGGCATCTTCGTTTTCCGTGGCTGGGGAATGGATTCGGACAGTCACTTACAAGGTTCATGGTTTGTCCATAGCCGATTTCGATAAAAACGGAAGATCTGACATTGCGGTCCTTCACACTCGCGACACCTCAATAGAAACAGCGAAAATCGACATGTTGTATGAGGATGGATCTGGAGATTATTACACAGAATTCTCGTCTTCCATACCTGGAATGGATAGGCCCCGATCAATAAGTCTCGGAGACTTTGACAACAATGGTTTCATCGATATTGTAGTAGCCGATGAGAATAAAGGAATTGTTGCACCATACATTAATGACAATGCTTCACAAGAATGGGATGCGGCCCCTCAAATTTCAATCTCGGAGCCGGTTGGAATCAAGATAGGAAAATTCGATAGCTCAAACCTATTCGAACTGGCAATCGCCTCACGAGGAACGTTCACCAATCATGTGGAGATCTGGAAGTTCACTTCCCCTACAGCTCCATTTATATCCATTAAAACCACAACGAATGTCGATGGCGTTAACGGTTTCATCGATTATGACATGAACGACGATCCCTACAGAGACATCGCCATCTCATCTAATTCTTCCTCCAGGATCAGCATATTCAATTCCCCGGCGAACCCGGGAACGGCCTATCCCTCAACCACCCAAGCGATCATACCAGCAGGTTACGAGATCATCTCAATGCTCGGCAGTGACATCAATCATGACAATGTGGAAGACCTCGTTGTGAGCTCGAAAAGCTACGGGATCAACGGATCGATCTCCATCTACTACCGAGTGGGTTCAGGAATATCGAACGCTAACGACAATGTGTTCCCATCTGCCACGAACCAGTCGGGTCTTGTAACGGGTGATTATAACGCGGATGGAAGGATCGAGGTCGGTACGCTTGATAACACCGCAAGACGGCTGGTCTTTGTCGAGACCACGAGCCTGATTGCCTCGTACAAGACCTTCGATTATAGTGCTTCAAGAATCGTTTCAGGTCCATTGAAGACCCCGACCTCCTCGGATATCGTTGTCCTTCATCCCGATGACAACAAGATCAGCATCTATCTCGGCGGATCTTCCTTCTTCAGTTCACAGGCCCCTTCATTAGTGATAAGTACTGGAGCGAACGCACCTAGATCGGTAGCGTTGGGAGATGTCAATGGAGATGGAAGGACCGATATCGTGATCGGTTGCCACGATGGAATCTTGATCCTGAACAACACCGGTTCGAACCCCTATTTCGCCAGCAACAAGAACATTACCATCAGCCAGCCGGGTGCGGATTTCATATGGGTCGGCGTAGGGGATTACAACAACGGGGCCGAGGAAAATGAGCAGGCGCCAAAGCTCAATGACATTTTCGGTGCCTATCAGGATCTTAACCGAGTCATAATCTATTTCCAGCAAGACCAGCCCGTCAGGTTCACACCGATTAACAACCTCATTCTCGTCCCGGCCACCACGGGCAAGATCGTCTGGGCGGGCACGGGACATATCAACAATGATGGCCTTTCCGATATTGTGATAGGGCTCTCGACCAATCGATCGGTGACCTATCTTCAGAATAATGCATACTCCAAAGGTTTCTCTAACTCGAGCGCCACGGACAAGGTTAACATTCCATCCCCGTATGGTTTCAGATATGCAAGTATCGGTGATCTTAACGATGACGGCCTGGATGAGCTCGCCATAGCAGGATCTAAGGTGAATGTCATAACCGTATTTGGTTGGAAGCAGGGAAGGTACGTCCCATTCACCAACATGACGACCGGGGCTGGAAGAGCTGTTTGCCTGGTTTCCGATCTTGATGGAGACAAGCGGAGTGATCTGATCGCCTCGTCCGAAGGTTCAGGCTCGATCTCGTTCCTGTACCAGAGGAATATGGCACCGAAGGCGGGCTTTTCAATAATGCCAGTCTCCCCCCATGAGACCGAAATAACCACTTTCGATGCCTCCAGCACAACCGACGGCATCTCGGATATGAGTTCTATTAGTTATGCGTGGCTTTTTGATGGTACGATCGTCAAAACCGGCAAGACCGTAACTCACAGCTTCATGTTCAACAGCCATTTCCGAACGCATACCGTCAAGCTCACGGTACAGGACCGCAACGGGTTATCCAATGTTTCCTCACAGGTCGTCATGGTCGAAGACGTGAAACCTGTTGCCAACTTTTACTTCAATCCGTCATCTCCGATAGAGGCCCAGCAGATCCATTTCACGGATGCTTCATCCTCCGTTACAGACACCATAATCCAATGGCTATGGGACTTCGGGGATGGCAGCCCATCTTCCACTGACCGGAATCCTGTCCACACCTTCTATTTCAACCACTCATACGCGGTCAAACTGCGGGTGATCGAGGCCGATGGGAGCATGGAGAACTGCACCAAGATAGTTAACATGACCGATCGGCCCCCCCAGGTCAGCTTCATCACAACTGGCACCATGGTCGAGAACAGCAGCGTCTCCTTCACAGACGCCAGCAACTCGTTCGATGACACAATACTCTGGCGTGAGTGGGATTTCGGAGATGGCACGGCCAAAGTGAACACCAGCTTGGCCACTGTCAGTCACAAGTTCCATTATAGCGGTGCCTATTCGGTCACGCTGAGGATAGGGGACGACGACCACGCGATCAACCGGACGGTCAAACTCCTCAGTATCGCTGACATCCTTCCGACCGCGAACTTCAATCCGAACGTTTTAACTATCTTGGAGAACGGCACCGTCCACTTCACCGACCGCTCGACCACATACTACAAGGACCACATTGTGGAATGGAGCTGGTCTTTCGGAGACGGATCAAGCGCCATCACGCACAACCCAGATCACCGCTATCAGTACAATGGAAGCTACCAGGTGAACCTGACCGTAAGATGCAATGACAGCTCCAGCTGGAGCGCTGTGCATTCCACCACGATCATCGTTGAGGATATTCCGCCAGCATCCAATTTCATCGTTAACGACCTGTCACCCTTGGAGAATGTGACGGTCAGCTTTGTTGACACCTCTTCCCATTATGACCCGATCATCTCCTGGCATTGGGACTTCGGGGATGGCAGCTTCAGCACGACCCAGAACCCGACCCACAAGTTCCTCCGAAATGGGACCTATCAGGTCATTCTGACGGTCACCGATTCTGACCAAGTGGCCAGCTCACCCAAGACTGTCAACATTGTCGTCCAGGATCTAAATCCAACGGCGCTGATCGAAATTCCGTGGGGAGCCAACCTGGAAGGGGACTCCATCCAATTCTTTGACCGGTCCTTCTCATACGACCCGATCGACAAATGGTCATGGGACTTTGGCGACGGATTTTCCTCCAATGACCGCGACCCGGTGCACACCTATCGGCACTATGGGACGTACCAAGTCACTTTGAAGGTGTGGGACGGGGACAACCACTCAGCGAGCAGCACGTACACTGTTGAGATCACCATCCAAGATCGCGACCCCCGGGCATCTTTCGACTTCACCACCGGAAGATATGAGAACACCACTGTCTGGTTCAATGAGACAGCCAACCCTTGGTTCGACCACATCGATAACTGGACCTGGGACTTCGGGGACGGATCGGCTGTCGTATACACCAGAAATGCGTCCCATATCTATTCCCAGAACGGAACATACACGGTCAAGCTGACTGTGGTGGATAACAATTCCAAGACCAACATGGTGGCATCGAGCGTCACGGTCCTCGATTGCACTCCAATCTTAATCTTCAGTTTCCCCGAAGGCGTCTATGAGAACGAGACCGGATGGGTGAACTTCTTCAGCGCGTGTTATTCGCTTTATCCATCTGGTGATCCTATCGTCTATTGGGAATGGGATTTCGGGGACGGGATCAAGAACCTGTCCCAAGCAGCATCCCATTTGTTCCCATTGGCGGGCGATCACAGCGTCACCCTTCGCGTCAGGGACCTTGATGACAGACATACGACCAATCTTACCAAGACCATCCATGTGATCAGCCTGGTACCGACCGCGGCCATCATGCCGATCGAAGGAGACTGGATCGAGGATGACAACGTCGTCCATTTCACCGATCTGTCCACTGCATATAGGCTCGACCCGATCGTACAATGGTCATGGGATTTCGGGGACGGGTCGAGCAGTTCGGACAGGAACCCAGATCATTCCTATCAATGGGCGGGGACCTATGTGGTCGGCCTGACAGTCACGGACTTGGACGGCGACCACTCAACCAGGACGACCGCCACGGTCAGGATAGGGCATGCGATACCGACCGCCTCTGTCCTAGTCATCACACCGAGGCCCTATGTCGTGGGCGATACGGTCACCTTCCAAAGCACCTCCACCGCAAGTCCGGACCATATCGCCCGGTTGCTCTGGGAATCGGACGGGGACTCTGGCGACCAGAGCGTCTTCAGGCACCAATTCAATGCCAACAGTAACTTCTGGGTCAAACTGACCGTCTGGTCCAACGACAGTATCGAGAATACGACCACTGCCTTCGTCAATCTGGAACCGTCGGATGTCTCCATCGGCACCGCGGACGGCTCGACGAACAACCTGTATGTGGAGGACACCGCCGTGACCTTTGTGGTGGCCGCGACCAGATCGCCGACCGACCCCATCGTCAGCTATGTCTGGGACCTTTCGTTCGGAACAGGGTTTGTAGCCCAACCCCCGCGCACCGAGAACTCGATAACCTGGCATTTCAACCAATCAGGTTCCTACCTGGTCAAGGTGCGGGTATACGACACCGACGGATACACCGAGGCCCACAGGCAAATCAACATATTCGAGTCGGACCCGACCCCCGCATTCAACTGCGGCAATCTGAACTCCGAGGGACCGGTATGGTTCAACGCCAACCAAACCCATGATACACCCAGTGACGTTTCCTTGCTCAGATTCCGGTGGAACTACGGAGATAGCTCCCCCTGGAGCGAGTGGAGCTCCGACGCCACCACAAGCCATAACTATCCCGGGGATGGCAACTACACGACGATCATGCAGGTCAAGGATGATTCAGGCAAGATCGTGGCCCTTACACGATCGGTCGTGGTCGACAGGTCGCCACCAAAGATCGAGATCTCCTCGCCCATTTCAAAAGCTTACATCGGTGATCCAATCTTCGTTTACGCGAACGTGACCGACCTGATCGGGGTCGAGAAGGTCGTCCTTATCTATACTGTCGGCAATCAAACCTTCGAAGTGGAGATGACGCGGGCCAACCAGGCGGGTTCCTTTGTGGCGGAGATACCGGCGCAGAACCGTTCGGTCAACCTGTCATATGCAATCTCGGCGGTCGACGTGTCCGGGATGCAATCGCCGCTCTCACAATCGTTCCAGATAGTACTTTCGCAGCGCCCGACCCTGGACATGATGTGGGCTTTCGCGGTGTTGCTAATGAGCATCGTTTCAGCCCTACTGGTCGTTGCCTTCGTCACCAAACCGGTGGTGGACGAGGTGTTCGTCATCTATCATGATGGGTCGCTGCTCAGCCACCATACCAGGCACCTCAAGCCGAGCATGGATGACCAGATCCTCGGTTCCATGCTGATCGCCCTGCAATCGTTCGTCAAGGACTCGTTCAAGGACGAGTCGATGACCGATCTGAAACGTATGGAGTTCGGTGACAAGAGGATACTGGTGGAGCGCGAAGGCCCAATATTCCTGGCAGTCATCCTACGCGGCAAGAGGGACGGAAAGGCCACTCGCGAGATGAAATACTCCCTGGATGGGATCAACCACCGTTTCGGCGAGATGCTCAACCCGTGGGACGGCGACCTGGAGAAGGTCAGGGGAGTAAAGGACATGGTCAAGCCGCTGGTCAAGCGCAAAGGCCTCTTCAGGGATAAGTGAGGGCCGCAGGTAACCAGTTTATATCTTCAAAACATTGGGACATGGCAATGTCGGTCATTGAGAACCTGGCGATAGTGTTAGCATTATGCGCGATACTGTCGCTGATCTCCTACAAGTTCGGGTTGCTGACGCCCAGCGGCAGTGCGGCCTCGTTCATCATGGGAGTCGTGATCGGAGTGTTCGGCTCGATCAACTGGCTGATCATGCTGATCGCGTTCGCCCTGGCTGGCTTCGTAGTGACGCGGTATAAGATCGACGTCAAGATGAAGAACGGTCTGCAGGAGGGCAGCAAGGGCGAGAGGACATACAAGAATGTCTTCGCCAACGCTCTCGTGCCGGCGCTGATCGCGGTGATATCATACGCTGTGGGGATGCAGAACCGCGATATCGCCGCGCTTGCCTATCTCTGTTCCATAAGCGTGGCCGCCGCCGATACCATCGCCAGTGAGCTTGGGGTGCTCAGCCCACACGTCCGCCTGATCACCAATCTCAAAAAGGTGCCGGCCGGCACTGACGGCGGCATCTCCATGTATGGGACTTTCTGGGCCATCATGGCGGCGCTTTTCTGTTCCCTCGCGGGTTGGGTCGTGCTCTTCCCCGGGACGGCCATAGACGCACGAGTGTTTGTGCCGATATTCATGGGCGTCTTCGGCTGCATGGTGGATTCGTTGATCGGGGCAACCTTCGAGACCTGGAAGATGGTAGATAAGCTCGGTAACAATGTCTCCTCTATGGCTATCGGGACATTGGCCGGCGTTTTGGTCCTCCTCTTCATCTAAAGGAGCGGGACATCAATTATCTAGTTAACACCTCGATGACCAACAGGGTGGAGATGGTGGATGCAGATCGAGATTAGGCCGGGTTTGCTCGTTTTCGTAAAGGGCAAAGGGGAGGATAGGGTCCGTGAGCTGATGACCAGTCTTAGATCTGCTGGATACCGGATCATGGCCGTCTCATCACGTCAATCTCAAGTAGTGATGGACGACTTGAAGGCACCTATCGGATGCGTCCTGACCTTGACCGAGACGGTCGGTCAATATTGCCTGGACCCACAGAACCTGATGGTGCTGACTGATACCATCACCAAGTTCATCGAGCGGGGAGGGCCCTCAGCCTTCCTGATTGAGGATCTCGGATTGCTGAAGCAGAAGAATGACTTCCCCAAGGTGCTGCGGATGGTAGGTCATCTCAAGGAATCTTTGGCCATTAACCGGGGCATCGGTATCGCCACCATCGACCCTCAATCGTGGGAGGAGAATGAACTAGCGCATTTTGGGAAGGAAGGGTGTATCGTAGAGGAGAAGGACCGCCTGGGAATGAAGTTCCAGCAGTCCGCGGACCATTAGAATGGCCCCCACCCCAGAATGTTTAAATACGACCGTTTGCTTCGGTGGCTTAAGAATGGTATGACGGCCAAAGAGGCGGGGATACGCCTGGTCTCATCCGAACCCAGAAGCTAAGCCTGCCGTCGTTCGGCGCTGTACTGTGGTGCGCGAGCCCACGGGAACCTCCGAAAGCTGTCAGCCATTCTTATTTTATCAATATCTTGGTCTCAGTGCAGCCTTCATTGGACGACCCGGATCACGAACGGAGGATGTGATTCGACCACCTCAAAAAGGCATCTGGATTTTCCCATGGGGAAAAATATTAAATACGATGTTTGCGTGACGGGAATTAAGAATGGTATGACGGCCAAAGAGGCGGGGATACGCCTGGTCTCATCCGAACCCAGAAGCTAAGCCTGCCGTCGTTCGGCGCTGTACTGTGGTGCGCGAGCCCACGGGAACCTCCGAAAGCTGTCAGCCATTCTTATTTTATCAGAATTTATTGCATCAACTTTGTTTTTCACCCAAAGACTTCTTCATAGAGCGGGGAAAGGAATAAACTAAAGAAAGGTGGAGGAGAGGGCAGTCACGCCCCATCATGTTACTGTCCTTCAGCATAAACCGTAGGCCGACATCACGCTCCATGATCCACAGCAAAAAGAGTTGCAGCGGCCTTCAGATCGGCGGTCATGATCGACAGACATTGATAATCAGAACAGAGAAATGAAAAACGAGTCGCTCATATGATCAAAGAGGAATGGACAGTATTCAAGTCGTAAATTGAAAGCATCCAATAGGTTTAATAATATTGATACTGGTTGTCATTCCAGTTATTCAAGTTGGTGCCACAGATGGACCTGGACATTATCCTGGTAATCGTACTCCTATTAGTACTTGGAATTGCTGTTTTCATAGAACTGAGATACATCAGGTCCAAGAGAAGCGAGGGCATCGAGCGCGCGTTGGAAAAGGACGAATCTTTCAACGCCCTCAATACCACCAAGGCGGTAGGCCGTGCGCTCAAGGATAAGGGTCGGGACACGGCAAAGGCCGAATTGGAGTTGCTCCGAGGCAGCCTAGCCTATGATCGAGGCGATTACGCGGAGTGCATGGATTCGGTCAACAAGGCCAAGAAGCTCCTGGATTCAGCTCCAGATATCGGATTCGCAAACGAGGCGTCGAATGGACCTGAGGCCGATGATAGCACACCAGAAGAAGAACCGATGCAAGAACAAGCTACCATCGCGGATGCTAGGAAACTCCCACCGAACTACCTTGAATCCAAATTCATGATCAAGACCGCTGGAGATGAGATCGAGCGATTCCGATCGGAAGGCAAGGACGTCTCTGGATCTATGTACTTGCTCGATGAGGCAAGAATCGCGTTCGAATCAAAGGACTATGATCTTGCCCTCAGAAAATCTCTCAAGGCTAAGAAAGGTGCCGAATCATCATCCGAGCCAGCTCAGATAGATGTGGTGAAGATAATCCCACCCATCAAGACAGTGGAGATAGACATCGTGAAGGATTCTTCGAGTTCATCGGCCTGCAGCAACTGTGGGGCCGATTCCCGGATCGATGATGTGTTCTGCGCTAAATGTGGCAAACCCATTGTAAGGACGCGAGCATGTACTGCCTGCGGGACGAAATTGTCCGAGGATGACGTGTTCTGCCGTAAATGCGGGACAGAGGTCAAGACCGCATACCATTGATATGTTTGCTTTGCCATTGCCAATAATGAAGACCCAGTGTTTTGTAAAGCGACTAGCCAGGTTCGAAAATCGACCCTCAGAACATTTTTTATATCGACGGATTCATGCTCGATTGAGTTCTAAATGATACTGGTCAAGCTCGGGGGCAGCGTTATCACCGACAAGACCACCTACCGGACATTCCGGGAAGGGGCGGTCCGCAGGCTTGCCCGTGAGATGATGACTACCAGCGAAGAGAAGATAGTTGTTCATGGAGCTGGCTCATATGGGCACATCTATGCCAAGGAGTACGCATTACAGACTGGACTCAAGGAGGAACGCCAGATCGAGGGCGTTGCCAAGGTCATGCAAGATGTACGCGAGTTGGACAATCTGGTCATTGGCGCGTTCAACGAAGAGGGGATGTGGTCCGTTGCCGTGCCACCAGCTTCATCGGTGTTAATGAAAGGCGGCATCCTGTCGCATATGGATCTCTGGCCATTCGAACGTTTTCTACAGATCGGCATCACCCCGATAACCTTTGGCGACGTAGCGCTGGATGACGAAAAAGGAGTTAGCATATGCTCCGGAGACCAGCTCATGATGCGGCTAGCGGAGCGGTTCAGGCCGAGGAAGGTCATCTTCTGCGCCGACGTGGACGGGTTGTTCACAGCTGATCCGATCAGTGACCCGAACGCGAAGCTCATCGAAGAGGTCGACAAGAATTCACTTTCATCCATTCCCCGCACGGAACGCTGCGTGGACGTCACAGGGAGCATCTACGCGAAGATCGAATACATGCTCCAAATCGCCAAACATGCGGGCGAATGCGAGATTATCAATGGGAACGTCCATGGCAGACTGGGGGATGTTATTGCAGACCGTAAGGCAGTCTGTTCTCGGATCATCGGAGGTAATTGACTTGAAACAGATAGAAAAGAGAAAATCAGACCATATCGAGATCGCCCTGGAGGAGCAGGTCGGCTGCGGATACCGATATTGGGATGATGTAAAGATGGTCCATTGTGCTCTGCCAGAAGTGGACATGGCCGAGATCGATACGTCCTGCAGGCTGTTCGGCAAGAAGCTGGCCTTCCCATTGATCGTCACCGCCATCACCGGCGGCTATTCCAAGGCCGAAAAGATCAACCGGAACCTGGCGGAGGCATGCCAAAAGCTTCAGATCGGGATGGGCGTAGGCTCCGAGAGGGCGGCAGTGGAGAATGGTGCGGATGCGTCCTACACCGTCCTAAAAGAATACGATGTGCCGCTAAAGATCGGGAACGTCGGAGCACCACAGCTCATCAAGCAGAACCGCAAGAAGGCCTTCACCGTGGATCAGGTGAAGAAGGCGATGGAGATCATCGACGCGGACGTGATGGCGATCCATCTTAATTTCCTGCAAGAGGTCGCGCAGCCTGAGGGCGACACTAACGCAAAGGGCTGTGTGGATGCTATCAGGAAGGTGGCAAGGGAAGTGCCTTCGATCGCCAAGGAGACCGGAGCGGGCATATCACATGATGTGGCCATGAAGCTCAAAGGCAGCGGGATAATCGGCATGGATATCTCAGGAACGGGAGGGACCAGCTTTTCGGTGGTCGAACGCTTCCGCGCAGAACGGGTAGGCAACGCCCGATGCGCCGACATAGGAAGGTTGTTCTCCGACTGGGGAATTCCTGCCCCGGCATCCTTGTTGGAGGCGAGAGTAGGATTGCCGCTCATCGCCAGCGGTGGCGTGGAGGACGGATTGCAGGTGGCCAAGGCAATAGCGCTCGGCGCCAGTTGCGGAGGCATAGCCAGGGGCGTTCTAAAGGAGGCGATGGTCTCATCAAAGGCCGTCGAGGAGAAGCTCATCCTGATCAGGGAGGAGCTAAGGGCCGCAATGTTCTTGACCGGCTCCGCGGATGTGGCTTCACTGTCTTCCAAGGATTGCATCGTTACCGGCAAGACCGCCGAGTGGATAACCCAAAAGGACCAGGAGGGGATGTGAAATGGAGTTCCCTGAGGAAATGATCACTATAGCAAATGATGTGGACAAGAGCCTGATGGCATATCTGGACATCGGGAAGCATGAGAAGCTGCGCCAGGCCATGAAACACTACCCGGAGGCTGGTGGAAAGCGTATGCGCCCAGTGATGGCCATTCTGGTCGCCGAGGCGGTCGGCAAGAAGGGGCATAAGGCAATGCCGTTCGGCTGCTCTCTTGAGATCATACACAATTTCACCCTGGTGCATGACGATGTCATCGACCAGGACCCGGTCAGGCGGGGAAGGCCAGCTGTCCACGTTCTGTTCGATGTTCCCACCGCGATCATCGCCGGTGACGCCCTGTTCGCCATCGGCTATGAGGTGTTGTCCGAGACCGACGTCGGTCTGGAGGACCTCCGGACCATTTTCCACTCCGTCTCCGAGACCGTTTACTTGATCGCTGAAGGGCAACAGATGGACGTCGATTTCGAAGGAACTGTCACTGTAAAGATCGAAGAGTACGTGGAAATGGTGGAGAAGAAGACCGCGGTACTGTTCGCCTGCGCTGCCGAAGGCGGCGCCATCATTGGCGGCGGGACCAAGAAGCAGGTCGCCGACATGAAGGAGTACGCCCGCCTGATGGGCATAGGGTTCCAAATGTGGGATGACGTGCTGGGCATCAAGGGCGACACCAAGAAGACCGGTAAACCGGTCGGCTCCGACATCAGGAACGGCAAAAGGACGCTGATCATTGTCCATGCCATGGAGCATCTGAAGGAAGGCTCCAAGGACAAGGCGACATTACTCGCTGCCCTTGGCAAAGCGGACGCTACTGATGCTCAGGTGAAAGATGCGATCGGCTTGCTGGAAAAGATCGGTTCGATCGAGTACGCCCGCACCGAGGCGATGCGCTATGCGACCGAGGCGAAACAGAAGCTCGAATGCCTCGGTCCAAGCCGCGAGAAGGATGTGCTTGCGGCGTTCGTTGATTTCGCGGTAGGACGAGAGGCTTGAAACCACTTTCAGTTCTATTACATTTTTGAATATCAACAGGTTATGCCCCAGTCCACCAGGGCGAACTCACCAGACCGGCCCTCCGCCAGGTGGCGATGCTTCATGATGATGGCCCGGCGGCGCCCGGTTCCCACCCTTTCCAACTTAATGATGGTCTTGGAATTGTGCATTAGAACGTTACCACCCAACGCCTCGAACGTTCCCTTGTCGATGTCGGTGTACACCTGGGAAGTGACAAGCACAGGCAGTCCCTTCTTCCTCGCCAAGGTCAACAAACGGGCGCTCATGCCCGCTATGGAACGTCTCTCGCTACGTTCCTCCTCCCTCGATGTGAGCCGGTAGTACATGGTCATGGAATCAATGACGATCAGGCCAAAGTCCGAGTTCCCTTCAGCCAGCTTGATGGCCTTATCCACCATGGTCTCCTGCTCGGTGAACGAGTGGACCTCGGAGAAGAGCACGTTCCTGGTCACTTCCTCGTAATCCTTCCCTGAGATCTGGCGCAACCTTTCGACCGATACTCCTTCGCTATCGACGTAGATGACCTTCTTGCCCGTCCTGGCTACATTCCTGGCAAGTACCAAGCACAGGTTCGTCTTCCCTGTGCCGGCCTCGCCATAGAGCAGCGTAATGCAGCTGGTCTCGATGCCCCCTCCGAGCATCGCGTCGAGGGCCCCACATTCGGTCGGGATATATTCCACGGAGTGTGAACATCCTCTCAACGTTAAAGTCTTTCCAGAATTATCGCAGCTGGCAAACTGGACATTCGACCAAGGAACGGACACCAGTTCCTAGAATGACCGACTAATCAAAGCGCAAGGAGACATCCGATCCAGGTCCACCGATGGGGATGTAGTGTTTGGGTAAGCTGAATCTAGCGGTCGGATATGCATCCCCCTGGACCGATCGATCACTCATGACCGACACCAAGTGCCTGGAGTGCGGCACCCAGGAACGACCGGATCTATTCCCTTACGATCAAATCAGGGAAGGGCAGCGTCAGTTCCTGGAGGACGCCAGATCATGTATGAAGAACAAGATCAACCTGCTGGCCCATGCGCCAACCGGACTTGGGAAGACCGCAGTGGCACTCACGGCAGCATTGGAGACCTCGATGCCGAACGATGGTTTCGTGTTCTTCCTCACCGCGCGCCAATCCCAACACGCCGCGGCGATCGAGACGCTCCGACACATATGGAAAAAGCGGAGGGTCAAGGCAGTGGACATCATCTCCCGGGAAGATACCTGCCTATGCCGGAAGAAGGGAAGCGGCGTGCCCTGCATCTCGTCCGGTGACTGTTACTTCCTCGACGAAGGCAGGATAAATGAGGCTGCCGGCAAGCTGCTCGAGTACCCGTTGCATGTGCAGGAGGTGATCCGGATGTGCATCCGGGTCGGCGCCTGCCCCCATCATGCGGCGATGAAGGCGCTGGCGACCGCGGATATCGTTGTGTGCGACTACAACCAGGTGTTCGGAGATGTGAACACCACGCTGCTCGACCGAGCGGCCAGGAGGTCGGAGGAGGCGATCCTGATCATTGACGAAGGGCACAACCTGCCCACACGCATCATGGAGAACAATAGCCATGTCCTGACCCGTGAGATGCTGAGGCGGGCCTGCAATAGCACCGGGAACCGCCGCTTCCGCTCCATATTCGAATCCATCGAAAGGAGGATGGACGACGCGGCATCGTTGGCCGGCGATCCATATTTGGAACCGGCGGCGCTCGATGAGATGCTCGTGTCCGAATTCTCAGTTGACTGCCCGCAACTGGCCGACGAGATGGACCGGTATTTCATCGGCCGTAGCCGCCATTCGGTCGATGACCTGATAGCGTTCATGGCAAACTGGCGCTCGTTTGGTGACTCGACTGTAAGGTATGTCGAGAAGCACCCCGCAAGGATCGTGACCCGGTTCATCGAGCCTTCCCTGGTTTCTACCGCCGTCTTCGACAGGGTGCGGTGTTCTCTCATCATGTCCGGGACGCTTCATCCCCCGGAAATGTTCGCGGATGTGCTTGGGCTTTCAGATCGGTGTGCCTGCCGGCGATACCCCTCACCCTTCCCGGCGAGAAACCGCTTAGTGCTGGGCGTTGAGGGTGTTTCGTCAAAATATGACCTTCGGACGGATGACATGTTCCGGACCATGGCCGCCAAGATAATAGAGACCTGCGAGACGACGCCGGGCAATGTGGCAGCATTCTTCCCCTCCTACGATTTTATGCAACGGGTAGAACCGTTCATCCGGGAGGGACATATGGAAAAACGTATCCTTATGGAGCGAAGAGAGTTCGGCAAGAACGAGAAGGATGCGATCATCTCCGACCTGAGAAGAGACAGGAACGCGATCCTCATGGCAACGATTGGAGGTTCTTTCTCCGAAGGGGTCAACTACAGCGACAACCTCCTTTCGTCGATCGTGGTAGCTGGGTTCCCGTTTTCCCCACCCACCCTGGAGGGGGAGTTGATGAAGGCCCGCTACGAGAAACGATATGGTGCCAGGAAAGCCATCCTGTACGTCTCGACCTATCCAGCGGTGTCAAGGGTGTTGCAGGCGGCCGGAAGGGCCATCCGGAGCGAGTTCGACCGGGCTGCCATAATACTCCTGGACGAGAGATATCTGAACCCGGCGATGCAGTCCGCCTTCCCTGAGGATTTCCAGATTAGCAAAGCCCGGGACCTGGGTGAGACGCTTTCGCAGTTCCACGAAAATGAAGATGAGGTCGCAGGGAGCCACGACCCCATCGCTGGGGAGGGCGGAGATACAGCCGATCCGGTTGAGGCAGGTGATGCCAGACCCTGAGGGCCGTCGTACGACCTGGGACCCGACGTTCATCGGATTTGAACTGCATGCAAAAGGTTATTACTCCGAGCACAGGTTTTCTTGCGTGGATATAATCAGACGCGGTGCGGAGGCCGAGATCGGCCGTGACATTTGGATGGGGAGGAAGGTCATTGTGAAAAGCAGAGTGGCCAAAGGCTATCGCCATCCAGATCTGGACACTTCCATCCGTGTGACCCGCACCAAGAACGAGGCACGTCTGATCCAGGAGGCCAGGAGGCAAGGCGTCCCGACCCCTATCATCTACGACATCGATCTAAAGAACGGAAAGATCGTGATGGAGGAGATCGAGGGTGAACGGGTGAAGGACGTGCTCGATTCCACCGATATGGACAGTTGCCGCACGATATGCAGTGAGATCGGCCGACTAGTGGCGCTCCTCCATAAGGCGGCCATCACCCATGGGGACCTAACCACCTCGAACATGATCATGCGCGACGGAAGGATCTGGTTCATCGATCTTTCACTGGGTACACGAAATGCCATGATCGAGGACATGGGGGTGGACCTGCACCTCCTCAAAGAGGCGTTCCAGTCAGCTCATTCCAAGATACTGCCGATGTATGATGTGATCCTCGCCTCCTACCGTTCCAATTTCGAACGGGGGAACGAAGTCCTAAAGAAGATCAAGGAGATAGAAGACCGGGGTAGGTATACATGAGAGAGCTCGCGATCGTAACGTCCAATATGGGAAAGCTGGAGGAATTCAAGGCTGGCCTAGAACCTATGGGCTTCAAGGTGATCCAGCTTGATGTCGATTGCGACGAGATCCAAACCGATACCTTGGAAGAGGTGGTTAAGAGCTGCGTCGCCCAGGTCGAACTGATGGGCTATAACGATTTCGTCCTTGACGATTCGGGGCTTTTCCTAAACAACTACGACGGATTCCCCGGAGTGTATTCCGCATACGCCTTCAAGACCATCGGATGCAAGGGCATCCTCAAGCTCCTAGACCGCGAACCGGAAAGGAGCGCCCATTTCGAATGCGTCATCGGCTGCAGTATACAGGACGTGGGCCGTATCTTCGTCAAAGGATCGTGCCCTGGATGGATTGACTACACCGAAAGGGGCAAGGTCGGCTTCGGTTTCGATCCGATCTTCGTTCCTGACGGTTCGAGTAAGAGCTTCGGGGAGATGTCCATGGAGGAGAAGAACAAGATCTCCCACCGGGGCATCGCCACGAAGCAATTGTGCGAACAGCTCAAGTGGAGATTGGGGGAGAAGTGATGAGGCTCACCGGCCGGAAGATATTTGTCACCGGTTGCGCCGGTTTCATAGGCAGCCACATGGTCGATGCCCTGCTTCGTAACGACAACGAAGTCGTCGGCATTGACAACCTGGCCGCCGGCAAGATGGCCTTTCTTAACGATGCGCATCGGTCCAAGCGCTTCAAGTTCATTCCACTGGACCTGCTCAAGAAGGACATTGCGCCGGCGATGAACGAATGCGAAGTGGTATTTCACTTCGCGGCCAACCCGGACGTCCGGCAGGGCCCATCTAACACCAGGGCCCATTTCGACCAGAACATTGAGGTGACCTTCCGGGTCCTGGAGGCGATGAAGGACCTCGGGATCAAGAACATCGCGTTCCCTTCCACATCCACCGTCTACGGCGAGGCCACCCAGATCCCTACCCGAGAGGATTACGGGCCGCTTGTGCCCATAAGCATCTACGGAGCTTCGAAGCTGGCCTGCGAAGCGCTGATCGCATCGTATGCTTATACCTTCGACATGGAGGCAGTCCTCTACCGTTTCGCCAACGTGGTCGGTTCGAGAAGCACCCACAACGTCATCCACGACTTCATATACAAGCTCGAGAAAGATCGCGCCAGGCTCGAGATCCTAGGTGCAGAGCCTGGCACGAACAAGTCTTATGTTCATGTGTCGGACTGCGTCGAGGGCATGCTGGTCGGAGGGGAGAAGGCAACCTCCCGGGTCGAGATCTACAACATAGGATCGGAGGATACATTGGACGTCAAGGGTATCGCCGACGCCGTGGTTGGGGGCATGAGGCTTGAGAACGTCCGGTACGATTGGACCGGCGGGGTCCAGGGCGGAAGGGGCTGGATCGGTGATGTCAAGCGGATGCGGCTGGACGTGGAACATCTCAAGTCGAAAGGATGGTCACCCAAGCTGAACTCAGGTCAGGCCATCCAAAGGGCGGTAAACGAGATCCTGGCCTCCAAACATTTGTGATCATCTGATCAGAAAGGAAGCAGACCGGTATCATGATTCAGACCGGTCGCATCAACCTGTGACAACCAGATACTGGACTCGAACGACCAGGAGTATTGAACATCACAAAGCACCGGGCCAGACAGGGTGGCCAATCCTCCGGCATAAGGGAAACCGGTAGTGTCGATGATCATCCAGTAACCGGTCGTATCGTTGAGGAAGTTGACCGGGACCTCGGTCTGGTAATGAGAGGAGATCGCCTTGCTGACATTGGTCAGGACGCTTTTGTCTGATCCCACATAGACTGAAGGGAAGGCATGGCCATCGATCACGTTCACCCGTGCGTTGCCGCCCAACTTATTGATCATGGAAGCCAGCAATATCGCTTGGTCCTCGCAATCCCCTGAACGCCATGAAAGCGTCTCGCTTGCACTTTGCCAGTAATCTTGCGCGTCATCGGTGTAAACGATGTTCTCCCTAACCCAATCGAACGCTTCAGCCACTGCCTGTATGCTGTAGACGTTCGAATTATTGGCCAGAATGTTGGACACGATGTCCTTGGTCGCCTCGGGATCGACCCGCTTGTTGATCTTGGAATAGTAGACCGCATTGTTAGTTGTGGTGGAATGGTTGAGATAGCTGAGCGGCGGTATCAGGTGGACATGTTTGGATCCTGACATCCCGTAGGTCCCGATGTCCTTCCAGCCTGTACCCCTCTCGTTCTGGATCTCCACCTTCAACTTGATCGTATAGTACCCTTCGGAAATGTTTGCTGGAGCGCTAAAAAATAGGAAACCCAGCATTCCATCTTGACCGGGCAAGATGATGGTCGATGTGTTCCGCCAGGTCTCGACCGTCGAATCTTCCCATATGACGCCAAATCCATACACGTATATCGGTGTCGGATCGTTGTTCGTAACTGTGATGTTGATCACCCCACCGTACCCCGAATAGACCGGTGTGAGGGTCCAGCTCATTTTGAGGTCCAGTGAAGGAGCGGTGACAGAGGGTTTGTGATAGATGCGCTCGATCGGCGAATCGATGACGATGGAGGGGGCGCTCAGGGAACTGACCTCAAAACCGGTCGGTGTCCTTGAATTGACGAACGCGACGAACGACCCAGACATGACCAAAGCTAGCGCGATCACTAATGTTATCGCCAGTAGGACTAGCTTACGCATGCTCGAACGGACGTCCAGGCAGGTATATTATGCTTTCATTTTGTATCACGGGTGCTGAAAATATACACAGTGGGCTCAGCAACCTTTATTGATTAGTTGTGCATTAGCGGCTCACACGGGTTTGTGGGGTAGCTTGGTCCATCCTTCGGGCTTTGGGAGCCTGAGACCCCGATTCAAATTCGGGCAGACCCACCATTTTTCCAATCCATTACATTTATTTTTCTCCGGAACTAAAAGTTTTATCCTTTCTGGACATCCGAGTGGAGCTACTACTCTTTGATGAAGGCCACCGCCCTGGCAACCTTGCGCAGCTCCGCGAGCAGGTTGTCCTCGATGTCAATCTCCCCCTTCTTCAGACATTCCCGCGCGGTGCGGGAACCGCGTTCCCCCGGCACCAAGATCTCGTCCACACCCGGCAGAAGCCTGGTCGATTTGACCCTGGTGATGACATGCTGCACATTGGCCAGAAACTCATCACGATCACCAAGGAGATCCGGGTCAATGGCGAAAATCAAATGTCCCCAGTTCCCCTTGCTGTCCCCCTGGCCGCAAAACGCCGCCCCAACCATCGGACCGGCCAGGATCTCAACGATCATGGCCAGGGCCGAGCCTTTGTACCCCCGGTCGAAGGAACGGATCGCCCCCTTGATCGCCTCCGCCGGGCTTGTGGTCGGCTGGCCGCCGGCGTCGTACGCCATGTCTCCGGGGATGTCGCTCCCCTCGGTCACCGCCTCCACCAGTCCGTAGTAGGAAATCGCCGCCGTGGACATGTCCAGCACGATCGGGTCATCCGCGGCCGGGATGCCGATCGCCAGTGGATTGGTACCGAAGACCGGTTCATAGGAGCCGCACATTGCCGCCCGTTCCGGCGACCTGCTGAACACGAAACCGATGAACCCTCTCCGGGCCAGTTCGGAGGCGACGTAGCCAATGGCGCCGGAGGAGGTGTTGGTGTTGAAGGTCCCGGCGATGCCGAACCCGCTTTTCTCCGCCTTTGCCGCGACGATCTCCAGCGCCTTGCGCACTACGACCATGGCATGGTTACGGTTGCCGTTAATGCGAGCCGAGAGGGGGGTTTCCTTTTCGATGACGATCCCTCCGGCAGCGGGATCCCTGGGAATTCCCTTGCCGATCAGTTTCACCACTCCCTGATTGTTGCCGCGCAGTTGGGCGTACAGAAGGATTTCGCGGATTGCCGCGGTCTCCTCTTCGTTATAGCCGAAGCTAGCAATGGCCTTCGTGGTCAGGTCCCTAAGTTCAGCGATGGATATTTTCATGGATCTTACCTCCGGATATGGATCTAGCGTAAAAGTCCCGCCGCCAGTCGGCAGATACCGTATCATGTGGTATTGTACCATGGCATTACATATTTTGTGGGTGACGACCAGTCCGTCGCAGGGAGAAACACAACATGGCTCATTCATTGGAAAAGTCATGAGTTGACTTATTGCAGACGATGACCTGGGGGTAACATTTCTCAATCCGTATATAACCCAATAATGACATGCGGGGGTTATATAGAACGGAAAAATGATACTCCCCCTATTGCCCTTCACTTCTTCATCAAACCTGATCAACGGCCCCGATCTCAATCCAATGCCGTCCGGCTCGCCTTCCCGGTCGACCGCAAACTACGTTCGCGGCGTGGCCGATGGTGTTCAGCCCTTGGAGGCCTGAAATGCTTCTAGGATGCGCCGCAATTTCTTGGTCGCTGTCTCCATCTCGACCTTGCCTGAGGGCTTGATCAGGTAGCCGTCCGCCCTGTTCTTCCAAGCCCGATATTCATCGGACTGGTATACCGAACCTGTGTAGACAATGACCTTGACCTTCGCCAAGGCCTCCTTGCTTCTGATGAAATCGAGTACGTAATGCCCACTTTCTCCCGGCATTTTCAAGTCAAGGAAGACCAGGTCTGGCAGCGGGGGCTTCTTGATCATCTCCATGAGCTCGGACATCCCCTGCTCTCCATTCTTGGCGATCCTGATGGTTACCGGGACCTTGGTCTCCGCGATCAGTTCCTTTAACAGCCTCACGTCGAAGGGGTTGTCGTCCACCACGAGCACGCTCAGGGTCTGTTCGGTCATCGTTTCGCCTCATTCTATGGGTCAAGTTATGGGCCCGATCTCTTTAGATGGACTCCATCACCCGACGCATTCCACTTTATTCAGTTCTCCGTCTGCATGGTGCTGACACCGGCATGCCGGATGCAAATGATGCTACTGTACGGATCTATGGTGGTTACGATGTGAGCGATTAGTATTCAAATCAATTCCTCATATAGAACGGAATGGACGCTCTCTATCTCAAGAAAGGACGGGAACCAGTTAGTTCCGCGCCCACCCTAAACGATATGCATCCTCTACTAGAATTTCATTTTGGGAACGTTCGAGGCGCCCTCCTATGAATACAAATTCATCCATTATTTCATGATGACAAACGGAGATGGTGCTTGCCGTTGGGTCATCGAATCGAAGAGAGCCGATGGGAATCAGTTTATCGATGAAGACCAAATAATGGAATTGATGAATGAGGGCCGGTTAGTAAGAAAGGGAAAGACTCTCTGAGGCCGATCTAAGACAGACCTAAAGGAAAGGCAGAATGTTGGATAACGGACCCTGACAGATGGCGATAGGGTCATTCTGGATAATTTTATATTAACCCCGCACTAATAAGTATGGAAATGATTTCGGCCTCAAGCATTTGAATATCCATTAATTCCAGTGAAAAAAATCGGTCCATATGGCCATATGTCTTGTTGAGTTCGGGCAGACCCGCCATTTTTCAATATATTCGAAAATCAAATACGTTATATTCAATGTTCATTTCTTCGCAATCCAATTGAGATAAGACAATCTGGATTTGGGGTAAATAGGAAAAACAGGAAAGTGATGGTCCTCCAGCTGGAGAAGATGTGGATTCTCTATTGGCTAAGTTTGGGATCAAGTTCTTGTGCAGTTGGGTCGACTATCCCAGGCATGCGGTTTATAAGATCTACGAAACATCTAATATGGAAGCCTTTATCAATTTTAACAGGGACCCTAAAAAGATGGCATGTTTTGGATTCGACCTAGTAAAAACCAGGTCGTCCAGAGTCGCCAGGATGTCAACGCCATGTTAGACACCAAATGGGCGGCCTAAACGATCCTTCCCATCTTATTTGCCCGAACATGGATAAGCAAACCAACAGCCTGGAAATCGGAGAAATTATGGCGTCTTTGGCCTTCTCCTCATGTAGAACAGTCCACCGGTGGTAGCGATGGCGGCAAATGCTATTACAGATGCGGCGAGCAGCGGTGTATCGTAGTTTGGAATCGGGGCGGACGCATTTCCACCGGGGTTCTCTTCGCTCGGATCCTCATCGACTGGAGCATCATCATCTGGTGTATCTTCGCTCGGATCCTCATCGACTGGAGCATCATCATCTGGTGTATCTTCGCTCGGATCCTCATCGACTGGAGCATCATCATCTGGTGTATCTTCGCTCGGATCCTCATCGACTGGAGCATCATCATCTGGTGTATCTTCGCTTGAAGTGGCCGCCATCGTCTTAACCCCAAAGAACGTCGTCCTACCTGCTATGACCGTCACGTCGAAAGTGATATTCTCATACTCGTTCTTTTCCAACTTCAGCGTGTATGAGCCAGATGTCACGTTGTAGAACTGAACGCTTCCATAGGGATCTGTCATCACAATTTTCCCGTCGCTCAGCGTGGCCAGGGCATTCACAATCGGATTCCCCCGCCCATTCTCGATCGTCCCATCGATGGTGCCCTCGTCCTTCAGGGTGGAGAACGTCCATTCCATTTGAACTGAATTACCAGCCATATCCTTGCCGCTCACGATGACTGTGTACGTCGTATTGTATGAAAGGTTCAAGGACGGTGTGAATGTGGCTGTCTTGTCGACGAATACCATGCTCCCTTCGACATTATTGCTAACGGCAATGGTGACCGAGGCAGCATTCATCGTCTCAGAGAATTCTACATCTAACGTGGTATCCAGCAGGATATCGCCGCCGATCGGCGACAGATATGTTATGGCCGATGCCGTGGTATCAACGAAGAAAGTGGACGATGCTATCTTGATGTTGCCGGCTCTGTCGGTCAGCTTGACGTTAATTGTGTGTGCGCCGTCGCTCAGGGAATGTAATTCATAACTGGTCCCAAAAACAGGCGACCATGTCATCACATCGATGCTGACCTCGGTCCTGGTAATGCCAGAGGCGTCGATAGCAACCCACGTGGCGGTCACATTGCCCGTGTTGTTCAAGAATCCCTTCTTAGGGGTAACAATGGTCAATGTCGGGGCGATGGTGTCGACGTAGAATGAAACGGATTCGGTCTTGACATTGCTATCACTGTCGGTTTCCTTGACGGAAAAGGTGTGAAGACCGTCACTGAGACTGTTCAGCTCATAACTGCTGCCGATGACATCCGTCCAGGTCGTTCCATCGAGGCTAATCTCGGTCGAGACGATGCTTAGATCAGCCACAGTGTTCCAATTCACTGTGACATTTGCGTTCTTTAGATATTCAGAGGAAAATGGCGCGATTATCGTGACGGCGATCTTGTTGATATAGGGGGTCGCGCTGACCGAGGAACTGTTCGTTCCGTCTCCATACTCATTGTGTGCCGCTATTTTGAACACGTAAGGCTGACCATTGGTCAATCCGGTGATGGTCGCAGAGGTCGTCGTGGAGATGGCCATACGAACTTCATCCTGATAGATGATGTAGTGGTCGATGACCAAACCGTCATCATGATCTGGGGCTGTCCAGCTCAGCACCACCGTCCCATTGCCGGCATTCGCCGTCAATCCACCAGGGGCGAGAGGTGTCGAAGGGAACGGATGGCAAGGGATTCCCTGCCAGGTCGGAATGGTAAAACCGGTCGCACCGTAAAGGTAATACGCGGTCAGGCCTCCATCGCTGCCCTCCGCCCAATGAACGCTAACGGAAGGCGCATTCCCGTTAAAGATGAGGGATGTGAGGTATGTGCAATCATAGAAACCGTACTCGCCGATGTGGTTCACACCGTCTGGCATGATGTACGAAGCCCCTGCCCTCGCCATTGGATATGTTATCAGGGTGGTGACCTCTTTATTGAAGAGTACTCCTCCAATGCTGGCATAGTTAGGATTGTCCGAATCGATGTTGATCGATGCGAGCAAGGCACAGCCGAAGAAAGTGCCGACCCCTATGCTGGTGACGCCACTGCCGATGGTGATGGAGGCCAGGGAGGTACAGTATTCGAACATGCCGCTCCCGATGGTACTGAGACCGCTCCCGATGGTGATGGAAGTAAGGCGGTAACAGTCGTAGAACGCATTATCACCGATGCTGGTAACACTGTCGGGTATCGTGATCGAGGCCAGTGATGTGCAATCGGAGAACGCATTGTTCCCTATGCTGGTGACACTGCTCCCGATGGTGATGGAGGTCAGGGAGGTGCAGTCGGAGAACGCATTGTCCTCAATGCTCATGACGCTGTCCGGGATAGTGATCGAGGTCAGGGAGGTGCAGTCGGAGAACGCCGCGGTCCCGATGATGGTAACGGGCAGATCGAAGATGTAGCTAGGTACCACGACGGCGCCTCCAGGTCCGATATATCCGGTTATTGTCGCAGAGCCTTCATCAAGTACGGCATAACTGAAACCATTACTCACGAATGGTAGCTCGATGTACATTGTCATCGAACCAGTTCCAATCCCATATGAGTTATGAGCCGCCACCCTGAAGGAATATGTCTGACCGTCGGTCAAACCGTTGACCGTCGCGGAACTGCCCGAGGATGTGGCCACCTGGATGCCGCCCTTATAGACTACATAATAATCGATTGCCGAATCACCCGTGTATATTGGTGCGGTCCAGCTGACAGTCACCTGGTTTTCCCCAGCGACGACGGCAATGTTCGGGGCCGACGGTGTTGATGTCAGAGGATAACAAGGCACGCCATGCCAGGATGGGGTGGAGAACCCGCTCGCGCCCACGTGGTAGTAGGCTATCAAATAATTGTCCAGGTAGAAGGGACCAAATGCCCAACTATCGCCTGCAGCCGGTGCATGGCCGTCGAAGATCACAGCGGTCAGGGAGGTGCAATAGTAGAACGCGAAGTAGCCGATGCTAGTGACACCACTCCCGATGGTGATGGAGGTCAGGGAGGTGCAGTATTCGAAGGCAAAGTCGCCGATGCTGGTGACACCGCTCCCGATGGTGATGGAGGTCAGGGAGGTGCAGTCGGAGAAAGCATTATCACCGATACGGGTGGCACCGCTTCCGACGATCCAGACGAATGATAGGGATGTACATGATTCGAAAGCATTGTGACCGATACTGGTAACCCGGTTGCCGATTGTCACCGAGGTGATGGAGATGCAGCCGGAGAACGCAAAATCTCCGATGCTGGTGACACTTTCCGGTATCGTCACCGTTGTTTTGCCGGCTGGCCATTCTATCAAAGTGGTGATGCCCTTATTATACAGCACGCCGTTGACGCTGGCATAGTACGGATTGTTCGAATCGACATTGATGGACGTAAGCGCGACACAATACAGGAATGCCTGGGTCCCGATGTTGGTGATACTATCGGGGATCGTGATGGAAGTGATCGAAACATGATTCTCAAGGGCGCGATAGCAGATGCTGGTCACAGGGTAGCCATCGATGGTCTTCGGTATCACCACTGCTCCCCCCGACCCTGCATAATCAGTTATCTCCGCGGTCGTTCCATTATTGATCAAACGATAGGAGCCGGAGAAGGGTTCACCGGCCGAAACGAAGTTGGTTGTAATATCTACGATCAATATGGTCGAAGATATGAGGATAAGCAATGTCAGGATCCCCGCGCAAATTTTCCGAAACATGGCAGCACCTTCTTTCTTGAAAAACATAACTTCCATTCTCACTTATATAGGGCAGGTCCAGATTTGAGAAAATCGAAACTAACTGCTGGCCATGTTTTCCGCTTATAAAGCGCCCCTGCAATCTGACCGGAAAAAATCCAGTCCCACTACTTAGGGACCGGGAAGAACGTTGCCCCTTGGCCTATCTCTGGTTCGACCCGGGCCCCATCCATGGGGCCCAGGATGAACGGACGAGCCAATGATCACCTGATCGCGTCATCCCCATCCTTGAATCCTTCGCTGATGTGGGTCCCGTCGCACAAGGGCTTGTTCTCCGAATGCCCGCAACGACACAGTGTGATCCTATTCCTCACTTCATACTGAGTCTCATCGACAGAGATCACCTGGATGCCGCCCTTGACCCATAGTGGACCGCTGACGCGACGGTAAGGGTCCTCTGTCAGGGTGATCTCCTTTGGGAGTTTGGGCTCGATGTCCTCCCCGTCCTTACTGCAGGCGACCAAGCGCCCGGTAGGACATTTGCCGGTTATCTCGACCACCAAGTCCTTGGACCTCGGGTCCTCGTTCTTCTCCACCAGATCCCATACGCCCCCTGCCCGATGGCAGAACTGTTGGCCCGCGCAAAGGTCCCGGTTGTCGTTCATATCGATCTCCGGACCTTGGATCAACCCTGCATTCGATCTGTAAGGTTCCATGCTGGCCTCCTCTGTCCCATCGAACTCTATCTTGACGTGGGTTCCATCACAGAAAGGCTTGGTGGTAGAACCGCCGCAACGGCAAAGAGCATAGGTCTCCTTAACCGGATACTTAGCACCCTTTTTCCACTCTTTCGGGATGCCCTCCTTGTCCCTGACAAGGTATTCCTTGGATAACGGTACCCACCCGGTGACGATGTACGGTCCATCCTTTGTAACTTTGATCTTTTGAGACGGCTTGTCCATCTTCTCGTCAACTTTCTTGGTCATCAGGAGTCTCATAAGGCCCAGGTCAGCAAATAATTATCGATTATTCCAGAATTCGGTACCATCAAAACTCAAAGCTTCCGCTTGGCCATGGATGGGTCTGAAGTCAAACATCGATTGCAAACACCGTACGGAATGCGAATTCACGGATTGGCGATTAACTAGATCTCAATCGTCGAAGATGATCTGCTTCTTCAGCTCCAACATCACCGTGGGGCATCGCCCTCCCTGCCGGGACCTGGCGACACGGTCATAGGCCTCTACGCCCCCTGCCTCCTCGATGATCTTACGGCCACGTTCCTTCTGCTTTTTGATGCTGATATTGACCCGCTCCATCGAACCCGGTGAGACTGTGTGAAGGATATTGAGCGAGGTGGCGAACCCATACGGGATCGATTCCATGCGCATCACAGTACCGGGAACGGCGTTGTACCAGCTGCCAATCGAATCCTCGCCCAGCTGGTTGATCGCCGTGCCGGCGGCGGCCTGCCACTCGGCTTCCGGGGTGACGTTCGCGACTTGCCACTCCCCATCGATGAAGATCTCGCCCTCCCCTTCCAAGACAAAGTACCCCAACGCATCATACCAGCGCTTGATGAACGGGTCAGGCTGGATGACCACGTCATACCAGGACGGGATCATCTTCATCGAGAATATCTTGTACCGGGCTTTGATCCCAGCACAGCGGCATAATGCGATGTAAGCGCTGATGAGATGGAAGCATGTCCCGGTCCCGCGCCTCAACGTTTCCGCGACCGGATTCATCGGGCGCTCATCGAGCATCAGTTTTTCCTTTACAAAATGGAACGCCTTCTCGGCGAACTCGCGGTCCGAGACCTTGAATGCCCCGAACTCATTGGCCATGGCGATGACCAGTGGATCGTGGGAATCGCAGTGCAATGTCGGCCTCAGGTACTTCTCATCCGAATCACAGTACTTCATTCCCACTTTGTACTCTGGGATGCTATATTGAAGGTCCGGCAGGACATAGCGCTCCGCTTCGTCAGGTATGACCCGGGTGCGCTTCAGCTCTCTCATGTTCAAGAGGATGATCTTCGAGATCGACAGCCCTCCGCGGACCATCTGGTTGAAGAACGTCATCTGCGGCACATATCCCTTGTCCTTGATCGTCCTAAGGCCTGGCACTGTTCATCCCCCCAAGTCCGAGGACATAACCTTCCGGACCTCTTCGCCACATCCGCGCGACTCCTTGCCCACGACCCGGGTTATGCCCGGCTCCAGGACCGGACCGGGCCTGCCGCATACCGGACACCGCTCCAACATCTTTGCCCGGTCACCGGTGATGATGAAACCTGGATAGCTATACATAGAGCCATCCAGGAATGCGAACCTCCCATATTCTCCATAGCCGAGCTGGTTGAAATTGTCATCCAGTATCATTGGGTGAATGTAGGTGGTCGGGATGTGCAGATGATGCCCTTCTGGGCACTGTACCATCCATCCGTTTCCCTCTACCATACCATACATGTCGATCACGTTCTCCGCCGGGATACCGAGATAGTCCTTGATGTCCTGGCGGAACTCGGTCTCCGGCATGCGCTTCAGCTCGTGCACCTTCCAGCCGCCACCGGTGAGGACCAGTCCGCGCTCTCCGACGTCGAAGCGGCGGCCCTCCTCCTTGAGACGTTCGATGACTGAGAACAAGATGAACGGGGCCCCGCAGAAAGCCAGTTCCTCCTTTGCCTTATCCCTCTTCTCGATCCAGGTGATAATATCGGTGACCGCCTTCTTCTGTGCCCGGCTGGTCATCTTCTTGACCAACTTGGACTTGAGGCTCTTGTCATCGCTCATTGTTTGCTTGATCAGTTCAGTGTCGATCACCCGATCTACCGCGCATTCCACGTCCTTCATGATATCATAATAGATCGTGCCTAGACGGCCAGCGAACAGGTTTGTCTTGAATGGGTTGGGCAACAGCAGATACCCATACATATCCGGGTTCCAGCGGGGATAGAACATGGAGACCACGCTCTTGGCCATCGCATACTCGTTGATGTTGAAGCTTCTAAGATCGCGGGGAACGAAGGTGTGTCGCCCGCCCGTGCCGCTGCTGTAGGTGGTGATTATGCCAGCAACATTAAACGCCTCGATGACCTGGTCGTACGATGGCTCCTTGCCCGTGATCTTGACCTGAGGCAGATCGCCGGTGAAGATATTGCCCAACCAGGTGGCGAAGTCGCGCCCTGTCGGAGTGGATTTGAAGAACTCGCTTTGGATCAGAGGGACCTTGGCCATGTCAGCAACCGATTTGATGTCTGCTGGCGAAATCCCGGCGTCCTGGCAGAACCCGTGGTACATGGGGTTCTGTTCATAATGGCGTGTGAATTGGTACTTGACCGCGTTGAAGCGCAGAGTATCTGCCTCCTCGGTCGGAACCCGGAAAAGGTCGGTCGGCCCGTATACTGCCTGATCGGAGGGGGTCCATTCCGAGCCAGTCGGGAGATATTTCTGGACCTTTCCTTCGAAGATGTTTACATAATCGGTATAACCCATCGGGCTTGAATGCGGCCCTTGCTATAAAGATATCTTGAGTAGAACACCGGACTACGCAAATCAGTCGTTGATTGCCAATTTTAATGCCAATCATTCTGACAATAGCTACTAATTCCCTACTCTTAGTTTGTCAATTGGTTATCCTTGGTCGATCAAGGGAAAATGAACGAAAAGGATATTCCGTATTTACGTATCATATCGAACGGCTAGTTTATCCATTCATTAAGCATTTCCCATCATGTGATAGGGAGTGGAATCACCGGAGAAGATCAGCTGAAAAGACAGTTTACCTGGTTGAAAGACCCGTGGTTATGGTTGATGCGCAACAAGGTGTTGGAGCATTTGGATGCCGAGGAGGACAAGCCAACCGCTCTGGACGTCGGGTGCGGACCGGGGCTGGTGATGGACCTCTTCTCTTCGACATTTGAGGTTCAGGGGATAGACATCGATCCGAACATGGTCCGGTCAGCGAAGGAGCGCGGATTGAAGGTTTTCCATGGAGATGCCCTTGACCTACCCTTCGAGGATGGGAGCTTCGATCTGGCCTATTGCTCCTTCACGCTCCTCTGGGTCGGGGATAGCGGAAGGCGATCGAGGAGATGTCCCGGGTCTCGAGAAGGTTCGTGGTAAGTCTGGCCGAACCGGATTACGGCGGGAGGATCTGCCACCCGAAGGAAGTCGCGGACCTCGATCGATATCTGGTGAAATCCCTGATCGATGAGGGAGCGGACCCTTTCACTGGACGAAAGCTGTGTAAGATCATGGAAGATGTCGGCCTAGAAGTGGAGACGGGGGAACATTCGGGTGTCATGTCACCATTTCAGCTCAGAAAAGAAGCTCAAGCCGAGTGGGATTCTCTTGCCAAAGCGGTCGGCACGATGGTCGACGAGGATGTGATGGAGCGAGCAAAGGAAGCCTGGGACCGGGCCTTGAGAGACCGTTCGCTCTTCCTCTTCAACCCGATCTTCTACGCCATAGGTAGAAAATGATCACATGCTGGAGTGCCGGTCCAGACAGATATAGTCACCAGTCTCCCTGGAGAGCGGACATCCGCCGCCGCAGACCTCTTTCATATCACAATCCGGGCATTCCCCGTCTAGATATCTCCTCTCTCGTATTTTCTTGCACAGGTCATGGTCCCATATCTTCGTCCAGGGGTCGGTTAGGATATTGCCCAGCGCCTCGTAATAGCTCTGGCAGGGCAATACGGCCCCATCCGGCTCTATCGCCATATTGAGCGAGCAGGCCGTGCATTGCTTTATGCCCAGTCCATAGTTGACCGGATTGAACTCGTGGTATGGCGTCGGGGTGTACCAGATCAGCTTGACCTTAGCCTCGGCGGCGATCGCATTCAGCCGGGTCAGGACCGCTGCCAGATCCGGATATGTTATGCCTTCGGTCGCGATGCCTTTCCCCGACCGGATGATCCCATTGAAGGCGATGTTCTTGACACCAAGTGAGATGAGGAAGTGCATGGTCTCTTCGAGATCATCAAGATTGGACCTCATGATGGTGGTGTTAGTGCTAACGTACATCTCCTCTTTGAGCGCCACTTTCAACCCTTCGATGGTCTCCTTCCAAGCTCCCGACGCCCCGACCAAGCGGTCATGGAGCTCCTCATGTGATGACAACACGGTTATCTGGACATGGTCTAGGCCTTTCGCAACCAGATCATGCAGGTAGCCGGGTTCACCGAGCCTTCTCCCATTCGAGACCATCCCGGTGACCTGGCCTAACTCCTCCGACTTGGCGATCAGCTTCGACAGTCCTTCATATTTGGTCGGCTCGCCCCCGGTGAAGACTATGTGCGGTATTCCGAGCTCCCATGTCTTCGCAATTACCTGTTTCCACTGCTCCACCGTCATCTCCTTCATCTCCCTGGGCTCGTTGTAGCAGTGGTCGCACTTGTTCTGACACCGGTAGGTCAATGCCAGGTCCATTCGGTAGGGTGCAGGGAAGTCGTCCTTTCCAATGGAGGGCTTGTCCGGCCCGATCATGTTAAGGACCTCCTGGTCACCGGACAGGAATGATAAGAGCTGCGCTTTGATGGATCTGAAGTGTTCCATTGCTTTCGCACTATCTAGACCGCGGTACCGGCGCCGCATATACTTCGCAGTGGCTTTCTCCGAACGGCCCTCGAGGGCACAGCGTACGTAGTCGAGGGCGGTCCCATTCAGGAATATTATGCTGGACGCATCGACCAGCAACGCTCCCTTGCTCTCTGAATCGACCCTTAGATGGAAACGGTGCAGCTTTAGGTCGCCCTTTCCGTCGTACTTGTGGATGCCAGGGGAAAGTCCCTTACCATTCACTTCCTGCCATCTCTCCTTGAAGGTCATCGTCCACCTCCGGCACAAGCGCACGCACAGGCGCAAGCGCAGGCACAGTGCCCTCCCCCGGACATGCCCTGGCCGCTGGCTGGGGTATCGGGCACCGGGTTGGTGACTGCGACAACGTCACTTGAGATCCCGCGCATGTCGTTCACCAGGTTATTGGCTGCTGATTTGACCTGGGAGACGTAGTTCTGGGCAGCCTGGCTGACATCAATCCCGGGACCGCCGGCTCCGGGGACGCTACGTGGTCCAAGCAGGATCGGGAGGATCAGTATCTGGCGCTGCATCCTGCCCGGATAGTCCCGGTCCAGCATCATCCAATTATTGTTTTCGTTGAGCGTCCGGTAGACACCCTCAGGAGTTCCCGCCGCAATGACCTGCTGCCAAGCCTTGTCGCAAATGGAATCATAATACTTCTTGGTGACCTCCAGGTCGAATCCCTTCATCTTGTCCCTGGTCGATTCGATAAGGCGCACCAGAGTGTTCTTCAATGCGGCTCGGCCCACCGTCTGGTCTGGTAGGATTGCCTTCAGGTAATCTTTCTCGTATGGATGGTCGGCGGTTTCAGCCAACTTCTTCAGGCGCATAGGCGTCTGTTCAGAAAGGATCTCCACCTTCTTCTTCTGGATGAGCCCGAACAGGATCATGGTGGCCACCATCTCCAGGGGCCTTTCCAGGATCACTGCCGCCTCCACGGCGGTCAGGTCACGCCGAGGACCTGCGCCAACCACGTTCATCTCTGGCTCGTAATAGTCCCCGTTCCGGCGTCTGGAAGCAGAAATGCTGGCCATGATAATCACGGAGATCATGGCCCCGAACACGATGAGGGGAAGCAGCAGACAGACCAGATCGAAAGCGTCCTCGATAATGTTGCCGCCCTGGGCTTCCTTCAGGTAGTATTGCTCAACATAGATGGTGGGAAATCCCCCTCCGAAATCAAAGGTGCCGGCGGCCACAGCGTTCGGTCCCGCGTTTGTCCGCGCCCATGTGGCTACCGTCCTGCTAGTCGCGTTATCCCATACCAGGGAATCCCAGGGATGATCCTGGAGCCAGTACGCTTGGGTAGCGTTGTCGAAACCGATCGGGAAGATAAGGCGCTCGATCAGGACCGCGGTAGGCCCGACCTGGAATGAAGTGTCGAACCATGTGGGTCTGAAGCTCACGCCCACAGAGTCTACCACCAGGTCGTTGATGTAGACCATATGTGGGTTATTGACATGGAAATACAGGTCGAATGACCCATGACTCCCGATCGCGTTCTGGAGGCTGCTACCGAACTCCACCGCCATACCCGGACTTACATAAGGTGAATCATGCACCTGCGCCGGAGCGTAGGTCACGCCCTGGACTACGATCCTTGCAGAGGCCGTAGAGGCGTCGTAATAGGAATTGGGAAGGCCTATATCCACTCCGTCCAAGGATGCTACGTTGATAAACGAGAAATGGTAGTCGATATCCACACTGCCGTCCCGCATGATTGTCACGTTGACCTCCTGCGAGGCAACGGAGAATGAAGGGGAAGCGGCCTCGACGGATCCGATCGGCGACGAACCGACAAGCCCCAGGCCAGTGATGATCAGCAAGGCAGAGATCGACACGATCAGCATCTTAAGAGTGGAACCATGTGCTTCTGTTCGTTCCATGTGGATCACCATTTGGGGGACTCTTGCAAGGATGTGACCGTGTTGCAATACGGACATACCATGACCACACCGCCCTCGACCACCTTGAGGTTCTTCTCAGATAGGGGAGCACCGCAGGTCCGGCACTTCAACTCTTTCTGGTCCATCGTCCCGGAGCCCTCCATCTTCACGTTGAAATTCTGGGTGACCAGGGTGGGTTTTGCCGCGTCTATCTTCTGGCTACGGTAAACGAAGAACAGAAGCATGACCGCTATCAGCACTAGCACGGCACCCGTGATCAGGTTCTCGATGCCAGACGCTATCAGGAATATCACTCCTAACAGTATCAGGAATATCGCGACGAACAGTACTAAGCCTTGGACAATACGATTCATGTTTCTACTCCCTCCTCTCAGATTGGCTCCTTTGCTCTTAAAGTTGCCTGGAACGAGATGACCATCTAAACACTCCCCAATATTTTGTTCATTCACCGATATGAGGGTGGGCGGGGCCCAGGCCTTGATCCGGATATATGCTGGATGATGTCCTCCATTGCCTTCTGACCCCTTGGTGTCTCCAGTACATTCATGGCTGGGCTCACCGAAGCCACCAATACGACGTTTCCATCTATCCCGTATCTCTGAAACACGTTCTGGTAACGAACGGTCACCGGCGAGAACAACTCTATCCCTTGAGGATTGCCGCAGGTGAAGAGCATGGCACCTTTCTTACCCGCAGGCAGCCGATTCGTAAATTGCCCCGAAACCCCACCGGATGCCAAGAATGAATAGAACCGGTCGATGAGCGCCTTTGTAGTTGCCGTTTCCGCCGAGATGTATATCGGCGATCCGATGATGATGGCATCTGCCTCCCATATCTTTTGCAGTGCCGGGAGCAGTTCGTCCTTCTGTACGCACTTGTCCACCTTCTTGCAACCCATGCATGCTGAGCAGTCCTTGAAGTCCATGCCGAAAAGGTCGAAGTAGTCGACCTCCGCCCCTTTGCCGGAAAAGTTGCTAGCCACTCCCTGAAGGATGGCAGCAGTGTTTCCCTCTTTGCGGGGACTTCCATTGAAAATAACAATTTTCATCTACACCGATCTTGGAAGTGCCATTTTGGATAGTTAAAACGTTGGCCCATGACGTTCAATATCGTAGACCTCGATGAAACCACTCGTTGGAAGGCAATCAATAAATGAACCGAACCAACATTCAAGACCATGGCAATCAAGGAGACGGTCCGGATGGTGTCGGATCTGATGGAGGTAGCGGCGAGGACCGCGCCTAAAGGCCTCGGTAAGGATTTCATCGAGGTCAAGGTGCTTACCGACGGGGAAAGGATCGCGGTCGGGAACGAAATGATGAGGATGAGCAAGGAGGCAGCACATCCCAATTTCGATCGGGATGGCCAGAACGTGCTTGACTCTGACGCTTTGGTGCTGATCGGACTGCTTCCGCACAAAGGCGCGGGGCTGAATTGTGGGGCGTGTGGTTTCTCGACATGCATGGAGATGGAGGGCCATAAGGTTCAAGCTGATTTCCTCGGAGGGAACTGCGCAATCCGGCTGCTCGACCTGGGGATCGCCATTGGATCGGCGGTCAAGATCGCATCCGAGCTCAACGTTGACAACCGCATTATGTACCGGGTCGGCGTGGCGGCCAGGCGTCTAGGTATGGTCAGCGCCCAGATCGTCCACGGAGTGCCGTTGTCTGCGACCGGTAAGAACATATTCTTCGATCGCCAGCCGAAGAAGTGATCCAGAGGTCCCTGGCCCGGATTCTTCTCTGTCATCAGGCAGATCGCGAAACCAATTAATCGATCATCAGCTTCTACTGGTACGTGAAGTCCTGGAGGATCCTCACCAATAACTCGGTGATGATGGTATTGGCATTCGTCACGGCCATGGTCACCGGGGGTTTCCCTGTCGGCATCTCACTCACCAACAGCAACATCGCCATGTTAACCCTGATCGTGATGATGTCCCTGTCGTTGACGTCCCTCCGGCTAAGGGGATTGAAGCTGAAGGATCACACCATACCGATCCGCAACGCGTTCCTGCTTTCGTTCGTTCTCTCCACCGGAACGACATTAGCCATGAGCTTCCTGTTCCAGGGCGACATGAGAGACGGCTGGATCATCATGGCCGCGGTGCCTTCGGCGGTCTCCATCGTCCCCTTCACCTATCTTCTCAAAGGGGATCTAGATTCCACCTTGGTCTCGTCTGCCTCTCTCTATTTTATCGCTTTGGCGGTCACACCGATCATAACATTGGTGTTCCTTGGAACAGTGGTGGACATCATGACCCTGTTAGGCTACGTCGGCTATCTCATCCTTCTGCCCATGGTAATCTCCCGGATACTGAGGCAGGTGGACATCAGGCCGGAGCAGAAGATCGCGATGATCAACGTCGCCTTCTTTGTGCTCATAGTGGCCATCGCCGGCCCCAACCGCCAGGTCTTCTTCGGGGAACCGGCGATCCTGGCGGGACTTACCCTGGTGGCCTTCGCCAGGGTCTTCGGCATCGGTCTGTTCTGGAACTGGTGTTTGGGGAGGAAGAGCGTCCCACGCACCCGACGGGTCCCTGAGGTCCTGTTCGCCTCATACAAAAACACCGGGATGGCCGCTACCATGGCCATCGCCCTCATAGGCCCTACCGCCGCCGTTCCCGCCACGGTATGCACGTTGGTCGACATCGTCTGGCTGATCTTCCTGTCAAAGTCCATCTTCACTCCAACGAAAAAATAAGGTGACAACCAACCAATTTCGATGGGCGGAAAATTTGATCGCTTTGAAGTGGGGCCGTGCGTCCGTACGTTCGTCCAGGATCGGTGCGCAGGTATGCCCTAAAAGCTCGAAGAGCTGATGATCACCCCCACCGGCACTGGTGGGTTGATCAGGGCACCTGCTTCTCCCGGAAGAGATAAGCCCCAAGCAGCAACAAGATGGCGGCCAGGATGATCAAAGAGATGAACGATATCCCGGCGTCTCCAGAGAATCCGGATATGCTCCCGTAATTGATCTGGGTCGAGGCAATGATGCGTAGCTGGTGCATGATGGTGAAGTTCCCCACCACCCCCGGGAATGATCCAATGAAGCCCTCCCAGATGAACGCATAGATCAGGCCTAGATAGATCGGCTGCCTCAGGACGACGCCCATGACCAGGAACAGGGACGAATAGACCACGGTACCCAGCATCAGGACCGCCAAATAGGAAAGGAGCAATCCAATGGCATCGCTGGACATGCCAGAGATAAGGAAGTATCCGGACCACCCCACGGTCGTGATGATTACCAGAGAGATTCCAAGCACGATGATCAACGACAGGTAGTATCCCAGGTACGATATCCTCCGATCGACCGGGGAGGTGAGCACCTGGGTGATGCTCCGGTCATCTATCTCGTTACGAATCATAGATGCTCCGAAGATCATCGCCATGATGGGAAGCACGAACGACAGCACCAGCAGGTTGAGCAGGTCGCTGCCTTGGCCGATCGAGTTGATGCTGAGTGAGGCTGAATAGCCCATGACCACGCCGATAAGGGCGGCCAACAATAGAATGATGATCCAGCGCCGGTTGGTCAGCAACTTCTTGATGGAATAGGTGAGCATCGCCCGCATCCCTATTATGTTCAAATCGAGGTCCACCTTCTCACCCCACCAGATATTTGAATACCGCTTCCAGGTCGTCGTCCAGGCTCTGCATCGTGTCCAGCTCGCAACCTGCTTCTCGAACCAGGTCCGGCACGGCATCGAAGAACGCTTCTGGGTCCATCACCCTGACGATCAGCCCCTTGCGTTCGAATTTCATCTCCACCGATACCGTATAGGGCTTCGCGATCAGAGCCTTGGCCAGTTCCACCATACCCTTTCCTTCGAGCACGATGTTGTGGGGATGGTTGCTCATCAACGCCCTGATCTCATGGATGCCCCCAGAGGCCACCGCCCTTCCCTTGTAGATCAACACCACGTTCGACGTCATGCGCTCGATCTCATGAAGCACATGGGACGAGACGATGATGTCATGACCGTGCACCTTGTTCAGGTCGGCCACCAGGTCCATCAGGTCGCGGCGTGCGACCGGGTCGGTCCCGGTCAATGGCTCGTCCAGCAAAAGCAATCTCGGGTCGTGGAGCATCGAGCCGGCCATCTTGATGCGCTGCACCATTCCCTTGCTGTATCCGCCCATCTTGCGGTCCGCCGCCCCCCTCATCCCGAATATCCCCAACACCTCCCCTATCCGGTCGGCCAGGGAGATCCCGTTCATACCATGCATCCCGCCAGCGAAGCGCAGGTATTCCCTTCCGCTCAGATCGAACGGAAGGAAGTCGTAGTCCGGGCAGAACCCGATGTCATGAAGCAAGGCTGGGTTCCTCCAGGGCTTTTGACCGAGCACGGTCAGGTCGCCGACCTCGGACCGGATGGTTCCGGTGACGATCTTGAAGAACGTGCTCTTTCCCGAACCGTTCGGACCGACGATTCCAGTTATGCCCTTGTATATGTCCACGCTGAAATTGTTTAGCGCGATGACCTGGTCATACCACTTGGAGACGCCTTGGGCTTTTACCACGAAGTCGTTCATTTTCCCACCCCCTTGCGCCGGACCCGGTCATAGACCAGCAATGTCGGAGCAATCACGATCACGATTAGAACGAAGGACAGGCCAACCGCATTAACGCCAGCCGGCAATGTCTGGTTAAAGATGACATCGTAGCAATAGAACAGAACGTTCTCTGGACCGAGGAGCGCCCAGTTAGGATCGAACTGCTGGAATATCCCGGCCACTATCTGCAGGACGAACACCGCCATGAAGGTCCCGACAGCGGCATAGGTCTTCCTGGTAGTCAAGGAGGACAGCATCAGCCCCAATGGAACCAGGAACGCTGTGGCCAGAACCGAGGCGAACAACGTCCGGCCCAACACTTCAAGGCTTGCCAGGTAGTCCCCTCCGGTCTGGGTGGCGGTGATCGCGATGCCCATCATCAGCGGGGGAAGCAGGGTGAAGATCGAAATGACCGCCAGAGCGCCCAGCGCCTTTCCGATTAGATAGTTCTCGGGCCGCAGCGCCCTGGACATGTAGAGGGTAAGGGATCGGCTCCTAATGTCCTCAGAGATCAGATCGGAGCACACCATGGAGACTAGGATGACCGTGAACAGGTAGAAGAGGTCGCTCCTGAACTCGCCCACCATCGTTCCCTCGGTCAGTGAGAGGTGGGGCGAAATGGACAGTATTATGATGTTGAACATGTGGACCAGCATCATCCCCAAGACCAGAACAGCCACCACCCACAATGACTTGGACTTGTGGCGCATGACCTGATCGGCGATGACCAGGAACCGACGCGCATGCTCGCTGCGCTTTCCTTTCCAGGGGCGATATCCGATCGGGTCGAGCCCCATCATTTCACCTCGGTGACGGCCTTGATGAACACATCCTCGAGGGTGATGCGGTCGGGCAGGTAACTACGTACCTGAACGCCCATCCCGTGGGCCAGTTCCAGCACCGGCGCGCTTCCTCCCGGATTGACGAACACGATGGTGGCCATTCCGAACAGGTCGGTGACAGATACGATCTGATGATCGCGCCCCAGGGTTTCTGTGAAAGATCTGATCTTGTTTGGCGTCCCTTTGACCTTGATAGCCTTCCTCTCCGCACCTTGGGAGAGCAAGGATTCCAACGTCCCCCTCATGACGATGCGGCCGTTGTTGATGATGATCGCTTCCCTGCACACTTTCTCCACATCGTGCAGGATGTGTGATGAGACCAGAACGGACTTGTCCGAGGCGGCGATCCGGCCGATAAGGTCCAGCATCTCCTCCCGGCCGTTCGGGTCCATGCCGTTCGTGGGCTCGTCCAAGAACAATATTTCTGGATCGTGGACGATGGCCTGGGCTAGCTTGACCCTCTGTTTCATTCCGGTGGAATAGGAACCGACAGGACGGTATCGCTCTTCCCCTATGCCAACAAAATCAAGGACCTCGTGGCTTCGCGGGATCGACTCGCCTTTGGCCATCCCGGACAGCCGCCCCATGTACGAGACCATCTCAACCCCTGACATCGTGTCGATCAGGCAGTCATGCTCTGGCATGTATCCGACCTGGTCCCTGATCGCCAGGGTGTTCGACCGGGTATCGAGACCGGAAACGCTGATCGAGCCGGATTGGGGCTGGACCAGGCCCAAGACGGCCTTGATGAAGGTGCTCTTGCCCGCACCATTCGGACCGAGCAGCCCGACGATGCCCCTAGGTATCTCAACGGAGAAATGATCCAGGGCAACGATCTGACCGAATCGTACGACCACGTCCTCGGAAATGATCTTGTCCGTGCGTTCGGATGCCGGCTCCGAAATGGGGATTTGTGACACGTGATCCTTTCCTGCCTCCCCCATGAATCTCAATGACGGGATTGATAACTATTTATGGTCACCGGGAGTAGCAAGAGTTCGGAGTTATGGGTCAAACGCTCGTCAGCAGTGTCTATCATCAATGAATAACGCCGTTTCCAAAACCTCAGTTACCGATAAATGCAAAAATAAGTGAGACTCGACAGATCGATCGTAACAATTCTAGGATATTTTCGGATAATTCCAATATAATGAAAATCGAAATAGAATCAGAATACCAGGGAGAGAGGGATATGGACGAACAGATAGAACCAGTTAGGATCCAGGAACAAGATAATCGGTTCCAAATAATGGCTGATGTTGCCCCGGTGATGATATGGATGGCAGGTCAGGACACCCTCTGCAACTTTTTCAACAAACCATGGATGGACTTTACCGGACGGACCATGGAACAGGAGGTGGGCAATGGATGGGCTGAAGGCGTCCATAAGGATGACTTCCATCGCTGCCTAGACATCTACTTATCTTCGTTCAAATCCCGTGTTGATTTCCGCATGGAGTATCGTCTCAGACGTCATGATGGAGACTATCGTTGGATATTAGACACCGGGAGACCGATGTTCGACAAATCCGGGGAATTCTCAGGTTATATCGGTTCCTGTATCGACATCACAGACCTCAAAGAAGCGGAGGAAAGGAACCAGAAGTTACAAGAGCAGTTCTATCAGTCCCAAAAGATGGAGGCGATTGGCAGTTTGGCCGCAAGCATCGCACATGATCTACGGAACCTGATCATAGTGGTCCAGGGTAATGCGGATATGATTAGAACGATATCTGAGCCGGATACAACTGTGCATCGCTACGCCGAGCACATTTTCCAGGCAGCTTCAAGGGAGGCGGACATGGTTCAGAAGCTTATGCATTTCAGCCGAAAACAACCTCTCAAGCATGTTTGGCTTGACTACGGTAAGCTTTCTGAGAAAATGATGGAGCTTATTGGCAGGCTCATTCCGGAAGGAATAGACGTGACAATGAATGTGCAAAGTGATCTTTGGGTTGTCAACGGAGACCCCACCTTGCTGGAACAGGTCTTAGTCAATCTGGTGACGAACGCGCGCGATGCCATGCCAAATGGTGGAAAGTTGAACATCACCTTCCGCAACATGAACGTCTCCCAGGAGTATTTGGAATCTAACCACGGCGCTATTCTTGGGAACTGGGTCTGTATGCGGGTTTCGGATACGGGAATTGGGATGGCCCCGGAAACATTGGGGCGGGCTTTCGAGCCATTCTTCACCACAAAGCCAGTGGAAAAAGGGACAGGGCTCGGCCTCTCCACGGTACAAGGAATCGTGGAGGAACACGGCGGTTGGGTTGAGGCGCAGAGCATCGAGGGGAGTGGGTCTGTGTTCAGTGTCTTCATTCCCGCCCATCCATTAAAACATCTGGACCAAATGGGTAGTTTCGATACGTTCTCGTAAGATTGTTGAAGGTCCGTATCTTGCCTAGAGGCTCTGGATCGTGCTCCAAAATAAGCTAGCTGCCAAGTAGAACATGAACACGGCGCAAATGGTGTTGATGACCTGGAACAGGCTTTCCTTGACGAACCTCCGACCATATGCCACCAATGCCGCGGTCACCGTCCCCCCGAGGCAGGAACCGATCATGTATGCGGCGAAGAAGATGACATAGTGTATGGTCTGCGGCTCCGAGACCAAGACGAGAATGGTTGAGGCACCGATGCCCAACCAGAAGGCGATCTGGAAAGGACTGGCGAATGAAATGATGGCCCCGGTGATGAACGAGCTCCGAGTGCTTCCGCCCTTCTCATCGTCCAGGCGGCATTTCCTATGCTCTGTCAGCATCTTGTAGGCTAGATAAAACAGGAATGCACTCCCCACCACGCCCAGTCCCAGTTTGGCCAATGGGTCCTGCACCAGGAAGGCTAGGCCGACCAGGGCGATTATCGCCCAGACGGCATCTCCGGCGGAAGCACCCAGCTCAAGGAACAGGACCGGACGGAATCCCTTTCTGAAACCCAATGGAAGGGCCTCGCAGAAGACAGCACCCGGAACGAAGGCCATTATAAGGCCCAGTCCGAACGCGGTGATGAATAGCAAGGACACGTCCATTGGGGTGGGGTAAGCCCCGAGATATTAATAACCCAACGATTGAGGCCCTCCGCCCCCGTTCAATTCCGCCTTTGAGCATCCGTATTACGCATCCACTGATGGATAAGCCTTTGATGTGGGGCAATGGTTATCTGCTATGGAGGTCAGACGGTTCATCGTGGAGGAACAGGTCCAATGCGTTGACGCATGACACCACCGGAGTCCCTCTGCAGGCCCAGATCACCTTGCTGGCCTTGACGATTTTCGCCTGGTGTAAAGCCAGTACTCCAAACCCGGAAGGATCATGGGAGAGGCCACCGCCCTCAACCTGACTTCGCTCACCTTGGTCATGCTTCCGGCATTCATGGAAAACCGGGAAGATATTAGATCGATTCTCGGTCGAGATCGTTCTCCGCGCAAGTGAACCTCGCGCACTTCATCGATGGAGCCGCATCCATCGGCCTTTCGATATTAGTGATCGGGAAGTGGGCATGGAACCGATTCCGTCTTAGGTGGGTGATACCTGAGGAATCGGATGAGGGCCACCATAAGCTTATGGATGGTGGCACTGACCTGGGGGTTCCTTGTCTATTGGATCAGGTTCTGGGATGGATGTAGGTCCGGGCGCATGACTTTTCCTTTTCATCGCATGCCAGAAAAGCGTCTGAGAGAATTATCGGTTCTGCGAAGTTATACCAATCATTTAATCTGAACAATGGATTGATCTGGCTCCGGTGAATAAATGAAGTGCCCAAAATGCGGATCGGAGATGCCTGACGGAAGTTCGTTCTGCGGCGTTTGCGGAATCAAGTTTGATATGCCCGTCCAGAACACCCAGGTGCCCAATGTTGACCCAGGCCTATGGTACCAGAACTTCTACCGCATTCGAAAGAAGGTCCTAACCATCGGGAACAGGTACTACATCGAGGACCAGCAAGGAAGGATGCTAGGGTTCTCTAAGCAGAAGCTGATGCGGATCAAGGACGACATACGGGTCTATTCGGACGAGAACATGGGTTTTGAGCACTTCCGCATCCAGCAGGAGAACATCGTGGACGATTGGGGGACATGGGCGGTCATAGACTCCCGGACCAACACCTGTGTCGGAAAGATGAGGCGGAGCTATCTATCGAACTTTGCCGAGGACGAATACGCGCTCCTCGATCCGTTCAACCAACAGATAGGCAGGGTCGTGGAACCGACCGGGCGTGGCCTGATGCGCAAATACCTCCCAGGAGGCGGCCTGGTCACACAACAGGTCAAGGTAGAGTACTACGGTCGGTTGGTCGCCTATATTCAACAGCAATTCAAGATCATCGGTGACACCTGGGAGGTCGATTGTCAATACCTGCCTCCGCAGTTCGACCGGCGGACCCTATTGACGGCCATGCTGCTAATGGGAATGGTCGAGCGCGAGGAAGGCCGGCGGTGAACGGCCCTTACTCTGATCAAAGGGAATGGATCACTTGATCCAGCTGATGATCTGCGGTTCACGGCGCTTCCCTTCGCCGAACTCCCCTTTGGGATAGCCCAAGATAAGCTGGGCCACCAGTTTGTGGTCGGAAGGGACCTGGCATTCTTTGAGGAAATCCAGGCTGTGGGCAAGGGAGCTGGCGAACCCGATCCAACAGCTTCCAATCCCGAGCGACCGGGCGTACAGGAACATATTCTCGACTGCCAGGCTGGCATCCTCGGATGGCGTCAGGGTGGAAGGATGGGCAAAGACGAATATGACCACTGGGGCATGATAGAACAGGTGGAACTCCGGATTTGAAAGGGTCCTCATCAGCCCCTGCAGGTTCTCCGGGACCGGCTCGTTCTTCGGTCGGTTCATGGACATTCCCGCGATGAACAATTCCTTGGCGATCCCAGAGTAATGGTCGATCCGTTCCTTGTTCTCCATCACCACGAACCTGAGACCCTGGGTGTTCATTCCGTTGGGGGCATAGACGCCCGCCCTGAGGATATCCTTGATGATCTCTTCGGGGACTCGCTTGTCAGAGTAGCTTCTCACAGACCTTCTGTCATGGATGTTCTTCAATACCTCGTTCATTTCCTACCTCTGATCTTGAACTCTAAGCGAACAATGGATCGGTGCTTATTTATCGATTTTCCAATCCGCAATCAAGTGGATTAGCACCCGAAATGAAATGTAACTGAGTGGCCGGTCTACGATCACTCGATATTAGGAAAGAAGAATTACCTGCAGCTCCTAAGATAGGCCGATGAAGTACGATTGCGAAAGGACCGTCCTAGTCGCCCTTGGCGGTAACGCCATTCTGAAGTACAAGGAGGAGGGGACGGCGGAGGAACAGATGAGGAATGTTCGGGTGACCTGCCGTACCCTTGCCTGGCTCATCAAGGAGGGCTATCACATCGCCATCACGCATGGGAACGGCCCCCAGGTGGGTGACATCCTCCTGCGGAACGAGATCGCCAAGGATGAACTGCCCCCAATGCCGTTAGACTTCTGCGGTGCCGAGAGCCAAGGAATGATCGGATACATGCTTCAGCAGTGCCTGATTAACGAGATGCATCAAGTAGGGATCGAGAGACCGGTCATGACCATCCTGACCCAGACGCTCGTCGCCAAGGACGATCCGGCGTTCGATCGCCCTTCGAAGCCCATCGGCCCTTTCTATTCCTCCAAGGACGCTCAGGGGCTTCGGGAGAAAAAGGGGTGGACCGTCACGGAGTCGCCGGGCCGGGGATTCCGGCGTGTCGTACCTTCCCCCAGGCCGATATCCATTGTGGAAGGAGGATCGATCAAGGACCTGTTCGAGAAAGGTTATGTGGTGATCGGTTGTGGTGGAGGAGGCATACCGGTGATCGACGTGGACGGAGAGATAATTGGGGTGGAGGCGGTCGTGGATAAGGACCATTCCGCAGCTCTGCTCGCGAACCTGATCGGTGCTTGTTCCTTGCTCATTCTGACAGACGTCGATGCGGTGTACCTGGATTATGGAAAGCCCGGGCAGAGGGCGATCCCGACCATGAACATTACAGAAGCCAAGAAACGGTTGTCCCAAGGTCACTTCCATGAAGGAAGCATGGGGCCAAAGGTGGAATCGGCGATCGAGTTCGTGGAGAAGGGCGGCAGGAAGGCCGTCATCACCTCGATGGAAAAGGCGCTGGACGCCATGGCTGGAAAGGCTGGAACGACGATATCTGATTGAGCCGAGCCTTTCGAGGGATCAGTTCTTTCGGTTGACGTTGCAGTGCTCCTTGTCGTCGCAGGGGGTGTTGCATTCAGGACAGATATGCGGACCTTCCCCCTCCTTCCTGAACCACGAATGCCCACAACGCTTGCATTCACTCTTGACCTTGGTCGCTTCGTCTAACTGTGCACTCGGAACGAACATTGGATATCTCCCTGAACATAGAGTTGGAGCTCGGGAATGATAATTCTTCTGGTTCGGTGGACCTAAGCACTCATTGCGTGGCACGACCGGCGCGATCATTTGGCCCGCATCGGTTGAGGGACCCTGAGTTTCGACAGGCACAGCCGAGCCGCCTCTTCGATGGTAGTTTGCTTAACACCCATCAACTTGGCCATTTTCGACGAGTCGATGGCGGAATCGTACATTTCCATACCGGTCAAGAGCTCCTGCATTACCTCCGTCTGGCCCGGAACTTCATCTCCCATAGGGACATGGACGATCGGGATCCGTTTGCCTACGAGCGACTCGAAAGTGCCGACGATGTCTGACCAATTGATCGCCTTGGGACCGCCGACTGGAAGGTAGCTGTTCCTCATGGAAGCGTTCCCCACCGAGGCCGTGATGAACGAGGCGACGTCGAAGATCGAGACGAAGCTGTGACGGCGTCTCCCTTCCCCTATGATGCTGACCGGGCGATTGGCCTTGAGAGCTGGGACGATCGTCGTGCTGAACCATTTCTCCATGATCGGTTCTGGTGCCACGATGGTGTAGTTCATGCCACTCTGGATCAGGTGGTTCTCGGTCTTCTTCTTGGCCTGCAAAAAAGGCCATTGGCTCTTATCGTCGGCTCGGGCTGACGACACGAAGATGAAATGCTTGACCCCCGCTGTCCTGGCGCTGTTCACAAGATGCCTGTTCCCGATGAGGTCGACATTCTGTACGTTGTCCTCACCACCTCTTTGGCAGGAGTTGGCAGTGGCGATCAATGTCTCCACTCCTCTCAACGCATCAAGCAAAGTTATCGGTGCTTTGAGGTCTCCGAACACGGCCCTCGCCCCCGCTTGGACGAGCGGGTCATAGTCGGAACCGGGGCGGACCAATATCCGCACCGACCTTTTCTGATATAGAAGATCCTTAACCACTCTCCTACCCAGCTGTCCCGTCGCGCCAACGACCAGTATCATTGCAGAATACCTCCTTGACGATTCCCTTCGCGCTTTGCCTGCGGCGCGTTTGCTTATCCTACCTTAGACTCCAGATACATTTAGGAAATGCATCGATAAACATTTTTGCATTTATCATGTACCGGATGCGGAAACATTACAAGAGAGACTATTCTAGCATGATCCCGACATCATTTCCTTCGGCCGCCCTTTTGGCTCGGGAGGATTGGACCTCGTTGCACAAGCGACCGAATCGCATGCAGGCTTCGTCCAGATATGCCTTTGCTTCCCGGGGCCTGCTCGATCTCAAGAGCGCGTGTGCACGTTGGAATGAGACGATAGCCCCCCAATACTCAGGAAAATCGGTTCCGGTGGCCAGGACCGCCGCCTCGTCATACCTGACGTTCATTCCCCCCAGATCGAACCTAGTTTCCAACAGCGTCGCCGCCGCCATCGCCAATAGCATCCGTTCCAGGATGAACATGTCCACCGGTTCATTTTCTAAGATGCCAGAGGCTTCACGGAAAGCTTTCTCCGCGTGCTCCCTCCTGCCGTTCCTGGCCTCGATCAAAGCCTTCATGGTCAACGGCTCGATCCGGGTCCCAATTTCGAGCCACTGCCGCGAGATCTCCTCGGCAGCGGCTGCCTCCTGACATGCCGAGTCCGATTCCCCGATACTGAAAAGCAGCAGCTCCGCTCTCTTGATTCGGGCGAAATACTGCGATAACGGCTCTCCCAATATGATCGACAAACGGATGGCCCGGTCAAAGGCCTCGAGCGCTTCCCCCTCCCTCCCAGTTTGCATCAGAGCTGCGCCAAGAGCGATGTTCGCATCCAGGACAAGGCCGTGATGGCTAATGGATGCCGAACTCACCAGAGCGGAACGCGCATCAGAAACGGATGCGGAGGTATTGCCCGATGCCAGACTGTTCTGAGAAGAGGCAATGAGGACGATGATCTGCTGAACGATCGCTGATGATATGCAACTAGCTTCATCTTCCGTTCGAACAACGACGCCATGCCGGACCGGTGGTTCATCTTCCTTCGGTTCTGCCCCTCCCCCATGAAGGTGAAGGTCATGGACCAGTACCTCGCGTTTTAGGGACGCCAGCTTCTGAACGAGGAGGGGATCCTCGTCCGGTGACCGGGTAGCCACGATCATCAGGACATTCGCCTCCTCGATGTTCCGTGCCAGAAAACTAAATATGGAGATGGTGGCAAGATCCGCCGCTTCGATCCTCTCGATCGCCAGCAAGATGGGGTTTTCACGAGCGGCGGAGAGCAGAACATCCAACCCCGCCATCTCTGCCCTGTATGACCGATCCCCTAGCGTGGCCGCGCCATCTGACATGACGGGGACCAATCTGATGCTGCCGCCGACATTATTGGTCAGGGTCGATAACGCCTCGATCAATGGTTGGCCATCGGCCCCGGGATCCGCACAATCGCAAGTTCGGACCAGGCACCCCATGACCTCAGCCTCATCCAGAACGTGGGCCATGATCGAATGCCTTTCAGGTCCAGAACCACCGGAGATGACAACAACCGAGCCTTCCCCCCCGATGGCGTCACTTACGTAATCAAGCAGCCTCTCCTCGATGCCTTTTCCATCCATCGATGCAGTGTTCTCCGCCATCTATGTCCATTTTCTAAATGGGTCCGCATCGGATAAAGTTTAGCCCGCATAAAAATATTATTATGCTGGCGGAGAATCTGTTGGTCGATGAGCGCGGACCAACGGCAGTATGCGAACTCCGAAAATATCGTTCCGATCACGGCCCCTACGGAGAGCGACATCTCCGAGATATTGAAGCTGAAAGCGAAGTGCGAGCAGCGGCTAGACATCGGGATCGTGCTAGGGGCCGGGTTCCTTCGTTCACTCGAAAAGGAAGGGGTCGGCGCATTAGCATATAAGAAGGAAGGTCGTTTGGTCGGATTCATCTTCTTCTATTCGTTCGATAAGGAAGAGGTGGAGGCGTCGCTCTTCACCGACCCTGATGATGACTGGAAGAAAGTGGGCTTGTCACTCTTGGAAGCAATGAGGGAGGAAAGCAGGCGGAGGGGTCATGAACGGCTCTTAGTGATGAACGACCGCCGATTCCCGTCCGGGGCGCATATGATCATGCAAAATGGAGGGAAACCGGCATTCTCCGAGCATCGGATGGAAGCGGCTGATGTCCGAATTCCGGCCAGCCATCATATCGACCTCCGTCTTGTGAGCAATGATGATGCTACGCTCTATGCCGTTGAACAGGCCTGCCACGCCCGTTTCTACTCGAAACCGGACCAGAGAAGATATCTGGCCATTCATGAGGACAAGGCCATCGGAAAGATCGATGTACTGGTGGAAGGATCGACGGCCGATCTGACCGGGTTCTGCGTGGTCCCAGAACAAAGGCGCAATGGATACGGTAAGGCTATCCTACAGAGCATCATCGAAACCATGCGGATGGAGGGCAAGGACCGAATAATCCTTGATGTCCAGACCGACAATGACGTCGCTCTCTCCTTGTACTTGAAATCGGGGTTCAAGAAGGGATTCACCCTCGATTACTATGCAATGTCCTTAGAAGAAATGATTAGCGACAATCATCATTAGCGTAACATGACCGTAGACCTCGGACCGCCGCTCGGAGCAAAGGCCCCGGATTTCACTCTGCCCCAGGACATCAACACCTCGCTGACGCTAAGCGAATTGGTCCGATCAAAGCCCGTGCTACTCCTTTTCTACGTTGCGGACTTCGGCATGATATGTTCCGTCGAGATGAAGACGTTCCAGAACCGTTTGGCCGAGTTCGAGCCGTTTTGCCATCTCATCGGAATAAGCACCAACTCAGTCCGTTCACATGGGGACTGGAGCATTGGGCTCAAGCTCAGTTTCCCGTTACTGTCCGACTTGGATATGCGAGTTAGCCAGGATTGGGGTGTGCTCGTAGAGGATGGTACCTTCATGGATGGACTGGACTACCGGTCCGCATTCCTCGTGGATAAGAACATGATCATCCGCTTCAAATGGGTCCCGGACGACCCTTCCTATGAACCGGACTATGACCAATTGGTCGGCGAAGTGCACAAGCTATGGTCAGACGTAGTCCAATGAGCATTTCTTCACCAGGAGCCTGGCCGAGTCCCGCTCCACCGCCGTTTCGGTGGCCTCGACCCTGATTGGCTGGGCGTGCATCGGCGAATCCAGCGCCATTGTCTCGTACTCGCCACCTTCGCCCGAGACGTTGATGCCATGCTTCTTTGATACCTTGAGCAGGTCCTCGATGCAGGCACGATCGATCATTCGGCCGAGCCATTTCTCATCCATCCCTTCGACGAAGACCCCGACGATCATGGCCTTAACCCCGGAATCGACCATATCGTTGAGGAGGGTGAGCTGGTCCTTGCGCCACATGGGGGCGAACAGTCTCAGGCCGAGCGACTCGCATACCCCGTTGATCCGGTCCCACTGATAGTCGGAGGCGATGGCACCCACCACAACCCCTTCCACGTTGAGCCCTTCAAGACCCTTTCTCAGTGCCGCTAGGTCCCCTTCCTCAGTGCCATCCGAGGGAACTGAGACCAGCTTCTTGCCCATGGCCTGGGCCATCTGCGGCACTGCCTCCAGGTTAAGAGTATGGAACACCCAGGAGTAGGGGTCGCTGGGAACAATGTTCACTAGGGTGCATACCCGATGTCCTTGTTGCTCCATAAGGTAGGCCGAATAGGTTGAATCCTTCCCTCCGGAATATAGACAGGCCAAACGCATGCTCCGCCATCCGTTGCGGAAGATTTCAAACTTGTCCTCGGGATAGCATAAAAATATCAGGGAAAGCGATAGCCAATGTGATGTATTGCCCGAAATGCAACAAGACCATCAAGGACGAGCGTCTGGAAGATGTCAATAAGCAGCTCGTCGAACAGTTCAATAAGGATTCACTATCGAGAGGGAAATGTCCCGTCTGCGGGACAACGCTACTAAAATCTGACAAGCCCGAAAAGAAGGTGTAATGATGCGCATTGATGAGATGACCAGTCCCGAGTTTGCTGAGGCAGTGGAGAAAGACCCGGTGGTCATATTGCCGATCGGGGCGACGGAGGCGCATGGGCCCCACCTTCCATTGGGCACGGACGCGTTCCAGCCCGAGGCGATAGCTGACGTAGTGGCCGAAAGGGTAAACGGACTGGTCGCACCAGCCATCAAATACGGACAACACTCATCGACCAGGAACCTGCCAGGCACCATTGGGGTCACCTCATCAACACTGCGCGCCATGATCGTCGATATCCTGGAATCGTTGCATCGGAACGGCATCCGCAAGGTCGTGATCATCAGCGGGCATTCCGGAAGCGTTCACATGGCCATGATCAAGGATGCCTGCGAGGATGTCGTACGCCGCTACCAGATGGACGTCGTCTTCCTAGCCGACTATGACCTGGGAAAGAACGCCCAGGAAGAGATCGGTGCCGGTCCGGGCGACGGGCATGGAGGCATGATGGAAACGTCCCGGATCATGGCGATCAGACCTGACTTGGTACCGAGGAACCGCACCAAAGGGGAGTTCGTCTCTGCCGGATATTCGGTACTGAGCGACCCCGAACGTTGTTATCCCCAGGGTTTCGTGGGCGATGCCGGCAAAGCCACCGCCCAGGCGGGGAAGCGTCTAAACGATTACATAGCCGATGCGCTTACCGACCTCATCCGAAAGGACCTGGGCGTGAGGGAATGAGCGAGCTGAAGAGGAACGCGGCAGAGAAAGCGGTCGAGTTCATCGAGGACGGCATGACCCTGGGCCTGGGGACCGGGTCAACAACGTTCTTCGCCATCGAGGCGATCGGATCACTGGTGAAGAAAGGATACCGGCTCCGGGGGGTGCCAACATCCGCCGCCTCGGAGGAACAGGCTAGAAAGTGCGGGATCCCATTGGCGACGCTCGAGGAGGTCGATGTTATCGACCTGACCATCGATGGGGCGGACGAGGTCGACAAGGACCTGAACCTGATCAAAGGAATGGGCGGTGCCCTTCTGCGCGAGAAGATCGTAGCCTATGCTTCTAAGCAAGAGATAATCATCGTAGATGAGGCCAAGCTGGTCGAGACCCTGGGAACGAAATCGCCGCTTCCCATCGAGGTGACCCGATTTGGTCATAGATTGACGGCCATGAACATCGGATCGCTAGGATGCCGTCCGGAACTCAAGGGGGGCGAGGAACCGTTCGTAACTGACAATGGCAATTTCATATACAACTGCCGTTTCGAAAGGATCGAAGACCCTTACTCCTTAGACTGCAAGCTGAAGAGCATTCCTGGGGTGGTCGAGACTGGCCTGTTCTTGGGATTGACCTCGAAGGCGGTCGTGGCTTATCCTGACCGGACCGTTGTTCTAGAAAAATGGAAAAAGGACCAGGCTTAGTGGGCCATGGTCTTGAGCTGTTCGATGTTGCTCTCTATGCGCTCGATCCTCTTCCTTTCTTCTTTCTCGAGCGTCTCAACGATCTTTTCAAACGGGATTGCCAGTTTGTAGGCATGGACCGGACGGCCCTTGCCTTCCTTCTTTATGTCCCGCTTGATCACCCATTTCCGGCGCCTCAGCTCCTGCATCGCAATGGATACCTCAGGCTGCCTTAGCGCGGTGGATATTTCGATCTCTACTGAGGTCGTCTCTTCCTTCTTTCGCAGGAAGGCTAAAGTCTTAGCGACGTTCTTGGGCATCCCTGTACCCATTAGAAGCTCGACCAGTGTCTCGTCCTTCTTACTGAAACCCCTGTCAGCCATGAATTACACCTTACCATACTAGATATATATCATTTATTGTGCCATAGATATATATCATTTTCTATTTGAAGTTCCGATTCAAATAACTTCCCGGATGACTGGCAATTTATCCAGCATTCAGAATCGCAGTCAACATATGAGCTATTTGAGCTAGTTCCCCCGGACTATCACATCTATATTATAAGCTTTCGGTGATTATATGTTCGGTTCCTATCGGTATCACATTTCGATGATCGGATAGTGCAGTATGGGCTCGTATTCATGACGCTTTCAATGCCAGAACACCCCTATGGCAACGATTATAAACATGAGGCGTCATTGCACGAAATAAGGAATGCGGGTAACTGCTGAAGTCGAGTCCAAGAAACCAGGCCAGTAGAGGACCAGCGTCCAAACCTGGTGTAATAGGTTTATATAGGAATTGAGTATTAAGCCTGTTGCTCCAAGGGTGATATAATGAAAATGCCCAGGCAAATTAAGACTTACTGTCCCTTTTGCAAGGTTCACACCGACCATGAGGTAGAAAGGGTCAAGAAAAAGAAGGCTAGCGAACTCAAGTGGGGTCAGAGGAGATTCAGAAGGGCAACTTCTGGATACGGAGGTTTCCCAAGACCAAAGCCGGAAGGCAGGGAGAAGCCGACCAAGAGGATCCCGTTGAGATACCGCTGCAAGAAATGCAAGAAGGCTCACCAGAAGCGCTGCTTCAGAGCCAAGAAATTCGAACTCACGGAGTGATCTAGATGGTACACACGACAAACTTCGTAAAAGTAAAGTGCGCTGATTGCGGCAACGAGCAGGTGGCTTTCAAGAAGCCCGCCATGCCCGTGACGTGCCACGTCTGCGGCTCGACCTTGATCAAACCCCGCGGAGGCGTGGGGGAGATGAAGGGACAGCTGCTAGAGGTGGTCGATTAATGCCCAAAGCCAGCGAGTTTCCTGAGGAAGGCGAACTCGTTGTTTGCACAGTCCAGAACGTAAAGAACTTTGGCGCATTCGTCACCTTGGACGAATATGGGAATAAGGAAGGTTTCATCCACGTAAGGGATGTCGCCACGGGCTGGGTAAAGTACATCAGGGACTACGTCCGGGAAGGGCAGAAGATAGTCTGCAAGGTCCTGGGAGTAGATTCATCAAAAGGCCACATTGACCTATCCCTGAAATCTGTCAACGAACACCAGCGGCGCGAGAAAATCCAACAGTGGAAGAATGAAAATAAGGCTGAGAAGCTTATGGAGATCGTCGCCGAACGGTTGGGAATGACCGTTGAGGCGACCCTTGAAAGCTTCGGATATGACCTTGTCGACAAGTTCGGCACTTTATATGCCGCTTTTGAGGCCTGCGCCGCCAACACCAATGCGTTGGAAGAGGCGGAGGTAGAAGGCGATTGGACCACAGTCTTCGCTGAAGTGGCAAAGGAGAATGTCACCCCACCATACGTGCAGATCTCTGGCTATTTGGAACTAAAGTGCCCTACCGCGGATGGCGTGGACAGGATAAGAGAAGCACTTCTGGCAGGTTTGGCAGCCGGAGAGGACCGGATTAAGATGCAATACATCGGAGCCCCGAAATATCGCATCGTGCTGACCGCCCCAGATTATAAATCCGCCGAGGAAGAGATGAAGGTGATCACTGCTAACGTGATTTCCATGATCAAGGAAGCGGGCGGAGAAGGCAGCTTCCACCGTGAGGACAAGTGAAGTCCTCGGTGAGAGGCAACATTTTATTGATGAAGCACGTATTCAGATTTGGCCGATAGAGGACTTGTTATGAAGACGTCTCTCCGGAAATGTCCCAATTGTGAAGAGTACTCCCTGCATGACGTCTGCCCAAAATGTGGTACGGCCACAAATGTGCCGATACCGCCCAGATACTCGCCGGAGGACAAGTACGGCAAGTACAGAAGAATGTTGAATAAACAATCGAGGGATTGATATGGATAACATCAAGATGATCGTCAAGGAAATGCCGGTCCTGGAGGAACCTGTCCTCGTCGAAGGCCTCCCCGGCGTGGGCAACGTGGGGAAGCTGGCAGCCGAGCATTTGGTGGAACAGCTGAAAGCCACCAAATTCGCAGACATCTATTCCAAATTCTTCCCGCCGCAGGTTCTCGTAGACGATGAAGGACTGATCCGGCTGGTCAGCAACGAACTTTACTATTCAAAGGGAGAGGGCGTCAGGCCCGACATCATCATCCTGGTTGGAGATTACCAGGGATTGTCACCGGAAGGACAGTACGAGCTCTCCGACCATGTCCTCAACGTAATGAAGGGCATAGGTGTGAAGAGAGTCTATACCTTGGGGGGCTATGGTGTCGGCAAGATGCTGGATAAACCCCGTGTTCTCGGAGCAGCGACTGACAAAGAGCTGGTAGAGGAAATGAAGGGGAAGGGAGTCATCTTCTCGAAGGGCGAACCCGGAAGCGGGATCGTCGGCGCAAGTGGCCTGATCCTTGGACTGGGCAAGATATACGGAATGCGTTCCGTGTGCCTCATGGGTGAGACATCCGGTTACTTCGTAGATCCCAAGGGGGCTGAGGCAGTGCTTAGGATACTGGCAGGAATCCTGAACGTCGAGGTCGATTACAAAGCGCTTGAGGAAAAGGCCGAGCAGATCGAGACGATCACGTCCAAGCTGAAGGAGATAGAAGCACCGATCACGCCGAAGAAAGAAGACCTGGGATACATCGGTTGATTTTATTTTCTAGGATTGAAACCACTTTACGATTTTTCACTTTCATAGATATTCGGAATTAGTTTCTTGCACTTGGCACTAGAGCCGTGGCTGGACCATAAAATTAAAAAAAATAAGGGGAGGTAAGCGTGATTAGCCTGGATCGAATGCATCCCATCCCATTCTGACAAGGCTATTTCCTTAGGTATTTCTCCTCAAACCTTTCCATCTCGGCAAGGGTCTTTTCGGCCTCTTCCATCTTCTTCAACTTCTCCGACACCAAGTCGACCCTGGCATAGACGAAGTCTCGGATGGCGGCCCGGATAGCCTCAGACCTCGAAGGGAAATCATCAACTTCGACCAGGAAGTCCAACGCACGGATGTATCTGGTCGGAAGGCGAAGAGTTACCTTCTCTAGATCGGCGTCTTCCAAATCCCCTCACCTAGAGGACATTAAAGGTCTAGTCGACCTCTTTTGTCCGACATGATATTGGATGGTGTCTATTTATACTTTCGGTCATTATAATCAAAAAAGGAGCATCCAGGCATCAGAACATGTAGCGGGTAAAATTTCAGAGATTCTGAATACTTCAAAAAAGTGCCTCTCTTTGGTTTTGTATAGGTAAAAACCGATTCTGTTAGAATCGAATGACATTAAAGATTTCGAAGATCTCTTATTTGATCTACTATAAGTTGGCTTTAGTTTTTAGGTATCCAGCGTAGTCCGATGAACGGCGAGTCATCACCATTCAAGCATCATTTTGGGAGGGCGGGAGCCTTCCCAAACTATCCTAAATGAAATCATTTACCCACACGATGTTGAAGAGATCCAAAAAAGTCAATTCGACCTCTTAACGACCTCTCCGGCGATCGACCAGACCTCGAATGGATTCATTCAGGGGCGGTAAATGTTTAATATGATTTCTGTAATACTCTGCCTGCATCCCGACTTAGCTTAGTCTGGCTTGAGCGGCTGACTGTAGTGGGTATACCGGCTTGCCGGTTCCGAAGCCGCCGATATCAGCAGGTCCCCAGTTCAAATCTGGGAGTCGGGACCACCCTTTTCCACTTACTCGCATTATGATCTTGGGCAGGTAAGACTGCCGATGACCGGGATTGAAAGGTTTTCGAGGCTCGGACCTTATGATAGAAGCGCCTCGATTGCTCGCTCAGACTCGTCAAGGACTTTCGCCTCATCTAAGCTCTTGACCACGCGGTCCTTCATCACAACTCTTCCGTCGCATATGACCGTCTTGACTTCTCCCCTGCCGGCAGAGTAAACAATGTTCGAAACGATATTATCTGGCAGCATCGGCCGTAGGCTAGGCGATCGCCCATCCAGTATGACCAGATCTGCCCTCTTTCCCACCTCGATCGATCCGATCTGGTCGGAAAGGCCCAGTGCCTTGGCGCCGCCCAGCGTTGCGAAATCGAGCACCTGTTGCGCGGGCAACACCGTCGGGTCCCATCGGGAAGCTTTCTGCAACAATGATAAGGTCTTCATTTCCCCGAACATGTCCAGGCTGTTGTTGGTCGTGCTTCCATCGGTGCCGATAGAGACGTTCACTTCGTTCTGAAGCATCTCCGGGATAGGTGCGACCCCTCCCGTAGCCAGTTTCATGTTCGATACTGGACAGGTCGAAACAGACACTTTCTGCCTACCTAAAATCTTGACCTCATTGATGGTGAGCCATGCCGAATGGGCTGCGATGCACCGTTCGTTAAGGACGCCGATCTTACCCAGATATTCGGCTGGACGGAGACCTTCCTTCCTCTTGTGATCGTAGACCTCCTTCCGCGTCTCGGATAAATGGAACGTCATATGCCTACCAGACGCCTCCGAGTATTCGTTGGACGAAACGAATGTCTCCGTCGAACAGACATAGACCCCTTGAAGCCCGATTCCTGGGATGACCCGGGTGCTGTCCTTGAATTGCTCACAAAACCTCTTGCAGTTGTCCAGCGGGACGCCTTTCTGCGTCGTATATTCGACGTCGAGCACTGCCCAGCACAACATGCCCCTTAGGCCTGCCTGTTCGACTACCTTACCGATCACATCCTCAGAATAGTAGAGATCGACGAACGATGTCGTGCCCGAACGAATCATCTCCAGGCATCCGAGAGCCGCTCCGCCCTTGATGTCCTTATCCGTGCGCTTCGAATCCAATGCGAACACCCTATCCAGGAAGTTCGGGAATGTGACATCATCGGCGACCGCCTTCATCGTCGCCATGGCCACATGGCTGTGCGTGTTGATCAGGCCAGGCATGACCACATCGCCTTTTGCGTCGATCACATGATCGGCAGAGTCAGTGACCTTCCCGATCGCAGCGATCTTATCACCATCAACCAGGATGTCACCCTTTAGAATCTCCCTTCCAGCATTCTGGGTCACAATGTGAGCGTTCTTGATCAGCGTCGTCATCCGGATCGGAGTCGCTATCCTTTCCAAAATAGATAATCCTTCTTGGCATTCATGAATTGTCGTGCCATCCGAAAGATTCAAGCAATCGGAAGGTTTGGGGGAGCACGTATCGGATTCTGGTGTTTTACTTGACAACCTTGACGTTCCTGGGGACTGGCGGAGGAAGGTTCGCCACCATCTACCAGGTCCGCGCCACCGGCGGGTTGTACGTAAAGGATGTGGCTAGGGTCCACATCGACCCGGGACCGACCGCCCTCTACAATATGAGCCGGCTGCATCTCGATCCGGCCAAGACAGACGCTTTGCTCATCTCGCATTGCCACCCTGATCATTATTCGGACGCAGAGGTGCTGGTCGAGGGCATGACCCGGGGCGGACTGAAGAAGAGGGGCATGGTTGTCGGCTCAAAGAGCGTACTGGACGGTTATGAGGGCCACGGACCCGCCCTTTCTAGCTACCACCGCTCCATACCTGACAAGGTCCTCTCGGTGAAAGGGGGCGACCTGTTTAAGGTCGGTGCCATGGATGTCAAAGTGACCACGACCAGGCATAGTGACCCTTCAGGAGTCGGTTTCATACTTGGCACTCAGAACGGTGCCATCTCGTACATGAGCGACACCGAGTTCGATTATGAAGTGATCAAGCAGCATGCAGGGTCACGCATAATCATCCTGGCTCTGACCCGGCCACTGAATTCGCGTGTTTCCAATCATATCTGCACAGAAGATGCGCTGGAGATTGCCCAAATGGTTCGGCCGCAGATGATCATTCTGACCCATTTCGGAGCCAAGCTAGTGCATGAAGGACCGGGCAAACAGGCAGCATTCATCGAGGAGAATTCGGGTGTGCGCACTGTGGCGGCCGAGGACCTAATGAACATCCAGGTAGGCAAAGTGATCCGAGTCTCGAAGAACGGGGAACAGAACGAGCTTGAGATCGACGAAGAGAAGATTGATAGCAACGTCGATCTCTAATGGGGCTGTCCAAATGGGGATTCTCGATAATAAGCGTTTCCGGACTGCTGGAACGCTTTTCCACCACCAATCGTTTTCGGGCAATTTGGATCAGGTCCTTTGATTTGGAAACAAGATTTTACACGCTGGGTAGCAAAGGCTTTTATGCGCACCTAACGATTGTTGTACGATGATGGTCTGCTTGATATCTGGCTTCCTGGGCAGTGGGAAGACCACTCTGTTGATTAAACTCGCAAAGAGGCTTGGGGAAAAGAAGAAACGAGTAGCGGTCGTGGTCAACGAGCTTGGAGAGGTCGGCGTGGACGGGGCCGTGATCGATGCTTATGGTCTGAGGAGTGTCGAGCTGACCGAGGGATGCATCTGTTGTTCCCTGTCTGGCAGTCTCATGTACACGCTGCAGACGATCGCCAAGGAATATAAGCCTGACGTCATATTCATCGAGCCGACCGGTGTCGCGCTCCCCAACAAGATCAATGATATCGTCCGAAGGTCGATGATCCATGCAGAAAAGAGCTACGGGATGGTGATCGTGGATGCCTTCAGGGCCAAGAAGATCCATCGGGAGTGCGAGCTGTTCTTCCGGCGTCAGATCGAAGGGGAGGACATGATCGTCATCAACAAGATCGAGCTGGTTGATGAGGCCACGCTTCAGGAGGTCAAGGACCTGGTCTCATCGCTCAATCCGAGGGGCAGCATTATGGAGATCTCGGCAAAAGAGGAAAAGGGATTGGATGAGATCGCGGACACCATCGCCCTGGAGGCTACTCTGTGAGCGATGACGACTCAAAGAGCCTGGCTGAGGCTGGTACGTTCGGGGTCGAGATCACCTTCAAGGCGAAAAGCATGAAGAAGGACGTGTTCGTCGGCGAGCTGAGCCAATTCCTAATGTCGATCGCAAAAGATGTAGAAGCGAGGAAGGGCGGGTTGATCGGCCACGTCAAGGCGTTCGCCCGGGTAGATGAGGGATTTGTTAGATTCAACATAGTCGACAGCGAGCTCGGCATCGACATTGGTGACGAGATAAGATCGGAGCACGTGAATGGCGGGACCATCAAGGTCATGGCCGCCGTGGTGGGTGTCGATGATCACCGAGTGGAGGAGATCATCGAGAAGAGGATCGGGGACCTGAGCAAGGTCATGGACATTGAGGTGGCGGACCATGAGGACCACGATCATTGCCATGATGACGGGGAGTGAGACCCATGTACGGAATATCTATCGATGTAGGCACGAGCGGGACGAGAGTGCATGCGCTAGATCTGGACGCGAAAAAGATCATCTCAACGGCAATGACCGTCAGGCATCCGGTCCCTGGAGCGAACGTGATGGACCACCTGACATACTGTATTGAGGTGGACCAGGACCTGGCCAACGAATTGATGATCGATACGGTCAACCGCCTGATCCGGCTGCTGGAGATCGACCTGCAGAAGGTCGAAAGACTGGCCGTATGCGGTAACCCGATCCAGCTTTCAATATTCCAGAACATGGAACTAAGGGACCTGGCCTTCGTGGGCGAAAGGTCGTTGAAGTCCAAGGGCGTGACGGCGCAAAAACGCGATGCTAGGATCATGTCTTCCGAAGCGATCGGCATTGATCTGGGCGGCCCCAACGCCGATGTCTATGTACCGCCATCCATAGCACACGAGATCGGCGCAGATGCTCTGGCCATGATGTTCAAGACCGGCCTTTTGGATCGCAAGGAACCATGCCTGGTCACAGACTACGGCACGAACGCGGAAATGGCCCTAAAGGTAGGCGACGAGATATACACCGGATCGGCCGCAGCCGGACCGGCCATGGAAGGACAGGCCATCCACTTCGGTATGCTGGCCGCTCCTGGCGCGATATCCGATATCGATTATGAGGGACACTGGCGCTGCAAGGTCCTGGATGACACGCTGATGCCGGTCGATGGGGACAAGATCGACCCGACCTCGGGCGATATCGTCGAAGAGGGTAACATGCATGGGAGGTCCAGAGGTGTGACCGGCACTGGTGTCATCGCTGCGATCGCCACTGGTCTGGACACTGGCCTGATCAAGGCCCCGCACATCCTGACATCGGACGGCAAACTGCACTTGCAGGATGGGGTCTTCATCGATGACCATGATTTCCAAGAGGCGGCGAAGGCTTTCGGTGCCATGAGGGCCGGGCACTTTACACTGCTGGAAAAGGCGGGTATAACATTTGATGATCTGGACAGCATGTATATGAGCGGCGCGTCAGGAACCTACGTGGACGCGCTAAAGGCGCAAAGGGTGGGGCTTATTCCGCCTACACCGAAGAACATCTACCAAGTGGGAAACACCTCTCTGGCGATGGCGACGGACATCGTTAAGGACCCGAACCTGATGGAGACATTGCAGGAGATGGCTCACAACATCCGGTCCAACCATGTTATGTTCGCCACCGACAAGGTGTTCGAAACGCTCTACATCCAGGAGCTCGCCTTGTGGCAGGAAGGAATGCCAATACAATCCTACAACTTCTTCCTGCAGAGCATGGGTATCCAGCCATTACCGGAGAAATTCCGCGAGGCCAACGTGTTCAAGATCGTTCAGCGGGACATTCCTATCCTGGGGGACAAAGGTCTGAAGATCCTGACCGACATCGGGACGAAGCTGAAAGGCACCTTCGACGGATGCATATCGTGCATGAAATGCGCCGAGAGCTGTCCGGAGAGAGCGCTGACGGTAGAGAAGAGTGCGAGCGGGGAACCGGAGATTACGGTTTCCTCAGACCTATGCAACGGAACCGCTTGCATGAGGTGCGAACGCGCCTGCCCTGAGAAGGTTTTCAAGTTCAAAGGTTTGAGGAGCACGAGGTCGGCAAGAAAATGACGGTAGAGGAAATAGACCTGCACTAGATGACCACGGAGGATTTGGCCAAATATCTTCCGCCGGAAGGTTGCAAGGGAGGGGATTTGCAGGAGTGAAAGCCCTATTCGAGGCTTTGGTCAGCGTAGGTCAAAGTTTCAGAATGACCCGATATCTCGCAGAAGCTGGCGGATGCTATTGAAGGGACCCTGTCCCCGGACCCAAGAATACCGGAGCGCGATCCAATGATGAAAAAGTCGAGGAAAAACTGATCGAGATCAACTCTCTAGATGGTTCTTCACCGGTTCTCATAACCGGCAACTCCGTCATCATGAAACAGATCATGACCATCATCTTCAGCAAGACTGAGGTCGAGGCGTTCTGGTCCTGATGGAGACATTGGGCTATGCGGTCGACGATGCGATTAATTAGAACACATTCACCGCGATGAGCGTGATCAAGGCATGATGGACGGCGGGATCTCACCCCAGTATCGTCAACGAATGAAACTCATCATTCCAGGAGTGATCGAGATGACAAAAAGCTCGATCGAACACATCACCAAATGGCCTACAGAGATGGACCGATCAGCGGTTTCGAGCTCCCGATATTCCTAACTTCCAGGAACTAAACACTTTACCTCTGTTTCTCGTTCTATTACATTTATCATATCGTTGCTCGTGCATTTCATGTCTCAAGGAACCAGCATGCCGTCAGGTTCACAAAATTATAGAAAAAGAGGAAAAGATTGGAAAAAGGTTTGAAAGGGATATCACTCCGCGTTTACAGCCCGTAGTTCTTCGGGTTGAACGCCTGGACGTCCTTGTACTGCTTCAGGCACTGGTCGAGGAACTTTCCTTCCTCATCCGGCATAGCCTTCAGGTCAGTCAGCATCTTGTTCAGCATGTCACCCTCGTGCTTGCTGAGCTTCAGGCCGTTCTTCGCCTTGGAGGACTCGAGGATCAACTCGGCTGCCTTGGTACCGGCTGCCTTCGACCTGAGGTAGATGTTGTCTCCCTCTGCGACGATGGCCTCACCGATCTTGTATGCGTTGTCGTACCTCAGGCAGAAGCCTTCCGGGCTCCTGAACGAGTCACAAGCGGCGTACAAGTCCCTAAGGACCTTGTCCTGCTTCAGCTGCTTCGCGGTGTTCATCAAGGCCGCCTCGTATCCTATGACTCCGAGCCAGCACTGGACGGATGAGCCACCGAACTCCGGGTGGTATTCAACCGACTCGTTGGACCACAGGTCGCAGGTCGACGCGATGAGGTTACCCATCAGGTCAGCGTGGGCGTCTTGGGCTCCCTTCCCCTCTTGGGCGGATGGGCGTCCAGAGATTGCCTTCAGGATCGGGCCTTCATAGCCGCAGTCCTTGTCCGGGCCAGTTGCGCCAGCCTCAATTGCCACCAGTGTCCTGGCGGAGGCGATGCAGCGGGTAACTGCCGAGAAGGTTCTCGGGATATCCTTGTCCAGGTAGCCACCGGCCATGAACATAGATGTGTTCGCACCGGCGCAGTTTGTGTCTCCGCCTGCGATGACCTTGTTCTTCTTGGCGATGTCTACGATCTGGGGCCACAGCCACTCCATGTCGATGGAGCCGAGGTAGCCGATACCGAAGAGCCATCCCTTGATATCCTGGTGCAGGATAGCGTAGTCGGACATCTCCTTTCCACCCATTGATTCGATCGAGAGGACATCTGCGCCGTTCTTGGCCGCGATTTCCAACGACTCGATGACCTTCTCTGGGTAGGAGTGCTTCTTGTCCTGTCCCTCTCTGAGCCCTTCCTCAGCGAGCCTCATGTCTGCGACGGTGTGCCTGATTGACAATGCAACGCCATACTCGTCGTGGTACTTCTTCATGAGCTCCTTCTGACCTGAGACTACCGGCTTGGCGAACTTTTCTGGGTCGTTACCGAGCTGGTAGATCCACTCGTTCTCCAGCTGAACAGCTGGGAAACCTAGGGTTACTGCCCTGTCGAGGATATCCTTGGTGATATAGTCGACGTACTCGCGCCTCAGGGTGTCTGGGTTCTTCTCAGCACCGGGTCTCGGGGCGAAGTTGATTTCCGGGATAACCCATCCGGCACCGGCCTTCTGGCCCAGTCCGTATGATACCGGGTATTTCGCGTCACCGAAGACGAGGTCGTCTGCGCTCTTAGTCTCCATCTTTGTGAATCTCTTTATTGCCATGTCTTTTCACCCCCCCAATTTACGCCTTCCCCGAAGTTATGTCATCCCACTTGGATCTGACCTTCTTCCAGTCCCAGCCTTCCGCTACCTTGTCGGCTAGTGGCGGGCCTTGTGCTGCTGCGACGGCGTAAACTCCGAGCGGGTAGGACTCTACATATGCCCTGTTCACTGCACCGCCGGCGCAGATGAATGGGATCTCCATACCGTGCTCGATCAGTCTCTCCGCAACCCTCGGGAATGCGGACATGGTGGTGGTCATTAGCGCAGTTCCGGTTACTATGTCTGGCTTAACCTCAAGAACTGTCTTGACAACATCATCGACCGGCACATCCCTACCCATGTCGACAACACCGTAGCCGTGCGATCTAAACATGACGGCGGCGATGTTCTTGCCGATGTCGTGCGGGTCACCTTCGGCGACCATCATGACAATGTTGCCCTTCATAACCCTGTCACCCTTCAGGCTCTTCTCAGCGAGCTTGATGCCCCTGTCGAATGCGTCCGCAGCGACCATGACGTGCGGCAGGTAGTAGATACCCCTTCCGTACAGTTCGCTAACGACGTCCATTCCCTTCAGGAGTCCCTTCTCGATTAATTCCTCGGGGCCGAACTTGCCCAAGGCTGCCTTTACATCCGCTTCGACGTCCTTATACTTCATGAAAACAACGTCTTCAGCGACTTTCTTCAGCAGCGGGTCCTTCGGCAGGATCTTAGCCGCGATGTCTTCTGGCTTCTCTTTAGCTTCTACGAGTATGTCGTAGCGTCTAAAGACCATGTCGTAGTTTACACTAGATATGTCTATCATTTATACACCCCTAATAACTCCTCCAAACTGCAAACCCGAATCGCTCCGGGCTCGCAATAATGTACTTGCCTTTAGGGTATATTAACCTATTGTTTAGGTAGATATTATATATTAATGATATTAGTTATTGATTCTTATAATAACATACTTATGCGTTTGGTGGATAATACATCCATCATATCTGGCTATTAGATTTGATACCCTAAAGATGAATAACGGAAACAATTGTTTATTAGGTTCCATTAATTTAATTTGATAGTATGTTAATATATATAATAATATAATTATCATATAATCAAACAATCATTGGGAAAACAATCGAATCCGATGAGGAATATGCCAGAATATTTTTGATTCGGACCCTGCGTGTTACGGCACAATTGCGCTAGCAGGACATGAACCTATTATTAACACACTTTACTCGACTTGATTCTATTGAGGAGGCAATGTGCTGGTATCCTTTTTCTTCAAGTAGGAAAAGTATATACGTGCAAATATAAAATGAAAAACCGATGTAAAATTAGGGGATACTAGCTCAGATGGTGGACAATGTGGAAGCTCCGCTGGTGAAATTCGACATACGTTGATCCGAGAATGGTTTGAATTTACAAGTTCTTGACCAAAAGGCCGTCGAGATCCTGCAATTTCCCGACCTCCAGCCTCGACCGTGGAGAAGAGAGCTCTTGTTGTCGAGAAACTCCCGATATGCCGATGCTTCGGCAGAATATTGTTTTATAGGAGTTCTAGGGTAGTAAAATATGGTGTTCGGGGTCGGTGACTCAACTTTCCTCCTAAGAAAAGTTTTTCGAATCCCCACCACATCGTCCTCCGAACACCAACCCCTACTCATTAGTATTTATGACTAAAACATTAAGCGGAAGCCAAATGATAGAGGGGTGGATGTCCATTTTGAACGAGATAATATCGGCTGTCGTTCCGGATCAAGCCCTCCGAGAGGAAGTAGAGAAGGCTTCTGCTGACCTCGTCAGCATAGTAAGGGGAGAAGCCGCGTCCTATGGTATGGACCTGGACGTTCGTCTCGTAGGTTCGGTGGCTAAAGATACATATCTGGGGGATCCCGATATCGATGTATTCATCCTTTTTCCTGAATCAACGTCCCGTGAGACCTTGGAGAGCGTAGGTCTGTCCATAGGGCGAAAGGCCGTCGAGGGCGAGGAGAGATACGCTGAGCACCCATACATTCACGGGGTCTTCAAAGGGTTCCAGGTGGACCTCGTCCCCTGCTATAAGCTCGCCAATGCATTACATATCAAATCGGCAGTGGACCGGACACCTTTCCATACCGATTATATCTTGACCAATCTAAGGCCCGAACAGCATGATCAGGTCCGACTGTTGAAGCAGTTCTTGAAAGGCATCGGAGTGTATGGGGCAGACGCAAAGGTCAGCGGCTTTTCCGGATATATCGCCGAGCTCCTGATACTGCGATACCACGATTTTGATGGCACGATCTCCGCAGGATCTGCCTGGACCGCAGGGACCGTGCTTTCGTTGGCGGGAGAATCGGATGGAGGGTTCAGGACCCCCTTAGTATTCATTGATCCGGTCGATCGTAACCGCAACGTAGCCTCCGCCCTGTCCATGGATTCGTTTGCTACGTTTGTACGAGCCTGCGGACAATATACTATCCAGAACGATCGTCGATTCTTTTTCCCGAATCCTTTGGAAACGTTCGAAACCAATGAGATAGCCAAGAGGTTGGACAGATTGGGATCCAAGGTCGTGGCGGTGAGGGCGGAACGTCCCGACCTCACTGACGACAATCTATACCCACAGATGCAAAGGACCTCGGAAGGACTGAACGGACTGCTGGACCAATACGGATTCAAGGTAATGGACCATACATACCTGGCAGGTGATGTGATTACCTTTGTCATCATGCTGGAGAGCGACAGACTGTCCGATTGCATGTTGCATCTGGGCCCCCCGGTATGGGTGGCCAACTCCGAGAAATTCCTGGAACGCTGGGAAGTGGAAGGGGCCAGCCCCCCATTTATCAAAGATGGCAGGTGGGCGGTCATGGCCGATAGGGAACACACCTATGCCTCGGACCTATTGCGGAGAAGATTCAAGGACGCGGCGCTCGGCAATTCATTCAGGAAGCTCGTCAGCATCGAAGTTTTCGATCATGATACGGTAAAGGATCATGGATTCGAAGAGGCCCTTACAAAGATGCTAGATAAGAGATTTGCCTGGGAAAGATGATTGCGGATCCTCCTTCCATTTACGCGAATGGGGGATTCAGCATCAGGATCCACGTTCCCAGGTACAGGAAGAAGAACATGGCGATGTTGCCCAACCAGCCCTTCTTATCGATCTCGGCGGTGTTGATCTTGAATATCTGGTAGAAGAATTTCAATAAGTAAATACCGACGAAGAACAGCAACAGCCCGACCAGTGGCGATATGGAGTTGGTAAGTCCGGCCACTATGCCGAATATTAAGCCCCAGACGAAGGACAGCATGGTGATCTTGGTTGCCCGGATATCTTTCTCGAGAAAGTCCTTCTCATCGAAGTCTGGAGGAACGAACTCGTATTGAGGTTCCTTCTTTTCCTCCTCCTTTCTCTTCTTTTGGGCCATGGAAATCCCCTAATCACAAGCCGCTAATAATATCTTTGCCCGATTAGCAACTGGCCTCACCAGCATCCATGGCCTCCATAACCTTGGGATATTGGCAGGGTTATTGTCATAACCATGCTACTGGACGGTGGATCGTCCCTTTGCCGTTTGTTGTGAAAGATGTAGCAACGCCATTATAATCCTAAGGAATTTTTGAAATATAGGAATCTCGGTATTTTCGCCGCAATTCTTAACGAGTAAGAAGTAGCAAGTGGAACATCCGGATCAGGCCACAGAACGCGGCGTTCATAATTGCCCGGTTCGGATCCGTCAAGAACCTGATCGAGCAAATAGTCCATCCTTTGATCGACCTTCTTTCCGTAACAAGGCCGGAGAGGAGAAGGCCATCAGCCTCATCATGAGCAGGACCGAGCTCCAGAGGTCAGCATTGGAATAGGCTCAACGAGAGTTCGAGGTCTACCGCGTGGAAGCACAGAACCTGCTCATCGCGTACATCAAGGTGGACCAGGCACTTCTCGACACCCAAACCAAGAGGGAGATCGCGTTGCAGCAACAGGCCCAGTACCAGCAGGAGGCATTGGCCCAAGAGAAGCGAATCGAGGTCCAGTCAAAGGCGGCGAACGCCGACAAGCGGCCAGAGGTGGTGGGCGGCCATGTTATGTTATCGATCAAGATCGAGGAGGACAAGGCCGAGGCGAAGAGGAAACTCGCTGGAGGTGACAGGGACTTCAACAAGATCACCGCCGACGGCGAGAGCTACAAACTGAAGACCGTTGCCGATGGTAATGCATATGCCCAGCGCGAGGTCGGCAGGGGTATCGCCGACGCCTACCGGGCACAGGCGGAGGCCGTAGGCAGAGAGGCCACCGCGGCGATCAAGATCATGGACGAGGTCGGGATAAACAAGGTCAAGATCACTCCGGACATCATGATCTCCGGGTCGGCCGGCGATTCGGGTGCAATGCCCCTTTTCTCCACCTTCCTGGCCCAGACCGTGGTCAAGAATTTGGAGACGAAGAAGGACCCGGAGCAGATTCCGAAGAACTGAGACGCGCCTGGAACGCTAACCAATCTTCTTCCCTTTCCTTTTTCAGCTATTCTGATGAGGCGACCGATCTTTCTATTCGGGTGAGGCTCCATTAACACTTCCTGCACTGAATGCATTTTAGCGTCCAGAGAATCCTCCGGGACACCATGGAAGGGCTAAGTACTTTCGGACAACCCGTCATCACCCTTTTAAATAGGGGTGCCATTAGCAGAGGTAGGTGCATCAATGGCTGAGAAGAAGATAGAAGAGTTGCCTGGAGTTGGACCCGCAACTGCCGAAAAGCTGCGTGATGCCGGATATCAAGATCTTATGTCAATAGCAGTGGAGAACCCGAAGGTCCTCGCAGAGGTCTGCGAGATCGGAGAGGCGACCGCTGCAAAGATCATCGCCGCCGCGAAGGAGGCGGCCGATGTCGGTGGATTCGAGTCCGGAGACACAATACTAGAGAGAAGGAAGAACCTGAAGAGGTTGACCTCCTCGTCGAAAGCGTTCGACGATCTGCTCGGAGGCGGACTTGAATCCCAGGCGATCCATGAGTTCTTCGGCGAGTTCGGTAGCGGGAAGACCCAGATGATGTTCCAGCTAGCCGTGAATGCTACCATGCCGGTCTCGAAAGGAGGATTGGATGGAGATGTTGTCATCATCGACACCGAGAACACATTCCGCCCGGAAAGGATCGTTCAGATCGCCAACGCGCAAGGCGTGGACCCGATGGAGACACTGCAGAGGATCCACGTGGCAAGGGCTTTCAACTCATCGCACCAGATGTTGCTGGTGGAGAAGGCCGCGGATATGGCGGTGAAAACCCCCATCAGACTGCTGATCGTCGACTCGTTGACCGCCCACTTCCGTTCCGAATATGTCGGCAGAGGCACATTGGCAGAGCGACAGGGACTGCTGAACAAGCACATGCACGACCTGCTCCGGTTCGGAGATGTCAGCAACTCCGTGATCGCAGTGACGAACCAGGTGGCAGCCAAGCCGGACGCGTTCTTCGGGGACCCGACGAGGCCCGTTGGAGGCCATATCGTCGGGCACGCCTCGACCTTCCGAGTCTACCTGAGGAAGAGCAAGGGCGGCAAGCGTATAGCCCGGCTCATCGATTCCCCGAACCTGCCTGAAGCGGAGTGCGTTATCACCGTTTCAGAAGAAGGTATAAGGGACTGATGCTTGACCCAAGCATCCGATGATCGATCCCGAAAACACCAACCTCTCCCCCTTCCTTTTTGAACTGTCGGGGGAGCATCCCACCCTTCCATCAGCTGAGGCAATAGCCTGTGTGGAAGCGGAGTGCCCGAACTATGTGGAGTCCGGTTCGGGACCGGGGTACCGGCTTTTCCATTTTGATCGGGCGAACGCATCTCGGATAGCTGATAGGATCGCGCTAACCCACAGGATGGGCAGGTATCTGGGCAGCTGCGATAAGCATGACATAGTGAGGTTCCTTTCGGAAATCGAGCTACCGGAGGGGAGTGTTTCTGTCCGGGCCAAACGATTCGAGAACAACCAACCGGACATCGAAATCCCCGCACTTGTGAATAAATGTGGAAGTTCCCTGACCAAGGACCGAGCAGTAAACCTGGAGAATCCGGATGTACCAATACGGATCCTGATCTCGGACAGATTGCATTTCTACATAGGGGATCTCGAGGTCGACCGCAAGCAATTCGATATAAGGAAAGTGGGGGAACGTCCGTTCTTATCACCCATCTCTTTGCACCCGCGATATGCCAGAACGCTGGTGAACCTTACTCGGGTCAAACGTGGTCAGACCGTTCTAGACCCGTTCTGGCACTGGAGGCATTCTCATCGAGGCTTCGATGATCGGCGCGAAGGTGCTCGGCTCTGACATAGCGGAGGATATGGCTAGCGGATGCGTATCTAACCTAAACCATTTTCAGGCCCAGTTCGAACGGGTCGACGTGTCGGACATTGGAGACATCGCGAGCGTGTTCGGAAAAGTTGACGTTGTGGCGACCGACCCGCCCTATGGACGTTCGGCCAGCCTCTGGAAGGAGGGCAAGTCCTCGCTCTACGGGAGGGCGATGGATGCTTTCGTAGAAATTGTCAAACCCGGAGGAAGGGTCGGGGTCGTCTTCCCCGCACCTTTAGATCATGCCAGGGAAGGACTCGTCCAAACTGAATCGCACATACAAAGGGTGCACCGATCATTATCCCGCCATTATTGCCTATTTACAAGGCTATAGTCACGTTCAAGTTGAATTGGCTCTTGAATGAGGGATCGCTCGTAGCGAATAATGGCAGGGAGCGGGTGGTCGGTTGCGCCGAGGACAGCGCCGTGGCCCTCACCAGCACCGTTGAACTTCCTTGGTAAGGGAGGTCGAAGGTCAGCTGTGACGTTCCGTTCCCAGAAATGGCATTGTCCGCATACACATAAGCGGCCAACCCCTCCCAGGCTTGTAGGTTCACCGTGATCGTTTCATTGGTGTTCCCGGTGTTGTTCACCCAGATATGGAAATCGGCAGCGCCCCCTGGAACAATGGTAGCGTTCTCTGGCCCATTGATATGCATGCTGAAGCTGAAATCGTTCGGCTCTATGGACAACGGGACCGGCACGAAAGTTACCATCAACAGGGCTATCCCGATCGCACCCAACACGGTCCTCCTGGCGCCCAGCTTAGAAAGGTCATTGAGCGGCGCCGGATGCCTGAGTCCGAGGAAGAAGATCAGTACCGCGAAAAGCAGCCAGCCCGAGTAGACCATGATGCCCATCATGAAGAGCGCGGCGACCGTGATGTAGCTTAGGTATCGAGAGTTCTCCCCCAATAGACCCCTGGCGACATGCCCGCCGTCCAATTGACCGGCTGGTAGCAGATTGATCGCGGTGACGAACAAGCCTACCCAACCGGCGAATGCCAGTGGGTGCATGATCAGCATTCCCGGAAATGGGAAAGAACTCGGAAAGTGTGTAGGAAAGCAGTGATGCCATAGTGCTGGCTAGCCCGCCCGGCCCGCCCGTGATTAAGTGCGGGGATTGTTGTGTGAGCACCATGCCGAAGAGGAAGACCGGGATGGCGACGAGCAGACCGGCGATAGGGCCAGAGATGCCGATATCTACCAGCGCCTTGCGGTTCGGTATCGGGTCGCGGATGGAAATGAAAGCCCCGAAGGTCCCTAGAGGAGGGATCGAGGGAATGAAGAACGGCAACGACGCGGCCACACCGTGCCTCTTCGCGGCTATATAGTGAGCTAGTTCGTGCACGCCCAGGATCGTCATCAGCGGGATGGCGAAGAACAAGGCCCCCATGGCAATAACCTCGAGAGTGAGAAAGTTGGACGCGTTCACGTACGCCGCCCAGAGGAACGCGCCTGCGAGAACCGTCGTGATGGAGGTGATGGCGAGGAGGATTACGTTTGTCCATACCCCCATACGGTTGCGCTCCCCCTTTCTGACCACGGTGATCGAATATTCACCACCGTTGTGGGCCAGGAATGGAATGAACTTTTTCTCGTTCATCTCCTTGCGCATTCTTTCGAAACTGGCTTCTATCGTGGCGGTGTCTGGACTGATAAATATCTGAACAGACTGGGCACTGACCTTGACGTCATAGATCGGAAAATACTTGCCGACCATTGCCCTGAGAAGTTCAATCTCTGCCGCCACGTCTGTGGGGACCATGAACGACCCTATCAAGAGTGCTCATATTAACATTTTCGTAGCAACAACGTATAGGCGGAAGGTCACCTGGCTCCCTGTTTTAACCTTGTAAATGGGCCCCGCAGGACTCGCATTCACCCTTATCCTTGTTATTGTACATACCACAGGTCGGGCAACGGACGGTCTGGGAGTCCTTCATCATGATGAACTTGGTGCTCCCGCACTTCTTGCATATGCGTTCACCCGAATCAGTGACCTCGCCGCACTTGACGCACTCTCTCATGCTATATGCTTCTGACCCGATGGAATAAAAGGGTTCTCATAATGAGGTATGACCCCGTGATCGTCCATGTCACTAAATCATGACGCCGGTCATGGATAAGCCTTAATTAGACCAACCCCAATCCTGCGACGTGAACCGGATAGTCCAGTTGTTCCGTTTGGGCAACTGCCTTATGGGTATCGTCGGTCTCCTGATGAGCGTGCTAATAGCCACGGGAACCGCGATAACGGATTACTGGGCGGACCTCATTCCGGCAGCTTTCGTTGTCTTCTTCTTCGTGGCCGCGGGCAATTCACTGAACGACTACATGGACCAAGAGGTGGACAAGGTAGCCCACCCGGAAAGGCCGATACCCTCTGGGAAGATGCGGCCGAACACCGCCCGGACCATCTCGATCTATTGCTTCGCCGCCGCGCTGATCGCTTCCTTCTTCCTCAGGCTCGAGGCGACACTGGTCGTGGTCGTGGCGATGGCTCTGATGCTGGCTTACGAACTGAGCACGAAAAAGAAAGGATTCTCCGGCAATCTGACCATCGGCCTGCTAACCGGGATGCTCTTTGTTTTCGGCGGTTCCGTCGTTGGCATGGTGGACAAGACCATCGTCATCGCCCTGATGGCCGGATTGGCCACCCTCGGGCGGGAGATCGTCAAGGACATCCAGGACATGGAAGCCGATTTCGACCGGAAAACACTTCCCAAGCGGATCGGCAAGAGAAATGCAGGCATAGTGGGCAGCGTTGCATTCGTCACCGCGGTCGCATTGAGCCCGGTGCCCTACCTGACCAACGTGTTCGGTCAAGGATATCTGTTGGTGGTCCTTGCCGCCGATGCAATATTTATATACTGTTCAATTGTTCATTTTCGAAATCCGACCAGGGGTCAGCAGCTAGCTAAATATGGAATGCTGGTCGCCCTAGTGGCCTTCCTAGTAGGAGGAATCCAATGAAAGTCATCGAGTATCTTCGGGAAAAGGTCCAGAAAGGGACAGTACACATGACGCTGATCGACCCCGCCAAACAGGAACCGGATCAGGCGGGGGACATCGCTTCAGCAGCGGATGGGTTTGGCACCGATGCTATCATGGTCGGCGGTTCCACCGGCATCACCCAGGAGAACTTGGACGCAACCATTCTGGCCATCAAGAAGTGCACTAGGCTGCCGGTCATTTACTTTCCCAGCGGTGCGCACGCCATTTCCCCTTACAGCGATGCCATCTACTTCATGAGCATGCTCAACAGCCGCAATGTGAAGATGATCATCGGCGAACAGGTGGCCGCCGCACGGATCGTCAAGAAGCTCGGACTGGAGCCAGTTTCCATGGGCTACATCATCATCGAGCCAGGCATGAAGGTGGGAGAGGTCGGGGAGGCCGATGTGATAAAACGTGATGATCCAAAGACGGCAGTCTCATATTCTCTGGCCGCGGAGTACATGGGCATGCAACTGGTGTACCTAGAGGCGGGAAGCGGCGCTCCCTCACCCGTTCCCAGCGAGATCATTGGCGAGGTCCGAAAGAACATTACGGTACCTTTGATCGTCGGAGGCGGCATCAGGGAGCCAGAGCAGGCTGCCATGGTCAGGGAGGCCGGCGCAAACATCATAGTGACCGGCACGGTGGTCGAGAACGGCGAATACCAGGATAAGCTGAAGGCCATCATCCACGCGGTCAAAGGCTGATCAGGCCATTCATATTGTCATAAAGGATCCCGAGAATGCGGCAAGGGAGTCCTCAGCCACCAATATCGGCGTCAGTTGGATGTCTGGGAGAGGCTAGACCATTTTGAGCAGCATCTCGTGTATCCGGGTGTCATCGGACAGCTCCGGATGGAAGGATAGTGCAAGCAGGTTGTCCTGCCTGGCCATGACTACGCAGGAAGAGTGCATTGCCAATGGTTCGCAATTGCCCCAAACCTTGGTTATCAGCGGCGCCCGGATGAACACCGCCGGGAATGGAGAATCCAAGCCTTTGATGTCCAGCATATCCTCGAAGGATTCCCGCTGCCGCCCGAAGGCGTTTCGATCGACCGCCATGTCCATTAGCTTGAGGAGCTCGGTATCCGTCTTCTCCACTTGGTCGTCCCCCTCCTTTGAGAGCAGGACACATCCCGCGCAGGTTCCCATGATCGGCAGACCATCGTTCGCCAGGTCGATGATCCGGTCGAAAAGGTCGAACCTGCGCAGTAGCTTCGATATGGTGGTGCTCTCCCCTCCGGGTAATACCAGGCAGGAGATGGCCTCCAGATCCTTGGGATTCTTGATCGATCTCACACTGCCCTCAAGACCGAGGTTAGCCATCGCTACCTTCAGCGCCGCAATGTGCTCTGGAGCTGCTCCCTGAACCGAAATCACACCTGCCCTCATATCTTCAACTCTCGATTAACGATGTCGTAATTAATCATTGCCAAAATAGAGCAAAAGTGGTCGCATTAGTCATCGTACTGCCCTCTATTATCCACCAGCGTGCGTTTGGTCGGCACGAATTCCGACCGGACACCGACCACATTGACCACCAGGGGCTCCATCAGGTCGTTCTCCGTGCTCGACTGGACCTCAGGGATCCCCAGGATCTTTTCCCGCAATAGCCTCTTGGCTTCCTCCAGGTCGCCATTGAACTCGACTGTGACCGTGAGGCGGTCACGGAACGAAGGCCTGTCGATGACCACCTGGTGTGAGATGACCCCATGCACCGAACCGATCGCCTCGTCGAACAGATAGGGGTACACCTTCTCACCAAAACCGAACTTGGTCGTGTAGTCGATCCTTCCCTTCGGTTTGCCGATCTTGCCAACCGTTCTGAAACCGCAGCCGCAGGGAGGAGAGATGTAGCTGCTCAGGTCGTAGGACCGATATCGGAGCAACGGACTTCCGCTCATGTTCAGACTGGTCCACACGAGCTCCCCATCCTTTCGGTCTGGTAAATGCTGACCGGTCTCAGGATCGACGCACTCGACCATATAGTCTGCCTCGTCAACGTGTATCCCGTCCTGAACGGTGCATTCGATGGCGGTGGCGAGCCCCATTTCCGTCATTCCGTACTGGGTCAGCGCCTTGCATCCCCAAGCGGACTCCAGCTCTCCCCTCATGGCCTCGGAGAGCGGCTCGGACGAGCAGATGATGGCCTTGATCCCCAGAGCTCTTAGGTCATGTTTGTCCCGGGCCAGCATCGTTATGCGGTAGATGAATGAGGTCAGTCCGATCAACATCCGCGTCTCGTTCTTCCTCATGGTCTCGATCTGCACGTCGACGTCGATCGAACTACAAACGACCGCGTTCAGGCCTGCCACCTTGCAGGCGCTATCGAGCATCAGGCTCGGGTCCCAGGCAGTGACCGCAGGGAACATGATCTGGAGCGTTTCCTTTTCTCTCAGTCCAACCGTCCTCAGGGCGGCAGATATCGCGTCGACGATGTTGAGCACATCGTCCCTGGTGTAGAAAAGCCGCTTCTTCAGACCCGATGTACCTGAAGTCGTGAATGCCCGCATCACCTTGGACTGCGATACGCAAAGGAAGTGGAACGGTTCTTCGGCCAAGGAGGCCGGTTCGGTAAGAGGGAACTTGACCAGGTCCTCGAACTCCATGAACGATCCCGGGGTCAGCTTATTGTCTGTCATGACCTTGTGGTAGTAAACGCTGTTCCCGTCCACATATCGCATCAGCTTGCGGAACTTGAACATCTGGTATTCCCGCAGATCGGCGCGGCTCACTTCGCTCAAAGAGGAGCGCCCCAGCACCCGGCGGAACTCCTTGTCGTCCTTAACCGTCTGGCGGACCTTCATGTTGATCCATTCCTCCAGCGGGTTCTCCGTCTCGGAATCGATATTCCTGGAGGTTAGCCTTCGCCGGGCCATGGCGATCATGAAAGCCTTGACGGGATGCACGCACCCCCATCGTTCTGCGTCCAATAATCCTTTGCGAAAGCATCGGTTGATACAGGTGAAGTTTTTTACCCCGGACCGTGATTGATAGGCTATGTCGGAACGGTCATGGAAGGACGCCTCTGAACTGATCAGGAAGGCTACGAACTTGAGTACCAGCCCGATCTCGGTCTCGTTGCTCAAGGACGCAGCTAGCCTTCTCGACCTGCCGGGTGTTTCGATGGTCACGAACACCGCCCTGTGCCACATGCTGACCAGGGCGAAGTACCACCGCGAGGAAGGAATACTTGGCACCTCGGCCCAAGGTATGAAATGCATCTGGGCAGACGCGGCACTGGGCCTGATCCGCACACCCCAGAGATTGGCGGAGGGGGAGCTCAACCGCCCCTTCGTGAGGGATGCGGCGGCGGGCAAGAGACTCCAGGATTCCATGTACATGCTCGGGGACACGGGAGCCCGATATGGCTCCGTGATCGTTTCCCCGCTGGACCTGACACCGGTCGAGCCAAGCGCCATCATACTTTACGTCAGCTCAGCCCAGGCCCTGAGGTTGATCATCGCGTTCGCTTACGAGAGAGGAGAATCGGTGGTCACAGAGATGACTGGACAAGCCTCCGTATGCTGCGCCATCGCTAAGGTCGTGGACAAAGGCCAGGTGGTGGTCGACATTCCTTGCGTAGGTGACCGGGCGTTCGGTCTGACCGGTGAGAACGACATCATTGTGGCTTTCCCACCCTCCAAGGTCGACCAACTCCTGGAAGGGCTCAAGGCGACCGAACGTTCGGCGACCTACCCGTTCAAGCCGTTCATGCGCTGGCCAGTCCTGTTCCCTCCAGATATGGAACCTCGCCGCCCGGAGGTCGAATAAACACCTCACCGAATATAGCCAGACCTTAAATATGGGAAATCCGCTTCATCAAAAGAGGATTCCTAATGGTTCTGACTCCGGAAATGGCCCGAAGGGGAATAACGCCGCAGTTACTGAGAACGACGAAGCAGATTACCTGCCCGAAATGCGGCAAGAGCTTCAGCCTGTTCCAGTCCCGCGCCATCGCCTGTGTCGGATGCCCCAAATCCGGCACCAGCTGCAATTACGCACGCTGCATTCACTGTGATACCGAGTTCCCACTGACCGCCGAACCGAACTGGGTGGCGAACCGCGTCGGAGAGAAGAACCTCTCCAATTACATGAACAACATCGTGAACAATTACAATAACAGCGTCGGGAAGACCAGGAATCGTTGAGCAAGACGGTTTTTCTGGGGCCTTTTCATAAAGAGAAGGCCATTATCCCTTCCATTGATTTCCTTTTGGACTTATTCTACATTCTTCTGTGACCTTCCGGGTTTTCTCCCGTCATGAGAAAAAAATGGAACTTTGACCCAGGGATCGGGTCATGAAAGCGGATGAGGGGTTTAGGGTTTGTCGGCGTACTTCGACCACATCTCATGCCGATATAGCGTCCGTCCATCGCCACCGTTGATGTTGAACAGGCAGAAAGGTATCAGCTTGCCGTCCGGGGTAACGGTGTGGATGCAGCAATTGCATAGCCTTTCCGTCTCCACGTTCCAGGCGTCCTGGAATGCCATGGTGGAGACGGTGAGATAGTTCGTCTTGGCCAGGTCCAGGAAGGAACCCCAGGAGTTCTCTCCCTTTTCCTCTTCGGGCTCGACCGTTAGCGACTCCTCGATGAAGCGCCACAGGTCGGATATCTCCTTTCTGGTCTTGGTGGCGATGGTCTTCGTTTCACGGGGTGGGCCTAGCGCTCTGCTAGTAAGCGGGAAAAGCGACCCATCCTCAAGGACCACAGACATGGACTTGGCGTCACAGTGTACGTTCGAGCAGGACGTCGGGACGAAGCAATCCGCCCTTAGCTCGCCCTTGGTCTGCTTCTCGATGGCCATCAGCAGGTCCGGGATCGTTATCCGGTCGGTGTCACCGGGCTTGATCGGGTAGCGGCCGAAGTAACTGATCGGCTGGAAATGAATGCCTTTCACGGTAGGCACGTTCTTCTTGGCGAAGTTGACCACCTCGCCAATCTGGTTGATATTGATATTGGGCGAGACGACGCAGACGAGCGTTACCCCCATACCGACCTTGGCGCAGTTCTCGATGGTCTTGAGCTTGGATTCAAGCAGGTCCTTCCCGCAGGTGGCCATGTACACATCAGATGTCAGGCCGTCGAAAGAGAAGTACAGCGAATCGACACCGGCCGCCCTGACCTCCCTGAGGAACTCCAGGTCCTGGCCGAACCGGACACCGTTAGTGTTCACCTCAATATGATCGATGCCCATGCTCTTGCCCAACCGAACGATCTCGGGCAGATCGTCCCTGATCGTTGGCTCTCCTCCGCTGATCTGGACACAGATCGGGTGATCTACGTAATCGAGCATGGTCTGGTACATGCCCTTGATGACCTCCATCGAAGGGTGGAACTTGTACCGCTCGTTAGCGCTAGCAAAACATATAGGGCATTTCAGGTTGCAGCTGTTGGTGATCTCCATCACTACCAGGCACGTATGCTGTTGGTGATCAGGGCAAAGCCCGCAGCCTTCCGGACATTTCCCGGTGGTCTGGACGGCGAGCTTGGCCGGTTTGGACTGTTCGCAAGCGTACCGGGTCAGGTCCTTGTAGTCTTGAACGCCCCGCCAGACGATGGTCCGGAACTTGCCATGCTCCGGGCATTCCTTGTCCAGATAGATAACGTCGTTCTCCGCTACCTTCACCGCAGGTATGGTCTTGAGGCATTCCGGGCACAGGCTCAGGGTCTCCCCAATCATTTCGCTCATCAGATGCACCAGCTACTCCCGGCGTCGGAATGCCGTGCGGGCTCTTTTAGTTTTGCAAAAACTCCATCGATCCGTTCTTAAAACGAATACTGGATATCTTTATGGCGTCGCCCAATAGTGAGAAATGAAAAAAAGAATTTTCTTGGCCGTTCTTCGCGGCCAATTTGGGTTTGGTTTAAGCGCGCTTCTTCTCGAACAGACCTTCCGCAGCGGCTAGGGTCTTGATGGCGAGGTATTCCTCAACCATGGCGGTCTTGCACTTCGGGCAGACCAGGGCCGGACCCGACCGGTTGACGGTCATGTAGGTGATGTTCACTTGACCTTGGTGGACGGGCTCATTGCAGTGGGCGCAGATCCATTCGGACTTGTCGCCAATGCTCTGAACGTCACCAAGTTCCATCCTGTGGGAGTATGCTGTCTTGACGGTCGCGGTCTTCTTTAGAATCCCGCTCTCCATCCCATACTCGGCATAGACGGTGACATCTCCGATCCTCTTCTTTCCGAGGTTGATGTCGCCCTTCTTGAACTTCACTCCAGAGGACTCAGAGGTCTTTACGACGTCCTCGACGTCGGCCTCCTTTATTCCCCTCTTGCCCAGCACTTCCTTGATTGCATCAGTTTTGACTTCCATTTTTGTCACCTCACCATGTTCCGTAGGTACCAAAGTCCTGGGCAGCCTTCACCAACGCTCTCATGTTGCCTGGCAACGTGTACGGGGGCGTCTCACAAGAGGTACCTAGGATGTATCCCTTCTTGGAGTCACGGCCCGCGAGTAGCTGGTCCTTGGCCTGAGTATAAACGGCCATCGGGTTCGGGTTGATCATGAGCTTGGTATCGACAGAGCCCATGCAGGTCGAAACACTCTCGAACTCGCTCTTCAGCTTGGCGGACGGGAACGGGTTCCTTCCATCGTAACCAATGTGGGTAACGGTGAACGGGGACCAGACTACTGACTCTTTAAAGAGCTTGTAGTCGGTCACGTGGTTACCGCATAGGTGATAGAACACCTGCGGGCCAGCTCCGTGTCTGAACGCGCCATCGACGAACATCTTCATATTATCAAAGGAGTACTTCTTGACAGCCTCGTCGGAGAAGATATCGTTGTTGCCCAAGACGGAACCGACGATCAGCATGGCCATTCCATACGTGTCAGCCAATCCCTCTGCGCCGTTGATGGCGGTCTGGGTATAGTTCTTGACCAGCTTCATGGCCGCTTCCTCTTCGGTAAACGTCCACATGATGAAGTTCTCGACACCGACGAGTTCTGCGGCCGCTCCCACGAGGTCGAAACCGTATGAGATCGGGACAAGGGTCTGGGGCAGGTTCTTCTGAACATATCCGTAGATCCTCTTGAACATCGGCTGGGTCCATCCCTTCTCTAGCTCGGCCTTGTCCGGGATATGCATCTTGTCGACGTCGCCCGGTTCCGAGTAGATTGGTCCCTTCGATATTGGTGGCAGTGTGTCCTTGTATTCAAGGGTCAAACCAAGTTCGGTTACCCACGGCAGAGAGAAGAACCAGTGCGTAACGGGCAACAGGTCATACATCTCGTTCGCATATCCGACACAGTGTATTCCTAGTTCTGGCTTCTCGTAGAAGTCCCTGATCGTGTAACCGCAGACGTGCGCAGCATGCGACAATATAATCGCATCTACGTCTATCCTGTCGTGCGGCTTATCGACGAAGGGACTTGCGAATCTCTTTGTGGCGTTCGCCGCCCAATTCATGTTCCATGGTGGAAATAGCTCTTCATAGCCCATTGAAATCCCCGTGTCTTGTAACTGCCTTCGAACATATTTAATGATTATCGTGTTTTCCCCGCAACATTGTTCCAAAAATGGTCCTATATCCCTGTTAATATTGAACATTGTTTCCAAAATATACATAATTATGTTTTTTTGTTTCATTATCGTGGAAAAACGTTACATGCGAACTTGACAATATGACTCCCAATAAACGATTGAAAAGGTTTCCGACCACGTTTAAGAAATGAGTCGTAAAAGAATCTATGCATCACAAGACCCAACCTCGGTCGGGACGGCTCCTTTGTAGAAAAAGCGCTTCAACAGGACGCATAAAGCGAAAATGACGACACTTATTAGAACGATCGCTCCGCCAGCTGCGACGTCATAGAAGAACGATACCATCAGACCATCTATGACGGCGACGATACTGAAGATCACGCCTCCGACCATGGTTCCCTTGAACGAGCGGGACAACTGCATCGCCGAGGCTGCCGGTATGATGATTAACGCCGAGATCAACAGCGAACCCACGATCTTGATCGAGATGACCACCGTCAGCGCCACGACAATGTTGAACACCAGGTCCATTTGCGATACCGGCACTCCCGCCAGCCGTGCGCCGGATTCATCGAAGGTCATGTGTAGGAGCTCCTTATAGAACACCAACGCGAATCCCAGGACCACGGCTGCCAACACCAGGACGAAGATGAGGTCACCCTCAGATACCGTCAGGATGGACCCGAACAGATACCCGAACAGGTCGACGTTGAACCCGCCGGCCATACTAGCCAGCACAGCACCCAACGCCAATCCCAGGGAGAACAGGATACCGATCGCCGTCTCTGAATACACTATCTTCCTTTTCTGAAGCAGAGAGATCGAGATCGTTCCGAACAGTGCGAACACCAACGCCATATATAGTGGATATATGGAAAAGAACAGACCGGCTGCAATTCCTCCGAATGCCAGGTGCGAAATGCCTTCCCCGATCAGTGATTGGCGTCTCAGGACGATGAACACTCCCAGCACGGAACATAGCACGGCCGCGCATATGCCGCCGATCAATGCCCTTTGGAAGAAGCCCTGGCTCAGCATCCAGGTAATGTCGTTCAGGTCCAGCACCTTCAGACCCCCTTGATCTGGATGGGGTTGTCAAGCTCGCATTCGTGGTGGTCGTGGTGGAACATGAACGTGAAATGCGGCCCATATGCCTGACGCAACACCGTGGTCGGGTCCTCCCCTCTACCACGTTCTCGTAGTACACCTTACGGTTGACGACCGCCAACTTGTTCGCTTGGCACAGCACTCCTGAAAGGTCGTGGGAAACGGTGAGGAGGGTGATGTCCATTTCCTTCCGAAGGTCCCTGATCATTCTAACGAACTTGTCCTGGATGCACACGTCGAGACCGGTGGTCGCCTCGTCTAGCACCAAGAGGTCCGGCTTTTTTACCAGCGCCTTTGCGATGAATATGCGCTGCTTCTGCCCCCCGGACAGCTGGGATATCTTGCGTTTCTTGTACGGCTCCAGCCCGACCAGCTGGATAGCTTTCTCCACCGCCTTCTTGTCCTCCTTGGTCAGACGCCGTCCCAGCCTGCTCCTCTTGATACATCCCAGGGATACGATCTCTTCCACCGTGGCCGGGAAGATGGGGTCGAACTGGATGGCGGTCTGGGCGACATACCCGATGCGCTCGAAGGCGTGGAAATTGTGGACGTCCTCTCCGAAAAGCGAGATGGTGCCATGAGAGATCGGGATGTTGCCCAGGATGGCGTTCAGCAGGGTCGTCTTGCCCCCACCATTTGGTCCGACTATCCCGACGACATCGCCTTTCTCAACCTTCATGGAGACGTCTTCCAGTATGATGTTGTTGCCTAACTTCACGGACACGTTGTCGAGCTCGACTATGCTGTCGGTCAAATGATCACCTTCATTGCGTTACCTCCAACCCGATGCGCAGCGAGTCGAGGTTCGCGTACATTATCTGGAAATAATCCATGTGGGCGTGTGCACCGCTTCGGCCATGGAGCGCGTCCAGTACCAGAACCTGGCAGTGCGTCTCCCCGGCAATGGTCTGGATGACCGCGTCGTTATAGATCGGTTCAGCGTAAACATATTTCAGGCCGAAGGTCTGGATGTCCTTGGCCAGATTGGCCAGGTCACGGGCGCTCGGCTGGGCGTCGCCGCTGATGCCCACCGCCCCGTGGTCCACGAGGCCGTATCTCTTGGCCAGGTAGTTGAATCCCTCGTGGGTGGTGATGAAATCGTTCTTGGTACGGTTCTGAAGACCGATGATATAATCCTGATTCAATACGTCCAACCGGGAGCTAAGGTTGGCGGCGTTATCTTGATAGAAAGTGGCGTTACTTGGGTCGTTCAAGACCAAAGCCTGAAGGATCTCCCCGACCTGGATCTTGGCGCTGATAGGGTCGATCCAGAAATGGGGGTCCTCTTGCCCGGTCTGGTCCACGCCAGCGCTGGTATCCACGATGGTAACACCTGCCTTCAGGTGAGGAATGAATGAGGTCAGCCAAGGTTCGAACCCGCCCCCGTTGTAGATGAAGACGTCCGCATTGTGCACTTTGAATATATCGGAGGCTTTCGGTTCCCAGGAATGAGGTTCCGCGTTGTCGGGGATGAGCATATGGAGCTCTATCCGGTCCATGCCGATCTGGTCGGTGAAATAGTAGAGAGGGTAGAAGCTGGCCACCACCTCCAGCTTGCCAGAGTTGGTGGTCCCGGCGCTGGTCGTGAAAATGGCGAAGGAGCCCCCCAGCACTAGAATTGACGCCAATGTGATGGCGACCACACCACGATATTCCTCCGGGATTCCCATGTCTCTCTGGGCAAGCGATTATTATTATTAAATATGAACTTTCCTATTAACAATGTCGTAAACTGTTTAAATAATGTTAACAATCTGTATCTTCTGAAGTGAGCTAATGGTCGTTATCAGCATATCTCTCAACGAACAGAACGTGAAGGACCTCGATGCTATCCAGAAGGATCTCGGTTTCTCCGGACGTTCGGAAGCGGTCAGGACGGCGTTGAGGATGCTCGTTGCAGAACGCAACGAACGCAAGAAGATGGTAGGACAGGTCGACGGCGCGCTGATCATCGTCACGGAGATGGGATCGTCGGAATCCATCGACGAGATCTATCACAGGAACCAGGAAATGATCAAGACCCACATCCACAACCACGTTGGCGGCGATCGATGCATGAACCTCTTGATGATCGAGGGCGAGGCCAGCCGGGTCAACAAGATCCTTGATCAGCTAGAACGTCTGGAAGGCGTCAGCTATCTCAAGTTCATTCAATCCTGAGAGGGAGGGACCATCGGGTACCCCAGCTCCTTCCATGCGTTCGTGCCGCCGAGCATGTTCCACACATCGCTATAGCCGTTCTTATGCAGCAGTTCCGCCCCAGTGCTTCCCCGATAGCCTGAAGAGCAATAGATGACCACAGGCTTGTCGCGAGGTATCTCATTCATACGGGATTCGACCGAACCGACGTGCACTAACTTCGATCCAGCGATCACCCCGGAGCGAAGCTCATGGAGGTTCCGGACATCGACGAGCGTGATGTCCTTCCCCGAATCGATCCATTCCTTGACCTTTGATGGTGTCGTCAACCGGGTCATTTCGACCGGGGCACCCGCCCGACACCACATGTCCATACCAACCCGCAGGTACCCTGGGATGTCATCGTACCCTATCCTGATGAGCGAGCGCACCGCTTCTTGCACTTGAGCTCTGTCCTCGACCACCAACAATATCGGACGGTCATAGTCTAGAAGATAACCGCCATATTGTGAAAGTCCTTCCAGCCACAGGCTTATAGAACCCTGGATGTGTGCTCCGCCGAACGAATACGGCATCCGGATGTCCAGAACGGCCATGTTGCCTTTCATGGCCGACTGGAAATCCTTTACCGGCAAAGGCCGCGGCATGGGAATACGGGCTAGCAGGGGAGGCCCGTTAAGATTTATCTGCTCCATCTTGGTGAAGTAGGGGGGCCTCTCGATCCTCTCCTTCACCTTGCGGGCGATGAACTCCTCCCGGGTCAGCGAAAGCATCGGGTTGCTCTCCAGCTCGATGCCGATCGTAGTCTCTTCCATATCGGAGATGTTTCCCCCGCAGACTGATCCAGCTCCATGGCCTGGATGGACAATGACGCCCATTCCCAGCGGGATGATCTTGTCGAACAGCGAGTCGAAGAGCATCGCAGATAGCTCCTCCCGGCGGTCCACGCCGGAAAGGTCGGTTCGGCCCACATCACCGGCAAATAGGGCATCCCCAGTAAAGACCGTGACTGGCTCGTCACCGGTGTTCAGGTCGGTCAGCGAGTAGCAGAAATGTTCGTAGGTGTGGCCAGGGGTGGCGATGGCCTTTATGCGGACATCCCCCAGCAGGAACTCCTGGCCATCGTGCAGGTTCCTGCCGTAGTTGAACGGGATCGCGCCCCCGTGGAATATCTCCGCCCCGGTCATGCTAGCCAATTCCAACGACCCGATGGCGTAGTCCTCGTTCCGGTGAGTTTCGAAGATGTACCGGATGCGCATCTCCTTTTCCGATGCAATTCGAAGGTACTCCTCACAATCGCGCCGGGGATCGATCACGCATGCCTCAGTTCCAGACCCGACAAAATAGGAGAGGTGCGCCAAACCTTCAGACTTTACTTTGGCCACGAACATCATGATCGGGCGTTACAATGCGAGGAGGTGCTTCAAAATGATTTCCGCTCACTTGACCAGAACGGGGCCGCCGGTCTTCTCAAGCTCCTCGATCCCTTCCTCGAGCATGTCGCGCGCGTCCCGATCCCAGTTCTCTGGGGTGACCAGGATAACGATGCCCTTGAACGACTGGAATGAGCCCGAGTTCACTATGGTGTCGCTGTTGGTCACCAGGACCGACAGGAACTTGACGTCAGGTTCGGCGAACTTCTGTTCGTAATATTCCCGGTACCCATTCACCTGGGTGAAGAAGGTGCCCATCTTGGTCCCTTCCGATTTCTCATTGATCTGCTTGGTCTCGGTCACGATGACCAGGCCATCGCGGAACACGACGAGGTCGGGAGTGTGCATGTCCAGCTCCTCCGGGCTGCCGCCCAGGAACGGGTTGATGTCAACGTACCAGTTTCGATCCAGTAGATCGAGCTCGAACTTCTTCCGGACCAGGGCCTCGTACACCCTGGACCTTGGCTGGATCATGTTCTTTTCCTTCTCATCCTTCGGGTCTAGCTGCCTGGGATAGGCTAAGTAGCGTAGTTTCAGCTCTTCGATCGCCCCTCGCAACAGCTTCTCTTCCATTCTACGGATCGTCAGCGCCATGTGCCGTACCTTGTCTGATCGGTTGGAATAGGTTAGGAAAATGTTTGGTCGTTAGGTTGAGGGAACACAGACCGCGTTCACCTGGACCCCGCCGATGTTCGTCTCCAAGTGGGTAACGAAGTTACCAGCGGCCGGATAGTTGGTCGATGTCAGCGCTTTATCGCCCCCGATGAACCCGACCTTGCTGCCGACTTGGACCCCGCCGAGATTGGTGACCGAGTTGATCGCAGCCCCGATGTTGCCTTCGATGTCCATGTTCAGCGACACCCCGCCGGTGGCGGTGGTTCCGTACAGCGTTACTGTCTTGTCCATCGTTGTGGTCTGATTGAGGCGCAGTTCGACCCCGCCGGTCTTCGTCGTAGCATCTACCCTAATGTCCTGATCGACAAACGGGTCGTTCCATTCTAGGACGGATGCACCGACGTTCGTTGATAGGGATATATCGCCATGGAGGGAAACGCCGGAGGTGATGTGCAGTGTGACCGCCCCGGTATTCGCATTCAGGTTCACCTGGTCGAACGCGCTGGCATTGGTGGTATTGACATCGATGATACCAACGTTCGTCGACAGATCGAGCTTGGAACGCATCGAGTTGTCGATAATAACATCGCACCGAAGGTTAAGATTCGCCGCACCCAATAATCTCTCCTTGACGCTTACCACGGCGTTCACGATGGCCGTGTCAGCCGACGTGCTGTGCACGAAATCGAGAGAGATCGAGTTGGGATCCATAAAGTAGCCGACCCCGCCTTTGGCCATCACATGCAGGCTGAGAGCTTGACCGGTGAGGTTAGTATAAATGACGCGCACCTCGCCGATATCTGTGCTCAATTTGAGGTCCATCTTGTTGACCCCGGCCTCCGAGGACACGACCCTGGACTCGTCAAAATTGACCGCCTTGACCGGAAGGAACAAGACCGCGGCGAACGCCAACACCACGACCAGAACGACGATCAGTACGATAACTGCGACTGCAAAGCTCCCCTTTTCATCGGAAATCTTGGACATATTATCTCCCCTTTTCTTGACCGACCCATCCATTGCCTGGCCAGGCGGCGACAAGAAAATGGATTTCAATATATTAAGATGTGGCATAACGCCGAGGCGTCCCCCCCTGAACGTATGCAACGTAACGATCGCCACGATCTTTTATTCCCAGGCATGAGGCCGAGCATCCCGGTCTCGACCTGTTCTCGCTTCCCTCAAAATGCTCCTCGGGATGTGTACTGAGCAAGGATAAGGCGCTAATCAGCGACGTTGCGGTCATGACATAATGCAGGGCAACTAAACTGTGGACGCCTAGCCTGTTTAGAAATCCATTACCATGGATTATGGTAGATGCCAGGGAGGGTGCTCATATGAATGCGAGAGCCCCCACCCATCAACCGCCCTTCAGGATATTTCTAGACGCAAAAAGGCAACCTTTGTGTGCTTATTCTAAGTGAGATCAGATCAAGATCCTATAACAAGATCCTGCGAACAGGTACCCAAGATAACATATTCATGAACTACATCGGGAAACCGATCGGTGTTCAAAATGAAGTCGATAAAGTGCGAATGCAACTATATGCTGACCGATAAGGAAGTTAACGATACCTTCGACGAACCGGAGAACAACCGATTCGTTCACATCGTCGAATGCCCCAAATGCGGAAAGATCAAGGCCTATTTCGAGGATAAGACCCCTGAACCTGAGACATCCGAAGAAAAGAAAGAGTGAACCATGACGATCGACCAGGAACGTGTTTTAGCCTGTTCCTAGTCGTTCATCAAAGGCATCTTTAGACCCGACGGTCGGTTTTGTACAATTGCATTGGATATTGTTATCATGATAAGGGTTCTTGGAGGTCTTAAATGCCCTTAGGAATGCTCCAATGGAACAAAATTGGCCCTCATTCTGACCACGGTTTTGCTTCTGGAACACATGTTCACCTATTAACGCTGATCCTTGGTTGTCCTGGTAAGCAGCCTATCAGATCCAGGGACCTGAGGTACTTCTGATTTCATGGTGCCACTTATGCCACGATGGCGCTCATCAAATTGTCAGATGTGATCAAATGTGTAATTATCGGTGGACAAAATACTAATATGGTGGCGTGGAAAACGATGGATATACGGGAATGAAATGAAGAAGAAAAGGTCCGTTTTAGAAGAGAAGGATCAAGGGGCACCGCCCCCTCTCTTCCTATGCCAAGATAGACAGTGCTCCAGCCCGATGATGAGAGCCTATGGAGCTGAAATGTCCCTTGCACCCGAGGAACATGGGGAATCGGAGGATCTGAGGGAACACATCCCTGTAAAGAAAAAGGTGCATCCGGACCGATTAGAGGGCCATTAACCGCCCTATAACGAAATGCGGTCGATATTCGTGGTTCCTGCAACTCGATCGGGACAGTAATTATTTGGTCTCGACCGTCCTTTGCGGATGAATAGGTGTTTCGTTCATGAACGACATCAAATGGGACCTTTCTCAGCTTGTCAAGAGCACGGATCGATCAGATATCGTCAAGGAACTCGATGCTCTGGTAGAAGAGGCAGGAAAAAAAGCTGCGGAATACCGTGGCAAGATCAAGTCTCTGGACGCAGAAGGCTTGAAGAAACTTTTCGAAGAAAGAGAACAGATGCAGTTGCGCTACGAGGGGGCGATCATGTACAGCCGCCTGCGATATTCGGCGGACACCACCGATGTCGTCTCGAAGCAACTCAATGACGCCGTCAGTAAGGCCGGAACCAAGGTAGGGCAGCAGCTCGCCTTCGTCGACATCGAGCTGAGCTTCTTGTTAAAGCAGAAACCGGGTCTGGTGAAGGATCCGATCCTGGCCGAGTTCAAGCACGCGCTGGATCGTACGCTCAGGGCGGCCCCTTACCTGCTCTCCGAGACGGAAGAGCAGATCATCATGTCAAAGGACCAGAACGGGGCACACGCCTGGTCGCAGCTGCAGAGAGAATGGCTGAGCACCAGGACCTTCCCGATCGAAGTAGAAGGCAAAAGGAAAAGGCTGCCATATGGACAGATCATCGGTCTATACGGGTCACCGGACAGGAAGCTCAGGCGGGACGCTAACCGTGTGGTCTATGGGAAGCTCGGAAAGGACGAGATCATCTGGTCGTCCGCCTTGCGTTCGATCTGCGACGACCACCTGCAGAACTGTGACCTGAGGAAGTATCCCACGCCAGAGACGTCCAGCCTTATCTACAACGACATTGAGCCGGAAGCGATCGAGGCTCTGATGACCACGATGAAGGACAACGTCGGGGTGTACCGCAAGTACCTGAAGCTCAAGGCAAAGATGATGGACCTGGACCGCCTGGGCAACTGGGACATCATGGCCCCGCTGCCTAAGGCGCCCAAGATGACCTTCACCTGGGACCAGGCGCATTCCACCGTCGTCAAGGCATACGGCGGGTTCGATCCCCAGCTCGGGGAATGGTCGGAGGACATGTACCAGAAGCAGCACATCGACGCAGCCATCCGTCCAGGAAAGGTAAGCGGCGCGTTCTGCCAGGATTGGTATGGTGGGAAATCGGCCTTCGTCCTGCAGAGCTTCAATGGACGCCTTGACGATGTGTACACGCAGGCACATGAGATGGGGCATTCGATGCACGCCTACCTCACGTCAAGGTCGCAGCGGGTCACCAACACGGCGATCAGCTTTTGCATAGCGGAATGCGGTTCGATCTTCGGAGAGCTGCTCCTGACCGACCACCTGATAGGCAATGCCAAGGATGTCAAGGAGAAGCAGGCCGTGCTCACTCAGGTGATGGACGGGTTTGGCCAGGCTGCGTTCCAGGTGAGCGCCCGGTACTTCTTCGAGAAGAGCCTGTACCAAGCGATCCGGGACGGGAAGTACCTGGATGGGGAGACCATATCCGCATTGTGGGTAAGGGCGCGCGATGACGTCTATGGCGATGCGGTGGAATGGCTGCCGGAGATGAAGTGGGAGTGGACGATGAAGATGCACTACTACATCCCCGAGCTTAGATACTACAATTATCCCTACGTCTTCGCCCAGCTGTTCGTGTTCTCCATGTACCGGCTGTACCAGGAGCAGGGGAAGGCCTTCGTCCCCAAGTTCAAGGGACTCCTCTCGGCCGGATCGAGCCGTTCGGCGGCAGAACTGGCCTCAGGGCTCGGATTCGACATCGGGAAAGAAGCTTCATGGCAGAAGGGGATAGCCCAGGCAGAGACGTTCATCGATGAATTGGAGGGAACGCTCAAATAGAACGGCCTTGTAGAACAAGTGCCGCCGGACCGCGTCCGGCATCAAACTATTTTCCATCTGGTGTCAGGAGAGGACTTCGGAATCCCGCAAAGATGGCGGCAATTATCTCCTGCAATTCGCCGCTGATTAAAATCAATTTAAATACTAGTACATTATTGGTGTAATTATCCCAAGAGTCGTTTCACGGTTTTTGAGATATAAACAAACAAGGTAGTAAAAATGTACGGTGGTAACAGAGGCAACAGCTATGGACGCCCAAGGAATGACGGACCGCGCGAGATGCACAACGTGAAGTGCAGCGACTGCGGAGCCGAGACCCAAGTCCCGTTCAAACCGACCGAGGGAAGGCCGGTTTATTGCAGGGACTGCTTCCAGAAGCACAAGCCAAAGGACAGGTTCTAAACCTGTTCTAAAAAATATTTCAAAAACCATTATCAAAAGGCAAAATCAGTCTGCCTTGTCCTCGAAAGGGGGCAGGGTTCTTTTTCTCATTCAATGTTTCTACAATACTGGGCAGTCTATTAAACTCCATTTAAGAAAATTATCGTTGAGGTTAATCTCTAATATCGGCCGATGCCAATCGACATTCCAAGGTGTTTTATGGCGACGGACAGAATTGCAGTGGTGACCGGTGCCACCGGTTCTCTGGGAAGTTCGGTGACCAAGGAGTTGCTCTCCCATGGGATCCATGTTGTCGGGATCTACCGGAAGGATGTGTCCCTGGAATCATTACGATCGGAACTGGGTTCAATGGTTTCTGATCTCGAGGCTCGGAAGGCCGACGTTACGGACGAGTCCGGGGTCGCCGAACTGTTCGAAGCGGTCAGGAAGGAGCACGGCCGCATCGATATTCTGGTGAACATCGTGGGGGCATATGAAGGAGGGAAGGAGATCTGTGAACACTTCCCTGGAGGAATGGGACAATATGATGAACGTCAACCTCCGTTCAGCCTTCCTGTGCTGCCGCGCCGTCCTGCCCATTATGATCGAGCGCAACTACGGCAAGATCGTCAACATCGCGGCGCGTCCAGCGCTCGAGAAGAGATACAGGGCCAGATCAGGTGCCTATTCGGTCTCGAAGGCCGGGGTCCTAGTCCTCACCGAGACCATTGCTGAGGAGGTCAAGAAGCTGGACATCAACGTGAACGCCGTCCTGCCCAGCACTATCGACACCTTGGAGAACCGCATGAAGATGCCCCAGGCTGATTTCTCCAAGTGGGTGCCGCCGGCCGAGATCGCCACCGTGATCATGGGGCTGGTCTCGGACTGCATGAGACCGGTCAGGGGTTCGGCCGTGACCGTATACGGGAAAGCGTAGACCGCACCTTGGCGCTGTTCACTATCATGGACCAGGGTTGGGTCCTTTCGGGGGCTGGGGCTGTTCGTAAGGCTGGTACTGCTGGGGCGGAGGCGCCTGATATGGGTTTTGGGGGTACTGAGGCGGAGGGCTTTGAGGCGGTATTTCTCCTTCTCCACCCATCGCCTTCCGCTGACGGCGTCTTTCCCGGAGGGCTTTGTCATCCACCGGCATGAATCCGTTCTCCTTCCAGTCCTTGCGATAGACGAGAGCCTCCACCGCCCAGTAGATGCCCCACAATGCCGCCCCGATGATGAACAGCCAGAGCAATAGCTCGAAGTTCAGGTTGAGATGGATGTTCATTTGACCCATGTCGATCGTGGCATTGATGTGGCCGCCTAGCGCAGCATAGAATATCCAGATGCAGATCAATGCAACGATCACTAGCGCGAACGTCAGCCTGGAGACCGATCCTTTCGGGTAGAACCCTTTGAAGAACGACAGGACCGCTATCGGCAGACCGATGAGGAGCAGCAGCGTGCTTAGGCGTTCGAGCGTGGCCGAACCTAACCCAAACAGGCCATCGGCATTCCCTCCCGCCTGTCCGATCAGCCCCTCCACCGCCCCCTGGGTCGATTGGATGACGGCTCCCAGGATTGCGATGAAGATGAGCGGGAAGATCACGAACTTGATGAGGGCTTTGCTCGCCTCGGTCATTCCCGCAAGGAATCTCCCGTAGCGCGGACGGAAATCATGCCAGAACCGGTGATTGGCCAAATCCTCTGTCGGCCTCGGTTTAGGCGGTATGACCCCCGGGTAAGTTCGGGCCAGTCGTTCCAGGAAGGGACGGCGGAAATCTATGAACTCCGCCAGCTTGGATAGTGATTTGAAGACTATGTACAGGGTCAGCAGCCAAAGCACCAGGTCCAGCTTGAACGGGATTCCGGCGTCGGCGAGGGCCACACTCATTTGGCCGCCCATCTCGAAAGACCAGACGATCAGGACGTAGAACGGCACCATGGCCAGGTCGAAGGTCAGCCGGGAGTAGGATCCCTTCGGATAGAAGCCTTTGAAAGCCGCTATTACCGAAAGCGCGGCGCCGAAAATGATGATGTAGAACTTGTAATCCTCGATGAGCTGGGCCAGGCGATCCGTGGAACTCGAGCTGAACCCGGAGATCACCGATCCGATTATCAGGAAGAGGACCAGCGGCAGGATTATGAACTGAACGACCGCCGAGGCAGCCGATTTCAACGCGTCCTCGAGCGAACCGAGTTCCAGCTTGAACTCGTTCATGTTATCACGGGCTCCATTGGTACTGATAGGTTTTGGTCACCGAGGCGGAAAGGAAGTCTGCCTGCACGTCGAAGTACAGTAAATCGCTGTTCGTCGCCAGGTACTGAGCGATCGGTTCCGACAGGTAGAGGTTCAATATGCCGGAGGTCTGCGGTTGCAATGTAATCTGCTGGGTTGACTCGGACATTATCCCCGAAGCGTTCCTCATGGTCACGTTGAGAATCATCGGCGCACCCGATATTATGTCCGAAACGTCCAGGCTATAGGGGATGGTGAGGAAGCGCTGTCCGCCGCTCTGTGCCAGGTTAATGTTGTTCACGTCGATGTTGTAATTCTTGACCAGAGGCTGCCATTCTATCGTGGAGTTACCTCCGATATTGACCGATACCCAGCCCAGAGGATAGGTTGCGCCTACGTCCAGGAGCATGTTGATCTGCGTGACGTTGAAGACAAGAGACCGGAGGGCTGTCCCGTTCATTCTGTTCATGTCGATGACCATCCTCAGGTCCAGGTCATTCCATTGGCCGGAGCGGATGTCCATGCGGTCCGTGGCGGCATTGGCCAGACTGGTGGAATTGTCAGCCGTCATGCCGAAGTCGATATAGAAATCGTTGACGTCGAACATTCCCCCGTTGTAAACCTCAACCGTTGTCCCGAGCTCCAATGTCCCGTTTTCGAAGGTCCAAACACCGTCCTGAAGATCTGGCATGTTCACCTTCATGCCGCCAGTCACAGGGGTCACCACCGCTAGAATAAGGATAACGACGATAGCTATCTTGAATGCCAGGATGCCTAACCGCGTCACAATCAACTGCCATCTCATATCGATGAAGCTCCCCATCAGCCGAAGAATCCCGTGCGCACTAAATAATAGGTTGCGTCCGATAACGATTTCTGAAAACCAGGAACCTGGGATGGAGGCTGATGAGAGCGCTTACCTCGGAACCCAGCGGCCAATTCTCACCCTTGACCTCGTGGCCGGTCCTCAATAGCGGTTCTTTCTCCCCCAGAATACTTCACAGCCCCAGGTCTGAGGCCCTAGCCCTCATCCCTTCGAGACAGATCGCTAAGAACTCATCCCGGCCGATGCCGATCTGCTCGCAGACCATGATCCGGTCGCGGCTGACCCCTTTGGCAAAATCCTTGGAACCGAACTTCTTCACCAGTGATTCCGGGCGGACATCCGCTAGTCTCTTGGCCGGAGTGACCAGGGCGCAGGCGATCACCAGCCCGGAGGCTGCGTCACACGCGATCAGGCCCTTCTTCATCGGCGTGTCCGGGGCAATACCAGTATGCTCATGGTTGTGCGCCATGATGGCCTCGATCAATTCCGGGTCGACCTTTCCTCCTAGCATCACCTTCGCCCTGAACGTGTGGTCTTCGATCCCCGTACATACCTCGAAGTCGATATCGTGAAGGATGCCCACGACCTCCCACCGGGAGGGATCGTGACCCAGATGTGATGCGACGGAGCCCATCGCCGCCCCCACGGCGATCATGTGTTTCACATTGTTCTCCTTGGAAACGTGCTGTCTGACCATGAGGAGGGCCTCTTCCCGGGTGAGTTCTTGGATCATCGTTACTAGATGGAAAAACAGGAATTTGACCTTTGACCCTCCTCCGAGGGAGCTTTCAAGAAATCTCGCAGAATGGGATATGGAGATGAGGACATCCCGAAGCCGCGACATTTTCCAATGCGAACAGAGTTCATGCTGGTCGATACCATTATTGTCATGGTGATGGAATCACATTGACAGTGAGCTTCGAGGTGTCTTAGAAATGAGGGTGGCGATCGCGGGGGCCGGCATGTCTGGCTCTTATCTGTACCGGATCATGAAAGGATCAGGGTTTCAATGAGGTGGACCTCTACGACGTCAAGCAGACCAGCGCCTGCCATTGCATACCCTGTGCCTGGGGCTTCGCTCCGACCTCTGGAACGCGGCAGATGATGTCCAAGGTCGTCGACCCGTCCATTTTCGAATTGAACCGTTCAACTCAGGTATCGGTGGACGGTGTGAAGATCCGTTCAGACATGATCACGTTGGATAAACCGGCGCTAATTAAGGAATTGATCAAGGGAGCGACCGTCAAAGAGGGGCGGATAGAAATGGATGCATACGACCGTGTGGTCGATGCCACAGGGGTGAACCGGTCCTATCTGCCAAAGATCGAGGACGATATCATAGCCCAATGCACGCAATACCGCATAAGGAGCGATGAACCCCATGGCTTATGGTTCAGGACCTCGTCGCTCGGTTACGAATGGTGCTTTCCACTCGGGAATGACGAGTACCATGTCGGTTTCGGGAACCTGAGATCCGATGTCAAGGATTACCGGCCATCAATGCTCGACGATACGGAGAACGGCTTGAAACAGGTGCGCTGCAGATGCCAAGGCAAGGTGAGGCTATCATCTCCATTCTTTTCCCAACCGTTCACCGAAGGGAAGGTCGTCGGCATCGGCGAAAGCATCGGGGCGGTGTCTCCCCTGGCCGCCGATGGCAACCTACATGCAATGCAGACGGCGGAACTACTGCTGGAATACTGGGAAGACCTGGACGGCTACTCAAAGGAAGTGTTACGCAGATATGACTGGATGAGAAAGGAGAGGCGCACAGCGGAAAAACTGAGGGACGGGCTGATGCCTACTATCAGCGATGCTTTGGTCTTCAAGAGGCATAGCGTCATGGCGGGGATGGAGATGAACACGCTCAATATCTTGAGGCTGTTCCGAAAATCGCTGGAACGATGAGCATGTTCGACTGGAGGTTCTTCAGAGCCGATCGGGGGCCATCAAATGGGGATTGATGGGAACCTGGATTGGTACCGGCATCTGGTGCACAATCAGACCATCCCAGGCAGCCTGTTCACACTGTTGCACATCCCCTTCATGCTCTCCTTCCTCTCGCTGGTCCTTCTGGGTACGTTCACCATTAAAGGGTTGGACCACGATGTCCTGTGGCTCTCGCTGGCGGCGGTTGCCCTGATGCTGTACGGCGAACACATGCTGGACGACACGACCAGGGTGGGTAAGCCATGGCGGACGGTCTTCAGTGACCGGTCCCTGGTCATCCTCGGCGTATCCATGTATATCATCGCGGCACTGATCGGCGCTTATGCCAGCTACCATTTCGGATCGATCCTCCCATTGGCCGGGGTGGTTATGGGGATCATGTTCTGCACGTTGTACGGGCTTGAGGTGTGGATCTTCCACCAGGTCTGGTTTGGAGCGCTAGGGATGGGGGCCATCGCCACATTCTCCTATCTCGCACAGGCCACCATCACCGGGCAGGCACTTGACGTTCTGGTCGCGTTCTTGCTCCTGGGAGCCGGTTTCTCGTTCAGCTATGTCCTCTTGGGACTCTACGAGCACAGCAAGACCGATGAGAGCTCGGTGATCTGGAACATCCTCGCCGGGCAGTTCGCGCTGTCTTATATGGCAGGACTGACGGTGGTTTTGTTCAGATAACGTCCTGGAATGGATCATTGAGGGCCGGAACCTTAATTGCCATGGGGCTCCGAACTGTATCTTATTGTATGGAAAGGAAGTCGGGGCCAGACAAACTTCAGGAATGGTCATTAGCCTAACTGCTATCCCAATCATACGAGGAGATCTGGGGGGCCTTACATAAGGCCGTCATCCATGTTCTATTTCGCAAGGGTGAAGCCCCTAGCCGGCTGGAGCATCAGCGGATCCCTGCTGGGCGTGGCCTTGGCCGGATATCTGGCCCACTGGAACAAGGTGGACGTCGTGCCCACCATCCTAGCTGCCGTCGTCATTGTCATGATGCAGTATGTTGCCCACCCGATGAACGATATCATGGACTACGAACTTGACCGCCAAGCGCCCATCGGCGAAACAGGGCGAGTAAAACCATTGGTCGACGGGATGATAACCCAAAAAGAGACCGAATGGTTGAGCGTTGGCGTCATTCTGGCTGTCCTTGCCGTCCTGGCCTATCTGATATGGCTGCGCCCGGTACTGATAATGCCCGCTTTCTACGGGATGGCGGCCTTGATCGGCTACAACCACCGATCGCTAAGGCTGGCTTATAGACCATACAGCGAGCTCTACCTGAGCATGCCGATCAATGCCATCGCGGTGTTCGTGATCTCGTACATCGGCTCTGGCCAACTGAGCGTGATCGCCGCAGTGGTGAGCATATCTTTCGGTTTTGCCGCGAGTTCCTTCTTCGTGAGCATGATGAGCATGGACTTCCCGACCGATCGCAAGAACGGCAAGAGGACCACTGTGGTCGCCCATCCGACCCTGAGATGGTGCACATACTACCCCCTGATAGGATTGGCGATCACCTTCGTTTCATTGCCCTTGATCGCCAGTAACCTCGGTATTTTCCCTTCCCTCGCCTTCCTGGCGATATCGGCTGCAACCTTCATTTCCCTGGCACGCCTCGGCTCAAGTGTTGACAGCGTCAGGTTGGGATATTTGGCAGGGGTTATGGCCGAAGTCGAGGGGGTTACAGGAGCTGGAAGATTGCGCCAGCTTTACCTTTCGATCGCCTACGCGTTCTCCCTGGCGATCCTTTTCGCTTATCTGGGGATGTGACCTGATGGAACTAGTGCCCAATTCAAGAACTATCATCGAAAGGACAGGGAAGGAACGGAGCGATAGAGACAACCATTCATTCTCGACCTATCTGGAGAACATCAAACCGATGGTAGACACCAGGATCTTGGATCACTTCAGGGATGGAGGTGCAGAAACGCCGATCGACCATCGGTTGGAGATCACACTGAAGCATGGGAAAAGGATGCGGGCTGGCCTGCTCATGCTCATTTTCGAGACATTTGGTCACGAGAGGGGTCGTGAAATGGCGTTAGATCTTGCTGCAACGGTGGAAATCGCTCATGCCGCAAGCCTAATCGTGGATGACATGCTGGATGAGGACGAGACCCGGCATGACATGCCAGCCCTTCATGTCACCGCCGGGCACAAGAAGGCCTTCCTCGGGACCATCGGACTGCTATCTTATCCATACCAAATCGCCTCGATGTACGGCAGAGAATTCGTTCTGGGAGTGGCGAGGACCCATCGTGCCATGGTCCGAGGGGCGACGATGGAGCTGAACGGAGTTCCGTCATTCGGCATCGGGGAATCATATGAAAGTATCATCGGGAACAAGACGGGGTCCCTGTTCGGCCTGGCGGCCCGATACGGTGCCATGGCCGCCGGTTTCACGTCAGGGACAACCGATCTATGCTCCGGGTTCGGTACGCTGACCGGAAAGGCGATGCAGGTCGCCGATGACGTGGCAGACCTAGAATCGCTGATGAACGGGAAGGCGATCGGGATTGGCGGTTCAGAGGTCTTGCTTCTGCGGCGCTGCATCGATCAAACAGGACATAGGCAAGAGGACGATGACCGGGACATTGGTGAACCTATATACCCGTTCGGAACAGCTCGCCGAAAGGACATCGAAATCGTTCTTAACGGGTATCTCGAGGCGGCCATACGTGATGCCGTGGAGAGTGCCGAGAAGCTCGAGACCGCTTTATCGAAAGAGGGTAAGGAGCGCACCACGGACCGGCGTGTCCCTGAACTGAGGCATGTACCTCTGCAGGTCGCGAAGATGGCGCTGGGCGAAAGAAATGAGCCAGGATCTTCGGCAAGGGAATAAAGGCCGGACCCCCGATCTCCGGTCAGGTCTTACTTATGCCGTCGGCCGGACGGCCCTTCTGAATAGACAGGTCTCCGTTCAGGGGATCATCACACCATTTCTAGCGGTACGCGATAACGGTGGCGCCGATGTCCTTTTCGACCTTCTGGAGCTCCTTGATCTGACTTACGGATAGGTCAGCGAACTCCAAGGGTTTGTATGCGATGAGGACCACCCCAAGTTCCTTCTCCAGGGCATTTACCTTCTTGATCCCCGAGGCCGACATGTCAGCTAATTGTGTCAAGCAGACCATTAGAACACCGGAGTGAATAGTGACCGCGGCCATATTTTTAAGCTGCCTTGTTATGGAAACAACCGATCATTTTCGACTGGAATGTGATCGTATGAACGATCAGCTGTCTACGGCTCCCACAAACTTGGATTAAAAAAAGTTACCCCAGGCACTTTCCCGGGGCTTTTACCATTCATTTCAGATATTGTGCGCTTCCTTTAGATGGCGGCCAAGGTTGTTTGAGAGTTCTTCCCCATCCATTCCGCGGATCTCGGAATCGCACATAGGGCAGATCACCATTTCGTTCCCCATGCCACACTTTGCGTTCACGGTCCTGAAACTGGTGACCTCCTCGATCTTCTTTTCACCACCAGAGACCTGGCCTTGGAAGCGGGTCACTTCATCGATCTTCTTTTCACCGCCAGAGACCTGGCCTTGGAAGCGGGTCACTTCATCGATCTTCTTTTCACCGCCAGAGACCTGGCCTTGGAAGCGGGTCACTTCATCGATCTCCTTTTTACCGCCAGAGACCTGGCCTTGGAAGCGGGTCACTTCATCGACTTCTTTAACTGATCCTGAGGACAAAGAACCTGTCTTATCGGCATTTTCGAACGATTCCACTTCCCGGTACACCTTCGCCGAGGGCCCCACTGGACCGGGCTCACATTCTTTGCCTCCCGAGGCCATTCCCTCCATTGGCTTCCCAGGCCTGCTCATATTATGGAGCTTCAGAAAATGTTCACTTAGGTTCTTTGAGAGTTCCTCTGAACCAGCTCCCGCGATCACGTCTTGGCATTTAGGGCACTTAATAGATGTAATACCATCACCGTGAACATCATTCGAGTTTGTTTCTATATAACACTTATCTTTCCTGATTCGACTAGGACTCAGTGGATCTACAGATGACGCAGGAAAAGCGCTGAATGCCAAGTCGTGAAAAGGCAGCACAAGGATTAACAGAATGCTTATCGCGATACTCGAAGGTAGCTGTAATGGCAGGGAAGAAGGAAAGTGACGAGGCAGTAAGATTCCATATTTTGGATATCGTTCTGGCCGGGTTGTTCATGTCCGTGCTCGATGGCGTCATGGTCATCACCACCCACTACCTTTCCGGAACCTGAGATACCACTAGGGACTTCGGTGGGTACTCTGCTGCTCTTTTCCAGATAGGGAAAGCGGACCTGACCGGGGAGTTCAGAACGCCCATAGCCTCGACCTTAGGGATGGCGGCCACCGGTCTCTGTGCTGGTGCCGGATTCGTATCATTAACTGGAGCGGCCATGTCATATGTGGGAAACAGAGAAAGCAGAGGAGCTGCCGTTTAAATCAAATTAAAAAAGGAAGGTGGACAAGTTACCTTGTCGCGATCTTTGCTTTTATGGCTTATTTTATGAATCCCATCCTCAGGGCGGATCCGGCGAGTCCGGCCAGGCTTCCTGCCACGATCTCGGCCCCATACCATCCAACTCCGCTCACGAACAGCGCCGCCATTCCCCAGATGAAGAACAGGGCGGATATTCCGAGCAGGATGAATCCGATCATCTTATTGTCGAGGCTTTTTAGTATGGTCGGCATGATGACCGTTGTCAGGATGAACAGGCCTGCCAATAGGGCGAGTAATCCCAGAAGTATTACTTGTGCACTTGAACCATAGTACCTGAGGTCAGAGAGACCGCCGAATCCGGCCAGCACCAGCATGAACCCAGAGAACAAGAACAGTACTTCGGTCATGCCGACGTTCTTCACGGTGGCAACATACTGAGGCTTGGCCGGCTGCGGCGGGTAATATTGCTGAGGGGGCTGCTGGTATTGCGGTGCGGCCTGTTGCGGCTGCGGTTGCTGGTACTGTTGCTGCGGTGCAGATGACTTGCCATCCCAGTTACCTGGCGTTATCAGCGAGGCACCGCAGTTCGGGCAGTGCACCGCGTCGTTGACGATATTGTCCATTCCACAATTACTACATTTCATAAGGGAAACCTCGAACCTTGGGCGTTGAATTAGTTCCTGCAATCTTAATAGTTATCGTATACACCGGTCTTTCTAAAGTAGAACGAGAAGCCGATCATTTCCGGACCGTCTGCGGGGGATCATGATCTCGAACCTCGCCCCGTGGCCCGGCGTTCCGGTCTCCTGGATCGTGAGTCCCGTGATCGCAAGGATCTCCCGGGAGAGGAAGAGCCCGAGCCCGGTTCCCTTGCCAAAGCCTTTCTCGAATATCTTTTCCTTATCATTGTAGGGAATTCCCGGACCGTCGTCCTCATAGACCAATCTCATTCCTTTCTCCGTTTGGTCGCAACCGATGCTGATGGATGCGGGCTTACCCGCATAGCGCACCGTGTTCTCCATGAGATTGTTGAACACCTTTGGCAGCATAGGGTCGGCATAGAGCGAAAGCTTCGCCGCCTCCTCGCTCATTTGAAGGCATTTGACATCCCTGGCCATGGGAGCGTCGCGAACTGTCTCCCCTAGGTTCTGCCATTGCGGGGCTGAACTTCCCATGTCCTGGTATTCCTCGGTGAAACGTATCTGTTCCAGTATGATCTGGCTCGATCGATCGATCTTGTCGAGCTTGACCACCGCGTCCGGGTCGGATATGTAGTACTTGATCAGCTCGATGTTGCCTCGCATTATGGATATCTGGTTGGTGATGTCATGCCGTGTGATGTTGTTCAGCAAGCCCAACTTTCGATTCGCCATTTCCAAAGCTATCTCCGCTTTCTTGCGTTCGGTGATATCCTGGTTCGCCCCAAAGATCCGGATGGGCCGGCCATCATCATCCCTCACCACCTCTATGCAAACGGTGATATCCCTTACCTGGCCATCCCGGCGGACGATCCGGTGCTCAGCTTGGTTGATCCCGATGGTGGACGAAAGGTTGATCTCGATCACCTTGTTGACATGAGCCTTATCGTCAGGATACACGAAACTATCAGTATAGGTCTGCAAAGGCATGAGGTACCCCCCCTCATTTTCGGCCGTCGTACCGTAGAGTGCATAGAACTGATCGTTGAAGATGAAAATTCCTTTGACCAAGTCAATGTCCCAATAGACCAGTTTGGCCAGGTCCATGGCCAGAGCAAGCTGATACTGAGCTGCTCGGAGATCCTCCTCCGCGGCAGAGATCTGCGAATAGGACGTGCTAAGCTCCTCATTCTTCCGGAAGAGCTCAACCTCTACCTTCTTCCGTTCGGTGATGTCCTGCAGAACGCCGAAGACAATGCGGTGGATCGGATCGTATTCCGCCCACGAATGGACATCCAATAACCTATTGTCGGAAGGCCTCTTGATCTTGAATTCGATGTCGTAGGGTTTCCCTTTCTCTATAAGGTCAGTTATCTCACTATCTAGATTGGCTCGGAATTCGGGCAACGGGGTCTTCTTGATCTCAGAATATGCCTCCCGCGTCTGATCGATGCCATATATGATCTGGGCACCTGCGGAAGCATGCATGTACATAGTATCCAGGTGGAGTTCCCAGTGACCGATCCCAGCGATCTCCTCGGCGTGTTTCAGGCGAGCCTCGCTCTCTTGAAGCGCGAGCACCGCACGGCGCCGTTCAGTAGCTCTTATGATCCTGTGGGCCAGTTCGGCGAACTGGGGTCGAGGTTGCCCGCCTTTCTGTAAATATGAATCAACCCCTTCGTTCAGCGCCTGGATCACTACCTCTTCCCTGCCTCTTCCAGTGAAAAGAATGAATGGAATATCGTTGCCTGATTTTCTGAGTGCCTTCAGGAAGGCCAACCCGTCCATTTCCGGCATCATGTAGTCTGAAACGACGACGTCGATGTCTCCTTCGAGGATTATGTTCATCCCCGCCTGAGCGTTAGTGGCTGTAACCACTATGATCTCGCTAGAGGTCTGCAAGAACTCTTTAGCTAGTTCCAGCAAGTGTTCCTCGTCATCGACGTATAGGGCTCTGATCATCGCAATTTATCCTTTCCATACTGACGGTCTCGGTTCATATACCTTCATTCCCAAGAATCAATGTTGAGATATCCGGAATTGGACTGGATGTTTTGAAATGCCTATTTGCTATATTTAATCCGGACTGAAATCGTTCGTATTCAAGGTTATATAATTCGAAGAATAGGCATCACTTTCGTCGGCAGCGCCGCAAATGGATCAGAATGGCTTGAAGGGCTTTCCGGGCTCTGCAAGAATGACCTGAATTTCTGGATTCTTGCCCAACCTGGTCTTGAACTCGCTGGTCGGTGTCTTCAGATTGTGCATAGGAACGACCAATCTTGACCCGATCGCCTTGGCAGCTTCTGCCGCTCCGTCGACATCCATGGTGTACGTGCCACCGATCGGAAGCAATGCCAGATCGACAGGTCCGAGCTTCTCTCATCTCAGGAATGAGATCTGTGTCTCCGGCATGATACAAGGTCTTGCCGTCAATGGTGACCAGATAGCCAACGCATTTGCTTTTCCTGTGTAGGAAATGGCCCTTGAATCCGCGGTTGTAAGCGTGAACGGCCTTGATCTTAGCCCAGCCTAGGTCGTGCTCTATACCGGGTTCGGCCATTTTGACATTTTCGATCCTGCCAAGCTTACTTACTACATTCTCCGGAGCGATGAGGATCGTGCCTTTATCTAGGAGTTCGGTGACGGTCTCCTTCTGGAAATGGTCGCCATGGGAATGGGTCACGAGGACGAGGTCTGCCTTATCATTCATCTCGGGACCGCGAGCGTGGTCCCTTGGATGGTACGACGGGTCGATGTGTATTGTCTTGCCACCGGCCTTAACCCAAAACCACGATGTACTACCGTCTATCCAGGTCAATTCCATGTCATAATCCCGGGATGATTACGTTGACGCCCATTATAAGAAATTTGTTCTTCCCCCGACCCAATTACTATTTATCGCAATGAAGTCCCATGACCTAATGCTCGGCAATTCAACCGCCACGCAGGATGCTGTACATGGACCGTGAGATGCTTTTCGAGACGATCTTCAAGCGGAAGTCGATCAGAAAATACGAATCAAACCCACTTGACCAGGAAACGATGGATACAGTACGTTCCCAGATAGCATCATTGAAACCCATGATCCCTGGAATCAAAACGGAGATCCGGATGCTGGGAAACGATGAAGTCAAAGGGATGTTCAAGGCCGATGCCCCCCACTATCTGGCCATCTATTCCGAAGAGAAGGATGGTTTCGCGGCGAACGCGGGCTTCATGCTTCAGCAACTGGACCTTTTCTTCAGTGCCAGCGGTATTGGTTGCTGCTGGCTTGGTGGTTCAAAACCGACAAAGAATGTGGATCCGATCGAAGGCTTGGTGTTCGTCATCATCTTGGCTTTCGGAAAGCCTGCCGAAACGTTGCAAAGAAAGAGCATAGCCGAGTTCAAGAGGAGAGCGCTATCCGAGATAACCGACATCAAAGGGTCTGACGAGCTCCTGGAACCAGTTCGCTTGGCACCTTCGGGGATTAACAACCAGTCATGGTATTACCGGGGCGACGCGAACAGGATCGATGCTTATTACGCCAAGTCAATGCTCTATGACCAGATGAACCAGGTCAACGTGGGCATTGGCCTATGCCATCTATGGCTGTCAGCCACCCACTTTAAGAGAACGATCGATTTCGTCGCCGAGAAACCCGACGAGGGGCGAACACCGAAAGGATACCGGTACGTTGTGACCGCAAGGATGAAATATCCATCCGGTCCGACCTCAGACTCTCAGTATAGTTAATATTCAATGTCCTGCCATACACATTACGGTTGGGGGACCGAAACAGGACACCTGCCCTTCTAGCCTTCAAAAAGCGACATTTGAGAAAGCGATATGGTCTAATGCCTAGGAACAGAAGAGTTGAGGGAAGTTGTCTGCGCAGCCGAAGAAAAGACTCACTATCATTTCCTTGATGATCGTTGCGTTAGTAGTAGCATCCTTCGGCTCGTTCCTGATTCTGGGCATCGCAGCACAATGATGGACCGACCGTAGAAGGGATAACGATCGGCCTTCTGCCCCACGAGATCGAAGGTCTGGTGTACGTCGCTTCTGCCCAGGGCTTTTTCGAAGACAACAGCCTCAATGTAACGATCAAGGAATACTCGTCCGGTCTCGCTGCGGTGAACGGGATGCTGAATGGGGATGTAGACATAGCCACCGCCGCAGACTTCGTCTTGGTGGGCAAGGTGCTGGAGAACCATAGTGTGGTCTCGATCGGCAACATCGACAAGTTCAGCAGTGAATACCTCGTAGTCCGTACCGATCTGGGTATCACTAACGTTTCTGACCTCAAAGGAAAAAGGATCGGTGTCCCGATGGGCACTGTGGCAGAGTTCAATCTGGGCCGGTTCCTGGAATTGGCCGGGATCGGTTTGGATGAGGTGACCCTCGTCCATGTGCCGATATACTTGACGCCGGCAGCGCTGACGAACGGAAGCGTGCAGGCAGTGATCACCTGGCAACCTCATTTCAACACGATCAAGAGCCTTATCCCTGACAAGGTAATTGCCTGGCAAGCCCAGAACGACCGTTTGATCAACTATCTGGCGATCACGAACCAGAGCTGGGCGTTAAACCACCAGGACATTGTGGTAAGATTCCTCAAGGCATTGGACCAGGCAGAGAGATTCATGATCTATGATCCCGAGAGGTCGAAGGACATCGTTCAGAGCCGACTGAACTACAGTAGAAATTACACGGAACAGATCTGGCCGGAGAACCAGTTCTCATTGTCATTGGATCAATCACTGATCCTCGCGATGGAGGACCAAGCGAGATGGATGATCCGGAATAATCTCACCCAGAAGGAGGTGCCCAATTTCCTAAATTACATTTACTTCGATGGACTTGAGGCAGTCGACCCGGGTTCGGTGAACATCATCAGGTGAGGGATGGCCATGACGCACGAACAAGAAAAGCGAAGGGCAATAGTGGTCGGGACCGTCCTCATCGTCCTAGTATTGGTCGCTGGATCATTGATGTTCCTCACCCATGGCAACAGCTATGAAGGACCGATCGAGTCGATCACGATCACGGCACCCTCTCTCGAACAGAACGCGCTGATATACGTGGCGGAGAGTCAGGGACTGTTCGCCAGGAACGGCATTCGGATAACGATCATCAACTGCTCCAGCGGCGTGGAGGCGATCGACCGCATGGTGGCTGGGGAGGCGAACATTTCCGTGGCGGCCGAATTCCCGTTCGTGAACGCGGTGCTCCGGAACGAGTCGATCTCCGTCATCGCCTGTGAGGACAAGTTCGAGAATGACTACATCCTCTTCCGGTCAGACCGCGGCATTTCGAAACCGGAGGACCTGATGGGGAAGAGGATCGGGTTGGTCCGGCAGAGCATAGCGGAATTCTATCTCGGACGTTACCTGGACATCCATGGAATGGACATTCAGGACGTGACCGTGGTGGACCAGAGCCCGTCCCAATCGCAGGAGGCCATCGCATCCGGAAGCGTAGACGCGGTCGTGGTATGGCAACCGAACGCCGATCAGATACAGAAGAATGTCAGCAATGTCACGTCCTGGCCGGTCCAAAACAGCCAGGCGGTCTTCGGCGTTCTGGCGGCAAAGAACGATTGGTTGGCCCAGCACGGCCCGGCAGTGGTTCGATTCCTGCGGTCACTGGTGGAGGCCGAGGACTTCCTGGTCAGCGATCTGGAAAGGTCGAAGGCCATTGTGAAGGAGAAACTGAACTATGATGATTCTTACATTTCAAACGTCTGGACCAAGCACAACTATCGTGTCACGCTGGATCAGACGCTGATCGTGGCGATGAAGGATGAGGCCCGATGGCTCATAGACAATGGTCTCACTGTAGAAAACCAGATCCCGGATATGGTTAGCCATATCTATCTCGAAGGTCTATTATCGGTCAGCCCAAGGGCTGTGACCGTCATAGAATAACGGAGCGTCCATGCGGATAAAGACCCAGCTAATGATCACCGCCGCCGTTTTCGGCATGATACTGATCGTGATCGCCGCGGTGACGATAATGGCGGACCAGCACGGGATGAGGGCTAGCGAACAGGAGGAGATCGCCGTCAGCATCACCCAGGAGGCCAGCGAGCTGGGTTATCTGGCCAATGATTATGTCATCTACCGGGAGACCCAGCAACTGGAACGCTGGCAAACCAAGTTCGCATCGTTCTCGAACGACGTTTCACGACTTGATGTGGAGGATCCCGAACAACAGACGATCGTCAACAACATCAAGATAGACCAGCAACGGATGAAGGACGTGTTCGATAGCATCGTCTCGGCCACTGTGACCTCACCTGAGAATCAGAGCCTATCCTCGATCCAGGTCTCCTGGAGCCGCATGGGTGTCCAGAGCAACGAGCTCATGACCGAGTCGATCCGCCTTTCCCAAGCGTTAAGGGCCGATGCCGATCAACAGAAACAGACGACGAACACGCTGATATTGCTGATTGTGGGCGTATTTGGTGCGTTCCTCATGACCGAATATTTCCAGACCTTCAGGCGGACCTTCCGGTCGATCGATGAATTGAAGAAAGGAACGGAGGTGATCGGTTCCGGCGACCTGGAATACAAGATCGATGCCAAAAGGGACGACGAGATAGGGGAGCTGTCACACGCCTTCAACCAGATGACCATCGACCTGAAGAACGTGACCACCTCCAAGGACGACCTGGAACGCGAGGTCAGCGAACGGAAGACGGCAGAGGCGGCGCTGGAGAAGAGGACGAAGGAGCTGTCCCGATCGAACGAAGAGCTCAAGCAGTTCGCTTACGTGGCCTCCCACGACCTTCAGGAACCGTTGCGGATGGTCACCGCCTACCTGAGCCTGCTGGATGACCGGTGCGGCGACCATCTCGACGAAAGGGCAAAGCAATACCTCAATTTCGCCGTGGAAGGCGGACTGCGGGCCAAGGCCTTGGTCCAGGACCTGCTGGATTTCTCCCGGATCGATACCCAGGGGAAGGCGTTCAGCGAAACGAGCATGGATGCCGTCATGGAGATGGTGTTGAACAACCTGGCGGTCCAGATCAAAGAACAGCAGGCGACCGTCACCCATGACCCATTACCGAACATGATCGCCGATGATGGGCAGATGGTCCAGCTCCTCCAGAACCTGGTGAGCAACGGCATCAAGTTCAAGGGAGTTGATGACCCGAATGTCCACATCGGATGCATGAATGCAGGTGAAGGATGGCGCTTCACGGTCCAGGACAACGGCATCGGCATCGATCCACGGTATGCGGAGAAGATCTTCGCTATCTTCCAGAGGCTGCACACCCGCGACGAATATCCGGGAACCGGAATCGGCCTGGCCATCAGCAAGAAGATCGTAGAGCGCCACGGTGGCAGGATATGGGTCGAATCGGAAACAGGCAAAGGTTCAATATTCGTTTTTACAATACCTGATGGAGGTCAGAGATGAACGGATGCGCGCGATCGCACCCGGCTCCTTCTAGTGGAGGACAATCAGGGGGACGCTTTCCTGATCAAGGAAATGCTCCAGGAAACCAAGATCGATCTCAAGGTCACCGTCGCGGAGGACGGACATAAGGCTTTGGAGTTCCTTAACCGATCGAACGGCAGCAACGAAAATGGTTTCGATTTCGTCATACTAGACTTGAACCTGCCCAAGGTCCATGGCTTCGATATCCTGTCCTACATGAAGTCGATGCACGGCCTCAAGAACATACCGGTGGTGGTCATGACCGGATCATTGAACGAGGACGACGAGGCCAAGGCCAGGAGCATGGGTGCGGCCAATTTCCTGATCAAACCTTCCTGTTATGGGGAGTTCGAGGCCATCACCGAGTGGATGAGGGGGGCCTTGAGCGATATTGATAGCGCTTCTCCCGGAAAATGTCCGCCTCAAGCACCGATGAATGAGACAATGCCAGGTGATGAGCCTGGGATGAGGTATGGGCCCTCGATGAGGCTAACCAAGGAGTCCGGCCCGTTTTACAGCCGTGGGCCGGTATCGCCTTTCATCCAATCGCCCGACCTGAATGACCGGATGATGTAACTTCCTTCGAGGGTGTCGACAATCTTGAACCGTTCGATCGATTTATATTGAATTCTCCGAAGCCAGCGCTTTGGTCATCGCCAGGCTCTGCTGCAATATCTCGAGGGTCCCCAGCCGGCATTCGTGCCTAAGGTTGAGCTCGGTGGCGAACTGTCTCGACATCGCCTTATACGTCTGCGATCTCTCCCAATCCGTCGTCGATGAACAGGACGCGGGAATAGCCATCGAACATCTTCGACAGGAACCATTCCATCGTGACCCCCAGCTCCTCATAGTTCGGCATCTGCTCGCGCATTTTCTTCTCGAACCACTCCCGGTTCATCTTTGAGAAGTACGGGGTGTGGTACATGGTGCCAGCACACTTCTTCCGTTCTCTGTCGTACTCCTCCGGCGTGATCAGCACGCCAATGCAGTCATCCCCCCTTAGCTGGATGGTGGGCACTTTCAGCTGCTTCGTGATGTCCTTGAGCGAGTTGCATATGCCGTAGCCGAGAAGGACCGCGTCGACCTTTCCTTCCAGGGCATTGACCTTGTCGATCACCGCCTTCTTGAGCTCTTCCGGATATTCATGGAGACCGAACTCCAGATACTCCTTGTGGACGATGTCCGGGTCGTCCTTGATGAGCGGTTCAAGGTTCCTCTCGAACGTCTCGCATGATATGATGCCGATCTTCATTGTTTCAACTCCTTATGCTCTATTCGCAAAGGATGATACGACTCCGAAATATTAAAGTATTACTATGTCATATTTTTCTATTACGGTAGTTACAATGCAGGCAGACGACATCCGGGAACAGATCGAGGCGCTGCGGCAAGAGGTCCGTGGTCTGAGCACGTCCATCCTCAACCTCCGTACAGGAGGACATGCGCAAGGTGTTCGGTGACCAGATCAGACCGGTGCTGATAGAGAGGATAGAACGACATTATTCCCACGCGGCGCAGGGACCGGCGAATGAACTGACCGAAAAGGCGACCAGACAAGATCTGATCGACCTAGTCGACCGGTCGATTTCGATCTTCCAACGTGACGGAAAACAGAAGGCATCGAAGTTCGTGGATGAGTTTGAGATCGACCATGAGATGACCGGGCCCGGGCACATTGATACGACAACTCTCGAAATGGCACTCATCGCTCAGATCCGAGAGTACCTGGTGCTTTCCGATCGGGTTTTCAACCAGACAGTACCGGACCTGCCAGACCTGGACCCGGGTCCGGTCAATGGAGGGCGACAGACCGTTGTCGCCAGAGCAAGCGGAGAGATTGCTGGCGCCAATGGCGAACGCCAGAAGGGTCCAGGTCTTGCTGGCCCTATCCCGAGAAAGCAACAGCCTAGCAGAGCTGAGCAGGGAGCTGGACCTGAAGAAAGGGCACCTCCAGTTCCATCTGAAGGCGCTGCTCGACGTGGACTACATCAATTTTGACCGGAAAAGCCGACTATACACCATAACTGCACGCGGTAGCCAAGTTCTGAGAGGCGTCTCCGCGCTCGTGGAAGAGCTGTCGCACATCGATGTTCACCAGCAGGCAGTTGCCCCGAAGGAAATGAGCAGCCACCCACCACAACCGTCTCAGGCCCTGATTTTCACCTAAGCGGTGACTAGCATACGGTCGATCACGTGGATGACGCCGTTGCTACATTCGATGTCCGGTTGTACTGCTAGGGCATTGCCGATCCTCAGTCCTTTGTGCCGGTCGATCTTGATCCTTCTGCCGCTTAGGACTAGGATGCTCCGTTTGAAGTTCTTTGCCAGTGACTTGCCGTTCATGGTATGGTTCCACACCATCTCTCCCGCCGAATTCCGGTTATTGAGTAGGGAATCGACCTCCTTATCGGACATGGATAAAAATGTCATATCGGTAGGGGCGAAGCATGTGAACTCTCCCATGCCCCGCATGGTATCCTCCATCCCGGCCTTTTCGATGGCCCTTATCAACGTTCTGAAGTTCCCGTTATCGTTCAGTGTGTCAAATATGCTCTTCAAAAGTGAACCTCATGAACGCCTTGGAGCATTCGGTATTAGCCAGTATCCAACACTCTCGACGAGTTCCAAGGCTCAACCCGGCCATTTCCACGGCTTACCTGGTCCCGAACCTTCGGTCGATCGTTGGTGGGCTGGTCAAGGCGATACTAGGCGGCGCTACCTCCCGCTTCGGCAATGCGGGCCTCACGCCATGACGAGACCTTTTCGTAGAGGCTGATGGCGATCACAACGAAGAGCACGTCGGCCAGGACTCGGACCAAAATATCGACCAGTGTAAGCCCTCCCATCGGACCGAGCTGCATGTCCACGATCAGGGCGAAGGCGAAATTGAACAGGAATATGTCTATCCCGAACATCACCGTTCCAAAGAACAGCGCCTTTCTCCGGTGCGTACTACCTATAATGGATGAGCGGAAGAGGTAGTACAACACCCCCAGCACCAGTCCGAAGAACAACGCCCAGACCAAGGAGCTAATGGGGTTCGCGTCAAACGACGAATATATGCCGAAGACGGTGTAGCTGAGGAGCCGGCCCTTCATGAAGAAGATCGGGATGATGAGGATCACCAGGGCGTCCAACGGGCCGAACGGTCTTGCCGCCGCCTCTTTCTCTGCGTTCGTTCTCGATCCATCGTGCCCGAGATATCTCCCCGTGAGCAAGCCGAGCACAATTAGAGGCGACCCGTCGGCCATCATCCACGAGAGTTCGTTAACGGGATCGCCGGAGTGAGGCAGCGGCTCGAAGTACGAGGCGAACACCAGGAAGAAATAGAACAGCCCGAACACCAGGCCCTTCCGGATCCGACCGCCGGCCATCCTTCCCTCGATGAGGACGAAGACTACCGTGAGCAGGCCGAACCAGAGCATGCCGTAGAGGATGAAGACGAACGGCAGTATGCCCTGCTGGACGAAGAAGCTCGGAGGCAGCACCGCGGTCCCGCTGGTAGGCATTAGCCCATGGACCATGGCGTACAGGACAGAAAAACCTGAGGATATGGCGATAATACGGAGCCATTCAGTCTTAACGTTCGCCAACCCCTGCTTCAAACCGATGTCGCTCACTTTGGATTGGCCTACCACCGCCAGCAATTCCAGCATCGAATATAATAACACTCTTTCCGTGGCAGCGGCCCGCCTGCTTGCCATCAACGAGGGTCGGCATTATCTAGAGTGTGAACGATTTCGTTCCGAGAGTTCCGATATGAAAAAGGTCGTTCTGATCACGGGTTGCTTCAGCGGAATTGGCCATGCGACCGCCGAGTTCTTCGCAGACGAGGACTGGCAGGTGGTGGCGACAATGCGCCATCCTGAGCAGAGGGATACCGAACTCAAGGACCACGAGAACATCGACCTGGTCCACTTGGACGTCCTCGACCCGGCGTCGATCGGGGAAGCGGTCAGGCACACGGTGGAAAAGCACGGGCACATCGACGCTTTGGTGAACAACGCCGGTTATGCGATCGAGGGCGTTTTCGAGTCCTCGACACCGGAGCAGGCGAGGAAGCAGTTCGAGACGAACGTGCTCGGGCTCATGGACGTTATTCGTGAGGTGTTGCCGGTGATGCGCAAGCAAAAGGGGGGTGTCATCATCAACATGACGTCGATAGGCGGCACGGATGGCGTTCCCGATGTATACACTATATAATAGCAGCAAGTTCGCGGTGGAAGGTTTCTCGGAAGGGTTTCAGTACGAGCTCAGACCGCACAACATCAAGGTCGCAATGGTCGAGCCAGGCGTCATTAAAACCGACTTCTACGGCCGGTCGATGGTCATCACCGAGAAGGAAGGGCTGGAGGATTACGACGAGTTCGTCGATGCGGCGATGAGGGGCGTGGAAAGGACCGACAGCAACGGCTCGCCGCCGGAGATCGTCGCCCTGTGCATCTACCAGGCGGTGAACGACGGCAAATGGAAGTTGCGTTATCACGCAGGCAAGTACTCCGGGCTGATGCTGACGATGAGGAGGCTGCTGCCGGACAGGACGGTCTTCGGGATGATAAGGCGTTCCTCGGTGCCGAAGAAGTGAGGGCGATGGGCACCGACCGATGATCCTAGCGCTTCAGCGTCGCTTCCATCCAGAGGAACTTCTCGGGTTTCTCGTCGAACTCGGCCTTGCACATATTGGTGCAGAAACAGAACTTCCGTCCCTTGTATATCGTGAAGAACTTGGCTTTCTGCTCATCGATGTTGGCTCCGCAGACCAGGTCTATCATGGTAACGAATATTTTTAAAGACCGTGACAGATATTAAATGTTTTTGGCGGATATAAAATTGAACTCGGTCAAGAATTTCCAGAGGAAGTGTCGGAAGAATACGCCCAGACAGTCACTGATGAGGTGACAAACGCCCCTTCCGACGAGGATACGATACCTGACCTATGTAAATAGGTATCGATGACAAACGCAACGGAACGGCGGCGTTGTTGCCCGCGGTAAATGAAATTCATGTATGAGCGCATGGTCTCAATCGGAGGATCGCAGAGCGAACCGCTATGGATAGCCCCAGGTTAGTATTGGCTGATTTGACGGTGTTCAACGCAATCTCCTAGTAAATGAGGAATATGACAGAAAAGTGATGAAATTTTAACGATCATCGGGCGAGGGACTCCGCCCATTGCCGGATCTCTTCCCAATTCCGGAAGTCGTAGGGCTTGGAGGGATCGGCGCCCCGCTCCTCGATGGTCCTCTTGGCACTCTTCAAGATCGCTTTGACCAAGAACCCATACTGTTCGAAGTCCAGCACGCCGCCGAACAGCGCCGTCGAGGTTGGTTCGATGCCATATTTGGTACCGACATCGGTTACATACTTCCTCTTCCACTCCGTGGCCTGTTCCTTCTTGAACTCGACGTCCCCGCAGCAGGCAAATAGCGCCACCTTCCTGCCCCTTAGGTCGTCCCGGTTCTCATCGAGGAAGCGCTGGGCCTCCTTTGACCACGAACCTGCCATGATGCCACTGCCCACGACGACCATCTGATATGAGGAGATCGTCTCCTTCTTCCTGGAACGGAGGTCAAGGACCTCGGCGTCGATGCCCATGGAGGAAAGAACGGCGGCGATCTCATTCGCCACCCGCTCGGTCGACCCGTATCTAGTTCCGAACGCCACCAACGCATTCATTCGACCTCACCCCGAAGCAGAACTCGTTCCTTCTCATGACCAGGTAGACGATGAACACGGCCGGCAGGATGAGCCCGAGCATCGCGGTCGGCTGGACCGCAATTATCGCCCATGCGTCGAACACGATCGTGAATGCGCTGATGCCGATGGTACCCGTGTAGCCCCACCTCTTTCCAGTCAGGAGACCGTAGGTCAGGACGACCCCGCTCGACCCTAGGAACAGGAACAACGCGTCGATGAACAGCGCCATCTCCGGCGAGACCGCGTGATCGGTCGCCGGCCATCCGTTCTGGAGCACCACCCCGAGGATGCCGAACCTCATGGCACTCTGTACCAATCCAAGCACCCCGACGGCCACGAGGCCCTTCCTACTGTTTCCAATGAATGACATTTGATTTTCTCCTAGAACAGCGGATGCCGCCGGGGTTGATGTGCTCGCGTCAAACGCCCATGCGAAAAAGTGGTAGGCAATGACCGGAGGAATGCCGGTTCTTCCCGAAATGCTGGAAAAAGTGGTATTTCATTATAGATTCTAGAATGGTTATTTCAACCAATGGCTACTTGGAATTCAGACGGTCCTGTTGAGGATCATCAAGTCCTAAAGTCGTCTCGGAACTCTATTAGGAACGATTGGTCCTCACTATTAATACCGTTTCTTGTCGCTCTTTCCAACTTTGATTCAGACTCCATCATTTCCCTGAGGTAATAAGTGCGGTGCTCTTCGAAATAGTAGATCGCCTGCAGGATGTTCGGTACCACTGAGACGAACAGACCCTCATGTTCCAGCTCCTGGCAGATCCGGTGGGTTTCCCTATTGTTGTGCGTCCACAGGGTGATGATGAGCTGGTTAGGGATGTTGGAAAAGGACATTGTCCTGATTACACCAGCGGAGAGCTTCTTGATCAGAGAGAAGGCTACCTTCTCCTTGTCCACGTCCTCTCGTATGGTGAGGTGGATGTTGGTGATCGGGTCGGGTTGGGAATCTAGACGCCAGTGTATGGAGAAAACGATCAGCCTCTCCTCGGTCATCCGGTCCAGCCGCTTCCTTGCGGTCTTGACCGTGATGCCAACCTCTTTGGCCACATCGGTGATGGGACGCCGGGCGTCCGATTCCAGTGCTTTGACGATACGCAGGTCGAGCTTTGAAAGAGATTCCTTTGGCGCCGGCGGTGGTGTCGGCAGTATCCCGACCAGCAGCTCATGCATCACCGCTTCCTTCTGCACCATCGAAACGAATCCGGCCATGTCGCTAGCGTCCGTGACCAGGCCATGGACGTAGACGAAGTTGCCGCTGGCGACGAAGAAGACCGCCACTCTCCGGTCCTTCTCCAGCCTGGAGGCGACCTGGTCCATGGACGGTGCACGGGACCATCCGTAGACCACGATCCACATGTCGCCGTGATAATGTTCGCTGATGTAGGTGCCAGGGTGTGTGATGATCCCGGCATCCATAAGTTCCTGGACTCGATGATGGACGGCCTGAGGAGTCAATCCGAGCGTTTTGCCCAGATCGGAATAGGACATCCTGGAGTTCAGCATGAGGCTGCGCCCGATGGCAATGTCGATCTCGTCCACAACGATGGCATGGGATGTGAAATAAAAAACGATTGCGGAATCGATTGGCTCGGCGGTCAGCGCATATCGAAAGGTTCGTGCTGACATCTAGGCCGTTTCAGATTATCGACAGTTCAAACACTGTCTCTCATGAAGATTGAAATAAAGGAAAAAGAGGGCCCTCATTTTTCCCTAGGGCCTCTTTGCTCGCCAATATATTACGCCGGCCACTATTCCGACACTAGCGGCTACCATCATGATCGTTGCCTCCAGGTTGAATTCTGAAGAGGATGTGTCCGCTGGTGATTCTGTGGCCTCTGAGGTGGTGAAGTTCCATGTGTAATTATTGGCAAGCGAGTTGCCGGCCAGGTCTTTGACGCTGGTGGTGATGGTGGCGGTGTATAGATGTGTTCGCCGTCAGATTACCCGTCGGTATAAAGGTCCCGGCGGTGGCCGCGGTAAGTCACCGTTACCTGCCACTGGCATACCTCCTAGATTTCAGGGTGAATGATAGGGTCGTGACCGTCAGAGGATTCATTTCTTCGCTAAATGTGGCAGCCAGCACGCTGTTGATCGCAACGCCGGTGACGGCATTGGCTGGGACTGTGGTGCGCACTGTCGGCGCGATAGTGTCCGGTGTGGTGCCAGTGGTGAAGGTCCACACTTTGTTACCTGCCAAGGCGTTGCCGGCCAGGTCCTTGACGCCGGTGGTGATGGTGGCGGTGTAGAAGGTGCTGGCTGCAAGATTGTTGGTTGGCGTAAAGACCGCAATTACGTCAGAGAAGGTTACCGTCCCTGAGACCGGTTTGACACCATGCTTCAGATTGAATGTGACGGTTGTAATGGTCGAGGGGTCCATCCCCTCGCTAAATGTGGCAGCCAGCACGCTGTTGATTGGCACGACCGTGGACGGCATCGGCCGGGTTCGTTATGGACACTCTCGGCGCTATCGTATCAACGAAAACGTCGATGGTTAAGGACCATATGTAATTAATGGCTAAAGAGGGTTGCCGGCCAGGTCCTTGGCCCCGGTGGTGATGGTGGCGGTGTATACGACGCCCGTTCCGAAGATCGACGTATGGATCGAAGGTCGCTTTGACGCCAGTGTACGTCACTGAACCGGTAACGGCCGTTATCCCTTCCATCAAAATGAACGTTGCCGAGTTTATGGTCAACGGGTCCATCGCTTCGCTGAAGGTGAGCGATCATCAACTGATCATCAAGGCACGCCCAGCGAGTGGTTGGCCGGATCGGCGGAGATCACGGTGGGAGCAGTGTCGTCCGGTGTGGCACAGTAGTGGCGCGAGTGGTGAAGGACCATGCTTAGTCACTGGCCAGAGGCATTGCCGGCCAGGTCCTTGACGCCGGTGGTGACGGGCTGGTGGCGGTGTAGGCAGTGTTGTACGCAAGATTGACCGATGGTGTAAAGGTGGCAGTGACACCCGAGTAGGTCACAATACCTGTTACGGCGGTTGTCCCATTCATCAAAATGAACGTTGCCGAGTTTATGGTCAACGGGTCCATCGCTTCGCTGAAGGTGAGCGTTCATCAAGCTGTTGACCAACGCCCAGCGCGATGGTGAACTGGCCGGTATGGTGGAGATCACGATGGGAGCAGTCGTTGTCCAACGATGGCACCGGTGGTGAAGGACCATGAATAGTCACTGACCAGAGCATTGCCGGCCAGGTCCTTGACGTCGGTGGTGATGGTGGCGGTGTAGACCGTGTTGTACGCACGATCGACTGATGGTGTAAAGGTGGCAGTGACACCGGAGTAGGTCACCGCTCCATCAATTGGGATCTCGTACCTTGCATCAGCGTAAATGTTGTTGTGTCGATGGTTGAAGAGTCCATCATTTCGCTGAAGGTGGCGGTCATCAAGCTGTTGATCGACATCGTCCCAAGCGCGACATTGACCGGAATGGTGGAGATCACGATGGGAGCAGTGTTGTCCGGGGGGCCCAGTGGTGAAGTTCCATGTGTAATTATTGGCAAGCGCGTTGCCGGCCAGGTCTTTGACGCCGGTGGTGATGGTGGCGGTGTATAGAGTGCTGGAAGCAAGATCAACGGTTGGGGCAAACACTGCGGTTACACCCGAGTAGGTCACCGCTCCAGAAACAGGCGTCGCGCCTTGCATCAAGGTAAATGTTGTCGGGTTGATGGTCAAGGGGTCCATTGCTTCGCTGAATGTAGAGGACGTCACGTTATTGATCGCCACATCCGTGACGGCATTGGCTGGGATGATGGAGATCACGGTAGGGGTGGCAGCATCCGTAGGCATGATGACCGCGTTGGCGTCCAAAGTAACCGCAGTCTGCGCCATTGCTCTGCCGTTAAGCGTCGCGCCAGTTTTCAGCACGATAGCTAATTGATCCAGAATATTTCCATTGAGGATGGATAATGTTCCCAGAGTAGTTTGATCAGCGACCTGCCAGAAGATGTTCTTTGCCTGTGCGCCGCCGCTCAGGATGACATGGATGCCGTCGCCGATATCGAGATTTTGCGCTATCTGGAATATCCAAACGGAATCTGAACTTCCTGAAAGAGTGACGTCTGCTGGGATTATCACGCCACTGCTCCACTTATAAAGACCGGGGGCTAGCGTCATTCCTCCGATATTTCCAGCCCCGAGCTCGGTGCTGTCCGGTAAGGTCCGTCCAGCGGCATCATTGTACGCTGTCTGCATGTCACTTATGGCTGCGGTCATGACAGTTGGAGTGGGGGCCGCATAGGCCTTCCCAGTTACCAAAGATGATGTCGCGAATTGATTGGATGAGTCCAGGATCAAACCGAATCCAGTCATGGCCGCGCCTGTGATCGGGCTCACGCCGATGTCCCCTACGATCGTTGTAGCCCCTGTGGTGGTGATCCCCGTTTCGGCCAGAATCGCGAAATTGCTGGCCGATCCTAGTTCGACTGGCGCCCGCGGTGCCGATTCGAACGCCATCCCGGTCAGCATTAATGTCAGAACCATGAACGCCGCCATCAGAACTACCACGGCGGGGCTAAAGCTCTTAGCCATAATTTGTGACCTGTCATTCTTACTTGAAACTTTACTCATGCAAATTCCTCGAATCGAACCACGCAGGTTCGTTCTTTGGCAGGGAAAAACAATGTTGGCTGCGAACGCTAGGCGATGCGTCCCGCCTCTCCTTAATATAATCTTCTAACCTTTGTCAGTATTATTTTAATTAATAATAACACCTGTAAATGAAAATATGAATTTTGTTTTCTGAGACCATTTCCTTCGAAATAGTAATAGTCTGTCAATCGGAAGACACACGCATCAATCAGCTATCGGACATGCCCTTCTGGATCGATTCTCCCAGCTAAAATGTGGTTTGCGGTTCTGAGGCCATTGGGATGGCCGCTGTGATGGTGTTACCTGCTTTCCCGAACGCGCATTACGGCAATGAACAAGATATCGTTATTCCGCTCTTGGCATTACTTGGTGGTGATCTTTGCCGGATGCGAGCATTTTGGATTGGAACAGGTGATGACCTGGTCCATGTCGAAGTAGTGCATCCTCCGGCCGCATTCGGGACAGAGGAACAACTTATCCAGCACATTCACGGAGTTGCAGAAGCTCCTCACCTCTTCCATAGAGACATCGTAGGCGTCCTCATTGTTATGCGACATGAGATTGCCCAGGTACCTGGTCCGGTCCAGTCTCTGGATCAATGGCAAGACGGTTCCGTCATACTCCTCAGCAACGATGATGTCCTTGGCCCGTTTGCGGAACGCGATGAACAGGTCCCCGGCCGTGAAACGGTATGAGCCGCCTCTGAACGGGACGCTGGCCTTTACCATGAGACACAGGTCTTCCAGGACCACCTCCAGATATCTTCTGCCCTCGTTGCCGGCCCCACACCTATCTCCGTCGGTGATCTTGTCCTGGATGGTATCCCAGCACGATTTCTTGCTCCTGATGATCGGGCCGCCCTTGGGCGTCCAGGCGATGATCTCCAGATTCGCCGATGGAACGTTCGCTGCCCTCTGGTAGCTGAGCAGCTGCTCGAACCACACCCCATCGTGCGTGGTTATCACGATCTGGGCGTCACCGAATTCCGAATACAGGAGGTCGCATATCCTTTCCCGGTGGCCGGAATCCACAGTGGTGACGACGTCATCCAAAGCGATCAGCGGACATTTCATCTCGAGACGTTTTATGAACGCCAGGAAGATGCATAGACCAAGCGAGTCCAGGTGTCCTTCGCTAAGATAGGCCCGGGGATCTTCGTTACCTTTTGCGAAACACGTTACCGTCAGTTCCGCACTGCCTTTCCTTTCCGGGATGATCGACAGTTTGATGTCACAAATATCATCCTCCGGGTGAAGGGACCTGTAGAATTTTCCGACATCCACGATCATGTCGTCGAACAGTTCCTGGAGGTTCATTTTCCTCACCTCCGAAAAGGTCTCGTGGATCTTGTCGGCATAGCTCAATTTCTTCTCAATGGCGGACGCCTCGTATTCCAACTGGAGAACGCTGTCCTTCGCTAGTCTAATCCTCTCCATTGCCATAAGCATCTGCAGCCGCTCGTTCTCGGACTTGCTGGGGGCTATCCTTTCCAGCTCCGTTCTCCCGAACTCATGGATCTCGCTCAGGGTGGCATTGGCCTCATCGATGCTGCGCCCGAAGAGATCACAGTCCATGACATTGCCCCTTGTCTGCGTACGGCCCAGTTCTTCGATGACCTGCTCAAATGAGGCCTTGTACAGATCCAATCTCTCATCCTGTCCATGCAGTGCCGGGTAGTCGCGCACCACTTTAGTGGCCTTCTCCATTTCGGAGAGTGCGGTCTTGACATCTTCTACCAATCCTGAGACCATAGAGTCCGCCTTTTCCGATTCTTCCTTGAACAGCTTCAGCGACATCAACTGGTCATCGATGTCGCCCAGCAATCTAATGTGGTCGATCTCCTGTTGGCACAGGGGGCACGTCCCATTTTCTGTTTGCACCAATATTTTCCTGCCTGCCTCGAGCATGTCCAGAACGTTGTTGTTCCATTGACGTTTCTCGCTTATTTGCGACCGAACATATTCTTCGATCATGTAAAGCCGGTTCGTGACCTCCTTGGAGAGGAACTCCTTAGGCAAAATGGCAAACACCAGACTGATCTTCTCTACCTTTTCCTTGATGGCTAGATCGTAGGAACCAAGCACCGATCTGCTTGCGTAAGTGTCGACCTCCTCCAGGGTGTTCACCGATGGAAGGCCAACGCCGCTCAGCCTGTCGTTCAACGGGGCGATGATTTCGTTAAGATCCTTTACGCTGCAACCTAATTCCGTCTGTAGGCCTTTGAGAAGCGAGGAGATCTTGTTCTTGCGATCGGCCTTTTCGATCTCCAGTTTCCTTATTACCTTGACCATTTCCGCTTCGACGGTCTCCAGAACCTGTATGCCCAGCATAGCGGCGATGACCTGGTCACGCTCTGTGGCCTGGCTGGTTATGAAGCTTAATATCTGTGTCCTTCTCAGGATGAACGTCCCATCGGCCATGGCGGAAAATTCTTCCTCGAACTCCTTCGGGACGCTTAGGACATCGGAAACGGTCCTGATAGGGTACGAGCTCCGGGATCGACCGTTGCCTCCACCTTCATATCCTCCAGTTTAAAGTCCACGTGAGGAAAATGGGTGTTGAACGATATCGCCTGGACGCCCTTGCAGCGGGACACGGCTCCAGTGAAGAAGAACTCGATGGCGTCTATTATCGAGCTCTTTCCAGTGCCGTTCTCACCGTAGATGAGAACGTTCTTTCCCTCGAAATCCAGGCGCAGCGAGGGGACACCCCGGACCCCGGAAATGGTCATGCCCTTAACTTTCATCTTTTATCATCTCATCGAGAAGCTTTTCAAATTCGATCTCAGAGAAATCGTCCATGTTAGACATCAGCTTCTCTAGTCTTTCGATGCCCTTTGATGGTATGGCCCTCTCCGTTCTTAACGCAGAAAGGAATTCCGCCTTCACTTTTTTAACCACGACCAGATTCATCACCGTTGCAGATTGAATTTACCATCAGGTAGTACTTAGACCATCCCATTCGCACTGGGTTGATCGTAGTTATAATTACGGATAAATATTTTAATTGAATTTTAATTTTAGATGTCCGTTCTGTGGGAAATGCCGCTGGCCAGCTGACCGATCGATTCCAGACGCTGTGCTTCCGCTACCGCCCTCTGCATCCTGATGTCGTCGGCGATGTCCCGGAACACCATCACGTAGCCGACGACCGAACCGGACCGGTCGCGGACGGGGGTGGAATTGTAAGATAGGTCACGGCGGCCGCCGTGGTTCACGACGACCACTTTCTTCTCTTTGTTGCCGTCGTGGTCACTTGCCACCCAGTATGCGTTCTCAGACATCTCGGTCAGCGGGTCAAGAATTGGAAGGACGGTCGATATCTTGCAGCCGGCGACCGCCCTGGCATCGTGCCGGTGTACTCGACGATATGGTTGGCCAGCAGGATCGTCCCTCACGTGTCGGTAAGGCTAACGCCTCGCCGATGCCGTGGAGAGTGACGTCAGCCCTTCCTTCTCCTGGAATAATGTCTTCTGAGCCTCTTTAGTCCGCTTCACCTCTTCGGCGAGCTGTTCGGTTATGAGGGTGAGGTCCCGGGTCCGTTCTATCACCTTATCTTCGAGGTTGTTGGCATAGATCTTCAGCGCATCCACCATCCGGACCTTCTGGACCGCCAGTAAGTAAGATTCGCAAGCGATTGGAAAGGCGCGAAACGTTCTTTGGTGAACCATCCGTGCTGACGGTGTCCGAAGACGAACGCGCCGATCTGACAGCCTTCCTCGATTAGCGGGACGATCTCCCACACGCCGTCGATCTGGTCGACAGTTCTCACTTGCTCTCCGTTCGTATCGCTGACTATCGGGTTGATCCCGGGGTCGGGGGCGGCCCCTTTCTTCACCACCGCCTTCAGGTTTCCGGAGACGCCCATTAGGAAGACAAGGGCGGTGGACGCCTCTAATCGATCGACCGCGACGCTGCAGATGCTATCGAGGGGGTCAGATGCCGACCCAGATTCGGTTGCCGTTCTTCTTGGTGAACCTTTGGACACGGGACAACGAGGCGGTCCGGTTGTCCTTGATCACTTCGGAGATAACGGATGGTGAGGAACGGTCGACGAAGGAGTTAAGGTCGAAACCGATGAGCTCGTCGGTCGTCGTTCCGAGGATCTCGTTCGCCTCGAGGTTGGCGTGGACCATGATGCCCTTCTCGTCGGTCTCTATGATGCCATAGGGGGCGCGCTCGATCATCGCCCAGATGCGGCTCTAGCTCTGACGGAGAGAGGTCTGCGAGGACCGGAGGGAGTCAAAGCCCTTCTTGACGAGATAGTAAAGGAGCACCGATGTCAGAAGAATGAACCCAATGCCCTTGACGATTGAAATGTTGGTACGCGTGGAAGGGTCTGCGACCATGAGGTAGACGCCGTTGTCGGAGAGAAGTATCCAGACCGCGGAGACGACGAAATAGACAAGCACTATCTCTAGCGGCCTTTCGAACAATCTGTGCCTGGGCGGATCAGCGGTGGAATTCCCCATTTCCATTTCCCCCGATTGTTAATCTTGAGGTCAGGTATTTCATCTCAATCCATAATAAACCCTTGACCAGATTATCATCTCAGGGATTTCTATTAACAAGCATATTGCTCATTGTTGGGTTTATACCGATTCCTGATGGTGGGCCTATCTTTACCTTCAACAGATACGGGTGATCTATTTTGCTTGGATATCCCCTGTTTTCATAGGTACGCCCGGATCCCAAGCATCGTCAAGTATCAATTTCGCCTCCTCGAAAGTAATATTTCGCAATTTTTTAAATTGCTCCTTAGGAATTGATTTGTGTTCAAGTGATGGAGAGTAATACTTCAACCCTTCCCTTACGCATATATTCGTGCGACGAACATTTTTTCTGAATTGTTTTACTGATTTATCTGTCCAACCACAGCTTTCATGGATATAATAATCGAGATTTGTTTGACCAATTTTTCTAGCATCAAAATGATCGTACATTTGAGAAAGGGGACGGAACCGACAATCAGAAATCTGAACCTTCCAATTCCAACACTGGACTCTTTTTAGTTCCATCTCTTCAAAGGTTGTGTCCCAATTATATAATACAAATACATAAATCTGATTTGATGGATACCCGGCTTCCAATAGCATGTTGATTTGCTTTTCAATGCTCCCTTTTTGGGCAAATCCCCAATCCCATGCGATCCTTGGGTACCTGAATCCAGCTTTCCTTAGCATTTTCGCAAGCTCTGGCTTTTCGAGAAATATTCTCCCATCAAAACCAGATTGACTTTCACACCAGGTGATCTTTTTTTCAGATTTTAGGTCGGCTAGTTCCTTCAATATTATTTCAATACTTGGATTCATCAATAGATTATTGTCATAAAATACTATTTTTTTATACTTGATTAATTTGTCAACCGTACTTTTTGGGACAAAATTTGGTTCGATTATCCAGGTTCCACAAAATTTGCACTCCCTCGGACAGCCCCTGGACAAATGCACTATTTGGTAGTCTATTTCTTCATCTTCGGAGACTAGAAGGTCGTAGGCTGGGAATTCTTTCTCGGCCTCCTCAATCACTCCTTTAATCACGACATCTGCACCTGTATATTTCTTGACCTCATCTTCTGGACGGAGTGAAGCGTATATTCCTCCGACTTTGACAGTTGACTGGGGGAACTGTTTCTTGTAGAACTGGACCGAATCCCGAACATATTTCGACCAGTAAGTGAACAGTGAAGTTACCCATACTTCGTCTGGGTAGAATTGGGAAATCTCAATTGTATCCTCTATTGTTTTTGGAATTCCTCTAACAAGTTTTACTTGATTTCCATTTTTCCTTTGCATAGCGGCGATTTTCAATAACCCAATTGGTAAGAAGTTTTTGTGATTCTTGCTTTTTACTGGTATGGGAAAATCAGGTTCGACCAATAGAATCTTTTTCAACAGTATCACCAAAATCAAGTTACTTAATTATAATTTCATTCCAGTTGTTTTTCTTTGCGCAAACTCGGACAATTTTGCCTAGGTCCTTTTCATTGATAAGGACCGATTCGGCTGAACCGACCAAATCGTTTCTATTCTCGCCATCTAACGAGTAGCCAGACACTCTTCCCTCAAGCACCTTATAGGAAGTTTTCAAAGTCATTTCTAACATAATTTTATCCTTAGGCCCTATTAGGAGTACATATCGAATTTTGTCGTTTTTGAGTGTGCTTATTTTTCTCAAATTGTGATCTAATCCATATTTCAGACAATTTGCTACAATGACCCGAACTTTGCCATCTGGACTCGAGAATCCGGCATCGAATTCCTTATCCTCAAACTTCAAGGGCTTCACAACTTTCAGTGGCCCTTCGACCACCTGTCGATCGAGGGCTGCTTTCTCTGCAGTTACAATCTTGTTTGAATATGAGAACCAATTGCACAGTGTTATTGCTCTCCTATTCGCTGTGCTTTCAGCCAACTTTAAATTTGATTTTAACCATTCTTTAATAATTATTTTATCAGGATTTGTTATTATTGTCGGACCTAGTTGATCCATCAGAATCTTAGTAATTTCGGCGTTGCGTATAGATTCTGATATTAGTTTGATCGAATCGAACTTTCCGACTCTAGAATCTTTGTACCCGAATCAGTCAATCTACGCTCCTCATCGATCCAGCCTAGGATTTCACAAGCAGTAATTATCAGATTCCCGTGTCTGATATGCTGCCCGCATTTGGTGGCAATTTTCTGTGCCGTTGGATTATCTGACTTAAATTCGGCCAATATTATTGCCAGGAACTCGGGATTTTCTTTTTCAGGCACAAACTTACGATCAGGGTATTAATATTGATCCCGCCCGTTTATGCGCCCCACCCACCATGCTCACTCTTTCTAGGCCTGATCTTTACAATTTCTACCTTTTCTTTTTGGATCATCAATGACAATCGCTTCCCCCACATGAGAGAGTTTCTTCATATAAAATTCGATATCTTTCGCAACATAGTTCTCTGAAAGAGCGTTTATTGCTTTGATATCTTCTCTGTTTGTCAGCTTATGAATAATCCTAGAATCACACTGACTCAGAACCTCACTATCGATCGCTGAGGGCTGTTGTGTTGCTACAATTAGAGATAGCCCTGGTTGCCTTCCCTCTTTCGCCCATCGGATAATTATCTCCTTGGAGAGCGAGTTCTTACCTGAAGGGCAATAATTTTGAGCTTCATCTATTGCCAGCCATACTTTTTTCATTTCCGAACCGAATTCCAAAGCTTCAAGCCGTCTTGATTTGACCCTTTCTGAAAAGATAAACTTCGCAATTATCGCCACGATTAGATTTCTAAGTCCTTTAAGGGATTGGTCGACCGGACTGAGGTCTATGACATTGATTGCATTCGCATCCAAGAAATCGTCTACGCTTACATATTCAATTTTTTGGAAAATATCCCAACTCTCTGCGATGTCGAGTTTTCTCAATACAGCCTCCACGGTCGATTCATGAGATCTGTCTTTTCGACCTCTTTGGCGATATCTGAAACCATCATGTTTCTTCCTAATTTTGTTCTTACATTTCGAACTGCTTTGTACAAGCAAGATCCCATCAAATCGGTGATATCCAGATCAAATAGTTCACACCACATTTCATTACTTCAATCATAGGGGTTTATTCTCAACGATTTAACATCGACACCGGAGATCTGTCAACCTTTCTACGATTTTCTTATCTCCATATCTTTCAATCGGATCGCCCGGCACCATTAGGTTGACTTTAAAACTTGTTGGGATAAGATTCCATTCCCATAAGCTAGATTCTTGATTTTTGTTTGGCTTGACCATTGTCCAAAAGATACCCTGAGAGTCAATTACTACTGGAATCACATCTCCCCTTTCAATAATGCATTCGAGAAGAGTTCCCATGGTGTATGATTTGCCAGATCCGGTTTTTCCACATACCAAAACTCTGCGAGACTTATCATCTGCAATATCGGTTAACTCATTTGATTCAACATCTTTTCCAATAATCACAAAATCACCATGGATATCCAGGGAACAACGGATTCCTCATATGATATTCCGCCATGAACTCCCCATTCTATTCTACTCAGTTCTTTTACAAGATATGGATATTTGAGACACGATTTGTTTTCTTTATGGCCCGGAAGTACATAGGATTCTGGACGCTTTACGAGACCTTTTACATGCCTTGGACTAAATCCAGATATTCCGGCCACATTGATTTTTTGGAGGTCATTATTGAACTTCCAAAGTATCCATGATCAGATGTTGCAAACAACATCCCGCGCGTTCCTTTTTTTCTGAGGACAGTAACAATACTGTCAAGTCTTTCTTTTATTTGGAGTACTATTTGTTTGATTGGTGGCATATCTCGACAATCGTGGCAGCACCCATCTAAACCCATCATATAAATCTGAATGTAGGATCTTGAGGTTTGTCTTGTTTTTAGGTCGTTGAGGACTTGATCAAATGATGCGTAAACGACCATGTTCTTTTCTGGTATTGGGGCGAACATTTTTGAAGACAATTCGTTGCCTTCATCTCTTGACCAATAGCTATAGCCGATTAAATTTCTGGTCCCACGATTGTACATTTTCTGAGCGATGGTTGGATTCCGACGATTCTCATCATCCCATCGGCTGTGTTCGAAGGACCATCCACAATGATTGGTTCGCACGGGAAATACTCCTTCGCCATATCAAATGATAAACCATCGATTATAACAAAAACTACTGTTTCATCTTCAGGTGTGTTTAATATTCGTTCTGAAAGCTCAGATTGCTTGTACAGAATTGATTGGGCAATCCCATACTTTGAACTTACCAAATTGTTGCGATCTATTCTAGAATATTCTTCACAATCAAGGGTTATTCTTGGCAAGTGTCTCGAAGCGATCCCGGTATCTCCAATGACTATCGTCATTTTCCGAGAAAGTCGAGATTGAAGACTATCGATTTCTCTTTCAATTTCAGTTTCAGTTTTTATTTCGATGTCCTCAGGAATACCAAGAATTTGAAACGAATCTAAAGTTTCAACTACGCATGGTCCTTTTCTAATGTATTCTTCGACCTCACTTTTTTTCATTCTAGGTCTTCCTCTTAATTATTATTTCAACTTGGGAATCTTTAAATGCTTCTTTGAGACTGTTTGAACACCTGGTTAAGGTCTTTCTTTTCATCTTTTGTGATTTCCAGAATGACGTCTTTAAGGTTAACTTGCGGAGCCCTTGATACAATTCTTAATAATTCAGAGGCTTCCTTTCCACTTTCTCTCGGCTTTTGGATTCTCCTGAGAGATGAAATTACTTCTTGTTGGCTATTGCGATCTGGGCTATCTCAGCACACATTGATATAATTGCTTCAGACCCTCCTTGCTTCTCAAACAATTCCTGACTGGAACCCCCTAGCCCGGCCAATTTTTCAATGGATTTTCTTTCTTGCCTCGATTCCGTTTGAGGTAATTTCTGGTTCTAAACCGAGAATTGTAGATGAATAGCCAATATCCACATTCAGTTCACTCAGACTGGTTTTCAATTCATTTTGAATTTCAACCATCTTCTGAATGCTTTCCTCTGCAAGAAATCGATATGAATTTTGCGTATCTCCATCGTCAAATGAGGATTCCGAACTACTTCTTTGGCCGCTGCTTAAGTTCTCGCTGATGCTTTTCTTGTGCTCGTTAAAAGCTGTTCTAAATTTCCCAATCGTTGAATTCGCTTTTTGAAGAAGGTCTTCTATTAGTTTCTTTTGAGCTTCCCATTGGTTCAAGCCACCGTCATCCTGGTCCTAAAATAGAATCTCTACATTGTTGCTTAGCATATTGTATTGATCAGGATGGATTTATCATTGGTATTCTGTTTTATTGCCACCGCTTTCTCAAAAGCAGTTTTGTAGTCGTTGGCAACGTCAAACCATTTCTCAGCAAGATTGATTTTTGCAAAGATCCATTTTTTCTCTGGATCCATCGTATATTAAGATCCAGTTCAAGCGCAAGAATGGTTGAATACCGTTTCAGATAGTCTTCTATTGAAACCTTTTGAGCTCCGTTCTTAATATTGTTAATATCGCTTCCTTCACGCAGAATGAGTCCTGAATTTCGTCTGAACTCTGGTCTTTAGAGTTGAAAATCTTTTCGCCAATTTCGATTGAACATCTGCGAACCATTGAATCCAACGTGCGGATGATTCTGGGTTAATTCTTCAGGACCTTGTTTACTTTTATTTCGCTCTGCTTGATATCTTGATCTATCTGTTTGATGGCGGATTCAATCGAGTTATATTTCTGTTCCAAAGAGGTTGTAACAAATTCAAGAACTGTTTCTTTCAGCCCTTATTTTTCCAGATAATATCTCCAGGCCCTCCAAATCCTGCCCTGCCTTAATCTGCTTTGATATTTCATCAAATTTTCTTTATAGAGCGGGAGAATTTCCGCAACAGATTTTTGATCTTTAATTATTGTATCTAGCTCGTTGACCATTTCTGTTTTGAAATCAACAATCGCCTCAGGAACTTTGCATATGTGGCCTGCCTTCTTATCCACTTTGAATAATCGTCTCGAAGGCCCGATTTCATTAACAACTACTTTTATTTCCTCATTCCTATATCCGAGGCCTTTAGCCGCTGCCTCCAAGAGTAGATATGTTGATGCACTTGCATTCCTTATTATCATGCAGACATCTTTCGTCAGTTTTGTAAGTTGTTCAACAATCATCTCTTCAAGGGGGTGCAGATGAAGAATGAGTTCTCCATCATTCCAACCCTTAGAATCTACTAAAGGCCCTAGCTCAGAGATCCAACTATCGAAATCAGTTACTCCTTGTTTTCCAAATAATAGAGCAATTTGCGCTTTACTGTATTTCGGATTAAAGGGCTTCAAATCTTCGCCCATATCTCAATGGCTCCCTCCCCCTCTTAACGCTTAAAGAAATATCTTGGTGTGATAGAACTTTCTTGTATTCTGAAATTTTTCTATCAAACATTTTTGATTTCATTATTGTCTTATAATTTGGGAAATTTGCTTTACATAATTCATTGAATAAATCCCTAATCATCATAGGGCCGGGATTGTTTAAATTTGAGCTCAACCCCCTCAACATCTAATAGACCCTCGTTGAAAAGGAGGTTAGTAATTATTCTAACGAGTTCATCATTCGTCGAAGCCCATATCTGACGTGATTCTCGCATCAAATTTATACCGTTCATGTAATAAGCTAGATTACAGTAGAGAAACGCGTTGCACGATTCCTTAGGTATCACTGCATGAACCAAATCAAGAGTCTTATGATTTCTTCTGGAAGGGATTAAATTCAATCGTAACGATTCTTGTAGGCCACCTGTGGATCAATATTGCGCGGGATTCTCTTGTTTTTTGGTAGCCAATCGAATTTAAATCTTATTATATAGTCTAAAATATCACTTTCATTTTTCCGAGATCAATGTCGTTGAATCTCGGTTCGGGAACATTGCTTCCATCTCCCAATTACTTCTATTCTAATCCTTCTATTGGGATAATTACGTGATTCTTCAAATGTACCATTCAAGAGAAGCAACATGCCCATTTAGGGGTCGACTGACCAATCGCTTTCTTGTTCCCAACCAATAATATCGTTTTCGTCGAAAAGAATATCGACGTGACTATTTCCTCTATAAAAATGTTTCAAACATGAATTAATATGTTGGCGATCTGGACTGAATTCATTGTACAATCCCGATACTAAGGCTAATCCTTCTGAATCGGGAGTTTCTTCGATTTTGAAAATCTTGAGCTGGTGTCCATTTCCTGGAGCATCGGAGATTATCCTTCCCAGCCCGCCTGTATCCCTTACCAACTCTTTTATTTTTTCATCCATGATATATTTCTTTTCAATTTTCTCAGTAGTTCCTGAACATAGGCCCCTAGGAATTTCACCTCTGTTTCATACTTTCCCTTGATAAATTCTTGAGATTGGAGATATCTAATATTTTCTCCGAGTTTCGAGTTATCTGATAGCACGACGTTTCCTGAGAGGCAATCATCTACAAAATTCGAGAAGAGTGTATGGAATATCATGCACTTTGTAATGATGGACCAGTGCATGGAATTCACTTATAACAAATATTGAGGTCCATTTCCTAAGTCCTTCTTCTGCTATCGCATATTTGGCCTATCGAAACTAATGTTTCCCTGTCTACAATTGTCTGAGAAATGTTGGATAGGTCATAATTTAGCGACATAGCTATCCCATTAGGTCTTTTGGAAAGTCCTGAGTGTACATTTCACTTAGATCAATGAAGCATTTCTGCCTTCTAAGTCGATCAAGTATATCTCTTCGTTCTTTTCGATAAGCACACTGAAGAATGTTATTGGCATTCCGAAAAACATTCCATAGGCTCCATCTCTGGCGCCCATGCCATTAATCAATTTGAACAAAGCCCGGCGACTTCCTTGAACGATTTTTTGTTTAGGTCGATTGTCTGCTGAATCTCATCTGTAAAGTGATCAAGCCATCCAAGCCTGCTTTAATTGAGATTTCAGATAAAGATCCATAATATGGATCAATTCTTCTTCGGCCATATTCCAAGTTGAGTCTTCCAGAAGGTACTTGTTTCTGGATGATGGAGACAGCCGTTTCATAGGTTATGCCAGAATCTAAGACCATTTTTTGAGCTTCGCTTTGAATCGACTTCAATTTGTGGTGCTCGTGTAGTTCATCCAGTTCCTTGATAATTGCTTTACTACTCGGCCTGACACTTGTTTAAGTAATACTTAGACCAGTAGTAGGCCACATCGAAATGATCTGAATGTTATCCCATGAATAAGGAGGGGATTGCTAATAGTCTAGTTCTTGAGCTTTATGCCAGTAATATACCATCAAGCTCGTTTTTCCGAGACCATAACCACCAACAACTCCTCCGACCAAGACTCCTTTATTTTTTACAATCCCATTATACACCATTTCCCAATATTCTTGAGTTTTTCCAATTGGCATGTGAGTGGCGGCTTGTAGCTGTAGTAATTATCAACCAGATTTGGATTTTCTACAATGGCGCTCGCGTGTTTTGTATATATTATCGGATTTTTATTCAGAATTTTTTGAAGTTCTTCAAGCATCAGATGGCCTCCATATATTGTTCTTAACTAACTCGTGCATCGTGTCTTCTGGATTCTCTTTTAAAATTTGCACTCGGCAATATTTATAGCAATTCGATTTAAAATGCTTCTTATCTGTCTCAGTAAACACCAATTCCAGTTTCGGAATATCGTCTGGAATAGCATAATGTGAGAAGAGAATGGCTTTGTCGTATTTCGATCGCCCATTTTACTTCGAAAATCTCTATGAAGATTCTTATCAGACTGGAAGTTGTCGATTATTACCATTTTGTTAATGGAAATTTCACCATTCTCTTTGAAATCCTCTAACCCTGAATGATAATGCCCGAAACCATTCTTTTCGAGAATCCAACCCAGAAATGTTTTACCCGCCCCGTGTTTTCCGTACACATTAATGATTCGTTGAGTTGGAAACCCTTGAGTGATTTTATTGTAGATTGATTTTTGAGAGGGAGTTAACCACTCTATCGTGCTTTCGTTTTTTAGGCAGTTAATGAAGTCAGAATATTCAGTCATTGAATATTCTCCAATTTAAATGGCATGTTCAGCTGCAATATTCTCCCATCCACCGAGCTTCCTTGAACGAGGCTTTGATATTTCAGAGAAAGACGGCCAAGAGATTGGACAAAAACCCCCCTCATCGATCAGACATAACAATGAGATGTCATGTATGGTGTCCTTACAGAGCATTATGGGCCTTCCAAATGCTGTATGTTTTTGGATATGGTAGGCCGTGATCGCCATCATGATGACTTCTGAACGGACTTTTCTATGCAATTCTAATTCTCGAGAAAAGATCCCTAACTGGGGCTATCATTGATATCCATTTCGTTACCTTGGGATATTGAGGACTTGTCTATAGCGCCCATCCTGATCCCAGGTCGTTTTTCCAATTCAGAAACCACATTTAATAGAACAGTTTCATTTTTTGTCTTTGATGGATTTTCATAAAGATATTTTGTGATCGAATAGTAGGTCAGAAAGTATTTCGGTTTACGTTCATCGAAAGCAGACGATATAGTGATATAATGAAGATATTCAAAATATAAAACTGAATCAGTGAGAAACAGTTCCTTAACCTTTAGACCCTGTTCCGTCAGAGACCACAATCCGTTTCTTCCTTTAATAAATCTAAATCTACCAATCTTCCAATTGATCTAGATGTAGTATCACTTCTCTTTTTAGTCCGCTCGATACTTTTGATCAATCCGTCTTAGTGCTTGAAATGCCCTTTCTCAATGATAAAAGAAGAGCAACACAATCTTAGGGGTTGCACTATCGAGCAGTATTTTCTCAGTAGTATTCAATGCCAAATCCCCAAAAATGTGAGGCCTTGTGGGTTATTTGATCATTGTCCTCGTAGAATCGATTCTGCGAAGAAGGTAACTCCTTTAGGAATAAATAATTAGGCCAACAATCTAAATTATTAAATGATGTTGATATAATTATGATTAAAAATGGTCAAGACGATTCTATCATTTAGAAGTCTTTCATTGGTCGATAGTATTATCGAAAGGAAATTGCTCTTTCCAATTGCAAATTTGTTTTTACAGTTCTTGACTCTACCTTCATTGATTTCAAACCAAATTCAACCTGAATTTATGAATGATGAAATTGTTACCATAGATATGGGATAAGCCGATGTTTGACCTTCTGCTGATTCTCTCATATCCTCCCAATTTACCAACGAGCATCTTCTCCCCCCCCACAATACCTTCCCATCAATAGGATTGTGACCGCCACACCTACGAGCACTCCATACACCGACCCCGTCAACACCGGAGCCCCCACCAGCATCAGCACCGCCTCCAGATACATCGGGGCCTGACAAACCCATACACCCCGGTCCTCACCACCATCTGCTTCCGTTCCTCCTGGATCCTCACCAGCGGTGAAAGGAACGTGTTGTCCGCGTACGATCGGAAGAACAGGTAGAACGATCCCACCAAGAACGTCACGCCGATCGTCTTCAACCATATCGGGAACTCCGGCGACCATCCATACCGCTTCGCGTCCAGCGGCATCACGATTATCCACAAAGTGAACCCGATCACCAGCCCGGGGATCACATACCTGTCCTAGCCCTCCTCGTTCCCCGTCCCGGGCTTCTTGTACCGTTCCTCAAGCAGCGATGGGCCCTTCCGGAACAGGTAAAGTATCGTCGTGAAACAGAGGACTGATGAACCAGGCACTGAATATCCATCCCTCCGTCCAGGTCACATCGCCGGCCAGGACAATCATCAGTACCGGGAACAATGGGATGAACAGCGACGAACCGACGACCTTGAGCGCCTTCATGCTAACGGCCACATAACCGTCCAGTCAGGCCTAATCATTGTCGCCATTCATGTACAGCAGTATTAATATAACGAAAAGACGGCACTCAACAAGCTATGCGCAAGGTCGTCCTCGAACTCGTACCGAACGACATGGTCCGGATACTGCAGGAGACATTCATGGACGGGATCGAGGAGATTGAGATGATCCAACTATTACAACTCGATCTGGAGCACCGCGAGAAGCTTGGCATAGTCCGTATATGCTTCCTGCCGGGCGGTTCGCTCCGTTCCAACGATTCGCTGGGCGTCATGGAGATAGTAAACGTGATTGAAAAACGGGAGAACGAAGCCGTCGTCCTGGTCAAGGCCAGAACGCCACCGGAGTTCGAGCAGATGGCGAAAAAGTTCAACTTCGACCTGATGTGGACCACGCCCATGAAGGTGACCAGAGAAAAGATCGTATACAGCTTTATCGGCGACGACGACTCGGTCCGCAAAATGGTGCAGCTGCGCAAGGCGTTCGGCGAAACCGTCAAGACTCGATCGAGGAAGCGTCATTCAGCGGTTCGGAGACGCCGTCGTCACTGACACCGAAGCAGAAAGAGCTGCTCCTGGAAGCGAATCGGTTGGGTTATTACAATTATCCCAGGACAACGAAGCAGGGGAACTGGCCGAGGCCGGTCCGCCTGTCCCGTTCCACCGTGGTCGAACATCTCCGGAAAGCGGATGTCAGTCTTATGAACCAGATGCTCGATGGCCGTTAAACCCACCGGAGATCATTACTGGGAGAACCGGTACTGCCCATCGGGTATCAGCATCTCGAACCCGATCCCCTCGCCCACACCCCGTTCTCCTTTATCGTGATCCGGGTGATGGCCAGGACCTCCCTTGAAAGGAAGAGCCCGAGGCCTGTTCCCTTCCCATATCCTTTCTGAATATCCTTCCCTTATCTCCAGGGGGAACCCCGAGACCAGTATCCTCATAGGATATCGACCCCGCCGTCCGCGGTATTGCAATCTATCGTGACCATCGCGGGCCCGCCGGCGTACTTGATGCTGTTCTCGAGCAGATTGTGGAACACTTTCTCCAGCATGGGGTCCGCATGGACATCCAGCCCCCTCACGCGGTCGGTCATCTCCAATTTTTCTACGCCCTTGACCAGGTCGAGGGACTGGATCATCCCGGTCAGGCCCTGCCATATCGGCGCCGCCGTTCCCAGTTCCTGGTAGTCCTTGGCGAACCCTATGTGCGATTCGATCATCATGGCCGCGCGCTCGATCCGGTCCAGCCGGTCGTTCAGGTTCGCGGTCGGTAGCCGGCCCAGCTCCACGTTCCCCATGATCGTGGTCACCTGGTTCTGGATGTCATGTCGGGTTATGTCCCCGAGCAGCTCGAGCTTGTGACGGACGCGGCGCACCTCCATCTCCGCCTCCTTGCGCTCAGAGATGTCCTTGATCGCGTACACCGCCCCTTCGTACGCGCCGTTCGTGAGGATCGGATTGCCGGAGACGACGGCCCAGAACTCCGAACCGTCCCGCCTCCGGAGCTTGTAGTCCACCTGCCCCTTCATCCCGCTCTTCCGCTGGGCCAGATTGAGAGCTAGGGCGGCCTTCGATTCTTCGCCGATGAATATGATGGGGTTGAGCCCTATCAGCTTGTCCATCGGCAGGAGCAATATCTCCGATGCCCTTTCGTTCGCGTACACGATCCGGTCGTTCACGTCGATCGCGATTATCCCTTCAGAGATGCAGCCCAGGATCCGGTTGTTCTTGAGCTCGGTCTCCTCCAGCAATCTTTTTGTGCTGTTCATTCCGGAAATGTCCTGGACGATGCTGAACAGCATCGGTTGACCCTTGTAGGTAACCGGCGCGATGAATATCTCGACGTCCCGGACCTCTCCGCTGGCCAGGCGGTGGGGGGCGCTGAAATTGTACTTCTGGTTCGTCCGCGCCATTTTCATCTGGTCCGAATACTCGGCGAACGGCAGGGTGGTTATGTCCACCAGGCTCATCCTGGAGAGCTCATCCTCCGAGTATCCATAGAAACCGCACGCCGCCTTGTTGGCGTGCACGATCCGCCCTTCTTCAGGCTCGAGGAGAAGCATCTTCGCCGGGTTGTTGACGAACAGGCCCCTAATGTTCTCGTGCCGTTTCAGCAGGCCAGCCTCGAACCCCTTCTGCCGGGTGATGTCCTTGAAGCTCCAATAACGCCCGGTGACCTTGTTGCCGATGCGCTCCGGCGTCGAGTAGACCCCGTAGACCCGCCCGTCCTTGAAGTTCAGGATGCGGCGGTCGTCCCGGTGGGGGTTGGAATAGCAGTAGTTTACGTAATCGACGAACAGGTCGGGGTCGGTCAGCTGGTCCTTGGCGTAATCCATGAGACCGTTCCCTGAACCGGCATCCATGACCGAAGCGGGGATCTTCCACAGCTCCAGGAACCTGCGGTTGTGCTCCGATATCGAGCCCTCGTTGCTGACCACCAGGATTCCTTCCTCGCTCGAGTCCAAGGTGGCCCTCAGCATGGCGGTCGAATGCTGCAGCTTCATCTCCGCGTTCTTCAGCGCGGTAACGTCGTTCCCGATCGCCAGGAACTCGGTGACCCTATCTTTCGTGTCGCGCACCTCGCGCACCGTCCAAGATACCCAAGCCTCCTTCCCTCCGGACATCGCCAGGAAAGTGTGGCTGTCGCCGAACTTGTCTGACGAAAAGAATCCGTTCAACTGCTCCGTCAGGTCATGATCCGGATGGTCCTGTGTTCGAAACAGCGTCCCGATTACCGGCCTGCCTATAGCCTCTTCACCGGTTCCGAAGAACTCCCTGCCGAACCGGTTCAGGAAGATGATGTTGCCGGATGGATCGACCTTTAGGATTATGCTGCTGGCGCCTTCCACCAGGTCGCGGTACTTGCGCTCCGCCTGGGCCGCCAGATGCTCCGCCCTCTTGCGCTGCGTCAGCTGGATCACGGCGTTCTTGAGCTCCCCGAACTGGACCTTGGGGTCACCGCCCTTCTGCAGGTAGAGGTCGGCGCCGCTGTTAAGCGCCTCGATTGCCACCTCCTCGCGGCCACGGCCGGTGAATAGGATGAATGGAGTGCGGTCGCCTGTCCTCCTCAGCGCCTTCAGGAGTTCGATCCCGTCCATCCCAGGCATCTGGTAATCGGAAACGATGACGTCGTAGTTCAACCGGGCGATGCTCTCGAGGACCTTCGCTGGAGAATCCAACGTGTCAACTTGGACCTCGCCGCCGATCTCGAGAAAATCCTTTGTGATCTCGAGGAGCCTAGGCTCATCATCCACGTAGACGACTCTCGGCATATCGTTCTCGCATCGGGAAGAGGGTGTCTAATAGGTTGCCATTCGATTATCACAGGCCGAAGCAGGAACAGGACGGATTTTGCTTAACCCTAAATATCTCCCCACTTGTTCCATATCTCATGTCCTCCCCGTTGGTAGACCTCCACACACCGATCGACCCGAAATGGCATGAGAACGCCAGCAAGAGGTTCGCCAGCCCGTTCATGGGCACCAAGCACGACCGTATCTCGGTCGATCCGATGATGCTCTCACATGCCGCCGTGGTCTGCGGCAAGACGATTCGCGATTTCTACGAGCAGCCGGAGCTGGGCGCACACTGCGTCGCCGCCGCCAGTCAATTCTATGATCTTCTGCCGGTCACCCACTGGTACTTCTCTCTGCCATGGCTCACCGAGCTCGGCGTGACCATGAGGTACATGAACGAGCTTCCTCCCGTCATCGAACGGCCTATCGTTCACGATCTCGAGGCCATAGACAAGATCGAGGTCCCGGACACCGCCGCAATGGAGAAAGGAAAGACCGCCCAGGAGCTGTTCCGAGTAAACGACTACATCCTCGAGCACATGCCAAAGATGTTCCTGCCGATGACCTACACCTCCGATCTCACCGGAGCGGCAGCGCAGCTCTGCGGGGTCGAGGACTTCATCATGTGGACGATGGTCGAGCAAGAATCGGCTCACACCCTCGTCCGCAAGTACACCGAGACCGCGGTCAACGGCGCCGAGGTCATGGCCAACAAGTACGGCATGGCGATGATCGCCACCGGTTCCGTGCTAGGCAACAACGACATCTTCTCCGACCAGGCGGTCAACGACTTCTCGATCAAGTACCTTAATAACTTCGTGAAGAGCGCCATGAACAAGGGCGCCGGCCCGCAGGTGTTCTACCACCTGTGCGGGAACCACGAGACCGACTATAAGCTGTTCAAGGACCGGATCGTCTGGTCACCGTTCACCATCATGCACGTCGGCTACATGGGCCGTAAGGTGTTCCCGTCCGATCTCCTGGTCCATGAGTTCGGAGGCATGGGTACGGTCATGGGCTCGGTCGACACCAAGATCATGGCGATGTCCAACCCAAAGGCCGTCTACGAGCAGGCAAAGGAGCAGATCTGCAAGGGCCGGGACGCCCCGAACGGTTACATCCTCGGGACCGCGTGCGAAGTGCCTCCATATTCACCGCCGGAGAACATCCAGGCGTTGGTCCAGGCGTCCAAGGATTTCGGGACGTACGGTACATGGTGACCATACCCGAATTGCCCTTGGTGTTGTTCGGTAAGTGACTGAACGTTGGTCCGGACAGGCATGAACCAACTTGAGCCGCATATGCTGGCCACAAGCGCCGCTTCCCTCCATTCAATTCAGCGCTCAGGTCCAGGGTCCGTCCAAAGGCGATACGGGGTTATTGCAGCCTGTCCCGCAGCGTCCTCACCAGATCGAGCTTGCCGTTCCGCCGGAGGGGCCAGACGATAGATAACCATACGAACAGCCCTCCGACAAGGAAAATGACGACAGCAGTTACCAAGGAGAACCCTATCGGAATGTAGAAGACCGCGCTCTCCAAAAGGGAGGCGAAGACCATGGCTAGGACATAGGACAGCGGGACGGCTACCAGGGCTGATATCACGGCGAGGAGGCCGATCTCCACCATCAGCGACCTTCGTATCACTGACTTGGGGAGGCCCAATGATGCTATTGTGGCAAACTCCATTTCCTTATCGGATGCAGTGATCAGGGCCGCTGAGGTCGCAACCAGGAACGCGATGATCAGGTTGAGCACGAAGAACGCGTAGAACATGTCCATGGCCCCTGCGATCAACGAATTGAAGGAGGCGGCGAGATCGGCCTTCAATACCACATCGCCCGTCGTCGGAACGCCCCGGGCGAATGACGCATACGAATCGGCCTGGTTCGGAGAATCGAGAACGACGAACAGGCCCAGGCACCGGTCCGTCCCGAACGCTGACATCACCTCCTGGTCCGACGTGTAAAGCGTGTTCGTCTGGATGTCGTTGACGATGGCGATGACCGGGATCACGATCGAACGTGCCGCCAGGTTCAGCACGAGTGCGTCACCCGGTCTTGCCCCGAGGTCATCGGCCAGCTTCTTGGACATGACCGCACCGCTGAGGTCTAGAGATCCGACCGCAGGTCGAAGGTCCTCGCCCTCGCCATATCGGGGGAAGCGATCACCACCACGCCTGAGGTCCTTCCGTCCAGGACGGCCAGTCCGTTGAACGTGTTGTATGGGATCACCTCGACGGTATGACCGGTGGAGTAGTTCGAAACGGCGTCAGCAGTTACTACCGGCATGTTGAAACCGACCCGGACATCCCAATCGTAGGATGATATCTGACCGTTGATGTATGTGCTGTTTGAGTCCAGCAGGACCATCCACGACCCCGCCGCAGCGATGGCGAGGGCGACTACCCCTATGATCACCAGCGCCCTCTTCGGTTCCCTCAGCAGGTTACGCGCGCCCATGGAGAGGACGACCGAACGTCCCTTCCCCCTTCTCACCCATACCCGGTTCTTGGGGACATAGCTCAGCGCCTCCCTGACGTTCTTATGCAGCACCATCCCCACGGGCACTAGGATGGCGACGACAACGATCGCTGCGGTCATTAACAAACCTACCAGATAAGGTGCGGGATCAAACGAGAGGACCACTGGGATATCCCCCAGCATCGCCAGAGCGACCGTCATGATGGTCGATGTGAACCCGTAACCCATGACCGCGCCCAAGAGCCCGCCGATGAGAATAATGACCGATCCGACCGCCAGATAGCCGGAAAGGATGCGCATTCTCCCGATCCCCAGGGACATCAGCAGTCCGATGGACCTGGAATCGCTCTGCACCATGCGGTACATGGTGACCAGTATGCTCACCGCCCCGATCAGGGCAAAGACCAGACTTATCACAGGGAGCATGACCGCCAGCTTGTTCACGCCCATCTGGATGAACACAGCGGTAGGGTGGTCCTGCCTGAGGGTGTAAGAAGATATCGGAAGTGAATGAAGGTCATGTATCACCGCGTCCACAGTGCCATTCCCGTTCATGATGATCAGGATGTCGTTGATGCCGTCCCCGGCCACGGTCTGCAACGTCTGGATCGGCATGATAATGACGAGCGCGCCCCCCGAGCCCGGGACCAGCGCCCCGGTCTGCAGATCGTTCAGCAAATATTCCGGGGAACGGACGGTTCCGGTGATCATGAGGTGGAGGGAACTTCCGTTCACCACCAGGTCCGCCTCGTTCCCGACGTTCTGCGCCCCGGAGACGACCACGCCTTCGTCGGGTGAGGAGAACATCCTTCCGTCGATCAGTTGCAGGCGGTTGATGTCCGGCCGCCCAGGGTCATTGACGCCGATGAGCAGGACCGACCGGTTCCCCTCCGCCCCGATCAGTACCCCTCCCGCCTTCAGGCGCATCTGGTAAGTTCCGATGTCAGTGGTGTTGAGCAGGCCGGAAACCTGCTGCTCCGGCCTATTCTCTGACAACGAGATGAACGCGTCCGGCATCCCATTGTCCTTGAGGAACGAGGACGCGCTGGCTTCCATGGTCTCCGCACCCAGAAGGCCGGACACCATCATGGCCATGGCCCAGGCGATGATGAGCATGGAGACGAACACCGCCATCCTCCGGCCGCCCATCCGCCGCAGCATCATCTTCGTGGTTAGCGACATGCAGGCACCTATCCCTCGGTGAGCCTGCCCCGGCGGAGGCTCAGGCAGCGGTCCATCCTAGGCCGGAGCCGCGAGTTATGGGAGACGATGATCACGGTCATACCCGATTCCTTCCTCAATCGGCCGAGCACGTCCATCACCATGGTCTCCGAGTCCTCGTCCAGGTTGCCGGTCGGCTCGTCGGCGAGGAGGAGCTTGGGCTGTTTGGCGAGCGCCCTGGCAATGGCCACCCTCTGCTGCTCCCCGGCGGAAAGCTCCTGGGGGAATCGGTTCCTCTTTCCCTTGAGACCGACCAGGTCTAGGTTCTGCACGGCCCGTTCCGACGTGTGCGCCCGTTTCATCTTCCTGCCCTCCAGGGCAAGCATGATGTTCTCCTCGGCCGTCAGGGTCGGGATCAGGTTGTAGAACTGGAACACGAAACCGATGTCGTTCCTCCGGTAGTCGTTGAGCTGACGTTGGTTCAGTGAGGTCACTTTCACCCCATCCAGAATGATCGTCCCGCTATCAGGTGCCTCGATCCCTCCGATGGCGTTCATCAGGGTCGTCTTCCCGGAGCCGGACGGCCCCATGACCATGACCATCTCCCCCTTATGCATCTCGAGGCTCAGGTCGGAAAGTACCGCAACCGTATTCTCGCCGCTTTGGTAGTGCTTGCTGATGCCTTGGACGCTGAGGAAGTTCATGCTGTACAGAATATAGCAGAATGAGGAAATGACCTTGTTGCCGTTCATGTACGGCAGTATTTATATTGGTCAGATCAATGAACGAATATGCGCAAGGTGATCATCGAGCTCTCGCCCAACGAGATGGCGCGTGAGGTTCAAGACTCTGTCATGGAGGGGATCGAAGAGATCGAAATGCTGGAGCTTCTCCAATTGGACCTAGCACACGGCGAGAAGATGGGTGTGGTGCGCATACGATTTCAGCCAGGCGGATCGGTCCCTTCGCTGTCCAAACTTGGCTTCATGGAAGTGATCAATGTGATCGAGGAGAAGGAGGGCGAGGCCATCGTCCTGGTGAAGGCCAGGGCGCCCCCTGGGTTCAAAGAGATCGTGCAAGATTTTGACGCCGGGCTGGTGCTGGTCTGGACAGCCCCGATGAAGGTCACCAGGGACAGGATCGTCTACAGCTTCATCGGGGACGAAAATTCCATCCGCAAGGTCATTGCGTTCCTACGTGTGATCGGGGAAACGGTCAAGATATCGCTCCAGGAGGCTTCCTTCAACGGGGAGGATATATTATCGTCGCTCACCGACAAGCAGAAAGAAATGCTGAAGGAGGCCAAGAGGATAGGATACTACGACTACCCTCGGGCGGCGAGCGCGACAGATCTGGCCAAGTCGGTCGGCCGATCCCGCTCCACCGTGGTCGAGCACCTCCGGAAGGCGGAGATAAGGCTGCTGAACCGGGTCTTAGAGGGTCATTGAGACATCAATGGTTGACTAATAACCATCAGATCGTCTATCATATTGGTCAAAGTTGAATTCAAATGAATCAATATAGTAAGGAAAATTTTAGAAATGGTTTCGAGCTTTTGACCGATCTTCTCCGACCGCATCACGGCTTGATGGCCGCCTTGATCTTCACCATCATGTCTGGCGGTACATCCTTCATATTGTGCACCGCTGCCGCATGGGTCGCGATCATCGTCATCAGTTCTGGCTCGCTCTTGGCATTGGCCTCAAAGGGGCATTCCATCCCGATGTCTTTGCACTTGAATGTGGGCATTTTCAGACCTCTAGGTCATTGAGCGCAACGCCGTCAATATAAAGCTATGGAATCAATCAAATATTGTCAATACGAGCAAAAGAGAATCAATCGAAGATTCGCTCTTATCTTCGACGTCGACAATCATGATGGACCCTGACCTTGACAGTTGATTGAGCGAATTTCCACTGATTTTGGAATTTGACAGGAGATTTTTGAGGTTCGTTATCTCCTCAAAATCGCCCGTTTTCGGGCGATTTTCCTAGGTCGGATCGATGTATTCAGCCAAAATGGCCTTGTTAATCGGGTTGAAGTTCGAGTAGAACTTCCTTTTCACTCCGTTTCCCGCCGAAACCAGTGTAAGTGTCAAATTTTTCAGAGCGGCGATGATGAATTTCGTTGACATCCGTTTGACTGGCTTAACGAAATGACGTGTCAAACTGATCATCACTTGGGCTATGAAGCCGATCAAAAGGACGCCGTGCACGGCGTCCTCCGACCAGACACGGACCGGTTTGACCTCGATCTCGCTCTTCAACGAATGGAAGAGCTTTTCAATCGCATCCTTGGCCCGGTAGATCCTCAGCGCCTCCGATGCTGGCATATCCCGGTTGGAGGTGAGGCAGAAACAGCCTTCCCTGCCGGTGACGACCTCTTTGAGGAGGAGGCGGAGCGCCTCCGCCTCCGGCAGGTCGGTCAGCCTGGTTTGGTAGTCATACTTGACGTCGACCAGCGGATTGTTAATGCAGAAACGCTTCGGCAGCCTTCGGCCACGATCCAGGCTATCCTGGATCGCCTTGGCCTCCGCCAGCAGGCGTTCCGCCTGCCTGAGGCAGGACCTCAGATGGTCCTTCCTCAGCTTCTCGGAGAAGAAGTAATAGTTGACCCGGCTGGGGAAGGTCTTCTTCAGGGCATAGATGCCTGAATCGGCATCTATGCACTCCCAGGTAGTCTTGGAGAATTTTTCGAAGTACTGGTCATCGCTCTTGTTGAGCTTCTTGGCGGTCAGATAATCATTGCCGTCCAGCTCGATCCGCTCCAGGTTCTCCTTGTCGTTCGCTCCCCTGTCGAACACGACCAGGGAGCCCGGGTCAAGGAGGTGACGGACCTGGCCATAGGTCGATCTCATGTGGACCTGGTCGTTGACGTTGCCGGCCTCGACGGTTAAACCAATGGGAACATCATAGGGCGGCGCCAGCATGACCGCCCCGAGCGTCAGCTGGCGCTCGCCCGGCTGATGGTCTCGCGAATAGCCATACCTGGCCAGGTCGGACATGTCGCCATACATCACGATCGAGGTCCAGTCCAGCAGAATATCCGTCGGTGGATGTCCCAACAGCTCCAGGACGCGGTCCTGGAGCTTCTGGATGATCCTCTCTCGGTTGTGACCCAGGGTTTCCACGGAACGGTAAAGTGTCTTCTCATTGAATGACTTCAATTCGTATTGCTCCAGCATCTCCGGCTGGTTCAACCATTCGCTGGCCTGCAGCACGCTGAAGTTGTCACCCATTTTATATGCCAGCAAACCACGCACGAGGGCATCCAGCGGGATGCCCTTGGTCTTGAGCGGTCCGATGACATCGCTCAAACCCAGTCGTTCGTAGAGATCGTCCACCATCAGACTCGGTCCGATGGGAAAAGATTTATTCTCGTTCGGAGTAAGCTGAGATGTCCTCAGCTTTCTTTGTTTCGACACAATTCAATGCTAAGTTGAGGACACTTTTTATTGTTATCGAATCGGTCCATTTCTTCAGAACCTCCAGTCACTAAGATCGAATGAAAAACATCAGAAATTGACCGGGTCATGTGTCGAAGTTAGGATGGACATTGATCATAGTCCGTTACTTCACCTGATCAGATTCCTGGTTGATGATTGGAAAAATAGTGCATAACATTGCTTTATAAAGATTGGGCTGCCAATGATATCACAAGGCAAATGATGCAAGAGATCGATAAGAGCGAGCTTCAGGAAGCGAGCTAAGAGGCGACTGGAGATGAAAGAGCCATTCCAATTCAATTCCGCATCGGACGTGATCGAACTGATACAGGAGCTCAGCATCCACCAGGAAGAGCTGGAGATGCAGAACGAGGAACTGAGGAGGACCCAGGTCGAGCTGGAAGCCTCCCGCACTAAATATTACAGGTGGTACGAACTTGCCCCGGTCGGTTACCTCACGGTCAGTCCCAACCTGGTGATCACCGAGGCCAACCTGACCGCGTCGTCGCTCCTGGGAACGGAACGGGAGATGATGATAGGCAGGGGCATATCCACTTTCTTCCCTGGCAAAAGCCAGGAATTGCTTCACCTCCATTATCGGAGGGTGGCCGCGGGCGAGCGGAAAACAGAAACATTCGCTGACCCTGCGGAGCGAGAACGAAGGCGAGCACCTGATTCAACTGGCTAGCGACCTCATCGAGGATGACCGCGGAACAAGGGTTCCGCACCATATTGACCGACGTCACCGCGAGCCGCCGACTGGAGATGGAGATGGCTCGGAACGAGAAGCTGGAGTCGCTCGGTGCCCTCGCCGGGGGCATCGCCCACGACTTCAACAACATGCTGGCCTCGATCGTCAGCAATATCGAGATCGCCATGATCGAGCTGCCCGAGTCCAGCAAGCCCCGGCGCCGTCTGGAGGATTCAGTCCGCTCGGCAATGCGGGCCCGGAACCTGACCCAGCAGCTTCTGGCCTTCACTAAAGGAGGTCAGCCGCTCAAGGATGTGCTGGACCTCAAATATCTGGTCCGTTCAAGCGTGGAGTTCTCCCTGGCCGGCTCGAACGTTGTGGCCGACTTCGAGATCGAAAAGAAACTGCGAATGGTATCGGCTGATCCCATCCAGATCGAACAGGTGATCAGCAACCTGATCGTGAACGCGGTCCAGGCCATGCCCCAAGGAGGGCGCATCCATGTCAAGGCCAGCAACATGGTCCCCACAGAGAACGAGATGGACTCGATCGGACCGGGCCCGTTCGTCCGGATAGACATCGATGACGAGGGTGAAGGGATCCCGGCAGAGATCATTGATAGGATATTCGATCCATTCTTCACCACGAAGGCCACCGGTTCGGGGTTGGGCCTGTCGACCGTCCGTTCCATCATCCAGAACCATGGCGGGATGGTCCTGGTTGACTCCGTTTTGGGTGAAGGGACGACGGTCTCCATCATCATTCCAGCCCGAGTTGAGGTCCACCAGGAGGCCGTCCCGGTCAAGGCAAAGACGGAGTCTCACCGTTCCGGGCGCGTATTGGTCATGGACGACGATGAGACCATCCTGGAGATCATGCCCCTTCTGCTGTCCCATCTCGGCTATAAATCCGCCTGCGTCGTCAACGGGGCGGACGCGATAGCCACCTATAAGGATGGAATGACCGCCGGTCGGCCGTTCATGGCGGTCATCATGGACCTCACGGTCAAAGGCGGAATGGGGGGAGAGGAGGCGGTCCGGGAGATCCTCGCATGACCCGAAGGCCTGGGTCATCGTTTCCAGCGGTTATTCGAGTGACCCGATCATGTCCAGCCCGAAGGAATTCGGTTTCCAGGACGTGCTCCAAAAGCCGTTCACCATGCAAGACCTATCGGCCAAGCTGGCATCCGCTTCCGACGAACGCCAAGCAGCTAGGAAAACAAAAGTTGAAACGGATGAGCCTGCGTGATAGATCACGCCTTGGGCGATGGCCATGAACCCGGAGGATGAACAAGCGATCTGGCCCTTCCCATATTTCTAAAGGATAGGCCCACTAAAAAGGGGGTCCTTACCGTACGAGGCGCTGACGATTTGGCAAGGTTGCCATCGGAACGTAGTTAAGAGGGCGGTGGTCATAGCTGCAAAGGCATGGCCGTCCTGGACCTTACCAATTTCATTCTTGTCGTGAACTTTCTTCTTGGGCCATTGGTTGCGCTGTTCCTCTACCTGAACGCGGCCCTGATAATTGTCACCATCATCTTCCTCAAGCCCCGCCAGGTTACTCAATCTATCTCTGGATCGCCTCGTTCCTGGTCCTGCCGATGGTCTTCGTCATCATCTTCTACATCTGGTTCGGGCGGGATTACCATCACCAGAAGGTCTTCAAAAACAAGACCAAGAACGATTTCAATGTGGTCGAGACCCTGCGCCAGCAGAGGAAGAACCTGCAATTCACCCCGGACACTTACGAGAACACCCTTCCCGAAAACCTCGAGCTGGCCCGATTGCTGCTCAACGCCAACCGCAGCTTCGTCACCGCGGACAACGAGGTACGTTACTTCAACGAAGGAGACGGGTTCTTCAAGGTCCTATTCGAAGAGATAGCCGCCGCCAAACGCTTCATTCACATGGAGATGTACATCATACGCAACGACGAGCTGGGCAAGCGGCTGGTCCACGAATTGGCGGTCAAGGCCAAAGAGGGGGTGGAGGTCAAGCTCCTATGTGACGCGGTAGGATGTCACAAACTGCCACGAAAGTTCTTCAGGGAGCTGAATGAGGCGGAAGGAAGAACGGCGGACTACTTCCCGTCCCTGTTCAAGTCAGTCAATACCCGGATCAATAACCGCAATCACCGCAAGTTGGCCGTCATTGACGGCGAGATCGGAATCTGCAGTGGTTTCAATGTCGGCATCGAGTACACCGGCCGAGGACCGCTCGGCCCCTGGCGGGATGATGCAGTGGTCATGAGGGGGGGCGCAGCGATCGCGATAGAAGCTCGCTTCATCCAGGACTGGAACTTTGCCGCGCATGACACGATCATGATCACGCCATACCTGCCTGAGACGGAGGGGAAGGGCAAGAGCCCGGTACAGATCGTCTCCGGAGGGCCTGACTCGGAGCACAGCCCGATCAGACAACATTACTTGAAAATGATCTCCATGGCGAAAAAGAAGATCTACATCCAGACGCCCTACTTCGTACCGGAGGGCACGATAATAGTCGCCTTGGAGATGGCGGCGATGTCTGGGATAGAGGTACACATAATGATTCCCAGTCAACCAGACCACCCCTTCGTGTTCTGGGCCTCCACGTACAATGCCGGTTACCTGCTTCGATCGGGCGTCAAAGTGCACCAGTTCAAGCCTGGCTTCATACATGCCAAGATCTGCGTCATCGATGATCAGGTGGCCAGCGTCGGCAGCGCCAATTTCGACGTGCGCAGCTTCGGACTGAACTTCGAGACCAACGCGGTCATCTATGATGCCGAGGTGGCACAGGATATCGCGAAAAAATACCTCAAGGACGTGGCCGAAAATTGCAGTGACCTTACACTTGAGATTTACGGTGCGCGGAGCCGATGGACCAAGGTCAAAGAGTCGGTCGCACGTCTCTACACCCCGATCGCCTGACCACCTCGTTCATTTTTTTTTCTGTTCCCGCCTTCGGTTGTGATGATGTCCCATCGAATGAGGTCAAAGAAGGTATGGATTTACCGATAAGATCGCCCGAAATAATCTTGTTTTCCAAGGGTGGAACGAATCATCGCTTTTTCATTCTGCGGCGATCCATTCTCCATCATGTCATTTATCGTGCTTATTGGAGGGCCTGATCCCCCCTGGAGGTATGGCCATCAGGAAACGGGCCCCGTGTCCCTGCCTACCCACCTCACTTATGGCGATGCCTGTGATCGTCAATATCTCCCGGGAAAGGAAAAGGCCCAGTCCATGTTCCTTACCGTAAATGCGTGTGAATAGCTGTCCCCTTGCATCCTGCGGGATGCCGATGCCATCGTCCTCACAGACCAGGATTTGGGAACCATCCATCTCCTCGACTGAGAAACGGATCGAATGGATGGTTTTTCCGTGCCGTATGGCGTTGTGTATCAGATTGTGGAAGACCTTGACGATCAGAGGGTCAGCGAGCACCTCCGTCCCGGCGGGTACGTCATTAACCAGCGTCACCTTTTCAAAATTAATGCCTTTGGAAGCCTCTGTGATCAATGCTCTGACCTCTTGCCATTTGGGTGCGCGCACTCCGATGTCCTCATATTCTTTGGTGAATTGGATAATTGCGGAGATGCGCTCCGCTGCATCCTCGGCCTTGCGGAGTTGCGCCTCCGATGCCTTCCCGTTCCGATCCCCGTCCAAAAGTGCCAGGTTCCCCCTGAGCACCATCAGCTGGTTGTTGATGTCGTGCCGGGTTATGCTGGAGAGCAGATCAAGCTTCTTTTTGACCTCATCCAACGCATCTTCAGCCCGTTTTCGTTCGGAAATGTCTGTCAGGAAGTTGAGGGTGGCAGGACGCCCCTCCCATTCGATCAATATCGCGCCATTCTCGACGAATCTGGTGTTTCCGTCCTTGGCGGCCAGCCTGAAGACATAACGGCTCGTGGCGGTTTCGCCCTGCGAAAGCATGTGGAAGCGCCCCTCGACCATGAATCGGTCTTCTGGATGGATGAGTGACAATATAGGTTTCGATAGAAGTTCTTGCTCCGAGAAGCCGCTCATGGTGACCGCCATTGGGTTAACGAGTCGGAGCATCCCATCCTGCACTACCACTATCGCCTCGTCGGCACTATTAACCACCGTTCGGTAACGCTTCTCATTCTCGTTCAGTTCGGCGGTCATTCTCATGCGATCCGTGACGTCAGAATAGATGGCCACGATCTCCCCGCTGGGCAGCCGGAACACGGTGTTCTCGTACCATCTGTAATAATGTTCATCGACATAGGTCTTGGCCGGGTAGAAGGTCGGCTGTCCGGTCTTCCACACATGGCGAAAGATGGGGTATCAGCCCAAAGACGTCTATCTCGGGGCGCAGGTCATAAAGGCTCTTGCCGACAACCTCTTCCTTGGTCTTGCCCTCGATCTCCAACGCCTTTCTGTTGAAGTCGCGGATCTGGTAATCGCAACCTCTCTCACCGTCATTGAGCACCCGGTAAATGGCAACACCGCTGTCCATGTTCTCGAAAAGGTCCTTGAAGCATTGTTCACTTTCCTGTAGCGCCTCTTCGGCCTTTTTGCGCACGGTGATGTCACGAATGACAGCGATCAGGACATCACGACCTTTGAGGACAAAACCATTAACTGATATTTCAACGGGAAATATGGTCCCATCCCTTTTCCTCTCAAAACGGAGGGGGACCCAATTTTGATGTTCCTTAATCGCCGCTTGGGTTTTCTCCGGCTCAGCCGATATTTCCAAGATTTTCAAACGACTGAACTCCAATGGAGAATAACCGAACATATTACATGCAGAACTGTTCGCTTCAAGAATGGATCCAGTCTCAACATCTACGAGAAAGATTGCATCATTTTCAGCCGCGAAAATATTCTTGTATTTTTCCTCATTTTCTTTCAGCAATATATCCGCTAGTTTAAGCTCGGTGATATCCTTGTTGATGCCGCGGTAACCGATTAGCTGGCCCGCCTCATCTTCGATGGGAATGGCATTCGTTTCGAGGATCACGATCTCGCCACCTTTGGTCAGACCATTGTTGATCAGCGCCCGGATGGGCAGTTTGGATTTGAAGGCGGCGAACACTCTCTGTTTGATCTGCTCCTGATCCTCTGGCGGCTTGAGATCGTAGAAGTGCTTCTTGCCGATCAACTCCTCTGGCTCGTAGCCCATCATTCTCTCGACCACCTGGTTGCAATATATCAGGAGCCCGTTCTCATCCACCTCAAAGATCCATTCATCCGCACTGTCCGCCATCTGCTTGAATCGCTCTTCGCTATCTCGCAATCCCTTTTCTGCACGAGATCGCTGTATCAGCCCAATGATGCGGTGGCCAAGCTCCGTGTATTGAGAAACCGGGTCACCGCCCTTCTGCAAGTATGCGTCAGCTCCGTTGTTCAAGGCCTCGATGACCACCTCTTCCCTGCCTTTGCCGGTAAAGAGGATGAACGGTGTCCTGTTGCCTGAAGATCGCAATGATTTGAGGAATTGTATTCCGTCCTCACCAGGCATCTGATAGTCAGACACGATGGCGTCGTAGCGTTTTGTGGTAAGCTTGGCCATGGCCTCTTTCACCGAGCATACGGTGTCCACTTCCATTTCCCCTGGTATCTCCAGAAAATGCCTGGTCAATGCACAGAGGGATGGCTCATCATCGACCACTAAAACCTGGATAGGAAGGATCTTCATGTTGAAATTCTCGTAGCATTATCTGAATATTTACTTGCTATCCTAGGATTATCTTATTAGATAGTGGAATGGGTCGCATGAACGAGGCCCCGATCATTTGGAACGGGTTCATTGCACATGGTTAACGAACAAAGAGCGAATTTGAGTGCGCTGCCGGCAGCCGTTGGATTCGTCTTGATCAACAGGGTGAGGAGGAACGGTCACCAACCGCCTGATCATTTCGGGGGGCCTTCTTCAATTCCCGACGCCTGTTTATGTAGTGCCTCAGCCGGTGCGCGTTCTGTTGGTAATTGATTACCATCGATGGCGCGAAATAGCGACTGTGCTTGGCCATGACCATGACGCCGGTGGCGACCTTCTTCATCGGCCCCTTCTCTTGACCGACAACAATGTTCTGACGCTTCTTCACCGCATCGAGGAACCCGTCCACAGTGTCCGCCCGAGCGCAGGTTACCACCGCCCCCAGATCGTTGAGCATGTGGCCGTCCGTCCCTCCGGTGAAGGACAGGTCCTTTCCTTCCACCAGCCTCATCGCCTTGACGTTCAGCGAATGGGTCATGCTACCATTGATCACCTCAAGCCCGTCAAAGCGGTCAGTAATCTTGGCCGGAAGGTATCCGCCATCGATACATTTCTGAACCCCTTTGTTGAAGAGCAAGTAGCCATAGGGATGGGCGGCCACGACCATGCAATTGTATCCCCCGGTCCGATCGAGGATCTCCGGCGTGCTGAGCTTGGTGGCCAGCCAGGGGGCCTTCTGCCGGTTGGGTTCGATGTGTTTTTTAAAGAAGTCCTCCAGGTCACCGGGGGAATAAAAATAAGTGAGGACATGGGGTCCGTCGAACGCGCTCACCTCCATACCTGGAATGATGAGCACGTCGCCCCTCTCCTGAAAGGCATGCAGCGAACCCGACACCACGTTGTGGTCCGTGATGGCGATACCGAACCCGGAGCGCTTGGCATTGGTCATGACCATTGGCAGTTTCGCATGGCCATCCGAGTGGTTGGTATGGAAGTGCATGTCGACGGCCGTGAGCCCCTCGCTCTTCAGTCGAACCATTTCCGGGACCTCGAATCGCACCTTTTCGTGGTTGTCGTCGGAATGCGGCATATCTTTCTGACAACCTAGGACAGCCCGCTGTTAAAGTAGGTATGCTAGCCATGTTTCACATGTTATCTCGAAATGGACAGTGGCGTTGCCTCCTGAAAACTAGGTTCCGCATGACGATCTTCCCTGGTGTCTTAGTGACCTCCTGAATTATTAGGTGAGAATCGATACCATGGCCACATGATTGAAATGATTCCCGCCGTTCCTTTGCGTCCTGCGGGATGCCTATGTCATCGCCCATCCGGATAACAGCACACAAGCACCAGCAGCACTTTCAATTGAGAAATGGATCTATTGGCGGTTCTACCAGTCTTGGAGCCATTTGTCTGGAATTTGATCATCCTATGGAAAATCTAGGTTGAGAAAACCGCACTCGCAAGAACGAAAGCGAAATGGTCGTTCGATGATCGGGTTTCAAAAATGCCTATCATGGTACCGTCAGTTATTTTCGCATCAGATTAGTTTGGAGGGCAAGTTCTTCTCTCACCACTCTCCCCATCTTGGGGGTCATGACCAGGAGGAACGGGATAAGATACTTGAGTTTCCTTGCTCGAGCGATATTCCCACCGCCGTTCTCTGATCGATAGGCTGTGAGGAAAGAGCGAGCGACAAGCCTCATTCCTTCGACCTGCTTGGCCAGCATCGCTGAATAATATAGGAACTCGGCCAGGTCCCAGGCCTGATTTCCCCCTTCCACAGCCTGCTCGAGGTCTATGAGATAGATACCGTCATCGCCCACAAGCGCATTCGCCGGTTTTGTGTCTCCATACACTAGACCGACCTTATGCATCTTGCCTAGAACCTGAGCATATTTCTCGATGTTGCCAGTGTCGGTGCTTTTCCCGCTTACTATTTCTTCAACGAACTTGTCAAGTGGGACCCCCTCGGTATATTCGGAGACCAACGTTCTTTCATCCAATATGACCCCGGTGATGCTGTGGGTCTTGATCCCGATCCCGTGCAGCCGCCTGACCGCCTCGACCTCTCGGTTGAGCCTTGAGAGAGGCGTCATATTGAATCTCTTGGCCGCAAATGCCCAAACGTTGAGAATGATCCACTTCAGGTTCTTCAATTCTGGGAATTGTTTGAGGATGAACTTTGCATCCACTCCCTCTCCGGTGATCTTCAGCTGCGTACTGGAGTTGATGAGCCCTCCTTTTTTAACTTCCTCGTGAGTGTATGTTCCAGTGAACCCGTAGATAAGGGCGACCTCTTCGATCATCTTGCTCGGGTCGTCGAAGATGACCCCCTCTTCAAGCCGGAGCAGTTTATTGGGGCGATCGAGCTCGGCGGCCGACTCGATCTTTTCACTGAACTTGAGTTTGGCAAGCGGTTTGGACTTGTACTCGATCCCCGCTACACTGGCCAATGTATGGAATGCATTCTTGATGACGCCTACTGTCGTCAGCGGGTTTATCCGATTGAGCTTGTGGAGCGCCTTCTTTCGCTGCTTCCTTTCCCGGAGTATCCTGACCGAGCCGTCGCCATGGATTAATATTCCATGGGAGGCGAGAGATTCTACGGCCTCGCGAAACCCACGGAGCCCGAATGCCAAGCTCTCGCTCTTCTGGTCTCCGCAGTATATACGCCGGTATATATCGACCAGATCAGGTTGTTGAAGAGCCAACTTATGCAATTTATCGAACAGGAAATAATCATAGGGGATGATAAGGTTTGAAGAAAAGTCACCATAGTCGGCCTGGATCTCGATCAGCTTTTCAGCCACTATCCTTTTCTTATAAGTTATCTCCACTTTTCTTAGGAACTCCTCATTGAGCAGCGGTTCGTAGATGCTCAGGAACTTACCGATGACCACCTCATCAAGCATCGGCCTCTCCGCCGCGTTGAGCAGGACCGCCTCATCAATGATGATCGAATATGGCTTGATCGGTACCGGCTCATGTAGGCCAGACGCCTTTTCTTCGAAGTTCTTAGTGACTATCATCAGGTCGCGATCAGAGACCTCCCCCTCGTGTCCCGCCAACCTTGGATCGAAAGCGCAAAGTGAACTGATGTTTTCTTTTGGGACCAGTGATTCGGCTCGATTGATGAGATTTGACCTCTCCTGGCTAGTGATTCTTTCCCCCAATGCTTAAACCCCGCATCCCGATCGGGCTGCTATCCGTTCGACTTGGATTAGTATTCTTCCCCTTAACCTCACTGAAGGGGTTCGGGTGAGGTCATTGAACTATGAAGAATCCATATGATGCTCTGGTGATGGCTCGTCTGCTACCCACATAGTTACAGTGAAGGATGGAACAATGAAGGCAGGGCTAATGATGGCCGATGACAAGAAAATTAACATCATCTTCCACCCGACCGGTAGCATAAATATTGTCAGCTTCCTAGAACATTTGAATGGTGTAATCATATGGACGAAGACAATGACAAAGTGATAGCCAGGACCTTGGTGCCCTTTGGTAAGAAGATAGACCTGGAGGAGTATCCCACGAGCTGGGAGGACCGAGACGACCTCAAGCTTAACGGTTTGCGACTGTCAAAGGAGAAATCGAAAAAGATACTGGAACAGAGCAGGGAGAAGCTGTCAAAAGCCCAAGAACTGTTCTGGGCGGAGGACTCCCATTCCTTGCTCATCATCCTTCAAGGAATGGACGCTTCAGGCAAGGACGGTATCATCGAACATGTAATGTCCGGTGTGAATCCGCAGGGTTGCGAAGTAACACAGTTCAAGGTCCCGTCGGAAAAGGAACTAGACCATGACTTCATGTGGCGCTGCTTCTGCGCCTTGCCGGAGCGAGGCAAGATCGGGATCTTCAATCGGTCGTATTATGAGGAGGTCTTGGTAGTCCGGGTCCATCCAGAGCTCCTGGACCGGCAAAAGTTGCCGAAAAGGAAGCATCCGAACGGTCTATGGAAAGAACGATATGAATCGATCAATGACATTGAACGTCATCTGGTGCGAAATGGGACGGCCATCCTGAAGTTCTTCCTGCATGAATCCATGAAGGAGCAGAAGGAGAGATTCCTGGCCCGGCTGGATGATCCGAACAAGCAATGGAAGTTCAATAAGGGCGATGTTGTTGAGAGAGAACTTTGGAGCAGTTACATGAAGGCCTATGAGGACATGCTTGGGGCAACGAGCACCGATGAGTCGCCGTGGTACATCATACCTGCCGATCAGAAGTGGTTGTCCCGAACGTTGGTCTCTGAAATCATCACCCATCAAATCGAATCGTTAGAAATTCAATTTCCCAGGCCTTCAGAAGAAGCGATGAAAGCATTGGAGGACGCCAAAGAGAAATTGCTGAAAGAGTGATCGGCCGGCCATCGACTCGATCCTCATGGACCGGCCGAGGATGGACCTGCGGTCATAAAGAAAGACAAAAGACGTGATCGCACAGGTTCATTCTAAGAACTGAAAGACCGGCAACGGTCATTAGAAGGTCTTTCTATCTGCCGCATCTTGCCGATTTAGATACGAAAACACTAAATTTCACCTGCCATAACTAGGATTGATCGCGGTCATGACCATACCCGGCTGTCAATATCCCATCTGATCTGTGAATGACCAAGACTGCTGGTTTCGTCGATTTACCTGGTCAGCGGCATTTAGCGGTGGTGATGGCGATAATGTGTGTCGATGAACGTTTCTACATTAAAATATCCACAATTCGCATTCTGAACGAAGGAAAAAGGGCACCATGCTGACCTTTGGCGAACTCGATTACTCAATGGGTTCACTGGACCCTCCATTCTTGCCCACTTGCTTTTTCCCATTTGCCGGCGCCTCCACATTGCTCACCTCAGGCCTTCTATCCCGTTGACTTCATTCAAGGTCGCTGCCTCGGTCCTCACCTCTTTCCCCCTCCAGCTCCTTGTTGATGGGTGGAGGGCTCCTCCTCCGCAGCACGAACACCAGGGCTATTATGGCGGCCGCCAACGTCACGATTGACAGTACGATCACGAAGCCGTCATTCAGTCTACCCGGCAATATGGTGGTATCGAGTTCAATGCCTCCCTGTTGCACTGCCTCAGAGGTCATGGTGACCGGTATGCTCTTCGTCGCGTAGCCGTTCTCTGTGATCTCCAACGTGTAGTCACCGATGGCCACGTCGTAGAACGCGAAAGCACCGTTCTTATCCGTCGTCGTTGTCTGCACCCCTCCAATAGCGGCAACGACGCTCAGCGGCGCGCGCATTTCCGTTCTGGCGGCCGTAGCTCGGCTGATCAGCTTCACGGTCGCTTCGGCCAGGACATTGCCGTCATGGCCCAGGACGATCCCGGATATCTGCCCCACCGGGGCGGTCCTGAAGGTCCATGTGCTAGAGAGCGAGTTCCCGGCCATATCACTACCGTTCACAGTGACGTTGAAGGTGGTCATGCCGCGGAGCGCCGCATATGGCGTGAAGGTAATGCTGTTCCCATCCCATGACATGGTCCCGTTGACGCCGTCAATCGTGATGTTCGAGGCGGACCGGTCCATCTGCTCGCTGAAGGTGACGTTCACCGTCACCTTTGTCGACTCCTTGCTACCCATCGGGGACCGGGTGAGGACCGCCGGGGCCTGGGTATCAACGATGAACGATGCCGTGTTCGTCATGGAGTTCCCGGCCTTGTCCGTAGCCTTGATATGGATGGTGTGGAAACCGTCCGGCATCGAGAGAGTTCTGACGTTTCCGGTCTGCTCGGTCCAATTCGTCCCGTCGATTCTGAACTCCATCTTGCCCAATCCGGAGCCGTTCTCTCCGATGAGCCAGTTGACAGTTACGGTCTGGCTATTGAGATAACTCCCGGACACCGGGGACATGAACGTCACCGTCGGCGCCGTGGTGTCCACCGTGAAAGTGACCGAGGTGGTGTTCACGAAGTTCGCTTGGTTTGTTGCCCTGACGTAAACGGTATGAATACCGTCCCCAAGGATATTCAGGGCATAGCTTGTCCCCGACACGCTGCTCCAGATAGAGCCATCGATGCTGATCTCGACCTTGGTCACTTCGGAGAGCGAGCCGCTCACCTCCCACTTCAGCAATACGGTGCTGGTCCTTTGGTAAGAGCCGGAAGAGGGCGACGTTATCTCCAGCGATAGATGGCTGGTTGCCTTGAGAGGCGTGGCGCTGACTGCTGTCGAATTGAGTCCAGTACCAACCTGGTTGTGTGCAGCAACGCTGAACGAATACGCACGGCCGTTGGTCAGGCCCGTTATCGTGCCATTGATCGCACTGACCCTCCTTATCCTCCGATCCGTCCCGATATACTAGGTAATAGTCGACTGCCATGCCTCCGTCCGAGGAGGGTGCGGTCCAGTTCAAGGCAACCTGGGAATCGCCCGGAACCACAATGAGACCGGTCGGGGCGCCTGGCAGATGCATGGACACCCAAGAGGCAGTCTCGTTGATCGGACCACTCATGGTCACAGTGACGGTGTTCGTGATGCCGGTATAGCTTCCACGGCCCGTCCCCGTCCATTCGGAGAATGCATACAGCCCCCCCGGACCTTCCGCAGGAGCGATGGCGGAGATGACGACCGGAGCGCTGGCATTAATCCAGTGACCGCCCGCTGAGGGAGTCGTTGTGCCGTTGTTGGTAGCCATGGTCAGCCGATATTGATGTGCCCAGCTGGCGACCTGGTTTATGGGCGCGCTCATGGTGACGGCATCGGGCGTCGGGTTATCCGTGCCGGAATAACTACCCATACCTGACCCGGTCCAGCCGACCCAGACATACTGTTCGCCTTCCCCCACCGAGGGCGCCACGGCGCTGATGGATACTCTGGAACCGGCGTTGATCCAATGCGCCCCCGCAGACGGCGCCGTCGTCCCGAAGTCGGAGGCTATGGTCAGAAGGTACTGGTGCGTCCACGAAGCGGTCTCGTTGATCGGGCCGTTCACGGCCAAGGGAAGGTTCACCGGGTTACCGGTACCGCTGTAGCTTCCCGTTCCGATCCCTGCCCATGCATTGAAAATGTACCCTTCCCCCGGTCCGGTCGATGGCGGAGTGGCCATGAGATCGATCGCCGAGCCGGAGTCGAACCAGTGAGCGCCGACAGCGGGGACGGTGGTCCCGAAGTTGGCGGCCATGGTGACCTTGAATTGATGTGTCCAGGAGGCCGTTTCCGTGATTACCGCGTTCATGATCACGTCGACTACCGTTGTGGTCTTTCCTGTGTAACTTCCAGACCCGGTCCCGGTCCAGCCGTTCCAAACATAGCGTTCACCCGATGAAGCTGGCGCGGGGGCGGCGGCGTTAATCGTGACCGAAGAACCGACATCGTGCCACGAACCTGCACCACCCGTGCTTGGCGTCGTCGTCCCGAAATTGGCGTCCATGGTCAGCAGGTACTGGCGGTCGAAGTTGGCAGTAATGGTGGCGGTCAGGTTCGTGACAGCGTATGCGTGAGTCTGGGTCCCGCCATCGCTCCAGGAGTTGAAGATGAACCGCTCTCCCGTACCACCTGCGACGACCGAGATCGCCTGGATGGTGTGCGTTCCGGAAATCCATTTGTAATTGATTGGGGTGCTTACCGCATTTCCGTCCACGAAGACGTAGCCAGACCCCGTCGGGCTGGAGGTAATTGTGATCCCGAGGGCCAGGGCGAAATTGGCGGTGATCGTTCCCGGGCCGTTGACGTCCGCTGTTGTCGTAGCCGCCTGGGTGGTGAATGTGATGGAATTGGTATCACTGGTCCAGGAGGAGTGGGCGTAGTCAGCCGCCGGGGTCGCCTGGATCGAAATCGATCCGGCATTCACCCACACCCCGTTCCCTGATGGGCTGGTCGTTCCTCCTCCCGCGGGTGTGACGGCGAACGAGACCTGGTATTGCTTGGTCCAATCGGCCGTCTCGGTTATCGGACCATTGACCATCACTTGGTTGTTCGATGGCCTGTTTGTCCCGGAATAGCTGCCAGTCCCCACTCCGATCCAGCTGTTCCAGACATACTGGGTCCCTGCACCGGGATCAGGAGGAGTAGAGTCCAAGGTCACTCTTGTCCCGACTTCATACCAGTGGGTTCCAATACTCGGAGTGGTGGTGCCGAAGTTGGCGGCCATGGTGAGCTGGAATTGATGGATGAAACTGGCCGTGACCGCCTCTGCCGTCGCGATCGTTGCCGTGAAAGAATGTATGCGGACGCCGTCATCACTCCAGGCGGAGAACACGTACTGTTCGCCTGTTCCGATGCCGACGGTGGCGAGCGCCTCCAGAGTATGCCCTTCTCCCGGCACCCAGCTGAAGGTATGCGGGGTGTTGATCACATTCCCATCCACCAGGACGTATCCCAAGCCGGTCGGGCTAGAAGTTATCGTCACTTCCACCGGGACGAAGGAAAAGACAGCGGTGATGGTGCCCGAGCTGTCGATATTGGCCGACGTCGATGCGGTTTGCGTAGCGAACGTTATCGAACCGGTGCTGGTCCAGGTCGAAAATGTGTATCCTGCCGACGGGACTGCATTGATCGAAAGGGACCCGGCGTCCTGCCAAACATTGCTTCCCGAAGGAGTGATCGTTCCCGCCCCGGGGGGAAACGGCGAACGTCACGTGATACTGTTTGGTCCATCCAGCCGTCTCCGTGATCGGCCCGTCCATCGTAACGATTGCAGGATTGCCAGTCCCAGCATAGCTGCCGATACCCGTACCGGTCCAGGTCAATGATATATATCGTTCCCCTGTCGCCGGGGTCGGTGCGGTGGCTGTGATGGCCACTGCCGAACCGGAATCGATCATGATCCCGTGGCAGGTTCGACGGTGCCGAAGTTGGCGGCCATCGTCAGCTGGTATTGGAGGGTCCATGACGCCGTCTCGGTGATCGGTCCGTTCATAGTCACCGAAGTGGGGTTGGCCGTTCCACTATAACTGCCTGTCCCGATTCCGACCCATGCTGAGAACTGAAATCGTTCTCCGGTTACGGGGGTGGGAGAGACGGCGTTAAGGGTGACCGTCGTGCCTTCATCATGCCACGATCCGGTCATCGGATCGACCGTGCCATAGTTGCCATTCATAGTGAGCTGGAACTGGCGGATCCAGGAGGCTGTCTCGGTGATCGGTCCGTCCATAGTTATCGAGGCGGGATTGTTCGATCCGCTGTAACCTCCTATTCCAGCGCCGATCCAGGACACGGATATGAATTGTTCTCCTGTACCTGGAGACGGGGCATTGGCAGAAATGCTGACAATGGTTCCGGCATCATACCAGCCGTTGCCCACCGCCGGAACGGTTGTGCCGAAGTTGGCGGCCATCGTCAGCTGGTATTGGAGGGTCCATGACGCCGTCTCGGTGATCGGTCCGTTCATTGCGACCCCTTCGGTGGCCGGGTTTGCCGTTCCAGTATAGCTGCTGACCCCTGACCCGGTCCATGTGTTCCAAACATACTGCACGCCCGAGCCCGGATCGGGAGGGGTAGAGCCCAGGGTCACTCTTGACCCGGCATCATACCAATGGGTTCCAATGCTCGGAACGGTTGTGCCGAAGTTGGCGGCCATCGTCAGCAGGTATTGGAGGCTGAAGCTGGCGGTGATGGTTTCCGGAGATGTCGACACATTGTATTTGTGGGTCGAATCCCCGTCATCGCTCCAGGCATTGAACACGTATTGTTCTCCTACCAAGCCCGGTATGGTCGCATAGGCTTCAAGAGTATGATTTTCCCCCGACTCCCAGTAGAAAGTCTGAGGGGTGTCGATCGGAGCTCCGTCCACGATCACGTATCCTGGACCAGCTGGGCTGGACGTTATTGTTATTTCGACAACCTCTGCGGCCGCCGAACCTGTGGAAAAGAACAACAATGCGACTATTAGCAGTCCCATTCCGACCATCAGGGAAATGATGCTAATCTTCGACATAGAGATCATTTGATACCTTTGCTTTCACAGAATGCTTCCCTTCCCAAGCAGAGGAATTGATACTATGTTGGGCAAGCACCTTAATATTATTCCTGATAATAGTACGAAGTTCAAGAACAGAGCGAACTTTCGTATGTCTGGTCACGATAGATAAACACAAATGTATGATTTCACTGGCCCGTTTTGATCGGTGTTCTATCATGGAGTTTGCACGAAAGGATCCTTAAAAGATATTTAAGAGTCGAAATCAGAAAAAGCTATGGAATGTTGAACTGTTTTTAAAAAGACAAAAATATGGAAAATGGGGAGCTCCCTCCCCTTTTAATGTTTAGTTCGGCGTGACGATTACCGGCCCGCATACACCCAGATCGGTGATGGTCTGCGATTGGGCCGGGTCAACGTCCAGTGGCTCATCATAATCTCCGCTGTGCGAACCGAGATACATGCCATCACCGCAGAACACCGCTCTGAAGTAATAGCAGCCGGCCGCGAGCGGGGTATACATCTTGGAGATGGCCTTGCCATTCACCAGAGACACGCACGCATCGAACGTCACCCAAGCTCCGCCATTGAATTTCACCTGGAACTTCACGGTGCCGGTCGGGGTCGGGAGTCCGACCTTGCCGGTCACGGTGGCGTTGTCGGTCACGGACTGCCCTAGGGTTATGGTGTCAACGCCCAGATCTGTGCATGTTTGGGATTGCGGCGGGACCACTTCCAGGGGCTCGTCGCAATCGTTGCTCTGCGAGCCCAGATAGTTGGCGTCACCGCTGTAGATGGCCCTGAAGTGGTACGTGCCGGTCCATAACGGCTTGTAGCAGATCGACGTCGCCACCCCGTTCGTCAGTGTCTGGGTATTGAAAGTGGTCCACGGTCCATCGCAGATCTTCACTTGGAACGTTACTGTTCCGGTCGGGACCGGGAAGTCCCCGCCCAGGCCAGTGACCGTTGCTTGGTCGATGACGGACTGACTCAGGACGATCCTTTCCGCTGACAGCATGGTGGTGGTCGTGGTTGGGGCCGGGCTTACGCACAGCGGCTCCTCATCATCACCGCTCTGTGATGGCTGATAGTTGGAGTCACCACTGTACAGGGCCCGGAAGTTGTAGTGACCTACCGCCATTGGTGTGTACCAGTCCGAACGGGCATTGCCGTTGACCAGGACGACGCCATGATCGAAGGTTACCCACGGACCGCCCTCATATCTGACCTGGAAGTCGACCGTTCCGGTCGGGACTGGGTAATCCCCGCCCAGGCCGATCACGGTGGCGTTGTCGGTCACCGACTGGCCCAGGACGATGTTCATGCATATCCCTGCACTCCTTACGATCAGCGGCTCATCGTACAGGCCGCTCTCCGAGGGGGCGTAGTTGGTGTCGCCAAGATACATCGCCCGGAAGTGGTAGATCCCGCCGATGCAGGGCGTGTAATGGGCGGAAAGAGCCATCCCCTCGCTAAGGGTCTCCGAGTCAAAGGTCTCCCATGGTCCGCAGTTGAAACTGACCTGGAACTCGACTGTACCGGTCGGGACTGGGAACCCGTCACCAAGGCCGACCACTGTTGCGTTGTCGGTTACAGAACGGCCTAGGGTTATGGATTCAACTCCAATGTAGGTGGTCGTGGTGGACGCTGCTACCTCGACCGTCAATGGCTCGGAGCCAACATCGCTTGTCGAACCTAGGTAGTTGCCGTCGCCCTGGTAGACCGCCCGGAACTCGTAGTTCCCGGCTGCCAGGGGGAGGTACCATTCCGAGAGGGCCGAACCGACCGCCAAGGCCATGGTCGAGAATGTCGTCCACGGTCCGGCGTTGAAACTCACCTGGAAGTCGATGTTGCCGGTCGGGGTCGGATAGTTTCCGCCCAGGCCGGTTACCGTCGCGTTGTCGGTGACGGACTGACCAAGGGTGATGACCCCGACACCCAGGTTGGTACTGGTCTGAGACATGGCCTTGCTGACCTCCAAGGGTTCAGAGCCTTCAATGCTCGTCGATCCGGCGAAGTTAGCATCCCCTCTGTAGACCGCCTGGAACTCGTAGTTACCTGCCATCAGGGGCGTGTACCCTATCGAAACAGCCATACCATTTATCAGGACCACGTTCGCGTCATAGACCACGTATAGACCGCCGTTGAAGCTGACCTGGAAGTCGACCGTTCCGGTCGGGGTCGGCAGGTCAGCCAGGTTGATCACCGTTGCGTTGTCGGTCACAGACTGGCCTAGGGAGATGGTCGTTACGCCCAAGTAGGTTATTGTGAATGATGGCGCAAGACCGACCGACAGAGGTTCATCGGCGTCGCCGCTCTGTGAGGGAAGGTTGTTGGCATCTCCACTGTAGATGGCCCGGAAGTTGTAGTTCCCGATAGCTGCAGGAACATACTCCATCGAGGTTGCGCCGCCGTCCACTAAAGTCTCTGTGTCGAACAGTATCCAAGCTCCGCCGTTGAAGCTGACCTCAAAGTCCACCGTTCCGGTCGGGACCGGGAATCCGCCCGGTCCGGTCACCGTCGCGGTGTCGTACACCGAGTCGCCCAGCGGAACGTTGTCCGAGGACAGGAGGGTGGTGGTCGTGGATGCTGCCTGACCGACGGTCAGGGGTTCATCCCCGGCGACGCTCATTGAACCAATATAGTTGGAGTCGCCGCCGTAGACCGCCTGGAACTCGTAGTTCCCGGCTGCCAATGGTGTGTACAGGATCGATGTGGCCGTTCCGCCGACCAGGGTCTGCGTGTCATACACCACATATGCTCCGCCGTTGAAGCTCACCTGGAAGTCAACAGTTCCGGTCGGGACTGGGAAATCCCTGCCCAGGCCGGCGACCGTCGCGGTGTCGTACACCGAGTCGCCCAGCGGAACGTTGTCCGAGGACAGGAGGGTGGTGGTGTAGCTGGCTGCCTGACCGACGATCAGAGGTTCTGAACCTTCGATACTCGTCGATCCAGCGAAGTCCGTGTCGCCGCCGTAGACCGCCTGGAACTCGTAGTTCCCGGCTGCCAATGGTGTGTACAGGATCGATGTGGCCGTTCCGCCGACCAGGGTCTGCGTGTCATATGTCACGAAAGCCCCGCCGTTGAAGCTCACCTGGAACTCGACCGTTCCGGTCGGGATTGTCAGATCAGCCAAGTTGATCACCGTTGCGTTGTCGGTAACGGATTGGCCTAGGGTGATGTCCACAACCCCCAGATAGGTCGTTGTGAACGTCGGGGCCAATCCTACCGCCAGAGGCTCATCGGTGTCGCCGCTCTGCGAGCCCGCATAGATCGAGTCGCCGCTGTAGACCGCCCGGAAGTTGTAGTTGCCGGCAGCCGATGGAATGTACTCAATCGATATGGCACTGCCAGCCGACAGCGTCTGCGTGTCGAACAGTATCCAAGCTCCGCCGTTGAAGCTGACCTCAAAGTCCACCGTTCCGGTCGGGGTCGGTAATCCGGCTTGACCGGTCACCGTTGCGGTGTCGTACACCAAGTCACCCAGTAGGATGATGTCCGAGGACAGGAGGGTGGTGGTCGTGGATGCCGCCTGACCGACGGTCAGGGGTTCGGAGCCCTCGATGCTTATGGAGCCCGCAAAGTTGACATCACCGCTGTAGACCGCCTGGAACTCGTAGTTCCCGGCCGCCAACGGTGTGTACAGGATCGATGTGGCCGTTCCGCCGACCAGGGTCTGCGTGTCATACACCACATATGCTCCGCCGTTGAAGCTCACCTGGAACTCGACCGTTCCGGTCGGGGTCGGCAGATCGGCCAGGTTGATCACCGTTTCGTTGTCAGTGACCGACTGGCCCAGACTGATAACCGTAGCACCCAGGAAGGTTAGCGTGAACGATGGCGCAAAATTACGGTCAAAGGCTCATCGGCGTCGCCGCTCTGCGAGCTGGTATAGTTGATATCGCCGCTGTAGACCGCCCGGAAGTTGTAATTGCCGGCAGCCGAAGGAATGTACTCAATCGATATGGCACTGCCAGCAGACAGAGTCTGCGTGTCGAACAATGTCCAAGCTCCGCCGTTGAAGCTCACCTGGAAGTCAACAGTTCCGGTCGGGGTCGGTAATCCGGCTTGACCGGTCACCGTCGCGGTGTCGTACACCAAGTCACCCAGTAGGATGGCGTCGAGGACAGGAGAGTGGTGGTCATGGATGCCGCCTGACCGACGGTCAGGGTTCATCCCCGGCGACGCTCATTGAACCAATATAGTTGGAGTCGCCGCTGTAGACCGCCTGGAACTCGTAGTTCCCGGCTGCCAATGGCGTGTACAGGATCGAGATGGCGATGCCGCCAACTAGGGGCACGTTCGAATCATAGGCCACGTATGCTCCGCCGTTGAAGCTCACCTGGAAGTCAACAGTTCCGGTCGGGACAGGGAAGTCCCCGCCCAGGCCGACGACCGTTGCGGTGTCGAACACCAAGTCACCCAGGAGGATGGTGTCCGAGGACAGGAGGGTAGTGGTCGTGGATGCCGCCTGACCGACGGTCAGGGGTTCGGAGCCCTCGATGCTGATAGAACCAGCAAAGTTGATGTCGCCGCTGTAGACCGCCTGGAACTCGTAGTTCCCGGCCGCCAACGGTGTGTACAGGATCGATGTGGCCGTTCCGCCGACCAGGGTCTGCGTGTCATACACCACATATGCTCCGCCGTTGAAGCTCACCTGGAACTCGACCGTTCCGGTCGGCGTCGGCAGATCGGCCAGGTTGATCACCGTCGCGTTGTCGGTAACGGATTGGCCTAAGATGATATCAGTTGCGCCCAGGAAGGTTAGCGTGAACGATGGCGCAAGATCTACGGTCAAAGGCTCATCGGCGTCGCCGCTCTGCGAGCTGGTATAGTTGATGTCGCCACTGTAGACCGCCCGGAAGTTGTAGTTCCCGACGGCTGACGGAATATAGGCTACCGATGTGGCTGTTCCGTCTATCAACGTTACAGCCGTGTCGAACGGTGTCCATGCTCCGCCGTTGAAGCTGACCTCAAAGTCCACCGTTCCGGTCGGCGTCGGTAATCCGGCTTGACCGGTCACCGTTGCGGTGTCGTACACCAAGTCACCCAGTAGGATGATGTCCGAGGACAGGAGGGTAGTGGTCGTGGATGCCGCCTGACCGACGGTCAGGGGTTCGGAGCCCTCGATGCTGATAGAACCAGCAAAGTTGATGTCGCCGCTGTAGACCGCCCGGAACTCGTAGTTCCCGGCCGCCAACGGTGTGTAGAAGATCGAGGTGGCCGTGCCGCCCACTAACGCGACGTCTGCATCATAGGTCTCGTATGCTCCGCCATTGTAACTCACCTGGAAAGAGACCGTCCCACTAGGTGTCGGAAGATCTGCCAGGTTGATCACCGTCGCGTTGTCGGTAACGGATTGGCCTAAGATGATATCAGTTGCGCCCAGGAAGGTTAGCGTGAACGATGGCGCGAGACCGACTCCGAGAGGCTCATCGATGTCGCCGCTCTGCGAGCTGGTATAGTTGATATCGCCGCTGTAGACCGCCCGGAAGTTGTAGTTCCGACGGCTGACGGAATATAGGCTACCGATGTGGCTGTTCCGTCTATCAACGTTACAGCCGTGTCGAACGGTGTCCATGCTCCGCCGTTGAAGCTCACTTCGAAGTTCACCGTTCCGGTCGGGGTCGGGAACAATCCGCCAGACCAGCCACTGTAGCGGTGTCGAACACCGCGTCACCCAAGGAGATCAGGTCCGACGAAAGTACTGTGGCAGTAGAGGATGCGGCCTGTTCCACAATCAGAGGCTCAGAACCTTCGATGCTTGTCGAACCATCGAATATCGCGTCGCCCTTGTAAACCGCCTGGAACTCGTAGTTCCCAACCGCCAACGGCACGTAGGAGATCGAGGTCGCCATACCGTCCACCAGTGACACATCTGCGTCATAGATAACGTAGGCTCCTCCGTTGAAGCTCACCTGGAAGTCGACCAAGCCAGTCGGGGTCGGCAGGTCGGCCAGGTTGATGACCGTCACGTTATCGGTAACGGATTGTCCCAGCGTGATCGTCGATGCGCCTAGCCAGGTCAAGGTGAACGACGGACCGGTTCCCACGATCAGGGGCTCATCGGCATCGCCGCTCTGGGAGCCCGAATAGTTTACGTCACCGTTGTAGATCGCCCGGAAATTGTAGTTCCCAACCGCGGAAGGATAGTAAAGTATAGAATCAACAGTTCCACCGATCAGCGTTTCTGCCGGGTCAAACGTTGTCCAGGCCCCGCCATTGTAACTCACCTGGAAGTCGACGGTCCCAGTCGGGACTGCACCCGATCCGCTGACCGTCGCCGTATCTATCACATAGTCTCCGATGAGGATAGCGCTGGAAGTCAACAAGGTGGTAGTGTTAGAGGGAGTAGCTACAACAGATGCGAGGCCGTTATAGATTGCCCGGAGATTAGAGTTGCCAGACATATATATTTGAGGAGAAGAGCCGTCGAAGAAAGCTGAATTTCGTGAAAGCAGGTCGTTAGGAACATCTGGTACCAACCCTGTCGTCGAGGGAGCGCTGACATTATTCGTTGCCGTAGGTATCGGAGGTACTTGGTTTACCACCGATGCCGCGGTATTGTAGGACGTTAACTGCAAACCAAATCCTACGGTCGATATCCCTAAAATTATCACAACAAGAATGGCGGTGAGTTTTATCGCTCCTGCCCTGTTCCTAATCACCCGCATTTTTTTCATTTTTTCAATCCTCATGTATTTCAAATTTGACTTTCTATCGATTAGAGAATCAATGGGTGAATTGACAAATGTCTACGGACGGTTCACTATTTCATCCGGTTCGCTGCATGAACATAGATATTATCCTCGGCCCCTAATCCCCTAACTTTGATGTTTATATTCCAGATTTCTCTGGTTAGTATACCGACTTTTTCAAAACATACTATTTAATGATTTCTTGATAAAAAGACGGATTTACCATCAACATTCCGTTGAAAGATTATACTTTATAGATGAACAATTACAATTAGGAATAATCATATTTTAAGTATTTATAATGAAAAAGGTCATCGAATATGATGGTATTCTTTTTTATCAAAATTTCCAATTATCGAAGAAATAGCGTGATTCAGAGATTTGAAAATCGTCTGCAAAGTGCTCTACCGCTATTGCCCGGATGGTTGGTATATGGCTAATAATCCGTATCGATTACGATACACCGTTGGCATAGACCCATGTGATAAGTCCGGTACGGATCTCATCATCTGCTATTGAAATTCCAGTGATAGGCAACATATACCGATCTTGCAGGATCCAATCGTAATAAACTCCAATATATGGAAACCGGGACGACCCTATTGTGCGATCATATGTCCCTCGGGCAGCATCACCATGAACCTCGCTCCCTTGGTCCGGTCTCCCTGAATCCGATCCTCTACCCAGACTTTGCCGCCCTGGTCCTCGACCAACCGCTTCACCAGATAGAGACCGAGCCCCTGACCCGTCACCTTCGTAGCACCGCGCATCGACCGGTCAAAGACCTTTTCCTTCATGTCATCAGGGATCCCTGGTCCGTTATCCTCCACAGATACCAGCAGAAATGCCGCTCCGTCGCGTGACCCACGGCTCAACGTGATCACGATGGAGACCGGCCCAGAAGAATGCTTGATGGCGTTACTGACGATGTTGGAGAAAGCGTCCCTCAGGAAGCTTGACACCAGGCTAGGCCAGTCGCTTTCTTTTTTGAAGGTTATCATCACCTCCCTCCCGGGCGGATGCTCGTAGTCCTCCTTGATCTTCTCCAGCATGAGGCATATGTTCACCTGTTCGGGTTTGTACCGGTTCGCCTCGAGCCGTTGGATGTTGCGCACGTTGGCGATCAGCTCACTGCTGTACCTTAGTTGCTGGATCGGGACGTTGATGAGCTTCTTGTCCTTCTCCTCAAGCTTGAGCCGCATTTCCGCCAATTGCAGATAGCCCATGGCCGCGGTGATGTAATTATTGATATCATGAGTGAGCAAGTCCAGGTAGAGCTCCGCACGTTTCTTCTCCTCTTCGAGCTCGTGCGCGATGCGCTTGCGTTCAATGGCGAAGATAATGGCGTGGCTCAGGCTGCTGGAAGAGAAATCGTTCTTGAAAAGATAGTCCTGAGCCCCCTTGTTTATCGCATGGGCGGCCGTCAGTTCGTTCGTGGAACCGGTCAGGATGACGATAGGGATCGCTGGAAACCTGCTGTTGAGTGCGGTGAAGGTATCGAGCCCAACGCTGTCTGGCAGGTTAAGGTCGAGTAGGATGACATCGAATTCCTCCTTCGCAAGCAGGTCCATCGCCGACGATATGCTAACGACGCTGCTTATCTGGTATCGACCTAGGACTGCTTTCCCAAGATATTCCCTTACCAACCTAAGGTCTCCCGGGTTATCCTCAATGGCAAGCACCTGGACAATGCTCCTCGTCTTGTCGATGTAATCGGTCAGCGGCATCTTAGCGTACTAATAAACGATTACGCCGTAATGATAAACGTTTCTCCGACAAGACGACGATAATACGCTAAAAGGACTATGGGATTGGTCAGCCCGAAGAGAAAATTTCACGCCCGATATGAGGGCCCCCATTTCACAAGTATCTGAACACGGTCGCCATGCATGCATCTGGAGAATGTGTCGGCAAGAATGCCGCTTCAGATCCTCAAGGATGTTGTACCGTTACTTGCCGATCGCGTCAACTATCCCTTTCGCCCATTCTTTGGCCTTCTCCGATTCCCCGTCCCTCAATTGGTAGTCGTTCCTCCCGCCATGCACGTATGCCATGAGCGGCTCCCTAGCGATCCTGAAACCAAGTTCCCTGAGCTTGGCCTCCATCGCTTTGTTCGCGTTGCCGCTCATGAACGATTTCATCTGCGTGTCGAACGAAACGGCCGACTTACCAGATATCTGATGTCCCTTGAGCCGGTCGAGGAACTTCATCGTTCCCTGGGTTGGCCTCCAACCCATCGTCGGTGAGCCGATGATCAGACAGTCGTAGTCCTCGATCTTGACCTCACCAGCATGGTTCACTTGCAACGCTTCTGCCTCGATCCCCCTTTCCTTGAGCCCGTCTTGGATGAGCACAGCGACCTTCTCGGTCATCCTTGTCTTCGAGACCGAATCATAGACGATGACAACTTTCATTTTGAATCCCTCCTTAGAAAGAGAGCGTTCAGGATATTAAACCCTAAGGTGATGATGGGAATCGGTCTTGGATGAGGCATATACTCTAAGACAAGGAAGGAAATTGGCGGGGATACGGACCGCATTCCCGCCCGAAGCATGTCACTGCTCCTTCTTCCCCTGGGTGTCGTTCCACCTCATGTTCCCTGATGATTCGCCCTTCTTCCCTTTCGCCATCGATTCGATGACAACGGGCGGACCGTTCTTCCGGCGGATCATGAACACCAGGCCGATCAATGTGGCCGCAAGGCCCACTATGGCAAGGATGAACAATCCGCTGTCGTTCAGGCTCTCGGGCAGGACCTGGTCCACTGTCAGCCCGCCACCGGCCACAGCGGCGGCGGTCATGGTGACCGGCGTGCTCTTCGAACCGTAGCCCGGCTGTGTGACCTCGATCACGTAACTGCCCGGAGCCACATCGTAGAACACATATGCCCCGACCCTGTCCGTTGTCGTGGTCTGCGCCGGAACTACGTCATCGACGTTCAACGCCAGGTGCCCCATTTCCGTCTTCGACTCGGTGGTTTGACCAATCAGCTTCACGATTGCATTGACCAGTACTTTACCGTCATGGCCAACGACGACCCCGGAGATCTTTCCCAGATTAGCGGTCTTGAACGACCAGGAGTTGGAGAGGATGTTCCCCGCCTGGTCCATGCCGCTCAATGTGACATTGTATACGGTCAAAGGGTGGAGCGCCGCCGAGGGCGTGAAGACGAGGTTGTTGCCCCTCCAGATGTATACTCCATTGACGCCGGTCACAGATATCTTCGTGCCTAACCGGTTCATCGCCTCGCTGAAGGTGATATTCATCGTCGCCCTGGTCAACTCCTCCGTGCCGGTCGGGGCCTTTGAGATGATCGTCGGCGGTATCGTGTCAATGACGAACGAGGCTATGGTGGTCCCGACGTTCCCGGCTTTGTCCGTCGCCCTGATGTAGATCGTCCGGGGACCATCCATCATCGAGAGCGTGCTTTCGCTTCCAATCAGATTGGTCCAATTCGTCCCGTCGATGCTGAACTCGGTCTTTACCAATCCGGATCCGTTCTCTGATACCGTCCAATTGACTGCCACGGAATGACTCTTGAGGTATCCAGATATCGGGGACAGGAACGTTACCAGCGGAGGTTTCTTATCCACCATGAAAGTGACCGAGGTGGTGTTCACATATTCCACCGCGTTCGTAGCTCGGACATAGACGGTATGTACCCCGTCACTAAGGGAGTTCAGCGCATAGCTCGTTCCAGTGACCGTGCTCCACGTCGTGCCGCTGGTGCTGATCTCGATCTTGGTCACCTCGGAGTGCGAGTCACTCACTACCCACTTCAGCAATACGCTGCCAGTACGATTGTATGATCCGGTCGACGGCGATGTTATCTCAAGGAAGATCGTGTTCACCGGCCTCATTGGCGTCACAGAAACGGCGGTGGAGTTCGGACCGTTCCCCGCACGGTTATTCGCCGCCACGGTGAACGAATACTCCTGCCCATTGATCAAGCCCGAGACGGTGGTTGTGAGAGTGCTGACCCTCTTCACCTCCACCCCGTCCTGGTATACCACGTATTGGTCGATGACCGTGCTTCCGTCCGAAAGGGGTGCGGTCCAGCTCAAGGTGGCCCGGGCGTCGTCTGGGGTCGCAGAAAGGCTGGTTGGAGTGCCAGGCAAGCGCATTAATGTCCAAGAAGCGCTTTCGGTCACTGGCCCGGTCAGGGTTATGGTTATCGTGTTCGTCATGCCGGTATAACTTCCGATGCCTGTCCCGGTCCAACCATTCCAAACGTAGCGTTCATTGGCCAAGCCCGGCAGGGGCGCAGTGGCGCTTATCGTCACTGTGGAACCTTCATTGCGCCACTCATTGTTCTCGCCTACGCTCGGAGTGGTGGTCCCGCCGTTGGTGGCCATGGTCAGCCGGACCTTTTGGTCGAAGTTCGCGGTTACGCTGGCCGTCGGGTTCGTGACCATGAACGTGTGGATCGGAGAACCACCATCGCTCCAGGAATTGAAGATGAATTGTTGATCGGTCCCCACAATGAAGCTTGGGATCGCTTCGATGGTATGGGACCCGGCCACCCAATCGTAAACGTGCGGTGTGGTTATCTCAACCCCGTCCACCAGAACGTATCCATAACCGGTCGGGTTGGACGTTATGGTGATGCCCAAAGCCAGGATGAAGTTCGCAGTGATCGTGCCGGGACCGTTTATGATCGCGGTTGTCGATGGCGACATGGCAGAGAAGGCAATGGCGGCTGTACTGCTGGTCCATGAAGAATAGATGAAGTCTGGGGAAGGGGTCGCCAGTATTGAGAACGGACCGGCGCTCACCCAGGTATTTGTCTCAAATGGAGTGATTGTCCCCCCGACCGCAGGAATTATGGGCGTCACCGCGAACGACACCTGATACTGGTGCGTCCAGGAAGCGTTCTCGGCTATCGCCCCATTCATCGTTAGGGAGGCGGGATTGCCCGATCCGCTGTAGCTGCCCGTGCCCGATCCGGCCCACACGAAGTCGCCGTATCTTTCGCCCATCGTTGGCATCGGTGCGGCGGCCCCTACGGTCACCTTGGCCCCAGCATCATACCAGTGAGCCCCGACGGCCGGGGTGGTGCTTCCAAAGTTGCTGGCCATCGTCAGCTGATACTGGTGGGTGAATGTGGCGGTGATGGTGGCCGGCGACATTTGCACGTTATACGTATGGTTCTGAGACAGACCGTCGCTCCAGGAGCTGAACAGATATCGCTCCCCCGGTCCGACGGGGACGGTCGAGGACCCCCTTATCGAATGACTGGTCCCTGGTATCCAGCTGAATGTATGAGGCGTGGTGATTATGCTATCGTCCACCAGAACATATTCTGAGCCGATCGGGCTGGAGGTTATCGTCACGCTGACTGGAAGTAGGCTGAAGACTGCCGTGATCGTACCTGTGCCGCCGATAATGGCGGTGGTCGAGGCCGTCTGCGAACCAAATGTTATTGCAGCATTATCACTGCTCCACGATGAAAACGAATACCCTGTGAACGCGGTCGCCTGAATCGGCAACGGACCGGCGTTCATCCAGCCTCCTACAGGATAGGCGGTTCCCGCTCCCGATGGTGAAACGGCAAAGGATACCTGGTATTGGTGCGTATAGGAAGCGGTCTCGATCATGGGACCGGTCATCGTTACCGCTGCCGGGTCGCTAGGACCGCTGTATGCGCCCGTTCCCGAACCGATCCAGGCGGCGAAAAGATACCTCTCGCCCGCTGGCATGGAAGTTGGAGGAGTGGCGGTGATCGGGACGGACGTGCCTTCATCATACCAATGGACGCCAGCGGTCGGAATGGTAGTTCCGATCGGATCGACCACCGTCAGACTGTATTGGAGGGCATAGGTGGCCGTCTCAATTATGGCGGCGTTCATCGTCACCGAGATGGGGTTGAGGGGTCCGCTGTATGCGCCCGTTCCCGCTCCGACCCATGTGGCGAAATCATACTGTTCTCCCGGTGACGAGGAAGGAGGAGTGGCGGTGATCGGGACGGACGTGCCTTCATCATACCAATGGACGCCAGCGGTCGGAATGGTAGTTCCGATCGGATCGACCACCGTCAGACGATACTGGTGAGCAAAGTTTGCACTCACCGTCTCTGCCGAGTTGGAAACAGTATAGGTATGAGACTGAGATCCACCGTCGCTCCAGGATGTGAATATATATTGCTCGCCTGCCCCCACGGCGATATTAGAGATCGCCTCAATATTGTGACTCTCCGCCATCGACCAGGTGAAGGTATGAGGCGTGGTGATCGCAATGTCGTCCACCATAACAAATCCTTGACCTTCATGACTAGATGTTATCGTGATCTCATAGGGATTCGGGGTAAAGTTCGCCGTGATCCTGCCCGTACCGTTGATCGTGGCGGTGGTCGAGGCCGTCTGCGTGCCAAACGTTATTGCCCCGTTATTGCTGCTCCAGGAAGAAAAGGAATATCCTGTGGACGGGGTGGCCTGCAGTGACTGCGAACCTGCGGTCACCCAAGAGGTGGTACCAGGATTGGTTGTTCCCGTTCCCGCAGGCGAGACGGCGTATGATACCTGGTACTGATGTATGTAGGCTGCCGTTACGGTTAGGTCAATGTCTGGCACGATGAATGTATTGATCCTGTCACCACCATCGCTCCAGGCATCGAACAGGTACCGCTCGCCCATAACGACTGCAATTTCGGAGTAGGCATTCAGGGTGTGGCTCTGCCCCGGTATCCAGCTGTAGGTATGGGGCGTGGTGAAAGCATCCCCGTCCACGAGAACAAATCCGGAACCGATCGGGCTGGAGGTTATAGTCACGCTTACTGGAAGTGGGCTGAAGACCGCTGTGATAATGCCCGGACCGTTGATCGTGGCGGTGGTCGAGGCCGTCTGCGTGCCAAACGTTATTGCCCCGTTATTGCTGCTCCAGGAAGAAAAGGAATATCCTGTGGACGGGGTCGCCTGAATCGATAGCGGACCGGCGTTCGTCCAGTCTCCCATAGGAGAGACACTACCAGTTCCTGATGGTGAAACGTCGAAAGTCACGAAATACTGATGATTGTAGTTGGCAGTGAAGGTCGTGGCCGATGCCGGGACGGTGATCTCGTGGGACAAGCCTCCGCCATCGCTCCAGGCGTTAAACGCATATCTTTCGCTCGATCCAGCTAAGATGGTCGGGACCGCCTCTATGCTATGGGTCGATCCTGGCAAAAAGAAGAAAGTTCGAGGCGTGGAATAGAGACTTCCGTCTACGAGAACAGCCATCATGGAGGTCGGGTTAGAATCTATCGTAACTCTTACTTCCCCTTCTGCGATGACCGGGCCAGTGGCGACAATCAACAAAGCGCCGCATAGCAACCCTAACGCGAATATCATGGAAATGATGCTAATTCTCGATCTCGAGACCATTGAAACCCTCTCCCTCACGAATAAATTCCCGTTCCCTAGAACCGGAATTGATTATAATGCTGGTATCCATCTTATAATTATTCCTGATAACAGAAGGGAATGCCGGAACAATACGAACTTTCGATTGCCTGGCCTTCAACGGACACCAAATGTTTCGGGATTTTTTACAGTAGGTGTTGCGCCCAAATGTGTAAGATCGTGAGGGCTCGGATCATTCTGACTGTCCGTATCTGAAGATGGTTGGACCTTCTGTGGTACATCACTTCTTTTTCGTCTTCGACGGGGATTTTCTTTGCACTCTGACCTTGCCCTTCCCTTCAGCCTTAACTTTGGGCTCCTTCTTCTCCAGAGCGCTGGTTTTCTTCACTTTGGTGATCCTCTTTGGCTTGACCGGTTCAGGATGAATCACGGAAGAGATCTTATCAGACGAATCATTCAGGTCAGTGGTTGCTGACAAAATGCGCTCGAGGTCATCAAGGGAGGATTGCTGGTCCGAGGCATCCCGTTCATCAGAATTCTTCACTACAGGCGCAGGATCGATAGCGGTGTGGATGCTGGTCCGAGGTTCCTTTTCTTTCGCATTCCGCTCTCTGGGGAGATCGGGAACTGCGTCTGTTTGCTTCTCGATTGAGATCCCGTTCCCTTCGGCCCGCTTCCTGACGAGCTCGGGATATGCGTCAGCTTGTGGGGCCAGAGATTCGGTATCGTCAAAGGAATGGTTTGGGATCTGACCTCTTTTCATCATGACGACCTTCAGGCCATCATTGGCGCTTGAATGGTCTTGAGGTTTCGCAGCCCCTGCGGTCATATCAGCATCAGATTCGTTAACGGCACGGTAAGGGACCCTACCCCTCTTCTTCATGACGACCTTCAGGCCATCTTTGGCGCTTGAATGGTCTTGAGGCTTCGCATCCTCGGATTTCCCACCTGGGAACGAATTGGGATCGTCAAGGTCATGCCATGAAACCCAACCCTTTTTCATCATCACGACCCTATGACCTTCATTGGCGCTTGAATGGTCCTGAGGTTTCGCATCCTCTGTTTTGTTCCCGGTAATGAGCTCGGGACCCGCTGCTTCTGGGAACCGGGCTCGGCCATTGATCATCGTTGGGCCCCAACCCTCTCTCGCCGCATCTGGATCAATATAATATTTGGGTCGAACCGACGGTTTTGTGTCCTCTGCCTTCATCACCTCAGACGGTAGTGGATCAGCGACCGGTAAAGGCTGAGCTGGAGCCGTTCTCGCGATAAAGACCTCGGGACTGGCATCCGATTGAGCCTGTGCCTTCACCTCTTCGATATTCTCCACGATGTTGATCTCAGGACCGGCAGTTGCCTGGAACTGGGATTGGCCCTTATTGCTCTCGGTCTCCTCTTTCACCGCGGTGAGATCGAGATGTTTGAGCGGTGGGTCAGCCCCGAATTCCTTTTCTCCGGAGTTCTTTTTCACCATGGTGCTTGACTTCATCTCTTTTGGTTTCGGCCAAGCAGCGTTCGGGCTCTGCCTCCGGCGTACTATGAACCCAAGCGTCAAGACCGCTACCACCAACAAGATGATCGAATAGATGAACAATCCATTGTCGTTCCATCTTTCTGGCCGGACCGTATGGTCGACCATCAGACCTCCCTTTTGCACGGCATCCAAGGTCATTGCCACGGTGACGCTCTGGATACCATAACCGGTCTCCGCGACCTCCAGAGTGTAGTTGCCGATAGCCACATCATAGAACGTGTAGACCCCGTTCGCATCTGTCGTGGTCGTCAGGACCACATCAGCGATGGCGGGTATGGACAGGGCCAGATGCTCCATTGCCGTCTGCGCTGAGGCGAATTGTCCTTTAAGGTTCACAGTGGCGTTTGCCAGTACCTTCCCGTCATGGCCATAGACTGTCCCCGATAAGCTTCCCACCGGGTCGGTTTTGAATGTCCAGGTGTCCGATACAGCATTCCCGGCAAGGTCCCTGGCGTCCACGGTGACTAAATAGCTCGTCCAACCGAACAGAACCGATACGGGCGTGAAGACGATTTCGTTCCCATTCCAGGAGATCGTTCCATTGATCCCGTCCACTGTGATCATAGAGGCGGTCATGTCCATCGCTTCACTGAAGGTCACAACGACCGAGGCCCTGATCGACACGTCGTTGAAGTTCGGAGCATTTGAGATGATCGATGGTCCCAATGTGTCCACGGTGAACGCCACCGAAACGGTCCGCGTGTTCCCCGCTTTGTCCGTCACCTTGATGTAAACATGGCAGGAACCTTCTGGCATGATGAGCTGAATGCCATTCCCGGACTGAATGGCCCAGGTGGTCCCATCGGTGCTCAGTTCGACCCGGGCCACGCCAGAGGTCACGTCGCTGGTGATCCAGTAGGCTAATATGGAATGGACGTTGACAAATGCACCCGATGATGGGGAGGTTATGTTCGCGTCTGGCGCTGTGACATCAACAACGAAAGTGATCGATGTTGAATTCTCATATCCGGCCTCATCGGCGGCCCTGACATATGCGGTATGTGGTCCGTCGCTGAGCGAGTCCAGCCTAATTTCCGTTCCTGCTGTCTCGATCCAGGCCATACCGTCCAAGCTCACTTCTATCTTGATCACATTGGAATTTGGATCGGACACGGCCCATTCCAGCATTACGCTACTGCTCTTGATGAACGAACCGTTCGAAGGCGACGTCATCTCCAGGGTTAGGGTGCTTGGCGCCTTGAACGGTGCGACGGTCATCTCCATGGAACTCGGTCCGTTCCCAACTGGATTATGCGCGGCTACGGTGAACTTATACTGAACCCCATCGGTTAAGCCTGACATCGTGGCCGTGAGGGCACCTACGATCGTCACTTCCACCCCATCCTGGTAAACAATATAGTGATCAATCGCCACACCTCCATCGGAAGCTGGTGGCGTCCAGTTCAGTGTTACCTTTCCGTCGCCTGCTAGGACCGCCAGGCCGATAGGTTCTCCGGGCACATGCTGGAGGATCCAGCTGGGAGTCTCGGTGATCGGCCCCCCTGCCGCTAGGACAACGGTTATGGCCGTTCCGGAATAGCTTCCTGCGCCGGTCCCGACCCAGCCAGCGAATTCATATCGATCGCCAGGACTGGCCGGTGGAGCAATGGCTGATATCTCGACCGGTGTGGCAGAGTCTATCCAAATGCTGCCTGATGGCGTCGTGGTGCCGATATCCGTGGCCAGGGTCAGCAGATATTGATGCGACCAAACGGCGATCTGGGTGATCGGCTCGTCCATAGTCACGTCGACCACGTTCATCGCACCAGTGTAACTTCCGATCCCGGTCCCGGTCCAGCCATTCCAGAAGTAACGTTCGTTCGATGTGACGACCAAAGGGGCAGAGGCGTTTATTGTCACCGTTGAACCGGCGTTATGCCAAGTATCGATCGCCTCCACGCTCGGAGAGGTGGTACCGACGTTGGTGCCCATGTTCAGCCGGAACTGATGATCGAAGTTGGCGGTTATGGTGGCAGTAAGGGCCGTTACCGTGTATGTGTGGGTCTGGGGTTTACCATCGCTCCATGAATTGAAGACGAACTGCTCGTCCGTTCCCCCGGCGAAGACCGATATCGCCTGGATGGTATGGGTTCCAGATACCCAATTGAAAGTTTGTGGCGTTGTTATCGCGTTCCCGTCCACCAGAACATACCCTGAACCGGTGGGGTTAGAAGTTATTGTTATTCCCAGGGCCAGTACGAAGTGGGCAGTGATCGTGCCAGGACCGTTGATGCTAGCTGCGGTCGAGGGCGACATAGCAGAGAAGGTAATGGCGGCTGTGCTACTGGTCCATGATGAATAGGCGTAGTTCACGGACGGGGTCGCAGTTATCGACAGTGACCCAGCGGTAACCCATACATTATCGCCGGTTGGGTTTATGGAACCTCCTCCGGCGGGAGTTACGGCAAATGAAACCTGGTATTGATGGGTCCATTCGGCCGTCTCGGTGACCGGTCCGTTCACTGTTACCGTGGCCGGGTTATCCGTTCCAGTATAGCTGCCAGTCCCTAGTCCGGTCCAGGTCAGGGAGACATATCTTTCGCCTGACGCAGTTGTAGGGTGGTTGGCGGTGATGGGTACCACCGAACCGACATCGTACCAAGATGCAGCGGTGGGATTGACAGAACCGAAGTTGGTGGCAATGGTGAGCTTGTATTGATGGACCCATATGGCAATCTCGGTTATCGGGCTGTTCATCGTGACGGCGTTGGTTGCAGGGTTGTTTGTTCCGCTGTAGCTGCCGACACCTATCCCTGCCCAGGACGAGAACTGGTATCGTTCTCCTGTTATGGATGTGGGAGCGGCGGTAGCAAGCGTGACCGTGGCGCCAGCGTTGTACCATGTCCCGGTCGATGGACTGACCGTTCCGAAATTGCTAGAGATCGTCAGCTGGAACTGGTGTGTCCAGGAGGCGGTCTGCGTGATAGGGGCGTTCATCGTTACGGAAGCGGAATTGGTCGCTCCGCTGTAATTTCCAGGCCCCGATCCGGTCCAAGCGAAGGAGACATATCGCTCACCTGCAACCGAGATTGGGGCAATAGAATCCAGGGTCACCGTGGATCCTGCGTCGATCCAATGAACCCCAATGGTTGGTGTGGTGTTGCCGAAATTGGAGGCCATGGTGAGCTGATACTGATGCAAGAAGCTGGCAGAAACCGTCGTCGCCAATGTAGGAACGACGAATGAGTGGTTCTGGGGTTGACCATCGCTCCAGGAGCTGAATCGATATCGATCGCCCTGTCCGACCGTTACATCGGTGGCCGCAGCGAGGGAATGACTGGACCCCCTCACCCAGTTAAAGGTCCAAGGTATGATTGTGGCGTTCCCGTCCACTAGAACGTATCCAGTCCCGGCAGTGTTGGAGGTGATCGTCACCTCGACGTTGTTCGAAATAAAATTAGCGGTGACAGTGCCATAGGCGCCGATGTTGGCAAAGGTCGAGGCGAGCTGATCGACAAATGTTATGGAGCTGCTATCGCTGGTCCACGAAGAGAACACATAGTTACCGGACGGAATCGCCCCTATCTCAAGGGGACCTGCCTCCATCCATTGCACATCGGATGGCTGAGTCGAACCGGCCTCTGATGGAGAAGCAGCGAACGAAACTTTGTACTGGTGCGTCCACGATGCCATCTCTCTGATAGGTCCGTTCATCGTGATAGATGCCATGTTGTTGCTACCAGTGTAGCTATAGGATCCAAATCCCGTCCAACCGTTCCAAACATAACGCTCATCCCCTACGGTCAGGGGTGCGGTAGCCTGCAGAATTACGGCAGAACCTTCATCGTGCCAATAGACCCCGGCACCAGGATCGGTGGAGCCATGGTTGGTGGAAATGGTCAATTGATACTGCTTGGTCCAGAACGCCGTTTCGACTATCGAACCGTTCATCTCAACTGTGGCTGGGTTGTTGCTTCCGGAATAGCTTCCGTTCCCTGATCCGACCCATCCCTCGAAGATGTACCGTTCACCCTCCGCGGCCTCGGGAGGAATGGCTGTGATCGTTACAGAGGAACCGGCCCATGAACTGCCGTTGGCTGGAGAAGTGGAGCCTATGTTGGTATCCATCACGAGCCGGCAAAGGCGGATGCAACTCACTTCTTGCCAGGTCGGAGTTGAGAATCCCGATGCCTCATCGTAGAAGTATATGGTCATGCTGATATTGTGATTTGATATCCAGTTCGGACCGACCGACGGTGAGTTCCCTTCGAATATGATACTGGTCATGGCGCTGCAGTTGAAGAACACATTCGGCCCAATAGAGGTGACATTTTGTGGAATGGTCATGGAGATAAGGGCCCCGTTCGAATAGAACGCGGAATCCCCGATATTGGTGACTGTAGCGGGTATCTTGACGGAGGTCAAATTCAGAGTCAGGACCCTTCCGTCAAAAGCACTTTCACCGATGGACGTCACCGGCAACCCATCGATGAATGCTGGAATATCGACGTCACGGCTGAGTCCGTGGTATCCAGCGATCTCGACATGAGCTCCGCTGTCGATAAGCTGGTAATCAAAATCGCCAAGGTCATCCGCGACAGACGAACCGGAGACGAGGATCAAGAACGCTCCCAGAATCAACCCCAAGGCTGTCCAGAAGGATATCATACGAACTATCGACTTCAGTCCCATCATCCCATCCCAATATCGATATGTCCCGATTAAATTGCAGGCAAGATTGTAATGCGCGATAGGCCTTAAATTATTCCTGTAAACAACAGGTGGTATGAATGTACGCGTTCGTCCATTATACCTCACTGAATTTAAATAAATCGGGCTGGACTCTATCATCGGTGATATTATTAAGGTCATAGCAGTCTCCGACGTCCACCTGGGAAGTCCATTTAGTGAAGGGAAATCTTTCAATGAATTTCTCAGATCGCTAAGCGACGACGAGGAATTGACGGATCTAGTACTGCTGGGAGATATATTGGAAATGTGGCACAGGGATGCCTCTGGCATATTCCTGGAGAACATGGAAACGATAGAGATCCTCAAAGGCCTCCAGAACAAGATCGAGGTGCATTGGGTGGCCGGCAACCATGACTATCACCTCCTGAAATTGAAGAACCGGGCACCGCACATCAACTACCCATTCAAGTTCAAGGAAAAGCTGGAGCTTGTCGATGGCGACCACACCTACCGGTTCATGCATGGCTATGAATTCGAATATGGGAACGAGGTCGGGTTTATCAGGCCGATCATGGAGATGCTCTGCCATGTGATGTCAGATTCCGGCGGCAAGCCCAAGAATGATATCTGGGCGAGTCTGGCACATAAGTTTAGCGATATCCAATACTCCATCTTCACGGGACACGAAGAAGGCAACCTCAAGATAATGGCACAGAGCATCGGAGACAGCCCTGAAGAAAGGCTTAAGGACAGGGTAGGGGGCATCGAGAGAGCGGCCCATGCCGAGGTCGATGATGAACCGGGCCAGGTGCTGATATTTGGCCACACGCACCATCCTTTCATCAGCCGTCAGGAGAACCTGGTCAATACCGGTTCTTGGGTCAAGAATTCCCCGCATGGCAATACATATATCGTTCTCCAAGAGGGCAGGCCAAGGCTCTATCTCTTCGGAGGAGATGAGATCAAGGAACGGAAGGAGTTCACTCGGGGGTGAATATCGAGATTTCCCAAAATCCGAACGACATGGGGCGGGTGCATCGGCAGGTCGCCTGCTACTGTCCAATCATAGGAATGGGAACGGAGGGTGATCGCCGGGCACATTACTTATGCCGGATGATCTGGATGGCCATTAGGTCTTCTACCCTGTCACCCATGTATTTGCAGGAGTCCATCACACCTTGATTATAGAACTCCGGTGCCAACTTCTCGATAACGAAATCCAGTATCAGACCAGAAGCTAGATCCCCGATCTCCTCTCCCCTTTCCTGCTTGAAGAATTTCTTGACCAAGGAGACCATCTCCTGCCTCTCCTCCTTGCTCAATTTGATCCTGTCATTTCCGCTCATAATCGATGAAGCCCTGAACACCATATTGGTCATCCGACATTTATGGGATTGTCGACCAGGGCCCTTATGGTCCATGGAAAACAATCCGATTCAATGACCTGGATTCACCGGGTTTATATATTCCGAGTTAGACTCCATTTCACGGTGATTCCGTGAAGGTCGTGGTCGTCTCCGATGTCCACCTAGGTAGTGCAAGTAGCGAAAAGGAGTCGTTCAACTCATTTCTCAATTCCCTCCTCGAGGATGATGATGTGACCGAACTTGTGCTGTTGGGCGACATAGTCGAAATGTGGCACAGAGACGCCGCAGGGGTGTTCCTGGAGAACATGGACACGGTGAGCATACTCAAGGACCTAATGAAGAAGATCAACGTCCACTGGGTGGCGGGCAATCATGACTACCATTTGCTCAAGCTCAAGAACCGGGCGCCCCACTACAATTACCCTTTCGAGTTCCTTGAGACGCTGGAACTTGTCGATGGGAACCACACCTACCGGTTCATGCATGGCTATGAGTTCGAGTATGGGAGCGAGACCAAGTTCATCCGGCCGATCCTGGAGATACTATGCCATGTAATGTCCGATTCCGACGGTGTTCCAAAGGATGATATGTGGGCATATCTGGCGAGAAAGATGAGCGACCTACAGTATTCAGTGATCACGGAAAGGGGGGAGGGGGGAAACCTCAAGATAACCACCGGGAACATCGAGGACAGACCGGAGATCAGGCTCAAGAACCGGATCAAGGGTATCGAGAAGCTTGCACTCGCCGAGGTCAAAGAAAGGCCTGGCCGGATTCTGATATTTGGCCATACGCACGATCCGTTCATTTCACATGGCGAAAAGCTGGTCAACACCGGCTCATGGGTCAAGGAAGATGCACGACACAACACCTACGTTGTGCTTCAAGGCGGGAGGCCCAGACTTTACATTTATGGTGGAGGAGAGATCACGGAACGGAGGAAGATGGGATAGGGACTGGGTAGTGACCCGTCGAACTCAGATCGGATTGTTGTTCCGTGTGTTCTTACCTCCCCCCATCCATGTGCTTTCTCTTACGCATCATTAATGAACGCCGACCATATCCAGGATTTGAGAGATGATGAGAAATGGAAACCATCGAGGGGACTGTCCGGAGACTGATGAGGACAGAGAACATGGAAGAGTTGTTGGAAGTTGCTCTGACCCCGAAGTCTGTCGGCAGCCGCAACAATGAAAGGCTTGAGTTCCTGGGCAACGCGGTTCTGAACCTGCGGATTGCCGAAGCGGTCTATGACAGATACCCCGAGCATTCACCCGCCAAGATGTCCCTGATGAGCAACTACCTCAGGAGCAATCCGGTGCTGGTCCAGGCAGGCAGGGAAGGTGGCCTCGGGGTATTGCTCAACAAGAAACAGATCAATGGAGAGAGCAAGGTGACCGACAAGATGGTGTCCACAGCCTTCGAGGCCATCGTCGGAACGCTCTACAAACATGAAGGCTATGATGCAGCGGCCCGGTTCATTGACATTTTCGTACTTGTGGATCATCAAATATCCTATTCGATGAACGGCAGAGGCCCAATTACAGAACTGAAAGAATTGGTCGACCGAGAAAGGAGGCAGGATGTGGTTCATTCGTGGTCAGACCGCACCGAAGATGGTGAAACAATCTTTTGCCACAAGACGACTGTCAACGGGGAGGCGGTGACTGGTGAAGGAAGAACGAAGAAGGGGGCAGAGGCCAAGGCAGCTGCGAGGGCTCTCATCCTCATTCAATCAACCGAATCGCCTTGAGTATGAGGATTTGAACTAGATAGGCCTGCTCCACGAGGGAATCATGGCAACTCTTGGTCAAGTGGGTTCGGAATCCATCCTGGGTATCAGTAATTGGCCTCTGCTTGAACACAACCCATCTGGAAGATTCCCCCAATAACACCTAGGCCGAGAATTGTGGGATCATCCATGTGTGACCATTAATCGGTCAGGGGTCGTGGATTGCCTGATACCATGATCGCGAACTTGGCCCCTTGGCCGGGAACGCCTTGCTCATCTATTGTCATCCTGGTGATTGACAGGACCTTGCGTGAGGAGAATAAGCCCATGCCGGTATTCTTACCGAAACCCCTTTCGCTGGCATGGATCTCAGAGGCATCCAGATGCCTCGGGGAAGATGTGGAAATGGACGCCCATGCGAGAGATGGGAATCACCGTTCGGAACTGAGTATGAAAGAACTTCTGACTTTTTCTTCTCATGGCTTTGACGCTAAACTCCATTTGATATTTTGAGGGAGTTCCAGGCCAGCATCCGAATATTATGACAAACGACCTTGGTCTGGACCTCGTTCTTTCGACCGATATTGGAACGAGATCGAAGTCGGTAACCGAATCGGTTACCGAGCATGCTGAAGGCCGCTTCAGCATGGTTGCGTTTGCCATAAAATGCTGAATAGGTCTTTGGGAACTTGAAAATGAACTGGACCATGCGTTGGTAAGCGTTTATCGGGCTTCGCCGATAAACGGCGTTCTTCTTGATCCCGTGGAGCGGCCAGGCTCCATGGGACAAGGCAGTCTCGAGGATCGTGTTGCCATGATAGGCAGAATCAGCCAAGCTCATCATCGGTTCCACGTTCGAAGGCAGGTGTTCCCACACCTGCCCGAACATCTGGCTGTCATGGACGTTCGACTCGGTCAGCCGGTAGCTAAGGATGTAGAAGGTGTCGGTCTCGATGGCGGTGTGCATCTTGACCCAGTCCTGGTTGGCCTTGGCGGCATGAGGCCACTCACGCCACGGCCTCTTCCTTCCGCTGAAGCCAGTGGCATCGGTAGCTACGACGATTCGACGTTTCGGCAGCATCGCCATGACAAAGTCATGGAACCGCTGCCAGATGCGCAGCCAACGTTGGCTGCGATTATACTTGCTCATGACGGTGTGATCCGGAACATCTCGAATCTCGAAGAAGTCTGCGAGATGGGTTAGCAGACCCTGGGTCTGCCTGAACGTGGCATTGAAGACCTGACGGACCAGGAAGCAGACCATCAGGTCCCTTTCGGACACTGGCGGCCGGCCAGTGTCCTTCCTTCTTTGGTAGAAAGGGAACGCATCCGCGAGGTCGCGGATGCGCTGCATCGTCAGATGCAGCTCTTGTACTAGCCAGTTCGAATAGAAGGCATAGGCGGTCAGGTTCACTTGGTCCCTGAGGGACCAAGTTTCAAGGCAGGTCTGCCCTGAAAATTTGAATACTTCGTCGGGAATATGGTAGGTGGTGGGAGTCAGTTCAACACCTTCGTCTTAGCAACTGGGTATATGGACTGCCCCACCTATAATATTTACTACAATACTATATAATGATTGAAATCTATTTTACTGGTTGGAGTTTAGCGTCAAAGCCTTCTCATAAAACATCAGTATAACAGTCAGCATAAAAAATTTGGAAATGGTATAATAATCTACTATTATTCTATTTGGAATCTTCGGATTCGAACTGAAGTCTGCCTTCTTGGACATAATTCATAGACCCCGACAGATGCACCCTGAGGATCACGGCGCTGTTATGCTCGACATCCCGCGCAGAGAAGATCAAGATGAAATCCCCTCGGGATGCCATTTCCCTTATCTTCTGGACGGCGGGGAAATTATCGTTCAGCTCCTCCCAGTATCTTTTGCGAAACCCTTCCCATTTGGTGTTGTTGTGGGAGAACCACTTCTAAGCTCAACGGAAGGCACCACTTCCCTCAGTGAGAGGTTGATCGCCGCCTTCCCCTTCCAATGGTATCGGTCCTTTTTTTTATTGTGATATAGGGAAGGTGGAATTCGATTATGGTGTGGACGACCGACGTCCGCATGTGCTCTCTCCAGATGCACCAATGCTTCTCGCTCAAATGTCAGGACATATTCTTCAATGAGGGTGCCAGGATGCCTTCGTATAGATTGGTTATGTCCAGCTCGCCGCGCTCCAGGAGATCGAGCGCATATTTGACCGCCCCTCCTTATCCTCGGCGGTTAGCAACCCAAGAAACTTCTCATACTATTCTGTCAAAACACCCACATCCAGTTTTTTCGTCCATTCCATGTTCAATTCCCTATGTCAATATTTAACAATTCATGTCTGGTAGGGACTAATATCGAATTTTCATTGCCTTCAAATTCATTCCCCAGGTGCATACTTTTTCATATATTGCTCCCAAGTCCATAATAGAAAGTGGTCTTCTACCTTCTCTAGATTGCCCTCTCCAGCAGACAGGATAACGACCGATTCCTTCCCTACTCAGAAGAACTCTGATCGAGGAACGAAACGATTTCCTATCCCTTATTAACTAAGAAAACATATGAGGCTGGGTGAGGAATTTGGCTCTATGCCCCAACTGTAAGAACGAAGTGAGCGGCGAGGATATAATTAGAGAAAAAATTGATAATGGGGAAACTGCAAGGGTTTCTCTTACGTCTATGAAAGATATGGATGTCTGTACAACAATGTATTCTTGTCCCAACTGCCACATCATATTGGGGATTTCTCAACACACGAGCTTTAGCACATCGCCCAAAAAAAGAGAAATCAGCTTCCTATAGTATAGTCTCTAGCGAGCGTCAAATACGATATGCATCGTATGCTGGAGCAATTCCCTATATAGAAGATGCATAGGTTGAATCCGGACCATACCAGCCCTTCGATCGATTGAGGGTCGTTCTACTGTATCTGGCCATAAGGAATTTTGAGCTCGTTTCTCAATCCTCGATGTATAACGTTCAAAATGTGTAGGAAACATTAACCTCGTTCTCATCCCACATTCCTAAAAATAGCGTATCTTGTAAATCCAACGCGGCAATAAGCAAATAATAAATATACACATTAGAATAAATTTTATTGACGTTCCGCCGGATTTCTTAACTTTCCCTAAATCGGTTCAACAATTTCGGGCGGTGCCTCTTTATCTGGCTCCTGAATATTCTATTAGAGGGCTTATGCCCAGACCTTGAAATTTAATCATAGTGATTTGAGGAAAACAACTCAATCAATGCAAGAGCATAAGACCACTGGGTGGCAATAAAAGACCTGACCATTTTCGGGAAGATCCAGCCCATAGATCGGCTGGGTGTCCCTAGAAAATATCTTTTCTTGGTTAGACGATTCGAACTCGCTGATGTTCCTTCAAGCATGAACCCGTTCAGAGAAAGGAACGACCAAGAACGAAAGAACGGCCGAGTTTCTGAAGCATCTGGAACTTGAAAAAATCGATACGAATCAAAAGTGGATATTAAAAAGAATGAAGGGAGGCCTATACGGCCTCGTTTGTGAAATGGTTTGTTCTACGATTCTTTCTTGATCACGCCTTGATCAGGAGGGGCAGGATTGCCTTGCCCTTCATAACCAGGATCATGATTGCGGCAGCCATGTAGAATGAGAGCAGCGAATAGATCAACCACAGTATGCCCACGGCCTGCTTCATGTCTGCGGATCCGTTGTACCACATTGCGGTCACGAAGAACGCGACTGCAGCTATGAGCAACAGGATCGGGAGTATCTTGACCGGCTGAGCGAATGCTACAATGGCGTCGATCAGGATGATTATGCCAATGACCATGCAGAGCACGGCTGCGGCGACTCCACTAAGTACCGGGATCGTGAAGAAGAACACAGCCAGTGGTCCGAATATTGCGGTTCCCAACAGGTTCTCGTTCATATAGGCGAAGACCGCCGCGAGCAAGGTCGCTATTCCCACAAACTGACCGATCGCGCCAACCATGGCTAGTGTTCCATCGCTTCCCAATGCGAAAACAGCGACCGCCATGGTGAACATGGTGATCGCCAATAGACCTAACACATCGGCCATTGCCACTTTTACATGCACGTTTGATTCAACGTTCGACATATTTTTCCCTCCTAATATCTTCCAAACTGGAAGACCTTCGGATCGCAATCGTCAAAAAGGGAAATGTATGGATATTCTGGTTCTCCCCCATTGACAAAGACTGAGGCTCCAAAGGCGTTCCCCCCTCTAGAGATGATCCATGATTCTCAAGGACCATCCTTAGAACCTTATGGGAATCATTGAATATAAAGCATTACTGGAGGCGATTTATGGCTTTTCCACTAGCAGGCATCATATGGGCTGTGGGTTAACGGCCTATACTCCTCCAAATCACTAATCCAATGCATTTTAGGCAAGTGATTTCGCCGCACTTGAATGGCGGTTTGGTTCAATATTTCTATATACCGGAGCCCTTCCCGATGGCTAGCTGATCAGGTTGAAATAATAATAGATAGGCTCGCCAAAAAGATGCATGCTCGATTCTGCGGAGAACGGTTCGTGAGCGGCTTCCGCTTTTTGTACAGTGACGGCCGAATCTTTCAGGAAATACCTTGAACGGTGAATGGCTCGCCATAAGCATCCCAGAATCGATTTTTTCCTGACTGACTATAGTGGAACAAAACTAGACCCTCCTGAGATCATTTTCGACGAGCAATCTCTCAAGATCGACCTCAACGAACAGTCCCCGTCCTCTGCGACGGTAACATTTGTATTGCCATTGACCATGGTCGCCAGGACATCGATCTTCTTTCCGTCGTGCTTAACGACCTCTGCCTCGCACACGAGAAGGTCGCCGACCAATGCCGGGCTTCGATAATCAACTGTCATCTCCGCGATGAACGCCACAACCCCCTTCCTTGCGATGGCATGGAACATTACCTCATCGAGGATGGTAAAAGTGACTCTCGATGCATCAAACCAGGATATCCCTCATACTCTGGCTTAACAACGAAATCGACATGGGACTTGTCTCCGTTATGCTCCTTATTCAGTATGAGACCGGCAGGGTTATCATTCCTGGATCCGAAACAATGACTGAAATCGATATTCTTCATGATCAGCATATGACACCGAGCCCCGAAAGGCAAGAGGCCATGGTGGTGCTCATGTGAACTCGTGCAAAGGGATTTAATCAGGCTGCTTGAATGATATTCTCATGAGAAAAATATCAGTCTTCAACTACGTCACACTTGACGGATTCTTTGCCGGACCGATGGGAGAGATAGATTGGTTCAAGTCGATCAAGAAAGACATACTATTCGACAAAGAAACCCATGAGCAGGCAAAATCGGGGGGGACGGTTCTCTTTGGACGCACCACCTATGATTTGATGAAGGGCTATTGGCCGACCCCAGAAGCGATGCGGAACGATCCGGAAATGGCCAAGGTCATGAACAATGACGAAAAGATCGTCTTTTCTAGGAAGCTTGAGAGCGTGGAGGAGGGGCCGAATTGGAAGAACGTCTCGCTCTTGAAAGAGATCACCAAAGAGAGCATCACTAAGCTCAAGAGGCAGAAAGGAAAGGACATTGCCATAATCGGCAGCGGCACCATTGTTCGACAGCTGACAGATCTGGGAATGATCGACGAATACCAATTGATGGTGGTCCCAGTAGTTCTCGGAGCCGGTAAGAGCTTCTTCAGTAATGTCAGACAGATGGATTTGGAGCTCATAGAAGGGAAGGTGTACAAGAACGGGGTCGTCCAGTTGAGGTACAAGCCGATCTGATATCGGCAAAATAGTGAGGGTAGCCATTTCTCACCAGACCATCATTCTTAAGTAGGGTGCGCTCGCAAAACCGGCCCATGAAAGCCATTAGCGCATACCTCAATTTCCAAGGCAATACGGAAGAAGTGTTCAATTTCTACAAGTCAGTGTTCGGTGGTGAGTTCGCCGCGCTGCAGCGGTTCAAGGACATGCCTGAAATGCCTGGTGCAATGAAGGTCGACGTCAAGGACGAGGACAAGATAATGCACATTGCCCTGTCTGTGGGCAAAGATGTCAATATTATGGGTAGCGACGCCCTGGAATCTCATGGCCAGAGATTGACCTTCGGCAACAACGCCTATCTTTCAATCGTGGCGGAGAGCGAAGAGGAAGCAGAGCGTATTTTCAAGGACCTATCAAGCGGAGGCAAGATCGAAATGCCCCTCCAGAAGATGTTCTGGGGTGCGTTATATGCATCATTCACGGACAAATACGGTGTCCAATGGATGATCAATTACAGTTACGAACAGCGGCCTTTGGAAGCAGGCTTCTAGACAAATGAGTGGAGGCTGAATATTGACCATGCTGGTAGGGCGTCTCCAGGCATGCGTCTGCCACGGGCGTCCCTCCTAGCCACCCAGTATTTCCGAATATTAGATAATGGCTTGCCAAATAGGAAAAACGACATCAGGAATGTATTTATATACTGTGAATCAAGAATGAATATAGGATATAGATGGCAAACGAAAGCGCCAGGACACTGAGATGGTTGAATATAGTAGCCTTCGTTCTGATGGTCATAGTTAACGGACTGGCTGGAAGCACAACCCTCTTAGGAGGAAAGAACACCGCAGTTATTTCTGATGCCAACCCGACGCTTATCACTCCAGCAGGATACGTATTCGCAATCTGGGGCGTCATCTATGCCCTTCTGGGAGTGTACGCGATCTATCAGGCCATTTATCGAGGACCGGAAAGATCGTTCCAAAACCAGATCGGCTGGTTGTTTGTCGCAAGTAGTGCACTGAACATATTGTGGCTATTCGCCTGGCAGTTCGAATATCTCACCCTGTCCGTTATTATCATGATACTGCTCTTGGCAACGCTGATCTTGATCTACACTCGCCTGGACATAGGGAGGGCGAAGGTGGAACGGACCATAAGGTTGGCGGTCCATCTGCCATTCAGCGTGTACCTTGGATGGATAACCATCGCCACCATAGCGAACGTGTCATCCACGCTAGTGTCGCTGAAATGGGATGGGTTCGGAATAAGCCCAGAGACATGGGCTGTCCTGATAATCCTAATCGCTCTAATCATCGCAATCACGGTAGCCGTCACTAGAAGGGACGTGGCCTATGAGCTCGTTATCATATGGGCATTCGTAGGCATTTATGTCAGCCAAAGCTCGAACCAGACCATCGCGACCCTTGTCCTCGCTGGCGCAGTGATTGTCGCGATCGCCTTGTTAATAAGCGTCTTCGGCGCAAGGATTCGGTCGAAGAGGGCAAGTGCTGGCTGAATTTTATGATCGAGCGCGGAATGAGTGCGGATTTCTTGGTCGAGCAATGATGAGGAGTCCCTGAACGCACTGGACGGCACTTCGCGAATCATCTTATAATCATGAGTTCGTTAGAATCATCACACCATCAGCAAGGACTGGGGCATTGGGCCACCGGTTCCTAAAGATGGTCCCTAGGAGGAAGAGGATGAAATTAAAGTCAGAATCGGCGGCTTCAGTTTTTACCAGCGGATCGCCCCCGTCGGAATACTTGGTCAGTGGGGAAAGCGTCAAATGGCAAGGCAAGCCGGCGGCAATCGTCATACTGGGAAGGGGGCTGCTGCTAACAATTCTGTCATTGGTCTATTTCATGTATATGTACGCCTACGATGGAGATAAAGGAAATCTCCTGTGGGTTGCCGTTGCTGTAGTAGCTTGTATCCTGATGATGCTCGTCGAACGACGCTTCGGAAATCTGGCGGGTCTCACCGGTGTCGCCATTGCTGCGATTGCGGTGATAGCTGGGGGCGGAATAGGCCTGTATTGGTACCTCGTACCGATCGTTTTCGCGCTGATAGCCGTGTTCATCAACTACATCTATCTGAGCAGAGTGATGTTCGTCATCACGGATCGTCGTATCATTACCCGTTATGGCATCTTCACCCTGCGCTACGCTGATATCGGCCTAGATAAGATCCAGAATGTGACAGTGATCCAGCCATGGTATGAAAGAATTCTGGGCTATGGCGATATCTATTTCGCAACGGCCGGTGAGAAGGGCGGGATCGATTATGAGTCCCCTGGCATAAAATTGTTGAGCGGTGGTGCTGTGAACTGGGAGAATGTCGGAAGACCTTTCGAAGTCAACAAGATCGCCAGCGCGGTCGTGAACCCGGCAGCGACGCCAGTAATGGTCATCAATCAGCCGGCAACTCAACCGGCAACCATCGGCACATCGGATCGATTGAGGGAACTGGATGATCTCAGGCAGAAGGGAATGGTAACCCAGCAGGAGTACGCTGAGAAGAGGAAGCAGATCCTCGAGAGGCTCTGAAACTTTACCCGGAGGGTAAGAAAGATTGCCCCATCGATAGGGAAACTAGGTTGCAATGGGCAGTGCTTGAAGGTGCCAGGCAAAGCTCATCCCTTCTGCCAATTTTTTGACCGCAAACGGCTGTCGATTTATCTCGGAAGAGAGAAGCCACCAGAGATATAATGTCCGAATTAGGCCCGAGACTATAATGATATGATCCTGCTCCATCTCAATAGGTTCACCTGAAAATGTTTTCCGATATCTTGGGAGACCCTCGGATCTTGCTTTACACAATCCTCTTTAGCCCGCCTGAAAACAGTTGAATCTTGGGACATGCGTTCCCGAGGTTGATTGCTAATCAACCAAAATTCCGTCATCTTGCGCGGGTCGAATTGATATAGTCCTGCCTTGACTGATAATGATTATGAAATTCTCATTAAGAAGAGATAAAGAGGCAAGGACCGGGTTGCTCGGCTTGATAATCATCATCGTAATCGTCTTGGTGATCCTGGCTTTCTTCGGACTATTCGGGTTGCACCTGTAGTTCCAGAAGAGTGCCGCGAGTTCGAACCGGCCAAGCGTTATCCTTATTCAATGAATTTAGATTGAGGGCAACAATCCCTCTCTCTAGGTTCTTAAACTCCAGATGGGCGTCTAGATTTGAACCTTTCAGCCGTCAAGTGGATGGTCCGAATCTTGATGATCGAATATTTTCTGGTCATCTATTCTTCGGGATCCTTTTTCTGAACGGATCGCTCAGACATACCTCCACATATGACCCGCTGATCTGATGTATTTCATCGTGTCCATTCGATTCGTCGCGGTTAGTAGATCATTAACCATGGATTGACCGAAAATGACCTAAAAACAGTCATGATCTCCCTTAGAAAGGATCGAGTTACATCGATCCTCTACGATTTCTACCAGCCGTCAACCACCATATCAACCCAATGGCGATGGGTATTCCAAAGATGATTAGGACCCATATCAGCACGGAGAGCATGGAATACACGAGATAATCAAATGTCCAGGTCGCGAAAGCAACATTCCAGTTCCCATCAATGTAGATCTTTAGGCAGAAAGCGATGAAAATCAATATCGACATTGCGTTTCCTCCGCTTGTCGCCCGCGAGCGATTGCCAAAGAAACGATATTCTTTCTTTTCCTCATCGGGCAATTTCCTCCACCACAGCCAAACTGCCACAACTACTAAGATCACCGGAATCCCGATCAAGAGCGCTTCCCAAAAGATCAGGTTCAAGAAGAACGAGACCAAGTTCCCCATTGTCCATAGGCCTAGAGTCACAGGTATCAGGCCGGTTAATTGAGCATTACCAACGAACCATAAAAAGACAAGGATCGCACCTATCCCCGCCACAATGGCTCCTAATACAGACAGTAAGAACAATTTCCAGTGATTTCTAAAGAATATCTTCCAGCCCTCTGAGCCCTTTCCTGAACCGGCTTCTGTCATTGAGATCCCTCTTTCGATTCGGTCGCCTATTTCAATTCGAATATTTTGTATGTTAATATTTGCTCCAAAACCATAAACTTTTGTGACGGTACGGATCACGAGACACTTTTGCGAATATATATTCGAACGTCCATTCGATTAACCATGGTTGCGCTAACGACGGAGATGACGGAGATTTTCAAAGCGGCGAAGTATTTCCCTCTGGCAACGGCATCGAGGGATGGAGATCCGAACGTGGTTCCGGTTGGTTCGGTGTTCCTTATCGATCCCGAAACGATCTGGATCGGCAATCAATTCATGAACCAGACCCTCAAGAACCTCCTGGAGAACCCGAAGGCCTGTCTGTATGCCTGGGGGCCGGAGACCAAGGGATGTCTAAAAATAAAGTGCAAGGTCACAGTGCACACCAGCGGCCCTGCCTTCGATAAAATGAAGGATATGGTCAAAGCCCGGAAGGCGGAGTTAGTGTGCAAAGCTTTGTTGGAGTTCAAGATCTCCGAGGTTTACAACTGTAAGAGCGGACCTGATTCGGGTAAGAAGCTACTTTAGACCCCTTAATAGGGGTTTCTTTTTTATCCATGTTGAACGATAACTATCATTCATTGGATCATTGACAAAATAGATCCCTCTGGGAGGGCATGAAAAATCACAATCCGGTGAAAGGTCCCAAATCTGGGAAATATCACCGGTTGCATTCATTCCAGTTACTTCTTCTTCTTTGATGTTTTCTCCGGTGGAGTTACGATGGACGAGGGCTTCGACCCTTTGGAATCCGACCTGTTCTTGTTCTCTGGTACCTTGTCCGCATCCTTTTTCTTCTTCAGTTTTGCCATAGTGATCCTGTATGAAAGCAGATACTAGGATGAAATAGTTATGCGGTCACAAGTCAATTATCGCATCCTTAGAACGGTGATTCTATGGTAGATATTCAAGAAGCCGTTCCTCCGATCTCCGCTGTGAGGTCGTCAAGTGGTTTTTCATTGACCGCTCGTGAATAGAATGAAGAACCACATCGCATCCATTGCCGGGAAAGAAGGATGACGAGGATAAGATTCGGAAGACTGGACATATCTGCCTGGTTCTGGCCGTTCTGTGCATTATGCTGATCGAGCGAAGCCTTCCTGAGGCTTTAGGGTGGGGTTGTGTTGGCCCTCTCCGACTCCTTTGGAGTGGTGAGAGCCCCTGGCCCATCCAAGGCCTGTTGGTCTTATGGTCGAAGCGCGGACATGGCAAGATCCGGAATGGGACGATCTTGGTATAGTCTTTGGTAGCGCCTCCTGATCGCCGCCCTCGAATTCATCACATCCCATCTGGTCTACGTTACGCTCATCCTTGATTGGGGTTTCCAAATCGATTCCCCCATTCGATAATTTGAGCTTCCCCATTCTACTCTGGATCCACATGGAGGTGATGAGAGCCCGGGTGAAGGGCACGGGGAAGGATTTCAACCTATACAAAGAGCCGATACGGGGATCCTCGAGACGCTTCTTGCACTTGGGACCAGTGCTGATCATCTGGACAGCGGTCGCGTAGATGGGGGCGGTTCTGCTCGTAACTTACGCCATTTATCCCATTAGGCTGATCATCCAATCCACGATGGCTTCGTTCATCTACTTCAATTTCTTCGAGACCGACTTGGTCAAGAATATTCAGGGGCGTTCAGAGGTGATGGGGCTATTGTAGCCTAGTAAGGCACCCAAGCCATGCAACTGGGAAGACGAAAATATGTTGCCACACAAGACCGGTCGTTGGACAACAGAGATAGTGACAGCGGAGGTATGGAGATCACACGATTCTGAGCACCATGGTTTGGGTCATGGTCTCAGATCCTCGTTTACTTCTAGCTTTACCCAGCTCCCGATGGTTTTCCCTGGTACCATCTTGTATGTCTTTCCGATCGCGTAAGTGATGGAGGCTCCACAAAACGGGCAGTTGGTAAAGTCTTCAAAATAGTCATCTTCACCTGCAGAAAACCCGATTCCGATGTGCCCATCATAGACTTCCTTGAAATTTTCAATATAACTTACAAAATACTCGCAGCAAGGGGTTCTGAATCGACCTTCCTTCTCCATCATTTCCGGAATAATGGTCCTTTTTTCTTCTCTTGTCCGGTCATGCTCGTCGGCATTCAGGACCTGGTCAACGAACAATATGCAATTATCGTTCAGTTTCTTGTTGCTCATGGCGGTCACATCCCATTTCGATTCTAAATCTTTGTGTGAAATCTCGGCAATTTCAACTGGCAAGAGAACGGAAGGGAGTGCTGCCGATCGTGGTCACATGAACTCTACTGCAAAGGTTTCACAGACAACAGGCACGGTCTCATCAAAAAGCAGACCGTGTTCTTCCAATTCTTTCGTGAAGAATTCTTTATGGACCCGTTTCCATTGTTCAAGCGAGCGGTCCCCCTCGCCTTCATTATACGCATGTTCCGCAGTCACATCGCAGAACCTAGAGACAACAACCTCGGTGATCCTTATGATGCAGACAGCCACACCGTCCGCCCTTAAAATGATATTCAAGTCACCCACTGATGGAATTGGAGCATTTTCAATTTGATATATCTGATAAACCGAAGCGGTTGCGGTTTTGACCCCTTTTGTGACAAGGTCGGCCAATTCATTTGCGGCTTCACCGCCACCACAAAACATCCAAGCATCGTAGGACTCTGCTCGAGGGTTCCCCCGTCGGTATCTATCCCAAATCTCCTGGGCCATCATATCTTCACGTCATATATTATGAAAGAGCTAATTTAGCGCGATGATCAGATTAGAATGGTCCAAGCCCTTATACCGATATAAAAGTGCGGGAGGCATGGTAAGAAAAAGTGATTTCAACCTTGTTACAGTCGTAACGGTGGCAGTTACTTCAGAAGGCACAGGATGACAAAGCAGGTCCTGTTAATTCCCTGGCTAGGTCCAATATAGAAATCTAATCCGACGATTGATGGATGGGGTTGGGGCATTTATCCAAAATGGCAATCAACACTAACCGTTTATTAGCTTTGGAACTAGTCTTCATCATTTTTTTAGCCAGATCAATTCGAATTGTTGTAATGCTATGAATTTATAGCATGGGATTCTATTAGGAAAAAAGCGAAGCCTCGTTCGAAAATTAGGTGAGATTGCTGATGCAGGTATTACCCCGAGAGGAATATCAGAAAATTGGGCAACTTCTAAAGGATGTGCCTTTCAATTGTCTATTCGCAAGATCTGTTGTCGAAGAGCATGTGATTGGTTCAATTTTTGTTGATGATACCAGAGATCCGCACAATGCGTATATCCTCCATCCTTATGGCATGTCCTTACTCATTGGAGATGCTGAGAATTCAGAATTCGAAAGCTGGCTCTTTCCTTACCTGCTTGATGAAAGAAAACAAAGATGCAATAATGAATGGATGCAGGTATACCCTGATGTTTGGAATAAAAGGATCATTACGAAACTCTCATCAAGAATTGCGGATTCTGAACATATTTCGAATACCCGCATGGATCTCATCGAAATGTATCGACGCGTGAATTTTCATTTTAACGTTGAGAAATTCCGTATTTTTAAAGAATTTGTAAGACATCCAGAAGTTCAAATTTCCCGTTTGGACCATCGGTCCGCTGAAAGGGTGCACGGCATGGTCGTTCCATCAGCATTCTGGAATAACATGGAAGAATTTGTTGAAAACGGGGTTGGATTTAGTGTCGTCATTGACAATGAACCTGTTTCTACTGCTTTTTCAGCGTTCGCTCATGATAACAAAAAGGAAATTGGTATAGAGACGATAGAAAAATACAGGGGTCTGGGGTTGGCCAGAATGGCTTGCACCGCATTTATAGATCATTGCATTAAAAAATCGTATACGCCAGTATGGTCCTGTAGATTTGAGAATTTGAATTCTTACAATCTGGCGATAAAACTGGGCTTCGAACCATCGTTGCGACTGCCGCTCTATCGACTATGTCGGCACTGATTTGGATTTGATACGATTATCGAGGGTGCAGCTGACCATTCTGGTATCCCTCTTTGTAATTTGTCTATGGCTCTTTTAAGCTGTCAATTCGACGATATTACGATGAATAAAAACTGGCCGATAGGAGATAGGAGGAGGTCAACCTACTTCTTACGGCGACCACTCGCCTTTGGCTTGCGGAAGAACAAGAAATACAACGCGACAATGGCCGCAACTATTACGGCCACGATTATCAAAGTCATGTCCCCGGAATCCGATCCACTGCTGGTGGTAGAGTCGGCGGCCTGCAGGACGATAGATCCAATATTCAAGTTCTGACCGGACGTGACCGTCACATTCTGCATGGCGTCTGAATAACCATCCTTGGTGATGGTGAGACTATAATTGCCCGAAAAGACCTCCTCGATCATGAAGAACCCATATTCACTCGTCGTGACGGCCGTGTAGATTCCGAGGGTGACCGTTGCGTTCGCGATCGTGTTTCCATTGATATCGTAGGCCGTTCCAGCTACCGCCGCCCCCACTGGGGGCAATCTGATAGAGACGGAGGACGAATTTAGCAAGTTCCCCCTCGTGTTGGGGACGACGATAGTGAAATTGTATGACAATCCATTCTTCAGGCCACTGATCGTGACAGAGTTGCTTGCTACCCTCTCGACGTAGGTGTCGTTCCGATACACAAGGTATTTCACACCCGAGGCGCCGATGGAGCCGCTCGGAGCATTCCAGGATAATCTCACGCTGCCGTCTCCGGGCACCGCAGTAAGGTTCATTGGGGCATTAGGGGAGGTCATGAGACGGACCGTCACTCCACTCCACGATGAGCCTGTGAACCCTGTCGCCCCCTGATAATAGCCGACGGTGAGATTGCCGCTGCAACCTGTCTTCCAACCGCCCCCCATCAAGGGTGCGTTGCCGTAAAAAGTGATAGACTCCAGATCGTAACAGTTATTGAACGCACCGGTCCCTATGCTCGAGACGCTTCCGGTGACGGTCACCGATATCAGGTTGTAACAGTTGCCGAACAGATAATCTCCCAGGCTCGATATGTTGCTGGGGATCGTGACGGAAGACAGGGCGTAGCAGTTGTTGAAGGCATAGCTTCCAATGCTGGTGACGCTGACCGGTATGGTAACCGAGGTCAGGGCGTAACAGCCTTGAAAACATCGGTCCTCGACCGTGCTGATGCTCTCTGGGATGGCAACCGTTTTCAGGCCGCAGTTGTAGAATGCCCCGATACCGATGCTAGTGACGCTTTTGGGGATGACGACATTATTCAGCTGGTAGCAGTTCCCGAAGGAATAGCTTCCAATGCTGGTGATGCTGACCGGTATGGTCACCGAGGTCAGGGAATAGCAGCCGAAGAACAGGTCGTCCGCGATGAGCGTCACGCTGTTGGGGATGATGACCGAGCGAAGGCCTACACCGTAGAACGCACCGGTCCCTATGCTCGAGACGCTGTTGGGTATCGTCATCGATGTCAAGGAATAGCAGTTTTGGAACGCCCACGCCCCAATAATAATTATGCTGTTGGGAATGGTCACTGTGGTCAACCCGGTGCAATTGCAGAACGCTCGCTCCCCGATCGACGTGACAGGCTTGCCGTCTATGACGCTGGGAATGACCACGCTCACTCCTGTGCCGTTGAAACTGGTGATCTCGACCGCCGTACCGTCATTGATGAATGAATATTGGAAATTGCCACCTTCCGCAGCGGATGCAGCGCCGGCCAATGCTCCAACCGCTACGGCGACGATCGGCGAGAAGAGCATGAGGGCTGCCAGCAAGACTGTGATTTTTCTAGGATTCATGATATACCCGAAATTCTCAGAGGATGTCCAGGGTAAGTAAGGACGAGATACCCTAATAGAAAACTACCATCAGAATGTGAAAATTGATAATGAGCGGACGCCGACTGGCTATTCTTATTCGTGCGAGGATCATGAATACGCCATGAAAATCGAGAGGGCGTTCCAAAATGCAGTTGAAAGAACTATGGGAGTTTGATCAGGGGGAGACTGTGTAAGTGATCCGATCAGCCTTTAGAGTCGACGAGATCGAACTGGAAACAATGGCATCAACACAACAATCATTAGGACGTTGAGATGCAACTATTGTGACAGGACCGCGTAATGCTATCATCGCATACTTAATCTAGTTGAATAATTGCAGATTTAATTGATAAGTTCGGGTCTGACTCGAATAGTTTTTGACGTTGTCTCATAAAGCATTATGGCCTTACATTTCTTGGTCATCACTATCGATTCCTTCAATAATATCTCAGCCTGCCTTCTATTTCGCGACCGCAGTTCTGATTGTTGCGCAACCACTCCTCGAGGACCTCTCTGGCACTTGTGGTGACCACCTTCGGTTTGATGGAGGTAAGTTCCTCGCTGGTGATGTCCAAATATGCCTTGGAGTTCTGCGCATGGTACGGCTGAATGCATATCTTATATGTCTCTTCGTCAAGGACCTCATTCCCGTTCACGTTCAGGGACCGAAGGATTCTCGCCTCCTCGTCGAAGACGGCCCTCACCTTTCCGTTCACCTGAAAGCACTCCCCTTCACCATTACGGTTCTCCTTGCACATGATGTGGCTGAACATGCGCCGAAGCTGAGCCCCGGTTACGGTGTACCTCGAAAGTGGCTCATTATAAGGGAAGCAGGTGGCCATATCCCTCAGGCTGACCAAAGGGCCGAACTCCTTCGTCCTGATGGACCCGCTGGCCAGGAACATGATGTCACTCTCTGTCATTTCTGCCAGGCCATCGGCGAAAAGGTTGCCCAGACTTGTCTCGACCTCGCGCATCGGATGAGTGTGAATGAACTTCAGTTTCGATATCATCGCGGAATACTTGTCCTCGACCCGTTCTTGATAAGAATGGATATAGTTCTCAAGGTCCCGGTCTGCCCCAACCAGGCCGTCGTCTATATTTACGAGTCTCCATTGATAGTCGAGAACTTTGTTCGTTTCGTCATCCACGATCACGTCCAGCTTGCCTATTTGGTTCGTGCCCTCGCCCGCGGTGACGATTATAATGCCGTTCTCCACAATCGGTCTGTCGAGAAAGGTATGCGAATGGCCTCCTATGATTATGTCCACTCCCCATTCAGGCCTGAGCAACTTGGCAAGTTCGATGTCCGATTCGATACCGATGTGGGTAAGGATGATGGTCAGGTCGATGTCGTCGCCTTTGTAGGCGTTCGTGATCTTGCCCACTTCCTGGCTAGCCTCCTCGAGGTTGACGAAGCTACTTAGGACGTTGTCGCCCTTTATCGAGTCCAACACCTTTTCGGTGATGATCCCGGTCACCAGGATATCGAACCCTGCCTTCTTGAGGATGCAGAAAGGCTTCATCAACCGCTTGTTGAAGGGTTTGATGTAGAGGTTTGCGTTGACAATGGGGAAATTCGCAACCTTCTCTAGAAAGAGTAGATGTGATAGTCCATAGTCGAACTCGTGATTACCAAGAGCAATCACGTCCGGAGCGAGGTAATTGATCATTCCGATTGTTGATATGCCCTTGTACTCGCTGTCTATGAGATTGCCCTGCACGATGTCCCCAGCAATAAGGAATAAAACATTCTCCTCCTCGTGACGGACCTTGTTCAGATAGCCGGATAGTAGCGGCAGTCCCCCGACGCTCCGCCCGGTGGACGAATCTTTCTCAGCGAAGAAATCTCCGTCCATGTCGTTAGAATGGAGGATGGTGATTTTCCTTGTCCCGGTCATTAGATCGCGGATAGAATTGGCCTTTATCGTACAAAATAAAATGGTTCGAACTTGGCTGGGCCCCATCTTGGACCCATCGGGCCGTCAAACGATGTGGATCAATTGATGGACCATATGCCTACGGTCCATCCATCATAGCTCTGGAGCCAGCTCCTCGTTGCAGCCCATCTATCCTACGAGTAGACATGCAACGAGAAGCAGGCAATGCAAACCAGGGCTGACATCACCCCAAACAAGGCTAACATCCATTCAAGCTCCCGGACCAATGCCAGTACAGACGCTATTGGGAATGGGTGCAAGGATCTGCCTCGTGCTCAGGATTGTCGAATACCCTTCCATTATCTTCCCCGCATATGGTGACGTTGATCTTATGTTCAATGTAATGATCATATTTGGCGGTCTCGTTTGAAATAAGGGAAAAAGGGGTTTGGATCACTTCAATTTGGAGCCACACTTCATGCAGAAGGTCGTGTCCCCATTGGGATAACCGCAATTCGGACAGGGTTTTATCTTCGGCCTTTCGGTGGGCGCCTCCTGCTCTACTGGCGGAACCGGATTAGCGATCGGAGCGGCCGGTCCTTGCTGGATCGTTGATGGCATGGTAGGGGGAACGGCCTTCTTCCTCTTGATGAACAGTAAGAAGCCAGCCAGCAACACGAGGGCAATCACCGAGATTATCGCTATTGGCAACATCGTATCGTCATTGCCAGAACCGTTCCCATTGGCCGACCCTGCCATGACGACCATGGGCAGTTCGTTGAAGACGGCTCCGGCGGTGGTATTGAAGTTTGAATCAGCATAGGCATGGCCAGTGATGTTCTCCGGTGTGTAGTAGATCCATTCGGCGCCCACATAGGCAGGGGCGACCTTCCCAGTGAAGGTTATCGAGGACAGGGCGTAGCAGTGTGAGAACTCATAGTTCCCTATGCTGTTCACCGCTTTGCCGAGGGTTATCGAGGTCAGGTTCACGCAATATGAGAACGATCCATTCCCGATGAAGGTGACCTTGTCCGGTATGACGATCGAGGTCAATTTGACACAATCATAGAAGGCATTGTCCCCTATGCTGGTCACGCTGGCCGGAATCACGAAATCGGTCAGAGCGGTGTTGTAGAACATGTAAGTTCCGATGCTGGTGAGGCTATTTCCAATGGTGACGGTGGTCAACGCGGTGCAACTCTGGAACGCTCCGGCCCCGATGGTGACGGCGCCGGGAATGCTGATCGAGACCAGGGAATGGCAGTCAAAGAACGCTCCGGCCCCGATGCTGGTGACGCTCTCCGGTATGTTGACGGAGGTCAGGGCGCCACAACCATAGAACGCGGTTGTTCCGATGCTGGTAACGGCGTTTCCAAGGGTCACGCTGGTTAGAGAGTTGCAATGATAGAACGTGCCATTTCCGATGATGGTTACGCTGTCCGGGTAGGTTACCGAGGTCAGCGAACTGCAATAATAGAATACGTCATCCCCCATTTTGGTGACGCTATTCGGGATGGACACAGATTTCAAACCGGTGCAGATGCTGAATGCAAAGTCCGCTATGTTTGTGACGCTGTTAGGGATGGATATGGAGGTGATGCCGCTATGGTAGAACGCATTCACGCCTATGCTGGTGACCGGTGTATTATTGAGAGTGCTCGGAATCACGACCTCTCCTGTCGATCCAGTGTAACCGGTGATCTCCACCTCGGTCCCGCCGTTGTTGGTCGTGTAGGTATAATCACCGATGCTATCGGCGGAGACCGTGCCTACCGATAGATCTACGATCGCAGCGGTCATGGACATGAGCATCAGGAATGTTAGCAATCCGGCAACCATTCTTCGCGACATCTTGGCACCTGTAAGTTTGGATAATATTCAGAGTTAAGTTATATAAAATTAGTCCAAACTTTGGATGTCAAATTCGGTCGCCTGCAATAAAACGAATGATACCGATTTAGGTCGAACCCGGGTTAGTTCAATCTGGATTAATCAGAGTTTCGCAACAAAGCCATTCTTGCATATGTAAGATTTGGGACGCCCCCGCAGAATTGCCTACACCCCCAGACCTTTTTTTAATATCTCTACATCCTTTCCTTGATTCCTTTCTTTATCAGCCACCAGTTCGCCGGGTTCGAGGTAATGAATCCCAGCCCCATGCCGATCCACATCATGAACCAGAAGGTTGGATCGGTAGGTTCTAGAGGCGGGGTGAACAGGGGAAACCTTACCAGCGCCATCCAAATGAACAATCCTATCTCAAAGGCGACAAGGGACAATGTATCCGCTTTCACCGCCGTTATCACCCCGCGCCGTCGCGACCAGTCCTTGTGCATCGGCTTGATCACAAAGTATTGGAATGCAATGCCCAGAAGCAAAGCAAGGGTGAGATCGAGGATATAATTCGCCAGCAGCGTCGAGCCCAATATATTGATTGCGAGAATGAAGACGGTCCACTCGGCGATCACATCACCAAGTGTGCATCCTGCGCCGCAGTGACAGACCGATTTGAAGACCGCGGTCCAGCATGAGGATTCTTTCTTCCTCTGTTCCTTTCGCCCCCCTTTGGCGGTTCGGCCAAGCTTCCAGTAGGAGTAGAACCCGATCGGTCCCAGATAGACAGCGGTTATTGGCCAGACCGCTTCCATGACCCTCATTTTCAATCTGTTCCCGATTATGAATATATCAATTATTATGATAAGGGCTAGAGCGGCGGCTACCAGCAGGTATATTGACGAGATGGTATCCAGAGCATTTGACACGTTGATCTAATCTCATTCTATGTCTGCTCAATTTATAATTAAACAAATTTATGATCCGCAGAATATGAATCAAAATATGCTATTATTCGTTATCGCGTTTCTACAATAAAAAGCTGGATCGCACGAACAGTGGCGGAAAAGGTTATTGTTCCCTAGTCACTCTCCCGACGATTTCATCTTAAGGACGGCAGGCCAGAAATAATATAAATATTATGTAATGGCAAATTCATTCTATCGTGCTTAAGGTGGCGGTAGAAATGTCAAAAACCAAGTTCGAGATAGGTGAGACCGAAAAGCACCTCATCATCGTGGAAAATAGCATACTTTGGAAACGCGTAATTATCGAACTTGATGGAGAAAAGGTGGTGAACGAGTCCCATTTCTCGCCGGGGGGCAAGAAATTCGAGTTCGAAGTAGGAAATTCCGAAAAGCATCATGTGGAGGTCAGAGCTGGTGGCTTCTCTCATTCCGAACTCTTTGTTGACGGCAAAGCAGTTAAAGAATCCTGAATGATCTTTGACAAGGTTCTGATGATATGATCGATACCGTGGACCTCACAAGGAAGTTCGGTGAAAAAACCGCTGTCGACGGACTGACCCTTCACGTGAACGACGGCGAGGTGTTCGGCTTCCTCGGACCGAATGGTGCGGGAAAGACCACCACCGTCAGAATGCTCACCTGCCTTATCTCAAAGACCAGCGGTGAGGCCAGGATCGGCGATTTCCAGGTCGGAAATAAGGAAGATCAGGTAAAGATCAGAAAGATGATCGGGCTGCTGCCGGAGAATGCCGGCCTCTACGACGATCTAAGCGCCTACGAGAACCTGGACTTTTACGCTCGTCTATACAAAATGGCCGAAGCAAAAAGGAAGGAAAATATCGAACGTTTCCTCAAAATGCTGGACCTTTGGGACAGGAAAGACCAGACCGCAGGTACGTTCTCAAAAGGGATGAAGCAAAAACTCGCTATATCACGTGCCTTGATCCACGACCCCCAGGTCCTTTTCCTGGACGAACCGACCGCGAACCTCGATCCCGAGGCGTCCAAAACAGTCAGGGATTTCATCCTGGAACTAAAGAAAGAGAAGAAGACGATCTTCCTCAACACACATAATCTCGACGAAGCGCAGCGGATATGCGACCGGATCGGGATATTGAACACGAAATTAATGGTGGTCGGTGTGCCAGAAACCTTGATGGAGTCAGTCCAGGGAAGGAAGGTCTCGGTAAAGCTGGCAGTGGTGAACGAAGCGGTTCTGACTGCGGTCAAGTTGGCAGGTTACGAAAAAGTGAAGATCGACGGCCGGAACCTGGTCATCGATGTCCGCGATCCGGAGGTCGAGAATCCCAAGATAATCGAGGCTATCGTCAAGGCCGGTGGTCATGTCCAATTCGTCAATGACATTCACTCGACCCTAGAGGATGTGTATCTCAAACTGGTGAGGGGTGGGTAAATGGACCTTGAGACGGTGTGGACAATCGCTCGCAAAGACCTAAGACTTTTCCGGAGGAAGAAGAGCATCTTCTATACGACGATCCTTTTCCCCCTGATCATTTCCATCGCTTTGCCGGGAGTGATCGCGTATGTGTCGACAAAGGCAACGACGTCGACCGTCATATTGATTGGCCTTCTCGATTCCTTCTCATTCTTCTTCGTCATTATCGCCGCCATCGTTCCGACAGCGATCTCTTCCTACAGCATAGTCGGAGAGAAGGTCGAGAAGAGCCTGGAACCGCTCTTGGCGACGCCGGCGACGGACGGAGAGATACTTCTGGGAAAGAGTCTGGCATCGTTCATTCCTGCCATCATAGCGGTCTACCTCGGTGCCTCGATCTTCATGATACTCATAGATGCGGTGACCTATGGCAAGTTGGGATATCTTTACTACCCGAACTGGACCGAGGCGTTGGTCCTTCTGATGGTAACACCACTCGCTGCGGTATTCGCAGTGGAAGGTAACGTCATCGTATCCGCACGTGCAAATGACGTTCGGGCCGCCACCCAGCTCGGAAGTTTGGTCATTGTGCCACTTTTCGCTATCTACCTTCTTTCCGAGATAAGGCTGATATCGATCGATACGACCAGTCTGTTCATCATAGCGGCAACACTTCTCGTCGTGGATGTGGTTCTGTTTTATCTGAGCCGAGCTACGTTCCGCAGAGAGGAGATACTGACTAAATGGAAGTAGTGGTTTATGAAGTGTAAAAATATGCGGATAATAGTGCAAATTGGGAGTAATATGAGGTGTGGATGTGGGGATTTCTGAAAATCTAATAATCATAATAATCGTCATAAATGCAATAATAATACCTATCGTTTGGTACTTAAAGCGCAGGTTCTTAAAGCGCTAAATCAGGGGTAGTTCTTAAAAACTAGATCTCAATCTCTCTAATCCACATTGGTCCAGTTAGCTAGGTGCAACCATCCTTATTTTCGCCAGTTCCAACCTCATGAGGGCGGGAGCATCGATTTGAACCTTGAAAATCTAGTGGAGAATGTTTTTCCCAAAGAATCATAGAATTTTTTCTAAGTCGACCTCTGCCCCTCATCCAGCTCTCCCTTGTAATACACGGCCTTCTTCAGCTATTTCCATCCAAACAGATCGCAAAGGATGACCGGGTTGGAGATCTTATGAGCAAGCTGAGTAGCTTTGGTTGCCCATAGCGAAGGGGGATAAATCTTCCTCTTCAACTCGGATCCCGATGCGACCTTCTGAACAATTCGATAAACGGTCATACGAGTTATTTCGAGCGAGAGAGGTTCTGTGAAATGCGTTCTTACCGCTTCCCATGCCTTTGGTGACATCTTTAAGGCGGGGAATAGTCCTAACCCTGTACGGACGCTTGGGATTCCATCCCTGTTCGCTTTTTGAGAGTAACCTGACATTTATAATTGTCCGTAAGAATGAAACCCTTCTGAGAAGACTCTTTCCTCTCCAGTGCTCCAATAACTGAATAGTTTCCTCAAGATGGGATTTGTATGATCTGATTTCTTCAATCAAAGATACTTTTTCATCGCAGATATGTGGATACCGGGTCTTGATCCAATCCATCACAAGGATGGTGTGTTCAATCTTAGCCTCGATGAATGCCTTAGCAAGTGGTACCCTTTTCTCATTGCGATAGGCGTCATACTGGGCCATACGGATGTTGAATCGCCTATTATCAGGGCCTAAGACATTCATCAAGACGCGTCCATCCCAGTTTAGGAACGTTAAAACGATATTCTGCTTGGATAACCACTTCATCGCTTCCAAGCTAATGTTTCCAGTATGACCATAGATGATAATGAGGTCCAATTCGTCATGTTTGGCCTTGAATTCTTGGGTGATCGGTTCCTTCGAATAATCCCTACCGTCAGTTACCACTAGCCGCCCGTTGTCAATATGGAGGTCGATTCCGTACCCTGAGAGGAACAGTGTTTTCATGAGAAATTTCACCCCTGCCAGATGTCAATAATTACTATGTAGTCAGTGGTATTTGAAGTGTCTGGATAGCATCTGGAATGACCTAGAATAGTTGACTTCTGGTAGGTTAATAATTATCTAGTGGATATAATGAATACATTAAAAATGGGACATTTGGTCGAGATAGATATATCCCCCTGCTTATTAGTGCGGGGGAAGGGATTCGAACCCTCGAACCGCTAGGGACAGAATCTTAAGTCCTGCGCCGTTGGCCGAGCTTGGCTACCCCCGCTAAGCGTTCCAGTCGATGCCGTAGACACTATTTCAGTCTTTTTGGAGGACCCCGACTAAAGGATCTTACACATGTCCTCGCACTTCTCCAGCAATGGTCCAAGGCTCTGGTCTATGTATTCCTCCAGGGATGGGTGGCCTATCTCACAGAGCTCATAATGGACCCGGACGATTGGTTTGTTCACCTTTATCACTCGGTTCAGGTCGATCGGCGTGCCGGCGACCACCACGTCGCAATCGGTGTTGTTGATCGTCTCCTGGAGCTCGTGCACTTGAGTTTCCCCGTACCCCATGGCCGGCAGTATCGGCCCCAGGTTAGTGAACTTCTTGAACGTCTCGGCGATCGAACCGACCGCATATTTTCTGGGGTCTACCAGTTCCGCCGCGCCATTGTCCTCTGCAGCGATCGTCCCGGCCCCGTAGGCCATACCGCCGTGCGTGACGGTCGGGCCGTCCTCCACCACCAGCACTCTTTTTCCCCGGATCATTCGATGGATCGTCCACCTTGATCGGCGAGGCAGCCTCGATGATCGTGGCGTCCGGGTTCAGCCACCTAATGTTCTCCTTCACCGTCAGAATGTCCTTCCGGTCGGCGGTGTTCACCTTGTTGATGACCACGACGTCGGCCATTCGCACGTTCGTCTCGCCCGGATGGTACAGCATCTCATGTCCGGGCCGGTGTGGGTCGGCAATCACTATGTGCAGGTTCGACTGGTAGAACGAGGTGTCGTTGTTCCCACCGTCCCAAACGATCACGTCTGATTCCTTTTCCGCCGCCCTCAATATCTTCTCATAATCGACGCCGGCGTACACCAAGATGCCTTTGTCGATGAGCGGTTCGTACTCCTCGCGTTCCTCGATGGTGCACTCGTTCTTGTCCAGATCGTCGTACGTGGCGAAGCGCTGCACCGCCTGTTTCACCAGGTCGCCATAGGGCATCGGATGACGGACGGCGGTCACCCTTAATCCCTTCTTTTTTAGGAAACGGCAGATCTTCCTGGTGGTCTGGCTCTTGCCGGCGCCGGTCCTCACGGCGCAAACGCTTATCACTGGTTTGGACGACTGGAGGGTGATGGCCGGGTTGCCCATCAAGCGGAAATCCGCACCGTTGGCCAGAACAAGCGACGCCTTATGCATCAGGTCGATGTGCGAGATATCGGAGTAAGCGAACACCACCTGCTCGACCTTCTCCTTGTGAATCAGCGAGACCAGGTCCGATTCGGGATGGATCATGATCCCTTCCGGATACAGTTTCCCGGCCAGTTCGGCAGGGTATTTCCGGTCGGAAATGTTCGGTATCTGGGCGGCGGTGAATCCCACCACCTCGTACGATTCGTTGTCCCGGAAGTAGGTGTTGAAGTTGTGAAAGTCCCTTCCCGCCGCACCCATGATGATGACCTTGATCTTCGTCATGCTATCCTCGCATCAGATTGTGACCTGGGGATATTTCATGCTTCTGAGGAAATTGGAAGACCGAATGACAATGTCGCGAGAATGACCCAATAATGGCTCGAATATCTCTGGTCATCATCCTAGTCATTCTTGGAAACATGAAATATGGAAAGCGTGTTCGTGCTTTGGCGATTGAGTGGATGGGAGAATAAACCCCAAAGATAACTGGGCGCTTTGGATATTTGCCAGCCTGGTCCTCACCAATGTGTTCTGGGGCGCGTCCGGCGTAGCGGTCAAGGTCGCCCTGGACCAGCTGGACACCTTCGAGATCGTGGCTTACCGGTTTATCACGGCAGCGATACTGCTGATCCTGATCACCCTGCTCTGGAAAGGCCGCCATGCGTTCAAGGTCGATAGAAAGGATCTGCCTTTCCTAGCCTTCCTCGCTTTCCTGGGCATACCACTGGAGTTCCTGCTTCAGGTTGTAGCGTTGGCGAACACCACGGTGACCAACTTCACCCTGATATTCTGCCTCGCCCCATTCTTCATTATCTTCACCTCGGCCGTCCTAATGAAGGAAAAGGTCACAAGGAACAAGATGCTTGGATCTGTCTTAGCATTCCTGGGTGTTGCCATGGTGGTCACTGTCAGTGGGTTCGCTCTTTCGGCCAATCTGCTGGGGGACAGCATGGCGCTTTTGTCAGTAGTGATCTGGGCTCTTTATACGGTGCTGGGAAAGCCGATCAACCAGCGATACACGACCCTTACGGTCCTGAACTGGGTGTTCATCTTCGGAGCGCTTGAGACATTACCGTTCCTTATCCTCTCGTCAGTCACGTTGCCCATGGCCTTCTCAGACCCCACATGGATCTCCATGGTGTTCCTCACTATTTTCTGCTCCCTGGTGGCGTTCTTCATGTACAACAACGGTGTGGAAAAACTGCCGGCCTCCACGGTCGGCATGTTCATCTACCTCAATCCGCTGGCCGGGGTTCTCCTAGCAGCGATCGTCCTGGGTGAGTCGGTGACCATTTTCACCTTTGTGGGTATGGCGCTGATCATCCTCGGTATCTTTGTATCAGAGCGTTTTCAGATCAGGTAACGCACCGTCGTCCGCTGAACTAAACCGCAGGCACCCCTCTCTTAAGGAAGGCTTGAAAGGTCCCACGTATTGGAAAAATATGTGTACTCACAGATTATTGTCTGCCCGAATGAGCTACCGCATACCGCCGGCCAAAATTTTGATCGAGGCGATATCCGAGGTTATCCGGGAAAAGCAGACGGTCGACTCCCAGAGGCTGTTGACCGAGCTGGTGCACAAGGCACTGAAGAAGAGAGATTCAGATTATACGGCGAGCGAGATCCGGATACGCAAAGCGGCCGTCCTCAAAGGACCGATCAAGCTCCATATCCACTACCGGGAGACCACCGAGACGGCGACGAAAGGACGTTGCCCGGTGTGCGGCTCCGAGACCATACAGATAAGGAACAAGACGCTCTTCGACGAGAGGGTGGACCTTGGTTTCCGCTGCACCAAATGTCCCTACTGGACAGGCCAGATGAAACGTGTCCCGGTTCGTTATATCTTCAATGCGATGATCGAGGAAACGCCCCACCCCCCCAGACGCAAGACGAATGGGAAATACTCGCAATGGAAGTTCGCATAGCCGCGACGATTCTCTGTTTTACATTCGCAAGGCAATATATCATATACCAGCGATTTCGTAATTTTATGTGTGGCGTCCTAAGTAGTTTTAGACCAATGGTTCCCCACCATGCTAAAAAGGATGCCACACCCCTAACCAAATGGTCTGGACGGTCTTCCCGACCAATTTAAGTATCGTTCCTGCAATGGCATGATCATGTGCGAGTCAACGGTCTTCGTGGAGGAGAACGGTGCGGTCAAGGAAGTCATGAAGGATGTCTCAAGGATCATAATCAACGGCGATGAGACCGTCCTCACGGACATTCTGGGTCAGAGGATAGTCATCAACGGCATCAAGCTGAAAGAAGCGAACCTGATGAGCCATGGCATAGTCTTCGTGAGGATGTAGACTGATGAAGATAGCTATCGCCGGCAAGGGCGGGGTGGGCAAGACCACCGTTGCCGCGATGCTCGCGCGATTGTATGCCCGTCAAGGCAGCAAGGTGATCGCCATCGATGCTGACCCGGCAACCAGCCTGGCTTCCGCATTGGGCGTCCTGAAGAAGGACCGCGAGTCGATCACGCCGCTATCTGGCATGCTCGACCTCATAGAAGAACGGACGGGAGCGAGACCGGGCTCCAGCTATGGCGGCATGTTCAAGCTTAACCCCAAGGTGGACGACATCGTCGAACAATACGGGGTCCGTGCTCCGGATGGGGTCACTTTGCTCGTCCTCGGAACGATCGAGACGCCGGGAAGCGGATGCTTCTGCCCCGAATCGTCATTGCTGAAGGCCCTCATGTCCCACGTCCTATCGGGGGATGAGGTCGTCATCATGGACATGGAGGCGGGATTAGAGCACCTTGGCCGCTCCACGGCCAGGAATGTCGATGTCATGCTGATCGTGGTCGAGCCGGGAATGCGTTCGGTAGACACCGCCACAACAATCGCTCGCATGGCCAAGGAGATAGGGGTAGGGAAGGTCTTCGTTATCCTGAACAAGTGCACCTCGGAGAACGAGGAAGCGCTAGTCGCAAAGGAGCTGAAGAAGCATCAACTGGTGCTAATAGTGACATTGCCGAACTCGAACCTGATACGGGGCGCTGACCTGCTTGGCGTTTCACCCATGGACATGCCCGGAATCGAGCCGCTGTTGCCGATATTCCAGTTCATCAAGGAACGGATAGATTCGCCTTAAGAACAATATTTTTTAACAAACCATTTAATTCTCGATTGTCTGGACAGGATTCCCTATCGTTAATTTTGCGATGATTGGCAGCATTAAGCAATCGACAATAGAATGGATGATCAAGGTAAGAATAAAAAAATGGATCGGGGCTTTCGCCCCCTAATTCGTTTACTTCTCCTTCAGTGCCCGCATCGCCACAATGATCCCGATGACGACCAGCGTGACCGAGAAAACCAAGAGGCCGATGATGTCGACCTCTAGGGAATAAATTCCCACCGAGCCAGAGAATAGCAGCTGCCTCATTCCGTCGACAGCCAGTGTGAGCGGGTTCAGCTTAGCCGCCGTTTGTAGCCAGTCAGGCATCCCACCTATCGGGAACAACGCCGCTGATGCGAACATTAGCGGCAGGTTCAGCAGGTTGATGACCGCGAACAAGGTCTCCTGGGTCTTGATCGTGAGAGATATCGCCACGAAAATGGCTGCGAATGCCGTTGACAGCAGCACCAAGATCAACAACATTCCGAGCGCTTCCAGGACACCGAAGTTAGACGTGATCGTCAGGCCGATCAATCCTGGGATCTGGGTGAAGACCAATGCTATCAACAGCACCATTATTGACGATATGACCGCTCTGATCATCGCAGCCACGACCCTGGATACAGGGATCGAACCTCTTGGTATGGGTGCGGCCCGAAGCTTGTTCAGGAAACCGAACCGGCGGTCCCAGACAATCGACATGCCAGCGAACATGCAGGTGAACAGTGCGGTAACTGCCAGAATACCTACCGACATGTATGATATGTAGTCAGGAGCACCATTTAGGGAGGCCGGGGGCAACCTGATCGGGAACGCCTGGCCGAAGAGGCCCAGCCAGACTACGGGCTGGATCAGCATCATGAATATCTGGATCTTATTCCGGTACCAGTGCTTCAGCTCCCGGACCGTCAGTGCTATCGTTTCACGGATCATCTAGCCCGACCTCCTCATCTGGCGGGCGTTCGCCATCTTGTCGAAACTTCCCGCTTGTTCCGCGTCGCGCAATGACCGGCCGGTGTACTCCAGGAACACTTGGTCCATGTTCGGCCGCTCCAGGGTGACATATGTGACCTTGCCGCCGCTCTTCGATATCTCCTGAAGCAACGGCGCAGTAACGGTCTCACCGTTCAGCACCTTGACCCGGTAGGAATCCCCTTCCCTCTTTACGCTTATCACGCCTTCTACCGACTGGATCGCTCCGGTGTAGTCCACATCCCCACCGATCTTGACCGAGATGACGTCTCCGCCCAGCGACTCCTTCAGCTTATGCGGCGTGTCCATCGCCATGATCTTGCCCTTGTCGATAATACCGATGCGATCGCACAGGTTGTCCGCCTCCTCGAGGTAGTGGGTGGTCATGAACACGGTCATGTTCGAGCTCTTCTTCAGCTCCCGGATATGCTCCCACATGGTCGTACGTGTCTGGATGTCCAGTCCCAGCGTTGGCTCGTCCAGGAACAACACCTTCGGCCGGTGTATCAATCCCTCCGCCAGTTCCAGGCGCTTCCTCATTCCGCCGGAGTAGGTCTTGACCAATCGACCAGCTGCCTCTTCCAGCTTTACCAGCCTTAGTAGCTCCTCGATCCTTTCCTTGGCTATCTTCGGCTCGACGCCATATAACGTCGCCTGCAGTTCCATGTTCTCCCTGCCGGTCAGGTCGTCATCGACCGTCAGTTCCTGAGGCACCAACCCGATGGATCGGCGCACTTCGGTGGGCTGTTTAACTGCGTCGTAACCGCAAACCTTGCACTCACCGCTGGTCGGCAGCAAGAGCGTCGTCAGCATCTTGATGGTGGTGGTCTTGCCCGCGCCGTTCGGACCGAGGAAACCAAAGACCTCCCCCTCTGCCACTTCGAAAGATACCCCGTCCACCGCCTGGATGGAACCATTGTAGACCTTGACCAGGTTCTTAACTTCTATAATTGCCGCCATATAGTTACCCCTTTTTTTCTATGGAATCGAGGACCGTGTCGGTCCTGTCATCCATCGTCTCTCTGTCCGACTCGCTGTCCCCCGCCTGCTGGTACTTTGCGATCGCCCGCTCTATGCCTCGGAGGTGCAAGTTCATCATCTTCTTCGCCTGCCTCAGCAACTCCAGGCGCTCCTTGACCGACAGGTCGTCCCTGAGCAATGAGGCCAGATGGAGAGGAAGTTGCATCACCACATCGATCTGTTCTTGTGTAGCCACGCTGTGATCGACTGTCTCGGAGGCCGCCTTCCCCAAGAAACTGAAGTAGCGTCCCATGAACTGGGCCTCCTGCGAGATCGATTTGAGATTCTCCAGCATCCAGTCGCTCCCTTCATTGGTCAGGGAATAGTATTCCTTCCCTTCCCTCATATCGGAGAGGATCAGCTTCTGCTCTTCCAGCCGCTTCAGAGCGGGATAGATTGCACCGGTCTGCGGCTCCCAGAACCCTTGGAACTCCTCCCTCAGGACCTTGAGCACCTCATAGCCGTACATAGGGCCCTTTCTGAGAATGACAAGCATCAGGAACTGGGGGGGGCTTATGCGATTGCCTTTATACGCGTAATGTCGTCCTATCATCGTTCACCTGGTCTTCATAATTAGGTATGAATCTACTTAGTTGACTCCTACCTAGTAGAGATATACTATAATAAATGATTTTCCTTCTAATCCAAACGAAATCACGTTCGTCCGGTACCAAGCGTTCCAGGATATGGTTTTAAGTATCGCGGTCCATCGCCCAGCCAATGGATATGATCAACATTCCGGACGACCTTTGGGACGACTGGTCCTGGTTCGTAACGCCGCACGAGCTGCGCTGTACGGTGGTCGAGGACGAGAAGATCATCGAGCAGGCGAAGGTGGCGGTGACCCCCGTCTATACGTTGAACCTGCCAAAGATGGTGATGAACGACGTGGCGCTAGCCTCCCGCCTGGAGCAGACGAATGTGGGAATAGTTGATACTGGCGTCATTTGCCGGGATGTTCACCTGACCCCCGAGACGCTAACACAGACCATCTCCGGCCTTCTGCTCCACTGTCCGTTGGTGGTCAGGAAGGCCGAGGGCACGGGCGAGACGCCGTTCTCCGACGTGTCCGATGGCTTGGAGATCTGCTTCTACAATCCCTTAATGATCGAGGACGACCAGGGCAGCAAAGACCTGTTCTGCATGGAACCTCCCAGCCGCTGCATCGAGGAACTCTCGATGGACGCTACCGAAGGAAAGCTAGCAGTGGCGGTCCGGGCAGCCATCGACGAGCTCGCTGCTCGTTCACTCATCGACGTTGAGGACGGTGTCGTAGTAAGGATCACCGAAAAGGGCAAACGCCTCATCGAGACCGAGCCCCTCAACGACCGGGTGACGTGCGCATATCAGCTGCGACCGATGGAGTAGGAAATCAAACCTTCTTGCTAGAAATGATCTCTCACATGGTCCGTGAGAATCGTTGTCTTCGTTCAATATCGGGAGATCATTTCATAGAATGGCAGACGTCTTTATTAATACCTATAATCCCTGATATAATCGATGTCGGAAAATGAGCATGATCGACAGTTCATTATGCCACCGATCGTCCAAGTTGACAATTATTCTTATTCGGGATGCAGATCTTATTCAGAATACAACTATCTCCGTCCTGGATGGGCGTCTAAGTTCAAGATCGCCCATTTTAAAATGGCACTGAAACTCGCGAAGGAGATACCGAAGGAATCCAGCGTCATCGATTTCGGGTGCTGTGACGGGGTCTTCCTGCCAACATTGTCCCGCTACTTCGATGATGTGGTAGGGTTGGACCTACGTCCTGAGTTCATCGAGATGGCCAAGATCGTTGTGAAAGATGCGAGCAACGTCAAGGCCATCGCTACTGGTTGTTTGAGCATCAGTGATATCCAGGACCGATTAGGTAAGAAGTACGATCTGATGTTTATCCTGGAGGTCCTGGAACATGTTGGAGATAGGGGTAACCAATACCCTTCGAGGATGAAGTTCCTCAAAGAGATATCGGTACTGGCAGACAGGGCGATCATCACCATACCGAAGATGACGGGCGCCTCGTTCCTGATGCAACGAGCGGGATTCCGATGCCTCGGTGTAAAGTCGGACAAGATGACGACCGGCCAATTGCTTAAAGCCGGGTTTTTCTCAGATACTCAAAGCCTTGATGCCAGATGGAACCACGGGCATATCGGTTTCAATGACAAGCTCTTTGAAAAAACACTGAAGGAGAACTTCAAGATCATTAAAAGGAAAAAGGATTTGTTCCAAAATGGCTACCTGATCGAGCTCTGATAAAATATATCACCGTCCCAAATCAGGTGAACGCTGAACAAGGTCAGTCCATTCTCCGGATGGGATAGCTTTTCGAATTAGCGATTTGAACATCTCGAAAACATTAGGCGGCATCAAGACCTTCCAAATCCCGGCCATGACAGCCCGCTCCTCAAGATTGATCAAAGGGAACATCCACTGAACGAACATCGAGGATTTCTCCGCCGGTATGGAACTGGACATGTGCCCGACCATGGAGAATTGGGCAGGCATGGATAGGTGCTCTCGTAAAAGAGGGTACAAGAACGAGTCCTCCTTGTCGAGGTGCAGCCTCAAATGCTGGTTCATGGCAGCGGTCTCTCTGGCGGCGCTCAGATCATCCGGACCTTGGCGCAGCCGCTCCAGGCCGCTCACCAAACGGTCCAGTTCGCGATGGTCCATGATATAGGTTTTCGTCAATAGAGGCGCAAACTCATCGACCGCCGGGAACACCGCTTCCTCCTCCCCTCTCGCATGGAAATCCAGGATTTCACCCAGGATGTGGAATCTGTCCAGGATATGGGAGATGTCCCCTTCACTTCGCGCCACCTTGTACGCCTCTTGGTCGATCTGAAGCATATCGCGACGAAATGCGTTATGTACGCAGAGCACACCATCGACGGGTCCCGTCATTTTCATCTCAGATAATTTGATTTGAACCGCGACCTAATAAGGATATCCTAGACGCGTGGAATGCCGTTCGAAAGTTCACATACTTCGAAATTCAGTCCATATCCGAGTGGTCATCATGGTCTGTCCAGCATGATTTCTCTTCATGAGGGACATTGACAAGGTTTATCAAGCGAAATGTCATTGGGCGAACTGGGTCCGAAAATGAGGCTATGGGAATTCGGAAGAATGAACAACTCGAGGGTCAAGATCGGCGATAAACTAGGCAATCCACTCGGTCTAGTCGATGGATGCCAGGCCTATACCACGATGTTCCGCTACGATTTCAACGGCAACACTGGTTATGAGATCGTGCTCTCCACCTTCGGACCGGAGAACTACCGGCAGATCTGCGAGGTGACGTTCTATATGCTGGACGTTCCAGGATCGTGCGCCCAGGTCTCCAAGTTCCTCTCCGAGAGGAACATCGACATACTCAACTCCGACTCGATCAGCATGATCTCCAACATCACCATGGTGTGGAAGATGCTGGTCGACCTCAGCTATTACGGCGAACTGCCCCAGCTGCAGGAGGACTTCGAAATGCTGAAGAAGCAGAAGTCCTCGTCGATCTCCAACATCGATACCATGGAGATAAAGGAGTCTCACATCAGTGACCGTTACACGAAAGGCATATCCGGTCGCGGCAACATGGTCAAGGCCAAGGCGCTGAAGAAGGCGTCGAAGGCGCCGTCCATGATCAGGAACGGGGAGATCGAGATCCCCGCGGACTACCTGAAGATGCTCGAGGGCGTCAAGGATGGCGACCCGGTCATGATGGTCGGGGATACTGACTCTTGGGTTCCTGTCGTTAACCTTCATGAAACCGACCGTAAAGCTGACCCAGATCGACATAGAGATACCGGACAGGCCCGGCTCCATCTTCGAGGTCACGAACCAACTGGCGAAGTTCGACATAAACCTGCTCGCACTACACACAAAGGTCCTCGTCTACTACGAGAAGATGACCATGGAAATGGTCGCCGATGTCAGCAAATTTCCCGGTGGTGTCAATGCGCTCAGGGACGGACTGGTATCGATGTTGTCCGGTCTGAAAGGGAACTACAAGCTCTCCGCCCTGAAGGAGATCAGGGTCTAAGAAAGTGGGCTCCAAATGATCATAGGAAGGAAGGTCATCGTCAAGGAAGAGGTCTCCTCGACCAACGACCTGGCTAAAGCCTTCGCCATAGATGGAGAGGAGGAGGGCCTGGTCGTCACCTCCAAGACCCAGCTCGCCGGACGAGGCAGGATGGGGCGCACCTGGGTATCGCCGGAAGGCGGCCTCTATCTTTCTGTGATCCTCAGGCCAAAGGTACCAGTCCAGGACATGCTGCGCATGACGGTCTTGGCCTGCGTACCGGTGGCAGAGACCATCGAGGAGGCCTCTGGATGCAGGACCACCATCAAATGGCCGAACGACGTCGAGATCAACGGCAAGAAGGTGGCTGGACTGCTGGTCGAATCATCATCCAGGGGAAGCGATATCTCGTTCATGGTGCTCGGCATAGGGATCAACCTGAACGTCGACCCGACGAACATCGGGGTCCCGGAAGCGGCGTCGGTGAGCGCCTGCGCAGTAAAGCCGCTGGACTGGGAAGCTTTCCTGAACCTTCTGCTTTACCGGTTGGACGCCTTCTATGTATCGTTCCTCAAAGGGACGTTCGAAATGGCAGCTTATAACAAACGCTCCTCCACCATAGGCAACGAGGTCGAGGTGGAGACAAGCGGGACTAGTATAATCGGGAAAGCGACCGGAGTCGATGCCACCGGGGCGCTCACGATCATCACACCTGACGGCTCTATGCACCGGTTGACCTCGGTGCACGAGACCACGCTAAAGAAGTCCAATCGGTAAGATTGGAATAATTTAGGCAAAAGGTGTTAACTGAGCGGCATCAATTCAAAGCATCGGACTGGGGGTATAAGATATGGGCGTCGAGGAAGCACACAGGGAATTGCAGGAGATGAAACGGAGGTCCCGCGCGGGAGGCGGGGCCGAGAAGCAAGATAAGCATCACAAGCAGGGCAAGATGACCGCCAGGGAGCGGATAGATGCACTGCTGGACCCAGGTTCCTTTGTTGAGTTCGATGCCTTCGTGACGCACCAGTCCTGTCACTTCGGCATGGACAAGCACAAAGTGCCCGGCGACGGGGTCGTCACCGGCCACGGCACCATCGACGGCCGCCAGGTGTATGTGTTCGCCCAGGACTTCACCGTGTTCGCCGGTTCGGTCGGCAAGATGCACGCGCAGAAGATCTGTAAGATGTATGATTTCGCAGTGAAGACCGGCGCGCCGATCATCGGGATCTACGACTCAGGGGGAGCGCGCATCCAGGAGGGCGCTGACTCACTGTCTGGCTTCGGGGAGATATTCTTCCGGAACGCACTTGCGTCCGGCGTCATACCACAGATCGCAATGGTCATGGGGCCATGCGCCGGTGGTGCGGCGTTCTCCCCCGCTATGAACGATTTCGTGTTCATGGTCAAGGGCAAATCGCACATGTTCGTGGTCGGTCCGGACGTCATCAAGGCGGTCCAGAAGGAGGACGTGACTTTCGAGGAGCTGGGCGGGGCAATGGCCCATGCCACCAAGAGCGGCACCGCCCACTTCGTCTCCGAAGACGACATGGACTGCATCAAGAAGGTCAAGAAATTGGTCTCATTCCTGCCATCCAACAACCTGGACACCGCCCCGCATGGCGTAGGCAATGACGACCCAGAGCGCCGGGAGGATTCCCTCGACACCATCGTGCCAGAGGACCCGACCAAGGGCTACGATATGCGCGATGTTATCGATAAGATCGTAGACAACGCCGAATTCCTCGAGGTCCAGGAGCACTGGGCCAGGAACATTGTCATCGGCTTCGCCCATCTGGACGGGATCAGCATCGGCGTCGTGGCCAACGAACCGTCCGTTTATGCCGGTACGCTTGACAACAACTCCTCCATCAAGGCGGCGAGGTTCGTCCGGTTCTGCGATTGCTACAACATCCCAATAGTGACGCTCGTTGACGTGCCTGGCTATCTGCCATCGGCAGAGCAGGAGTACAGCGGGCTCATCCGCAACGCGGCCAAGCTCCTCTATGCCTATTGCGACGCAACGACACCGAAGGTCACGGTCATCACCCGAAAGGCGATAGGCGGAGCCTACTGCGTAATGGCATCCAAGCACATCCGCACCGATATCAACCTGGCATGGCCATCGGCGGAGATAGCCATCGTCGGACCGGAAGGAGCCATCAACATAGTCTATAAGCAGGAGCTGATAATGGCAGACGACCCGCAGGTGAAGCGGGACGAGCTCATCTCCGAGTACCGGAAGGCCTACGCCTCACCCTTCGTGGCCGCGGAACGGGGATATCTCGATGACATCATCGAACCGAAGGAGACCAGGACCAGATTGATCAGCGCCTTGCACATGCTGGAGAAGAAGAGGGAATCGAGACCGACCAAGAAGCATGGCAACATACCGCTGTGAGGCTACCCAGATGAAGATAAAGATCACGGACACGGTATTGCGGGACGCGCACCAGTCCCTATTGGCGACCAGGATGCGCACTGAGGACATGCTGCCCATAGCCCCGGTCATGGACGAGATCGGCTACTGGTCTGTGGAGATGTGGGGTGGCGCCACCTTCGACTCATGCCTCCGCTTTCTCAAGGAGGACCCCTGGGAGCGGATCACCAAGCTCAAGAAGGAGATGCCGAACACCAGGTTCCAGATGCTTCTCCGGGGACAGAACATCGTCGGTTACCGGCATTATTCTGATGACATCGTCGAGAAGTTCGTGCAGAAGGCGCACGACCGGGGCATCGACGTGTTCCGCATCTTTGATGCGCTGAACGACGTTCGGAACATGCAGGCCGCCATGAGGGCGGTCAAGAGATCGGGTGGCATCGTGGAAGCGGCCATTGCCTATACCACCTCGCCGGTGCACGGCATTGACACCTTCGTCCAGATGGCCAACCGCCTGAAGGACCTGGGAGCCGACACCCTCTGCATCAAGGACATGGCCGGTCTGTTGAAGCCATACGTAGCCTATGAGCTGGTCAAGCAACTAAGGGAGGAAACGGCGCTGCCAGTGCACATGCACTGCCACTCGACCTCGGGAATGGCGGAAGCGTCCTACATGAAGGGGGTCGAGGCCGGCGCTGAGATCATCGACACCGCCATATCCTCAATGTCACAGGGCACTGCCCAGCCACCGACAGAATCGATGGTGGCGATGCTCCGAGGAACCGAGTACGACACCGGACTGGACCTGAAGAAACTGCAGGAGGTCTCGGATTATTTCGAGATGATCCGTTCAAAGTATGCGGACTTCGAGAGCAGCCATACCGGTGTGGATACGAACGCCCTCATCTACCAGATACCTGGAGGCATGATCTCCAATCTAGCCTCCCAACTCAAAGAGGCGAAACAGGAGCACAAGATCCAGGAGATCTATGAAGAGGTGCCGCGCGTCCGTGCCGACCTGGGCTATCCGCCGCTGGTCACGCCGACATCGCAGATCGTTGGAACTCAGGCGACATTGAATGTGATCTCCGGAGAACGGTACAAGATGGTCACCAACGAGACCAAGAACCTGGTCCGCGGGCTCTATGGCAAGACGCCGGCTGAGATAGACCCGCTCATCCGGAAGAAGATCATCGGGGATGAGAAGCCCATCACGGTCCGCCCGGCAGACCTTTTGGAGCCTGAGTATGACCGCCTAGCAAAGGAGGTTGGTGAATTGGCCCGGAACGAGGAGGACGTGCTGTCATACGCACTGTTCCCGCGAGAGGCCATTGAGTTCTTCAAGGACCGTGAGATGAACGAGAAGGGCGTGAACCTGAAGGACATAGCTGCTGTGGCCGTATTGTACATGCGTTCCACCGAGAAGAAACCGATGACCGATGTCTGCGCTGGAAGGGAAGACCAGTGGAAGAACATGGCCCGTCGGGAACAGATGAGGCAAGGGGGGTGGCTGATCTGAAGCTGAAGATAACCGCCAACGGCCAGCCGCATGAAGTGACGGTAGAGAAGAACGGGGGGGACTACCGGGTCATAATCGGGAACGAGACCTATCGGGTCGTGCTCAAGGAGAACGGCGTTTCGATCAATGGCGAATTACTGCCGGTGAAGGTGGAAGGCGCATTGAACGAAGGTGCGACGGTCACAACCAGCTCGCGCCAGATGAAAGTACTGGTCGAACCGGTCCGGGAGATGGCGGCGGTTCTCGTGGAGGCCGAGGTCTCGCACGGAGGAAAGGGCTCCGACTCCCAGGGATCGATCATGGCGCCTATGCCAGGCAAGATCATCTCCATCAAGGTCAAGGCCGGGGACACCGTGGCCCAGAACCAGATCGTCGCGGTGCTCGAGGCGATGAAAATGGAGAACGAGATCCAGTCCGAGGTGGCTGGCACGGTGCAGAGCGTGTCGGTGAAGCCGGGCGAGACCGTCGAAGGCGGTCAAGTGCTTTTGGTCATCAAGTGATCAGAAGTCGACCCCTTTGGCGAAAGCCGCGTTGGAATCGGCCGTGCTCTTGGCACCATATATCGCGGCGGTCATGTTCCTTCGCACCAGCAGTTTCTGTGCCAGTCCCATGACCTCGTTCTCCGTGACCGCTTCGTACTTCTTCACCTCATCATCGATCAACGGCACCTCACCAGTGATCATGTAGTGGTAGGCGAACATGCGCATGTCATCGCGGGGTTGACCGATGTTCCTTAGCATGCTGCCCTTTAGAACGTTCTTGGCACGCTCCAATTCGCCCGGTCTCAGACCTTCCTCCTTCAGCCGCTTGAGCTCCTCGCCGAAGATCTGGATGACCCTCTGGACCCGATCGCCCGAAGTGGAGAAGTACGATTCAATGGTTCCGGAGTCAGAATAGGATGACGGCGCCATGTATATCGAGTACACCAGCCCTTCCCCTTCCCTTACCTTGCTGTTGAGACGGGAACTGGCCCCACCGCCAATGATCGCGGAAAGGACGTCCTGGGCATAGCTCCCCGGGTCCTTGGCGGTCAGACCCGGGAAGCCTATCCCAACGTACGTATGGTCCCCCTTCTTCGAGTAGGAGTCGATGGAGGCGTAGAACTTGGGCTTTGGTCGCTTTACCGGGGCAGCCTTCCCAAGGCCATCCAGCGATTCCGTTGCCCACTGCAATATTTGATCCGGTTCGATGTTCCCGCAAGCCACCACCGCCATCCTAGGCGGCCGGTATTTGGTGGAATGGAACTCCAGCAGGTCCTCGGAGGAGAATGAGTCGACGCTCCGGTCGTTGCCGAGGACCGGCCTGGACAATGGTCCGCCCTTGAACAGCGAGCGCAAGAGCAGGTTTTTGATATATCGTTCCGGGTCGTTCAGCCGGTTGTTTATCTCCTGCTTGACGACACCTTTCTCCAATTCCATGTAACCCTTGTCCATAAGCGGGTTGCAGAAGATGTCCTGGACCAGGCCCTGGGCGGTCTTGATGGTCTCGTCGATCGAGAATGAGAAGAACGATGTCATCTCTTGGGTTGTGAAGGCGTTGAGGTAACCGCCAGCCTCCTCAATGGTCTCGTTGACCTGGTTGAAGGAGCGGTTCTTAGTGCCCTTGAAGAGCATGTGCTCCAGGAAATGCGCCATGCCGTGCTGCTTTGGCCCCTCGTCCCGGGAGCCGATACCGACGCTGATCGATATGGCCGCCGATCGGGTCTGAGGGAGCCTTTCTGTTATCACCGGTATGCCGGCCGGGGTCTTCGAGATGTTCAGCAGCTGTCGGGTCACGGCCATACCAACGTTCCGCAGGTTTAAAAAAGCTCTTCAGGTTATGTGCACCCGCAGAGATTGGCGATTACTAGAATTTCAATCCCCGCCATCTACACCATCTGGAGGAACTGCCATTTTATGGTTTTTGGCGAAGGCCATAACTCGACCTGCGTATAACGGTATGAAGACCGGCTCGAACAAAAAATATCTCGAAACGAAAATAGCAAAAATAAAGTGACCGAACATTCAATAATTCACCTGGAGGCCGGAATGGACTATGTTGATCGTTCGTAAACTGGCCATGATGATATCATCAGGGGAACGATCGAGCCGGACAGCTAATTTCCGGTCTAATCCCTCATAGATTTTTCTCGCGTGAGCATTGTTGACCATTGTCACGCTGGAACTGACGCTTCCAACCCGGTTTTCGTGGGCGCGAATCGAAAAAAGGATATGTGGTCACGACATGGCACGAACGTCCGACCCGATCACATCGAATAACATCGATCGTGCTGGACTCAGGGAGATCATCCGATGGCGACCAAAGACAAGGGCACCCCGGAACGCACATGCGACGCCGGAGCTAAGGATTGCATCGACATAGCGGCCGCCAAAAAGATCGAGACCGCCTGGGACCGGTACGAGCTGATGCAACCGCAATGCGGTTTCGGCGAGCTGGGGGTTTGCTGCAACAACTGCCTCCAGGGCCCATGCCGGATCAACCCCTACGGAGGCAAGCCGGAGAAGGGGATCTGCGGCGCCCGGGACTACACCATCGTGGCCAGGAACCTCATCCGTCATATTGCCGGGGGTACGGCTTCACACTCCGGCCACGGCCGCCACATCGCCGACACGCTGCGGAAGGTGCTGGATGGTAAGGCGCCGGCCTATTCGATCAAGGATGAACAGAAACTACGAAAGGTCTCCGAACGTCTGAGGCTCAACATCCACGGAAAGACCAAGGAAGAGCTCACCCAAGCGGTCCTGGTGAAGGTCTTCGAAGACTATGGGCGTAACCAGAAGCTGCCACTGAACTTCACCGTCGCCAACATCACCAAACAGAGGGTGGCGCTACTCGAGGCGCTCGGGGTCATGCCTGATTCCATCGACCACTCCATTTCCGACGTTATGCACAGGACGTCGCTCGGTTGCGATGCCGATCCACTCCCGCTCATCTTCGGCGGCATCAGCTGCGCGATCGCTGACTACGACGGGATGCAGATCTCCACCGACCTCTCCGACATACTGTTCGGAACGCCCCGGCTGGTGCATACCTATGCCAACCTCGGCGCGCTCAAGGAGGAAGCGGTCAATATCGCCATTCACGGGCACAACCCGGTCCTAAGCGAGATAATCGTGGATGTCGCCAGGACGATGGATGAGGAGGCGAAGCAGGCAGGCGCATCGGGCATCAATATCGTCGGCATATGCTGCACCGGGAATGAGACCCTGATGAGGAAGGGAGTTTCCATGGCGTCGAACTTCGCGTCACAGGAACTGGCCCTGGCGACCGGAGCCGTCGACCTGCTGGTGGCCGACTATCAATGCATCATGCCATCGCTGTCTGAGATATGCTCCTGCATGCACACCGAGATGGTGACCACCATGAGCAACGTCCGGATCCCTTATGACACCCACGTCCAATTCCGGGAGGAGGACGCCGTAGCGTCCGCAACGTCCATCGTGAGGATGGCCATCCAGGCGTTCAAGAAACGGGAGCCGGCCAAGGTCAAGATACCGCAGGCCAAGTTCGACGTGGTGGCCGGGTTCAGCACCGAGCAGATCGAGGACCTTTGTTCCGCGTTCGTGCCAGAGGACCCACTGGTCCATCTGGTCGAGGCCATCCGGTCCGGCCAGATCCGCGGCATCGCCCTGCTGGCCGGTTGCAATAACCAGAAGGCGGTCCAGGACCGTAACCACCTGACCATCGCCAAGGAAATGCTCAAGAATGACGTGCTGGTTCTGACGACTGGCTGTTCCGCCGGGGCATGCGCCAAGAACGGGCTCCTCTCCACCGAGGCCACTGAGATGTTCGCTGGACCCGGGCTGAAGTCATTCATCCGGGCGATGGAGGAGAAGAACGAGGTCAAGCTGCCCCCGGTATGGCATATGGGTTCATGCGTCGACAACACACGCGCGGCGAACCTGGCCAAGGAGATCGCGTTGAGGCTGGGAGTGGACGTCTCGGGCATACCGTTCGTCGTATCGGCGCCGGAGGCGAACCATGAGAAGGCGGTGTCCATCGGTACATGGTGCGTCGCCCTGGGAATGCCGGTGCACGTCGGCACCATTAGTTACATCCATGGTTCTTCGCTGGTAACCGAGGTGCTGGAGCATTCAGCGGCGGACGTGTTCGGCGGTCATTTCATCTTCGAGGCGGATCCGTACAAGGCCTCGGAACAGCTGCTCAATTCTATAGAGCGGAGACGGTGGACGCTATCGCTGGACAACCATTACATCGTCGAGGAGGGCAAGAAGCTCTCGAACCAGCGCCTATTCCGTATGGCCATCGACGGGGCGCTCATCTCCACCGGCTTCGCCGACCAGTTGCTCGGCGTGGCGATCGAGAAGCATGGCTACGACAAGAAGATCGAGTACCCGGAGACCGCCTACGAACTTCCGTCCATCTATGCCTGGGACGGCTCGGAGGCGAAGAAGCTGGGGGACCTGCCGGGCATCCTTGGCAAGGTCAGGAGTAGGATACGAGAGGTTCCAAGCCTGGAAAGCGCCCTCGCCGCTGGAGAGGCGACCATGGTTGCTGCCGAGATCATAGAGGCGTTGAAGTATCTGGATGATGCCAAACCCTACGACGGCACCCAGTACACAGGCTTCGTCCCGGACCGCATCCTGAGACAACTAGGATTGGCGTTCGTCGACGATACCATACCGGGCGCGGCGGTCCTGGTCGGCACGGCCAAGGACCCAAAGCAGCTGGTCAAGACGGTACGCGAATGCCAGGGCAAAGGAATGCTGATATTCGCATCGTATGACACCATAAGGCAGCTAAAGGACAACCATATCCATATGGGGTTGGACATGATGCTGTACCCGGTCGGGGAGTTCACCCAGGTCATCCACGCCCTCAATTTCGCGATCCGAGCCGCATTATCGTTCGGCGGCGTCCAACGGGGAGACCGGGAACGGTTGGCGGGCTACATGAAGAAACGGCCCAAGGTCTTCGTCCTGCAGTTCGGGCCATTGGACGCGATCAAGGCATCAGCAGAGTTCGCGGTCCTGCTGAACGGTTCCCCGGTCGTCGCCGACCAGGCCCTGGAAGGCGTCCCGGACCGGTTCGTTACACAGACTCCGGACCGCATGCTGCAGACGGCCATCGAGCTAAGGGAGATCAAGGTCAAGGCAGCCTCGGTCGACATCCCGGTGGCGTACGGACCGGCGTTCGAGGGCGAGACGGTCCGGCGGCCGGACACCTACGTGGAGGCGGGAGGCGCTTCCAAGACGGTCTCGTTCGAGCTGCTCAGGATGAGGAACGAGACGGACGTCGAGGACGGGAAGATCACCGTCGTGGGAAAGGACGTAGACCAAATGGCCGACGGCTCGTCCACGCCACTGGCGATCATCATTGACGTCTACGGAAAGAAGATGCAGGAGGACTTCGAGTCCGTGATGGAACGCAGGATCCACCTGTTCCTGAACTTCGCGGAGGGCGTTTGGCATACCGGCCAGAGGAATCTCAACTGGATGAGACTGAGCAAGAATGCCGTTGCCGCAGGTTTCCGCTTCAAACATTTCGGGGACATATTCATCACCAAGATGAAGGAGGAGTTCGGCAACATTATCAGCCGGGTCCAGGTCACGATCATCACCGATGGGGAGGAGATCAAGCGGCTCCAACCGGCGGCCATGGAAGTGTATGCCAAGCGTGATGCCCGTATGGCCGGCTTGACCGACGAAGCGGTGGACACGTTCTATTCCTGCCTCATGTGCCAGTCGTTCGCACCGGATCACATCTGCATCGTCACACCGGAAAGACTTGGACTGTGCGGGGCGATCAACTATCTTGATGCCAAGACCGGGAAGGAGATATCTCCCACCGGTCCGAACCAGCCCATACCCAAGGGCGAGGTTGTGGACGAGGTCAAGGGCCAATGGACCGGCGTGAACCAGGCGGTCTACGACCTCACGCACCATAAGCTGGAACGGTTCAACGCCTACACCCTGATGGAGGACCCGATGACCTCCTGCGGCTGCTTCGAATGCATCGTGGCCATGACGGCGGACGTCCAGGCGGTGATCGTGGTCAACCGGGAATTCCCGGGCATGACCCCGGTGGGGATGAAGTTCTCCACGCTGGCCGGCTCCATCGGAGGCGGCAAGCAGACCCCCGGGTTCATCGGGGTGGGCAGGAAATACCTTATCAGCAAGAAATTCATCCCAGCGGATGGCGGTTTCCTGCGCATCGCGTGGATGCCGAAGGATCTAAAGGAGTCGATGCGCAGTTCGCTGGAGCAGAGGGCGGCAGAACTGGGAGAGCCAGGGTTCGTGGACAAGATCGCGGATGAGACGGTGACCACGGAAGCCGATGGATTGACAGAGTGGATGGCCAAGGTGGACCACCCAGCCCTGAGAATGCCGCCGCTGCTGCAATAAAGTTCAGGAAGGTCATGACATGGTCGAGGTTCCAATCCCCAAGGAGAAGTGGACAGGCAAGATCGGTGTACTTGAGCTTGGCTCTTCGGCAGAGAAGGGCGGCTCCCGGGGAAAGAGGATCCTCGTCGGAGGAAGCAATGGCATGCCCTTCCTTTCCTATGAAGGCACTTCGCCGAACCGGCAGATCATCGCCGGCGAGGTCATGGACACCACCGACGAACTGCCCAAGGCGGTCAAGGAGTTCTTCGGCGACGCCGTCAACGATCCGGTCCTGTGGGCCAAGGCGTGGGTCGAGAAGTACCATGCTGACGTGATATGCCTGAAACTGCTGTCGACGAACCCGGAGGAGGGGAACGTTTCCTCCGAGGCGGCCGCGGAGACGGTGAAGAAGGTGCTGGCCGCGGTCGACGTTCCGTTGATCGTATATGGTTGTGGCCAGGAGGAGAAGGACGCAAAGACACTCGAGGCAGTGAGCAACATCGCTCCGAAGGAACGACTGCTGCTCGGTTCCGCCGAGGAAGGCCATTACAAGTCGATATCCGCGGCGTCGATGGCGAACGACCACCCGCTCATAGCGTTCTCGAACTTGGACATCAACCTGGCAAAGCAGATCACCATCCTGCTCACCGATTTCGGGGTCAAGAAGGATAACATCGTGATGGACCCGCTCATGGCCGGTCTGGGAATGGGACTCGATTATTCCTATTCGGTCAATGAGAGGATCAGGCTGGCGGCGCTCATGGGAGACGGAATGCTGCAGCAGCCTATGCTGTGCGATTCGACGTCGTCATGGAAATCCTCCGAGGCGACCGACGAAATCGTTGGCTATGGAGACCCGAAAGAGCGCGGGGTCTGGTGGGAAGCGACCACCGCCATCGCCGCGCTGGTCTCTGGAGCGGACATATTGGTCATGCGACATCCGAGAGCGGCGGACATTGTGCGGGAGACATTGAACGAGCTCAGGGGAGTGATCTGAAATGGCAACTGCCATTGAGATCTTCAAGCATTTGCCCAAGAAGAACTGCGGCGAGTGTAAGCACCCGACCTGCCTGGCGTTCGCCATGCAGCTCGCGAACCAGAAGGCCAAGCTGGAGGACTGCCCCTATGTCTCTGAGGCTGGTAAGCAGTCGCTGGCGGCATCTTCGGCACCGCCTATCAGGTTGGTTAAGGTCGGGACAGGGAAAGCGACCCTGGAGATGGGCGACGAGACCGAGCTGTACCGTCATGACAAGAAGTTCTTCCATCCGGTCCGTTACGCCATCACGGTCTCGGACACGCTTGCTGAGGGCGACGCAGTGTCCAGGGTCCAGAAGGCAAATGCCATGCGCTTCGAGCGCGTCGGACAGATCATGGCATTGGATATGGTGTGCGTCAGGAATGATTCCAAGGACCCGGGCAAGTTCGTGGCGACGGTGGAGAAAGTGTCCTCATCCACGGAACTGCCGATGATCCTATCCAGCGAAGACCCGGTGGCGATAAGGGCGGCGGCTCTGAGGATGTCGGCCAAGGTTCCTCTGCTCTCCGCGGCTACAAAGGAGAACTATGTCGCCATGGCCGCCCTGGCCAAGGAGTTCAAGTGCCCCCTCGTCGTCAGGGAATCGAACCTCAACGAGCTAGCCGACCTGGTGGCAAAGGTCAAGCTGGCAGGCGTCGAGGACATCGTGCTGGACACAATGCCGGACAACCTGAAGGACCTGATCGAGAAGAGCACCGTCGTCCGGAAGCTCTCGGTCAAGAAGACGTTCCGCGGGCTTGGATATCCGATGCTGGTGAACGCCCCGACCGGTAACCGCGGGGTCACCACGGGATTGATCTCGACCATGAAATACGGATCGATCGTGGTGTTCGAGGACCTGCAGCCGGAGATGGCCATCCCTCTCTTCGTTCTGAGGCAGAACATCTATACCGACCCCCAAGTGCCCATCCAAGTCAAGCCGGGATTGTACCCGATCGGCAATCCGACAGAGAACTCGCCGATATTGTTCACCACGAATTTCTCCCTCACATACTTCACGGTACTGGGGGACATCGACAAGAGCAAGGTCCCGGTATGGCTGCAGGTCGTCGATTGCGAGGGGCTCAGCGTCCTCACCGCTTTCGCGGCCGGTAAGCTCACCTCGGAAGGGGTCCTTCACGATTTGGACAAGTCCGATGCCAGGGCCAAGTCGAAGAAGAACGTACTGATCATTCCAGGGATGGTGGCAAGGATGTCCCCGAAGCTTGCCGAACTCACCGGTATGAAGATCATAGTCGGACCGAAGGAGTCATCCGGATTGCCTAAGATGCTCAAGTCGCTGGAGTGAGCCGCGATCGCATACGAGCTATCTTGGAGAACCGACCATCAATGGTCACTCTAGCCTGCCAGTATCATCAGGATCGAGAAGATCGAGTATAATCCTGCGACGGTGATCAAGGTGGCAGTGAGATCCGTGAAGATGCAATAGAACCAGGCCCATCTCCGATCATCATAATATCGGAAATACCTCAGGGCATTGACGAACCCGGCCCAGGAACATATCAAAGCCAGGATGAGAAGGAAGAAGAACACCAACAGGCGTCCCTGGTTCTGATTTGCCATGACTTCAAAGCCTTCGAAACCTAGCAGCGACACTGCGAAAAAGAACGCAAAAAGGGACAGGACCAGCATGAACGGGGTCCACCTCATCGCGGAATCAGAAGCCATGTCTTGCGGTCACCTTCGCAATACTAAATCCGTCCCATGCTCATAATACCGTCGTCATTTTTTCCAGCGATCAAAATCAACGACGAGGCTGTTGAACCCATCAGTGTGCTCGGTGTTCAGCGATTACAAGGTCGATCGCGATTAGCGTCAATAGCACCAGCGGACGACCGAGCGTGTTGGAGAAACTGTACTCGCCCAGGAGGATGATCCACATGAACCCCACGTTCAGCGAACGGACCAGGCATCGCATCCTGAAACAAGGGGATGCGAGCGGCTCCGCGAACCTGAAAAGCCCGTAATTCGCAGTGGCCACCGAGGTCAGCGCCACCACGAGATCCTTGTCACCTTGATCCGATCAGGTTCATGCCTCGATCACGCTGAGTGTGGCGACAAAGATCATCAGCTATGCGAACCATGTGCTGGTACGTGACCGTTCGAACATCTTGACAACTTACCCATCCGGAGACCGGGTTTACATTGAAACCCTTCCATTCAACCTTGCGATTGTTATCGTGGCTCCATCCGATAAGAGAGATCATTTCAACGAGTTGGCAAGGTCCTTGACCGCGCGGTAGAACTTACTGGATGGGTCAAGTTGGACCACGGGAGAACCCGCGATCGCTAGCTCTTCGACCTTACTGTCATAGGGCAGGTAGACCACTGAACCGAAACCGGCACCTTCGACCTCCGCACTTACCGGATCTCCCAAGGTCCCCTGGACCCGGTTGACCGCCAGTATCGTGCGGCCGACCTCTATCTCCATCCCCCTTGCCAACGCCAATATCCTTTTTGCCGTCTCAACTCCAAGCTTGGTTCCGTCCGAAACAACCAGCAGGACGTCCATCCGCTTCGTCGTGCGACGGGAGAGATGCTCCATGCCAGCCTCATTGTCGATGATGACGAACTCATATCCATCCATCGCTTCGTCAATGAACGTCCTAAGGATATTATTGATGTAGCAGTAGCAGCCCCGCCCTTCCGGCCGGCCCATGGTCAGCAGGTCGAAGTTGCTGCCTTCCACCTTGGCCATCTCCATCTGGTACCTGACCAGCTCGTGCTTGCTGACGCCGGCGCTCTCCTCCGCCTTGCGCAACAGATCCTCCCGAAGCTCACCGATGGTATGCTCCACCTTCATGCCCAGCTTGTCCCCTAGATTCGAGTTCGGGTCTGCATCGACGGCCATCACTATCGTCTTGGTCCTCTCTGCGATCGCCTTGACCAGGAGGGCTGACAGGGTCGACTTGCCCACACCACCCTTGCCAGCGACGGCCACGATGAAGGTCAATTCATACCTCCAGTCCGTGTTTCGACCGGATCGCGTCAGAGACCTCGATCAGCAGGTCGAGGACATGCACGCTCTCCCCCTCGCTCAATCCCCCCAATCCGCATTCCGGCGTGATCAGGGATTGCTCCAGCAGCATCTCCCGGTTGAGCCCCTTGGCCACCAGTTCGTTGATCGCGGAATCGAACTTCGCCATCAGGGTGTTCGCGTTCTCATTCTCCAGGCGATGGTCCATGTTGGGTACCAACCCCCACGATAAGGTCCCGCCCCTCTCCAGGAAGTTCTTGATCTGCTCTGGGTAAAGGGAAACCGAGAAGGCGTAGTTGTACGCATCGAACGAAAGCAGGTCCACGCTCGTCGAGAGCACCATCGGCCAGTCCGTGTTCCCGCAGCAATGCAGTCCCCTGATGGCCTTTACCCCTTCGAACACTTCATCGACCCATGAGATCACGTTTTCCGATGAGACGGATGCGAACGGTGTACCTATGAGCGACAGCGAAGGTTCGTCCAGGAAGATGATCACGTTATCCGACAGTTGCCGAAGCTGGCGCTCTTGCCATCGGATGCACATGTTCAGGTTTCTCCTGATTATCTCCCCGTAGGCCTCATCATAGATGGCAGGTCTGCCATTCTGGTCAACGACCTGGAGCCCGGCCGAGATCGGGCCGGTAACCTGTCCCTTGACCGCAATTGCGCCCTTCGGAAACTTCCTCTTCATGAGCTCAAAGAAGCCGGAGAAGCAATCTTCAGGATAAGCAAAGCTCTCCACGTCATCGTTGATTATGCGATTGTAGAAATCTTCTGGATCATAATTTCCCAGGTCGACCGTCACCCTCTTGTTGCGTCGATCGATGACCACCCCGGGAAGGTGGGTGGCGTACTGGGCATACATGTTCTCCTGGAAACCACGGGCGGGAAGCTGGGGCCAATAGGGGATCTCGCGAAGCCTGTCCATGATCACGTCTAGTGCCTTCACAGGGTCGGCGAATGGCAATGATCCGATGCAGGTCGGGGCGCAGTTCCAGGCCATGGCTCACTCTATTTTATCTGTGATAATAAAAGTTTCCTCAGAAGCATGACTGGATGTACGCCTAGGAATTGCATCGAAAATGCCGTTCGTTCAGGGATTGTGCATGGCGAAGACGGACTGACAAGACACTGGATGGAGTCCTCGAACCCACAATCTCTGATGGAAAAAGGATTGGCCGGTTTCCCGGCATGGTTTGTACGCTTAAGCGATCTTCTTGCCAGCATTGTAATTGGCGCTCTGGTCCCAGACGCCCTGGGGCTCGAACGTCCATACAGCGCTTGCTGCCAGTCCAAGGGGCTTCAGGGCGGCATTGGTGCCGTCGAAGAGCGGGCCAGAGGTCAGGTTGTCCTTGACAGTGGCGGTGATCAGGTAGGCCTTCATTTCGGAGTTGACCAGTATTGCGATCAGCTTGTTAGTCTTCTTGGTGGCCTCGAGGTTCGCATTGGATGTCTTCATGAGAACGGCACCAACCGATATCAGGTTGGGGGCCGGTGCACCCATGCTTCCGACGCGAATCGAGTGGGGGGTTCCATCGGCGGCCACAGTGGTCAATACCTTGACCGACTGTGGATCGTTCAACAATGCGGCGACTTCTTCTGGAATATCAACTGTCATTTCTTACACCTTGGAAGGAATAGAGGATACGAATAAATAAATATTATTATTTAATAGAATTCTATTACACTTGAAATGAACGAGGAAGAGATTCTTTCGGCGGCTTGAGGGACTGAGGGCGGAGATGGATGCCCTGGGCCAAGAGATTAGGAGATCCAGCCTTGAGAAGATGCGCTCCAACATGGACGGGTTGATCGTGGATGCCCTTTCGGAGAATGGGCGCGACAAGCTGGAGAGGGAAATTCTCAAGATGAGGGGTATGTCGTCCTGCAAGAACCGCGACCACTGCCTGGACACCGTTAGGAAAGTGGCAAGTGATGCAATGACCTCATACGTCGCCGGCGATGCCGAGGGCGCTTTGGCCATGATCTCGATGCTCGAGGGAAGCATCCAAGGAATCGCATCCCCTTGTGGCGATGAGGGGTGCTCCAAGGATTGCCAGAGGCTTATGGACGATGTCTGAGAACGTATCGCCCTATCAGAAAATCTTATGATGGCGGCCGATGACGGAAAACTCAAGCAGGGCAGGCAGAAGGTGAGCGCACAGGATATCTATCATATCCTGGACCCGCTATCGCATCCGATCCGGGTGCAGGTCATGATGGTCCTTTCCACAGGTGATCACGGCTTCACCGAGGTCGGAAAGAAGGTGAACCTCAGGACCGGCCATCTTCAATACCACATGAAATCCCTATTGGACGCTGGGTATGTGAGCCGAAAGGTAAGCCGCGGCCCGTTCTCGATGACCAAGCAGGGCTCGATAGCGCTGGAGTCAGCGATGGATATGGCAAGGCGCCTCAAAGCCTGATTAGGCCTTCATCATCCTGAGGAAGTTGCCGGACAATAATCTCTCCTTCGCCTCGTCCGTTCCCCACTTTCTCTCCTGAACGAACTCGACCCAGTTGGACTGGCAGTAGGCCAGGTCGAACAGGGGCCAGTCCGAACCGAAGAAAACCCGACCCGGCATCCTCTCCGACGCTTCCTTGAGCCGGGCCTCAGCCATCTCCGGCTGCGATGGCAGCCATCCCTGTAGGGCCGAACAGTCCGCGTACACGTTCTCCTTCTCGGCCGCCAGTTGATAGAGCTCTTCCCGGTACTTACCACCCAGATGGGCGATGACCAGCTTCATGTTCTCGCGTTTGGTCACCACGTCATGGAACAGTTCCGGTCGGGATAGATCATCGTTCAAGGGCCCCCAGCTCGCGCCGGCATGGGTCACTAGTACAAGGCCCAGATCATCAATCAGGTCAAAGAACGGCATCATTTTTGGATCATTAGGGCTCCAGCCAGTGGAGGGATAGACCTTGACCCCTTTGGCATCGAATCCCTTGACGTACTTGTTCACCAGACGCAACGCTTCCGGACCCCTCTGGGGGTCCACACCGACGAAGGGGATGAGGCGGTCTCCGAAAGGACCGCAATACTCGAACACCCAATCGTTGTATTGCTCGATGCCTTCCCGCACAGGTCCGACCAGTCCAAAGTCCAAGGGCAGGATCACTGATTTGTCGATCTTTGCCAAGTCCATCGTTCTTACCGGTTCTCCTGGCTCCGTTTCCGATGTCAGCCAATCCTTTTCCCCCGGTTTGCCCCCGAAGAACATCTGGTCAAGGAGGATGAGCGGTTCCAGGTACGCTTCCAGCATGACATCTGGAAGCATGCTCCGTTTCCAGATGTGAACGTGGGTATCGATTATCATTCTTTGTGCCCCCTGTCATGGTTTGTCCCCAACGAAGGAAATTGAGATAGGTCGGTGTGAGGCAGGAACGACGCCGACGTGAACCGATCAAAGAAGGACGCGTTGGTGGTCAGTTCCAGATAGGTCATTGATTTGTGCACATCAAGCGCCTCGTCACGCTTCTTCTGCGATAACAGTGCTTGCCTGGCACCTCCGAGCGAAGCGTTCCCGATGAAACTGAACCTTTCTTTCGGGATGTCTGGCAATAGGCCGATGGTGATGGCATTGTCCACGTCGATGTAGTTACCGAAACCTCCTGCGACATACACCCGGTCCAGGTCTCCGAAGGTCATATCCACGCTCTTCAGGAGGACCTCGCACGCCGCGTAGACCGCCGCCTTGGTACGGATGATGTTGGCAAGATCGTCATCGGTGATCACGATGTCCCTCTTTGGTATGGCCTTACCCTTGTAGTTGTTCATAGTTGGGGGGATCTTCAGCTTGGGCTGGCCGGTCTCGTCCGCCCAGGCGATCACGTACTCGCGGCCGTTCTCGGTCATCCTTACGCGGTCGCTCTTAACATCCTGGATCTTTCCCTTCTTATCCAGGATCCCGGTCTGGAACATGCAAGCTATCAGATCGATAAGACCCGACCCGCAGACGCCGGTCGGCTTCTGGCTGGAAATGGTGGAATAAATGACCTTGTAGGAATCGTCGATCGATATCCTCTCGATCGCCCCCGGCATCGCCCTCATTCCGCAGGCCACTTCGCCCCCTTCGAAGGCTGGCCCGGCAGAACAGGAGCACGAAGCCATCCAATCCTTTCCGCCCAGCACGATCTCTCCATTCGTGCCCACATCGATCAGGAGCGAAGTGCCTTCATGGTCCCTCATGCCGCTTGAGATGACGTCCGCCACGATGTCCCCCCCCACATAGCTCGCCCGACCCGGGACGCAGTAGATCGGCGCCTCCGGATGTATCTCGATGCCGAGCTCCCTAGCCTTGACCGAGGGCGGGATGTTCGTGACCGAGATGTAAGGGGCGTACCGGATGGTCTTAGGGTGTATTCCCAGGAACAGGTGGATCATCGTCGTGTTGCCGCTGACGGCCATGGCGGTGATCTCCTCTTTGCACACCCGGGTGACGGCTGCCTTGCACTTGTCCGACATGTTGCATACCTGGGCTAGAAGATTGTTGATAGTATCTATGACGAGCAGATGGAGGCGGTCGAGCCCTCCGTCCTCGGCGAAAGCGATTCGCGCCAGGATGTCCTCGCCGCACATGATCTGTTTGTTATAGGCAGACGCCTGGGTGACCACATTGCCGGTTGAAAGATCCACCAGCGACAGGACCACTGTGGTCGTGCCTATGTCCAGAGCAATGCCGAAGTTTCGCGATGTGGTGTCCCATTCGTTCACCTCGATCACTGAGGGGTTGGCGGCGGAGCGGTCCAGCACGGGTGTGACCCTCCATGAGGTCCGTCTGAGCGTGCCTGGCAGCTCCCGCAACACGCTCAGCGGGAATGAAAGATTCCCAGCCTCCAGCTTTAGTGCGCATTCGAGGCGTTCCCTGTCTCCCACACTGTTGTCCAGCGAAGGATGTGTAAGCTCGACGAATACCGCCGATGAGAGGGGCGATATCTCCGACACCTTGGAACCGAAATAGGTCTCCAGGATCTGCATCTCATTCAACCGGCTCTCCTCCGGAACATAGGCGATGGTATCGCCCAGCACCTTCGTCACACAGGCTAGGCGGTATCCCATGGCCCAATCCTCGGGTATGATAAGGTCGGTCTGCTTTGAGCCGAAAATACCGCTGACGATCATCCGACAGCGTCCGCAGGTGCCTTTGCCGCCACAGGCGCTGTTGACCTCTACGCCAGCAAGGAACGCGGCCTCCAGGAGGGTTGAGCCTGGTTCGACCTCGACAGTGATACCCTTCGGATAGAATCTGACGGAAACGCTCATCGCTATTCGAATCCGTTACCTGTTATATAATCCCCGGCAATAGATCCACTCAACCTTCTGGATTGTAGAATGTCCCCTGGGATGGAGAACACTCCTTCATTCTCTTGGTCCGGAACTCGCTTCCGGTCCGATACGCTTCACCCAGGTTCATCCCGATGGCGTAGTACGAATGATCGGACGGCGAATACCAGAATGGCAGTATCTTAGAGACATCCGGTATCCCTTCCTCGTCCAGGCAATCCTCGTCGACCTTTACGTCCTTGATCTCGCCGACGAACTGGGTATGCGATCCTAGGTCTGTGACGTGGGTCACGCGGCATTCCAGGACCAGCGGGAATTCGCCTACATAAGGTGCGTCCACGGTCTTGCTGGATACGGGCTTGAGCCCAGAGTTCTCGAACTTGTCCTCGTTCTTGCCCGAGACGATTCCGAAATAGTCGGACTCCTTGACGAACTTCTCCGATGGAATGCTTATCGTGAAAGCCTTCCGGTCCATGAGATTGTCATACGTGTAACGGACCTTCCTCACAGATATGGACACGCTCGGAGGCTCGGACGAGCATATGCCGCCCCATGCCAATGCCATAGCGTTCGGCTTGTCATTCCTGTCGTACGTGCCGATTATAAAGACCGGAGTAGGATATACCAGGGTTGTGGGGCCAATTGATTTCTTCATGGGCATTCACCAATGTTACGACGTACCTTCAGGTGTAATTACTTTTCACTGCCATTAAACGATAATTTGGCGGAAAGGAAGAAACGCAAAGGTCCTGACAACAATTGAACAGATTATGAACCCCGTTCCCGATCTCCAGCAATCAAGGAGCACGAGTGCGCTTCACCCTGATGGTCACTTTTGCCTTGGGAGTGCCGCGGGGTAACACAGCAACCATCTGGACATCCTCAAGTTCATCAGTTTTGTATTCCTGGACCCATTTTTTGGCTTGCTCGTGGAGGACGACCATTCCCTCGTCCTTCCAGTCATCCGCATCAAAGCCTATCGATCTTTCAGGGAAAGGGAATGACCGACGGACACTGTCGTTCAATTTCCTGCGGTTGGTGACGGTCCTGATGGACAGGTCCACGGGAACATCGGATTCGAATATTGCCATGATCCTGACCCCTTCCGAAACGTCTTCGATGATGATCATTGCCTCGTTATCGCTCTGGTCTAGGTCTTTGGTCAATTCCCTGGCATTGAAATATTCCGTCACATTTTCCATGGCCTTTCCCCATTTTCAATGGATTTGCTCTATAAAAATACTTTATTAGAAGAATGTCAACCGTCGATATTACTGTCAAAGTTCGGGATCCCTGTCTTGAGCGCTGTCCGAAATGATGAGTATGAAATAGAAGGAATTGTCATCAGGAAAACAATGGCAGAGGAGCAGGAGCATGACCATGAGGGAGAGCAAGCTCATGGACATGATCATGTCCATGCCCATTTCGAGCCAGGAAAGAGCCTCTCGAAACCGTTACTGATAGTCCTGATCATAACTGCCACATTTGCGCTGGTGGAACTGATCGGCGGCCTCATCTCCAACTCGCTGGCGTTGTTGTCCGATGCGGGCCACATGTTCACCGACATTCTCGCTTTAACGCTCAGCCTGGCCGCTGCGATAATTTCTCAAAGGGAGGCTACCGCAAAGCAGACATTCGGTTACCTCCGTGTTGAGATCCTAGTTGCCCTGGCGAACGGAGTAGCCCTTATCGTCGTTTCGGTGTTCATTATGTACGAGGCCGTCCTACGGCTTCAAAGCCCGCCCGAGATCAACTCACAACTTATGCTGGTGGTAGCTATAGCTGGCCTGGCAGCCAATGTGTCTGGCGTGCTTGTATTGCGGGAAAGATCTAAGGAGAACCTCAATGTCAGGGGGGCGTTCCTGCATATGATGGGGGATATGTTGTCCTCCGTCGGGGTCATCGTCGCGGCATTGCTCATCTATATGTTCAATTGGGCTATCGCAGACCCAATAATCAGCATCGCAATCTCGCTGATCATTCTCTATGGGGCGGCAAGGCTTTCCCTGCAGTCCGCCTACATTCTGCTTGAATTCACCCCTTCACACATCGACCTGGCCGAGGTTCGTACCACACTCTTGAGGGTTCCCGGTGTGGAAGATGTCCACGACATCCACGCCTGGACCATCTCATCCGGAATCTATGCTTTGAGCGCACACCTGAAGGTCAGTGACCAGCCGGTCTCGGCCTGCTCCTGCATCGTGAAGGCATGTGAAAATATCCTGGAGACCAAGTACCAGATCAAACACTCGACGCTGCAACTGGAATATGCAGAGTGTGACATGGAGGTCTGTTACTTCAAGGGGTTCATGAAAAAAGGGAATGAAGAAAAGGTACCAGAAAATAAATTAGATGAATGAATCACAATGATCGCGCCAATCATCCTTCTTGAAACGGTCATGACTTTTTATTGCAGACATCCCCTTAATGCTGTCCATAGCGTACAACCGAATCTTGTACACCTCAATGCATAAAGATGGTCAGCATAGAGCACGATTTCATATTTACGTGGGTCAGAGACCTAGGAAAAGCTACACGTTACCTTATCAGGCATCTGATCTCTGGCCCACGGAGATTCTGAGGTTCTTGGCACTTTAACCGAGGAAGCAAGGAGAGTATCGCGCGACCGATACTCCAGCATGTCGGGGGACACGCATTCCCACGGTAAGGTGAGCCGACCCCATTGTCTCTTGATACAATATCAGCATGCTAGCGTTTGTATGTGTCTGCCATGCCGCAACGTACTTCGAGGTTCTATCCGCTGGATGAGCGCCACTAGAGTCACAATATGGCACTACCAGTAGAGGATTTGCCTCGATCAGTGCCGGAAAACCCTCACGCCGGTGAACACCATGGCCATGTTATGCTCGTCTGCCGCCTTTATGACCTCTTCGTCCCTGATAGAGCCGCCCGGCTGTATGATCGCCGTAACCCCATTATTGGCGGCCTCATCGATGCCGTCCCTGAAGGGGAAGAACGCATCCGATGCCATGACCGCACCTTTGGCCTTGTCCCCGGCCTTATGGCAGGCGATCATGGAGCTATCGACACGGGACATCTGTCCGGCGCCGATCCCCACGACCCGCTCACCCTTGGCCAGAATGATCGCGTTCGACCAGACGTGCTTGACCACCTTCCATGCAAAAAGCATGGAGTCGATCTCTGCTTCCGTCGGTGCCCTCTTGGTCATGACCTTCAACGTTTCCGGCCCCACCTTGACATAGTCATTGGTCTGCACCAGGATGCCGCCCTTGACGCGCTTCATCTTGTTCTCTGGCTTCGCGTCTAGGCCGATCGGTCCGTTCGTCCTGAGCAGGCGGATGTTCTTTTTCTTCTGCAGCAGTTCTTGCGCTGCTGGCTCATAGCTAGGGGCGATGACGCAATCCACAAAGTGCGATGAAATCATCTCCGCTGTCTTGAGGTCAACACCACGGTTCAGGCCGATGACGCAGCCGAATGCCGCCAGCGGATCGACGTTGTAGGCGATTTCAAAGGCTTCCGAAATGCTGTCCGAGGATGCGATACCACAGGGATTGGTATGCTTGATCACGACCACCGTGGGTCGTTCGAACTCACGAAGCAGTTCTAGCGCCGACTCCAGGTCCAGGATGTTATTGTAGGAAAGTTCCTTCCCGTGCAGCTTCTCACTTCCGGGCACGGACACTCCAGTACTGAACGGATCCACATAGAACGCCGCGGTCTGCTCCGGATTCTCCCCATATCGAAGGTCCATGGACTTCTCGAAACCGATGTTGAGCGTGGAGGGAAACTTTTCCGAATGGAACACCCCGCCTAGGTACTGGGAGATCATGGAATCGTAGGTCGCTGTCGTCCTGAAGGCTTCTAGCATTAGCGTTTTAAGGGTTCCCTCATCGAGTTGATTGCCATTCGCTTTCATCTCGGCCAGGATACTGCCGTATCGGGATGGGTTGGTCACCACCGCCACTGACTCATAGTTTTTGGCCGCTGCCCGGATCATGCTCGGACCGCCGATATCGATGTTTTCGATGATCTCATCCAGCGAAGTCCCCGGTTTGAGGGCGGTCTGTTTAAATGGATATAGGTTTACGACCACCATATCGATCTTGTCGATCCCCACCTTCTTGATCTGATCCATGTGTTCCGGCAGATCGCGCCGGGCCAAAAGACCGGCGAAGACCTTCGGGTGCAGAGTCTTGACACGGCCATCCAGCATCTCCGGGAATCCGGTGACGTCTGCGACCGATCGGGACTTGATCCCGTTCTTTTCAAGAAGGGACGCGGTGCCTCCCGTGCTGATGATTTCCACCCCGCGATCGACAAGTTCCTTGGAGAAATCGACTATGCCCTCTTTATCTGAAACACTGATGATGGCGCGCTCAACCTTGACCATTTAATTGACCTCGATTCGATACGAGGCATACTCAAGAATTAGGGTATGCCACCTGTATATTGAATCCGACCTGATAAACCTAACTGGTAAGGGGATCAGACCGAGAACCGTGGCAAATTGAGTTATTAGCTCTTCGTGGCTTGAACAAAATCTCTTTCAGAATCGCATCACGACGAGGCATGATGAACAAGGAATCCCTGGTCTATGACACCTGCGCACAGTTCGAAGTGGTCCTCGCGGTGCTGTTCCTGAGGGACAAGGGAACATGACGAGGTATGGACTGGAAATGAGGGACTTCATCTCCATGGAAGGATTCGGGTCACCTCCCATCACATATTGGAAGATTTGCAGCCAGAGGACCTGACATGTTCATCGCCCCGGAGGGAAGCCATATGTCATCGCGGGGAACGCCATCCCCGGACGCAAATTGGGTGACCTGAATACCTAAGGCAAACTGCTGGCAGCGACATGTGGGGGTCAGTAGACCTAGCAGGGCCGGAGTCCTTTTGGCAAGCGGTTCGCGAACTCGGTCTGTGAGGAATGGAAGGGATCTTTCGAGAAGGGGACCTATGTCGATTAATACCGGGTCGAGTAAGGAAAATGATCACCGCCTGACCTAACGCCTTGGAGGAATTTGCCCTGACCTTGGGTCGGAGGATGAGGGGTCTTGAAGGATGATCAAGAGGAAGCCTCCACGGTGCGGTGATCGAGAGGTCATCGTGACTAATTGGGTCGGCACAAACTTGGTGTGAACCAACAGAGGGAGGGCAATCCTTTTACCGCCTTCCGATATTCATCAATAGGTTGCACATGATCGTCATCAGCGAGCGTATCAACGGACTTTTCACATCAGTCGGCAGAGCGATCGACGGTCGTGACGCCGAGTTCATCCAAGAGCATGCATTGAAACAAGTGGCCTGTGGCGCCAACATCCTGGACATAAACGTTGGGCCAGGCCGAGAGGATGGACCTGCGGCTATGGATTGGCTGGTTAGGACTGTCCAGGATGTCACGGAGGTCCCTTTATGCATTGACACCCCCGGCGCCAAGACCATGACGGCCGGTCTGAAGGCCTGCAAGAACAAGGTGGTCATGAACTCGACCACGGCCGAAAAGAAGCGGATGGACGCCTTCTTTCCGCTGGCCCGAGAGTACAACGCGGAGATCATCTGCCTGACAATGGATGAAAGGGGCATTCCAAACGATGCCGAATCCAGGGCGGAGATGGCCATGCTGATGATGACCACCGCCATGGAGAATGAGATCATGCCGGAGAGGCTGTTCCTCGACCCGCTCATTCTGCCGACCAAGGCCGCCCAGGACCAGGGGGCAAAGGTGATCAAGGCCATCGAACTGTTCCATCAGTTGAACGACCCCTCTCCCAGGACGGTCGTGGGGCTGAGCAACATCTCCAACGGCGCGAAGGACCGGCCATTGGTGAACCGGACCTTCCTGGCGATGCTTATGGGGGCAGGACTCAGTGCCGCGATCCTGGACCCGGAAGACACCCAGCTGATGGAGGTCCTCAAGACAGCACAGGTCCTGCGCAACGAGAAGCTGTATTGTGATGATTATCTGAGGGCATGAGCGCTTACGAGTTCGATCCGGAGAAATACCTCGAGGCATCAGCTCACCAAAAGGAGTGGGGGAACCGGCTCATCGATGAACTGAAGCTACGCGGGGACGAGATTATCCTTGACCTGGGATGCGGCGAGGGTACCTTGACCTCCAGGCTCGCCGCCCTGGTCCCGAACGGGGGGGTGGTGGGTATAGATTCCTCGGTCCCGATGATCGAATCGGCAAAACGTTTGGAAACACCCAACCTGACGTTCCTTTGCCGGGACATCGACGAACTTGATTTCAATCAGGGGTTCGACATCGTCTTCTCGAACGCTGCCCTTCATTGGGTCAGGGATCACGACCTTTTGTTGGCCAATGTCCACCGGTCCCTGAAGCCTCGGGGTTTGGCTCGATTCAACTTCGGTGGTGATGGTAACTGCTCTTACTTCTTCTCCACCATCCGTGAGCTGATGTCGAGCGCAAAGTATTCCAGATATTTCGATGAGTTCCTCTGGCCATGGTATATGCCGACCGTTGAGGGCTATAAGGAAAAGGTCAACTCGACCGGCCTTTTCGATTTCCAGGTCTGGGGTGAGATAGCGGACCGCACTTTCTCGGCCACTGAAATCATCGGTTGGATCGAACAGCCGTCCATCGTCCCTCTGATGGAGCAGATCGCAAGCGATGACAAGCTGGCCTTCCGCGATGATGTGGTCTCGATGATGCTCCAGAGGACCAAGCAGGGAGATGGCTCTTATCTTGAGACGTTCCGCAGAATAAACCTGCTGGCGCAAAGGAAATAAGCGTTGCCGCCGCCAACCATTATATGCGGCCCACCGGATAGCGACATGGACCCCCATGCAGAAATATCGCATAGAAGGACTGTCTGACCTGGTCTTCGGGCTTGCCCTCTCCATCGGTTCCTTGGCCATGATCAACCAGACCATTAACAGCTATTCCGATGTTCTGGAAGGGATCTTTGGCTTCGTCTTCGGTTTCCTTATCATAGTCAGTGTCTGGGTGTCCTATACGAAAATAATCACGGAGATCACTGTCGAGACCGCGATGGATTTCAGGCTAAACCTGGCGCTCCTAATGCTTGTGGCCATAGAACCTTACCTGCTGTATCTGCTAGGACATGATATTGCATCAGTGCTTGATTTCGGCTCGATTGCCTATGCTGTTGACATCGCGTTGATCATGTTGATACTGGCAGCACTGTACAACAGAAAGCCCAGTCCCGGCTCTCCAGAAGAGACTGTGAGAGAGACCCGGATGGAGAGGGACCAATTCATCGGGATCGGGGCGGTATTCCTGATTTCGGCGCTTCCATTCTTCTGGGTGGAGGACGCACTATTTGGCATCAATCTGAGGTTCATCATCTGGATGTTTGCCGCGGTGCCCGGAGCGGTCATATGGGCGATACGCCGACACTTCCGTGCGAGCCTTTGAACCTCGGACCGCGATCTGTTCGGTCAAGGATAGATTCATTATGGTGCTGCTCCGAATCGACAACTGACAGGGGCGTTACATTTGGATAAGAGGTTTCTGGTCACCGGAGCAACCGGCTGTGTCGGGCATTACATCGTTAGGCTGCTTTCTGAAGGAGGTGTCAAGGTAAGGGCTGCGGTCCATTCACCACAGAAGGACGAAAGGTTGCACTTGCCAGGTGTGGATCAAGTTCACATGGACTTTATGGATATTGAAAGCATTAGGAAAGGAATGGTGGGGGTCCAACGTTTATATCTGATCACCCCAGCCGCGGAACAGATGGCGGACATGACCAGGAACCTGGTCAATGAGGCGACGAGGGCCGGGGTGGAATTGGTGGTCGAACAATCCGCCATCGGCGCTGACGGAGCTAACCCATCCGATCTGGGCCAAAGGCACAGAAATGCAGAGCGGCTCGTGGAATGGTCTGGCATCTCCTACGTAACCCTACGACCCAATGCGTTCATGCAGAATTGGCTCACCGCCCATGGAAGTGATATCAAAGAACGCGATGAGTTCTATTGTCCATCCGCTTCGGGTTCGATAAGCATGATAGATGCCCGCGATGTCGCCGCGGCAGGGGTCGAGGTGCTGACGAGCGACAAGCACGCCAACCGGGCGTTCACGATCACTGGCCCCGTCGCGCTCACCCACGCGGAGATGGCAGTGATCCTTTCCAAGGCGGTTGGCCGTACGATCTCGTTCAAGGAGGTTGGGGAAACCGCTGCCAGGCAAGCAATGCTACAAGCGGGGGTTTCGCCATGGTTCACGGAGGCGATGATCGATCACTACCAAGCAGTCCAGTCTGGAGAGCGGTCGATCGTGACCGATGATTTTGAGAAGCTCATGCATAGGAAACCGGGAACGTTCGAGAACTTTGTGAGCGATTATGCTGGACATCTCATGTCGGAAAAGAAAGACCGGCCATCGAGAAGCCCGGCCGAAGAGGGTGGTGCGAACGAATGATGACCTATGAAGAAGGAATGAAAGAGCTAGTTTCTTTCGTGGATGAGCGGAGATTTCGGGCCAATGAGACCGAGGAAGACTTCTTCCAGGCAGTCCTCGACCATTCCCTGAAATTTGTGGAACAGGGGAGGGACCTGAAGGACAATTACGTCCGTCTTCTAACCGTGGCCCTCTACATCGTCAAGACCCTGGACAAGATGATCCATAAATGCCAGAACCAGGGGGCGGTGGAAGAATATCAGAACTACCACAGGCTTGTCAATTCGTTCGATTATGAGGCTGAGGATGTCATGAGGTCTTATGAGAAGCTCAGGGATATCTATGAGAATCTGCTCTTCTCCTCGACATATTTCGGGTTCTGCGAATACCTGGTGGATGCGGGACCGGTTAAGAGCAAGACCATGTGAATCTGGAAGCACTCGAACACCGTCAGCGGTCAATTCCAGTCATCCTGTTGCCAGGAGAATTCCGAGAACGACCGTTACCACCATCAACGAAAGGGCCGTGAGATTTGACACCCAGTGGACATAGCGATACCGTTTCGGCTCTCTCCTCATTCTCAGACCGGTAACGATCCCGGCCACGGCGAAAACGGCAGTCAAGAATGCCAGCCTCCCGTGCAGTGAATAGAAGATCGCCCCCCTGAGCTGCAGCGTTATGCTGATCCAGTACAGGAAGGTCAAGAGAACGATCAGATAGAACAGGATGCTGACATAACGATGGTACTTTCGTTGGAAGAAATCCGGGATCCGATCCGCCAGTTTCTTGTCCAGCGAGTTCCTGAGCCCAGAGATTGTGGAGAATACGCCTAGGGCCAACGCCACGGTCATCAGAACGGCGTGCACGAACCAGTCCGAGATCGGGTTGATGGCCGCATCATCCGCCCATCCCCTGCCCTCCCAGTATCCCTTGTAGTCATAGCCCACTATCTCGATGGCGTAGACCCATTTTGCCCATTTATATCCCCATTCGCCCGGGACGACCGTCCTCAAGGGATACCCCTGATTTGCCGGCAGGGTCTCATTGTTCATCCCGTAGGCGAGGATGACGTCGCCCCTCATGGCATCGGCCAATTTGAGGCTGGTGGAATATCCGTCCAGCCCATAGAAAACCACCTCCTGTGCCCCGGATGATACGCCGGCCCGGTCCAATATCGCCCCCAGGCGAACGCCGACGAACACCGCAGTTCCGGAAGGCCCGGTCACGCATCGGATGGTCTGCTTCTCAGTGGTATTGTCCATCAAAAGCACATCCTGGTAGGTCAGATTGATCTGGTGATCGACCGATCCGTAAACGGAAAGGGTGTAACCACTGATGTTCACCTCCGGTGTGCCGTTGAACGAGACCGTCATGAAGCGTTCGTTCGGGGTTAACGGAGGTCCAGTGGGCGGCTGTGGAGAAGGGATCAGGAGCAATATAATTGCTATTGTCACTAGAAGAGCGATTATGCCGACGACCCTCCTCCAAATCATACGCACCATTGATTGGAACTGATAGGGGATAACCCTTCGCTTGTCCTCAGATAATATTGGGCGATGCGTGAACAAATATTGAAGAAGTCAAATAGAGACAGCGGTCATCTTTCCGGCAGCTCCAGAATCTAGGGTAATCTGTAAGTAAAGTTTCCAAACAACGAATAATTCTTACTACTGACCTATCTTTTTCCTACACAGGAGCAATAGTCGCCCCTCGGGAGTTGATGGGAGGATTTCCTGAATCTCAAAGTATCTTTCGATGGATTTTTTGAAATTCTCGAGACTATACCAATCGAATCCATTTTTGAACCATTCACCCACAATAGAATCATTTTTTGGAATATATTCAATGATCAGGTTAGCTTTGCAGAAAGGCTCGAAAGCATCTATTATGTTATCAAAAGACAGCCACTGCCATTTTACCAGATGATGAACAATTGCCAATGCCAGGACCGTATCGCAAGACATCCTCTTTGTCGCTGGCGGTAATTGATTGTAGCAAATTCCATATCCAGGTGACGGATCGATCGTGTTCATCAATATGGGCAGAATGTTTGATGAATCGCTGCATGACTCACCGAACAGTTGATCCAATGATTGACAGTTGTTGTCCAACGCCAACACTCTGTGACCTTGGATCGCGGCTTGTTTTGCATACCATCCCTTATTGCTGCCAATATCAAGCAATGTTCCTGGTTCGAGACTTCTCAAAAGTTGAACAACGGACCTGTTCTTCGACGGCCATTCTGATGGATCTGAATGAGAATGGTCTTTCGCCCATGATGTGTTATAGTAGTTCGAAAAAGCATCGTGTACTATAGGCAACCTCTTGCTTTCGATCGTTCTCTTGATCTTGCCCAGCGATGCCTTCCGTCGTTCCGATGAGGTGTTCATTATTTGGTGAATATTGCTCATCTGTTGTTTAATGGGCGCCTTTACTGAGGAGGGTAATTTATCGGATGCTGAACTAAGTCCCTTTACCCAAGATCTTTGATCGCCCTTCTCTCCATGAAAGGTGGATAGCCCATTTCCTTTCAATTCCATTCGGGCGATCGCTCCTTTCTTTTCTCGATATAGATCTAAGGGCTCAATGCAAGACTTTAGAATGTCTCGATATGCGGGAAATGATGGGCCTTGCTTATCATAAGGGCCGATAGATGTTATGGCGACGTGGACAGGCTTAGCCCCATCGTTAAAGAACATTGAATAAACTTGCAGATGTCAAACTCAGATCATATTCGCTCAGTGCCGTCTCAATATCTATTTCCAAGATACCAGCCCTTTTTATCATCTCAAATGTCCATTCATAGGGGTAGGTGATGAATTCAATTCTCTTATGTTCAAGCAATACCTCAAATTCATCAGTTGAGTAATCTGATTTCTTGGTTTCTACAATCATATTTCGATGGACTAAATCCTCGATCACACCAGACTCGTATATACTGCTGAAATTCTTCCATCCATCTGCACTAAATCCTCTGAACACACGGCCTTTCCATAGGAACACCCTTTCCATCAGGTCTCGGCCTATGGGGCTGGAATATTCAATCTCATTTATTGGAATCTTTACCATGGAAGCCCTCTAAATCCTCAAACATATCTTTGGGCGAGGATTGAGCCATTCGAATGGCTTAGAATTGAGAGAGCGATTATTAGGATGTTTTGATTACTGAATGACGGTTCTAGGAATCGAGAAAGGGACTTAGGCTCGGGACTTACCGTTATCATCTCTAATTGCTATGATTGGCGTAGGATTATTCTTGATCGCAGGGACTCCTTGTGACCGCACTGAGCCTGATCAATCTCTCCGGTTCGAGCTAAAGGACCGGAGGGTATGGATACAAATCGGCGGGAAGAGTCCTCAGTGGGGCGGCGGTTTACCCTTCTCTTCCCATACTACCTTCAACACCTGGTCAGCAGGGGGTCTCAAAGAAAGATGAACAAAATGGAGGCCCGATATTACCAATATTCCTCATTTGCGTTGTCTATGATAGCAGGACAGCAACTATGCAGACGGGAGAGGATGTTGCGGTTAATCATCCGTTTACTGGCGATAGCGCAACCTACAGAACGCGTAAATGGTCAAGCCTTAGAGCATTGTGTAACAACCATTCATGATGTTTCAATGGCTATCGAACCGCGATATATACCGATCTTCTTCCATTTTACAATGCGGGAACTATACTTTAATAATAAATTGGCGTTCCAATCATACAACGAGGGATTAACATGTCCATGGTCGGTCTGCCGGGGAAAGTCAACCCTAAAGACGGTTTGAAAGGAGCCATCGCTTCCAGGAACACATGGCTCCTGATATCGATATGGGCCTTTGCTTATCTCGTGTTATATCTGGTGAGCATTTCTGATTATGTTGTGTTCCATTCACTTATCGAGCTCTTCGCCATCGCAATTGCCTTTGCGATCTTCGTCATCGCTTGGAATGCCAGATCATCGATCAACGGATATTTTCTGATTCTTTCGGTTGGCTTCCTGTTCATGGGCTTTGTGGATCTACTACATACCCTGACCTACCCGGGAATGATCGTTTTTGATAACGTCAATCTCGATGAACCGACACAGTTGTGGATCATCGCTAGATCTCTGCAGGCCGGGACCTTGATCCTTGCCGCCTTAGCCATCGGCTATAAGAAACTGAATCATTACACCGTGTTCTTCTCTTTCCTTATCGTCACCTCGATCCTTCTTTGGTCAGTATGGGCGCACTATTTCCCTACCACATATCTTGCTGGGACCGGCTTGACAACTTTCAAGATCGCCGCCGAGTATGTTATCTCGGCCGGTCTGTTCCTAGGCGCTTATCTGCTCTATCGCAACCGCCAGCAATTCGACAAAAGCGTTGTCACCTTGATGATCGCTGCCATCGGCCTTGCCATTGCCTCAGAGCTATTGTTCACCAATTATCTGAACGTTAACAGCTTCACTAACATGCTGGGACACATGTTGAAGTTGACCGAGTTCTACCTCATCTATACTGCAGTGATCAAGATCAGCATCAATGACCCCTTCCGGACCCTGTTCAAGGAGGTGAGTGACAGCGAGCAGAAGTACCATACGGTAGTAGATAAGGCCAACTCGTTGATCATCGGCCTAGACCACGAGGGGAAAGTGACATTGTTCAATCCCAGCGTGGAGAGGTTGACGGAATATCCTGAGGCCGAGGTCCTGGGCCATAAGTTCATCGACCGACTGATACCCGAGAACAACAGAGCGGGAAGCAAGAGAAATATTCTCAAAGGTCTCCAAAGGAGAGGCGTCAGAATGGCAGATGCCCATCACCACAAAGGATGGTGAGGATAATCTGGTGGCATAATGCCACCATACCGGGGAAAGGAGGGGGATAGTTACCTCATCATCGGACTTGACGTCACCGACAAACAGGCCATGACCCAACGCCTTGAAGAGCTCAACCAGACAATGAAAATGGTGAACAAGATCGTGCTCCACGATGTGAAGAACGAACTGGGCGTGATCTCAATGAGCCTGAGAACTATTCAGGAGAAAGAACAAACCAGAGATGCTCGACATGGCTTCCCAAGCAGTGGAAAGGGGAATCGTTCTTCTGGAAAGGATGAAGGCATTAGAACAGCTTTCCACCATTGGTGGCATCACCAAGCCGATCGAGGTGGCAGATGTCGTCGAT
>CAVTBB010000003.1:0-800299 GCA_963732855.1 uncultured Methanomassiliicoccales archaeon
GAGCAGATCGGCGACCACATGCAGATCATCGGGGACGACACCTTCCGCATCGCGATCGACAACTTGGTCAAGAATGCACTGATGCATGCCGAGCCCAGCAAGATCGAGATCAGCGTCAAACTGCGGAGACCGATGCCAAATTACGGTAAAGGACGACGGCAAAGGGATACCGGATGATGTCAAGAACCGGCTCTTCGAAGAGGGTCTTCAAGTACGGCAAGACCGGCAACACCGGTATGGGGCTATACATCGTCTCGAAGGTGATAGAGCGTCACCATGGGAGGATCGAAGTCAAGGACAATGACCCTAAGGGGACCACATTCATCATCACCATTCCAATGAACGCGGAGCCGGATAGAAAATCCCAATCGGGATGAATGTTGAAGGGGCGAACATCTTGCAACAATATGAAAAAGGCCAAGAATGGCCATTTGTTTAGTGAAAAGGTTTGGAACGAACAGGGTCCTAGAACCGGTCCCTGGGTGTTGCGGGCTTGTGCTTCTGATAGCAGTCCCTGCAATATACCGGCCTGCCCTCGGTCGGTTTGAATGGAACCTGGGTCTCGACTCCGCAATCGGAGCACTTTACGTTATGCATCTCTTTCGGGCCGTCATCTCTGCGGCCACCAAATCCACTGAATCCCGGTTTCCGTACATTATTACTACCTATCGGTTATTTCCCTTCCTGCCACTTTCGAAGCGTTGGGGATAGTTTGCAATTGGTGCCCTAGTATATATAGTAAGGGGGTCCGAGCTCCAATAAAATATTGTCTGGCATGACATGTTGGAGCATGGCCCCGGACACGCCTATTGCTCCGCATATGCGATCGCCGGGCGTGGGTGCAGGCCGGCCTCGCGGACTATCTCTGGGACCTTTTCCTCCCAGGCGACCGCCATGATGTGGACGCCGTGAACCCCCTTGACCTCTTTCAGACGCTCGATGGTCTCTACACAGAGCTTGATGCCCTCCGCCTTCGGGTCGGCAGCACCCTTCATCCGGTCTATGATAGAATCTGGAACGCTCATGCCGGAGACCCTGTTCTTCATATACAAGGCTACCTTCGCTGACTTGAGCGGCAACACCCCGGCAAGGATGTGCACCTTGCGGTCCAGGCCCCGATCGCACACTTCATCCATGAAGTCTCGAACCGGTCCATATCATAGATCGACTGGGTCGGGATGAAGTCGGCCCCGGCAGCGACCTTCTTGGCCAGGCGGGGAACGCGGAACTCGAACGGGTCGCCGAACGGGTTCTCTACCGCACCCAGATACAACTGGGGCGGAGTCTCCAACGCGTCCCCTCCCCAGGTTTTGCCCTCGTCCCTCATCGAACGCAGGACCATGAGCTCCTGGATGGAGTCTAGGTCGTACACGTTCTTGGCCTCCTTCTGGTTGCCGAAGACTCTGATGATCGCCTGTCAGGCATAGGACGTTCCTCACGCCCAGGGCGCTCGCGCCCAAGGCGTCCGACTGGATCGCGATGCGGTTCCTGTCCCGGCAGGCCATCTGCATCACGGGTCCGATAACCTCCTGCAGACAAACCATAGGACGCTGCCCAGCTGGACAGTCGCACGACCGCGGTCTGGTTATCGGTCAGGTTGAAGGCGTCGGCATATCCCTTCATGTTCCGGGCACGCTTTCTCACCACATCGGGGTTGGCGCCTTTCGGCGGCCCTATCTCAGCGGTGACCGCAAACCCGCCAGAATCAAGCACTTGCTGAAGGTTACTGGAGGCTTTCATTGGTGGGATTCCTCCTATTTCTTTTCTTCCTCGGTCTGGACTGCTCTTTCCTGACCGTCTTGCGCGGACCGCCGGAACGGGCTCGGTCTCCAGTTCTTGGGAGGAATCAAACGTTTCCATAGATCGAGACGACCTTGTTCCTTGAGAGAACGGAAGTATCAGGTCCGGAGCCGCAGGGGGGATCCGGGTCGACTTTCTTGCACTTTCCGTTTCTGAGAACCGCCGCACGGTCCGTTCATCAGCTCTTGGAGCACCTTGCTACCGGACATATGCCTCCGGTCAGGTGCAGAACGCAATCACCGCAGGCGCCGCACTTCTCCAGGTATATGCCCTGCTCCTCTGGGGCCCCCATCGAGACCGTGTTCACCCCCGGGACGACGGCAACCGCTGGATACATATCATGGATGACCTGCGCGCCCACGCCGCAGGCCAGAGAAACGAAAACGTCCTTTCCCTCCATGGCCGTGGCCATCTCCTACCCACTCCTTCTCGCAGGCACGCTCCAGGGTGATTCCCTTACGTTCCACCCCTTCCCCTTCAGCTCGGAATGCAGACCAATGATTCCGTCAATATGTCCGCCTCTTTCTCCCCTCCGGCCAGGCAGACCGCCACACAGGAACGGCATCCTACGACGAGCACGTTCTTGTACCCTCCCAGCATCATTATGACATCTATCAGGGGTTTCTGTTCCGCGATAGGATCATTTCTTCACCTTGCCGATGGGGTTCGGGCCGAGCTTGTCCACCCGCGAGACCATCTCCCGGACGGCTTCCACGGAACCTCCAATCCTGGTTCGAGGCCAGATTCAACATCTCGAGCCGTTCCGGTTCGAACCCGGCCGCCTCGAGCAATGACTTGGTCAACGTCACACGCTTCCGGGCCTCGATGTTCCCATACTGATATTTGCAATTACCTTCCAGACATCCGGCGACGAACACTGCGTCCGCCCCTGCGCGGAAGGCCTTCAGGATGTGCACGGTATCCACCCTACCAGTACAGGGCATTTCCACCAGCGTGAGGCAAGGTGGAAAGGGCTGCATTTTTGACGCTGCCTGTTCTGCCGCCGCCAGCGCGCCATCTCTGCAGACGAAACCGATCATCTCCATCGCCCTTCATCCTCCAGTGCCGAGGACAATTCCGCGGCTATCTGGTCATCCCGATATGAGTAGACCTGGATGGCTTTACTGGGGCAGGCTACCACGCACATCCCGCAACCCTGGCACGAGCCAATGTCGACCTCTGCCTTGCCTTCCTTTCCGATATGGGGTGCGTGGAAAGGGCACGTTCGAACGCAGGTCAGGCACGATGAGCACCGCTCCCGGTCCACCTCTGCAACGTTCCCCCCGACCACGATCTGGGAACAGAGCATCGATGCGACCCTGGAGGCAGCCGCCTTAGCACCCATGGTCGGCCCGGCGCCTAGGTTCATCTCCGATGCCGAACCGCACAGAAATACACCGGGAATGTGTGTGGACGCCGGCCGGCACTTGGGATTGGCCCTCGCCAGACATCCTTCCGGTGTGAGCGGCATCAGGAACGCGTTGGCCGTCTCCTTCGTCCTGAAGATTTCGGAATGGTTGTCCACAACGATCATGCCTGCCGGGATCCGGATGGCGTAGCCAGAATGAACATCACAGACGACCAGTGCGCCATCGAGGACTTCCGGGATCTTCTCCGAACGAATGAAACGGACCCCCATCTCCTGGGCCTTGCGGTATCCTACCTCGCATTGTCCGAACGCGTAGAACTCCCGGGCTATTACGGTGATTCGGGAGCCGGGATGAAGTCCTTTGGCATGCATCGAATGGTGTACGGCGTCGTGGGTGGACATTGGTGAACGTTCCGCATCCCCGCTTTCATCCAGCGCGACCATGACTATGTCCTTAGGCAGCTTTTCCAATGTTATCAGCTTGGATTCGAATTCCTCTTGGGTCAATCGCCCCTGGGAAACGCGAGCGCATGGGATTCGCGGTCTCCACCTTATCCAGGGCGATGATCACCCCGCCGACCATTTCGTTCCACTTGTTTCCGTCCTTCGATAGAGCGACGGTGAATTTTCCAGGACTGCCGGAAAGAGAGCTCACGTTCGTTGCGTCGAAAACCCGGAACCTGTCACCGGCCGCTCGGGACATCAGTTCCAAGGCCCCGCCCGCGAGTGGTATTACGCTCTTATGATCGCTCTCCTCCAAGCATTGGGCCGGGTTGGCCACGATGATGCTCAATCCTTCGTCCAGCAATGATCGGGAGGCAGTGATGGCGGATGGACCGTTCCCGATTATGAGGACCGTTCTCGACGCCTCGACTTTCGAGCGTGGGGTGATCTGCAGCATCGCGCTTCTTTTCAGCGAAACGCGCAACATGTGCTCCCCTATGACCTGGGCCTCCGCCTTGGGATGTAAAGCGCACATATCCAGTAGATCTGTGAATGTGACGAGGTCAGGACATATGCCGGCCTCCTCGGCCAATTGGGTGAACTGTTCCGGGGCGGTCCTGGCGGAGCACCCCAGGATAATGAACCGATCGATGTCGCCAGCCACTAAGGAGAGCTTGATATCTCCCATGGCCGCTCCGTCGCAGCAACGGTCGGAACAGATGACATCTCTGACGTTTGGGTCAGCGACTGCAATGGCACGCAGACTTTGGAAATCCAGTTTCCGGGAGATGACTCCGCCGCAGGAACAGATGAACACCCCGATGCCTTTCGGCGATCCGATAGGGGCGTGTGTCGGAGGCAACCCCTTATCGGTCATTTCAGCCCCTCCAGGTAAGTACTGGCCTTGCTCGCGACGATGGTACCGTCCATCAAACATTCCTCGATATCCTTGGGACCCGCGCAGGAGCCACAGAAGAACAGGCCTTTGGCGTCTGTCGTCCGTCCGGGGTTCCCCTCGGACATGAAGTAACCCTGGGGCGAGAGACGTACCCCGAGCGAGCCAGATATGTCCCTCCCAGAGACCGGCGGCATCAGGCCGACGGCCAGGACGACCAGGTCGAATTCCTTCTCAGCCACGGTATCATCGGTCGCCGATGCATAACGCACCATCGGCCGTCCGTTCTCCCCCGATAACACCTCGGCCGGACGACTTCGCAATATCGAAATACGGGGATCGGAGCGGGCCATATCAACAATTGAATCCTCAGCCGCGTATCTCCTCCAGTCCATCATGAAGAATGTGATGTCGAGGTCCGCATCCCAGGCACGAAGCGATTGGGCCAGTTTCATGGAGTATTTGCAGCAGACCTTGGAGCACTGCTCCGTCCCGGGGCGCCCTCTAGAGCCCACGCACATAATGAAGGCAACGCTCTTAGGGGAATTGCCACCGCAGAACCTGTTCAATGAGCCATGCCGGTTCAGCTCGCTCTCGGCGTCCAGCCCTGTGATGACCCCGTTGACGTGGCCGTAGCCGAGCTTCTGGTCTTTCCCAGCATCGAACGTGTCGTGGCCCACAGCGACGATGATGGCATCGGCCATGATCTGGCTGTCACCGAGGCCAGTTCGGACCGCGTCTTGGGAGCAAACGTCCACGCAGCTGGTGCAACCCTCCACCGGGAACGGACATGACGGTGCGGCCACGCGCCACTTTTGCCTCCTTCCAGGGACGGGCTCGATGGCATTGGGCGGGCATGCCTCGGCACAATCCCCACAGTCGTCGCATTTAAGTGGGTCTATGGAACGGCAGGGCACGATCGAGACACGGTATGTGCCCAGGTCTCTCTCTATCGTCGTCACCTCGGACGAGGTGATCATCCTGATCAGTCCGGAACGGAAGAGCTGGGAGATACGCTCGGTCGACATGCATACATCGCATTTAACGCACTGGTCCCGGCCCTTGCAGGCAAGGTCGGAGGCCAATCCACCGATCCTGGATGAACGCTCGACGATGGTGCTCGGTATGCCTCTTTCCGCCAGAGAAAGCGCCGCCGATATCCCAGCCGTACCCCCGCCGATGATAAGCACCCCCCTCAAGGCGACCGCACCCCTGGTGTTATAACGCATAGGAATTGGGCTCCGACTTGAGAAACCACGGCTGAATCCAAGCAAGATTGGACGGTCAAATGGGATCGGTCTTTCTGACCAGTTGGCTCATATAAAAAGCTTATGAAAATGGAAGTAAAATGCGCGGAGATCGGGCTTCGGCAACGATTATCTAGGACACAGACCTTCTGTTTTCCCATGCGCAGGATGGCCATTACTGTCGATGTGGACAGGGATGTCAATCAGGCCTGCAAAGGCAAGATGGCGGCCGTCTCCAGCCCTCTCCACGGTTCGGACGAGCCACGGTTCTCCTCATCACGAAAAGGGCTGGAGCTGATCGTGGCCATACTGAACGACCTGGGGGTCAGGGGCACATTCTTCATGGAAGGGACGACCGCCCTTGAGATCAGCAAGGTGGTGGATGTGGCGGAACTGCTTCAGGGGCACGAGGTGGCGTGCCATGCCTACGATCACGAGGACCTGACCGGGACCGATACCGGCCTCAGGATCGAACGGGAGGACATCGATGATGTGCTGGAAAAGTCCCTCGATGTCCTGGACTCTCTGTTCGGGGAGGAACGACGTGGCTTCCGCGCCCCGTACTTACATGCCAGCGATGATCTGATGGACTCTTTGAAGGCCCATGACTTCCTTTACGACTCGAGCGTCGTAGAGGAGATGCGGGAAGGGGTGATACGCCCTTACTTGACCAGGAACGGACTTCCGGAAGTACCGATAGCGTCATCCAAGGACGGTAAGGGAAAGAAGATCGTGGGCTATCTCTGGCCCCTTCATGAAGGAAAAAGGCCGATCGCGGATTATGTCCGGATGATCGACGATTTCAAAGACGGTCTTCTTGTCCTCTCCACCCATTCCTGGCACCCGGTGGAGAATTTCTGCATCGGACAACAGTGTGAGCTCGATGTGCAGAAGGGAATGGACGACTTCAGGGAGCTGATCAGCCACGCCTTGAACGGGGGGATTGAGTTTGTTACGGTTGCCGGGCACGTGGGCAGGTCGATGGGAGGAAGCTGCTGATGACCAATGCCTACGAGAAGCTGAAGAACAACGCCTACTCGGCCGCCGAAGAAAAGGCCTGGGAGGACCTGGTCCATCTCGATTCCAAGAGCATCGCCAAGAACTCATTGGCCGATTTCGACGGCCGGGCCTTCGACCTCTCGGTGCTGGACGAGTCGGTCAAGGTGGACAAGTGGGAAGGTCTGATCACCTCCCCTCAACCGCATGACAAGTTCTTCCAGATCCTGGTCATGCACTACCTGATCGGATGTCAGGCAGGAGGGCTGGTGGACGAGCCTGTGCTCTTCCGGCAGCTGAAGGGAGGCGAGGCTTACAATGATGCTTTCCACAAGCGAGTGGACGTGCGCCTGGCAAAGGAGTTCGGCAAAGACCCTGGAACGTTGATCAGGGCGGGGGTGCGGCTCAGGGGCTCGATCAGGTCGAAAGGAAGCGCCTCGGTCGAGCTACTGCTATTCCCAAAGGTCCCGGTCACGGTGATCGTGTGGCAGGGTGATGACGAGATCCCGGCATCATCCACGGTCCTGTTCGACCGCAGCATCGGCGATATCTTACCAACAGAGGACGTAGCCGTGGCTGGCTCGTTCATCGTCGAGAAGCTCATCATAGCGAAGGCGGAGACATCGGTCGTTAATACAGACCAGTGATGTAACCCTCGTCGCTTATGTCGATGCCTAACGCCGAAGGGTCGGACGATAATCCAGGCATGAGCATGATGGGACCACACACCACCACAATGAACCCTGCACCGGCAGACACGAACACTTCCCTGACGTTCAATACCCAGCCGGTCGGAGCGCCCTTGAGCTTCGGATTGTCGGAAAGAGACAATTGTGTTTTGGCCATGCAGACCGGCAGACGGTTCGTCCCGGAGGTCTCGATCAGATGGATCGCCTTCTCCGCTCCACTCTCGTATTGGACGTCCAATGCGCCGTACATCTCGGAGGCAACGATACGGATCTTCTCCTTAAGGGGTAGTTTCGTATCGTAAAGGAAACGGAAATTCGGGCGCTCGTTCTCCAGGACATCCAGCACCTGCTTCGCCAGATCCGCCCCGCCCTCACCGCCCCTGGAGAACACATCGGACAGTGCGCAGCGGACCCCTTTGCTCTTACAGTGATCCAATACGATCTGGATCTCCTCATCGGTGTCAGCGGCGAAATGGTTCAACGCCACCACCATAGGGATGCCGAACTTGCGGATGTTCTCGATGTGCTTGTCCAAGTTGGCGAAGCCCCGCCTTAGCCCGTCGCAATCCTTCTCGCACACCCTGTCCACCGGGACGTTCCCATGCATCTTTAGTGCACGGATCGAGGCAACGATGACAGCGCAGTCCGCGTGGATGCCTTCGTTGCGGCATACTATATCGAAGAACTTCTCCGCACCCAGGTCGGCGGCGAAACCCGCCTCGGTGACGACGATGTCGGCCATCTTGAGGGCGTATTTTGTTGCGGTTATCGATGAATTGCCGTGCGCGATGTTGGCGAAGGGAAAACCATGGATGAAGAAGGGTTCGCCCTCAAGGGTCTGGACCAGGTTCGGGAATATGGCATCCTTCAGTAGAAGGGCCAATGCGCCAACGCATCCGAACTGAGCGACGGTGACCGGTTCTCCATCATATGTGTAGGCCACGATCATCCTTCCCAGGCGTTCCTTCAGGTCCGCCATCGAGGTGGCGAGTGCAAGTATGGCGCTGATCTCCGTCGCCACCGTGATTATGAAACCGCTCTCATGTGGGGTCCCGCCCTCGGTTCGGCCCCCCAATCCGACCACGATATGCCGGAGCTCGCGGCAATTCATGTCCATCGCCTTGCGCAGGACGATCCGGGTGGGATCGACGTTGAGCTGGTTCCTCTTGGTTATGCTATTCTCCAGGATCGCCGAGAGCAGATTGTTGGCAGCTCCGACCGCGTGTATGTCGCCGGTGAAATGCAGGTCGATGTCCCACATCGGGTAGACCTGCGAATACCCTCCGCCGGTGGCGCCCCCCTTGATACCGAAGGTGGGTCCGAGCGACGGTTCGCGGATCGCTCCCATTACCCGCTTATTGAGCCTGCCTAATGCCTGCACCAGACCTATGGTGGTGACGGTCTTGCCTTCTCCAGCCGGCGTGGCGGTGATCGCGGTCATAAGGACCAGCTTTCCGACCGGGTAGCCGTCGAACTTCCTTAGGACGCTCAAAGGCACCTTGGCCATGTACTTACCGTATAGGACGATGTCATCCTTGTCCAGGCCGATCGATGATGCGATCTCCTCAATAGGCTTGGCTTTGACTTCTTGAGCGATCTCGATGTTGGTCTTCATTGGCTCCACCCTGCGGATGGACAGGTATACGGAACTGCGTCTTAATAGTTGGACATCGACCTTTCGTGAACCTGACCAGCAGTCCCGATAGGGGGCATCGAACATTTATTATTTAGCGGGTGGATAAGGTGGCGCCGTGAACTCATGACCGCCAGCATGATCCAAGGAAAGCCCATCGCCGACGAAATCAGGAAGGAACTGAGGGAAAGGATCGCGATCTTGAGGGATAAGGGCGTGGTCCCGGGATTGGCGGTCGTTCTGGTCGGGGACGATGCCGCCTCGCAGACATACGTCCGTATGAAAGGCAAATCCAGCGAGGAACTGGGCATGTATTCACAGACGATCATTAGGCCCAGGGACCTTTCCGAAGAGAACCTGCTCCGGCTGATCGACGAGCTCAACGCCGATCCCCGGGTCCATGGCATCCTGGTCCAATTGCCGTTGCCGCCCCATATCGATGAGCGGAAAGTGCTCATCCGCATCGACCCGGGGAAGGACGTGGACGCGTTCCATCCGTTCAATGTGGGAAAGATCCTGATCGGTGACCAAACCGGTTTTCTGCCTGCCACGCCCTATGGGATCCAGGAATTGCTCATCCGCAGCGGGAACGCGCCGTCCGGCAAACACGTGGTCATCCTGGGAAGGAGCAACATCGTGGGGAAGCCTTTGGCGGCGATGCTGATGCAGAAGGACGAGCGGGCCAACGCCACGGTCACGGTCTGCCATTCCAAGACCGAGGGCCTAGCAGATATCACCCGCAGCGCTGACATATTGATCTCTGCGATGGGGGCGGGGGCCTCGTATGTGACGGCGGACATGGTCAAACCCGGTGTGGTCGTCATCGACGTCGGTTCGAACCGGGTTCCAGATGACAGCTCTCCCCGGGGCTATCGCCTTGTTGGGGACGTAGATTTCGATTCGGTCAAGATGACGGCCGCTGCCATAACGCCCGTCCCGGGAGGGGTGGGTCCGATGACCATAGTCATGCTCATGCGCAACACCGTCAAGGCGGCGGAGATGATGCTGGAACGATAACGCTTTCAACATTTTATATCGCCGCCCGAAAAAGTATAAGTGCGGTAACCCAATTCCACCCCTGCTGAAATGTTGCGCGAATGTGGTGAGCATGGATATTTCCGGGGTGACGTCTGCCCGGTCTGCGGTGAAGAGGGCAAGTTCCTGATGAACGAACAGGAACTGGAACAGATCGGAAGGACCATGGCCGGAGTGCTCCGCCACTTCCCGGAGAAGTTCGGGTTGGAGATGGACGACCAAGGTTTCATCAACCTGAGGGAGTTCGTCAACGCTCTTAAGAACCAGAGCAAAAGGTATCACTGGCTCAGGCCTCATCACATCATCGCTATAATCGAGACCGATCCCAAAGGCCGCTACCAGATCAGCAATGACATGATCCGTGCCACCTACGGGCATTCGATCGACCTGAACCTGAGGCTCCCGACGGAAAACATCCCAGACAGCCTGTTCTATCCCACAACACCGGAAGAGGCCGACATCCTGCTGGAGACCGGACTTAAGCCCTCCGATCGGAAGATGGTGCACCTATCCAAGACCTACAACGATGCGTTGTCTGCCGGAAAGGTCAGGACCGTAGAGCCGGTCATCTTGGAGATCGATGCGAAGAGGGCCATAGATGAGGGAATCGTCATCGGACAGGCAGGAAGGACCGTGTTCCTCGCGCCGGAGATCCCGTCCGAATGCTTGAGAAAGGCCGAGGCACCGGTAGAAGAAGAAGTCATTACCGACTGAGACCTAACGGACCAGTTCTTTTCTTTCTAGTCCTCATCCGACATGCAATGTTATTCCACCCAGACAGAAAACTGGAGAATAGGATTTGCTATATCGGATAATCCGTCAAAAATCAGTTCAATGGGTGAACGATCTCTAGGACTTGGAAAACGACCGTTGCCGCGAAAACCAACAATAACGGTACGACTACCGCATCCAACGTCGCCAAGATCTTCTTCGACCTCAAGGATGATGCGGTGATGAGCTCTCTAGATGACAGAAGCATGACCAGAAGGATAGCGATAAGTGCCCCTCCGACACCGCCACTGATGACAGCCGTCATGGATACAGCGCTCGACGCTGCGCTTGACGTTAGAGTTGATGCCGCCATTACTAAGCTCATTTCATCACTCTGTAGGAAATCAAGCCTATTTAAGACTATCCGGCTAAATCACCTATGTGAAAACTATGCTGCTGGATTGCTTTGAGGCCGATATATTGGAACACATTGCATTTTCGATGGACCGTCCGACAATTTGATATTCCTGTGCAGGCCTAGGTAAGAACGTGTTCGTGCGTGCCGATCGATTGCTCCTGGGTTCAAACCCGGAGTCGTATCCGCAGCATGCCATTTCTTTTGGATGGGATGATTACAAGCCCCTACTGGAAGCGTTTGACGAAAGGACCGAAAAGGTCGTGGAGATCGCCCTTGAGGAGATCGACTGGCATATATCCGAGGAGCGGAGATGTGTAGGGCGATATAATCCAGACGGCTACCGACCCTGTCCGTCCAAGAAGAAGGTCGAAAGATTTGATCAGTGCACGAACTGTGCCTCGGTGTGGATCGGACACCAGGAATGCATTTTCGAACCCCGGTGCAATGGTACCCTGTGCGATTCCGAGATATGCAGAAGGAAGCATGTGGTCTATGTTGCGTTCCACGGGGACATGATCAAGATCGGGATGACATCGAGCTCCAGGCTGAAAGAGCGGGGCATCGAGCAGGGCGCAGATGCTATCGCCCCTATAGTCGATTGCTGCAATCGGATGGAGGCCAGAGCAGTTGAGAATCAGGTATCTCGGCTCCTGAAGGCACGCCAAACGGTATCAAAGAAGGAATCATTAAGGACCATTCTCAGGGAGACCGATGCCGGGTTATACGAATCCAGATATGAGGGTGTTCTGGCCCAGGTCTCCAAGGTCCTTCCCACGAAGAATGCCCCGCTGGAAGTGCTTGACTCTTACCCGGTGGTTTTCTCCAACCGAGGACATGTAGAGGTCACCAGGCTGGAGGGGAGGCACGTCGGGAATAAGGTCGCAATAAAAGGGAAGTTCCTGGTTTATAGGTCGAGGACCAGCAAGGAATTGAAGGCGCTGCATCTCTCCAACTTGCCCTCTCACTTTATCAGAACGCAAGGGACATGATAATATCGCGAATGGAAATTGTATACCAATGATCATCCGACAAGAATGCGGGTAGGTTGTTGTATCCTGCTTGCCCTTCCAATCCCTGTTTATTTGGGTGAAATCACCGCGTCCGTTCATTATGGCGAGGTTGGCACCTTCAAGGCGACAGCTGGTAGTCGAACCGCATTCCTATAATGGTCGCCGCCCGCCCCGATCATATCATCTAGCTCAGAAGTAGAGAGCTGCGAGATCTTTCGTTCCATCGACAATTTCGAAAATTTTGTGGTTATAGCGACTTTCCCCCCGGACAGGTTAACTATATGGACAACGACGTAGGGAAATGGGGATATCCGATGTGACGGTCGTCAACTCAGTGGGACATGGGGTGACCCGACGGTCCGACCCCGGTACTGCCGGTGTGTGGCCCTCAGAACCTGATCTTGAAATTCGTCCCCGACCGATACGGCCTGACTCGATACCAGTGACGATATCGTGGATGCCCCCGAATTCGATCGCGGGTTTCTCCCACCACCTAGTGTGGATCGGTAAGATGGGGGTGCATATTGTGAAAGGAACGCCAACTCGTCAACGGGACGGTATCGGTCGCCTGGGACAACCAGTACCTTGTCGAGGCCTTCTACGAGGATGGGAACATGGTGTATTCGGATCACCTCGATTTCGGTGGACCTATGTTCGAAGGAGATGATGGGCATGTTCGCAATGAACATCCTGCTCTTCATTTCGGTCGAACTGATCGCCTTGGCCCTGGTCTGTCGTGGTCCTGACGATCCGCTGGCATCATCGAAAGAAGCACCGTCATGAGTGAACCGAACCGAAGCGCAGACGATGGCTCCAGCATCCGCTCCCTAGAAATGTAAATAAGGAATCAAGCTATCTTTGCCACCAGCTAGGTCACTAGAAGGTAAATCAGATGACCAAGATCCTCAATCCAGAAGAGATCAGACAAAAGTTCGGTCAATATTTCTGCCGCGGCATTTACACGCTAGTAGATGAGAAGAACGGTGTCGCCCAGATCATCGAAGAATGCAGCGCCAGAGGACCAGTGGAATGGGATGCGGTGAACCGCAAGAGGGCCCAGGGCGCCTTGACCAAGATCAGGGTGGAAGGGATTACGCTGATCATGGACGCGATCATAGGCGAAGGAGAGCTGAAGTTCGGCGCCGCCTCGAAGGAACTGGGAGGTCAGGGACTGAGATCGGTCAAGATCGACGGTGACAGAGTAAGGACCACCTGGGTAGGACTGGCCGGGGCGAGCGTGGGAATTGGGGCCTGCATGCCGCAAGGTCCGGGGACCATCTGCGCCGAGTATCCGGATGATATCAAGATCGGTGGGGCTCACCGGATCGAGGTAACGGTGGTCACGCCGAAACTGGTCCGCGTGGTCATCGGTGTCGACGATACCGACACGAGGGAAAAAGGAGCGACCTGGGCTTCAGTCCTCAAGATAGCCAGGGCTTGCACGATCGGGCATTTCCTGGAACACAAGATCATCCAGCTGAACCCGGAAGCGCCGGAGAAGACGACCAACTGTACTTCATCCGCAGTATCATTTGCTGTCGCTGAGAAGGATGTAGAAGAACTGATCCAGTATTTCGTCGATAGCGTCCGTAAGGAGACTTTATCCGACCACACGGTGGTCGCGGCATTTATCGGCTTGAAGATACCGGACCCATTGGTCAAATATGGCTGGGAGGCAAAGAGCATCCTTTATCATGTCGATTCCGCCTTCCGAGTCGCTGAACAGAACGGAGTCCGAATTACAGTGATAACCGGCAGAGGAGGGGCGATCGGCGCCGTTTCCGCTATCGGATGCTTCGACCTTGGGTTGAAAGCAGCAGGCCTGCCCGAGGATTTCGAAAACTAGATGTGCCTGAAAGTAATGGTAAGAGAGTAAGGAGGGAATCCCATCAAGAACGAGATCTCCAGGGTCATCGCCAATACGGCGTACCAGACCTATGAGCGAAAGCTTCAGAAAGAGGTCGAGGAAGGTCAGGTGCCAAGGCACGTGGCCATCATCATGGATGGTAACCGCCGTTTCGCCAAGGAGTTTGGCCTCAGCACCACAGAGGGCCACATCAAGGGCAAGGACAAGCTGGAGGAGGTCATGGAATGGTGCCGGGAACTGGGAATCAAGATCCTGACGGTTTATGCCTTCAGCACCGAGAACCTCAACCGGGATTCGGACGAGATCGAGTACCTGATGAAGCTGTTCGAAGACAACTTCAGGCGGCTGGCTACAGATGAGCGGATCCATAAGTACCATATTCGGATTACCGTGATCGGCCAGAGGGAGCTGCTCCCGAAAAGGGTACAGAAGGTCATCGAGGAGGCAGAGGAAGCCACCAAGGAGTATGACTCATACTTCTACAACATCGCCATCGCCTATGGCAGCAGACAGGAGATCATTCAGGCCATCAAGCAGATTGCCGAGGCGGTGAAGGACGGAAGGATGGAAGTGCAGGATATCGACGAAGAGGTCTTTTCCAAGTACCTCTACACCGCCGATTTCCCCGACCCAGACCTGATCCTGCGTACCTCCGGGGAAGAACGCATATCGAACTTCCTGCTCTGGCAACTGGCATATGCCGAGCTGTACTTCACCGACGTTTACTGGCCCGGATTCCGAAAAGTGGATTTCATGCGGGCTATCCGTTCATACCAACTGAGACAACGTCGCTTCGGCAAGTGAGTTTTAATACCCACAACATTTTCTCTGGCACCGAGGGACATCGATTGCGGGAAGATCTAATATTCATCCACGCCCCGAGCGTTTACGATTTCAGAAAGGAATTCCTGTTCTACGGTCCGGTCAGCGATCTGGTCCCCTCGACACCGGTCTTCGAGATGTACCCCATAGGGTTCACGACGATGGCCACGGCATTACATGAGTCCGGATTCCGGGTCCGGATCATAAATTTGGCCAGCATGATGCTGAACAACCGTCAGCTCGACGTAGAGAAGGTCATAGCCAAGCTGGATTCGGCGGTGTTCGGCATCGATCTGCATTGGCTGCCCCACGCGCACGGCGCTTTAGAAGTGGCCAAGCTGGTAAGGAAGCTGCACCCTGACTCGAAGATCCTCATGGGCGGGTTCTCGTCCACTTACTATCACAGAGAGCTGATCCGATATCCCCAGGTGGACCTGGTGCTCAGAGGAGACTCCACCGAGGTCCCGGTGACCGAGCTGATGCATGCGCTGGAGAAGGGCACGCCCCTGGACAAGGTCCAGAACCTTACCTGGAAGGACGGATCGGGTAATGTGCATTTCAACGGTCTGACCTACATACCGAAAGACCTGGACCACTTGGACGTGGACTATGGGTGGATCGTCAAGTCGGTCATCAGGCATCGGGACCTGGAAGGTTTCAAGCCGTTCAAGGACTGGGACCGGTACCCGCTGACCGCGGTGTTCACCGTGAGGGGCTGTTCCGTCCAATGCGCTGTCTGCGGGGGTTCCTGCTCGGCCATGAAAGGCTTCCTGGGAAGGGAACGTCCAGCCTACCGCTCCCCCGAGAAGGTGGCGGAAGACATACTGAACATCCAACAGTACCTGAAAGCACCCACCTTCGTGGTTGGTGACCTACGTCAGAATGGCAAGGGATATGCCGAACGCTTCTTCAAGGAAGCGAAGGCGCTGGGCATCAAGAACCAGCTCATTCTGGAAACGTTCACACCGGCGAACGATGAGTTCTTCTCCATGGCGCAGAGATCGCTGGAATCGTACTCGGTGGAGTTCTCTCCCGATTCACATGATGAACGGGTGAGGAACGCCCTTGGTCGGCGGTTCGACACCCCTAGCATGGAACGTTCGGTGAAGAGCGCCCTGGACCATGGGGCGGAGAGGTTCGATCTGTTCTTTATGATCGGCCTGCCCCAGCAGACCAAGGAATCCGCCTTGGCCAGTGCCGAGTATTCACGCAAGATGTATGAGATCGTGGGCAATGATCAGAGGCTGTTCGTGTTCATCTCCCCGTTAGCACCGTTCCTAGATCCAGGCAGCATCATTTTCGAGAACCCCTCCAAGTATGGATATAGAACGCTGGCCCGGACATTGGAGGAGCACCGTGTCAGGCTTCTCTCACCGTCATGGAAGTACGTCCTCTCATACGAAACGGAATGGATGGACAGAGACCAGATTGCGGATGCCAGCTATGATGCGGCAGACATCCTGAACAGCGTCCGGTACGAGTGCGATCAGATCGGCAAGGATGAACTGGACCTCCGCCTGGCGCGGTCGGAGAACGCCAGGAAGATGATGGCCCGCATCGATGGCATCGTCAAAATGAAGGACAAAAATGAGCGCAATGACGCGTTTCGATCGCTGAAGGCCGAGTCCGAGGAGCTCATGGAATCGACCATATGTCAAAAGGCCGACCTGGAATGGACATCCAAGGGCGTGGTGCGCAGCTTGCCCCGGGCTGTCTTCGGCCTCATAAAGGGAAAGAGAAAATGAAGTTCCGGTCCAGCTTTATCTCTTGACCGCGGCCTTGGCCTTTCCTGAAACGGCTATGATTAGCTCCTTGGCTCCTAACGGATCCTCAATTCCGTTCTCTTCCAGGGACGCGCTGTCCACCCTTATCGGCAGCCTGAACTCCACGAAGGAATAGGGACCCCATTCGCCCTTGATCCGGATATCCGTGCCATAGGGGCCGACCGTCTCCACCTGGCTTATCTTATTCAAGGGAGCTGATTCAGAAAGAACATACTTCCTCTTGAAGATCCCTTTATGATCCAGCACCAGTAACCTCTTGTCTGTTAGGATCAATAGTGCCGGGTCCGGGGCTCCGACGTTCCTTTCGCCCCGGAACATCCTGGAACCTCCGGAGGTCTGCATGGATTCATGAGGAGGATGGTAGCCTTTCCATATCTGGACCACCGATTCACCCGAGACCAGAAGTAACGCTACGCTAGCATTGACGATATGAAGATCAGCGTCTGCTTTTGCTTTCTCCATCAGAACGCACCTAGGGAAGTACCGGTTTGCACCGTATCAGCTTATTGATGCGCCGCTGACCCAAAAGGCGCATGGCCATTTCCAAGCGCCATTGGCTACCGAAGCATGTGTTAGCCAGCCATTTGGTGTGAACGGAGGTGCGCAGCGGTTTGAAGATCTCTGCGTTTCCAAGTCTCCTCATAGGCCATTAATGGAAGGCCCTTCAGGGCCGTGTCGGCGGCAGCCTGGCCGGCGATACGCCCGCAGATCATCGAGATCGGGATGCCTCCGCCGTTCACCGCCATGACCTGGCCGGCCGCATCACCGACCACGAGCGAATCGCCGATGACCGTCCGTTTGATCGGACCAGACATGGGGATCAGCTTGCCCATCGGCTTTTCCGTGCTCTTGATATTCTTGAGCTCCAGGAACCGATCGAAATATTCACCTACTGGCATCCGGGAGAACCTCCGGGCCACACCTAGTCCAACGTTCGCGCCACCCTTCTTTGGCAATATCCATGCATAGCCACCGGGCGCGACGGTACCGAAATACATCTCCGGGATCGGCTCGAACTCCCCTTTCACCTGGATCGAGACTCCCGGACAGAGGTCGGTAGAACGACCATATCCCAGGCTCTTACCTACCAAGGACAGTGGGCCGTCAGCGCCAACGATCACCTTCGCCTCTATGTCCATCTCAGGCGTGGATACCACTTTGCCAGCTACCTTGGTGCATTGCAGGCCGGTCCGTAATTCGGCCCCTGCTTTCACCGCTCTTGAGGCAAGATATTGGTCGAACCGGGCTCGGTCCGTCGTGTAACCGGCAAAGGGGACCTCCCAGGGTCTCAATTTCGGTGAGTAGATGCGAATAATATCGGTGGTAAGTGAATGAAGGTCCGCGGGTATGTCAAACAGGCTGTCCAGATCGGTCGCTCTTGGGAATATGTCCTTCATTTCCTCGACCGCCGGCATGAACTCGCCGCATCGAACCGGGATCCCGACCTGGGGCCTCTTCTCCAATATCAAAACGCTTGCGCCTTTTAGCGCTGCATGCTCGGCAGTAGTGCTCCCTGCCGGACCGGCCCCGACGACCACCACATCCACCTTGACAATTTTGGCCATTCGAACGCCACCTCCTTCAATTGGACCAGAACCTCGATGACCCGCTCAGGACTTCCTTTCTAGGATCGCCTTGGTGAGCTCTTTCAGGGCCTCTTTGTACTCCGAAGGTCTTAGGACCTCCAGATCAAGGAGAGCCCTGTTGGCGTATTCCTCGGCCATGTCCGATGATGCGCTCAGGGCATCAGTCCTCTTAATCAGAGCTATCGCCTCGGCGACCTCGGCAGGACTTTTCTTATCCTTTCTGAAGATCTCCTTAATGCGATCGCCATGGGTCCTGTCCTTCATAGCGATGATGAGCGGGAGAGTGGGCTTGCCGTCTATGATGTCGATCCCGTGAGGCTTTCCCAACGTTACCTCATCGCCGGTGACGTCCAGGATGTCATCGACGATCTGGAAGGCGATGCCGACGTTGAGGCCATAGCTGCCCATGGCCTCCATGACCGCAGGGGATGCGTCCGCCAGATAGCTACCTACCCGAGCCCCTGCCTCGAACGGTCTTGCCGTCTTCCCTTCGATGATGCTAATGTAGACATCGATGTTGGTGTCCTGGTCATGCTCGTAGTCGCTCTGAAGTATCTCCGATTCGGCGAGCGCTGTGCACGCATCGGCCACCACACCGATGACCTTCTCATCAAATGCTCCACCTAGTGCAAAACTTTTTACAAATAGGAAATCGCCTGCGATAAGCGCCTTCTGCGTGCCATACTTCTTGTATGCCGCCTGCCTGCCTCGCCGCATCTCTCCGCGATCATTGATGTCATCATGAATGAGAGTGGCGCTGTGAATCAGTTCGAAGGCGGATGCGACCTTGATGACCTTCTCTGGGTCCATGCCACCGGTCGCCTTGAAAATCAGTAATGCCACAGCCGGACGCATTCTCTTGCCGCCTGAGGTGATGATGTAGTTGCTGATCTCGGTGAGCAATGGTTGTTCAGAATGAACACTTTCGCGGAGTTGCTCCTCGACCATCCTGAGTTCATTCTGGACGGGAGCATCCCAGGTTGAAACCATCGGGTCTCGATAATGACCAATCTATACTTAAGATTACTGGCATAGGAAAAACTATCGGTTTGTATAGAGCGCTGGGTGGATAATTTCCGATGATTTCGAAAATTATAGGAGCGATAGGCTGAGACATCGAAGTTGAAAATGGGAATGGGATGGTATGCTTAAATGTGGCCTCTCGCCAATATGTTAGTGCTAACAAACACGAGGCGAGTAGACCATGCTATACGTAGGACTGGACGTACATAAAGAATTTTGTCAGGCAATCAAGAACAAGGTCCATGCCGAACTGACCAGGAGAGGCATCCGAAGGCCGGATTCGTTCTCAAAACCGTTCACGAAAAAATCGGTCGAGTGGATGAGATCGCTCAACATTGTCACGATCACCGCCAACCTGGATTGCATCCAGGCAATCCAGGGACAGATAGAATCGATGAACGAGAAGTTGTATGTGGAGTATCAAAAGAGACCTGAGGCGCAACTGATCTCGTCATTCCCTGGCATCGGATATTACGGAGCTTTGCTGATCTGGGCGGAGATCGCCGACATCCACCGTTTCCCGGACCCGGAGCATCTCAGCTCCTACGCCGGGCTGACCCCGACGGTCAGCCAGTCGGCGTCGACCGTGCATTACGGGGCGATAAGCAAGGAGGGTTCGAAGCACCTGCGATGGATCCTGACCGAATCGATCTACACTCACAAACGATACAATCCGGACAGCCAGCTATCGAAGTTCCACTCCAAGGTCGAGAAGAAAAGAGGAAAACAGAAGGCCACGATGGCAGCAGCTCGGAAGCTGCTGCACGTCCTGTTCTGGATGCTCCAGAACAACGAGCCCTATCACAGTCATGGATTCAACCCCGTGCACAAACCTGCGGCCTAGACCGCGTGAATGGGATTGGGGCACATCCAAAGACAATGGACGGAGCGGCCATAGTGCGGGAGAACCGCGGATAGAGGTTTGTCCGCTCATCGAACCAAAACGGCAGCAAATATGCGAAAAAATCAAGAGGTGAGAAAAAGAATAAAGTAGAGGCCGAGTAGGCCCCATTTTAACATAGAGGTTTGTTGGGGTTTGAGCTTCCTACGCGAAGAATGCCGCGGCCGCCTGCTGAGCAGCATTGAAGAACGGGTCTGGCCAAATACCGATCAGGACCACAGCGAACACGCATATGGCGACTGCCGCTGCCATCGAGATCGGAATCTTGACCTTCTCGGTTGGGGTGCCCTCTTCCGCATCGTCCACGTACATGTACTTCACGATCCTTGCATAATAGTACAAGGAGATAGCGCTGTTGATGATGGCGGCAACAGCCAGCCACAGCATCCACTCGCTTCCCGGTACCACCGATTGTTGGATCGGGGATGAGAACAGGACGAATTTCGAGAAGAAACCAGCCAATGGCGGTATCCCTGCCAACGAGAATAGCATCACGGCCATGCCGAGGGCCATGAAAGGAGCCCGTTTGGCTAGTCCCTTGTAGTTGCTGATCGTCTCACCGATCGCCACCGTCGCCAGCGTGGCCACGATGATGAACGCCCCTCCCTTCATGAAGGCGTGGGTCATTATCTGCATTATGCCTGCCGACAAAGCATACTCAGTCCCTACCGAGACCGCGATCAGGATGTAACCCGCCTGTGCGATGGACGAATACGCGAGCATCCTCTTGATGTTGGTCTGGCTTATTGCCGCCAGGTTGCCGACGGTCATCGTCGCAATTGCCACGATGCCGATCATGATCTCCCAGTTGGACTTTATCGCGAACAATCCGATGAGGAGCACTTTGAACAGCGCGATGAACCCCATCTTCTTGCTGCCTGCGGCCAGCATTGCCGTGACCGTCGTTGGTGCGCCCTCGTATACATCGGGGGCCCACATATGGAAGGGGACGATCGCAACTTTGAAACCAAAGCCCGCGACGATCATGACCAGCGCCAAGAATATCACCGACTGCATCGGCGAGTTCATGGTAACCGCCTGAGCCACACCGGCGAACGAGGTCGTGCCGGCCACTCCATACAGTAAGGATATGCCGAACAGGGCTAGGCCGGACGACATACCGCCGATTATGAAGTACTTGACCGCCGATTCCGCTCCCTTTTCATCTTTCTTCCTGAAAGCCACCAGGGCGTACGAGGATATGCTGGTCAGTTCGATACCGACGAACAGCGTGATCAGGTCGGTGGAACTTGCCACGATCATCATTCCGACGGTGGCGATCATGATCAGGGAGTAGAACTCCGGCTGGTGTTTATCCTCCTGGATGAAGCGCGCAGAAGCCAGAATGACATAGAACGCCACTGCTAGGAAGATCATCATGAACAGCGCAGAGAACTGGTCTAGCTTGAGCAGGTTCCCGACGAAATATATCCCGGCGTTGTTGTTGTAGACGAACCAGAAGGCATCGGCGAAAGCCAAGCCCACACCCACGAGCGAGAACGCCGCGCATACCTTGCTGCTGCTCTTGGACAGCAGGCCGACCGCCGGCACCAGTATGGCGAACAGCGCCAAAAGGACCTCTGGACGGATTGCTTCAATGTCGATCATCTTAAGCGCCCCCCACAACGATGGTTGTCAGTATTTTGACCGACGGCGTGATGTAGTCGAACATCAGCGCCGGCAGCATACCGAAAAGAACGATCAATGCTGATAGAACGGCCAACGGTGCAGCCTCGAACCAGGAGAGATCATGTATGTGTTCCGTATCGACCTCTTTGGTCAACGGACCGAACAAAGTCTTCTGCATCGCCCAGATGTAATAAGCAGCGGTGATGGCGACGCTTATTATGGGCAAGAGCAGGAGCCATCCGAACGAGTCGAACGTCGCCGTGAACACCGCGAACTCAGCCAGGAACCCGACCATGCCAGGCAGACCTAGCGAGGCCATGAAGCCGATCATCATGAAGACGGCCGCGAAAGGCATCTTGGCTGCCAGTCCACCGAGCCTCGGCATGTTCCTGGTTCCAACATGGTGCCCGACGATTCCGGCCATCATGAACAGGACGGCGGCGATCAGGCCATGCGCGAACATCTGGAACACTGCGGCGGCGATGCCAAGTTCACCCAGTGTGGCGATTCCCAGCATCACTATGCCCATGTGGCTGATGGACGAGTAGGCTATCATCTTTTTCAAATCCTTCTGTGCCAGGCACATTATCGCCCCGTAGAGGATCGAGACGATGGCGATTATCACCATCACGATCTGGTACTGGTTGGCCCCATAAGGCAACGTTGGCAGGCAGATCCTTATGATACCGTAGGAACCCATCTTAAGCAACAGGCCCGCCAGCAGAACCGACCCTGCGGTCGGGGCCTCGACGTGCGCGTCCGGAAGCCAAGTGTGGAAAGGCACCATCGGCATCTTGACGATGAATCCGAAGAACAACGCCCCGAACACCACCAATTGGAAGAACTGACCGAACTGTCCGGACACCGACGCGATTGCCTGCATGTCGAACGTGGCATGCGCCAAGTGCGGCGCCGCCTCGAAGTAGAGCGCCAGTATGCCCAGCAGCATCACCAATGATGCGATATGGGTATAGATGAAGAACTTGATCGAAGCATATGCACGCCTCGGACCTCCCCATATAGCTATGAGGAAATACATCGGAATCAGCACGACCTCCCAGAAGACGTAGAAAAGGAAGTAGTCCATCGATGTGAACACCCCCATCACTCCGACCTCCAGGATGAGCATCAGGCCCATGTACTGGTGTGTGCGCTCTTCCACATCCCAGGAGAACAGGATGGCGAGGAAAGAGAGCAGCGTGGTCAGGAAGACCATCGCTATGCTGATGCCGTCCAAACCAACCGAGTAGGATATGCCCAGAGTCGATATCCAGGTGAAGCTCTCAACGTACTGGAACGCTCCTATTGTCAGGGTGAACTCGGTCAGCAACAGGACGGACAATGCCAGCGGTACCGCGGAGAATACCAGGGCAACGATCTTCGATGCTTTCGGATACTTGCCCAGCATGAAAGAGACTATCGCACCGATCAACGGGATCAGTATGAGCAGCGTGATTATGGGTATGTTTTGCAGCATTTCAGATCACCCCAGTACCTTCAAGACGAACCCAAGCACGTATAGCAGCACGATCAGGCCGACGATGCCGCCGATGACCACTGCGCTGTAGCTCTGTACCAGTCCGGTCTGCATTTTTCTCATCAACTTTCCGCCTCCGACGAGACCGCGGCTTATCAGGTTTACCAGGCCATCGATCACATTTCGGTCGAACCAGTCGAGTACGAGCGAGAACCCGTACACGACCTTCTCGCCGAAGTAATCGTAGCCCTTGGTGAATCCGTACCTCTTCAACAGCATGTTGTACAGAGGCCTAACGAATGGCTTGCTGGCGATCGCACCGGCATCGATCTTCTTCTTGTAGAAGGTGAAGTACGCTAGTGCAATGCCCGCAATGGCCACCAATATTGAGACGTAGGTGAGCCAGTTTCCTAGGACCTTGTCCAGACTGAAGGCTTCGGGGAACTCACCGGCGAAGATCGTAGCCGAGAACCCTGCTCCGATGAACACGACCAGACCGGAGCCGAAGGCAAGTATCGCCAGTATGACCAGCGGGCCAAGCATGACCCAGGGTGCCTCGCGGTGCGCGTGGACATCGGCCTCGTGGCCGTGCTCATCAGCGTGCGCCCCAACATGTTCGCCCTTGATTTCGGTGGCGTGTTTGGTCGCCTCTCCCTCTTCACCCGCGAAGGTCATGAACCACATGCGGAACATGTAGAACGCCGTCATGAAGGCTGTAGCAACGCCCATCAGCCAGAGCAGCATGAACACCCAGTGATCCGTCGACGCTTCGAATACGCTCGCCAATATCTCGTCCTTGGACCAGAAACCGCTTAGTATCGGTATACCGGCTATTGAGAGCGAACCGATGAGCATCACCACCGAGGTGACCTTCATGTGCTTTCGCAACCCTCCCATGAGCTTCAGCTCTTCGGTGTGGACGAAGTGAATGACCGCACCCGCTGAAAGGAAGAGCAGAGCTTTGAAGAAGGCATGGTTCATCAGATGGAACATGCCGGCGGCGAATGCGATGCTTCCTGCCGCCATCAAGGCCTCGTCACCATGCTTGAAGCCGATCCCGAACAGATATGCGCCTGTACCGAGCGACAGGAACATGTAGCCCAGTTGGCTGATGGTCGAGTACGCGAGGACGCGCTTGATCAACGGCGAGTTGAGCGCCATCGTGGAGGCCATCAATGCCGTGACACCGCCGATTATGGCGATGAACAATCCCATGTCAGGGACGAAGATCAGCAGTGGGAACATCCTAGCTACGAGATAGACGCCTGCCTTGACCATGGTCGCCGCATGAATAAGTGCGGACACCGTGGTCGGGCCTTCCATGGCATCTGGCAACCAGTCATGCAGCGGGAACTGTGCCGACTTACCGATCGAGCCGCCGAACATGAAGAACAGGCCGAGGGCCAGCATTCCCTGGTCAACGCTCGCTATGATCTCCTGGTTGAACAGCGTGTGGAAATCGAGGGTCTTGAAGGTGGTCAACAGCACGATCAGGCCGACCATGAACATGACGTCCCCGATCCTGGTGACGAGGAACGCCTTCTTAGCTGCCGATGCGGCCGACGGTCTCTCGAACCAGAAGCCGATGAGCAAGTAAGAACAAAGACCCACCAGCTCCCAGAATATGAACAGCTGCAGGAAGTTGTTCGCCAGTACCAGCCCGAGCATGACGCCTACGAACAGGCATATCTCGGTGTAGTAGCGGCGCCTCCTATCCCCCTGATCGTGCATGTACCCGATAGAGTAGATGACGACCAGAGCAGCGACGAACGAGACCACTATGAGCATCAGGGCGGTTACGGTGTCGATATAGATACCGAGATCAAGGTTGTAACCCCCGATCGATACCCAGGTCATGCTCTGCTCAAAGTAATTTAGATGACCTTCGAAGCCGACTGTGAGCGCCTCAAAGGCGACCAGCAGGGACAGCACCATCGCGCTTCCGACGCCGGCGATCGCGACGACCCCGCCCTTGTCCTTCATCTTGCCGCCGAGGAACCCGACGATCAGGAACGCGACGAGCGGCAATAATGGGATGATCCACGCAAGTTCATATATCTGCATCTTACCACCTCATGGAGTTGAGGTCCTCTACGTGGACCGTGTCCTTCAACCGGTTCAGGTTCAGCAATATTGCCAGACCCACAGCGACCTCGGCCGCCGCAATGCCGATCGAGAACAGCGCGAACATGTAACCGGACGGGTCATTGTTGTACGCGGCGAACGCGACGAAGTTGATGTTCGCGGCGTTCAGCATTATCTCTATCGACATGAGCACGATGATGGCGTTCTTCTTGGTGAGCACACCTATGATCCCGATGACGAACAGGATCGACGACAATATCAGGAAGTATTCCAGGGGGATCATTGTTCTTCCTCCTGCGCGATGAAGACACCTGCGATCATGGCGGAGAAGAGCAGCAGCCCCAGTACCAAGACCACGATGCCGTATTGACCGAACAGTATCGTTCCGAATTGAGCGGTAGTGAACTGCGCTATCGGTCCGCTCGGCCAGGTGACCGTGAGGAGGGACGCGCCCATGAACACCAGCAGCACTGCCGCGAGGATCGTTTTACCGATCGCGTTGCCTATGCCTTGACTCTTACTCACAGGCACCACCTCCGGTCAGGCGTCTCTTGGTCAGCATGACCCCGAACAGGATCAGCACGTTAATCGCTCCCACGTAGACAAGTACCTGGATGAGTCCAATGTACTCCGCGTTCAGGAAAAAGAACGTGACCGCAACCCCGATGAACGAGATGGCTAGGTAGAAGACGCTACGGACGATCTCCTTGGTGATCAGGACGGATATGGCGGCGCCGACGGTTATACCGGCAACGGCCAGGAATACGATCTCAGACAGATCCATTTACTTCGCCTCCTTCATGGACAGGCAGTCCTTCGGACAGACATCTACGCACATCTCGCATGATACGCATTTGGAGTTGTCGAAGACCGGCCTCTTTATCGGCTTCTTGGTCTTCTCATTGACCTCGCCTGTATCGGTCATCTTGACCGCACCGGCCGGACAGGTCTTCTCACAGCGGCTGCAGGAGATGCACCTCTTGGCATCCAGGATCACAGTGTCCTTGAGCGTCATGGAGCCCTTCTTGGACGGGACTGCGTCCCGCCCTGATGGCAGGACCTCCTCGTAGTTCACCTCATATCCCGGCCTGGATTCGAATTGCAGTTTCATAGGGTCATAGACCAGTTCTTCCCTGGTGTAGGAAGCGAGCTCGAACTCGGGCGTCACGATCATGGCGTTGGTGGGACAGACCTCGGCGCAGTAGCCGCACATCATGCACCTTCCTACGTTGATCTGGGGCCTCTTGACCTTGCCCAAGGTCTCATGCTCGATCTGTACCATGGTGATGCAGGTGGTCGGGCACAGCTTGACGCATTTCTGGCAAGCGATGCACTTTTCCAGCACGATGCCTGGGCGTCCCCGGAAGCACTCGGGAAGGACGTTCTTCTCCCAGGGGTACATGACCGTGTTCGGCCTGCGCCCCGGGAGGGAGGTCTTGACCATTGTCTTGAAAGTCAACCACAGGGGCTTGATAATGTATCCAGTGGCCCTCAGCTTCTTCCGTTCGGGATTTTGTGTGGCGTCCATCTTAGAACCACCCCATTGCCTTCAATGACACGGCCACGACCAGGTTTATGACCGCCAGCGGGAGCAGCCTCTTCCAGCCGATCTTTAGGATCTGGTCGGTCCTGATACGGACCATCGCTGCCCTGACCCAGATCATAATGAAGAAGACGAAGAACGTCTTCAGCAGGAACCACACCTCTGGCCACAGGAACGGACCATCCCAGCCCCCCAGGAACAGGATTGCGATGAGAGCACTGGCGATATACGCCCTTAGATAGTCGCTGAGCATGATCAGGCCCCAGCGGAACCCACCGTACTCGGTCTGCCAACCTTCCACCAATTCTGCCTCAGCTTCGGGCAGGTCGAACGGAACCCTTTCGGATTCGGCTATGCCGCAGGTAAAGAAGGTCACGAATCCTATGAACAGCGGGATGAACAGCCAAAGATGGGCCTGTTGGTATCCCACTATCTCATTGAAGTTCAGGCTCCCGGTCATTATGACTACGCTGACGACGACCAGGAGCAGAGGCACCTCATAGGCTATGAGCTGTGCCGCCGCACGCATACCGCCGATGACAGTGTACTTGTTGTTGGATGCCCAACCGCCGATCAGGATGAAGAACGGGGCGAGCGAGAACACGGCCAACCCGATCAGGAGGCCCAAGGGAACGTTGGCGACGAAGAACCGGTCGCTCCACGGGACCAACCCGAGGAGCAGTGCGGAAGTGGCTATGATACCAACCACAGAGTATGTGTAAAGCCTTTCGTCGGCCTCTTTCGGGATGATGATCTCCTTGACCATCGTCTTAATTCCGTCTGCGAAGTTCTGGAACAGGCCAAGCATACCGACCTGTGTGCCGCGCCGGTCCATGATACGCCCGAGGGTCTTCCTCTCTTGCCAGATGACGGTCAGACCAACCAGGAACGCAGCGACGAAGAATATGACGCAGGTGAGCACGATGGACAGGAAGTTGACCGGACCTCCGGTCACTGCCCAATCACCGATGAATTGGATCTCATTTATTCCGGTGAGGCGGATGATCCATTGAGCGACCTCTCCGATCCAAAAGGACAGGCCGTGCATCAATGAGAATAACGTGGTGTCTGCCATGTGGATCACCTATCCGTCTCGCCGAGGCACATGTCCACTGAACCCATGATCGCAGGGACATCTGCCATTTTCTCCCCGCGCAATGCAACGGGCATCGCGGAGACGGTCACGAATATGGGAGACCGTACCTTTAGCCTGTATGGCTTGCCGCTCCCGTCACTTATGATGTACATGAGACCCTCGCCTCGTGGGTCCTCAACGTGTGCGAACGCCCTTCCCGCGGGTGCGGTCTTCGGGGTCTTGACCCGGACCGGCCCTGGTTTCATCTTGGTGAACGCTTGCCTGACGATCCTGCAGGACTGGCGCATCTCCTCGATCCTTACCCGGTACCGGGCGTATGAATCGCAGTCGGGATGCGTGCAGACATCGAAGTCCACCTCCGCATACTTCTCGTACGGGTCATCCCGGCGAAGATCGAAGTCGACGTTGCTGCCCCTCATGTTCGGACCAGTGACACCAAGGTTCATGGCTTGGGCGGCGGTCAGCTTGCCGACGCCCTGCATCCTCATCAGGAATGATTCGCACTCATCGCAGAGAATCTCGTAATCGTGTATGCGCTTCTCCATGAGCGTCACCACGCGAAGCGTATCCCTCTCCCAGTTGGCCGGGATATCGTTCCTTACACCGCCAATCCTGGTGTAGTTGTAGGTCATCCTGGCGCCGCAAAGATCGTTCATGAGGTCCATTATGAGCTCTCTTTCCCTCATGCAGTAAAGGAAAATAGTGTACGAGCCGAGATCGGTCCCAACTGCTGCCAGCCACATTAGGTGCGAAGAGATCCTCTGCAGTTCGATGGTTATGACCCGGATCCATTGTGCCCGGTCCGGGACCTCGAGCTCCATGACCTCCTCGACCGCCCTACAATACAGATGGGACCAAGTGAGCGATGCACCGTAACATAGACGGTCCGCCATCGGGATGATCTGCTGGAAGTCACGGCTCTCGACCATCTTTTCCCAGCCGCGGTGCAGGTAACCGATGATCGGTTCCGCCTCGGTGATGATCTCTCCGTCCAGCTTGACCCGGAGGTTCCACAATCCATGAGTCATCGGGTGCTGCGGACCCATGTTTACCCACATTTCTGTCATTTAAATCCGCCTCCCGACCTCGTAGTCCTTCCGGAGTGGGAAGAACGTGTAATCCTGCGGAAGGAGAATCCTCTCCAGGCGCGGGTGTCCTTTGAAGATGATACCGAACATATCGTAGGTCTCGCGCTCATGCCAGTCCGCCCCACCATAGAGAGGTGTAATGGAATCGATCTCGGGAACGTCCCTCGGGACGTCCACGGTGATCTGGGCTACGATCTTGTTCGCGTATGATGACATGTGGTAGACGACCTGGAAAGTAGTCTTCATGTCGACGCCGGACACGCTGGAGCAATGCTCGAACTCCATCTCGTCCTTCATCTTCATGATCAGCTCCAGGAATACTGACCGGTCGACGTTGAAGAAGACCCGCCTGGGTTTCGTCTGCAGGTCGGTCATTTTGTCCTTGAACTGCTCGGTCAACGCCTTTGCGACCATCTCCTCTGTCATGGTCTTTGCCTTCGGGGTAGTCTCGGTCAAATTTCCCACCTCAGTCCAGGAATGTTCCTTTCTGTTCCGCCGTTATCTTACGGTTCAGTTTCATGAAGCCATCGATCATGGCCTCAGGCCTTGGCGGGCAACCGGGGATGTATATGTCCACTGGGATGAATGTATCAAGTCCCTGGATGACGTTGTACCCGTCATACCATGGTCCGCCGGAGATCGCGCACTCGCCCATCGCGACGACCCACTTCGGCTCAGGCATCTGCTCATATAACCTCCTCAGGGAGGGCCGGAGCTTGGCGGATATCCAACCATTTACGAGAAGAACATCGCTCTGTCTCGGGGATGACCGATCGAATCATTCCCAACCTTTCAGCGTCCCATCGGCATGCGGAAGCGGCGGCCATCTCAAGCGCGCAGCAGGCGATTCCGAAGTGGAGCGGGTAAATGGCATTCCTCTGACCCCAGGCCCAGATCGGTCCGGTCAACCTGTCGATGGCCGGCTTGATGGGGGGAGTTCTCAGGGTTTCCACGACAAAATTGCTGGACCACTGTTGGAATTCCTTGGCGGTCATGGCGATTGCTTGCGGGGCATGGCTTAGATCCAAAGTATGACCTCCTTCTTGAGGGCGTAATAGACACCGACCAACAGTATTGCCAGGAAGGCGACCGCGGACACCATGGACATGCCGAGCATGTCGATGGTCGAGAACAATGACGAATAGGTCAAAGCCCATACAAGCAAGAAAACAGTGACGATATCAAAAACAACGAAGATGATAGCATAGACGTAGAATTGTACATGAAACTGGATTTGCGCTTGTCCTATGGGCACTTCACCGCACTCGTAGGTGGTCTCCCTAAGAGTACTGTACTTCGTTGGTCTGAAAAACCGTGACACGTAGAAGGCCAGTACTGGGAACAATATCGCTACCAGTGCGAATATGGCAATGGGATAATATTGGTCTATGAGCATTGAGAGGGGAATATTCTCCCCGTATTTAAACGTGTCACAGGGATGCTGGCTAGCCTTAGAAACTTGTTTTTTAGAGTCCTATATGATTCAGCAAGGAGCGACTGACCTTAGAGCCGTTACATAGTCCAGGAATCATTATTTTAACCTTGGCCTGTGAGCTTCTGTGTTTGATAACCAAACGGAGATTCGTTAACCCGCGTTAAACTATCGGAAAAGGGCGGAGCCTATTACCGTGAATTCCGGTAAGATTAAAGAACTTGGCGTCCAAGTCTATTCAACGGTGTAATCATGGATGAAAAGGTCGCGGTATTGGTAGAGGACATGTACGAGGACCTGGAACTTTGGTATCCGGTGATCAGGCTAAAAGAGGCAGGGTATAAGCCGGTGATCATTGGCAGCGGTACCAAGGACGTCTTCCTAAGCAAGCACGGTTACCCGGCCAAGGCTGGAATGTCCGCGGATAAGGCAAACCCTGACGATTACGTCGCCGTCATCATTCCCGGGGGATTCGCGCCGGACCACATGCGCAGGCACCCGCAGATGGTCGATTTCGTCAAGAAGATGTATTCTAAGCAGAAATTGGTGGCGTCGATCTGCCACGCCGGTTCGATGCTTGTGTCGGCCAATGTCCTCAAAGGCAAGAAGGCCACGTCGTTCTACTCGATCAAGGACGATATGATGAACGCCGGGGCACGCTGGTTCGACGAAGAAGTCGTTGTGGACGGGAATCTGATCTCCTCAAGAAACCCGGACGACCTGCCCGCGTTCATGAAAGCGATCTTGGAATACTTGGGGGCCAGGTGAATAAGCGGAGACCTCATCAATTAATATGCCAGCTAGAAAACGACACTCTTTTTAATATCATCGACTCCATATCGCCATCGCACTGACGGTTACGTCAATGGAGTGTTGATTCAGATGAAGATTGGATTCGTCGGGGCGGGCATGATGGCTGAAGCCCTTATGAAGGGGATCATTGCGGCAGGGGTCACGGTAGCGGAAGATATCGTCGCGAGCGAGATCGTACCGGCTCGCAGGGATTATATCACAAAAACGCTCAAGATCCGCACCACGGTGGATAACGCGGATGTGGCAAGATCGTCCGACGTGATCATCCTGGCGGTCAAGCCGCAGCAGATGGGAGCGGTATTGGACGAGCTGAAACCAATCCTCACCGGTGAGCACCTGCTCATCTCGATCGCCGCTGGCATCAAGTTAGACTTTATAGAGAAGCACATCAACTGGGGAGTGCGGGTTGTTAGGGTCATGCCGAACCAGCCCTGTCAGGTCGGGGCGTCCGCCTCGGCATTCGCGCTGGGCAAGAGCGCCAAGGCAGAGGACAAAGAGACCGTGCAGAAGATCCTCAACTCGGTTGGCATCGCATTCTCGCTGGAAGAGAAGTACCTGGACGCGGTGACCGGGCTGAGCGGCTCGGGACCGGCCTACATGTACATGGTCATCGAGGCGATGGCGGACGGCGGCGTCATGGCAGGACTGCCCAGGGACGTGGCAATCGCCCTTGCGGCGCAGACGATGCTCGGCTCGGCCAAGACCGTCCTGGAGACCAGGAAGCACCCGGGCGAACTGAAAGATATGGTTGCCTCGCCGGCCGGAACGACGATCGAAGGGATACGCGTCCTCGAACAGTACAGCATCAGGGCGGCGTTCATCGACGCGGTCGAAGCCGGGGCGCTGAAGTCCGCAGAGCTCGGCAATAAGTAATGGGGCGTGCAAGCGCCCAATCAATCTCTTTCCCTTCTAATTTTCATCATTTAGATCGGTCCTGAACCCGAGATACTTCCAATAGTTGCATCGTGATCGGTCCGTTTGTGAAGAGGCAGGCTGATTGTCAGTGAGGATATCCGTTCCTGATTGCCTTAGCCTTATGATCATACCAACCCGTCAGGAATGCCACGAATGACCCTTGATCGAGGATAGCCTTGATGACTGATCGGCCTTAACCGCTTGCCACACTAGAGGATAACAGTATCAACGGAGCGGGACCTTACACTGGAACCTTGATTGGTACCATAGCTGATAATGAAGCTGGTGGTTTTTACTGGGGATTTTGAACCAATAGGGAGTGGGAGCTGGATGGGTGCCAATAGGGGTCAATGGACAGTTGCCTCGATATCGATGAATCACCGTGGGATCGCGGCTGATGGAAATACAGGTCTCGACTTCACTGGATCTGCATCCGGAACACGGACCACCACAGCATACGCTGCCACTCAAACATTGGCATCATCGGTAGGCGGAGCGGCCTGGACCGCCGGCAACCACGTCGTTCAGCAGGGCGACATGATATCAATATCGATCTGCAACGACGCCGGCAATCTGAACCTCGGGTTCGCCCAGTCAGCGACGATCAAGATAGCTCCTGCCTACGGTACGGCTGCCACGATCAATTTCATGACCCCGTCCTATTATAATTCGGACTACGTCGATCTGAAGTGATGTGATCGAAACACCTACGATGAAGTGCTGGAATCCAGCGCCTTCTTTCATTCATTTTCTTATTCTTTGTCCGTTCCAGCCACTACCATCGATCTCGTTCCTGAGATAGTGGCGTGACTTCAACGGCTTGCCCTAGTCGTCCTCAGCTTGGAGCCGCACACCGGGCAGTCCGGCATCTCCTTGTCGAAGACCTTGCCGCAGCCCAGGCACTTGTATTTCCACTTGACCAGTTGCTTGATGGCCTTCATTCCGACCGCCTTGTATTTCAGACCGAGGAACTTGGCGGTGTTCTGGATCGAATAGTCGTCGGTCAGGATCGTCGCCTCCATGTCCTTGGCGAGCGCTAGCAGCTCTGTGTCCACCGGGGAAAGCCGCTTCGAATCACCAGTGGCCTGCGAGGCTTGCAATATTGCCTTCCTTGACTGGGGGGAAGGGTCCATGACCGTCACCTGGTGCTCCCAGTACATCCATCTGGTGTCGTTGTACTTCTTCAGTTCGTCGACGACGCCGGGGGTGGTGTAGGCCCTGTAGTCCCCGGGAATGGACTCCATCGAGAACAGCGCTGACGTGTCCAGAACGACGATCACGTTCGGTCAATGTCCCCGCCCCCGTAATACTTTTTCCACACAATCTTAAATACCGATTATCCTTTTTTGCTGTTCGGACATGATCGAGATAGAAGTGGACCAAGCGGTCAAGGATTATATTTTGAAAACTGGAAGGGATTTCCGCGTGAGCACGACATGTTCTGGTCCGGTCATAATGCCTCTAGAGGTCAAACCATCCAAGGAGAGTGACATTAAGGTCAAGATCGGAAAGAGCACGCTCTTCATTTCCAGGGTACAGGCCAGGTACATCGACCGGGTGACCATGGAAATGATGTATGACGCCGATGTAGGGCTTAATTGCTCTCTTTATCCAGGTCTTTGAGCGACCTGATGTTGTCCAGGGCGTATTTCAATTGCTCTGAGACATCGATCTTCATTTCCTCCTCCAGGACGCGTTCTGGCCGAGCCATGGTGATAGGCCTTTCCGGGACGATCGTGCACGCCGGCGCCTTCCCATGCGAGATCGATACCTCATAGGTGCCTATCTGCTTCCCGATGAACTCGATCTCGATCTTGTCCAGACCGATCAAAGGGCGTAGGACTGGGAAGTCGAGACCATATGTCTCCGCCCTCAGATTCTGAAGTGTCTGGGAGGCTACCTGTCCGAGCGATTCCCCGGTAACGATGGCATCAGCACTGATCCTCTGCGCGAATCCTTTGGCCGTCCGCAGCATCTGCCGTTTGCACAGGACGCATTGGAATGTCGCCCTGCATTTCTCGGCGTTGATCTGGTTGTTCCGGCCGTGCGGAGCGTAGTAGAAATCGAAATGCTTACCGGTGGCCTTCTCCAACGGCGCGATCATCTGGGAAGTCTTCTGGACACTGCCTGGAGCCCCATAAGGGCGGTTGTCCATGTGGAGAAGGGTCAGGTCGACGCCCCTCATTGCCATCATGTAGACGGCCACTGGTGAGTCGATACCTCCGGAGATAAGCGCCACTGCCTTCATATCAGGACAAGGGGAAGTTCTCCCCAATTATAACGTTGCCGGGAAAAGCGAACACCGCATCAATTGTTGGACTTGAAGTCGCTCATGGTAGCCATTCCTGGGTATGTCGCAAAATCCTCTCCCTCTCCGTCTTCATCTTGTTCGGCGACCATGTTCAGCAGGAGTGACATTATCTCCTTCATCTGCTGGACCTCTTCCTTGAGCTCCTTGATCTCTCGGGCCAGGTCATCGTTGCTCTTAGCCATGCAACCTCACTTTTTCTCAAACCAGGTCCTTAGCATTTATGCTTTTCGAGCAGATTGCCATGTTTGCGATAGGAGAATTATGAAAAATAGGATACCAGGATCCGCGATCCTGTTCAGACGCTTTCGACGTCGCCGTAGTCGTCGGCCAACTTCCTCATGTCGCTCCTCTCGCAGGTGTTGCAGTACAAGCCTTTCTCGACCTTCAGCAACGGTTGCCTGCATTTGCGGCACAGAGCCTTGACGACCCCATAATGGGCACCGGCGGTGGTGAGTTGGATGGACGGCTTCACCTGGGTCACCTTAGCCCGGATAATGTCGCTGGGCCTAACCTCGCGGCCTACGTCCTGGACGTATTCTTGCGACAGCTTTGAGACGTGGATCGTTCCGTTCGTGTCGCCAGTGATGTTTCGGCTCTTGCCGTTGACTATGACGACCTCGGCGATCGCCATGGAGGCGCGCACGTCTGTGATCTCAGCGAAGACCTCATCGCCGATGTTTAATGTAACCATCGGGTTCTCGGCGACGACCTTAGCCACCTTCTCCTTGTCGTCGAGCTCCAAAATACCTTTGAGGGCAGAAATTACCTTGCCGTTCTCCTCATATGTGCCCTCTGCCGGCAAGTACTCCTCAGCCTCGGCCACTTCGTCGCCAGGCAAAACCTTTTTCTTATCGTTCATTTTGCATCACCCATTCTGCGCAAGCAGAGAAGCGAAACGTCGAAACACTTCTTAGCCTTCGTATGGAACGAAAACATATGAGGAATCTCGAATTTATACCTTTTCTGGTGGTCCATATAGAAACCGCGGTCAGAAACATACTTGGCCAGGAAGTCGACGGTATCGCTCATGTGAATCGAATAAACGACGTCCGCAACCTTCATTGCGGTGTCAAGGAACGGTCGGTCCGCATTCCTTTTCTGGGATCCGAAGGGGGGGTTCATAACGACGGTGTCCACCCTTTCCTCGAACTCCGTGACATCAAAGTTAAAGAGGTCGATTCCCACTCCGATGAACTTTGCATTCGCGGCCGCCTGGGTGATGGCGTTCTCGTCGAGGTCGACGCCGATGACACGCTTCGCGCCGAGTTTGGCCGCTCCGATGGCCAGTATCCCTGTCCCACATCCTAGGTCCGCGACCACCTTATCTGCGATGTCCCCCTCAGCATAGGCCATGAAGATTACGTCTGAGGCGATCACCGAGGGCGTAGAGTATTGTTCCAAAGAAGGCTTCGGCCTATCGAAAGGTGGAATGGTCTGCAGGAGCATCTCCAGGTCTTTTTTCTTCATAGCATACCGGGATGGACCTCGAGGATTAATACTCGTAGTCGACGACCGCTCGGGCCTCTCTGACCCTGAGGATGAAATCGCCCACTTTGATGTGCTCTGGATGTGCCTGATAGGCTTGCATGTCAAGCAAATTCGCGAAGTCCACTAAAAGGACCAGGTCATAAGATGACGGAGTATTCAACGTGTTGAAGCCGACCTCGAGCCTTTTTATCTCTTTGATCTTGTATGGAAGAAGGTCCAGCATCTCCTTCATACGGATGGCGTTTTCTGCCTTAGTCCTGCCCTCAGCTGATTCCTTCAGCCTCCACATCACGATATGTTTTAACATATTGACCTTCTGCTCTATTGGTTTAGTCCAAGATTGAGGAAGTCGGCACTGGTGAGAATCCCGACTATCTGACCCTTACGGGAGATAAGAATGGCCTCTTCTCGCTGAAGGTGGAATGAAGCAAGATCGATCGGGGTGTCCTCAGAGAGAATGGGGAACGGTTCATCCATGATCTCCTCGATCTTGGTCCTCATGACCTCATCATACGTCTTCCTGCCCGATTTTGTTTCCTCTATCGTATAATCGCGTATACGGTCATCGGTAATCCCGCCGACCACTCTCTCACCCACAATGACAGGAAGTTGGGTGAACCTGCCCTTCATCATCTTCTCGGTCGCTTCGCCGATCGACTGATCCGGGGTGACATGGATAACTCCGCGAGTCGCCAGGTCCCCGACCGTGAGCTGATTGCCAGTCTTCATGCCCTCCACCTTGCGTCTGCGGAGCACTTCTTCGAATGCGACGAGGATCTTGCGCACGTTACTGTAGGATGGGTCAATGCTACCGCGTTCGATCTTCGCGATGAGGGATTGACTTACTCCCGCCAAATTTGCCAATTCTCGCTGTGATAGGTTCAGCCTCTTTCTCATCTGGCGTATCTTGTCGAGATCTGGGAGCTGGGGCACCAATGCAATCCTGGCTGACGACATGGAATTCAACCTTCACATTCTGACTCGCTGTTAGCTTCATTGTTAACGGGAAATATAAGCTTTGCCAGAATCATATGAACAAACCCTGTGAGGAATCATTGTTCGAGTTATGATTTCAGCGTACAGCAATTAGACAAATAGCTAGATATTATAAAAAATATAGCTTAAATGACTACAATATTGGAGTTTCATTTCCAAATTCTAGACAATTGTACAGTCGATTCGAATCGGTATTCTCATACGAATCAAAAAACAATAACGCATATATATGTCCGATAAATAGCATCTGATGATGATCCCACTCACCGAGGTAAGCAATGGGCCTCTCCAAAATGAGAATTGCGTCGCCGATGAACCAGTATCTTTCGGCTATACGGCAGGTTACTCTGCAAAGTATAATAGGCCACAGGATGACAAGTATCGGGCTCGATGTGAGGGCTAATCTGATGGACAGTACATACAGGAATGAGCTCGTTGTGATCAGGAGTAAGTAATATGGAATATTTCGGTGATCAAATTCACCATAAATGTGCGTCACAGGCTATCAACCCCCTCCCCAAGCCAGAGTATGCATACGGGGCGGCACGACCACCAGGATTGAAGTACCTAATGGGAGGCTGCGGAATAGCCGGTTGTATGGCCTTAGACGGAAGCACGATATCAGGCGATCGGATCGCCTCTATGTTGGCTGCCATGGGAGAGAGGGAGAATGGGCTTGGAGCGGGGTATGCGTGCTATGGTTTGTTCCCCCAGCATCTCGAGGAGTACTGCTTCCAGATATTCTTCGATGATGAAGAGATCAAGAAACGCGTGGAGGAGTTCCTCAAGGACTATGTGGAGATACATCACGCTGAGAAGGTTTATCACCGACAGGTCTTGACCATGACCCCTCCATTCCCTGATATTTGGAGGTACTTTGTCACTCCAAAACCAGGTAAGGATTGGCATGGCAATACACAGATGGCACCAGACGATTTCATCATTCAAGTGGTCATGCAAGTCAATTCGACGATGAACGGAGCCCAGATCGTCTCCTCCGGGAAGAACATGGCAGTCTTCAAGGGGAACGGTTTCTCCTACGAGATATCCGATTTCTATGATATCTCGCGTTACAAGGGCAATCTCTGGATATCCCATTCCAGGTTCCCGACCAATTCACCTGCGTGGTGGGCTGGTGCCCATCCCATGAGCGTTCTAGATTGGGGTGTCTGCCACAATGGAGAGATCACCTCATATGGGGTGAACAAGAAGTTGGTGGAGATGAATGGCTATAAATGCACAGTGCAGACCGATACCGAGGTCATATCCTACATCTGGGATCTGCTGGTGCGCAGGCACAAACTGCCCATTCAGGCTGCCGCCTTCGCGATGGCCCCATGGACCTACGAGGAGATTGCCACACTGGATCCTGACAGCAGGAAACTTGCCACCTGGCTCCGCATAGCCTACAAGGAGGCGTTCCTGAACGGGCCCTTCTCTATCCTGGTCGGGCGTTCCCAGCCGGAGATTACCCTGATCGCTCTGGCCGACCGCAAGAAACTGCGTCCGATGCTCGTGGGCAAATCACCGGATGAGAAGATGGCGTTCTGCGCCTCGGAGGAGTGTGCAGTACGAACAGTGCAGCCAGATGCGATAACATGGACGTGCAACGCAGGGAGCCCGTTCATAGCCCAGGTGGGTAAGGGCATCATAAGGAAAGGTATCGAACATCCATTCGAGGGGGCTAGGAAATGAGCGAAAAGACGGATCGGCCTAAGCGCATGGAAACCAGGCTGCCTGAGAAGTTTATGCCGACTATCAACTACGACACCTGCGTGATGTGCAAACGTTGCGTCAACGAGTGCTCGTTCCAGGCTATCGATGTCAGGGACAACAAGGTCGTGCCGAAGGGCGGCTGCGTGGCCTGTGGCAGGTGCATAGCAGTATGCCCGACCAGGGCAATCGAGATCCGGCCACTCCCATCGCAGTTCCCCCCACATGGCAACTGGACCGAGAGGATGAGGCGGGGCATCTATGCCCAGGCGAACAGCGGAGGAGTCCTGCTGTCATCCTGCGGCACTGACGAACCATACGATGTGATATTCGAGGATATATTGCTGGATGCAGCCCAAGTGACGAACCCTTCAATCGACCCGCTACGTGAGCCGGTGGAGACCAGGACCTACCTGGGAGGGCGCCCGGGCAAGATCGAGGTGTGCGAAGGCGAGCGCATGAAACTTTGCGGGGGGGAAGGCCCCATCATCGAGATGGACATGCCGATAATGTTCGGGCATGTATCTCTGGGCTCGGTGTCATATAATACGCAGAAGGCGCTGTTTATGGCGGCCAAGGAGCTCAATATCATTGCCGGTTCCGGAGAAGGTGGGCTTCATGAGGATTTCTATGTCTATGCCGACCATATCTGCTCGGAAGTGGCTTCAGGCCGCTTCGGGGTGAACGCCGAATACCTGAAGAACACTGCGGCAGTCGAGATTAAGGTCGGCCAGGGTGCCAAACCGGGCTTGGGCGGACATCTGCCTGGGGAGAAAGTTACCCAGCTGATCTCACAAACAAGGATGATACCGTTGGGGACGGATGCGCTGTCCCCTTACCCGCATCACGACATCTACTCGATAGAGGACCTGCAACAGCTAATCTCGGTGCTCAAAGAAGCGACCGAATATGGCCGCCCAATCGGGGTCAAGATCGCCGCTGTTCATAATGTCGGCGCTATTGCGTCTGGCATAGTTCGGGCTGGAGCTGATTTCATCACCATAGACGGGTTCAAGGGCGGGACTGGATCTGCACCAAGGGTGATCCGAGACAACGCTGGCCTCCCCATAGAGGTGGCCATAGCGGTCGTCGATAAGAGATTGACCGATGAAGGGTTGCGTAACCGTGTGACCATCGCAGCGGGCGGAGGCATACGTTGCAGCGCCGACATGATCAAAGCGATAGCTCTAGGGGCGGACATAGCTATGGTCTCGACCGCGGCCATGATAGCCATGGGTTGCCGTGTCTGCCAACAATGCCACCGTGGATTGTGCCCTTGGGGCATCGCCACGCAAAGGGAGGACCTCATGGCCCGCCTGGACCCGGAAATCGCCGCAGCCCGCGTGGTCAGGCTGTTCAGGGCGTGGAACGAGGAGCTGAGGGAGGTCATCGGCGGCATGGGCATTGATTCGGTAGAATCGCTGGTGGGAAACCGGGACCGGCTCAGATACTTTGGCCCGAACCCGAAGATAGCGGAAGTTATGGGCCTCAAGACCGTAGGAGAGGGGTGGGGCTGATGTCTAACATCGACTATGATTATCACGCGGAGGAGTGCGACTGCGGCAAGGACTGTACCTTCGCCAAGGAAGGCGTGGCTACGATACGTGCAGACGGAAGGGACACAGGTAAGGGTCCGCTGCACTACAAGACGCTCAACTGCGCCATCCGAAAGGCGATTGGTTCCGATTGCCGTACCGTGATCCTCGAAGGTGTCATGGGCCAGAGGTACATCGGCGCGACCGCGACCGGCTCAGAACTTCTAATCGTGATACATGGAACGCCGGGCAACAGCCTTGGTGCCTTCTTGAACGGACCGACCATCGAGGTCCTGGGGAATGCCCAGGATATGACCGGGAACACCATGAACTCGGGCAAGATAATCATCCATGGGAATGCCTGGGATGTGACCGGTCTGTCCGCCCGTGGCGGTACCATCATGATCAAGGGCTCATCCGGATACCGGGTCGGCATCCACATGAAGGAATTCGGTGAGATGCGCCCTTCGCTGGTCATCGGAGGGACTGTAAAGGACTACCTGGGTGAGTATATGGCCGGCGGAACGATACTGGTGCTAGGCCTTCGTAGCGACGTGGAATCACCGGTCGGGCATAACATCGGGGCCGGGATGCACGGAGGACGCATCTACGTGAGGGGCCATGTCGATATCGGCCAGCTAGGGCCGGGTGCGGTGGTCTCCCAACTGACGGCTGAGGATACCGCCGAAATAGACTCCCTGGTCGAGGAGTTCGAAGAACACTTCGGGGAGAAGGTCGGAAGGGACTATTCCAGTTTCGTGAAGATCAATCCTTCATCATCCAGGCCGTTCAGCGGATACTACGACAAGACGAACATCTGAGCGATCAAAGACCAGGTGGCCGCGAAACAGAGTCGAGGACCACCCTAAGCTCGATGTCCCTCAAACCCATGGGGATCAGCTCGCGCGTGACGATGTCCTCGAGGGAGTGATTGTCTGGAGCGGAGATGCGGATGAGTATCCTCTTCTGTCCTGATATCTGGAGAACCTCCCTGACCCCTTCGATCTTGGTCAGCTTCTTGAGGTCTGCGGCACTCGTTTCATGCGTCAGGTTCCCCAGGACGATGGCATCAGCGTTCATGCCCATCCGCTCAGCGTTGACAATCGCATAGTAGCCGAGGATCACCTTGTCATCCTCAAGACGGCGGATCCTATCACGCACTGTCGACGACGAACGCCTTAGCTTCACCGATACGTCATTGTACGTCATACGCCCGTCCGCTAGAAGAAGGCCGATGATCTTCCTATTCATCTGGTCGACTGTAACCAAATCGTCTCCCGCCCAACATTTCCACTTCTTCTTAGCTACCCCGGTGATATATAACTAACGGGTCACTACGCCCCACCGGCGGACTGCGGCGGCATTGAAGATGTTGAAAGCGAACTATCAAACGACCACCACCTTTGGATAAACTCGGATCCGAGGGGCCGGGCTGACATTCAGTTCTTTATTGAGATCGGCTGCCGCATGAAGGCACATCCTTCACACGGAATCTCGAGAACGCATTTATCACCCTGCGGTATGCCCTTAATCGCGCACAATATTGCATGGTCCATCGGCCGGAAGGGCATCTTGCGCCCGTTGGAGAATAACATGCCCTTTTCTGCTTCGTTCGGGACCATTGCACAGGAGCAGCTAGAGCTTACTGATGTCATGCACTTTACTGCGTCGCTAGGTGAACAGGAGTCGCATCTGGTGCCACACTTGGAAAGCGGGCCGAAAAGATTCGCTACCGGGTCCACCATGAATATGCCATTGTCCTTTCCGAAGGTTATGTACACGGTCGAAGGTTTCGCGGGCTCGATGAGCTCCATACGAGTTCCCCTCACCTTGCGCTCCTCTCGCACCGCCCAGAAATCCTTTAGATGATTGTTGAGCTGGTAGACCAGTTGGTGATATCCGACGCCGAGCTTGTCCGCCAAGTCCTGTTTAGATATTGGTGAGTCCTTGGTAGAACCATAAAGGGTGCGCAAAATGCGCTTCCTCATATCGTGATTTACAATGGACGAGTAGGTCTCAGGGTCGATGTACGCTATCTCAATCCTGCAATTCGATGACACTATGTTCCTATCAAACCGGCTGATATTTAATTATTGAGTCCGTGGTCCAAAATCGGAGCCCCAATAGGGCATCATTTGCCGACTTGGGTGGTATTCATCATACGGTGGGTGGGATTCGGTCTCGAGGGAGAGAAGCACTCATCCTTGAAACCGTTGGACTGGTTGCCTATTGATTCCATCGCATCGAAAACGGATTTCCGGATGTTGATCTGCAGCTTGTCCGGAGCCGATACGATCCGGGCGTTGATGGTGACCAAGACCTTTCCTTCGGCGTATCTCGAGCCCTTGATCCCATCGACCGAAATGTTATCGAACACGGCCGACATCTTAAGGGAATTGGTATCTGAGGTCAGCATCAGCTTGGCATGGGCAATGTCGCTCGGATCATAGCTCAGCGATATCGCTCGGATGATCTTGGTCGCCAGTTCATATGAGTCCACCTTCTCCATGGTCTGGAATCCGAAGGTGCCGTTGTACCAGCCAAGCTCCGCCTCGGCCTTGGCGTATGTGTCATAATCGATGTCCACCGGTTGACGGTCGCTGCGCTTCCCGGAGCGGATGATGCTCATGATCCTGTCCAGACCATGACCAGTGATGGCCGAGTAGGGTATCACCTCCGCTTGCGGATTAGCCAATTTGACGGCATCCACCAGCTGCATGAGCGCATCCCGGGTGACCATGTCGACCTTCGAGATGACGATGTGCTCGGCCTCCTCGATCTGATGCTTCCTCAGGTACCCGCTGAGGGTGATGGTTTCCAGCCCTTCCTGCACCAGCCTGGGCGCATCCACCACGATGATCAGCGGAGCCACCTCGAACTCGCTCGGATATATCATCTTCAGTGGGGCAATGACCGTGGCGAGGAGATCGGTGCACGAACCCACCGGTTCCGCGATTATGAAGTCTGGACGGGACCGTGACACGAGACCTCTAGCGGATGACATCAGGTCATTGAATCGGCAGCAGAAACAGCCACGTAGGACCTCCGAGGTCTCAAAGCCCATCGCCTTCGAGTATTGCGTGTCGACCAATGCCTCTCCCTGGTCGTTCATGATCAGGCCGATGGTCTTACCGTCATCGCTCAGACCCTTGGCGATCCTATTGATGAGAGTGGTCTTGCCTGCCCCGAGGAAACCGCCGATGATCGATATGCGCGTAGACATTTCTTGAATCCCCTACGGACGTACAATAGACATGAGGATAAACGTTTTACTCCAGAGTAAAATATTAAAAACCAATGGTTCAGACAATTATCGCATCACCAGGCCTCATCACCACGGCGGTCCCTATGCCCTGATCGCCGATGCGGTCGCGGAACTCGTAGGGATCCGCCTCGGACCATTTGCCATAATGCATCGGGATGACCTTCTTGGCCTTGAGCAACTTCTCCGCTCTGACCGAATCCTCGCCTTCCATTGTGTATAGTCCACCAATCGGCAGCATGGCGACGTCGATGTTGTATTTGCTACGAGATCAGCACCATGTCGCCGAACAAAGCGGTGTCGCCGGTATGGTAGAGGTTCTTCCCCCGATGCGGACCATGAAAGAAATGTCAGTTCCTAATGGATGCACATCTTCGAGTGAGGATGAGTGAAGCGCAGGGAACAATATTACCGAACCGAAAATGAACTTGAACTTCACCCCCTCCATCAAATATTGTGAATGCTTGAATGTCCGAGATAACGAAGCTTGACCATGAGCTCGATTGCGTGAAAGTGCGCGGAACCGATATATGTTGCGGGTTTTTCCAATCTATGAAAACAATGGTAAGATTGATACAATGGCGGCTTCTTACCTTCAAGGTTATTGGAGGGGAGTTGGTGGATTGATCGAAAAAGGTGACTTCAATCATCATAGTGGGTGTTTTCATTATTGTTTTGACCTTGGGGGCCTTGCTGCTCCAATTATCACTGAATGGGACACCTGCCAGCAACGCTCGCCTCAGGATTTCGCGGACCGCGGAACATATGAAGTCGTTAAGACTATTGTCGCGGTGGATATCGATACAGCGGTCCATTTCGAAGTGGATGAGAGCTGGGAATAACGTTCAATTCTGGTTCTATCCGATTTTTAAGAATACTGACTGGTCATGCGATTATACCGTGTCGTCGCAAAGTACTTTGATTATTTTAGGCGATTCCGGGATCTCCTCGGACGCAACGGACCATGCAGTAGGAGGGAGGGTGTCCGCAAACCGAACCCAGGCTACCGGGCAGACAGGTTTTGGCAACTGGACGCTAGAATGTCAGGTGTCGGGCGGGCCGGTGGTCGTAGAGATCTCCAAGGTCTCAACTTACTGAGTCGATGTTTGACCTCACTACCATTTCCTGTTCTTTCCTATTCGACCGAAGGAACGTTCAAATGCGACCCGCCAATTACCTTGGCAGATGGACGGAACCGATCTGCAATTGATCAGGATGCTGATGTTCGAGCCTAGGCTTCACTACCGAGAGCTGGCTGATCGTCTGAATATATCCGTACAAGCGGTCCATCGACGTATCCAGACCCTCATGGAAGAGAGGATAATCCTCGGTTTTGGCACGAACATTTCGCTCCGTCATCTCAAAGCGGTTGAGGTGATGATACAAGGAACATCAGGCTTCGAGTCCCGGGACGATATGATCGCTAGCCTTCATTCCAGCGACCGGATCTCCCAGGTGCTCTTCGGCAGCGGTAATGTGACCTTTGTTACCGCGCTTCTGAAGGATATTATTGAACTGGAGACATTCGTCGCGTTCGTCAGCAGGGTCGCATCCATGCCTGAACCTCGAGTGGCCATTGTCTCCCATGGATTGGTGGGAAAGGACGTAAAGGCAGAGAATCCAACCGCTAGATCGGATCTCTCTCCTTTGGACAAGAGGATAATCGCGTCGATGAATAAGGACGCGCGTAAAGCGGTGGCGGAAGTGGCCAACGAACTGAACGTGACCGCGACAACCGTGAAGCGGCGACTGGAGAGGATGATCGAGGAGGGTTCGATAGAATTCGCGCTCGGACTTCATCCCGGACTATCGGGTGACATTATCACCATTATGAACGTGATCCTGAGGGATGGCTCAGACAAGGTGGCGGTCGGGAACGAATTCGTCCAGAGGTTCAATCCGACGGTCGGTTATTACCGAACGTTCAGCAACATACCTGAAATGATCGTGATGCTGGCATGGACCAAGACCCTCAAAGACCTGGAGATCCTCCTGATGGAGGTAGAGAAGAATCCCAAGGTGCGCTCGGCGGTCCCTCACATCATCTATGCCGGACGTTATTTCGAAACATGGCGTGAGCGCTTATTGGAAAATCTGAAATAGCCAGTCAACTAGGATGAGGCATCTTTCAACGGGTTTGTTGAAAAACAGATTCTTTTTTGACATGAATATGTGTATCTTTCATCCGGACCGTGAACATGGGAATATCACCCCGGCAGGCATCCTTGTCCCTGTGACAAACATGAAGTTCACACAGAATGTAAATGGCAAGGTTAAGGCGGGTTGGATGATGGGACTGTTCTTGGTCGTTCACGGGTTGATACATTACGGTGTCGCCGCAGCTCCGAACCCTGAAGGATCAACTGGCGCCTGGATGCTGAACCCATCGACATCGGTGTTCTCGATGCTGGGTCTCGGGACCGACCTCATCACCGGGATTGGCATCGCGCTGGTTGGGGTGGCGACGATTGGTTTCATCCTGTCCGGAATCGGCATCCTGACCCGAAGATGGGAAAAGGTAAGGAACGACATGATCGTGATATCGTCACTTATTTCCCTCGCCGCGCTATTGGGATTCTTCAACATCTATTGGGTGGCAGCCATAGGGATCGACGTGGTGTTGATCGCGCTATTCGCCTCCGACCCAGTGGCGAGGACATCCCCCCAAAACAGCGATCGCGGAGTAGGATCAACATGAAGGTACTGGCAATAATGGGCAGCCCGAAAGGCAAGGGTTATGGGCTTGAGATCGCCCAGGCAATCGAAAAGCGAATGAATGCCCATGGTCAGGTAGAATTCGACTACCTCATGCTGAAGGATGCGAACCTGGGCCTTTGCCGGGGCTGTTTCATCTGCGTCTCCCGGGGCGAGGACAAGTGCCCGATGAAGGAGGACCGGATCGCCATCGAGAAGCGAATGGAGGCGGCTGATGGCATGCTCCTGGTCTCCCCCGGGTACGTGCAGGACGTGTCCTGGCTGATGAAGAACTTCATGGACCGGTTCGCTTACACCCACCATAGGCCCAAACTCTTCGGGAAGAAGATCATGCTGGTGGCCAACGGCGGTGCGGGGTTGAAGAGGACCATCAAGACGCTACGCATGGCGATTGGCGGACCGGAGATAGTCTCCGAGCTCCAGGCTCTGAAGCTCCCTTGGCCCATGAATGACCGGGCCATCGAGAAGAATCAGGCCAGAATGGAGAAGGCGACAGACCGATTCTACACCGAACTGCAGAGGAGGGAGCCCAAGGTCACGTTCGGATCTTACATGGGATTTCGATTCTTCAAGTCGGTGGCAGACTCGACAAAGGAGTACCTTCCGGCGGACTATGAGTACTACAAGGACATGGACCAATACTACTACCCCACCAAGATCGGATTGGGCAAGAGGATTGGCTCCTCGATCATGATCGGTATTCTGAAGAGAGTCATGAAGGACATGGCACCCAGAGAGGATTGATAGCGAATGGCACTGAATCATCTGGATCTTGGAGACATCATAGCCAAGGCCAGAGACTCTGAGGGAGGGGAAACCTATCTCAATCTGCACACGAGCGGAAGCGGCAGGCTGGGTTTGTGCGTAAGCACTTCGGAAGAAAAATCGGACTTTGTCCTAGAGTTGTTGGTCCGCATCCTCGGGAGCGGTTCCCGGGTCGATCTGGACAAGATCTATCACGGACTCGAGATTGCCCAAGCGGCCGAACGACAGGGGTTCGAACTATCCAGTCAGGGCGATGGCTGGATATATTGCCATAAAAAAGTAGTGCTGGAGGATATCGAAGGCCAGTGCGACGCCATCAGTCGACTGATCGAATGATCTGGTTTTAGGGTCGACCGGACGGCGCCCTTTATCGGACCTAGCCAGTCACCCCTCCTTGCGTGATCAGCTCGGCCTTGCTGCTCGGTTCCATGTGGATCGATATGACATCAACCTCCGGATGCTTGGCCCTGATGGCCCCCTCTAGCTTCTCTGCGACATCGTGCGCCTGCTTCACGCTATTAGTGCTTCCAAAAGAACAGCACATGCCGACCCGGATCTTTTCCTCTGTCTTCTGGACGGAGATTCGGGTCACATCCAGTATCTCTGGGAATGTGCCGACCAGTTGTTTGATGGAACGGGCGATGCCTTCTTCGCCCACGCGAGTGCTCTTCAGGCCACAGGAATGGCAGTCGGACGGTTCGATGTGGGTGGTGACCGTGGTTATGCGCTGGTCAAGGGTCTTGATGCGGTTCTCCAGACGGGTTGCGATGGCGTGTGCCTTGTCCAGAGAGAGCTCCCCATCTAGTTCAAGATGGAAATCGACCTCCAGCTCCTCTCCGAAATCATTGTCGAACTCGGAAACGTTAATGTTGTGAACGGTCTTGACCTCCTCGAAGTCGGCCGCCTCGCTCCGAATCCTGTCGACTAGGTCGGTCGGTTCGACACAAAAAGGTTCCGCGTTCACCATTATGACAGCGTTTTCGACCCGCTCTCTGATCCTTTCAGTGAATTCGTCGGTGACCCTGTGCGCCTGTTCCAAGGGCACCACTTTGTCGATAAAAACGGTACATTCGATGTAGACCTTTGGGCCGGTCTCCCTGACCCGAACATGATCGACCCCCCTGATATCCTTAATGCTCATAGCCTCGTTTGCTACCAACTCTGATATCCCCTCAGGGGCACCGTCCATGAGGGTATGGATGGACCGTTTCCAAAGCCGGTAACCGATTAACGCGGTAATCACTCCGACACCTAGTGCAGATACGGAATCGAACGCGCGGAACTCGATCGGTATCGCTCCAGATGTGGCAGCCATCGTGATCGCGATGCCGATAACGACGACAACGGAGGATATCAGGTCGGTGGAGAAGTGGATCGCATCCGCCTCAAGCGCTTGCGACTTGTACCGCTTCGCCATTTTATGGAGGGCCTTAGATCGGGTATAGTCGACGATGATGGAGAAAACCATTACGCCAATCGCGATATAAGTTACGTCCACCTGGACCGGGGATATGAGGCGATGGATCGCCTCGTAAACGATCCACCCACAGGTAACGAATAGAAGAGCGGTCTCGAACAGGCTCGAGAGCGACTCGACCTTCTCATGACCGTAGTTATGGTCCGCGTCTGCAGGGCGATCTGCCATGCGTACTGCCGCCAAAGTTACAAAGGCGGCGATGAGGTCAATACTCGAGTGTAGAGCCTCCGACAGGATGCCTAAACTGTTGGTCCAAACGGCCACGACTATCTTCGTGCCCACCAGTCCAATGGCGGCGATGACCGAGAAGAATGCCACATTCTCTTTGGGAGTCAAAACCGGCACCCGCTAGACATTGATATCAGAATCTTTGATAGTAACATAAAGCTTTTCTATTCAACCATCGAGAATAATTTAGGCTGGCCTAATGAAGAACTCAAAGTAATCTAGTACATCCTTCAGACCAAAAACAATTAGCATATCTGGCACTGGGTCTCTGGAATGAAAAACGAGTGGGATCGAGAACCATCAGCTGTTGATGCCCGACACATTTGTCGATTGGTAGATCCAACCGAGATATTGTAGGTCCCCGTCATTGATCGCATACCTACGACCATCGGCAGGTCACTGGGATGGGATTGGAGGTTCGTCATCTCACGATGTCGAAGTCCGCGGTGGGTATCGTGAAGATTGCCACATACGTCGTTTATCCCTCGATCGTTTCCTTCCACCAATAGATCGGATCCAGTCGTATCATCTTGACGCGAGCAGCCATTCTAGATTCGATCAATTTCAGAGCCGTTACCTGCGCTGAGTTGATGTCGGACAAGGTTGTCACGACACTGCCGAAATGCGACTCCAGCAGGCTGAGGCATTTCAGAGACGGAATCAGAATAGACCATCGGTCAAGGAGGGGGTCACGCCCCCGGAAATGATCATGGGAAGAAAGTAATTAATCCGATCCAAACCATTCCCTCGCCACCCTTGGGGAGTCATGAAGATGAAAGGATCGGGAGAGGCCCAGCAGTTACTGGAGATCAGGTCGGTCACGAAACATTACGGAGATTTCGTGGCGCTCAAAGATGTCTCGTTCAGCGTGAGCAGCGGGGAGATCTTCGGATACATCGGACCAAACGGTTCCGGCAAGACAACTACGATCAAGATGCTGGTGGGGCTGCTGACCGATTTTGAAGGAGACATACGTTTCCAAGGCAATTCCATTCGAGACAATAAGATGCTGATCAATAAGGAGCTTGGATATCTGCCACAGAACATCGGATTCCAAGAATGGAGGACGGTGGACCACGCGCTCTCCACCTTCGGACGCCTGTCCGGAATATCGGAGAACGAGCTTGATTCCAGCATTAGGACGGCACTTGAACGGGTCGGCATATCTGACCTCAGGCACAAGAAGATCAATCAGCTGTCAGGCGGAACGGTGCAGAAGGTAGGCATGGCGCAAGCCATATTGCACCAGCCTTCTGTACTGATACTTGACGAACCAATGACGGGCCTGGACCCCACCGCCCGCTTCGAGTTCAAGAAGATATTTCATGACCTCCGGAAGGAAGGGTCGACCATTCTGTTCTCATCGCATATCTTGAGCGATGTTCAGGATCTTGCAGACCGGATCGGCTTCCTTAGCCGCGGCCACCTTGGTTATGTCGGATCGATGTCGGAGATCGAAGAACGGGTCAACGCTCCCAAGCAGGTCGAGATAATATTGGCTGCCGGCTCTATCCCCTGGTCAGGATCAGAGCTCAAGGATGGGATCGAGGTCATCGGTCGACCCGAGCCTGGACGCTTCATCATTTGCCTGACACCGGGAGCTGATCTGGATCAGGTGATCGACTCGCTGATACGGGACATACTGGCGCATGGTTGCCGGATCCGCAAGATCGCTCCAATCGTTCCTACGCTCGAGGACATCTACGTCAACTATCTGGCAGGGGTGAAGGCATGAACCTTGGTCTGCTATTCCGGGACGAGCTCAAGGGCTTTTACAAATCCAAGGTCATGCTCACGTTATGGGTAGGGCTGCCGCTGCTCACCCTGATAATCTATTTCGCCTCGCCGACCAGCCAGGGGATGTCGCTCGCTTCGTTCACAGCCATCATCATCGGGTCCATCGGCGGAATGCTGGCGGCGGCGATGCTCGTATCATCGATAATCACTGAGAAAAGCAGGCACGTTTTCGACCTTTTCGTCATTCGGCCGGTTAAGCGCAGTGACATCGTGCTGTCCAAGTTCCTGGCCACATATGTGTGCGTGACCGCAGCGGGCATCATTGCGCTTGTGTTCGGCATCGTTTTCGATCTAGTCCGGAATGGCTCACTCCAGACGGATATCTTATCGGTCTCGTTCAACGCCCTTATCATGGCCATATCGATGACCGCCATCGCCTGCTCCGCCGGGGTCCTGATCGGGTTCTTGGCCAATACGATGCTCACAGGAATCGTCCTGGTCATCTACGGGGCGAACCAGCTTTCGGTAGTCGCTGCACTCCCGGGGTTGTTGTTGCCGAACGAACCGCTCCTGCCATTGATCCCCGGGATAGCTATCTCGGTTGTCCTACTGGCCCTTACAATAAGAATGTTCAATCGCAAGCAGCTCTGACATGAGGGACGTAAGGGCTCCATTGATCTTGTGCGCAGTCCCGACCAACAGGTCTGGCCGTTTCGGAAGAATGGGAATCCTCCCGATGGTTCGCCTTGGTGTGAGAGTAAGTTGGGATCTGAGAATCATTGCAAAAGTTTGATTACTCTATCACCCCTGTTCCATCAAGAGAAATATTGAAAATTTAAATGGGGTGCACAATGAAACCATTGTACAAGGTCATCATCGTCCTTGTTGCAGCGATAGTTCTGGTCTCTGCCCTGGCCAGTGCATTCAATCAGATCGCCACATCGCCGATCCTGACCAAAAACCTGAATACGCAGGACAGAGACCAGGATCTGCCCATCCCTCGTGAAATACCGGATTTAAACATCACCGATCCGAAGCAGAACCACCGACTGCCCGATCTAAACGATACGGTCGTACCGCCTAAGATCGATAACGGCATGGTGCCGAACGCCACCGGTTCCCAAAACCTCACCGGCAAAACGAACGTCAGCGGTACCGTTTTCGTTGATCAGAACGGGGACGGGATCGCGGACCCGGGAGAAGTACAACCGAACGTAGGGGTGGAGCTGTTCGATCAGAACGGGACCTTGATAGCAACCACCCAGACCGATGAGAATGGCAACTACACGTTCACTGGGATCGATCCCGGAAAGTATAATGTCAGCACATTCCCCGGAACCAACGGGAATGTTACCGGGGGCGGCAATCAGACCATAGAAGTGGTGGATGGACCGATACAGGACGTCGACCTCAACCCGTCCCCCCAAGAGGCCGCCAACCCGACGATCGACACCGTGACCGACATCGTCACATCAATGGACCTGGTGAAGAAGGGGGTCCTATTCCCTGTCGGTGGGACTGTGGCGACTTCTTCTGGTACACCGATCACGGGGATTCCGGTCATGGTCTTCGTTTCCGAGAACAAGACCGCCTCTGAACGTTATTTCATCGGGGCGGGCATCGTTCAGAATGGACAATTCATCGCAAGCTGCATGATCCCCGACGAACTGAAACTGGGCAACTACCAGCTGATCGCTCGTTCCCTGGGAAATGACACCTACAAGCCGTCCGAGAGCGATCCACCGGTGAAGGTCACTGACGAGTCCAGGCTCACCATCGAGGCCGCTGATAGGATGATATTGGGATCGTATCTCGATCTGGTCATCACGCTCAAGGAGAACAGTTCATCGAAACCGGTCATGGGGGCGGAGGTCTCCTATTCGATAAGTCATGCCGAAGCAAATCTGATCGGAGGAACGGGCACCACCGACGAAAACGGCATTGTGACCTCGAGCTGGCTCATGATCATTCCTGGCAATTACACCATCTCCGTCGCTTTCAAAGGAAACTCCGATCTGTATGATACAAAAGAGAACAAGACCGTTACCGTGCTCGATATCGAGGTCGATACCTCACCCGAGTACATGGTCAGAGGCTATGACAACAGACTATACGTCCTGGTCCATGCGTCGGAACTGCCAGTCCCGAACAAGACCGTGATCGTGTATCTCGAGGAATACGCTGTTGGGATCTATGAGACGGATGCTGATGGACGCTTAAATGCCACCGTCCCAGTGCCGTATTATCAGCCGCTGGGCACCTGTCACATGACATTCGCGATAAACTCTGTTAAAAGCTGCCAGAATATTTTGACGGTCATGTCCATGACCACGATGCTGGTCAATGTCGATGGGAACAATGTCAATGCCACGCTGCTTGACGATCACAACCGGACCATGCTCGAAATGCCGTTAGTACTGAAAAAATCAGATCAAACCGCCGTGGACATCGCGACCAGCAGGGTCGGTGCAGAATTTTCTCTGAAAGAAGACGTGGAGGCGGACTACACCGTTCTGTTCAACGGGACATCGATCTATGTGGCCTCTTCGGCGATCGTGCACTACTCTCCGACGGGATTGGGACAAGGCATAGACTGGTTAATTATTGGAGCGCTGGGCGTGATCACCGCGGCGGTAGTGGTGGGATTCCTGATATTCCGCCGGCGAAAAGATGTGGCACCGGTCGCGCAAGAAGCAGCGCCATTTCTGCCATCGCAGATGACGAGGCTACCGACGTCCCCGTACGGCCTTACCTTCCCTCAGATTGACGATGGGATGCCCCCGGTCTGGGGGGAGAATGAACCATTGCTCTTCCATATCTCGGGGGGATTGGGGGAAGTACAACTGGAATTGGACGGGAACGGTTCCAAGGTGGACCTGGATTCTGGTTCAGGATCATATATAGTGACGTTCCAGAAGGGAGAGCACCTCATCTCTGTGACCGGCCCCCTGGGGACGACCGCGGTAATGGTCCGGGTGGTGAACTACCGGGAAGAGACCGTCCGTTTGTACCGTTCGGCATTCGATACCTGGAATACCGAAGGCAACGGTATATCCGATTCAATGACCCCGAGAGAACTGCAGTCAGCAATCGAGAGGCGGCTGGACTGTTCAATGCACGGACAATTAGATGTGGTAATATCCCTATTCGAGATCGCCCAGTTCAGCCAACGGCCCATCGGTCGGCCGGAGTATGAAAGCATGTTCCGAGCATCGGACAAGGTGAGCTGAGCCCAATGGAATTCTGGAGCAAAGCGGCAGGCGATGCTGACGGAGGGACGGCGGTCCGCAGGAAGGTCCTGTTGGTGGTGTTCATCACCGCCGCGATCGTGCTCATGGCGGCCGGGGTATTGATGGTCCTGAGCCCGTCAGGAAGCCGGTTCAACCTCTGGTTCGTGTTTCCAGGTGTTTGCACAATGGCAGGATGCTATCTCGCATCCGGACTGATAGGCGCAATGGCAAAGGGCAAATTGGCTGATTCTTTGCACTCAGGCATCCAGGTTCTGACCCTGGCTCTCCTGCTGGGGTTGCTCGCCATCTTCTTTCCAAACGCGCCGAAAGGGGCACTCGGTTTCGGTCTGATGCTGATGTTGACCGGGGGCTTGAACTTGGTCGCCTTCGTTGCCAAAGCATACTCGGATCATTATTGGCTAGTAGGGAGGGCTATCGTGATCATGATGCTGGGCCTTACCCTTGAGATGGGTGTCGCCCTGACGACCGTCTCTGATATCCTGAGAGGTATACCGCTAATGGTGGCGATCATCATAGCGATGCTGTCATTGACGGGGATACTGCAACACCACAGCAACTCGACCGCGCGGTTGATCGGCCGTTTCTTCCGAAATGCCTCCAACATGATCACAGTGACGGTGGTCCTGACCCTGGTTTTCGTTTATGCCCTGAAGTTGAGAAGTGAGATCGCCCAGAAGGCACCCGAGCAGACCCTGCTAGCAGAGTGGATCGTTCTGGCCGTTGTGATCATCGTGGTGGGATACAAGTTCTTCTCCTTCTTCCGTTCCAGGGAAAAACCTCAGGATTTCTGTGACACACGCAAACTGGTCCAGTCGATATATCATGACAGGGGCGATACCGGCTACGCCCAGAGCGTGGTGGACCAGTTCATCGTCGAGGGCAAGAGGGAACCTCTTGTGGTTCTACTAACGACGGTTCTGGTACAAGGCCGACTGAACCCTTTTGAGGTAGAGAGGATCATTGGAGGCGTGGTCCGTTACAATTCCAAAGAACAAAGGTTCGCCTTCCGGTGGGCCTTGGGCAACGAATTGGCGACGATCAGAGAAGAGAGGACAAGGATAGCGTTCGATGCGCTCGATCAGACGGCACAGATCCTAGGCGCTGGCTATCTTATGTCCAATCGTGCCGACCCGACCAGGATCGGAGAGGGATAGAATGGAGATCTCAGAATTCAGGCAACGTTCTAAGAACATAATCGATGCGACCGGCGGGGTGTTCGTGGGGGACGAGCTCATCCTTAGAAAGCTCCTATGCGCGGCGCTTGCGAATGGCCATGTGCTTTTCGAAGACAAACCGGGACTGGGCAAGACCCTGCTGGCCAAAGTGTTTGCGAAGGTCACCGGATGTAATTGGGGCAGGGTCCAGTTCACGCCCGACCTGATGCCCATGGACATCCTCGGTACGAGGATCTGGAGGGCGAAGACCTCGGAATTCGTGCTGGAGAAGGGACCGGTCTTCACCAACATCCTCCTGGCGGACGAGATCAACCGTTCCCCGCCCAAGACCCAGTCGGCCTTGCTGGAGGCCATGGAGGAACGTCAGGTAACGATCGAGGGAACCACCCATCAACTGACCAAACCGTTCTTCGTGATCGCCACCCAAAACCCCATCGAGCAGGAGGGGACGTTCCCGTTGCCAGAGGCGCAGATGGACCGGTTCCTGCTCAAGATGGCGACCGGCTACGTCAAGACCACGCAATTGGAGAGCGAGATCCTACGCCGCCGCATAAGGTGGCAGGCCGACGATCCGGTGGACCGGTTGGTCCCCGCCATGGACCAGGCCAAGTTCGTAGAGATGCAGGAACTAGTGGAGAAGGGAGTCTATGCAGATGACCAGATCCTCGATTATGTGAGCACGATCGTGCGCGCGACAAGGGAGCACGCGGCGGTGGAGGTGGGTGCCAGCCCAAGGGGTTCCCTTTCACTCTTGAAGGTCTCTAGGGCCCATGCGGCGATGATGGGGCGGGATTTCGTTACGCCAGACGACGTGAAGCTCTTCGTCCATGAGGCGCTATGCCACCGCATTATCATGAAAATGGAGTACGAGATCGACAACCGTGTCACGCCCCAATCGGTGGTCGACACGATAGTCGCCCAGACACCGGTGCCCAAGGACTTCGACCGGAAGTGAATTGATGCTGCCCCGGGTGTCGGCCGAGTTCAAGACCTTCGCCATACTGCTAGTGGTCGGGATATTCCTGGGCAACGTGCTGATCGTCCTGCTCTCACTCATCCCGATGCTGTTCGTGGTATTGTCTTTGCTGTACCACTCCCCGACCCGGATGAGCATGTCCCGTCCGATTCCCCGCCTGAACGCCTACATCAATGAGGAAGTGACGGTGAGTTCAGAGCTCTCTGTGCATGATGGCATCGGTATCGTTACCGTTGGGGACTATTTACCGGCACATTTCCGGATCGCTGAGGGCAACAACTTCAGGGTCTTCTGGAAATCGGGAAGATCTCTCAAGGTATCAATGAAATACACCGTTGAGTGCACCAAGCGGGGAGTCTATGCCATCGGCAATTCGAACATCGAATCCATCAATTTCGCTGGAATCGAGGAGAACGTCATTGTCCCTGCAAATCTGCCAGTGGAACTGTTGGTCCAGCAGCGCCCCATGGACTTACGGAAGATGAGGGACCCCAGACTACTATCCAGAGTTCCCATGCCGCTCGGTGCGGCGAGCAAGCTTGGATCGATCACCACCGATTTTAAAGAACTCCGAGAATACCGCCAGGGAGACCCTTTCCGACATATCAACTGGAAGGCCAGTGTCAGGAACGCGGACCTGGACATAAGCAACCCGCTGGTCAATGAGTACGAGAGGGAAGGACAGCAGGTAGTATGGATCTTCCTGGACGCATCTGAGACGATGTCTGTCGGTTCCAGCGTCGAGAATGCTTTCGAGCACGGTGTCAGGGCTGCCAACGGCCTTTCCCAGTTCTACCTGGCTAGAAATTGCCGGGTCGGCCTGAAAGCATTCAACTCAGGGCGTCAGATCCTTCCGGACGTCGGAAGGAGGCAGCGCGCCATGATATCGAAGCTGCTGCTTGGAGTGGAGATGACCAAGCTGAGGGGCATGCTTAAGGACGACGTCCGCTCCTGCCGAGGACACCTGGTCGGTTCCAGCCCTCTTTTCATCGTGATCACCATGGTCAGACCGGATAACGTCGAGGAGCTCAGAACGGGCATCAGGGAGATGCGCCTTTCCTCCGGCCCTCGCTCCAAGGTTCTGGTGCTCCATATTGACGGCAACGGTCTGATCCCGACGAACGAGGTGGAGGAAGCTGGCACAATGGCCGCGAACCTGCTGTCGCTCTCTTCCCTGCGGTCCCTTGCCATCGCCGGTACGACCGTTGTTCCCTGGAACCCGCGGCGGCAGACCCTGAACGATATGATGCTCAAAGGCATGCGGAGGAAGTGACATGGTCGAACCATTTGAGGAGGACCATCCGAATCTCCTGCCCAGGACGATCACGACCCTCGTGGTCCTGTTGGCCTTTGTAATGAGCGTGATCACGCTTATGAACTACGGCTTCTACATTTATCTCAGATCAGGAGCTTCGTCCTTCTTCCGAGCATTGGGCATCGGCTTCAACACCGACATCATCCTGATCGGTCTGATGCTCATCGTGGTGCTGATTGGGGTCATCAGTGAAAAGAGGCTGAAGGCTACCCTGAGATCCGGATGGGCCATGCTCATTCCGGTATTGCTGTTCTATTCAAAGATCGACTGGATGTACCTGATGGGGTTGCCCGGCAATTTCAGTCTGTTTGCAAATGACCTTCCCGAGATCTACGTCTTCCTGAACGGGGCGGCGTTGCTCTGCGCCAGCCTCCTGCTCCGTTCCCACCTCCACCTGACCTGGGTCAGAAAGATACTGGCCTGGCGTGGGGCGTCGACCGAGGACCTCGATCCTGCCATACGGGGCAATTTCTTCTTCCTGTTGCTACTGGTGGCGATGTCGGCTGGCGCCGCTGCCCTCATAGGCGCCGCGGTCGGTCTGATCACACCAGCATTCAGCATTGCCAGCGGAGCGACGGCATACGCGTATCTGATAGTGGGCCTGATCGCAAACGCGGCCATCATCATCGTTTTCGCTCTCTATATCTGGAACAGCAAGAGGGCTTCGCCCGAAGGGGAATGAGCCCCGACTGCCGGGATCATCACAAGGTCTTAACACAGGCCAGACTTTCTCTCTTCGGCAGGGTGAAGAAGAATGTAGCCCCTTTGCCGGGTTCCGATTCGAACCATATCTTGCCGCCATGCCGTTCTACTATCTTCTTGCAGATCGCAAGCCCCATTCCGTTCCCCGGATATTCCTCGCGAGTATGCAATCTCTTGAATATCTGGAATATCCGTTCGGAGTGTTCAGGGGGATTCCTATTCCGTTGTCCCGCACAGAGATCGTCCAATCCTTTCCTACAGCCTGAGCGGACAGATGCACCACGGGTGTATGCCCATTTTGGAACTTCAATGCGTTGGAGATCAGATTCTGGAACAACTGGCCTATCTGCCTCCGATCGCCGATCACCTGAGGCAGCGGGTCATGGGTCAGGTTCGTGCCGGTGTCATTGATGTAGACCTCAAGATTCGTGGTCACGATTTCTAGCTCTTCTTCCAGATCGACCGTTTCAGGGGGGGATGTGCTGCGGTCGATACGGGAGTACATCAGTAGTCCGTCGACCATATCATTCATCCTCCTGGCACCATCGACGGCATATCCGATGTATTCGGTCGCTTCATCGTCTAACTTATCCCTGTATCTCTTTTCCAATAACAGAAGGTAGTTTGAGACCATGCGCAACGGTTCCTTCAGGTCGTGGGAGGCGATGTAGGTGAACTGCTCCAGTTCACGGTTAGATGTAGAAAGTTCCTTGGCGTTCTTCTCAATCTCCACCTCGGTGAACCGCTTCTCAACTATCAAGCCTATCATCTTGGCCGAAGCCCTCATGTGACTTTTGGCCGCCTCCACCACGAAAGGCGCCCTGGAAATGTAGCTTTGAGCCGCTTTCATAAGCTCTTCCCCATCTAGATGGTGCTGGTGGGCGATCTGCAACAGGATCGTCCGATCTTGCGGCGGATCCCCATATCCTATGTTGATGGAACCGATGATCTTACCTCTGGCCATGATGGGAACAGCGTAGATGCGAAGCCCACCCGGACATGGCCGGTCCACCGGTCCTTCGGCCTCCTCGATGAGCTGGGTCGATCCACTCCAGCTACGATGATGACATAGGAATTCCCCCACTTCCATGTCATTTCCTTCATCATCATTCCTAAAATTATGGTCCATATATCGGCACCAGTTTGATGTAAAGATGCCCATGGCGCATGTGCCATCATATTCATAGACCGCTGCAGAAGTACCCAGAAGGCTCAATGCATCAAGAATGGTCTCTTCCAGAACAACATTACCGACCGCTTCCAAGATCAGGTGCCGCTTATTATCTTCCCCGCCCAGGGCCCGGGCCTTCCCTTCTGCGGCCTTCCTACCCTCAAGCTCGCGAGAGGAGTCCGCTGACCTAAGTTCATTCCGGCACGCACCAATCTGAATTGGATCTTGCTTATCCCCGATCTTCGCCAGACAAGAAGTTACAATATGATGTCCCATGATTCTCTCTCCGACCTCAAGGTCCCATCGAGTCGCAGTGACCATGATCTGATTTCTATGAAGTATGAAAGAAGGTGATATTTCCTCTTTCCTGGGGCTCAATGGCCTTCGGAGAATGAATGTTAGCCGAACATCCTCTTATTCACCAATTCCATTTCTCAAGAGATTTAAATAATCCGTGCTAAAATAGTCAGTCCATGGCCCCTTCGAGAAAGGAACTGAAGGTGTTCACCGCGTCGCCAGAGGCGTTATGGATCGTCTCGACCCTTATTTGCGGTGAGCGGGATGCAATACTCATCGATGCCCAATTCACTCTCAGTGACGCCAGAAGGCTTGTCGCCATGATCCGGGAAACCGGCAAGAACCTGATGACAGTCTTCGTCACCCACCACCATCCAGATCACTATTTTGGCCTCGTGGAAATCTCGAAGGCATTCCCGGAGGCCATTATCTTAGCCCCTCCTACGACTGTGGAAAGCATCAAGAAGACATGGAAAAGCAAAGTGGAGCAATGGGCGCCTGTCTATGGTGACAACATCCCAACCACCCCGGTCATTCCTAAACCGATGAACGGCGTTGTCCTGGAGCTTGAAGGGGAGATGTTCCCAGTCTACATGAACGCCCAGGGGGACGACCATGGAAATTCGTACGTTTGGATCCCGTCCCTCAGGGCAGCAATCTGTGGAGATATCGTGTACAATGGTGTTTATCCGTGGACGGCGGACACGACCACAGCTGAGAGAAAGGAATGGATAAGATCATTGGAAAGGATAGAATCACTGCGGCCAGAGATGGCAATTGCTGGGCACAGGGACCCGCAGAGGACCGATGACCCTTCATGTCTCCAGTTCACGAAGGACTACCTTAGGTTTTATGACGCCGCGGTGATCATCTCAAAGAGCGCCGAGGAACTGAGTTCCGCAGTGAAGAAAAGATTCAACGGGCTCGGCATGGATACGATATTGAATATTTCCACTGGGTCCTCATTCCCAATGAAATAATGTGCATCCGGGGGGTTCATTGCGTTCCTTGCGTTACTTCACAACGTCGACGAACACGTCATCACCTTCAACGATAACTGGAAAGGACCTCACATCCATCGTCTTGACTTTATCGATCAGCTTACTTAGGTAGCCGGGGACGGCCGATGGACCATCGATCTTAGGGGGTGAACGAATGCGAGGCATGGCAGCATTGATCGCTTCCCCTGTAATCACGGAGAACTGGGCACTGTGCATGGGGCAGGTCAGGATGTACTTGTTTAGGGTTCCGAGCTCCAAAGGAGCGCTCATGTGCCCGCAGCGCCTTTCCAATGCGAAGAATGTACCTTGGTAATTGCATAACACCATTTCAATCCCTTGCGCCTGGACCATCATGAGACCCCCAGGCATGATATCGCCCACCGATGCCACCTTGATCTTCATTATTTAGCCCCCTCGATCTCTTCCAATGGGATCTGGCGGAGCTTGCTGGGGTCTTCGACATCCTTATGAACGAATAGCCCGCACCAGCAACGTTTCATGGCATCGAAATGCGCCTTGTGATGAGGTATACAGGGGCAAACGATCATCATGTCCCTCTTTCGGTCGCGGGTACGGCCCTGGCAAGGACAGTATGGGATCCCGGTTTGATGCATTAGCATCACCTCGGCGTCAAGCAGATCTGAGACCAGCTCATTGTCCGGTGTGAACTTATAGCCCAAAATGTCAACAACGGGACCGAACTGGTCCTGAAGCGCCTTTTTCCTCAGTTCATCATTCATCTCAGTCACTTGTTCTTTTTCAGAAGCTCTTCGTACCGTTCCGGATTCCATCCGATGACCACTGTCCCGTCAATGACCACATAGGGGAATGCGATCCCTCCTTTGCTGTACTTTCCCATCTCCTCCTCGATCCGATCCTGTCCAGCCTCATCTTGCAGATCGTAATCAACGAACTCGAATTCGATCCCGTGCTCCTTGAAGAACTTCTTGGTCTTTTTGCACCAAGGACAGTAGCTCAGCGTATACCCTGTGACCTTGTGCATATTCAATCTCCCCTGACCTTGATCGCTATCTTTCCAGAATCTATCTTCCATTCGTAGGACTTCAGGACTATTCCAGTGTCCTCGGGCCACATCCTGCCTGTCCTGATGTCGAACTGCCAGTCATGACATGGACATTTCAGGATGTATCCGTCCATGGACCCTCCACCGAGGGTGCAGCCCATGTGCGGACAGATGTTGGAAAGAGCGAATATCTGCCCGTGACGTTTCATCAAAAGAACGGGCAGACCTTTTGGGGCAACGCAAGCTCCCCCATTCTCGTCCAGCACCTTCTCCTCCAGTACCGAGACCCATTCATCCATGACCATGAGCACACCGTTGTATTCCATTCCAGCAAAGAATCAATGTCAACCTCCGCTATAATATTCTATCATGTTCACACTAAATGCGGACAAGAAATAGGTCCTCTTCCTCGGTCGAGCCATTGTGACCGACCGATGATATACCCGCTTGAAATTAAGACCGGCCTTGTTCCGTCCTAGAGTTGCTCCATGGCTCATTGTCAGTTCTAAAAACAGCACCCTGGAGGTCTATCCATATACGAAGATTACCGATTTTATAAATAGAGACCTGACGTTCTTTCGGACAATGAATATGTCAGAGGCGAGGAAGTACAGCTATTATGCGGGGTGGCTCCTTCGTTCATATATCGGCGATAAAAGGCCATTGGTTAATACGATGATCATCCATTATAAGTGCAACCTGAGTTGCCAGCATTGCTCGATCGCGGCCAACCAGGACAAACTGCCCTCCCCCAGATCGATGTCCTTTGAAACCATAATCAAAGAGATGCAGACGACATTCGACGAGGGCGCCAGGATATTGTTCTTCGAGGGAGGGGAGCCGACCATTTGGTCGGATGGGGACAAAACACTTGACAATCTTATCAAAGAGGGTCGAAGAATTGGATATTTCGTTATCGGCTACACGACGAACGGAATCGGCACATTATTCGAGGAGAGCGATGTGATCTCCGTGAGCCTTGATGGACCAAGGGAGATACACGACCTTATCCGCGGCCCTGGTGTTTTCGACCAGCTGATGCGGAATCTCGGCAAAACGACCCACCCGAACATCTTCGCCAACATGGTAGTAACGAAAACGAACATCGAATACGTCAGGGCGACAGCGGAAATTGTAGCCAAGACCCCTACAGTAAAGGGGATGATGATCAATTTCCTAACTCCCCCTCCATACGATATCTCCCTGACCCTCGAAGAAAAGAAAAAGGTGGTGGAAGAGGTCATTGGACTGAAGAAAGAGGGCCTCCCCATCGTCAACTCCAACAAGGCCCTGAAAGAACTGCTCATCGAGAACTACTCTGGAAGATGCCCCTATTGGATATCATCATTCACATTGCCGAATGGCACCAAGTTCCACGGATGTCCTATGGAAGGGACCGCGTCATGCAAGAACTGTGGGTTCGATGCCGTAAGAGAGTATCGACTCATCCTGAGAGGCGACGTCGGAACGATATCTAAAATGTCCAGGTTCGCACAATCAAAACAATCACGATAAGTAATTCATTCGCTATGGCCAGCTTTAGGAACTGAGGTATAGGGCGCCAATACTGAAGATCATCTTTCTTGTTCAGCAGTCTTACGGCACCGATCGCAATGGGCACAGTGAGGAACAACACGACAAACCAGGGATCGAGCACGACGGCGCATGCCACAAAGACATAGTAGGAAATGAGAAGTGCCGATTCAAACTTCTTCAGGTTACCAAGCCCGAACCGGACTACCAGATTCCTTTCCCCCATCTTAAGATGGGCAGGGATTCCAGGGGCTTCATCGGATATCCTCATCAACATCACCGTGGTGCCGACCGTCAATGATAGGAACAGGATCGTCCAATTGAATTGCTGGACAATCACATAGTATGAGAAAAAGGAGATCATCATGAATGACAGGAACACGTCGATCTCCCCCAGTCCCTTAGCCCCAAGGTTCAATGGCGGGGCAGTATAGAAGAAGGCTAGAGCAAGAGATATCAGGCCAAGCACTATGACCAGTAACCCGCCAAAGATGACAATCGGTATGGCAATCAACACCGCTATGGCGCCAAGGAAGAGCATTAACATCCTACCCTGCCTGTCGGAGATGATGCCACGATCCAGAGAATTACCGGACCAGAAGACCTTCTGATTGAAGAGTTTCGCAATCCGGGCCTTCAGATCGGGGTCGTCGGTATATGAAAAACGCAATTTATCCACACCGCTCTTGTGGTCGAAGTAGTCATTGGAAAAGTTGACAAATAGGGCCAAAAAGAAGACGTCCAGTGGTATTAACAAGGCGATGAGCCACTCCTGCTTCAGAGTTAGGGCGAACACCACCCCCACAACCGATGAGAGCACGAAAGGCAGCGTGTAGGCTATTCGAAGGACATCCTTAGTTTTCTCCCATCCAGTCACTTTCGTCTCAGAATCCATCAGATCACTTGCGTCGGGACGGCCAATGGCGCGAACGGTATTATAGATTGCCATATTCGTTGATGCCGCGGAAAGGAGTCCGTTTTTCCCAGTTCGGGTTGAGGAATTGAACCCAAATCGACGTTCTGTTCCTTTTTCATCGCTATCTTTTGACGAGGGGGGATGACCCATCCTGAACATCGGTGAATCAGTTGCCGATCTTGGAACCACTGGAAAGAAAAATGACAATGGCTCGCCGGAGCAACTCCCCCCCTTGCATATGAACGGAAGTATAACGATCCTCTGTAACATCATATTGATCGCCATCGACCTCTGCTAACTGTAGCCTATAGAAAAATGATTCCGGAAAAAGTCATGAGGAAATGGTTTCTGGTAAATCGTTGGATAGGCTAGCCCATTTAACCGCTGTTCGCGGTCAAGCAAGAGCAGTCCCTCGACCGGACCTGATCCATGGTCCTTGTCTGGTCAGCGGAACCGTTACAGGCACGCAGGGCGCTGTTCGTGCAGTCCTGTGCTTGGGTATGGTTGCAGAGCGCCGTCCCATTCATCTGACATGAGCCGTCCTGTAGTCGGTCCTGCGACTGTACCCTGTCCATATGACCGTTTCCGGCCCCCATCTTCTCACAAGTTGTCTGATCGCCTATCATGTTCGATGTGCTCGCGCCGACCCCGTTCGCAAGCACCGCTCCGGTGGCCGCGAGAAGGACTAGCACACCAATCACACCAAAGGCCGCTATCATCTTTGCATTCTTCATTTCTGTACACTCCACCCGAACTGATCCGTTCAAGGCAACTGTTACTACAACTGAAAAAGCAGTTGAGCTTTCGCATTGGAAAGGGTGGAAAAGGTGAAAAGGCCCATATACTGGCCGGACAAAACCAGAAAACATCCTAAAATCTATCATCACCCTTGCCTCATTTTATGTGCTCCCGAGGGATGACCACTATCTTCCCAAATTCGGGTGTGAACGAGGATGTCGAAGCTCGTGGAACGCAATACAGCTTCGATAGCAAATCAATATAAAGTGCGGGGTACGTTGAAAACGCATCGGTTATTCAGTGAATACTGGTGGAATTAAAATGGACAACGACCTGCCTGAGATTATTAACGTAGAGTGCCTGAGAGTCCCGGTCAAGAAGTTCAAACCCGACGAGATCGAGGAAAAGGTCAAGGAGCGGGCATTGGACAAATCGACGCAGGATGTCCTGAGAAAGACGATGAAGGAGGGCACCGACACCGTCTGGGACAGATTCGAAAGGCAGCAGCCGCAATGCAAGTTCTGTACTGAAGGGATATCCTGTCAGAGATGCGCCATGGGGCCATGCCGGCTGATGGGCGGAGATCGCACTAGGGGCGTGTGCGGAGCCGATGCCGATCTGATGGTGGCAAGGAACCTGCTCGATACCATTGCGACAGGCGCGGCCTCCCATTCAGACCATGGACGGGAAGTGGTGGAGACATTGCTGAAGACGGCCAGGGGGAAAGCCCCTGGATATGTCGTCAAGGATGAGGAAAAACTAAAGCTGTTGGCAGCTGAGTATGGCCTGCCTGCAGACGATTCCATTAACCAGATGGCGGAGAAGCTGGCTTTGGCAATGCTCGATGAGTTCGGTACGATCAAGGGGGAAATGCAGATGCCAAAGAGGGCTCCGGAGGCCTGTGTGGAGCTTTGGAAGGCTATCGGGATTCTGCCAAGGAGCATAGACAGAGAGATCGTGGAGGCGATGCACCGAGTGCACATGGGAGTAGGGGCGGACTACTCGGGTTTCTTGATGCAGGGCATGAGGGCCTCGATGGGAGACGGTTGGGGCGGTTCGATGATGGGAACGGAGATATCCGACGTACTGTTCGGCACTCCGACGATCAAGAGTTCCAAGGTCAATCTAGGCGTGCTCAAGCCTGATCAAGTGAACGTGTCCCTTCACGGTCACAATCCAGTGCTTTCCGAGATGATAGTCAGGGTCGCGAGCATGCCGGAAATGATCGCCCGAGCGAAAAACGTGGGGGCTAATGGCATCAACCTGGTCGGACTGTGCTGTACGGGCAACGAACTACTGATGCGTAAGGGGATACCTCAGGCCGGGAATCACCTGGACCAGGAACTGGTCATCACCACGGGGGCGCTCGAGGCCATGGTCGTCGATTATCAATGCATATTCCCAACCCTGGCGAACACGTCCTCCTGCTACCACACAATGCTGTTCACGACCTCTCCTAAGGCGGTCATTCAGGGCAGCTACTATGTTGAGATCACTCCCGAGAATGCGTTCGAGCAGTCGAAGAAGATCATTGGTGCCGCCATCGACAACTATCCTAACCGGGTAAAGGAAAGGATGCTCATACCGGATGCACCAGTCGATGCCATGGTGGGCTTCTCCGTCGAATCGATAAGGAAGGCATTGGGTGGAAGCCTGAAGCCATTGCTGGACGTGGTGGTATCGGGAAAGATCCGAGGGTGCGTTGGGATCGTCGGCTGCAATAACCCACGGATCAAGCACGACTATGGCCATGTGACGCTGGCCAAGGAACTCATCAAGCGCGACATTCTGTGCGTTGAGACGGGATGCTCGTCCATCGCGTGCGCCAAGGCCGGGTTGCTACAGCCGAGCTCGATAGACCAGGCGGGAAAGGGCCTGCAAGAGGTCTGCGGTTCCCTAGGCATACCGCCAGTCCTGCACATGGGTTCGTGCGTGGACAACAGCCGAATACTGGCATTGGTTGCTGAACTGGCCAGAACGGCAGGGGTGAGGATCGACCAATTGCCCGTGGCGGGTGCAGCTCCTGAATGGTATTCGCCAAAGGCGGTGGCGATCGGCAGCTATTTCGTCGGCAGCGGGGTAAGCGTGTGTCTAGGCGTGATGCCACACATAGGCGGAAGCCAGAACGTGATCAAGACACTGACCGACGACCTTGACGATCTGGTTCATGCTAAGTTCTGGGTAGAGCCGAACCCAAAGAGCGCAGCCGCCCTCCTGTCCGATCACATCGAAATTAAGAGGAAAGCGCTGGGGATGTGAGGAAGAAAACAAAAAAACGAGAATCGGAGGGCACGAACCCTCTTTCCTGATCGTGTCCATTGAAGGTCTGGGATTAGGATTCAGCGTTGCAACTCGCTCATAGGGCTCGTTGCCCGGTCCGACCATTCTTCCTTCAATAGTCCAAAGTACATCTGGTCCAGGAAACGGCCTCGGAAGAGATATCGTTCGCGCAAAGTACCTTCCGACTTGAAACGGAGCTTAATGAGGAGATTCTTGGATCGAATATTGCCCGCGAAAGGACTGGCTTCGATCCTGTGGAGACCCATCTCTTGAAATCCGTATGCCAGGACCTCTCTCAATGCTTCGGCCATCAGGCCTCTGTGCCAATATCTCGGATGCAATTCGTAACCTATCTCGGCGCACTGAAAACTAGGATCGAAATTCCATAGACAACACTCGCCGATTACCACATCGTCCTCCTTTAGGGTAAGGACCCAGAAAATCGAATCTCGGATCGCATAATCGTCCACCCTACGTTGAAGCCAGGCTCTGGATTCCTCAATGGTCCGATGAGGTTCTTGACCATAGCACGCGGTCACTGATGGATCGGATTTGAAGGCATAGACGGCCTCGGTATCATCCATCCTCATCTGACGCATATATAGTCGGTCCGTTCTGAGCGTCGCCAGGTGGGTAAACGCACCATCCAGCGTCATGATGCTGGATATGGGTGAGGGGGATAAAAAGATTCAGACCCATCAAAGACCGATAAATGGTCTATCATGACTTCTGCACTGTCCGGCGCCATCCTCCCGGAGGCACCAATAACTCGAACCGGGCACCGCGCCCAGGTTGACCCGTCTCCCTGATGGTGGCCCCAGTGATCGCCAGTATCTCACGGGTGAGGAAAAGGCCTAGCCCAGTGTTCTTGCCATGACCTTTCTTGAAGACCTTTTCTTTATCTTCCAAAGGAATGCCTACGCCGTTGTCCTCATAAACGATCATCATGGCATCGCCAATTTGCTCAGCACTCATCTTGATACGGTTGACATGCTCACCATGGCGCATGGAATTGTCGATCAGGTTGTAAGGTACTTTCATGGCCAGCGGATCGATCATTATCTCTACACCGCCGGTCTTTTCCTCCAATGCCACGCCTTTCAGGTGAAGCTGGATGAAGGCTTCTGCAGTCTGTCGCCCGATCAACACCCATATCGGCGACTGGCTTCCTATGTCCTGATAATCCCGGGTGAATGCGATCTGCTGCTGCACGGTAGTGGCTGCCCGCGACATCTTGTCCAGGTAGGCGTTCAATTCGGATCCTTCTCCCTGAGCTTGGACAGCGCCAGGAATCCGGTGAGGACCTGCATCTGATTGAGTATATCGTGCCGAGTAATGCTGTTCAGCATTCCGAGCTTGAGGCCAGCCTGCCGTAGTGCCTCTTCCGCACGCCTGCGTCCGGTAATATCTTGAACGCTGGTTCTGAAACCGAGTGTTCTCCCGTTCGAATCCAGGATGGGCCGCCAGGAGATCGAAACCCAGAATTTTGAACCGTCTTTGCGTAACGCTCTTAACTCCAAGTTATCACCGCTGCTTCCCTGGGACGCCCCTTGGATCTTTTCCCTTGCCAACTGACGGTCTTCCTCCGCGATGGCCATGGAAACGAAATCCTTGGCGGCTATGTATTCTTCTGGCGAGAATCCGGTAAGAGCTATTGAAAATGTGTTCATCCACAGTAATTTTCCATCGGGATCGAACCATGATTCCCAGCTTGCCGCATAATTGGCGATAGCCCTGAATTTCTCTTCACTCTCCCTCAAAGCATCCTCCGCCTTCCTACGTATGGAGACGTCAGTGATTATGACGGTGAATTGCATTGGCGCATTGCGGCTGACGGAGACCTCATAATGTCGATCCAGCTTTTGTGAATAGTTCTCAAAATGGTCGGGAATGCCTGTCAAAGCGACTGTCCCATACTTCTCGATCCATATGGGCTCCACTTCCTTCAGTACTTCTCGTACCGTTTTTCCAAGAACATCGTTTCGTCTCAATCCCGTCATGCTCTCGAATGCAGCGTTCATGTCGAGGAATCGGTAGTCAGTGGGCGTTCCATCCTCGTCGCACAATATCTCGTGTACCGCGGAACCGTTCAGCATGCTCTCAAAAAGACTGCGGTACCTCGATTCGCTCGCACGCAATTCTTCCTCGGCCGCGGCCATGGCCTCGTTACCGGCACTTATCTCATCCAAACGGGAGCTCAGCTCCATTTTTGCCGCTGCCAATTCTTTGTTGGTCTTCAGCAATTTTCTGTTCCTCTGTTCCACTTCCTTGTCTGCCTGGCGCTTACACACTGCAGTTCTTATGCGGTGCTCCAGCTCCACATACATCGGCGCCGGCATCCCGCCCTTTTGAAGATAAGAGTCCGCACCATTGTTCAATGCCTCGATGACGACTTCCTCTCGACCTTTGCCGGTGAATAGTATGAACGGGGTTTGATCACCTAATGCGCGCAATGATCTAAGGAACTGGATTCCATCCTCACTTGGCATCTGATAATCGGATACTATCGCATCGTATCGTATCTCCAATAAGGCGGTTCTTGCCTCCGCCACGGAGGTGAAAATATCGACCTTTATGTCTCCAGGCCTTTCCAAGAATTCCTTGGAAAGATAGCCTAACTCTGGCTCGTCATCGACGGCCAAGACCCTGATTAGAAGGGGAGACATGTAAGATCATATGAGAAAGGTGACCGTATTTATGGGCTCGCCCAACAATATCATCTGGCATTCTGATGATTGGGACGGAGAACGTCCAACCTAGATAACCTCAACCTGGCGACCGATAGGAATGCCTAAATTTCCTTAACGATCTTAGAGATTGGAACAAACGATGTGGAAGTAAAGCAAAAATCATATTGGAACCTGAGTTTGACACATTTACCGGTCATTTATGACATTTTTTCATAGAACATCGATGACTGGGTCGTCGATGCAAATGGCCAATCCGAAAATAATATGAGGTGTCCTCAGCCTTGCTGTAATTGTGCAAAGACAGTCCAGACTGAGGACAGCTCAGCTTACGCCAAACGAGAATAAATCTTTTCCCATCGGACCGAGTCTGATGGTGGACGATCTCTACGAACGACTGGGCTTGAGCGAGGTCATCGGACCGCTCAAGACCAAGGGCATCCCGCTGGATGCCTTGGTACGCGGTTTGCTAGCATACAAGCTCGGTGACAACTTCAGCGTGCTGCAGGCCAGCGAATGGCTGAACCAGCCGGAGATGCTGGAGCAGTACGAGCTCAGGTCTTTCGACGAGAAAACGCTCTATCGTGCAGTCGAAACGCTGGGTCACAATCGGGAGAAGATTATTCAGAAGCTCCAGGATAACGTCCTGGAGCTGTTGGGACATCCTCCGACGGATATTCTGCTGGACTGGACCTCGATCGTGATCTACGGCGACATGTCCGACCTAGCCAGGTACGGATATTCACGCGACCATCAACCGGGCGAGCGCCAGCTGACGCTCGGGGCGTCCATGCTGGCACCGCCCTTTGATGTTCCTATTGGTCTCACGGTCGAGGCCGGGAACGTCAATGATCAGGTCCACATGAGATCGACCTATGGCCAGGTTCGTCACCTCCTTGGTCCAAGCTCCCTGGTCGTCTTCGACCGGGGAGCGAACGACAAGGAGAACTTGGAGCGGATCGAGCTGGACGGGAACGACTATCTAACCGCGAAAAAGTTGAACAAGAGCGATGACCAGTACTTCGAAAAGTTCTCCAAGTCCAGCTGGGAGTGCATAGATGCCGATGCTGGCATCTATGCCCTGAAGAAGATATTCCCGAGCCGGGTCAATTACTACTTTTTCTCTGAGAAGCTGAAAAGGGACCATCTGAGGTCCTGCCTCAGGCAGGCGGATCGCCTGCTGGCCGAGGCCAAGGCCATCCAGGACAGCCTGGATAACGGTCGAAGATTACCAAAACGCTTCTGCATCAACAATCCGTTGGTGGACGTCAAATATGACTATCAGACCAGGCTGACCGAGTTACCGGAGGCGGAGGCGCTCCGCCTCCTCCTCCGCGAGGTCATCAACGGCCGGGAAGGTTGCTTCTGCCTCACCTCCAACCGTGACATGCCAGCATCGGAGGCGTTGAGGATCTATCGGGCCAAGGACGCAATCGAGAAGCTCTTCCATTCGTTGAAGAGCGAGATCGAGGTCAAACCGGTCCGGGTCTGGTCGGAGGACGCCGTGCACGGCGTCCTTCTGATCGGATTCATCGCGCAGGTCATGATCAGTTTGACACGCCATTTCGTCAAGCCAGTCAAACGCATGTCAACGAAATTCATTATCGCCTCTCTGCAAAAGTTGACACTTACACTAGTTTCGATGGGAAACGGAATCAAAAGACGGTTCTACTCCAACTTCAACCCGATAAACAAGGCCATTTTGGCAGAATATATACCCGGAACCTAGCGAAAACGCCCATTTTCGGGCGTTTTCGACGAGGTTTCGTTGCCTCAAAATCTCCTGTCAAATTCTAAGACCAATGGAAATTCTCTATGTCAACTGTCGAAATCAGGTTGGAATAATTTTCCGGTCAAATCACTTCTGGTAAGACCATACAGCAGACCCTCACCGAACTAAAGGAGATTGAAATCCTCGAAGACGATATCGTTAATTCGGACGCCCATTTCAACGAACTGCCTGGATAGGTTCTCCATCATAGGCAATGGCCCACAGAGGAAGATTACCTTGCCGAGGACATTCTCCTTCCCACCCAGCAGCACGGAGACCTTTTCAGAATCGAGACGCCCCAGCTCACTGGACACCCAGGGATGAAACTTGAGCTCCTTGCTCTTCATTTCCTCCCGGATAAGCTCATCATAGTATAGCCCCTCCTCGGAATTCCGATATGCCCATATCAGATCGACCTGCCGTCCGATAGGATTCTCGGCTTCGTTCCTGGCCATACTAAGGAAGGGAGTGATGCCTATGCCTCCGGCGATCCAAATCATGTTCCGCTTATGGCTTAGATATCGCTCCCCGAACTTACCGTACGGGCCTATTAACACTGCATGATCGCCTTCTTTCACCAATGGAACTCGCCCCCCCGTGAAGTCTCCCCGCTTCTTGATAGAAAGACGGATCGTATCCTCACGAGGATGATTCGATATGGAAAATGGCCACATCTCATGCCTACTCACTGAGAAAGGAAACATCACAAAGACGAACTGCCCCGGATGGAACGGCAGGTCCCTGTCCTCACATCTCAGATGGATCTCGGTCAAATATGGGAAACGGTTCACCTTTACCACCTCCACTCGGTATTTGGGACCGAAGTGTCGATAGAGAATCAGTGTGTAGCCGTAGGCGAGGATTCCCAAGCCACCGATAATCAGAATCCAGGTCATAAGGATCGGGTAACTTCGGATGTCTGAACCAGCGTCAAGTGCATGCCAGATGGCGAAAATTAGGGGGAAGACCATCAAGCGGTGAGTCATCAACCACACGTTGTAGGGGATCTTTATGTGCAGAGTAAGGGCCAGCAATACGAACAACGCCACTACGGAAACGATCCCCAAGGTGCTGGGGATATGAAGGCCTGGAACATAGAGGGAGAATACACCCGACCATGATGGGAAGGCGCGGATGGTGAGGAAGGTGATGTGGAAGACGATGAAGAAAAGGGTCAGCTTCCCTACCATCTTATGCACCTTGTACTGTCTGTCCAATCCTCCAAAGAGGCTTTCCAGAACTGCCCACCTGGCGGAGGTTAGGAAGTTAAGAGAGAGAAATGAAATCGCCAGGAACGCGAATGTCTTGGCCAGGATGGTGATGATGCTCCGCAAGGATTCGGACCCCTGGGCAATCCACACCAACAGCGTAATTGAGCAGATGACCATGATGAGGGCCGTCCCACCTGATTTGAGGGGTGCCCTAAGGAACGGGTCGAATATTTCCGCGGGAATATAGCTCTTCAGCGAGTCTTTCACTTTAGATGCCTTAGTTCCCTCGTCCATCTTCCTCCTCCCCAAATCTGTGATAATATTAGTATTCTCCACCATTTGTATTTCCTGGTTCATGTCGAAGGAAAGCGCTCAGCAACAAAGGAACCATTGCTTGACCTGATTTGATTCCACTATGTTTTAGGGGTAGGCCTTATTAACTCAAACTAATATTCACGGCTGGTGATGTTTTGGATTTTCCCAGATGTGATAAATGTGGCGACGTCGGCTGCAAAGTTGGCGAACCAGGTAAGTTCAAGGACTGCCCAACAAATATTTCGGTAATCACGAAGGAAGAGATAATTGCGCGTTACCACGATCCAGAGACCCAAAAGCTTATGCAAACCGCCGCCAAGGTGGAGCGGGGAACCCTCCAGCCGGTCAATGGCGTACTGACCCCGATCAGGCCGCGCATATCCGAGATAATGGCATTCGCCGATCAGATGGGGTGGAAGAAGATTGGAGTGGCGTTCTGCCTGGCCGCCCGGGACGAAGGCATAAAGCTCACCAGAGTCCTGGAGGCAAGAGGTTTCGAGGTGTGCTCGGCCATCTGCCGTAACTTCTCGATGAAGAAGGGAGAGTTCGAAATCCCAAAAGAGGACTGTATAAAGAGCGAGAACGAGACGGTATGCAACCCAGTTTATCAGGCTGAGCTGCTCAACGATGCTGGGACCGAACTGAACATTGTCCTAGGTCTTTGCGTCGGCCATGATATGTTGTTCACCAAGAACTCCAAGGCCTATGTGACCACTCTGTCTGTCAAGGACCGCATGACCGGCAATAATACCATCGCGCCTCTATACTCTGGATTCTTTTCCGAGATTTTAAAGAAATATTAATGATGGGCATTGCCCCAGACTTCCTTTTTTTGAAAGTTCCTACTCTAGATAGAACAGCCATCTGTCGAGAAAGATCATTCATGGGGACGTGCATCGTTCGTCATATGAGCCAGGGTTTCCACCTCAATATATACCCGTTTGGTCTGAGGGTATTCCTTATACAGGTCGGCCTCGATGCGATGGATGGAGTCATGCATCTGCCTATCCGTCGTCCCCGCAACGAAGCTCACTCCCATGTTGATTATCAGGTCTTGGGGACCCATGTACATGGTGAGGATGTTCCCCGCCTTTTCCACTGCTGGGTCCGACTCCACCCGCCGCCGGATGTCCACCAGCTCTTCGGGGCTAACGCCCTCGCCCATCAGCAGACCCTTGGTCCGTGAGGCCAGGAACCAGGCCACGCTCATCAGCAGCAGACCGATAGCAATCGATGCCGTGCCATCCAGGTATGGGTTATGGAACGTATGGCCCAGAAATATCCCCAGGAAGGCGAAGACCAAGCCTAACATGGCCGCGCTGTCCTCGAACACCACCGCATACAGGCTCGGGTCCTTTGAACCCTTGATGAACTTCCAGGTTCCCATGTTCCCCCTCGCCCTAAGGAACGCTCGGAAGGCTATCGTCAACGAAGAGCCTTCAACAATAAGGGCGATGGCTAGAACGATGTAAGCCACCGTGGGGTCCCCCAGTTCGGTGGATGGGGTGACGGAAGAGATGTAGGATACTCCCTCATATACCGACATGCCACCACCGATGCCGAAGATGGAAATGGCGACGATGTTCGTCCAGAAGTAGAGCGATTTACCGTAACCGAACGGGTGCTCGGCGTCCGCTGGCCTGCTGGCATCCTTCATGCCCAGCAGCAGAAGGAGGCCGTTCCCGGTATCCACGAACGAATGGATGCCCTCGGAGATCATGGCGGACGAGCCGGTGAAGATGGCCGCGATGAATTTTATCACCGCTATGATCAGATTGCCAATGACGGCCGCGACCACCGCCAACTTAGACCCGCCATGTGACGCCATTGAATCCTCTTCTGGACAACGTCTTCCGTGTTCAAATCATTATGTCCTTAAGTTCAAATCATTCGAGGGAGTGTTGGTAAAAGTGTTCGGTCCCAATGTCTCTCGACGATTTAGCAATGAAACGCGAACAGCGTTTGTATTGAATTTCAATGCCAATTGACAGGACAAAGGGATGGGTGGGCGTAGCCTGCTTATCAGGAGAATTGCGGATACGTTCGTTGCTAGTGGCATTTGTGACTATCGCTTTGTTGCGACAGGACTATTACCATACACCTCGATTTCTGCCTCAGTCAGAAAAAAGTATGACATTGTACTCATCCAAGAAGGTTGGAACTTGAGGCACTACTCGAAAATTGCCTTGGCCATCTTGGCTATTCTCGTCATTGGCGTGCTCATTTTCGCTGCCTATTACATTGCCAATCGCGATATACGTAGCAGTGGCTCATCGAAGGTGGTGACTTTAGTCATTGACTACAACGATAACTGGACGGGAACCTACTATTTTTCAGATGCAGCGATTCCTATGTATGGAACTGGCCATATGGAGTTCCCAAAATCTTTGGACCAGGGAACCAATGACATTCGGTTCAGCATTCAGAAAGGAGACAGCTCATCGAGCGAGCTTTCAATATCCATTCTCGATTCAGACGGGGAGCTTCTCAAGTCAGTATCAACCTCGGAAGCTAATGGGGTCGCCCCCCTTGACATCAGAGTAGATTAGATCGATGATTTAGCATGGCCCCCTCAGAAGGAACCTGTCTCAACCTTTCCGGCGCGATGGTAGTTGGCGACGATGACCCCCTTCGGCGAGGCCTTGCTGTCGATCAGCTTGAACGTCACCGGGATCGCGCCTTCGGCGAACAACCGCTTTCCCGGGCCTAGCGCCACAGGGAATATCTTGAGCCGGAGCTCATCGACCAGGTCGTTCTTCAGGAGGGTCTGGATCAAGTTGCCGCTGCCGTGGACCTGGAGTTCAAGACCATCCTGCGCCTTGAGTTCCCGTATCGCCTTCACCACATCATCGCCCAGTTGAACCGACCGCTCCCAATATAAATCCTGATGACGCCGGGAGGCGACATACTTTGTCGCCCGGTTAATCCCCATATCTTCCTCCTTGTGATATGGCCAGTAGGCAGCAAAGATCTCGTAGGTCTTCCTGCCCAGAAGGAGGTCGAATGGCCTTCCCATCTGCTCGCCCATAACCTTGCCAGCGAACTCATCAAAATAGGGGACTGCCCAGCCGCCGTACTTGAAGCCACCGGAAACGTCCTCCTCTGGCCCTCCGGGCGCTTGCATGACACCGTCGATTGAAATGAAAGATAGGACAATGACCTTTCTCATGCTGTTTTTCAAGGCACGCCGCGTCATTAATAGTTTGAGAATACCGGACCATTTGGTGACATACCTATCGTAATAAGAATGTGTGAAGTTGACATTGTGATATGACTCCATTAGCCATAGAAGGGGAAACCTGATCTAAATGAATCATTGATGATCGTCTGGATGAGAAGAGAGTGGGCTCAGCCGGATTCGAACCGGCGACCTTCTGCGTGTGAGGCAAACGTCATAACCGCTAGACCACGAGCCCTTGAGTCCCACAACAATACTTCAAGGTATTAATTCCTGACGGTGCCTGGCAATGACTGGAGCAATATGAAATGGAGAGCAACGACAGCGTAAACGAATCAGCATGCCCATGCTCAACGTTCGAATGGTGGCCATGGTAGCCGGCAATGGTTTTAAGCCCTGCCGGCATTGGCGTTCTGAATGCCCGGAATGTTCTGCGACCGCTGCAAATCGATCATGACCCCAGTGGGCGACAGGCTCGTCTGCCGAAGCTGCGGGATGACCCGTTCGAGGGATGGCGGAGCAGGTTCTAGCAATGACAGAGGTCAATCCTCAAAGCCCCGGTTCCAGACCAGGCTCGCCGGTACCAAGGAAGAGAAACCGGTGGAAGTGCAGGAGGAGTCTGCACCCCCGCCGAACCCAGACCCATCCTCCATATTCCCTTATCTCCCAAGACCGCACCAGATGGATTTCGTCGACCTGATCGGCGAGGTCCTCGAATCCAGAGGCAACCTGGTCGTCGAATCCGGGACCGGAACGGGCAAGACGGTCTGTGCCCTGGCCGGAACGGTGGAGCACGCATTGGCAAACGACAAGCGGGTCGTCTACATAACCCGCACCAATTCGCAGGCGACGATAGCCATCAAGGAGCTTCGCGCCATCAGCAAGAGGCGGAACGTTCTCGGGATTTCGCTCCAAGGCCGGCGGAACAGCTGCCCCATGCTGTCCGAGCTATCGGTCGACAACCTGACCCCCGGAGAACTCTCCCGCGTGTGCGAGCACAAGAAGAAGAACACCCGGGACGGGACCAAGGGCGGCTGCACCTACTACGCCAACACGGTCCATCTTGGTCAGTCGTATTTCAGGCGATATTGCGCCGACAACATCCCGACCTCGGATGAACTTTCCCGGTTCTGTGAGGCGGACGGGGCATGCCCCTACGAGGTGGGCAAGATGCTTATGCCTGAGGCTAAGGTGGTCATCGCGCCTTATCCCTACATCATCTCAGGTGAGGTGAGGCATCACTTCCTGGAACAGCTCCAGGCCGAGGCAGACGATCTCATCCTGGTGGTGGACGAGGCGCACAACCTTGCCGATGCCGCACGGGACGCCGAGAGCATCAGGATCACCAAGAAGATCGTCTCGATCGTCACCGTCGAGGCTGGGGAGATGGGCAACGCCAAGCTCTCTAAGGATGTGGACCTGAAAAAGCTGGCCGGAGCGTTGTTCGGGGTCCTGGACCGGGCGGCGGAACTATGCGCTGAGTCAGGCAAGGACGAGGTCGCCTTGGGCCGGGGTTTCCTGGAAGGCACCCTATGCGAATCGCTGGGATGCGACAGGGGGGAGCTGGCCGAGATCGTGGCGGAGATGCAGGCCACGGGCGAGGAGATGGCCCAGCGGCGCCTTCAGGGAGGCAAAGAGCCGACATCGGCAACCTTCACCTTGGGCCGGGACCTGACCAACTGGGTCGCCTCGGACAACGCGCGCTTCGTCCGCCGGGCCACCATGGAAGAGGGCGGAATGATCGAAGCTTACTGCCTGGACCCGAAAGGCGCTCTATCGTTCTTCCACGAGGTCTATGGTTCAATACACATGTCCGGAACCCTGAGGCCGCTAGACCAGTATGTCCGAGTGACCGGCCTGGGTCGAGAACACCAAGACCGCGATATTCGATTCCCCGTTCCCGAAGGAAAATCGCCAGGTGCTCTTCGTGGCAGATGTCGAGGCCAAGTACGAATCACGGTCCGATCCCAATGCCGTGCAGAAGCTGCACGACTACGTCTCCGATCTGGCCAATGCCGTTCCCCGCAACACAATGATATTCTTCCCTTCCCATGCCATGCTGCACAATTACCTTTACCGCAACGAGAAGCTGCTCTTGAAGAAGGTCTACCGCGAGGTGCAGGGAGAGTCACAGGAAAGGCTGGTGGCGGACATCGGGCGGTTCAAGCGAGATTCCCGGAAGGGCGCCGTGTTCTTCGCCGTAATGGGCGGGAGGGTCTCCGAGGGACTGGACTTTCCGTTCGAAGAGCTTCAGTTGGTGGTCATCGTCGGCATACCCTATCCCAAGCCCTCGTTGTGCCAAGAACGCCTGCGCGAGTTCTATGACCGGCGTTTCGGCGGAAAGGGGTTCGAATACGCCGTGAACGTGCCCGCCGCCCGCCGCATGATGCAGTCGATCGGACGGCTTATCAGGACGGAGGAGGACGTCGGCTGCGCTGTCGTACTGGATAGTCGCGCTCCCCGCTTCGTCAAATACATGTGGATGGAGAAAAGCGATGACCCGGTGTCGGACGTGAAACAGTTCTTCCTCCTCCATCCGGGGCGCTGATCCTATTCTGTCAGAACCCTGGTGGCACTGAACGCTGCATGGTCGAACAGCAACGAGAAGTAATTGCTCGCATGGTTCGTCGAACGCATCTTGACGACACGGATACGCCGTTGTACCTCTGCGTCACCGATCTCCGCCATCTTCAGCAGGACCACCCCGTCGGCCAGATATGCCTCGTCACGATGGGTGCAGTTGAATTGCTCCGGGTTGCACTCTGAAATAAGTATGCAGGTTATACCAAGGCTGCGGAGCCATTCGAACAGGTAGAACAGTTCCGCGCGGCGCTCATCGGGCTTCATCTGCGCGGCCATCTCCAGGACGTCCAGCGAATCCAGGACCAGTAAGTCATAGCCCATGGAGGCCCTGAGGTTCTCCGCGTACATCTTGAAGACCTGCATCCAGCTGCCTTTTGCAGACAGGTGGGTCAATGACTTCCTTATGATACCGAGGTCGAGCACGCTGACCTTCTCCTTGACCTTCTCCGGGTCCATGCCCATCGACCCCATCTGCTGGTTCAGGTTCTCTCTTGATTGCTCGAGCGTCATGTAAAGCGATTTGGTGCCGTTCTTGATGGCGTTGTTGTACAACAAAGAATAGGCGATCGACGATTTCATCGTTCCAGGGGCCCCAGCCAAGAGCACGAGATGCCCTTTAGGGACCCCGCCCTGCATGTTCTCGTCAAGGTTCTCGATGAAGGTTTTTATTCGTGCTATCTGCATTCCCACCACTCCCTGTCTGAATAGGGCCACGGCGAGTTTTTAATCTATCTTCAAGAAAATCCAGGAACGATAATTGACTCGATCATGAGTCAACGATCGGCACGGACAGATTGAAGCGCTCACCATCATGGAACAGTGAGTAATAGCGCGTGTCGATGTTCATACCGCGCAACTTGGGGCAGCGCATCCAACGCTGGACCCTCGACTCGTCGATCTGCCTCATTATCAGCTCGATGGCCCCGTCAGCCAGGTACATCTCGCTTTGCGCGCTCTCCATGAGCTGGTCCATCGGCTTCTCCGAGATCAGCATCACGGTGATGCCCAGTGACTTGAACCAGTCGAACAGGTCCTTAAGGTCCTGGCGGGTGAACTCGTAATCTGTGATGGCTTTGAACGAATCGAGGGAATCGAGCACGAAAATGCGGAACGGGCGCTCGGCGAAGACGTTCTTGACATATCGTAGTAGGATCTCCCTCCAATCACCATGTGCGCCCTCCATCTCCTTGCGCAGGTCCACCATATCGACCACCATCATCCTCTCGGCAGCATGCGGGTCGGGCATCTTGAGCCGGGCCATCTGCCTAAGGATGGATGCCCTCGATTGTTCCAGGGAGAAGTACATGGAGCTGACATCGTCGAAAAGCGCCGCATTATGCAAAACGGTGTAGGTGAGGGTCGATTTCATCGTGCCCGGAGCGCCATTCACGAGGATGACATGACCCTCGGGTATGCCGCCCCCCAGGATGGTGTCGAACTTTTCGATGTGCGTGTGGATGGTCTTGTCCGGTCCGCATGAAGGTATTCCGGCCCCGATCTGAGAATCGAGCTCGGGCCTGACCACCTTCACCAGTTCGGCGATCTTGGCCTTGAGGTCCATGCGGGCCAGTTCCTCCCCCCCTTCCATCATCTGGCCGGTGGTGGAGGGCTTGATCTCGACCTTGAACGATCTCTGCAGTTCCATTATCGTCCTGGAGGCTTCGGCCAGTTTCTCCTTGGCCAACTTAAGTTCGGTTTCCAATCTGTCCTTCTCGGTGAGCTTGTCCCCGAACTCTTCTTCCAAGGCTTTCTTTAGCTTGCCCTTCTCGTCCTCCACCGCGGCCCCGTACTTCTTCCGGATGTCGTCCAACTTTTGTACGTCGGCGGCGGTTATGCGGGAGTTCTTGAGCTTGTCCTCTAGGGACATGACCTCCTGGATCCCCTTATCGAACTTCTCCGACATCAGGTCCAGTTCCATCTCCTTTTCCCGGATGGACATCTCCTTGCATTTCATCATGACTTGATCGGACTCGAACTGTTTCACCGAATTCTCAAGCTGGTTCTGATCCTTCTCCATCTTCTCGAAGATATCCTGCATCTTCTTTTCCCTCTCGATAAGGGCCTTTTCCCTGATAGAGACCTCCTTGTCCTTCTCTTCGAGGATCTTTCGGAGATTGGACATCGACGTGAAATCTGATGAATCGAAACGTATCTGGGTCTGCTCCTCGGAGATAACCTTGTCGATGACCATATTGGAAGGCATGTCGCCCTCCCGCTGCCTACGTGGATCGACCTTCTTCAACATCCCCCCGCAACGGTCGCATTGCATATCGTTGGGTTTGACCCCTGAACCGCACCGCGGGCACTCGTATTTTGACATTCTGAGACACCAGACTTTACTCTGATATCACTCTGGTGACCTGGAATTTGCCGCCATTATAGAGGAGCGAATAGTAGGACGGGTCGTGGTTCGTTTCCCTCATCTTGACGCAACGGATGCGTCTCTGCGATTCCACGTCCCTGATCACCTGCATCTTGAGAGTGATAATTCCGTCCGAGAGGTAACCCTCGTCGAACTTGCCATCCATCATCCTTTCCGAGGACGATTCCGAGATAAGGAAGACCGTGGCATCCAGATCTCTCAACCACTCGAACAGGTAGAACAGTTCCGTCCGGCGGTTGGATATCTCGGCCATGGTCTCCAGCACTTCAAGCGAATCGATGACCAGGATAGAGTAGTTGAGATTCTCTTTGAGATTCGTCAGATATGATTTGAAAACATGCAGCCAGGAACTCCCGGCAGATATCTCCTTGAGCTTCTTCCGGATGATACCGAGGTCGAGGACGTTCAGCTGGTCCTTGACGTTGTCGGTGTGCATGCCCATCTTCTCCATCTGTCGGAGAAGGGATTCCCTTGACTGCTCCAGCGTGACATATACGGAGCAGGCGTCGTTCTCTAGGGCGTGATTATAAAGCATGTAGTAAGAGATCGAAGACTTCATCGTTCCTGGAGTGCCGGCGAGGAGAACGATGTGGCCGGTCGGGACGCCGCCTTCCAATATCCTGTCAAACCCGTCAATATACGTTTTTAGCCTTCCGTTCACATTTTCCATCGGACACGCGCTCCCAGGAACGTACTGGCCAATAAGGTCTGGGTACGTTAACGTGCATTCAAGGTTATTTGCATATAAAATAGATTTGCCATGCTTATCGCTGGCCGTTCTTATCAACTGGTTCCACGGACCACGACCTTCCGCACGTACATCTTGGCTACGTCCGCCATGGCCCTAAGCCTTTCCTCCGGATAGGGCGATACCAGCTCCATCTTCTTCTCCAAGGTGGTATCGTTCTTGAACTGATGCAGCGCATATTTCTTCGCACCGCCGATGTAAGCGGCGATGGATTCGATGTCCTTCTCCTCTAGCAGGAACGGCGCAATGGTGGTGCGGAACTCGTAATCGACATCAGAGGTCATCAGCAGACGGATCGAGCGTTTTATCGCATCTAGGTCCGGATTCACCTTTATGATCTCCTTATACTTCTCGTTCAGCGGCGACTTGATATCCATGGCCACGTAGTCAAGCATCCCTGATCCCAATAGGTCCTCCAGCATGTCAGGGTTGGAGCCATTGGTGTCGAGCTTGACCTTCATGCCCAGATCCCTAATCTTGGCGATCAGGATCGGGAGGTCGGGATGGATAGTGGGCTCGCCGCCGGAGATCGCCACTCCATCCAGGAAATCGGCATTATCCCTGATATACCCCGCAAGCTCCTCGAAGTCGAGTTCATCGAACTTTGGCACAGCGGGGATCAGGTCCGGGTTGTGACAATACAGGCAGCGCCAGTTGCAGCCCTGCAGGTAGATCGTGGCCACCACATGTCCATCCCAGTCGATCAGGGAGGTCTTGGAAAAACCAACAATCTTGAGGGTCATCGAATGACCGAAGGCTGGGGGGCATAATAATCGTATCCATTGAAGGTTAGTATCAAACGAGGGTGGCGGTAGCTGAGATCAAAGGAACCGAGTGTCCAAAACATATTCTCTGGTCTTTGTGGCATGAGGATAGCAATATCTTCCAGAAATATCCTTGTCTGGATGGGGGGAGTGGTAAGAAGCATTTCATCTGTGGTTATCGCTTCCGTGGTGATCGTTCTCATGGCAGCTTCGCTAATGGCGGGGGTGGAGGCGGCCCAACAACGGGCGGAATGGGAGATGACGGGTCTTTTTTCGAGTAATGTGATCGTCGCAAAGGATGGAAGCCTCAGGTAGTGGAATTCACGCCCGGCGATCCCGTAAGTATATACATTCCAGAATTGAGGTGCTTCGATCCCTTCGGGCATGCCCTTTGGAGCTATCCTCGTCTGCTTGACTTATTGGCACCTGAGAAAAAGCAAAGGAAAGGAACGGCGACGGTAGGAGGACCGCAGGTTCCAACAGGCGGCGGTGTTGATAGAAACCCTTTTTTGCCGGCACCCGCTTCGCTCGCAGGTCATCATATGGATTCTTCGGCTCTAAGCCCAGACGTTCGCCAACCCTCGGGAGCGGAGCGTAACGCTACGCCAACGCAGGGCCGGGATGCATTTGAGCCGTCCATCATGGCCTTCTGCTGCAACTGGTGCGCCTATGCGGGCGCCGATCTGGCAGGGGTCAACAGAATTCAGTATCCGAGCAACATCAAGGTCGTCCGGGTCATGTGCTCCGGCCGGGTAGACCCGGGAATGATCATGCGTTGCTTCGAGAAAGGAGCGGATGGGGTCATGGTCCTGGGATGCCATATCGGTGATTGCCATTACATAGGGGGCAACCGCAAGGCGGAGGTGAAGGTCAGGGACTGCCAGAAGCTCCTGGACCTCATAGGCATCGACCCGCGCCGGCTTCTGCTCCGCTGGGTATCCGCTGCCGAAGGCGACCTGTTCGCCTCCACCGCCGAGGAGTTCACCGGCCTGGTGCGAGAGTTGGGACCGATTGGGAGGGAGTGAACATGGACCTTCACGAATCCGCCCGCAAGTACAACACCTCCGAATGCGTAGAGTGCGGTAAGTGTTCGTATGCCTGCCCGGCAGCCCATCGGGACAATCGTTTCTCACCCCGGCGGGTGATGGAGGATTTCACTGCGGGGAAAGAGCTAGATCACTGGGAGATCTGGTCCTGCATGACCTGCGGGGCGTGCTCGGACGTTTGTACATCGGGAGTGAGCTTCCATGAGTTCATCAGGGACATGAGGGCTGACATTAACGATAAGTTTCCGCCCATCCATTCCCATAACGGTATCCTTAGGGAAATCCGAAGGACCGAGGCGGCAGGAAGGACAAAAGGACACCGAACGGACTGGGTGACCCCGGACCTGGAACTGGACCAGAGCTCGGACACGGCGCTTTTCGTGGGATGCACACCGCTATTCGACCAGCTGTTCAGTGGTTTCGCCAAGGACATGCTGGATATACCGCGTTCCGCCGTCAGACTGCTAAACGCCATGGGGATCCGGCCCAAGCTCATGGACGATGAACTATGCTGTGGACATGACTCGTATTGGCTGGGAGAGGACGAGACCTTCGCCGAACTGGCGAAGCTCAACGCCGCGAGATTAATGGCGATGGGGGTAAAAAAGGTGATCACCTTCTGCCCGGAGTGCCATCATACTTTGAAGGAAATCTATCCAAAGGTGGTCGCAGGTTTCGACATGGAGATCGTCAACCTCTCTGAATTGATCGGTCAGGCGTTGGTGGAAGGTAAGCTGAAGTTGTCTTACGGGGATCAAAGGTTCACATACCATGACCCGTGCAAACTGGTCCGGTTCTCGAACCTTATTGAAGAACCTAGGGTGGTGATCGAGTCGTGCGGAGATCTGAACGACATGCCCCGCTCCGGGAAATCTTCCGCCTGCTGCGGCAATCCATGCTGGGCGAACTGTGACGACGACACTAAGAGATGGCAGGTGGAACGCTTGAAAGAGGCGCGGGAGACCGGAGCCGGGACGCTGGTCACTGCTTGTCCCAAGTGTTATGTCCATCTGTCATGTGCCCAGAAAGATTACGGCTCGCACAAAGGTAGAGAAAGGATCCCGCTCGTCGACCTGCACGTCCTGGCTGCTTCCAGGATCAAGAAATGAGAAGTCTGCTCGTGACTATTTATCCTCGTTCTCGATCTTCATGATCGGTGCGGAATGCTTGTTCTTCATGTGCCCGCCGGGGCCGCCCCGTTCCAGCCTCGCCTTCTCGACGCAGTCCTCGTTGTTGCATAGGAATGCGGCGAAAACGAACTGCTTGGCCGGGCCTCCACACACCTGGCACTTTTCTTTGTCGATGTCCATCAGTCCTCCCAGCAACGTTGGACAATATGATTCTTGCGCCACTTTCAGCAATATTCTCGAAGGATCTCCTGACAAAGATTCATCAAGTGCGGCGTTCGTGATATTCGATGGGGATAGAGTTGGCGTACTGCGAGCATTGTGGGGCGTTCATCGAAGACCTCCAAGATTCCTGCGGTCAATGCTCCAGACCGAGAGGCAGGTCTTCCAGGCCGGTCGAATCCCCACCAATAGATCCGCTGTTGACCTGGTGGCTAGAGGAAAGCCCGAGATACTCAGCCAATAACGGTAGGAGGCTGAAAGATTCGGACCTGGCGATCTTGTTGTCATTTTTCCTGCCCGGACTGGGTCAGGTCTACGATGGAAGGAAGCAACGCGGTGGTCTGGTCCTATCGATCTTCCTGATCCTTTTGGCAGCCAACCTAATGGCTTTCTACTACCGGTCGACGATCGGCATCGAAATGATGATCGTGATGCTAACGATCATTTGCGTTTTCTGGCTCGGACAAATTATTGATGCAGTTAGGGTCACCAACGACACGAACTGGGCCATATCAAGAATGGCGGAGAAAAGGGGCGGCGCCGAACAGGCATCTCATTGATAAATAATTGAATCGCGATTCCCTTTTGATTATCATGATGGTTTGCCCCAATTGCGGAAAGACCGTGACGGATGACACCATGCAATTTTGCCCAGCCTGTGGTTTCTCCTTCACCCAGCAACAAAACCAGCCTTACACCTCCAACCAATATGGCCCTCAGCCCTATGGCTACCCACAATATCGGCATAAGAGCGTGGCCGTCGCACTCATCCTGTCCTTCTTCTTCGCTGGAATCGGTCAGATCTACGTTGGCAAGGTCCTGCGGGGTATCATCTACCTCGCGATCTATGCCGCCCTCTATGCCGCTTCCTTCGCACTGACGCTGAACGTAGATTATACCGATATCGATGCGCTCCGCAATCTGGTCTCGAGCCCTGCGTTCATTATCGTCACGCTTGCAAGTCTTGGGTTCTGGGCCTTCAATATGTTCGACGCCTACCGCCTAGCAAAGAAATACAATGAGGCCAGCATGCGTAACGACCTGGCCACGTTCATGAAGGGGTTCTGAACGGCATTCATACGCAATAATAAAGCAAAGAGTAAAATCCGGCGGCGCCGATGCTCGGCATGTGAGAGCGTCCCAAGTCGGCATCATCGATCTCGATCTGATCCTTGCTGATAGGCCGATCTGGAAGTGCCAGCAGTGCGGGCTGTGCTCTGGCATCTGTCCATCGGAGAAGGCGGGGGGCATACGCCCCATCGATATCCTCACCCGAGCAAGCCTGGGAATGCTTGACCTTAGAGATGATCGCTCCCTTTGGTTATGCGCAGTCTGCAATTCCTGCACAGAGAGATGCCAGATGGGCGTCGATCTGGGGGATATCATCTCATTGTTGCGGGGCGAAGCTGCGGCACAGGGCAATATCCCGAGGCACATCTCCGAGGAAGCAAAACTGTTCATGCGTTCCGGGCTTTCGTTTCCGAATACTGGAATGACCAAGAAGCTACGCAAGGAACTGGGATTGGAGGATCTGACCGTCCCCGCGGAAACAATGGAACAGCTGACACTGCTGCTGAGGAGGACGAAATTGGGGGGCCTCAAGCTTGAATGACCAGTATCTACTTTTCAGAGGTTGCCTGATCCCAACCCGGCTACCCTTTCTGGAACGATCATCATTGTTCGTCCTGGACAAGCTGGGTGTGAGATACGAACAGATGACGGGGGCGACCTGCTGCGTAGAGCCGATCGGGCTGCGCTCACTGGCCGAGGATACTTGGCTGATCGTGACGGCGAGGATGCTGGCGATCGCAGAGAGGAGCGGCCGCGACCTCCTCTCGTTATGTAATGGCTGTTATCTTTCACTTGAAGAGTCCAGGCAGGCGCTGGATGATCCACCTACCCGAGAAAGGGTGAACGCCGTCTTGGCCGAGGTGGACCTGAAATACAGCGGGAACGTCCGGGTCAGGCATTTCGCGGAGATCATCAAGGAGGCTGGAGAAGAGAAGGTCAGATCCCTGGTCTGTGTCTCTCAGGAACGATTGAAGCTCGCCGCCCATCCCGGCTGCCACATGGTACGTCCGTCCACTAAGCTCAAGATCGATGACAGTTTCGCACCTAAAGTGCTTGACGAGATCGCATCCTGGTGCGGCTCCCATGTTGTGGTCAGCGAGAAGTGGCCTAAATGTTGCGGGGGCGGAATCGCTGGAATTGATGAAAAGGTCTCTGCCAGGATGCTTGAGGATGCCGCGTCATCTTTTAGACCGAGCGGCGCGAACTGCATCCTGACCCCCTGCCCATTTTGTTTCGTTCAGTTCGACATCAGGCAGAAAGATGGGCTACCGGTCCTATATCTGTCGGAACTGCTGGCCCTTGCGTTCGGTGCAACGCCTGAGCATATCGGCCTGAAGTATCACAAGTCCCGGCTGCCTTGATCAATAACGGTAGACCTTGGTCACGCTAAGCGAAAATTGGACCGCTTTCGCCGAGTGAGTGATCCAGCCCATGGATATCACGTCGGCGTGCTTGGCGTAATCGGCGGCATTGTGCGGCGTAATCCCACCAGAGACCTCGACGATGATCCTTTGATCGATCCCTTTGATCGCCTCGTAGCACTCCTCGGCGTCCTTGGGGGACATGTTGTCGAGCATTATGATGTCCGCTCCTGCCGCCGCTGCTTCCTTGGCTTGGTCCAGGACCACGACCTCAATCTCCACCTTCTTGGTGAATGAGTAAGTCTTGGCCTTCTTGATCGCCTCGGTCACTGAACCGACGATGACCAGGTGATTGTCTTTGATCAGGATCATGTCGTCCAGGCGGTTTCTGTGCGGGTCGCCCCCACCCATGATGACCGCCTTCTTCTCATAGAAACGGAATCCGGGAGTGGTCTTCCTCGTGGCCGCGATCCGCACGTTCCTGTTCATGCGGCGGCATTCCCACAGGATGTTCGAGGTGGCGGTCGCTATACCGGACATGCGCATGATGAAGTTGAGGGCGAGGCGCTCGCCCAGAAGTATCGCCTTTAAAGGCCCATGTATCGTCATGACTACGGTGCCCTTCTTGATCTGGCAGCCCTCTTCGACCTGGGCCTGGGCATCCAATGAAAGCCCCCGGAATATCTCTGTTGCCTCGGCCAATCCGGCAATGACGCAATCCTCGTTGGCGACAATCTCCGATTCCCCGCCTTCGTTCCCGATCAAGAGGTCCGAGGTTATGTCCCCATAGCCCTCGTCCTCTGCTAGCAGGTCCTCCATGCGCATGACCATGACTACACACCACCGAGGGAAATAGATGCCGGTCTAGAGCTCGAACTCCTCTCCGGGCATCGGCATGTGGACCTTGAACTCCTGCAGGTCGTTCGCCAGGGCCTGGCGATTATCGGAGTGCATCAGCACTACATTATCCGGGTCGCAGGCGCGGATGAACTTCAACAGTTCATTGTGGTCGGCGTGGGCCGAAAGATCGAACTGCTGGACCTGACACGCGACACGCATCGAGGCTGGTACTTCTTCCGGGGCGGAGCCCTGCTGCCTGATGTCAATGGCGCCATTGTCGATAAGCCGACGTCCGTTGGAACCGTCCACTTGGAATCCGGTCATAAGGACCGCGCTTTTGGGGTTGTCCCTTTCCTGTTGCAGGTACCGGATGACCGGGCCGCCGTCCAGCATGCCACCGGTCGTAACGATGACCTCGCCTTCCATTGCCTTTTCCCGAGCCGCGGCACCGCGTACCTCGTTGAAGCGCCTCTTGGCGTAGCGCAGGTCACGTTCCGAGCGGATGTACTCAGGATGCTCCAGATACAGACGATTGACTGTCTTGCCCATGCCATCGACCCACATGTCATACTTTAGGTCCTTGAGGATCAGCATGACCTCTTGGGTACGTCCTACGGCGAAGCATGGTATGATGGCCTTGCCGCCGCCCTCGACCGTCTCCTTGACCTTCTCTATGAGCTTCTGCTCTTCCCGCTTACGGTCTGGGTGAAGGCGTCCGGCATAGGTCGCCTCTATGATCAGGTTATCGCACTTCACCGGGTGAGCGCCCCAAGTGAGGTTGGTGTTATGGGTATGCAGGTCACCGGTGAAAACTGTGGTGTTGTCCCCGCGCAGCTCATACATGGCAGCGCCTGGAACGTGACCGGCAGAATGCGATTCGACCTCGAACCCGGCGACGTCCATGACGTCCCCGAATTTCATCGGACGGAAACATCGCATAGCGGCCTTGATGTCGCTCTCGTTAAAAGGCCGGGGGTATCCCTCCGAGTCCGCCACCTTGAGCGTGTCGTTCATCAACAGTTCGCACACGGCGATGGTCGACGGGGTGGTGTGAACTTTGGTGCCATACTTTCCGCACAGCCACGGGATCATTCCGGAATGGTCGATGTGGCAGTGGGTCAGGAACGCGGTCTCCAGCGGGGGGGCCGGGATGGGGTACTCTGGCGGTTTTATCGGTTTCATGCCATATTCGAACAGCAGATTTGCGCCTTTGTTGTTGAGCAGCATTCCGAGCCTGCCAACTACGTCTGCGCCACCTAGGAACTTTAATTTCATTCTTCTCTACCTCTTTGTCTTTTTGTCTCTTGCAAGATGTTAATGGTTGTTGATGCTAGGACTGTGAGTTTCATTCCCCTACCAACTGGATTATCAGCTTTCTTGGCCTTCCGCCGTTGTCCAGCTCCATGAGCACGATGCTCTGCCAGATGCCGATGTCAAGTGATGCATCATTGAATGGGACCGAGACCGACTGACCCAAGGTCGAAGCCCTGATGTGCGAGTGGCCATTCCCGTCCCCTCCAGTATTATGAGCATAACCGAACCCCTTGGGGAAAACCTTTTCCATGGATCTGATAAGGTCAGAACGCAGGCCCGGCTCGTTCTCCGTCACGAAAACAGCCGCCGTGGTATGGGGCACGAAGACGCAGGCGATGCCGGCCTTCAAGCCAGAATCTTTCACCGTCTCGCTGACTCTCTTGGTCAGATCGATGATGTCGCCTTCTTCTTTCGTTACAATGTTCAAGACTGTCCGGAACACTCCCATTGATTTCGACCAGGCTAGACGTGGTACGGTATAAATAGGTTGAGGTGAAACCCTTGCCCGGATCCTGATCTATCTAGATATGCTGGCTATCAAAATCCTAATGTTTATTCGGTCGATCATCTGGGAAGATTTATCTAACCCGCATATGCATCACCTAATTCGCCATGTCAGACTTTGCATTTCCCGGGTTCCGTCAACCCAAGGAGGTAGAAAAGATATGGCTGACCTCCGGTTTCAGGGCCATGATCATAGCCATAGGGATCGAGAAGGCGGGTTCGCTTAACGAACTGGGCCGCCAGATGGGGTACCGCTCCCGAGTCCATCCAGGTTGGAGCGTTGTTCAGATTCTGTTAGGACGGCAAGCCTTCCCCACGGACAGGCTGAAGCGACTGAGCGCCTACATCGATTATCCATTCGACGAGATGCTGAAGCATCAGACACGCCCCAGATCTATCACTCCGCAGGGCACCAGGGAAGCACTGAGGGAATATAACCTGATGTGTTATATGCCGAAGTAATGGTTCAGAGACATTTAACCCCAAGTTCTTTATATTCACGCGTTGATTTTCATATGTCTGACACACGTCAGACGGAGGGGGATGGGATTGTATTTCAGACGACGTGCGAACACGAAGGACCAGGCCACCAAATCACTCATGAAGAGCGGAGTGTACCGACTCTCCGATGAGAGTGATGAGAGGGAAAAGCCGAAGCGGTCATGGTTGCTCTCGTCGTCGTCCGACGACCCATTCAATTACTGGTCGGCCGTGAAATACGGCAGCGTACTGATGTTCTTGCTCTGGTGGATCCCGATCTTCGGACCGATGATAGCTGGCTATGTGGCCGGTCGAAGGGCTGGAACCCCTATCAAGGGGATCTTCGCGGTCAGCATCCCCTTGGCCATCGTGTTCTTCGTCGCCACACTGGTCACCATCAAGATTATCCCTTCCGTATGGTTCGGGGTAGACCTGGCCCCGGAGGCGATATTCGGCTCATTGGCCAAGGCCATGCCAGCTTTTGAACCGTTCGCCAATTTCACCACTGGTTACCTGCAATCCTTCATCGGGACCATACAGGGCAGCGCCGGTGTTCGACTTGACTTTTACATCCTAGCGGTCGCCTTTGCCTATATCGGAGGGGCCATGGCCCTGCAATCACTACGAGAGATGGAATACGTGGTCAAGCACGGAGGGGACCGAGGCATGCATGTGCATGTGGGAGACCCGGAATCGAAAAACAAGAAGGGCCTCTGGGTATTCAGCAAGCAGAAGGGAAAAAGTGGAAGAAGCAAGACGAGGGTCGACGAAGAAGAGGATAAACCGCGCCGGGCACCGTCAATCCATTTCAATGACATGAAAGAGACCTCAGGGTCCAACCGGTCGTTCTCCCGCACGCCCGCCCACTCCAAGACGATGGAGAAGGCGATAGAGGAAGAGGACGAGGATGAGCCCATCAGGAAACGCCGCCAGAAAGAGTTCGAGCGGAACCTGAACCGTGCAAGACACGAAGCTCCAGTCAAGAGCGGGCATGCACATCACAAAAAGCTGGACACGAGCAAGAAATCGGAATCCGACGACTTCAGGTTCGTGTAAACCCTAAATCGCCCTGTAATGACGGTGGAGAAGAAGAATATATATATGGTAGTAAATTTCCTGCGAGTCGGCGAGATCTAAATGTTCTGTCCCACATGTAAAGCCCTTGCGTTACCGAAGAACGGCAAGATCTGGTGTAATAGATGCCAGAAAGAGTATGATGTGAATTCCAACAAGGCTGACACATGCGTCATCAGGGGCAAGGAGAGGGAGCAAATGGTGGTCGAGAGCTCGGCGCCAACGTTGCCGAAGGCCAAGGTCGAGTGCCCCAAGTGTAAGCACAATGAGGCTTTCTGGGTGCTCAGGCAGACCAGGGCGGCGGATGAACCCGAGACCAAGATCTACCGTTGCTGCGAATGCGGTGCCTCCTGGCGAGAGTACGGTTAAACAATCGTACGCATATCTACACGCAAGACCTGTCCGTGATGTCGCTTTTGTAAGACAGTCCAGGGATTGGATATCTATTCCATCCTCCCCATACATTTGCGTTTGTTCAACGGGTTAGCTCTGTTGATCCATTATCGTCGATCAGAACGCTCGGATTGATGAATTTATGACCTTCAAAAAGGGTCGAATTCACCGCTGCCATTCTTTTCCATTAATGGATTCAAGGATTCAATCAGACTGCATGCTGGCTACATTCTGCAAAAGATTATTAAACCAAACCTGATTACTGCAAGGAAGGGAGTCTGATGTTCCAAGCCAAGCTAAAGTCCGAGACGCTCAAGGGCGTCGTGGACGTTGTTTCAACGCTCATCGATGAAGCTAAGTTCAAGATCGATGCCAACGGGATGACCCTGAAGGCCGTCGACCCGGCCCATGTGGCCATGATCGATATGGCAATAGACAAGGGTGCATTCGAGCAATTCTCAGCCAACGAGACAGAGATTGGGCTCGACCTTGACAAATTGCGTGAGGTCATACGCCTGTCCAAGGCGGGCGACATCATCGACATGAAGCACGATGAGGAGCGCGGAAGGCTTGTCATATCGGTCGGCAACGTCACCCGGCGCATGAGCCTAGTTTCCACCGAGGGCATGGCGGACACCAAAGTCCCGAACCTCAACCTGGCAGCCAAGGTCGCAGTGAACGTGGAGGAACTGCAGAGGGGCATCAAGGCCTCGGAAAGCATCTCAGACCACATTGCCCTGACTGCGACACCGGAGCAATTCGAGCTATTGTCCGAAGGCGACACCGATTCGGTGACGCTTAAATTGCCAAAGGACCTGCTGGTCTCACTCGATTGCAAGGAGAGCATCAAATCCCTGTTCCCGATGGACTACTTCGCCAACATGGTCCGCGCAATACCTGCTGGCACAGTTGTCGTGATTAACTTGGGGAACGACCTGCCAGTCAAGATAGAATTCGACTTTGCGGGCGGAAAGGGCAAGGTGAAGTACCTGCTGGCCCCCAGGATCGAGAACGATTGAGGTGGTCAGAGCTTCAGGCTTTCCACGATCCGGGTCTCTTCCTTCGGGACATGTACCGATATCTCGATCTTGTCCCTGATCCCGGATTTCTCAATCTTATCGCGTAGCAGCTCGTCTATTTGGAAGATCCCTGCCGAGTTGTTAATGGTTATGTCGACGTGTATCGGGATCTCCTTCCCCTCGACCACCCGGACCTTTTCGATGGCCAAAGCGGAAACGGAATGGATATTGATACTTCCGGCGCGGAATGGTACCCTTGCCCTCCCTTTCTCCATGTCCAGCGCGTCAGCCACCCTTACCACGCCGGCCTCCAGGGTCAACGGGAATATGTCCTCGTGATGGGCGATCATGGCATGCATTGTCTCGATCATCATGATGGTCCGCTCCGCATCATCGTAAAGGCCTTCCAGCATCCGCTTGATGATGGGCGGTGCGAGCACGAGTGACATTTCCTCATGGTTGGTCCTGTGGATGGCGTGTCCGATGTCATGCAGTGAAGCGGCAAGAACGACCACCACTTCTGCGTCGGATGTGCCCAGGCCATAATTCTTCACGATACTGGGCTTCATGCCCTTATTCACAAGCATCTGGAGCATCTTGAGCGCCAGTTTTGATACGATCCTGATATGGGTGGGACCGTGGTCCGAATATCCCATGCGGTCGATGGCGGTCACGTTGGACGCTTTCCAAAGGGTACGAACCTCGACATCGTTGTTGAGCCTCTCCACCACCTGCTCTAAGACCGCGTTACCCCCACAGGGAATATCATAACAATACGCCATCGGGTTGAGTATCTGTGTATCGGGGTATTAAATGGAACGCATAACAAGAAATTGGCAATGATATCGTCCCGAACCGATGACTATCCATTCCAAATCTGGTCAGAATTGTTTCCCCACCAACTTCATGTGTGCACAAAAAGTTATTAAATAGAACCGGGCCATTGACCAACCCCCATCCCATCCTAGAGGTGCTCTTCGTGTCCTCGTACAACGACGATACCATCCTTAACCTAGAAAACAAAGCCAATGTACTCCGCCGCCACGTCATCCGCATGACGCATGCCGCCGGTTCTGGACATCCCGGAGGGTCGTTATCCTCCGCGGACATAGTGACCGCCCTTTTCTTCGATATCATGAACCACAGGTCCAAGGAGCTAGACTGGCCCGACCGAGACCGCTTCGTGCTGTCGAAGGGACACGCCGCGCCGATCTACTACGCCGCGCTGGCAGAGAGCGGGTACTTCCCGGTCGAGGAGCTCGGTACGTTGCGAAGGATAGGATGCCGATTGCAAGGGCACCCCTGCCGGACCAAGACCCCGGGAGTTGAGATGTCCACCGGCTCACTGGGCCAAGGCTTGAGCGCAGCCAACGGGATGGCGCTCGCGGCCAAGTTGGACAAGAAATCATATCGCGTTTATTGCATATGTGGCGACGGCGAGATGGCCGAAGGACAAATATGGGAGGCGGCCATGCTGGCCTCCCACTATAAGCTCGACAATGTGCTGACCTTCGTGGACCGGAACAAGCTCCAGATCGACGGCACTACCGAGAGCATCATGTCCCTGGAACCGTTGGCCGACAAGTGGAAGGCGTTCGGGTGGAACGTCCTTGAGATTGACGGCCATAACATGAGGCAGATCCTCGATGCGGCGAACCGGGCCAAAGAGACCAAGGGCCGGCCAACCGTTGTCATCGCACACACCACCAAGGGACGAGGGGTTTCCTTCATGGAGAACAACCTGGCGTTCCATGGAAAATCACCGAACGCGGACGAGATGCGCCGCGCCCTTAGGGAACTGGGGGAAGACCAATGAAGTGGACCTACAACAGCCAGAGGAAGGAGTACGGCAAGGCGTTGGTCGAACTGGGACGGTCCCGGAATGACATCGTCGTCCTCGACGCAGATCTGTCCGGCTCGACCCGCACCGCCGATTTCGGCAAGGAGTTCCCTGAACGTTTCTTCAATGTCGGCATAGCCGAACAGAACATGATCGGTACGGCAGCGGGTTTGGCCGCCGCCGGTAAGACGGTGTTCGCTTCGACCTTCGCCGTCTTCGCCACTGGACGTTGTTTCGACCAGATACGTCAATCGGTAGCCTATCCGAAGATGAACGTGAAGATCGCAGCCACCCACGCCGGAATTAGCGTCGGCGGTGACGGGGCATCACACCAGACGATGGAGGACATAGCTCTCATGCACACCCTGCCGAACATGACGATAGTGGTCCCGGCGGACGCCATGGAGGCCTACAAGGCAACGAAGGCGGTTGCCGCCAAGGCTGGACCCTGCTATCTGAGGATGGGGCGCGTGGATGTGCCTAACATCACAGACCCCAACACCCCGTTCGTGATCGGTAAGGCAACGGTGCCAAGGGATGGTTCGGACATCACGCTCATAGGGACCGGACAGATGGTGGCCTCCTGCCTCGAAGCGGCGGAGATCCTACAGGCCAAGGGCATCTCGGCCAGAGTTATCAACATGTCGACAGTCAAGCCGCTGGACGAAGAGGCGCTGCATAAGGCGGCCGAGGAGACCGGCGGGATAGTCACCGCTGAGGAACACAACGTGGTATCCGGACTGGGTTCATACGTGGCATCTTATTTGGCCGAGCACCGCCCAGTGCCGATGAAGTTTGTGGGCATGGCGGACGTGTTCGGCGAATCGGGCGAGAGCGATGAGCTCATGCTCAAATATGGCCTCACGACCGAGAAGGTCGTCGCGGCAGCAGAGGAAGTAATCAGGAGGCGTTGAGGATGAAGATTTTCATTGACACGGCAAACATAGAACAGATCAAAGAAGTGAACAGCTGGGGAATACTGGATGGAGTAACCACGAACCCATCATTGGTCGCCAAGGAGAATAAGGACTTCGCCACCCTGGTCAAGGAGATCTGCGCCATCGTGGACGGTCCGATCAGCGTCGAGGCGGTCAGCATCACAACCACGGAGATCGTCCCGGAGGCGAGGAAGATCGCCGCCGGCAATAAGAACATCGTGGTCAAGATCCCGATGACCGAGGAGGGGCTGAAAGCCACCAAGATATTGGCCTCCGAGGGGATCAAGATCAACATGACGCTAATATTCTCCGCCAACCAGGCGCTGCTGGCGGCAAAGGCGGGGGCACGTTACGTGTCGCCGTTCGTTGGCAGGCTGGATGACATCGGTCAGAACGGAATGGACCTGATCGCCGAGATCATGGATATCCTGGAGAACTATGAGTTCGATTGTGAGGTCATCGTGGCATCGGTCCGCGACCCGATCCACGTCACCGAGTCGGCGCGGCTCGGAGCGCATGTGGCCACGATCCCGTACGACGTGCTGAAAAAGATGTTCAAGCACCCTCTCACGGACGCCGGGATCGACAAGTTCCTCAAGGATTGGGGAAAGGTCTCCAAGAAGTGACTGGAGGAACGCCCTCTCCCCCTTTTTTAGCACAAATTCGTCCCACGATTGGGCGCGAGGGCTAACAATTTAATAGCTACCGAGCCTACAAATTTAGCAAATGGCCTCTGCCTTCAAGGACCAGAAATTGGTTTTCCTTTTAGCGGCGGCCATAACGCTCATCGCCGCGGGAGTGCTGATCGCTAATGTGCAGGATGCCAATAGCCAAGGGGTCAAGATAAGCAACGAGACCCTGGACCAGATCACCGCGGTCATCATCCAAATGATGGTGGTCTTCTGGATCGCGTTGATGGGCTATTTCGTCTACCGATATTTTACATCGAAGAAGGGAGGCCGGATCAAAGGGGAGCATCAGGCGGGGGAGGGAAAGAACATGCTTCCTTATGCCGTTGTCCTGTTGGCATTGTGGCTGATACTTTTCGTTGTGAATCCAAGCGGGAACAACCTGTTCTCCGGTCAGCTGGGGGAAAGGGGTGCGCCGACCAATTCCTCCACTCCAGACCCGAATGCACCATTGGAACCGACCCGCGACCTTCCCCTCTTGCTCCCTCTGGTCGTGGTCTTCATTGCTTTGGCCTCGATCGTTGTGGTTTGGAAGTTCATGCGCCGGCGAGACGGACCGAAGGTCAACGTGGCCGATCAAGACAAGGACGTGGAGGCGAAGGCGGTCCTGGACGCAGCGATGAAAAGCCTATACGCGGGGGAGGACCCCCGTTCGACCATCATACGCACCTACCAGCAGATGTGCCTATTGGTGCAGGCAGGCAAGCTGGACGAGGAACCGTATCTCACCCCGAGGGAATTCGCCGATAAAGCGGCCGTGGTGCTCGGATGGAAGAAGGCGCCATTGGAGGACCTGACCTTACTGTTCGAAGAGGCCAGGTATAGCGACCATCCACTTGGGGTAGAGCAGAAGGAACGGGCCATATCGTCATTTACAAGGGTCAGGGATGGCCTAGGAGTTGTATCCGATGGTTGAGCTGCCAAGTGACCGCCGGGGATTCCTGGACCGCATGAACTGGGAGAACTTCCAGGAGCATCAGGACTCGTTCCCCATCGGCACCGTTCTGGTCGCGCTGACACTGGTCCTGACCATCATGGCCATTTTCCTTTCGTCGCAAGGGGAGTCGAGAACCGGGGATGATATCCGATGGTCCTTCTTCGTCCTCCTTGTTATCATATTATGCATCGTCGCCATCAGGTGGCTCTATCCCAAACATCTCCGCTATGATGAGATGGACTATACGATCGATCTCCAGGACGGGGAATTCAAGAAGGGCATCAGCAAGGCCATGGTGGAGGGTGCGCTCGATGGCCGCCTGTTCAGCCAGATCAATATGATGCTGGACTTGAGGGAGGCCTTGGCGAATCGTGTGATGGCGCGCCACCACCTGTCAAAGACCGACCTCCAAAAGGCGATTGACGAAGATCGGCTTGGACCGTTGGTCGGCGATCTGGACATGATGTGGATCCTGAAAGGCTCGATGCGCGACTTCGAGGAATTGCTTAAGGACGAATCCAATGGGATCCGCGCCAACTTCTATGTATGGTTCGCGGACATGTTGAGAAAAGTGGAGGAATGGCATTGAGGGTTGATGAGGTAAAGACACAGTGTAAGACGATCCTAGATGAGGTGGGGAAGGTCATCGTCGGCAGACGCGAGGTGACAGAGCGGGTCATGCTGGCGGTGCTCTGTGAGGGCCATATCCTTTTCGAGGATTTCCCTGGCTTGGCGAAGACCATGATGGCCAATACCTTCGCCCGGGCCAGCGGATGCCAGTTCAAGCGGGTTCAGTTCACTCCGGACCTGTTGCCCGCCGATATCACAGGATCCTTCATCCTGGACCGGAGTTCTTCCTCGTTCATCCTGCGCAAGGGCCCGCTGTTCACCAACATCCTCCTGGCCGATGAGATCAACCGGGCACCGCCAAAGACCCAGGCCGCGCTCCTGGAGTCGATGCAGGAACGCCAGGTCACATTGGAAGGGGAGACCCACAAGCTCGACCGGCCCTTCATCGTGATGGCCACTCAGAATCCTATCGAGTACGAGGGCACGTATCCCTTGCCTGAGGCGCAGATCGACCGTTTCCTGATACGGACCAAGGTGGGATATCCGACCGCAGATGAAGAGAAGATAATACTGCAACGGCGCAGGTCCCGCAAAAAGGAGGAGACCGATGTCCAACAAGTGTGCACTGCCAAGACCGTAGTGGAGCTCCAGACGGCACTGGAAGAGGTGCACGTGGACGACGGCATAGACCAATACATCGTCTCAATAGTTGAATCGACAAGGCACCACGATCAGGTGGAGGTCGGAGCTTCGCCCAGAGGGTCGTTGGCGCTGATGAGGCTTTCCGCCGCTAAGGCCGCCATCTCCGGAAGGGATTATGTCATCCCGGATGACGTCAGAGCGGTGGCCATACCGGCTCTGGCTCACCGTCTCATTCTGGCCGCCGACCCCTGGATCAGAGGGGTCAGGGCCGAGGACGTCCTGACCGCGCTCATCAAGAGCACCCCGGTCCCGAAGGTCGGTTGACGTGCGCACTCGCCCTGGTGCCGCCATCCTAGCGGCTGCCTCCATATTTCTAGTGAGCGGGCTGACGCTACACCGTTGGAGATCATATCCCTGATCGTGCCGTTGATCCTGATGGTGGCGCTGGCACCTCTGATCTTTCCGCGATCGAATGTCAAGCTGAGCATAGCTCGAGCATTCGATCAAGACCGCCCGCAGAAAGGCGAAGAGGTCGAGGTCAGTCTTAGAATCGAGAACCTGGGCGATGCCTTCGACCTAGTGCAGCTGGAGGACAAGCTGCCAGAGGGAACACAGCTAGTATCGGGACGGAACCACTTCCCTATTGGAATGGTCAAGGAAGAGACGCTCGAGGTAAAATACAAGGTAGCGTTCCCGGGTCGAGGGAGGTTCCGATTCGATGACGTGGAGATCATTTCTACCCATGCTCTCTTCGCTACCTCCAGAACGACAACGTATGACCTGCCGGGAGAGGTCGAGGTCACGCCGCACATGCAGGAGATGAAGAGGTTATCGATCCAACCCCAGAAGGTCAGGATGCATGCCGGCAACATCCGGTCCAAGCTGCTGGGTCCGGGCATCGAGTTCTTCGCATTGCGTGATTATCGACCAGGAGATACCCTCAGACATGTCAACTGGAAGGCTTCTGCCCGCAGGGGCACGATGGTGACCAACGAGTATGAGACCGAAAGGAGCGGCGACGTCACGATCATCGTCGACGCAAGGACCGTGGGAGGGGACGAGAACCTAGAGGCCACGGTGGAGGCGGCGGCTTCCCTTTCCTCATACTTCCTGAAAGAGAGGGACCGGGTCGGGATGGTCATCCTAGGCCACATAGTGGATGTGATAAAGTCGAACTATGGAAAGCGCCAATTGCAGAAGATAGTGGACCATCTTACCGACGCCAGACCGGGTGCGGTCCGTTCCGCGGTCAGCATCCGTCTGGCACTGAACCGCTACTTCCGGGGTGACTCGATGCTCGTACTGATCACCACACTGAACGACCGTAGGATGGTGGAGACGGCGGAAGAGCTGGTGGGCCGGGGGCATCACCTGGTGGTGATCTCACCGCGTCCGGTCGTGGAAGGCCAAACAGGAGATAGGGCCAGCGAACTGCTGCATCGAATGGGGGCGATGCGCCGCGCCGATGCACTGTATGAACTGGGCCGGTTCTGCAAGGTAGTGGACTGGGAGACGGGAAAGCCGTTGACGACCTACTTCCGGGAGGTGAGGAACTGCCAGACGGAAAGGACCCGCTGAGGAACCGCTTCTTGGCCATTCGATATTCATCGTATGCGATGATCTTCGCGGCGGTCCTGATCTCCATCGGCTTTGGAGGACAAAACCTACTCGGGCTGATCGGACCCCTACTCTTGCTGGGGGCGACCGGGGGTGCGATCTCGCTGCATTTGGCCTGGGCGGCCACGTTCCGTCTCCTATTTGGTCTTGTGACCGTAATGGCAGCTTTGTGGGTGCAGCTGGAGGCGGGGACACCGTTCTTCATGGGATGGGCGGTGCTAATGTTGGGAATGGCCTCGACAATGCTCGGTGGGGTATCGCTGGAAACACGCTATCTGGCAACAACGGTTAAGGATCCTGGGCCAAGCGCGATAGGCCTTGTCGCCCTCAAGAGGACGATGCTCCGTATAGGCACATATTTGCTTATCGTAACGGTTGTAGCCCTACTGACGGTGCTTGGCTCATTCGCCTTCACTTTGGGATCGTTCCCGATATGGGCGGTTGGCATAAGCACAGCAGTGCTTGTGCTCATGCTCGCCTACCTAGTCTCGAAGAGCGCCGAGGCGGCAGACCAAAGTGGTTAATATCCGCGGAGATTTGCTTAGCTCAATGGATTCGGACCTGGTTGTTGTGGGTGGCGGTCCGGTGGGATGTGCCGTGGCGGCCATCACCGCCAGGAAATTCTCAACCCTCGTCATGGAGGAGCACGTCGACGCCGGGGTCCCGGTCCAATGCGCAGGGCTGGTAACGGCTCGGGTCATTGACATGGTGGAGGCCCAGGATTCCGTCATAAACCGGATAAGCGGAATGGTCCTGCATTTTCCTGGAGGGGCAGAGCTCCGTCTTGATGGCAAGGAGACCAAAGCGGTCGTGGTGGACCGGTTCAAGTTCGACCAGCGCTGTAAGGACCGGGCGGTGGCGGCCGGAGCCGATTATGTCACTGGGTCCAAGTTCCAGAACTTCAAGGTCGAAGATGACGGGATAACTCTGTCAGCTGAAGGCCGGCCACTCGCCCGATGCAAGCTGCTGGTCGGAGCGGACGGTTATAAATCGGGCGTTTCGAAGATGGCCGGTCTTCCTCCGCCCCGCGATGTCGTGAAGGGATTCGAAAGCGATGTGGACCACCGCATGGATGAACAGAGCCACGTCCATGTCTATCTGGGGAACCGGGTCGCCCCCGGTTTCTTCGCCTGGAAGATCCCCTGCGGGAATTTCACCAGGATCGGTTTGTGCGTATCGGAGGGGAATGGTCCGCCCAGCAATTACCTGAAGACACTCATGGAGAACGAGAAGCTGGACGGCTTCAGGAGACTGGAAAACTACTCTGGCGTTATACCGCTCGGAACTCTGCGCAGGACCTACGCTGAAAGGGTGATGATCGCAGGGGACGCAGCCGCCATGGCCAAACCGCTCAGTGGCGGAGGGCTGTTCACCGGAATGATATCCGCGGAGTGTGCCGCGGCGACGGCCATTGATGCCCTCGAGAAGAAAGACCTGAGCATCCGTTCCCTTTCCCAGTACCAGCGTCTCTGGAAAGAGAGGATCGGACGGGAACTGGACCGTGGATACCGGGTAAGAAAGGTGTTCGTACGGTTGAGCGATAAGAAACTGGACGACGTAGGCAAGCTTATGTTAAAGCCAGACGTGAGGGCGATTTTGGAATCGGGAGACATCGACAGGCCGACGGAGCTCGCGCCGGCGGTCCTGCGATCGGTGCCTTCGCTGCTGCGTTTCTCACCGCAGATCCTCGGTTCTTTATTGTTAAAATGAGCGGAAGGTATGTATTCACCGGAATCTTCCCGAACGTTATGAGATGCGCACGGGTACCCCGACTAGAGGCGGAATCGATCCGCAAGAGGCTTAACGCCATGGGTTACGTACGCAAGGATGTCCGCATAATCATGCAGGGGGAGTACGTGCTGCTGCCTCTTACGGACAAGGTCGATCAACGGATTATCGATGAGGAAAAACTGGAGATCGTCGAAGGAGACCCCCCGAGAAAGGAATGTTACCGGGCCCCTTATGACCTGATCAAGGAGAATCTAGCCCTCCCCGAGGAACTGGCCAAGTTGCTGCCCTACAAGTGGGAAATGATCGGCAACGTGCTCATCGTTAAGTTCCCAGAGCCGCTGAGACCGTATCTTGAAAGGATCGCCGGGGCATATGCCATGCAGCTCGGGGCCAAGACCGTCCTGGACGAACGAGGGTATATCGACGGCGTGTTCCGCATTCCGAAGATGGAGATCGTCTTCGGTACTGAAACGGAGACTGTGCATCACGAAGGCGTGATCCAATACAAGCTGGACGTTGCCAAGCTGATGTTCGCATCGGGCAACTTCGATGAGAAGAAGCGCATGAGCGAGCTGGACTGCACTGGTGAGACAGTTGTCGACATGTTCGCCGGAATCGGCTACTTCACCCTACCGCTGGCCAAGCTGGCCCACGCTAAACGTGTGATCGCGTGCGAGATCAACCCCCTGGCCTTTTCATATCTGAAACAGAACATCGCCTTGAACGGAGTCAGACAGATCGTGGAACCATTCCAGGGCGATAACCGCACACTGCCGTACGTGAATGTCGCTGATCGGATCGTAATGGGCTACATCGGCTCCACCGAGGCCAGCCTTCCCAAGGCGATGACCCTGATCAAGAAAGGCGGGACCATCCACTATCACGACGTCTGTTCCATCGACGAGATCCCGGGCAAGATGGTGGACGCTTTCACCAAGGCAGCCGGGGAGCGAACATTCGAAGTGCTCCTGGTGAAAGAGGTAAAGGCCTTCGCCCCATGCAAGTCGCACATGGTGATGGACGTCAAAGTGCTAACCTGATGCAAGCCCCATCACAACCCTCAGCGTGCAATTTCTAGCAATTTTTCGATCGCGAGCAGTGGGGCTAAATAAATATCAAATATGTGTGAGTAAGGACAGCGAAATCACTGAAGGATAATAATAGCCCTTTGACGCATGCCAAGTCTGTAGGTGATATCATGCCCGCAAAGGTTTACTTCTGCCATCTGAGAACTAGGACGGAGAAGGGTAACAAGGTCAACAAGATAGGGGACCTGTTCAACGAAGCGGGACTCGGGGAACTGATCAGACCCGGCGACCTCACCGCGATCAAGATTCATTTTGGCGAAAGGGGCAATGACGGTTACATCAATCCAGTCTTCGTAAGAAAGGTCGTGGACCGGATAAAGTCGCGTGGAGGAAACCCTTTCCTCACTGATACGAACACCTTGTATTCCGGGAGCAGGCACAACGCCGTGGACCATCTGGTGACCGCGCTAGAGCATGGTTTCGACTACACCGTCACCGGTGCGCCCCTGATCATCTCTGACGGCCTTCGCAGCGACAATTACCTGGAGGTGGCGATAGGGAAGAAGCACTTCGAAAGCGTCAAGTTGGCAAGGGACATCGTCTCTTCCGACGGTATCATCGCCATGACCCATTTCAAAGGCCACGAGATGGCCGGTTTCGGAGGGGCGATCAAGAACATCGCGATGGGCGGAGCGCCGGCCATAGGCAAGAAGGAACAGCACAGCTGCCGGATGGACGTCAAGCAGGACCTGTGCGTCGGTTGCGGGGCTTGTGCCTCGGTCTGCCCGGAGGGGGCGATCACATTGCCAGATGGAAATGCGCAGGTTTCCGCGGAGGACTGCATCGGCTGCGGAGAGTGCCTCACGGTCTGTCCCGAGAAGGCCATCGACATCAATTGGGCAGCAGACCTGCCCCACATGATCGAGAGGATGACCGAGTACGCATATGGCGTGGTGAAATCGCACCAAAAGAAGATGGGGTATATCAATTTCCTGATCAACATCACACCCGATTGTGACTGTGCACCCTGGAGCGACGCTCCCATCGTCCCGGACATCGGTTTCTTGGCCTCCACCGATCCAGTAGCGATAGACCAGGCGAGCTTCGACCTGGTCAACAAGCAGATAGGTTTGGCCGATTCGCTCCTCTCTTCAAACCTGCCCCAGGGAACGGACAAGTTCAAGGGTTCGTGGCCCAACACGAATGGAGAACTCCAGCTAAGCTATGGTGAGGAGATACGATTGGGAAGTCGCGAGTATGAGCTCATAACCCTATGAGCATGGAATACCCGATCGCCCACAGACCGCTATCAGCGGTTCATTCTTTGACGACCGGCTCTGACGCTCCGGACGCCGCTAGCAGGTTGCGCAACGCCTCATCGTATTCGTTTCCGGTCGAGTCCAGCATCTTCTGGGCGAACTGAGCCAGGTAAACGCCGTAGTCCGACTCCTCCTTGTTGAAATGCCAGTTCTTGGATGAATCCCCGGCAGAGTTCAGGAACGCGAATGAAATCGACTTGATCCGATGGTCCTTCTGCCGACCTTTCTCTGTCGCACGGACCATCGCGTCCTTGCCCTCCGTCTTGAACGTTCGGGCCAGCAGGTCCGCGTACGCCCCTATCTCCCCCAACTTCGAATATTTGGGCAGGGCGCTTGAGATATTGACGTTCTGCTCCATCTTCCGGGCCTCCTGGACCATCTGCGGCGGTGTCAGGTCGGTCCTCTTGAGCAGGTCCTCGATCACCCCCTTCGACGCCACCCCTTCCAGGATCGTCTGCTTGTTCGGTTCCCAGATATCCGTGATGATCTTCCCCGCTTGGTTGCTCGATGAGACCACGGAGACGGCCTTCACATCCAGCAGGTGGTTGAGCGCCATAATCTCCGACTCGCTGCCCTTGACATTGGCCAGGAACAGGTTCTTGTCGTGACCGTAACAGTCCGCGCCGGTGATGAAAACTGAGTCCATCCAGCGGGTGGTTACGTTCCACTCGTTGATGTAGCGTTCGACGAAATCCTTGTCGCTGATCTTGCCGTCGAGGTACGAGCGTTTAAGGTCGTCGCTCATCTCGAACGCCTTCTTTGAGGGGCAGTCGGCACAGTTGGAGGCGACGCAGCGCAGCTTCCTTTCGACGTCGACATCGAAGTCATCGTTAGGCTGATTGGCGGCGATGCGGGAGGTGAGCCAAGTGATCAGGTTGACCTCCTTGAGGCAGTCGTGGCACACCCGGACCTCCTTATCCGCAGATTTCCATTTGATGATGAGGCATGCGTCGGACTCGTGACCGCAGGTGAGGGCTTTGAGCTGATACTCTGACTGTTCGAGCATCTCGGTCACATATTTCTCGGGAGCCTTTGCTCCGCCCTCTGAGCAGAACAACGTGGCATCGGTGGAATAGATGTGCAGATCGCGCTTCTTCGCGATATCGAAATAGGCCAGCAGTCTAAGGTCGGGATCGTCGAAATGCTGTATGCCGATCAGCTTCTCCCGGTCCACCTTTCCCCTTACCGCAAAAGAGACCTCGCCCACTGGTAATTGGGCGGCGGTCAAATAAGGTATCTTCCCGGATGCCGCGAGAGAGATCGCGGCCGCGTATGCGCGTACCAGCGGGTCCCCGTGTTTCGCGATCTTGTTCAGCCTTTCCGCGTCATCCTTGTAGTTGGAGACCTTCTCAAGCTTCCGCTGGATCTTGTCGAAGCGGCAATTCCGGCACTTCTCTCCGGAGCACTGAGGAACCATGATCGATGGATTGTCCCTCAGCATCTTCGACGTCTCGATAAGACCTTTCTCCAGAGCCTTCGGGGTGGCCTTGACCCCTCTGAACTTGACTTTTTGGGTCGGCATCCGGCGGTTAGTGGGGTCCTTATCATAAAAGACTTTCTCAAATCATTCGTGCTGGTTCGAAGCTTCCCGATTATTATTGAATAGACTCTCGTACGTCCAGGATGACGATCGTGCCCTATCAGGCCCATGCCAGATAACGAACGAGCATATCGACTCGATTATAGTCTCAACTAGATCGATGATGCGGTCGATTTTTAGCTCTGACAATGCAACTTATTTCCTTTTGTTTTTAGCTAACATAAGATTAAATCTCGGCCATCGCTATTCATTTACGGGATGCATGTCTGACCAGGAGTCCTTTTCCAGAGGTTATATCAAGGGTTATGAGGAAGGTCTTCATGATGCGCTAGAGGAGCTCATCTCCATCACCATGAAGCGCAGTTACACGACCACCGAGATCCAGCTCCTGGCAAAGAACCAGCGCCTTACCATCGAGGACAAGGTGAACGGCAAGAAGCGAAAGATACTGAGGGAAACGGGCATAGACCTCAGCGATAACAGCTCGAAGCACGAGCTACAGATGGCCTTCGAACCGCAAAGGACCTATCTGATCAAGGAGAAGGAAAGGCCGGAACAGGCGTTCAAGGTATTCTCATCATTGGTGAAAATGGGCATGACTGGCCTGTGCATCTCCCGACTCCCGCCGGAAGTGGCCCAGAGGCGTTTCGGTGACAAGTGCACCATCGTTTGGCTCACCAAGTCCGACCCGCCCGCGGCCGACGTCGATCCAGAGCAGAAGTGGAGGGAGCACTACATCTCCCCGACCGACCTGTCGAAGGTGCAAAGCGCCATCAAGGTCTTCCTGACGGCCAACAAGGAGAAGTCGACCGTTATCCTGCTCGAAGGCGTGAACATGATGGTCACGAACAACGATTTCCGGGGATTCCTGAAGATGGTCCAGAAGCTGAAGGACGAGGTCTATTCGGCCCGATCGATCCTGCTAATACCGATCGAACCGTCCACCATGGAACCGCTGGAGTTCAAGCTGCTCCACAGCGAATTAGAACCCTGAAAGAATGCTGGGCCTGGCAGCACTCCAGAACTGCATCACTTTGGCTGTATATACAAGCCCACTTACTGCAGTCCCTTGATCCAAAATGGGGTTTTCAAGCGCTAATGCACCTGTATATAACGATCTGCCCCTTCTGCTATCCATCTTGATCCATGATTCGTTCAAAAAAGAAAGATAGGTCCAGTGAACCTTTCATTGCTCACCTTGATTCAATAGATGATCAGCGTTCCCATCGCAAATACCCTCTCTGTCTGGGGTTCGATTAGGAACAGACTGACAGAACGTCCAGCAGGCTGATACGCGTTCTTGCCGGTCGCATTGTTGATCGGTCCGAGCATGAAGACGTCGCCCGCCGACAGATATCCAGATGTTCCAAAGTCATCGATCGTAAGGTCGTAGCTGTTGGCGGTCCCGGAAATCGGTATGGTCACCTTAAGGGATAGCGGGATGGCGATGGCGATGCTCGACTGTCCCCCGATCGCCATCTGGACCTCGCAATCAGTGAACCTCACCGACGACAAGGAGATCGTGTCCAGGGTGAAGCTCCAAAATCCGGAGCTGTTCGTTCCTGTGAAAGAGCCGGTCAGAACTCTGGCTGTGTTAACACTTTCAAAGAGTGGCAGGGAGGAGAAATCAATGCCTTTGTCGCCCATCGAACGGTCTTCTGCCCAATCATCAGTGGAATAGCTTAGGATGTCGTAATACCATTTTCCATCCACCATGGAGAACAGCAGATATGCGGTTACGGAAACGGAGGTCTTGGTCTCCTTTGTGGTGGCCTTTACGAATTGTGATTCCTGTATGGTAAAGCCGAACGCATTCCGCAGAACGGTCGTGAAATTCGTCACGTCTAGTTGGATGTCTGCCGGGGTATTCGACATCGAAATGTCTTCCATGCTGATGACCGTGAAGTTATCTATGGCCATGTTCCCCCATTGAGCGGCAATATTCTCAATATACCTTGACCGGTTCGCTGTATCGAAATGCAGTATCATGTTGTCTACCAGCTTGTTGGCATCATGTTCTTTCGCTCCATCAAAATAGTTTGTCAACGCCGCTTGCGGTGTCAATTGGTCTGCCTTTGGAAGAAAGACCAGCACGGCGGCCAGCATAACGGCAACCACGACCACGACCGCAACTATGGCGATGAAAAGCGTTTTTCTGCTCCTGGGCCCAGGGGCAGGCGGCCGGTTGAGGGGCGCTATTTGAACGGCCAATTGTGCCCCACATTTTCCACAGAAACTTCCACCTGGATTGTCAAATCCACATCTCGGACAGATCATTCTCTCAACTCCCGGAAATAGATGAAAGAGTAGCATATTTGAGCATATCCAAACCTTGCCAAATCCATTAAGATGGCCGATATCAACAAAGCAGAGGATCGACCCTTTATTATGGAGATATGATACCGGCCAGGTTCCTCATTTAGGGTTGATGGCTGATCGGGTTCGGCAGCATCAGTTCATAAGTGGGCGAGAAAGCATTATCTCGTTCGGTCTGGAATCATCATGCCGATCACATGCTCAATGAGAAGGTAGCCTCCATCCTCTATGAGATAGCGGATTTGCTTGAACTGAAGGGAGGCGAACCGTTCAAGCCCCGCGCCTACCGGAACGCCGCCCATAGCATCGAGGAGATGAGGGAGGATATCGAGGTTGTTCATAAACAGGGAAAGGTGCACGACATACCGGGTGTGGGGGATGCCATAGCCAAGAAGGTCGCCGAGATCATCGAGACCGGAGAGCTGGGATACCTGAAGGACCTGCGGAACGAGTTCCCTCCCGGGCTCATCCAGCTCATGGACGTGCCGGAGATCGGCCCGAAGACGACGCTACTGCTGTATAAGCAGCTCAAGATCACCAACCTGCAGGAACTGAAGACAGCCGTGGAACAGCACCGAATCCGGCGTCTGAAGGGATTCGGCCAGAAGACCGAGGAGAACATACTCAACGGGATCCGGTTGGTCGAGTCGTCCAAGGGCAGGATGCTTCTAAGCAACGCCTATCAGGCCGGCAAGATGATGGCCGATTTCCTTCTTGCCCAAGGCGTCGAGCATGTAAGCCTGGCCGGTTCGCTCCGGCGCATGAAGGAGACGATCGGGGACATCGACGTGCTGGCAGGAAGCGACGAACCGGACCGGGTAATGTACCAGTTCGTCCACGGTCCGGAGGTGAAAGAGATCATCGGCCAGGGCCAGACGAAAGCCTCCGTCCGCCTGAAGGACGACCTCCAGGTCGATCTTCTGGTCGTCCCGGACAAAAGCTTCGGCGCTGCCCTGCAATACTTCACCGGCAGCAAGGAGCACAACATAAAGCTGCGTTCCCTGGCCATCGACCAGGGATACAAGCTGAACGAGTTCGGGCTGTTCAGGAAGGACACCGAGGAGATGGTCGCCGGCCACACCGAGGAGGAGATATACCGGACGCTGGGCGTGGACATCATGCCCCCGGAGATGCGCGAGGACCGCGGCGAGATCGAGGCCGGCCTGGCGCACAAGATACCCCGGATTGTCGAGCTAGCTGACATCAAGGGCGATTTCCACGTCCACACCGACATGAGCGACGGGAACACCACCATGGAGGCGATGGCCGAGGCGGCCCGCCTGAAAGGTTACCAGTATGTCGCCATCACCGACCATTCCGAGTCGCTCACCATCGCCAACGGGCTTTCGGTCGAGCGGCTCCGGCAGAACATCGAAGAGGCGAGAAGGTTATCGGATAAGATGGCCCCATTCCGTGTTCTGATCGGTACCGAGGTGGAGATCGATGAGAACGGCAAGCTCGATTACTCGAACGAAGTGCTTGGTGAGCTGGACCTGGTGGTCGGCGCGGTGCACTCAAGATTCAAGATGTCCGAGATGGAGATGACCAACCGGATCATATCCGCCATGTCGAACGATAACCTGACCATCCTGGCACACCCGACCGGAAGGAGGATCGGGCAGAGGGAGCAGTATGAGGTGAACGTCGACCTGGTCATGGAGGCGGCCAAGGAGAAGGACGTCCTGCTCGAGGTGAACGCTTTCCCGGAACGCCTGGACCTGAATGATATGAACTGCCGTAAGGCGAGGGAGAAAGGTCTCAGCTTGGTGATCGGTACCGACTCTCACAGTATCAAGCACCTGGACTACATGATCTTCGGAGTGGCCATGGCCAGGAGGGGCTGGCTCGGTCCGGAGAGCATCGTCAACACGCAGCCGCTAGACGTTCTGGAAAAGACCCTCGATATTTGAACCGGGAACGCTGAGGCTCATCCAGGTCGCACTCACGGGCAACCTTTATGTCTGGAGAGTAGGTATTACGTCGCACGATGACGGCCAAGGACGTTGCCAATGCCATCAGGTTGATGGAGATAAGGGGCGCGGCGGAGATCGCCAGAAGGTCAGCCGGCGCATTGAAGGAAGAGGCGCTGACCTACTCCGGGAAGGACCTCAAGGAGTTCAGGGGGTATATGGAGAGCTCGAAGGGTCTGCTGCTCGAATCCCGTCCGACCGCGGTCTCGCTCTGGAACGGGGTCCAGTCGGTGTTCAAGAAGACATCGGAGATCAACGACCTTGAAGAATACCGGTCTACCCTGGTGCGGAACGCCGACGAGTTCGTGAACCGCTCTAATGAAGCGCTCAAGATCATAGGCCATCTGGGCGCGAACCGGATTCAGGACGGGGACCGGGTCCTGACGCATTGCAACAGCAAGGCCGCCCTGAGCGCGATAATAACCGCCTGGCAGGAAGGAAAGAAGATCGAGGCGGTGGTCACCGAATCGCGTCCCTGGAGGCAGGGTGTGCTCTCCGCCAACGACCTGGCGAAGGCGGGCGTGCCGACCACGATGATCATCGACTCGGCGGTCCGTTACGCGATGAAAAATGCCGACGTCGTTTTTGTAGGGGCGGACACCATCTGCTCCAACGGGGCGTTGATCAACAAGATAGGGACGTCGCAGGTCGCGCTGGTGGCGCACGAGGCGCGCGTGCCGTTCATGGTATGCGCGGAGACTTTCAAGTTCTCGCCCCGGTCGATCTATGGCGAACTGGTCAAGATCGAGGAGCGGGACGCGACCGAGATCGTAAAACCGGGAGAGGTCCCCGAATCGGTCAAGATATTCAACCCGGTCTTTGATGCCACGCCACCGGAATACATCGACTCCATCGTCACCGAGGTGGGTGTCATCCCGCCCTTTGCCGCCTACGAGATAATCGTCAGGGAACTGGGACAGGAATTCGTATTCAACGAGCATTGATCATATCGAGGATTTGTGGAGGAAAAGAAATGGAATATTCCGAGAAATATCTGCATCTGGGCGAGAAGCTCGACCCGGAATCGCACGTGTTCTGCACTTACAAGGTAAAGACCGACATGCCGATGAAGGAGGCCGCCGCGGCCATCGCCACCGAGCAGTCGACCGGGACCTGGACCACCATCAGCACGCTGAAGGAGGAGAACTTCGCCCGGCACAGCGGCAAGGTGGTCGATATCAAGGGCAACGTCTGCGTTATAGCGTTCCCGACCGAGGACTTCAGCATTGATATCGGCGGCGTCCCGCAGATTTTGAGCGTGGTGGCTGGCAACCTGTTCGGCCTGGACGTGCTCACCGGTGTGCGCCTAGAGGACGTGGTCTATCCGGACGAGATCCTCAGACAGTTCAAGGGCCCGAAGTTCGGCATCGAAGGGCTCCGCAAGATTCTGAAAAGGCCAGAGAAGCCTCTGGTCGGCACCATCGTGAAGCCGAAGATCGGCCTCTCCCCCAGGGAAACGGCCGATTACATCTATGAGGCCGGCATGGGCGGGCTCACCAACGGCAAGGACGATGAGACGTTGGTCAACCAGAAGTTCTGCCCCTTGGAGGACCGGGTGGTGGCGATCACGGAGGCGCTGGACCGGGTGAAGAAGGATTCCGGGCACGTCATGATCCACGCCATCAACATCTCCACCAGGGGCGATAAAATTCTGGAAGTGGCTGAGCGCGTGCAAGAGCTGGGTGCCTCCCAGCTGATGGTGGACGTTATCACCTGTGGGTTCGCGGCGGTCCAGGTACTGGCCGAGGACCCATCGATCAAACTGCCCATACACGTCCACCGGACGATGCACGCGGCCATCACCAGGAACAAGGACCACGGCATCTCGATGAAAGTGTTCGCGGAGCTGGCCCGCATGTGCGGAGCCGACGCGTTGCACATCGGGACCTACGGCGTGGGAAAGATGACCGGGGAGTCGAAGGCGGACCTCGAGAACCAGCACGTCTGCGTCGGTCCCGAAATGCCGTATAAGAGGGTCATGCCCGTGGCGTCCGGCGGTGTCCAACCGGCCATGGTGCCGAAGATCATCGCTATCGCCGGAAACGACGTGCAGATCCAGGCGGGAGGCGGGGTCTCTGGCCATCCGCGGGGTGTCCGGGGCGGGGCCAAGGCCATGGTCCAGGCGGTCGAGGCAGGTTATCTCGGACTTACCGCCGAGCAGTATGCCAAGGACCACCTGGAACTGCGCGAGGCTCTGGAAAAGTGGGGGTCGGCATGAAGCTCAAGGCTAAGTTCGTAAATCTGGACACCGGGGAGATCACCGCCCTGCTTCACATCGATGACGCACAGGACATGGCACTCCGCGAGCAGGACCGGGTTAGGATCATACATGAGGGAAAAACGGTCATCGCCATCGTCAGCACGTCCGACACGGTCATCGACCGCGGTGAAGTTGGGTTGCTTGGAAGGGCGTTCAAGTTCATCGGACCTGAGCCGGGTGAGCTGATCGATGTCATACCGGCCACCCGTCCGGAATCCGTCGACTATATCAAGAAGAAGATGGACGGAGCGGAGCTGAGCACCGACGAGATCAATGTCATCGTGAAAGATATAGCCACGCGAACGCTGTCCAACATCGAGCTATCGGCATATGTCACATCGTTGAACATCAACGGCATGAACCTCCGGGAGACGGCCGACCTGACCAAGGCCATGGTCAACACCGGTGAGACCATAACCTTCGACAAGGGTCCGATCTTCGATTTTCATTCGATCGGAGGATGCCCGGGGAACAAGGTCACCTTGCTGATCGTGCCGATCATAGCGGCCGGAGGCTTGCTCATCCCGAAGACATCGTCGAGGGCGATCAGTTCGGCAGCGGGAACATCGGACATCGTCGAGGTCTTCGCCAACGTGGATTTCGACGCGGCCAGCCTGAAACGGATAACTCAGGAAGTGGGAGGCATCATGGCCTGGGGAGGGTCCCTGAACTTGGCACCAGCGGTGACGTGATGATCAAAGCTGAATATCCGCTTGGCATCGACCCGCACGCACAACTCCTGGCATCGGTCATGTCAAAGAAGAAGGCGGTTGGAGCTGACTACCTGCTCATGGACATCCCGATGGGTGAGGGCACCAAGGTCAAGACGATGGACGAGGCAAAGGCCTATGCCCACGACTTCATCGATCTGGGAGAGAAGCTGGGTATGAAGGTCGAGTGCGCGATCACCTACGGTGGACAGCCGGTCGGAAGGGCGATCGGTCCGGCCTTGGAGGCAATCGAGGCCATCTCAGTGCTGGAGGGTGCCAAGGCACCGACAAGCGTCATTGAGAAGACGGTAAACCTGGCAGGCATGATCTTCGAAATGTCTGGAGTATATAATGGAGAAGAAAAGGCCAAGGACATACTATCGTCCGGTAAGGCCCTGAAGAAGTTCCAGGAGATCGTCGGGAGCCCAAGGCGGCAATCCGGATATCAAATCAACGGACATCAAGGTGGGCGAGCACAGTGTGGATGTCCTCACGAAGAAGTCAGGATATGTCTCGCGGATCAAGAACAAGGAGCTGGTCAAGGTTGCCCGGGCGGCCGGGTCGCCGAGGGACAAGGGAGCGGGAGTGGTGCTCAGCAAGAAGGTTGGAAGCAAGGTCGACGCGGGTGAGACGATCATGACGATCTTTGCTGACAACGAGCAAAAGATGCAGGACGCGCTGGCGGTGGCAGTGAAGCTGGAGCCGATAATCATCGAGGGCATGGTCTTGGCCAGAATACCATCCTTTGTTAGGACGATACGCTGAAGGCGCAAACTCTTTCCCGGCCACCGCTATGCGGTGCGCCTCTTATTCTTTCTGATATGTCCCAACAGCCTCGGTCAAGCTCATCTTTCCCCGGGCCACCTGCAATGCTAGTTCGGTCGATATCGTCACCCGTCCACGGGATTCGATGCGGCTGAGACGTTTAATGTCCCGGACCTCACCGGGCGTTGGGCACACTTCCGGCTGGACCTCCAAGCGCTCGCCTGACGTGAAGGCGATCATGATGGCGGCGTCGATGTCTGGCGTCACAGTGTGCTTGGTGGTCATCGACTCGTCCACGATCTCGATCTCGTCAGCCAATGGCCAGACGGCGTTAATGATACGGTTTCGATTGGTTGGGTCGCCATGCCCGACACGGACCAACATAGTGTCGAAGTCCAGGTTCCTGGTCATCCGGGCGAGCGTTTCGGTTACGTCCTCGGGACAATAGACCAGCTCGGTGTCGATTATCCTGCCGTCACCGATCACCGCCATGCCTGGCGTTCTGCCCGGGTCGATACCTACCACTATCTTGGTGAATCGCTTTCCGCGCAGCAGCGACCGGGCTGCCTTGAACGCGATGGTCGGATCACCATCGGACACAATGGTGCCGAAACGGACCCGGTCGCGCTCGGCATTGGAGGTTATGATCACACCCACATTATCTGGTATCGGATCGTTGAAGCCAAGTGAGATGAATGGTTCTTCCCTCTCTTTGAGCAACCGGACCATCAGGTGGAAGAAACGGAAATCCTCCGTGACCAGGCCGATTCTATCTTCATCCACCCTAATTACGGTCGTAGAACCGATTTAACTCTTGTCCTGGACTCTTCGTGTGTCTGCTCCATCGATCCCAGAGGTGAGCATTCTGGTCAGTAACATGAAACCAATGGCCGATAGCACCCCGATGATCCCGACAGCCATCCAGAACAGGACCTGGTCCTGTATCGCGTCCACCATCACCCCGCCCACGAACGGAGCGGAGGACCAGCCGAAGCTGGCGAACAGTCCGAACACCCCCATGTATCGCCCCCGGGTCGCCTCCGCCGACATGCTGGCCACAAGATTCATTGAAGCTGGCGAGACAATCATCTCTCCGACCATGATGACGCTCATGGCTAGGGTCAGCATCCAGAAGTCGTGGGTCAGCCCAATGAACATGAAACCGAGGGTGTAGACGATGGCCCCGGCAGCCATCACGTGGGAGGTCCTGAAATTCCCGATATAGCGGGCTATGGGGAACTGCGCCACAACGACCAGGACGGCCGTTAACCCGAAGATGATCCCGATATTGAGCTCGTTCTGGCCGGCCGAGTCCTTGGCATAGACCGGGAAGGTGGAGGTCATCTGCCCGGCCATGATGAAAACCAGCAGGCACATGACACAGAAGAAGATGAACGAGCCGTTGCGGAAGATCGCCGAAGATCCCTTCCATCCCGACGCGCTCTCGGTACCCGGCGTCGGCCTGGACTCACCGATCCATACCTGGATGATGACCCCGGCGATGAAACATAGTATCGCACTGCAGTAGAATATCAGGGAATAGGAAATGGTAGCCAGCACCCCGCCCACCATCGGACCGATGATCCAGCCCAGGTTCATCCCGACACGAAGCAGCCCATACACTTCCAGGCGTCTGCCTGGTTCCACTATGTCCGCCACCATGGCGTTGTTTGCCGGCTCGAACGTCGAGCCTAGGAAGAAGTTGACCGCCACCATGATCGTGAGCAGGTACAGGTCCACGGCACCGGCGATATAGGCGCCGATGACCACGAAGACAAGTCCCCGGGCAACGATGGAGACCGCCATTATCCGCTTCCGTCCGTAGGCATCCGCGATCTCTCCTCCGATCAGGTTGCCCACCGCTCCGGCGCCGGCCGCCACGAGCAAGATCAACCCCACCACCGACATGGAAATGTGCAGCTGGGAGTGCAAGTAGATTGCTAGGAATGGGTACATGAAGGAGAATCCAGCTCCGTCGATGGTACGCGCCGTGAAGAGCGTCCACACCCTGTGGTCGAAGCCGCCGAACCGTTTCCTAAGCGCCATGCTGCCCTCCGTTCAAACTATTGAGCTCATCGCCCATTACGCTTCCGATGAGTTTGTGCCCCCTCAAATGATGCCGAATATGGTGATTCCAGACTTGCATCTTCTCAGCCTACCTTGGAGCAGTTCAGACTATCGCTCATGTGCCTTCCGAGAAGGAGGTAGCCCACCATCGCCACCATCCCGAACATCCCGATCGATGTCCACAGTAATATCGGGGATCCGATCAGCCTGTCCATGAGCACCCCGCCCACGAATGGCCCGGCGGCAAAGCCATAGGACGAGAATAACCCGTAGAACCCCATGTAACGGCCCCGTTCGTTCTCCGGGGACATGTTGGCTACCAGGTTCATCGAAGAAGGAGATACTATCATCTCACCCATCGTGATCACGAACATGCAAATCGCCAGGAACAGGAAGTCGGGGGCAAGGCCTACCAGACCATACCCGATGGCGTAGAACAGCGAACCGGCGGCAATGACGGTGCACATCCGATAACGGCTGATGACCCGGGCTATGGGGAATTGGAGGAACACCACAAGCATCCCATTGATCGCGTACAGGTAACCAACCTCAGCGAGACTGATGTGAACCTGTTTCTCAGAAAAGACCGCGAACGTCGAGGACATCTGCCCGAACATGATGAACAGGAATAGGGAGATAATGCAGAATGCAGCGAACTGTCGGTTCTGAGTGATATTGACCATATCCCTTATCCGGAAACGCTCGTGGGATTTGCCGGGTATGCGGGACTCACTCAGCATCGTCATCAGGAACGCGGCCACCACACCGGTGGCGATGCCTCCGAGCATGAACAGGAAGGAGAACGAGAACATGGACAGCAGGCCACCTATCATCGGACCCATGGCCCAACCCAAGTTCGCTCCGATGCGGAGCAGTCCGTAAGCGTCCAGCCTGCGGTTCGCCGGGACGATGTCGGCGACCATGGCGTTACTAGCCGGTTCGAACATCGATCCCATGAAGGAACTGATGGTGATCATGACGGCTATGATCAGGTAGCCAGAAACGAATGCGATCACCACGGCTATCAATATCATCATTACCGCCCGGCCGCCAAGCGCGAAGCCCATTATGCGCTTCCGGCCGAACTTGTCCGCAATCTCGCCGCCCACGATGTTGCCGGTGGCGCCGATGGCGGACGAGACAAGAAGCACCAGTCCGACCTCCGTCATGGAGACCCCGAGCTGACCATTCAGGTAAAGCGCCAGGAACGGCAACGCCATGGAGAAACCGGTCGCCTGGATGATCCTTCCATAGAACAACACCCAAACCCTACGGTCAAAACCATCGAACGACCGGCCTAACCGAAGGGATAGCATAATACTCAGCACCGCTAACGGAGTTGAGGTAAACTAAAAGACGTTTAATGCTTTTCCAATGACAACTGCTAGCACTGGACGTTACTTTTTGCGGGAGAAGAAGCTCTTCCTCTGGGTATCGAGCTCGGAGAATTTCTTTAGTAGTTCCTTCTGCTCAGCGCTCAGTTTCTTCGGCACTTTAAGATGCACACGCACAAACTGATCGCCCTTGCCTCTCGAATCGATCCGGTCCAGACCGGCACCCCTGAGCTTGAAATCGGTACCCGGCTGAGTGCCTGGCGGTATCGTAAGCTTGGCAGCACCAGAAAGCGTGGGGACCTCGATCTCCGCCCCTATCGCAGCTTCAGGGAACGATATCTCCTGCTCTATCAGCAGGTCCGCACCATCGCGCTTGAAGATCTCGTGCTCGGCCACGTGGATGACGATGAATAGATCGCCAGGATGCCCCATGTTGGGCGACCTTTCGCCTGCACCGGGAACACGGAGACGCATACCAGTGTCGACCCCTTTCGGTATCTCGAACTCGATCTTTTGGGGCTTGCGGATATATCCTTCCCCATCGCACTTCGGGCAGGGGTGCTCGATCAGCGTGCCCTTGCCGCCGCACTTGGGGCATGTCCCGACCGTTACGAACTGACTGTTGCCCTGCCTGACGACGCGCTGGACCTGTCCCTTGCCGCCGCAAGTCTGGCAGGTATGGTTCTTGCCGTCCTTGGAACCGGTACCGTTGCATTGGTCGCACTTGACAGAGGTGGGTACGGTGATCTCCCGCTTCACGCCATTGGCCGCGTCCTCAAGGTCGATCTCGATGTCCATCCGGAGGTGCTGGCCCTGGCGCGGCCCCCGTTGCTGGCCACCGCCGCCGAAGAATGCCTCGAAGATGTTACCGAACGGCGACCCGTTCATGTCGCCAAAGATGTCGTTCAGGTCCTGCTTGTGGGAGAAGTCCTGCCAGGAGAAGTTCCCTTCCTGGGAGAATTGGCCAGAGACGCCTGCATGCCCGTACTTGTCATACAGCTTCCGCTTCTCCTGGTCGGCCAATACCTCGTACGCTTCGGATATCTCCTTGAAGCGCTCCTCGGCATGCACCGAGTCCTCCTTGGTAACGTCCGGATGGTACTGCTTTGCTAGCTTGCGGTAGGATGACTTGATGTCATCGGCGCCGGCGTCCTTGGGGACGCCTAGCGTCTCGTAGTAATCTTTCTTTTCGGCCATGCGGTCTCATCTTGCCTAGGGTTTCTTCTCGTCCTCATCGACTATCTTGTATTCAGCGTCTATGGTCCCATCCTCGTTCTGCTTGGATTGACCGGACTGCTGCCCCGGCTGCTGGCCCTGTTGGCCGGACTGCTGCTCCCGCTGCACGTTCTGGTAGACGCGGGCTGATATGGCATAGAATATCTTGGATAATGCTTCCATCTTCGCCTTTATGGCAGCTGTGTCGCCCTTCGGGATCTCTCCCTTCAGGTCGGCAACCGCGTTCTCCACATTGACCCTTTCCTCATTGGTTGCGGTAGCGCCTAGCTCCTGCAGGGCATGCTCGGTGGTGTAGATGAGGTTGTCCGCCTGATTGACGGTATCGACGCGCTCGCGATTCTTCTTATCGTCCTCTGCGAACGCCTCCGCGTCATGCACCATCTTCTCGATCTCATCCTTGGACAGCTTGGTCGACGCGGTAATGGTGATGGCCGTCTTCTTCTGCGTCCCCAGGTCCTTGGCGCTGACATTGATGATGCCGTTCGCATCGATATCGAAGGTGACCTCGATCTGCGGAACCCCTCTCGGCGCAGGCGGAATTCCAGATAGCATGAACCGACCCAGCGAGGTGTTGTTGGCGGCCATCTCCCTCTCCCCTTGCAGCACATGTATCTCCACGCTGTTCTGCCCGTCCGCCGCGGTGGAGAACACCTGCGACTTACGGGTCGGGATGGTGGTGTTCCTCTCGATCAGCTTGGTCGAGACCCCTCCAAGGGTCTCGATGCCGAGAGAGAGAGGCGTAACGTCCAGCAACAGGACGTCCTTCACCTCACCGGATAGGACGGCTGCCTGGATGGCGGCACCCATGGCCACGCACTCCATCGGGTCGACGCCCCTCTGGATCTTCTTGCCTACCACCTTCTCGATGAACTTCTGCACCAGTGGCATGCGGGTCGGACCTCCGACCAGTATGACGTTGTCGATCTGATCCTGGGTAAGCTGCGCATCCTTCAGAGCGTTCTGGACCGGAGCCTTGCAGCGTTCGACCACCGGGTTGATCAGCTCTTCCAGTGTCGCCCGGGTTATGGTCTGGGAAAGGTGCTTCGGCCCGGTGGCATCGGCGGAGATGAATGGCAGGTTTAACTCGGTGGACATGGTGGTCGAAAGCTCGATCTTGGCCTTCTCGCAAGCTTCCCTCACGCGCCACATGGCCATCTTGTCCGCGGTTAGGTCCACCCCAGACTGCTTCTTGAACTCCTGGACGACGAACTTCATCAATATCTCGTCCATGTCGGTACCTCCCAACTGGGTGTCACCTGAGGTCGATACCACCTCGAAGACCCCTTCAGAGAAGTCCATGATCGTGACATCGAGAGTGCCGCCGCCGAGGTCGAAGACCATGATCTTCTGGGAGGTGTTCTGCTTGTCCAGACCATAAGCGAGTGCTGCCGCCGTCGGCTCGTTGATGATCCTGATGACATCCAGACCAGCGATGGCGCCCGCGTCCCTGGTGGCCGTCCTCTGGTTGTCGTTGAAATAGGCCGGGACTGTGATGACCGCCTTGGTGACGGTGTCGTTGAGGTATGCCTCGGCATCTCTCTTGATCTTCTGGAGGATGAATGCCGATATCTGCTGGGGGGTATACTCCTTGCCGCTGATATTTACCTTGTAGTCCGTGCCCATCTTCCTCTTGATGGCGGCGATGGTGCCTTCTGGGTTAGTGACCGCTTGGCGTCTGGCCGGTTCTCCGACCAGCAGTTGGCCGTCCTTTGTGAATGCGACGTATGAAGGGAATGCTTTCCCACCGATGCTCGTACCCTCTGCGCTCGGTATTATCGTCGGCCTCCCGCCTTCCATTACCGCGGCGGCCGAATTGCTGGTTCCTAGATTTATCCCGATAATCTTAGCCATATTGTTTCACCTCACTCTGTATTGTTCTTTTCCGGCTTCATGCCGACCTTCACTTTCGAATGCCTCAATACCCTTGGACCGAGGCAGTAGCCTTTCTGGTATACCTCGAGGACCTTACCTTCCTCGCCTTCGCCGATGCACAAGGCCTCGTGCAACGACGGATCAAACTTGTCATTTGCGGGTATCTCCCTGAGTCCGTATGACTTCAGTAGAGCCCCTAGGTTAAGATGTATCTGATTGACACCTTCACGGAACTCTTCCTCAGAAGCGTTCGATGTCAACGCCCGTTCCATGTCGTCATAGACGATGAGCAGCTCGGCAATCAGCTTGTCATTGGAGCACTTGACGACCTCCTCCCGGTCCTTGGCGGACCTCTTGCGGTAATTGTCGAACTCTGCCGTTATCCGCCTGGCCGCATCGAGGTACTCGCGGGTCTGGGTGGTCTGCTTGTCCAGTGCATCCCTCAAGTCCACTACCTGCTGTTGCAGTTGCTCTATCTCGACCTGATCCTCGGTCATTTCCATGGATTTCGCCTTATTGTTCAAGGCCCTCCCTTCAGCGCCATCGCTCATTCCTGAATCACCTTGAAACATGTGTTATAGAACGTGGTCATAAATGGTTTTTTGGCGGGGGTGTTCTCCCCCGCTTATATCGTTTGTTTAATCCTCTCCGCCGAGGCCTTCCATTCCACCCATGCCGCCGGGCATTCCACCCATGCCGCCGCCGTGACCGCCCTTGGAGGCGATGACGTCATCGATCCTTAGGATCATGACGGCTGCATCTGTGGCCGAGTTAATGGCCTGCCTGCCGACGCAGAACGGCTCGAGCACGTTGAGCTTCACCATATCTTCAACTTGTCCGGTGAAGACATTGACGCCCGCGTGGACCTTGCCGTTCTTGTGGGCTTTCCTGAGCTCGATCAGAATGTCGATCGGGTCCAGACCGGCGTTCTCCGAAAGTGCGGTGGGCACGACTTCCATTGCGGAAGCGAATGCGTCGATGGCGATCTGCTCCCTGCCGCCGACCGATGCCGAGTATGCCCTCAGCTTCATTGCCACTTCTTCTGCGGTCGAACCGCCGCCAGTGAGCATCCTGCCTTCCTCGATTGCCACAGCGACGACGCTCATTGCGTCGTCCAGGGACCTCTCGATCTCGGCTATGACGTGGTCGGTTCCGCCCCTGATCAGTACGGACACTGCCTTCGGGTTCTTGCAGCCGGTGATGAACGACATCTCGTCGTCCTGGATCTTCTTGACCTCGATCAAACCAGCGAATCCCAGGTCTTCCGCTTCGAGCTCATCCACCTTGGTCACGACGTTAGCGCCGGTGGCCTTGGCGAGCTTCTCGATATCGGACTTCTTGACCCGCCTGACGGCGTAGATCTTTTCTTTGGCCAGGTAGTGCTGGACCAGATCGTCGACGCCCTTCTGGCAGAATACTGCATTTGCTCCGGTCTTCTTGATCTTCTCGACCATCTTCTTCAGCATGTTCTCTTCCTCATCGAGGAATGCCTGCATCTGGTTCGGGTCGGTGATCTCGATCTTGGCGTCGACCTCGGTCTTCTTGACCTCGAGGGCGGCGTCGAGCAATGCTATCTTTGCCTTCTCGATGCGCTTCGGCATGGATGGGTGGACTGGCTCCTTGTCGACGATGATGCCGTCGATGGTGATGGTGTCTTCCATCGAGCCGCCGGTCTTCTTGACGACCTGGATGTTGTCCATGTCGACGACCCACTTCTTACCGACCTTCTCGGCGACCTTCCTTACGGCGTCGACCGAAACGTTGGCCATCAGTTCCTTCGATCCGACCACGGATTTTGACATCATGGCGGTCTGGGCGATCTTGATGAGCGTTGCGCGGTCGTCATATTTTAGCTCGATGGCCGAAGCGTCCAGGACCTCCATAGCCTTGGAGGCTGCGAGCCTGTATCCGTGAGTGATGACCGTCGGGTGGACGTTGGCATCGATCAGGTCGATGGCCTTCTTCAGCAGCTCTCCGGCGAGAATGACTGCGGTCGTCGTTCCGTCCCCACATTCCTCATCCTGGGTCTTTGCGACCTCGACCAACATCTTTGCGGCCGGGTGATCGACGTCGATCTCCTTCAAGATGGTTACTCCGTCGTTGGTGATTACTACGTCGCCCAATGTGTCGACGAGCATCTTGTCCATACCACGGGGACCAAGGGTGCTCCGGACCGCGTCAGCGATGGCCCTGGCAGCCATGATGTTGTTGTACTGGGCGTCCTTACCCTTGTCACGCTTTGTACCCTCCTTTAGGATGAGTATCGGTGTGTTTCCCATTGACATTTTACAAACCTCCCTGTTCTGAAATCTAACGCCTAGCTATGCTAGTACGGCCCTTGGAATGTTTGTTCTTCTATATAACACTAATGTCGATGATCGATTAGCCATTGCACCCCTGCCAGAACCCAGTATGAAGAAGAAGGTCTAAGTTTCTTATTAAACCTGGACGCCTAACTGGGTGGCGAGAGCATCAACCTGAGCTCGAAGATCGCCCCATGGGGATTGTTGTCCTTCACGACGACGGAGCCGCCGTATCTCTCCATCGTCTTCTTAACTATATACAGCCCGAAACCGGTATTTCCCGATTCCCCGAACTTGAATCCTTCATCGAATATCCGTTCCTTAATATCCTCGGGGACACCCGTTCCATGATCGGCCACCCTTATTATGCATTGTCCCGCCTCCGTCCCGACATCGATGTCCACAACCTCGGAGTGACCGTGCATGAAGGCGTTGCCGACCAGATTGTCCAGGACGGAGGAGAGGGTCTCGTCGGCCATGGCAGTGGCCTCACCGTTCACTTTGATCGTGATGTTCTGTCCAATCCTTTTCGCCACCACCCTGTCGATCATGTCTCTGACCCTGACCAACCTCAATTTGGTCGGTTCCCGCAAGCGTTCCAGGTCGGAGATGTCGTGGATCAGGTCAACGCTCTTGGTCAGGGAATGGGCGGCAGCCTCGAGGAAGCGATCCTCACGCTTCTTCTCATACAATTGTATCGATCCGAGGGCGACGCTCAGATCGTTCATGATGTCATGCCGCATGATACGATTGAGCAGCAATAGAGAGTTGTTTAGGTCTTCCATTCGATTGTTCAGGGATACCCGCTCGGTAATATCTACGCCGATGCCGATCATGACCAGCCTATCCCCGCTTTCCACCACAGTATTGTGCCACCATATGAGTGGGCTTGCGATCCTGCCCGGCAGGACCTTGATCCTCTCCAGAGATGCTTTGCTCTTGGCACTCCCTTCCAGCCATTCCCTACTGGTTTCCGAGTCCATCTCCGTGTCGAAGAGGGCAAAGTAGTTCCTTCCCAAGACCTCCTCCCTCGTGAAGCCTGTCGACTGCTCCGCTTTGCGATTGAAAATTGTTATCGTGCCTTCCATGTCCATCCCAATTATCAATGTCTCGGCGAAGTCTATGATGGCGTCGACGAAGTGCTTTTCCGACTCCAGCTGTTTGAAGGCCATCATCTTGTCCGTAGTATCTAAGAAGGACAGCAACATCCGGCGGTGGCCGTTGATCTGGCTCTGCAAACTGCCCCATCTGAGCATGACCGACCGTTCCTTCCCGTCGAGAGTCCTGACCACGCACTCACCCGACGTTCCGGAATTTCCCACCAGCATCGACCCGATCATGGCGGAGATAGTCGGCAGGGAATCGTCCGGGAATATCAGATTCCTCCCCTGATATAGCTCATCCCTGCTGCTTGCATGGAACAGGTCCAGACATTCATGGTTGACATCGATGAAACGCAGCTTGTCCATGAATTTCGTCACAATGATGGGATCACTTGCGATCGCCTCTTGGATGCTGGCGCATGTCTCCCTTTCGGTATCCCGTGCAAATGCCAATGCCTCAAAAGCCTCTACCTCCCACATGGCAACGTGGGCGTTCTCGAAGAGGCTCCTATACTGCCAAAGGCTCTCTCCAAGGGCCTTGTCGGCTTCCACCAGGGGAGTTATGTCCCGGGCGATGCATTGGACTAACGCCGGTACGCCGTCCACTATCACCAACCTCGCTTTTACCCTCAGGAGATGGAGTTCACCATCCTTTGCCATTACTTCGATGGAATAGGATTGCTCTACCGATCCTCCGGTGAATATGGTGTGGATAATCTCTGAGACCGCTTCTCTGTAGCCGGCCGTGACGAACGATGATATCTTCGCCCCGATGAACTCATCTTCCTTGAAGCCCAGACCTCGAACGGCCCGGTTGACCGAGACTATGGTCCCGGACCTATCGACAGTGAAGACCATTTCAGTGATGGTCTCCATCAAAGCGTTATGTTCCTTCCTTACTCGGTCTAGTTCTAGCTGCTTCTTCCCTAGGTCATCCACCTTGCGAAGGGTCAGAATCATTCTCTCGCTATTCCCATCGATGAATGACCGGGCCTCGACCAAGTAGGGCATGACCGCCCCCTCGCTTCTAACTTGGACCACCACAGACCCCTCACCTTTCGATATTAGGTCATCTAGGTTCTCGATCGCGCCTATCGGTAATGATGAGAATATTTCTGTCTTCGTCGCCTTGCCCTCCATGTCCCCGATTGGAACCCCTAACAGCTCGCGGGCTTGTTGATTGGCCTCGATTATCCGAAAACCCTTCGGGTCGATTAGAAGTACTGCAGAATTAAAGGCATCCAGCAATCCTTTTTGGTTCGATCCAGAAACGTTATGATCAGTAAACATCTAGTCCTTCCATGTTTGTGAAAAATCGATTTATGTGTCTGCGGCCGATTAGAAATCGCCTTATTTATCTCATGCGGACAACAATATCACTATGGTAAATGAGATAATCTTGCGGATCGAGCCGTTTAGCAGCGGATATCTCTGTCGATAATCATATAAGCGAAATCCATTGTTCGGAAATCTGAGGATATCATGGGCGAACTCGAAAAGACCATAGCGGTCGTCTTCAAACGCGGCGGCAAGAACGTTATGTCAGAAAGAGAGTTCGTCCTAGCTATTGCGATGAATTTTCGATGGGCCGATTCCAAAGGCGGATTCAAATTGGATGCCAGCAAGGCCCAACAAGTCATGGATGCGGGGTTGGCCAAAGGATTTCTGACCAAGCAGGAAGGAATGGTGAAGCCCACATTTGACTATCGCGAGTTTGAAGTGCCGATGAATTACAAGCCGACCGAGGCGATCCTGTCAGAACTGAATTCTGACATAGCGTCTGCGGCCCAAGTAATTCCACCCAAAGCAAGCGCCCCATTACCTGCGCCATCCGCCCCAGTCACTCTGCTGGTCAAGGACCAGACTGCCGCATCGAGCGTGCAGAAACCAGTACCGGCCAGCACGCCCGTGCCACAATCTCTATTTGCTCGACTTGTGGATGATATCTCGAAAGCATCCGGCCTGAAACGGAACGATGTCGTCGCGAGGATAAACAAAGTGCAGGAAAAGTTAGGTACGGAATCGATTGTTGCGGCACTTGCGGTGGCACGGGACAACGGCATCGATATCGCCAAGTACCTCAAGGAAGCGAAGGATGAAATTATGAAATCCTAAAGGAAGTTACCCGATTTCAGTAGTAATAACCTCTTGCTGGCTCACCCTTATTTTTATTTCTGAGCATACCCGTGTTACAAAAAAGAATAAATAACGTGAGTGCTATGTCATGTCATAGCACGGATACCCGTACAAAGAAAAAGGAGGTAGACAAATGGCCGAAGCGAACCTAGCCCTGAGCGAAAAATCGTCAATGCCCTCGCACATCAGCGGGCATGTAGCCACCGAAGATGCCACAATACACATAGGTTCGTCCGAATATTACTCCCTCCAGAGATCCATATTCGAGATTGGGGCGCCGTTTGTTACCCCCCGTTCCCGTGTCGTTGACCTGAATTGCATTGATGGGTCATGGTTATCACCGTTCGTGCAAAACTTCGAAGATCTTGGCCACTTCATAGGCATCACGAATGATGATGAGGAAGCTTACTCATGCCTGGATAGGTTCCGAATGCGCGTCCGTTTGGGAATCGTTGAGATAGCCAACCTAGATCTGGAAGAGCGGTTCCCTGAGACATCATCACGACTGACCATCTCGGTCAACAAGTTGGGAAGCCTCGAACCCATCCGCCAGGAAGAAGTATTGGCGAAGATTCGGAAATACTTGGATAGGGGCGGGGCGTTCATTCTTGTCGAGAAGGTCAAAAGCTCGAGGGAGGCAGAATCCTGGGAGAACTCCCTGAAGACCGCTGGCTTCCGTCAGACAGCCCGTTTCTGGAGCAAGAACGGATTCGTGGCTTGGATGGCGCTGAAATAGATGATGAAAAATGTGAGCGCCTCGCCTACGCCTTCCTGGTGGGCTCGAAAGACGGCAGGAAGAATTCCTTCAGGATCTATGAAAGCGAGATCCTAACTTCGACACATGACCCGGTCAATTTCTGATGTTTTTCATTCGATCTTAGTGACTGGAGGTTCTGAAGAAATGGACCGATTCGATAACAATAAAAAGTGTCCTCAACTTAGCATTGAATTGTGTCGAAACAAAGAAAGCTGAGGACATCTCAGCTTACTCCGAACGAGAATAAATCTTTTCCCATCGGACCGAGTCTGATGGTGGACGATCTCTACGAACGACTGGGTTTGAGCGATGTCATCGGACCGCTCAAGACCAAGGGCATCCCGCTGGATGCCCTCGTGCGTGGTTTGCTGGCATATAAAATGGGTGACAACTTCAGCGTGCTGCAGGCCAGCGAATGGTTGAACCAGCCGGAGATGCTGGAGCAATACGAATTGAAGTCATTCAATGAGAAGACACTTTACCGTTCCGTGGAAACCCTGGGTCACAACCGAGAGAGGATCATCCAGAAGCTCCAGGACCGCGTCCTGGAGCTGTTGGGACATCCACCGACGGATATTCTGCTGGACTGGACCTCGATCGTGATGTATGGCGACATGTCCGACCTGGCCAGGTATGGCTATTCGCGAGACCATCAGCCGGGCGAGCGCCAGCTGACGCTCGGGGCGGTCATGCTGGCGCCGCCCTATGATGTTCCCATTGGTTTAACCGTCGAGGCCGGCAACGTCAACGACCAGGTCCACATGAGATCGACCTATGGCCAGGTCCGTCACCTCCTTGACCCGGGCTCCCTGGTCGTGTTCGACAGGGGAGCGAACGACAAGGAGAACCTGGAGCGGATCGAGCTGGACGGCAATGATTATCTGACCGCCAAGAAGCTCAACAAGAGCGATGACCAGTACTTCGAAAAATTCTCCAAGACTACCTGGGAGTGCATAGATGCCGATTCAGGCATCTATGCCCTGAAGAAGACCTTCCCCAGCCGGGTCAACTATTACTTCTTCTCCGAGAAGCTGAGGAAGGACCATCTGAGGTCCTGCCTCAGGCAGGCGGAACGCCTGCTGGCGGAGGCCAAGGCGATCCAGGATAGCCTGGATCGTGGCCGAAGGCTGCCGAAGCGTTTCTGCATTAACAATCCGCTGGTCGACGTCAAGTATGACTACCAAACCAGGCTGACCGACCTGCCGGAGGCGGAGGCGCTCCGCCTCCTCCTCAAAGAGGTCGTCACCGGCAGGGAAGGCTGTTTCTGCCTCACCTCCAACCGGGATATGCCAGCATCGGAGGCGCTGAGGATCTACCGGGCCAAGGATGCGATTGAAAAGCTCTTCCATTCGTTGAAGAGCGAGATCGAGGTCAAACCGGTCCGTGTCTGGTCGGAGGACGCCGTGCACGGCGTCCTTTTGATCGGCTTCATAGCCCAAGTGATGATCAGTTTGACACGTCATTTCGTTAAGCCAGTCAAACGGATGTCAACGAAATTCATCATCGCCGCTCTGAAAAATTTGACACTTACACTGGTTTCGGCGGGAAACGGAGTGAAAAGGAAGTTCTACTCGAACTTCAACCCGATTAACAAGGCCATTTTGGCTGAATACATCGATCCGACCTAGGAAAATCGCCCGAAAACGGGCGATTTTGAGGAGATAACGAACCTCAAAAATCTCCTGTCAAATTCCAAAATCAGTGGAAATTCGCTCAATCAACTGTCAAGGTCAGGCTAGATACATGCTCTTGATTCGAAGGAGGGATTGCAGCGGATATTTTTAATCCTCCTTCAATTCTCACAAATGTGGGAATTGGCTCGGTTTAAAACAAAGACCGTTTGATTCGTTCAAATTGCTCTGTGTTCCATGAATGATTGAAACAACAGAAGATTTTACGCAGAAATGTCATTAAATGTAAAAATTATTGCAATAATTAACAAAAGGCAATTCATTAAATCAGATGCGGTTAAATGATAATCGACCCTGATTGGAGATTCCATGAGGGGGAGCTAGGAGGGTTTCTTATTAGATTACGCATGAGATTTTCAAATAAAAGTATGGCAGTCGTTCTTGCAATGATGATGTTATTATCATGCACTGTAGTCCTAACAGATGGGGCCAGTGCATCGAGCTATGTTAATGATGGATTGGCGCTGAGCGCGACGCCCGCCGTTCCAACAGCGCCGCTCAATTTAGTGGCCGATGCCGGCAACGCATTTGTCTGGCTCTGGTGGGAACATCCCGCAGATCAGGGCAGCGATCTGATAAAGAACTACACCATCTATCGGAACGCCACCTCGAGTGCAGTGGACTTCGTCGTGCTTGACACCGTTCAAATCGGTTACTCATTCCCTTATAATGACACCACTGTCATGAATGGAGTTCAATATTACTACAGGATAACCGCCGACAGCGATGCTGGTGCAGGTCCGGTTTCGAACGTAGCATCGGTGACCCCGGTCGCTAGCGCTACGCCTCCGGGAGCGGTCCAGAACCTGGTGGCGGTGAACAACGTATACTCCGTCCAGCTGAATTGGACCAGCCCGACTACGGCTGGTAGCAATCCTATCCGCTACATCTACGTCTACAGCCCCGGTCTCTTCGGTTTCCCGGACATAACGATCTTGCCGCCCACGGCGAATGGTTATCTTGATGATACCTTTGTCCTACCAGGCGCCACCTATAATTATACTGTGCGGGCGATAAGCAGCACCTGGGGAGAGGCGAATTCCACGATCGTGAATTTCTTTATGGGAGGAACCGGAGATATTCCGGGAAGTCCTGAGAACCTGACCGCGCTAGGTTCTAACAACAGTGTGTTCTTGATATGGGATAACCCTGCCAATCCTTCCTCGCATGGATTGATCAACTACACGGTGTGGCGCTCTGATTCTGAAGCAGGGCCCTTCGCCTTCATCGGAGAGTCGACCACGACCTTCTTCTATTTCCCGATCTTCAGCGACATGACGGCAATAAATGGCAACAAGTACTATTATCGGGTCGTTTCGAACACTCTGACCCAATCGAGCCTCCCGTCGAATATCGCGAACGCCACACCCATCTATAACGCGTTCCCTCCGTTCATTGACGCCTATCCTGGAAATGGTCAGGTTGTAGTGGCCTGGTCCTCGTCCTATAATGCCACCGGATATGACATATATAGGTCAACGACCGCTGGAGTCAGAGGCGATATAGTGATTAGTTTCTCCGGGGCCTTGCACGAGTACTGGTATGACAATTCGACAACAAACGGAGCGCAGTACTTCTACACGGTGAGGGAGAATCTCAGTGGGGTCTACCTGTTCTCCGAACAGGTGAGCGCGACGCCTTATGTTGGGTCCGTGCCTTCTGCCCCGATGAATCTGATCGCCACACCCGATTCATCTGGGGTTGGCCTCTATGCTAACCTGGCATCCAGCACAGACGTCATAATCGGCTACTCGATCTACCGTGGCGACAGCACAGGGGCTGAGGCAGCGGTCCCGATAATGAATGAGAGTTATATCGGTTCATCGTTGTCCGCTCCATCCACGCTGATGGTGTCTGATGCCAGCGCCTTGGACGATGTCAACCACTACTACTATGTGACCGTCAGGAATCTGTTTGGGGAGAGCCCTCACTCGAACGAGGCCATGTCTTTTGCCAGCTCAACTGGCGATGTTCCTGATCCAGTATCGGATCTTACAGCTACAGGTGGCAGTGGTCAGGTGACCTTGACGTGGAACAAACCGACCTATCAGGGAACTGCCAACCTGCTGGAGTATACGGTCCTTCGTTTCAACGGGACGGCATGGAATTATGCCGGTTCGATGGTCGCTGGACTTGGGCAACAGACTTTTGTCGACACTTCCCTTGAATCGGGAATATCCTATCAGTATTATGTCGATGTCATGAACAACTATGGAGGTACGCTTGTACATTCTAACATTGCTCAGGCCACGACGACAACGACCGATGTTGTCCCGAGCGCCCCGAACCTCCTTCCCGCCGTCAATGGAACCAGTTTCATACGGTTGTCCTGGAGCGCCCCGACGACCGTCGGTACCGGCATCCTGAACTATTCGATATTCAGGGGGACCACGCCAGATGGCGAGGGAACGACGGTTTATAAGTCAGTGTCAGGATCGACGCTGACCTATGACGACACGACAGTGACCGCGGGCCAGACCTACTATTATAAGGTGAAGGCGGTCAACTTAATCGGCTCCGGACCGGATTCGAACGAGGTATCCGGAATGACGCCGGTTCCAACCGCTCCAACCGCACCCCTTGGCCTTACGGCCTTCGCCAGCGCAGGCCAGATCCAACTGAACTGGAGCGCCCCATCGAGCGTTGGCACGGGCCTTACTGAATACCGCGTGTTCAGGAGTCTGACCGCGGACGGGGAAGGTACGACGCCGAACGCAACCGTGACGGCAAGCACTCGTACTTACATCGATACGAACGTCGTGGCCGGTACCTTGTACTATTACAAGGTCAGGGCGGTCAACGCGGCCGGTGTCGGACCGGATTCGAACGAAGCGAGCGCGATGGCGGTAACCGTGGTAGGCGTACCAACTCCACCCCGGGGTCTAACAGCAGTAGCGGGAAGCAATAACATTCTGCTTAACTGGACCGCACCGACCACGGTGGGAGCCGGCATCTCCGCCTACAGAGTCTATCGGGGCGTGTCTGCTTCCGGGGCTGTGACTCCGGTCGCTAACCTATCTGGAACGACATTGAACTACAATGACACTCCACTCCCCGCGGGTGTACCGTACTACTATGTGGTTAAGGCGGTGAATGAGAACGGGACGAGCGATCCATCGAATGAGGTGACTGCGACCGTGATCAATCCATCTGTCCCGACCACCCCCAAGAACGTGGTCGCTACACCGGGAGCCGGCCAGATAGTGGTGACGTGGGATGCGCCAGACTCCATCGGAGCCTCGGCGATATCTGGTTATCAGATCTTCCGTTCGGTGAATGGCTCCCAGTTGACCTTATTAGGCAACACCACGGCGAATACCAGGACCTTCACCGACACGAACGTGGATACTTCCCACAGCTATGGATATGCGATAGTCGCTAACAACGCGAACGGAAGCAGCATCGCATCGACCCAGGTCACCGCCGTGCCCAACGCACCTGCTGCGACCACCACTGACAACACCGCGTTGTACGCGGGGATAGCGATTGTGGCCATCATCGTGATCATCATCCTGGCAGCCTTGTTGATGATGAGAAGAAAGAAGCCGATGGCCAGTGCACCGGTCGGACTTACCGCGCTCACCAGTGCGGGCAAGATCCAATTGAACTGGAGCACACCAACGAACGTCGGCGGAGGCATAACCGAATATCGCATCTATAGAGGGACAAAGGCGGGAGCGGAAGGCACGACACCAATAGGGACAGTGCCTGGAGCTGCTCGGACGTTCACTGATCAGACCGTGATTGCAGGAACTTCCTACTATTATGTGGTAAGAGCGGTTAACTCGGCCGGGGAAGGGGTCGCTTCGAACGAGGTGAGCGCAACAGCAGACAAGAGTTAAGCCCTGATTAAACCCCTTCATTCTATTTTTTTGAAATCTCAATCAATATTTCGGAAGGATTTAAAATGGAATCGGGGAAGCCGAAATTCCCGGCCCCCACCGCTTCCTCAGGCAGGTCACTCTTTCTTGATGAAGTCCGAGAGAGACATCCCGCCCTTGGCTACCGCGGTCTTTTCCGGTTTGATCACCGCTACCCTTTCGGTGATCTTGATCCCTAGCGCCTTTTCCACTTTATGGATAAGTGCGTCGTCGGGGCGCATATCACCGCGTTCCAGCTTGTTGATGATGCTCAGCCTCTCCCCCATCTTGGTGGCAAGCTCCTCCTGTTTCCAGCCAAGGGCTTCCCGCGTATCCTTTATCTTCTTGGGGTAGTCGACCAACAGCTCTATGGTCTCCTCCTGCTGTTCGTAGACATCCTTTGTCTTCATGCGCCTTTCACGGTTCTGCAGACGGTTCTCGATGACCAGTTTGTTGGCCGGTTCCTTTCCCCCGGCCTTAGCCTGATCTCCGAACTTGGAACAGTCCTTGCAGACCTTGAGAATGGTGCTCTCTATCTGGACAGTGAATAATCTGTCCGTTTCCTTGCCACAGAGTTCGCAGATCATGTCAATCGGAGCACAAATGACCTTCCTCGATTTAATGTTCTCCTTTAGCCGTACGTACATGAGAAGGGCGGCATTAAGCCTAAAAATGGGCACTGGCCTATTCTGGACCTCCTTCGTTCAGATATGGGAATCGGCACGAAACTGTCATATATCTAGCGCTTTTATATGAGAGAACGAGGTGTCAAGATTGGGTGATGAACAGCTCGACGACTATATCTCCAAGGAAACAAAGGATAAGATGGAGATGGTCGAACGCCAGAACTCCGAACTTCTAGAGGAGGTAAGGAGGGTAGAAGGCGAAAAGAGATACGTGGAGAGCGAGCTATTCCGGCTTCAGAAGGAACTGAAGCGCATGCGTTCCGAACTGGAGCGGCTGAAGTCCCCTCCGTTGATCATCGGCAACATCAAGGATGTGCTCGCCGACGGAAGGGTCATCGTGAAGAGTTCGACCGGTCCCGATTTTATCGTAACTACTTCAGAATATGTCCCGACCGACGAGATCACCGTGGGTGCCAGGGTTGCACTGAACAAGCAGACGCTAGCCGTCATGTCTGTCCTGCCCTCCTCACTGGACCCGATCGTCATTGGAGCTGAGATCATCGACAAGCCGACCATATCCTACGACGATGTTGGCGGCCTTGAAGAGCAGATCGTCGAGATCAGGGAGGCGGTAGAAGACCCGCTCCTGAGGCCGGAACTGTACAAGAGGGTTGGCATAGAGCCGCCAAAGGGCGTTCTCCTGGTCGGACCTCCAGGTACCGGCAAGACCCTACTGGCCAAGGCCGTAGCGCACCAGACGAACGCCACTTTCATACGCATGGTAGGCTCGGAGCTGGTCCAGAAATACATTGGAGAAGGCGCCCGCCTGGTCCGTGAGCTGTTCGAGCTGGCCAAGGACAAGGCTCCGTCCATCGTGTTCATCGACGAGCTTGATTCGATCGGTGCGAAGCGCCTCGATGTCGCCACATCCGGCGATCGAGAGGTTCAGCGCACCCTGATGCAGCTGCTTGCCGAACTGGACGGGTTCAACCCGCTCGCCGATGTAAAAATCATCGGAGCGACAAACCGTCCGGATATTCTGGATGAGGCTCTGCTCAGGCCCGGGCGTTTCGACCGTATCATCGAGATACCGATCCCGAACTACGAAGGCAGGCTGGCCATCTTCAAGATCCAGATGAAGAAGATGAACGTCGACGATACCGTTGTCGCCATCGAACTTGCGGCCAAGGCTGAGTTCGCCACCGGGGCCGACATTCGAGCCATATGCACAGAGGCCGGCATGTTCGCCATCCGGGACAACCGCGACTATGTCACGGGAGGCGACTTCGAGAGGGCCATTGCCAAGGTCCTGGAGACCGACGAGATCAAGGGATCTGAGACCGGGGCGATGTTCGCTTAATAATCCTTTCCTAAACTCCCTTTTCTTTTTTCAGATATTGCACGAAGGTGCAAGCGCTAGATCATCACGGAATGGTGATGTTGACTGTGCAATTGGCATAAGTAAGATTTTTAAAAAACAGTAAAATGGGTGGCACAGCCTTTAGGATTTCTTACTTCTTCTGCCCTTTGGTTCATTCATCGCGGCCATCTCTTCATCCGTCATATCTCTCTCCAGTACGACCGGCCCGATGTAATCGCAATTCTTGCAATGATAGATGATGCCTGTTATCATTGCGTTCTCGTAGTACAGATCGGACGAGCCGCATTGTGGACAGGTCAGGATTGTATTGGGCATAAAAGAGTGTACGGAGCAGCTAGATTTTAAAGGCAATTACCGGCGGTAGTAACCTCCGAATGATCAGAGTACGACCCGCTGTCTCGAAATCATATTCACCCACAATATGGTTCCATCTTCAGGTCCAAACATGCTGATTGAGACAAGCAATCTGACAAGGGATGCTCTGGCGGCCGACATCGCGATAGTGACCGGGGCCGGCAGGGGAATCGGTCTCGAAACGACCAGAACCCTGCTATGACTTGGCGCAAAGGTGGTCATAGCGGAGATCGACGAGCTTTTGAACCAGATGGGCGCTTGAACGTTCCGTTCAGTCGCTTCTCAAATCCTCTCCCCCCTGAAATGACTGCTGGATGGCGTTGTAGATATCCTCCATCCCTTCCTGCTGTTCGGCGGAGACCGGTGTTATGGTCCGGTACATTCCGATGCTTTCCATCGCCTTGAACAATTCCAGCGAGAGAGGCACCCGCGAATGGGCCTCATCGTCCATCAGGACGGCATTCAGTGATTCTGGCTCCCTAGACCATTCCAGGACCCGTTCGAGGTCCTCCTCGTTCAGCATATCGGATTTCGCCAGCACGTTGACGAACGGGATCGCGAACCTGAAATGCGTAGTGGCGCAGAGCATGAGAGACGATACGAAACCAGACGGTGTCTTAACCAATAGGGGATCGGAGAGGAATACTAGGAACGAATCGTCCTGACCTAGTTGTTCGATGATGACCTGGCTGCTCTGCCTGAACGCAAAAAGCTCGATCTGCCCGGGTGTGTCGATCAACACGTAAGGGGTCTTGAATCCGTCGACGGCCGCCACCAGTTCCTTGACATGCAATGCCATCAGGTCGGCGCACACGATCTGGGCGCCGTTCGGTCCCAGTCCATAGTCCTCCATGACCTCGCTCACCTTGACCCAGTCCCGGATGTCAATGTCCGGTTCGTAAGGGATGAACTCGGCGCCAGGATCGAGATTGATGGTGATGCAGTCGAGCCCTTCCAAGGTCATCCACTGCTGGAATGCGTAGACCAGGGAGCTCTTGCCGCTCCCGGCGGTGCCGACGAAATAAATGTTTACCATTGTCGACCAATCCCACTATTCCATCTTAAGAGTTTGCAGATGACGGGACGATTATGGGGCTACATCCTGTCTTTTCAGAGCATGAAAGGGAATGGATAAAAAAAAGAAGGCTGGAGATGGAGACCCCCCTTTCCATCGGTCGAAGACTACTTTTCGTTCTCGTTCTTGCAACCTCCATCAGGCCCTTTCTTCCTGCCTCCGACCTTTAGGACTATCCCTAGCACCAGGACCACCAGCAGTGCCTGCATGATCAACAGGTCGATGCCGGTCAGCACGAACTGGGTTGAACCCCCATTTCCTGAAGCAGTCCCTTCCAGGTTGTTGAGCGTGTCGAAAGCGAACTCCTCGAACCACTTTACCCCGGATGCGGTCACAGCAGTGATGTTCAAACCATGCGAACCGTCCGGGACCGCCGTGGTATCCAGAGAGTATGCGTAGGGTGCGCTGGTGACGTTGCCCGCGAGGACCCCGTCCAGGAAGTACAGAACATGGCTGATCGTGTCAGTGGTCTTGATCGTCGGGGTCAGATACACGATCCCGCTGTTTGTGGGGGGCACGACCATGTCTATAGTTACCGGACCAGCCCGCACCTCGAACATAGATTGGGCAGTGCCGAGGACCCCCAGTGTGTCGAATGCGTCGACCTGTAGGACGTGCGTGCCGGCTGAAAGCACCTCTGAGTCCGCTTGCCATACGAACGGCGCCTTGGACAGAGTTGAGACGATCACACCGTCCAGGTTCAGGGTTAGGTTGGCGATGGAAACAGAAGCCGTGATGTTAGCAGACACGTTCACCTTTCCGGAGATCACAGTGCCGTTGATCGGATTCGTTATCGTCACGATCGGGGCAGGCGTATCAGATGGTGTCGTTACGAGATTGTTGATGGTCACCTTCTGTTGCGCGTATCCGTTCCTGTTAACATTGTCCACTGCAGTCACGTTGATCGTATGAGCCCCATTCACGTATTTCGTGGAATCCACGATCCAGGAGTACGGTGCTGCCGTCAGGGTTCCGATCATCGTTCCATCAACGCGAAGTATTACCGATGTGACCGATGCACCTGCGCCAGGTGTGGCCGTGGCTATCACGGAGAAGGAGCCTCGGACCGTGGCCGAACTGGCAGGCGCGGTGATCAGGACCGTCGGAGCCGCCACTGTGGTAGTTCCCACGGTGAACGTCAGGCCCTGGGTCGCGTCCTTGTAGTAGATCGAAGGACCCATGTAAGCCCTTGCATACATATTGTAGCTTCCAGCTGACGCCGGAACGTTCAGCGTCCAGGTGAATGTCGCGCTGCCACTGTACGCTTTCTCATTGTAGTTGTACGTCGTGCCCGATGGGTCGGAGACGATGGTCCAGCCCTTGTCAGAGGGTAACGTTCCGGTGGAACCGCTCAAGGCCGTGAGCAACGACACGCCAAGCTCAGCCCCGCTGCCTTGGCTCCCAGAGACTGAAACTGTGATCGTGATCTGCTCCCCTGGCGTCGGATTCAGTTTTGAGGCCGACATCGTGATGATGTCTGAGCCCACGATATCGTGGACAGAGCAACTGTTTGCTTGGAGGTCCTTATTGCCAATACCTCCGGGCGAACCTAAAACAGGAGCGATCACGGCAAATGCCGTGATAATCGCCCCTACTAGGATTAGGGCGATCATGTTCTTTTTCATCTTCATTTCCAAGGTGGGCTTTGACGTTGACCATTTAAAGAACTATCCTTTCGTGGACCGATTCATCAGAAGAATCATCCAGATAGGCAGAATTTGACCAAAATTTCAAGATCTTACTGACCCTAGGCAGTCGGTCAATGAATAGAACTCTGGCTATCTCGCTCAGAGTCCTTCCGGTGACGCATACAATCAGGGGCCGCAGGGAGGATAAGTCCCAACAATGGCACAACTTATGGAAATTGACCGGGAGACGGCATTGGCTTGGGGGCTGAGTGCACCTGGGTCGCCCTTGGCCAAACAATGAGAAGGCCGAACGGGGATAGTTGTGAAGTGAAGGCCTTCTCGAGCATGGTTTGGAAATTCATCAGCAGTGTATAGGCCAAGACCGCTGCCAGAGTCCTGTGTGAGACAAGTGTCAACTGACCGGATTGGACAAGTAGGTAACTGATGCTATTACTTGGGTGTGCTCAGCACAATTTGAGACAAACAAATTTCAACTAGAGAATCGAATAGCCATCAGAAGGCGGATAGGGCGTGCTCCACGTCACCGTCGAATGACCGAGGCGCGGGGATGCTGAAACCGAAAATACTAATCCTGGTCATGTCCGCCCTGATGTTCTTACTGGCAGTTTCGGCACCCTTTGTTTCGGATAGGCCCATCCGCACTGAGCATGACACTCCCCTATCCATATCGGACCCGAATCAAGGTGGCGTTAGTTTTGACTATTCAACCATACATTTCACGGAGAACCTAGGACAGTGGCCTTCTGAATTCTATTTCAGGGCGGAGACCAGCTTCGGCGGGGTTTGGTTTACGAACCGCGGTCCGGTCTGCGAGATCTCTTCTGACAGTGAGGACATGCATGTGGTGGAGATCGCTTTCCAAGATGCCGTTTCGATACCTGTAGGCCTGGACAAGGCGCCGTTCCGCACTAACTTCTTCATCGGGAAAGAGAGTGAATGGCGTACGGAAATCTCCAGCTATGCACAGATAGTATACAGTGAGGTATGGCCCGGAGTTGACGTGTCATACCATTTTGATGGTTCGGGTCTGAAGTACGATGTAAGGTTGTCCGCGAATGCGGCCATGGATGCGGTCTCTTTCGTAGTATCTGGGGCAACCGTGAACCATGTAGATGGAGCGCTCGTTTTGGACCTGGATTCCGGAATCTCCATCAACGATGGCGTTCCAACGGCAGAATACGATGATGACGGAACCGACATTCCAGTCTCCTATGCCGTACAAGGATCGGCCTATGGCTTCATGACCAGCGGGTATGACAGGAACAGGAGCATCACCATCGATCCATTGGTGTATTCGACATACATCGGAGGGAGCGGTAACGACCGGGCTGCCGGGCTCGTAGTGGACAGGGAAGGGTGCGCTTATGTTACCGGAATGACCTACTCGATCAACTTTCCAACGACCTCCTGCACCTTCCAGAATTCGGCCGTTCCAAGTGTCAACAATCTCGCCAACGTGTTCGTGCTCAAGCTAGACCAGACGGGTTCTAACGTCCTGTATTCGACGTTCATCGGAGGAAGTGGCAACGACCATGGGGCCGGTATCGCAATTGACGCCCGAGGAAACGCATATGTAACGGGGTTCACCGGCTCGACGGACTTTCCCACCACGGCCGGTGCTTATCAGGTGACCAAAACCGGAGCGTCAAATCTTGATGATGATGTGTTCGTGCTCAAACTTGATAGGACAGGTTCCGTATTGGAGTATTCCACATATGTTGGGGGAAGCGGCCATGAGCAGGGGTCAGGCATCAAGATCGATGCTGACGGAAACGCTTACATCGCCGGGTTCACCAGTTCGTCCAACTTCCCCACCACATCCAACTCTTATCAGAGGACATACGGCGGTGGCGATGAATATGATGGCGGGGACGCCTTCGTGTTCAAGCTGAACCCAACTGGATCCGGTCTGACATTTTCCACATACATTGGTACCGACGCGAACGACCAGGCAATGGCGGTTGCCCTGGACCCACAGAGGAATATCTACATTACCGGATATTCCAGGTCGTCCAATTTCCCGACCAGTTTGACAGCTTTCCAAACCGAGAATGAGGGAATAGGCGACATCTTCGTGGTGAAGCTCGACCAGACTGGCACCTTCATGCTCTACTCCACATTGGTCGGGGGCAGCACTGACGACTACGCTACTGCGCTGTTCGCCGATGACCAGGGTAACGTCTATGTTGCCGGCCATACCCTTTCGTCCAACTTCCCTATCACGACCGGTTCATTCCAGACCGGGTTCGGAGGCGTATTCGACGCTTTCATTTTCAAGTTGGACCCGCTCGGTTCTAACCTGCTGTACTCTACATTTATTGGAGGGAATGCGTATGACAAAGCATACGCTGTAACGGTGGATGCGAACGGATCAGCATATATGACGGGGTCATCTAACTCGATGGACTTCCCGACGACCTACGGCACTTACCGTGATAAGAAGACAGGAACCACTGAAGCGTACGTCCTAAGACTGGACCCGAACGGGACGACCTTGCTCAACTCCTCATACCTTGGAGGGCATGCATGGAGCGAAGGGTTTGCTATCGACATCAGCGGGCTAGGAACGGCTCATGTGGCCGGCTTCACCAGCTCCACGGACTTCCCTGTGTCGGAAACAGGTTTCCAGAGATCATACGGTGGTAGTTATGACGCTTTCTCGCTAATGATCACCTTAGCTGATGCACTGCCAGAGGCGCCGACCGACCTGACGGGGACGCCGGGGGAATTCCGGGTGACCCTGAATTGGGTCCCGCCGGTCAGGACTGGTGCAAATATCGACCACTACGTCATATACCGGGACGGGGTCGATATCGATCACGTGACAACCACAACAGCATCGGTCAATGACCTGTTGCCGGGACGATCCTATCAATTCTATGTAAGGGCTCACAACTCAGCCGGGTTGGGCCCCCCCAGCGAGGCGAGGGCTGTTGCGCCTAGCGTTGAAGATGTACCGACTATGCCACTCAGCCTGACAGGCGTTAGCCGCGAAAGACAGGTGATGCTCCAGTGGAGCCCCCCAGTCTATACTGGCACCTCCAATTTGTCAGGCTATTATATCTACTATGGACCGGTCTCGGCGAATACCATCTATGGAGGGCTGATACCTGCTGGGACAACATCCTGGGCAGTGAGTGGCTTGGGCTTCGACACCCCCTATCATTTTGCGGTATCGGCATTTAACGGGGCTGGTGAAGGTGCCTTGTCGATACCGATCTCCTTGAGAACTGAGGAGCACAAGGCAAACATTACAGGTCGAATATTAGATCCGTCCGGAAACCCAATGTCCGATGTCAAGGTGGAACTGGAAAACGGTATCTACGACATCACCGATTCCGGGGGGAACTTCGATCTGAATGCCGTTCCGGGCAATCATACCTTGATAATTTCGGGAGACAATATCCGGACGGAGACCATAATCAAAGAGGTTCCACCGGAAGGAGTCAACCTAGGAACTCTTGAAACGATCAAGGCAGAAGAGTCTGTCGTGGCGACCTTATTTCTCCCCATCGCTGTAGGATTGATCCTGTCAGCGATCGGCATCGGGACATTAATGGTCATTAAAAGGAGAAGAGCCGGAAAAAGTTAACCCCCCAAAGTTATAGAGAGGCAAATGCCGGTCTTCCTGGTTGGAGGTACATTGACCGCACATTTATCGAATCCCCCCAAATTTCATCTAGGAATCGAAATTTGGCACTACCATCTCTGTTTTAAACTAAGAGCTCCAATGATAAAGAGAGGTTAACAAAATGGCCTCTCTTTGGTTTTGTATGGGTAAAAACCGATTTCTGTTAGAATCGAATGACATTAAAGATTTCGAAGATCTCTTATTTGATCTACTATAAGTTAGCTTTAGTTTTTAGGTATCCAGCGTAGTCCGATGAACGGCGAGTCATCACCATTCAAGCATCATTTTGGGAGGGCGGGAGCCTTCCCAAACTATCCTAAATGAAATCATTTACCCACACGAAGTTGAAGAGAACCACAAAATGGCAATATCAATGAATTGGGGAGCCCTCGGGCTCGGGTCGGTCCTGGCGTTCATCATAGGATGGTTTCTCTTTGGTCTGCTTGGAGCGGTTTTGCTGGCCATCGTGGTGCTGATCCTAATGGGGATTCTAAGGATCCGATAGTGATCGAAAGGAATTCCTCACGCCAAACAGCTCGGGAGTCGTTGAAATAGCTTGCTCCCGAAGCAAAACGGCAGAGGATTCCCACAAAAAAAATTAACCGAGGGATGGGTCTTCTCGACCATTCCTCATTGTAAACATCCATGATTTTCCGAAGCATCGTGGTCATTCTCAGCCCAATCTCCGAAAATACAAACTATCAGAAGCGTATAACTACCCGAGGAAAGTGACGATTGAAGTACACTAACTTTCCTCAATACAATTAGAATTCGGATGGGGTTAGTTCTGGAAGGACATCAGAAATGAGTTTCATTTAGCTTGTCCTCTGGAGAGAAAATAGAAGATTGGGTGAGGAGATGGATATAAAAATCAAAGGTGTATTAGTTAGGATCTGGAAAAAGTTGGACGAGATCGAACATTCAATAGATCATAGCATCAAGAACAAGGAAAATGAGATTAAACGGGTTCTAGAGAAATTGGTGGATTCCTTGGACAAATTGATCTATAACGAAAATTTCTTCGGTAAACCATACCCCGAGGTCCTGGTTCTGCATGAATTAAAAGCCCTATTGAAGGAAGCGGACGGACCGGCCTTAGAAACGAATATCAAGAAGACAAAAGAGACGATCTACAGCCTGTTGGTCAAAGAGAAACGTGCCCAGAGAAGCTGGAGCTAAGTAACGTCCATCTCGACCAAAGCAAGACTGCCAGATGCGAGTGCTCCCTAGATAATGCTAGGGTGGTGGTACTACGGATAACTAGTCCCCTTCCTTTTGACCGATACGTTTGAAGTTGAACCGCAAGAGAGCAGATTATTTCTAATCAATGGGGGGTTCATCACCTTGTTAAAGGTGATTGGGTAGTGAGGGACAGGGGATGAGAGCTGTTGTATGGACCAGATATGGATCTCCGGACGTCCTTCAGCAACAGGATTTGGAGAGGCCGACCTCAAAGAACGATGAGGTTTTGATCAAGGTTCATGCGGCATCTATCAATTCCTGGGACTGGGAGCTCCTTAACGGTAAGGCACGTATCAATTTGGGAGGCCGGTTGAAACCGCCATACAAGATACTCGGATGCGATGTGGCGGGAACGGTTGAGAATGTGGGTAGAAACGTAACACGCCTCCGCCCGGGAGATGAAGTTTTCGGAGACATCTCTCGGGACGGCTGGGGTGGTTTCGCAGAGTTCGTTTGTGCCAGAGAAACATCATTATCGCTAAAGATGGCCAGCCTGTCCTTCGAACAGGCGGCGGCAATACCTCAGGCGGCGGGGCTCGCCCTTCAGGCCCTTCGGGACAAGGGGAAGGTCCATTCTGGACAACGGGTTCTGATAAACGGTGCAGGAGGTGGCGTGGGCACGTTCGCTGTCCAGATAGCTAAATCGTTCGGAGCTGAGGTCACGGGCGTGGACAGGGGGGAGAAACTGGACATGCTGCTTTCGATAGGTGCGGACCACGTGGTCGATCATACCAAGGAAGATTTCACCAGGTCGGGGCAGGAATATGACTTGATAGTCGATGTCATTTCCCATCGCTCGGTATTTGATTACAAGCGTGCATTGGCCCCTAATGGAGTCTGTGTGCTCGTCGGGGGTTCCGGACGCGCGGTCCTCAATTCCCTGCTCCTTGGCTCATGGGCACTGAGGAACCGAAAGGTCACTTTACTTCTATACAAACCAAATCCTCTTGATCTTGCCCTGATCGGCGATCTCTTCGAAGCGGGTAAGGTCATACCGGTCATTGACAGGCAATATTCACTCGGTGAGGTCGCCGCTGCGTTCCGATATTATGCAGAAGGTAACGTCAAAGGAAAAATCATTGTGACCGTCCAATGATGTGCCATTGTATCTGGATTTGTCCTACAGCCTCTCCCACATCACTGGTCTGGCATCATTACTATTACTTGCTCAGTTCAGGAGAGCCGGCCAATATCTCCGTTAGGATCCTTCTTTCCGCCTTTCTCAAGTGCTCTAGCAGCGTTGGCTTGCTGATATTCACTTTTTCTGACAAATGTTCGCTGCTTATGCCCTTGGGCAGGTCATAGTATCCATACCTATACGCCGCGGCCATTACCTCCCTTTGCTTGTCTGTCAGAATTGACAGGAGGTCCTTCTTCTCATAGGCCGATTGCTTGAATGAGATGTTGACAACCTTACCGATGTGGGCCTTCACCATTTCGACGAATCTCATCATGTCCCTCTGACTGCTGATGAAGCTGACGATGACCTTATCCTCGGATATCAGACTGGGGGCAGTGTAGATGAGGTTCAATTCTGAGCCATCGAACGCATCTCTAGCAGCTTCCGTTTGGTGTCCCAACACCAAGCAGATGTGCTTTTCGCCTTCGGACCTGATCACACTGAGTATGTCCATATTGCCGATCGAGGTCAGCTCGTCGATCGAAACGTTCTCCTTCAGATGACATTCGATGAGATCCACATAGAGGCTCTTCTCACGGTCCATCTTCAAGACCTCCAGGACCTCATAGGAGCGGATTTGGGTGAACAGCGGCCTCTGGGCTTCCTTCGTGACCTCATAGGGTTCTATCTCGATGATCACTTTCCGCATCGGCATACTAGCGTAATTGTTATTACCATATATAAAGTGCCATATATGCATGGCTCAAATTCCAAGTAATTTTCAATCGTTCTTCTTCTTAGGAATAAAACTTAGGTGAAGAAAATGAAAGAAAGATACTACAGAAAGACCGCAGTGATCGTGGGAGCATTGTTCATCCTAGCCACGATAACATCATTGGCCAGTGGATTGCTTCTGGGCACAGCTCTTGAGGGTACCGATTATATCCTTAAGCTGCCCGACGTCGAGAATGATATCATAATGGCAGCTTTGTTCGAGACCGTCCTGGCCATCTCATTGGTTGGCATTGGGGCATTGATGTTCCCGCTCCTCAGAAAGAATATGGAAGGTCTCGGGATGGCTTATGGTGGAATCAGGATAATGGAGGCCGCCTTCATCGTGGTGAGTGCGATCTGTTTGCTGTTGATGCTTATGATGGGGCAGGAATATGCAGCGGAAAGCCTGGACGAGTCCAGCTCTCAATCGATTGGCGCGTTGTTGATAATGTTACGCGAGTTGTCCACCTTGTTCGGGACGTTAATATTCCTCAGCTTCGGCGGTCTAGCGCTCAACTACATCCTATATAGATCGAGGCTGGTGCCACGATGGCTATCAGCATGGGGCCTCATCGGGGGCGTCGGCATCCTGATCTATGGTACAATGGGTCTGTTCGGGGCCGACACGTACTCGTTCGGCATCACGACCCTCTTGGCCCTTCCTATTGCGGTCCAGGAAATGGTGTTCGCCTCCTGGTTGATCATCAAGGGGTTCAACGCGCCCACGAATGCAGTTGAATCCAAGACGGGAGAATCTACCATTCACGTCATGGCCTCCGAGGTCAAGAGCAAGAGCTGATAAGGAAAGATGGGCACAAGAAGGGATCTCGTCATAACTGCTGTAGAACTGGATCGTAAGTCAAGAAGTGTCAGAGAGGACGAGACCATCAGAAATTGGGAAAAATAGGCAAGAGGATGGCGGGCCCGATGGAATTCGCCGTTTAAAATGGCATGAGTGAAACTCTTTCATCTTTTTTCCAATTAATTTATTTCGTCTTCAGCGATGCGTTGTTCTTTTCCACTTCTCGACGATGTAGGCGTAGATATTCAACCCGAGGATATTTGTGACCGCCATTGGAAGGAAGATGTCCCTGATGGTCCCCCAGACCATCTCTGTCGTCCCTCCTTGCTGTAACAAAGGTAAAAAGAAAAAGATGTGCACGCTCTCAATAAACAGACCAAGCACACTGACCTTCAGATAGCTAATTTTTCCCTTCCATCGATTGACCATCAGACCCGAGAACAAACCGGCGAAGACAGTAGCAGTGAAGCAGGAGAGCGCGGTCCATCCTCCGATGCTATAGCGGTATGCGCCCCCTATGACCCCCACAACAGTTCCGGCGATTGGGCCGCCCAGCAGACCCGCCATCATAGCTCCCAGGTCGCGGAAGTTGATTATCAGTCCGCCATATGATATGCCGGCCACCGTGCCGAAGACCGTGACCGCGGAGAAGATTGCAATGATCGCCGAAATGCCCCGGAAATTCCTCGAGTTCGCGATGAGCCAAGCTAGGAAGTTGACTCTCCACATCCAATAGAGGAGTATGCCTATCATTCCCATCCTTATCATGAGGGGCACGCCAAAGTTCAACAGCGTCTCTTCCTCCAGCAAGGCGACGGTGAGGAAGAACGCGCTTCCAACGAACGCCACTGATGCCCATACAGGACCCCCCTTGGCATATGAAGGCAGTTTGCGGTCGATGTATATCAGTGCAAAGCCAGACATGGCAAACATGGCGGAGGACACGGCCGATACGAGGGCAAGCCCCCCAAAAGGAGTGCCAATTAGCAAGGCTGTCACGATTATGAAGAAGGACAATAGGACGAGAACGCGATACGATTGTTCCTTCCTTCATCCTTGACGCCCCTGTCTGCTTAAGCATCTTCCCTATGGCCCTGGCCCTGCCGTCCATCCCGACCATTACCATGCCAGACATGAGGACGGCCGTGCAGAGGAGGATGAGCGATGCGATGGTCGAGGAATGGTCGAGGGAAGAGATGCGGCCGATTATTAGGATCAAAATAGTGATCACGCCGGTCAAGAAGAAGCTGATGCCAAGGCTCGAGCGAACCTTCGAAAGCTCCGTTCTATAGTCGTCCCCAGAATTCACGTTCTTGGCCTTATCGCTCAGCCATATTGAATAAAGAAGTAGGGAAAGACCTGAGCCGCTCCCTGCGAGATACACGACGTCGACCGGCAGCCCTACGAAGAGATTCTGATGTTCCGAACCACCTGAATCCAACAGGGAGACCGCGGCGCAATAGAGCAGCAGGTACTGTTACGACCGCGATAATTGAGTATACGACCTTTTCCATGATAGACCTGGAACGCAGCAGAAGAAAGACGAGAATAACAGAAACGATGGCGAGCGCCAGAACCTCTACCGGAATACTCCATGATGACAATTCCGTGAGCGACGCCCCGGCCTTTAATGCGAGACTGGAATAAATTGCCAGCTCCAAAGTATACACCGTCACCACTGCCCAGACGGCCCAATTACTCGGTCCGGGAATATCGGGAAGGCTGGAAAATACACTGTCCTTCCGATAAAGAGTATATCTGGCGAGGCCGTCCACAAGTGCAAGCTTGAAGACCAAGACCAACACCGCCACAATCATCAAAGAGAGCCCATAGTCCGTCCCGAGGTCGTAATAATGCTGGAAGCTCTTTCCGCTCATCTGCAGGGCGATCATCATAGAGGGGCCCAGGAATACAGTGGCTAGGACGATCTTGATCCTAACACCTCTCCAAAGCTCCCCTCCAATCATGCAAGGGAGATGGAGGTCCAGAGAATAATACTTCTTGAACAATACAATCAGGGATAGAATGAAAAAGATGGCGGGCCCGATGGGATTTGAACCCATGGCCTATCGGTTAAGAGCCGATCGCTCAACCTAGCTGAGCTACGGGCCCCGCGAGTTCGTGGTAATGATTGAATATACATAAACATATCGTCCGCCTGACCGTCTTTCTGTCAGTTGATATATGACTCCTCAGTGCATACCATTTATACTCGGCACGATCTCGACCGCCTTGCCACTCTTCACGAGCTCGCAACCTACCGACGCCGGGAGGTTTACGACATCCTCCTTCGAAAAAACATAGATCCTTCCCCCACCGGCCATGAGGGCATGTCCTGAGTGATTCGGACGAAGACGTTCAAATGTGAAGAGGAACCGCTCTGCGTCGCGACCCCTGGTGCATTCCCCCGGGCCACCGATTCCGCCTCCATTGTCGCCACCAGTCCGCAAACTGAATCGTCTGTCGAGGTACGCATCGGTATGTACCCCTGACCGTCCATTGCCGCCCCTTTGACCGCTTTGAGCCTGTCAGTTATGTCCTCGAAGAAGCGTTTCTCCTCATCAGTCAGCCTGGAGATGTCGACCTTTCCACCGTTCGACTCGCGCAATGCCATGAGCATCACCTTCTTCTGCCGGAACTGAAAGATCTGGTTGCCCTTTTGGGTGACCTTTTTGATCTCGTTCGCCTTGGATGAGGCCTTCGATGAATACGGGTCGCGTCGGATCTCCTCCTCGCTCTCCTTCTTCATGCCCTCGATGTATTCGCGGAGCGACGGATAGAAATCCTTCCTGATCTCGCTGATCTCGGTCGATCCCTGCTCCGTCCGGTATATCTTTGTGATATCGTTGTAGTTAAGGGGCGGCAACGGACCGTTCATCATCGCATAGATTTGATTAATCGTATTTGAGAGTTCTCCAGCCAGATTGCCCACCATTCGTGATAGCCAAAGGACAACCTTTTTTTAAGTGACCGGAGCATGCTCGACCGTGGACTTCTCCAAGGCGGTCCGGGTGACCAGGGAGGGCACGGAGATCGACGTGATGGTTTCTCCACACTCGAACTCGTCCGGCATCCAAGGCATTGATGAGTGGAGAGGGCGCATCGTTGTCAAGATCAGGGCCCCACCGGAAGCGGGAAAGGCCAATAAGGAGCTCCTTGAAATTTTCTCCGGATTGCTGGGCAGGGCTGAGATAGGTCGGGGGTCCACCAACAGAATGAAGACGATCGTGGTCGAGATGGGCCGGGAAGATGTCCTAAGGATACTGGAGGGAAGACCTTGATGCGGCGGCCGAAGGAAGCGCTGGAACAGCTGACCACTATCCTAGAGGAACTTGAATCACGACCAGAGGACGTCGTGCTCTTAGTGGAAGGAAAAAGGGACCGCGGTGCTTTGAACTTGTTGGGGGTCCGGGGAGAGATCGTTCAGGTACAGACCTGCGATGGGTTGCTGGGTGTGGCAGAGGACCTGGCCCTTAGGAACAAGAAGGCCATCATACTGACCGATTGGGACCGGAAGGGGGGTCAGCTCTGCCTGCTGCTGAAGAACGCGCTGAAGGCCAACAGCGTCGAGCACGAAGCCCGCACCCGCTCCCGATTGGTGCACATCGTGTCAGGAGAGATCAAGGATATTGAATCGCTGCCATCTTTCTTTTCCAGACTGGTGGCCCAGGTGGAGGGGCCGGCGGCGTCCGACCTCTGAGCAATTACCTATTTATCGGCGCCACTGCGTAGTCCAGGGCTGGATATGACTCTCGACGAAAGGATGTTGAAGGAGCTCGGTATCGAGAAAGTTGATTCCCTTTTCGCCGATATCCCTATTGAGATCCGGAAGGATGGCCTCGACCTTCGGAATGGGCTCGATGAGCATGAGGTCGTTCGCCAGATCAGAGAGATGTTGTCAAATGACCTCAACTCGGAGAAGGGGCCCTGCTTCCTCGGGGCGGGCATTTATGATCATTTCATCCCAGCGGCGGTTAAGAGCGTCATCATGCGCTCCGAGTTCATTACATCTTACACACCGTACCAGGCAGAGATCAGCCAGGGTATGCTGCATTCCATGTTCGAGTACCAGAGCCTGGTATCGGAGCTTACTGCCATGGATGTGGTCAATTCCTCCAATTACGACGCCTCGACTGCCCTGGGGGAGGCGGCAACCATGTGCCATCGCATCCTGCCTAAAAAGAAATTCCTGATCCCTGAGGCAATGTCCTGGGAAAAGAAGAGCGTGCTGCGTAACTACCTCTCGGGTCCTCGACTGGAGGCGATCGAGTACGGCTACGATCCTTACACCGGCGGCCTTGACCTTAACGATCTGGCAAAAAAGGTCGATGATGAAATATTCGGGATCTATGCCGAGGTACCGAACTTCTTCGGGATGATCGATCCAACGGTCCTGGAGCTCAAGAAACGATTCCCCGAGGTCCCGCTCGTGGTCGGGGTCGACCCGATCTCCCTGGGCCTTCTCATGCCCCCGGGAGAGTTCGGGGCGGACATCGTGATCGGCGAAGGACAATCGCTCGGTTCGCCGATGAACTTCGGCGGCCCCCTGCTCGGAATCTTCGCCTGCAAGAAGGAGCACGTCCGAAAGATGCCTGGACGTCTCATAGGGATGACCCGGGACAATCGGGGGGAGAGGGCGTTCTGCATGACACTGCAGACCCGGGAGCAACATATACGCCGTTCCAAGGCCACATCGAACATCTGCACCAATGAGGCGCTGATGGCGGTGGCGGCCGCCGTATACCTGAGCATCGTCGGGCCAAGAGGCCTGGAGGCGATCGCCAAGGTCAACATCTCCAATGCCCGCGACCTGATGGCGAGGATCGACGAGCTGGATGGATTCGATGCCCCGGTCTTCAAGGCATACCATTTCAATGAGTTCGTGGTCCGAACCAGTGTGCGTCCAGAGAAGCTGAACAAACAATTGGCCAGAAAAGGCATCATCGGCGGACTGGACCTAGCTAGGCACATCCCGCGAATGAATGAGCACATGCTGTTCGCGACCACTGAGGTGCATTCAACCGCGGACCATGATAGGCTGATCACAGCGCTGAAAGAGGTGGCTTGAATGTATCGCCAGGCGAGGTACGATACACGGACCGTGTTCGAGCTGGGGGGAAGCTCTGACCCATGCATCCGGCTGAAGAAGGACCTGGAGGACGCGGTCCCGCAAGGAATGATGAGGAAAGGGCTCTGCCTTCCAGAAGCCCCTGAACGGGAGGTGGTGAAGCATTACGTCAACCTGTCCCAGCGCAACTTCTCCGTGGACAACGGGTTGTATCCGCTTGGGTCCTGTACCATGAAGTACAACCCCAAGTTCGCTGACGCACTCGTCTCGATGCCTTCCGTGGCCTCGATACACCCCTACCAGGACGAAGATACAGTCCAAGGCGCAATGCAGTTGCTGCACAGGCTCGAGCTAGCCCTGTGTGCCATTTCCGACATGGATGCGGTCACCCTCCAACCGGCTGCCGGGGCGCACGGAGAGTTCACTGGCATGCTGATCGCGAAGGCATACCACAGAGCCAACGGGCAGGACAGGACGGAGGTCATCATCCCGAACTCGGCGCACGGCACGAACCCGGCCAGCGCGGCCATGGCTGGCTATGGCGTCTTGGAGATTCCTTCCAACATCGAGGGCTGCGCCGATATCGAGGCGCTGAAGAACGCCGTCTCCCACAAGACGGCGGCGTTCATGATCACGAACCCGAACACCCTCGGCATCTTCGAAGACCAGATCCGGGAGATCGCGGACATCGTTCATGATTCGGGAGCACTGCTATACTACGACGGGGCCAACTTCAACGCCATCCTGGGCATGACCTCGCCTGGTAAGATGAACTTCGACATCATGCATTTCAACCTGCATAAGACGTTCGCAACTCCCCACGGCGGCGGTGGACCGGGGGCCGGACCGGTCGGCGTCAGGCAACACCTGGAGAAGTTCCTGCCAGTGCCGCGCATAATCGAGCAAGGAGGCAAGTACCGGTTCGATTACGACTTGCCAGACAGCATCGGCAAGGTAAGGGCGTTCCACGGCAACTTCGCAGTGCTGGTTCGCGCCTACGCCTACATCCTGAAGCATGGAGGGGGCGGGCTCAAGGAGATATCCCAGGTTGCCGTCCTCAACTCGAACTACCTGAAGGGCAGACTGTCCGAGGAGTTTGATCTTCCATACCGCCCACTAAGAAAGCACGAGTTCGTCATTAGCGCCAAGAAGCAGTCGAAGGAAAGGAACGTGAAGGCGCTGGATATCGCCAAGAGGCTGCTGGACTATGGCTACATGTCCCCGACGATCTACTTCCCTTCCCTGGTGGAGGAAGCGCTCATGATCGAACCCACCGAGACCGAGACCAAGGAGACGCTGGATCGGTTCGCGGAAACGCTTATCAGGATTGCCAAGGAAGACCCGGAAATTGTCCATGCCGCCCCCACCAACACCTCGGTCGGGAGGGTGGACGAGCTATACGCCGCACACGAACTGATCCTCACCTGGAGGGACTACCAGGCAAAGGTCAAGGAAGACAAGAACAGCGGCTAGACAGGGAATATTATTAGCGATGATTCACATGAGGATGCGATGAACAGTTCGCTCGGGTCCGAGGCAGGCGTGGCTCATCTGTCCGCTACATCGAAGGTCTCCGGACGCTTCTACGTTTTTGAAGGCATCGACGGGGGAGGCAAATCCACCATCGCCAGGATGCTCAGCGACAAGTTGAGCGCGACGTTCGGCCGGGACAATGTCCTCACTGCGGAACCTAGCGATTCATGGATCGGTGATTGCGTGCGCCGAGCGAACAGAGAGAATGTCAGTGACTTCGCTGAGGCACTGCTGTTCATGGCCGACCGGGCACAGCACACCCATGAGATCGCCAGGGCTGTCGATGAGGGCAAGATCGTCATCTGCGACCGATACTACATATCGACCCTGGCATACCAAGGGGTGACGCTCGAACGGCTGGTCCCGGACGCGGTACTCTGGCTCAGGGCGGTGAACGCTCCGATCATACGACGGCCGGACATAACCTTCTACTTCATGATCGACCCGGAAAAAGCGATGAAACGCATGGTGGACCGCGACGAGAAGAGCAAGTTCGAGAAGCTCGGCTTCCTCAAGAAGGTCTCATCGATCTATGAGGAGATGTCCCTGTCCGATCCAAGCGCCCATATCATCGATGCCGCAAAGCCGCTGGAAGAAGTTTTCGCCGAAGTGCTCAAAACGGTGCAACAGAACTTATAAGTCCGAGCGCGGATTTGACAGGAGCATGCATCCATCCGAGGGCATCCGGTGCGCTAGAAGCAGGAAATTGTTAGGCAAGCGCATCGTGCTGGGCATCACCGGATCGATCGCAGCGGTGGAGTGCTTGGAGCTAGCAAGGGAATTGATCAGGCATGGGGCGGAAGTGCAGGCCGTACTTTCCCCCGAGGCGCAGAAGGTCATCACGCCCTGCTCCATGGTGTTCGCCACCGGCAATGATGTGATCACCGACCTCGACGGCTGGGTGCAACACGTGGACCTCCTGGGTAACTCTGAGGACAAGGCTGACCTGCTTCTGATCGCACCCTGCACCGCGAACACCATTTCCAAGATCGCCTGCGGCATCGACGATACGCCGGTCACGACGATGGCGACGACGGCGCTCGGATCCAAGACGCCCGTCATGATCGCCCCGGCGATGCATGCGGCGATGTACGACAATCCGATCGTCCAGACCAACATCAGCGCACTGAAGTACATCGGACTGGATTTCATAGGACCGCGTATGGACGAGGGAAAGGCCAAGGTGGCCACGAACGAGGAGATCGTGGAGGCCGTGCTCCGCCGGTTGGGCAAGGGCGATTACATGGGAAGGCGGGTCCTTGTGATCGGCGGATCGTCCGAGGAGCCCATCGACGATATGAGGGTCATCACCAACCGCGGCACCGGCGAGACCGCTGTGGAACTGGCCAAGGCTGCCTATGAACGAGGCGCGGACGTGGAGCTTTGGATGGGCCGGTGCTCCGTGCAGTTGCCTCCGTTCATCCCGACCAGGCGGTTCGTGACCGTCGACGACCTGGTGAAAATGGTCCCGAAAGTTTCCCACGATATGGTGTTCGTTCCGGCGGCTCTTTCAGATTTCGCTCCGAAGAGGGCCGAAGGCAAAGTATCCTCCGATTCGAAGGATCTAGAGCTCATCCTGGAGCCGGTGGCGAAAATCCTGCCCATGCTTAGAAAGAAGAAGGTCAAGCTGATTGGTTTCAAGGCCGAAAGTGGTTTGGGTGAATCGGAACTGGTGGTCAAGGCCGAGCAGCGGCTGAAGCAGCACAAGCTCGATGCCATAGTGGCTAATGACCTGACTGAGGTGAAGTCGGGAATGACATCGGTACTATTCTTAACGAACAAAGGCAAATACGTCCGGTTGTCCGGAACGAAGAGAGATGTGGCCGACCTGATCTTGGACAAGGTAGCATGAAGAGAGCCATCGCCTTCTGCCCCGGTCACATCACCGGATTCTTCCAAGTTGTGGAGCATGACAACATGTTCGCCACCGGTTCCCGGGGTGCTGGTTTCTGCACCGGATTGGGTGTCAGGTCAGAGGTCTGGATGACCGATGGCGATGGAAGCATCGAGGTCAATATCAACGGGAATCAAACATTCGCGCCGGTCACCGAGTATGCTCTTCGCAAATTGCTAAGGACGGAGCCGTACGATCTTAACGTAATGATCACGGTGAGCCTTCCGGTCTCTCAGGGTTTCGGCACCAGCGCGGCCGGTGCCCTATCTGCATCTCTGGCCCTTTCCAGCCTGATGGGACGCCCATCACACGAAGCGTTTGAGGCGGCGCACGAATCCGAGATCGTGAACCATACCGGTATGGGCGATGTGTCCGCCCTATTCAAGGGAGGGATGACGATCCGCAGGAAGGAGGGTCTGCCTCCGATAGGGAAGGTGGAAAGGTTCGATGGAGAACCAGAGGTGGTCCTGTGCGAGGTTGGAAGTCCGATCAGGACCGTGGACGTGCTCACCGACGAGAGGATGAAAGCGAAGATCAGCTCCATTGGAAAGAGATGCATGGACGAGTTCGAACTGGACATCACCCTCTCATCGTTCACCCGATTGTCCAAGAGATTCGCGATCGAGAGCAGGGTCGCAACGACCAGAAGCGTTGAGGGCCATTTCCTCCGCGGAAAAGTTCGGGCAGGCTAGCATGTCGATGCTTGGCAACTCGGTGTTCGCGTTCGGGGATGCGGATCGGCTGGAGGAAGTGCTCAGGAATTTTGGACAGACCTTCCGGACCAAGGTCGATCTACAAGGCCCCCGTCTGATAAAATGAGCTCATTCGTACAGAGTGAACAGCTGGTCGTCCCCGCCGACATCAAATAGGCCAATCCTGGCTCCACAGTCGAGCCAGCCATGTGCATAGTTAACACATGCGAAGGCATTGATGAAGTCCCCTACATCCCGAAAATGCTTGGCATCGTTGTAATACGTGGTCGCCATCTCAAGGAACGAGTCCGCCAATTTTCGGTTGTAGGAGCGTTCAGGAGGTGAGACCTTGATCTTCTCCAGAGCTCTCCTGGTTATGTCCAGGTAGCGTTCCAGGTGCTCATCCGTGATGCGGTCCCGCTGCATCGTTAGCCCTTCGTGGAGATGATCTCGACACTCTCCCCGCCGTGCCTCGACTCACGAGGCCTGACCTCCACGAACAGAGGCATCTGGATGTTGCCCCCGACGATCAGCGCGACCCCTATCGGCAGGCGCTGGATGTCGTCCTCCATGCCCTCGGAGAGTCCCTCGACCGACGATAGGATGGCCTTCAGGTCGTTCGGGTTGGTCACTTTAAGGATCATCTGTGTGTTGCACTGTGACAGCACGTTCTTATCTATCTTAGCAGCACGCTGGGATATGATCGTGAGACCGAGACCGAACTTCCTGCCCTCGGCGGCGATGGTCCTGAATATCTTCGATGAAGCGGCCAGGCCCTGCTGCGGGCACCAGTTGTGCGCCTCTTCCGCCACCAGCATCATGGGTGGGATCTTTCCGATCTTGCGCAGTTCGAACAGCGCAGTGCATATGCGGTTGACGATCAGCTCAGAGATGTCTGGCGGCGTCCCGCGCAGGTTGATGATGGTCATCTTACCCTGCACCACAAGCTCATCGATACGGGTCCCCTGCGGAGCGAATATGTTGACCTCATTGAGGTACTCCAGCTCGGCGATGAGGGAGTTGTTGGCGGCGTCCTCCTCGGCCTCGAGCATGGCGATGATATCCTTGAGCCCGAAATCCTTCTTCACAGACTTGACCGAGTCTATGGCTTTCCGCAGTGCGGTCAGGAACACTTTCCCATTCTTAATCTGGGTCAGCCCGAGCAGCTCCCTAGCGTCGATGTTGGCCAGCGTGAACTTCAACGGCTTGGCGCTCTTGTTGACGGCGACGTCGGTGGCGAACTCCTGGATCTTGTCCCCGAACCCCTGGGGAAGGATATGGAAATCCCTATTGCCCTTCGGATCGGATCCCTTGTCCTTCATCGCAGAATACTCCCCGTGAGGGTCGATGACCATGACGGTGACATCATGCTTCATCAGCTCCTCGATCAGGTCGCCGCACAGGAAAGACTTCCCGCCCCCGGTCTTGGCCAGGATGGAAACGTGCTTCTGAACCATGGCGTTGATGTCCACCTCGATACGGATATCATGACCGAAAAGGTATCCTAGATAAGCGCCGGTCTTGGTATGCTCCTTCAGACCGATGGAGTCCTTGATCAGCTCATCCTTGGCCCGGAATACCATGTCGCCAGCCTTGAATGGAGAACGGGGCACCTGTAGCAGCCCGCGGTCGTCGCGGAATCCCACTATATTGACAGTTGCCGCCACCATCTCATCGATGTCGACGCTCATGCCTTCGGATATCTTCTTCGCCTTCTCGATGGTCAGGTCAGTCTTCCTTTGAACGTCTACGACCTGACCCAGAACCCATCCGTCATGCAGGTGTTTGATCTGGATATATTCCATCTTCTCAATGTCGCCCATGACCCGGAAGTGGAGCTCGGTGGACCCCACGTTGCCGTAGATGATCCCAACGCCGTCAAGGTCGCCATACTTCTCATCGTGAACTATGTGTTCGGACGGTGCCCTCACCTTGGGGGCAACGACCTCCGAAGGATGGACCATCGGCTCCGCTTCGATAGGGTCGTCGGTTCCGGGGTCCTCCATGACCGCCTCTGGTTTCGGCTCGAGGTCGAGCTTGTCCTCTTCCTCCGAGAAGGCGTGGCCTGATGTAGATTCAGAATCTGAATTGGTTTGCATTCCCATCCTAGTCCGACATATCAAGTGGATGGAATAAATATCTTTGCCACTGAATCCTGGACCAGTTGGAACCTTCGTACATGTAGAAGCGGCGATGACGGGGACCGGGGCAGAAGAGGGCCGAACCATCACCCTGTGCGATTGGGTTAATTATTCGAAGTATCATCACCTGAACGATAAGAATGCTTGTTGTTGGAGGATCGGCATCGACCAAACTGGCCATGGACCTGGCCACCGAATTGAATGCTGAATACACACCGGCGACGGTGAAGAGGTTCCCGGACGGGGAGTGCTACGTCCGTATCGAAAAGGAATCGCTGGATGACGATGTGGTCATCGTGCAGAACTCCTATCCGGACGAGAAACTGGTCGAGCTGTTCCTGCTGCAGGACGCGGCCATCGGTCTCGGCGCCAAGAAGGTCATCAATGTAATCCCTTACTACGGATATGCCAGGCAGGATGAGCGCTTCAACAAGGGAGAACCGCTCTCGGCCAAGGTCATGGTCGATCACATCCAGATGAACTCAGACAAGGTCGTCCTGGTCGACATCCACAACCATATGATGCTGGACTGGTTCGATGCGGCTGAGGTCGTGGACACGCACGCGGCACCGGCGATAGGAAGGTTCTACAAGGACCATGGCATCGATCTAGTGCTGGCGCCGGACGAGGGCGCATTGAAGCGCGCCGGGTGGGTCGCCGAGGTGCTAAACTGCGAATGGGACTACCTGGTGAAGACCCGCCTCTCAGGGACCAATGTCCACATGACGCCGAAGAACATCGATGCCAAGAACAAGAAGGTCCTGATCGTCGACGACATCATCTCTACCGGCGGGACCATCGTCGCCGCGACCGAAGAACTCCGGCGTCTGGGGGCTAGGAGCGTCAGCGCGGCATGCACCCATGGACTGTTTGTGGGCGGTGCGCTGGACCGACTGAAGAAGCACTGTGATAAGATAACAGCGGCCAATACCCTGGAGAGCGAGGTCTCGGTCATCTCAGTGGCGCCGGAAGTGGCCAAGGCGATCTGATGCCCATATTTTGAACAAAACCATCGGAATGAGGACCAACTGACCGCGGCCATTACTGCTTATCGGCTGAAGAGGGCCAGGTCAAATTTTATGATTTCAGGTCAGAGTTGGACGTGTAACTATTAAGTCAGGAATCACATTTCCACCCAATCCGAGCCAAGGTGTCCTGATGAAGAAAGAGGAAGACTTCAGCGAATGGTACAATGAGATAGTCGAGCTTGCCAACCTAACCGACAAGCGATACCCGATCAAGGGAATGAACGTCTGGACACCGTATGGCTGGAAGATCATGCGCCATATTGACACCTACATCCGGCAGGAATGTGATGCCACCGACCACGGTGAGGTCAACTTCCCACTGCTAATCCCGGAGACTGAGTTCCAGAAAGAGAAAGACCACATCAAAGGATTCGACGCCGAGGTCTATTGGGTGACGCATGCCGGCCTCAACGAGCTGGACATCCGGCTGTGCCTGAGGCCGACCTCCGAGACCGCAATGTATCCGATCTTCGCCCTCTGGGTACGGTCGCATACCGACCTGCCGCTCAAGACCTACCAGCTGGTCAATACGTTCCGTTATGAGACGAAGCAGACCCGGGCGTTCATCCGGGTACGGGAGATCCACTTCTTCGAGTCGCACACCTGTCATGTCGACGAGGCCGACGCGCAGAAACAGGTGGAAGAGGATTTCGTCATCCTGAAGAACATCATGGCCAAGCTCTGCCTGCCCTATTCTCTATTGAAGAGGACTGACTGGGACAAGTTCCCTGGTGCATACTACACGGTAGGGGTCGATACGCTGATGCCGGAGGGCAAGTCCCTTCAGCTCGGCTCGATCCACCACTATCGGGATAACTTCTCCAGGCCGTTCGACATCAAGTACGAGGACGTCAACGGCGCCATGCAGTATTGCCACCAGACCACCTTCGGAATGAGCGAGCGGTTGGTTGGTGCCGTGGTCGGAGTGCACGGCGACGACAAGGGACTGGTCCTGCCGCCGGCGGTGGCCCCGTTCCAGGTTGTCATCATCCCGATCCTGGCCAAAGGCAATGTCGATGCGGTCGCGGCGGAAGCGAAGAAGCTGGCAGACGAACTGACGGCAGCTGGAATAAGAGTGAAACTCGATGACTCGAACGAAAGGCCAGGCAGCAAGTTCTATAATTGGGAGATCAAGGGAGTCCCGTTCCGTCTGGAGCTGGGCATGAGGGACATCGAGGGTGGCAAGGTGGCCTACGCAAAGCGCAATGACGGCAAGAAAGGCTCGTTCACGCGGGCAGATTGCGTCCAAGAGGTCAAGGCGATGCTCGATACCATCATGACAGAGATGCTGGAAGCGGCTCAGAAGAGGATGAAGGAGTCGTACGTGACGATCACACTCGCTGGATAACGTCCCGGGAAAGACCTTGAGGTTTGGTTGGTGCGGCGAGGCAGAGTGCGGCCACACATTGGAGCAGAAGACCGAGCTCAAGCTGCTGGGAACGCCTTACGTCCGTGAGGAGTTTCAAGGCAAGTGCATCGTCTGCGGCAAGGACACCGACAAGGTGGCCTATGCTTCAAAAGCGATGTAAAACCCCTTTTCCCATCAATTCTTTATTGTTTTTCCGGCGATTACCTTTGACAGAGCAAACGCTGGATATGAAATAGAAAGCATGACAGAATAACTCAACTTCAGTCCTTTCTCAGCCTGGTGAGCAGGATGCCGAAGATGCCGAAGAGGACCATGACGATGACCAGGGCGTACAATCCGATGAACTTCTGGTCAAAGAAGTTCCATCCGTTGAACCCGATACCCCATACGAGGTACAGCGCGATTCCGCCAATGAGCAAGAGTGCTGAAATGCCCATCTGGATTTTCTTGGGAAAGGCGTTCTCTTCCATCAAGAGCGCCAAAATGCGGTCAGCCTATTAATAGATTGGGCTTGACCGGTCTGGACTGGCGTACCGGACCCTCCAATCTGGTCAACTGCCGATAGGACGGCTTTCCCTTCCTTTACGTTTTAGTGTCCGTCCCATCGGCATAACGCTCCCGACCACGGCTATGATCGGTCCGACTATCAGGCCGCCCCAGACGATTAAGCCGACGAGACCGATCGCGAACAGCCAGACCCGTCTGCGGACTGTCCATGGCATTTTACCAGACAGGGCCATCCGGATCGCGATCCATCCAAGCAGGAGCGGAGCAACGATGAAGATAAGAGTTGCCAGCACTTCGGCGACCAATCCAGCCTCGGAGATCGATATGAACGTCTGAATGATCGTGTTGGCAGCCGTGCTCACGAACAAGAGACCGGAGATCAGTGCGAAAACGTGTATCATGCCCATCTGTGCAAATGCTTCTTTCTTCCATAGGAACAGCCCCAATAAACCCACCATGAAGACCGCCACCATTGGAATGAACAGCTGTACCAGCGACTGACCCTCCCACTGGTATACGTTCAGCAGGCTAAATGGGATTGTGATGAAGTCGGTAATTGTGAATGACTCGATGTATCCCACCGCGAGACCATAATCGCCGTGAATGACGGCTATGCTTGGGTCCTGGAAAACGACAACGTAGTACCGGCCGTCTGCGGGGACATGCTCATCGAACACCGCCAGGTTCAGGAATGAACCGGGAGAAAACGGCTCGTAGGTCGGCGTATCCGGTACAACGCCGTCTATCACCTTCCAGCCGCTGTTACCAGGCAATTCCACAGTAATAGGGAGGGACCCGTTCTTGTCGGCGAAAGGACCGACGATGACCAGGTCCGGCAGGAACCCGGTCCCCTTCTCATGGGTCGGGGCGATCAGATTGAGATAGAGTCGGTCTCGCGCCCTCAGATCGATGGAGTAATAATTGATCGCGGCCTCCTCAAGGTGGGCGTATATGGCCCATGACTTCGACGGATCATCGATGTGAGTGGCCTTGGCTATGGAGGTGTTCTCACCGGGGAAGCTGGGGGAATGCGCAATTGCCTCCCCAGAGACCATTGGTAGGGTCATCGCCGAAAGGACCAATATGATCATGACGAAAAATGTTCCGCGCATGATCGATTTTATTCCTGTCAAGGGTTCATCATCCTTTCGATACATCGAATGATTGTGGCGTTCGTTCTGTTTGAAAAATTTAGATAATTTGGTTTAAAATAGTCGACTGACTATCAATATTAGATTGAACGGATGGGTATAGAAATCTTAGAGATATTGTTGGTCTGGCTGACCATCGGAGCTGTGATCGGTGGTTGGATATCGGTCGACACCTTCAGAAGGGAGGTCGCAGGTGCGAGATGGGTCGCCGCTGGTATCGTCCTGAGCGTTATTGGGCTAATCATCTATCTTATAGTGAAAGGGAGGAGCAGTAACAATCAGCCAGAGTTCCATTCAGCCCCTGAATATCGTTACATTGAACCGGAAGCACAGAAGGTGCAACCCGCGCCTCCAGTACCTTAAGCAGCTTTGGAACCGGAGCCTGCCCCGCCTCACCTGGAACCGCAGATTCCACAGGAGACCGCGCCAATGGCAACGCCAGAAGAGATCCAGCCAGAATATCGTTTTTGGGCGCCAGTGGTCCGGGATCAGGGCGAACGTATCCCACGCTGCCCGAAATGCGGTGTCGCTGTAAGCACTTATGACGATTTCTGCTCGGAATGCGGTGCGAAGATCAAATGATGACAAGCCTTTTTATCTGGACCGCACAATCAGCGGTATGATGAAGGAAGGACAGCTGGTCTACCTATTGGACGAGAGGGGCCGAAAATTCTGGGCGAACGCTCGTCCGGAGATGCTGAAGATCCAGGGTCTTGGCGTGCTTGACGGCAACAAGCTCATGGACCTCGAGTCCGGCTCCAAGATCTCGTTCGCAGGGGTCGAATTCTATGTCATGATCCCCGGAAACCCGGAGCTCATGGAATCGGTCGACCGGAGCGCCCAGGTCATCATCGCCAAGGACGCGGCCACTATCCTTTTTAACTTGGATGTCAAGTCTGGAGACACCGTCCTGGAAGCAGGATTGGGCTCTGCTTCGCTGACGATGCCGCTGCTCAACGTGGTCCGGCCGTCCGGTAAGGTCATCTCGGTGGAACTGCGAGAGGACTTCGCAACTAAAGGCCGGCGGAACGTGGACCGCACCGGGTTCCAGGATAACTGGAAGTTGATGATCGGGGATGTGAGGACCATCGATGTCGGGGAGAAGGTGGATTCCGTCATACTGGACATGCCTAATCCCTGGGAGGCTGTCGATAACGTCAAGCGTTTCCTGAAGCCCGGGGGACGATTCTGCGGATACGTGCCAAACACCAACCAGCTGGAATCGACGGTCAGGAAGATCCGTTCCTCAGGATTCATCGAGGTGGTGGCACTGGAGAACATCCAGAGAACGATGGACGTCCATGAGGGCGGCGTCAGGCCTTCATTCGACATGCTCGGACATACCGGGTACCTGGTCTTCGGAAGGCTGACACCTGATGGGCCGTGATCCCTAGACACCCGATGCCTTCGCCCCATAGGGTCCGAGGGGCGCGAGATATTATTATCGAGGCTGGTGACGATTCACCTGAACGATGGACCTCTTCGAACCCAAGAGCACAGCCGAGTGGAGGGGCTGGCTAGAAGCTAACCATGGAACCCGCCGCAATGTCTGGCTGGTCCTTTCCAAGGGCAGGAAAAGTTCTTCGGCGTTGACGATGACAGATGCTGTTGAGGAGGCCTTGTGCTCGGATGGATAGACAGCCGAGGCAAGCGCCTGGATGAGAGCAAGTACATGCTCAGGCTGACACCAAGAAAGGATGACACGGAATTGGTCCCGACGCAACCTGCTTAGGGCGAAGAGACTCATCGATGAGGGAAGGATGACAGACGCTGGCATGTCCAAATCGCCCAGCGATTTCAATGAATTGATAGCTTCCCCGGCCGCCTCAGTGGAACAGGATGTGAATTCTTCCATCGGGCCTTGAAGGCGCATTGAAGAGCGAGATGAATGACTGGAATACATTCTCGTCTTTACCTCCCGGAAAACGAAGGGAGTTCATCCGATGGGTATCCGGCGCCAGGCGTCCCGAGACCAGTCAGAAGCCCATCGAAAGGACGGTCGTTCTCATCAAGGCGGGCAAGTCCTTGACCGAGGACATGATGGGCAAATGGTCCGATAAATGAGGTGATGAATAACTCGAGCGAAGGCGGGTTGATTTGAGCAGGACATATCTGATGTGATCTCGGACCCCATCCTTGTCATTGCCAGCCAGACCGCGTTGGGGCAAAACATATAACGACCCCGCCCGTTTGCTTTAGAAGATGAGCTTTGAATTTGCCATCACCGTGTTCGCCGCGATATTCGCCATCGTCAACCCGATAGGCACCATCCCGGTCTTCATCGCCATCACCCAGGACTATACTCCAGAGCAAAAGCGGCGGGTGATCAAGAAGGCGTGCATCGTCGCAGCCAGCGTGCTGCTAGCCTTCGGCATCTTCGGCAACTATATCTTCGCAATATATGGTATCACGATCCCTGCGTTCAAGATCGCCGGCGGACTCCTACTGTTCTCGATTGCCTTCAACATGACTCGCGGGTCGGTCGGACGAACCAAGATGACCGGAGAGGAGCGCGAGGAGGCGCTGGAGAAGGAAGAGGTGGGAGTGGTCCCGCTGGGCATACCGTTGTTCGCCGGTCCGGGCGCCATCACCACGGTCATGATTTACATCTCGTTGGCGACCACCTCGAACGACATCGTGTTCGACCTATCAGCGATATTCATCTCGATACTCATCACCATAGCAGCCAGCTTTTTCCTGCTTCGCTATGCCGAACCGATCTTCTCCCGAATGGGGAAAAGCGGGGCCGGGGCCTTCACCAGGATCATGGGCCTGTTGCTGGCGGCAATCGCTGTCGAGTTCGTCATCACCGGTTCGTTCGCCGCCATCGATTCCTATTACCACATCGCTCCCTAGGCAACGTGGCAGGGAGAAGATTATTAACCGGCAATCGATACCAGAATCTCGGTGCGTCAATGGTCGTGGCAGAGATCCGGATAGAGCTCAAGCAGGGCGTGGCCGACCCCGAAGGCCAGAACACCAGGAAAGCGCTCGAATTGCTAGGTTTCAAGGGCATCAAGGGAGTCCGTTCGATCAAGACCTTCGAGGTCGAGCTGGACCTGCCGGCCGAGGAAGCTAAGAAACAGGGTGAAGAGATGTGCCGTAAGCTCCTGGCCAACCCGGTCATCCAGAAATTCAAAGTCGAGATCAAGCAGTGAGAACAATGGCGATCGACCAGTTGCTGAAAAAGCGGGCGGTGCCTTTCGAGCTCTTCGATGTAGACATCTTCTCCGCAAATGATGGACAGCTTAAGGAACTGAGCACCAAGCTCGGGCTGAACCTGTCCGTGGACGAGATGAAGCGTGTCCGGGAATATTTCCAGAACCGTGGAAGCATACCCACCGACATCGAGATACAGTCCATCGCCCAGGCTTGGAGCGAGCATTGCTGTTACAAGAGTTCCAAGGTTTTCCTGAGGGAGCACATTTTCAACATCAAGCATCCAGATATCCTGTCCAAGGGTGATGCCGGGGTCATGGTGTTCGATGACGAGTATGGATACGCGTTACGCATCGAATCGCACAACCACCCTTCGGCCATCGAGCCTTATGGTGGCGCGGCCACCGGTATAGGCGGCATCGTCCGGGACGTGCTCTGCATGGGTGCCCAACCGATCGCCCTCATCGATCCGCTCTTCTTCGGACCGATCGATTACAAGGGAGAGATGCCGGCCGGATCCAAGTCCCCCAAGTACCTAGTCGGCGGCGTAGTCGCCGGGATCAGGGATTACGGCAACCGGATCGGCATACCATGCGTATGCGGCGGACTTTACTTTGACGAGTCGTACGTCGGCAACTGCCTGGTGAACGTCGGATGCGTCGGCATCGTGAAGCGGAAGGATCTTGTCAATAATGCCGTCAAGGGCACTGAGGACGTGCTCATCCTGGTCGGGGGCAAGACCGGAAGAGACGGCATTCATGGAGTCACATTCGCCTCCGCGGAGCTCAAATCGACCTCCGAGGAAGAATCCCGAGGAGCTGTCCAGCTAGGCGACCCGATCACCAAGGAGCCGCTCATCCACGCCTGCCTTGAGGTGAACTCGAAAGGCCTCATCCACGGAATGAAGGATCTGGGTGGTGGCGGACTTTCCTGCGTCGTCGGGGAGATGGCCCTGTCCGGCGGATGCGGAGCGGTGGTCGACCTGGAACAGGTTCCCTTGAAAGAAGCGGGTGTCGCACCGTGGGAGATGTGGGTCTCAGAGTCACAGGAAAGGATGATGCTTGCAGCCCCGGAGGAGAATGTACAGGACATCCTGGACATCTTCGCGCTGTGGGACGTCAACGCTTCGGTCATCGGCCGGGTCGTGGAGGGCAACCACGTCAAGCTGATCTATCACGGTGTACAGGTATTCGACATTGACCTTGAGTTCCTGACCAAGGGACCGGAATACTGCCGGCCGTGCAAGGTCAGCACGCCCTCGACGGTCGTTCACACCAAGCCGAACGTGCCTAAGGACATGAACGAGATACTCCTGGCACTGCTTTCGGAACCGAACATCGCCTCAAAGGAGTGGGTCGTAAGAATGTATGACCATGAGGTCCGGGGCAACACCGTGGTCAAGCCCATGCAGGGTAAGATGAACAAGCGCGGACCTTCCGACGCCACCGTGCTCAAGCCACTGGACCATTCCTTCAGAGGATTGGCATTGGCCATCGGGGTGAACCCCTGGTTCACATCGCTGGACGCGTTCAAGGGCGGACAGGCCTCGGTGGACGAGGCATGCCGCAACATCGTGGCAGTCGGCGGGACACCGCACTCGCTCACGAACTGTCTTAACTTTGGCAATCCTGAGAAGCCGGAGCGACTGGGCGAATTGAAGGAGGCGATCGCCGGCCTGGCCAACATGGCCATCGAATTGGGGTTGGCGGTACCTTCCGGTAATGTCAGCCTATACAACGAGACATCCAAGGGCCCGTGCCTTCCGACCGCCACAGTGCTCGGGCTGGGCATTGTGGATGATATCAGGAACGTGGTTACCACCGACCTGAAGCATGAGGGAAACCCCCTGTTCCTGGTCGGCATAACGAAAGATGAGATGGGCGGCTCGGCCCTGTACCGCCGCTTCGGCGGCCGGGGCGGACTGGTACCGAACGTCGACCCCAAGCACCTGAAGAGCTCGATAGCACTGATGAACGATTGCATGAAGGATGGCATGGTCCGTTCCTGCCACGACCTATCGGACGGTGGCTTCGCGGTTTCAATCGCGGAGATGTGCATCGCCGGGGACATCGGCGCCGACATCGACGTCAGCGGAATGGGCGAGATTTCGGACCTGGTGCGTCTGTTCTCTGAGTCGAATACCCGCTGGATAGTGGAGATCGACAAAGGGAGGGAGAAGGAGTTCGTCGACCACATGAACATCCCGATCGTAAGGCTGGGACGCGTGGGTGGTGCGGAACTGAGGATCATGGGAGGCAATGGAGCTCTGATATCCCAATCCGTCGAGGCACTGAGGGAATGCTGGTCGCAACCGTTGTGGAAGCTGTTGGGGTGATCATATGAAAGCGGAAGAGGTCAAGGTCTGTGTCATCAGGATCGAGGGGACCAACTGCGAGGAGGAATGTGCTAGGGCGTTCAACTCGGTGGGCGCCACCGCCGAGCAGGTGCATCTAAAACAATTGCTTGGTCAGTGCCCCCAGTCGATGAGGCGGGACCTGAATGACTATCACATCCTGGCGTTCCCAGGGGGTTTTTCGGCAGGTGACTACGTTCGCGCCGGGGCGATCTTCGCGGCGCGCATGAAGTCAGGCTTGTCCAAGGACCTGGTCAAGTTCATCGAGTCCGGCAAGCCGGTCATCGGTATCTGCAATGGGTTCCAGATCCTGGTCGAACTGGGTGCGCTACCAGCACTGGACGGAGGGGCATTATCGCAGCAGCCAGAGGCAGCGCTCTACACCAACTCCTCCGGACGATTCGAATGCATCCCAACACTGCTGAAGCACGAGAACAGAGGCAAATGCGTGTTCACGGCCGATGTGCCGAGGCACGAGGTCGTGATGTTCCCCTGCGCCCATGCCGAGGGAAAGCTCATGTTCCCTAAAGAATCGGAAGAATCGATCCTGGACAAGATGGAGCACAATGACCAGATCGTCTTCAAGTATGTGGACGAGAAAGGAGATTATGCTGGATACCCGTGGTGTCCCAACGGCTCCGTGAGGAACATTGCAGGGATCAGCAATTTGCATGGCAACGTGTTCGGGCTGATGCCTCACCCGGAACGTGTGTTCGATCGAATGACCCATCCCGATTGGACCAAGAAGGGCGACAACCCGGTGGCGTCGGGTGACGGCCGAGTGGTCTTCGAGTCGGCGCTCAAGCACGTCTTGAAGAAGAACTGAACCGTCAGATCAACGATACCCTGACCTCGATTGAGTCGTTGTCATTCAGCCCGAGTGTCCGGCGCAGGTGATACTTGCACAGTATCTCCAGCACGTCATTGTAGTGTGAACGTGAAGGGATGACGACAGCACACTCGATGTTCTGTATCGTGGCAAGATGGCACTGGACATCACCGAATGTGCGGCCATTGCGTTCGAAACCCTTGACGATGATGGCTTTGGCCTGCCTCAATGTGTCGACCTTGTGCACTTCCGATGGGCTGACCTTCACATTGAGAGTGCCTTCATAGGGCGTGAATCCCAATTTCTCGGTGAACTGCTCCTGGTAACCTGGCTGCGTCACGTAGTACTGGCCCTCGCCCATTCCGGTTATGACCGTTCCCTTAATGACCAGTTCATCCTTCATCTCAAAGATCCGCTGGTACTCGGTGTATTCCTTGCGTAGCATGTCGACGCCCCTGTCCGTCAACCGAATGCGCTGCCTGCGCGCCCCAAGATCGCGGCTTATAAGTCCCCCGTCCAAGAGTTCCAAGATTCTCTTTGATGCTGATTGCTGGCTCATGTCCAGCATCTCTCCGAGCTCGCGCGATGATATCGCTACGTAGTCATGCATTCCACCCATTAGGGCGATCCGCCTTAGAGCGAGTATGAACTTCTCGTCCGTCTCTTCTTCCACAATATCCACTCCGGACTCACGCTAGCCGATTGGCCAAGCGTGAACGGGACTATCACCAATAAAATGTGTAGCTAATCAAACTTATTGTTCCCTCAATGTCTTATGAGAATAATCTCACGATTCGTTGAGGGCACATTATATAGCCGTCGGGTCTAATCGGTCGCCGGTGAGAACGTGGGAAGACATGTGATTGAAGCTCTTGGCAAGACGCGAGTGGTGGTAGAGGACGGAAAGGTCGTAGAGGTGGGGAAGCCCGAAGTCGGCTACTGCCCTCTTTTCGCGAAACACCGCGGCATCCAGGAGATCACCACGGAAATCGTTCGGGAAAATATCGAGTTCCGCATCAAGGATTTCGGTATGTGCACAGAGGCACGAAAGATGCGCATGAAGGATTTCCTTTCATTTGGAGTATCAGAGCTAATGGGCATGGCCCTATCAAAGGGATTGATCGATTGCGCGGTCATCGTGTGCGAGGGGGCCGGCACAGTCATCGTCACCGACCCGGAGCTGGCGCAAGGCATCGGCGGTAGAATATCTGGGATATTAGAGACGTCGCCGATCGAGAGCGTTATAGTGGCCGTAGGCAGGGATCGGGTCCTAGACCCGAAAACCGCTAAGATCGATCAGGTGCGTGGAGTGGAGAGAGCGCTCAAGCTCGGATTCAGGAGGATAGGGGTCTCCGTGGCAAGTGGTAAGGACGCCGAGACCATCCGCAAAATGTTGGAGGACTCTGCGGTCATATTCGCTGTTCATACCAGCAAGGTTTCGGCAAGCGATGCGATCAAGTTCCTGAAATATTGTGACATCGTCACCGCATGCGCTTCTAAAGAGGTACGCGCGCTTATGGCGGAGCTCGACGTAGCGAGATACGGCAACAAGGTTCCAATATTCGCCGTCACCAACTGCGGCAAGATGATAATGACCGCCAGACTAGAACAGATAAAGACGTCTTTGCCGAACGGTCCAGAAGATCCGCCGAGACCACTTATCTAAAGCTGGTCGTCTTCCAAGTAAAGGTGACTGCGCGATCGCAGGAATATGCACTTGATGCCTTCCCGGCGCAGCTTGGCGCGCATCAGCGCGTCATTGGTGACCACGTAGGCGTCCAGTGCAATCGCCGCCGCAATGATGCCTTCGTCGCCCTGTATCGCCGTCTCGTAACGCTTGTATTTACCTGCCAGTTTTAACGCGACATTGGCGAACTTACTCTTGGAACGTTTAAGTTCGCCGATGGCTGGTCCAGGAACGTACGCTTCATAAGTGCCTAAAAGACCCTGCAGTTCAAGATCGACGTTGATCTTGAACTCGAAGGGCATAAGAAGCGCATTCGTGTCTAGGACCACTTTCTGCATGAAGACCTACTGGATGATGCCGAAGCCGATCAGGCGCCACTTGCCTGTGATCTTCCTCGAAACGGCTACGCGCTGGCCTTTCTCGGCACATACCGGGATCTTCAATGCGACCTCGGACTCGGTTCCCCTGGCGGATGTAACCACACCAACCGTGGTGGCCGTTCCGACGCTCAGCATCAGCGGCTCGTTGGTCTTGATGTTCTCCACTGCCAGATCTTCTGCCGCTCCGACCACGCGTTCCAGAAGGGTGGTGGTCATGATAATCTTGTGCAACACTGGAGGCAGCGTGCCCGGCTTGCCGACGACGCGTCCTGTGAGCCCGTCGGACTTGGTCAAGGCCGGGTCCAACTTGGTTCCGATGGCGATGAGTCCGCCCGGTTTCGCCTTCTGCAGCTCGGTTCCTCCGGCGTGCAACGACTCGATGGTGGTGATGATCTTTTCCCAGGCGACTTTGCCGCCGGTGAGCTCCACCTTTCGGCCCGGAGCTATCTCGATCTCCTCACCGATCTCGAGTTTTCCGTGGATGATGGATCCCCCGAGGACCCCTCCCTTCAGCTCTTCTGGTGAGGAGCCTGGCTGATTGATATCGAATGAACGGGCCACGAACATCCTGGCTGGCCCCTTACCTTCGTGCTTCGGGGTGGGGATGTACTTCTCGATGGCCTCGATTAGCTTGTCGATGTTGACATCATGGTGCGCCGATACCGGTATGATCGGGGCGTTCTCAGCGATGGTACCCTTAACGAACGCTTTGATCTGCTTGTAGTTGTCCAGCGCCTCATCCTTGGTGACGATGTCGATCTTGTTCTGGACGATGATGATGTTATCGACGCCGATGATGGACAGCGCCATTAGATGCTCCTTGGTCTGCGGTTGCGGGCATGGTTCATTTGCCGCGACCAGCAAAAGCGCCCCGTTCATCATGGCCGCACCTGAGAGCATCGTTGCCATGAGCGTCTCGTGACCCGGGGCATCGACGAAAGAGACCGACCGCAGGAATTCGGCCTTTCCGCCGCATCCCTTACATTCTGGCCTGCTCGTATATGCCTTCGTGTCGCCGCACTTGGGGCATTTGTAAAAAGACACGTCGGCGTATCCCAGCCTGATTGAGATTCCTCTCTTGATCTCTTCCGAATGACGATCCGTCCACTCCCCGCTGAGCGCCTTGGTCAGCGTGGTCTTGCCGTGGTCGACGTGACCGATCATGCCGATATTGATCTCGGGCTGGTGGGCCAAACTCATGCCTTAGGCTCCTCTTTCTTTATGAGGTCCTCGATGGGCTTGGAACCCTGGGTCGAGATTTTCATGTTCAGCTGGACGGTGTCCGGAGCGATGGTATTTCCCCTCATGGACTTCCGCCTCCTCAATCCGCCTTCGGTCGACTGGAACCCAGTGCTCGTGGCGGTGAGCAGCTTCTTCCTCCTCGGTCCGGGGAGGTCCTTCCTCATCGGGAAGCCGTCCTTGTCGCTTCCACCAGTGATCGCGAGCTTGTAGCCTGGAAGTCCAACGAAGATGCCGTCAACGACATCCCCGATCTTCTTCCCGATCAGGGAGTTGGCGTGGTGGCCAGTAACTGCCACCTGGTACGACTTACCGTTCTTTCCATCATTAATAACGGCTTTAAATTCAACCATACTATCACCTGTGAGTATCTCGCCCTAATGTAGTTCGCCTTAAATAACTATTGGTGTCACGAATGACTCATAATTGCACATGGCAATAAGAGACACCAGCAATGTTGAGGCGGCGGTCCTAAACCCTACTTCCGGTCGAGACAGGAAGGCTCAACGGAGGGCAAGTATGTTGACCCCCAAGGAGGCCCGACCCATATTACTTTTTGCCCAGTGACGGGAAAAATCCACGTTAGGCCTGACTTGAACTCCTTGCGATATGGAATCCCCTCGGATCGGCCTCATATTGGCGTCGAATAACGAGGAGGCAGAAAAAGATTAACGACCGGATGACGGTGGCGACAATCGACATGAGGGACAAACTACGGCCGGTAGCGATCATCGCGGTATCCGCCGCCCTGTTCGGCGTCAGTGCCCCTCTGGCAAAGTTGCTGGTCGAAGATATGCCGGCGACAGAACTGGCTGGGCTATTATACCTGGGGGCGTTCCTGGGCTTGGGCCTCTATGTAGCGATCAGCAGGATCGCCGGCAAGGAACGTAGTTACGAACCAATCGCCAAGAATGACGCGAAGTGGCTACTGGGCTCCATCATCTCAGGGGGCATTATGGCCCCGATCCTGATGGTGAGCGGGCTTATGCTGATCTCCGGTTTCACCGCATCGCTCCTGCTCAACCTTGAGGGAGTGTTCACCGCATTGCTGGCCGTGACCATCTTCCGGGAGAAGGAAGGCAGACGTCTATGGGTAGCGTTACTGATCATGACACTTGCCAGCGTGCTATTGACCTATGATCCTTCTAACGGGGCTTTCCGGATCGAAGGAACGCTTCTACTGGTCGGCGCGATGCTGTGCTGGGGGCTGGACAATAACCTGACCCAGAAAATTTCCGGCAGGGACCCGGTCCAGATATCAATGATGAAAGGGGTGGTGGCGGGGAGCGCCTCCATCGGGATCACGCTGTTGATAGGCTCGCCGCTCGTATTTGGCGATAGCATGGTCTATGCCTTGGTCCTCGGTGCCTTTAGCTATGGCGCCTCGCTCGTCCTGTTTATCGTGGCGCTCAGCAAGATGGGGTCGGCCCGGACCGCAGCGTTGTTCGCCATTGGACCTTTCATTGGCGCAGCCGTATCCATTCCGTTGCTCGGGGAACCGCTGGGGTGGTTCATGCTACCCTCGGCGATCATGATGGGGTTCGGGGTTTGGTTGATAACTCGAGAGAAGCATGCGCACGAGCACCACCACCCGGCTGTAACGCACACCCATCCGCATGACCATGATGATCCTCACCATCAACATCATCCGGGAGAAACGATCGCTGGGACACATTCCCATGTCCATGTCCACGAGGAGATGGCCCATAGCCATGCCCACTGGCCCGACACCAACCACGGCCACAAGCATTGAAGACGCCTCTTTTATTCTGGATAACGCTTATAACATAGAGGCTGCCTTTTTCGACTAGAAGGGATTGAAACGAAAAGAACTATGATATTCGTGGCATCGGCGATCGCGGTGTTATGCATGATCTTGAGCACGGCAGCTCCGGCCTTGGCTGTTGACAGCATACATCGGGAGGTCAGGGCGGGAAGTTCGACCATCGATCTGAACGGTTATGCGGTCATAGGCGAGTTTAGATCGGACCGGGACCTGCTGATCGTTCCGGACATAAGCTACACCGTTTTCACTATCGGCGACAATGGACCGGTGTACTATGACATTATGCTCATGGACGAGAGCAATTATGCCAAGTACCAGAATCATGAGGCCTTCAACTATATTCCGAACGGATCAAAGATCGGCCAGAGCGAGCAATCCGTCAGCGTGTACAATCTAGTTCTGGCCCAAAACAACCACTATTTCCTAGTGGCGGACAACACCAATGAACCGGCGGGGGGCTCCACCCCGACCCAGGAGCTAAGGATCGGTTACGTGATTAGCGGGGTGAACCTTTCCATCGAATCGCCCTCGGGAAACGTGCTCGAGTGGATTTTAATCTTGGTAGTGGGGATTGCGGTGGTCCTTGTGGTGGTCCTGATGATCCTGTTCCTTGCCATGAGGAAAAAGAACGGCAAACAGCAGGTACCAGTCGCTCCAGCCCCGTTGCAACCTGCGATAATGCCGGCAACTGCAGAAGGAAACTGTCCGGTCTGTGGGAAGCCCGTAAAACCAGAATTTGTGGCTTGCCCGAACTGTGGCAACCGGCTGAAGTGAACCTAGCGAAACCTTTTCCCTTCATTAAAAAAGCCCTATACTGGATTCTCATCAGGGATGGCGGCATTGATCCTTCTTTGGCCAACTGGAATTGCCATCGGCAAGGTAACAGAAAAATGGAGGATCGATTTCGAAGGGGATAGAGGACTGGAGTCCGCTGGAAAATATATCGGGTTCGCAGCGAGGATGATCATTTTCTCTTTGATAAGGTCAATCAGTATCCGGCGTTGGGTCTGATCGTGGCGACCAAGTCAATTTCCGATTAAGAGAAGGATCGAAGGAGGCTGAGTACTATCTCGTTGGGTCCATGCTCAGTTTCTCTGCCGCCATAATCATGGGCCTTCTGGCAAAAAAGATCATCTCGGCTTGAGCAAGGCACCGGTACTGAACAGTCCGATAGAACCTACATGCCCCAGAATCGGTCTGACTTCCTTTTGATCTCGATGGTCTCATCCAGTACCATCTTCTCATCTAGGTTGAGGTCGTAGTCGGCCAAGCCCTTCACTTCCGATTCCAGGATATCGACGTACAATATCGTATCGACGTCGATCTGGCGGCCCACGGTGGGACCGTCGATGGAGATGGCGATCTCCTGACCCGCGATCGCTTCCTTCAAGATGTCCTCGTTGTCGCGCAGGCTCTTGATCTTTCCGATCTCGTTGCCGTTCTGGTCGATAAGCCTCTGACCGTTGCGGATGCGCCCGGCGAGAACGCGCACGCCGACGATCGCCGGCTTGCTGACCCGGAACACGCAGTTCGGGAGCAGCCGGATCTTTCCCGGGAACGCGGTCAGCGACCTCTTGGCCAGTTCTGCTTTCCGCTTTTCCTCCGCCACCCATTTTTGGTAATCATCGATCAGACCGTATACGATGTCGTTCAGGAAGATCTTTCCCGGATAGTTAGGCAGTGCTTCTTTGGCATCGATGAGCATGTCGATGTTGAATCCGAGGACTGCCCGGTGAAGCTCATCGTTATACGAGGAAACTTCGATCAGGTCCCTCCTAGATACGTCCCCCACCTCGTATTTGCGGATTGGGATCCCGGCCTTGGCAGCCTCGAACGCCAACGCTTCCAGCGAACCTATGGCGTCTGCCTTGATCATAACGCCAGCCTCGGCCGTCTCTATGTTCACCTTGGTCTCCTTGGTGATCTCCTCTAGGACCGCCTTCTCATTGCCCTTGATGACCCGCAGAGGTGCCCCAGCGATGACTCCTTCCAGCGTCTGGCACATGACCTTGACGCCGGCCGCGGCGGTGACCTCGACCACTGACCCGAACTTATCACGGGGGTCCCTGATCTCGTCCAATGGTTTTGGTTTGAGGATCGCCTTGACCTTCGTGATAACTGGCTTGTTCCTGGTGCCTAGTGCCACCGTGTCACCTCGGTGCAAAGTCCCTGAGTAAAGGATGACGTCCACGGTCGGTCCGAGGCCTTTCTCTTCCTTCACTTCAAGGATGGTTCCCTTGGCAGGACCTTCCTCGGTCTTCAATTCCGCCTCAAGGAAACGCTGGGCCAGGCCGACCAGCACCAGCAGCAGGTCCGGGATGCCCTCGCCTGATTTTGCCGAGATAGGAACGAGCGCGATGTTCTTTGTGAAGTCCTCTATCCTATCATAGCGGTCGGCTGAGAGGCCCTCCATCGCCAACTTACCAGAGATATCGTACAGACGGTTGTTCACGTTCTCCACGGCGTTTTCTGGCTGTTCCTTCTCGGAGAAGATGAACGGGGTCTTCGGGTGGGAAATCCAACCATCAACCAGGTCTATCTTGTTGAGCGCGATGATGAAAGGCGTCTTGAAGCGCCTGAGGATATGAATGGATTCGATGGTCTGCGGTTTCGGGCCCTCGTTGATGTCGATGACCAAGATGGCAATGTCGGCCAGCGATCCTCCTCGAGCGCGCAACGATGTGAATGACTGATGCCCGGGAGTGTCAATGAAAAGCAAACCCGGTACGTTGAACCTCTTCTTTCCCATGAGCTGGGCGCACACTTTCTCGATGTGCTCGAGCGGCACCTCGGTGGCGCCGATGTGCTGGGTGATGAAGCCAGCCTCACGCGACATGACAGTCGTGCCGCGGACGTAATCAAGCAGGCTGGTCTTGCCATGGTCGACATGACCAAGAACGCTTACGATTGGCTGCCTGATGCTCATCTTCAATCGGATTATGGCAAACGTATTTCTATCTTTCTTAGTACTCGCTGAGGTTCGGGATGGATGCTTCAAAACCAGAGAAAAAAAATAGGTCTGGAAGAAGGTTAAGGAAAGAGTTTGCCAATCGGTTCACTCGAACAACCAGGAGCTGGCGTTGTACTTGTAATCCTGGAGCTCGTAGTCGTTGAAGAACAGGTTGATCTCACGCTTCGCCGATTCTGTTGAATCGGAGCCGTGCACGATATTCCTGCCCGTCTGCTGTGCCATGTCACCCCTGATGGTTCCGGGTGCGGCGTCCATAGGGTTGGTCTTGCCCATCATCGTCCTCATCGTGGCGATGATGTTGTCTCCTTCCCAGACCATGACGAGCACCGGACCGGAGGTCATGTACTGGATCAGGCCGTTGAAGAAGCCCTTTCCCTTGTGTTCGCCGTAATGGCGCTCAGCGAGCTCCTTCGGGAGCCGCATGAACTTCATAGCGACCGGCTTGAAGCCTTTTGCTTCGAACCTGCCCAGTATCTCACCCATGAGCCCTCGCTGTATGGCGTCGGGCTTGAGCATCACGAACGTGCGTTCGATCATTCAGCTTGCCCCAGGATCATGCCTCGGGAGCCTTGGCCTTCGCCTTGGCTTCCTTTGGCTTCTTTTCCTTCTTGGGCTTGGCCTTAGCTGCCGGGACCACTGCGGTCTCGGCCGGTGCCGGGAGGGCCTTTGGCTCTACCGTGGCCAGTTCAACCTTCGGCGCGGATTCCGCTGCCTTAAGGTTGCGGGCGTCCGTGGCAAGGCTCTTGCGTGCAGCGTACGCTGCGGTCCAAGTGATCTTCCTGGGAACGCGGCCCATATCGATCATGTTCTTGGAGCACTTGTTGCTGCAGAACAGGTATGTGGTCCCGTCCTTCTTGACGTACATCTTGCCGGTACCTGGCTCGATTGAAGCACCACAGAAGGTGCATATCTTTTGCTCTACCATTTCAAAATCACCGTCCAGTTTACCGTATCGATAGCTTGCGAGCCTCTCTCGAGGTCTCCCTCAGCATCAGAATGTCGCCCATGCGCACTGGCCCCATGATATTCCTGGTGATGATTCTTCCCTTGTCGCGACCGTCTAGTACACGGACCTTGACCTGGGTAGCCTCACCTGTCATCCCGGTGCGGCCGATGATCTCGACCACTTCCGAGGCGATGCTCTCTTCATCCACCATGGTTTAGCACCTTACCTTACTTTGCTGCCCTGAGCTTCTTTGCGTTCTCGACGAGGTTGTCCAGTACTGGCTTTCCCTTTCCAGCGTCCAGTATTGCGATGGACGCGGTGGGCTTTTCCAGTCCGCACGCGTTGCCGAGCTCCGCCTTGGATGCTACGTAAACGTACGGGACGTTGCGCTCCTCGCACAGGAGGGGCATGTGAGCCAGAATCTCTGGGGGCTGGACGTCCTCAGCCATAACGATAAGGACCGCCTCTCCTCGCTCGACAAGCTTGGTGACCTCATTGGTCCCCTTCTTGATCTTGCCGGTGTCGCGAGCAAGCTCGACGACCTCGTAGGCCTTGTCCTGCAGTTCCTTTGTCATCTCGAATCTAACGAATGCTGGTTTTGCCATTATTTCACCTCATTCGGATGTTTTACATCCTCATCATTCATTGGTAGAATGCGGAATGTGCCAAAGTCATGATGATATTTATAACTTGTCGGAAGGACGATAGGATGCCCAATTCCCTTTAGCCAGTCGGGGAGCTTCGGTAGTTCCTGTACCCTCAATTTTCGGACCGATTCAGACCTCGTTCTGATCCGTAAGGAATACTTCTTCAGATTATTATCTTCATATAGCTCAGGTTTTCGGTCGTGCAACTCTTTCATAGTGCGAACCGAGATTCCCAATGGAATCGAATTGACATGATTCGAATCTATCATTATCGTAGAATACCTTCGAAATAGTCATTGTCCAGATATACTAACCCGTAGACTTTTATTGGTTAAATATTATGGCATACTCTGGTAACTTATGAGCTGCGATAGAGAGCAAATCGAGATGCAAGGTAGGATGAGGATCGCCTTGGACATCATCGAGGAATGCGTAGCTTTCGCCTCGATTGTCCCCGAGGTACGCTCGAACCTCGTGTATTCGAGGGAGCGCCCTCACGACCGCAACGACGTGCTGGGGATTGGCGGAAGGATTACCGTGGTCGCGGGCAAGCCGCATGCATCAGGAAATCCGACCTTCGGGGCATCCAGCCACATGGCAAGATTCCTGATCGCTATCCACGAGAGGTTCCCTGAGGTTCGGGCTGGCATCAACTTTGCTAATGATCCGGAGCTTGTCGTGTTCCTGGAGTCATATGCCAAGAAGAAAGGCTGGATATTATGCGCCATCGACCGCTCCCATGAACCGAAGGAGGTCATCGAGGTGGAGGGTACGTCCGTTCCCTGGAAAGCAAAACAGGTGCTAAGAATATGCGGGGACATGCTTCCGAAGCTGGCCTATGAGAACGGCGCTTTAGGAAAAGAACCGGTCACGGCGTTGCTGGGCGAGGATCCGATCCAGGTGGCAGAGCAGGTCTGCGAACTGGCCAATGAATATGCCAGGTCGAGGACTCCGCCAGCTTCAATTAAGGTGGGCAAGCTTACCCCGGAAGCTCTCGACCGGCTCGTCCTGTCCCATGTCGGCGCTTCGGACAAGAGCGTCATTGTTCCCCCTAAGGCCGGAGTTGACTCGGGCGTGGTCGATATCGGGAACGGCATGGTCATGGTGATTGCAGAGGACCCAATATTCACCCTTCCCGGGTTACCGCTATCCTTCTTCGGATGGGCGACCGTTCACATCGGGGCGAGCGATGTGGCGGTGATGGGTGTCAAACCACAGTACATGACGTACACATTGCTTCTTCCCCCTTCTACGACAGACCAGGATATCTCCGATATCGTTGGCTCGATCGACAGGGCGGCAAAGGAACTGGGCATCGCCATAGTAGGGGGCCATACGGCTTACTACCCAGGGATCTCCTCCCCTCTGGTGGGAGGAGTCACCGTATTCTCTATTGCGCCTAGGAAGGAGCTGATAACACCGATGGGGGCGAGACCTGGAGATGATGTCGTCCTTACGAAGGGGCCTGGTATCGAGGCCGTCGGCGCGCTCGCGATCATGATGAGGCAGAAGTTGAGGGGCGCGCTGGGAGACAAGATCGTAGAAAGGGCCGAGGCGCTGGCTTTGCGCATGACAGTGATCGAGGACGCGACCATCGCCAAGGCGGCAGGGGGCGTTACAAGCATGCATGACGCTACTGAGGGAGGAGTCATGGGCGGGCTCCTCGAGGTTGCTAACGCAAGCAATGTCGGTATGAAGCTGGACGAACATCTCATGGTCTATCCTCCGGAGATCAAGGCTGTCACCGGTCATCTAGGCCTCGACCCCCTGAAAATCATATCAGAGGGTTCTCTCATCATCACTTGCGGTCCTGAATATTCCCGGAGGTTGATCGCCCACTTGGCGCAAAGAGGAATCGACGCCTCTGTAATCGGGAAGGTAACGGACAAGAAGGAAGAGCGCACCATCACCAGGCTGGACGGAACGGAGGAGCGTCTGGAGGTACCAGTTCAGGATGAGTTCTGGCCAGAATTCTTCCGGGCTCTACAGGACCAATAAGACGAATTGGGGATTGACAGAACATCGAAAAGGATGGTCTATCGGTCCAGGCTCTCCTTGAACTCGTTCAACTTACGGTAGGCTACCGCTTGGCTGGCGGTCATCGCCATCATCGCCCCGACCATGACCGCGTCGAACATCTCGTCCTCGCTGGCGCCATACTTCGCCGCCTGCTTGAAGTGCACCATCAGACAATGATCCGCACCCAGTGCCGAACCGGCGGCGATCGCCGCCAGCTCCATCGACTTCTGGTCCATGAACTTCGGTTTGAAAAACACCGCGCTGGAAAGGTCCGAGTAGGGAATGAACAGCTCCGGCCGCTTGGAGAGCACTTCCGATACCAGAGGGACCTGCCCATAAACCTTCTTGACCCGGTCCAAGACCATTTGGACATGTTCCTCGCTGTATCGGTCATCCTCGCAACCGTCATCTGCCATGCTTATGGGAATGGCCTCCTGGGGAATAATCCTTTCACTCCGATGATCGCCGCGGATAATCAGGTACTCCCTATTTGCCCTGTCCATTCCTGGAAAGGATCCTGAGGTAAAGGAAGGTCGCCCATCGGGAAGGTGCCTTCTTCTGTCCAAACTCCCAATCGCGCCAATCCTGCCATACGGATTCCGGGACCATTCTTCCCTTCGGGTCTGCCTTCGAGGCCAGTACGGAGACCATGTCCTTATAACGGAGGTCGCCCCGTACATGCTCGAACAGGCTGAGCACGTCGACCACATGGAGTATGTCGTACCAGACCAGCGGTGCCTTCACCTTGCGGAAGTCCGTGCCCATATAGAACTGGTATGGATGTCGCTCCCTGCTATTTTCCCATAGGTCCAAGACGCATTCCGTTCCAGACCTTGCAGCATCACCAGATACAAGCTCTGGAAATTCCGAAAGCGCCTTGAGCGATATCAATGTGGCATAGGGGCAAGGGTCTTCCTTTCGGCCAGGACCTCGGAACTTCCCTATCTCCTTCGACCCTATGCAGCGCCATCCGACCTCGGACGAGAGGCGGGCAATGTGGTGCGCTGCCCGCACTACCCTTGGGTCGCCCCTCAAGCCCATTCTGGCCAGACAGCTGACGGCCACCGGGGCATCTCAGAGGACCCAACCCAGCTCTTCCAAGCCGGAACCGCCGAAATGCTTGGGTATGACCATAGATACCCGGAACTGTCCTTCCTCGGAAATGCCGCCCATCAGGCGGTCCACTGCCGTTGGCATCCCCGGGTCGTCCGCCCTGATGCCGATATCAGACAGGAATTCCAGGATGTGGATCGGATGCGAGGCGGACCTATGGCTGTTCAGCGGCCGCCATGGCTCCGAGACCTCTGACATCAACGAGAGGACCATTGGATCTGCCAACATGGACGACCTCGATTCGATCGCGCTCTCGTTTGAGATGTTGAGGTGGAGGAGGTCTATCATGGTGCGATATCTCACGTATGCCGGCCCTTCCATAAGCCAGTCGATCACCCCCTTCTCGATTCCAGATGACATTCTTTCACCTTCTTCGGCATACATCAGAACACGTGCAGGTCATCCTTGTCGTGGTGCATCTTCATCTCTTCCGGCTTGAATATCGCGCAAACTGGCTCTTCGATCTCATGACCGTAGTTCCGGTACCATTTCTCGCAAAGCCAGCTCTGCAGCGTCCGGATGTCGTCATCGCTCATGTGACGGAAGCGGCCCTGAAGCCTCAGGTAATCGCTCACCGGCAGCATCTTCTTCGGCTTGTAGGTGGTCCGTGACTCCCCGTCCTCATACTCGAACAGCGTCCACATGCCGGTCTCGACCGCCAGCTTCGCGATCTCGACAGTCATGGCCGATTCATACTTCCAGCCCGGGACACATGGCGTAAGGATGTGCAGGAAGCGGAACCCGGACATGTGCTTGGCCTTGTCCACCTTCCTCACGAAGTCGTTGAAATGGGCGATCGAGAGCGTCGCGGCATACGGTGGATCGTGGGCCTCGACGATCTTCATCAGGTCCTTCTTGAAGGTCCTCTTCCCCTGCACCTTGCTACCGACCGGCGAGGTCGTCGTCCAGGCACCGAAAGGCGTCGATGATGAACGTTGTATCCCGGTGTTCATAAACGCTTCGTTGTCCACGCACACATAGATGATGTCCTCGTTCCGATCTAGGGCGCTGGACAGAGCCTGGAGCCCGATATCGAAGGTCCCGCCGTCACCGGCGATGCCGACCACCAACGATTTCTTCCCCCGGCGACGGTACGCCGCCTTGATGCCGGTGGTGACCGCACCAGTGTTCTCGAACGCGGTGAAGAAGTACGGCGTGCGGAACGACGAGTTCGGGTATTGAGCGCTGAAGACAACGGCACAGCTGGCCGGAATATAGACCGTGACGTCAGGACCGAGTATCCGCATCACATTCTTGATGGCTATGGCAATGCCACATCCCGGGCAGGCCCCATGCCCACTGACGAAGAACTCATTGCGCTTGATGTCCTTGAGACCGTGCATTTCTTCCATCACATATCCCCCCTCAGGTCATGCCAGTAGACATCACGTTCCGGCGTCTTCGCTATGCTGTCCTCGATGACGCCGAACACCTTGGCCAGTGTCTCAGGGGTCAAATCCCTTCCGCCAAGGCCGGCGATATGGTCCGTAATCGGCAGCCCGGTCCCATACAGGGCGTTCCGTACCTCCGTGAAGACCGGCCCATAGGAGTTGAACGCCGCAGATCGGTCGAACACCCCCAACGCCTTCAGGCCGGACACCGTTTCGAGCAGTTCAGCCTTGGGGAACGGCCGCATGAACCTCAACCGGATCAGCCCGGCCTTCTTGCCCTCCGCCCGAAGCTGGTCGACGACCAGCCGTGAGGTGGTGGCCGCCGTGCCGATCGCCACAAGGGCATATTCCGCTCCATCCATGCGGTACAGGTCCAGCAGATCTCCGTATGACCTTCCGAACCTCTTGGCGAAATCGATGTCGATCTCCTTGATGACGTTCCTTGTGGAATCTATCGCCCGGTCGAGCTGATACCGCATCTCGGTGGCATACTCCGGGGGACATATTGGATTCATCACTATCGGGTCATCCGGATCGAGCACGTTCAGCGGGGCGAACTTGGGCAGGAAGCCGTCCACCGCCGCCTGGTCTGGAACGTCGACCCGTTCGACCGTGTGCGATAGCACGAAACCGTCCAGGCAGATCATCATAGGCAGCATGACCCGATGATCCTCCGCAATGCGAAAGGCCTGCAGCGTCATATCCAGCGCCTCTTGGTTGTCCTCTACATAGCATTGGAGCCAGCCAGATTCACGCTCGGGCATCGAGTCATTGTGCTCCAGCCATATACCGGCAGCCGCACCGAGCGAGCGATTCACATTGGCCATTACCACGGGCAAACGTATCTGCGGGGCCGCATACAGCATCTCATGCATCAATGCCAACCCCTGGGAAGCCGTGGCGGTGAACGTCCGGACGCCACCGGCGCTGGCGCCGACAGCGACGCTCATCACACTGTGCTCGCTCTCCACCGGAATGAAGTCTGCGTCCAATTCGCCGTTGTTCACGAACTCGGCGATCTGCTCCACGATCAACGTCTGCGGTGTTATGGGGAACGCTGGGACCACCTCAACCCGGGCTAGCCTTGCCGCCCATGCCACGGCGTGGTCGGCGCTGATGACCTTGACTACCATTCCTTCACCCCCTTGACCATCTCGATGGCGTTCACGGGGCACACCTGGGCGCATATGCCGCACCCTTTGCAATATCGGAAATCCCACTTCTCGTAATCATCCTCGAGACGGTGGATGCATCCCTCCGGGCAACAGAACCAGCAGCGCAGGCAGCGAATGCACTTCTCCTTGAGATAGTGAGGTGTTTTGGTCCTCCAGGTCCCGGTCATGTTCTGCCAGGCGCTGCCTGGACCCACGTTCACCTTGCCATATGATTCCGATGGCAGCGTTACACCGATGGGGATGTCCTGCCAATTTGGCAGCCACATCTCCCGGCGGGCGATCACCCGGTTGCCCTGACAGGTGCCTGTCTTGGTCCGGTCGTAGGCTGCCTGGGCCGCGGCGGCGTTGATCTCTGCCGCCTGCTTGCCCAGCCTCTCGCCGAAACGGTCCATTATGGCCGCTTTGATCGAGTCCAACGATACGAAGTCCTGGATCTTCGCCATGGACCCGAGGATGGATGTGTTCACTATCGGAGCCTTAATGTGTTCCAGCGCCACTGAGGTCGCGTCGACCGCGGCGCAACGCACTGAGATCCCCAGGTCTACATCCTCAGGTGACTTCCGGGTATTGATGACGGCGGATCCGTCCGGCTTCAGCCCATCCGCCACGGGATCAATGTCCAGCAAAGATTCGTCAAGAATGACCAACATATCTGGCTGGTAAATCTGCGACTTGATCCTGATCTTCTTGTCATCGATACGTGCGAACGCCCTCACCGGAGCACCGCGCCGCTCAGCGCCGAAGAACGGGAACGCCTGAGCCTCTAACCCTTCGAATACCGCCGCCTCGGCGAAGGCCTGCGCTGCCATGACCGCCCCCTGGCCGCCACGGCCATGAAAACGAACCTCGAACATGATGCACCACTGGCTGACGATTGGTCACGTAAGTATTTAATCCTGCACCGCTGGTCGAATCGGGAGAGGGGAGGAATTCAAAACTTTGAAATACGCATGGCTCCGAAGTTTATTGGATGGCGAGCCAAGAAAAGGTCAAACTGGAAATCTCTAGGGAGACACGGGACCGGATTCTCGCGGTCATGAAGACACTTCACACGAGTGATATGGAAAATTTCCTGAACGACCTACTGGAGAGCATCGAGACCAGTGGACGGAGGCGCAAAGAGGCATCCTACGATGTCGTGGAACGCATGTTCACAGCGACCTGCCCCATGAAGGAGCACAAGATCGTCCCGGATGAGGGCGAGAGGTGTGAGTATTGTGGAGAGATCCTGATGGACCAAGGCACCGCGATCTGTACATATTGCGGTTCTCGGGAGATTAATTTCCTGGCTAAGTGCCCGAGGCATAAGGGTGGCGCAAGCCTGGTGGACTGTTCGAAATGCGAGGGGGGCAAGGTCGACGATAACAAGAATATCGTCATTTGTCGGTTTCTTGAATGATGAAAGAACAGAAAATCGGGCTATTTGATCTCTTTGAACAGCTCGCTCGGGTTTCCGCATACCGGGCAGGTCTTTGGTGGATCGTTGAAATGTATCTCTCCGCAGATCTGACAAACAGACAATCTCTGCGCTGGAAGGTCCCTCTTCTTTTTCAGTGACTGTTCCGCCTCTATGAAACTGCGTTCATGGTCCATCTCCACCCTCTTGGCGTAATTGAAACCGAGCGTGGCCTGGGACTTACCCTCTTTTCTTGATTGCTCAACAAACTCGGAATACATCTTGCTGTGCTCATTGTTCTCTTGTTCGATCGAGAGCCTGAGGTTCTCCTCGGTGGTTAGAACTCCATCATACCCCCTCAGGTGGTGCATGGCATGGACGGTTTCCGATTCGGCCGCCGCCCTGAACAGCTTCGCAATCTGCCTGTGACCTTCCTCATCTGCCGCTTCCGAATATGCAAGGTATAATCGGCTGGTCCGCGCCTTCCTAGCAAAGGCCAACTTAAGATTATCATCCGTGGTGACCAACGACGTCATCTCCAAGTTGTCAAATATCTACGTTTTTAACATATATAATGAAATCTGGAAAGAAATCAAAATATGAACTAATGGGATCTCATTCCAGTTCCCATAAATGGATGATGCACCCATTCTCGGAGAATATCTGATAATTGTGCGGTATTGTGTCGTTGTTGTAGACCATCAGATCAGTGACACCGGTCCTATCGGGGCCGCCGAGGATAGTGGTTGGCAATATTGCCGACACATTCTTCCCCATGATGTCTACGCCCACATGGATGGCGAGCGATTCGTTCATAACCAGGTTTGATGAGGGATGGTATGATAATGATGTCCCTTCGTGAGGCTGGAGCCGCATATTGCTTATAGCACCATGCCAAGATGCTGGATCGAAGTAATCTGTTTCGCTCACTTCAATGGATGTCTCAGGAAGGATCTTGACGACTTGCAGGCCATCTAACTTTCCCGGAACGCTCGAATAGTTCCCAGACACCTGCACCTTTATCTTTATGAACGCTGAGACATTGTTGTCCATCCATTGAAGGTACGTTGATGTGTCGCTGCTATGGGAGGCGCTAGTCCAGCCTGCCGAGAAAAATAGGTAAGGGGAGCCGGAACCGAGGCCACCGAATAAAACCTCAGAGGTCTCGTTCATGAATATGGATAAGCGGAAATTTGTGTGAGATTGGTTGTAATGATATGATGCGGCGTTGATCGTAGCCCAAACCTCAACGTCGGTCGCAAGAGTGAAGTTGATGAACGCCCGCCCAGAACTCCACTGACCGCCATCTACGTTGATCTTCTGGGTAAAATGGTCCTTCCCGCTCGCAAATACTTTAGGCGCGGAGGATCCTTTGATCAGAAGAGAGAAGTGGCCATCACTGTCTGAGAGAGTAGAATATTTACCGCTTTTCACCGAAGAGTTGACAATAGGAAAACCGTCGTTGTCGGCTACTGTACCAGAGACCTGGCAGGATTTGTCGAAAAGGTCGATTGCTCCGGATGCAAGGATCAATATTGTGATCAAGCCCAGACATATCGCGATTACGACCACTACGACCAGCGGTCGAAGCATCAGCTTTTTGATCGAGCCCGATCTCGGTTGAACAGATGAATTCGCTCCTTCTCCCGACATTTTCCTAATCGTGAGTAGTGATTTTTAGGATATTTATCGTTGACCGACGAGATTGAAAATGTGAAGGGTGCCGCGCGCGGGCGGCTTTTGTTTATAACTATTGGACATAGTCCAGCCATGCCTCGTACATCGGGTCCTTGCCACTCACCGCGGCGCTGAACGCTTGCTGCAAATCCCTTGTAATCGGTCCAGTCTTGCCCGAGCCGATGGAGATGTCGTCGATGAAGCTGATCGGTGTCAACTCAGCTGCAGTTCCAGTCATGAAGACTTCGTCGGCCAAGTAGAGCTCGGACCTGGTCATCGATTTCTCGACGATGTCGTAGCCCTTGTTCTTTGCTATGACGGTGACGGAGTCCCTCGTTATGCCTTCCAATATTCCTGAAGACAGCGGCGGGGTGTATAGTACTCCCTTCTTCACCATGAAGATGTTCTCCCCGGTCCCTTCGGCGACCTCTCCGTCGGAATTGAGCATTAGCGCCTCGTCAAAGCCGCGATGCACGGCTTCCAGCTTCGCGATGACCGAGTTGATGTAGTTGCCGCAGATCTTGGCATTGAGCATCGCAGAGCGGTTCGTCGGCTTCTCCCAGGTCGACGTGATGATCTTGGCTCCGGACTCTAGCTGCTCCTTGCCCATGTATGCCCCCATATGGGTGCAGGCGATGGCGACCTTGGTCGGCATCTTGGTCGGGTTCAGTCCGATCTTGCCTTCCGGGTTCGCTCCGTAGTAAGCCAATGGCCTGAGGTAATCGTCATCGGGGTTGCTGGAGCGGACCACTGCCTTGGATGCCACACAAAGCTCATCGATAGAGAACGGGATGTCCAGCCAGATGACCTTGGCCGAGTTGTAGAAGCGGACCATGTGGTCCTTCAGCCTGAATATTGCCTTGCCCTTGATGGTGTTGTAGACGCGGATGCCTTCGAACACCCCACCGCCGTAATGCAAGCCATGCGTCAATATGTGCACGTTTGCGTCTTGCCAGTTCACCAGCTTGCCATCCATCCATATCTTTGAATTATTTGTCATGTGAATCCTTCCTTAGGTGCGAAATAGTAATTGGTTTGACACGGTCCAATCAGATCGCGTTGACCGCCTTGATGAATTTGTCCGGTCTTGCATTGTCCATCATCGAGTCGACCTCTTCGATGCTGCCGATCAGCCTTACCTTTCCAGAGGAGCTGCTTGCCAATGCGTAAGATTCCTGCCTGGTCTCGTCGACCAGCTCACACTGGATTATATCATGAAGGCGGGACAGCGCCTCTACCGATCTATCAGCCTGGACCTTATCGACGATGGTCAGCACCACGCGTGCCTTTCCCGGTATCTCGCACTTACCTACCACGATGGTTTCGACGTTGATCTTCCTCCGGGTGAACTCCTGGAGTATTCGCTGCATCACGCCGAACTCGTCATTTACGACCATTGAAATTACCTGCATCTTACTCACTCCTTCCCTTCTTCTTCGAACTGGATGTCGTCGATGAAACTTCGTAGTTGCGCACGGAATGGTTCTTCTTGATGGGATGGTAGTAGCCCTCGTCGCTCTTCCCGTTATCCGACCCTTTGGGATACTTCGGGGTCGATAACCAGGACATCGAGAACTGCCCGTCGTCATCGTTCATTACGTGCTTTGGCTTCTTCCTTTCGCCCCCTGCGACCATGCCGGAGACGAAGAACTTGAGCATGATTGTTGATACCATAAGCTGTACCTTCTAAGCGATCATTAGGGACCGACCCTCGGAGAGAGTCTCCCCTTTCAGATACCCAATACCTGCTGCTCGACCACTACGATAAGTACTGGAGTCTGAGCAACGCTGAGCATCGTCGATTGAATTGTAAGGAATATATTTAACGTTTATCATCGAGGAGCTCTTCACACAGCGGGATAGGTTCGCGATATTCCCCTTCTTTGATGATCCGCCTCAGGAAGGAGCGTGTCCTTTCGTTCTTAGGGCTGGTGAAGATGTTCTCCGGGGGGCCTTCCTCGGCGATCACGCCCTGGTCCATGAAGATGACCCGGTCGGCCACCTCCCTGGCGAAGCCCATTTCATGCGTTACGACCACCATCGTCATTCCGGTGTTAAGCGCCAGGTCCTTCATGACGTCCAGCACCTCACCGATGAGTTCCGGGTCGAGGGCTGATGTGGGTTCATCGAAGAGAATGACCTTCGGGTTCATGGCGATGCACCGCGCAATGGCGACTCGTTGTTGCTGTCCGCCTGATAGTTGACCAGGATACGCGTCTGCCTTCTCTACGAGGCCGACCTTCTTCAACGCCTCGATAGCCAGACGGTCCGCCTCCTCCTTCTCCATTTTCTTGACCTTAAGGAGGGCTAGCGAGACATTTTTTCTCACGGGCAGATGCATGAAGAGGTTGAAACTTTGGAACACCATGTTCATTTGCGCCCTGACCGCGTTTATGTCGGTATCCTCTGCCATGAGATCGACGCCTTCAAAGAACACTTTTCCGCTGGTCGGTTCGTTGAGCAGGTTCAAACAACGGAGCAACGTGCTCTTGCCGCTTCCGCTCGGTCCGATAATCACGACACATTCGTTTGCCATGATACTCATCGTGATGTCCTTCAGAACCTTGTGATCTCCAAAGGACTTCCCAAGATTTATGGTCTCGATGATGGGGTTCGCCATTTCTAAGCACTCCCCATCATTCCTGGGATGGCAAATCTTCTCTCCACATATCTCATGACCCTCGATGTCGAGAAGGTCACGATGAAGTACATGATCGCGATAAAGATGTAAACCACGAAGGGTTGGAATGTATCGGCGGCCACTTCCCTTCCAGCAAAGAAGAATTCGGTGACGCCGATTGTAAAGACCAAGGAAGAATCTTTTATCATAGTTATGAACTCATTGGTGTAGGATGGCAACGAGTTGCGAAGGGCCTGCGGAATTATGATCTGGAACATGGAATGGTTATATGAGAGCCCCATGGATCTCGACGCTTCCATCTGCCCCTTTGGAATAGATTGAACGCCCCCTCTGAATATCTCAGCCTGATACGCTGCAGTATTCATAGCCAGTACTGCCGTTCCTGCGAAAAATGGATCCAAGAAGATCCCGAAGGAAGCGATGCCGAAATAGACTAAGAATATCTGAACGAGAAGAGGCGTTCCACGGAATGCCTCAACATAGACCGTCGATATCCCATAGACCACCTTGTTTCTCGATATCCGTGCCAACCCAATCAGTATACCCCCGCCAAACCCGATGGATATGGAGAGTGCGGATATGATGAGAGTCATCGCCAGACCCGACATCAGATAGTTAAAATATGTCGGGATGACGGACCAGTCAAGAAATATAACTGCCATGGGGACGACCTCGGGTACTCTTCTTCATAATGTCGCTGATGAATATAAAGGAAAAGGTTTGGGGCGACAACGTCTCTTACGCCGCGTTATACTTGTGCAGCAAAGCCTGCAGGGAACCGTCCGCCTTCATGTCGTTGATGACCTTATTGATGGCGTTGCGGAAATCATCCTGGTTCTTCTGGATGCATATTCCGTAGTTCTCGTTCGTCTCGATGACGAACGCCACCTTCAGATGGTTGCTTGCCGTGTTAGCATAGCTATAGGCCACCGGAGTATCGACGATGAACGCCGTCTTCTGCCCATTCTGGACCGAGGTCGCCGCCGCACCGACGTCGGTGGTGTCGACCAGGGTCGCTCCCCTGCCGGACCCTACGAGATTGGCCTCTGCCCAAGCGGAACCGGTCGTTCCCAGCTGGGCGATGAGCGAGCTGCCGTTCAGATCGTTGATGTTCGCGATGGTACTATCGTCCTTCACCAGCACGGCCTGGTTGGCCATGAAGTAGGGTACGGTGAAGTTCACGGTCTTTTCGCGTTCCGCAGTTATGGTGATCGAAGAGATCGCCATGTCGATCTTACCGGTTTGGACGGATGCGAACAGAGGATCAAAGTCCGACTTCTGGATAACCAGGGTCACATTCAAAGCGTCCGCGACCTTCTGTGCGATCTCCATGTCTATGCCCTCATATTTCCCGGTCGTCAGGTTCTGGTACTCGAACGGCTCATACGGGACCTGGGTTCCGACGATCAACTGGCCGCGGGCCTGAACCTTTTTCAGGACATCGGTCTCGCTGTTGTTCAGGAATCCTCCCAAAACAACAACTGCGATCAATGCTACGATGATCACGACAACGATACCTATGATCATCCATGGCGTCTTTTTCTTCTTCTTTAGAGAAGGGGCGGGTGACGGATTCGAATCCGTAGAGTCTGACATTCGTCGCGGATTGCAATTATCAAATTTAAAAGTACGTCCGACATCAAATACTGGTCATTGTCAAATATCCGACACTGTTTTGAATTATTCGTTTTTTTGATAATGCTATTCATTGAATATTTACATATGATTTTACGGATTCCGCAATAATTGCGGAAATAGTAAGTAAATCGCATCGAAGGGCAAGTGGAAATATACCAAAAAGAATACCGAGGAGGTTATGACAGAGAAGGTGCTCATAAGGAGCAAGGCGCCGTTGAGGATAAGCTTCGCCGGAGGAGGGACCGACGTCTCTCCTTATAGCGATGAGCGGGGCGGGATCGTCCTCAGTACGACCATCGACAAGTATGCCTACTGCACCATCTCGCCTCGCGATGATAGCGAGATCACCATCAAATCCCTGGATTTCGGGAAGACCGAGAAATGGCGGGCTGACGGCAACCTGATGCGCTATGACGGCAACCTGGACATTATCAAGGCCGTTCTGAAGCACTTTGATGTGAAGCAGGGCTTCGACATGTTCCTCCATTGTGAGGCACCACCAGGCTCCGGATTGGGAGGTTCATCCACGGTCATCGTCTCCATCATAGGGGCGATCGCGGAGTGGCTCGGCATACCGCTCTCTCAGTATGAGGTCGCCAGACTCGCCTATGTGCTCGAACGCGAAGAGCTCGGATTTCAGGGAGGACGGCAGGATCAGTATGCAGCTGTTTTCGGCGGTTTCAATTATATGGAGTTCAAGGGCAGTGATGTCATCGTTACTCCTTTGCGAATCAAGAACGACATCCTGAACGAGCTCCATTACAACCTTCTGCTATGCTACACCGGCAAGACCCGCGATTCTGGCAACATCATTCAAGAACAAAAGAAGGGATACACCCAGGGTAGGGAGCTAGTGATCTCTGCTCTGGATAACGCGAAGCGTCTGGCCACGGAGACGAAGGATGCGTTGATGAAAGGCGAGATCCGGCATATTGGGGAGCTTCTCAACGAATCATGGCAGTTCAAGAAGCGTTTCACGGAATCCATTTCCAACGACTATATCGACAAGATCTATAGCACAGCTATAGCAAATGGAGCCATCGGAGGCAAGATCTCTGGAGCGGGAGGCGGCGGGTTCATGTTCTTTATATGCGAGTACGACAAGAAGCACATCGTGGCGAACGAACTTCAGCAGATAGGGGTTGAGATCGTTCCGTTCAACTTTGACAAGCACGGACTGCAGACATGGAGGTACCGGACTTGAGCGGACTGGTGGGCATGGAGCTGGAGGAGAGCTCGAAGACCATCGCCTCCATCGACCCGGAACAGATATGGAAAATATCCAACGCACTGGTCAAGGTGTTCCGGTCGGGCGGGAAACTTATAGTCTTCGGAAACGGCGGGAGCGCCGCAGACGCGCAACATCTGGCAGCAGAGTTCTCCGGACGCTATCTGATGGAGCGGCCTCCGATGAACGCCATCGCACTGACAAATCTTTCCAGTATCACCGCTATCGGTAACGATTACAGCTATGACTTGATCTTCGAGAGGCAGGTCGAGGCTCATGCGAACAAGAATGATGCGGTCATCGGCATCAGCACCAGCGGGAACTCCAAGAATGTCTTGCTAGCCATCGCCAAGGCCAAGAAAATGGGAGCGCTGACCATCGGATTCACCGGGACCAAGGGCAAGCTGAAGGACGAGGTCGACCTCGCCCTGACCATCCCGTCGGAGAAGACGCCACGGATCCAGGAGGGCTATTTCGCCGCTGGACACATCATATGCGGACTGGTGGAAAAGGGAGTGTACGCCAAAAAGGCGGTCTTCGTCGACCGCGATGACACCCTGGCCAAGGACGTCCCCTATTGTAGCAGGCCTGAAGACCTGAAGTTGTTCCCGGGTGTCGGGAAATCCATCAAAAGGCTCAACGACGCTGGATACCTAGTCATCATGGTGACCAACCAATCGGGGGTGGCGCGCGGTCTCTTCACATTGGAAACTCTGGGCAGGATCCATGAGAAGCTCAGGTCAGACCTTGCCGGGGACGGCGGGAAGCTTGATGCCATATACTTCTGTCCGCACCATCCGGATGAGAAGTGCTCATGCCGCAAGCCACAACTGGGCCTCATCCATCAAGCAAACAATGACTTCGACATCGACGTCGCTGGATCGTTCGTCATCGGAGATAGCGAGCACGACGTGGAGATGGGCAGGAGAGCCGGCTGCAAGGCCTTTCGGGTCGTTAGCGACCAGGACTTCAACCAAGCTGTTGAAAAGATATTGGGCGGTTCAGATTGAGCCCGGATCAGGAATCGACGTCCTTGGTCGATTCCACCATGCTCCACATGACCTTATCACCCTTGTCCAGCATGACATAGATACTGGCATATGCTCGGGCAAGCATCTCCATTACTATCGCGACCGTCATCCTTACGATCTGCGAGGAATTGTCCTTCAAGAAGCCCAGGTATGCCTGGAACAGATAACGGTTGTCCCAAGTCGGGATGTCGAAATCGAATAGCCGTTTCATGTAGCGCTCCCCGATGTTGACCCTGGTGCGCTGTTTCCAATAGTCGCCCACGGTCTCTGGACCTTTGTTAATGACGAACGCCTCTGGTTCGTATTCGGTCCGGTAACCGCGTTTCTCCAGGTCCATTCGGACCAGGTCCTCGTCCGACTGCATGCCGGTAGGGATCTGGATATGCAGGTTTCGGAAAGCGATGGCCTCGCCGACCTTGGGATATATCAGCGAAAGCCGGTGGTGCATGTCCCAAAGCATGTGGACCGCGAACCCGGCGATAGTGTCCTTTCGGTTGACTGGCATCGGTCTGCCGCCCACCACACCCACCTTCGGGTCTCCGAAATGTGAGACCAACCGGTCAAGCGACCCCTCGGCAAGGTTGTTGTCCGCATTGACCAGAACGAGGACATCGCCTTTCGCGATGGCCATGAATGCGTTGACCGCCGAGTTCTTTCCCTCGCGCTTTTCCTGTCTCAGTAGACGGACACGGCCATCCTTGAATCCATATTCCTGGACGGCATTGTCGGTCCCATCAGTGCTTCCACTGGAGACCACTATTATTTCTTCGACAGAACCCCCCTGAATACGCTGGACCAGGATCGAATCGAGAGTGTGGCATATGTTCCTCTCCTCGTTATAGGCACACACCCCGATGGACACTGATGGCATCTTCCCTTGATAGTTCCAGTCAATATTTTAATCTGTTTGGGGTCACAGCAATTATATCCTGAGGCGGATGGATTTGTTGCTGGATGAGACGATTGGACTCTACAAATCGTTATGGAAGGGAGAAATGGGATGGGTTGCCATTCTTTTGCCATAAGCGATAATTATTAAGTATGCGAAGCAAATTGTGATGGGAAGGTTATGAGCGCCTGGTTGGAGGATTCATTTTCAATCGTGTTACCCACTCTTAACGAGAGTGAGAACATCCTCCCGATGATGGAGGCACTTGATAGTCTCTATCCGAACGCCGGCATAATCGTGGTCGACGACCATTCGAAGGACGGCACCGCCCAGATCGCACTGGAGTTCGGAAAGCGAAGGGGCAACGTCCAGGTCGTCCAGAGAGATCCGAACGACCGGGGTTTGACCGCATCGATCATGGACGGGATCATGCATTCCCATACCAAATACTTCGTAGTGCTCGATGCTGATTTCCAACACCCGCCGGAGTCGATCGCGGGGCTCGTCCAAGAGCTGATCAAGGGAAATGATCTGGCCATCGGCGTTCGAGAGGACAAGATGGAGCTTTCCTTCACCCGGAAGTGGGCATCGATCGCCGCCCACCAGATGGCTGTCTCATACCTGCGCGCCAAAAGGCAGCCGACCTCCAATGACACCATGTCGGGCTTCTTCGGCGGACGCTCAGATCTGTGCCAAAAGGTCATCGGAAATAAGGGGAACAAATTCGAAAGGGCCGGATTCAAAGGGCTTTTCGATCTGCTCAAGTTCATGCCTCGTGACGTCAAGATCGCGGAGGTAGAATTCAAGTTCAACTCCAGGAGGGCGGGCGAGTCGAAGCTCAGCTCCCGGGTGATACTGTCGATAATGAGGCAGTGCGGTATAGGCGGAAAAGTTCTGGCCTTTACATCAATGTTCTTCCTGACGAACATGATCGGACGCTTCACCGCCGCCCTTGGGCTTGGACTGCTGTTCACTTTCGGGCTCTTGGGATGGATCGGTGTCGGCATCAATTGGAACCCGACCCTGATCATATCGACGATCGCCGCATTGATCCTCGCGGTCGGTTACATCGTTTACGCCAACAAGGTCATGTTCACGCATGGCAGTAGGAAAGGGCTGTTACTCGGGGCCAAGCTGGTGGCGACCGGGTTCAGCGGCTACCTGATCAGCCTGTACATCATCTACATTGCATTTTCCACCGTCACCGATATCCAGATGGTGTCCATCTTCTTCGGCTTCGGCATCGGATACGCGTTCGATGCGATCGGCGCAAGCATCCACTCGTGAAGTTCAGCTCTTGGCCTGGTTGCTTACCACCAATTTCATGGCGTCAAAATATCCCTTCAGATAAGAGCGGAAGGCCCCCTTCGATTTCTGAGCCGAAATGATCAAGAAATAATAGGGAACCAAGATGAACGTCTGACCCATGATGCAGGATATCCGGGACGCCCCGCGTTTCCGCTTCTTGACCATGAGTAGCATGTTCCTGCTGTAGTAATAGGCCCGAAACGGGGTCATGATGTTCGAGCCGCCGATACCGGTTGAGAGGGATACCTTGTGGTACACAATCGTGTCTGGTACATACCAAGAACCGTAGCCTCGTTCTTTAGCTCGAATGCAGAAATCGATGTCCTCGCCGTAGATGTTGTATTGCTCGTCGAACAGACCTATGGTCCGGAAGAGATCGGCCTTAACTAAGATGGAGCATCCTGTAACGTAGTCTTGTTCGCTCTCCACACCCTTCCCGTCGTTGATCTTGTCCATTCCCGGGTGTTTCGAATAACCCAACCATTTGTTGAAGGAACCGCCGGAGAACCATATGCGGTCGGATTTGTAATAGAGGATCTTGGGGGAGACCAGCCCCGCCTCGGGGTGCCTATCCAAAGCCTCCTTTAGCTTGGCGATGAACATACCCTCGCCAATAGCGTCGTTGTTGATCACCAAAACATGCGTGGCACCCGCATCGAGTGCTATCTGTATGCCCTTGTTCACACCTTTGACATAACCCTCGTTGATCTGATTGATTATAAGGGACGCGGAAGGAAGCGCCTGGCGCATCTTTTCCGCGGAGCCGTCGATGGAACCATTATCAACGACCACCAAGCCAATATCGTCGTATCCACCGGAGAGGATTGACCTGGCACATTCGATGGTGTCTTCAGGCCGGTTCCAGTTGACGGTGACGGCGAACAGTTTGACCCCTGGGGCCATGAGGTAGGGATGGTTAGATGGCATTTTAATATAATTGGGCTAAAAGTAAGCAATTATAAAAAGGACAGGCACGAATAGTTTTGGCAATGACGCTAATGCAGTTCGATGTGATGGTTCAGGACAGGCCCGGCGAGGTCGCACACATAGCTGAGGCGCTAGCAAAGGGAGCGGTAAACATCAGGGGCATAGCGACAGAACGTTCCGCGTGTCCCCTGTTGCATGTCATAACCGACGATGACGTAAGCACCCGAAAGACCCTGACCAACGCCGGTTTCCAGTTCAAGGAGAGGGACATATTCATCATCGGCATCCAGGACAACCCGGGGGAACTGGCCAAGATCACCAAAAAATTGGCCCGGGGCGGGGTCAATATCGAATCATTGTTCATCCTGGCCGCCGGATCCGGCCAGACGGAGATAGCCATTGGCGTGGACAGACCAGAAGAGGCTCAGAAGCTCCTCGACTACTCCTGATACGGTTTAACGTCTACCGATTGATTCATCGAGATCGTGATGACCGACAGGAGGATCAAGGCACCGCCGACCGCGGTGGCCACGGTGGGCATCTCTCCCAGCAGCAAGATCGCGAACAGTATGCCGAAAACGATCTCGATCAGCAGGATCACCGAGCTCATTGTGGCCCCCAGCCGTTTCAGTCCAACTGAATAGAGCACGAACGCCAACGCCGTGCAGAAAACTCCGGTGTACGCCGCGGCCATTATCCCATTGGATTCCATACTGTAGTCGTGTGTTAGGAACAGAGTGATCGGGACCAGGAACACTGCCGTCTCGATGATGACGGCGCCGGTGGCCGAGGCGAGCAGCTTTGTGCTGTGGAGTTCCCTGGTCAGGAGCACTACGTAGAACGCCCATAATATGCCGGCCCCGAACACCAGCATGTTACCCTCGAAGGAGCCGCTGAAGATCGCTGACAGGTCCCCGTTCGTTGAGATGACCACTACCCCAGCTAGACCGGTGAACAGTCCGGCCCCCATCCACCGGTTCAGCCTTTCCTTTAGAACGAATACTGCCAGTATCGCGATGAAGATCACATTTATATCGATCAGCAAGACAGTGTTTGTAGCGCTGGTCAACGTCATGCCGATGTTCTGGAACAGCATTGCGATGGCGTTGATCAATGCGATCATCCATAGGCCCTTGAGCCTGAAGACCGAGAAGTCGAACTGTTTCATCGCCACCAGGGCAAAGGATATGGCAATCGCGCCGAAAACAAAGCGGAGGACAGAGAAAAGCACGGGGTCCATGTGGTCCACGCCAATCTTAATGGCAGCGAACGACGTGCCCCATAAGACGCCGGCCACTATCATTATCAACTCATATCGGCGACCCGCTAGACTCACGTCTCGGGCGTAACCTTTTTGACTATATATGGTCTGGGCGTGTTACTAACTTTCAGGCCACGACTTCCCTTCGAGCGACGTTGGACCCTCCAGCCTAACACCGTCCCCCAGGACCGAATCGACAAGCGAGACACCCGGCCCTATCACACAACCCTCACCCAGGATGCTTCCCTTGAGGATGGCACTGGCCCCGATATGGCACCGATCGAGTATGAGAGAATCTTCCATGAGGGCCCCTTCGCCCACCGTCGATTCCTTCCCGATGGCGCTGCGGGTCGTGGACGAGCCCTTACCCAGTTTAGCCCCGGCGCCCACATATACCGGACCGAAGATTTTAGCACCTTCGGCGGTGAACCCGGATCCGGCGATCTTGCCCTTGCAGAGCGCCCCCCTGATCGTGATGTTCTGACCGCGTCTCTCCGCAAGGTCGATGTTCGCTTGGAACAGGTCCCTGGGCCGGCCGATGTCCTTCCAGTATCCCTTCAGAGGTGAGGCGTAAAGTGCCTTTCCCTGCTGCAGCAGGTCAGGGAACAGGTTCTTGGAGAAATCGTATTTGGTGCCGATCGGAATGTGGTCCAATGCCTCTGGTTCCAGGACATAGGTGCCGGCGTTGATAACGTTGGAGAACACCTCTTCCGGCTTGGGTTTCTCTTTGAACCGCTCGATCCTTCCTTCCGCGCTCACGCCGACGATGCCAAACTGCTCCGGTCTTTCCACCTCAGTCAATGCCATGGTCACGAAGGCGTTCCTCTCACGGTGGAGACTGATCAGGTGGCCCAGGTCCGCATCCGTGAGGGTGTCACCGCTGCCGACTACGAACGTCCCATGTAGCTTACTCTGGAGGAGTTTGACCGCACCGGCTGTGCCCATGGGCGTCTCCTCGTAGGCGTAGACAATCTTCGCCCCGTAGTGGGTCGCGCCCCCCAGGCTATTCACGATGTCTTGCGAGCGGTAACCGCAGGCCAGGAATATCTCCTCTACGCCCGCCGATGCCAGGGAATTGATGACATACTCTATGCACGGTCTTCCCAGCACCGGGAGGAGCGGCTTGGGCCTAGTATTGGTCAACGGCTTGAGCCTGGTCCCTTCCCCTCCGGCCATGATCACGGCCTGCTTAACCCCTCCCTTCTGATCTGTCATCCTCGATCCTCCGCCATTGCTTGTTTTCCTCAAATGTCATCCGAAACGCAAAGCTTGACCACGTTCTGATCTTTATCTGCTCCGATCGCGTCCGCCACTGGCCTGCATTTGGTGCGCATCAGATATGCGACCCTAGGAAATTTTAGGTCCGAGAGCGACTCAAAGTTCGCCATGCCTTTGGAGATGATGAGGTCGGCCTTCTCCAGTTCGGCGCGGAGCGTCTGACCGATCAACCCGATATCAATACCGATCGCGAATGATCCTGTGGTCGCGGTCTCATCGAACACCTTGTCCATGCCAGTGGTGCGCAGGTCGGCCTCGGTCACATCGGTCAATATGGGCTCACCTTTTGCCACCCCGACCACCCTTACCCCTATACCCTTCAACTCGTTCACAAGCAAACGGTCGAAAACGATCTCCCCGCAATTGTCCATGAGATAGACGACCGTACTGCCCTTTACCAGAAGTTGCCTCATCTGGGCAACGTCGTTCACGCCCAGTCCTTGTTCCACCAAAGCATCGAATTTGCGGCTAAGATCCTCTGGTTCGTCGAATCCGATGCCGAGCCCGAAATCGAGCACGTTCCCGATGATCGACATCAGGCACGCCGCCTCCAGCCGGTCAGATGAATTCAGTACGAACCCCTCCGCTCGCGGGTATAGGGACTCGGCGATCTGGTTGGCCCTCTCCTTCAGTTCGGAGTATGGATCGTCGCTTCCGATGGCGTCATACACCGCACGGTGCACCTTGGTCGCTATGGACGCAGAATTGACGCCAGTGTGGAATCCTCTGGCCAATATCTTCACGGCGACCGACATCGCCTCGTCCTTGAGGGCGGGATCAACCAGTTCGGTCTCGAATAGGACCCGGTTGAGAAGACAGGGCACGCAGTCGGCTGCTATTTGCATATCTCTCCGTAACTTATGAAGACTGATTAACTCTTCGAGCGATCAAAAAATGGAAATTGAAAAAATAAACGGTTTGGCCGGGGGCGTTTATTTCTTTCCGCATCCGCAGCCGCACTTCTTGTCCTTCTTTACTTCCTTCTCTGCCATATACAAATCACCTCTTTTGAGTTTGAGTTAGTCACACCTCATCCCCTTTTTAAGCTTACGCCCCGAACCTTCGCTATTTCGTACCCAGACCGTTTAACGCAATTCTTTAATTAGGCCAGACCTGCTATCGAGGGCAATGGCCGAAAGCATCATCCTTCGTGTCGCCAGGGCACATCATCAGTCAGAAGTGGGTTTGGGACGTGCCCGTATCGATGGCAAGACCCGCAAGGACCTGGCGGTCGAGGTTGGCGACATCATCGAGATCGTCGGAAAGCGGAGCACCGCCGCAAAGGTGTTCCGAGCCGCCCAGGAGGATGAGGCCAAGGGCATCATCCGGATCGACGGCATGATCCGTTCGAACGCTGTGGTATCGATCGGGGAAAAGGTCACGGTCAAAAAAGCCGAGTCATTACCGGCTACAAGGGTCACCGTGGCCCCGAAGATCCCCTCCGGCAAGCATGTCCGTTTCGGTACCGGCGTGGAGGACCTTTTCCGCAAGGGGCTCACGTCTAGACCGCTCGTCAAGGGCGATGAGATCATCATTCCGAACATTGCGCTCATGGGCGGTTTCCTGCCCTTCACAGTCGTCACGACCGTACCACAAGGCATCGTGGTGGTCGGGGACCACACCGAACTCGTTGTCAAGACGGAGACCATCGAGACCAAAGAGACCGTGGCGCCGTCAGTCACCTATGATGATGTGGGTGGACTGGAAGGAGAGATGCAGCGCATCCGGGAGATGATCGAACTCCCGCTGAAGCACCCCGAACTGTTCGACCGCCTAGGCATAGACGCCCCGAAGGGCGTGTTGCTCTATGGACCGCCTGGCACCGGTAAGACGCTTCTTGCCAAGGCCGTCGCCAATGAGGCAGGGGCGAGCTTCTATTCGATTCAGGGTCCGGAGATTATTTCCAAGTACTACGGACAGAGCGAAGAAAAGCTCAGAGAGAAGTTCGAGGAGGCTGAGAAGAACGCCCCCTCCATTGTTTTCATCGACGAGCTGGATTCGATCGCGCCGAAGCGGGAGGACGTTTCCGGCGAGGTGGAAAGGCGCGTAGTGGCGCAATTGCTAACGTTGCTGGATGGCATGTCCGGAAGAGGCCAGGTCATCGTGATCGGTGCCACCAATCGAGAGGACGCCATCGATCCAGCATTGAGGAGACCGGGTCGTTTCGATCGTGAGATCGAGATCGGCGTCCCTTCAAGAGAAGGACGCAGGGAAATTTTGGAGATCCACACCAGGGGGATGCCACTGTCGGATGGGTTCGACATCGGGAAGTATGCCAACGCCACCCATGGATTCGTAGGGGCGGACCTGGCGGCACTGGCCCGGGAGGCGGCCATGAAATGCCTAGGCCGTTTGGTTCCCGAACTGGACCTGGACAAGGCCATCCCCGTGGCAATTCTAGAAAAGGTCAGGGTGACGGAACAGGACTTCGACGACGCGCTGAAGGAGGTGGAGCCAAGCGCGATGCGCGAAGTGCTGATAGAGGTGCCGTATGTGACCTGGAACGACGTGGGCGGGCTAGAGGACGTCAAGACCCAGCTCAAGGAGATGGTGGAGATGCCGATGGAAAGGGGCGACTCCTTCAAGCGCATGGGGATCAGGCCGGCGAGGGGCATATTGCTCTACGGACCGCCTGGCACCGGAAAGACGCTTCTGGCCAAGGCCGTCGCCAATGAGTCCAAGGCCAATTTCATATCCATCAAGGGCCCGGAGATCATGAGCAAGTGGGTCGGTGAATCTGAAAAAGCGATCCGCCAGGCATTCAAGAAGGCGAAGCAGGTGGCTCCGGCGATCGTGTTTCTGGACGAGATCGACGCCATCGCTCCCAGACGTGGTGGCGGATCAGAGAACGGTGTCACGGAACGTGTCGTCAATCAGTTGCTCACATCGATAGATGGCATGGAGTCCATGGAGGGCGTCACCGTGATGGCCGCCTCCAACCGACCGGACATCATAGATTCGGCGCTTCTCAGGCCAGGACGGTTCGACCGGCTCATCCTGGTTCCGTTGCCGGATGATGAGGCACGTAAGAGCATCTTAGGCATCCACACCAAGGCCATGCCCCTGAAGGAAGTTGACCTGGATCGACTGGTCGACGCGACCGAGGGTTACGTCGGGGCCGACCTGGAGAACCTTTGCCGTGAAGCGGCAATGACCGCCCTGAGAGAGGACCCAGAGGCCATCTCCGTCGAACAGAGACATTTCGAGAAAGCCCTGAAGGCGGTGAAAGCCTCCGTCGATAAGGACGCCATGAAGTTCTACGATAACATGGGAAAGACGCTGGACAAGAAGAGGGCCGGCTGGGATGAAGGGATTTACCGGTGAGTAAAATGGCCATCATTAAGAAACCTGCCGCCGCGTCAGCGAACGATGAGCACAAAGAATTGGTCAACATCATGATGAAATACGGATTCGGGGAACCAGACCTGCGGCTCAGGAAGGACCGGTTGGAGCGTGCCACGAAGCACCCGACCGAAGAGACCGAAGCGGCCTTTTCCCTCCTTAATGAGCTGTCGACCACCTCCGAAACCATCCAGGAAAAGGTGGCGTTATTCTTCGGAATGGCTGAGATCGTCCATCTTCGAGGGGAGGATCCTTCGCAACCGCTCAAGGCCATGCACCAGACCGAACTGACCACGTTCAAGGATCTCGGATTCAGGTTGGCGAGGGTGGAGGTTTCCAAGGACGCCTGCCCTGAATGCAAGAAGCTCTCCGGCAAGGTCTTCCCCATCGAGGAGGCCTTGAAGTTGAACACGCTTCCACACCGTGCCTGCAAGCACGATGTGAGGAGGGGCGGCGGACTCTGCCGGTGCCGGTTCCTTGCTGAATTCGGTTGATGTCGGTGTCTGAATGGTCAAAAACCTAATATATGGAACAACCCATTTTACGGCTAATATTTCCGATTACTAGGGGATGCGCTATAATGAGAAAATTCATCACAGAACTCAAGGGAAAGACCGTTATGACCAATGACGGCCAAATCCTAGGAATGATTGATAACTTCGTTCTCGAGAACACCACTGGTGGCATCAACCATGTGCTCGTCATCCCTGCTGAGGAGATCGATGCCAGGCTGTTCCGCAGTGATGCCCAGGGCAGGATCATCCTCCCGTTCAGTGAGATGCGCGATGTCCGCGACGTCGTCGTTATGAACGTCTCCAGGGCGTGAACTTCCTTCTTGTCGGGGCGCCCACGCGCCCTCTCATTCTTCATTTTCCACTAGTTCCGTAATTCGCTGTTTTCCTCTGAAAAAAGGGGCGGGCCCCTCACTTCTGCGTGTACTTCAGGAATAGCTTGACCCGTTGCCTGTTGAATATCGCATCCTTGAAATTGGGAACTAGCTCGATGGCACTCTCGTAGAGCTTCAGCGCCCACTTCATATCCCCTTCCTTCTCTGCGATGAGCCCGAGGGCAAAATCGATCTCCGCGGTCTCCTCGTACTGGAGGGCTGAGGTGAGTGAAAGCTTGGCCCCCTCGATATCGCCCACCATGATCTGGCATTTACTCATATTGATTAGGTAATCTGCCCTCCGGTCCACCGCGATGGCCCTGCGGATCGCTTCCATGGCCCCATTGTAGTCTCCGAGCACGAAGAGCGTCGCCCCGATGTTGTTCCATGCATCTCCGTAATTGGGGTCGGCCTCGACCGCAAGGTGCATGAAGTGCATCGGCTCGTCGTAAGCGTATTCGCCCATGAAACGCATGCAGACCCCCATGTTGTTGAGCGCCTCCGGGTAGGTAGGATGCTCGAGCAATATCTCCTTCAGCACACGGTATCCCTCTCGATACTTGCTCTTGGCCATAAAGGACGTCGCCAATGCCATCTTGGACACGAGCGAGTCGAGCGGGCCTAGGTTGGAGTATTTTGAGATGATCTCGTCATAGCGCTTGGCGTCCAGTAGGTTGATCGCCTCCCGCGCCCTGACCTCCTTGCTTGGGGAGATTGAAGCGAGAATGAATATCGATTCCTCCCTTCGACCCAGTCTTCTGGAGATCGACTCGATGTCCATCAACGCGATCTCGTCCCTGGGGTCCAGGCGGATCGCCTCTTTGAGCTCCTCCAGACACTCAGGGAGCCTCCCAAGGTCGTCAAGGATGTTGGCCTTGACATGCCTAGCATCATGAGATTCGGATTTCTCCTTTATGTACCGGTCGATCTCTTCCAATGCTCGGGCGTTCTCCCCAAGGATGTTGAGGATGACAGCGGCCTTCAGTTCGCGGTCGCTGATGGGGATCTCCGGCTCGACCGGGGTCTCGATGACCGGTGCGGGTGCGATCGGTATTACCTCGTCCCGCATTGAATTCTGCACAATTACAGGGGCTGGCTCTATCACTGATATCTCAGCGGATGGCAAGACCACGACATCACTCTCGGCCTCGACCTTTGAGATCGCCACTTCATCTGTCGGGATCACAATGGCCGTATTCTCATCGACCAACGCAGGGAGGGTCTTTTCTTCCTGGACCGCCACGCTGACATCCCCCTCCCGGATCATGGGGGCAATGGCCGGTTCGAGCGGGACCACCGATGTGTTTGCCTCGACATTCAAGATCTCGCTGCAGGACCGTTCTTGCACCCGCAACGCGGTTTCGGTTTCGGTCGGCACGAGGGAGAGCGGTTCTGGTGTGATCGTTGCCGGTACATTGACCTTTTCGACCTCGAGATCAATCTCCTCGGCCTTGACCGATGGTGCTTCGGGAGCGACCGGCTCGACCTCCCTTTCTGTCGTCTGAAGCTCAATGGTCAGGACTTCTGCCTCGATCGGTTCAGGTGACCGGATCGCCGGCTCAGTCTCCGGTCCGATAAAAGGTGCAGACCCTTCCTGGATAGCTCCGCTGGGCGTCGCGACAACCTCCTCGACCAATGTCTCGGGGATCCCGACCTCTTCTGGCACCGCGGCAACGGGGATAGGAATATCTTCCACTTTCTGTGGTTCCTCGAGCGCTGATGCCTGCTCCACAGGCAACGGCCCCTCTTCCATCTCTGATGCTGCCTCCACCCGGACCGCCGGTTCAGGCTCGGGAACGGTCTCCGGGACGCTCTCCTGGATCGGTTCAATGCCCTCGGCGGCATCGGGTTCCGGTTTGGTAATCGCCGCATCGGCGGCGGCCAGAAGCTCGTCCCTCTCTGTCACGGCCTCGGTCATGCCCTTATCCAGCAAGGCAGCGGTCTCGAATGATATGGTCGCGTCGGCCAGTCTCCCAACCTCCTTCTGCGACGCACCCAACGAATACCATATATCGGCTCTGTCCCGGTTGATCTGAAGTGCGTCCGTCCAGGCCTCGATGGCCTCCTCGGTCCTGCCCATCAACACCAAAGTCAGCGCCCGATTGATCACTGGGTCTATGTAGTTCCGGTTCAGGAACGATGCCCGGTCAAAGGACTCGAGCGCTTCTTTGTGACGCCCCATAGATTTGAGCACGATACCCCGGTTGTTGAAAGCCATGGCATCGTTGGGATAATAATCGCACATATCCTCATAGACCTTCAGCGCCCAATCGTAGCGGTGTAACTGGAACAAGGTCGCTCCCTTGTTAAGGAGCGCTGCCTCCATTCGCGGCTGGATTTTGAGGGCGGTATCGTATGCCTTCAGCTCCTTCTCGAAATCGCCCAATTGATTGTAAGCCAGGGCCATGAGGTACCAGGCGCTGGCATCTCCCGGCCTCAGCTCGCTAGCCCTCTTGGAAGCGACGAGCGCGTCGTCGTAACGGCCCATGGCCAGGAACACGTTCACCTTTCGAAGCCATACGACATCGTTGTTCGGCTTGATGTCCAGTGCGCGATCGTAGTTGTAGAGGGCGTCACGGTACCTATGCATTTTCAGATGCTCCTCCGCCGCGTTGTAGAACGCGTCGAACTGAGCCCCGGAGGGAAGATACCGGTTCCGTTCCTTCTCCAGGATGTTTCGGTCGATCTCAACCATCATCTTCCCGGCCAGGTCATACTTCCGAAGAAGCATGAGCAGCTTCGGCTTGTCGGCATAGGAAATGCCCTCCTCCTCAGCGAACGTCTTCTCCTCGTCATCGAGGTCGCATGTCACGACCAGTACCGGAATGGCGCTCCTCTTCACCGCCATCTCCTTGACCACTTTCATTGACTCTACGGAAGCGTTGTCGAACAGGCGCGAAGCCGCCACGAAATATTTCCCTTCCTCGCTGACGCCTTCGAAGAACACCGCGTCCTCCGATGTGTCTGTCCCAGTTACCTTAACACCGATGCTGCCCAGCAGTTCAGATATGAGAGCTTTGAAGCCATCGAAGTCAAGGTCGTTTATGGCGTGCATTATGCGTTCGTCCATACGACTGTCCAACAGTTCACTTAGATCGGTCATTGCGACACCCCCAATGAGGCTAACATGCGTTTGGCGAGAGGGCTTTGCAATTTCTCCGGGATCAAAGACAAGGCATCCCGGGCGCCGTCCATTCGGCCGGTCTCGAGCAGGATGATAGCCCCTTGCACGACGAACGGAGCGTTGTCGGCATCGATTGGAGTTGACAGGAGCTTCTCCAAGGTCTCGATCGATCTTTCCGAATCGCCCAGCCAGTGGTCTAGCATGGCCGAGTTGCCCTGGGCAATTTGATCGAGCTTCGGGAAACCGGCAGAGCGGGAATAGAATTTTCGGGCGAGCGCTGCGTGCTTCTCCATTAGTTCATGGAGGCTTTTTGGGTCGACGGTCAAGTACCGGATCCTTGAGGCAGAGAGCGAGTATAGATTGCCTATGCGGAGACATGCCCGCGCCCAGAACAAGGTATCGTACTCGAGTGTTTCGCAGTTCCAGATGATCGAAGAGATGAGCTCCCTTTTTGGGATCCTCTCGAAACCGGTCATGTGCAACGGCACCCCGACACCGTCCAGATACATATCGACATAGGACGGGATGCGAGACCGGTCCTGATCGGTGAGCATCGTGCGGAAGGTGAGGGCTGGCTCGGTGCCTTTCGAGAACTTCACCTCGGGCGATACCAACGGCCCGATCATCATGGTGGCGCTACGCTGGGGCACAAGACGCTGGTCAGCGTTCGGGTCCATCAACCTCGGGACGAGTGATACGGGTTCCCCCAATCTCCCAAAACATTTATCGCACAACAACGACCCAGACCGGGTCGGAGAACCGCAAGCTACGCATCCCATGAAACCACCGATGAGGGAATGTGCGGGTGGGCATTTAGGATTATCCCTTAACAGGGGCGCTGGTAGATCGCTCTTCCAGCTGAATTATTACTGATTCCTACTTCAGGACCTTCCTCATGTAGGGACCGTGGCGATCATATCCCAATGTGGAATAGTACCGCCGCACACCCACACCGCTGGTGACCCGGAGACCTTCGTAACCATGTTCCTGGGCCTTTTGTTCCGCCAGTGCCAGCAGTTCTTTGCCGAAGCCCCGGTGCTGCACGTTCCCATCCTGCCCGATCTTGGCCATCAGTCCGAATACCTTTAGCTCCCGGACCATGGCGTCGATGCCCTCGCCCCTCCTCAACCTGACGTATCCCACCAGTCCGTCCTGCTCTGGCAGCTCGAGCGAAATGAAATCCTCGAATCCGCCTGAAGATCTATATGACTCCGACATGAGCACCACCTCGTTCCTTTCAAAGGCGGTAATCCCTTTGAGTCCCACCTCTCGGCATCGTATGCAATGACAACGTGATCCTTTCATCTTCAGCCGAGCCTCGGCCAGTTCTCTCAGGTGACCTTTGTCGACCCCGGCCTCGATCAGCGGGACCGGAATGTCCCTTTGGATGCGCTGGATCCTAGCCCATCGCGGCACCAAGCGGAGCATCTCGGAGATTGTCTCGGTGGCTTCCTCCGTGCCCAACGGCTCGTACTCCCCGTTCAGCCACATCTCGTATAGCTTGGTCCCTTTCACCACCAGCGTGGGATAGATCTTGACCATTTCCGGGCGGAACCGCTCATCGTCAAACATGGTGCGGAACGATTCTACATCCTTCTCCATGCTCGACCCGGGCAGGCCCGGCATGACATGATAGCATACCTTAATACCGGCGTCCTTGGCCACCTTGGTTGCATCGCTCACCGCCATCACCCCGTGCCCCCGGTTGACCGATGTAAGAATGGCATCATCCAATATCTGGACCCCAAACTCGACGCGGGTCGCTCCCAGGCGCAGGACGTTGGCACAAATCTCCGTCGTGAAATGGTCCGGCCTCGTCTCCACCGTCATCCCGATGCACCGGTGATCGGACGTCTCGTTCCTAGCCTGCGCTTCGATAAGTGTCTCGGAGATTTCGCCGTTCAAGCCATCGAAGCAACGCTTGACGAAATCATCCTGGTATGGCCTCTCCCTGGAGGTGAATGTGCCACCCATGATGATCAGGTCGACCTTCTCTGTATCATGGCCAATGATCTCTAGCTGCTCCATCCGGCCACGGACCTGCCTCTCTGGGTCGAACTCGTAGTTCGCCCCGCGAAGCGCCGCCGGTTCCTTGCCAGTGTACGATTGGGGTGAATTGTTCTCTACTCCGCCAGGGCAGAAGATGCACTTGCCATGCGGACAGGGGGCCGGGGATGTCATGACCGCCACCACCGCCACTCCACTGAGCGTTCGGACCGGCTTTCGCCTCAAGATGTTGATGACCAATGGATACTCCTCATCGGACGCGAATGCGAGCGTCTCTGAATTGCGAGGAACTCCCGCCAAGGCGTACCGGCGACACAGCTCAATCTTGGCCCGCTGCAATGTGTCCTTATCGGTTATCTCCCCGTCGAGGATCATACGGAGGAGTCGCTGGTGATACACGGTGGCGTCGCCCATTAGTTCGGTCCCCACCGTTTCAATTGTAGAAGATCGAGTCGGGTTCCTTCTTCAGGCGGTCCTCCTCGTGCTTATAGTCCAAGACATCGATTATCAGAACGGACGTGGACGGAATGATGCGAAGGATCCCGTCAAGGTCCGTATCTTCCGATAGGAGCTTTAAGCAGACCCCCGAGTCCTGTCCGAACTGGACATAGCCCATGAACTCCCCTAAGGAAACGAACTGCTCATCCTTCCCTCCCCTGCTGACAATGCGGTACTTGCTGCCCCTGGTCAGTTTGCTGGGATACTTCTCTTCTTCCATTTTCATCACTCCCGATTGGCAAGGTCCTGCATGTGATCGACGGTCTGGCGGTAGTTCTTCATCGCCATCTCCACATTCGCTTCGGTGAAGGACCACGCCTTCGACAGGTCCCCATAACGGACACGATATCCTTTCTTCTTTCCCCCGTCCCTCTCCGCGTCCACCTCCTCGAGTATGTCCATCGACTTTAGCTTGTTCAGGTGGCGGTAGATCGTCGGTTTGGTGGTCTTCAGCTCGACGGCCATCTCTTCGACCAGCCAGATCCGTTTCATGTTGCGTAGAAAGCAATCGGTGAACATCTTGTAAGGGACGCTATCCTGCACGTTGGAGACCTCGGTCTTGGGATCATAGCCTTTCGGTATGTACCCGATCTGCTGCAGGAACTGCAGCGTTACCTCGTCTAGGTCCCTGATTGGCGTCAGCGGTGTGTTGCTGACGATGCTGAGCTCAAACATGTAAATCGGGGCGATGATTGTCATTAAGCTTATGTATATTATTGTAAAGACCGCGCCTATCTTATGTTACCTAGTTCCATACTTCACCGTGCGTCGAATAATCGGCCTTATCCTTTAGAAAATACAGCTCATTCAATTCCCATTTGTGATAATAGTCGATAGGATTGGACAAAGAGGATATGTTTTACCTCTATGGGAGGAAGTAATTTATATTTTACCAGTTTTGGAGAGCAAATAGGTATTCTTATGGTCAAAAAATCGACTGCGATAATTGCAGTGGTTGTGGCGGTGCTAGCATTGGCAGCAATCGTCGGAGCAGTGCTGCTCACACCCACAAATGATGGCACACAGAAAGTGGTCTATTGGTCCACGGTTGCGCCCGTAAACCAGAAGGCAGCCATCGCTGATGGAACGGTCTCTGCCGGTGTGAGCTGGGAGCCATATGTATCCGATTCATTGGTAGCTGGATCAGCCGATGTGATAGCCTGGTCGGGCGACATTTGGCCCAACCATCCATGCTGCGTTCTGGCGGTCAGCACCTCGTTTGCCCAGAATTATCCAGATGCCGCGGCAAGACTGTTGCGGGCGGACATCGAGGCAAATATCTGGCTCAACGATGCTCTGTCCCATCCCGACAGCGCTAACTACACCTTGTTGCTGAACATGGGTGCTCAGTTCAGTGGAAGGAGCACGGAAGTGGTGAACGCTTCGATGGCCCACATCGTATATAGGACAACGATAACTGCTCAGGATGAATCCTGGTTTGTCAATTTCACCAATGATTTCCAGAACCTGGGGCTGTATAACGCTAACATCACCGAGAAGGGATACGCGAATGCCACGGACTATGTCAACCACCTGGTCGACAACTCGGTCATGGCATCTGCTATGGCGGTACAGCCAAGCGATCACATCGTGGCCAACGTAAGCCTGGGCTACCTTACTGGTGACCTGCATCAGTTCGCGAGGGTTATCGCTTCCAACGATACCGTCGGCGGCGGCCAGAGTCTTTTCGAGAAGTACGGTGTGAGCGTGTCCACTCCGAACCCGGCAGGATACGCTAATGGCGGAGCGGTTATGGATGCCTTCAAGGCAGGCACCATTGACATGGGATACCTGGGCGCCCCACCGGCATTGTTGAAGGTCATCAACTCCGGCGTGGATATCAAGATAATATCCCTGGTTAACTCGGAGGGATCGGCGATCATCGCAGCGAAAGGAATAACCAGCTTTGACCAGCTGAACGGCAAGACCATAGCCACTCCAGGACCCGCATCCATCCAGCACCTCCTGTTGCTGTTCTATGCCGACGAGATGGGCTACAAAGTCAAGCTGTCTGGCACTTAAACCTAACAACCCTTTGACAAACCTTTTTATTTCTTTATCACCTGCATGAGAATCATTCTATGTCCAAATCTCCCAGTCCTTTGTTCAAGTCCCTTAAGGAAATCCTTGGACAGAAGTATGTGAAAATATCCATCTTCGCGATAATTTCGTTGGCGGGATTCGTTGCCGTCTGGTGGGCCGGGTCGGCATTCCTTAGGTCAGACTATCTACCGGACCCTCTTCAGGTATTGAACGCCTTCATCAAGGCCTTCACCCAGAACGACCCGGTGCTGGGAATCAACATGTGGCAGAACATGAACGTCTCCCTCCAGAGGTTCGCCGCCGGCTTTCTCTTGGCGTTCGTTGTTGCAGTACCCGTCGGACTTATAATGGGATTCTCGAAACTGGCAGACCTACTGGTCAAGCCCATAATCGAACTGTTCCGCCCAATCCCGCCGATAGCTTGGGTCCCTTTCTTCCTCCTGTTCCTCGGGATATTCTGGGGGCCCATTGTCATCATCTTCATCGGAGTGTTCTTCCCGTTGCTATCATCGGTCTATTTCGGTGTTAAGAGCGTGGATCCGATACTGCTAGACGCAGCTAGGACCCAAGGAGCGGGACGGGGGGCGGTCTTTAGCAAAGTCATACTACCCTACACGATCCCGTACATAATGACGGGCATCAGGATAGGTCTGGGAATAGGCTGGATGTGTATCGTTGCTGCGGAAATGATAGGTGCCCGGGGAGGAGGGATCGGGTATTACATCAGCGTACAGGGTGAGATCGGCAACTACCCTGCCATGTTCGCCGGAATAGGCGTAATAGCCATTCTTGGGATTGTGACCACTGGTTTGAGCGGATATATCGAGAAGCGCTTGAACGAGAGGACGGGATTAAAATGAGCTTGAGCATCAAGAATCTTAGAAAGGTATTCCCTAAACAGGACGGCGAGATGGTCGCGATAGACGATTTCAGCCTAGAGGTCAAAGAGGGAGAGTTCGTCTGCGTCCTGGGCCCATCAGGCTGCGGCAAGACCACGCTCCTCCGGATGATCGCTGGTCTGGAAATCCCGACATCTGGGAATTTGCTCCTCAATGATGTTCCGGTCGAAGGTCCGGGTTCCGACAGGGGAATGGTGTTCCAGGAGTTTGCCCTGTTTCCTTGGCGGTCCGTAAGGAAGAATATAGAGTTCGGCCTTGAGGTCAAGAAAGTCCCCCCGGCGGAGCGGGATAGGATCTCTAAGAAATTCATCGACCTGGTTGGCCTGAGCGGATTCGAGAACTACCACCCTAACCAACTTTCTGGTGGAATGAAGCAGCGCGTCGGAATAGCCAGGGCTCTCGCCAACGAGCCTACCATCTTGCTCATGGACGAGCCGTTCGGGGCCCTTGACGCCCAGACACGAAACCAGATGCAGAAGGAGCTATTACGGATCTGGCAGGAAACCCAGAAAACTGTCATCTTCATCACTCACTCGGTCGATGAGGCGGTCTATTTGGCCGACAGGATTGTTGTGCTGACAACGCGTCCCAGCAAGATCAAGGAGATTTTCGAGATCGAGATCGAACGTCCTCGGGACCGGGCAAGCCTGGAATTCGCAAACCTTAGAAAACGTATCCTAATGGAACTGGAGCAGGAAACTGTCTGTGCTCCAAAGGTCGTGGCCTGATCAGAGCACCTTTGAGGCGGCTACCTCGATCGCGCGCTTTACGCTGTCCCTCGGAATGACGACGCTGACCGGTATGGTCAATATCTGTTCGATGGTCGGGGCGATGATGGGAGCGCAAACGATCGCCAACGCACCGTCCCGCTCTGCCTTAACCGCAGCTATGATGGCGTCTTCCATTGTCAAAGCCGGGTATTCCTTCACCTTGACGTTACGCTCGCCGACCTGAAGTATCCGTTCCTCGATCTTCAACAGCACGCTCTTTGTAGCAATGACTGCGATGAACTCGCCACCGGGATAGGTGTCCATCTTCCGGACCGCCTTGATCACAGCGCGTACGGTACGGAGATTGGGTTCACGCTGTTCCTGCAAGATCTTGTATACGGTAGAAGGCGACAGTCCGGTATTCTCGCAGAACTCCGGTACGCTAATCTTCAGATCCTGCTCCAGGATCTTGCGCAATGCTTCCCTGAAGCCCTCTTCGCTCCTGAGGATGCCGGCGACCAGTTCGTCAACCATCGACATTAATCGGTCTCCTTTCTTATCATGTTCGCTGCCGTCCTCCCAGCAACGCACCCCTGCCCGACCGCTTTGGCCAACTGCCAAGGTAGACCGGTCACGTCGCCGCAGGCAAGGACGTTCGTCTGCTCCGTCTTGCAATCGTCGTCCACTTTGATGGTTCCCTCTTCATCTGGTACCAGACCGACATCCATGGCCAGATCCGCAGAGCCCCTGGCTCCGAGCTCGATGAAGACACCGTCGACGTCCAATTTCCTGCCGTCCCTAAGCTCCAGTGATTTGACCACTTCGGTTCCGTTAATCCTTGAAGGCCATGCCGGAATCAGAACTTCAATGTTTGAGGCTTTGATCTTAGCATCCAACTCCTCCGACGCTTTGTTCTCCATAGCCACCCAGTAGACTTTTGAAGCGTATTCCCGAAGGAGCAGGGCGCCAGCTACCGCCATGCTTCCGTTGCCGATCACCGCCACTTTCTTGTTCTTGAAGAAATTGCAGTCACATGCAGCGCAATAGCTCACACCCATACCATAGTACTCTTTTTCCCCCGGGACATTGAGCTCGACCCGTGAGATGCCCGGAGCCAGGATAATGATCTTAGATCGCACGGTGTTCATCTTATCCGTGCTCATGACGAACCATTCGCCTTCGCGATTCAGGTCCATGACGTCCTCCGTCAGGATCTTTGCACCAAAGTTCGTTGCCTGTTCCACCCCTATATCAAGGAGTTCCTTTCCTTCCATCATGGTTATTCCAAAATAGTTCTCCACCCTCGCCTTGAACAAAGCGCTGTTCTCAGGCTTTCCGAGAACCACAACCTTAATTTTCTTTCTGGCGGCATATATCGCCGCTTGGAGCCCTGAAGGCCCGCATCCGATTATGGCGACTTCGAAATCCATATTCTGACCGGACCATTATGATGGATTCGACCCTATAACCTTTTTACGCCAGCCAAGCTTATCGCGTTAAGGAACGCTCATGAATGCCTTCCAACTCGAAAATTTCTTAGTAGTTTTTGGAATTGGTTTCCGGACACCTTATACCGAGGAAAGGCTGCCCATCGACCTTCCAATCAGCGGTCAGGGAATGATTGCCATCAACGGCCGACGAAATACCTTTGAGTTGATAGCGCCAAGAATAATCTCCAGGCGGCCGGCAACTTTCGCCGGCCGCGGCGATAGGAATCAGAGGTGTTTGGCGAACTTGGCCTTCATGAATTCCTTGTTGCCTGCGCCCACGATGCGGTCGACCATTTCCCCGTTCTTGAAGACGAGGAGCGTGGGAATCGCGGATATGTTGAACCTCATGGGAATGCTCTCGTTCTCGTCGGTGTTCAGCTTGCCGAAGGCAATCTTGCCTTCAAATTCCTTTGCCAGTTCCTCGATTATTGGGGCCAGGCTACGGCACGGCCCGCACCAGGGAGCCCAGCAATCAATGATCACAATCTTGTTGGCTTTTACGAAATCGTCGAACGTGCTGTCCTTGACCTCAGTTGCGGATGATATATTCTCAACTCCTTTTTTGTTATATATTTCGTGCTTCAGCAATTCAAGCTTTTTCCTTCGGATGGCATCAAGCTCTTCCAATTCGTTCAATCGTAAGACCTCCATCCGGTTGTGCATGGACTTTACATAACCGTATTCTTGCCTTTGGGATAAATACCTTTTCTTGGCAGGCCTTGACGCGCCAATTAGAAGCTGGCACTAGAGATAGCTATCGCAAGGGGTACTATTTAATGAATCTCGATATCAATATTCTTCCATTTTTAGTCCTTTTTACGACTGGGGTCCAATAAGCCTTAAAAGGGTGATTGACGTTATGCATGTTGGGATCGGCGATGCTTGAGGAAGCTACAGAGCTCATCGGATTGCAGGTGTATACACCAAATGGCATTTTTTTGGGGAACGTCAACAACCTGGTAATAGACCTGGAAAATAAGAAGGTCGACGGGCTCTTCATCAATGAGACCAACCCACTGTTGGTCGAGGACTCGAAGGCAGTAAATGTACCATACCGCTGGATCCAGTCGGTAGGGGACGTTGTCATACTGAAGTACTTCCCGAAGCGCGTGACGGCCCGCAAGCCGGCCGCAGCGGCGAAGGCAGCAGCACCCCGAGAAGAGTGACCAAAACCTTTTCAATACTCCATTCCTTTTGTTATAGTTGACATGTCGGATAGACGGATCTATGTAGATTCCACGGCGGTTGTTCTCGGGGACGTCATTTTGGCCGATGGCGTAAGCGTTTGGCCACATGCGGTCCTGAGGGGAGATTCAAACCGCATCGAGATCGGACAGAACAGCAATGTGCAGGACAACGCTGTCATCCATTGCTCAGAGAACTTCCCGACAATAATCGGAAATGATTGTACTATCGGACACTGCGCGGTGATCAACGGCGCGATGGTCGGGGATCTTTGCATCATCGGGATGAACAGCACGATCCTGGATGGGGCAATCATTGGCGATGAGTGCATCATTGGGGCTGGGGCGGTTATTACAAGCAAGACACTAATACCACCCAAATCAGTGGCAATGGGCGTTCCTGGGAAGGTCGTCAGGCATAACGATATCACCTTAAGGGAGAAAGCTCAAAGAAGCTCGGAGAACTACCAGATATTACGGGATGAGCACATCAAAGGACGCTATAAGCGGCACACTTCTTGGTGACCTTCTCCGATATCTTGGCATCGGCGAGCATGATGTCGATGTCCTCCCCACATAACAGTGAAAGCTCCTTGTGCATGGCCTTCATGCGTGTGGCGGTGTTGGTGTACCCTTTGGACAAGAGGTCGTCCAACGCTTCTATCAAGGTCGTCACCTTGTCATCACTGACCAGGTTGTCCGCGTGGCATACTATCTTTTCCTCGATCGTCTCTGGAATATAGCTACCCTCCGGCAATCCCAGGGCCTTTGCCTCATCGTCCGATAGCCCTGCCGCGATGTGCCTGGAGATCACCCGGACCAAAGGCTCGGTAAGATTCCTGGAGCGGGCGATCAATACCCCTTCGGATACATGCCTCACACCATGCGTCCGGGACCTGCCCACATCATGCAGCAAGGAACCGGCATTGACCAGTTCCTTGTCCGCTTTGATCCTGGAAGCGATGATCAGGGCAACTACATTCACGGTACAGACGTGACGGATGACCTTGGGCGAGCATCCTTCTTCTTTCAATATCTCGAAGCATTCTCGCTCACTCGGCAGGGTTGACAACCCTTTTCCCCCTTTCGCAGGGCAGCACCTTGATATTGCCGCCCGTGAACTCCTTTGAGAACTCCTTACCTTGGGCCAGACGGTCCAGGAGAATGGCCAAGGCAGCCACTTCCGAATGGGGTTGATTGCCGACCGAGATGTTGAAATCGGCCGCCTGGTACACTTCGGGGGGCACCTTCTCCGCCCCTACCACGATCAGCAGATCGTAATCAAGGGGCAGCATCCGGGGGATGACCTCGTCCACCTGCAGTCCGTACATGGTTAGATGTGCGATCTTTCCCCTTGACTTGAACGAGGTCAAGAACTTGCGCCAGTTGACACCGCTCTCGATGGAAAAGTCACCGCCGAATCGCTTGACCACGTCACTGACGCTCTCCTCAAGCGAAGCGTCCTTTGTCCCGACCTTGATCCCCTGAGCGCCGAAAGCCCGCGCGGTCAGTGCCACATGAGTCGTTATACGCTTATCTCGCTCTGGACGGTGGCCCAAACGGAGGACCCATATCTCTCCCATGTGATCCAGCTCACGCATCCTTGACGAGTTCAAGCCTATGACCACGGTAATCCAGGCGGACTGACCTTTTCACCAGGCTCTTTAGCATGGTGGATGTGATGCCTAAGGCTTCTGCGACATCCCCTGCAAACTTGCCTTCCTTACCAACTTGGGCGAGGATCTTGGTCTCGATCGTCTCGAACTCTTCTTCCGGCATCATTGCGACCGAAAGGACGTCAGAAATCTCATAAACCGGCCAAGAGGCATTGATATGGAACTGGTTGTAATAGGTATGATAGGCTTTCTCTGGGCGGTTGCCACCGGAGGGCTGCCAACGGGTTTCCACGAGCTTCATCTTTTCAAAAAACTTCAGCGCTTCTTTGCCATCGGCGCCATACTTGTCCTCGATTTCCTTGGCGGTCCGCCATTCCATGGTGACCTCCTTGAGGACCTCCCTCTTTATTGGGGTATCAACAGCCCTCAACATCGGAACCAGCTCCGAGGGTTCGTTGATGACCTTAATCTTATTCATAACTCCCTTAATTGTCTAACGCACTTATATAAACTCGGTAGGAACGCTTAACAATGGTGCAAATTACTGGATATATTCAATATGTATCGGTATATTGAGTTCGATACTGATTGTTTTCCTTGCGATTCTTAGATGAATGTCTATCAAACATATAGGATATTGTAAGATTGAACAATAATAAAATAAAAAATAGAAATATGAGGGGAGATTCCCCCCTCGTTATAGGGTTTACTTCAGCTTGTTGCCGCAGTTCGGGCACACCGCAAAGTCCGGGCCGACCGGGGTACCGCACTTGGGACACACGCCGGCAACGTTTGCTGGTTGTTGCTGGTATTGCTGTGTCGGCTGCTGGTACTGGGGCGCTGCCGGGGCGGCCTTCTTCTTCCTCATGAAGAGGAAGAGGAGGAGCGCGATGATCGCCACCACTATCAGGACGATCGGGAGCAACGAGTCACTGCCCGTGGCACCCGGGACTGCTGCCTGGGATGCTGCCGAGGTAGAGGCACCGATGCTGTTCGATGTGACGATCCAGTAATAGTAGGTCATGCCATTCTGAGCGGTCATATCGCTGAATCCCAGCATATTGTCAGTCAGGTTCGCGATCAGTACTGCCTTGGTAGGGTCGTTTACCTCAGCACGGTACACATAATAGTGCGTGATCGGTGCAGAACCCTGGTTGGGCGCGGTCCAGCTTATGTCCACCCTTCCGTCGCCTGAGGTGACCTTTATATCATCGACGGTGCCGGGGGCTCCGGTCGGCGATTTGGACGAGGCCGTAGCATTTGCTGCCATGGACTGGACGCTGACTCCCACGGAATTCTCTGCTGCTACGGTGTAGTAGTAGGTCATGCCGTTCATCAAGCCTGCGTCAACAAAAGTGAGTACGGCCGAACCAGTATGGCCCCAGTAGGCCAATGCCGATGCCGAATTGCCACGGTATATCTTATAGTCGGTGATCGGCTGCGTTCCGGTGCTGGACGGCAGATTCCAAGTCAGGACGATCTGGCCGCTTCCACTGGTCGCAACTAGACCTGCTGGAGCTCCAGGGGCCTGTGCGGCGGATGGGGTCGCATTCGCGTATGCCTTCAGCCCTTCTCCCTTTGCATTCACTCCCGCCACTGTAAAGTAGTAAGCCTGGCCATTGGTAAGTTCGGTCTTGATGTAGGTCGTGGTCGTACCGGAAACGTTAGCCAGCACTGTCAGGGCCGGGTATGTACCTGAGTAAAGGGTGTAGTTCGATATGGTCGCCCCGCCGTCGTCCGACGGTGCTGTCCATGACAAGATCACTTGCCCATTGCCTGCAGTTGCGGTGAGGGCCGGGGCAGAGGGTGTCCAGAAGGGCGTGATGTTGACCTCAGTTGAGTTCGGGCCCCAACCATGGGAGTTAACTGCGCTCACGGTGTAGAAATATACCTGGCCGTTCACGAGGTTCCTATCGTCATAAGATGTTGCAGTGCCGACCGATGTGTGACCGATATATTCCTCATTCCCAGTTACATTGGACCTGAAGATGTAGTAATCGGATATGTTGGGGCCTCCGTTTGTGTCGGCTGCAACCCATGAAAGGGATACCTGGCGGTTAGACGGGTTGTCCACAGCCACACCTGTCGGGGCTGATGGCATTGACTTCGGGGTCGCCGAGAACTCATTGGTCCGCGGCCCTTCTCCCCCTGTGGTGTTGACTGCGCTTACCATGTAATAGTACATGATATCATTCGACACATCGGTGTCCAGATAATATAGGATGGGGCCTATGGAATGTGCAACATAGTTCTCCGCACCCGCCTTGGTGGCGCGGTAAATGTTGTAATGTGCAATTTCCGACCCTCCGTTCGTCGATGCAACACCCCATGTGACATTGATCTGGTTGCTACCTGGCTCGCCGTGCGGCGTTAATGGAACACCGGGCAGGACTATGTCGGCGACCAATCTGATGGCGTCCCTCCGTGTGCTGTTATCGTAACCTATAGACGCAATGAAGACGTGGCCTCCATACAATATTGCTGACGGGGCCTCACCATAATAGTTGTAGCCTATTGAAGGTTCGATGGGGGGTGTAGCTGTAAACGACCCTCCAGAGAGGTAATCGAGATGCAGCGACGAGTCCTTTTGATATGCCACATATGGCACGTCTGATTTCAGGACTATCGCAGTGTCGTAGAAGTAATGGATACCGACCACAGCGGCGACCGTGGCCATATTGGTTATAGGCCAAAGACCGCCCGAGGTTGACCCTACGCTGTTGGTGTAACGGTATTCTTTTACGTCTGCGTCGGCGTATGAGATGTGTATGTTATTGCTGTTGTCGAGTGCCATCGCAATAGCGCCGGTGTTGTCCATTCCTCTGGTTGTATTGACCGCCATGCCAAAAGTGAAATTTCCGGCTGCTGGCCTGATGCCATAGTAGATGTCGGACGCATATTTGTAGACCATGTAGGCAGATCCGTCAGCGGTGACGGCCACATTAATCTGGGCGGTTGTATAGTCTGTCAGAATGACTTTTGAACTGTATGAATTCGATGAGTTACGAACTACTTCGACTAGTTGATGCGAAGTGGAGTTCTGGTAAGGATAGAATACATGCACCAGGTTGGTGATGGGATCCACATAGATACCGGTGTCTGTATTGGATTCTGCCCAGTTGCTGTTCTCCGGGTCGACGGTCTCGATGACAGCGATCGTCGAAGCGGAATCGATCATTGCCAGCTTGATCATGTAATAGTAATCCACCAAGAATACTGCGTAGGATATGAACACAGCGTTGGTTCTGTTTATTGCCATTGCCGGGTAGTATTTACTGCCCGTCGTGAAATTGTCGATTTCGACGGTAACCCATCCGCCTGTCTTGTTCGTCGCATAGTATAAATTGCCGTCATATTCCCAGGTGATGTGCATATGCCCAGCGTTGTCAGCCTTGATCACCTTGGTGTCAGGGCTCCAGAACTGGGAGTTGTCCACCACGATAGCGCTCCAGCCTGAAGCCGGGGAGGCATTCGCATTTTCTGAAACTAACAATGCCGCTGCAGGCATCATCATTGCTAATGCCAGCATGAGCACTAACATCGTTTTTGGATTACCCATTTACTCCCTCCTTTTTCCCATCGGGATACGTTGTTTATCGCGTCCCTGGATTTTTGAAATAACAGGAAATCGGTAAGCGCGCCGCTTTCCCATTGGCTATAAACCATTCCCATCAATACGGGAATCCTAAAACCTCCCAGACCAGAACGAATCCCAGATAATGCCCCAAGATCGTAATGGGGTATTACTAGTTGTTTTTTATTAATACTTTGCTGACTGGAACAACTTAGAACAGCCTTAATGGAACAAACCATCAACGAGTATACCAAAACGATTGGGTGAACCAACAATAATCCAAACCGGTACGGTACTGTTCTCGCTTTCATTAGTATTATATTCCCGTTCCTTATTTCGAGGATGTAATGAGCAAGATCATCTACCAATGCCTCGATTGCAACAAAAAGCACAAGACCGAGGAGGCAGCAAGAAACTGCCATGAGGCGCCGATCCAAGCAATCGAGATCGGCATTACAAGGTTCACCAAGAGAAAAGGCCTCATCGGCAACTGAACGAGGCTTGCCCTTCTATCCACCATTTCGAAGGGCCCTAAAGGCCTTTCACAGTCCTGTTTTACTAGATTAGGCCAGCAGTCATAAAGATTAGATACAGGCCGAATAGCGGAACGACGATCATCAGGAAATCATCGTCGATGTACCAGTTCTTCCTTATCTCCGATAATATACCCAAGAACGTGGTGATGACCGATGCGATGATGACCAGCGGGGTCAGACCGAAGAAATAGGTCAATGGAACGACCATCAATACGAAGTAAAGAACGGTCGGCACCGCCGGATAGAACCTGCTCTTCCGGGAACGCATCATGCCCATCATCGGATCGATCCAGCCCATTCCCAATACAACCGGGAGCACGATCTCGATCGGGAAGAACGCCAGGGCGATCGTCAGCGCCATCGCGGTCCAGGCTGCGGCAGATATGCGATAGTTCTCATAATCACGCATCCCGATGATATGGGGCGCAAAATAAAGGCGTAACGCCTCTATGACCAGGACCAGGGCCAGCAGCAGGAATAGCCCAGGCTGCTTGTCGACGAACCCGGGAAATACCGGGTCTGGAAGCAAATAATACACCAAGTACACCGGTGCGCTGATATGCACCAGGCGTCTCAGGACCTGCCCTGTGTCCATTGACGTCACTTAAGATGACTTGATAATAAATGCTTTCGTAGCCGCCTAGACGACAGTACATCGTAAGGCTGGAGGTAACTCTGTCGGTTGGGGCAGCTCAGGTGAATGCCTGCCGAGCCCACTTCCTATCAAGGCCTCTGTAGAAGTACCAGGAGAAGGCGGACACCAGCACCAGAACGACCCCGATCCCGATGGCGGAAATGAGGGGGTTGGTGTCGATTGAAAGCGAGAGCATGGTTATTCCGAAGTCAGGGATCAATGCCATCGCTGTGAATTTCATCATGATGTTCGGATCGAACAGGAAAGTGTTGGTTCTCAGTCCGGTCAGATATGCCGTCGCCAGTACCATGTATGCGCCAGTGACGTACAGTACCGGCAAGGCCAGCCAAAGCAACCTTATCTCGTTGTTCAGAAAGAGATCCCAAGCACGAAGATGGTCGAGATGACACTGGTCAGGATGAAGAAGGCTATCAGCTTGGCCTTGATCACGCCTGGTACGCCTACCGGGAGCGTCTCGAAGTAATCGGCCAGGTCGATGTTGGTTAACCAACTATATAGCATAACCCCGAAGAACCCGACCATGCCGGCGTAGAAAACGCTGTTGAAGCCGACGGGAATCCTGAGGCCATTATTCACGTACCAAGTGGTAAAAGATAGGAACAACAACGGAGCGACATAGGCGAAACCTATCTTCTTCAACAGACCGCTTCTCACGATATCGACGAACTCCTTGGCCAGTAGCGTGTCGAACCGACCGGCGAATCTGGTCATGGAACGGTATCTGGAGAACACCTCGACGAATTGCGACTTCGTGCTCTCATATTCCTGCTTGACCAGAAGGACGGCGAACGTGGTGAACAGGACCACGGCGATCATGCTGACAGTGAAATACAACAGCACTGCCCCTGGGTCGTTCATGAACGGCGTCGAGGAAAGCTCCAGGCCGATCGGCGGGAGCACATAGCCCAGAGGGTAGGCGTGGAATAGGCCGAACCCGGCCATCATCGCCCCCAAGGCCGTCACGGCGAGACCGAAGGCGAGCGTGCTCCTGGTGTAGAGTACGGAGACAGCGAACGACAGCGAGATCCCGAAGAGGAATGACAGGAACATCGAGGCAAACAGCATCAGGCAGGAGACCAACGCGTAGTGCGCGAACACCGACGCCAGCAGCACCCCGCTGAAGGCCGGACCAAGTATCAGGATGGTGTAGAAGATGATGTCCCTTAGGTACATGCCGAAGAAAGTTGCACGGAATGACAGCGGCAAGAGGAATGGCATGGCGATGAGGAAGTTGACCTTGCCATATCGCCTCTCGATGTATGTGTGGCCAAGGAAGCCGAAGGCGCCGACGCTGACGCCGTAGATGAAAATGCCCCCCAGCGCCAGGGTGAGCATGTCGCCCAACGGCATCCCGGTCTGGAGGTTCGGAAAGCTTCCTGCGAAGAAGAACGTCAGCACGAACACATAGATGGGCATCGCCATGAACATGCGGCGCGATGAGTAGGAGACATGGAGACGGTACTCCTCCAGTAGCATCAGCTTAAGAAGGCTTGGCATAGACACTCCCCACTAATCTCAGGAATGTGGTCTCCAGGTCCTCGCCATTAGAGGTTATCTCCTCGATCGAGGAGTTCAGCGCGACGTGCCCATGGTCGAGGATGATGATGTTATGGCAGAGCTTCTGTGCCGTTTCCAGGATGTGAGAGCATAGGAACACAGTTCGCCCTTCGTCCCTTAGCGCCAGTAGATAATCCTTCAGTTTGCGCTGGTAGATCGGATCCAGGTTGATGAACGGTTCGTCCAGGAACAGCAGCTTCGGCTCGTGTATGAAGGCGGCGGAAAGCATCACCTTCTGCCTCATGCCTTTGGATAGGTCGCGGCACAGGGTGCCTTTCGACTCGGAAAGGTCGAAGAAATCCATCCATTGGTCGATGCGCTTCTCCGCTTCGTCTACCTTCCTGATGCTGCATACAAACTGCAGGAACTCGGAGGCGGTGAGGTAGCTAGGTGGCGATTCCACCTCCGGCACGATTCCGATGGCCTTCTTGACTTCAATGGGGCTCATGCACGGGTCCAACCCCATGACCGAACAATGCCCGCTCGTTGCCTGGATCTGGCCGGTCATGATCTTCAGTAGGGTGGATTTTCCTGCCCCGTTAGGTCCGAAACAGCCGAAGAAGTCGCCCTGCTCGACCTTAAAACTGACATTGTCCAGGGCGGTAAAGCTCCCGTACTTCTTCGTTGTCGAATCCACCTCAACGACGGGCATAGTCGCTCGATTAGGCGTGTAGCTATATAACGACAATGTTAAGAATATCAGTCCAAATTCCTCATGCTGGGCAATAATAATCCAAGTAGAATTGATATATTACCAAATGATATGACTGCCCATCTCAGTGATATCACTTATCACGGCGATTCTTGAGGTGGGCGAATGAAGGGCAAGAGCATCCTAACCAACAAAATAGAGAGCGAGATTGAGCTCCTGGAGAGGCATGTCAAGATGCTGAGCGCGATCATGGACCACGAGCCTATCGGAATCATACGCCTCTCTGAGCTGTTGGACATCCCTCAGCACAAAGTGAGGTATTCGCTCCGCATCCTGGAACAGGAAGGATTGATCAACCCTTCACCTGAAGGTGCCGTCACTACTGAGAAATTGCAAACTTTCTTCACTGACCTGAAGGACATCCTGCAACATATGGACGAGACCGTGAATGCACTACGGACCTCGTTGGAGACAAACAGTTTTGAGACAAAAAAGATTAATAAATGACCAGTTATGTCTCGCCAATTCATGCCGTCGTAGCTCAGTCGGTAGAGCGTGGGACTGTTAATCCCAAGGTCATCGGTTCGATCCCGATCGACGGCGCCAAAACTCCCTCTTTACGATCAATAATTTCTGACAAGCTAGATCATTATGGCATTACGCTCGATATTGAACGATCGAACTAACCTCGAATTCTGAATACCGGCTAAATGAGAATTCTCGAACCAAGAAGGATTTCTTGGGGACGACACCGGGGGTTGGTTCGTCCCCATTTGGAGGGAGTTGCCGTCGCCACGAAAACCTAGGCCCATATCGTGGCCTTCAACCGCGGCGCCGGTCTTTTCCTTAATTCAAGAACCGGCAACCAGGGCATATAACGGTATTTATCCGACAATCATCCTTGATATCGACCTGATCCGATGGGACAAGTCTGAAATGAAGCCCCCCACATTGTCAAAGCGACCGTTGGGTTTATGTGAGGAATGTTGCATTCGACATTTGATAGACATGCTTTCGAACATTCCGATCATTCTGGAGAAGATCGACCCAAAATCAATTGACATGGAGATCCTAAGGGCTGCCATCATCGGCGAGCTGGACGCGATCAACCTCTATGAACAGATGGCTGGTATGACCAAGAATGAAGATCTCCGTAAGGTCCTGTTGGACGTGGCAAAGGAAGAGAAGACCCACGTCGGCGAGTTCCAGGCGATGCTACTGCGGATCGACCCAGAGCAGGCCAAAGAGCTAGAGAAGGGGAAGGCGGAGGTGGACGAGATGATGGAGAAGTAAGGTCATCTCCATAACTTTCTAAATTGATACCGGGCCCTCACTACTTTGATTTCCTTTTAGCCTAACGTGTGAGCGGATACCTTGAACGAGTTGTCCTCGCTTACCAGGGTGAGCTCGTCTTTCAAACGGCTTGGTCTGGACGATATAATGCAGATCGTCCCGGTCCCATCAAGTAGCTCCTTCCGTTCCTGAATAGATATCCTGATTAGCCGTGATCGAGCTTAGATGACCGCCCAGCAGAACTTCGAGTTCTAACGGAGTCTCAGACGTCATGGACCTCCCGGGCTTGATTGGTCAAGGTTATGCCCCCGGTCCCTGCTCCAGTTCCAAGAATTGATTCCAATGGCCCCTGTGGTCATCCAGATATATTATACGACCTAGTTAGGTGGTTTGTCAGAATGGTGGCATCGGTTCTGGCCATCAAGATCGGAGGTTGCCTATCCCCCCGTTCCTGGATGCTCCGGCATAGGTCTCTGGTGTCATGTCACGTTGTATTGGACCACACTGTCCTTGATCTCCGGCATATGAACGTCCTGCCCTGGGCAAACGGACGATCCACGCCTCGATCTCGCCTTCGCCGCCTTCCCCTTCGTGGATATGCCGCACGTCGCCTTGCTTGTCGATGAAGTACTGGGCTGGCCAATAGTTGTTCTGGAAAGCATTCCAGGTCTGGAAATCGTTGTCAACCGAGATGGGATACTCCAGACCGTGTCGTTTGATCGCCTTCTGGAGGTTCTCGGCATCCATTTCGAATTCGACCTCCGGGGGATGGACCCCGATCAGCACTAGGCCTTGTCCTTGTAACGTCTCCATATCTGCCTCATGTGGGGCAGGGTGCGAAGGCAATTGATGCAGGAATAGGTCCAGAAATCTATCACGACCACTTTGCCCCGGAGCGATGCCAGTGTCATGGGTGCGGAATTGTACCACGCCGAGACGTTAAGTTCAGGGGCTGGATATCGGTCGAAATATTGTCGGTATACCTGAGCTGTCTAAGCATAATGATTGCGCATCAATTAAATATCGAGGAGGATAATGGAACTACAATGGTTAACGGATACGATCCTACGACCAGCACCCGGGCGTCGGCGATCGAAAACGATGTCCAGAGGAAGCGCTCGGCCATCCGGAGGGATCCGGAGCTAAGGCTTGCCCAGGAGAGGTCGGAGGGAGCATACACCGTCAAATTGGCGATCTTTGCCAGTATCGCCCTTGCCGTTTTTGTTTTCATTTGGTGGCTCGCGGTACATTGATCATCTGACCGATATCGTATCGATGGACGATCACGGCTGACATTGATCGGGTTGTCGGACCATAGTTAGCAGCATCTTGAACGGCTTCACGGCTTTCAGGGCATGCGCCTCGTTGGCGGGCATGATGATGACATCCCCTCCCTTCATGGAATGTGATACGCCAGACAGAGTCAGGTCGACCTCCCCTTCCAGAATATGCACCATCGCGTCATAGGGGGCGGCGTGTTCGCTCAGACCCTGACCTTCATCGAATGCGAAGATGGTGACCGTACCGACAGGCTTGTCGATGAGGGTCCGGCTTACGATGGACCCGTCCTGATAGGAGACCAGGTCGTTCATTTTCAAATGTTTGCCGAGCACATCCAACGGTCCGGATCTTGTAGGTCTTGCCATGAGTGATCGGTTACTCATTCGCTCCCCGTTCTAATAACCGTTCGGTCTCAGCCCTTCTTCTTTGGTTTCTTCACAGGAAGAGAAATCACCAGGCCATATGAACGTTCGATCCACCGGTCGAGCCTGTCCAGATCGTCCAGTGATGAGGAGGGGATGGAGACGTACTCGCGCATGATCGTGCTTTCCGTCGGGGAGAAAACACCCGATCCGGGAATCTCCTTCTTGATGGAAAGGCCGTCCTCATCGGAAAGCCTGATGAATATCCCGTCCCCGAACACGCCCATGAACATGTTCCCTCTGACGAACCAGACGTCGGCCCCGAACAACTTCCTCCGCTCGCAATTGAATTTCTCCAAGTGGGGGGCGAGCCGCTCGCCGAGCTCTTTCGACGCTTTCGGCCATGCCTTCATTTCCATGGATCATGATTGGGAGAAGATGGTATTAATGCTGTTTTTGGAAGAGGAAGTTGAGCGACGACGATGGCCTTGCCGGTGCACCCTTGAGCACCTGAATGTTGTTTCAAAGAACTGGCAACCGATTAAATAGCGAAATATTTGCAAAGATTTTTCTAGACGGTAAAGGAGTGTCCATCTGTTGATGAAAAATTGGTGAGGATCATCGGTGAGAAATCACCGTGAACTTGGAAAGATGAGCGTATCATAATGACGTCGATCGAGGAAATGAAACAAATGATCATGGTCTGCTTGAAGGAGATGACAGCGGACGAGCAGCACTTGAAGAAATTCAAGACAAGCAGTCACAGCAAACGCTTATCGGACAAGCAGTTCCTGGAATACTTCGCCAGCAAGTACGGGGATAAGATTATCAATGATCATGGGGCGTATAACATCTTGAACCTCTTCACCACTGAACTGAACATGAAGTGGGTCTCGGATGGTAAAAGGACCGCACTGGACGGCTTGACCATCGGAGGCATGCCGATCATCGACTACATCAAGGGTTATCAGTTGAACGAGGTCGTGCCAGAGCCGAAGGAAGAGAAGACCGAGCTGAGCGAAGAGGAACAGCTGGAAGCCCTGTACGGCAAGATGTTCGAGAACCGGGTCATCGACCAGAAGATAGCGGAACGGGGCAAGGAGATACCGAGCAAGAAGCGGCCGGACCCGCTGGTCAGGCCGGAATCAAATGATGATGACATCGAAGAAACGGAGTTCGCGAATTGAATGACACGTTCGTCATCTCATCTTCTTACCCTAACTTTGGGAACACCCACTCCATGCCTATATTTTCCCGTCATGAAGGCAATCGCAATGGCTCCTCAATTCTGAATGGTGGATCACTCAACCAGCAGTATGCCGGTCCATACCGGGTCCTTGGCCGGGAACTCGATGGTGACCCCGGAATTCTCAGCGGTGCGGACCACGTCGATACCCACCGCCTCCATCGAAGGCCGAGCTTCGAACGGATGCCGGCATGGCTCCCCTGAAGAGATCCCTACGCACTCATCGCAAAGAGAGCACGCCCCTCCAGATAGCGCCAGGGCGAACCGGTGGCCCATCATCAGGGCGTCTCGCTCAAGCTTGTTCAGTATCATTTCGAACGAGCGGGTGCTGGTGCGGAGCTGTCGCCTGTAATCCTCGTCGTTGATCACCTCGACCAGGCTGGTGGCCCCCAGCCTTCTTTCCACCGATGCCAGGTCGGTGATTATCTTGGCCTGTACCAAGATGGCGAACTCATACCTCTCCAGCGCCCTGGTGAACTCCTCCGGTTTGACACAGCTCGGAGGGCACATCAGATTTCTACCGTAATGGACGCATCGCGGGATCTGGCATTTTAGACTGACCCTCGGGTCCATGACCACATATTTGATTGGGATTGGGATTGCCTTGGAAGCCCCATAAGAGGCGGCCTTATCACAAAGCTCCGAAAGATGTTCCTCTATCGATTTCACCATGACCTTGCCCTCAGACAGATGATTGGGGAGCAAGGCATATAATAATTGCCGGAACAGGGCAAAATGACATACCCAGCATATTCGCTTTCAAGGACAATTAGTTTTATATGCGGGCTGTACTTAACCTGTCCTCAACGGGTCCGTAGCTTAGTCCGGTGGAGCGTCAGGCTCATAGGATGCACTTAGCCATCTAAGAAACCCGATGGTCGTCGGTTCGAATCCGACCGGGCCCACCATCACGCATATCTAGATACTTCAAAACTTTTAGCAATAATACGATTTTGGTGATTGTCGGTCTGGCTCAGAGATACTTTTTTAATTCTTCGATTTGATGATAAAATTGTCATTCCTATACGGATCATTTTCTCTAATCGACGGCTTTGCGCGTTCTTTGACATTCTTCCAATGCGGCCCCGCTACAAGCACCGCGATCCCCACAATGAGCATTCCAGGGAGATCAATTGTGAAGCCTCTCACGATAACCAGGATGTTTCTGATGGTCGAGATTATGCATCCGGAAATTATGAGTCTAAGCTTCATGGAATTCAGGTTTCCTCCTACCTAGCCTATATGGATAGCGCTGATGCAACTTGATATTTATTTACATTTCACATTAATTATACTCCAATGTTATGATTCAAAGGTTGTGTTTAGGACGAACGAAATCGTAATTGGCAATTCTTAACCGGGTTACGTATTTGTGTAAAATCATAATCTTAAATAAGTCCTCATATTCTTTCATATAGTTCAAGATATATCATCCCAATATGCCTTCAATGAACACACCGGCTTTGAATATGAAACCGAAGGTCGGGAATGGATGTCACATCTCGGAGCATGCGGTAATCATGGGGAATGTGGTTATTGGCGATAACGTGTTCATTGCACCAAATGCTACGATCAGGTGTGACGAGCCAGGTTCAAAGATCGTCATAGGTTCTGACTGCAATATCCAGGACAACGTGGTTATCCATAGTCTGACGAATAGTGAGGTCCAAATTGGTTCTGGCACATCAATAGGTCATGGTAGCATCATCCATGGTCCCTGCGATATTGGCGAAAGATGTTTCATTGGTTTCGGTTCAGTGGTCTTCAAATGTGTCCTGGAGGATGATGTAATGGTTATGCATCGAGTCTTGGTGGAGGATGCAGTAATCCCAAAGAAAAGACTCGTCCCTTCGGGCACGATAGTCCAAGGGACCGAGGGCCATATGTTCGCCGAGGTTTGTTCCGAAATGGTGAGTTTCTCGAATAGGGTGAGAGACATCAACGTGAGATTGGCGAAAATCTATAATCAAAGGGGTGGTTCAAGAGGTCAAGAGACTGATGGCAATTGATCATACAGTAAATCCTGAACCTTTTGACCTAGAAGATGAAATCAAATGGGTTCTTGGAGTGGACCGACGAATGCTGGTCATGAAGGAGGCCCATGAGAATGGAGTCATACGGGCAACCCATCTGGCGGAGCTTACCGGAAGGTCGGTCCAGAATATCTGTCATGCCATTCATGAACTGGAGGGGGTTGGCCTAATTGAATGCCTTACTCCAGAGAAGAGCAGCTGGAAGCGATATATCCTTACTGACATTGGAAAGAAAGTTTACGAAAGTCTCAGAGAGAGACATTATTTTGATTGAAATAACCATACCATAAGAGACACTCCTTAGCCATCTGGATAGCAGAATAGAGGCTTGATGGACCGGCGGGTTGCGTTCGAGGTTCGGCTTCAAGTTTTATCGGATCGGCGTGATCTTTGACCGGCTGAGAAGACCTTAAGACGTTCAATCTGAGTGACGCGAATCGCAAATTACCCAAAATAGTTAACATACTTAATACAGGTTCAACTAACGCCGGTCGCCAATGAGAAGCAGTAATAAGGTTCCACGATTTTCATTCTATTCTGGAGACCGAGCAGTACTTTTGCTAATTGCAGTCAGCTCCATAATCGATCTGTTGGTATCGATTTACTATCTTTCCCAAGGCACCTCCATCGTTTTCCAGAACATCTATTATTTCACCATCGTTCTTGCGGCATACTGGTATCGGTGGCGGGGGGCCCTATTCTCTTGTGCCATGAGTCTGGCCTACCTTGCCCTGAGCATATTCTATGACCAAGAGCTAGGGATATTACTGCAGGCGACCATCAGGACCGTTCTTTTCATTTTGATCGCAATAGTCGTTGCGTACCTCTCTGCCAGACTGGAGGACGAGAAAGGTAGGTATCGTACCATATTCTCGACCTCTAGGTCAGGGATGGTGGCAGTGAGGAGATCAGATGGTTCGATCGAGGTAGCAAACAATAAGTTTCTCGAGATCGCGGGGACCGAATCAATAAAGGGAATGAACCTTAACACCCTCTTCACTGAGGGAGCTAACGCCAGATTTGAAGAACTCCTCAAGGGAACCGGGACCTTCGCTGACCTCGAGATGGAGTTGATCTCACGGTCAGGAGGGATCAAGCCCTGTCTGATATCCGGAAGCACGCTCAATTCGAATGAAATGGCCATGTCCGTGGTGGACATAACCGAGCGAAAGAAAGCTAAGGCAGCAATAGAAGAAGCAAACAGGAAGCTCAACATATTAAGCAGCATCACTCGACATGACACGAACAACATGTTGATGATACTTAGCGGGCAACTTCAGCTCCATCAGAGGACCATAGTGAACGATGACGAGAAGAAACGTGTGGATATGATGAGCGACCTCGTTGATTCGTTGAGCGAACATCTGGAATTTACAGAAAACTACCGGAGACTTGGCATCAATTCACCGGAATGGCAGTTGGTCCGGAAAACTGGTGAAGAAGCGGCCGACCGGTTCGATCACAAGGATGTCACTCTAACGTTCGATGTTGGGGACATCGAGGTGATGGCCGATCCGATGCTCAAGAAGGTCTTCTACAACCTCATTGACAATTCGCTGAAACACGGTGGCGTGATCACCGATATCAAGATCTCGTCAGTGGTCAGCGAAAAGAATGCCGTGATCGTCTACGAGGACAATGGGATAGGCATACCTCAAGATAAAAAGGAAAAGATCTTTGAGGGTGGCCATGGGCGAAATCATGGACTTGGCCTCTACCTAATCAGAGAGATATTAAAGATTACGAACATCGAGATCAAAGAAACCGGGACCCCGGGATCAGGTGTCAGGTTCGAGCTCACGGTCCCTCTCTGCGCCTTCCGATCGGGGTTGGGTGCTGCAACGAAACCATAGGATTTCTTAACCGCCAAGAACCACGCTGATTCCAACGATCGCAGCTCCCAAGGTCACCAGTGTAATCCCGAACAGCGTTTTTCGGATATTGGTGTGTTTTGCCCATGTGTATCCCACTATGAAAAGAACAAGGAACGCGATGATATTAGACATGACCACCGCCGTGTGGGGGGGCTCAATCAGCCATAGGGGTACGACGACGACCAACGTCGATAGTAGCATTGCGAAGAAAACCTGGAAGGCACCGAAGATATCCTCCCGGGCGATTCCGATGAATTTGGGTTGGCGCGTGTAACTTGCACCGTTCGAACGGCGCTGTGCGTGCAATACTAGACGGTATACGGATTTTTGGTCCTCTGCGTCCAAGGTGCCGACCAAGGAATCCTCCAGATCCTCTTGGATGGTGGCCAATGCCTCAGATTCGTCTTTTGCGGAACTGATCTTGCTGGCAATCCGCGTATACCGGTGCTTCTGGAAAACAATAACCAGTATATACAGAATGGCATCGATTATGCCCCATGCTACACCTGCACCCAACGAGGTGGTTACCATCAGCTCTATGTCCAAAGTGCCTGCGCCTGTGATGACCCGGACGGCGCTGGTAATTGTCAGCGCTATCACCAGACCGTACAGAATCTCAACTAGCCGTTCTTGGGGATATAGGTAATCCGTTGGACGCCTGATGATGAAATGCATCTCATCCACTAATCTAATGTTCAATCAATAAGCGTTTCTTAGGATCTGTGCATATAATCGCAATACAATCAATTTCGAATGGCCTATTGCCGAAATCAACTCCGCCTCTGCCAGTTTCCAAATGGATACCCTAGCTAGACGACCCTTCGCTAATTCCCTTCTTTGTGATACGAACATGTGGCTAACGGCTCGAAAGCTACAGATCAATCAGGACAGCGATAGGTTATCGTATTGAACCAAGCCAGGATTGTTTCAATATGGCCATTTCGGACCATTTTTTGGACCCAGTCTATGATCAGAATCCTCTGCGTCGATTATGAAGGTGCGTTGCTCACTACCGTAACCAATCCTGGAAGATATGGATAGGAGAACTTTCAAGGTTATGGCAAAGTTCGTGGTCCGGGAATATTCCTGAGCCGAGAGATCCTGGACATCACGGGATGACGGTCATATGAAAAGGGGGAGAGGGGAAGGTGTAAAGTTTGAGATGTTCGATTCCAAGGGTTCTTTCTAGGAATGAGAAACACTTCAACTGATTGGTGAAACCTATTCCAAAAAGCCCAACGATTAAGGATAAATGATTGCCAGGCGGACCGTGTCTAGGTAGGTCGAGACGGCGATGCACATTATCAATTCATGTCGCGCATCCGAGAGAATTCATATACCATTCTGACGAAACTCGGTACATGGCGATAATGACCTGGTCTGAAGCCTTGAGCGTCAACATCAAGGAGATAGATGATCAGCACAAGAAGCTGGTCAGCATGGTGAACCAGCTTCACGCAGCGATGCTAAAGGGAGAAGGAAAAACCGTTATTGGCCCGATCCTCTCCGAGCTGACCGCTTATACTGTTTACCACTTCACGACCGAGGAAGGATACATGGAAAAGTATGCGTATCCCAGCCTGCAGACCCACCGGCTGGAGCATCATCGCTTCGTCCAGAAGGCTGGGGATTTCAAATCCTCCTACGATGATGGTAAGCTCGGCCTATCGAACGAGGTCATGCATTTCTTGGCTGATTGGTTGAAAGATCATATTCTGGGAACAGACAAGAAGTTCGGTCCATTCTTTAACAGCAAAGGACTTTATTGACCAAAATGAGATGTTCCAATAAGACAGTTCACTGGTCGATCTGACAGAGAGAGGCCGCTTCATCGATCTAACATGAGTCGCCCTTCTCTGTAGATTTTTTATATATCCAATGACCGTTGCGTCCCACACATTCTGGTGAGACCAACATGGATGAGACCCTTCCCGCCGAGAATCCTGGAAACCTACAGGACTATCCCTCTACCTACAAGGGGTTCGACTGGAAGTCCTTCGACAAGGAATTTGACTGGTCTAGGGGAGGACCGTACAATATTGCGGCAGAGGCGATCGACCGTCATGGCCGAGGTAAGAGAAGGGACAAGGTGGCTTTGTACTCGGTCAACGCGAAATATGACCTGAGATCGCACACTTTTGGCGAGATGTCCGAACAGTCAAGCCGATTCGCCGACGGGCTGACCAAGCTGGGAGCGGCCAAGGGGGATCGCATCTTCGTCTATTTGGACAGAACACCGCAGCTGTTTGTCGCCATTCTCGGAATCATAAAGATGGGCGGCATAGCCGGGCCTCTGTTCTCCGCATTGGGACCTGAGGCTACCATGGACCGGGTCAGGGACAGCGGTTCCAAGATCATGGTCACCTCTCCATACCTCTTCGAACGAATCCGACCGATAATGGAGAGACTCACAGAGATTGAGAAATACATCATAGTGGGTGACAACTCCGAGCTGGGCAATGAGACGGTGAATTACGATGACGTCCTTGCATCGGGTGATCCAGGATTCAAGGCAGTAGAGATGAGCCCAGAAGATCCGTACATAATTCATTACACGTCCGGTTCGACTGGTAAACCGAAGGGGATCCTGCTTGGCCATAAGGCCATGGTGCACCAGCTGGTCGGTTGCCGGTATGTGGTGGACCTGAAGGACGAGGATATCTATTGGTGCACCGCGGACCCGGGCTGGGTAACGGGAACTTCGATAGGGATTTTGGGACCTTGGTATTTGGGAACGACCATAATCTCCTATGAGGGAAGGTTCGACGCCCAGACCTGGTACTCGATCCTTGAAAAACTGAAGGTGACCGTTTGGTTCACGGCCCCCACGGCGTTGAGGATGTTAGCTAGGGCAGGGGACGACCTTGTCCGGGCTTTCGACCTACGCAGACTGCGCCATGTCTGCTCGGCGGGTGAGCCGCTGAACCCTGAGGTAATCAGATGGGCCATGCGGGTCATGGGCAAGCGTATCCACGACAATTGGTGGCAGACGGAGACCGGCGCGCCGTGCATATCCAATTTCAAGTGCATGAAGATCAAACCCGGCTCGATGGGCAAGCCAGTTCCCGGAATAGTGGCGGCGATCGTGGATGAGAAAGGACAGAAGGTCCCGCCGAAAACGGAGGGATTCCTGGCACTGAAGCCTGGATGGCCAGCCATGATGGTTGGGATCTGGGGGAACGTGGAAAGATACCGGGAATACTACCGTATCCCTGGCTGGTACATCAGCGGAGATCAGGCATATCAGGATGAGGACGGATATTTCTGGTTCCTAGGCCGGGCGGACGACGTCATAAAGACATCTGGAGAAAGGTTGGGACCGTTCGAGGTCGAATCGGCGTTGATCGAACACCCTGCGGTGGCGGAGTCGGCGGTCGTCGGAAAGCCCGATGAGCTCAGGGGAGAGATAGTCAAGGCGTTCATCGTTCTCAGGCCGGGACGCAAGCCTTCCGATGAGCTGAAGGATGACATCACCCAGTTCGTGAGGACGCGCCTAGCCTATTACGCATATCCCAGAGAGATCGAGTTCGTGCCGTCCCTGCCGAAGACCAGGTCCGGCAAGATCATGCGTCGGGTGCTGAAAGCGAAGGAGCATGGCCATCCCGTTGGGGATCTGTCCACACTCGAAGAGTGATCGCCGAAATCCCTGAACTCTATGGTCATGGATGCCCCGTTCGAAAGCGGGCATTGCTTTCCATTCTGTATCTGGCCATTTGAAAAACCGCTCATTCTTGAACCCGCAGATTGAATTTTCGGCTTTTTGGCACTGTTTTGAGCCTTCGATCTCAACCATCACATGGACGCGGGGATAAATCACCCGTCAGGAGTGACGAATGATATAGGCGCAGAAAGGCGTCGAGTAAGGAGATGTCAGAGAATGAAGCTCATATCAAGGAATGAAAGGAAGCAGGAAGTGAACCACTTGGATTGGATGTTTGCGCTGCCACTTGCGCTGGCTTTGACGATGCACGGTCTGATCCACCTAATGTACGTTTATTGGACCGGCTCCGGGGTTGACCTCGGGTTCAATGGTTCTTCGTGGTTGCCCAGCGGTACATCGGAGGCGGCCATCTATGGTCTGGTATCGATCGTCATAGTCGGAAACTGTCTGGGCGCGCTCGGACTGTTGCGGATCCCGATATTGAGGGAGAATGCCGTACGGCTCGTGATCGTGGGAAACGCGGCATCCCTGGTTGTGTTCGCGGTCATGCTTCCTGGATTGGCCCCGAACGTGGATGCGCACATCTATGGGATCGCAACGAGCATTATGTTGCTATTCGGCGCAATGTACCATGCAAAGTTGGCGAGCGCTCTCGGCAAGGTCCTCCCCAAGGTCCTGACGAAGAGATTGGGGATGCAAGCATGAACGGGGTCATCGCATACGACAGCATACTGGGCAACACCAGGAAAGTGGCCGAGCAGATGGCGCTTGAACTGAAGGCTGAAGGTCATGAGGTACGCCTGATCAATCTGGCCCGGGAGGATGCCTCTGATGTCAAAGGCGACTTCCTCATGGTCGGTTCGCCCAACCGGATGAGGCGGATCAGTTCCATGGCCAAGCGCTTCATCAGACGTGTTGACGAGGACGAATGGAAAGGCAAGAAGGTCGTGGTATTCGATACTGTGATGCAGGTGCTCGATGACCCGAGCAAGACCGAGAAGCAGATTGCGAAGGCGCGCAAGTGGGCATATGAGGGAGCGGCACCGAAGATGAGCAAGAAACTGGGAAAGAAGGGCATAGAGTGCGCCAGTGTATGGCACTTCGAGGTCTCCGGGCTGAAGGACCCGCTGGTCAAAGGTTGGGAAGATAAAGTGCAGGCTTACCTGGCCACCTTATAACAGGAAACGCTTTCCTTATTCTTTAAGCAGGGGAAGCATCCTCTCCCTCCAGGTATCGAATTCCCAGGCGGTGATGACAACGTTTGGGATGACCTTCGTGACCCGCGGGTCCTTGTATAGAATGTCCATCGTCTCGAACAGGGAAGACATCATCCGGTGATTGGTGGCCACCGAGATCATGTCGGGAATGTTGCAATAACTTCGGAAAAAGAGCACACTTGCGGGGAACCTTTGCATGAGCTCGACACCCAGGATGTTGCGGTCCACACCTTCCCTGGTAAAGACGTGGACCACGGAATTGACCGTACGGGCGTAGGTGGGGTTCACCTTGAGGATCAGTTCCACGCTCCCTTCCTCGATCATGCGGTCCAGCCGCTGCCTCACCGTTCTACCGGTGGCCCCTATCTCCTCCCCCACCTGGGCATACGGCTTGCGTGCATCGTCCTTCAGGGATGCGATTATCCTAAGGTCCAGTGAGGACAGCATGATCTCCGGTGCGAGGGGCTCGGCCGGACGGACCTCTCCGACCCGCCCAAGCGAGTCGATTGCCATAGTGGCGTCCTTCATTGAGCAGGTCCTTACGACGAAATCACGGAAACTGTCCATTTCCACCGGTCTACGTAGGAGGCCGGAAACGTACATCACGTTCCCCGAGCACAGCATCACGTACCCGATAGAACTGTTCTTGGCCAGATCGGCGACCACCTGATGCATAGGCTTTTCTCCCTCCATTCGGCCGAAAATAAACACGCTTGTGGCGTTGAGATAATTGCTCGGGATCGCCGCCCCGGTGCCTACCAGTATCCCTGCTTCCAGCAAGGCCTGCATACGCTTGTGCACCGCCTGAAGCGATGTCCCCATGCGTTCCGCGAGCTCCCGCAGCGGCATCCTCGGATCCCGGAGCAGCAGGTGATACAGGTGCACATCGAACTCATCCATGCACTACCGGATAAGCAGATCCGTGCTAATGAAATGTCGGGCACCTGGAGTTAACTTACAATGCTCGAGCGGGCGGCCACACAAGCAACCAACCAGCATTTTCGAGATCGCTCAGCCGGGCAATATCTTCCAGACCCTTCCCGAGGAACCCGATGGTCCCAGGTTCCCGGAGGTGAGAACGTAGAGCTCTTTGTCAGACCCAATTCCGAAACCCAAAAGGTACGCGGGCAAGACCGTTGCTGGAACGGCGATCCCCGGGATCTGCGCCCCTGTACTGTCCTGGAACGAAATGATATTGAGCGATGAGTAGGTCCAATTCGTCCCTTTCTGTACCGATATGGAGACCACAGAATTGGCCAGCCACATGCCGGAGATGTAGCTCCCCTGGAACTCCGGGATGCCCGAACCCCGATATACATAACCGCCGATCACTGTGATGCCGCCGGACGGGAAGGCGTTATGCGGCAACGATATTATCGGACCGACCAGGGGCTCACCCAGATAACCAGTGGTTCGAGTGCAGACCGCATTGGGGTCGTTGGCATTGGATCGGTCGAAGCAGTGCCCGTTCTCCATGATGGGCCATCCGCAGTTACTGCCCTTCTCGACTGTGAACACTCCTTCGTAGAGCGCCTGTCCAGCGTTTCCCACGAAGTAACTGTGGTTTCCGTCGGGGTCGAATGTGGCAAAAGCCGGGTTCCGCAGGCCATATGCATAGATCTCGTCACGGCCGGGACCGGCCGCAAAAGGGTTGTCCGCGGGTATGCCGTAGGCGATGTTTCCGCCAGGGAGGTCGATGGTGGTCGTAGCGTTCAACGATGTATTTTGATCTATGTCGATGCGCAGCACCTTCCCCAATACATTCGAGAGATCCTGTCCGTTGCCAATGGCAGAATGACCCCGGCCGATATCGTTCCCATTTCCACCATCCCCCAAGGGCAGATACAGGTATCCGTCGGGTCCGAAGCAGATATCGCCCCCGTTGTGATTCGAGTAAGGATTGTTCACCTTGAGGATTATCCTTTCAGTGGCGATATCCGCACGATTGGGATCGGCAGAGGTTCTGAACTCGCTAAGGACGTTGGTGTGGTCCCATTGGGCAGGTGCCGAGGGATCTAAAGGAGCGCTGTACCATAAATAGCACTTTCCGTTCGAGGAATAGCTGGGATGGAAAGCTAAGCCCAGGAGGCCTCTCTCATCGTATGACGGAGATAATGTGACCAGCTTGCTGGCGACATTGATGAATGGTTCCTTCAACATTGTCCCATTTGAGGCCACGACCCATACCGTCCCTACCTGGTCAACAATGAAAAGTCCAGCCGAACCGTCAGGAGGGGATACTGCCCTTAAAGGATGCGCGAAGCCGTCGGCGACCAGGCTCAAGGTGACGTTCCGATCGGCCGGAATCTGATCGTTGAACCGCCCATCCAAGCCTATGTTTTGATTCCCCAAGAGAACGATCGCTACGGCCGTCACGACCAGAATCGCGATGATGGCGATCGAAGCCATCACAAGAAGTTTTCCCCTTCGATTCATCCTACGAAAAAATGCTGTTCTCGACGTATTTAACGATGACCACACCTTACAGCGAGGGACAAGGTTGCCTCAACATTATCGCATCTATCCTCGAAGCGACATCGCCATATCTTCGTTCTTAAGGTCCGGTAAATTGACGTCGGGGGTCGAAAACTGAATCTGCCATTCTCTTTCCAGCCATGGCCGCTGCTATCCTGCGGGCACCATACACACTGTGCAGAATGCCGATGCCATTGCACCCCAGATTGTAATAGATGTTAGGATTCACAGGATCCGGACCGGCCAAACGAACCCCCGAACTGGTATAGCCCATGCGCCCGTCCCAGCACTGGTCCTCCTTCGTCGCGATCCCGAATATCTCCTTGGCGAGGTTGTCTATGCGGGCGTGCGCCCGTTCATCCATTGAGTTGCGCAAGTCCACGTCGCCAATGTCATTTTGGGGGCCACCGATCATGAGCATGGCACTCTTCTTATCCTTACCCCAGACGGTCGAGAATATATATGGCTCATCTTTGGAAGGCTGTACCTCATGAAAAAAGATCCCTGCCCTCTCACCGCTAAAGGGGGGCCGGTAACCGTTCATGTATCCAGTTATGCCTTTTAGATAGTCATCGGGGAATGAATTGGCGATACTGGAGATATCTGGTAGATCGTATCCATTTGTGCACATGACCACACGCTTGCATTCCACATCCCCTTCCTCGCACTTCACCAGTAATGGATGGTGGGAATCGACGCTCAATACCTTCGTTCCCTCGTGAATACTGAACCGATGAGGGTATGAGTCGATCATTCGATGGACCAACCCTTCGCAGATCAATGGTATGTTGGCAATACTGGTTCTTATCACGGCAGCGGCACGGTAGGTTTCATCGGTGATCCCCAATAACTTCCTTATGTACACTGGCGGGACTCGGCTAACCTCGACACCCTGGTCCTTGAGCTGGCAATTCCAGCCCGAACCGGCTGCCACGTACATCTTCATTGAGGGTGGGACGAACGATGCCCCGTCTGATGACGCCTTGCCGATCGCCTCAGCCATATCGATGGATGAGAATCCGATATAGGCACTCACCCTATGCACTTTATCTGCTGCTCCGGCTGCCTTTACCAGCTCCCCAAACCTTTTTTTCGCTGTGGCGATCTGCCGGAAGGCCGACCTTGTCATATCTGGTCCGAAACGTTCCGAAAGTGTTTGGAATCCTTGCTCGAACGAAGGAGTGACTTGCCCGGATCCGTTGCCGGAGGCTCCGTGAGCGATCCTGTCGACCTCGATTATCATAACGCTCATATCGCTGTTCTCCAGGATCTCGAAGGCTGTGGCTACGCCCGCTATCCCCCCGCCCACTATTACGACATCGACGCGATCGTGACCGACCAACCGATTAACAACACGATTGGATCTAAGCCCATCCAACCAAGGGGACCTGTGCTCGCGCATGATTTTCAATTTGAGCCACGTGTATAAGAAGTTCGTTCATCGGGACGATCCGGCGATTGACATGGGCCCTGTGGACGGCTTTGCGGCGAAACTACGATTCGGACATGCACTGCAATGATGATTGGCATTGGGGTTGCTCTTGGCAGTATATATCAGCTTGAATCCATTCCTGCAGCAATCGATGTCGTTCGCATAGACCTTCAATTTGGTGCCATTCTTGTCGATCCTCGCCCACTTGATGGCCCTTCCCTAATTCACTCTGAGCGGCTCTCGGTGTCAAAGCGATGGGGATCAGGGGGGACTTCACGATTACTCAGGTGCCAAGACCAGGATGATCAAGACCCTGGTGACATTGGGTACGCCCTTGATTACCGTACGGTTAGCGGTCGAGGAGGTTGGTAGGGGAACTAATTGGCCTTTTCGTTGAATATTCGATAACGCTGTTTCTTCTGTCGCCCCAGGTATCGTTCGTGTGCTTCAACTTATTTGAAGTTCCGTTCATTTATGATTTGAGAGAAAGGTTGGAAAACGAAGGTTCTGACCGATCAATCGAGGCCGTGGATATTTCTGGTTTCGTAAAGTTTGGCAATGTAACATTGATGGCGCTCTTCAGCCACCCAGAACTTGGATGCAGAGAGTATCTGAGTGGTTATGCGCCCCCTAAACCTCCCTGAGGCCTGGACACGACGTTTCGATTCCTCGGCCTGAGCTTTTTGTTCTTCAGTATTGAAAAAGATCACCGATCCATATTGGCTTCCTGAATCGCCATCCCCTTCCCTCTCTGATGGGTTATGAGAATTCCAGAACTCGCCCAGGAGATGTTGAAAGGTAATCTTCGATGCATCGAACCTAATCTCGACGACCTCGATATGGCCTGTCCCGCCCGAGCAGACCTGTTCATATGTAGGGTTTTCCGTCGTGCCTCCCATGTATCCAACCCGGAGGGATTTGATCCCTTCGAGGCTGGAGAAAGACGCTTCGCCGCACCAAAAGCACCCCATGCCAAAAGTTGCCAATTCCACGGTTCCATTCATCTGATGGCCTTGGAAAAAGGATTAGCTACTTATCGGTACCGAAGGATGTTTCGCCATACCTCAATAAGGTTCATCACTGGGGGTTATTACACTCACATCAAGTTCTCCGGGTTCAACCCCTTCAGTTCATCCAGGACGAACACTCCGTTCTTCCGGACCAGGACACCGTCGAAATAAATCTCACCGCCGCCCCATTGCTCTGTCTGGATCAATACTATGTCCCAATGCACACGGGAATGGTTCCCGTTGGGGGCGTCATCGTATGAATTGCCGGGAGTGAAGTGAATGGATCCAGCTATCTTCTCGTCGAAGAGCGTGTCCAGCATTGGCTTGTTCACATACGGATTCAGGCCGATCGCGAACTCCCCTACATAACGCGCTCCCTCGTCGGTATCGAAGATATTGTTCATGGCAGCAGTATTGGAAGATGTTGCTTCAACGATCTTTCCGTCCTTGAAGGTGAGCCGGATATTATCGAAGACCTTGCCATCATACAACGTCTTCGTATTGTAATGGATAACGCCGTTGACCGAGTCCTTGACCGGGGCGGTGTAGACCTCACCGTCAGGCAAGTTCAACTTACCATCGCATTTAATTGGGGGGATGCCTTTGATCGAAAACTCCAGGTCAGTATCTGGCGCAACCAATCTGACCCGGTCGGTGCGCTTCATGAGCTCGACCAACGGCTCCATCGCCTCCGACATCTTGTCGTAGTTGAGCGTGCAGGTCTTGAAGTAGAAATCCTCGAACTCCTCGGTTGACATCTCCGCCAATTGCGCCATTGATGGCGTAGGCCAGCGCATGACAACCCATCTCGTGTCTTGTATCCTTTGATTAATATGGACCGGGCCCCACCAGTATTTGGTGTATATAGCCATCTTATCCGCGGGGACATCAGAGTTCTCAGTGACATTAGATGACCCTCTCATCCCGATGTATACCTGGGCTCGTTTCATTTTCTCCATTTCGATGTCGCCTATCACCTTCATGGCCGTCTCGCTGGTACCCATATAGATCTTTCGGAGGACACGAGGTGACTTTTGAGAAACGATCGGAATCCCGCCTGCCTGGTATACTTTTTCGACCAGAACCTCTACCATTTCATCTGGAATGTTAAAGGCCTCAATGTAGACGACCTCGCCTGCCTTGAGCCCGGTGGAATGACCTATTATGACGTCTGAGAACTTATCCATCCTGGGGTCGTGCATGGAGAGGTGAAATCCGGATGACAGTTATTAATAACCTGGTAATCCCCGTTTTGGACCTCTGGTTCGATCGACCCTATCTAGACTCAATGAAATGCAACGCCCCTGAGTTCATGCAGTACCGCATTCCGGTCGGCTTGGGACCATCGTTGAAGACGTGACCGAGGTGACCCCCGCATCGAGCGCATTTTACTTCTTCTCGGACCATGCTATAGGTCCGATCCGTCTTCATCACCACATGGTCTTTTGCTATTGGAGCCCAGAAGCTTGGCCAGCCGGTCCCAGAATCGAACTTGGTCTCCGATGAGAACAGTTCCAGTTCGCATCCAGCGCAGGTATACACACCCTTCTTCTTGTTATCATGATACTTGTTGCGGAATGGCGGTTCCGTGCCTTCTTCCCTGAGCATATGGTACTCCTCTGCTGTGAGGAGCTTGCGCCATTCTTCATCGGTATGGGTGATCTTGTCGACCATGGGGATCAGAATTTAAATCACGCAGCCGCCATTATAATAATCTTCCCAATCTTTCTATTGGGGGCGTGCCACATTTCGCTCTCGGTCCAGAATCGAACCTTTGCCCGGTGATCTATCGACTTTCTCTCTCAACTTCACCTCGTCCTGGTTCTAACCGACTTTCTATGGTTCGATTTGGACCTGGTCACCCCATCATCATCGCGTTGGGGTCTGCCTGCATGGCCCCGAAGATGTTTCCTTCGGTATCCTGGAAATAGACCATCACCCCAACCTTCGGGATCTCCATCTTAGGCACGACGATTACGCCGCCATTCTCAGTTATCTTCTCAATCGTTTCGTCAATGGACGCCACCATGATCGTATTGATGACGGACTGGCCCAATTGGGTTCTTGGTTGTATCGCACCATCGATTCCCGGTTCGGTCTTTTCCCCGGCGGTGACCAGCCAGTAGTCCATATTTCCGCCCTCATACTTCTGTGATTTCCATCCGAATACCTTTTCGTAGAACTTCATCGCTCTTTTCGGGTCGTCGGCGCCTATCTCAAAATGCATCACTTTCGACATCTTGAACCTCGGATTTTGGTTTGAGCCCTCATTATTAAATGAATTCTGCACGAAATCGCATAAAAATCAGTGTTAATCCGTTGAATATCCGAGCAGACCATCGCACACTCAAACAGCTTGTCCCCTATATTCATGAACTTGACCGCATGACTAGTTCGGCAACGACCGGTATTACTATTTGCAGACCACAGTCTCGAAATTCAAGCGTCCTTTAGGGAAAGAAAGGAATGGATCTGAGATCCGCGAGATGTGAGTATGCTAGTCTCTAATTTTTATTAGCGAACGCAGGCGCATCGGCGAGTCATGTAACGCCTTCGAACCGTCAATTGGATCTGCGTCTGTGGGCGCCCTTTGCTTGACTAGTGAGAATATCATGTCAGACGCTGCGAAGGCTTTCAGACTTGATCGCGCCATTTCAAGGACTGGGCTTTCATGTCCGATCTTGAGGGCAAGAAATATTACGTCCATAGTTGTTCAACCTAGACTAGGGTAAATCGGTCGGCGGGCACCGGCAGGAGGGGTTGGAATGATATTCGATCGCATCGCGAGCAGTATAACGAAGCATTACAAAATGGTCCTAATAATCTGGGTAATAGCCTTGCTGGTCTCTGTGCCGGCCATGCTGCAGGTCAATAACGTGATCCAGTATCAGGAGACACAGATGGCCTCGGGAGATTATGAATCCCTGCAGGCCCAGGAAGTGGTCTCGCAGCAGTTCCAGAGTTCGGTGGCCAACGGGACCATTCTTGTTGTGTTACAAGCGAACGACGTGACCGATGCTGCATCCAGGGATTTCGTGCTCGCCCTTCAGCAAAGGATATTGGCCTCAAATGACGTCCGTTTCTTGGAGAATGTCACATCAGCCTATTCGGCCACCAGCATGATGATGGACCAAGTGGTCCTCCAGCTGGGGCCCGCCATGCGCCCTGCGGAGCTGCAGGTCAACATGAGCGCTTTCCTTCTTTATGGAATACCAGCCGCTCACATGTCTGCTTGGATCCAGGTCCATACGGCATCACCCGCTCTCAATGTCACAGACACCGATGCCCAGGCGTTCAATCTGACCAAAGGTTACCTTGACTCATACCTGCAAAACGTCAACCCACAGACCAGGGCATTGGCATACAATTACTATTTTGCAGTAACGGGCATCTGGAACGCAACCTCATCCAATGCCTCATTGGTAGCAGATCCGGTTGCCAGGACCAATTACTGCATCAGCACTGTCGCCCCAGGTTTCATCGACGCCCTTCCTGCCCCGATGACCGCGGAAGAGAAACAGGTCATGTACGCCGTTCTGGCCTCCTTCGATCTAACCTCGTTCTCAAATCAGACCATGGTCCAAGAATTCATGCTCGGCATGATCGGCCAGATGGCTGGTGTGACCGACATGACGTTCCTAAAGGCCGTTTATGACCTAGGGCCGACGTACCAGTATGCTGCAGTCCACTCCTTCAACAACTTGATCATAAACAATGGGACATTGGCTACCTATCCGGTCAAACTGCCATCTCAGTTGCTGAGCAATTTTGTGGCACCGAACAATCGCACGATGTTGTTCATAGCCACCTTCACAGTGACCTCAGCCTACACTGAGAACGACGGGGTCAAACCTCTGGTGCAAGATGTCAATTTCATCCGGGATATTGTTTCCCAGATCAAATCAGAGACTGGTTCTGCGATGACCGTTTTCGTGACCGGCGACGCGGCCATCTCCTCGGATATGGAGACCAGTTCCATGAAGGATATGGCAATCATCGAGCCGTTGACCATCGTCATCATAATCATCTTGATGGGTGTTCTTTTCCGCTCCGTGGTAGCCCAATGGATTCCGCTTGGCGCAGTCGGAGTAGCGTTGGGGGTCAGCCAAGCCTTGGTGTTTGTCATAGGTTCACTGGTGGCGAACATCCAGTATACTGTTGTAACGATGTTGTTCGTCGTCCTGATGGGAGTTGGCACGGATTATTCCATATTCCTGATGACCCGTTATCGGGAGGAACGGATCAAGGGCAGCACCCGAGAACAGGCGGTGCATACATCCATCACCTGGGCAGGGGAGTCGATCGCGACCAGCGGAGCGACCGTGGTCATCGCGTTCTTTGCCATGGGCCTCTCATCGTTCTCGATGGTACAGACTATGGGACTTGTTCTCGGCATGGCGATCGTCGTCGCCTTGCTTGTGGCTTTAACATTGGTCCCAGCACTATTGATGCTTCTGGGCAACCGGATATTCTGGCCTACGATCGGGGACCGTTGGAAGAGATTCGCCGAAAAGACGATGCAAAAGAAGAGGGAGGGGAACCATGGCTATTTCCACCGTGCGGCATCGTTCTCGGTCCATCATGCCAAGGTCATCCTCGTAGCTGCCGTCCTGGTCTCCGTTCCCGCCACATACCTGTACCTGACCACTGAGACCAGCTTCGATTTCATCGGGAGCATGGGAACGACGGAATCCACTACGGGAATGAACGCTATGTCGGCTGATTTCGGAGCAGGGAGGATCATGCCAACTCAAGTGGTCTTCGCTGGAAGCATCGTGATCTACGACGGGGCCAGTTTCAACCTTGCATATCTCGATGCGATCGAGAACGTTTCGAAAACGGTAGCTGGTAACTCATTAGTACAACAGGTCACTGGCCCAACCAGACCATATGGTACCCAGATCGATTACCGCAACCTTTCTGCGTTGCCTGCAGAGACAAGGCTGCAGACGATCCAAAGCATGCTGCAGAGCGTGGGTAAGGACAATAAATCCGCTCTCCTGACGGTAGTGCTGAAGGATCAGCCCATGGCTGCAAAATCGGTCAATCTCATGCCCACTCTACGGAACGAGATTGCCCAAGAGAAATCGACCGAACCGATTCTAGCGGGAACGAGCATAATGGTCGGAGGTTCGACCGCGGTCATCTATGATGTCAGCATACAGATGAACGAACAGTTCGGAAACATCGAGCTGCTGGTGGTAATAGGCATCTTCATTGTCCTCATGGTCGTCCTGGGCTCGGTCCTTCTGCCTGCGTTCGCGGTCCTTTCCATAGCCATGAGCATATCCTGGGCATTTGCGGCGACCTCGCTGGTTTTCGGTACATGGCTGGACAGGCCGATCCTCTGGTTGGTGCCGCTGATCCTGTTCATCATGCTGATGGGGATAGGCATGGACTACAATGTGTTCATACTCACCCGCATCAGGGAAGAGGTGCATAAGGGTAAAGGGACCAATGAAGCGGTGGTCGATGCGGTCGATTGGACCGGGGGAATCATAACTGCCTTGGCGTTGATCATGGGCGGGGCGTTCGGCTCGATGATGCTGTCTAGTAATACCATGCTCCAGGAATTCGGATTCGCACTGGCCTTCGCCATACTGGTAGACGCCATGGTGGTTCGCACGTACATCGTTCCGGCGGCGATGTCTCTCATGGGAAAGCACGCCTGGTGGGCACCGGGTCGGCTGCAACGGGAAGGCCGTGCGGAGAAGGAAGAGAAGAAAGAGTGATAGTTGGGGTCTTCAGGTAAAGCAAGCTGGATTCCGTCGGAGGGCTGGCCTATTGCCAGTCCTCCTTCTGACCAGCCCGGCTCTTGGTGAGACCTCTCTGGGAAAGGTACTCGTAAGCGGAAATCGCCGCAACTGCCCCCTGCCCGACGGATACTGATATCTGCTTTTCCACAACGTCGGTCACATCCCCGGCAACGTATAATCCAGGTGTCTTGGTCGACTGATCCTTCCCGGCCACCACCTCCCCGATCTCATTCATTTCCACCAGCCCCTGTATCGGTGTAGAGTTGGGGCTTAGCCCGATCTCTAGGAACACACCATCCACCTGCAGATCGATCCCCTCCTTGCCCTCGAGGGTCGCTAGCCGGATACCGGTGAGTTTGTCCTCTCCTAGGAACGACTCCACTTTCATCGGCTTATGCAGCATCACCTTCTCGGAACCGAGAACCTGCTTCACCAGGAGCTCGTCGGCGGTGAAATCTGTCCTTCGGTGCACCAGATGCACTTCATGGGCGAACCTTATCAGGTCTCGCGCGGAGGTGAATGCGGAATTTCCGCCGCCGACGACCGCCACCCTCTTGTCCTGATATAGCGGCGCATCACAGTTGGCGCAGAAGGCGATTCCCTTCCCCATGAATCGTTCCTCGTTCGGCACTCCGAGCCTGCGATATTCCTTGCCAGCACAGTATATGACGGCTTTTCCCATGAACTTCCTTCCGTCCTTGGTGCTGACCGTGAACGACTCGTCTTCCTTCCGGACATCAATGACCGGGCTCCCGAACGCCTCGGAGACCGGATATCTCTCCATGTGTTCGCGGAAGACTTCGGCCAGGTCGCCCCCGCTGACCGAAGGGAACCCCAAATAGTTGTCCACTCGGCCGGTATAGGTCATCTGGCCTCCGATCCGTGCTGCGATCATCGCCACTTCCAATCCCTTGCGGGCGGCGTAAAGTGCTGCTGACATTGCGGCCGGCCCAGCACCAACGATCAATACCTCGTAAGGAAGAGATGGATCTGCCTTCCTGGCCTTCCTGGTTCCCTCTGATTCTCGAATCATCTCGTCGATCTTCCGGTAGAGGTCCGGATCCACTGCCTTCAGGATCTCCAGATATAGCGTGACGGCTGGGACAGCTCCATCGATGATATGTGTCTCATTTATCACCGTTTTCGGCACTCCAAAGACCTCGTAGAGCTGGACCACTTGGGGGAATTCAGACGATTCGACCATGTCCGCCGTGATTCGATCATTGACGAAAGCAAACTGTTGTGCTGCATGCACCATTTCTGGACAATAAGGGCAGGTCAAGGTGACTAGGACCTGGATGTGCACGTCTTTTTCGATCTTTTTGACCATCTCCTCCATCTCTAGAGGCAGTCCAGAACGGCCTGTGGAGGCCATCATTATCGCTGAAAGGAGAGATGGAAACTCGTAGCCGGTTGTGACGCCGTAGAACCTGATACCATTTTCCTTGGACCCGAACATCATCGTGGCCGGCACCTTGCTGACCTTATACCGTATGGCCAGCTCGCTGTCGTCATCTAAGTATCTGATCTCAAGCGTGATCTTCTCTGACAGCCCCTCCAGTTCCTGGAGCAGTTGGACCTGCACCGAACAGCTGGTGCAAGAGGGCTTTTGCGTGAAATGGACCAACCGGACTGGACCGGTCAGGTCCTGGAGAACCTCGATAAGTTCTGCCCTGGTCTTGTCATCGAAAATACTGGTCCCTTTTCCCTCGGCCGTAGATCTTCACCTGCAATATCGATTGAGGGGCATAGGCCAAATATCTTCCTTCCCGGTGGGGGTTAACCTATTACGAGAACGGTCCATACTTTGACCCGGTTCCCTGCATCCATGATGGCCGCGTTCCCACCCATCCTAATATTCTGCTTCCATCCTACCAATCGTTGCGGGCAGAACCCTCGAATCAGTCCAGAGGTTTGCCTTATATTGCTTTAATCTTAGAAGATTATCCGGGCAATGGAGATGTCGACGTGTTCAACGACCGCGAAGACTTGGGGAAAAAGGTCAAGGATTGGCTTGTCGAAGCCGGGATTTATCGGGACAAGGTTTCCGATGACAATGCGAACTGGCACTATGTGGTAGAGATCGGCCCTGCGGCAATCCTCGATGTGGCTCAACCAAAAGGAAAGGAAGACATGGTCATCATCGCCTCAGGTATCACGTTAAGCAAGCAGCATTACGACGCGCTAAGGGGTTTGCCCAAGTCGAGATGCGATGAACTCCTTTGGGACATGCGTTTCCAGCTGCTTTTCCAACCCTGTGATTTTGCCATGCTGCCGAGCGAGACGGACCTGCAGACATTTCAGTTCACCCGAGGGTTGTTCCAAGACGGCCTGACGAAACAGGGGTTGATGGATTCGTTGGCGATGGTCCACCGATGCAAACTGTTCGTGAACTGGAAGATGATAAAGACGTTTGGTGACAGCCCAAAATCCATTGATCACGGCATCTATCAATGAGGCTGTTCTTCGATGCACAGCAGAGATGATCCGGAGAAGTGACCATGGAGGCCTACTATCACTTGCTAAACTGACAGGTGATCGAGTTCTTGACGGCTTCTTGCTTCGAGACAGTTGCCTCGAAAACCTGGTCGAACACCCCGGGCATCTCGCGGTCAAGGACAGCCAGTCCCTGCTCCGTTATCCCGCCCTTCGTCGCCACCATCGACTTCATTTCGTCGAGGGAAACGACCCGGTTGGAGAGGGTCAGAGCTGTGCCGAGCAGTGTCTCGACCACCAAACGCCTTGTGGTCTCGGGGTCCAGGTCACAATGCCTCACGCCCGCCTCGGCGAACCTCTGGACGATGTCAGTGATAAAAGCCGGGGCGCAGCTGGTAAGGTCGGTGGCCACCTCGAACTGGTCTTCCCGGACGATCTGGACCATTCCGACCCGAGCGAACATGCTTTCGATCACCCGGGCGGAGACCTTGTCCACCTTCTCATTGTGATGGATCAGAGTGACACCATGCCGGAACCCAAGGTAATGGACGGTATGGCCTTGGTGATCTTCCCTTGGAAAACCCGCTCCAGGTTTTTGATCTGCAGACCGCCGTTGATGGTGACCATATGTACGTCACTGCTAAGGTGCGGCAACATCGATTCCAGCGTGTCCTTGACATCGGCCGTTCCCACGCATAGGAAAATGATGTCCGCCGAAGCCACATCAACGTATCGGGCAACGACCTTGACACCAGGATGGGCTTTCTTCAGGGCATCCAGTTTCCCTATTGTCCGATTGGATACGATGACCTCCTGTTCGGTTAGTGCCCCATGCTCCAGCAACCCGTTCAATAGTGTGCTTCCCATGTTGCCGTATCCGACAAAACCGATCTTCATTGAACACCTTCATGGAATAAGTCCAATTTGAAACAGTCGAGCAACTCGACGCCGTTTTGGTTCAATCTGAAATTTGCCTGCCAGTTCTCCACGCCTTTCCCGGTCGCGTTCCTGACCGTCGCCTTCATCTCCTCGGCCATTTTCCCATTGGACTGAGGTACCTTAAATCGTAGTGCATCGAAGAGATGGCACAGCAAGACGATGCCCCGTTTTCCCTCCGAAATGTGCTCGGATATCTCTGTGAAATGTCGCATGGTGCGTTCGAAGGAGGTGAACCTATCATTCGATGAACGCTCTGGATAGCCCTGGACCGCGAGCATATGCAGGGGAGTTTTGACCTCCATGAGTATTTCGTCGTTGATCAGGAAGTCAATCCTGGAATCGCCCATCCTCACCTCTCTCCTGACGGTCCGGACCTTTCCAATCATGCTCTCCAACTGACCGGACCCGATGAAGAAAGCCACGATGTCGTTGGCCCTGCCCTGATCGATGCCTATCCACGTCTTGCGCTTTTTCTCCACTGGATCTAGGGATACTGCTTCGACCGTCCCCCAGGTAGATCGCTTCTCGTCCAAGCTCTTCTCCACCAGGCAGGGAACGTTCTTGAAAATGATATCGCCGATGTGCCCGGTCGTCGGGCAGTGACATCTGCGAGTCTCCCCCTCGACAAGGACATTCATGATAAAACGATTCGGTCTGGAGATAACAAGCCCTTCTACCAGTGATTCTCTGAACCTGTAGATTTCCACACTCATCAAAGGGTCACAAGCGACTGCCCCGTTATCAATCTGACAGAAGGAACAACTGAATTATACCCTATCATGCCAATCGAACTCATATGACCATAAAGACGAAGACCATCGTCCAGAAGGTGTTGATTCCGGCCTCGCCGGGCAAGGTCTATGAGGCATTCATGGACCCGCAGAAGCACTCCGATTTCACTCGCACCAGACCACCGGAAGTCAGGAGATCAGCGGAGAGGTCTCTGCCGGTGATGGATATATCACAGCCCGTAACATCGAGCTGAGGAAGGGCGAGAAGATCGTGCAGGAATGGACGACCTCACAATGGCCCAAAGGCCATCCACCCTCGATCCTGCAATTGGACCTGAAGGAGGTAGATGGTGGAACAGAACTGACCATGACCCAGTCGAAAGTGCTAGATGAGCAGGCCGATGATTACGCCGAAGGATGGAAGGAGCACTACTGGAATCCCATGATCGAGTATTTCCAGAAGGCCACAGACGAGGCTTGATTGAGTACTTGGTCATATTCTGGGAGGAAAGGTCTTCCCGACCTTGAACGCCTCGGCCACGAATGGACCTATCGATAGGTAAGGACCGCCCGGGAAAGAATACAGGAGTGGCCTCATGCCCTCCACATCCACCTTACCGTCGATGACCAGGCCTTTCTCGACATGGACCTGGACTACCTCACCGATGACAAGTTCCGATCCCGGGAATTCAATGATCTTTGTCAATTTACATTCGGCGCTGACTGGACATTCGTCCGCCAGGGGAGCTGTATTCAGCCTGCCGTATGATACTTTGAAGACCTTCGATTTGTCCATGATATGGCCAGAATTTATCCCACAATAATCCGCAGCGGCCACGTTGAACTCGCTCGGGATGTTGACGCTGAACGTTCCGTTCTCCACGATGCCGTCCTTCGTAGCTCGGCCTTTTCCCAGCACTAAGGCGAGCATCGGCGGCTCGTCGTCCAATACTGTGAACCATGCCACCGTGCAGAAGTTCGCCTTGCCTTTGACATTAGCACCCACGATGCAGACTGGCATTGCCATTGGAGGGGCGTGCTTTCCGATCTCGACCTTTTCCATGGACATCGACGGTATGTATGCCCATACAGCCCATTATTCCTTGCCCTCGATGGTAGGAAATCGAAGGCAATGAGCCGGGTCACGCTTCCGGATCGATTGCACCAATGAGATTGATTTATTAGCACGGGGCTCGAATGATTGGACGAGGGAGCACAATGCATGAAGCCCGCAGAATCGTGAAACTATCAAAGAGCAGCCCTACTTTGGAGGGCGGGGGAGTTAGGCTGAAAAGAGCGTTCGGACCAGAAGATGTAGGCATGCTGGACCCTTTCCTTCTACTGGATCATTTCGGCTCGAATGATCCAGAGGACTACATGGCCGGTTTCCCGATGCATCCGCACCGGGGGATGGAGACGGTCACTTACATGCTCAAGGGCACTATGGAGCACAAGGACAGTACTGGAAGGATCGGGGTTATCAATGCAGGTGATGTGCAATGGATGACAGCTGGGAGCGGGATCATGCACCAGGAAATGCCTTTGAGATCGCCAGGAGGGATGAACGGGTTCCAGTTGTGGGTGAACATCCCGAAGGCACAAAAGATGATGGACCCTCGTTACCGTGATGTCCAGAAGGACACAATACCAGAGATAGAACTCGATGGTGGAGCGACGGTGAAGGTGATCGCAGGAAGTATAAACGGAATCGTGGGTCCGGTTCATGATCTGATCGTTCCGGTCGAATACCTAGATGTTTCGCTACGTCCTGGAGGATCCATTACCAGGGAGATTGCTCGAGAGCGCAACGCCTTCGCCTTCGTTTTCGAAGGCGGTGCCCGATTTGGAAACGAGGGACCGATAGTGGAAACGGAACATCTGGCCATCTTCGGAAGCGGGGATGAGGTGAAGATCGAAGCTGGACCAGAAGGGGCAAGATTCCTTCTGGTATCGGGAAGACCGGTCAAGGAGCCTATCGCCTGGGGCGGTCCGGTGGTTATGAACACGGAGGAAGAACTGGAAGCGGCATTCCAGGAGATCAGGAGTGGCCACTTCATCAGGTCGGCAGCAACGAACGCAACAGGATTGAAGAAATGATGGGTCGGCGTATCTGATCGGAGCGTATAGGATGGCCGCAGGACAAAGGATGCCGGCAGTGTTCATCGGGCACGGTTCGCCTATGAATGCGATTGAGGATAACAGTTACACAAGGAGCCTCAATAAGCTGGGCAGGGATTTGCCGCGACCGGATGCCGTTCTGGTCGTATCGGCCCATTGGCTTACCAATGGTACCAGCGTATGCTGTGTGCAAAAACCGGAGACCATACACGATTTCTACGGGTTTCCGGAAAAGCTATATCAGGTCGAATATCCCGCTCCCGGCGCGCCAGCGCAGGCCAAGCGGCTCACGGAGCTGTCATTAGGAGAGGTCCGTTGCGATCTTGCATGGGGGCTGGACCACGCCTCCTGGGCTGTGCTTAAGCATCTCTATCCCAGAGCTGACGTTCCTGTCTTCGAACTAAGCCTGGACTATTTTCCAGGGACGTTCAACGAGAAGCCGTTACGGCACCACTACGAATTGGCAAAGAAGCTCGCGAAGGTCCGGGAAGAGGGCGTGTTAGTGCTTGGTTCTGGTAATGCCGTCCACAATCTTAGGATGATCGATTTTGGCGACATCGATGCGAGACCTTACGACTGGGCAAGGGCATTCGACGACAGGCTAAGGGATGCTTTAATGACCGGTAATGACGATCTGCTGATAGACTATAGGGCCATGCCCGGAGGAGACCTGGCGGTGCCGACACTCGACCACTATCTCCCGATGATCTACGTTCTTGGCATGAGGCGACCGGAGGAATCCTTGGAGTTCGTCCACGAGGGTTTCCAGAACAAATCCATCTCGATGAGGTCATTCATCATCAAGTAGCCGATGCCGACGTTCAGAATTTTAGAAGAAAGGATCGAAATGGCACAGATCACAGCTCTCGGGTCATCATATGGTCATAGACCCAGAAGCCATGCTTCAGGTAGAACTCTATGGCTTGGTCGTTTCTCGCCGAGGTCCTCAGCTCGACCCGCTTGATGCCTTGAGACCGTAACCAGCTCAATGATTCCTCGACCAAGGCTCCGCCTGCTCCTCCGCCCCTGAATTCGGCCTTGACCGCCAGGTCAGAAAGGACCCCGACCTTCGTCTCCTTGAAGACCGGAGCGCGAGGCTGGATATAGCACAGGCAGTAACCGAGAAGATAATCTTCCTCGATCGCCACCATGACCTGGGAATCGACCTGGTCCATACTGTGCAAGATATACATGCCGAACTTGATCTCTCCTCCGTCGATCGTTCCATAGTAAGGGTCGATACGTTGATGGTACTCGACGAATTCCTTCCAGATCACCATTATCTGTTCCAAATGGGACCGGTCTCCGCGGATGATCCTCACATTTCACCTTGAACTCAATTAGCGCTTGGGAGATATTACTATGTACTATCGAACTGGCCGCACCACATCCTAGATCATGAAGGGCCAAACATTATCAACATGCCACACACATCAAGAACCATGGTGAACTGGCGCAATCCCGGCCTATTGCTTCTCATTGGGTCCTTGGAGCTACTGTTCCTGGTACATCTGGCCGAAATCCTATATCCCAGTTACAGTGTTTCTCAGAATTTCATCAGTGACCTGGGGGTCGGGCCGGAACCAAGCCGAACTATTTTCACCATTGCATTGCTCATCTTCGGGGTGCTCGTCATGATCTCGGTCTACCTTCGTGGCGGACCTGCATGGGCGGTCCCGATCCTGGTCGCCCTTGCGGGAGCGGGTACCATCGGGGTCGCAATATTCAACGAAAATTGGGGTGTCATCCATCTAATTTTCGCAGGACTGGCGTTCGGGATGGGGTGCCTGGCTGCACTGATCTCATCCAGAGCGGTCAAAGGCCCCCTATCGATAGTTTTCGCCGCGTTAGGAATCATCGGAATAGCGGCGTTGATACTGCAGGGTACCAAGACGTTCATGGGCCTGGGCGTCGGGGGAATGGAACGGATGATATACTACCCGTCTGTCTTTTGGATACTGGCATATGGCGTGTACCTCATGTCCATGGATGAATGCCCTAAATAATCCTCCAACTGATCGGCCCTTCTCCTTATTCTATCCAACCATACCCTTCGGACCACGCCACCGCCGGGACGGATCGCATACCGATAAGGGGTGAAGGTACGCTCGGAATCCGGACCCGGTGCACTGACCCGGGTGATGGTGATGAAGCTAGACCTCCATCTCATTTCTCCACCCTCATGTTCACTGTGACCTTTATGCAATACTCATCATGGAATTGATCCTCGGAGGCCGGGGAAAGCATGACCTTTGCGTTATCCTTCCATCATCGATTCAGGTCTGGCCACAGAGGTTGTGGGCTTGATTAGCGCAGGAAAGGAGGCGGATGTATACCTGACCCGGTACTCCGACGCCCTGCTCGCGGTGAAGGTATTCCGACTGTATCGAACGTCGCACCGGGGTGGGAGACCGATCAAGATTGATTCGACAGGATGGCTAGCTGCTCATGAGTTTGACATGCTATACCAGGCATGGAAGGGCGGTGCACTGGTCCCCACGCCAGCCAAACGTGTCGAGAACCTGTTCTCCATGAGGTACCTGGGCGGAGAACTCGGACTGGCACCGAGGTTGTATGACTCGGTCCTGGATGATTCCTGGTCATTCCTGAAAGAAGCGCTCGATGGGATAGCGGCGCTAGCAAAGGCAGGAGTGGTCCATTCCGACCTGAGCCCATACAATATCCTGGTGTTCGAGGACCGGCCCTGGTTCATCGACCTGTCCGAGGCAATACGGGTCGATCGACTGGGGTATTCTCGCTGGCAACGATTGGACGAGGCGAAGAGGGCCTTGGACCATGGCCTAGGTACCATAATCGAACGCTTCGATGAGCATGCCGTCGGAATCAATTCCGAGGATTACGTGAACCGAATTCTCAGGTCATTGGACCGGTTCGGTGTGCTCGGAGGAACTATGTCCTGACGTGACCCCACGGCAGTGCTCCCTCGCCCAAACGGCCCCCACCATGATGGGATCAGACCAGCCGCAGTTTAATGCCCAGTCGATCAGACAAGTTCTGGAGGTCTTGGACCACATAGTAGAACGCCATCCAGGACCATTTGCCCCAACGGCGGATGCCCTCCCTCTTGATTGACTGGATCTCCTTGTCCTTGTCCACCGGTTCCTTCCCGAATAGTAGCAGGCCGAACACTTCCGCGGACCAGACGTCTATGGGAAACCCGCCATGCGGATTGATAATGTCCGCCGAATAATCGCCGATTCCTGGGAGCTCCAGGAGCATCTTCTTCGCCTCGGCCGACGTCATCTTCTCCAGATCCTCAATGCTGGGAAATCCCTCCGAATCGATCTTTTTCGCCAGTTTTACCATCAGCTTCGCCCGGTATCCCATGTTGCAGGTCTCGGCCAGGGTCTTCGGAGTCACTGCCGCGAGGGAGCTGGGCCGGGGCCAGGTGTTGACCTTCTTTCCGTCAAACTCGGCGACATCCCCATATATCCTCAGGAGGCAGTCCATCATCTGGCTGCTGCGAGCTATGGTCGTCATCTGCAACGTAATTGCCAGGACCGCATCAGGGAATATCGTACTGGCCATGGTGTTGTGCATCCCCTTGCGATCGACCACCGCGTGCTTCAGGATGTCGTCCTTCTCCGCCATGGCATAGAACTCCGTGAGGTCCTCGGCGGCTCCGATGCTCCTGGTCACCGAACTTTTGATGGACCGGAGCTGGCCAGCGTTCGGTTTCTTCTCCAGGAATATCTCCGCGATCACCCTTGGATTGTCGACCGTGCCCTTCGACCAGAGCTTTATCCCGACCAAACGACCGTCAACATGGGTGGCCGTCCAGAGCGTCCCGTCCTCGAATATCTCGGAGGGAGTGAACAATGCCCAGCCCGCGGGCTTCCTGACGGTGAGTTCAAAACTGTAGGGACTGGGCGGTATTATCTCGGACGTGAACGAGGGTACGAGCTTGATTCTAGCACCGGATGTTTCCTAGCGGTCCTTCTCCGATATAACGATGTCCATTTGAGATACGGACCATCGCCTGGGCTATGGACGTTGGCTGGGAAAGGCCCTCTGAGCTTGGGTGAGCCTAAAGCATGTTCCAGTACTTCGCCCAAGTCAAGAAGGAAGCGATTCCGACCATGACCGCCACGACGTGCACCTTTTCCCAGCTCTTCCACTTCTCGCCTCGCCAGATGGCCACCATCAGCAGGACCGCCGAGCAGATAAGGAGAACGAAGCATATCGCGGGCATGATGGTGTAGGAGGCCAGAGGCTGAGGTGCCGCCAAACTCGATTCCCATATCAGGTCCAAAGCAGGCATGTCTAGGGTGTAGCTCATCAGGTACGTGAATGCCAGGGCCACGCCACAGGTGGCGAGGACGGTTGACTTCAACAAGAAGACCGCTCCGATCCCGCGGGCCCCTTTGACCCGATGGAACAATCCCAAGGCGATCCAAAGGACGGAGGAGGCCATCACTGCAGCTGCTACGGCTATCAGGTCGCTGTTGAAACCCTGCTGCTGCATTACGTCCAATCTTTCGAACGTCCCAATCTGTTGAGTCATAACAAAATGGGTCGGCTGGCCAGAGCTGTCCAGAATGAATATCAGATCACCCAGGGATGACCGCTGCATGTCGATGAAGGCATAGTGGTAAGTGGCTACTTCCACAAGCTTGTAGGTGGCGGTTCCGAGGTGTAACGTAAGGTATCCGTCCCCAGTGGCGGTGAACTTCAGCTCATTGTGTTTTATGATGAACTTGCCGAGATTGTTGTGATCGACACGGGTGTCCTGATAAACTCCGGCAACCTTCTGTGCATGAGCTACGGCATCGGGCCCTGGGCTGGGCAGCACCCTTTTCTCGATCGGGAAGTAATGGTCGACGTAATCGCGGACCAGTGCGTTTACCGCCGAAGCGCCGCTTGCGGTGTTCGAGGTGACGAACAGGCCCATCCCATATTGGGGGAACAGGACCATCTCGCTGTGGAATAGGGCCGTGTCCCCGCCATGACCGATGATGGTAACGTTGTCGCGCCAGTTCATCTCATAGAATCCAAGGCAGATTCCGTCGGCGGCCGGGATCGGCGAGAACTGATGCGACTGCATATATCTTGATGTGGAATCGTTCAATATCCGGGTGCCGTCGTAGATGCCGTACTGGAGGTGCAATATCATCCATTTCGACATGTCCTGTGCTGTCGAGGCTATTTCTCCCGCACCAAGCGTGAGAACGTATTCGTAGCCTCCCTTCTCGTATCCTGTGCCATTGTTGAAATATGCGCTTGAAAGCAAGCCCGCCAGGCGATCTGGGAGAGGCTGCTCTGGCGAGGTATGGTTAAGGTCCAGCGGAGTGATGATGTTCTTTTCGATGTATTCATAGAACGGCATCCCTGAGACGTCCTGGACGATTAGAGCGGCCAGCATAACGCCGTGGTTGGAGTATGTGATCAATTCCCCGGGAGCGCGGATCCTTTCAGGCATGGTCTTCACGAGATACTCCTCGAACGTGGTAGACTGGACACCGTCCCAGGAAAATATGCGGTCGCTTTCGTCGAATCCCGCCGTATGGGTCATGAGATTGCGCATTGTAATCGGCGCCCCAAAGGCGTCTGGCACATGGTAGTTCTTAAAATACAAATTAACGTTTGCGTCGAGGTCTATCTTTCCATCCTCGACCAACTGCATGACAGCTGTCCAAGTGAATGTCTTACTGATGGAACCAATGCGAAACAAGGTGTAATTGGCGGATACTTGGGTTTGGGTATCCATTTCGGAATACCCGTATCCCTTTGAGAGCATTACTTGGCCGTCCTTGACCACGGAAATTGACATCCCCGCCACATTGTATTTCTCGCTCAGGTTGGCGACCCTTTCGTCCAGGAACTCCGTCAGTTCCGTTGAGTTGGAAGAAAGCCCCCAGTTCGGAGATGTGGCAGAGCTCACACCATCAACGGCAACGACCTCGTTGGAGAACAGGCTTGGAGAAAAGATTGTTGCGCAGAGGATCAGAACGAGCAACGATGAGTGGCATCGCCTAGGCATGCTTTTGTTAATCCCCTGAGATTACATAAGTCCAAATTATCTGATTATCGAAGTCGATAGCGGGACACATCTCAGTTTCAGACAGGATAGATTCGAGATAGCCATCGGGATGGCCCTGGGCTGAAGAACCAGTCCAGGAGCAATTCTGACGGATCTTCGCCATCATGAACAAAGGATTCTAAAACAGACGCTGAAGGGGAGGTGATGGACCTCCGACCTCAGCGCTCTGTTCCAGATCTGAATAACCGTACCGCCTCTGCCTCCTCGACATCATACCAGTTGTGGTAAGCGTCGGCGACGGCAAATGGCATGCCCCTGATGTTCAGGCAAACGATCTCGTCCACTTCCCTAGCCACCATATCCACGGACCGAGCCGAGCCGGTGGGAACGGTGACTACGATCCGACCTGGGTGTTTAGCTTTCACTTCCTTGATCGCTGCTAGCATGGTGTATCCGGAGGCCAATCCATCGTCCACAACAATCGCCGTCTTCCCGGCCAGCTCAGACATTGGACGGTCACCGCGCAGGGTACGCTCACGAGACCTCCCCTCCAATATGGCCTTCTCTTTTGACCGGGCGATCTGTTCATCGGAGAGGGAGAGATCGGTCAATAATTCGGTGTTCAAGATCGATTCACCGCTCAGGGATATGGCTCCGAAACCCGCTTCTGGGTTCCGAGGGATCTGCAGTTTCCGTACGATCACCACGTCCAACACAGCCCCAAGACCTCTGGAGATCTCCACAGCCACTGGAAGGCCCCCCGATGGTATCGCAAGAACGATGCATTCCTTCCCACGGTATAGCTCCAGATGCCTCAGCAGCTTTTTTCCCGATTCGGCACGGTCCCTGAACACGAATCGCTTGTCCCTGAGTAGTTTATCCTCTATTATCAGACCCATACCCACGCCGTTTGACTCTTGAGGAGTAATGCAAGGACAAAATGGTTTGCACGAATTACCACAATTGCACGCCCCAGAACCTCAACGCGAAGAGCAGGCCCATCACGATCACCGCTCCACCGAACCCGACCTTGATCATGAAGGCATTGCCGGTGAGACCGCGGGCGAGGCGGTGCCTTACCTCACCGGATACGGCGCAAGACGGGATGACGACCAGCCCGTGGGCGAGGCCGAATGCGAACAGGAGCAACCCGCTCTCGATGGCCGGTACCCCGAGTGCGAAGATGAGGAGTACCATGGGGAAGACCAGAGAGAGGGCACAAGGTGCCCACCCTATAGAAAATAGAACCCCGAGGAAGAAACCGGCCAACAATCTTGAACGTCCCTGAAGGCCGGTAATTAACCGGCTCCCATTCCTCCCCAGCGCACCTTTCGGAACATCACCACAAGAGCACCCTGGACAATCGGCCGCTTCTTCGCGTGAACGGAGAATATGTTCCTTGATCGGCCATATGCTGTTCACCCCCAAAAGGGCCAGCACTCCGCCGGAAACGAGATAGAAGGACGAGGAGAACTCCAGGAACCCCCCCAAATATCCTATCAGAAGACCGATCACCAGGAACACCATGGACATCCCGAACGTGAAAGCGATCCCGGTTGCCACGTTCCCCATTATCTCCACCTTCCGACTTCGATTCGCCCCCTTGCCGTCGGAAGATGCGATATACATCATCATGGTGAACAACAGGGCGAGGGAACAGGGTGAAAACGAGGTGATGATGCCCAGACCGACAATGCTCGGCAGACCGAGAGACGTCTGCGAGGTCGATCCGATCATGGTGTCCCCCAGTCCTCCCGAGGCTATCGTCCTCTTCAACGAAATCATCTTTTCGACCCCTTGGATTCCATCCATGACGCCCCTTCCCACTACATAGACGTGGGAGACGGCAACGACATTCTGTTGACCATCGATCATCAGGATCGTAGGGTCTGAGAAGGCGCCATTCACCTGCCAATAGTCGAGATATTCCTTACCGATGGGGTATGGGTCGAATTCCTCGACCCACCGCCAGGTGACATTCAGTCCGTAATTGTCATTTGCCATGACCCAGCCTGGTTCAGATCCTGGAGACTTTCGCAAGTTAAGGGTAATGACCACGATATCTGGATCGCCCCGGTCCGCCAGTTTCTTGATCTCCTGGAGTTCACCGACGATGGAGGCTTCGCATTCTAGGCATAGGGGGTCTTCAAGCTGGGTGATGTGCAGGACCACCACTTTCCCATTGAAATCTATGAGGGAGAAGCCTTGGCCAATTTGGTCCACCGCTGAAAAAGAAGGTGCTGGCCTTATCTTCTCAGTCCCCTGCGTTTGGAGCCCGAAGGTGAGTACCATCATTGCAAGCGCCAATAGGAAAACACCGACAATGACCAGAACGCCCTTCCATCGAGATCCCATTTTACACCTATGGACCACTCTGGTGATGCGCTAGGGAGTCGTCGATCCAGCTTTCTAGGTATGGTAGGCCGACTATACCTTCCCAGCTGTGCCAGAGTACCAAGCGGTTGCCCTCAGCATCCAGTACTTGGTTGATCACAACGACCAATGGTACCAGACGGGAACCGCCGGATGGATCGTAGACGTTGAGTGCTTCATCAGACAGTCCTCCGTCCCTTCCCCCGAGCAGGTCAAAGTAGGTAATGTTGCCATAATTCGATTTGTTTATTTCTGAGCATATCGGGGCTTGGACCGCACAGGCCATGCAGTCCTCGATATGGACAAGGATCATTACCGGTCCAGCGTCCAATGCGGACAAAACCCATGACGGATGTGGCACTGGCGAATTAGAAATCATCCCATTCGACGTATAGTTTTGCCAGAAATCGTTCTCCCCCACTCCCGTCTGACGATTGGTCATTATTATCTGTTCTTCTGCGTTGGTATCCTGGAGAAAGATCGCTGCGAGCAAGGACGCCATTATTAGCGAAGAAATTACCATCAGGGCGATCGATTTTTTACCTTGCCTAGACAATTTTCGACATGAGGCACATCTCAATTCCCGAGGCGAAACACTTCCGCCGCACCTACCACACCTCTGTTCATCGTTTGGGGTCATGTTGACATCGCTCTCGGCCTGGACCTATCCGCTCTTCTCTCAACATCTCGAAGCTGCGCGGAGATGCCATCCCTAGACAGCATTCTATCGATTGGGTTGGCAGTATGACATACAAAAACCTTTTTCAAGTGTGTCCCTTATGGAACGAAATAGCGCCCAGACACGACCAGTCGGGGGACAATAGGGCATCCTTATGACCATGCTCGAAGAATTGCGATGAAGTTTCTGGTTGAAGCAAAACCCTTCCTTTGCGTAAGCGATATTAACCTGGACCTACCCTGGTATTTTCCCGAGAGGATCTGGCGATTCAGGACCAGTGGGCGTTATGACCGGGGCGATAGACCACCGTCGGATAAAGTGCTGAATGAGGAATCAAGATGGACATGTTCGAGAGTGCTATGGTCGATTGGGCCAAATTGAGCGAGTCAGATAGGAAGAAGCTGGAAAATCAGAGGAAGGGAGAGTGCCTTTGCCCGACCTGTCCCACCTATGCGGATTGTGCCAAGAAGAAGAAAGAACTTATGTTCTGCTTTGGAGGCAAGAGTAGCTGCATCACTATATCAAAGGGATGCCATTGCCCCGGATGCCCGGTCAAGGCGGATTTTGGTTTGACGAACATATATTTCTGCCTTAACGGAACTGAGCAGGCGATCCGAGGGGGGCAGTAGCCATATTGGCCTGGTGCATGCTCAAACGCCATTGATCTTCAATAGAAGGCGGAACGGTTTTGGCTCAAAGCCCTAGTAGCCTTACCTCTGGTCTCATCCGAATCATCTGGACGATTTTCGGCGAGGCATGCGCTAGACTATTTGAATAATTAAAGAAAGATGACCAAGGTAAGGGAGATATCCTTGATCTGGTGTCGGGCTAAGATCCCTAGAGCAACAGTCCTGCGGCCTTCAGTTCCTCGGTGATCTTGTCTACGGCTGCCTCAACGTCCTGGGGCCTTCTCGCACCAGTGCAGACAAGTTTTCCAGAACCGAAGAGCAAAAGGACTACCTTAGGCTCGTCCAGACGATAGACTAGACCGGGGAACTGTTCCGGCTCATACTCGACGCGTTCCAGACCCAGGGTGATCGCGATCACGTTTAAGTTGATCTTCTGACCGAGGTCCGACGAGGCAACAATATTCTGCACCTCGATCTTTGGCTCACTATCCAAGGTAACTCCTGCCTTACGTATCTGAGTTGTCACCTTGTCGATGGCCAGCTTTACCTGGTCTAAGCTCTTTGCCCCGGTGCACACGACCTTACCGCTGCGAAACAGCAGTGTCGCTGTCTTTGGCTCCTTCAAACGGTAGATGAGACCCGGGAACTGTTCCGGCTCATAATCCGCACCGTCCAATGAGACCGCCAGCGATTGCAGGTCCAACTCGGTTCCGAGCGAGGCGGAAGCTACTACATTCTCGATCTTGTATTTGGAAATAGGAACACCTGACCAAGCCTAGTATATAACCTATATATACTAACTTTTGCCCCCCAACAAAGGTTTGTAAACGCCGTTAACTCCATAATTCAACACCTTTGCCTCGAATATCAGCTTTAAATCCTGAACATCAGTCGCGAGACCCTCACTTTCATTCCACCCTGAGAAAATACTTGTATTCACTGCCTCATCTTTCACCCATGTCCTCCGATATCAAGATCGTAGAACAAGAGCCAGTTTCGATATTATCCATCCGGCAAAAGGTCAAGAACTCCGAGATCAAATCGAAGATGGGTGAAATGTACGGGCAACTGTGGATATACATGGAGAAGAACAAGATAATCGTCGCCGGTCCGCCCTATGCGATCTACCACGACTATGACCAGGAGAACTGCGACATGGAATGCGGTTTCCCTACTGAAGGGCAAGCGAATGGCGAAGGCAATATCGTTGCATCATCGGTTCCTGGCGGCAGATGCGTGCTTGCGGTTCATGTCGGACCCTACGACAAGATCATGGTGACGTACGAATTGATTCGGAACTATATCCATAAGGAAGGCCTTGCACCGAAAACGATCATGTGGGAAAGGTACATCAATGATCCGGCAACCGTCAAGGACCCGAACCAGCTCATAACGGAGATATACTGGCCCATCGAATGAGCGTCCCTCCCAATGGCCTAAGCAAGCTATGGATATCAGCACCGTATGAAGTTAGGGTGCATTTTCAAAGGACAGGGGATTCAATATCTGACCTCGCTGTCTCCTAACCCCAAACACGGTCAGGTCCTTGACCTCCGTTAGATACGACCCCTGTCCTTCTTGGTGCTTTAGAATGGCCCAGGGAGTGTTGGAAAGAATAATCCCACAACGCTGGCTAAGACCCACAAGAATGGCTATGATCAACGCCTTAAACCAACCTATTTGTACAGCGCCTTGAGCGCCAATAGCCATACGATTCCGCCGAAGATTGCTGCCAGCAACCAATAGTCTATCGCATATATCACGTCCCGACCGCGTTGACCAGTAACGCGATTAAGATCCAATTAGTCTCCCCGGGAGCCTGTAACGACGTAAATCATGAGTGGGAAAATCTAAATGTCGACCAGAATCCCGACTATGCTTGATATCTCGAGAATTCGAGAGCCCGTTTGGTCGATCTAGTATTGAAATTGCTCCGCTATGCGAGAGAGCTCACCGTCCAAATCTTTTAACCCTCCTAGCTCTAATCGTTATCACCAGTGATGTCATGAAATCGATCTGGTCCGGCTCGCTCTCTTTCGGCATGGTCAATATTCCCATCAAGCTCTACTCCACGGTGGAGCATACCGCCTCGCCTGGGTTCAAACTACTCCACGTGGAGGACAAGAGCCCGATCGAGTACCGTAAGTACTGCAAGAAGCAGGACGCTGAAGTTCCTTGGTCTGAGATCGTCAAGGGTTTGGAGGTAGAACCGGGTTCGTTCTTCCTGTTCACCAAAGAGGAGCTGGCCCGCCTTCGTCCGGAGAAATCGGACGTCATAGAGATCATTGAGTTCGTTTCCCCCGATCAGATCGACCGGCCGTTCCTGGACGGACATTACTATGTCGGGCCGGACAAGAAGAAGGAGAAGGCGTTCTTCATCTTCGGACAGGCATTGAAGGCGTCAAGAAAGAATGCCATCGGGCGTTTCGTGATGAGGGAAAAAGAATACACATGTGCTATCGCGCCTTACGAAGGCGGGTTGCTCCTAAGCACTCTGAACTACTCCTACGAATTGAGGAGCATCAAGGGAGTGGAGAACATCGCCGACCCTGTAGAGGTCAAGAAGCAGGAGTTGGATCTAGCTGTCCAGCTAATCGAAAAACTGAGCGCAGCGCATTTCGACATCTCACAATATAAGGATGAGTTCGCGGAACATCTAAAGGCGGCGATCGAGAAGCGTGACCGGAAGGAGTTGGTCACCATCGAGAAGGAGACGCAGGAGACGCCGGAGGAGAACCTCATCGATGCGCTGAAGCAAAGCCTGGAGGCGTGACTTGTACGAACCGATGTTAGCCGCGATGGGTTCCAAGAATGACCTGGAGCGGGAAGGCTATATCTACGAGCCGAAACTGGATGGGACACGGGCCATATGTTATGTAGGCTCAACTATGAAGTTCGTCAACCGGCGGGGACATGAGCTGACCGAGCGCTACCCGGAGTTCTCGTTCCGGGACCAGATCAAGGCTCGATCATGTGTTCTGGACGGCGAGCTGATCGTCTATGATAATCGAGGAAACCCATCGTTCCATCTGCTTCAAAAAAGGGAGCAGTCCAAGACCTCCATGGCCAAGCTCCTGAGCATCCAGCACCCTGCAACCTATGTCGTCTTCGACATCTTGGAGCTGGAGGGTAAAGAATTGCTCTCCATCCGGCTGGATGAAAGGAAGAAGATCATGCACGCAGTCCTGCGAGATGGACATCATATGCAGAGCATCGCCTATACGAAGGATGGTAAGAAGCTCTGGACCGTGGTAGAGCAGAGAAAGCTCGAGGGTGTCATGGCGAAACGTTCCAACTCATACTATGAGCCAGGTAAACGCTCCGACGCCTGGCTGAAGATCAAGGCGCTGAAGACGGTGGACTGTGTGCTTCTCGGTTACACGTCCGAGATCCGAACCATATCAGCACTGGCACTGGGCCTGTTCTTTGGTGATGAGCTCAGGTATGTGGGCCGGGTTGGGACCGGCTTCACGGAAAAATACCTAGAGGGGTTGCGCCCGATACTCGATGGCATGCTCGCGGAAGAACCACCTGTTGACAGTTATCCGAACGAGCCGGTCATCACTTGGGTCAAGCCAGAGCTTATTGCGGAGGTGGAAATACTCGAGCTGACCCGGGATAAGCACCTGAGAGCGCCGTCGTTCCGCCGGCTGCGCAACGATAAGGACGTCAAGGATTGCGTCATTGAGCAGTTGGGGGAAGATAAGGACGGGTTGCCATCAAACTTATCGCGAGCTCTAGTGCATTAGCGTCCCTGGAACCGATCAATAGCTTCCGTCCTTCGCCGAGGACCAGGAGCACTCCTTGATTGCCGCTAACGCTGTATGCCTTACCTAGCCTTCCATATCGAATGCCCCATCCTCCGAAATCGCGGAGTGGATGGTAGGTGACCATTTCGTGTCCAGTTATATCATTCCATGCAATCGTTCTGTCATGCAGGTGCATGGGGAAGAAACGATAGACCAACCCCTCCCTCTGCACCTCCACCCTAAGGTTGATCGAAAAGATTAATGCAGGGAAAAGAACGCCAGAAAGAATGAAAATGATTATGAGGAGCTCATTCGAAGCGGGGTTGTCCCCCCACGGCTGACCAAGGAAGATCTGCTGCACGACCGCCCATATGTTTAGCAGGATTATGCTGGCCATGAATGCCAATAGCCACGGTCGTCGGAGATACTGGACCTCTCTATATACTGCATCATTGTCCATCGCCAAACCAATGACGCCCAGTCAATAATAGTTTTTGCAGAATAGTGACAAGGTCGACATTTTGGATTTGTTTGATGGCCAGTCCTTCTACTATCATTAAGCCTTATCGTATTCAATTGCATTAGATGCGACCTCATATGCGAAATAAGGCCCGATTGACAATCCTAAGCTAACCAATACCATTATGATGCCGCCACTCCAACTCTAACCAGGTGATGATCTTGGATTTCAAGAAGATCCTGGTAGGTATTGATGGTTCGGAGAACTCTAAGCGTGCGGCGATCGTCGCGGCGGATCTGGCGGAGCTCTTCCATGGAAGTGTGACGCTGGTCTCTGTTGTCAAGCCCGGAGAGTATTCGCTCGCGGTCGAGGACAAGGCATTCATCGAGAGCCTGAAAGAGTTCCATGATGCCCTAGTGAAAGCCTCTAAGGAAGATATCGAAAGATCGGGTATCGAAGTGGACACGAGAATCGAACTCGGTACACCGTGGAAGGAGCTGACCCGACTGGCTAGAGATAACCACTACGACCTGATCGTGGTCGGTTCAAGAGGTGTCGGCCAGTTGGCGGAGTTCCTGATCGGTAGCAATTCCACGAGAGTAGTCCAGCACTCAGATGTGCCGGTCCTGGTCGTGCCTTAAATCCTACTTAGGGCGGGGACGACGTTTCCCCCTGCCTTTCTGGGATTCGTCATCCTCTTTTATCCTGATCCAGATGCCGAGACCTTCCCTTTCTATCGAGAAACGGTTAGGCAGTGCCGCGATCAATCCAACCAGGCTGCTCTTGCCATACGTTCTCGGATCAAAGGCCGGTTCAATACGATATAATGCCTCGCCCAGGTTGCCCAGGTTAACCCGCCCATCATCCCCGACCTTGTTGCGGAAAGCATTGGTGAGCATGTCCAGCGCCTTCTCCGGGCTGGATCCTTTCTTCAGGTTGTGGCGCTCCACCTTTTTCGGCTCTTCCGTCGCTAGCTCCGGACAGTGTTCCGATTCCAGCTCCTCCTCGACCGGCATGAGATTCTCTATGAAGATGAACCGATCACACGCCTTTTGGAATGTCGGATGGGTCTTATCGTTCCCCATGCCGATGACGAATAACCCTTCCTCGCGAATCTTCATGGCCAGATATGTGAAGTCCGAGTCGCTGGAGACGATGCAGAAGCCTTTGACCACATGCTTATGCATTATGTCCATGGCATCGATGACCAACCCGATGTCGGTGGCGTTCTTCCCAGACCGGTTTGGAATTACCATTGAAGGGAGAAGCGCGAATTCATGGAGCTTTTTCTTCCAGCACGCCATCTGCGGGCTGCTCCAATCGCCATAGACGCGTCTTATTATTACCGATCCATATTTTGATGCCTCGTTCAGCATCTCACCGACCATGTCCGAGTTGGCGTTGTCCCCGTCGACCAGAAACGCGATCGGGCCCTCGGCGATCTCCTTTTCTGCCATTTTATCCTCTTAAGGTGCATCGAGCTTCATGTTTAACCAATCTATGTACATGAGGTCGTTCACAACTGCATATCTTCCTTGATGACCAACCATCACCATGGCTCGGGATGATTCTCATTTACTCATCCATTTTCTGTCGGTTTACCCTGCACCTGATAGGAAAGGATCGCTACTCCAGAACCGAACTGCATCGTGTCAATAAGCTTCAGTTTTTGACTTTCCTTTAGCCCTTTGAACATGGACTTGCCGTCTCCTAATATGATCGGGTTTACGATGATGCGATATTCGTCTATCAGGCCGAGCAGCGCCATCGCTGACACTATCTTTCCGCTGCCGAATATCACAATGTTCTTGCCTGCCATCCTCTTCATCCTCAGAATTCTTTTTGGATCAATCTCAGAGACCAAACTGGAATTGTTCCATTCGACCTTGTCGAGAGTTCTGGAGAACACGATCTTGGATAGGCTGTTCATCCTTTCCTTGATGTAAGGGTTGTCCACGGTCGCGTTCGGCCAGTAACTCGCCATCATCTCATATGTCACCCTACCGAACAAGATCGTATCTATGGTGCCCATCATCTCGATCGTGCGCCGTTCCAGTTCATTGTCCCAGACAAACCAGTCGATCTCTCCATTTGGTCTAGCTATGAAGCCGTCCATCGAAACCATGTTCGATACGATGATCTTTCTCATGTCAGACTCGCTCCAGATTATGAATGATCATCTTGAACCTCGATCATTTTGATTGCATTTTCTTCAAGAGGTTCGCCATACGGTCCATCGTGGCCTCTGAGCCTTCGACCATTCCAGCCCTATACATCCCATCACGATCTTCAACAGTCTGGAAGACTGATGTGTTAGTTAGCTTGGTTTTGCCTTCGATCTCCTCGAAATATATCGTCTCAAGGAGCACATGGCCCATCATCCCTTCCCATTCCCAGGTATCGATGATCAGTTCAGGGGATTTAACCTCATGATAGACGCCATTGAACGCGAACTCGTTCCCTTCGGCATCGTGCTGGATATATCGCCATATTCCTCCCTTCCGGACCTCCATCTTCTCGATGGTGGTCTTGTACCTTTCTGGCCCCCAGAATTGCGGAACGAGTTCTGGGTCGGTCGAGACCTTAAAAACCAGATCGCGCGGAGCGTCCAGGACGCGGATTACGGTGGCTGCATGTTTGCCAGGTTCGACCAGCACGAGCGTCTTCATCTGGACGAATATCTCATCATGGATATCCTCGGCAAGTTTATCGAAGGATTGGCTCCATCCTATTTCGGCGTCCTTGGCCGTTTCCGGTGGCATGCCGGAATGCTTCAATGTCATCGTGGTCTTGCCTCCGTGCTCTTCCAAGGTGACCAACACCTGCAGCTCCATCGGGAATTCTCCTGACATACCGTAGTACGTTGCCGGAACGATCTTTCCGTTCTCATCCGCGAACGAATCGGTCATGGCAAGACGTTCCGGCTCGACTATCTCTTTATATGTCCCAGTGCCCCAGAAATCCTTCCCTTCCGGCGATCTCATGCAAGAGAGAAATACCCCTCCGACTCGGAGATCTATCTTGGCGGTTGGGGAAGTGAAATCCTTCGGCCCCCACCAACGCATGACACGCCCGGGCTCTGTCCAGGCTTTCCATACCAGTTCCCGCGGGGCGTCGAAAATCCTGGTGATTATGATGTCCTTGCTTAATTTTCCCTTGACCACCTGGCTCATTGATTGGCTATTCATATTCATACTTCCTTGATCGAGGTGCAATCTTCGATTCTCTTGAAAATCATGTCAACACCGAATCTAAGGAGGTCGGACATGATGAGACAATGAAATGAGGGAAACGAGATGGATAAGAATATTGTCAATGCCAAAATGCAGTGTTTTCCTGTTAATGCGCCCATCCGGCGGAACCATGCTTCGTCTTGTTTAAACAGGCACAACTGCAGAACTCTTTTACGCTATCGGCCTTCTCCAAAAAACCTTTAGATACCTGTTGCCTTTGGAAAGCCCGTGGACAATATCAGACCCAGGGTCGTCGTCTCCAAGTGCATCGAGTTCGACCGCTGTCGATACAACGGCGATATGATCGGCTCCGAGCTGGTCCGCCGAATGAAACAGAAGGTAGACTTCATACCGGTGTGCATGGAAGTGGAGATCGGGTTGGGTGTCCCTCGTGATCCAGTACGCATCGTCTCGCTGAAGAACGGCGAGAGGAGGCTTGTCCAGCCGACCACTGGTCTGGATGTGACCGATCGGGCGTTACACTTCTGCGGGCAGTACCTGATGGGCCTCGACGAGGTAGATGGATTTCTTTTGAAATCGCGGTCCCCGTCCTGTGGACTACGTGACACTCGGATCTACCCAGAAGGGGAAGGAAAGGCCCCGATCTCAAAGGAATCGGGATTCTTAGGAGAAGCAGTACTGGGGGCATTCAGTCACCTGGCGGTAGAGGATGAGGCCCGCCTGCGAAACGCGCGCATCGCGGAGCACTTCCTGACAAAGTTGTGGGCGTTGGCGAGGTTCCGCGAATTGGACCGGGACACAAACTCACTGATGCAATATCAAGCGGACAACAAGCTCCTCTTGATGATGTATGGGCAGAACAAGATGAGGCTTCTCGGCAATATCGCATCGAACCGCGAGAAGAGAGACCCCGAACGCGTCTTTGAGCAATATCGATCACTATTGTGCGGAGCTTTCGAGAACATACCGAGGTGTACATCCGGAGTCAACGTCTTGATGCACGCTATGGGGTACTACAAAGATCTCCTGGCAGCACAGGAGAAGAAATTTTTCCTGGAGACTTTGGACATGTACAGGGACGCCCGTGTCCCTCTGAGCGTCTGCTTGAACCTGATGAAATCATACAACGTACGCTTCGGGAACCAGTATTTGATGCGCCAGACCTTCTTCGAGCCATTCCCGGGGGACCTGTTGGAATCGGGAATTACCGATTCCTGTGCGCTTAGGGAAATGTCCTGATTTTCCGAGAGACTGAACAGATATCTTGTCAATTCTGGACAACGATTGGGTTAGCTGCCTTCTGGTACGATTTGCGGGCCGGTCGGCTCATGCTCCGCGATGAAGCGGGCGATCGCCTCATCCTGGTAAGTGAGTATTCCATTCTTTTGGTTCTTTGAGAAATATTCTCTTCCTTTGGGGCCGTTCATGGCCCACGCCGCTTCTTCCGTGGTGGGCGCTATCAATCTTCTGTCCAGCTCCCGCGGTACGGTCGCCGTGGCCAGGACAAGGTCGATGTCCTTGAGGAACTGCCCCGAACCTGCCTCCTTTGGCCAGCCTGTTCTCAGGTAACCGTTCGGATCGAAACCGAAATGCTCGTCGTTGCCGTCCGGCAGTTTGTCCGTTTTCTTCTTAACCAGCCTTGACCAGGCAAGCTCTATCCGATCATGGTCCTTGAACTGGGGATTCACCACTATCGCGGTGGTCATCCAGTCAGTGCGGAGCTGGCGGCTTTCCATGCCCTCGGCCCGCGCCATTGCAATGCCTGCAGACTCAAGCTCGGAGATTTTGGAGAACTTGACCTTGAAGGGGATGGCATAGCCGACACCCATGGTTCGACCTTTCATCTCATCCTCCGGGAAGAATGTGGTCGTGCAGCATTTTCGATTGTTCGAGTAACGCCCATAATGGATGGGTAACGAGACCTTTACCTTGGAATCCATGTTAAGCCAGTTCTGCCTCCACATGCTCCGCCTTAGGTCCATGCCCTGGTAGTGGTCTTCCCATAGCAGCGAACCTATCACCAGTGCGGCTCCCCTCATCATCATAACGTTCCACGGACCATAGTTCCCTTACTTAGACCTGATGGTCGGAGCATAGCCTATTTGTAGGGCAGGCTCACATAGAAAAGCCCCTAAGGAAGGTCTGGTGCTATGGTCAAAGAACTTACTCCGGAACAGTGCCGTCGTGTGTGCTCTGAGCTAACATTCGATTGCAAATCAACGAACAATTTGATACCGTCTTCGAGAATCATCGGACAGGACCGCGCAATGAAGGCCCTCCATTTCGGTCTCAGGATCAGAAGTAAGGGGTTTAACGTTTACCTCGCCGGGATTCCCGGGACTGGAAGACGCTCTGCGGCGGTCGATTTCATCAAGGATCTGGCAAAGGACATGCCAATCCCTTCAGACTGGTGCTATGTTTACAATTTCCAGGAGGCGTCGAAACCGAATGCTCTTGCCTTGCCTGCAGGGAAGGGCAAGGAGTTCAAGGAGGACGTGGAGAAGCTTGTTTCAGCCGTGCCCGCCACGCTCAGGAACGCCTTCGAGTCCGATGAGTACACTAAGAAACGCCAGACCACGATGAAGGAGATCGAGAAGGAAAGGGATGAGTTCACCAAGAAGATCAATCGCATGACCTCCGAGGCAGGATTCCAGATACAACAGACGCCGATCGGCATGATACTCGTGCCCCTGGTTGACGACAAACCTCTTACCACGGAGGAATTCAACCAGCTCTCGGCGGGGGTGAAAGAAAGGTATCACAAGAAGCAGGAAGAGCTACAGGCTAAATTGCAGAAGCCTTTCGTCCAGGTCCGCGAGCTTGAGGAGAAAGCGGCGATGACCGTGGAGAAGCTGAACCGCGAGGTCGGACTGTATGTCCTAAACCCGCTGCTCTCTGTGGTGAAAGAAAAATATGGCAGCAACCACGAGGTCATCGAGTACATCGACGACATAATTAAGGACATATTGGACAACCTGGCTAAGTTCCTCCAACCGGCAAATAAAGAGCAGGTTCCGTTCTTCATGGAAGCGCCGGATCCGATGGCCAACTACAAGGTCAATCTCATCGTGGACAACTCGGAACTGACCGGGGCGCCAGTAGAGATCGAGCTGAACCCCTCGTACTACAAATTGTTCGGAGCTATTGAGAAGGAGGCCCGGTTTGGAGCACTGGTCACCAATTATACCATGATTCGGAAAGGATTGCTCCACAAGGCCAATGGAGGTTTCATCCTGGTACCCGTAGAAGGGCTTTTCACCGACCCATCGATCTGGATATCGCTTAAGCAGACCATATCTAACGAGAAGCTGGAAATTGAGGAGAAGGAGGCCAGGCTGGGCTTCATTGCCACGAAATCGTTGATGCCGGAAGCGATACCTTTCGATACGAAGATCGTCATAATCGGTGACCCAAGGGTCTATGATATTCTTTACAACGCGGATAAGGATTTCAAGGAGCTTTTCAAGATCAAAGCGGATTTCGATATTTCTATGGAGAGGAATGACGAGAACGTCAAGCAGTACATCACACAGATATGCACGCTATGCACAAAGGAGAAGCTCCTACATGTGGACAGAACAGGTCTGGCAGCTATCATCGAATACTCGTCGAGACTGGCCGGAGATCAGAATAAACTGAGCACACTGTTTTCCGTTATTGCGGACACACTGCGGGAGGCCGATTTCTATGCCCGAGAGGACAAGTCCAAACTGATAACCAAGGAGCATGTGAATCGTCAATTGGAGGAGAAGCTGTACCGCTCCAATATGATCCAGGACAAGCTCAAGGAGTTCATCACCAAGGGCATTATCCTTATCGATACGGAAGACAAGGCAGTTGGTCAGGTCAATGGCCTGGCGGTGCTGGCCACCGGTGACTTTGCATTCGGGAACCCGTCGAGGATCACTGCTTCCATCGCAGTTGGCCGCGAAGGCATCGTTGATATCGAACGCCAGGCGGAGATGTCTGGGCCGACCCATACCAAGGGCGTGCTCATCCTTTCCGGTTATCTCAATGACACCTATGCCAGAGAGAGACCCCTATCGCTGGCAGCTAGGTTGGTCTTCGAGCAGAACTATGGAGGAGTGGATGGAGATTCCGCATCTTCTACAGAACTGTACAGCCTTCTCTCGGCACTAGCCGATGTTCCGATCAAACAGTACATAGCCGTCACTGGGAGCGTCAACCAGAAAGGTGAGGTCCAGGCGATCGGCGGTGTAAATGAGAAGATCGAGGGATTTTATGAGATATGCAAGGCCCGGGGACTATCTGGCAAACAGGGCTGCATGATACCGAATTCGAATGTTCAGAACCTGATGTTGAAGGAAGAGGTCGTCACGGCTGTCAAGGCAGGCAAGTTCCATATTTGGCCAGTTAGCACCATAAACGAGGGTATCGAGGTGCTGACGGACATCCCGGCTGGGACAAGGAATGCCGATGGGACGTTCAAGAAGAACTCCATCAACAATCTGGTGCAGAAGCGACTGGACGATATGGCGGAGCGGAGAAAGGAGTACAAGATCTGAACATGGCTGAGGTCTCATGATCGGGGCCCGATTCATCTCCCCTTCGGAGCTGGAGAAGATCATGCCGATGGTGGAGAGGGGCGAATATCTACTACTAGACATCCGCACGATCGGAGAGTTCCGCTCTGGGCACATTAGATGCGCCAGATTGATACCGGTCGAAGAGATCGAACAGCGTTCCGGAGAGCTGGACAAGGAGAAGAGGTTGGTCATCTACTGCCGGACAGGAAAGCGTTGCCTTCGGGCGGTGTCCTTTCTTGGGAAAGACCGTGCCGAGGTTCTGATCCTGGAGGGCGGATTGGAGCAGTGGCCATACAATATCGTTTGCGAATGATCACCATGACCGATAAACGACATCTGACCTGTCGATCAAGGAACACACTCGCCTCATTTCGAATCTTGGGTTCACTTCACCCACCGCTTTGACGATCTCATCCAGGCCGTTCAGGCCACGATCTTCCAGGAAAAGACCCGTGGTCAGTATAGCTAGATCTTCCTCACCATAGAAACCATATGCATGTATGCAGCGACTGATCTTCTCTTTGAGTCTGGGCATGACGTGTCCAGGAATGCCGCCACGGGCACCGATGATGCTTCTGCCGTCCTGCTTCACCATTGTCATCATTCCTGATTCCACCGCTAGGATCAGTGCGTTCTCCACCCAATCAGAGTAAGGACCGTTAATGAAGAGTTCAAAGGATGCGTCGACATCATCACCCCTAGAGAGTATGAAGAAGAGCTTCTGCAGCAGGCTTCGACCCACTGAACGGGTCGGGAAGATCCGCTCGATCTCATCCACCATGAAAGCTACCAGCGCTTCTGCTCGATCATCTTTTTCCAACCGATTCTCTCCTTGACAACGGTTCTGATGTATGCTTCGTCTGATGGTTTGATACAGTCACGACATTATCCCCCTTGCCGGGAGAGGGGGACGAAAGTGGAATGCCACTGTCAGTGTAGAACTCGTCTCCTGGGCAAGTCCTTCTCTTGAATCATGGCCCCGAAAGTGGTCCGATCGAAACAAAAATGGTATTATCTGAATGCATATCGGGTCTGGTGCGGGAATGAAGTATTCGGAAGCAAGGCAGGGACGGGTCTTCGTCCTGAGACTGGAGGACGGCGAGATAATCCATGAGGCCGTCGAAAGATTCGCCTGCGATCACAGCATAAGAGCCGCCGCCATCATAGTTTTGGGCGGAGCGGACCGAGGAAGCCGCTTGGTCGTAGGTCCTGAGGATGGACGTTCGGATAAGATCAGGGCGATGGGCACGGTACTTGGTGATGTCCATGAGATGACGGGCACTGGCACAATATTTCCGGATGAGGATGGGACGCCCAAATTGCACATGCACATCTCGGCTGGCAGAAACGAAAGATCAATAACCGGATGCGTCCGCAATGGGGTCAAGGTGTGGCTCATAGCCGAGATTGTCATTTTCGAACTCCTCGATTCAAGCGCGAAACGCAAACTCGATAAGGGGACTGGATTCGAATTACTCGATCCATGAAATAGGAAACGATTTTTAGGGGATGCTCCAAATCCTATGGTCTGAGGTTGGCAGTTGGGCATTGAGCAGTGGTACATCACCCAGGTCATAAAAGGACTCAACAAGGAAGAGAAGCAGTCGATGGTGAGGATGATAACCGATGAGTTCATCATGAGCATGAGCCCAGAGGACCGGAAGGATATGGTAAAGGTCGTCCTCCCGGATATAATTGACCGACTGATGGCGGGTATGACCCCTAGTGACCGTACGGACCTTATCAAAACAATCATGCCACTCATGATCGCACAAATCGGTTCGGCTACGGAGCCCTACCAGGGTAAGAAAGAAACCAGGAACCATACAAGCACGCCATAGAAAGGCATCAAATGATCACGGATTGGCTTCGATTGATTAACTTTTCGGTGATCCATCAGACCCTTTCATGACATGAGATATATGGCCGAGCTTGGGGCCTACACCTACAAAGAACTGGCTGAATGGAGATCGACCGCCTCGATCATTATGGACAATTGCTGCTTGATCTTGGATTCGTCCGCCATTCCATCGGCTATAATCAGAGCTCTTTGTAGGAAGCCTTTTTCCACAGCATGCTCGTTCGATTCGTGGGCCAGATCGGCCATGATCATCAATTCATCAAAGAGGTCCGCTGCCTCTCCCCTCCTTTTTGAAGCGATCGTAAGGGATTCCTCGAAAGCGAGGTGTGCCTCCTCTTTTTTCCGTAACAAAGAAAAAGAAGACCCCAGATAGGCACAGACCACTGATTCTCTGGCCTCATCCCCCGTCCGCCGTGCCGCTTCCAGTGACTGCTGGAACGCATCCACCGCCTTGCGGGGCTTTTCATTCGCAAGATAGAGGATTCCAGATGTGAGTTTCATCTGATCGACATGGTGAGTTTCCATGGGCAGGTTTTTAATGCTCTCCAGACAGAGTTCCAGGGCGAACTGCTGTCTCCCATCCCGGACGTGTGCTTCGATCGCCTTCAAGACCTTCTCCGGAGCTTGCGCCATGTCCCGGTGGTAATCTCCCAGTAAAAGTATTGAGCGGGAGGCATAAGCTGGACCTAATTGTAGTTTGAATTCTTGGTCCATCAATTCATGACGGGCATCATGGTCTAGCTCTCTGAACAACCTCAGAGCCATAGACTGTAACAATAGAAAATGAAGCGTTTCCGGTATCATGACTCTGTCCTGTACGGCAAATAATATCCAGGAAGTCTGGTGACCAGGCAACCCTAGCTTCTTGGTGACCTTCATTACATCCCTGTCGAGTAGATCCTGGAACTCGGAGAGCGCTTCTAGGTCGACCGGATCGAGGTTCCTGAGACGGGACCCGTGGTCCACAAGTTCCCGCATCAGGGTGATGAAGCCTTCCTCCGTGTCCACGTCCTTGGAAACGGCGGACCACCGAACGCAGGTCAAAGCCGTATCAAGGTCGTCCGATTCTACGGCGTCAGCATCGATGTTCTTGAAATCGATCGGACAGTTCTTCGATTCCCCGAACTTGACGTCCCCCAATTTACAGAAAACTTCTGGATATAGCCCGAGAAGATGGTTTCTTTGACCTTCATCGTATGAATTACCGGGGAATAATAGGTCCGTGAGCACTTCAATGGCGAGCGCCCCCATGTCTTCCACGAACCAAGGTTTAGATCTCAATCGTTTTACAACCTCGCGGAAAAGACCCAGATCCGACGACATAGAAACTAACAAATCATCCTCGGCGACTGCATTGGCAAGGAATTCCCTGCGTCTCCGAGCCGGAAGCTCGGCGAACTGCGGTGACGCTCGTTGAATGAATTTTTCATGAAGGTCACCCCATTGCCGCATGAAATCGAAATATCTGGTGAACTCCTGAAATGGAAAGTCCTCTTGGGCATCTCCCATACTGTTCACTTCGTCCATCTCTGTTGCCAGAGAGATGAAGGTGAGTAACTACGATTTAAACTTGGAGTATCGGGAATGTTCCTGATGACTTCACACGACGAATGTTACATTACCATGACCTACTCTATTGCAGATTATGCGGTTGGTCTGTTGGAACGTGAACGGGATTAGGGCAGTCTACCGGAAAGGGCTCCTCGATTGGATCCGCAAGGATTCCCCGACATTCTCTGCCTTCAGGAAACGAAGGCCGTCTGCGATCAATTGCCAAAGGACCTGATCGACATTCCCGGGTATGAATCGTATTTCACGTCGGCCAAGGAGCGGCCTGGATACAGCGGCGTGGCCATCTATACAAAGATCCCCACATTCAAAGTGGACTATGGCATCGGGATCGAGAGGTTCGACACTGAAGGGCGCGCAATGATTGCGCATTACAAAGACTTCGTGCTATGCAATATCTATTTTCCCAATGGCAAGGCGTCCCCAGAACGGTTGACATTCAAAATGGACTATTACGAGGAATTCCTCCGATATGTGAACGGTTTACGTTCCGAAGGAAAATCCGTAATAATATGCGGGGACCTTAATACCGCCCATAGGGAGATCGATATCGCCAGGCCGAAGGAGAACAAGAAACGGTCTGGATTCCTACCGGAGGAAAGGGCGTGGATGGACCGGTTAGTCGCCAGCGGGTTCGTTGATACGTTCCGGGAACAGCACCCGGAAGAGGTCAAATGGTCATGGTGGGACCAAAAAACTCGCGCAAGGGAGCGGAATGTCGGGTGGCGCATTGACTACTTTTTCATTAGCGATGACCTCATGCCCCGAGTATCTAGTTCTTTCATCGAGGACGAAGTGATGGGGTCTGACCACTGCCCTGTGGGCATCGAGATAGATTGACCATTTCAGGAACCCGAACAATCCAATAACCGTGAATCTCCCGAAGGAACTGGCCATAAGGGGTTAATAGCGAGGGAAGGATGCTACAGTCATCAAGGTGCTAAGATGATGGGATCAAAGTCAGTGGCACTAGTTCATTGTGAAGGCTATGGCCGAGACCGGACATACGAGGCGGTCAAACACTCGATCGATCTACTCGGAGGCATCGACCAGTTCGTGACTTCTGGACAGAGGGTACTTCTAAAACCCAACATCCTAGCGCCTTCAGCATCTGAAAAATGCGTAGTCACGCACCCGGATGTCGTTTATGCGGTGGCTAAGGTGCTGGTCGATCATGGGTGCAAGGTCATCATCGCCGAGAGCCCCGGCGCCGGGATGATATACAGCTCAGCGAACCTGAGAAAGGCCTACGAGACGGTCGGCTATGACCAAGTCGCCAAGGACCTGGGCATCGAGCTAAATGAGGATGTCAGGGCTAGGGACGTATCCAATCCCGATGGAGTCCTGATGAAAAGGTTGAAACTCATAGAACCGGTCTTCCACGTCGATAAGCTGGTGGTCGTTTCCAAGATGAAGACACACCTCTTCACCTACATGACCGGAGCCGCCAAGAACGCATTCGGTCTGGTTCCTGGGATGGAAAAGGCCACCTTCCACGGCAGGCTGCAGAGTACGGAGGAGTTTGCCAGGATGATCGTGGATGTGAACGAGTTCGTCAAACCAGCACTGGAAATAATGGACGCGGTGGATGCCATGGAGGGCGACGGCCCTCAGTCTGGAGCGCCTCGCCATGTTGGAGCGATCCTGGCCAGCAGGTCCTATTCCGCTCTGGACGTGGTAGCATCGAGGATTATGTCCATCGATCCGAAGGATGTCTGCACGATAAAAGCGGCCATGGAAAGAGGCTTGGTTGCCGAGGATCTTTTGGATGTGGAAGTGATAGGTGTGGAGCTGGACAAGGCTATTATCAAAGATTTTGTTAGGCCATCCACGTTCATAGGTAAGAAAAAGGGAGGAGGCAAGATGGAAAGAGCCTTGTTAGGTCTGGTCAAGATCTATGCCCTAAGACCCAACGTGGTTCGGTCTATGTGCATCGGCTGCGGCAAATGCTACCGAGGCTGCCCCATGAAGGCGATCCGCATGAGCAACGGAAAGGCTAAGATCAACCAGCGGAAGTGCATCAGATGCTATTCTTGCCATGAGTTCTGTGATAGTCAAGCAATCCATTTGAGACGAAGCCTGGGCGGGAAAGCCATAGCCACCATGGTCGAACGGAGGAGGTGAGGGCGGGTGCTGCCACGCTCGATCATCTCAGATGAGGAAGTAGCATGAGGGGCTGCCATTACCAGGACCTTCCCAGAAAGAAAAGCGTGTGCCTAAGGGCATTGTGCCAACTCGAAGAGCAGCAGACTCACTATCGGACCTGTGACGAACATCGGGAGGAGAGATGCCAGTACCGGGCATGGGATGTCGATGTCAGATTGCGGGTGGTCAGGTATCGGTCCGAGATCACGGATTCCTGTCCAGGATGCGGAGAAAGGCACGACAGCCTGGCGGACCTGTATGTCTGCGTCTGCCTTCAAAGGATGAAGGATGCCTTCCAAACCTCCCCTGCCTACCTGGAGGATGGTTGCAGAGACGATCTGTTCGAGGGGGCGCCGGTCATGACCCGAGTGAGCATGTGGAGGAAATTGAGGAGTGCTGTTGTGGAGAGGGACGAAGGTGTATGCCAGGACTGCGGGCGGGCTTTGGCACACCTACCGAAATGGTACACTGAGGTGCACCACATAATTCCCCGGGTACGCGGCGGTGGGGATCATCCGATGAACCTGAAGACGCTCTGCGTGGAATGCCACCGGAAGTACACTGATGAGATTCTGCTATCCCGCATAGAACGTACCGATGAGGCATACCAAGCTGCCAAGCACTTCAGGAAGGAAAGCCGGGTAAGATGATTAGTTGCCTAGCTTCGGCCTCTCCCCGAAGGCCCTGAGGCCGTTGCTAATGACCTCCCGCGCTTTGGGGTTGAACATGTTGCTGAACACCACGTGGCGGGCGGTCTTATTGTGTACTAGAAGCGACAGCAGTTCCATCACGCCGGACTTGTTCTTCCATGCGTTCAGGTATGCGTCGTATCCTTCCTGGACCATTGCCTCCAGCCTGTCCCGGTCCTTTCCCTTGACGTATTCGTAGACCCGATGGTTGCGCTTCCAATCATCCGGTCCAATGACCCCGTCCGCCTCCATCTGCTGCCACAACGGCGTGCCGACTAGGTAATCGAGGATGTTGATCTCGACGGCATGTGGTCTGAGCCCAGTGATGAAATCAATGGTCTTCTTTATCTCCTCATCCGACTCCACCGGTGCGCCGAGGATGAATGAGGTGACAACGATCATGTCGACCTCTTTGGCGTTCTCCACGGCGGAGACTATCTGGGCTGGTTTGATCTTCTTGTTGTAATAATCGAGCACGGACTCGGAGGCCGACTCGGCACCGAAATACATCACATCGAACCCGGCTTTTTTCATGGTCTTGAGCATGCTCAGGGAGGCGTTGTTCACGCGCCCCTCGCAATAGAACTTCATCTTGATGCCCCGCTCACGGATCAAGCTACATATCCTTTCCACCCGCACCTCCCGGTGCGTGAAGTTGTCATCCACCAGGACGACGCTCTCATAGCCCTCGTCGTACAGTATCTGCATCTCGTCTACGACGCTCTCTGCGCTCCGGTAACGCCACCTCCTCAGAGAGAACGCGGCGCAGGAACAATACGAACAGTTGAAAGGGCATCCTCGGGAGGTGGATATTGTGGTGAACTTGCCGAAGGTCAGCGGTATGCCTTGCATAGTGTATCCGTAATCAACACCGGAAAGCATCTTTCGGTCAGGCATCGGGAGAGCATCAAGATCCTCGACTATGGCTATCTGGTTCGATATGTGTATGCCGTTATCCAAGTAACTGATGCCGGCAACCCGGTCTGGCTTCTTGCCTGTCTCGATGCATCCGAGCAGGTCTACCAGAGCCTCCTCAGCCTCTCCTTTTATTATGTAATCTATGAAAGGATATCCCCTAAGTATCTGCTCTGCCGCGAATGTGGCATGGTAACCGCCCAGAAGCATGACGGTGTTCGGCAGCCTTTCGGATATCTTGCGCATCGTTTCCATTGCACTGAGAAAAGTATGCGTTGAACAATTCATGCCAAACACGTCCGGCCCTTCGTTCACGGCGAGTTCAACTAATTGATCGCCGTCCAGGTTCAGGCAGAATGCGTCCACTACCTTGATGTGGTCATTCCGGTGCTTTTTCAAATTGGCCGCGATATAGAGAAGACCTAACGGAGGCCATAACTCAGTCGTCTTCGCCGGCGGCGTGGATATCATGATCTTCATGTTCGTTCCGAATCCCCCATAATTATGGACAAAACCTTAGGATGATAGTGAACGCACTAGACTAAAATATTATGCTTCACTCAGGAGCCAGCATAGATTAATAATGGTACACGATGAAATACCCGCATGCAAGATAAAGAGTTGGAGATAAGAAAAGCGGTGCGGGAGGACTATGACGGAGTTGTATCCCTTTGGGCGTCTGCGGGCTTGCATTTCCAACCCAACGGCAGGGATTCCAGGATGAATCTGGAGCGAGAAATGGCAGACCCAAACGTCTACTTTCTGGTAGCATTCCTGGGGAACTGCATGATAGGCACCGTAATCGGTACCAATGACGGCAGGAAGGGATGGGTGAACCGGCTGGCGGTCGATCCTGAGTATCGAGGGGAAGGAGTGGCCAAGGCGCTTGTGGAGAAGGTCGAGGAGTGTTTCAAGGCGCGTTCCTTGAAGATCTTCTGTTGCTTGATCAATATTCAAAACGAACCGTCGCAAACCCTGTTCCAAAGAATCGGATATGACCGGCATCCAGATGTTGTATATTACTCTAAAAAAATCGCCCCTGATATATGAGCACTTATATTATCAGATTATGAAAAAGTAGAGAACAATATATCTTCAGCAACAGTAAATTATGCGAGGAGATGAATGAGCCCCCCGAGTCGTCCATCAGAGTCTTGGTGGTTGACGATGAGACAACCCTTTTAGAGATAGCCCAGGAGTTCATCGAACAGGTACCAGGGTTTGTCGTTGATGTGGAGCTGTCTCCCATCAGGGCGCTTGAATTATTATCTACCCTGAAATACGACGCGGTCGTGTCCGATTATCAAATGCCTGGACTCGATGGCATCGCGTTCCTAAAAAGGCTCCGTTCTCGGGGCGATGATATACCTTTCATTCTTCTAACCGGCAAGGGCAGAGAAGAGGTTGCCATGGAAGCCCTCAACAACGGTGCGGACTACTACCTCCAGAAAGGGGTCCAGGTCAGACCGCTGTTTGCGGAACTGACCAACATGGTCCGGCGCAGCGTGGAGCATAAGCGGACCGGACGGGCGATCAAGGAGAGCGAGGTCAAGTATCGAAGACTATTCAACGGCAACAGGGACGCCGTCCTGGTCTGGAAGATGGAGGGGGCAGGCCCATTTATCGATGTTAACAAAAAAGCCTGCTCTCTACTAAACTATTCCTGGGAAGAGATGCTCTTGATGAGGAGAGACGAGCTCCTGACTCCCAACAGTGTCACGATAAAGGAAGGGGCAAAGGACCAGTTCTCACTCGAAGGCGAGACAACCATCGAATTGACATTGGTTTCCAAGGACGGCGAGAATATCCCATGCGTTGTCAACGCCAATGTCATGGAGATCGATGGAGTAGACCATATCATCGCGATAGTGCGCGATCAACGGGACAAACAACGTTCTGACCTAAAAGCTAGAGAACACGAGGCTAGGTTCCGTGCGATCTTCGAGCTCTCCGCTACAGGGATCGCCCTTGAAGATGAGGAAAGGACGATCCAGGAATGCAATCCATCATTCTGCCATACGTTCCACCGCAGATGTGATGAGCTCCGGGGAACTAGGGCCTCTGACCTCATGGATCCTGAATGGGTCGAGGAAGACCACAAGGAGTTCGAACGATTGATGAGGGGGGAGATCGATCATTACAACAAGGAGACCCTTTACAGAAACAGGGACGGATCGCCAATATGGGCCAAAGTGAATTTCTCACGAATACGAGACAACGGCAGGAACCTGGCCCTTGCCATGGTAGAGGACGTGACAAAGAGGAGACAAGCAGAGAATCTCCAAGCCTCGTTATACCAGATATCACAGGCAACGGTATCCTCACCAAATCTGGACGTGTTGTATGGCAAGATCCATGGGATTCTTTCCGGGCTTATGCCGGCCAATAACTTCTTCATCGGACTGGTGGCCGATGATGAGGAATCTCTGACATTCCCATATTTCGTGGACGAGAAGATCCGAACCCTGGCAGAGTTAGCAGACGCAGGACCACGTCTAGCTACGTGATCCGGACCGGCAAGTCGTTGTTCATGGACGAGGCCCTATGGGCGAAGTTGATAAAAGAAGGGGAGATCGTCCCTTCTGGCACACTACCGATCCATTGGATGGGTGCACCCCTCAACGTAGGGGGAAAGACCATCGGGGTGATGGTGGTCCAGAGCTACACAGGAACGGTCAAGTACCGAGAATCAGACCTGGAGGTCCTTAAGTTCGTCTCGGACCATGTCGCCCTGGCCATTGACCTTAAAAGATCTGAGGAGGCACTGAAAGAGAGCCAACGTATGCTCTCCACGTTGATGGGTAACTTGCCCGGAATGGCTTACCGTTGTAAAAATGACGAGGATTGGACCATGGATTTCATATCAGATGGTTGTCGTAACATCATCGGTTACTCCCCGACAGACATCATTGACAATAATCTTCTCAGTTACAACGATATTATTCACCCAGATGATCGTGGGTTGGTCGCCGAAGAGGTCAGAAAAGGAGTGGAAGAACGAGCCCAATTCCATGTTGAATATCGAGTTATCGCAAAAGACGGTACGGTACGATGGGTTTGGGAGCAGGGCTGTCCGGTTTTTGGAGAGAATGGGGAAATTGTCGGACTGGAGGGGTTCATAACCGACGTATCCGGGAGAAAAAAGGCTCAGGAGAATGTAAGGCTCGCAAATTGGAAGCTCACGCTTCTCGGCGATCTCACCAGGCATGACGTCCTTAATCGATTAACCATCCTCTCTGGATATCTTGAGCTGATGGGGAATAACGTAAAAGACGAGAAGACATGTCGATACCTGGAAAAGGCAACCCTTGCCTCCCGGTCCATCGGAGAGCAGATGGAATTCATACGCGAATACCAAGGTCTGGGCATCTCTGAGCCGGAATGGTTCGAAATGAACAGCCTGGTGACCCAGTCCATCTCAAAAACAGACTATGGCAATATCGAAATAACATACGAGTTGAGTGGTCTTTCCATCTATGCGGATCCAATGGTTGAGAAGGTCTTCACCAATCTCATCGAGAACTCCATCAAGCATGGAATGAGCGCCTCCCGGATCCATGTCTCATATGCAAAGAAGGACGACGGGATAGAGATATATTTCAAAGATAATGGAAAAGGGATCACTAAAGAAATGAAGCAGCGGATGTTCGATCGGAACTACATGCACCGTTTGGGCCACGGAATGAACTTCATTCAGGAAGTGCTTCGGATAACTGGGCTGGAGATCGATGAGATCGGAGAGGTGGGAGAGGGTGCAACGTTCCGTATCAAAGCTCCAGCTGGATGCTACCGAATGAACGCAGGAATGAGTAAAAATTATATGAACGAAACAACCCTTATCGGACCGGAGAGGGCGGAGAAATAATGATTATCCTTCTGGCCATCGATGCTCAATCCTTTTCTAGTAAGACCGCTAAGTATGCTATCGAATACGCGAAGCGCATGGGCGGAGACCTCCTCATAATGTCGGTCCTAAGCCGCAAGGAGATGGAGGAGAACCCCCGCTTGGTCAAATTCACACAGATCGTAATGTCCCGCATCAAGACGGAGGCTGGGGACGAGGGAGTAGAGGCCAAAGCCCTTCTTGAAAAAGGGCCGCCGGTGGATACCATCCTCATCGAAGCGGATCGAGTCCGGGCAGCCGCGATCATACTGGGCCCTACGACCAAGACCGGATTGGACAAGTTCATGATCGGCAGTGTGTCAGAGGGTTTGATCAAGGGGGCCAAGTGTCCCGTGATTATTGCCAAATGAGCGCGTAACACATCTGTTCTGCAACGATCGCTATCCGAGATCGCCTGATGATTATCAGGGTGTCAATTACCGTAATAAGGTTCATCCTCACTATTTAGCGCGTCCTGAAGCCCTGAGCTATCGCAATGGATTTCGTGATCGAAACTGATCGGTATAGCAAGGAGATCCCGGAGCGACCGAATGGCGAGCAATCGATTGGGATTGGTAACACCATAGGACCTATGGCCTTGACCTGATTCTGTGGGATCTGGGGCGTTACCTCCATGTTCATGTCGCTCGGGCTGCTCCGTTCGAACCGCGTGATGTAGTTCGTCTCAACCACACTGACCCTGTTGTTCTTGCTGGCCATAAGCGAGGCCGCGGGTGTGGACATCAAGATCCGGGTGAATGTATAGGATGGCTGACCAAGCACAAAGCCTTCTCTTACCCTCATGAGACACTGCTGGACGAACAGCCCCGGACATATCACCCAAAATGTATTTTCAAAAGTTATATCGAGGGGCACGGCGATGGCTTGCACAGGAAGGTGGGCGTCACGAACATTCTATTGGCAACGGACGGGAAGGAACACTCAGCCAAAGCCGTCAGGTACGCATTTGACCATGCGAGGGACCATAAGGCAACTCTTTTCGTGGTGTTCGCGGTCAGCCCAAAAGCGGACGAGGACAAAGAACGGGTCATCAGACAAGGACTGGACGAATTGGACAGGCTCAAAGAGATGGCGTCCAATGAAGGGATCGACATCAAGACCCTTCTCGAGGCAGGATCGCCATACGATACCATCCTCAAGACATCGGACCGCGTGAACGCAAACGAGATCGTGGTAGGGACCTCGGGGAAAACGGTCATCGACCGGGTTCTCATTGGTAGCGTCTCCGAATATGTGGTGCGCAACGCACGATGCACGGTCATCGTGGTTAGATGAGCATCCGGACATAGGGGTCCTTACAGATTCGATGAAAGGCCACTGGCCCCCTTCATTCTAGATTCCATCAGGTCCAGGGCCACCATGATTCCTTGGATTATAGCCTGTGGTCGCGGAGGACAGCCTGGGATGAAAACATCCACCGGGATGACCGAGCTGACCCCATGCGAACATGCATAGGTATCGGCGAAAAGACCTCCGCTGATGGCGCACACGCCCATCGCCACAACAATCTTCGGGGAAGGTGTGGCGTTATACGTCTGGAGAAGCGCGTGCTCCATGTTCCGAGTCACCGGACCGGTGACCAACAGCATGTCGGCGAACCGGGGAGACGCAACGATGTGGACGCCGAACCGCTCGATGTCGTAGATGGAGTTGTTCAGCGCGTTCACTTCCACCTCGCATGCGTTGCAGGAACCGGCATCGACCTCCCGGATGGCGAGCGATCGACCTAACATCTTCTTGATTTTCTCATCCAGCAACTGCCCTAGGACCTTGATTTCTTGATCACTGCGTTCTTCGGTCAATCCGGTACACCACCTTAAGATTCGCGCTGTCCTTAACGGCCAGCTCGAACTTCTTTGACATCTTGATCGCCTGTTCCGGGCAGTACCTGGCACATTCCCCGCAGAATATGCATTTGCCCACGTCGATGGAGATCGTGCTGTACCCCTCATCGATCGCTCCAGTGGGGCACACCTCGACACAGGTCTTGTCCATCCGGCAAACGTTGACGTCGACCTCAGGCATACCCATATGACCGTCATATGGCTCGTAGGGTTGGTTCGGATAGTCAACCGTTACCACCCCCTTCTTCATCACTCCCTTGGTGTACCATTTGAACATGTTCTTGCCTCACAGGTCGTTCCCAGCATAGGAGAGGCTGAGACTCTTGTTCACTAATGGGAAGTCGGGCACTATGTTACCTAGGACCGCGAACTCAATCGCCAGCCAGTTACTGAAGGAGGGATCGCGAACCTTGTGACGGAACGGAACACCTTGCCCGGCCATGATCCAGTGCATCGCTTCGCCGCGGGGTGATTCCACCAGGCTCATCCCCACTTTCTTTTCCTGCACTTCTCCCATCTTCGCCGTGAGATCGGATCCCTTCATCGACTCCAGCGCCTGTTCGATGATGCTCACCGATTCGTAGATCTCTTCGATCCTGACCTTTGTCCTGGCCAGTATGTCCCCTTCCCTATAGACGGGGACATTGAAGCTCATCCGTTTATATGCCGCATAAGGATGGTCCCGCCTTACGTCCCTATCAACACCGCTCCCCCGGGCAGCTGGCCCGACCAGGTCCATGTTCTTTGCGATGTCGAAGGTGATCGTCCCGGTAACCTCGACTCGGTCTATCAAGGATGGCATTTCGGTGATCATTTTGACCCATTCTGTAAGATCTAACTTCATCTTTACCACGGTCGATTTGATCTTGACCGCCTGCTCCTTGTTGATGTCCTTACGCACGCCACCCAAGGTATTGACCGAACGGAGGAATCGGCTGCCGGTGAGCCAGTCATTGAGGTCCATCATGCGCTCTTTGAGCACGTAAGCCTGCTGTGCGCCGACGTTGAACGCCGTGTCTAACGCGATACCCCCAAGATCTCCGAGATGATTGTAGATGCGTTCCATTTCCAGCAACACAGTCCTGATGTTCTCTGCCCTCTCAGGGATCTGAACTTCGGCGATCGATTCTATAGCTTGACAATACGCGGTGGAATGCGCGAAGCCATTGTCCCCGGAGATCCGCTCGGCCAAGAAAACACCACGGCGGTAGGATGTCGATTCGGATAACTTCTCCACGCCGCGGTGGACGTAGCCCAACCGAATCTCAAGATTGATGATCGGTTCTCCCGCCACGCTGAAACGGAAATGCCCCGGTTCAATGACACCAGCATGGACCGGTCCGACAGGGATCACGAACACCCCTTCACCCTCGACCGGACGGTATGAGTAATCGGTCTTTATACGCTCCACCTTGGACTCGATATCAAAGTCCTTACGGAGCGGATAATAGCCAAGAGGCCAGTCGTCCCATAGGACTAACGGTCTCGGATCCGGATGACCAACCGCGGTTATCCCGAACATGTCCATGATCTCCCGCTCATACCAATAGGCCGCGAAGACCTCGGATGTGAGAGTTCGATATGCCGGGAGTGAATCGTCTATTTTTGTGGCCAGCGTTAGGAAAAGGTCCTTCTTGGGCAGAGAGAAGATGGTATAGTGGCAGAAGCTGGAACTGGATTCCCGTTCGTCAGTGGCATGTTCGGAGATTAGGGTCACATGGTACCGCCGATTCAGGTGAGCCACCATATCAGGAAGTGTGTCCTTGTTCAAATCGATGCGGAGGTTCCTGCCTTCGAATGACGTCGAGAGCACTCCGATGGCTATGTTAGGGGGCAGGTCCTCGAGTATCTCCATCAAGTACTCTTCGCTCATGGGAACACCTGGAACAAAGACGCGATACTGACTAACAGATCATTCAGTTGTGTCGGGATGAACACACCCATCACCAGAATCATTACCAATAGTGCTCCCATGGGCAGGAAGCGGGAACGTTCCAGCTCGCCCTTGGACACGCCTTCCGTAGGCTCACCGAACATCATCTTGCTGACGTGGTACATGAACGCAGCGAATATCACCGCGAGCAAGAGGATATAGATGCCTACTGCTAGATAGTTGGCCGAAGAAAGGCCTCCAGTGAGTATCGTCACCTCGGAGAGGAATATGCTGAACGGCGGGGAGCCGGTGATCGCCAAGGCGCCCGCTATGAACAAAATAGCGGTCGTTGGCATCAAGGTCGCCACGCCCCTGATCTCGAGGATCTCCCGGGTCTTGAACTTCTGCAATAGGTTACCGGCACCCAGGAACATCAGGCACTTTGTGAGAGCGTGGTTCAGCATATGCAGCAGAGCACCGAATATTCCCAGGAACCCGCCAATACCGAAACCGAACGCGATAATCCCCATGTGCTCGATTGACGAATAAGCAAGCAGCCGCTTGAAATCCCTGGCCACAATGATGAAAGACGCCGCCACGGCCATTGATACCAGGCCGAATATCAGCAATAACATGGAGGAGAATCCGGGTACTGTCACGGAGGTTATCAGGTGGAACCTTAGGATACCATACATTGCGCAATTCAGGAGCACCCCTGAAAGGAGGGCGCTAACCGGTGTCGGGGCTTGGGAGTGCGCGTCGGGTAGCCAGGTGTGCATCGGCGCCAGCCCCACCTTAGTGCCGTAACCCACCATGATCAGGATGAATGATATTTTTAGAAGGGTGGGGTCCAGATGCGCGGCCTCCGCCATCAGCCTGGACCAGTTCAGCGCATCGGAGGACTCGCCCAGGGCTGCGATCGAAGAAGCGTAAGCGAGTATCGTGCCGAATAACGCTAGCGTTATTCCGACGGAGCAGATTATCAGGTACTTCCATGCCGCCTCGACGGCCAGGTCGTTCTCGGTGAAACCGACCAGGAAGGCGGACGCGAGCGTGGTCGCCTCGATGGCGATCCACATGATTCCCAGGTTATTGCTGACGACCACCATCAGCATGGTGAACATGAAAATGTGGAACAGGATGTAATAATATTTGGCCCGCTCCATCGACAGCTCCCTTTCCTTGAGCTCATGACCGATGTATGGAATCGAATAGATAGCCGCCATCATGCCGATGAAGATGATGATGAAAAGCATGTAAGCGCTCAGAGAGTCCAGGTACCAGATTCCATATTCGATGTTGCCGTTAGTGATCACATCGTAGACCATGTAGCACCCGATTGCGAATAGTGCCACAATACCGGTGGTGGAGGCTACCTCCATCTGACGGCGGGACTTGGTCGAAAAAAATTAGGAACGCGGTCACGATTGGGATCGCTATCATCAGTTCAAGCATCATCAGTCTCTCAGCCTCCGCATGAATGTAGTGTCGACCGTCTCGAAAGTATGGTTGATCTTGAAGGCGAAGATCCCCATGATTATTGCGGCGACCAGTACATCAAAGAAAATGCCGATCTCGACGATCATCGGCATGCCATACGTCAACGATATTGCTGCCAGGAATAAACCGTTCTCCATCATCAGGAGCCCTACGATCTCGGTCATCGCCTTGCGTCGGGCGATGATGACGAAGAACCCGATCAGAACCACCGCCAACGAAATTGCTAGACAGTTCTTTGTGATCACGCTTCCCTGGGCAATGATGGGAGATGCAATATAATACGCGACGAAGGTAAGCGCACCGCATATCAGGAGAGACCCTGGTATGCTGACCAATGGCTCTACCTCCTTCTTGACCTTGAGGCGGTCCACCGTATAGTTCAGGAACCTAGGGATGACAATGACCTTCAACACGATTGTCATGATGGCGACGAAATAGATGTGGTCCGCCTTCGTATAATAGGCGACCGCGGCCGCCAGCAACCCGAGCGCCAAGGAACCGAGGGTATACGCCCGGATGATCTGAGGCATCCTTACCCCTGCCACTAGAACGAATGCGAACAGGAGGATAAGTGCTGCCAGCCCATTTATCACGTCGGTTAGGATAATGTCGCTCATTTTGTACGCCTCATAGGATATAGAATGACATCACCGCCAGCAGGGCCAGAGTGAAAGATACGGTCAACAGGTTGGGCAGCCGGAACAACCGAAGCTTCGATATGGACGACTCGATAATTGCGATGACCAGTGCCAGGAACAATACCTTGACCATGATCGCGATGAGCCCGCCCCCGATGCTTAGCACCGACAGGTCATTCGCTATTCCCCAGGGGAAGAACACATTTGACAATATCGAGAAGTACAGGACCAGCCGAGTCATGCTAGACAGTTCCATTAACCCCAGTTTCTTGCCTGAGTACTCTAGGATCATGCCCTCGTGGATCATCGTGAGCTCCAGGTGAGTGGTCGGGTTGTCTACCGGAACCCGCGCATTCTCAGCGATCGTGGAGATCATGAAAGCGGCGGAAGCCAGGAATAGGGCAGGTCGCACCAGGTCGATACCCGAGATGGAGAGGGCGCTGGCAATCGTCCCCAGGCTGGTCGTTCCTGTGATTAGGCCCATGGAGAAGATTGAAAGCAGCATCGTAGGTTCGACGATCGACGCTACCATCATTTCCCTGCTGGAGCCCATGCCTCCGAAGGCGCTACCGGCGTCCAACGCCGCCAACGCGGTGAAGAAGCGAATGGTGCCCAACAAATAGACCACAACAATGAGGTCACCGACGAAACCGAGCGTCCTGGTGACGAACACCGGCACGAGGAGCGCGGCGATCAGCACCATGGCCATGGAGATGTATGGTGTGACAGAGAATATCCATGAGGCCTCACTTGAAACGACGGAATCCTTGTGGAAATACTTGGCTATATCATGGTAGGGCTGGAATATGCTTGCACCCCGCCTCGATTGCATATACGCCTTAATCTTCCGGATGATTCCTGTGACCAGTGGCGCTATCGCCAGCAGGAACAGGGCCTGCAGGACGCTCAGCACGATGTCGAAGTATATCTGGTCCATCATATCACCTGAATATGATCAGCAAGAACACGAGCGTCACGAAGATGTAGGCCAAATAGGCCTGGATGCTGCCCGCCTGGATCTTGCTGACCCGGTGCGCCAGGCTGACCATGGCGGCCACGATCGGACGGTACAAGTATATTTCGAACACTGGCACGACGGTGAAGGCGTATGACACCTTCTTCTTCACATAAGGTGAGGTTGTCGATTCGGTCCTGACCTCCGGCTTGGGCCGATAGATGTAATTGAAAACTTTGACCAGAGGATTGGAATAAGCGGCCCCGGTATATTGGTTCCGGGCGGTTAGCGGGGTCCCGCAATCCCATGTGTCACCTACCACGGTCTTACGCTTTCCCCCATAGCGCCTCGTGATCACAATGACCAGAGGAACCATTGTGGCGATTAGAATCGCCAATATGAACGGTGACATGGTCGAGAACTGGTCGTTGGTCGGGCTAATGACGAACCCGTTAACGATGGAGGAGGCCGCCGAAGCCCCTACAAGGGGAGCGGTTACTTCGTCCACATATGGTATGATCGCGAAGGACAAGACGCCCGTGACGATGCACATGAAGGCCGCCATCCCAGAACCGACGAGCATGGACCGAGGTACTTCTTTGGCGTGTTCGGCGTGCTCACTGCGGGGCTTTGCCAAGAACACAATACCGAAAAGTCTCACGAAACAAACCGCAGCCAGTGCGCCGGTCAATGCCAATATCGCAATTGCCACCGGCAGCAGTATCTTGACCGTCATGTCCGGTATCTGGAACGATTGCAGCAGCGACTGGAAGATCAGCCATTCGCTGACGAAACCATTGAACGGCGGTATGGCCGAGATGGACAGGGCACCGATGAAGAATATGATCCCGGTCCATTTCATTCTCTTGGCCAGCCCCCCGAGCTTCTCCATATCCTTGGTGTGAGTGGCGAATAGAATTGACCCCGCACCCATGAAGAGAGCTCCCTTGAAGAAAGCGTGATTCATTACATGGAGCAGTGTAGCGATGAGGGCTAGACCGGCAAGCAGGTTCAGGTTATATGACTGGAAGACCATCGCCGCGCCGAGTCCGATAAGGATGATCCCCACATTCTCGACCGTGGAGTATGCCAGTACTCTCTTGATATCGGTCTCCATCAATGCGTACATCACACCGAGTAGCGCGGAGATCGAGGCCACCAGCAATACCAGCAGACCCCACCAGGTATCGGTGACGCCGAGAAAATCAAAGAAAGTACGGATCATCATGAACACGGCGGTCTTGACCATGACACCTGACATGAGTGCCGAGACGTTCGAGGGCGCGGCGGGATGGGCATAGGGTAGCCATACGTGCAACGGAATAATTCCGGCCTTGGTCCCGAAACCGATGAAGAGCAGTACGAACAACGTGCTCTTGAGGGCGCTCGGCATCGTTGCCCCTACCCCCGAGAACGCGGAGAAATCGAACGAATGGGCGTATATCCCCATCATGACCAGCGCAACCATGATCAGTGCTGTGCCCAGGTGGGTCATGACCACGTAGAGGAGACCAGAGGAAGGGATTCCTTCCTTCCGGTTCTCATACACAACCAGAAGATATGATGTCAATGACATCGCCTCCCAGACGACCAGGAAGAATATGGCGTTACTGGCCGAGACGACAAAGGCCATGGAAAGCAGGAACAGGTTGAATAGCAGGCCGAGCAGGCCGATACTGTACTTGCCGTCATATTCTTTCGAGTACCCTATCGAGTAGATCGAAACGGCGAACGACACCATCGAAATGACCAGGAGGAAGAATGCGCTCAAGCGGTCCAGGGCGAAACCGAACTGCCCAAAGGGAGTTTCAAATGGTAACTGGAGGTTCATCGGTGAGCCGGTCAGAACCAAGATAGCTGTTATCGTCCCGAAGATGGCGGACAGCGCCGCGGCACCAAAAGATACGGAGGCACAAGTCCTCTCCCATTGTCTGAGGGCAACGGCGGAGACTGCTCCAACGATACCTGTTACTGTAAGCAGAATAAAGAACAGATCAGCGTCCAAAGGATGTCCCCCGTGCTCTTGTCACGATCTTTCGCGGCGCATCCAACGTCCCATTGAAGTTCGTACTCGTTGTGAAGACCTTCTGTGTTTTGTTGGCAAATCAATACTTGCCTTTAACCTTTCGTCATGAACGGCCCAGGTCGTCCATCCGCTAATGGGTATCCTCCAATACCACTAAGGGTCGGGATCAGCCCGTTTTCTTCCCGCGGAGAAGAACCTCATGGCCATGCCCACGGCCATTAGGCCGGCCCCGGTCCACAGGAAGGACATCAAAGGTATAATTTTCAACTGGATGTTGGCGGTGGAGTTGTCGACCCAATCATATGTGATGTAGACATCCTCCATTGCCGCGCTGTAGACGAAAACCATGACATCGACCTTGCCCAGGTCTCCGAAAAGGGATAGATACATGGCCTTGAGGGCGATGCCGCCCTGTATCAGTTGCCCGTTGTGGTATAGATCGACGGTCGCCTGCCGCAGCTGATCGTACCGTTCCCCTGCGACGTTGGTCACGTTGATGATGCTCACTTCCTTCACCGTGATCGAATATCCATCCACGCCCACCGTCCCTCCGATCGGCACCTTGTTGTACTCTCCCGAGGCTGGGAAAGCCTGGGCATTAGTGGAGACAACAAACGCCAGAAACATCAATGCCACCCCAAAGTGCATGACCTGGGGACCTGCCCGGAACAGAGTCTTGCGGAGGGAACAAATCACCCGGGAACGGATTATCAGCTCCACCGAGATCATGATGGAGACGATCGCCGGAGGGACGACCAGGCCGATCTCCAGACTCGAACCGAGCAACGACATGACAGCGCCCAGTCCGATCGAAGAGGCGACCAGGCCAATAGCCAGCCATGTCATCCACTTGCCCTTGACCCATTTGTAGACCAGGCAAAGAGACATGGCGATCAGTATGGCGGCGACGAAGAAGGACATCTTCTGGTTGAACTCCACGAAGTTCGCTGTCATACTGAGGTCCACGTTCTTGACCATGATGAGCAGGATGACCGCCGCGGCCAGAACCATGATGACAACGGCCATGGTCATCAAGGATCGATCGGTGAAGAGATCGCCTTCGTCCTCTGTTGACTTGGGAGCTGAACGGTAGTTCCGGTAAAGATAAAACATTCCCAACAGGAAGATCGCCATCAGCACGATGAAAGAGACCGCGACGACTGCGTCCTTCTGCAGCGCCCTTGACAGCCGGTCCGGCGCCGATTCCAGGGCACCCGTCCCGAAAGAATGCACCGATGCCGCCCATATCCCACCCGCCCGGGTGATGAAGGTCACGAGCAGGGCGGATGAGAACGTTATCATGGCCATAGGCGCAGCGACCATCCGAAATTGCTTTCCTCGCATGTTACGCAGAAGCACATGTACCAGAGCGGTCGAGAGCACCCATGCGAGCAGCGAAGATGTCTCCACCGGGTCCCACCCCCAATATCCCCCCCATCCGATGACGTAATAAGCCCAAACCGCCCCAATGACTATTCCAAGGGTCAATAGAAGCCACGCCGGCCTTGCCCAGAAGAGCCCGGTCTCAGCCCATCCCTCTTCCTTGTTCAGTTGACCGGAGAAGGCCGAAGCGAACACCATCATGAGCAAGGCATAAGCAGCAAAGACCAAGATCGGGTGCACAGCCATCTCCGGGGTCTGGAGCGACAACTCCATGCCCTGGCCGTCGGGATATAAGGAAACAAGGGTCGGATCGCTTGGTGCGAAGATGTTCACGGTCAGAAGAACGATGGCAAAAATGGCGGTCACTGACACCGCGATCAGTCTGAGCCGGGCATGGAATACCGTGTTTGCCAAATTCGCGCGTCTTTCTCTGAACAGTTCCAGCGCCGTGACCAAGGACATCAGCCAGACGAGCAGCACAAAGGAACCTGGCGGGCCAGCCCATATCCCTGAGATCTTGTAAACGATATCGAGATCTTTTGAAGAGTTGGTCCACACGTAGGAAAGGGAGGTATCGGTCACTAAGAAGGAATAAAGGAGGTAAAGAAGGGACAGGCTCATTGCGGAGAAGGAGAGAAGCATGGCCAGGTCGAATACCCTGTCCAGCTTGTGCTGTTTGAGATAAGTGCTGGCAAACCCGCACAGGGCTGAAACGGCCATTAATATCGCCCCTATGACCAAAAGTACGTCTCCGATCCCCATTTTATTCTCCCGCCTCTGGCTAGATGATAGCACCTATCAAATCAATCTTCCCCCGCCTTGACCACCGTCCGCCCCTTCCCCACCGAACCGCGCCACAGTGCGATGTATGCGGCCAGCGAGATCACCAGGACCAGGGAGGTGATGAACCATGCAGCTTCGATGGAATATAACCCGGAAACGAATCCCAGAGTGACCGAGCCGATAACGCCTCCCATCTGGATCACAAGCGAATCGAAGGACATCAGGGTCGAGCGTTTTTCAGATGGTATCCCTGCATTATACGCTGCTGCATGGGGTGACCCCATGACCCCGATGAGCAGATAGACGACGAAATAGAGGACGACGAAACCCAGGACCGTGTTCTGGACCGCCAGTACGGCAATCGACCCCGATAATCCGACCGCCACGACCGCCAGCGTCAGGTAGAGGTTGCCACGGAAAACATCACATACCTTGCCGGAGAGAGCGGCGCCCATCGATGCCATAGCGAAGTAACCGGCAGCGACCGCTCCGAATATCCAGGATTGCGAGTCCGAACCGATGATCCCTTTGAGCTGCGGCTGCCACAAAAGCTCCAAGCTGAAAAGCGCGAACCCGAAAGCCACCATGGCGGTGAGAAGTAGGCGCGTGTGACGATCGCGGATCCCGAATTCCACAGCATCCCGCAGGACCTTCGGGACTGCCTTGAACCCCTGGGAAACGCTCCCACGCCTTTCCGGTCCGATGCTCTCGTGGATCATGACGGAAGTGAGCATGAATTGCACGATCAACATGATCGTCATCGCTAGGATGTTCGCCGAGTACCTTCCCATTCCTGTCAGGCTGGCAGCCGAATCGCCAAACAATGTGGGGATGAATCCGCCCACCAACGCACCCGCTGCAAGACCCGCCGGGATGAAAACATTGGCGGTCCCTAGTGCTTTTTGCAGGTTCCCGCTGGGGTGCTTCCGGTTGAACTCGTCGACGAACCATGCATCAATAGAACCGGAGGAAAAGGCCCGGGCCACACCAAGGATGACGAAACCGATCGCGAAAAAGAGGAAATCCCGACTCACCAGGATGACCACGAGTGCCATCATTGAGATGCCTAGAGACACCAGGTACACTTTCTTCCGCCCTATGGCATCGGCCAGTCCGCCAGTGGGCAGTTCAAGGACAATGATCGTCCCAGAATAGAGCGCTAGGACCGTTCCCACCTCGATCAGGTTTAGCCCATTATCCAACAGGAGGAGAACCATCACCGGCGTGAAGATACCGGGGATGAACCAGTGCACCGTCTGATTGATGACATAGGTGGTAATTAGTCCGTCCTTCATCTCTTGCGCCTCCGAACAGCTAGGTATGGACCTGAGCTACTGGCTACATATTAAGCCTAACTGTGAGTCAATACTTCGACGCGCATCCCACGGTGACCGCGTCGGCATATAGGGCCACAGGCAGCCCGGATGATATCGCGCCTTTCACAACCACCTCTTTACCGTTCTCGAAACCCGAGGGCAATGTCCCTTTCATGACGACGACGATCGTATCGTTCAGATTCGTCCGGTCTGTTAGCGTGAAATTGCCTGACCCGAACCAGTTATTTACTTTACCCTGGACCTCGAGATACTTTCCGACGTAATTTGATGTGCCAGTGCCAATGGCAGCGGAGTCGTTCGAGATCGGTGTCACCTCTAGGAAGGTCTTTCCTGTTGTATCCCAGCCCCAGAAGATTATGACCAGGGCTAAGGCGATTACGACGAAGGCAATCAGGAGGTGCTTCCGTTTGCGGGGCATGCCTTTCTTCTTCGGTTCATTTTCCATCTTGCTTGGACCTCTGCTTCAGCTCCGCCAGTTCCCTTCTGAGGGCGCACTGTTTTCGATCGATGTAGAACAGATACAGGAACAGGCCCACCCACACCAATGAATAGGCTACATAAACCGGAACCATCTCGTTGGCCATCAGGTCTCGCCCCCCATTCTCTGCTTCATGTGCTCGAGCTCGATTATTGCCGCCTCTATTTCAACCCTTTTCAATAGTATCGCAAGGAAGAGTAAGGAGAATCCAATTACCGATGCCGTTACCGTGACCCCGGCCTCCAGCGACAGACTGCCGGTATCAGATGCTATCACCTCCGGATGGCTCGACTGCAGCAGCGGGGCGACGCGTGCCGACAACAGACTGAGCGGCACGGTGAGGAATGCTACGACCCCATACACAGAGGACACCCGCGCCCGGCGCCCCACCTCAGTTATGGCTGGCCTGAGCATCAGGTAACCGATGTATGCCACCCACAAGATGAACGTGGTCACCAGCTTTGTGTCCTCCCAGCGCCAATACACGCCCCATTCCTCCTTCGCCCAGACCGGACCGGTAAGCAACGCCAGAGTGGCGAATAGTATACCGATCTGGGCTGAGGCGAAGGCGATGGTGTCCGCCCTTTCATCCCGCTTCCACAGGTAAATCATGCTGGTGACGAACGTGATGAAGAAAGCCAGGTATGACACCCATGCCACCGGCATGTGGAAGTAGAATATCTTCTGCGCCAACGGAGCAACGAGTACCCCTGGGTTTGCCCCGGTCGGCGATTGGTCGACGCTGTTCCGATCGCTGGAGATGGCTGCCGATGAAGTTACTTTTCCGTCTACGGTCAGGTTTGTGCCGGCCAGGATGGTAAAGTTCGGATCGTATGGAAGAATCACGAGGATCGGTCGTGCCATCCAGAACGGGCTGGCATAAAAATGGTCGTCGGCCCGTGCGACCGATCCAGCGATGTAATCGCTGCCCTTCCATAGGAGATAATCAGAATGGTCGAGAAGAAGGAACTCATAGTCAGTTCGATTGACGTCGGGCTCGGTTAGGATGGCAAACCCGGTCACCTTGATCCGGGAACCCTCCACCGACGGCAGAATCTTGTCCGCAGATCGGACCCCGGTGGTCGGTATCGGTGCGTAGAACGTCGCCAGGTATACGGTCAGGAGGATTAGCGCAATGGCGATGGCCATTAACGGAACGAACAGTTTCTTCACCTTCATCTCAAACCTCCAGGACGTAGTCTATCATCAGGTATCCGACCGCCGCGAAAAGGATGGCGAATCCCAACACTGGCTGCAGCTGAGTAACCAGTCCAGAATGGTCACCATTGATCGCGAACCGAGTTGCGGAAACAGCCGGAAGTATGACGGCGAAAATGATCAATGGGATCGATATAACGGGGAACAAAGCAGCCCCAGACCGGGTAGTGGATGCTATGGCAGCCACCAGTGTGCCGATCAGGACGATTGCGGTCGAACCAGCGATCATCACTAAACAGACCTCCATGAACGCCCCTGAATAATCATAGTTGAAGAACAGGTAGAACATGACCAATGAGAACGAGTTGACGGCCAGGACCAGTATCAGATTGGCGATCACCTTGCCTGCGAACAGGGTTCCCCGGTCGACCGGACAAAGCAAAAGGGCCTCCATTGTGCCGCTTTGCCGCTCCTTATCGAATGCGGCGTAGATCCCGGTGATGGCAGCGAAGGAGAAACATACCCAGAGAGATGCCGAGGAGAGCTCCGACATATCGACGGTACCCGTCCTTACCGAATCCGTGAAGGCAAAACGGAACGCCATGATGATGAGTAGCGAAAACAGGAGCATCACGCCCAGCAGCTCTTTCGAGCGGGCCTCCACCTTCAGGTCCTTGACGGCCAATGCAATCGCCCCTTTCATTAATGCCCCCCCTTCAGCACGCTCTGGTAGGCTTTGCTGAAATCAGGTGCTAGCATCTCGTCCCGATCGAACGAGGCCGTAATGAGGCCGCCATCCAAGACCACGCCCCGATCGGCTATGGAAGCGGCCAATTCGAGGTCGTGTGTCACCATCAGACCCCCACCGCAGCCGCTCTTCTCCTTTTCCAGTATTACAGTGAGAAGATCTACGCTCTTCAGATCGAGACCGGAGAAAGGCTCATCCAATAGCAGCAACCGGGGAGAGGTGATGAGCGCCCGGGCGATGGAAAGACGTCGTCTCATGCCCATCGACAAGGTCGCGCTGATGTCGTTCTTTCTAAGGCTTAGACCAAGCTCTTCCAGTAAGCCTTCCGCTCTGGGTTTGAACTCCGATGATGGGCGCCCGGACATGGAATGGAAGAACCGCAGATTCTCTAACGCTGTGAGCTCGTCATACAGCAATGGTGAATGCATTACCGCCCCGATGGCCCGGCGGGCCTCCACCGGATCATCGGATATGTCATTCCCGTCAATGAGCACTTGGCCCTTGTCAGCGGAGGATAGTGTGGCAATGACCTTGAGCAGAGTTGTCTTACCCGCCCCGTTCGGCCCCAGCACGGCCACCAGCTCACCATCGCGTAGAGAAAGGGTCACTCCTTTCAAAACCTCTTTCCTGCCATAGGACTTCCATAGGTCCTTTACCTGCAACATTTGTGGCTGCCGCTCCTTGGGAAGTCCTTATCGCACCATATCTGTTATCAATTCTTTTATGACAACGAAGATCCGATCATCGATTTGATGACTCCCCGCGTGATCCGTCATGAAACAGGCATAGCCCGATTTGTCCGTTCTCCAATATTTCAGTCACATTAGAATCTATGTTTCTCGGCTGGCCCTGTATTCATATCGGGCTCCTAGGCAAAGGCATATTAAAGATGGAGCTCAAATGGTAATCAAGGGACGGAGGCACGTTCCCCCCATGGAAAGGAAGGTCGCTGTATCATTCATACTTATCGTAGCTGTCCTGGCTATGGCAATGTCGGTAGCTGCGTTTCCTGAGGTCGGGGTGCCAAACTCCAACAGAGACGCCGATTGTGGATTCCGACCGGGCTGCCACCAAGCGGACAATTCCCTGAGCCTGTCCATGCAGTCTTCTTCCCTCTCTTTGCAGGCAGGCCAATCCGTATCGGTCTGGGTCAACGTGACCAGGAACGGGGCCGGCGGAGAAGGAGGAGATGAGGGGGTGAGCCCAATAGCCGTCATCCTTTTAGCCGGAACCGCGACAGGTAACGGGACAAATCCGGCGTCCGTAGGATGGACCATCGTCAGCGATCCTTTCGGTACAACGTTCAATGAGAACCAACAGAACGCCGGGGTCGGGCCGACCTCGTACCACTGGACGTTGAAGGCCCCCTCCACTGCTGGCACATATAAACTGTTGGCCCAAGGGTACCATGATGGGCCGGCCTTCAACACCTATTCGCTCGGTTTGGCATTCAGCGTTACTAACGCCTCAACGCCATCGCCAAATGGGGTATCGGGCACACCACAATCATCTACTCCGATTAGTCCCGGAATCTTCGCCCTCATAGCGGCAACGGTTATTATGATTGCGATCGTCGCGAGCTGGCTTTTCGTAAGGGGGAGAAAGTAAGATACGAGGTGACTTGTTCATGAAAAAAACGAGCCTGTTGACATTGCTGGTTGTGCTGGTCGCGGCCGTCGTCGTGACCACCCCTATCCTGGCGCATAGTGGCGGAGAGGGCGCCGGAAACCAGGAGATCGGCTGTGCCGGTACAAGCAAGCACACCACCGGGTCGGCGGTGGTCACGATGGCGGGCAGCCCCATGAGCCCGACACCAGGACAACAAGTCACCGTCTGGGTCAATGTGACTGGCGGGGCTACAGTGGGCAGACTTTACGGGGTCATGATCATCTCGGCCTTAAGCGGATCCTCCCTGCCGTCAGTTGATGGCTGGGTAATTGTCACCGACCCTTCAGGGACCGCGGCGAACAACTACTATGAGAGGGCGGCCACCGCGGGACAGAACTCGTTCATGTGGACGCTGACCGCCCCCGCGAGCGGCGGTCACACGCTGTACTCGAAGGCGTACTATTCCGGGGCAGGTTCCAGCTCGGCAACGATATTCACGCAGGGATTGACCTTTACGGTGAACGCGGTCACGCCTGTAGCCCCGACCGTGGTGATCAATGCTCCTGCCGCCTCGTCTACCCAATCGGGAACAGCAATGTCAGTCACCGCGACCGTGACCCCCGGCTCTTCAGCCCTTCAGACCGTTACCCTCACTGTCGACGGAACGGCGATATCTCCAGCCCAGTCCGTTACCAATCCATCTTGGACTGTGGACACTACCCTCTTCAGCAATGGATCCCGTTCACTCGTAGTCAGTGCCACGTCGGCAGACGGGACAGGTTCAGCAACCGTAGCGGCTAACTTCGTCAACCCTGGTCCGACGGTCACCTTGACCAGCCCTACCTCAGGATCCACGGTCTCGGGAACGATCACCGTATCGCTCACCGCGACATCGCTCCCGGGATCGACAATGGGATCGGTTTCCATCAGGGTAGACTCGGGCACTCCGATCCCGTTACCTTCGCCTTATAGCTACCAGCTTGACACGACCGGATTGACGAACGGAGCCCATATCTTGACCGCCACGGGGACAGACAACCTGGGCAGGATCGATCTCACCCAAACCTCTTTCACGGTCGCTAACCAGGGTCCCTCGGTTCTGATACTTCAGCCGGCCGACGGAGCCTCACTGACCGGGAATGTGACAGTGAACTCCACGGTGACCCTCGGTCCGATGTCCTCGCCCATAACCCAGGCGGTCTTCAGCGTGGACGGCGTGCCGATCCAGACGAAAACCACTTCACCATATGACTTCGCCCTTGACACTAGCCAATATTCCAACGAGATCCATACCTTAACGGTCATGGCCACCGATGCCAATTCGAATAGTGGCTCTCACACCATCACCGTAACGATCTCGAACGGAGTGGTTGTCACCAACCCGCCGTCGGTCCAGATATCATCCCCAAGTGATGGGCAGGTTCTGACCGGTACGATATCCGTGAATGCCACTGTGACGGCTGGAACTAACGCAGTCAATTTCGTTACCATGTCTGTTGACGGGACAATCGTGGGTAACAAGACCGTCGGACCATTTGTTTTCGAATTGGACACATCGCCCTACATGAATGGAAGCCATATCATCAATGTCACAGCCTATGATACGATGGATCTGATGGGCTCCCGATCTTTATCCGCCACGTTTGCCAACGCCACGACCTCGCCTCCGATGCTATCTCCTCTCCAGATCGTGCAACAGACCGGTTCGACCGAGGTTTCGGTGAGCGTAACAGGCTCAGTCACGAATGTTACCCTCGCGGTGGATGGGACGGTTGTCAGGTACAAGACCGTGGCGCCTTTCTCATTCATCATCGATACGACTGTGCTAACCGATGGCCAGCATACACTGAATCTGACTGCAACGGGTCCGGGTGGAATCACATCTGCGGAAACGACGATAACGGTCAGCCACGGGGCTCAGCAGCCAGTCAGTTCGAACCTATCTCGATGGGAGGCGACCATCATTGGGGGGAGCCTGCTTCTGATGGGAGGAGTGGTTTTCATGGTAGCTTCGGTGCTGATGCTGCGCCGATCGAAAATGAGGAGAGTGAAGTGATATGGTAGCGATGTCTGCCTTACATTCCCTGACCGCGGAACTGCACACTGGGTTCCTGACCCTGGCATTCGCAGGAATATTCCTGACATTCCTTTGCCAGATGGCGATCTCCTGGGAGAAGCACATGCCGCCAGTCCTGGTCCGTTGGGCTCGCTCTATCAGAGGCTACACCGAAGCGGCCGGGATCGTCGGGGCGATCCTGGGGGTCATTGTCTTGGTGGCTTCGGGATTCACTGGATACGATGCATATGGAAATTCCAACCAGATACTGGACATTGCGATCACCCGGAACAAGGTCATGTTCACCATTTTCGCTACGATACTGTGGACTGCCGTGGTGGTGTTCAGGTTAGCATTCAAACGGAAGCTCTGGACCTCCTTTGAGGTCTCCGGATTGTACACGCTCCTGGCACTAGGGGCCTATGGCCTTACCGCACTGACTGGATCGATGGGAGGACACATCACCAAGGGCGAGAGCTCCATCGAACCGATACTGAAGATGGTCGGGTTTGACTACACCCAGCCCTTTGATTTCGAACCTTGGCTGATGGTGCTAGTGGCATTGATGGGGATTGGGGCGTTTATCATGGGACTGGCACAGATCAGGTTGTCCAAGCTATGGAGGCTTCGGCCGGGGGCAGACGACGGCAACCTACGGACCTGGAGTGAGCCCAGGATGATCGAGAAGGAGGACAATTAAATGCCATGCACACCACCCGAGCCGAGTACAACACCAAGGGAGGTGCTTTGAAATGATCAAAACAAGATGGTTAACAATATTAGCGGTCGTGTTTGCAGCGGTCGTGCTGACCACCCCTATCCTGGCGCACAGTGGCGGAGAGGGCGCCGGAAACCAGGAGATCGGCTGTGCCGGTACAAGCAAGCACACCACCGGGTCGGCGGTGGTCACGATGGCGGGCAGCCCCATGAGCCCGACACCAGGACAACAAGTCACCGTCTGGGTCAATGTGACTGGCGGGGCTACAGTGGGCAGACTTTACGGGGTCATGATCATCTCGGCCTTAAGCGGATCCTCCCTGCCTTCCGTTGACAGCTGGACAATTGTCTCTGACCCTTCAGGGACCGCGACGAACAACTACTATGAGAGGGCGGCCACCGCGGGACAGAACTCGTTCATGTGGACGCTGACCGCCCCCGCGAGCGGCGGTCACACGCTGTACTCGAAGGCGTACTATTCCGGGGCAGGTTCCAGCTCGGCAACGATATTCACGCAGGGTATCACATTCAATGTTGGGGGAATCGGCGGAAGCCAGGGCAACACGTCGGTAACAATAACCAACCCGATTCCTGGAATCTCTGTAGTCGGGACCGTGAGCATCAACGCTAACCCGGTAAACACGGCTGGTATCTCATATGCAGTGCTTCGAATCGATGGCGTCATTATTTCGAACTTGACCGCCGCACCTTATGAGTGGACCTGGAACACAGCGCAGTATTCCGACGGATTGCACACGATCAACATCACGGCCGCCGGTGCGGACGGTACCTTCAGGTTACGCGCAAAGGACGATGATCGTATCGAACGCAGCCGCCCGGACCCTTGACCAGAACGCATGGCAGTGGACCGTGGTCGCTCTGCTGCTTTTGACAGTCGCAGCGATTTCCGTCATTACCGTGCTGATCCTGATGGTCAGGAAGCGCAAGATGGGAGGTGGAAGCTGATGGCCGACATGTCCGCTCTACATACATTGACGGCAGAGCTGCATGTCGGTTTCCTGGCGATGGCCATGATCGGCATCGGGGTCACCTTCCTGTGCCAAATAGTCATCCGTTTTGGCCGAGGCGGGGTGTTCTCGCGAATGTCGGTTAAGATCAGGGGCTATACCGAAGCGGCCGGTATCATGGGCGCGTTCTTCGGCGTCTTCGCCCTGCTACTGTCAGCCTACACTGGCATGGGCTCAAGGACATCGTTCGATATCCTGTTCAATGACCCCATTACGGCAAACAAGATCCTGCTGACAGTGGTGATCACAGGCATCTGGAGCATGGTGGTTATCGTCAGGCTGGAGGTCGGAAAGAGGCTCTGGACCTCCGGAGGCTTCGCGCTGTTCTACACCGCCTTAGCGGTGTTTGGATTCACCCTGACCACATTGACACGGATCCATGGGGGCGCACATCACGAAGGGGGAGAGCACGATCGACCCGATCCTGACCTCGATCGGCATCGACTATACCAAATTCTTCCTGCTGGATGCGAACATGGCCGTGATCATCTCGATGGTCAGTCTGGCGGTCATAGTCCTATGCATCTTCATGGCGGCGAGGATGAGACTGCTGAGAGTGAGGGTTGCCAAGCCCGACTCGAAGTGGACGCTGCCAACGATCGAAGAGTCGAAGAAGTGACGCGGAAACCCTTTCCTGGTCTTATTTTTCAATACCCAATTTCAAGTAATGATGATGGAGAGATACTTAACAATCTCGACGAGAACCCGATAGGCCGCTGTGATCCCTATCAATGCCAGATAGAACTCGAGGGGGTGGGATCAGTTGGAACAGAAGCCCGACCGGGGTGTAGGGCAGGATGAAGCAAGCACCACAATGGCGACACTGCTGAAGGTGAGCAATCGGCTCGGCTTGGAACGGTAGATCGGTGTGACCCAGGTCCCGATCGTGAAGATGATGAGCACCCGGATCGCCAGGCCTTCGATGAAGCAGTTCGACTGGAACTGCTGGGGTGATGCATTGAATATCAATAGCGGAATGATCACTCGGTGTCTCTCCTTATTGGCGGAGGGGCGGAGGTTTCTCCATCAGGAACGACTTCCCGGTCAGTGAGCTCTGGTCGAAGAAGAAGTCCTTGGCAGCCAGCACCTCCCGTCGGCCGGACTTTGCCTCCGACAGAAAGTAGGACAATGCCGCCCGGAACGATGGAGGAATCTTTGATCTGCTGGTCTTTCCCTTCCTCACCACCATGGCCGTGCTGGTTACCTTTCCTTTAGCCTCCGGGTCGCTTGGTTGGACTCATGCTCTTGACAGAAGTCCAGGCCACTGAACACAAGGAGGATATTATCCCGGTCCGGACGCTTGCGCCGGAGAGCCCGTAAAACGAACCATGCGAATCAGAAGCATGTCGATGAGCGGTTCTTTAAATAGAAAGGGTATTGCAGCAAAGATTCCGATATTTTGCTGCAATCTCGTCGGTCCATTGAACTACAGGAGCTCGGCCGCCTCATCATTAGAGACCGGGCGGTATGCCATTACCACCTCCCATGTTCAGCCTGGGTCATCTCCCGCGGAAGGGTCGGGGCCGACCATTGGTCAACAATTGAAGCGGACCGCCAATCAACCTTCCCAGCGAATCCCTGCCCATGAAGATTCTAAAGCTAGAAATATGACAAGCCCGAATGATAACGGCGAGCTTATGGAATCCAACGCACCGACCATCCTCTCCATCCTTTCGGCCGCACGGCAGATCGAGATATTCGGCATCCAGTTCTACTCGAAAGTGGCAACTTGTGTGGCAGATGAGAACGGCAAGGCCCTCATGAGATCACTGGGGGCTGACGAGCGAACGCATAAAGAAACAATAGAGGAAGTGATGCGGCACCTTTCACCAGACCTGGACCTCGATGAGATCGAACCGGAGAAGGAATTCCTGGACATCATTCCAAAGAAGGTATTCCCTTTCCCTCCGGAGGGCACCTGCCTCACTGCCCAGGATGAGATCAGGGCGGTACAAATCGGGCTGGACGTGGAGATCGCCTCCGTCAAGATGTACCTGGATGCAGCCGCGTTGGTCGATGACCAGAGAGTAAGGAACATTCTTGTTACCCTTACCAAGATCGAAGAGAAGCACAAGATCCTCCTTGAGTCATCCTTGCTCATGCTGAAAACGGATGGCAGCTGGTACGCTTACACTCCGATATTGGAAGGATAAAGGAACCTTTGGTCCCACCGCCCGAGGCGAAGCCACATGACTCTTAACAAGGTATAGGGGACGGTCCGTCAGCAGATTTTTATATCCGTCCTCCATGCTTACTCCAACCTACCAACGGCTATCGGCTCTCTTATCTGATACCGCCCGGTGTTCAAGAGGTATTTGAATGGTCAAGTTACCAAAAAGCCTTGAAAGAGATATGGCTGCATGCCTTCAGTGCGGATACTGCGTCCAGGTCTGCGATACTTATAATCAGAACCGCTGGGAGTCGAACTCCCCTAGGGGCAAGGTCTTCTACCTGAGCGCGCTAGCCAAGAGGAACGCTCTGGACACCTTGTTGGGGAGGAAGATCAAATTGGACCAGGAGTTCATCGACGCGCTGTATCAATGCACTGGATGCGCCAGATGCCATACGGTCTGTCACGTCAGCATCGAGTTCGCCGAGTTCTGGGAAGTGGTAAGGGAGTGGGCCCACGAGCAGGGCTATGGACCTTTGCCGGCGCATGTCAAGATCCGGGAGAGACTGGAAGAGAAACGTAACCCGTACGATGAACCGATGGAGAAGCGCGGAGCATGGTTCCCCAAGGAGATACCACGATCGCCGCAGCCTGACATATTGTTCTTTGCTGGATGCACCGCATCGTACCGGACACCACATCTCGCCAAGGCAGGGGTCACCGTTCTGAGTCGAGGAGGCGCCACCATCAATATCTTGGGAGAAGACGAATGGTGTTGCACGTCACCGGCGCTCAGGACCGGACAGACCAAGCTCACCGCCGAGTTCGCTGAGCATACTATCACCCACGTTGAGACCATGGGTGCCAAGTCAATGGTCATGACCTGCGCCGGATGCTACAAGACCTCCTCCCACGACTACGGCAAGTACTACTCTAACCCAGCATTCGTTGTGCAGCACTTTTCGCAGGCTGCCGAGAAGATGATCAAGGACAAGAAGCTCAAGTTCACCAAGGAGATCAATGCAAAGGTCACCTACCACGATCCGTGCCACCTGGGACGCCACGCTCAGGTGTTCGACGCGCCGCGAGAATGCATAAAGGCGATCCCGGGCGTCACACTGGTGGAGATGAAGCACACCCGAATGGACTCCCGATGCTGCGGCGCCGGAGGCGGCTACAAATCGGCCTTTAACGAGATGGCGGTAAACATTGCGGCTGAGAGGGTCAAAGAGGCCGTCGAAACCGGAGCTGACATCCTGGCAACAGCTTGCCCCTTCTGCGTGGTCAATCTACAGCAGGGCGCTAAGAAGATCGGCGCCAAGATCAAGGTTATGGACATCTCGGAGATGATGTTGGAAGCCACTGAGCCTTTGCCGCCTGCTCCTGCCGAGGCACCTGTTGCCCCTGCACCAGCAACTCCCGCCGCAACAGACGAGAAAAAGTAAACGCTAATGCCGGTCACTGACCGGCCACAATTTTCCTCATTCTTGTCCTGAAAGGAATGGCCATTTTCGGTGTTCTGTCGCAAAGATTCAAGTATCGATGCACTTTCGTTAAGCAGGTCATCCTGGACAGTTACCATGGTATTCGAGCTTCTGGACGAGAGGATCAGGAAGGTCCTCTCTGACAAGGAAATCAGCATGCCCACCGGGCCCCAGATGGAGGCCATCCCACACATACTGGCGGGTAGGAACATCCTTCTTGTGGCACCAACCGGAATCGGCAAGACCGAGGCAGCGATGCTACCCATTTTCCACAAGCTCATCTCCACCGAGGGGAAGGGCATACGTTGCATCTACGTCACGCCGTTACGGGCGTTGAACCGAGACATGCTGAGGCGTCTGGAAGAGTTCGGTGACGCCCTTAACCTGCGGGTAGCTGTCCGTCACGGCGACACGCCCCAATCGGAACGAACACACCAGTCCAAGTACGCACCGGACGTGCTCATCACGACGCCGGAGACATTGCAGATCATGTTCACCGGTAAGAACCTGAGGCAGCACCTTGCGCATGTGAAGTTCTTCGTTGTCGATGAGATACACGAGCTGGCGAACGACGAGCGCGGCGCTCAGCTCTCCATCGCAATGGAACGCCTGGTCTTTCTGGCGGGGGATTTTCAAAGGATCGGGCTATCTGCCACCGTCGGGAGCATCCAGGAAGTGGCCAACTTCCTAGGGGGCTCAAAGCGTTCGGTGACCATTGTTAAAGCCCAGATCGCTAAGGAAATGCGGCTGTCGGTACAATACCCGGAGGTCACCGACGAGGACCGTGATCTTGCCGGAACCTTGCAGAGCGATGCCCAGCTCACAGCATGCATGCGGCGCTGCCGGAAGATGATCGAGGACCATCGCTCCACCCTACTCTTCGTCAACACCCGAGACACGGCTGAAGCGCTAGCCGCCCGGTACCATATCTGGGATGAGGAGTTCTCGGTCGGCGTCCACCACGGCTCGCTGTCGAAGGAGACCCGTATCGAGATGGAGGAGAACTTCAAGGCAGAGAAGCTGAAGGGACTGATCTGCACGTCCTCGCTGGAGATGGGCATCGACATCGGTTCAGCAGACTACGCCATCCAGTACAACTCCCCTCGCCAAGTGGCTAGATTGATCCAAAGGATGGGGCGGGCGGGACATCAGGTCGGAGCTTACTCGGAGGGTGCCATTGTCGCTTCTTCCCCGGACGAGATAGTTGAATCGCTGGTAATCACGCGTAAAGCGCTGAACGAAGAACTGGAACCACTGCTTGTCCGTCCCAATCCGATGACCGTTCTGGCCAACCAGCTGGTCGCCATGACGATGCAGGGCGAGGTCAACAAGGACGACGCATATGCGGCCTGTGTCCGCACCTATCCGTTCCGAGACCTCACCCGGGAGGAATTCGACCAAGTGCTCGACCAGATCCAAAAGATCGGCCTGGTCTTCGTCGACCGGGATAAATACCGCCGGTCTGCGCGGGGCCGGAAGTACTTCTACGACAACATTTCGATGATCCCGGACGAACGGACGTACATGATCCGAGAACTGTCCAGCCGTAAGATCGTAGGCACGCTTGACGAGTCGTTCGTGGTCTCTTTCGCAGAACCTTATGCCACCTTCATAACACGTGGTCGGACCTGGAGAATTGTGGAAGTGCGAGAGGACGAGCTGCTGGTAGAACAGGTCCGAGAGATCGGCTCCATCCCTTCGTGGGTGGGGGAGGACATCCCTGTCCCGTACGACGTGGCACAGGAGGTGGGCCGTCTTCGCCGGTTAGAGGATTATTCCGAATACAATGGGGACGGGGCTTCGGTGAAGGCGGTCAAGGATTACTTCGTCGAGCAGCGGGCCAAGTTCCCCATGCCTACGGATAAGAAGGTGACACTGGAGATAGGGAAGCGCCTCGCGATCCTCAATGTCTGCTTTGGCACAAAGGTCAACGAGACGCTGTCCAAGATGCTCTCTATCCTTTTGACCGCCCGGCTGGGGGAGTCCGTAGGAGTCACGACCGATCCGTACCGCATCATCCTCGACCTACCTCGGGACATCAAGCCGGACATGATCATCGAGACGTTGAAGGGCATCCGCTCAGATACCGTCGAATCGCTGGTAAGGATGGTCATAAAGAACTCGAGCCATTTACGGTGGCGTTTCGTCTACGTAGCGAAGAAGTTCGGCGCCGTGGACAAGGATGCGGATTACAAGAGCGTAAACTTCGGTCGATTGGTCGAGGCGTACGAGAACAGCCCGATATTCGACGAGGCGATCGCAAGGGTCTTGTGGGAGGACTTCGATCTGGACGGAACGGTGGAGGTCGTCCGTCGCATCGAGAGCGGCGACCTGGAGTTCCAGGTCTGCGGACTCACGCCGATAGGCCGGGCCGGGCTGTCGCATTCGAAAGAGCTGATAACGCCCCAGCGTGCCGATCACTCTATACTGATGGCGCTCAAGAAACGCCTGGAGGAGGAGCAGATGCACATGTCCTGCCTGAGCTGCAGCTCCCAGTGGCGCCTCCGGGTGCGCGAGGCGCCAAAGACGCTTGTCTGCCCGAAATGCGGGGGACACATGATCGCGGCGCTCAATCCTTACAATAAGGACCTAGTCAAGCTGGTGAGGAAGAAGAACCTAACCGAGGACGAAGAGAAGGAACTGCGCAAGCTGTTCAAGAATGCCAGCCTGGTGATGAAGAACAGCAAGAAGGCGATGACCGCGCTCGCCGGTCGCGGCATCGGCCCAGATACCGCCTCCAGGGTGCTGGCCGGGTTCTTCGACAGTGAGGATGACTTCCTGAGGGAGATCCTCAGCGCCGAGATCAACTATGCGAAGACCAAACGTTTCTGGGATTAAAGTCTGGCCCGAACCGGGTTGGTAAGCGTTCCTACCCCTTCGATCCTCATCTCGATCATGTCGCCCGGCACTATCGGCCCCACGCCGCTAGGTGTTCCAGTGGCGATGATGTCCCCTTCCTCCAGCGTCATCCACTTGGAGATGAAGGCGATGAGCTCCTCCGGCGTATAGATCATCATGGACGTGCTGCTGTTCTGCCTGACATTCCCGTTCACTCGGCACGAGATCTCCAGATCGTGGATGTCATGTGCCGCCGCAAGTGGTTTCGGTTCAGACATCGGCGCAAAGGTGTCCATTCCTTTGCTCAAGGACCAAGGCAACCCGGCCTTGCGATACGAGCTTTGGATGTCCCGGGCGGTCACATCGTTGAAGACGGCCACGGCGGAAACGTGCGACATCGCTCTCTCCTTCGGAATGTTCTTGCCGGTCTTGCCGATGATCAGAGCCAGTTCGACCTCGTGGTCGACCCTTCCGACGCCATCGGGGATAAGGATGTCGTCTCCATTGCCGATCAACGACGACGTGGGCTTGAGGAATATGACCGGTTCGGCAGGCAACTCGCTATTGAGCTCCTTGATGTGCTCCCTATAGTTCTGGCCGATGCAAACGATCTTGCCACTTCTAATTGGACACGCCCCCTGCACAGATCGGTTCACTCTTCACAGGGGTTGTCCCGCTCGGATACGGTCTCGAACTTCAGGAGGACGTTCATCCCCTTCATCGTCGCGTGCACCTTGTCTGCCAGGTAGATAGTATCGTCAATGGTGGCGTTCTTATCCCATTTGAAAATGCCATCATAATTACCCTTGGTCGGTTCAAAACCCAGGTTCCGGAGCGCGTCCAGTATCTCGGAAGGGCGCCTACCCTCGGAACTGAACGTGACGGTGATGTACGTCAACATAAAGAGCGATACCCCGCTCCGCTCCTTTAACCATTGCGGAATTTTGTTAGTTGTCGTCCCTTTCCTTGGGGAGCTCCACGTGCTCTGCTCCTCTAAACCTTCTGGCGATGATATAGACCTCGGAGGAGCTGTCCCTGGAAGCCTTCGGAGCGTACATGCGGACGTTATCGAAGTACTTCCTAACCTCAAGGACGAACTCCTTGGTGTCCTTTCCCTCGAAGATCTTCATGACCAATGTGCCGTTATCGACCAGGGTCTTCTGGGCGAACACGAGCGCATACTCGCACAGTTCGACGGAGCGGGCCTGGTCGGTGTCATAGGCACCGGATATGTTGGGGCTCATGTCGGAAAGGATGACATCGGCCTTACCGGCTATCATGTACAGCAGTTTTTCCACCGTCTCGGGCTTCCTGATGTCGCCACGGATCGTTTCGACCATCCCGTCGACCGGTGCGATGCTCTGCAGGTCCACTCCGACCACGTGGCCGGACTCGGTGACCCTCTCCGAGGCGACCTGCAGCCAACCTCCTGGTGCAGCGCCCAGGTCCACTACCACGTACCCGGGTTTCATGATGTGGAAACGGTCGTCGATCTGGATGAGTTTGAAGGAGGCCCGGCTGCGATAGTCCAGCTGCTTCGCTTTACGGTAGAAGAAGTCCTTACGGCGGGCCGAGAGCCAGTTCTTGGACATAACGTCTGTTCGATGCAATCCCGGGATAAAACGTTTGTCATCAGACGTCGCCGAGTGTGGATATTTCTGCGTGATTGGTTGCCATGAAAGACTATTTAGACGCCGGACCGATTTACCTTCGGTGCCTTCCATGACCAAGAACGACTGGACGTACGCCCGCGCTGGTGTCGACATCGAACAGAAGTCCCGCTCTATCGCTTCGCTTGTCAACAAGCTCACCTACCGCAGGACCGGCAAGGGCAGGGTCATCGACATCAAGGGACAGTTCACCAGCCTGATCGATTTTGACGGCACCATTCTGACACTATGCACCGATGGCGTCGGGACGAAGCTTCTCATCGCCGAGGCACTGGAGAAGTGGGACACGGTAGGCATCGACTGCATAGCCATGAACGTCAACGACACCATCTGCGTCGGCGCCGAGCCGTTCGCGTTCGTCGATTATATCGCCATAGACAAGCCGGACGAGAGGATCACCGAGCAGATCGGCATAGGCCTGGAGAAGGCCGCAGAAGAGTGCAATGTGGACATAGTCGGCGGTGAGATAGCGGTCCTCCCCGAGATCGTCAGGGGTGTCGACCTGTCAGGAACCGCACTGGGCTGGCTGGAGAAGGAGAAGATCGTCGACGGCAGCAAGGTCCAGATCGGCGACGCCATCATCGGGCTCAGGTCATCCGGAATTCATTCCAATGGGATGACGCTGGCCAGGAAGGTCCTTGAATCCGCTGAGGTCAAACTGGACCAGAAGTTCGACCGTTTGGGGAAGACCGTCGGCCAAGAACTGCTAACGCCGACCGAGCTGTATGTCAAGAAGGTGGTGGAACTGGTGGATCAGGTCACGGTCCATGGCATGGTCAATGTGACCGGTGGCGGTCTGAAGAACTTCGTCCGCTTGAAGAAGGATGTGCTCTTCGAGGTATCTAATCCGATCAAGCCTCAGCCCGTGTTCGAGATGATATCAGAATTAGGCAAGGTGAGCGCGATGGAGATGTACAAGACCTTCAACATGGGTATGGGCTACGGCATCGTGCTCCCGCAAGAGAACGTCAAGAAGGCGTTGCAGATCCTGGGCGAAGGGGCAAAGGTCGTCGGCCAAGTGTCCGCGGGCAACGGGGTCGGAATATCATCACTGGGCGTCCACTACGAGAACTACTGAAATGAAACGGATCTCGCTTAATTCCCGCACGCTCGGCTCCGAGTTCGCCGGTTTCGAACGGGAGCTGATGCGACCGGATCGACATGCTGGCTGGGTCAAGTTCGTGGCCAGCGGCGTGATCAAGCTGAGACGTTCACCATTCTCCGAGCATTACTCCGACAGCTTCTACTACGTCCCCGAGGACATCCAGCTCAACGAGGGGGAACTGGTCAATCTGAACGTAGGCCCGCTGCGATGGGCGGGGATCAAGATCGAGGACGGGTCTGTCTTTCCTTCCTACAAAGCTTCCTATCGTGAAGTGAGAAGCGCGGAGAAGGGCGTGCTCCGTATGCCCCGCCCCAGGATAGACGCTAAGGATTTCCAGTACTTCCTGACCGAGCAATGGCGGGATGCGGAGTACGATGACCTGGGAAAATCCTTGGCGCTCCAGCTGCTATCCTGCCCGCCGGACGTCTACGGCAATGGCGGTATCGGTGCCCAGTCGATCTGCCTCTCGACCAAGAAGGGACCCCTTCTGGACCTAAGGTCGACGCTCAGGAACAGCCTGCCCATCGAGTTCACCGGCAAGAGCGACCTTTACCGGTTCGACATAATCGAGAAGGAAGAACAGACCGAGGCATTGCAGGAAAAGCTTGGCCAGACGTCGTCAAGGGAAACATCGTTCAATTTCCTTACGGTGATGAACCCGGTGGCCGACCCGCTGCCTGTGCAGGTGCCGACCACGATCGTCAACGCGCACAAGATAGGGGTAGAGAAGGAAGCGAACCTGGATGTCTTGGAGTATCTGCTTTATTCGCTCATGCTCCGCCCGGTGATCAAGCTCTCCGCCGTCAAGGAGATCGAGGCGGGTATGCGGCTGGTCAAGGAGCAGGTGGAGCCGGAATCGGTGGAACTGGAACTGCCCATCGACCGATATGCCATAACAAAACTGGCGATGGCCATTTGTCGTCTAGAAGGCAAAGAGGAGATCGACGATTCTGCGTTCTCCAAGAGCAAGGAGACCTTCTTCCAGCTTTACCGCGAGTTCCTGGACACACGCAAGGACCATTTCAGACCGGGAAAAAGATCGTATGGGGGGAAGGGTGTGCGCTCACAGGTGGCAGGCCAGCTCGACGCCAACGACCTCATTCTACTATCCTACGTGCGCAAGATCTCAAGGCAGCTGGGAAAGGAATACGTCACCGTCCAGGATATCAAGGCAGAGCTGGGCAGGAAACGCTACCAACGATTTGACCTGGACCGTTCGCTGGAACGCCTAAACAACTTCGGAAGGGTGATCCGAAGCGAGAACATGAGCGCTTTCAAGCCCATCGACCTGGAATAAGAGAAGATGTCGTTCTAGTCCTTTTTCGTCCGGTCGTGGACCTTGTGCGCGATGACCGCTACGCACGCCCCGAGCGCTGTGCAGGTCTCCATCGAGAACTCGCCAAAGGTAATGTCCATGTGGTTGGGCGCCATATCGTGGATGTCCTTGGGGACGCCCTTCGGACCGGCCCCGAAGACCAGGCATATGCTCCTGCCGTTCAGCAGCATGTCGACCACCTCGTCCACCGAGCGCTTCTTCTTTTTGTCCGGGTTACAGGTCGTCAGAACGACCTCCCCGAGCTGCGGCTGGAAGCCTTTGCCCGGATAGGCGACGGTCGAAAATCGTCCCTTGGAGGTCACGTCCTTGAGGTAACTGCCGTCTTCGCCGATCGAAGTGGTCGTCGAGACCCAGTTGGCGATCTCCTGCGGCGTTGTCAGGTCCTGGGGGAACGGAAAGCCAAGCGTTACCAGGTTGCAGTCGAACGCCAAAGTCAATGGCCCCGCTCTTGCCAGGATGCGGCGGTGGGCCTCGCGGAAGTTGTTCGGGTCGTAGGAGTTGTAGATGGCGATTGTCGCCCGTCCAAGTCTGCGTGGTTCCTTCATGATCGTCCTAGAATAAAGATGGAAACAGGCCCGGAGGCCTGAAGAAGTTTACTTCTTCTCGATGTTGAGCGATACCTGCTTCACCGATGTGAGCATGTCCTCGTCCCAGGTGTTCTTCAGCCTCTTCCTGCCCTTCCATGCCCCGGACTGCAGGATGTAGCCGACCAGGAGAGACAAACCGATCGACGCCTCGACATAGGCGACGGACTTGTTCGCGTCCCGGTTGATCTTGCCCCATGACTGTGCCTCCTCGAAGGTGCAGCCGGACAGCCCGCCCCACTGGGGTGCGTCCATGGTGATCTGGATGGCGTAGTGGTGGCCGCCCTTGTCGTAGCCCAACGTCTCCGCGATGACCTCGGTCTGCTGGATGAAGTTCTTGGGGACCCCGCCGCCAATGTAAATGACGCCGGTCTTCTCCGCTTTGATCTTCATCTGGGTCAGTTCCCAGTTGTCGCGGATCGGGTCCATGTGCATGAACGGCTTCTTAGCGGCGCGTGCCCTCTGGTACAGGCCGGTGAGACCGATGCCGATGCTCGAGTCATTGAGAGCCGGGACGAACATCGGGACACCGTACTTGCGGCAGTTATAGAGGATCGAGTTCTTGTCCTTGACATGGTCGCCGAGGACCTCCATGAACTCCCTGGACGAGTAGCCGCGGGGCTCCAGCTTCTCTGCTATGTCACCTATGACCGCGTCCGTTTCGCGGAACTTGTCCTCGTCGACCAAAGTGTCGTATATCCGGTCGACGAACAGCTCCCTGAGCGCCAGGTCGTCGACCCGCGGGGAGGTCTTGTAATGTGAGTAACCTTGGGCCTGGTAGAAGTCCTGGTATGGTATGGCGCCGATGGTGACGATCCCGTCGACGATGCCGTACTTCACCATGTCCGCGATGACCTTCCTCAGACCAGCCGCTACCAGCGGTCCTGCCAGACCAAGTATTATGGTCGGCCTTGCGGGGTCCTTCAGCGCCTTCTCGTAAGCGATTCCGCAGGTGGCCAGGGCGCGACTCTGTATAGAGCTGTCCTTGTAGGCCTCCATCAGGTCCTTGACGGTCGAAATGTTGTCAAAGTCAATGTGCTTGACCTTCTCCTTCATCACAGTCTTCTTGGACACTTCGCTTTTCTTTGCCAAAGTTTAACCCCCGCTTACATAGGAATCTAGTATTTCAAACTTAAAGAATCACATCGATCGATGATGCGTTCTCACTGCTTTTCCGGCGCCTTTCTGGGCCGGCTGCATATTGCATAGTCATCGCCGTCAAAAAAGACGTCCAATTCGGGGTGCTCGGCCTGGATCTCCTCGATCTTTTTGAGGACCTCGCGCAACGTGAAGTCGCTGTTCCTATCCAACTTTACGTGTACGCGTTTCTCCATCTCCGACTCCTGGCCAATGAGCCCAATTCCCTCTAAGATAGGTCGGAGAATATATATCCTTTTTTGGAGGTCGACCGAAAGTGGTGGAGTTTACCAGAGGAACGTGTACATTGGATTGAACTGGCGCGGTAATGTTCCTCGGGACCGGATATCGACATGGACCCTTTTCCATCCTCGAATAATGCCTTGCCAGGTATGTTAAATCCGCTGGACTGCATTATTATCCGTTTGTACTTCACGAGGAACATCTTATATAGATGGCTGGCGCGTCCTGAGTCTATTCAAGTTTCACCATATAGGGTTCAAAAATGGCTGCTAGTAAGAAAGTAGACGCCGCCCAACAGGAGGTCCGTTTAGACCCTGGGCAATCCTCCGTCGATGCGAGCATAGTCTCTGGAGCCAATGACGGAACGGACCTCAAATCCTGGTTGGAAGGAGGAGACGATTTTCTATCATGGTTGAACGAAGGTGCCGAGGAGCAGGCGGCCGCTGAGCACAAACAGGTGGCAGTGGTCGAGGCAAGCTCGGAGTACATAGCCGAGCTCAATGACCGGCTCAAGAAATACGAGGATGAACTGCGCCTCCTTAAGATGAAGCTGGCGGAAGCGTTCATGGACAATGCCTCAGAATCATCCAGCAAGGATGTGGAGGTCGACTTGGGCCGAAAACTGCAGGAGCTCATCGAGGCAAAGGACCGCCTGGGACTCGAGGTGGACCGGCTCCAGAAACTGAACGATGAGATCAAGCAGCACTTCCAGCAGTCACTCGTCAACGTTTCAGAGGACAAATCGTCCTTGCTCATGAAAGAGATAGAGCTCAAGGAGAAGGAGTCTAAGCTACTGACCCGGGTGAGGGAACTTGAGCTCCGGCAACGCGAGGCATCAAGCTACACCTCGAAGGAGGTCGAGGCGAACCTGGAGGAGCGGTTCCACACCGAGCTCAGACAGAAGGAGACGGAATGGCGGTTCAAGGAACAGCAATTGCTCAACCGCATCCAGGACATGGAGAAGGAGATGCTGAGGCTCTCCATGGACCTCAAGCTCAAGGACGACAAGCTCAAGATCTCCAATCTGGGCAAGCCAGACATCGAGAAGGCGATATCCCAGAAGTACGAAGAGCTGATGGTCAAGGAGAAGGAATCGGCCCTGATGGAGAGCGAACTGGATCAGATGAAGATCCAGATACGCGAGAAGGATGACGAGCTGAAGAAGATCAGGGATGTCGTCACGTACAAGGAGGACGAGCTGAACCGCCGAGAAGAGGACATGATGTACCGTGAGAAGGTACTCTCCGGCGAGAAGCGCAAGTTCGAGGAGACCCGGAAAGAACTCAGCGGCACCGACGAGGTGGAGCTGAAGAAGCGCATCGAGGAGCTCAGGAACGAGGTGCAGAAGAAGGAGGAGGACCTCCGCGCCAAGGAAAGGTTCCTGAACACCAAGGCCGAGGAGATCCGGATGCGCGAGTCCGGCCTGATCGAGGACGAGATCAAGGCGAGGGAGAAGGACCGGGTATTAGAGGCCACTCAGGCCAAGGTCAAGACCGGCAACACGAGGCTGGATGACCTGCTGCTGGGCGGAATACCGTTCGGTTCCAACATCATGGTCCACGGCCCACCGTTCGTCGGCAAGGAGATCATGGTCAATTCGTTCGTGGCGGAAGGTCTGAAGAAGGGAATTCCGGCGTTGTGGGTTATCACAGACAAGACCCCCAAGGACATACGCGAAGAGATGAAGTTCGTTTTGTCCGGGTACGATGAGTACGAAAGGAAGGGACTGGTCCGGTACATTGACGCGTTCTCCCGCTCCATGGGAGATGATTCCAAGGACGAGTACACCGTCTATATCGACGAGCCCACCGATCACGAGAAGATATCGGAGGCGGTCGAGACCATCACTAAGTCTTTCCGCGAGAGCCATGAATATTATCGCATGGCGTTCCGCTCCATTTCCACATTGATCGCCTACTCCGACCCGAACACTGCGTTCCGGTTCCTGTCCCCGCTGTGCGGAAAGCGCAAGCGCGACAAGGCCGTCTCCATGTTCACGGTGGAGAAGGGAATGCACGGCGAACAGGAGATTCAGATGCTCGGCTCGATCATGGACGGGATGATCGACTTCAAGGTCGACCAGCTGAAGACGTTCTTCTCGGTGCAGGGTATCAGCGAAGTTCAGTCCCGTGCCTATATCCGATACACCGCGTCGAAGCACGCGCTGCAGATCGGCTCATTCGCCCTAGACCACATAAGGTAAAGCAACTTGATCGAAAAGGAAAGGTTGAAACGGTCGCGATATCTCAAAGGACTACGCGACCTCAACACCACTTCCCGGTTTTATCGTGCCTTTCTTCTGCACATTGATGTGGGGCAGGGGGAAAGGCGGGGGAAGCTTGATGTCCCTGGCAACCAGGAGCGCGGTGGGCAGGCAGTTCGAAACGATGGTGTTGTGAACGACGTTCGCATCGTCCACCGGCATCGAGCCGTCCTTGGCCCATTCCGTCATGATGGCGTTAGCGTTTCCATCGCCGATTATTTGGCCTTCTATCTTGATGAAGCCCATCCCGGCATAGTTGGCGGTGAAACGGAAATCAACGGAGATGGTCTCGTCCGAAACCCTCACCACCTGGGTAATGCTACTGTTCTGATCGATGCGGATGTTGGCGATGCGTTCCCCTGCTTTGGAGAAACGTTTTGCCTCGATGACACTCATCTCGAAGGACTTGACCTGCATATTAACCATGCACCTTATCGGTGCGGGCGATATCAAACCTTTGTTGCTATACTAAAGAAGCAAATGAAAAGGAGTGCCGCAGGCCGGGCTCGAACCAGCGACTTCAAGGTCTTCAGCCTTGCACTCTCCCAGCTGAGTTACTGCGGCTTGGCGGTCAGAGAAAGTGGAATACCATTATAAAGGTTGGCATGACAGTGTTCCAGGTACACGGAATGGTTACCCCGCCGCATCGTAGTAAATTAGGCGCGCGTTCGGAACGGGCGGGCAGATAGAAATATCGTCCAGTCTTCGCCCATGATTTCACAATTAGCCAGTCATCTCATAACGTTTAAATACTCACGACCCGCTCCTTTCACGATACGATTTTGAGGAACCAGCATGGTCAAAATTGGCTTTAGAAAAAGGATTCTGAGCAAATCAAGTCGGGCACGATGCTTACGCCGGGACCAAGAGGGAGTAGCTTCGGTCATCGGCACGATCATGGCCCTGCTGATCTTCCTAACTTTCATGTCCATGTTCGTAAACACCTACATCCCGATTTGGATGAAGGAGAACGAACGCCTGCATATGAACGAGGTGCAGAACCAGATGGGCGAGATCAAGGGGAAGGTCGACAACCTGATAGTCAACGCTCAGGTCACCGGGACTAGCATGGTCACCACCTACCAGCCGTTGACCCTGGGTGCGGATGGGATACCCCTGTTCGCTTCGCCCACTGCGGGTGCGATCGTCCTGAAACCGAGTGGTACAAGCACCACTGGGACTAGCATCTCCTTCAACTACACGTCAAACGCCGCAAAGGTCATGTTCAATGAGACCGGGGGCGGAAAGCTGGAGTTCTATGCGCCTAACCGTTACTACGTTGGCCAGTGGCTGGCATATGAGAACGGCGCCCTTATCGTCAAGCAGGACGCGGGGGAGGCCATGAAGGCCGCTCCATCCCTGACCCTGACAAAGAACAACAACATGGTCAACATCGAGTTCACCCAGATCGACATCGTCGGTACCAACTCCACGATGGCCGGGACCGGGATCGCCGGGGTCAACATCAACCTGATCTACCTGGACACGCAGATGTATGAGCCCCATTGGGCGGAGGGCGGGGCAGCCCAGAACACCACCGTCTTCAGCTTCAATACCGTTTATAGTGTGGCATACATGGACTTCATGAACAAGACGATCGCGGCAGCCACGCCCCAGGGCAGCCCAAACCCCCTGGTAGCTGGTACAGATTACGTCCTGACGGACACCACCCTGCCGAACAAGTCCCACATGATCACCCTTAAGATCATCAACACGGGAACGCTGACGCTCAGCCGCGCCTTCGTCCAGGTTGACATCAATGTTTAATGAGGTTCCAGAATGACGACAGAAGCAGATCCAATTGCTCGGGGCGGCAGGAGGCAGGAGCTGTCCAGAGAGAGCACCATGGAGAAGGCGAAGGAAGGCTACCTGCGCTTCCTTAAGAAGGTCGCCCCGAACCGCGGCATCAAGGTTATGCTATCCGCCAAGACAGTGGCGCAGAAACGTCTCCAGAAGGGTTCCCATGTCACAGACATCCCGCCGCTCAAGAGCTCTGCCATCGAGGTCCTAGAGACCTATCCCGTCAAGGAACCGTACAGCTACATCAGGATCACGTTCAACAATGAGAACAGCGAATATCTCTACGAGGTCATCGAGCCGGAACTGAACCGGGAAGAAAAGGACCTGCTGGCCCTGATCAAGGACACCTTGCAGCGCACCCTCGGCTACGAGTGGGAGAAGCTGACCTCGCTGGACAAGGAAGAGTACCTCCGGGAGAGCGTGGACTCGTTCGTGCAGACAAGGGGCATCAAGGTCGAGCCGATAACCAAGAAGAAGCTCGGCTACTACATCATCAGGGATTTCGTCGGCCATGGCGTGATCGACGTCATGATGAACGACGACGACATCGAGGATATCTCCTGCGACGGTTACAACATACCGATCTTCATCTCCCACCGGAAGTATGAGTCAGTGCGGTCTAACATCATATTTGACAACGAGGATTCGCTTAACAACTTCGTTGTGACGCTATCGCAGAGGAGCGGAAAACAGATCTCGGTTTCGAGCCCGATCCTGGACGGCACGACCATCGAGGGTCACCGGGTCCAGGCGACATATTCTAGGGAGGTCACCACCCGAGGGTCGACCTTTACCATCAGACGTTTCAAGCACCGCCCGTTCACCCCGGTGGACCTGCTGAAGTACAAGACAGTCTCCCCGGAGATGATGGCCTACCTTTGGCTGGGAGTCGAGAACGGGGAATCGATGATCCTGTGCGGGGGGACGGCGTCCGGCAAGACGTCCGCCTTGAACTCGCTGGCACTGTTCATCCCGCCGGGAGCCAAGATCGTCACCATGGAAGATACCAGGGAGATTAACCTGCCCCATGAGAACTGGATCCCGGGAATGACCCGTACCGGGGTCGGCGAGAAGGACCGGGACGGAAAGTCGGCCGGTGAGATCGACATGTTCGACCTGGTGCGTGCCGCCCTGAGGCAACGTCCTAACTACATCATCGTTGGAGAGGTCAGGGGAAAGGAGACCTACATAATGTTCCAGGCGATGGCGACCGGGCATTCGACCTATTCGACCATGCATGCCGATTCTGTCAAGTCCATGGTGAACAGGCTGGAGAACCCGCCCATCAACTGCCCCAGGATCCTGCTTACCGCTCTTCGCAACGTTTTGATCCAGGCACAAGTGCGGGTCGGGAACGACCTGGTGCGTCGGATGAAGCAGGTCATCGAGATCGTCGGATTTGAGCCAGAGACGAACGAGCTCATTACCAACACCGTCTATGAATGGGACCAAGCCACGGACCGATTCATCTACAAAGGTCACTCCTTCCTGTTCGACAAGATCATGGAAATGAAGTCGCTCACGCACGATGAGATGATGACGGAGTTCCAGAAGCGCATCGAGATCGTCAATTACATGGTGTTCAAGGACATGATAGACTATCGCAAGATCTGGGCCATCACCAATGCTTATTACAAGGATCCTGAGAAGACGCTTGCCCGGATAAGGAAGGACACAGAGGAGGCTGGCAAGAATGTCGCCTGAAATCTCGGATATGTTCTCCAAGGTGGACACGAGCAAGCAGTCCTATATGAAGACCAAGAAGATCGGTGAGCACAAGAAGGAGCTCGGCCCCCGTGTCATCAGGCTGCCCGAGGGCGTAGTCCCTGACTATGTCAAGCTCACCAAGTACCAGGAGTTCTGCTGGAGAACGATGGGTAAGATCGTGCGTCTCCGGGCCAAGCCCAACCCCAAGCAGGAGTCGCTATTGTTGCAGGCGCACATGCGGATGCGGCAGGAAGAGTTCGTCGCTTTCGTTTGGATGACCACGCTGCTGGTGGCAATGATCACGGTCCTGATCAGCGTGTTCTTTGGCGCCATATTCTTGGCGGTGCTGAACATCAACCCGGCGCTGACCGTTCTCTTCTCCGTGATGGTCGTTCTGGTCCCGACGATGATGACCTATGTGGTCATGAATTCGATGCCTGGCTCGAAGACGAAAACAAGAAAACGAGATATCGATAAGCGCATCGGTCCAGCTATGTCTTTCATTTCTGCGATGGCATCGGCAGACGTCAACATCGATGTCATTTTCAAAGAGCTCTCCCGCCAGCCGATCTATGGCGAGATACAGAAGGAGTCGGAATGGATCACCAGGGATACCGAGTTGCTCGGCATCGATATCCTTACCGCGATCGGCAAGGCCGCACAAAGGACACCCTCACAACGCTTCCAGGAATTCCTGCAAGGTGTCGTGACCACATCCACTTCCGGCGGTCAACTGAAACCATACTTCCTGCAGAAGGCAGAGCAGTTCGAGAAGGAGCACAAGCTGGAGATCAGGGCGCAACTGGAGAGCCTCGGTCTGATGGCCGAATCGTTCGTCACGGTGGTCGTGGCGTTCCCCCTGTTCCTTATCGTTATCATGGCCATTATGGCCATCGTGCCAGGTGGTGGTGGCAGCGCCGGGACCACGATAACCCTGCTCTACTTGGTGGTAGGACTGATGGTCCCATTTTCCCAGTTCGGCTTCATCTTCTTCATCTGGAACAGTACGAAGGAGTCGACGATGTGAGGTGCTCAAATGGCCACTGACAAGAACCCGGAAATAATGGACCTTAAGCAACTCAGATCCGAAAAGCATGACTACACCAAAACTGCCTTAATCGTCGGCGTGGTAATCGGCGTTATCTTCTTCCTCATTGGATTCCTAGACGCCATCGGCGGCCTGGAGACGCCGCTGAACTGGATCGACTACGTTGCGCTGGGATTGATGGGCATGTCGGGACCGTACGGGTTCTACACCACATACAAGCACAAGAGGGTCAAGAACATCGAGGCCCGCCTTCCTGATTTCCTCAGGGACGTGGCCGAAGCGGGCCGGTTCGGAATGACCTTGGCCGAGTCCATCAAGGTCTCGTCCCGTGGGAGATATGGGCCGCTGACGCCCGAGATCCAACGCATGGCAGCGCAGATCGAGTGGGGCGTACCTGCGGCCGAGGCGCTGAAGCTATTCGCCGAGCGTGTCGACACCCCGCTGGTCAACCGGATGATATCGATCATCATCAAGGCCAACGATGCCGGCGGTAACGTCGCGGACGTGCTCAGCATGGTTGCCCACGATGCCCGCGAGAGCATGCTCGACCAGAGCGAGCGCAGCCTGGAAATGTCTACCTACACCGTCGTCATCTATGTTGCATTCGCGGTGTTCCTGGCCACGATCTTCATCCTTAACGCGACCTTCCTGCCGAAGATGGCGGAAGCTGGAGCGCAGGTGGCCGCGGGCGCCGAAGCGGCCGGCATAACCAACATGCCAGCCACCATCAAGACCGAGATCATACCGCAGATACAGCTCATATTCGTAATATCTGTCGTTATCCACGCCTTTGGTGACGGGATACTCGCGGGGGTGTTGCAAGACGGCCGCATCGCCAATGGTCTGAGGCATTCGTTCATTATGCTCCTGATTGGGCTGATCGGGACAAAACTTGGAGGGGCCTGAATTGGAAGCCGGCAAAGAACCAAAGGACGAGATCGAGGAAGTCCTCAAGAGGAACCGCGAGCCTCGCGTCAAGCTGACTGCCATGCAGGGGTTTAACAGCAAGTACCTCGGATTCCTGCTGAAGGTCAAGAGCCGACCCATTAAGGTCCTGCAGCGATCTGAGGCGAGGCCGATGGAGCTCGATACCGGCGTCATAACCGATGTGCCGAAGATAGCGGAGCAGTATGTGGACGAGGTCGAAGTGACCCCTGTCCTGAAACCCTATTCATTCGTCCGCATCAAGTTCGACAACACCTCTTCCGAGTATATCTATGAGGTCATCGAACCGCGTCTGTCCGATGACGAGATGTACCTGCTGGACATACTGAAGTCATCCCTCATCGTCACGCTCAACCTGACCGTCAGGAAGTCCCCCAAGGAGAAGATGGAGATCCTGCGCAAGGCAACGGACGAGCTGCTGCGGGTGTTCGAGGTCAACCCTAACCCATTGTCGAAAGAACGTATCCTCTACTACCTGCGCCGGGACTTCATAGGCTATGGGGCGATCGACGTCATGATGATCGACCCGAATGTCGAGGATTGTTCCTGCGACGGAGTCAACATCCCGCTCTATATATTCCACCGCAAGTACGGTTCCATCAAGTCTAACGTCAAGTTTGAGAAGGAGGATGAACTGGACTCGTTCGTGGTGTGGTTATCGCAGAAGTGCGGAAAGCACATCTCGGTGGCCAGTCCAATGCTGGACGCAACGATCCCGGACGGCTCCAGGCTGAATGCGACGCTCGGTATGCACGTCACCAAGAGAGGCTCGTCGTTCACCATCAGACGGTTCAAGGAAAACCCGTTCACGCCCATCGACCTGCTCAAGTTCAAGACCATGAGCACGGAGATGATGGCCTACCTATGGATATCCACCGAGTTCGGCTCGTCGATGCTGGTATGCGGTGGTACCGCTTCCGGAAAGACGACCACGCTGAACGCCGTGCTGCTGTTCATCCCGCCCCAGAAGAAGATCATCAGTATCGAGGACACCAGGGAGCTGAACCTCCCACACGAGAACTGGATCCCCGGCCTGACCCGGGAGGGATTCGGCGGCAAGAAGGCGGGCAGCACCGGTTCGGTCGACATGTTCGACCTTCTGACCGCGGCTTTGAGGCAACGTCCCGATTACCTGATGGTCGGTGAGGTCAGAGGCAAGGAGGCGTATGTCGTCTTCCAGGCCATGGCCACCGGAAAGACCTCCTATTCCACTTTCCACGCAGAGGATGTCCAGGCGATGGTGCACAGGATGGAGAACGACCCGATCAACCTGCCCCGGGCTCTGATGACCGCATTGGACATCGTCATGCTCCAGGCCCAGGTCAAGGTCGGCACCAAGATGACCAGGAGGGTCAAGTCGCTTACTGAGATCGTGGGCATGGACCCGGAGACCGGGGAGCTGATCACCAACGCGGTTTTCAGCTGGAACCCGGCGGACGACTCCTTCAACTATTCCGGTCATTCGTACATCTTCGAGAAGGTCAGGACCATTAAGTCCTGGTCGCCGAGGGAGATGGAACGCGAAGTGAAACGCCGGGTCGAGATCTTAGAGTACATGAAGAAGACCGGCGTGGACAATTACAAGCAGGTCGCGAGGATCATCTCAGCCTATTACAAGAGCCCGGAGCGCGCCATGTTGGAGATCCGGGAGAAGATGACGTCCACGCAACCAGTCCTTCCCCAGTGACCAATGGTCCTGGGTTCGGTCTATTTTTTCTGACTCTCTTGACTTAATCAGGTAAAAGGGATTTCATTTGAGATGGTTGGGAAGGTCCATCGCCCCTCCAAACGATGCTTGAATGGTTACGATTAACCGTTCTATGTTGGGAACCCGATACTAAGGCAACTTACATTGGATCGATCCATAAATCTTTGAAGATTATCCTGCCCATCCGATCATATCAGAATCGTTTTTCACAAGCACAAAACAGAGGGAGGCCGATTTTGCCCCTCATCCGAACAGCCGGTGCTGTCACTGCCTGTAGTTTTTTAGAGAAAATGGGGAATGGGTTTATGGAAAGAGTTTAGGGCGAGGCTCACTCCTTCTTCGGTTCCTCTGGTGGGGCTTGTTCCACGAATTGCTCAGCCGGTTCCTGTGCGACCTTCTTCGAGACCACCTTGCGATCTGACGACCGCTTGACGATCTTGCGGAAGGGCTTCTGTTCCCCAGCATCTCCGGCCGGGGTCATGTCTGAGACCTTGTCGAACACGGTGCCGCACTTGGAGCAGATGGTAGCCCCTTTCGGGTTCAGGGTGCCGCATGACGGGCATGTCATGGAACCGACCTTGCGGTCCGCCTCCTGCTTGGCCACCCAAACCTCGAAGGGCATATAGGCCGGCTCGGTCTTGAGCCAATCCATGAACTTTTCCTCGGAGTACTTCTTGCCCAGGGCGGCCTTGGCCTGCTCCCGGAACCCGTTGACGTACTCCTCGTACTGCCTCCTCATGGACGCCATGTAATCGTCCTCGGATATCTCTTCCACTGGCTCGGTCATGAACTTCGCGCCGCACTCGGGGCATTCCTTCGACTTCGCGGGTATCCAGGTGCCGCACTCGGAACACTTTGCGGTGTCCGTCTCGAACTCGGTGGCGCACCTTGGGCAGCGCTTCGAGCTCTCCGGGATCAACGCACCGCATTCGCCGCACTCCACCATCTTTCCCAGCCCATACTTGTACAGGTATACCGAGAAGATTATGATGACCGCGATTACGATGACCGCTATGAGGATGAAGATCCAGAACGGTATCGACTGGGGCTTGAATATCTCCACGATGTTGATCGGGAGCGCGGACGAGTAGACCGCACCGGTGTTCAACGTCACGCTCACCGAGTGAGAACCGGCCCGGTCCGTGGGCACAAAGACATAGCCGCTATAAGCTCCATTGCTGTCGGTCTTGGTCGGAACTGGCTGTCCGACGGGCAACCCGCCCGCATCCAGCAGCCTGATGGTTATCGACTGGTTGGCCAGAGCGTAGTTACCATCGGCGTTCGTGATCTCTCCGTAGACGTATATCGACTCACCGGGCTGGAATTCCGTCCTGCCGCCCGCGCTGATCACTATCAGCGGGTTCGGCACATTGACGGTGAAGTTCCGGGCGTCGATGTTGTTGGTGTAGTTCGACTCCTCTATCACATGCATGGAGTTGACTTCCACAACCAATGAGTAGACGCCGGCGGTGACGTTCACGACCCACGGGAACGATACCTGCACTGAACCTCCGCCCATCAGGTCCTTGGTCGTGGTCATCAGCAGGGTTTTGAAGTTGTCGCTGTCCTTGACGTAGATGTTCAGGATGGCCCCGTTCGCGGGCTTCATGCCCTGGTTGGCCATAGTGAACGTTATATCGATCGACTGGCCAAGAACGGCGGAGGAAGTGGAGTTGGTGCTGCCAGATGGCTTCACCGATACACCCGTCGGGTACCATATGTCCGCCCGGTTGTCGATCACGAGAACCGAGTTGGCAATTATGTTGTTACCATAATACGTCTCCTTGATCGGAGTGTCGTTGCCCTGGGTGAAGGGGTTTACCTCCACCGTGATCATGCGGCTCTGGTTATGCAAGGAATCCTGAAGGACGTTGGCGATCCAGGATGTCCGTATATCGGCGGTGACGCCGGATTCTAAGCTTGGCACGAACACATTACCGATCACGATGCCGGTGCTCGTCGTTCCAAGCCAGAACCGTACCATGAAGTTGGTGGCCTTTGACTCGCCGGCGTTCATCACGGTCGCCGTCAAGGTGACGGACTCACCTATGAACACCTGTGTTACCACAGATCCGGAGCTGGTCAGTTTGAACTGCAGGTTCGTCGCCACCAGGTCTGGATAGTCCAGAACGTGGACGACCTTGCCAGCCTGGTTGTTCCCTTTGTATGCTTCCAAGAAGGCGTTCTCCTCATCGATCACCACGGTGATGTTGTGATCGCCTGGCAACATGTTGTTCCAGGTCATGATGGCCACACCGGTCTGTCCGCTGCGGATCGCCGGCAGGGTGAAGTTGCCTATCAGGGTCCTGACGTTCTTGAACACGTCATAGAAGCTGACCACAGCGGACTGGTCCATGTTGTCCCCGCCATTCATGATGTCAGCGCGGATAGACACGGTTGAATTGGCCACTGGTGAGGTTGGATCTACAATTATATGATTAGAAGTAATGATCAGATCCGGTACCCCTAGGACCGTTACCGTTGTCTGGTTCCAGTTGTTGCCGAGGTGCAGCTCCGAGATGGCTTCGAGCGGGTTCACCGTCACATTGAGCACATGATCGCCCACTGGATAAGATGCCGTCCACTGGACCTTGATGTTCGAATAATCACCTGGTGCGATTGAGGCAATTGTTCGGTCCTCGATTATCGTGCCGGTGGTCAGGTCACTGAAGCGGACAAGTGTATCATAGGCTGTGGCGACACCCGAGTTCGTCACGTTCACTGTGAGATCCACCAGATCGCCCACAGAGGGGTTGAGGTTGGAAACCAAGAATGGTGGGTACAGTTCTGGTAGTGCGTATAATGCCTGGAACGTGACATTGCTGGTATAAGAATTCGCGACCGTGTTTGGGTAATGCAGGAAGAGGGTCGATATTCCAGCGCTATTGTTTAGTACGTTCAACCCTCCCGAATTAAGGTACACGAATACCAGGTTGTAGTCGAATGCCTTGCCATTCCAGACATTGGAGCTGTTGAGCACATCGCTCAGGAGCGGTATCTTGACGAAACCATCCATTCCGGTCCAGTTGAAGTTGGTCTCGGTCTTCCCTAGGTAGTTCAGGATTGCCTGTGATGGGGCGGAAGCTACTCCCGACTGGCCGAGGTAGTACGCTGTTATGTCGGTGCCATTGATGTAGGATGTTATTCCGACGTTTCCGACCGGCAGCATTTTGTTATCCGTGACATTAAGGCCCATCCAGCGGTAAATGGCGACTGTAGGCTCGGATACAATGTTTAACCAAATAGCATCAAAATATACGATTCCGGCTGATGCCAAGTTGCTATATCGAATTCTCAGATTCGCAAGCTCCGCGAATGTGTGCTTACCAGGTATTGAGAATGAGGTTGTTAAATCTCCACCGAGATCTGATCGACGATCAAGGTATTTGTGTTTGTGTATGTGACACCATCAAAGCTATAGGCAACATAACCACCGTTTGTATACCGCAACGGAAGTCCTGTACCTCAAGTTAATTGAAGCATTCACGATCAGACCGTTCAAATCGCCGACATTGAAGTGACTGACTTGCATTATTTGGCCTGTACCAGTCTGATAATATACAGTGTCAATTGTCTGAAGGTAGCTAAGTGTGTTGCCCGTCGTAGTGTCCGAAGGTCCGGTCGTATCCGGCTTAATTATCACTTGATGATTCTTGGTCTGGAACACGTTGGTGCCATTATAACTGCCAGCGCTGTCCACAACAGTGACCCCATAGAGGTTCGCGATCGATTGATCGAGCGCCACCAGCTTGTGGTATGCACCATTAGTCGCGTTCGTCCCCGCGTTCTCGTCAATATTGTTCAGTGGAATGAACGAGTCGGCAGCGATGAGGTTCGTCGACCCACCAAGGGTGATATTACGATATGTAGACAGCTTCATGTCTATCGTGACCCAGATCCTGTCGATATAGACATTGCCGGCCTTAGAATTGGTGTAGTTCAGTGCCAGTTTGCTCAGGCTCTGTGCCGACATGTTCGGCAATACGAAGTTCTTTGTGGTGTTGATGTTCGTCAATGAAGGATCGTAGCCCTGGTAGGTCGGAGTGGTCGTTAGAGTTGTTGCTGTTGCACTGCCAAACTGTGGAGTGTAATAAAATGAGTCGTGCGTTCCTGCGATTGGGGCATTGGTGCTTGTCTTATAACTCAAATGCAGAACGATACTAACGATATCGGCCGCCTCGAAGACCAGACCACCCATGTCAAAACCGGTTGTATAGAGTTTCTGGGTCGTAGCAACCGTCACGTTCTTGGTGTCGTTCATGGTCATCGACAGCGGAATGCCGGTGGCCGTGGTCCCGACGCCGAACACTTCATTGACGTCCCGTTCTAGGAAGTAGTCGACGAACTGCCGGCTGCTCGTATCCCTTGCGAACTGGTAGTTGTTGTTGAAGGGAGGTGTGAGGACCGTGTTGTACGACCCGTTGTCATACATATCTTTTATCTGCGAGCCGATCATCGTCACATCACTGGAAATGAACATCATGACCGGAGAGCTGCTGAAGACTTCGGAAGGGAAGGAGAGCGAAGTGTATGACGGTGTCACTCCCGAGATGGTCGAATTGATCAGTGTGAACCTGGCATCATCGACTAGAAGGTGCCCGGAGAATGAGATGATGGACGACCTTGACTCAAAGTAGCCGCCATGCCTGACGACAACTCCAAGGGCTGGTATGGGATTGCGCGAATCAACAACCGTCTTCATAGTGGAGTTATCAAGGATCAGCATGCCGCCGTCCTCGACGGTGATGGAAAGTGCCTTTACACCCGCGCCTGTCGGTGTGGATCCCGAATAGGAAGAACGGAAGAGCACGGTCGAATTCATGATCTCGACAATTCCGCCTGCTCTGATCGTCAGGTTGCCGTCGAACGTGACCGTCCCTTGGTTATACAGTAATAGGTTATTGGAATAGCCAGTACCGACGATCATATCCTTCACTGGAATTTCACCCTGAGCAGTAACTCCCACCTCAGGGATTGCTATCAGAAGAATGCCCAAAAAGGACGAAATCACCATGCACCAAACAATTGCAAAGCTAACAAGCTTGTTGAATCCAGCACCCAGCCTCATTATTCCACCCGATAGATAACCATTATAATACCTGAAAATAACGTTTGACTCTATAAAAAGATGGGTGATATTCGCAAGCTTCGAAGATATGGTGGCTCATTTTGACGAAAGAAACCACTTATGGGGGAATGTGCGATAAGCTATTATCAGATTCAGAAAATTGAAGGATAAAGATAAGGATAGGAGGGTGCAGCCCTCACTTCCTCTTGATTATCTTGCGGATCGACACTGAGCGTTTCACTTCCGACCTCTTCTCTTCCTCAGGCTCCTTGTGCTCCCCCTCTTCGACGTGCTTCTCTTCCTCGACCGGCTCTGGCTCTTCCACCGGTTTCGGCGCTGGCTCCTCTTTCTTCGGTTCAGGTCGACGCATTTGCGTTTCCTTCTTCTTCGGAGCCTCGATCAGTACCCCGTCCTTGAGCTTCGCGTCGCATGCCCAGCAATGCTCTGACGTGGAATCGATGATGGTGCCGCAGTTCGGGCACTCGAACTCCTTCTTAACTTCCTCGACCGGCTCTTCCACCGGCACTTCTTCTTTGATCTCGGCCGCTGGTTCAGAAGCTGACTCCTCTTCCTCGGGCTCCTCGATGGGGGCCGGGATCGACTGCATGGCGGGAGGGTCCGCCTCGACGCCCGGATCCAGTTTGGCAGCGTTGTCCCCTTCCAGGATCTCTTCCGGTTTAGCAGCCTCGAAGACAGGTTCGGCCAGGACATTGGATTGGACCGGGGCATGGGCCGCTCGGCGGCCGTCCACCGCTTCCCTCATCGTGAGGGCTTTCTCCCGCTCCCCCAAGGTGCGCTCCCATTCCACGAAGCGCTTCTGCTCCTCTAATATCAGCTTCTTGCTATTTGCGAGCAGGTCACTCTGCTCTTCCACCACGTTGATCTTGGCCAGGAGCTCCTCTCGCTTGGCGGTTAGGGACTCGACCATCTTCTTCAGGTCCGACTCCTCGGATAGAAGGCGCTCTTCCACCTTGGCGATGCGGTCCCCGGAATCGCGCAGCCTCTTCTCGTAAGTGGCGGTCAGCTCGGTCAGCCGGAGCAGTTCCGCCTCCTGCTTGGTGATCTCCTCTTGACGCCTGTCCAGGTTCTCGCGGCCTGCCTGGATGTCGTCCTCCCTTCCCTGCAGGTCGATCTGGAGGTGCCCTAGCTCTTCCTGCAGCTTGGCCGTCTTGTGCTCCCTGGGGGTCAGCTCGCCCTCTCGCTTTTTGAGCTCGGACTCTTTTGCCGCTAGAATGTCCGCCTTGTCCGCCAGGTCGCGCTCGTCTGAACGAAGTCTGGACTCCAGGACATCGAGGTCCTCCCGGCGTTTCTTTAGGTCCGCCTCTTGGGTCTTGATCTTATCCTTGAACTCCTCAATGACTTGCCAGATCGGTACTGAATCGTCAGCCATATGTATCCCCTTCTTCCCTTCCGAGAATGGAAAGTATTAATATTGTCTCCATATCAATTTTTCTAGGCCAACGTTGGTCCTAGGATCGTCAGCCCGTGGTCGCCGACCTCCATGGTGTGGCGTTCCATCGAATGCTCCGTTGCCCTCATCTTCTCCACGCGCATGTAACGCACCAGCTTCCCGCGGGTACGGTCAAGACCGAGCTCGATTATGCCATCCACCAGGAAACCTTCGTTGCCGAGCAGATCGGACGGTGTCCCGGTGTTACGCTCCATGACGATGAACGACATGAGGTTGTAGTCACGCAGCGTCTTGAAGAAGTAGAACATCTTCTTGCGCATGCCCTTGACGTCATCCATCAGCGAATACAATGCCCCGAGCGAGTCCAGGCTGAAGACGGTGAACCGGTCCCCGTGCTTCTTCTTGTAGTATCCGATGGTCTGGATGATGAATTGCAGATAGTCGGTCGGTGAATCGACCTCGACGATCTCGTCCAGCTCGCGCAGGTCGGTGAAGTCCGATATCTCCAGGTTCGACGTGAGCTTGAGGTTCAGGGACCTCATGTTCCTTATGTGGCTGTCCGCCGTCTCTTCCAAAGTGATGTATAGGCCGAACTCGCCCGTCTTGTCCAGATAGGAGGACATCATTGAGTAGCAGAAAGAGGTCTTCATCGAGCCTGGGGGTCCGGTGATCAGCACTACTTTCGGGACCTCGATGTCCGTCCTGAATACCTTGTCTAATCCTTGTATGGAATTCCTGAACACTTTATCGACCGCCCGGATTCGACTATTTTATCGGCGGTCAGGTAATAAACCTTTTCCAACTGGGCCTCGGAGTTGATAATTTGACCGATGGTCGCGATCGAGACTGCTGGCTGAATAAAAAATATGAAGGGGAACGGGGTTTGCCCCGGTCGAAGGCCCCTACTCTTCCCCTTCCTCGCCGCCCTCGACCCGGAGCGAGTCACCCTTTGCCTCGGTCTCTTCCACCATGCGCTCCTCGCCCCTGCCGATCAGGCGTGCCACGGCGATGACCTTCTCGCCCTCCTCCAGGCGCTTGGCCCGAACGCCCATGGTCACCCGGCCTAAGACACGGAAGTCCGACGCCGGGAAGCGGATGATGTTTCCCTTGTTGCTGGCCAGGATGATCTCGTCCTCTTCGGACACCTCGAGAACCGCCAGAACCTTGCCGTTGCGTTCGCAGACCTTGATGGCTTTGACGCCTTTGCCGCCGCGGCGGGTCTTGCGGTACTCGTCACGCGGCTCGGCGCCGGGGATCTCCTCCTCGCAGGCCTCTTCGGTCTCCTCGGGTTCCTCGATCTCCTCTTCCGCCAGCTCTTCCGACTCCGCCTGGCCCTCGGTCCCGGCCTCTTCCGTCACACCGCGCTTGCCGACGATGGATATCTTTCCGAATCCGTTCTCCGTGATCGTCAGCAGCTTGGCGTCCTGTGTGACGATGGCCATGCTGACGACGCGATCGCCCTCGCCCAGCCTGATGCCGCGGACGCCATGCGCTGGGCGGCCCATCGGCCTCACATCCTTCTCGTTGAAGCGTATCGCCCTGCCGTTCGCTGTCGCCAGGATGATCTCCTTGGTTCCGTCGGTCAGCTTGGTGTCGACCAGCTCATCGCCCTCTTCGAGACCGACCGCAATTATGCCGCTGGAGCGGACGTTCACGTAAGCTTCCAGCGGGGTCTTCTTGATCGTTCCCTTCTTGGTCGCGAAGACGAGATAGTTGTCGCCGCCGATCTCCTTCACCGGCAACGTCTTCACCACCTTTTCACCCTCTTCCAGCTTCGGCAGGAGGTTGACGATCGGCTTCCCCTTGGAATGGCGTCCACCGACCGGCAGCTGCCAGGCCTTGAGCACATAGACGCGGCCCAGGTTCGTTATGAACATCAACCGGTTGTGCGTCAGCGTGACGAACATGTCGGTGACGTTGTCCTCCTCCTTGGTCTCCATGCCGATGAGGCCGATGCCGCCGCGTCTCTGCTGCTTGTAGGTGTCCAGAGGTATCCGCTTGATGTATCCGTCGGACGTCCCCATGACCACCATATCCTCGTTCGGGATCAGGTCCTCGATGTCGAAATCCAACGCGTTCGCGACGATCTCGGTCTTCCTCTCGTCGCCGTACTTCTCACGCATTTCGAGCTCCTCGCTCTTGACGATGCCGACTATCCTCTCTCTCGATGCCAGAATCGCCTCGAGTTCGCGCACCAGCTTCTCGATCTCCATGTACTCGGCGCGGAGGGCCACCAGTTCCAACCCGGTGAGCTTCCTTAACGTGAGGTCGAGGATGGCCTTTGCCTGTTCTTCGTCTATGACCAGGAATTCTATGAGACCGAGCCTCGCCTCCTCCGGCGAACCGGCCGCCCGGATGATGCGGATGGTCTCATCCAGCAAGTCCACTGCCTTGATCAGCCCTTGCAGGATGTGGTCCCGCTTCTGAGCCTGCCTGAGCTCGAACTGGGTCCTGCGCGTCACGACGCTGACCCGATAGTCTAGGAAGTGCTGCATCATCTCCTTGAGGGTGAGCACCTTGGGCTGGTTGTCAACCAGGGCGATGTTGATGACACCGAATGTTACTTCCATCTGGGTATGCTTGAAAAGCTGGTTGAGGATGACCTCCTCCATGACGTCCTTGCGCAGCTCGATGACTATCCTCATGCCGTCTCGGTCGGACTCATCACGCAGGTCGGTGATGCCTTCGATCTTCTTGTCCTTGACAAGTTCGGCGATGGCCTCGATCAGGGTCGCTTTGTTGACCTGGTACGGGATCTCGTTGACGATGATGCGCTGCCTGCCCTCGACCTCTTCCTTGATCGTCCGGGCGCGCACCTTGATCTTGCCGCGGCCGGTCTGGTATGCCTCGACGATCCCATTGATGCCGTAGATGATGCCACCGGTCGGGAAATCCGGGCCTTTGATGAACTGCATCAGGTCGGAAACTTCTGCCTCCGGGTGGTCGGCCAGATAGATAATGGCATCGATGACCTCGCGCAGGTTGTGCGGCGGTATGTTGGTCGCCATTCCGACCGCGATACCGGATGAGCCGTTGACCAACAGGTTCGGCAGCTTTGATGGTAGGACGGACGGCTCTTTCAAAGAACCATCGAAATTGTCGACCCAGTCGACCGTTTCCTTGTCCAGGTCGGCCAGCATCTCCTCGGCCGTCTTCTGCAGACGGCATTCGGTGTACCTCATGGCTGCAGCTGAGTCACCATCAACCGAACCGAAGTTACCCTGGCCATCGACGAGCGGGTAACGGAGCGAGAACGTCTGGGCCATGCGGACCATCGAGTCGTAGACAGCTGTATCTCCGTGCGGGTGATATTTCCCAAGACAATTGTGTGCCAGTATACCATTTGCTACAAACTCGTGAGCGCCCGCGACCTGCATATCGTATGTTTTCTGTTTCGGAGCTGCTTCCGTCCTTTCGACCTTTTGGAAATAGAGATTCTTTTCCAGCATCTCGTCTAGAACTGGAGCGAGGTCCGAGCCGATTCTCTGCAGCTTTGATTGGATGCCCCAATCCACTATCTGGGTGCGCCCGAGGTTTGTGTCCTTAAGGTTGGAAGAGTACCTGATCTTCGTTCCGTCGGGGAACTTGATTCCGGCACGGAACTTGCTGCCCTCCGTGTCCTCGTACCATCCGCTGCCAATGTGGCATCTGGATAATTCGGAGAATACCGCATTGGCGGCAAATGGTATCTGGTCGAACATGACCACTTTTTGTTCTGAAACCGCGATCCTTTCCAGCCGCTCTCTCTTCTCATCGCATGCTAGGTTCAACAGACCGCTCAGAACCTTCGAGTATCTCCCACTAGCCTCCAGTGCATAGAACTTGTGGTTCAGTCTTGTGTAGCGATCGTCGATTGTATGGTAATCATTGCTCTCTGGCAGAGTATGATACCGCTTGAGCATGACCCCTAGGTGCTGCGATATTATCTGGATGCCTTCGGCGAGGGCCGATGAAACTGTTCCATAATTGACCATCGAACGGTTCGTGTGTATCGATCCATCGCCATCGATCAGTCCCGAGAGAAGTGCACTTAGCACATTCTTAGGTGATTGATAGAACTGCTCCGGGATCCTCTTGGTTGGAGCCTTCCACGACGAATCGATACCAAAAGTCTGAGCCAGATAGACATTCAGAGTCTTGCAATTTACACGTATTTGGAAAGCGGTCCCGACGTATCCCGGACCATTCGTGTGCACCGCGTTGTACGTTTTCGCCTCTATGGTGGCATCATAGCCGAAAGCCCTATCAAGAGCGTCTCTTACCCTCTCAACAACGCCATCTGACGTTGAGTAGAAATTAAAACGCCCAGCGCCACTGTAGTTTGCCTCGTACCATCCATCTGAAAGGAACTGACCAATGAGATAGGCAATGTCCTCATCCAAAAAGATCGTCCTGCCCTCATAGTCGGGAAGTCTTACCGGGGAAAGATCATCTGGATAGGCCATCCGCATTACCACATGATCCTCAGCGGTAAGTTCACTTGCTGCCTTCCATTCATATTGCAATGAACGGTTGATGACCTTTATCGGCTGGGATGGAGTGGCTGTAACCGTAACGCCACTTTCGAGAGTTATCTTGACGAGTTCCTTTTCAGGCATCTCGTAAAGCTCAGTGACCGGGCACTTTCCTGACTGGGTATAGACCAGATCACCGATATTCACATTCTCGATCGGGATCAGACCCCTCTCTGTGAGAACTCGAGTACCGGGGACGAAGCATTCTCCAACGACCCTGGCGCTCTTCTTTGGAGCGGATTTTGAGGTTATCCCCAGGTCGTTCATGGCGTAGAGGATCCTGCGATGCACCGGCTTCAGACCGTCGCGCACATCCGGCAGCGCCCTGCCGACGATGACGCTCATGGCATAGTCGATGTAGCACTTCTTCATCTCGATCTCGATCGATTTCGGGACCACCTGGAAGCCCGCGTTCTTATCCTCGGGAACCAACAGAGCCGACGCAGGTTCGACCTGTGCTGGCACTGGCGTGATCTGCTCTTCCTCCTTCTCCGGCTCGATCTGTTCGGCGGGCTTGTTGTTCTGTTCTTCGTTGTCTGCCATTTAGCTCACCTCACACGTCCAGGTTTTCTACTTCTTTGGCATGAGCCATGATATATTCCCGCCTAGGTTCCACGGCGTCTCCCATGAGCACAGTGAACATCTCGTCCGCTTTGACGGCATCATCGATCGTGACATGCTTCATCACCCGGGTGGCCGGGTCCATGGTCGTCTCCCAGAGCTGGTGCGGGTTCATCTCACCCAGACCTTTGTACCTCTGGGCGTTCGCCCCCTTGCCCATCTCCTCGACCGCCTTCTGCATATCCTGCTCGGTGTAAACGTAAACTTCCTTCTGGCCGCGGTAGACCTTATAGAGAGGCGGCTGTGCCACATAGATGTAGCCGTTCTCGACCAACGGCTTCATGTAGCGGTAGAAAAGGGTCAGCAGCAGCGTCCGGATATGCGCCCCATCGACATCGGCATCGGTCATGATGATGACCCGATGGTACCTCGCCTTGGCCAGGTCGAACTCGGTTCCTATGTTGGTTCCGAGCGCCGTGATCAGGTCGCGGATGGCGCCGCTCTTGAGCAGCTTGTCCATCCTCGCTTTCTCGACGTTCAGGATCTTGCCACGCAAGGGCAGGATGGCCTGGAACTCACGGTTGCGGCCCTGCTTGGCGCTGTTGTGGACGAAGACGCCGGATGCCAGGGCGAAGTTGTGAGTTTCAGGAACCTCAATGTCGAAGACGTCCATCATCTCGGATAATGGTTCGACAGCTACCACCTTATGGTTCCAGTAGGAGATCACTTCCTCTAGCTGGCCTTCAATGAAGGTCGGCTCGATCGATTCAGCAAATGAGAGCCATTCGCTGCTGTTGGGGTTCCAGATCCTCGATGAGGATTTGAACTCCTCACCGCAGAAAGGCATGAGCGAGTCTCCTTCGACCAGGTCTCTTGCCATCCGGTACCTCCCACTCCGGGTCATGAAAAGATGGTCTGGCGTGCATCGGATGCTTTCTCCGTTATCGAGAGTGACCTCTACAACCTCTGCCATCGACCTAGTCATTCTCGGCTCAGTGATCTTCTCAGCACCAATGTTACCGTCCTTGCCGATCGTAAAACAGAAATTTTCCTTGCCGGCAGCGTGTTCCGCGACAAGTTCCACGAAGCTCAGAGAGCGGCCGTCCGCCAGCGCCACCTTCGTATCGCCAGAGAAGCATCCCCCTGCAGAATCTCCCTCGACGATATAGATCTCACACTTGGCCGGGTCGCGCTCGGCGCAATCGGCCAGCTTCCCCGGCAATGCCGCAGACTCCAGGAAGCCTTTCCTCCGGGTAAGGTCGCGAGCTTTCCGTGCAGCTTCCCTCGCCGCAGATGCCAATATTGACCTTTCGACGCATATCTCAGCGACCTTCGGGTTCTCGCCCAGGAACTCCTTCAGCTTGGCACTTAGGACGGAATCGACGATGCCCCTGATCTCCGAGTTGCCCAGCTTGGTCTTGGTCTGGCCCTCGAACTGCGGCTCCGGCACCTTGAGACTGAGGATGGTCGTGAGACCCTCACGAACGTCGTCACCGGTCAACCCTTCGTCCGCCTCCTTGATGAACTTGTACTCCTTGGCGTAATCGTTCATCGTTCTCGTCAGAGCAGAGCGGAACCCGTTCACGTGGGAGCCGCCCTCAATGGTGTTGATGTTGTTGACGAACGAGTAGAACGCCTCGCTGTAGGCGTCCGTGTACTGCATCGCCACCTCGACGATGACGTTGTCCTTCTCGGCGATCAGGTAGATCGGCTTCTCGTGCAGCGCAGTCTTGTTCTTGTTGATCGACTGGACGAACTCGACGATGCCGCCCTCGTAGTGGAATTTCTCCTCGTGGCCGTTCCTCGTGTCCTTGAAGAGGATGGCCACATTCTTGTTCAGGAACGCCAGGTCTTTCAGGCGGGATGCTAGCACCTCGTCGTCGAAGTTGCGGTCCGGGAAGATCTCCGGGTCCGGCATGAAGGTGATCGTGGTACCGGTATCGGCCGCCTCACCCACCACCTCCAGTGGTTGTGACAGTATTCCGCGCTCGCAGCGCATGAGCCATTCCTTGCCCTCACGACGGACGCGCACCTCGAGCCACTCCGATAACGCGTTCACGACCGACATGCCGACGCCGTGCAGTCCGCCGGAGACCTTGTATGACTTGCGGTCGAACTTGCCGCCGGCGTGCAGAGTGGTCAATACCATCTCGACCGCTGGCTTGTTGTACTTGGGGAGGATGCCGGTGGGAATACCCCTTCCGTCATCTGCGACGGAACAGCTGCCGTCCGGGTTTATCGTGACCTCGATGCGGGAACAAAACCCCTGCATCGCCTCATCGATGCTGTTGTCCACGATCTCGTACACCAGATGGTGCAATCCGCGCGTATCGGTGCTCCCGATGTACATACCTGGCCGCTTTCGAACGGCTTGAAGGCCCTCGAGCACTTGGATGCTCTCGGCCGTATAGCTAGTATCCTCCATAATTTCAACTCCTATGAACCAGTCAACCTGAACGTTTTTGATCTATCTCGACTACGATTCCGTGCACTGGGAAAGGTAGTCGTCTCCCATCCTTCTGTTATTTAAAACATAATGGCATCGCGGTATTTAAACAATCGCCTCGTCTGGCTATGGTCAGAAAAATGGGTCTAGAATTGGCACGCTTTGGGGCATCGTTCCACACGGATGAGGACGCCAGTTTGCGAAGAGTCCGGGGAAATGTCTTTTAGACCGGAGCGGGTTTGCCGGAACATGACGATCATGGAGGCTGCCACGGGCGGTCTGACCGAGGAGATCAGGGCGGTCGCCGCGAACGAAAGGATGGACCCAGAGAAGGTCAGAAGGCTCGTCGCCTCCGGCCGGGTGGTCATCCCGCTCAACCCGATACACGGTGCGGCAGCATGCGGCATCGGCGAAGGCCTCCGGGTCAAGGTGAACGTCAATCTCGGCACTTCAAGGGACATAGTGAACGTCGAAGAGGAGCTGGCCAAGGCCAAGCTTGCAGTCCGCTATGGCGCGGATGCGATCATGGACCTGAGCACCGGCGGGGATATCGACGCCATACGGCGCCGCATCATCAAGGAGACGCCGGTCCCGATCGGCACCGTCCCGATCTACCAGGAAGGGCTCCGCGCCGCCCGCCGGAGCGCGGTCGTGGATATGGACGAGGACGATATCTTCAACGGTATCGAGAAGCACGCCAAGGACGGCGTGGACTTCATGACCGTCCATTGCGGGATCACCAGGCAGAGCGTGGATCGGTTGAAGCACTCCGACCGGATCACCGACGTGGTCTCCCGTGGCGGGTCGTTCCTGGTGGCGTGGATCCTCCACAACGAAAAGGAGAACCCCCTCTATCAGAGGTTCGACTATCTGCTGGAGATGGCCAGGAAGTACGAGTTCGCTCTGTCATTGGGCGACGGCCTGCGGCCAGGATGCCTCCACGACGCAAGTGATGGCGCCCAGATATCCGAGCTCATCATCTTGGGAGAACTGGTCAAGCGGGCACGGAAGGCCGGCGTGCAGACCATGGTCGAGGGACCAGGCCACGTGCCGATGGACCAGATCGCGGCCAACGTCCGCATGCAGAAGACCATCTGTGACGGCGCCCCGTTCTACGTGCTGGGGCCGTTGGTCACCGACATTGCTCCCGGATACGATCACATAACGGGGGCGATAGGAGGGGCCATCGCCGCGTTCAGCGGCGCCGACTTCCTATGCTATGTCACTCCCGCCGAACATCTTGGCCTGCCGGACCTGGACGATGTCAAGGAAGGGCTCATCGCCTCGAAGATTGCCGCCCACGCGGCCGATATCGCCCGGGGCATCGACACCGACAGGGACGACCGCATGGCCCGGGCCCGCAAAGCCTTGGACTGGGAAGGCATGTTCACCGAATCCCTGGACCCGGAAAAGGCCCGCCGTTACCGGTCGCGGGGGAAGACCGAGCAGAAGGACGGTTGCTCGATGTGCGGCGATGTGTGCGCCATGAAGATCGTGGGAGAATACCTGAAAAAGGACCTATGATCGGGAGAAGATGGAGCCACCGAGGGGAATCGAACCCCCAACCTAGTGATTACGAATCACTCGCCCCGCCATTAGGCTACGGTGGCACTGGTTTCCCAACAAATGTTCCCATCATTTAAAGGTTTCTTAGAACCGCCAGATTTATTGCGACCCCTGAACTGACATGTCCTCGTGTCCATGAGACTTCAACGCTTGGCAAAACGATTTAAGCGCTCCGGCTCATGTTTCCCTGATCTAAATTGCTGCCTCAGTTCGGAATCTCGCCTGGCGTCCTGATCGAGCAGCGACGCGGTGGCCAATCGTCCCTCAAATCGCTCTTGGACAGGATGAAGGTCGAGCATTTCACCGGCTATCTGATCACCGGGATGACGCTGGATGGAGATACCACGAACGGCGTCATCGCCGTCGAGGCGGGAAAGGCTGTTCTGGCCCTCTATGCCTTCAGGCCTTCTGGCAACAACAGCGTGGAAATGATGTACCGGGGTGAAAGGGCGATCGAGTTCACCTGCGGTGATGCGCTGTGCCCCGAATCGCAGCTCGAACTGCATGCATTGAAGGACCTGAAGGAGGTCCGGAAGAACATCGGCGAGAGCAGGGACGGCGTCGACCTCCCCCGGTTCCTGGAGAACTTCTACCACGACCGGTTGGAGACCCCCGTTCATCAGCCTGAGCCGACATCGCCGGAGAAGCCCCGCGACCTTTCGCCGCCGGCCCCCCGAAAGGATTCGCTCGATTCGATCAAGAACACGATCGTCCAATACCACAAGAGGAATTCGGAGCGGAACGCCAGAAAGGGCGGATACCACGAGCTGGAGATAGACATCGTTGAAGGAGAGTCGTACCTGGTCGAGGAACAGAGCCGGGAGTTCTCCTACGGGATATTCGCTTCCATGGTCGAGGACGGCTATAAAGGGATCGGGATCACCCGGGTCAACCCCCGTCTGCTCCGGTCGAAGATCGAGGGAGCGAAGCCACGGATGCTTTGGCTGACAGACCACGAATCTGCCAGCGAGGAGACCATCCCACCGTCGCTGGAGAAGATCATGGTCGTCCTGGAGGAGTTCATCCTCAAGAACGAGATGAGCGTGGTCCTGGTCGATGACCTGCAGTACCTGATCAGCTGCAACACCTTCGAGGGCGCCGTCCGCTTCATCCGCAATCTGGTGGACAAGATATCGGAGCGTTCCGCGGTCTTCCTGCTTTCGGTGGACCCGAACTCCCTCAACGCCCAGGAGCGTTCGATCCTGGAACGGGAGATGCGCGTTATCCGCGACCGTTAAGATGGTGATAAAAAAACAAGCGCACCATCAGATGCGCTTCATCTCTGCCTTGAACTCAATCAGACGGTCCAGCGTCTCTTCGTACTTCTCGCGCTTCATCGCCATACCGGCGTCCTTGAGTATCTTGACCATGACCGAAACGTCCTTGCCGTCTGCCTTCGAATCAAGCAGTGTGCTCTTTGCCTTCCTCATCTCGCTCTTGAGCACTTCCGGCAACGTCTTCATGATGTCCTCGCGGCCCTTCCGTGAGAGAATCCCCATCATGCTCCAGTCACCACGTTCGCCTGCCTCCTGCGCCTCCTTGAGCAGGTTCCTGGCCTCTCTGACGTCGACGTAGAACCGTTCCGAGTTCTGCACCAGTTTTCCGAGCGACTCGCAGATGTCGTGCGCCTCGATGTACTTCCCGGTGACCTTCTCGGCCGTCTTGCGGCCGTTCTTCGACTCGTCCAGCGCTGCCTGGAGCTCTCCCTGGGCCATCTTCTCCCGCATGTTCTTGATCGATTCGGACATCTCAGAGGTGTCGCCGCCCATGGACCTGGCCACTTCGATCAGCTTGTCCATATGCTCCACGTCGCGGGTGAGCCTTTCCTCGATCGCGAACCTCACCGTTGAGCGGCAATCCTTGACGCATTGCACTGCGGTGGCTATGTCCTTCTGCTTTCCGGCGCGCACAGCCTTGTCGATCAGGCGCCTGCATTCGGCGGTATCGATGTCGTGGTCCTTGGCCATCGCCATCAGCGGTTTGACCTCTGCGACGAGGATCGGGAACTGCTTCTTCAGCTCCTCGTTCTGTTCCGCCTCGATGCGGGCCAATTCTTTCTGGTTCTCCAGCTCTTTCTCCCGCTCCTTCTGTTCCTGCTTCGCCTGTTCCTCATCTTCGATGACGACCTCGAACTTGGCGCCGCAGGACGGGCACTCCTCACTTTCGACTGGAATCATCTTGCCGCAATCGGGGCATTCTGATTCGGACACCTCTTCGATGACGAACTCGACCCCGCACTTGGGGCATTTCGTTGCGTCTCCGGCGATGTGAGTGCCGCACTCTGGGCAGTCGAACTCAAACGATTCCTTTTCCTTCTCTTTAGATGAAGTCGAACTTGCCATCGAACCACGACTCGACTGCTATGACCTATCGGATTACCCTCAGGTTATTTATTGCTGTTCATCTGGTTGCTCAACATGAGAACATGTTCAGCCGTCAAACTCCGCCCGCATGGCCACCGCGTCCTCTACCGGTGCGGGGGTCTCGCAGATGACGGTGCACTCTTGGGAGAGCCCGCGTAGCGATGGTACCAGCAGCGAGAAGTCCGGGTCCCTGGTACTGAGCGGCAGGTGCCGCTTCTCCCCTGCCTTGGTATACTCGATGCAGCTGTAGTGGCAATGCAGGTTCCCGGGGCATATCGAGATCAGTTCATCGACCACCTTCCGGAAGTCGTCCTGGGTGCGGAGTGAGCCGGCGTACCGGGCGTGGATATGAGCAAAATCGACCACTGGCTGCACACCTTTCAGTGCGCGGACCACGGTGCCGATCTCCCCCAGGGTGCCCCAGGTGCTGGCCCGGCCCATGGTCTCCAGGCCGAGCACGACGTCCAAGCCTTCCTCGGACATCTGGTCCAGGCACTCGGACAGGCCCTGGATGACCGCCCTGGTGGCTATCTCCGGTTCCTTCCCAGCGTAGGTGGCGGCGTGGACCACGATGATCCCTGCCCCGGCCTTGGATGCCACACGGGCGGTGCGCATGATCCACTCCTTGCTCTTTTCGTACGTCTCCGGGACCGAATTGAGACTGATGTAGTAGGGGGCGTGGGCGCTCAACCGGACATCCAGCTCCTCCGCCTTTCTTCGAATGGCATCGGCACGCTCGTCGCTCATTTTCACCTGGCGGCCGAACTGAAGCTCCAAGGCGTCCAAGCCCGCCTTTCGGACCAGCTCGACGGCGTTAGCCCCATCCTTCGCGCCCTCCGGATATCCCGCCGGACCAAACCTGACCATGCCAACGGCATCGCCTCAGGCCGATATATGGTTTGACCCAATGTGGTGCGGCGGGGCTCAAAAAGGCTATCTAATGGTAACTCCGTAATATCTCTGGAGCGGAAATGGAGACCGAGGGAGTACCGGTGGAGATCCCGCCGGAGTGCAACGTCATCATTGGGCAGTCGCACTTCATCAAGACGGCCGAGGACCTGTACGAGGCAATGGTCAACTCGACACCGTCAGCCAAGTTCGGCATTGCCTTCTGCGAGGCGTCCGGTCCGAGGCTGGTGCGTGTCGAGGGCAACGACGAGGAGCTGAAAGGCGTGGCGGCGATGAACGCCATGCGGATCGGCGCCGGACACACGTTCGTCGTGTTGCTCAAGAACGCCTTCCCGGTGAACGTGCTCAATGCCATCAAGGCCGTCCCCGAGGTGTGTTCCATCTTCTGCGCCACAGCCAACGAGCTGCAGGTCGTCGTAGCCAAGGACGCCGACGGCCGAGGCGTGATCGGTGTGATCGATGGTAAGTCGCCCTTAGGAGTGGAGAACGATGAGAACGTCAAAGAAAGAAAGGAATTCCTCAGAAAGATCGGATACAAGCGCTGACGAAGACTTCCTGGACCAATATGAGGTCACCGCCAAGTACTATGACATCTGGTACGAGGACTTCACCGAGGACGTCGAGTTCCTGAAGCGGATGGCGGAACGTACTGGAGGTCCGATCCTGGACTGCATGTGCGGCACCGGCAGGACGCTGCTCCCGCTGGCCAAAGAGGGCTACGAGATCTCCGGCTTCGATGCTTCAGAGGCTATGCTGGACAAGCTGACGGCCAAGATCGAGACCCTGCCCGAGTCGACCCAGGAGAACGTCCATATCGGGCACGGCGACGTGAGGAACTTCGTATGCAAGAAGAAGTTCAAGCTCGTCATCATCCCGTTCAACGCTTTCCTACACCTGCTGGAAACGGAGGAGCAGGAGGCCGCCCTGAAGAACGTGGCCGACCATATGGCCAAGGATGGATTGTTCATCTTCAGCATCTTCAACCCGCGCCTCGACCGGCCCGAGGGATTGCTCCGCCACCGCGGCACACGCATAACCTCACAGGGAGAGATCATCACCAAGATGGAAGCCCAGGAGTTCAACACCCCGGAGCAGACCACCACCATCCATTACTTCTATGACATCTCCCGGCAGGACCAGGAGCTTCGGCGGGTAACGGCAACGATGACGCTGCGGTACATGTTCGAAAGGGAGGTCGTCGACCTCATGGAGCGCTGCGGCCTGGAAGTGGCCGAGGAGTATGGTGACTACCTGCTCTCCCCGTTCAAGAAGACCAGCGATATCATGGTGTTCGTGGCTAGGAAATCGGCATGAGGGTCGGGCCGATCGACCTCGACAGCACGCTGGGCTGCGGACAGGTGTTCCGTTGGCGCAAGGAAGGCGGTGTTTGGAAGGGCATCCTGAACGGCACCAAGGTCCATCTCCGTCAATGTGGCGATGAGATCGTGGCAGAAGGTGGCATCAGCGAAGAAGCGCTGATGACGTACTTCCGGTCAGACGATGACCTTGACAGCATCCGTTCCGAGATCTCGAAAGATGAGCTGATGACCTCGTTGGTCTCGAGCTTCCACGGCCTACGCCTCATACGCCAGGATCCATGGGAATGCGCAGCGTCGTATGTCCTGGCGACGAACGCCAACATACCCCGCATACAGAAAATGATCGAAAACGTGTGCTGCGCGTTCGGGGATCGCCTGCCCGGAGGCGGCTACGCCTTCCCCCGTCCGGACCAGATCGCCCGCGGCCATGAGGTGGCGCGGACCTGCGGGCTCGGATTCCGATGCGGCCGGTTCGTGGAGTTCGCACACCAGGTCGATCGGGGCGAGATCGATCTCGAGTCGCTGAGGGGTGTCGAATACGAGGAGTGCGTCAAGGAGCTGAGCTCATATCCTGGAATCGGAGACAAGGTGGCCGATTGTGTGGCCGTCTTCAGCTTGGACCATTTGGACGCGTTCCCGGTCGATGTCCGCATCAAGAAGGCGATGGAGGAGATGTACGGTGTCAGCGGCACCTACCGTCATGTCAACCAGTTCGGGCGCGGCTATTTCGGCCGGTACGCAGGCTATGCCCAGGAGTACATCTACTATTCTTTCCAGCGATCGAAACGCCCTAGATGAGCGGCGTTCTGACATCCGGACAGACACAGTCCGGGGCCTTCAGGCCAGTATGGATCTCGTAGACCTTGACCAGCATTCCGCTCTTCTTGACCATCTCGCAGACGCGGCAGGTCTCGGTGACGATGTCGGAACCGTTCATGATCCGGACCGCCGCCACTTCGACCTCCCGCTTGAACTCGTCATATTTCCCGCTGTTCTCGATCTCCTTGCTGGTGCCTCGTTTGGCCTTGAGGTACTGGGATATCGCGGCATCGGTAACACCAAAACGCCTTGCCACTTCGGCCTGGCTGAGATGATGCTTTTCGACCAATTCTCTCGCGAGTTCCCTTCGGATCGAAGGCAGAACATACCAGACGATGAGCTCGCACGGAATCTTCATAAGAACCTAAAAAGCATAACGATGTGCGCTAGTTTAAACTATTGCTAACTAGTGACGCCGCTCCGAATGACCGGACACCCAGTCATGCTATATCATACTTGCCTTCAATTTTCAACGTCCAGTCATGTCATTTTCATGAACCCCTGTTAAGGGGGGGCGTTAATTCCACATCACGTTTGGGCGGGAAAGCGGTCAATCCTCTTCCCCGAGATGTGTCTTCTCGTAGAACTCCTGTATCTCCCATTCCTTGATCCGGTCCCCTTCCTCATCCCTTAGGGTGAGCCCGAGTGACCGGATATGATCGTTCAGCGTTCTCCTGGCCTCCCGATCTCCGGTGAACTGCACGATGATTATGTCCTTCCCCCTGGTGCGAGCCTTATAGGCCGCCTTCATCTCTACGCCGTCGAAGATCACGTTGCAGGTGCAGCCGAACATGGTCCTGATCCATGGATACTGGAAGTATACTGCAAGGTTATCGTCGGAGGTGAGCACGAAACGTTCCGGGGGCTCGACCCCCCGGATCGTTCCAATATCCTCGGCCAGCATCCAATACATGGTATCGTCCCCTTCCAGCAGGAAACCTTTGACCAGCAGTCCGTCCTTCTCCAGTTCCGCCAGCATCGTCCGCAGCTCCCGCATCGGCATGGACCCTAGGAACCGGGAAAGGTTCTCGGCGCTGAAGATGCCGAAGTTGCGGAACGCCATCCGCATCAGCTCCTTCTTCGCCTCGGTCCGCTCCATGCCGTTGTCTGGAATCGGCCGGAGCAGGCCATGCCCGTCGGCGTAGACGATCGTCGAGCGGAGCAAAACCCGGAGCGCGTCGTAGCTGCGGCGATGTCCCACCGGCGACAGGTCGAACAGCTTGTGCTTGCTTATCGGCGCTTCCTCCTCTATGATCCGCAACAGATTGGCCATATCCTCCGAGGGCGTCACGTTGCGCACCTTGCGGTAGAGGGCGGCGTGTTCCAGAGAGGTATAGGTGGAATACTCCGGTATCGCCCACACCTTGATCAGGCTGCCTTGCTCGGCCAGCTTCTTGAGCGGCACATGCACCTCAGAGCGAAGGTAAGCGGCCGCGTCCGATCGCAGCCCGCCCATGGAACGGACGGCCTCGATCTCGTCTGGATACCGTCGTCCGGAACCGACGTGCTGCTTGCTGAAAACGTAAGCGAAATAGTCCTTTTCGCTCACCTGCAGATCGACCATATTGCCTTTGGCGAACATTCCGTCCAGCTTGATGTAGCCTTTTGACAGCAGGACCTGGCTGGTCTCTTCGTCCAGGTCGTTGACCGGGGTGCCCAGCACCTCGCGGATGCGCACGACGTCGTATCCAACGAGCTGGTAGAATCTCATCATGCCGTCGATCGCATCCAAAGCGTCCGGGAGCAGTTTGGGTTCGTCCAGGTCGAACGAGCGGATCTCGGTGCAACCGCTCATCTCCCATTTCTCGATCGCCCCGATCAGACGGCCGTCCGACAGGATGGGAAAGATCCAGCCTTCCCCGTACCGGGACGCTATCTCCGCCCACATGGGCTGCACGTCTGGATCATACAATGAGACGACCTTTACCCCTTCTTCCTTATGCTTGAAACGGTCCAGTGCCGGAAGCTCGTCTGCCAGCATCACCATCTCCGTCCGCGTATCGCCGACCGAGATGGTCGCCACCTCCAGTTTCATGATCCGTTCGCGGACCTCGGTCGGCATCATGTCCAGCGCCGTGCCGATGGAATAGGGTTGCACCGGCCCGTAGGCCCTCAGGTATCGTTCCACGAGCCTCGCCGGGGCATCATCGGGATACGCGTCCGGGTGGTATGGAATGTAAATATTCTCCCGGGCCCAGTCCTCTCCCTCCTCATATTTGCGCACCAGGTACAGGTTCCGGTCCAGTCGGTCCACCGCTTCCTTGAGCACCTCCTTATCCAGGCCAAGGGAGGTGGTGAGCTGCCGCAGGCTCATGCCGCCTGACAGCTCAAGCTCCCGTAGGATGGTATTGTCCAGGCCGCTGAGCTCCGAGTTGCGGAACATGGAGGCGTACATCGGCCCCTCGTCCGCGAGCACATAGCGGACCCGACCGCGCATGAACCGCCCCAGCAGGAGCTCGCCATTCCGCCTCATCTCCTGCCAGTCACGGATGTCGAAGCCCTCCACCCGGTTGAAGACGTCCAAGGGCATGCCCGCCTCGCCGATGATGCGCATGCATTCCACGATGGAGCGGAACGGGCCGTGGGTCTTCTGGCGCCGGTAGGATTCGACGGTGCGGTTGTCATAGGAGGATAGGTTGCTGCTCCTCAGTCGCAGATGGTCCTTCTTCAGCATATACTGGGTACCTTCTGCGATGACGAACTTACCCTCATCGACGATGCCCTCCTCCACCAGGTCCATGATCGCGCGTTTCGTTTCCGTGTCATTAAGGTTGAAGGAATAGGCCATCTCCTCCACCGTGGCCGGTGCCCATAGTTCCAGGTAAGTGGTCAGCGCGAGGTCCAGCGCCTCCTGCCTGGATCTGGTCTCGACCGCCCTTGCCCGGTAGGTCCATTTTCCATCGGTATAGCTCGGCCGTTCGATGCGGAACGAGGATTCCAGATTGCGCAATGCGCGCTGCAGCTTGGTCGGTTCCGCCTGAGCGAACGACTCGATCTGCTTGTGCGTCCTCTCTTCCGTCAGGTAGCTGAGGATGCGTTGTTCCAGCTCGCCGAACGGACGCTCCTTGCGCAGCACCTCGGCATAGTAAGGCAGATGTTCTGTGGCCACGAACATCGTGTCCTCGTTGAATACGGAGGCGATCTTCCCGTCGGCCAGAAGTTCTTCGGCCCAGCGATCTATCTGCTCACGCGACGGCGTCGCATACGGATAGACGTTCCTTCCCTTTTCCCTGAAGATATGCATCGGGCCGGCCCGGCGCAACAGTTCCAGCAGTCCAGCCTTGTTTTCCACCGTCCCGATCTTGTTACGGAAATAGGCCGCGACCTGCTCCTCCTCGAACTCGAACTCCTTGGCCTCTGAGCCCATGACCTTGGACAATACCTTCCGGTGCAGCTGCTTCAGCAGCGAGCTCCGGTCCTCCATCAGGACGATGTCCGACGTCCCGGCCAGCACGACGTTGGCGGCGAATGGGGACGGTGTTCCGGAATAGTGGATGAAGGACAGGGTCATCTCCCCGCGCTCCAACTGCTCCAATATTCCCTTTGCGTTCTGGATGTCCATCACATCCTCCAGTATCTCGCGGAAAGTCTCCTCGATGACCGGCACGCCCTCCGCCGAGATAAGGTAGTCCAGCAGATACTGGGACCGGACCTGCTGGCGGTTCACCGATACTTCGCGACCTTTGTAGTTGCGCAGGATCATGAACGAGCGCGCGGCGGTGTGCCGGAACCGTTGCTTGAACAGCTCAGAGTCCTTGACCGCCCGGCGCAACACGTTGTCCAGGTTCAGGCTGGAGACCATGCCCTTCACGGATTCCAGGTCGATGCCCCTCTGGGTCGTGACCATGAACGCGTCGTCCACGATCGAGACGGAGACGTTCCCTCCCAGCCTTTGGGTGAGCTCGAAGGCGTACGCCCTCGAGAGCGCGTCGTTCACCCTGCGCCCGAACGGGAAATGGAAAATGATCGAAGAGTTGTCCGCCATGTCCCGGTAACCTTCGATGGCCAACACCTTGTCGTCAGGGATGAGCGAGGCCTGCTTCTGCTCCCGGAAATAGGACAGGATGGAACGGGCGGACCCGACATCGATGTCGAAATCATGCACCAGCCATTCGATGGTCTTGGCGTCCTCGTCCTCCAGTCGCCCGGCCATTTCCCGGCGGAAGCGGGCGATCTCCATGGAGAGGTCGAAAGAACGGGGCAGCATTTCGCCGGTCCACGATGGCACCGTCGGCTTCCGGCCGGATGCCGACTTGACGAACGCCTTCATGCCCTTGGCCCGCACGAACTCGTACGAACGGCCGCCGAGCACGAAGACGTCCCTGGTCGCGAGACGTTCAACGAACTTCTCTGACAGGTCACCGATGAGCGACCCCTTCTCGGTGAAGACCTTGTAGTGGGCCTCCTCGGGGATCGTGCCCAGGTTCATGAAGTAGATCATCCGGGCCCCTTTCTTCTTGCCGAAGCGCATCTCCGTCTCGTCGTACCATATCTTCGAGTACACTCCCTCGAAGGCATCCCGCGAGCCCAGATAGCGCAGTACCTCCATGTACTGCTGTCGGGGCAGGTTGCGGTAGCAATGTGAACGCTTGATCGCCTCGTAAGCCTCCTCTACCTCCCAGCGCTTCTCCAGGGACATGCCAACGATGCTTTGTGCCAATACATCCAGGCAGTTCTCCGGGATGGTGACCCGGTCGATGTTGCGGTTGTGCGCCGCACGGCAAAGCACAGCGCACTCGACAAGGTCATCGAGGTCGAATACCAGCATTCGGCCCTTCGGGGTCTTGCCGTGCGAATGCCCAGAACGGCCGATCCGCTGCAAGCCCTTCGCCACGCTTTTCGGCGAGCCGATCTGGCATACCAGATCTACCGACCCGATGTCGATGCCCAGCTCGAGCGATGTCGAGGAGACGACACAGCGCAGCTCCCCGTTCTTCAGCCGGTCCTCGACGTCCAGCCGGCTTTCCTTGCTGAGCGACCCGTGGTGTGCCTCGATGCTCTCCACGCCCCGCTCCTTCAGTTTGAAGACTACCGATTCGGTACCGCTCCGGGTGTTCGTGAAGATGAGCGTCGTCTTGTGCTCCTCGATCATGTCCCGGAGCATGTCATACATCTTGGCGTTCACGATCTCGTATGGCAGCGTCGTGATGTCCTCGGTGGGGCAGATGACCCGGAGGTCCAGGCTTTTCTTGGTCTTGATCTCGATCAGGTGGCAGTCCCGCATCTGGCCATTCTCGTAGCCGACCAGGTAGGAAGCGATGTGCTCGATCGGTGCCAGCGTGGCGGACAGGCCTATCCTGGTTATTGGCCTCGGACACAATGACTGGAGCCGCTCGGTCGTCAGGGACAGGTGCACCCCGCGCTTGGAATCGCAGACCTCGTGGATCTCGTCGATGATAAGATATTCAACGCCAGCGAACTTCTCCCGGAACTTCGGCGCGGCAAGCACCATGGCCAGCGATTCTGGCGTGGTGATGAAGATGTGCGGTGGCTTGCGCAGCTGTTTCTGCCGTTCGGACTGGGACGTGTCGCCGGAGCGGACCCCCACACGGATCTTAGGCGCCTCCATACCCTTCTTCACTGCCAGGTCGTTTATCTGCTGGAGCGGCTCTTCCAGGTTCTTGTTGATATCGTTGGCCAGTGCCTTAAGAGGAGAGATGTATACGGCGTAGATCTTGTCCTCCAGCTTGCCTTCCTTGGCATACTTGAAAAGCTCGTTGATGATCGAGGTGAAAGCCGTCAGCGTCTTGCCCGATCCGGTGGGCGATGAGACCAGCACGTTCTTTCTCTCGTGTATCAGCGGGATGGCGTATGATTGCGGTTCGGTGAGATCCTCGAACCGGGAATCGAACCATTCGGCGACCAACGGGTCCATCAATTTCAGGAAATCCCGCTTGGAAAGCCTCTTGGTTACTCTTACCAATGACATCTTTTGGCCCTCAAATCGGCGTCAATCCGGCATCATTGTATTACTACCTTTTGCCCAGTGCATCGAAACTAGCTGAAGTTGTTAGCTGGCAAGCCCTCGCCTATCCTCGTTGGGGATGAGAGGGACCATAATAATCTGGTGAAAGCAGAAGCAAGAATCCAGGAGAGAAGGTGGACACCCACCCCTGCCTGAATGCCGAAGCGCATGGTGTTCCTGGTCGAATTGGAATATTTGGCTCCGAATCCTTAATATCGGCAGCGGGGCCTATATGGGCATATCATTTTTCGCAAAGGGGATGGAATCTTGAAATGGGTCACAAGGGAAAAGGCGAAGGTGGACAGGATAGCCTGCCCATGGCTCATCAACCGGTTCGTGGACCACGAGGCGGTGTTCCTGTTCGTGGACGCGGACAAGGTCATGGAGGTGGCAAAGCGGGAAGGCGCCACCCCGTTCGACGTGGAAGGTGTGGAGCTGGGTCATCACGGCGACAGGTGCTCGTTCGACGCCGTGCTGGAGAAATTCAGATTGAACGACCCGGCTTTGCTCGAAATGGCCCTCATCGTGCGCGGTGCGGACGTTAAAATGGACGCCCCGCCAGCCGAATCGGCCGGACTGGCCGCGCTGGCCGCCGGGTTCCGGTTCGTGGCCAAGGACGATTTCGAGAACATGCGCCTTCAATTCCCAGCCTATGATGCCTGGTATGCCTACTGCAAGGCCAAGGTCGCCAATCGAAGCTGAGGTCTGAGCATGGCTTTCAAGGATGGACACGGCAGGTTCCTTCTCGTCCTTGGCGCGGTGGCGGCGTTCGCCATACTATCATCGACCATGTCCAAGAACCCGGCCCTTCCGTTGCTTGCGGAGCATATCGGGGCCAATGCGGAGCAGGTTGGTCTGGTGGCGGCGATCAGCCCAATACCGGGGATCCTTGTGTCCAGCATCGCCGGGGCATATTCTGATCGGAAGGGGAGGCAGCGGATACTCACATACTCCCTCCTGGTCTTCGCCACCGCCCCGTTCCTCTACCTCTTCGTGACCAACGTCTATGAGCTGGCGGCGGTCCGTTTCTATCATGGTTTCGCCACCGCGGTGTTCATGCCAGTGGCAATGGCGGCCATCGCCGACCGCTACTCGAAAGAGGTGCGAGGAGAGAAACTGGCCACTTACTCGTCGGCCACCATGGCGGGGCGTTTCTTGGCACCGTTCTTGGGAGGGGCGTTCCTCTATCTGGCGAACTTCGCCGACCTCTACCTGACCTGCGCCATCACCGGCGTTATCGCGCTGGTCATGTCGCTTTTGATACCTTGGAAAGAAAGCCACCCGATCGCTGTGAAACGTCTTCCAGCAGGAGGGGTGCTGCAAGCTCTGTCAGCGGTGGCGAAGGACCGCCGCATCATGATCACCTCGTCGATGGAGGGCATGCAGTACTTCGCCATGGGCGCGTTCGAGGCTTTCCTGCCCCTCTATTGCCTTTCCATCGGATTCAACGGCCTGGAGATCGGTGCGGTGATGGGGGTGCAGGTGGTCAGCATGCTGTTGTCCAAGCCGGTCATGGGCCGGATATCCGACCGCCACGGCCGGGAGCCGGCCATCTGCGTCGGCCTGCTGATGGGCTTCCTGGTCATCGTGCTCATGCCGAACGTGAGCAACATAGGTCTGCTGATGCTGCTCTCAGTCCTGTTCGGCCTCAGTGTCGCCACGGTCACCGCGTCCACCTCAGCCTTAGTGTGCGAATATGCCGGGACATCGGCACACGGCTCAGCGATCGGCGTGCTCAGCTCGGTCATGGACGTGGGGCATTCGGCCGGACCGCTGATCACCGGGATAATCGTAGGAATGATCTCGTACCAGGCGGGGTTCGGATTGGCCGGGTTGGTCCTACTCGCCGGAGCGGTCATATTCGCGTTGGGCGTGTGGAAAGGCGAGCCCCCGACGAGGGATGGGCACTGTGAGCCTCAAACCTAGTGATCGTCCTGAAATAGAGCGCGACCAGACGAGCTTCTCATTAAGCAGACAACGATCATCTGGATGGTCCGGTCGTCATGATGGTCTTCATCGCAGGCATCCACCAGTGCATACGGATAGCGGAGCTGAGGTTCCACTTCAGAGAAGGATGATACGGTCAGCATCGTCAACTTCGCTTAAACGCCGAACGATATCACGATGCACGCGGGAGACTACGTCATGTGGGAGAACATCGATGCAGCGGTTCACACGGTGACCAGCGATCAGAACTCGACGGTGGCGTTCGACCGTGGTGACATTGGAGCTGACACGACGTTCATATTCACCTTCACCCAGGCGGGGGGACTCATTGAATGGTCCATCCAAGCATGCGCACGCTATCGTCAGGATGCTGGCGGCCTGAACCATTTCAAAGCGGTCGGATAGAATGGGTGTGACCGTTCTTACAACGGCGGGGTTCCCTACAAAACGTTTTACGTAGAATTGCCCATGTGCTATGAAGATGAGAAAACTAGCCACGCTGTTGCTGACGGCCGCGCTTCTATTCTGCGCAATACCGGTCATGACCATGCCAGCGATGTCGGCGACGGTCGGCCTTCAGGGCTTCCAGGGCACCATACTAAACGTCACTGGCGTTCCAATGTCTGGCGTGATGGTCACGGCCAGGAATACCACCACGAACGCCCCTCTGACCGCAATGACGAACAGCCAGGGTGTGTATGAGTTGACCACGCCTGCGGGCAATTACAATGTCTCAGCGACGTTCTTCAATTACAACGCCAACACCTCTTACACCGATATCGATATCCCCACCGGGGGTTCGGCCGAACTGAACTTCACCATGTTCGAGATACTCGGCTCGATCCACGGCTTCGTCACCGATGGACTTGTTCCGGTGGTTGGGGTCACTGTCTTCATGGCGAATGACCAGAGGAACTACACCACCACCACGGTGGCGCCGCTGGGAGAGTACCGTATCAACAACGTTCAACCCGGCGTGTATGTGGTCACATTCGACAAGAAGGGTTACGAACGGACCAACTCCCTCCCCCTCAATATCCTCCGTGGGATCTCTTCGCAGCAAAACGCCTCGATGCAGGCGCAACCTTGTACACTATTCGGCCGGGTGACCGAGAACGGCAAACCGCTGGAGGGCGTGATGATCACCGCCCAAGGCTCAGATAGTGTGAAAACCGGCATCACCGACGGCGATGGGAATTACACCATCAAATTGACGTCGGATTCCTACACGATCACTTTCACTAAGAAGAACTATGACGCAAAAGAGATGTCGATCTCGCTGGACCCATTCGAGGTGCGCCATCTTGACATCTCGCTATTGAAGTCTAAGAGCAACAACACCAACACGTTCCTGTTCGGGTTCGACCTACCGCATTCCCTCATGGTCATCGGTCTGATGCTGGCGCTGCTCACGATCTGTATCGCATTGTTCATCAACTTCAAGGTGCGCAAGAAACCGGAACTGTTGGGAAAGGACCCGCAGGGAGAGCAGAAGGAATAATGATCAAAGACCCAGTTCCTTCTTTATCTCAATGACGTTCGCGCTGACCTTTTTGTCGATATCGTCATAAAGGCTGTGGCCGTGGGCGTCGATCGCCACTATCAGCGGGCCGAATCCGGCGGCCTCTAGATGCCAGACCGCCTCCGGCATGCCCAGGTCAAGCCAGTCGACGGCGTTCACCTTCCTTATCCCTTGCGAGGCGATGACGGCCGCTCCGCCAGTGATGGCCAGGTAGACACATCCGCATTCCTCCATAGCCTCGACGGTGGGCTTGGACATGCCGCCCTTGCCGATGATCGCCTTGACGCCGAACGTTCTGATGAACGATGGCTCAACCGAGTTCATACGGGAACTGGTGGTCGGGCCGGCGGCCACCAGCTTCCAGCCGTCCCCATCCTTGGCCATGATCGGTCCGCAATGATAAACCGCCATTCCCTGGAGCTCGAATGGGAGAGTTTCGCCTCTCTCGTGGATCTCCAGCGCCCTCATGTGCGCCTCGTCTCTAGACGTTAGGATCGGTCCGGAAATCGTTACCTCATCCCCTGCGTTCAGGGAACGGACGACCTCTTCGGTCAGCGGGACCTGCAACGACCTCACCAGAACCCCTCCGTGGAGAACAGCGCGCGGCCGTCCGGGAAGATCCTGACCGAAGCCCGCCGGGCGGCCCAGCATTGGAGACTTATCGCGACCGGGAGCGAAGCCGTATGGCACGAAGCGGATTCGATGCACACCCCCAGGACCGTGCTGCGCCCGCCCAGTCCCATCGGTCCGATGCCGGTCCGGTTCAACGCCTCGGCCATCTCGACCTCGATCTGGCGAAGCGTGTCGTTATCGCTCCGCTTATGCAATGGCCGGAGCAACGCCTTCTTGGCCAGGTGGCATGCCAGATCCGCGGTCCCGCCGACGCCGACTCCAACGATGACCGGGGGGCAGGGCTTGCCGCCGGCGGCCACCACCGTGTCCAGGATGAACTCCTTGATACCTTTGACGCCTTGGGTCGGGGTGAGCATGCGCAGAGCCGACATGTTCTCCGAGCCGGCCCCCTTCATCATCACCGTGATGTCCGTGTGATCGTGACCAGCTGGCTCGAAATGAATGAGCGGTATCATGTCCCCCAGGTTGTTGCCCCCGTTCATCCTGGTGATCGGGTCGACCACGTTGGGACGCAACGGTATCGTCCGGGTCGCCCGTTCCACGCCCCTTCTTATGGCCTTGATCATTCCTTCGTCGCAGTGGCCGGAGATATAGAACAGCGGAAGTCCAGTGTCCTGGCACATGGGTAGCTGGCTAATCTCTCCCAACTCGACGTTCTTGAGGATGGTATCCAGCTGCACCATCGCCACCGGTTCCGTTTCCATCTGGCGAGCCCTTTCGAGTGCTTCCAGAACGTCCGCCGGGAGCGTGGTGGCGGCCGTCCTGAGAAGACGGACGGTGACCTCCTCTATCAGCTCATCATCGTGATTCATCGGGGTTCCGCATCGTTGCCAGAAGTGATAACATTTGCCATGGTAGCACTGCATATTTTTATCTATATTTACATATACACAAAGTTAATATAGCGATGTAGTCTGCTCAGAGACCGAAGGATGATCCCATGGAGTATCCTATTGAGATAGAGGATCTGGTGAAGGACTATCGGGGAGGGTTCAGGGCGGTCGACGCTCTCACGCTCAAGGTTCCCCACAAAGCCTTCCTGGGTTTCCTCGGGCCGAACGGGGCGGGAAAGACGACCACCATCAAGGTACTGACCAACATGCTGGTCGCGACGTCGGGAAGGGCGTCACTGAATGGAATCGACGTCACTGTCAATTCAAAGATGGCTCTGTCCGACGTCGGGGCCGTCGTCGAGACGCCTGAGTTCTATCCGTACCTCACGCCGGTCGAGACGCTTGAGTATCTGGGACAGTTGCGTGGAATGTCCATGCCGGATATCCGGCGGCGTTCGAAAGAAGTCCTAGAGGTCGTCAAGATGACCGAATGGCAGGACAAGCGCATCGGCAAGTTCTCCAAAGGAATGAAGCAGCGGCTGGCCATCGCCCAGGCCCTACTGCACGAACCGAGGGTCATCATCCTGGACGAACCGACATCGGGGCTTGACCCGAGGGGCATGTTCGAGATGCGCGAGGTGCTGCGCGAGCTGAAGAAAGGAGATTACACCATCTTCATGTCCTCACATCTGATGAACGAGGTGCAGGAGGTCTGTTCTGACGTCGCTCTCATCAACCGGGGCAAGCTGCTGAAATCCGGCAGCGTGGAATCGTTGTTGAAGGAGTTCCGGGGCAAGAAGATCGAGGTCCACACGTTGCGCAAGATGGAACCGGCGGACTTCGTTAACGTCGGCAAGATCCCAGGAGTGCAGGGCATCAACGCCCTGGCGGAGAACTCCTTCGAGATGGACTTCAACGGCGGGGACGATGAACAGGCGCGCCTATTACTGGACCTGCAGTCCACTGGGCTGAAGATCGTGACTTTCAAGGAGAGCGGCATGGCCATGGAATCGCTGTACATGTCTCTCATCAAGGATTCGAGGTGATCCAATGACAGATCCCATACAACATCAACAGGGACCTGAAGGTCACGGTACCGTCGGATATGGAACAGGTCTTCCTCGTGGCGAAGTACGACATACTGAAGCATATCCGGTCCAAGAGGCTACTGGCGATCGGAATAATCGTGGGTCTGATACTTGTGTTTATCACGATATTGGGGACCCTGAGCAACGCCGACCCGCACAATGCAGCGAATTTTGTCGGTAACTACGCGGGATTCGCAAACACCATGATCATCATCGGTGTGACCCTGTTCGCCGGGGACGCGATCGTCTCGGAGTTCCAGAACAGGACCGGCTATCTGCTCTTTCCGAACCCGGTGAAGAAATCGAGCTTATACGTCGGGAAGTTCTTGGCATCGGTCGGGATAATGACCCTGGTCATCGTGGCCTATTACCTGGTGGCCATCGTCATGGGCCTGGTGTTTACTGGCAATTTCACAGAACTGAGCATCTACTCGATGCTATTGGCGATATTGTATGGTGCGGCAGCCACGGGGCTTGCCTTCCTGATCAGCTCGGTGCTTAAGACGGCGACGGCTTCATTGGTGCTGACGTTCTTCATGCTGTTCATGATACTGTCCCTGATACCAGCGGTCGGAATGTTCGCAGGCTTCAAGGCGGACGGAGAGCTGACCTTCGCCAGCGGGACCATCTCGTACATCATGCAGACGCCATATCCTGTGGATTCGATGGACAACCGTACAGGTATTTTGATCCACAACTACATTCCGGATGTTGGATTGTCGATTGCTGTAGAAGCCATATGGCTTGCCATAACAGCGTCGCTAGGCTATGTGGTATTTAAACGCCGTGAAATGGTAAGTTGAAGGTCATTTTTCTAAACTCCTTCCCCCCCCCCTCAATTAGGGGTTGTCGTTGTGTTTGGAATATCTCCTTATATTATACCTACAGCACGATCTCTCCTCAATCTGTATCTTATTGCCCATTGATTGCCGTGATCTAACACACACCCTTCTAAGGTCCTAGCCGTATGATGAATCGCCCAATGCCTTCCTCATTGAGTTGGCGAGATCATACTACTGGGCATTCGACGGCGAATGAAAGATCGGGTTGTCGAGTCGATCACCCGCGAAAAATCTCTCCTCTGACCATTGTGTTGTAAAATGATTCCAATAGCTTCGGTTACAGAAAAGACTACCTTATGACTGTCTCGGCTCGATTCCATACTCACACATGGCATCTTGACGGCATTTGGGATTTGGGGACAGTCAAGACAATTGACGGAGTGGCCCATAGGACAGGGGAACCTCTTTTGACACATCATCAGGGTAGAAGTCTATCAGCATAAAGTAAGCAATTCGCATAAGAATCAAGAGGTGAGAAAAGAATAATAGGGGGCCGAGTAGGCCTCATTTAACATGGAGTTTCAAGATTCCACTATTACATTAAATACCAGCCCATACCGTCATGCTGCTCCAGGAAATCCCCTGGTTCGCCGGTGCACTATGAGCATCAAGAATGCATGTATCAATGCTATAATATGGAATTACGGCGTTGATTACCTCAACGCCAATTGCATATGATGTTCCTTGATAGCCATACCAACTTAATGAAGCGTCGAAGTTACCAGCCTGGATTTGAGCTGTAACACTGCTTGTGGCGAAAATCGACGACAGTGTGGTTTGTGCTACGATGGCTCCACCATTTCCCATGTCCCTAATGGTGAGTTTAAATTCTTGAGCTACAACTGATGTGCCAACATTAGTCACAACACCATAATAGTAACCAACGACCTCCACAGCGAGTCCCATAGAAGATTGAGGAACGACTTCTTTATACACTCTCGCTTCTCCTGTTGCTGGGCTAGGCTGCCCACCTACTTTTGTAATAATGATTCGGCATGGTTGTTTGCTACAGAGTAATCATTTTCTGTATAAACAGTGGGGCCGGACCTATCCGCCGATGCATATCCTCCATCTGAGGCTGTAAACGAATATGTCCTGCCATATCGTAGGCTACTTGAAGCTTCTGCATTCTGGGTTACCAGTGGCAAAACTAAAATTGCCGCCACAAGGATTATCAAGGTGACATATTTACCATTTCCATTTCTCATCGTCTCATCTCCACCCCCAAATGGGAGTTCCCCATGATATTATGTTGATATATTGTATTTAATATCATCGTAATATTTACATTTGGATGAAAATAGAGGATTATGTTGGCCCTTGATCACTTCGGCAGGAGGTACAGCTCTTCCTCGTACTGGAAGACCTTGACCGTCTCGCCCTTGGTCTTGTATCTTTGAGGCTTGCGCAGCTCTACCGGCTTGAAGCTGGTGGGATGCATGATCTGCAGCTCCCGATCCGTTTCCATGAGCACGACCGCGTCCAACATCTCCTCGCGCTTACCGATGACCCGCGCCTCGGTCATGTCCCCGTTGCTCATGGTGAACGATTCGGAGGATTTGAGCTCGGTGATCTTCGTGTTCGAGGAGTGTATCGCGCCTACCAGGTACATCTTCTTGCCGAACATGACCACGTCGCCGTAACGGTATGCCGGCAACCGGATCAGGTACGTCATTCGGTACACGTCATGCCCGTCCTTCTGGGTGAGCAGTTTGGCCGTCTCCTTGACCTCCGCCCCGTACATCTCCGCAAGATCGTGCGTGAGGGTCTTGCCCAATGCCTGGCTGGACAGGTTTATGTCCGACCCCCCATTGGCCCCAGGGACCACGGTGATCTTGCTGATGAACATCTCCCGGTTCTCGGCGCCGATCTCCTTGACCATCTTGGAGACGCGGTTGACGATCTCCTCCAGCTCATTCTTGTCGAACTTGCGGTCCCGGGTACGTATCTGTAGAGTCGCCTCGTAGTAGTTGCCTTGGATCTTGGAGCACTTGCCGCAGACGTTGGTCTTCACCCGCACGATGGTGTCCAGCTCCTCCCGGGTAGTGAACCCGCGGTATGTGACCGTCAGGTCCATGTGGACCCGGTAGTTGGCCTTGTCCCGGGCAATGACGGATGTCTTGATGTTGTCGAGGTCCGCGTCCTTCATCAGGCAGATGCCGGATATCGCCGCCTCCTGGGCCGCGATCTCGACCTTGTAGCCGTGCCACTTGTTGTTGACTTGGAAATCGGAGCAGTGGACACACTGGAACAGGTTGACGTGGTCCGCGATGGTGGTGAAGCGCTTGTTCTCCATGAAGCACTCGGCACACACTGACTCGAAGACCTCGCCCTCTTTTCCGCACTTGACGCAGAACGACATCTTAGTACCTTACCATCTGGGCGTGCGGAACGCCACCGATGATCATAACACAATCTTCAGCGATGAAGTCGTGCTCGGCCGCGATGCGGCATACCTTCTCGCCCACCAGGTTCGCCACGGTGCACCCGCTCAACCGGTTCACCAGCATATCCTCGTCGGCGTCCTCGCCCTCATAGAAGCCGGGCGAAACGGTCAGCTTCAGCTCGCCCTCGCGGAACGTCTGCCCCAGGAGCTGCTTGTCGCATGCCGCGACGACCACTTCACTGCCCTGTTTGTACACCCTTACGGTTATCAAATCAATTCCCGATCCTTGAATTTACGAGTTCAACTAAACCCTGACACGCTATTATACTTTTGCAATAATCGGCACGGTCATCCTCAGTACTGGCTGGCCGAACAAAAGGTCGATTTCCTACGGTTTGACTGTTGACCTGACCAGAGGGATTTCAATCCTAGGCATTCGTTGGAGGCGGCGAGTCCTTGTTAATGGCAGTGTGCCCGCGACTTTTCCAATTCCCTCTTTGCCCCAGCTACTTTTATTATCAGGCACACCACTGTTCGTCGGGGAATGGGGAAGATATGAGCAGAACGACTCGCAGAATGCTCCTGGTTGTCATTTCAATCTCCTTGATCGCCTCGATCATTAGCCCACTGATAGAACTCGGCGTTTCAGCGGAAGGTACAGAACCGGCGACCCTTACCCCAAGTGCTACGATTCGCGCATATAACGACACCGAACTGGCCTCATTAGTTACGGACAATTCCTGGAAGGGAACGGGGGCGATGTTCGATCCATACGTCATCGAGAACCTGAAGATTAACGTCACTGACAATCAATATGGGATATTTCTCGGAAATGTGTCCAAGTATCTGATCATTAACAACTGCCAAGTTAGTAGTGATAATGTGAGCTGGCCGAGTTATTCATCATTCGCCGGGATAGCATTGTTCAATGTGACCAATTCAGTCGTCAAGAACAACAGCTGCAGCGGAAATATGTACGGCATCTATCTGTTCAACTCCAGCACTAGCAACATAGTCACGGACAACCATTGCAATGGGAACGGATATGGCATCTACGTCGAGGGCTTCTCGTGCAACTTTAACGTTATTTCAAAAAATAATTGCAGCGGAAATTCGATCGGGATTCAATTATTGGCCACAAGGCTCAATACTATAATAGATAATGATTTCAGCGGGAATGACCAAGGCCTCTTCGGCGGTACTGGTGTCGAACTCTCCTTCTCAGCAGACAACATCGTTGGGGACAACATCTGCGGCGGGAAGGACTACGGTATTTACCTATTCTCCTCTAGCAATAACAGCATTCTTAGCAATAGCTGTAGCGGGATGGAGTACGGCATCTATCTGGAAGCCGATAGTCAGAACAATCGATTCGTTGCTAATACGGGGACCTTTTTCGATAAGACCGGTATGAATCCATCATACGACGATCAACAAGCCCCATATGACGTCACTCCGGTGTTTGCCATATCGGCCGTTCTCTTTGCCTTAGTCACTGCCTATGTGATCATGGGAAGGAGAAAACGCACCGAATGAAATGTCGACCCACCCTTTCAACCAGACTGTTTTGATAAAGGGTATGATACCCCAAGAAATGCCCTTTTTCATGAGAGATAAGGTTGAAAGGAGTTTTGGCAGACCCTGCTCCCAATCAGTCCCCGCTGGACAGCTTGTAGAAGTCATGGCTCGGTTCGTATATGTCCCCGGCGTTGCGCAGCTTCTTCAGCGCGTCCCTCAGCTCCTGCTCGGTGAGGTTCTTCTCCGGGGCATGCTCCAGCAGCGTTTTGAACGACACGCCCTTGCCCGGCTCGGAGTTGGAGTGGATGAGCGTCCGGACGACGGATATCTTGTTCCGGTCGGTCTTGGAGAAACCGGTCATGACCTTGTCCACGTCCATGCTTCCAGAGTCACGGGCCATCTTGTTCAGGTAGAACTCCACGATGCGCACGGCACGCTCGGCGTCCTCCTTGGTGACGATGTTGCTAAGCCGGATCCTGGCCGATGCCTCCGAAAGACGGATGAACGCCTCCAGCTGTCGGGCGGTGATCGGAACGGACGCACCCTGCACCTCGCCCAGCTTGCGTATCGACAGGTACTTCTCCTGGATGATCTTGCGCGCCTCCTTGCTCATGACCGGCACGTAACGTTTCGAATGGGCGACGTACTTCCTCAGGAACTCGCGGTCGTAGACCGGCTTGAGCTTGTCCGTGTCCTCCATGATCTTCTTGTAGTCCACGCCCAGATCGTCCAGCACGCTCAGGTCCTCGTGGCGGCGAACTTCACCGCGGACGTGCCCCATGATGATATGCTCAGCGATCCTGGTGTCGGTCTCCGCCTTCGGTTTGTCCGTCAGAGCGAAGATCAGATCGAACCTGGATAGCAGCGCCGGCGGCATGTTGATCTGGTCCGAGAGCGACTCGTTGTCGTCGAACCTTCCGTACTTCGGGTTCGCCGCGCCGAGCATGGAGCAGCGGCACTGCAATGTAGCGGTTATCCCTGCCTTGGCCACCGATATCCTCTGAGACTCCATCGCCTCGTGCATGGATGGAACGGTCCTGCTCGGTCATCTTGTCGAGCTCGTCAATGCAGTTGTGCACGATGCCGCCGTTGACCAGGAAGTTGTGCTCGCCCTCGATCACTAGATCATAAACATGTCTTGGACCAGCAGACCTTATGGAAGTTATCGGGTTGAGTAGGATGCTAGCGTTTTGGATTTGGACTTCAGAAGATGATTCAACCTCTGCTGAGCCGCAATTATTCGAGGTGGTTCCATTTCCATAGGAAATCGAACTCATAGTGAAATCCGTCGGGATAATGAGCGCGTCTCCAAGGATTAACCTCTCTGCTTGAATCCAACCTCTTGGGGTCAGAATGTGGTGATCGGGGTGCAGATATGATCTCATCGCCTGTTAGGAGAGATATGCCGATGCATTCCTCAACACCCTTGTCGAGGTTATGGACGACACGGCCTTCATTCCATCCCTTGTTGAAGTTAACAACGATGTCGCCTGGAAGAATGTCCTTAATTCGGGAAATTCCTTCCTTCAGAACGACAAATTGCTCTCCATCAACGCAGGCAAGGCCCTTATCCGCGAGCACCAGCGCGCCCGCTTCCAGCGTCCACCTCCCGTCGCCGAACTCGTCCTTCACGGCAGCGGCGGTGTTGTGCACCACGAACCCGTTCCCGATGAAACTGTGAGCGTCTTCCACCGTCAGATCGTACACGTGCTCAGGGATCCCATCGACCTTCCTTTCGACCCCGACAACGCGTGACCAGTCGGACATCGAATGATCTCCCGCCGGTCCGACCATCATGACCTCGTCGTCCGCCATTACGTCGGACGACCGGATCCACGCCGGATCTTGCCCGATGCGGCTCAATACCTGCGTCTCGGGGGTCAGGGAAATGGACCTCCCAGACTCCTCTTTGAGTTCCACAAGAAATGAAGGGGTGTCGATGCGGAAAACTGCAGATACTGGCCTTGTGACCGGCTGACCATCGGCAGACACTGTTTTAAGGCCGTTAACCCCCACTTCCTGCCTGAATACGCCTTTTTCCACTTCCGTTGGAGTCTTGATCCTGCTTTCGACGAACTCGCCGATGTCCACCAGCTTCCCTTTCACCTCGATCTTGGTGTCGCCGGCTACACACAATCCTGCCGCCGACGAGGACTTCCCAGATGCGTATATCCCCCTCGGGGCCAGTTCTGACATGTAACGCAGCAGTTGCGAGTTGTGCGACAATATTCCGTTGGCCACGAAGATATGGGTGGTCTCCACTTCCAGGTCGTAGACGAACGGTTCCTGTGCTTTCACCTCGGTCTTGGAGATGACCTTCTCCCACGCGAGGCCGCACTTCCATCCATAATCTTCCCGGCCGGCATTCCCCCTGACCCTTGGTCGTCGCCAGCTCCTGACCCACATAGATCTGGTCGGCTTTGCGCGCGGCGATCCACATGCCGTTCTGCACGAACAGCAGGTGGGTCCTGGTGACGGTGAGCTTCCTTCCGCTCTCGGTGACGAATTCCAGCAACTTCCTCGGCGACGTCCGCTTCCATGCCCTTACCGCACGTCCGGGCTCGATCACGCCCCGTTCCGAGAACGTCATGATCGGGACGTCGATGTTGGCATATTCCCCGTCGTCAACCTCCTCGCTGCCGAACTCGACCAGCGCCTCCTCCACCATGTTCTTGATGTTCGTGCATGCGCCGGATGCGAGCATTACCTCCGTGTCTCCGGTAACGCATTTAGCGACTCCCGGGTCTCCGACCAGAAGGATGTGGATGTCGCCCCTCACGCGCGTGCCGTCGTCCAGCTGCTTGTGCGAGCCGCCGAACAGCTGCAGCGCCATCGACTCCTTGACCTCGTCGTAGCCATAGATGGTGGGGCTGATGGACTTGATGATCTTGCCGAATACGTCCGGCGAACGCGCTTCCTGCTTGATCATCTCCTCTTCTTCGGGGGAGATGTTGACCTCTTCGTACTCGTGCTCTTGGAATTCGACCGAGTGCACTTCCAGGTTGATATCGAACAGGGTCGACTTGTTGTTCCCCTGGGCCTTCTGTACCGAGCGCAGTATGCCGTTGATGACGATCCGGTCACCCGGCGAGACCGTGCCGGCCAGGTCGTCCTCGAGATACCCCGTGAGACGTTCCGGCTGGGAACCGCCGCGCAGCCCTTCCGGATTCTCCTGGATCTCGATCTTCTGAGTGTCAACGTAACTGGACTCCTCGGTCATAAGGGTGAACTTGGTGCTGCCGCCGGAACGACCGCAGCCGTTCTGTTCTTTGTAGCATTCCAGTGGTTCCTTGAACTGCAGCCCCTCCTGGACCTCAACGATCTTGGCCGGGCAACGGAAGCAGCGGAATACCGCCTCCACGAGCTTCGGACGGACGTCGGTGGCCTTTCGCACCAGACCTTCGATGGCGACCAGCTTGCCCAGATGCTCGCTGCGAAGTTTCCTGACGTCGACGCGCGAGTCCGGTGCCAGCGCCTTGAACCTGAGATGGATCTCGTAGTTTCCCCGGGTCTGCTGCACCTGCTTGCGCACGACGCTCTCACCAATATTGAGCACTCGCTGCGGTTCCTCAAGCATGAACTGGGCCATGTCCGGGTCGAACTGGTCCAGCTCGGCGTAGGCGATGTTGATGGAGCGCACTTCCGGGTACAGGTCGGCCACTTCCGCTACCCTAACCCGGTTCTCACTGTTCTCGAAGAACTCCTCCCAGCGCGCGGCGAGGTCCTCATCGGTATAATCGATCGGCAAAATGTACACCTTCTTGGTGCAAAGAATCGTGACAGGGCGACGTTACTGCTCTAGTGATTGTTTGCAGGAAGCAGATTAGACGGAGGGATAAAAGGCTTTTTCATACTTGGACGGTGCAGCGGAAACCATTGCTGGAAATGGGGTAGGGGCGGCGCGTCGGAGCGCTCAATCCTTGCGAGGTTCCGGCACGTAATCGGCCTGCACCGCGACGACCTCTAGGCTGGTGTTGCACTCCGAGTAACGGTCTAGAGGTTCCTTGTTCAGGCTGATGAATTGCTCCCCCCAGGTGAACTTGGACAGGATGATGTGTGCCTGTTCCTTCTCTCCAAGGATGTACAATGAAGCGGCCAGCGCTTCGACCGAGCTGAGCATCAGCGGCTTGCCCCAGTTGGTAGGGTTGGCGGCCAGCAGGTACGGCAACGCGCGCGGGAGGACGCTCTTCTTCAGCTTGGGAACGGCGTCGATGTTGCCCCATGAGACGTCCAGGACCACGATGCCATGCGCCCGTGCGCTGATCAGGTCCTCCTTGGAAAGCGCCTTCTCGGCGAATGGCCACAATACGACGCTGCCATAGGGGATGTTCTTGAACGATGTCAGCTCCTGGACCAGATTGAACTTGGCCATCTTGCGCGACGTGCACTTCTTCGGGTCGCACTGATGCTCGTCGTAGACGAAGAGGGGGATCGTCATGTTCTCACTGATTCCTTAGCATCTCGTCGATCCACTTCTGCAGGTCGTCCCGGGTCTTGCGGAACACCTTGAGGGTCTGCTCTTCGGTCCCTTTCGCCTCCGTCGGGTCAGGGAACGACTTGTGGACGTACTCGTCACCTTCTATGAAGAAGGGGCATTCGTCCTCCGCCTCGCTACACAATGTGGCGACGATGTCGAAGTGCTTGCCGAACATCTTGTTGGCGTCCTTCGATGTATGTTTGGAGATGTCGATGTCGATCTCCTTCATCACCTTGATCGCGTAGGGACTTACCTTGGTGGTCGACGTCCCAGCGCTGGACGCCTCCCACCGGTTGCGGTGGAAATGGTTTACGAGCCCCTCGGCCATTTGGGACCGCGAGGAATTGTGCGTGCACATGAATAGTATGGTTTTCTTTTGATTCTTGGCCATGGTGCTGAGCTCCAGGTCGTTTGGTGTTTGTTCTGGAATAGGTTTAATCGGATGGGACATATGACCGGAGTTTTTCAGCGGCCATGGATGAGATCGATTCTTGTTGGAGATGCTCCTCTTTGAAGTATCGTTTAGGTTAATGACGGATTACCCAAATCAAGGTATGTATTGGTTCGAAGTCGGCAGATTCACTATGGGATGGGGGCATCCTGCCTCATCAGATAGGTTTATGAAAAGAACACACTATGGAGCTTCAGCCACCGTGATGATAAACCCAGCACTGATCATTTGATGATGAGAGACGGGCGAGCTGAGTGGCTATTTTTCGATTGGGTTTCCACCATACCCATTTTCCAGACGCTTTGGAGAATTCGCCATTAATAAGTCCTTTTCTCCTTAAGATATTAAGTTCTCTGTGGAGATCATCAGGGCAGCCATTGCTGAAGTCGCCCAACGTTTTGATTATCTCATCTGAAGACTTGGGAATTGTCATTTAATGCCTGAAGAATTTGGTCATTTCTGACACGCTTTAAGATCGAATATGGATTCACCCATCACATTAATAAGAGCAATTCTCTCATATCATTATTTTGATAAAAAAAGAAAGGTGGCAATGCCACCTAATGCGTTTAGAAGACGATTAGGCTTCCGACATTTTGCTTGTCGTTGCGCCGACACCGGACGGAGCATACACTAATTGTGCGGTTACTCCAGAGGCGGGATTGACGAAGGTCATTGTATCTCCAGTCGTCATCTTGCCCGAGTTGGTTATACCAACACCATTCGATTACTCATCGGAACTGCGGCGGTGGAATAGAGCATGATTGGGTCTCCGGTCTGGTTAGACATCTTTATGGCCATCTTACTTGTGGCGGTTTGCGGGTTGATGGAAACTGTCAAGACGTTTCCATTCTTCTGCAGCGTGACAGCGGGTGCTGTGGTGCCGGTCGAGCCTCCGAATCCCATAACCATTACATATAGAACTGCTGCCAAGACAACGGTGATCGCTACCATCAGGATGGTTGCGATGACCGGTGAGACGGCGCTCTTGTCCTTTCTCATTTTCCACATTTTCTTCATCATTATTTAGTCCTCCTTAGCAGGGGAAACCCTGCCGGTAATCTGTTCAATAACTTTTGAGTATTAATTCCTCACTATCATAAAATCAAATTTGGAGAGAACTTTATAGTCTCATTTTCAAAATAAATGGTTCTCTTAACTTCGTTTGGGTAAATGATTTCATTTAGGATAGTGTGGGAAGGCTCCCGCCCTCCCAAAATGATGCTTGAATGGTGATGACTCGCCGTTCATCGGATACGCTGGATACTAAAAACTAAAGCTAACTTATAGAATCAAAATAGAATCTTCGAAATCTTTAATGTCATTCGATTATAACAGAAATCGGTTTTTACCCATACAAAACCAAAGAGAGGCAAATAAATACATTCCACATTTCCAATTCTGATGACACCAGTGTAGATAATATCCCCATGAAAAGATAGTAGCTATCACTTGATCGTCACGATCTGATCACTGACTAGTGACAGCATCTCCCTGAGGTCCGGCTTCAGCTGCTCATCGACGCAAAGCACTGCGACGTAAGCTCCTTTCGACTTGATCATCGTCATGAAGACCTGCACGAATTCGCTCAGCATGTTAGTGCTGTTGTTCATTGCCATCGAGTTGATCGAGTCGAGAATCACCAGGCTCGGTTTCCCCTCTAGCTTTTTGAACAGGTACTCCGTCTTGAGCACGATGTTCTCCAGCATCGTCTGCGATTCAACGTAGACGGTGTTCTCTCCGCCGTCGAGGCTTTCCATTACTCCGTATGATACGCAATCGATGAAATGCGTGTCCTTGGTGTTGATGTCGAGAGAGGTCAACGCAGACGAAATGGTGGATGCTGAGACCGACGAAGCAACGTAAATACAGTTGAGCCCCTTCTTCTTGCTGAACGTGTCGACCAGTCCGGTCAGGACATCGAAGTAGCTCTCCATGTTGATATTCAGCACCACACCGACCGAAGGCCCGATCTCCTCCATCTTGGCTATGACCTGGTCCTTTGCCTCTTCCGTCATCTCAAAGCCCCCTAAGCATCGGCGTCAATAGAAGTCCCAAACTCGTAGAGTCGGTCACATACCGGGAACGGGAGTGGGCCGCCCCGGACATCTTCACGATCTGGATGACCCGGAGGATGTCGCCTCTTCTCTCGAAGTTGCCAAGAGTGATTATCCCATCGGCGACGACCGTTTCAAACCCGTCCGTTTGGGCCGTTTCCGAGATCAGTATTCCCGTGCATTTCTTCTCATACAGCAGGTTCGCCAGTCCCTTAAGGAATATACGCCCGGCGGATTGCTCCATCTCCATCAGCAACGGTGTGGTCGAATCGATAACGATACGTTTGATCGAGCCGTTCGTGATCAGACCGCTTATTGCTACGAGCATCTGCATCGCCCCTTCAGTATCGATGAGGTTGTGCTCCACCTTCGAGAACTTCATCACTTCCTCTATTTCGATCAGGGCTAGTGTACCGGAATCGATGATCTTCTTATCGAAGAAGTCCAGGGGCGGCACCGATGTCATCAGCTTCTCCGCTGAGTGTACGGTGGAGATGAGGATCCCCTTTTGTCCCATTAACGCCCCTCTGACCAAGAATTCGACACCTAGGGCGGATTTGCCCGCCCCGCAGATGCCGGCCACGAGAATGGTCCCTCCTACCGGCAGGCCCCCGCCCATGATCCGGTCTAGGCCTTCAATTCCTGTGACGCAACGCTTCTCTTCCGTCTTCTTGGCCATCTCGGGCAGCATTCGTATCAAGGGATAAAGGGTTTCCTGAATGATTAAGAGAATGGTATCTTCTCTGAGAGTGTGTCACAAAAGAATAATTACGCAATGCCGCTTTAGAACGTCCCATGAAGCCTGTCCTCCAGGTCGCGTTGGACCTGATGCATCTCAAGCGGGCGGTAGAGATCGGCCAAGAGGCGGTCGACGGTGGCGCCGACTGGATCGAGGCCGGCACGCCCCTTATCAAGAGCGAGGGCGTCGACTCGATCAGGGCGCTGAAGAAGGCATTGCCAGGCCACATCATCGTTGCGGACATGAAGACCATGGACGTGGGTGGTTTCGAGGTGGAGATCGCGGCCAAGGCTGGCGCCGACGTAATAACGGTGATGGGGCTCAGCGATGACGCGACGATAGAGGAGTCGTCCACCACGGCGCGTCGGTACGGGGCAAAGGTCATGGTCGACCTGATGAACGTCCCTGACAAGGTGATGCGGTCCAGGGAGGTAGAACGCCTAGGGGCTTCGTACGTCTGCATTCACATGGGCATCGACCAGCAGATGAGAGGCGTGTCGACCCCTACGGACCTGGTCCGTAAGGTCGCCTCAGCCGTTAGCATTCCCGTCGCTGTCGCTGGTGGGATCACCTCAGAAACGGCCGGAGAGCTTGCCAAAAGCGGGGCATCGATCATCATCGTGGGCGGCGGTATCATCAAGACAGAGGATGTGAAGACCGCGGCCAGGAAGATCAAGGACGCGATCGAGAACGGTTCGGTCATTCCCACGGATTTTGAACGGAAGTATACCCAGGACGAGCTGTTCGACGCTTTCTCCAAGGTCTCCGCCCCCAACGTGGCCGACGCCCAGCACAAACGTGGCGTCATCCGGGGCATTTTGTCACGCAATCCCCATGGGACCAAAATGATCGGTCGTGCTCTCACCGTCCAGACAGTGAAAGGAGACTGGGCGAAGCCGGTGGAGGCGATCGATCACGCTTCCAAAGGCGACGTCATCGTCATCGATGTCGGCGGCGCGGAAGTGGCCGTGTGGGGGGAACTGGCGTCATGGTCGGCCAAGCTCAGGGGCGTCGCTGGCGTGGTCATCGACGGCGCCGCACGTGACATCGACGGCATCGTGGACATGGGATTTCCTTGCTTTACCAAGCTGGTGGCACCGGACGCGGGCGAGCCGAAGGGGTTCGGCGGCATCGGTCATGAGATCGCGGTCGGCGGGCAGAGCGTCAGAACCGGCGACTGGATCATCGGCGACGACAGCGGAGTAGTGGTCGTTCCGCAGGAGCATGCCGTGGAGGTGGCGAACCGGGCGGTCGACGTCGCCGAGAGGGAAGATCGTATCCGAGAAGAGATAAAACGGGGAGGAACGCTCTCCACGGTGCAGGAGCTGGAGAGATGGGAACAGGTCCGATGATCAATCTACACACGCATACCGTCTATTCGGACGGGGCGTTCCTGCCCGACGACATCGTGAGAAGGGCATACCAGGGCGGGCTGTCGCATATAGCGATCACGGACCATTTCGAGACCGCAAAAGTACCATCGCCCCTGAAGAGGGAGAATTTCGAGCGTTACATGAATAATCTGGACGCCCTGAAGGAGATGTACAAGGGAAGGATCAACGTACTTGCCGGCGTGGAGATCGACACCAACCCGGAGCGGTGTGATCTGGAATCCTTGCCGGTCGATCTGATGAATAGACTGGACGTGGTCCTGTTCGAGTACGCGAGCGATTCGATCAACGGGGGATGCCAGCTGGAGGGCCTGGAGGACTTCCGCAAGCAATTGACCAAGCCGATCTGCGGCCTCTGCCATTGGGACATGGACCGCATATTCCCTTACCGGAACACGAACGAGCTGGCGAACACGTTGAATGTAATGGATATGTTCGTAGAGATCAGCACGTCCCAATTCTATACCCGTGAAGGACTGCCATATTTCATTCACGCAGAACGATTCTATCGTTCATTCCGGGGCAAGGTCAAGATCTCCATAGGCACGGATACCCACAGAAGGCTCGACGAGGTCGTGAACCTGCACTCTGGACAGGATTTCATAAAACGACTTGGATTGGAAAGGGACATCGTGGTAAGATAGGATTAAGAATTTAATTGGGGCAGCCACCCCAGTTTGAAGTTTAGTACTGACCCATGTCGTGGGCCTGCTTCTCGAGGCGCCTGATGCGCTCATCCATCGGCGGGTGGGTGGAGAATATCTTGACCAGTCCACTCGCGGCGAAGGGGTTGACGATCCAGAGACCGGAAGAGGCGGGGTTCCCGAACTTGATCGGGTCCTTCTTGACACCGGCTTCCAGCTTCCTCAGCGCCCGTGCCAGGTACAGCGGCCTCCCGATCAGCTTGGCCCCTTCATAGTCCGCCTTGTACTCTCGTCCCCTGGATATCGCCAGTTGGACCATCATCGCCGCGATCGGGGCGGTAATGGCGACGGCCAGCATTATTATGAAGCCACCATTGTCTCTGTTGCCGCCGCCGCCGAAGAGCGAACCGTAGAACGCCCACCTGGCAGCGAATGATATCGCCCCAGCGACGGTCGCGGCAATGCTCATGACCAGTATGTCCCGGTCCTTGACGTGCGCCATCTCGTGCGCCAGCACACCCTGCAGCTCGTCATCGTCGAGGAGCCTCATGATTCCCTCGGTGGCGGCCACGGTGGCATTCTTCGGGTTGCGCCCGGTAGCGAACGCGTTCGGCATGGTGGTCGGGATGATGGCGATCTGCGGCATCGGCATACCAGACCGGTCCGCGATGCTCTTCACCGTGCGGTAGAGGCGCGGAGAATCGTTCATCGTGACGATCCTGGCCTTGTACGACCAGAGGACGATCTTAGAGGAGAAGAAGTATGATACTGCGTTGATCAAGGCTGCGAAGCCAATGAATATGATGAGCCCGAGCAGCCAATTCCCTATGAAGTAGGTACCGACCAGCCATCCGACTACCATGAACAGACCGATCATGGCCCCGAACAGGAGCATCGTTCTCAGAGTAGCGCCAATTGCACTCATTCTTTTCACCTATTCGCATCAATGATAGAATCGCTATTTAAAGGATTTGAAATCACTTCTATAAAAAGGAACCTGCCTCGAACTTACGTGCTACGATTGTCCAGCATATCGGCCTTCATGACACGAATAGGCAAAGGAAGCGATAAAATACGAACGGATGGATTTCACTTTTCGTGTTCATATGAGAGCGGTGGTGACGGGCGGGGCGGGGTTCGTGGGCAGCATGTTGGTGGATCGGCTTTTGGACGATGGGAACGAGGTCGTTGCGGTGGACAACTTCGACGACCGCTACTCTGGAAGGATGCGCTTCCTCCAACCCCATCTCGGCAGGGGGGATTTCCGCCTTGACGAGGCGGACATGCTGGACCTGAATAGTCTTAGACGAAGCGTCGAGGGCGCAGACGTGGTATTCCACCTGGCCGAACGGACCGGTGGCGGGATGTCAGGCATTGACCCAACACTGGCCCAGAAGGCCGATATGACCGGGACGTTCAATATCCTGCTGGCGGCAAAGGACGCCGGGGTCAGACGGTTCATTTCCTCTTCGTCTTCCTCGGTCTACAGAAACACCGGTTCGCTGCCGGTCAAGGAGTCCGACCCGACCGCCCCCATCACACCTTATGCAGCAAACAAGCTGGTGGCCGAGGAATACTGCCGATTGTTCTATGAGCAGTTCGGACTGCAGTCCGTGTCGCTCCGCTTCTTTTCTATTTATGGGCCACGGCAGTCCCCTGAAACGGCCATCAGCTTGTTCACCAAACGTGCGCTGGACAACCAACGCCCCCAGATATACGGGGACGGCGAACAGACCGGGGACCTTACTTTCATCTACGGACGCGGTGGAAGCGATCTGTCGCTGTGCTGATCGTCCAGACCTTAAAGGCCGCCCCCTGAACATCTGTTCTGGCCAGACGGCGACGGTCAATCGTGTGGTAGAGTTGATCGTAGAGGCGGCCGGCCGCCCGGACCTTGTGCCTGAATATCTTCCATCAGAACAGGACGAAACTGAACAAATCTGGGGAGATAACTCCCTGGCCAAAGAGCTCCTGGGTTGGGAGCCGAAGGTCCAGATAGAGAAGGGAGTGGTCGGGTTCGTTGAATGGTATAAAAAGTTCAGGGACCTTGCCCGATAGGTAGGCCCCTTCTTCACATCTTTTAAAAAATGGATTATAGGGCCACGTAGACCACGTGGCGCCCCCTTTGCTCAGCCTTGATCTTACCCTTATCGACAAAATCAAGCAGCATCTGCTGGAGCTCGTCCTCTTCCATGCCTGAGGCCTTGACCAGCTCCAGGAAGGTGGAACCTTCCGTGCTCGTAAGCAGGTCCACGGCTCTCTTCTTGGTGGCTTCGACCTGCTCCTTGGCCTCCTTCTCACGAAGCTCCTTTTCCTTCTCCGAGGCGATCCGCTCGAACTGAATGGCCGTCATCTCCATCGCTCTCTTGCGGAAGTTTCCCACATCTTTCTCCAGGAGATCGGCGAGCTCGTCCACGTCGATGCCGGTATCCCGCCATTTCTCCAACCGCTCGCGGCATGACGGGGCGGCGCCGGCCGATCCTTCGAATGGCTTGCCCGAGGTGAGCATATACCTTACTCCGGTCCCCTTGAGTGCCGGGTGCAAGGATTCCAGCTTGGCTTGGCATTCGGCTGAGTCAGTAACCTCGGCCTCGAACGCCTGATGACCGTTCATTTTGTAAAATCCGTGAGTGTTGAATATGCCCTCAACCTTGGCTGGGGGCACGCCTTCACTGGAATATACGACCTTGATGTAAGCCTTCATTTCCGAACCTTCCCTGCATAAACAAGTGTGATTGATAATAAATCTTGGCGTTTGCGAATCATTCTGAGAACTTTCGATGACAATAGAGATATGCGAGAAGCTGATTGAGTAATGATGAGCCGGGAAGAGGAACTGGTCACCAAATGGTTCCGGGAGTATTACACCAAATCTCCCCCACCACTGCCCCCGAAGCACATAGAAAGGGAGCTGGCGTTCATGTACTACGGCAAGGACTTCATGCAGCGGCATATGGCGTTCACCGAGCAGGCGACTTTCAGTCGTTTCCTGACCAGCAGGGTCCCGACCCATGTTTACTACTCTACCGCATTGTACCAAACTCCATCGGCTTCGACAATGGATGCGAAGGTGTGGAAGGGCGCTGACCTTATCTTCGACCTTGATGCAGACCACATCCCCGGATCTGAAGGCCTCACCTACGAAGAAATGCTGGCCCGAGTGAAAAAGGAGATGATCCGACTTCTGGATGATTTCATCTTGGACGACCTGGGCTTCTCCGAGGAAGACCTGGAGGTGACCTTCTCCGGCGGCAGGGGATATCACGCTCACATCTACAGCGATAAGGTGCTCCAACTGAGATCGCATGAACGCTCGGAGATCGTCGATTACGTTGCCGGGACCGACCTGGACTTCGATTGGGTCTTTCCCGAGAAGACCAAGATGTACACGAAGTTCAAGAACGGCCAGAGGCTGGACAAGGGCACCTCTTTCCCAGTCGAAGACTCGGGGGGTTGGAAGCGCCGCATGAACCAAGGAACGCGCCGACTGCTCGAGGAGTTCAAGGGCCTGAGCGTGATCGACGCGAAGGTCCGGTACAAATCGTTCGCCGCCGTCGATGAGAAATCATTGGCGTTGCTGAAGAGGGAACTGTTCGATGTACGGGAGGACCTTACCGGCGCGGCGCTCATGTTCCGGGACGGGTCGTTCGATTGCATCGACGATCGGGTCAAGAAATTATTGATCGGTTGGTTGGTGGATGAGGTACCGAAGCGCTCCTCGGCGGAGGTGGACCAACCGGTCACACGCGACATCAAGCGCCTGATACGGCTGCCCTATTCGCTTCATGGCAAGACCGGGCTTAGGGTCATCTCGATGAAGAGAGATGAGCTGACCGACTTCGATCCATTGAGGGACGCGTTCCCCGACGCATTCCCAGATACTCCAATGAAGATCAAACTGGCAAGGCGGATCGACATGAAACTGAAGAAGGAACGGTTCACGGGAGAAGGGGAGATCGAGGTACCGACTTGGGCGGGCATCTTCATGGTCCTCAGGAAGTATGGGACCATCGCCTGAGCTGTGCCCAACTTTTCGTTTGTCGTATCCAACATCCATAACTATATAAGATGACCATCTCAATTTTCCCTGGCATTCTGATGAATACAGGGAGGGAGTTTGAGGGCGGATACCGGGTCGCTAGTATTCGCCGCGTGAAGAAATATCTGTACATAGTCCAGATACTGATCATCCTCGTGTTCGCCGCATATCTGATATTCGCCGGCGGAGGATTCGAACTGAAACCGTTCTACCTGTCGATCAACTCATTCATCTATTTCGTGATGATCATGCTCCTGATCATAGGGGTGGAGAGCTTTGTTTTCACCATCCTTGAGATGCGCTTCTTGAAGAGCAACAGCACTAAGCACTACGTATCAAAGATGCATATCAAGAGGGCCGCTTACGTGATCTTGGTGTGCACCGCCATAATCTTCATTCTATGGGCGCCGTTCATCACCGATGCCATCGGTAACGGCATGTCCAGCACTGACTCGATCATCGCTGACTCAAAGACCAATGCACAGGTCAGATCTTTCTACAACGACGACCCGTTGGGTGTGACGGCAATCAAGACAGGCACGTTCGAGTCTTCCGGTCCAGCCTCTGTATACATCGTTTCCGAGGCTAACTGGATTCAGTTCGGAGGACAGCAAAAGGATGTCGTTGCGCAGTACCGCATTAACACCAACGATTATACCTTGAACACAACGCTGACCATCAACTTCCAGGAGCTCGCGCACTCAAAATACTATGTGCTGGCCTATTCCGACACCGGCGCGCCGGTGACCATCACCTATAAGCTGAGCAGCGGCATCTCTCCGACCTTGTACAGCTTCGTCCCGGTGCTGGCCTTGCTCTTCATCGTAGCCTATGGCAGCTGGGGAGCGTATCTTTCGCTGCGGACAAGAGAATACACCAAGGGTGCAATATACAAGTGATCAGAGAAAGGAGCAGCATATCTCCTTCTTTTCCACAGCGACCCCGAGTCGCTCCAATCGTCTTAATGTCTCGCTGGAGGGGACCGCTATGCCGGAAATACCGGCATTGTAACATTTCATCTCCAGATCAGGATTCCCTCTAGGCCTCATGCAGCCGAGCATGACCGGGCAGGGGACGGTGTCGACCGTGTGTTCGACGATCTCCAGAAAATGATCGTCCGAAACTTCTGGGGACGCCGCCATCCTCGTCCCTACAGTTGGAATGAAGGAAAGCAGCGCCAATGAGGAGATGTCGTACCTAGCGGCCAGTTCAACAGCGGACCTTTCGCCGGAGCGCTCGTCGCCGTTCAGGCCAACACAAATGTGGGGAACGACGTGCTCGGCGCCGGCCTGGAACAGGGACGCCAGTGCATGGCCGTAAGCTTGGGGGGCAACGTCCAACCCCAGGACGTCGCGGATCACCTTCGGGTCTTGGACGATGTCGATGCAGAATATGTCTACGCCAGCCTCGACCAGGTCGGCCGCTTCTTTCTCCCCGATGAGACCGGGATGAACACTCACCTTCAATCTAGTGTTCCGCTTGATGTCGGCGATGGCGGGGACATAGGCTGCCATTGGGACGTTGGCGGCCATGTCACAGCCCCCGCTTAGCAGGAAACCCGCGCAACCGCGGTCATCTAGTTCACTTGCCAGGACGCGAAGCTCGTCCGGCGTCTCCGCGGCCAGCATGCCTTCCAGATAATGCCCCCCGCAATGGGAACAGCGCAACTGGCATCGAGAACCTGTCACTGAGATTGATGGAAATCGACCGCTGGGATAGTACGCTGCCATGGTGGACTTGCGGCCTCTTCCCGACACAATATAGACCAAAAGGTTTATTGCTTAAACACCTTTCCTCGGGGGAGGCGAGCTCATGCAAGGATACAGAGCAGTTGGCTCATACAAGTTCAGCAATATGAATTACCGTCACGAGACCCAGGACTTCAGTATTGAGGTCGCTGCAAAGGACGAAAAGGATGCTGTTCATCAGATCATGTCTAACATCGGCAGCAGGCACCGCATCGAGAGGAAGAACATAACCATCTCCCAGATGACGGCGCTCAAGAACGAGGAGGTCACCGACCTCGTCGTGAAGCACCTGATCGGTGGTCAGTGATGAACGAGCAGGAGCTGCGTCAGGCTTTGGGCACCCTTGAGGTGTACAAGGCACAGCTGGAGGCGGTGGCCGAACAGCAGCAGCTCATCCAGATGTCCCTCGAGGAATACTCCCGCGCCAAGGACACACTGACGGAGTTCGCCAAGGCTCCGGAGAACGGGCAATTGCTCGTCCCGATCGGAGGCAATTCCTACGTTTACGCCACTGTGGCGGACAACAAAAAATGCCTTATCGGAATCGGTTCCAGTGTCACCGCGGAGAAGAGCATCGAGGACTCCATCGAGCTCATGACGACCCGAGTGCAGGAAATGCTCGACGCCATGAAGAAGATGAACGAGACGCGCAACGCCATGGAAATGAAGAGCGCGCAACTGCAGCAGATAGTGCAGGAAGAATACCAAAAGATGCAGGCGCTGCAACAGCAGCAGCAACCCCAGTTCTGAGGTAATAGATGTTCGAGTCGCTGAAGAAGGTCTTCGGCATCAAGCCCAAGGACATACCCCTTCCAGAAAAGGCGGAAGAGCTGGTCGGCGACTCGGGAAGGAAGAATCTCAGAGAAGGAGTTGGATGAGCTCCTCTGGGAACTTGAGCTGGGACTTCTGGAAGCGGACGCCGCACTACCGGTCATCGAGGAGATCAAGGCCTCGGTCCGGGAATCGCTTTTAGGCAAACGCGTCGACCGGCAGTTCACGGTCGAGGCGGCGGTCCGGCTCGCATTACAGAACGCCATTGAAAAAGTGCTCAAGCAGAGCGAGTTCGATTTTGACGATTTCATCGCCAAGCACGAGAAGCCAGTTGTGGTCATGTTCGTGGGCATCAACGGCACCGGGAAGACGACCGCCATCGCCAAGATCACGAATCGCCTGCAGAAGAACGGACTGTCGGTGGTCCTTGCTGCTGGGGACACGTTCAGGGCCGGGGCGATCGAGCAGATATCAATTCACGGGGATCGTCTAGGCGCCAAGGTGATCAAGCACCAGTCGGGCGGGGACCCGGCAGCCGTGGCGTATGACGCGATCGATCATGCCAAGGCGCGCCAGAGGGATGTCGTCCTGGTCGACACTGCTGGCAGAATGCAGACCAACGCGAACCTGATGGACGAGATGAAGAAGATCAAGCGGGTGGCAAAGCCGCACCTGACCATCTTCGTCGGGGATTCGCTCGCCGGTAATGATGCCATAGAGCAGGCGGTCACGTTCAACAAGGAGATCGGGATCGACGCGGTCATCCTGACCAAGATCGACACCGACGCCAAGGGCGGTGCGGCGTTATCGATCGCCCACGCGGTCAAGAAGCCCATTGCGTTCCTTTCGACCGGCCAGGCATATGAGGAGATCATCAAGTTCGACAGCAAGTGGATGGTCGACCGTCTTTTCTCATGAACCGCCTTTGGGTGCTTCACTTTCTTGCATTGCATTTGAAGAACGTATAGCTGAACGTGCCGTCATCCTCGGTGGTCCTTTGTAGATCGGCGATGCCCTTGTCGAACTCGGCTGGATCCATCATTCCCGCGGTGATCGCCCTTTCCCGCACTCCCGCTACCATGGCAATGAAAGTGCTCTTGGTGAACCCTTCGACCAGTGCAGGCCTTGAGGAGTCGACATAGACCATACGGGGCGAGACCTTCGCGTCCCGGAAGCCAGCTGAACCGACCAGCGGGTGGAGCCTCCTACCGATGTTGGCGTCGCCTCCTAGAACGGCCTGGTTCCTCACCAGACAATTGATCGCAGACCTTGCGCGCTCACTATGGGGATGGAAGAAGCACGAACCATGGTCCCCTTCGATGACGGTGATCTCTCCACCTTCTTTCAGAACCTGTCTCAGCGCCAGTAGCGCGGTCTCGGGTTCAGGAAGGTGCTCCAGGACGAAGCATACGAAGATCGCATCAAAGGTCTCCGGATGGAACGGCAGGTGGTAGAGATCGGCTTGCCTGAACTCTACATTTGACAGCCCATCGGCCTCGGCGCGCTTCTCAGCCTGACGGAGCGATTCGTCGGAAATATCGATGCAGGTGAAGAACGCCCCCGGATTGTTCCGGGCCAGGATCACTGTCTGAGCACCCACTCCGCAACCTGCCTCCAGCACATGGTATCCCGCCGGATACTTCGTATCATGATGGAGCAGGTCCGACAGGGTCGACGCCTGGTCCTGAAGACGGCCGGACTCCCTTTCCGAATATCCGTGAACGTAATCGCCTTTCATTGATAGCCCTCACCGATATCCTCTCTGAATGGTTAGCGCTTGCACTGAGAGGTGAGAAAAGGAAGCGCAAAAGCGCCTCATAAGTTAAAATCGGCCTTATGGCATAGGTTGGCCAGGATGACCGCGAACACCTTTGCATCGGAGACCAGGTTGTCCACGATGCAGTACTCATTCGCCGTGTGGCACATGTCGTCGCAACTCTCCCAGCAATAAGCATCCATTCCAGCCAGGCGGAAGAAGTTGGCGCAGGTCCCGCCACCGATGCCGCCCGCCTTGGGCTCCACGTTCCTCACGTGCTCGATGGCCATCGATAGCGCCCTGTAAGCGTCCGAGTCCTGCGAGCTCGGATTTCCGCTCTTGGTCAGCTGGACCGTCTCGAAGGTGATCTTCACGCCAGTCTTGTCCTCGAACAGGTCGCCGATCCACCTGAGCGTCTCCATGACGTCGTCCGGTGAATACTGGGGCAACACCCGGAAGTCCAGGAAGAATATGTCCTCGCCGGGAACGGTGTTGACGTTGCCAACTGTCTGGAGCCTCTTCGTCGGTTCGTATGTCGACGTCGGCGGGTCGAAGAGAGCGTTATTCATGCCGTACTTCGATTCCATGTAGTCGACGATGAAAGTGATCAGTTCGGAACCGACCTTCATGGCGTTGATCCCCTTGTCGGGGGTTGAGGCATGGGTCTGCTTTCCGAGGACCCTTACCTTAAGCCACATGATATGCTTCTCGGCCACCTCGATGAACGTGCCGTTGGCGTTGCCGTAGTCCGGAACATAGATAATGTCGTCCTTCTGGAATACACCCTGCTCCAGCAGGAACTTGATGCCTTTTTCCGAGCCGACCTCCTCGTCCGCGACGAGCGCCAGGCCGATGCTCAGTTCCGGGGTCAGTTTCAGGTCGTTGATGGCCTTGACTGCAGAGATGGACCCGACCAGGGACTGCCCGTTGTCCTCCGATCCAAGCCCGTAAAGCTTGCCCTCGATCAATCTGGGCGAGAACGGGGGGTAGGTCCATGCGGCCAGGTCCCCAGGTGGGACCGTGTCCATGTGGCTTACGAACCATACCGTTCGTTCAGACTTTCCCTTCTTCTTGGCCACGATGTTTGGCCTCAACCGTAGCTTTACGCGTTCGTCAAGGGCGTCGTACATATCGACCTCGTCGAAACCGCAGTTGTCAAGCATGTCCTTGATGAACCGCGCCCTTTCGAACTCTCCCTCTCCGCCGCTCTCCGGCCCTATCGCTGGTATCCTGATGATCTCGCTGAGAGCTTCCACCATTTCGTTCCTCTTTGCCTCTATGGAAGCCAATAAATCCTGAAGTGAAGGCATTCGAATCCCGAGATTAAATGCGTTCCCCCCTAATAATAGGTTAGGTTTAGGTTATCCAGATACGAAACCAACATGGACTGGACCAGCTGGCTTATGAGAGGTTTGGTGAAGCAGCCTTTCATCGGGAGAGGAAGAGGGCCGCCCCTTGGGCGACCCGGAACGGTATCCGAACGGATCAGCGCCTTAGGATCATGGAGACGGCGTTTCCGCCCCCGAGGCACAGCGTCGCCAGTCCGGTCGATTTGTTGCGGTCGATCATGGTGTGGACCATGGTGGTCAACAGCCTGGCCCCGGAACATCCGATCGGGTGCCCGAGCGCGATCGCGCCGCCGTTCACGTTGAACGCTTCGTCCGGGACGTGCAGCTCCCTCTTGACCGCGACCGAGGCGGTGGCGAACGCCTCGTTGTGCTCGAACAGATCGATGTCGTCAATGGTCATCGAGACCTTCTTCAAAAGTTCGCGCGTCGTCGGGATCGGGGCTTCCATGATCCATTCCGGTTTGGTCCCGCCGGTGTGGTAGCCGACGATCTCGGCCATGGGCTTGATGCCATGCTGCTCGGCAAACTTCCGGGAGGCTATGACCAGGGCCGAGGCTCCGTCGCTCAGCTGAGAGGCGTTGCCTGCGGTGACGATCCCGTCGGACTTGAACGACGGCTTGAGCTTTGCTAACACCTCGGGCGTGGTGTCGTTCCTGACCCCTTCGTCCACCTTGAAGACGATGTCACCCTTCTTCGACTTGATGATATACGGAACGATCTCCTTCTCGAACTTACCCGCCGATATCGCGGCGCTAGCCTTCATGTGGCTCTGGTAGGCGATCTGGTCTGCTTCCTCGCGAGTTACGTGGAACCGTTCAGCCACGGTCTCTGCGGTGATGCCCATATGCACGTCGGTGAAGATGTCCCACAATCCATCGTGCACCATGCTGTCCATGATGGTCCCGTCGTTGAGCCGGTATCCGTAACGGGCGTTCTTCAGAAGGTAGGGGGCCTGGTTCATGTTCTCCATGCCGCCGGCGACGATGAGGTCGTGTTCCCCGGCCTTGATGGAGTTGGCTGCCAGCATGACCGCCTTCATTCCCGAGCCGCACACTTTGTTGATGGTGACCGAGCCGATCTCGACGGGAAGCCCGCCCTTGACCGCGGCTTGCCTGGCCGGGTTCTGTCCCAGCGAAGCCGTGAGCACATTGCCCATGATGCATTCCCTGATATCCTCGCTCTCCACGTTGGCTCGCTTGACCGCCTCTCTCACGACAAGCGCCCCAAGCTCGGGAGCGGGGGCGTCCTTCAGAGATCCGGCGAACTTGCCTATCGCGGTACGTACCGCGCTCAATATGACAACGTCTTCCATGATACTGCCTCCAAAGACCGGATGGCCTTGGACTGGTGTATGCCCAGCAAAAAACCTAGATGTATAAAATATTGTCGTTGTCAGCCATCGACTGGCGACGATGCCAGGCTCAGGGAGGTTCGCTTCAGGGGTTGGGCAAGATGTCTGCGGGCGCACACTGGCGGCTCATACCAGCCTAGACCGATGGACCGCTTCTCGGGCATATTTGTCGATGCCTCATCCGGCCGCTTGCTGCCGCACACCTTGCACCTATAGCCAGCCTTCCGCCCCATGGACTGCATGCTCTTGTTGCATTTGGGGCAGAACGGATTTGCGGTCTTGACCATCGCGTCCGCCAGTTCGAGAACCTCGAGCTTCTCCAGATTGAGCGTCCTGGGTACCGCTCTCAGCTCCCCCACCGCTCTGACCGCGTCCCCAGGTCTCAGACCACGAACCACTTCCCGGAATGACTTCGATGGCTCATAGGCTGCCAGGTCAAGCTCCTGGCGGGACCGGTCTGGCAACATGGTAATGAGCACGTGCCCTCCCGGGATCGTGCGGGGCATGGAGACGATCCGCCCGGGAATGGAATAGGTCCGGGCTGGAATCATCTCCCGCCACTTTTCGATCACGTGATCGTCGGTCCCCTGGTTGGAAAGGAAAAGGATCCATCTATCGACCCGTTCCGACCGTATCGTGGCCATCGCTTGAGGCAGGTCCGAAAGGATATCGCCCCGGATGCCGAACAGCACCGGACAGGGGGTGTGCGGGGATATGGCCATCCGGCCAGCCCGATCGTCATAATTGTTGAACGTGGACGGGAACTTCCGGTCCATCTCCTTGACCGACTCGTCCGAGACCACGCGTGGCATGCCCCAACGGGAGCGTTCCCGATAGGTGATCACCTCGTAGGTATGGTCCATCGGCCTCCAGGACATCGCTGCCGAAGCCCCAATGACGCCTCGGCCACCCGCCAGCTCAAAGCGCGTCGCCCCGATCCGGTCCAGCTCTTCCAGGACCTCGCTCTTCTGGACGATGCCCCTCACCGCCTCCCAGTAAAGCTTTGCCCGGGGTTTCTTCCTGGACACGACCAGACCGGGACTGGCATCCTCCTGTACCCGGGACCATTTTCTAAGCAATTTGGAACAGCGGTCCATGACCAGATCTGGGTCGGCCGGCCGGACACAATCAGGATATGAGTAGATGGGGCCGTCCCTTATCATCCCCACCATCTGACAGGGCCCGCGCCCTCGACCGAAACGGAGACAGAGCGCGGCATTCCCGCGGGTCTTCCATGGTACCGCCGGATTGAGACGGACCAGGCGGGGAAGTCCGATCAGATCGTGATCGCGCATGGCATCGATAACCTCGGTTGCCAGGTACGTTGTGCACATTGATTCGACCGAGTCCGTATCATCAAACGCGACGAACATTTACGCCCCCGAGAGGGTAGGGCGGGTTATTAGGATTGCGCACTAGGTGACGCCGTTACCCGGGGAAAGGATCTCGACAAAGGAGGCGAACATGAACGAAGGGTCTTCCTCCGAGGGGGTGACGACCATCCTTAGAACCGTACCGGCCGGCACGGGCTCGGACAACACCGCCAATTGCAGATATATGCGGGCCTCCACACCGGTCTTGTCCATGGCCGTCACGATCAGACCGGTCTTGGAATGATCGCATCGTACCACCACGCAATCGACCGAGACCGATTCTCCGGCCGTTGCATTGCCGAACCCTTCGATGTGCACCGGGGCAAGGTCAGAGAAAGCAGTCATTAGGAAAAGGGCGACCCCTGCCGAGATGACCAGCGCCCGGAGGCTGATCTTTGCCATGTTCCCTCAAGAACGTGGAAACGGTTTCGCCCTTTTCGCTACATGCAAATTATGAAAACAACATTTGAATACCCTGGTGCGCATCTAGCCCGACATGGGCAAGCCATTTCTTACTGAGAGGGCACAGATACTAGCCTCTATCTTCCTTATCGGGGGCTTGGTGCTCAGCGCCCTCGGCATTCTTGGATTGACATCGGATGACATGTTGAAATTGGGCGATTGGAACTATTGGCTGGCTATGATCGGGGTGCCGATATTGCTTATCGGTCTCATCTGGCTATGGATGTTCCTGGCCCGGGTCCGGGAGTTCCGGAAGGCATTACAGGAAAAGAGCAAGGCCAACTTCCTGAAATCCATGGATGAAACCGAGTACCTCGCCTGGCGCCTGCCGATGAAGTTCGAGAAGGAGCTAGAAGGCAAGAAGGCCGAGTTCAATATCCGTAAGTAGGTACCCCCAACGAGGGGCACCCCTACATTTCCGGTGGAGACTCGTTTTCGGGGGCAAGGGGGTCGGAGATGATGTTTCCCCCGAGAGCGATGACCATTTTTGCAATTCGGTCCCGGTCGTCTGCCTTACATTGAATGGAGACCTTTGTTATCGGACCGTATTCGATCGATGTTACATCACAAATATCGTAAAGCCCTGACAATAGGCTCTGCAACTCACCCGATTGAGGCGCTTCGAAATTGAGTGCAACGGGGTAGATGAACTTCTCGAGTATCTTAGCCCGGAGAACGTCAAGACCATAGTTTTTCACAACAGAGGTCAGAACTATCTCTGATTGAGGGAACTCGGTCTTGACCACATCGATCCTTTCCTTCATCCCGAACTGTAATAGATCGGTCTTGTTGAGAACGATGATGATGTTGTTCGGATCTATATCGGGAAGTAGAATCCCCTTTGAAGTTTTCAGCTTCCTGGTCACTTCTGGCATTTCGTCTGAAGAATCCAGAACTAGAAGGACGATGTCTGCATTGAATATGTCCTCTATCGTATTTCGGAACGATTCGATCATGAAGTGTGGCAAATTTTCCAGAAACCCAATCGTATCCGTCAACAGTATCTCTTTCTTGACATTCTCCATCTTTCTTGTTGTTGTGGATAGAGTGGAGAACATCTTGTTCTCGATGATAACGCTCTCTCCTGTCATCCTCTTCATTAAGGAAGATTTTCCCGCGTTGGTATAACCTGCGAGACAGACCAGATAGAACCCTTTCTTCTTTCGTTGTTGTCTTCGAAGAGCTTGGTCATCTTTCATGCTCTTCAGGTCAGTATCAATTTTTTTCATCCTTTTTTTGATCAGATCGTAATAAGTATTGATCGCATACTCACCGCCGCCAAGGAAACCTGGATGCTCTCCTGCTTTGGCATTATGAATCCATTCCTTCAGGAAAGGCATCTCATACTGCAATTTCGCTTTCTCGACCTGCAGCATCGCCTCCTTACTATGAGCTCTCTTGGTGAAAATGTTCAAAACGATTTTGATCCTATCTACGACTTCCACCTTTAGGGTGTTCTCCAAAGTGTAGTGCTGACCCGGTTCTATCTCCCCGTTTATCAAGAGGGCCTCGACCGGATTTTCCTCTAATATCGTCTTTACCTCATCCAATTTCCCTTTTCCAACGAAGTAGGAAGGATCAGGATACCTTTTCTCCTGCTGTATCTCGTAAAGGATATCATACCCCGCTGTATCGGCCAACTCCTCGACCTCCGCGACGCGCCCATTAAGTGTCAATAATGCAGCGGTGATCTTTCTCTCCATATGGTCTCCCAATAGAACCCTTCCGTCAATCGTTATGACAGGTCCGGTGATATTACTTTTGTTGGATAATCATTGGGATAGGCAGTTCGTAGACACGGTTTGGCCCAGAATAGAGTTCCACCGGAAATGAAGGGGTCCGGGTATATCCAGCCCAATATTGGGGTTAACGCCATTGAACCTTTCTTTCATGTCGAATTTGCTGGGGGATATAAAAAAAGGTTTCAAGTATAGTACCGGTCAATCACCTACTCCCTTACCCGGGGGCTGCTTCTCCACAGGAAATAGTGGGGTAATCCAGTCTGTTTAACGCTCACATATCAGAGGTAACTACCGATGGATACCAACGTCTTCGAGAAACACTTGGATAGAAAACAGATATTCAAAAAGAACAACCGAGAGATTCTCAGACCGTCTTACATTCCTGACGTACTACCTCACAGACAAGAGGAGATCAACTCGTTGGCCTCTGTCCTGGTCCCCGCTCTCAAGGGCGAAAGACCATCGAACATTCTCATCTTCGGAAAGACCGGTACCGGCAAGACCGCCTGCGTGAAGTATATAGGCAATGAGATCAAGAAGGCAGATGGGGAGAACAGCAAGGTCACCTTCATCTACATGAACTGCGAGATCGTCGACACTCCCTACGGTGTTATGCAGAACATCGGGAACCAGTTCATCCAGAACTTCACACAGCGCATTCCGTTCACCGGGCTCAGCATAATGCAGGTGTACAACCTCCTGAGGGACAAGCTGGATGAGCAGAACCAGGTGATAGTCATCGCGCTGGACGAAATCGACAAGCTGGTCTATAAGAGCGGCGACGACGTGCTCTATTACCTTTCGAAGATCAACGATGACCTGAAGAACGCCAGGGTATCGATTATAGGGATATCGAACGACCTCCTTTTCACGGACATGCTCGATTCCCGGGTACGTTCCCGTATGGAGGGTGAGAAGATGGTTTTCCCGCCCTATAACGCCGAGCAGCTCAGGGATATCCTCAACCAGCGGGCCACCCTGTCGTTCGACGACGGTGTGCTCGAGTCGGCGGTCATCCCGTTGTGCGCTGCCCTGGCCGCTCAAGAGCACGGTGACGCCAGAAGGGCGTTGGACCTGTTGCGTATCGCGGCCGAGATCGCGGAGAGGGACAACTGCGACAAGGTTACCGAACTGCATGTCTACAAAGCCAAGAACAAGATGGAGCTGGATTGTGTCAGCGAGGCCATACGGACCCTGCCCTCCCAATCAAAGCTGGTTCTGATGTGCGTGGTCATATTGAACGAAGTGGGGATGGAGCGGCTCACGACGGGAGACGTCTACGAGAAGTACAAGGACCTCAGCCGCATCGTCGGTCTAAGCGTCCTGACCCAGCGCCGTATAACCGATCTGCTGTCCGAATTGGACATGATGGGAATCATCCATGCCAAGGTACGTTCGTTCGGCCGGGGCGGAAGGACGAAGGAGATAGACCTAAGCGTCCCGCCGCACGACATAAAAAAGGTCCTAGAGGAGGATGACACCTTCCAGGCACTGAAGAACTACAAGCCGAAGGGTCAGACAACCCTGATCTGAAGGGCCATCAATCCTTTTTCTTGTCTTTCGGTTTTTCTCGGACCTCGTCATTCTGAGGTTTCTTCGGCTTCAGCCTGAGCGCAGCTCTCACTCGTCCCCACATGTCGATCCCACGTTTTCGCAACACGTATTCGGTGACATCCAGAACCACCGGGATGGAGATTATGATAACGAACGTGAGGATCAGGTCAGTCTTGCTGTTCTCAGGTGTCTGGGCCGGCATGTTCCCGCCTGCCCATAGCTTGATGAGTCCGAACCAGGGGATCTCTCCTCGAGCCACTCCCACGATCCAGTCCGCGGTCACTGGCTGATGGGCGATATTCGCCATCGGGGACTGGTCATAGAGCAGATTGTGGTCGCCCTTGGTGATCAGACCGCCATGGGGGGTGATGTCATTGAACTGGAAATAGTTCAGGATGCTGGATAGCGTGATGGTCACCGTCTGATCTCTATATCCGACGTGGTAGAGCTCCAACGAAGAGTTCAGACTATACCATCTTCCAGTATGCAGGCCGTTAACGCTCCACTTTTCTGATGGAACGTTTTCCAACGAAGGGACGTCGAAGCTGTTCGATGTACTATTGTATACAAGCTCGACCAAAGCCCGATGTATGACCGGCTTCGCCAGCAGACTCCCGTCCCGGTCGTAGATGACCACATCCCCGTAATCACCGTAGGTCATATAACCATCGTTAAGGCTGGCGACGTATGTCCTCACGTCCGACAAGGAGGAGATTGTCTTGACCACTACTAGGTCCCCGGTGTCGATCACACCGATATAACTCGTTGTATCCGAGTGCTGCATGCTCTCCGATTCAACCACCACAAGGGGGGGCCACAGACCACTATAGGCGTACAGACCTAGAATAATGATGATGACTATAGCCGCGGCAATGAACAGCCCTTTGAATCCTTTCACAGCCTTGATCACCTTTGCAGCGGCGTCGTTCACGGCTCGGCTAACGGTGATGGATGTTCATTATGATTTCTAGGAATATCGCACTCACGGAGGGTCGTTTTCAAACTCGATTGATAAATAGGACCTGCAGACAGTTCCGATACTGAATCCCACTCGGAGGGCGAATTCTCACATCCCGATCCGCCGGCTGTTCCTGCGTTCAAATTTTTACATTTGAGCTAGTAATGTTGTCGCTTCATGAGCAGTTGCAATCAGCCGTTAGGTCGTTTTAGTCCCATAACGGTGTAGGAATATTGTTATGCCGGAAGGCGATTCCCCACCATCGCATGACCCAACCTTTCGTGAGACCTGACAATGACACATACTTCATGAGCATGGCCGAGCTAGTGGCCACCCGGTCCACTTGCCTCAGGCGAAAGGTGGGAGCGGTCATCGTCAAAGAGAAGAGAGTGCTGACGACCGGCTACAACGGGGCTCCGAAAGGCCTGCGCCACTGTGAAGAGGTTGGCTGTGTCCGACTGGAGAATCATATCCAGTCAGGGACCAGGCATGAGCTTTGCCGGGGAGTCCATGCAGAACAGAACGCAGTGATCCAAGCCGCCTATTTCGGGGTCAGCATCAAGGACGCGGCGGTCTACACCACCAACTTCCCCTGCGTCTTGTGTGCCAAGATATTGTTGAACGCCGGGATAACCGAGATCATCTTCAAGGACGAATACATCGACGAGCTCTCAAGATCGATACTCGCAGAAGCGAACGTTAAGGTGCGTCGTTTTGGTGTAAAAGATTGATTCTTTTTAATATATATTAATATTTGATTAAACAATCGTTGCCTATCAAATATGCCATTATGCATCATATTTCTTACTATGCTGGTTCTGAACATCTGATTCCCTTGAGGAATATTGTTGAGGAAGGATCAGGGGCGAACTTTCCGCGTACCGTGTTAGACCTTAGCAAATCCTTTAAATATAGTAAAAATATACCACCCTGGAACCCTCGGGGGATGGTCCTGTGACTCGGGCTGACACACTTCTCCAGATTAAGGACGCAGAAGCAAAAGCGTCGCAAACCATGAAAGAGGCGGACGAAAAGCAGAGGACCATTGTCGCTGCTGCCCGTAAAGACGCCATCAGAAAGATTCAGGATGCCGACGTCAAACAGAGGTCGGAATTCGATGTTGCCTACGCCGCGGAGAAGGCCAAGGTTTCGACCCAAAGGGAAGAGATACTTGAAAAGGGAAAGCAAGAGGCCAGAGAACTGAAGTCCAAGGCCGAATCGAACATCCCGAAGGCGAAGTCACATTTGAAGCAAGCTTTTGAAGGAAGCATCTAAAGAGGATTTTAAATGCTACTGCCAGAGCAAATGACAAGGATCCTCGTGGTAGGGTCCAAGGATTCTCTCCAAGAGACCATAGAGACACTCTATGGGTTGGAGTCCGTCCATCTGGTGGACTTTTCCGCAGATGAACAGGGTTTCTCCTTGGGATGCCCGTTGCCGGTGGCTTCAGAAGCCTCACAGAAGTTGCTGAAGCTCCGATCTATGGAAAGGGACTTGGAGATCAAAGAGGTCAAGGGCAAGGAGATCGAGGTTGTTTCTGTCGAAAAGATAACTTCCGAGGCCGATGGGCTGATTTCTGGTCTGGAGGCGCTGATTTTCGGCATCGTTGAGTCCAAGGCCAACGCCCAGACAAGGATGCATGAGATCGAGGCCAGGAAAAAGCAGCTCGAGCCGTTCATGTCGATCCCGCTGCCTTTGGAACTGTATTCCAACTACCATAGCCTGTCGGTGATCTCCGGTTTTATCAAGAGCGATCCGACCGAGGCCATCCAAAAGTCGTTGTCTCAATATGAGGCGTACAAGTCCGACGACGGCAAGTTCATTGTTCTATTCACTCAGAAAAGCGAGGCTCTAGAAGCCCAGAAGATCCTGGTCCAAAGCGGATTCACCGAAGTCCCTGCCCCGCAGGGAAGCGGTCTGCCCGCGGAACAGTTAAAGAGGCTCGATGAGGAGCACGGGCTCCAGACCAAGACACTGGAGGAAGCCAACAAGAAGATCGAGGACCTCCGGGAGAAGCACGAGTCCTTCATCATGGCGTCGGATGAAAAGCTAAGCATCGACGTCGAGAAGGCAGAAACGCCACTCAGGCTTGGGGTCAGTGCCCATGCATTCGTGATGGATGGATGGGTTCCATCAGTGGACGTACCGAGGATCCAGAAAGTGATCTCTGATAAGCATGGGGATTCGGTGTTCTTGGACGTAATAAGGGTTGCAGGGCGGTCAGAGCACCACGAGCCGAATCCGACCGAGGGTGCGGGGTTCGTGGATGTCATCGAGGGTCCGAAGGAGATAGTGCCCACGAAGCAAAGGAATGGCAAGACCGTCAAGAGGTTCGGGTACCTCACGGAACTGATCTCAACTCCACGCTACAACGAGATCGACCCGACAACCGTGATCGCCCTCACCTTCCCGATTTTCTTCGGTCTGATGGTCGGCGACATGGGTTATGGAATTCCAATGATTATCTTGGGGGCACTGGGCCTCAAGAAGTGCATCAGCAAGGACTGGCGCATTATCGCGACCATGCTCTTCTACGGAGGAATATGGGCGACCATATTCGGGTTCTTCCTGTTCGGTGAAGCGTTTGGGCTTCACTTTTCGTTGCGCCCTGATGACCTTACCTGGTCAAGCCTCCTTGGTATTGATCTGCCGCATAAGCTGTTCGATATCATACCCATAGGCATATACAGCAAGTTGAACGACGCAAAGATGTTGCTGTTCATTGCCATCTGGATCGGAATAGTGCATCTCGCAATGGGTCTCGGCTTGGGATTCTACAACATATCGGTCAGATATGGTTTGAAGCACGCCTTCATGGAGAAGTTCAGCTGGCTTATGATATTGGCCGGCGGGGCGTTCCTATTCCCGGTCCTGCTCGACATGTTGATCACCCCTTGGTTGATAAGCGACGGGCTGTCTATGACGCTGTTGATTATCGGGTTGGTCATCATGCTCCCAGGAATCCTGCTGGCCATCAAGGCAGAGGGTCCGACATCGATCCTGGAACTGCCCGGCATAATGAGCAATGTGATTTCATACACCAGGCTTGCTGCGATTGGCATGTCCAAGGCAGGCTTGGCGCTGGCGTTTAACACCATAGGTTTCGTGACCATACTGGCGTTGAACCCAGAGACCACAATCGCCGCTAACTTCGACGTGGTCATGTTCATAGTGGCGTTGTTGATCTTAATAGTGGGACATCTGACGGTGTTCATCCTAGGGGTGCTTTCTGCTGGTATGCACAGCATTAGGCTCCACTATGTTGAGCTCTTCCAAAAATTCTACGTAGGCGGCGGTGTTGAGTTCAACCCGCTGAAAATATTTAGAAAGCGTACAAGCGAGAGGTGAATCGTATGGCAACAGATGCTGGTTTGATAGCAATTGGAGCTGGAATAGCAGTTGGATTGGCCGGAATCGCATCCGGTATCGCAGAAAAGGACATCGGTTCCGCTGCAGTGGGCGCCATGGCTGAGGATGAGAAGCTGTTCGGTAAGGGATTGGTCTTGACCGTTATCCCGGAAACCATCGTCATCTTCGGTCTGGTTATGGCTATCCTACTCTGGACAAAGATGTAAGGCAGGTATCGCGACCGAAAGATCGAGGAACTAGAGGTCGGTTCATGGCATTGGATAAGGTAATCGGAAACATACAGGAGAGCGCCAACAAGGAATCAGCAGCGCTGATCGCGACTGCCGAGAATGAGAGAGGGTCCATCCTTCAGCAGGCCGATGGCACGATCGCAGAAAAGAAAAAGGCCCAAGAGAAGGAACTGGAGATCGCGCTCAAGCGCCTAAGACAGCAGGAAATTTCCAGTGCCGAGCTCGAGGCCAAGAGGATCGTCCTGAACGCCAAGAAGGAGATGCTTGACCGTTCCCTGGCGGAAACGCTCAGGGAATTGGAGTCAATGTCTTCGGCAGACAAGGCTCGCGTATACCAGAAAATCATGGCGAACGCGAAGAACTCGATCGCCAAACCGAAGGTCCTCTGTCCCAGAGGCGAATCCAACTTGGTGCCGAAGGATAGCGATGCCGTGTCGGTGACAGAGTCCGACATGGGTGCAGGTCTCGTCCTCGAGACCCAGGATGGAACGGTCAGGCTTGACTACAGATTCGCAACCATTCTTGGTTCGGTCTGGGAACAGGAAATGAAGAACGTGTCTACTATTCTGTTCGGGTGAATGGATGTTCTCACTAAGGGGTAGAAAGGGCAATTACCCATATGCCTGTGCGAGGATCAAGGCAAAGAAGAGCCTCCTTCTAGAGAAGGATGTCTACCCCAAGCTCCTGAACATGGATCTTAACGAGATCGGGCGTTTCCTCGGGGAAACGCAATACAAAGAGGAGATGGCCGAACTGGCATCCCGCTTCGATGGCGTCAACCTGATAGAGCTGGGGACAAGCCGGAACCTTGCCCGGATGTATACTCAGGTATTGAGTTTCACTACTGGCGATCTGCACGACATGGTAGAGAAGTACCTCGGTCGCTGGGACATGTGGAATGCTAAGACCATACTCCGTGGTAAGTTCTATGGGGCCACAGCAGAAGAGATTCAAGAGGACATTGTTGCAGCGGGCCGGATGTCTGAAGAATATCTCAACTTCCTGATCTCCCTGAGCACGGTGAACGACGTTCTTGACGAGCTCCGAAAGAAGGATAATATACCGATACCGGACGAAATCAAGGCACAATATGATGCGACCGGGACTCTGGCACCGATTGAGGATTACATGGACAAACTGTTCTATGACAGGCTGATCGGCTGTGTGGAATGCAAGTCCGGTCCAGAGAAGGTCCTCATGAATTTCTTGAGGCGGGAAGTTGACATTGCCAACCTGATGACACTCCTAAAACTGAAGCGGGAAGGGGTCGATCAGGAAAAGATCGGCAACTACTTCATAGAAGGGGGCCAAGAGCTCAGCGTGAAGGAACTCACGCGGTTGGTAGGTCTGGAGTCTTTCGAAGCAACGGTGGGCGAGATATCCAAACTGTCTTTTTATGATGAAATTAAGGAAGCGGTGGAAAAGGCCAAGGCCAAGGGAACCCTGACCGACGTCGCTCTGGCATTGCAGAGGCATTTGGCGGCCCAGTCACAGAAGTTCTCCCACATTTACCCACTGTCGGTACTCCCGATTATCGATTACATAATTAGGAAGAAGATCGAGGTCGACAATATCAGGATCATCGCTCGCGGTAAAGAAAGCGGACTTGATGCCGACCATATTAAAGAACTGTTGGTGGTCTAATGGACATAGCCGTTCTGGGTAGCAACGAATTTGTCCTTGGCTTCAGGCTGGGCGGCGTAAAGCGCGTCTATCCAGTGAAGCCAGACAAGTATGAGGAGAAGTTATTGGAGCTCATCGCGGATAACTCGATTGGTGTGCTCGCCATCGATTCAAACGACCTAGACAACTTAAGCCCGGTCGGCAGGAAGAAGGCGATGGAATCCATCGCACCAGTAGTCGTCATGGTCGGCAAGAAAGAAGGGGACCTCAGAGAAAAGGTCAAGAGAGCAATAGGCGTGGATCTGTACAAGTAACGAGAGGGGTTTTAATGGCAAAGGAAGGCGTAATCTATAGAGTGGCTGGACCCGTCGTGACGGCAACCGGCATCACACCGAGGATGTATGACGTCATCCAGGTCGGAAAGGAAGGCCTGATGGGCGAGGTCATCAAGATCGTTGGTGACAAGACCGTCATCCAGGTCTACGAGGACACATCCGGAATAATGCCAGGCGAGAAGGTGGTTGACTCCGGACAGCCCCTTGTTGCTGAGTTGGGTCCCGGGTTGCTTGGAAGCGTTTATGACGGTATCCAGAGGCCGCTACCGGTCCTCATGGCCAAGATGGGGGATTTCATCCAGAGGGGCGTCTCCGCCGCTGGATTGGACCACACCGTTAAGTGGCCTTTCACACCTACCGTCAAAAAGGGCGACAAGGTAGTGTCTGGACAGATCATCGGTACCGTTCCGGAAAAGTCCATCGTTCACAAGGTCATGGTACCTCCCGGCGTCTCGGGCGTCATCGAGGATATCAAGCAGGGCGAGTTCACGGTTGACGAGACCGTCGCCATCATCGGTGGCAAGACGGTAACGATGTTGCAGAAATGGCCGGTCCGTATCGGAAGACCATTTAGCGTCAAGACCGCGCCGGACACCCCGCTGGTCACCGGACAGAGGATCCTTGACACACTGTTCCCGCTCACCAAGGGCGGTACTGGCGCCATTCCTGGTGCCTTCGGTACCGGAAAGACCGTTACCCAGCAGCAACTGGCCAAATGGTCCGATGCGGAGATCGTGGTCTATATCGGTTGCGGCGAGCGCGGCAACGAGATGACCGAGGTTCTTACAACCTTCCCGTTCCTGGATGACCCGAAGACCGGTAAGCCCCTGATGGGCAGGACCGTCCTGATCGCAAACACCTCTAACATGCCAGTCGCGGCACGTGAGGCATCGGTTTACACCGGAATGACCATTGCAGAGTACTACCGGGACATGGGCTACAACGTATCCCTGATGGCCGACTCGACCTCCAGATGGGCCGAAGCGATGAGGGAGATTTCCTCCAGGCTAGAAGAGATGCCCGGTGAAGAAGGGTATCCCGCTTACCTGTCCGCCAGGCTTTCCGAGTTCTATGAGAGGGCAGGGCGCATCGAGACCGTCGCCGGTGGAACCGGTTCGATCTCTGTCGTAGGTGCCGTCTCTCCGCCAGGCGGAGACCTCAATGAGCCGGTCACGCAGAACACGCTGCGTATCGTCCGTGTCTTCTGGGCACTGGACTCCAAGCTCCGTGAGAGGAGGCACTTCCCAGCCATCAACTGGCTCACCTCGTACTCGCTGTACGCCGGTCAGCTGGACGGATGGTACAAATCGAATGTGGCTGAGGATTTCCCTGACCTGAGGAACTGGGCGACCGAGCTACTGCAGAAGGAGGCAGAACTTCAAGAAATCGTGCAGTTGGTCGGTTCCGACGCACTGCCAGAGGAACAGAAGCTCGTCCTCGAAGTTACGAGAATGATCCGTGAGGTCTTCCTTCAGCAGAACGCATACCACCCGGTAGACACGTATTCTCCGCTGAAGCGCCAGTACGCCTATCTAAAGGTCATCAAGATGTTCTCCGACCGGGCCGAGAAGGCGGTCGAGAACGAAGTGTCGGTCGAAACGATCTCCAACATGCCGATCCGGCAGAGGCTACAGAGGGCAAAACTGGAGCCAACAGTGGATCAGGACCTAGAGGCGATCATGACCGGAATGGACAAAGATTTCGAAGCACTGGGGGCGAAGTAAATGACATCTAAGGAGTACCACACGATTTCGCAGATCGCCGGTCCGCTGGTGTTCGTCCAGAAGACCGAACCGATCGGTTACAACGAGATCGCCGTCGTCACCATGCCGGACGGTACGGAGAAGAGGGGACAGGTGCTGGACACGTCCAACGACGTGGTCGTCATCCAGGTATTCGAAGGCACGTCCGGTATCGACAAGAACTGCGGTGCCAAGTTCCTCGGTGAGACCATGAAGATGCCCGTGTCAAAGGACATGCTAGGCAGGATATTGTCCGGTTCCGGAGTGCCTTTGGATGGCGGACCGGCCATCGTGCCGGAGAAGCGCTTGGATATTAACGGTGCGGCCATCAACCCATGGGCCAGGGACTCACCGTCCGAGTTCATTCAGACCGGTATCTCGACCATCGACGGAATGAACACCTTGGTCAGAGGCCAGAAGCTACCTATCTTCTCTGCGTCCGGATTGCCGCACAATGAGATCGCGTTGCAGATCGCCAGGCAGGCGAAGGTGCTCGGCTCCAATGAGGAGTTCGCAGTGGTCTTCGCCGCCATGGGTATCACCAATGAAGAGGCCAACTACTTCATGAAGGACTTCGAAAGGACCGGCGCGCTGAAGAAGGCCGTCGTCTTCATGAACCTGGCCGACGACCCGGCCATCGAGCGTATCATCACGCCGAGACTAGCACTCACCACCGCGGAGTACCTCGCATACGAGCTGGGATACCATGTGCTGGTTATATTGACGGATATCACCAACTACTGTGAAGCGCTGAGACAGATCGGTGCAGCCAGGGAAGAAGTTCCCGGCCGTCGCGGATATCCGGGATACATGTACACCGACCTGGCGACACTGTATGAGCGTGCTGGACGTATCAAGGGTAAGAAGGGCTCGATCACCCAGATCCCTATCCTGTCCATGCCTGGTGAGGATATCACCCACCCGATTCCCGACCTGACTGGATACATCACAGAAGGCCAGATCGTGGCTAAGAGAGAACTGGTCCGTGCCGGTATCTACCCACCCATTGACGTTTCGACATCGCTGTCGAGGCTGATGAATGAGGGTATCGGCAAGGGCAAGACGCGGGAAGATCACAAGGCCGTCTCTGACCAGTGCTACGCCGCATATGCGGAAGGCAAGGACCTAAGAGGTCTAGTGGCAATCGTCGGAAAGGATGCACTGTCCGAACGTGACAAGAAGTTCCTGGAGTTTGCGGACATCTTCGAAAAGCGCTTTGTGCGCCAAGGAAGGGACGAGGACCGGGACATCGAAACCACGCTGAACCTTAGCTGGGAATTGCTGGCGCACCTTGATGAGAGGCAGTTGACCAGGATCGACCAGAAGTACATCGACAAGTACCACCCGGCCCACAAGCAGAGCTGATGAAAAATGCCAGTGCGTGAAGTGAAGCCAACCCGGTCGGAGCTCCTCGAGATCAAGAAGAAGATCAAGTTCTCCAAGTCCGGCCACAAGATCCTGAAAATGAAGCGGGACGGCCTGATCTTGGAGTTCTTCAAGATCCTGGAGCAAGCTAAAGAGATTCGGAACAAGATCGAGAAGGACTACGAGAACGCCATGCAGAAGATCGCCATAGCAAAGGCGGTCGATGGCGCCATCACGGTCCAATCCTCCGCCTTCGCCCTGAAGCTTCACCCGGAGATCACGCTGCGAAGCAAGAACGTCATGGGGCTGGTCGTCCCGCAGATCGAGGCCAACAGCATCCGCACCCCGATGGACAAGCGCGGGTACGGGGTCATCGGCACTTCGGTCTACATCGACGAGGCCGCCAAAGGGTTCGAGAATCTGGTCGAGACGCTTATCGAGGCAGCGGAGATAGAAACGACGATGAAGAAGCTGCTCGAAGAGATCGAGAAGACCAAACGCCGCGTGAACGCGCTCGAGTTCAAGGTGATTCCAGAGTACCAGGCTGCCGAGACCTTCATCAAGATGAGGCTCGAAGAGATGGAGAGGGAGAACACCTTCAGGCTCAAGCGGGTCAAGCAGAAGGCACAGGCCATCAAAGTATGATCAAGAGGCTGGAAAAGTATTTCTCGATGACGACGGTCGAAGGTCGTGAGCACCTCTTCCGGTTGGCCCAGTACGTATCCTACGGGATGCTCATGCTGGGCTGTATTCTCATCCTGGTCGAGATAATCAGCGGGCGTCTGGCCTAGAACCGGTTCGGGGGAGGGGGCCGCCTCTCTTTTTATTTTTCCCGGATCAATACATGAAGCTCTGCATGTCGGTTTCGCCGGTGCCCAAATGCACCAGGTATAGCTTCGCCGGATCGGGACTGAAGTTATGCATCTTCTGGAACGATGTCTGCGACTGCCAGGTCGAGGCGTTGATCAGACGGACCCCCTTGTAATGCGAAAGTCCCGCCCCATGGACATGCCCGGTGACGAAGATGTCGGGGACGGTGTCGATCACCATCATGTCCCGCGGTTCCGGTGCCAGCGGTGTCTTTCCCCCGTACATGGGTGCCAGGTGCCGCCGCTTCAGCAGTTCCTTCATTGCCTCAATGGGCTTGGAATAGTTCAGCCCCTTGACCGATGACATGAGGTCGTCGAAGCTCTTGCCATGGTAGGAGAGGATCGTCCTCCCCTCGATCCTTAGGTAGCAAGGGTTTCCGATCATGATCGTGTTGGAGTCGAACATCTTGGCGAAATCGCCTTCGAATGCTGGCTGGGGCTCGGCCGGACGTACGGCATCGTGATTGCCCGGCTGGACTATGACGCGTATCGAGTCTGGAATCTCCTTCAGGTACTCAGCCAAGACGTGATACTGCTCATAAATATCATCCACGTCCAGCTCGTTCTGTTGGTCGGGGTAGATGCCGATGCCGTCGACGACATCACCGGGAATCATAAGGTAATTCATGCCCAGATCGACCGCCTCGGTCTTGAGCCAGTCCATCATCCTCCCCCATTCCGTGCCCAGGAACGTCTTGCTTCCGACGTGCACATCGGACATGAAACCAATGATGGATGTGGAATCGGATCTCTGCATGCCGCTGCTAATCGGGACGTCCGGTCTCACCAGCTCGGTCGCGTTCATCTTGGCGCCGGATGAACCTTTGTCATATGTTCCCCCGCGGCGGCCGGGCTTACCGATGATACCTATGACCTCGTCATTAATTATCGAATCCAGGCCACCTTTCGCATCCTTTCCCAGCATGACCGTTATACGCCCGGTCTCGTCCTCGATCTCGATTATGCGGTCACCGGTCTTGGTCTCCTTGACCTCGTTGACGATGCCGATGACCTTGATCTCCTTCTCCACCCTCATTCTATTCGGATCTGATGCCCGGGATATCGTGGTGGAACCGCTCATGTCCCGCCTTTTTTGCAGCATGCCACGGATGGTGGTGAAACGGTCCATGAAGTAGTGTGAGAAACCGTCAATGCTGCCGACGCAATGAGATGAACCAGTGATGTCCTTGAGCACGACCACATCGCCATCGCAGTACTCCCTCGGCTCGATGCTCTCGAAGGTCAAGGCCCCCTTTGACAGTGCATCGATCGATTCCACATGGCAGACCGTCCGTAGGTCCCTCATCGTTACGACTAGCGGGCGGGTCATCATGCGCGATATGGCATCGCGTGCGAAACCCAACGGGTCATCCTTGCCCAAGATGAAATCCTGGGCATCCCCATCCAGGATATAGCCCTCGTTGGCCAGTTCATCGACGACATACTCCCGGTTCACGTCAAATGTCATGCGGGGCGTGCCTTTAATACTTTCATTTCGATGCTCCGAGGATGCCCCTAGCGACCATCAGGACGCCTTTGAGACCCACTGAGGACCCGGAGAAGGTCAGGACGGCAATTCTGAACCTTTTCCCCGACAGCGAGATCAAGATAGACCAAGAGGAGGCGGTCGCCAAAGCCGTCTCGATGGAGCGGTTCATGACCTTGATCCGTAACCAGCGGATCCTCGATTCCATTCGGCACGCGCTGCTTGCTGGCACAACATCTGGTGCCGCCATCATTTCTCTGAACAAACAGGCGGCTCTCGCAGAAAGGGTCTCCCTTTCAGAAGGCAAGACCGCTTTGGGAAGCATGGAGGTGACGATCGAGTCGGAGGATATTGAACGCTTGATCGACGAAATCGCACCACGCACGGTGGACGGGGTCGAGGTAAGATGATCTCCGTTTCCTCCCCGGCGTTCTCGCACATGCCCTTGGACCGTGCGATCGAGTCAGTGGCCAGGAACTTCCGCGCCTGGGAGATCGTAGCAGAAGGTGCACATAGGCTGCCGGACATAGAGAAGAGGTTCATGGAAATATCGGGCTCATATGATCTGGAATATTCAGTTCACGCCCCGCTGAGCGATATCAACATTGGTTCGCTCAATCCCTCGATGAGGAAAGCCTCTCTGCAGGAAGTGCTGCTAGCCATCGGTTGTTGCCGACGCATGGGGATAGACCTGATCACCATTCATCCGGGATTCATTTCTCCCCTTGGTCAGCATGACCGCGAAGCGGTCATCAGAGAGACAAGGAGATCGTTGAGGGAAATAGACAAGGTCGCCGCGGAGAACGGAGTGGAGGCAGCCCTGGAGAACATGCCCCGGATGCCGATCACGACCTGTACCGAACCCGTTGAGCTTCTTTCCTTAATGGAAGGGACATCACTAAAAATATGCTTCGACATCGGCCACGCCCACACCAATGGGAACATCGACGATTTCGTCAAATGCCGATCCCTTATCGCCAACATTCACATCCACGACAACGATGGGACCTCAGACCAGCACCTGGCCATCGGCGAGGGCAAGATCGATTTCCCCCGCGTGGTCTACGCCTTGAACGGGTACAAACGTCGGTATGTGATCGAGGCGAGAAACATCGAGGGCGCCCCCCTTTCGTCAGAGCGCCTGAGAAGACTTCTGGACCGTTAGATCCGCCGGCCACACTGGAGGCACTCGAACTTCCCGTCCGAATACCGTGCCTCTTTCCCTCCGCAGTGTGGGCACACGAATCCGAAACCCCCTTCTGGAGTTACAGGCGCCGGGGGCGCCCGAGGTTGTGTCGGTGCCGGCTGCTGGTATTGCGTATATGACTGATACGGATACGGCGCATACTGATATGGGTAATAGTTCTGGCCATACGGGTTGTAGTACGGCGGAGGCGCATAGTAGGCCGGGACTGGGACAGGTTTTGTCCTGGTCATCTTGATGCCGGTGAAAAGTTCGAAGGCCTTGAAGGAATAGTGGAAGAAGTAGACCACACCCACTGCGATAAACACCAGGATCAACAACCCTATCCCGAGTTCAAGCTGGGTGTTGTTTGGCCAGATTAACAGGGATATCGACAGGTAGTCGGTGAAGAAATGGAACATGATGGCGGCATAGAGCCCGAACTTCAAGAACAGATACCCCATAGCCAGCCCGGCCAAGAACGCCGGGAAAACCTTGAACAGGTCCCAATTGAAGCTGTGCGCGAATCCGAACATTGCCGATGAGAAGAGCAACAGCACCAGTTCAGCCCTTCCGAATTGGAATCCGCCTCCGAGAAAGTAGTGCTTGGGGTCCTTGACCTTATTCGTCGCTATCGCCACCAGTAAGAGCGGCACGCCCAGCAACAGGACCCTGGTGATCAATTCCTCCCACACCGATGCTTGAGCGTATGAGAAAAGGACCGCCCACAGGTCAGCCCCTTCACTGGGGACACTGGCCGTGGTCCCGAATAAGCTGATCACGATGTAGAACAGGATGTTGAACGCAATCACGGCGAAGAACAGGGTCGAGATCATGTAGAGGGGGCTGTGGCCTTCCTGGTGCTTCTGGAAGGTAAGCTCATGACCAAACTTATGCAAGCTCTTCTTCAGCATCCATATGAACGATGCGACGATAGCGAACACCAGGAACAGAAAGTAGATCGAGATCCCGATATCGTTCAGCCGAAGAATATCTACCAGCCACGGTGTGATAATGAAAAGATCAATGCTGTGCCCGGTCACGTTGGGTAAGACCTGTCCTATTCCCCAGACCAGAACGATAACGTTGAAAGAAACGAGCAGCAACAGCGCGAAGATGACGATGCTGGTTATGCCCCTGACCACGGTCCTAAGGCTGTCCTCGCTAGATGGAGGCGGATATGCCCCATAGTTCGGATTGTATTGGTAGCCGTATTGGGGATAGGGGTAGTAGGGATATTGCGGCGATACCGCTGCGGGTATCGACATGCTACTGCCACAGAAGGGACAGAAAGCGGCATCGGAAGGCGCCTCTCTGCCGCAATTCGGACACGAAGGGCGCTTTTCTCCAGCGCTGGAGGAGACCTCAGGGTCCATTACCTTCTTGATTCAGCGTACGCTATTTCTATCCTTCGGTACTTATCCTGGAATCTGATGATTGATTGGAATCGCTCCACCGCTAACACCTCAGAATGAAATATATAAAAATCAACCTTTTTTCAATACTGGATAGCGAGGGAAAGATTTAATAGCCAACCAATTCTATCTCGATAGGTCCCTAAAGGAGGCAATTGAAATGGATGAGGGTTCGGCCGAAAAAGACGTGAAGTTTGAAACGATAAGCGCTGAAAAGATCCCGTTTGGTAGGAACAACTTCATCGAAGTTGCCCGCAAGAAGGCAATCACCAAGGAGGGGGAGAACGAGTTCATTTCGCTCTCTCGGGGTTTCTTCCTTCCCGATGGGACAGAGAAGTTCAAAAAGTCCATCACGATCCCCGACGATCCTTTGATCAAGGATTTCGTGATTGAGAAGATAAAATCGATGTGATCCGAGAGCAGACGCGGGGCGATTGCCCTGGTCATTTTTCTAACAACAACATCTCAAGATATGAGCGCCGTTCGTTGCCGACCAACCTCAGCTCTTCCCGTAGATGTTCGATCCGGGTGCGCCCTTCATCCGCATCTTCGCCCTGAACCTCCAGCTCGACGAAGTCGCCCAGACCATCGACCGAATCCAGGCTGACGGTTATCCCGTCGAGAAGATACTCCTTACGTCTTTTAGTGACCTTCGCTACCCGGCGGAAACCCAGACGGACAAGGATCAAAGCCATCTTATCCAGGTCGTCGACGTCCGTTTCGATCTCCTCGCGGGTCTTGGTGAAACGGTCCATCTTCGGCCCTTTATAGGTCATCTTGCCGTTGGTGTCCCGGCGCAACCTGAGCGCTTCGTCCGTCACAGCAAAATCCCGGCAGGGGTGGTTGAAGTATTCGTCGACCTGGTGGAGCTCTCCCAACGGGGTCGCGCCCTTTTCGAGAAGCAGCCTTTCGACCTCCTGGTTGTCATCAGAGCGCGTCTTTATCTCAATCTCCAGCATCAGCATGGGGATGACATTGGAGGTTAATCAGCACTTCCCCACAACTAAGAAGTACGGAAAGAGTACATTTACGGACAGGGTTTGAATTGGACGAGGAACAGCTGGGGCTTCTTCAGGTGTACACTGGCGACGGCAAAGGTAAAACGACCGCAGCCCTGGGTCTGGTAATGAGGGCTTGGGGCCGTGGCCTCAAGGTCTGCATGATCCAGTTCATGAAGAAGGGGGAGGACTATGGGGAGATACTGGCTTTGCGGAAGATGGAAGGCATTGAACTGTACCAGTTCGGTTCCGATCGGCTGATCACCAAGACCAGCTTGCTCCCGGAAGATATCGTGCTGGCCCACAGGGCCCTCGCCCTTGCTGAGGACGCCATGGCCTCTGGCGAATACGACGTCGTCATCTTGGACGAGATCAATGTAGCCCTTTTCTTTGGCCTGGTCACTCCGTCCGAGGTATTGTCCTCGCTCAGGAAGCGTAGAAAGGAGGTCGAGGTCATCTTGACCGGGAGGAACGCCCCCCCGGAGATCATTGAGGAGGCGGACCTGGTGACCCGGATGGTGGCGGAGAAACACCCCTACGACAAGGGTGTAATTGCCCGGGCAGGCATCGAATTCTAGCCAATTCCCCATCTTCATGAAACGTTATCAGATAATGGAACGGATCCCGGGTCATGTCCAGTCCAACATCTTTCAATGATGATTATCAGCCGCAAACGATTAAATAGCGACAAACGAAATAAGTGGATTTGCCACGAGCGCAGGCACTCGACAGCAGAAGGCAGTCAATATGACCAACAAGAAGAGCAACTATCATCGGAACAGTAAGAATCTCAGAAAAAGCCGGAGCGGAGTCTCTGAGATCATAGGTAACCTGCTCATCCTGGCCATAACTGTATCGCTATTCACAGGAGTCCTATTCTTCGTGACCAACATGCCTGCGCCACAAGATCAGACGCTCAGTGACTTCAGTGCTGAGACCGGTGTTTCCGGTTCTGAGTTCTACATGAACGTCACCCATAAGGGCGGTCAGACACTGACCCAGGATTCAACCAACATCTACCTCTTCAAGAACGACGTTCCCACTACCTTAAGCATATCATCCAGTAACCCCAGCATTGGGCTTGACTGGAAGATAGGTGAAGTGTGGAAGTACGACATGACCGGATATACCACCAGCATGTCGGTCCGCCTGATGATCGTGGACAAGACCACGAACAGCATCGTCTGGCAAGCGACCTTGGCCGGCAATAAGACCGACCAGAATACGCCTCCGATCATAGGCAACAGAGGACTGACCCCAACCCCCGTGCACGATAAGGACCCGGTGCAATTCTATGCCACAGTCACCGACCTGGAGAACGCGCTCGACCGGGTTGAGGTCAACGCAACTTCCATTGGGAAAGGCACGATTTCCCTGACGCTCTCCACCGGGTCCATCTGGATGTCGACAGTAACAAATGCGGCATTGAGCTGGAACGGAAAGACGATCTTCTTCACTGCCTACGACAAGGGAGGCAAGAATGCCACCGTCCAGGCAACCCTATCCGTACTGTCAACTCAAACGGGCGGTAGCAACGTTACAGGGCCGTTTGATAGCTATCCCGGCGCATTGCTGAACGGGACATACCCACCAGATGCCACAGGGGGAAACGCTGGAGGCATTGCGGGAACATCGGGAACCACGTTCTATTACATTAGGCGGGCATCCGATAACGCTATCACAAAGCAGTTCAACCCTGGAGAGAAGGTCCTAATCGAGTTCTATTCTGATACGGTTCAGAATCTAGCACTCGAGAACACTTTCACACTGTCCGACCTTTCAGGAAACGCCCTCACGCCGCCCACCTCGACCCAGGCCTTTGCTTACGGCGGAATCTATGGGACCTTCCAGAAATATACCCTGACATTTGACGCTCCAAACTCCATCGGAGAGTACACTCTGAGGATGAAGCTGAAGGATTATTCCGGAACCACGATCAATGTTGGGGATATGATCAATGTAGGGACGGTAACTTATCCAGTATACAAGTTCTATAAATTCAATGAGACCCACGGCCATCTGATAGAGACCTCTGTGTTCAATCATACCGAAATAATTTATATGCGGATAATCACCGGCTCAGTCGATTCTAGCCTGACCACGGTCTCGATAAGTGATATCGAAGTTGCGGATTTCACCGGCAAGTACATCATCAAACTGATCCTGCCATCGGACCCGGGATACCCCAACACCGCGACCCCGGTTCCGCTCGGATCGCTCTACAAGAGTTCCGGGCTATCTCCGGCGAGGGTCGCCGACAATGATGTGAACGGGATATATACCGTCCAGATAGACCCGAAGAAGGCAGGTCAGGGCTGGTGGCTGCCAAGGATAAACACGTACAGCATCAAGATCACCGAATTCAGGGATTCCAACGAGGCATTCTCCAACCTCGGCACCCAGATCGCAATAATCGCTCCATTGACCACGGCCGACATCGTAACCAGCCTGGGTACAGGCTCCTATACCTGGAGCGCCACTGGAGCGGCATGGACCAACAGCAAGCTGGTTTGGTTCAAGGGCGGCGAGAGGATGGACCAGTGGACCCGGACCACCATCGCAGACCCAACAAAGTCCGGACCCATCGGGATGGCCCTCGCTGACATGACCGGTGCCGGCAGGAACGATGTGATAGTCGGCTATCAGGACTCGACCTGGTCTGTTCTCTACTTCGAGAACCAAAAAGTTGACGGCTCTTCATGGATAGAGCATCCGATAGCACACTCGTTCGATGCATATCCAGGCACACAAGCGCACGACAGTTCGACGGACAAAGGAATCTACAATGAGGACGCCTCTGTCTATTCGACCCAGAATGACGGCTTCATGAATGACGCCGAATATGTCGGCACGAACGAATTGGTGGGCGCAATAACAACCGGCGACTTCGATCACGACGGGGTCACGGACGTGGCGGTCAGTTTCGTCCACTCTGTCGTTTACAGTACAGCAAACTCTGAGGGAGGTGCCAATTACCAAAATTCCTGGGGCATGTTCTTCAACCGTGGGATCAGGATATATTGGGGAGCATCTCCGTTGGACACATCCACCATCCTAGAGGGAACAAACCGGTGGGACGGCCAGAATGGCAACCCGAACATTGCAAATGATGATACCAACCCGGCAGCCCTCGACCTGGCGAGTGGAGACTTCAACGGTGATGGATTTAACGACCTGGTGGCCGTCTACGAGGACGGGACGACAAAGGTCTGGCTCAACAACTTCGATCACACGAGCGGAACTCTGAACACTCGTAGGGTAGAGGCGTTCAGTAACAATTCGATAGTGACCGACATACCGACCGTTCCAGGCACGACCCCCTGGAACCACCATAACATGGGGTCAGTATCGATCCCAATGCCAAAGGTCCAGGTCGCTGACCTTAACTCCGACGGAGTGCCAGACATCGTTAGGACCAGCGTCACAGCAGATTCCGTGTATGTCTTCTACACGCAGGTCAACAACAAGTTGAGCTTCTCGACAACCCCTATCTCGGAAAGTGGAATCGGATTAAGGACCGGGTCCTACGCCGATCTCAATAAGTTCGACGGCTCATCTGAAACACTGACTGAAGCTGCGCACAACATACCTTCCTCGACTAGCAAGTATCCAACCGTAAATACTGCCTCCGACACGACTGGCAATACATTAGGCACTAAACTGTCGACGCAGAACGACAACAGTGTCTATTCCGTGACTCCCTATGGAAAGGTAATGGTTGTTGGCACTTTCAACTTCCCGGCAGACATATCAACAAAAATTATTGATACTGTGACGTTGAACGTGGCATATTACACAGGCTCAAGCTTCCTGACTTCTGGAGGAGCTTACTTACAGTATTCGACCGATGGTGGATCAACATGGTCCTCAACGGGATATATGCCGGTCAGAAACGCATACACTGCGACTACGACGTATAAAGTCACACCCAACATAAATTTGTACTCACTAGGGGTGGATACATATGGAGACCTAACCAGTCTCCAATTCAGATACTATAACAATATGACGTCGACGAGTAATAGAAACATATATTTCGATCTGCTGACAGTGGATGTGGGCTATCATTCCCTGGATTACTATGAGTTGTCATGGACCTACACCATCCCGACCTTCAACGCATATCCAACTCACAATCTGACGGTCAACGCATCAGCGTCAGGTGCGCAGTCGTACGCAGTTGACTATTCAAACGATGGGACGACATGGGTCAGTAATATCATGACGATCTCAGGCAGCACTCAAATGAACCAGTCCTATATGCTGCCGGCCAACCCGGGATTGAATTATTATGTCAGAATAAGAAACGAAGTTAACACCCTAAGTCAGGAATGGGTGAAATTGACGGTCCTCAACATCAACAATTCCCGCACTCCAGACTATCCAGCGATAGTAACCTGGGATGCAGCCCACCTGACTCGCATCGACATCACCGATCTTCCCGCGGCGGACCGGATAACATGCATCGCCCTGGGAGACTTCGGGAACAATGCGAACACCGGAAAACCGGACGGTCTGCTGGACATCCTCATAGGGACATCCTATATCGGAGGCACCGGCAAGAACACCCTGTACATCAAGATGCAGAACCCGAGCGGCGGCTTTGGGAGCGGCAACCCGCAATTCGTTGACACATCAGCGTTGTCATCGAACGTTGGCGGCTCAAGCGGGCTGTACGACACGCAGGCCTTGGACGTCGGGGATTTCAACGGCGACAAGGTAGCCGATATCGTCCTTGTGATCGGGTTCGCCCCAGGTAGGAGCGGAGGTACCGCAAATACCCTATGGCTTTACATGAACAATGTCAACACCAACCAACTGGAGTTCACGGAGCAGCCGCTTAACATGCTCAACTCCGGTGAATCGGGCATCAATGTCAAGACAGGAGATGTCAGTCTCTCGTTCCTGTTCCCAATCTTTGGTGTTCTCTTGATCCCAGTAGCGGAGGCAGCGATAAGCAGGAAGAAAAAGAAGTGAACCAGGGCGGCGCAAGATGACAGTGTACGATGTCATTATATCAGGCGCAGGACCCGCAGGGTCATACGCAGCCTATCTGCTCTCAAAACGAGGGTATTCAGTCGTATTGCTGGAAAAGTCCAGCTTTCCGCGGATCAAGACATGTGCAGGGGGAATATTGCCTCGGGCATCAAACAGCCTTGAGTTCAGTATCCCTCAAAGCATAATCCAGAAGGAGATCAAAGGGGTATCGATAGTCAAGGGAGACTATCATAAAGAGTTCAGGTTCGATGATAGGATCAGCGTCACCGTCATCAGATCCGAGTTCGACGATTTCCTCATGAATCAGGCGTCTCAAGCCGGGGCGACCGTAGCTGAAAACCAGGAAGTGATGGGCGTCGACCAGAATAGGTCTACCGTTGAGGTTAGAACAAACACGCATTCCTACAATGCAAGAACCCTCATAATCGCCGAAGGAGCGGCCAGCCGGACCGCTTCTACGGCCCTAGGTCCAAGATCTTCCCCCCAGATGGCCTTGGGCCTTTCCGAGGACGTCGGTTCTGAGCGTGACAGCGGAGACCTGTTCGAGGTCTATCTGTTGGACGTCCCTACACGAAGGTTGGATTGGAGCTGCCCCCTACCGCTCATGGGATGGATGTTCCCGAAAAGGTCTGGCTGCAACATCGGGATCGGAGGGGTTGGATATTCAAGAACCGCGATGATGGACGGTGCCCGAACGGTCTTCGAGGCCTGTAAGAAGAAATACGGCGTCAAGGCCGATGAACAGAACATGTCGGCCAGGCCGATACCGATCTCGCCCAGGCGTACCCTCCATAAGGGTCGAGTTCTAGCCATAGGTGACGCGGCCGGTTTTGCCAGCCCGATCAGCGGCGAGGGCATGTCGTACGCATTCCAGAGCGCCCGGTTTGCGGTGGAAGCGATAGAATCGGAACAGGGGGCCAATCCTGGAAAGGACCCCTTTGCCATATACGATAGGCAGTGCAGGAACCACATCATGCGGGACATGAGGGCGGCTTCCCTGATCGCCCCTCCTCTCCATTGGATATTGGGCGTCATCGATGTGGAGAAGTTCATTTCCCAAATGGACCAAAGTCAAGATGTTCTAGATTCCTGTCGAAGCATCGCCCTGGGCGAAACAGACTGGAGGACCTTGCTGATCGTGGGTATCAAAAAATTCCCTGAGCTGTTCTTCTCGTCGCTCAGCTAGAGTACGCCAATGTAGCGAAGCGTGGCATACGCGAATCCGACCAGAGCTATCAACATCGTAGGTCTGGAACTGCGATATTTTAGGAAAACGACGGATGCCGATAACCCCAAGACCGGGAACACAACCAGGTCCTGCAAGTTGTTGAAGAGCAGGAAAGGCATCAGAGACGCTAGGAATATCAGGACAGAGACGATCCTGACACCCTTCTCGATGCCGATCTGGGTATATACTGTTTTAACTCGTGCAAGAACATCCTCTTCGTATCCGGAAATGTCGGTGATCATCGAGCCGATCGCAAGTCCAAAGAGGATGAAGAGGGCGATCAGGAGACCCTGAATTGCAACCACTGGGAATGTGACCGTGCCATCGAGGTATATTATCGGGTTCACTCCACCAGTAATGACAACAACGGTGCTGAACGGAGTCAGATATCCATATAGGAACGCCAGGAAGCCTCCGGCACCAATCATTATCGGACTGAGGACATGGTCCTTGAACCGGACCGGTTTGAACGAGTAAAGGTAGGCGAGGGCAAGGACGACAACGATGACGATCATCTGTTGGACCGATTGCAGCATTGAGATGAGGATCGACACCGTCGCCAAGACCAAGGACCACTGAAAGAGGGCCTTCGTTCCTATCTTTCCAGACGCCGCGATCCTGCCCTTCCTGGTCTTGCTGTCCGTTTGCCTGTCGCTTATGTCGTTCCAGATCGCGCTGACCTCCCAGGCCAGCAGGGCGGACACTATGGACATAACAACAAACTCGATGTTGACCCAGTACGGTCTTTCCAAGATCTTAGTGACGTAGTCCATGTTCCCCATGGTGCGCCAGCCAGTGATGATGCCCCCCGCTACTACGCCGGCAAAGAAAACTGTCTGCAGAGGCCTGAAGCTCATCCAAAGATCGGAGAATATTTTCTTGGCCGCCACATAGCTGGTGATCACTATGACCAGAATGGCTGCGATCAGATAGTAGGCCACAAAGAACAGGTGGAATTGGTAGAATTTCGTTATCGCGAAGTCAGGAAAGACCGGGATGCCGCCGGAACTCCCAACCGGGAGATAAGACTCAGGGGTCGCGATGAGGAACATGCTAAGGATCGTGAAAAAGATCATGAAACCTATTTGGAGAAGGACAATGGCCCTTTCTCTTATATCGCCCAGTTTTTCTCTTTGGGTCCAAATGACATACCCGAACAGGGCCCCCAGGATGAATACGATCTCCACTCCCTGTCCAACGTGAAAAGTGCTGCCCTGGAAATGGAAGAAGGCGTTCAAGAACTCGGTCCAGGAGTAATACGCGTAACTGAAATTTGATCCAAAAATATAGTGATCCAAGAACGGCGGCAGAACGATGATCCAGAAAATCGAAGTTATGAAGTTGCGGCTCCTTCTAAAGCCTCTGCCACTGAAGGCGGTCAACAGCAGTATCAGGCCAAGATACACCACGACGTAGAATCCGACGTGATGTGCGATGCTGTAGATCCATGGATGGGCGGTCGTCACGAACTCCTGGTCCAGAAGGTAGTACTCGGCAAAATCTCGGATCGTTCCCAGTATCAGGACATAGACAAAGGTCGCATAGATGGAGAAACGGTCCCTTTCCACGAAATCGACTAGAGAATCAATTCGGGCAGACCATCTTAGTATAAGGCCCCCTCCCATCTCTGAGTCCACCATCCTTACATAATATCAATGGGCAATAATATAGTTTCATAGGCGCATCGCGATAGCCATTCAACCCAATGGAACCAACCATTGAGGACACATTCTGGCACTACCGACTGTTTGCCCCGTCGATCAAGGACATCGGTCTCATGGCTTAAGTCCCGGCCCGCTCCTATCAAGGTCGGACTTCTTTCGCCAGGAGAAGCTCGGAAACTCCCCCTTCCCTTTCGTACTCGACCACTGCCAGTATCTTGCGGTATTTCCCGGCGAGCTTCATCAGCGCGTCTGCCATGTGCTGCTCTCGTTTCAGGTTGAGACTGCGGAAACCGCCTGGCTTGTTGACCTTCTTGTCCCAGTCGGCAGCGAAGGCGCCGGCAGAGGAAAGGTCGAAGCTCTTTCTGTGCGCCCGCTTGACGAACGCCGATTCCCGCATCAGGTCCAACCCTCCGATCTCGAAGCAATAGGTCTCGGTGTAGAGCTCCTCGTTCATATCGATGGGGACCAGAATAATGTTCTTAGATGTGCCGACATCCAGCGCCTTCACGTAGCATGGCGGGGGGATCTTCACATCGCCGAACGATTCGAGAAGGACGCTGTAGATCTCCTCGATGTCGCTCGGCTCGTACTTGTCATAATCTTCCTTGTTGCCGAGAGCGGCCAGTTCCTCCTTGGAGATCGAGACGGCGATGGCATCCGGAACCTCATCGCTGATCGCCTTCTCGACCACATCTCCTTCGGAGACCAGACCCTTCACGACCGGCAGGAACAGTATCGTTGATCCGTTGATTTCAACGCTTCTCATCAGGTTCACTTCTCTTGCTTACCAGGGCCCGAAGCTTATCGGATTCTTGAATCTTCTGCAGCTCGTCGCGACCGATCAGGGCGGTTCCCTCCATGCTCTGATGGGAACGCACCTTCTCAATGAAAATGACCGATTCCCGGCCAGTGACGATCGAGATATCCGCGACCACTCGGGCTTTCTCCCGGATCTTGGTATCGTCCATCCCCAGGCCGGTCAGGATCAGCATGTCGCGATCCACCGTCAGTGCCTCGAACGGGCACTTCTGGGTCGGGGTAATGGTGAGTCCCAGGCCGGTCAGGATGGAGAACACCTCCTTGGTGAACCCGTCATACTTCTCCAAGTTTACCTTCGGCTTCTCGGAGGCTTCGGGTTTGTAGTTCAGAGGATCGACCGGCAGCACGATCGGATGGCGTAGGTATTCTTCCAGGCGAATCGCCACGTCGATCATCGCGCCCATGCCGGTCTCGTACATCTGAATGGTCCGGCGGGACACGCCCGCTACCTCGGCCAGGTTGCCCAGCGAGATGCTCTTCTCCTCACGAAGGCGTTTCAGAAGTTCGCTGTCCAGTTTCACGTACAGCCCGCCTGGTGCGGCAAAGATGAACGGCGGGACCTCTTCCAGAAGGAGGTCCTTGAGCGTGTTCAGTGACACTATCGGGACGTTGAATCTAGAATAGACGATGCCCTGCTCGATCTCTCCCGCCCCGGACCGCTCTCCAACCAGCAAGGGTGAGCCGCCAAGCGCCTCGGCCAGGGTCTTCACCTCTTCAGAATTGTCCTTGGAGAAAGCATCCACATTGGAAAGGATCTTGATCAACAGCAGCGTCTTGTCACGTCGAGCGACTATGTCAAAGCTTATGCTGCGCATGTTCAGCGGTTTGGAGACCGTGAACCCTACCTTCTCGAGCGTGTTTCGCACACCGTTGATGAGCTCTTCGCGCTGCACAAGGAACTAGATTCATCTGTTCTTCTATATAACCATTGGGAAAAAATATAGGCCCGGCCGAAAAAGAATTCCAAGCCAGGAAAAGAAAAAAAGGAGGAAGGGTCTATTGCACGATCGTCTTCTTCTTCCGCCGCTTAGGCGGGGTCCTGTCCATCGTTATCTCCAGTACGCCGTTCTTGTAACTGGCGGATGTGCTGTCTGGTTTGATGGCATAAGGCAGATCGATCCTCCTCGAGAACTTCCTGTTCTCGGTATCCACGGCGATATCGAGCGACATATCATTGGCGCTCAAGCCGATGTCGCTCTTCTGAACGCCTGGAAGCTCCAATATGATGCGCACCTTGTCCTTTTCCTCGATCACATCCATGAGGAGCTCGCGCGACGGGGTCCTATGATCCTCAGTCGGTGCTGCGAGCTTGAGGTTGCCGAACTCCTGGATATGGGGTTTGCTGTCAGGGCCGACCCTCATCGATACCCCATATGCGGCGGTTTCATCACCCAGACCAGACAGACCAGTCATCATTCCTTCCATCATCTTGTCCATTCGTGCTCTCATCTCCTCAAACTCCTCGTCGAAGGTGGAGAAGATGTCATTGATGTCATCATTCTTTTTCCTCTCCGTTCTTACCATTTCATTACCTCACGTATTCGAAATCCTTGTAGGCCATTTCGAACTTGTTCATTTCCTTCTTGGAAATCGGGCGGAACCTCTCTATCGCCTTCAGGAGGTGGGCCATCGTTACCTTCTTCACGTTGACCTTCTCCTCAGTGATGTCGCCGCCCTCGGCCACCAGTTCCCTGATGGCCAACATGGTCCCTTCGTTGGCGACGGCGGCAAGGTCCGCTCCCGTATAGCCGTCGGTGCGCTTGGCGATCTCGTTGATGTCTACGTCATCCGCCAAAGGTTTGGATTTCAGATGCACTTCCAGCACCGCCTTTCTGGTCTCCAGGTCCGGTGCCATCACTTGCACCATCTTGTCGAACCTGCCTGGCCTCAACAATGCCGGATCGATTATGTCCGGCCGGTTGGTGGCTGCGATGACCACCACGTTGTGAAGCGATTCCAGCCCATCCATTTCGGTCAGCAGTTGGCTGATGACGCGTTCCGTCACCTGCGAGTCCGATCCCGTCCCTCGGATCGGGGCGATCGAGTCGATCTCATCCATGAATATGATGCATGGGGCGGCCTGGCGTGCCTTCCGGAACGTCTCTCTCACCGCCTTCTCGGACTCTCCGACCCACTTGTTCAGGAACTCCGGCCCCTTCACGTTGATGAAGTTGGCCTCGCTCTCGGTGGCGACCGCCTTTGCCAGCATCGTCTTGCCGGTCCCCGGCGGACCATAGAGCAGGATGCCCTTCGGGGGCTTGGCATCCATCTTGTCGAATAGCATGCTGTACTTAAGCGGCCACTCGACCGCCTCCATCAGCTCTTTCTTGGCTTCGACTAGGCCGCCTATCTCGGACCAGTGCAGGTTCGGTGATTCGATCAGTACCTCACGTAGACTGGCTGGCTGCATCTCCCTCAACGCGGCAAAGAAGTCGTCCTTCTTCACCACGATCTTGGCTAGCACCTCGGACGGGATGCTTTCCAGCTCCAGGTCCAGTTCTGGCAGGATGCGGCGCAGGGAGTGAATGGCCGCCTCCTTCGTCAATGCCTGCAGGTCTGCCCCAGCGTACCCATGTGTGAGGCGGGCCAGCTTCTCCAGGTCGACATCCTTCTCCAGCGGCATGCCGCGGGTGTGTATCCCAAGTATGTCTAGCCGGCCCTCTTGGTTCGGGATGTTGATCTCGATCTCGCGATCGAACCTACCAGGACGGCGTAGGGCCGGGTCCAGGGCGTTCGGACGGTTGGTGGCACCTATGACCACTACCTTTCCTCTGGATTCCAGGCCATCCATCAATGCTAGCATCTGCGCGACCACGCGCCTCTCGGTCTCGCCCGTGACCTCGTCGCGCTTCGGGGCGATCGAGTCGATCTCGTCGATGAAGATGATGGTCGGAGCGTTTGCCTCTGCCTGTTTGAATATCTCGCGCAGGCGTTCTTCGGACTCGCCGTAGAACTTGGACATGATCTCCGGTCCTCCGATATACACGAAGTTGGCGTTGGTCTCTCCGGCGACGGCTTTTGCCAGGAGGGTCTTCCCGGTGCCTGGCGGTCCGTGGAGCAGGACACCCTTGGGCGCTTCCACTCCCAGACGCTCGAACAGTTCGGGGTGGCGCAATGGGAGCTCGATCATCTCCCTGACCTTCTTGACCTCGTCCCCCAGCCCGCCGATGTCCTCGTAGGTGACCTTCGGGATCTTGGACATCCCTTCCTTCGACGGCTTATCCGAGATCTTGACCTCGGTGTCACGCATGATCATGACCGCATCCGATGTGGGTATGTGGGTCATCACGACCAGGTCGATCCTGCGCCCCATAACGTTGATCTCGATCACGTCGCCGCGGGTGACCACTCGGCCTTCTAGGGCTTGGCCTAGGTATTCCTCGCCCCCCATTATCTTAAGCTCCTCCATCGGGGCAAAGGCGATCTTCTGGGCCGGTTTGACCTGCACCTTACGAAGTGCAACTTTGTCATCGATGCCGACACTGGCGTTGCGGCGGATCGTCCCATCGATGCGGATCAATCCGCGGTTCGCGTCCTCATTATATCCAGGCCAGACGATCGCCACCGTCCTTTTCTTGCCTTCTATCTGCACCACATCGCCTGCGGTGATATCGAGGACCTCCATGACGGCGGGATCTACTCGGGCTATGCCCCGTCCGGCATCCTTCGACTTCGCCTCAGCCACCTTCAATACTTTTTCCGAATCGCTCATCTTCATTCCTGCTTGCGGTGGATCTACTCCACATCGACCTTTCGGACCTTCAATTCTGTTTCGGTACGCTTTCCGATCGTCAGTTCGAGCACGCCATCGTCCAGTTTCGCCCTCACGTCATCGGGACTGGCATCATCTGGAAGAGGTAACCGGCGGTAGAACCTCATGCTCCCCCTTTCCTTCCTTACGTATCCTTCCCCGCTCTCTTCCTTCGATTCCTCGCGTTTGCCGCTGATCTCGATGTATTCATCGGAGATTTCGATCGATACATTTTCCTTCTTCATGCCTGGGAGGTCGGCATGGAGAACGTATTTCTCGCCCTCGTCCTTGAGATCCACGGCCGGTGATCGGGTCTCGAGAATGGCCGGTCTACGGTCTCCCCCGAACCGTTCGTTGAGCTCTCCAAACATATGCCCCATGTTCTCAAACATGTTGCTCGGGCTCCAATAGAACCACGGTGCCAGCTCTACCTCCTTTTTGCTCTTTTCTGCCATTTCTTGTCACCTTCCTTCTTTTGATATCAACCATTAGTTGACAACCTAATACGATATAGTACGATATTTGTTCTTCTATATTAAGGTTGCTTAAATGCCTTCCTTATCTCCTTCTCTACGTCCTCTCCGAACTTGACCAGCCTGCTTTCCACGTGCCAGAAATCTTTGATCAGCTCTTCCTTATCCTGCAGAAGGTCGGCCTTCATTGTGGCCTGCAACTTCTCGATGTCGACTCCAGAGTCCTTCAGATTGACCTTCAAATCCTCATACATATCACTGCCGATCTGGTCCAGCTCGGACATGCTCTTCTCGAAGGCCTTCTTCGCTTCATCTCTTGCGATCTTCATGCGCCCGATGTATCTGTCCGCCGTTTCCTTTGCTCTGTTCTTATCAATCATCTTGATCATTCCTCGATCGATACGGTCTCAGGATCTCCCCTAACCACTTCATCTCTCAATCCTAGATAGTCAGCCAGTTGCCGGTGATCGATATCGGGATGCTGGATGTATTCGAACACCACATGGCGCTGACCATAGTCCAAGGGCGCTGATTCGACTAGGTGAACGGCCTCGTCCAACAGCCCTTCCTTCTGATCGATGAATACTCCCTCTTCTTGCGAAGTTCATCCAGCTGACCGTCCAAAACACTTAACTCAAGCCTGAGCGAAATAACCCTTTCGGTCAGGTCCTTTAGGTCCTCTTCGCCTTCTGCTTTTTCACGCAGATGGACCGACTCGTCCTCCATTTCCCTACGGGACGATTCGACGCTAAACAATCCAGAACCGACATCGACGGTTATGGTGAACCCGCTGATCGGCACGTACCTCTTCCTCATTGGTCCGCCCTGGTCGCTCTCCTCCGGATAGGAACGCACCATCCGGTAGTCCTCGAGCACCTTCAGGTGTTTCATTATGATTTGCTGGCTCATGCCAAGCTCTCGGGAGAGCTGCAAAGGATAGTGGGGTTCTCTGACCAAAGCTTCCAGAATCCTCCGGCGGGTTGGATTTTCGATTACCGAGAGCAGAACATCCAGATCATCCATCAATTTCACTTCCAAGATGTTAACCATCTGTTGTTAACAAAATAATAGTATCGCTTATGGGTTAAATATCTTTTTAGGAACAGAACCATCCTCCCTCATCCCTCAAGGGGTCAACATTTAACTACGCCCTCGGTCTTCAAGTGACAATGCCTGGCAAACTGGTCGGAGATACCGTGGTCATCGAGGAAGAAAGAGAGGCCAGCCAGATATATAGCAAAGGGTTCTTCGGTTATCCACAGTCGGGCGGGTCACTGCACTTGGACCTGCTCGAAGCACTTCACCTGTTGGAAGGGGACCGTCTTGAGGTCTTTGCCGACGGGGAAAAGATAGATTTCGCAGGCCTGATGAGGCGTGCGGCCTCCATGCATAACGATCTCGAGACACATTTCATCGTCTATCGGGACCTGAGACAGCGAGGTTATGTGGTGAAGAACGACTCGGGCGAGTTCAATTTCCGGTTGTACCCCCGCGGCGGCACGCCGACCACCACCCAGACCAATCTTTGGGTGCTGGCCATATCCGAACGCTACATCTTTAACATCGTCGAATTGATGCGCCAAGCGGAAATGTCGGAACGCACCAGGAAGGACCTGCTGCTAGCGGTGGTCGATGAAGAAGGCGACATCACCTACTACACGGCCGAGAACGCCGATCCCCGGGGGGAGCTGAACGACACGGCCATGAAGGAGGTTCCAGAAGGGTTGCTCATGGAGGGCAGCATACTCGTGCTAGACGAGCCTCAGGGGACAAAACTCTACCATTACGGGTTCTATGGCAAGAAGATCGGGAAGATGTTGCAGCTCTCGTTCATCGAGACCGCATATCTGATCGAGCATGGCCGTCTGTCGCTTCGGGCGGTCGGCACCGGAAGGAAGATGGCGGAACGCACATTTCTGAAGCGGGCCAAAGAGATCCAACCCGATTTCGACATGCGTCTGCTCGCATATTCGGACCTCCGGGGGCGGAAGCTCGTGGTCAAGACTGGATTTAAGTATGGCACTCACTTCCGCGTCTATAAGGGGGACCCTTCCAAGCATCACTCGGAATACCTTGTTCACGCCGTGCCCGACGATTATTCAACTGTCTGGGCGGAGATATCCCGAGCTATAAGACTTGCTCACGGTGTCAAGAAGGACATTCTGTTCGCCCGAGTCTCTAAGGACACCATCGGATACATGAAACTTAAAAGGGTCAAACCTTACGGATCACACATGGGCAATGGCGACATCGGCTTTGCGTGTCTGCAGATTGCCTTTGATCTCATCGATTACCCTCTTTGCCCCCGCCCAGTCCTCAGGATCCATCTCCAAGGATGTCTCGAGCATTTTCATGGCGTCTTCCTTCCTCCCTGAGTTGTTCAGGATGACCGCCATCTTGACCATGAAGTTGGTGCGCTTACGGTTGAACTCGGTGTACTGGATGGCTTTCTTATAGGACTCGATCGCCGCGTCCACTTCGCCACCCTTCAGCTGCGCCTCGGCAAGCCTAGCATATCTTGCCGACCGGGTCTCCTGCATGGCCGGCGACTCAGCGCTGGTCTTGAGCGTTTGGATCATGGCCTTGAGAGATGATGGGGCTTCTACCTTTGCCCCACATTTTTGACACGTATCCTGGATGCCCTTGAGCTCTTCACCGCAGCCGCCGCAGAACTTCGGCAATGCTGCCCCGCAGTTCGGGCACAAGGTCCAGTCCAGCTCGATCAGCTCCTTACATCTGGGGCATTCTGAGGCGGATTTGACGGCGGCACCGCCAATCTTCCGCAGCGCATTCTCCATCTCCTCCTTCGAGGGTTGGAAATATTCCTTCTTCTTGGTAGCCATTACGAGTACTGATATCTCGACGATGGCAGAGATGATCAAAGGATAAAGATCACGACACCGGCCTGTTGACCGGTGGAGAAGCTGGAAAATTGGCCGATATTGCCAATCGTGTTCGTGTCCAGGACAAGGTAGATCAGCACGCCCCGCGCAAGGAGGGCCACCACCATGGAACGGATGATGTTCTCCCTTTCGCCGACCTGTGACCCCCACACCGATCTGGCAACCGTCATTTCCCATGCGGCTACGAGAACCAGCACCAGCATGAACAATATTCCAACGATGACGCCAATGGTGCGCGCCCCGAAGATGGCATAGAATATGGATATCACGGTGACGATACCGGCGATTATGAGCCAGGCGCCCATTGGCTTCAAAAGGACGTTCTTGCTTTTCATTGCGGTCACACTGCCAGAATATAAACCGATTGCAGACTAGCGATAAAATACTAGCGTTTTTAGGTAAGTAGGCCCAAAAAGGACGGGCCAGAAAATATGAGTTTAGAGCTGAATCTCTATGCCGAGCTTGTCGGTGAGCTCTTTGTACCGGTTACGGATAGTAACCTCTGTGACTCCCGCGATGTCCGCCACCTCGCGCTGTGTCCTGCGCTCATTGCATAGGATTGAGGCGATGTATATGGCAGCAGCTGCCACACCAGTTGGTCCACGGCCCGAGGTGAGCTCCTTCTTGGCGGCATCCTTGAGTATGTCCGCTGCCTTCGATTGGACCTCGCCGGAAAGCTTCAACTCGGAGCAGAAGCGCTGCACGTAGTCCTGCGGGCGGGTCGGCATCAGTTTGAGCTTCAGCTCGCGGGTCATGAAACGGTAGGTACGCCCGATCTCCTTTCGTCCAACGCGCGATGAGTTCGCCACCTCGTCCAGGGTACGGGGTACATTGCATTGGCGACACGCTGCATACAACGAAGCGGCGACAACACCCTCTATGCTCCGGCCACGGATGAGGTTCTTGTTGACCGCCTTCCTGTAGACCATGGCTGCTGTCTCACGAACATTGCGCGGCAGGCCCATTGCGGAGGCCATCCGGTCCAATTCACTCAGCGCGAAGGCCAAGTTCCTTTCTGTGGCGTTCGAGACACGGATTCTGCGCTGCCACTTCCTGAGACGATACAACTGAGCCCTATTCCTGGTCGGTATGCTCTTGCCGTAACTGTCTTTGTTCTTCCAGGAGATCTCGGTGGAAAGTCCTTTATCGTGAATGGTATAGGTCATTGGCGCGCCGGTTCTGGCCCTTTTCTCGCCTTGTTCTACGTCAAAGGCCCGCCATTCCGGTCCGAGGTCAATGAACTGATCATCGATGACGAGGCCGCATTCCTCGCAGATGAGCTCACCTCTCTCATAGTCTCTAACCAAATGCCCGCTGTTGCACTCCGGGCATCTTTCAACTTCTTCGGTCCCTTCCTTTGGTTTTGCCATGTTCTTCGACCCCTTCCACGTATACCTGCTTCCCTATGGCAGAGAGCAGGCTAAAATCACCAGTAGGCTCGATCGCGACGTATGGCGAATCGACAGGACCAAAGATGCGCAGAACCTTCCCCACAATTTTATTGCGGTTGTCGACTACTCTGGACCTAATTAGCGGAGCAAAGGAGCCTTTGACAATTATCCTGCCGTCAAAAGTCACTTCTTGGACCTTTCCAAGAAACTGCATGGTTCACCTATCGCACCCGATTCTTATCCGGTGTTAATAGTAGAAATGAACATTTACTATATAAGTATTGTGCAAACCTTATTATGTTTTCGATAGCCCCTTTTAAGTCTTTTTGCACAATTCAGTTTTCTGATAAAGTCGGTCATTTGTATGCTGGCTGATAATTTTGCAGCATGCATTTGAAACACAGGAAGCATTTAAACCATCCTATTCTCTTGATGTAAATGTGGAAATCTCTAGGGATCACCCCCGTTACAAATCGTTGGTCACAAGGGAGATAATGTCCGAGATGATGCGACAGGGTATTGTCGCACCGACCGGGCTCATTGCCCACGGCAGGGGCGAGGCTTTTGATTATATCTTAGGAGAGAAGACCTTACCGCCCGCCGAATTGGCCGAACGTGTAGCAGCCGCGATGCTCTTGGAAGCGGCGCGACCCGTCATAACGGTCAACGGCAACGCCGCCGCGTTGGCTCCGAAGGAACTTATCAAACTATCCAAGGCGATCAACGCCCGACTCGAGGTCAACCTCTTCCATCGCTCGGTGGAAAGGATAGAGATTGTCTGCCAATACCTGGAATCGCAAGGGGCCGAATTCGTCCTTGGCCGGGTTCAGGACTTCAATCTGCCAGGAATCGCATCGGATCGGGCACTCTGCACCAAAGAGGGGATCGGGATGGCGGACGTCGTTCTCATTCCGCTCGAAGACGGTGACCGGGCAGAAGCGTTGGTGAAGGCTGGAAAGAAGGTCATTGCTATTGACCTCAACCCCGTATCGAGGACATCGATGGCGGCCGATGTCAGCATCGTGGATGAATTGACCCGGGCATTGCCCAATATCGCCTCCCACGTTGAAGAGCTGACGGACGATGGCGGGAGAAGATGCGATCTGATCTCCGGTTTCAACAACCGTCGCAACCTGGGTCATGTGCTAAGGGATATCTCGGACCATCTGAAGTTCGAATTGTCGACAAAAGAATAAATCTCCCCCTCCTGCATGTAGTGCCTGAGTGATTTGAGTGACGGATAGCGATCTTCTCGTAAAGGGAGTGAGGCGGCTGGAATGGGCCAACTCACACATGCCGGTTCTAGCGGAGATAAGGGGCAGGTTGGTCAAGGAACAGTCCCTGAAGGGCATCAAGGTCGGGATGGCCTTGCACGTCGAGGCCAAGACCGGCATGCTCGCCATTTCCCTGGCTAAGGCCGGAGCCAAAGTCAGACTGGCCAGCTGCAACCCATTGTCAACCGATGACTCGGTGGCGCTGGCCTTGCGCGAGGAGTATGGCATCGAGACCTATGCCAAGAAGTGGGAATCGACGGAGGAGTACTATCACAACCTGAACGCCGTGCTGGACCTTGATCCTGACTATGTCATCGATGACGGAGCAGACCTGATCACCATGCTCCACACCGAACGCGAAAAGCAGCTGCCCCACGTCAAAGGGGCGAACGAGGAGACCACCACGGGAGTGATAAGGCTCCGGGCGATGGCCAAGGAAGGGAAGCTGAAGTTCCCGGTCATATCCGTGAACGATGCCCAGATGAAATATCTGTTCGACAACCGATATGGGACAGGACAGTCCACCTTCGATGGCTGGATGAACGCAACGAACCTGCTGGTAGCGGGCAAGAACCTGGTAGTGGCCGGGTACGGATGGTGCGGGAAGGGCGTGGCCATGAGGGCCAAAGGGCTCGGTGCGAACGTCGTCGTCACAGAGGTCAATCCGATCAGGGCCATCGAGGCCAAGATGGACGGCTTCAACGTAATGCCGATGCTCGAGGCGGCCAAACAGGCGGACATCATCATCACCGTCACAGGATGCAAGGATATCATCACCAGAGAGCATCTAGAGGTCATCAAGGACGGTTGTGTCCTCGGCAATACCGGGCATTTTGACAACGAGGTCTCCAAACCGGCGCTCGAGTCCTATGGCTCCAAGCCGCTCCGGGTCCGCGAGCTCGTGGACCAGTATGTTCTGCCTGGCAACCGCAAGGTGTATCTGATAGCCGAAGGAAGGCTGATGAACCTGGCGGCAGGCCAAGGCCATCCAGCCGAGATCATGGACATGAGCTTCTCCATCCAGGCGCTCTCGCTCGAGCACTTGGTCAAGAACCACGAGAAGCTCAAAGCAGAAGTGTACAACGTTCCGCCTGAGATGGACGTGGAAGTGGCCATGATCAAGTTGCGCACGATGGGCGTGGCGATCGACAAGCTCACCCCGACCCAGAAGAAATACCTAGAGGCCTGGCAGGAAGGGACCTGAACTTGAAACCATTTTTGTGTGTCTTCGGCCACACCAACTTGGACTTCATCATGTCCCTAGAGCGGTTCCCAGACAAGAACACCTCAGTCGACGTGGTAGAGAAGCAGAGGTTCTTCGGAGGCACCGGGGCCAACGTCGCCACGGTCGCGGCATCGCTCGGGGTGCCGACCGCACTGGCATCATACGTTGGAAGGGACTTTCCCCCGGAGTTCCGGGCGCTTATGGTGCAAAAAGGCGTAGACCTAAGGGACCTGGTCGAGGTCGACGGGTACGAAACACCCACAGTATGGATCGTTTCCGACGCCTCGCATAACCAGATCGCCTATGTCTACCAGGGGCCGATGCGACATATGGAAGAGTTCGAATTGAGAACGGCCGCGGCGAATGAGGCGGATTTCGTTCACATAATGACAGGGCGCCCAGAATACTACCTGCGCCTGATGAAAGAGTGTGTCCGGCTTGGCAAGACCGTATCCTTCGATCCAGCGCAGGAGATCCATCACATATGGACCGAGGCGGCGTTCCGAGAGGCAATCGGCATGTGCGACATGTTCTTCTGCAACGAGAACGAGCTGAGCACTGCTATGCGTTACCTGGGCGCGAAAAGGCCTGAGGACCTGCTTGACCACGTCGATGTTCTGTTCAACACGATCGGTTCGAAAGGTAGCAGAATATTCACCAAGGAGGGTGAGGTGGAGATAAAATCGGTTAAGCCGGCCAAAGTGGTCGACACCACCGGGGCGGGGGACGCCTTCAGGGCTGGATATTTCGCTGGAATCTTCAGGAATTATTCGCTCAAGGACAGTGCCATGATGGGAGCATCTGCCGCCTCGTTCGTGATTGAGGCAAAAGGATCACTCACCAACGTGCCAGACTGGTCTGCCGTGTTGGACCGGGCGAGGGAGTCGCTCTGATAAAGACGACAAATCCATACCGGTCTGGCTCGAATTCGGATAAATATCTGGTCGTTCCTGAACGGGGAAATGTTTAATAACACGGAAAACGTAAAGGGGCGCCAAGGTGAATGTATGGCTTTGGGCTGGACGTCGCTCAGCGAGGCTTCCCAAGAGGTCGTCGACACCGATATCTCAGACGATATGAGAAGGGTGAGCTAAGATGAATTTAATGGAATTCCTGACAGTACTTCTGCTGACTTTCGGCCTGTTCATGGTGCTAGCGGGCGCCTTCACAGCCTATTTCGGAAGCGGCAAGAGCAGGATCATCGGTGTCGTTCTGCTGGTCGTTGGACTGGTAGTCGCCATCTTTTGGATCTACGCGACCATGTATGGCGGCGGAAAGCTGGTCGATCTCGGGGCTGGAATACGCCTGAGCGACGTGATTTGGACCGCATTTGTCAACATCATTGCGGCGGTCATCGGGGCACTCATTGCGGTCGGGGTCTTCCTGCTCGCAATAATGAAGAGCTAATCACGAAACACCTTCCCAACATACCTTTTATTTTTCTTCTTATTTCCTGATACAGTTATCATCCATAATCCCGCATCCTTTATGCCATGCCAGCACCTATCACATAATGTGTGCGGCAGATTCGCGCTGACGATCACGGCCCGGTTCTTCGAGCGTTTCGAGCTCCCAGAGGAATCCAGGACATGCACCTCACGGCTCAGCATCTCTCCCGGCCAGCAAGCACCGGTCATATTCGACCTTGAAGGAAGAAGGGTGGTTGAGATGCGTTGGGGATTGGTGCCGAGTTGGGCAAAGGACGTCAAGATCGGAAGCAAGATGTTCAATGCCCGATCAGAGACGTTGGATGAGAAGCCCTCCTTCCGCACCCTTCTCAAAAGAAAGCGCTGCCTCGTTCCAGCAACTGGATATTATGAGTGGAAAAAGGAGGAGGTCAGGATTCCCTATATTATCAAGGTCCGGGACGAAGAGTATTTCGCTATGGCCGGGCTCTACGACGTTTGGCAGAGCGGGGACGGGAGCGTGCTTTCCACGTTCACCATCGTGACGACCGCGGCGGCCAAGGTGATGTCCGACCTGCATGACCGAATGCCCGTGATCCTTGAGCGGGACATGGAGTCAGAGTGGATCGCACCAGGCCAGCTCGATCCCGCACTGGTCAGGGAAATTCTTAAGACCTATCCCGGGTCGCTCTCGATAGCCCCTGCATCTTCCGATATGAACCGCCCTACCTCGAATGTCTCTCCGAATCAACAAAGGCTGATCTGAGCACGGCGTTATTGGGAGCAACTCCGGTGGTACCGATACTTTTTAGAACAAGAAATCGGTCAGTCCATCCAATGCCCGTTGTCCTCATCATCCTTGGAAGCAAGAGCGACCTAGAGATCGGCAAGAAGGCGCACGCCATTTTGCAGAAGTTCGGTGTCGACTCCGAGATCGTCGTGGCCTCTGCCCACCGTACTCCTGAACGATTATGGAACATGGTGAGGGATAGCGACGCGAAGGTCTTCATCACCGTGGCAGGGTTGGCCGCAGCTCTACCTGGAGCGGTCGCTTCTTACACCACAAAACCGGTTATTGGCGTGCCGGTTAGCGGAGCGGTCAATCTAGATTCCATCCTGTCCATCGTCCAAATGCCCCCGGGGATACCCGTGGCCGCGGTCGGTTTGGACCGGGGAGAGAACGCCGCCATACTAGCGGTCGAGATGCTAGCGATATCAGACGCCCGACTGGTCGCTGAACTGGAGAAGTACAGGAAAGAGATGGTGGACAAGATAGAGAAGGATTCAAAAGAGGTGCAGGCCTAATGTTCGACCCCAAGGAATTCACTGAAGAGAAGATCGAAGAGCTCAAGACCTCGATCAAGGGAAGGGCCATCATCGCATGCTCAGGTGGCGTGGACAGCACGGCGGCGGCTGTTCTGGTATCGAGGGCCATTGGAGACCGGCTGCTGACCATATACGTGAATAACGGATTCATGAGGAAGGGAGAGACGGAAGTGGTAGACAAGATGTTCTCCAAGCTCAACATCAACTACCAATTGGTCGACGCCTCGGACGAGTTCTTTGATGCTCTTAAGGGGATCACCGAACCAGAGAGGAAGCGGAAGATCATAGGGGAGAGGTTCATCCGTGTCTTCGAGCGCGAGGCCAAAGGATACAAGGCCGATTATCTGGTACAAGGCACGATTGCCCCCGATTGGATCGAATCAGGGGACCATCTCCGGGACACCATCAAAAGCCATCACAATGTAGGGGGTTTGCCCAAGGACATGAACCTGACATTGGTGGAGCCCCTCCGCGACCTCTATAAAGATGAGGTCAGAAAGCTAGCGAGATACTTGGAGATCGAGGTGTCCGAGCGCCAGCCATTCCCCGGCCCAGCTCTGGCGATCAGGGTCATAGGCGAACCGACGAGAGAGAACGTTGAAGTGGTGCGGGAGGCATGCGCCATCGTCGAAGAGGAGCTGGAGATGGCGGCTGCCAAGAAGATCATGGCCCTGCCCTGGCAGTACTTTGCGGTCCTGTTGCCGGTCCAATCAGTCGGCGTGCATGGGGACCGGCGCGCTTATGGAAGGACCATCGCGGTCCGGGCCGTCGAGTCGATCGATGGCATGTCAGCGGCCTACTCACGAATTCCTCACGAGATCCTGGAAAAGATAGCCACACGCATCACCAACGAGATGAAGGCGGAGGTCAACCGGGTGGTATACGACATCACGAACAAGCCTCCAGCAACGATCGAATGGGAGTGAACTTAGATATTGTCGTTCTCATCCAGAACGGCCATCAGGTCGGGCCACTCGTCTACATTGGCGTCCGGAACGATGGAATCGTCAGGCGTGTAGTAGTCCGATTTCTTCAGGACGGCGGTCATGCCGACGCCGAGCGCTCCTTTCACATCGCATTGCAGTGAGTTGCCTACGAAAACCGATCTGTCGGCATCCGCATCCAGATTTGACAGGGCGATCTTGAACATCTTGGGGTGGGGTTTCCTCAGCCCGACGTCGGTGGAGAACACCATGTCGTCAAAATATTCAATCAGCTGGAAATGGGCCATGTCCCTTTGGGGATAATCGGAAGGCAGACCCCAAGCGACATCCGACACTAGGCCGATGGCATATCCCTTCGCCTTGACCATATCCAGCATCTCAATGGTCCCGGGCACCAACCGTCGGTCCTCGACCAGTACACCATAGAAGATATCCATGCCTTCGACCAACACCTCATCCGTAACATCGCATCCAAAGCGCTGAAAGATGGTATCCAGGACCTGGTGGAGAGGAATCTCGACCAACTCCTTCTCCTTGCGGGCGCGTCCTTCCACAAGCATTTTCCTGAGGTCTGTCTGGAACTTTTCCAACTCGACCTCGCAACCATGATCCGTCGCGAGCTTGTAAGACCTCTCGATGGCCCTGATCTCAGGGGTCTCCCAGTTGTTGTAATAGTCGATCAGCGTGTGACCTAAGTCGAACACCACGGCTTTCATGTCAATGTGCTCTAGCTTGATTTCAATTCTTAAATCTTATTCTAGACAGTATGGAACCAGACGATGCACCGATCAACCGAACGCCAATGGGAGGGTTGATTAGTGAACAGTGCAATGAAGGGTCGATGTATAATTGTGACCGGTGCGGCAAGGGCATGATCGACCTGGTCGACCTCCTCCTGCTTTTGCTTGTCGCGGTAAACCTGGTGTTCGGAATACTAATCGTCAATTCGGGCAGCTGGTTCGGAATCGGAAGCCTATTCTTGGCGGTCCTTTTCGGTGTCGGGTTCGCAATAAGGCGTAGGGAATGCAAGGAATGCGGGAAGTATAGCGGATCACTCGGAAACCAGAGGTGACGCGAGCCTATAGGGGGGCTAGACATCGATTTTATTAATGACCCGGCCCTTCCGTCTCCCGATGAAGGTTTACGTCATTGACAATGGGGGTCAATGGACCCATAGGGAATGGAGGGTCCTGAAGTACCTCAAGGTCGAGACGAAGATCCTGCCGAACACGACACCATTCGACCAGATTGGTGAAGTCGACGCATTGGTGCTGTCTGGCGGATCGCCGCATGTGGCCACCGACGACTGCCGCATGGGCCATAACGGGGAATACCTCGACCGGGCAGAGTTCCCGATCCTGGGCATCTGTGCGGGCATGCAGTTCATGTGCACCCATTTCGGGGGTATCACGGAGACGGCGAACCAGGCCGAGTTCGGAAAGGCCACACTGTACGTCGAGAAAGAGGACGATATCTTTGCTGGCCTACCTAAGAAATTCGATGTCTGGGAATCGCACAATGATGAGGTGAAAGTGCTTCCGCCCCAATTCGACATCCTGGCTCGCACCGACGGCTGCCCTATCGAGGCGGTCAAGATGAAGGACCGGCCATTTTACGGTCTCCAATTCCACCCGGAGGTGGAGAACACCGAGCACGGGGAGGACATCTTCAAGAACTTCCTGAAGGTGGTTGAGCGCTGGCACAGCTGAGCCCCATCGAGAGAGAGGCGGTGCGCAAGGCAATCGAAAGAATGCGCAAGAAGGACGTCTTCGAGAAGGTGCTTGGAAAAGAAGTTCGAAGGGCTGGGCTGGAATATGAGGCCTATGTCCGGATCATCAGCGACATCCGGTACATAGCTAGGAAAGAGAAAGCAGACCTGGTAAAGGCTGCCGAGACCTACTTGTCACAGCAATAGCAGGACAGAGATCGCCAATATCATTATGGCGATGGCGGCCGCGATCAAAGCCATTTTCTTGTCAGAGCCGAACACTATAGGTATCGGACCGATGAGCACCACTCCTCCGACCTTCGTCCTTTCCCCACTGGCCCGCTGAGCATCATCCACCTCTTCTGCACGATAATCTTCCCGGCCTTCTTCCCCGAAAGCCGGTCCGATCATCATCAATATGATCCCGGCAAAAACAGCCAAGAGCGATAGAGCCCCTAACGCATTATCGCTTGTTAGGACTGGGATGATCAACACCAGGTAGAACCGGATCAGGCCAGAATAGACTGACAGTGCCGTCATCAACAGCCCGATGGCGAGAAGTGCGAAACCGATGCGTCTCACCGTTGTAGAGTGCATCGTTACGATACCCCTCCCCCCACTATTGAAACTTACCACTGGGAACGTTGATAATATGGAAGAAGCCATCACATCTCGATGAGCGATGACGTCTATTCGAACGAACTAGCCGACGAGTTCTTACCTGGGATAATGTATCCATTCCATTGGTCGGTACTGGCCGGGATCACGGACGCCGGATGGAATCAGATCCGCCGCGATCTCGGGGTCGAAGGTGAAGACCTCCAATTCGTTCGCACTTTCTATCATCGGGCCTATTGGAATTTAACCAAGATAATGGCCGTCCTCAAGCAGGCTGCGATACCTCAGACCATCATCGACCGCCTATTCGAACCACCTACCTCCAGGTCACATTCGCTTTTGGACGAGGCTTCTGCCGATAGGGTCCTGGCGATCGACCGCTCCTCAATCGCGCAGGACCTGGAGCTAGCCATTTTGGAATCGGAGCGCCATCTGGAAGAGGGTAATCACAGGTGGGGCGAGTGGGAGACCGAAGAAGAGCTGATCAGAGAAATTGACATGGTCCTCGGCATCATCGGCGAAGTGCTATTCAGAGAAACCGCGGCATGGCTTCTGGTAGGGCTCAACCTGTCAGTGTTAGACGAGTGGACGGGCCACCAACAGGAAGGTACATCCAAGAGATACCATGATGAAACTGCTGTCGTTCCATGGTCTCGATCCAAGATCGAGGAGGTTAGGTCGATGGCCATCCGGTGCCGCTCATATTGGGATCATTCTCGTTCGGTCAATACCCTGGGGAGGCGCCTGGCCGAGGAGCGCCTTCTGGCACTAGGGGGGAGGTTCGTTAAGTGGAGCCTGCTCAGTACCCCAGAGGACGTCAGATACCTGACGGTCCATGAGGTCAGGCAGATAATCAGTGGCGGTTGTTCCACGAACACCTGCAATAACTACTCACTGAGGGCCCGGGTCAGGAGGTCTGAGATAGACCAGCATATTGTCGAAGGGCTTCCCCAAGTAATCAGGGGAGAAACGGCCCCTCCACTGCCTTGGGGGAAGGACGAGAAGCACGCGAGCCATTTCTAGATACGCTAAGGCATGTACGAGCGCACCCCGAATATGCTGAGTCAATCCTAGACACCAACCAGACCCATCAGGTGCGCACATCCCAGCGCCAACGTATTTATGAGAAAAGCATGATTAGGTGTGGTAGGTGTCTTTTTTTGACCTCGCTGAGGACGGTTATCAGTGAGATACTTCAATCTCGGGATTTTGCGATATCCGATATGGATGGTTTCCTTGTAGGGAAACGGAAGGACGTAGAGGTAGTCTTCTTGCTTCTGGTCGATCAGGACGAAAAAGCCTTTGCAGAATTCAACGAGAGATTCAAGGATTTCAAAGGAAAAAGGGTCATTGCCACTCTTCTGCCATTACCCGATACCCTAATTTCGAAACTGGATGAGCATACCTTTGTTTGGGACCGGGAAGCGATAGAACACGAGATCGGCCGGGTACACATCGAGATGATCATGGGGGAGAAGGACCATGGACTGGTGGACGAGTTCGGAGCGGACGATTATCCCAAGATGGTGACAGCGGAAGATCTGGATAAGGCCACGGACCAGGATTTCGGGGAAAAGATTGTCAGACCGATCATCGAGATGGACGACGTGAAGCAGATCGCGGCCCAGACAGTGGCCGGTTTCCTGCACAGGCTGGAGCTGGTCCCCCATTACGTTTTCAAATACAAGGCGCCGCTCTATATCGATGAGAACAAACTCGGCATCGAAACAGGACTGCTGGCCGTGAACGCGCTAACTCACAAGGTCGACGCATGGCCCGCTGACCTGGACATAGTCTTCTCCCTGGAATTGACCCACAAGCGCCTCGAGCCCCTCATCGATATCGATGAGGCAAAGAACCTGGTCATGCAGGAAGTGATTGAGAGGCATACTTTCGAGAGGGACATCGTGAAGGAGGAGAACCACATAACGGTGACCGAGAAGAAGTTGGTCTCTCCCAAGTCCGATTCGATAGAGCTGGAAAGCCTGGGCATTTTCTACTTGCCCATATGGTGCATCGAAGGCGTCAAGGGCGTCATGATACTCAACGCAAGCACCGGCAAGATAATTTCGGAAGATTACTACCGTGAGCTATCCTGATCTGGCCGCGTCAACGACGCCATCCTTTTTTGAATGTTGACCCAGTGGCTGCCCTTCCAATAGTACTTCCCGCAGGAGGCGCATCGGAAGAACTGTACATTGGCCCTTAACGCCCCATCGGGTACGCCCTTCGAGGCCTCCTCTTTGCTGATCAGTGACAACTCGGCATTACAGGTCGTGCACCTGGACATATCCTCGTTGAAGATCAATCCGAAGGCATGGCTGACCTGCCTTATCTGATCATCGAGATTCCGGAACTCGATATAAAGGCCGCGTTCTCCCGCTCGTTCGGCCAACCTCTTGTCCCGGGTAAGAAGTATGCGTTCGTCTTGTATTGCCCGCTCCAGAATGTCGGTGTCGCTACTGTCCCTTTCGTACCGAGTGTCATAGCCCATCAATCGCAGCCAGCGGGCCAGCGAGCCGAGCATCTCGTCGGCAGAGAACCGCAGTATGGTCATGTCGTCTCACTATTGGCATCCTGGGCCCAAGCGTTCATAGGTAAGGAGGACGCCCTCTCCCAACCTTTCCACCGTTCGCAACTCGAGGTGAACCTTCTCTCCCTCCAGGAATCCATCCCCGTCCACCGGGCTGGGGGCCTTCATGCCCCCCAGGATATCGTTGCCCACATAAACTGAATAGACATCGACCATGTTCCCCTTGAAGAACGACCAGATGGTCTCCCCCCTCCCTCCACCATGAGGGTCTTCACCCCCAAATCATACAGCTTGGGCAAGAGGGTGGCGAGATCTATCGATTCCTTTCCGACGCGCAGGACCTCTGCTCCCGCCCATGTTTTGTTGCATGCCTCGCCCGTGACGATCAGAGTGCGAGCGTTCCGGTTTAAAACCTTTGCCTTATCCGGCGTTCTGCCGTGAGTATCCAGTACCACGCGGAGTGGATTTTTTTCTGGTGGAAGGCTTTTGACAGACAAGTGTGGGTCATCTGCTAGTATCGTCCCTACACCTACCAATATTGCATCAGCTGAGGCCCTCAGTAATCTGACCCTTTCCATGTCCTGGATGGAGGATATCCTGATCTGCCTATGCTCTTTGGTGGCGATCTTCCCATCCGGCGACATGGCGCAATTAACCGTGACACGGGGCCTCATCGGCCAGAAAACCGTGCCCGAGGCATTTAAGCTTGTGGTCTTCAAACCCTGTCACTGGCTCGTTCATTTTGGAACTTCGATGCTCATCCCCATTCGCAAACTTCTCGGTACATCCAATGATTCTCAGTAGGTGATTTATTCAGCCCTTAGGGCTAGTATTGGAAGCCCATTCTATATGGGGTCAATTTTGGAACTCAATGATCCCTTCAAGGATACCAGGCCCCAATAACAGCGCTTACGTTGCTCTCTAGTATATTGTTTTAGCATCGCCGCAGACCAGTCCTTTGCCAAAAGAAAAATAAGCCTTCTTGCGTTATTCGCTCGATGAACGATTTTGACGTCGTCGAGCTGAGGAGGAACAACTGCAAGGGTGCTTATGTCGTAGAAGGGTTCTCCAGCATTGGCCTCGTCGGCTCTATCACCGCCAATTACTTGGTGACTCTTCTTGATCTGGAACAGATCGCCATTATCGATTCCCCGTTCTTACCGTCGGTCTCGATCGTGCGTGAGGGCATACCGTACAGTCCGGTCCGTATCTATTCCGGACCAATCGGGCAGGGAGGGTCGGACAAGATAGTGGTCATTGTCTCGGAGTTCGAGCCACCCCAGGACATCCTGAAGCCCCTTGCCCAGACGATAATGGATTGGGTTGAGGACAAGCGCTGCAAAATGGTCCTATCCCCTGAGGGTCTGGCGAACAAGGCAGGAGAGACCAGTGTGGAAGTGCCAGAGATTGCCGTCGCGCAGAAGAAAGAAGGTGTCGATATCACCGTTTACGGTGTGGGTTCGACACCGTTCGCCCGGGAGCTTCTTCTGCGCAACGACATTCCCATATTCGAGAACGGCGTCGTCGTCGGACTTGCCGGAGTTCTGTTGAATGAAGGCGTCAACCGTAACTTCGACGTCGTATCGATATTGTCGGAGGCTCATGCCGATTACCCCGACGCCAGAGCCGCGGCTGCCGCCACTCATACCATAGACAAGCTCATACTTCATAGCGGTCTGGACACCCAGCCCCTACTCGAGGAAGCGGCGGTATTGGAACAGGCGCTCAAAGAGATAAACAAGAAGACTGGCGAGTCAGAAGAAATGGCCAAGAAGCGGTCCATCATGTACGGTTAGGCGTGACCAAGACCCGGAACAAATTCCCCTTTGCCTCGGTGTCGATACGGACATCGAGGAATTTCCTTATCATTTGGACCTGGGTCTGGAAATGCATGCTAAGCTCACTGACGAGGAACGTAGAAGGTCCGGCGGCCAATGAAAGGTAGGGCAGGATTTGGTCCGCGGCATGTTGGTCCAAGGTCTCCAGGGAATCCATTTCTCGGATGAGGGAGATGGCGGCCATCTCTCCCAACTTCTCCGAGCTTATTCCCTTCTCGCCCAAGGCGTCGCTGCCCAGAACGGTGTTCTCATAAACAGCGGCAAGGATGATGCCAGCGCCGATTGAATGTCCCTGTCTGCGGTCCATGACGAGCTTGACCGGGGAATGACCTACGAGTGACTTTCTCGCGGTGGAGGCCATTCGTTCGGCGATATGGTCCGGTAACTTCTGGGTGAAGCAGACACCGGTTATGCCTTGGAAACGCCCCCTATCATCTAGTTTCAAGGGCAGGACATGCTCTCCCCTAGCCATGCCGACCTTCATCTCGCCCCCTCCTTGGGGGTAGAAGCCCCGGTTGGGGATCTTCACGTCGATATCGTACCCCATGGTGCGCAGCAACGGGAACAGCACGTGCTCCAGATAGTCTGAGGGCGGGGACATTCGCACATTCGTCCCACCAATGATGTCGAAGTCCGTCCTGGCTCGGGTCCTGGCGCATGCTAGCATACAGGCTTGGAGAACTAGTGTGATACTTCCGGCCGTTCCCACATCAAATCGGTAATCCCCGGCCTCGACCGTGCCTGGCTCGAAGGTCAGCGAGGTCGAGCCCACACTGGCGCCCTCGACAGTGGCATGACATACCTCCGCCACCCCTTTGACGCCGGTAAGATGCTGTGCTGCCAGGCCTGGCTTTTGCCTCAACGCTCGAATATTGTTGAATTTGAACGGACGTCCGGTCAATGCCGATAACCCAAGTGCCGTTCTCAGCATCTGCCCACCCCCTTCTCCTTCCGAACCGTCGATCTCGATCATCCGGTCACCAGGGAAGCCCTTCGCCGCGATAACACTTTCCAGATCTCATTTGCTATCAATCCCATCGCCGCCATCGGAGCCAATATGGTCCATTCCTCCCAACCGAGTGGCGTGATGCGCAGCGCCGTGTTAAGGCCTGGGAGGTAAACTATGAGCATTTGTAAGGCGAAGGAGATAAGGACCGCAACGATGAGCTTTTTATTGTCCAGAATCCCGGTCTGCCTAATCGTCTTTGTCGGAGAACGGGCCGAGAAAACCAGGAGCAGCTGTGCCAAGACCAATGTGCAGAATGCCACCGTACGCGCTCTTTGGACTGCTTCTTCCCGGGAAAGGTTCATGATCATTATGGCATCCATGTACTCCAACTGAAAGGAGATGAGTGTAGCCGCGGCCATTACTGCGCCGATTGCGAATATGCGGTAGGCGGCCCGACGCGTAATGGGCGACTCCTCGGGATTAATCGGAGGCCGTTCCATGACGTCCTTTGGGGTAGGATCGACGCCCAGGGCGAGTGCTGGCAGACCATCGGTGACCAGGTTCATCCAGAGGATTTGGAATGGTAGCAGGAACGGGAGTATTAGCGGGTCCAGATAGATCAGGCTGGCAGCGAACATTGCGGCAACCTCCGCACTATTGCATGTCAGCAGATAGTTCACGAACTTCCGGATGTTCTCGTAAACGCCCCGACCCTCTTCCACTGCATCGACAATTGATGCGAAATTATCATCCACCAGGATCATCTGGGAGGATTCCTTGGCGACGTCCGTTCCGGTGATACCCATGGCTATGCCGATATCTGCCTTCTTCAGGGCTGGCGCGTCGTTCACGCCGTCCCCGGTCATGGCCACGATCTCCCCGTTTTTCTGCAGCGCCTCGACTATGCGCACCTTATGCTCGGGCGACACCCGGGCGAAGACGGACACATCTTTCACCCGCTGTGATAGCTCCTCGTTGCTCATCTCCTCCAATTCCGTTCCCGTAATCACCACGGCCAATTCGCATGTGGGGAGACACATATCCCGGGCTATGGACCGAGCTGTCAATGCATGGTCCCCGGTGATCATGATGACCCTGATGCCGGCCTTGCGGCAGCGGTCCAAGGCTTTCACCGCCTCCTTCCTTGGGGCATCGATCATTCCCACTAGACCGATAAATTTGAAATCTTGCTCAATTGTTTCATCCAGAGGGACGTCGGTGACATCCCTTTTCGCTATCGCTAATATCCGGAGTGCCTGTGATGCCATATCATCTGTATGTTCGGCGATGCTCGCCCCTGCCTTGTCGTCCAGTGCGGTGGTTGAACCAGCCATATCGATCTTGGAACACAAAGGCACAACGCTTTCAGAAGCACCTTTCATGTACGCGATTCGGCGGCCGCCGATATTGTGTACAGTGGTCATCCGTTTTCGGTCGGAGTCGAACTGCACCTCGAATATGCGCGGACTTGCCGACCGGACCTTGTCTGGGTCCATGCCAGCCTTCAACGCGGTGACGATCAAAGTACCCTCTGTCGGATCACCCCTAATCTTCCACCGGTCACCATCCTTATAGATCTGAGAATCGTTGCAAAGCAGTCCCGCCGTCAACAGTTCGATAAGGCTAGGGGTGCTGCCAGGATCGATCTTCCCATTTTCGGTCGAGAATTCGCCGATCGGCTCGTATCCCTCCCCAGAAACATGGATGTTTTCCCCCGCGAACATTTCTTTGATATTCATTTCACCCTTGGTCAAAGTGCCAGTCTTGTCCGTGCATATGACCGTCGTGCTTCCCAGCGACTCGACCGCTGGAAGGCGGCGCATGATCGCTTTCCTCCTGGCCATGCGTTGTAGGCCTAGGGCTAAAGAGATGGTCACTATTGCCGGTAAGCCCTCCGGGATGGCCGCGACCGCAAGGCTTACCGCGGTCAGGAACATCTCTTCGATAGGCACTCCTTGCAGTATCCCGATGATAAAAATGAACACGCAGGCACCGATGATCCCGATCCCGATCTGCTTCCCCAGGCGCTCCAGTTTCTTCTGCAAGGGACTTTGCTCATCAACCCCTTGGACCATCTGGGCGATCCTTCCCAGCTCGGTCCCCATGCCGGTGGAGACGACGACCCCCCTCCCCCTGCCGCTTAGAACAGAGCTTCCTGCCATTACGATGTTCGTCCGGTCCGAGACCAAGGTGCTTTCTGGAAGTGAAAGATTATGGTCCTTGCTAACGGGGAGGGACTCACCGGTCAAGGCCGCTTCGTTCGTTTTGAGATTGACCGAATCGATCAGACGGGCATCCGCCCCTACCTTGTCCCCGGTCGTAAGGATTATGACGTCCCCCGGGACGAGATCCTTGGAGGGCACGTCTGTCTCCTCGCCCCCTCTTACGACGGTAGCGCGCGGCGAGGCCATGTCACGAAGCGCCTCGATGGTCTTCTCGGCCCGGTACGTCTGGAAAAAGCCTAGAGCGGCATTTACGGCCACTATCACGATGATCACGGCGGTGTCTAGCCATTCCTCGACGGATCCTTTCAGGAAGGCTATTATTCCAGAGATAATCGCCGCAACGATGAGGACGATGACCATAAAGTCCTTGAACTGTCTCAGCAGAAGACGCCAGGGCGACAGGGTACGCTGTCTCAGAAGCTCATTCGGTCCGGACTCCTGAAGACGTTTGGCGGCTTCCTCCTTGGACAAACCGGAAGGAGACGATCCAAAACTCGAAATCGTATCCTCTGCGCTTTTAGAGTGATAACCACCGTCCATGTAATCAGTCTGAGAACAATTGCACCTTATCATGGATGATTGTTTCGGCCATCTCTTCGCAGGGATGGCTTCGCTGCTACGAAAAATCGACACTCAATTCGGTCCAGTGTTCGCCGGCGGTTTGCTGGCACAATACTCTTTTATATCCTTCGGGCTATTAAGGTGACAGGGATGCACTAGCCTGTACTCTGGACGAGTAACCGGCAAATTAGGTTTGAAACGGTCGATGGGCGACATCATGGACACTGACAAGTAGTATACAAGGTCCACTGAGTAGTCGACACCGTGGTTCCATGCCTGCATCTCCAGGGCTGAGACTTGGATGGTCGCGACTCAAGAGATAATGTTCGAGGTGGGCATGATCATGCTTGTCTCCTTCGTCGGTGCCGCTCTAGCTACCAAGGCGAAGCAGAGCGCTATCCTTGGTTACATCGTAGCCGGCGTTCTCATAGGCCCGTTTATCCATTTCAACCTGTTCGGTATCCAATTCGATGGCCTGATCAAAGACACCAGCTTTATCTCCTACCTATCCACGCTGGGCTTGACACTGCTCATGTTCTTCGTCGGATTGGAGTTCAGCATCACCAAGCTAAAGAAGACAAGATCGTCCGCATTCATTCTTGCGCTGGTCAATACAGGTCTTGATTTCTTCATCGGCATTCTAATCGGTCTGGCCTTGGGCTGGCCCATCGTGGACACGGTGTTCCTTGCCGGAGTGATAGCCATGGGCTCCGCGGCCATCACCGGACAGTCTCTCATGGGATTGCATAAGATGAGTAATCCGGAGACCGAGTTCCTGCTTAGCATGGTCATTGTGGAGGATTTCCTCTCGATGATCCTGCTAACGATCGCAGGCGGGCTGTTGTTCAAGAGCGGCGGGAGCAGTCCGGTGACATTAATGACCCTGATCGTCGGCGTGCTCGCATTCTATGCGTTCTTCATTTTCCTGGCACTATTCGTTATCCCCCGCTGTGCCAAGCACTTCGAGCACATTAAAAGCGAAGAGATGTTCGTGCTGTTCGCCCTCGGTCTGGTCTTTCTATCGTCCGCTATGGCTGAGGTCTCTGGTGTCCCGGCAATCATAGGCGCCTTCTTCCTGGGCATGGTCTTCGCGGAGACCAAGATATCTGATCGGCTCAAGGATAGGCTCTCGCCATTCAAGGATGCCCTGGTCGCCGTGTTCTTCATTTCGTTTGGTATGTTGATCGATCCCGGGATGCTTCCTAGCGTCATCTGGATTGTGATAATCGCCGTGCCCTTGGTGATACTGGGAGACCTCCTAGTCACTGGCGCTCTAGCATACTTCTTAGGCTTCTCCGGAAGATCCGCCACCTTCATGGGCAGTTCCATATGCGGGAGGGGCGCCGAGTCGGTCATGTTCGCCTCCATCGGTTCAAACGCGGCCGGAGTGACAAAAGCAGCCCAGCTGAGCCCATTCGCCGGAACTTTCTGTTTCGTCTTGAGCATGCTTACGCCGGTGATGATGAAGGCTAGCGATACGATATATCGTGGCCTAAGGTGGTTCGTCCCCGGATATGCAAAATACAGCGCTTCTTTGATGAACCGAACGATGGGCAAGTTAATCATGCCCTCCTCATTGAAGGCGTTCCGCCGGACAAGGAGAATGGAGATTGTCCTTGTGGCCTATTTCGTGACCCTCATTGGGATAATGGTCTCCGGAGACGGTCTGTTCTATCTGATCTACGTGCTCGCCATCGGTATCACGGCGTACATCTACTATATGATGGAACGGGAGATCCGCTCGATCGTCAAGACGATCAGGTTTGACAATCTGGGCGTCCGTACCCGGGATCCAAAGCTTATCTCAAATTTCATCGGACTGTTCATCTCCAACAGCCTATTAATGATCGCCTCAGTCGCCTTCATTTTCAGAATCCAGTGGTACCTCTGCCTTTTCGTCTTCCTGGCATACTTTGGGGCGACGTTGGCCCTTATGTGGAGGACGCAACGGCAGACCACCGATCCCTCGACCCAGACCAGGATCGAGCAGCTGAGGATGGAGCGGGATGGTCTTCTGTTGAACAAGAAAAAACAGAAAGAACAGTCGTCGGAGAAGGTCGTGAGGGACGTCAATTCCATTGAAGTGCCTCTGCCCAGGCTCGACGATGAAATGAACTGGGACCCGCCCACTAAAGGTGACGAACGGCGAAGCGTTCACATCGATGAGGCACAAAGAAGGGTCGATCCGGACGATACCGAGAAATGGAGACTCCTCTAGAAACCTCCGGCCTAATTAAAAATAGCCGAAACAGCCATCGGTTCCCTGTGGTTCTGACCAAGGTGTTCTGAATGCGCATCGGCATAATTGCGTGTGACATATGGAAGAGGGAGATCGATGCGGTGATCGGGGACGATCCCAGCGTCGTCCACAAGGAATATCTGGAGTTCGCACTTCACATCGATTCGGCTAAACTGAAGAGCACGGTCATCGAGAAAGTGAACTCGCTTGAGGGTAAGGTGGATGCGGTTTTCCTGGGATATGCTATCTGCCAGTCATTGAAAGGCGTCAAGGACGAGCTAAGGGTGCCGACGGTGATGCTGGATGCAGACGATTGTATTGGAGCACTGCTGAGCCCGATGAGATATGCTGAGGAAAAGCGAAAGGTGACTGGCACTTGGTTCAACACATCCGGATGGGCGGAAATGGGGTTGAAAGGAGTGATCAAGGAGCTCCGCCTTGATTCGGCGATCGAGCAGGGCTATGAGCCGATGTATTTCGTCAAGATCCTCTTCCAGGGTTATTCAAGATGCCTTTATATCGACACCGGAGTCGCGGATGCGGATCACTACCAGAAGCTGTCCCAGGAATTCTCTGACCAGCTTGGTCTTAGTCACGAGTGCACTAGCTGTGGGTTGGAAGCCCTTACCAAGGCCTGGGAGGACACCAAGGCCATAGCGAAACGGTCGTAGCAGCCCGGCCTCATTATCGATCTTCGCCCTGTCGATAGTGGCTATGCACTTTACTTTGCAGGCAGGTCCTCCGGAGCCGTGTCGAATTCCATGTCTGCCTTCTTCGGACGCAGGACGACCGAGCATACGAGTCCGATGAGGGAAAATACAACTCCGACTATCCAGGTGGCCACATATCCATTCTCCGTATAGAGGACACGCCCTCCCGGGATGGCCAGGGTATAGTTCGATAGGATCACGACGGCCAGGACCGGTCCGACAGCGCCACCCACGACCCGGAACAAGGTATTCATGCCAGATGCGACGCCGAACTCGCTTTGCTTGCTTGTCACGACGACCAGGTTGATCATCGATACCATACAAAGCGCCATTCCTGCACCTGCGATGAAGACCGAGACAATGATCCCGACCCAGTCCGTGTGCATGAGGATCAATGAGGCGAACCCGAGCGTCATGATGGCGAGACCGGCGATCAACACCCTGTCCGCGCCAATCTTTCTTGAGTATACCCCGCCCAGAGGGCCGAAAATGAGTTGGGCGATGGCCGACGGGAACATGTAGAGCCCGACCACGAAGGTATCCGAGATCCCGAAGAATCCTCCGACCTCTTTTGGCGTTTCAAGGAAGAACGGAAGCGTCTGGAACAGGAGGAACATGCAAAAGCCTATGAATACCGCCGTAACGCTGGCATCCAGCACACCCCTATTCCGGAACATAGATAGGCGGACTATTGGGTCCTTGGTCCTCAACTCCAGCTTCGTGAACACCGCAAACATCGCCAGGGCGATGACGAAAAGACCTAGGGTCATCGGGCTGGCCCATCCCCATTCCTGTCCTTGGGTTAGGCCTAGCAAAAGTGAGAACACACCAATGCCCAGAGTCGTCGCCCCGGTAATGTCCAAGGAACCTGTCTTGACAATGACCGGGTCCTTGATGAGAAAGATGGTCAGGATCGCCAGTGCAACAAAGAACGGGACCACTACATGGAACGCATCGTACCAGTGGCCTACGGACGTGATGTAACCGCCGCCCAGCAGACCCAGTGAGACGCCGACTGAGAACATAGCGCTGACCGTCCCGATGGCCGTCGGGATCTTGTCCTTGGGAAATGTGTCCCGGATTATACCGAAGGCCAGGGGAAACATGCCCATTCCTATTCCCTGGACGCCCCTGAAGAAGATCAGGACGAAGATTGACGGTTCCCCGAACAACGCCCGGGATATATCCAGGGAGAATCCGCTTCCCAACAGCCCGACGATGTAGAGGCCCATGACGTAGATCATGATCTTCTTCTTGCCGTACATGTCACCGAGGCGACCTGCCAGAGGCGTTGTGACAGCCCCTACGAGAAGGTAGATTGAGAGCACCCACGATATCCACTGGAAGTTGCTGAAGTCTGCGCCTACGTACGGCAAGGCCGGTACCAGCATGATCTCGATGAACATAACCATCATCGAGACCGATGCCAATATCGCGAGTATCTTCCAGTTACCATCAGATTTGTTTGTTTTCTTGGGACTCATCCGATACACCTATTGCATTAGGGAAGGACACAGGGCATTCAAGGTCTATGCCAGTTTTTATAACAGAACACATCATCCTCTATATAATTCGACCGAAAAAATATTTTGAGAGTCCAATAATCAAAAGCATTTGCTTTCGAATTGGACCGTCAAAACAATGAGCAGAATCATTGATCAATATTGACGAAATCGATCATGACCTTCCGGTTTAGAAGTAGACCAAATCCACCGACGAACGCTTCCATGCGCTGGAACTCAGAAAGCAAGAGGCATGGAGGATTCGACAGAAATTCCTGCCTTCTCAAAATCGAGAACTAGTTCTTCGACCCAAATGATATGTTAACAGGATATTGAGGATTTCAGAAATTCTTGTGAATAGGTAAAAGAGTGCGGCTACCGGGATTCGAACCCGAGTTCGAAGCTTGGGAAGCTTCAGTCCTAACCACTAGACTATAGCCGCCTGTGCGCTACCAAATCCTGAGCAATGTCTTAAACCTTTTTGGCTCAGATGTTGCCAGCATTTGCCGGAAGAGGGCCCTCGGCGGGCTAAAATGTTTGATCAAAAACGGAAAACCGTTTCACTTCTGAACGGTGTTCAGCAGGTTTTCCAATTCCGTGATGATCCTGTAGATGATGGTCCTTCCATGCATCGGTATGTTGGGGTCATTCGCCAGGTCGTCCAATTTGCCTATCGCGCCTGCCACCCGGACATCCAGGGCAGCGCTCATCTCCAATTTGGCCTTAGCCTCCGTCGCCCCGCGCCTGATATTCCGTGGGACCGACGTGTCCTCCGCGAGCTGATCCAACACTTCCAAAATTTGACCCATTTTTTGCTTGACATCAACCACTACCATGTTAACACCTCTTGAGACTAATATAACACCATGAAGCCTATTTCCTCGGCTCCTGTGATTCGGATACGATCGTTCCTCTTTCCTTGAAGGTCGTGACAACCATCAGTGTCTTCGTGTCCTTCACTCCATCGATGTTCGAGATCTCGTCCACCAGGAACCTCTTGAGTTGGTTATAATTGTGGAACTTTGTCTTAACAACGATGTCAGTATCACCAGTAACCAGGAAGACGTCCTCGACAAGAGCATACTTGGCCACCTTTTCTGCTATAGTATCGGCGGCCTTAGTGTCGACCTTGAGATTAATAATTGCAGTAACTTGCTCCTCACCGTAGTACGAGGACATTACCGTATCAATCTCATTAGTTACCTTTTCAAGCACCTGAACCCCTCCTGCCGGACGGAGCCCAAGTTATCCAGAAGCATCTGCCTCTAGAAGACTGTGGCCCGGTTCTTGGCCTGGCGCGCTCAGATGGAGGTTTCAAACTCCTCTTGAAGGTCGATGATGACCTGTTCGAGGACTTCCTCTAGGTTAGAACTTTGGTACTCCCTGAGGCCACCAAGGTCGCTTTGTACACGGGCAATGTAAGTGTTATTGTTCTTAAGGAACTCGACGTTGCAAAGTGACTCTTCCATTTACGCACCCCTAGCCAACAATCTCGAGTGTTGATGACAACCACCAATAATAGGTCTATTACTTAATGCTTTGCGAGGTCTAGCTATTATGACGAGATCGTGCCCAGATATGAGAGCAAAACACCTCCAAAAGGTTACAAACATAAGAATGTGCCCAGTTTTTGTGTTTGCTCTGAAATAGTCATTTCTAGACATCAGGAATTTCCAGGGATATACGACCCCCTAGAGCCTCTTTGCCATGTAGAGGGCGTTCTTGCCTTTGCCATAATAATCCGCTATCGTGCCCTTTACTTGATATCCTTCCTTAAGGTAAAGGCCCACCGCCACGACGTTAGTAGCCCGTACCTCCAGGGTCATGGCGGACGATCCAAGTCCCTTAGCGCGGAATTCGATCTCTTGCATCAATCGGCGTGCGATTCCCAGGCCCCGATGCTTTTCATCCACAGCGAGAGAAAGGATACGAGTTCTCACCCCCGGTTCGGTGAAGGTTGCCGCATAAGCCACTACCGCCCCTTCGAGTTCGCAAACCAATGCATCGAACTCCTCCTCATTGATGAAGAGCTCCAGCAGGTTCCTGCTGAACCTCTCATCCTGAAAAGACTCCTCTTCGATGCGCATGAGGTCATCCAGGTCTCCCAAATTCGCTTCCCGGATGTGCATGAAACTTCATCTTTACCTCGGATATTAATATTGTGTGGCCAGGTGCACCGAAATAAAAAGATAGTAGAGCGGCATTTGTAACTCGGTGCATTTTTCATGAGTTCCCCGGTGCCTATTAAGAAGTTACTGGACTCGCCAATCGTAGGAGAGGAGGTCACTGTCAGGGGATGGGTATACAGGACTCGGAGCAGCGGCAAGATCGTGTTTGCTGTTGTGAGGGACTCCACCGGGATAATCCAAGTGACGGTCAAGAAGGGCGCCTTGCCGGACGATGAGTTCGAGCAGGCGGTCAATTCACCCATTGAATCCTCGGTGATCGTCAATGGCGTGCTGGCCGAGGACAAGCGCGCCCCGGGTGGCTACGAGATACGCGCTAGCGGGTTCAATATGGTCGGGTCGTCGCTGCCGTTCCCTATCACCGAGTACCAGAGCGAGGAATTGCTGTTGGACAACCGCCACCTCTGGATCAGGTCGCAGGAACAGAAGGCGGTCATGAAGATCAAGGGCAGCGCGTTGAAGGGGGCCCGCGACTGGCTCGATGAGCAGGGATTCACCGAAGTAACGCCCCCGATCTTCACCCAGAACGCCTGCGAGGGCGGTGTCACCTTATTCAAATTGAAATACTTCGATCGGGAGGCGTACCTAAGTCAGAGCGCCCAGATGTATCTGGAGGCGCTCATCTTCTCTTTAGAGCGAGTCTATTCCATCACCCCTTCGTTTCGGGCAGAGAAGTCCAGGACCACCAGGCACCTTACCGAATATTGGCACCTCGAACTGGAGGAGGCGTGGACGGACAATGCCGGCAACATGAAGATCCAGGAGGAGCTGGTGTCAGCGATGATCGCAAAGATCGTCGAGGAGAGGAAAGACGAGCTCAAACTGGTAGGCCGGGACATCGAGCAGCTCAAGAGGATCGTTCCACCCTTCAACCGGGTAACCTATTCCCAGACCATCGAGAAGCTGAAACAGAGAAACTTCAAGATCGAGTGGGGCGAGGACCTGGGAGCGCCGGAGGAGCGCGCGGTCACAGCCGACGAGTATTTGCCCACTTTCATCACCAACTTCCCCAAGGAGTGCAAGGCGTTCTACATGAAGGAGGACCCCGAAGACCCGCGCACATACAAGTGCGCCGACCTGCTCGCGCCAGAAGGGTACGGCGAGATCATCGGCGGATCGGAGAGGGAGACCGACCTGGCCAAGATCATGGAGAGGCTGGAGTGCCAATGCGTTCCTTTCGACTCATACCAGTGGTACCTGGACCTGAGGAAATACGGCTCCGTGCCCCATTCCGGTTTCGGGATGGGGGTTGAGCGCATCGTTCGTTGGGTTTGCAAATTGGAGCATATCCGTGACGCCATACCATTCCCCCGGACCGTGGCCCGGGTCTATCCCTGAGCCAAGGACTTGGCCAGGTGCAAGTACAGCTTGACCGCCTGCTCCAGCTGGGTCGTCTCCACGAACTCGTCTGCGGTGTGCGCCACATCGGTATCGCCCGGTCCGCATATCAGGATGTTCGGGTTGACCTTGGCATATACGGCGGCCTCCGTGGAGTAAGGCACGGCAACCGGCTCCTGATTCAGGAAAGCGGTCGCTTCTTTTACCAAGCGTGATTCCGGGTCGGTCTGGAACGCCGGGAACTCATGAAGCAGTGCGAGCTCGCAGTCCTCTCCTTTCAACGTCGCAAGGATGGAGGAGAAAGCCTCTTGACCGTTCATCGGGGCAGGGAAGCGCACGTCAAGATCGACAGAGCATTCGTCCGGAATGACGTTGTACATGTCTCCGCCATTGATCGTGGTGGCGTTCATGGTCAGGCCTTCGGCCGCCTCGCGTCCTTCTGCGTTCAGAGCCCCAAGCTTATCCAGAAGACGGGACATGGTCATGATGGCATTCTCTCCCAGCCAGGGCATGCTGGCATGCGATGCCTTGCCGTATGCCTTCAGACCGAGTCGGGCCACACCTTTTTCTTTATACACCGGGCGCAGGTTCGTCGGTTCTCCGATGACGATCGCGCGGGCATTCTTGGCACCGTGTGTACGAATGAGGGCGTTCGCCCCGGTCATCAGGTCTTCCTCGTCGGTCGTGAACAACAAATAGCAGTCCAGATCATCGGCCATGAGCGCTTTGGCGGCATGCAGCATGGCTGCGCAACCCCCCTTCATATCCGCCGAGCCACGACCGAAGACCTTGCCTTCCGACATCTCCCCCTGGTCCTTCGTCCAGCGGTCACCGATCGGGACCGTGTCCAAATGACCAGACAGAGCTACCCCCCGATATCCGTTGTACGCACAGATCGCCGGACAGCGTTTGTCGCCGACGATGTCCACCTCCATACCCAGATCCTTGAGCCAATCCGATGCATACTTGACGATCTCGTCCTTGTTCTCCTTTTCATCGCTCCCGATCAATATCATGTCGATAAGTGTCTCAACCACGTTCTCTGCCAAATGCTCACTTCCTCACGAACGGCGGCTTTACCACATGGGCGGGCACACGCATATCTCTTATGGCCACGGTAAATTCTGTTCCGGGCTCGGTCAGATCCGACCGCACATAGCCCAGGGCTATGCCTCTTCTTAGACAGGGGGAGAGCGTACCGCTGGTCAGATGTCCAACATCCTGTCCTTCCTTCAGCAGCGGGTATCCATGCCTGGGTATGCCTCGATCGTCAAGGATCAATGCGGTCAGGTGAGGGAGTTTCCGTTCCAGATCCTGCTGCAATGCCGTTCTGCCGATGAAGTCATGTTCCCACTTGATGACCCACCCCGGTCCAGTCTGGATGGTGCTTTGTCCGCCATCGAAGTCCGTTCCCGATAGCAAGTACCCCATCTCCAGCCTCAGGCTGTCTCTGGCCCCCAATCCCGCCGGGAGGAGCCCGTCCTTCCTGCCGGCGCCGATCAAGAGGTTCCAGATAGATACTGCCGCGCGGGCATCACATATCACTTCGAAGCCGTCCTCGCCCGTATAACCGGTCCTCGATAACATGACCCGGGCACCGAACGGGCCTCCGGGCCAGACCCCCTCCCTCAGCGATCCTCGGCCCACCTCTTTGTCAGCTAGCACCGAGGGCCGCAGGCCAGTGATGAAATCTTTTGGCTGGCCATCGATCTCCAGGTAGGCCATGACGAAACGGAACCGGTTCACGGAAGAGAGGTCTAGGTCCGTCAGGCGCTGCATCATGGCCTCAGCCCGGGGGCCTTGAACGGCGAAGCATGCTATCGCATCGGTCAGGTCTAGGACCTCCTGGCCGTTCCGATGTCTAACGATCCAATCGAAAACCGTGCCCGTCATCGAGGCATTCGGCACCAGCAGGTAGGAATCTTCCTGGATGCGGTAGACGATGGTATCGTCGATGATCTTGCCATCGTCATTGAGGATATGTCCGTAGATCCCACTCCCCACTGGCATGCCCGCCGGGTCGTTGGTCAACAGCCGGCCGACCAGGGCTTCCGCCCCCTCTCCACGTATGACGATATCGCCCATGTGCGAAACGTCGAAAATGCCCGCCTTCTTGCGCACGTTGATGTGTTCGTCGGCGATGCCAGTGTACTGCAACGGCATCTCCCATCCGCCGAACTCGATCATCCGTGCACCGGACGAGACGTGCCAGTCATACAATGGAGTCCTCTTCATGCCCCGAAGAAGCCACTCCCCCTTAGGAATATGTTTGCCTGCTCATTCGATGGCTAGCATCTTCTCCAGCATTTCCTTTAGGATCTTGGTCGGCACATCCGGGATGGAAATGTAAGTGGTCCTTCCGCCGGCCGCGTCGCCTGAAACCTTAGTCTGCACGATGCCCTCGTTGGAGATGCTCTGGATATATGCCCAGAACTGGGTATGCGCTCGGGGTTTCTCGTTGTACTCCTCGGCGACCACTTTGTAGACCTTTTCCGCGTCCCCGGTGGTCACATAGGCCTCGTCCCTCATTGCCCTAGCCACCGCCAACAGGACGATCTTGCGCTGGCGGTCCAGCTGGTCCACTTTGCTCTCGGTGACGATGGAATATGTCAGCGCTTTGGCGGCCCGGACATGCTCCGGAGCGACTGCCGGTGCGCTCTCTTCCTCGGCCATCATTCCGGCACGGTCGAGCAGCTCGATGGCGAACCGGGCGTCGCCCCATTCCGAGGCTATGTCCGCGACCAGGGCGATCGAGTCCCGCCTGACCATGCCCGCATGGAAAGCCAACTCCACCCTGTCGGCGACGATATCGCGCAATTCCTCGGAATTGTACTTATCGAACTGGATCGCGTTTGCCCGGCGGAAGGTCGAGAAGGCTGCCGGATCAATCAGGTCCAGCACATACTTCTGAGATACAAGTATCAGCGATAATGAAGGTTTAGCTCCGATCGTTTCTTCGTCGAACCTTGATAGCTGGTAGATGAGGTCGCTGGCTCCCTTCCGGATGAGGATATCCGCCTCGTCCAGAACCACAACGAGGTGCATCTTGTTCTTTTCCAGGTGCTTACGGACGGCGCGGAGCATCTCTGCGATGCTGAATCCGCGATCTGGGTAATGCTCGTCAAAGTGGGTGACCAGGCGTTGCAGGACCGCGCTCTCTGAATTGCGCTGCCGGCAATTGATGATGATATAGTCGATGACCCTGCCATGCTCGCTTCCCTGCTTTTTCAGGTCGATGCAGAACCTCTTGGAGGTGGCGGTCTTACCCGTACCCACGTTCCCGATCAGGAACGCCGTCTGGGACATGGCCCCTTCCAGGACCGGACGGAAGATCATCCACAACTTGTCCAGCTGTTTCTCCCTATGCACTAATTTCTCTGGAACATAGTCGAAGGACAGCTTCGATTCGTCCTTGAACAGCTTGCGCGGGGCGACCTGTCTCAATTTCCACTCCTCTTTACCCTGATGAAACCGGAGCATGGGGTGATCTCGACTCCATTCTGCTCCACCTTATCGGCGAACAGATTGACGCCCAATGAATCGGACGCCATGTGTCCCGAGATGATGATGTTGATGTGATTCTTGCGTGCCTCTTCGATGTGGCTTTCCGGAGCGTGCATGCATATCACCGTGCCGATGCCGGCCTGGGACATCTTTTCATAGACCTCCTTCGGATAGGCAGTGCCCCCGCACATCTTGACCGATATCCTGCCGGCGTGGCGTGTTCTGTCCCCCGCCCATACCTCTGGAGGGTTGTTATGGCTGATCGCATACTTCATTTCGGGCAATGCGGACAGCGCTTTGAGAACGTCCTCCACCCTCTTTGGGGCCTTCTCAGCCATCAGGTCCATCAAGAAGCGCTGCACGAGTATGTCGGTCGGTTGGTGCACGCACATCATCGGAATGTCAAGCAAGCGCGCCGCGTCCACTGCCTGCTCGTGGTTGCTTGAGGCGATGGCATTGTGAACCTCCCTGATCCTCGGCGAAAGCAGGTCCTCCGCGACGTTGATGGAGATACCTGCCTGTTGCATGAGCGCCTCCTGTACATGCATGACCTCGTAGAAATTTGCATGAGCGAGACCGCTCGGGTGATGGCTGATGATCGCGTCGATCCGTTTGCCCTTCTCACGTAGGCGGTCCGCCAGCAAGACCTCCCCGGATCCGATGTCAATACCCCAAAGGACACCATTCACCTCCGTGGACGGATCGCCGCAGAGCAGACGTGAATCGGCATAGGGGTTCCACAACTGGTCCTGGTCGAAAAGCTCCCTATCCTCGGCCTCTAGCTTCCTATATCGGTCTCCCACCCGCTTCAGCTCGACCTCTATCTCCTCCTTCGTCCTAAGATCGGCGTCCATTCCCATCTGGACCGCGAGCTTGTAGATGTCGATGAGCTTCATTTCAACCGTTCAATGAAAATGTGTATGCATTAGAAATAGGTTGTTAGAATCCCCGAGAGCTTAAAACCGTGTCCATCGGGTTTTCCTAACTCTGCGAACATGGAATTGATGCGGTTCGGCATTTATTAAAAAACTGATGAAAGGGATTTGGGGGCTTTCGCCCCGGGGTTTGAAGCGCCTCTGAGGCACCGAGTTCGTTTAACCGAACAGGGCGGAGAGACCGGCTGCGGCCTCTTCCTCAGTGACTGCCGGCTCTTCCGGCTTCTCTTCCTTCTTTGCCGGGGCAGCTTCTGCTGGAGCGGCGGCTACTGGGGCTGCGGCAATCATTGCCGAGGCGATTGCCTCGTCGATGTTGACGCCCTCGAGGGATGCGGTCAAGGCCTTAACCTTGGCTGCGTCCGCCTCGATTCCCGCGCCCTTTAGGACTGCGGAAACGCCTTCCTCGGTGATCGACTTTCCTGCTGCGTGAAGCACCAATGCGCTGTATATGTATTCCATTTTTCTTACCTCCTTGTTACTTCTTTTCGTGTTTCTCGGAGAGCGCTGAAACGGCTAGCATTCCAACGTTCGCCTTTGCCAAGAGTATCTTGATGTTGTCCTTGGTCGGTATGACGGCCTTTACGCTGACTGCCATTGCCTCTCTGTACGCTTTCGCGAACAGCGGTACGACGGTCTGGGGGGTCACATACGCGATCTTCATGCTCAAGGCCATGGCTTGCCTCGAACCCATTGACAGCATCGAGCTGTAGTAGTCTTCTGGGATGTTTAGTACGTCCCTTCCGTAGAGAACTCCACCCTCGAAAGCGGCTACGAGGTTAAGGCCGACAGTCATCGGCATTATCTCGAGCTTCGGTAGGATCTTGGAGATCTCCTCAGAGATGGCATCTCCCTTCTTGACCAGGACCTTGTCCTTCTTTATGACGATCTTTCCGCCTTCGATACCGGCGGGGATCCCTGCCTTCTGCAGTTCACCGACGATCGGGCCTGGCTTGAACGGGGTATCTCCCGCCTTGATCAGGATGTCCTCGGGCGCGATGTCACCTGGCTTTGCCGGCGCTGCGCTCTTGGTCGACTCCATCTCGCGGAATAGCCTGAACGGGTTGACATCGGTGGTGACCACGGCGCACTGGGAACTGACAGACTCTAGGAGTTTCTCCAGTCCCGGCCGGTCCTTGGCCGCCTGCTCGATCGCAATATCGATCAAGTTGTTCCTCGACATCATGATGGACGCCTTTGCCCTGAGTCCCTGCCTCATAAGTTGAAGCTGGGCGGACGGTATGCCGTGTACGTCGACGATGGCGACCACATTCTTGCTGGTCATCGCATTCGTCAGTTCCTGGACTTTATCCTTCTTCCAAGCTGCGACGTGTGCCATAATCGACCCTCCTCAGATGAGCCTCTCAGCAGGGCCCATGGTCGTCTTGATGTAAGCCGACCGGATGTTCATCGTTCCCTTTTCCAGTTTGACCGCGATCCTCTTGATTATGAGGTCGATGTTTTCCGCGATCTGTTCCGGAGTCAGATCAGTCGTACCTACCGGGACGTGGAATGTCATCTTGTCCTTGCTTCTGATGGCGACGGACTTCCTTAGGTTTTCCACCATCGTCTTCGGGTCAGCGCCTGGGGCGATTGGCCTCGGCATCTTACCCCGGGGAGCGAGCACGATACCCAATCTCTTACCGACGGTCGGCATCAATGGCGCTTCGCAGACGAAGAAATCGTGTGCTGCGGCAACCTTCTTTGCCTCCCTTTTGTTGTCGGCCAGGGTTCCCAGCTCCTCTGGGGTAATGACCTTGTCGGCGACGTTCTTGGCTTTCTGCGCAAGTTCGCCACCGCCGATGATGCAGACCCGGACAGCCCTTCCCCTACCATTTGGCAAGATGATATCTTCCTGTATCCTGTTCTTCGGGATAGAAAGATCCACATCTTTCAGGTTTATCGATAGGTCGACCGTCTCTCTAAAATTGCGCTTCGGAGATCTCTCCAGCGCCTTCTTGACGGCCGTTAGTGTTGTCTTCTCTGCCAATGCAATTCCTCCTGTAGTAGTAACGAGTTGCCTCTCCTACAGAGCGGTTGGCCCCTAAATGGACCTACCATTTATAAATCTATTGTAAAGGGAAGGCGGCCATTCAGGCCGCGAATTTCGTGTCCCACTTACCTTCGTCGATCTCCTTCAGGATGTCCCTCGGCTCCTTGCCCTCGACGGTTATGCCGCACGAGACACAGGTTCCGATGACCTCCTTGGCACGGTTCTTCTGGTCCTTGCCCATGAGAGAGTCCTTCTTCATCTCCGATACCTTGATGGCCTGCTCCATGGTGATGTCGCCGGCCTTGGACGCTTTCGGTGCGCCCGATCCCTTCTCCACGCCCATCTCCTTGAACAGCAGCGCGGAGGTCGGTGGGGTACCGACCTTGATATCGAAGGTCTTGTTCGCATTGATGATGATCTTGACTGGGACCTTCATCCCTGCGAAGGCCTTGGTCTTCTCATTGATCTTCTGCACAACCTGGACGACGTTGATCCCGGTCGGTCCCAGCGCTGGGCCGAGCGGTTGACCGGGGGTGGCCTTGCCACCGTCTACTAGCACTTCAATAGTCTCTGGCATTATACTCACTTCTCCTTCTCGAGAACTCTCACGTGGTCGCCTCTGACGGTGACCGGTATCGGAACGAGCGCATCGAACAGTTCGACTGTGATCTCTTCCTTCGTCTCGTCGATCTTCTGGACCCTGGCCTTCTCACCTTTGAACGGACCGGCGACCAGCTCGACAACGTCGCCCTCCATGACACCCGATACCAGCGGCTTGGGGGTCAAGAAGTGCTCGATCTCGTTGAAGCTCGTCTCGCCCTCCACCAGGCCCTTGGCCTTGCGGACACCGCGGACAGTCTCCCTCACTAGGTCGGTATTCATTGCTTCCATGAAGACGTAGCCATCCAACTTGCCCGGGGCAAGTATGGCGAAAATGCCGGTGTTGCCGGTCTTGGCCTTGCTGGAGACGCCATCTGCGACGTTCCTTTCATGGCCGATCGAAGTCTTCAGGACCAGGACCGATTGCCTGGCGGTCGCGCTGAACTCCTTGCTCGCGCAGACTTGGTCCATATTACAGACCTCTAACGAGATGATCACTTTATCGTTATACCGTGCGCCCTTCGGCGCCTCGACGATGAGCTTCAGATCTTTGGGACGGGGGCCATCGAGATTGAACTCGGCCTGGGCCGCTCCAGCGGCCTGGCTCTCCCACAGTGATGTGCCCGTGGCGTCGGTGATCTTGACCTCCCATTCCGGCGCACCCTCTTCGAGGGTGATGTTCACGCGCAAAATGATTTTCTTCTTTCCGCTGTCTGAACTCTTGACCTGCAGCGGCCAGGTCGTTATGGCCCCTGCTGCGATGATGCTAGGGGCGTTCTCTCCGCTAAGGGAGATGGAACCGGCGCCCTGCGTCTGGGGCATTAGTGTCTGGTTATCTTCATCGGTCATACGTGATACCCCGGTAATGAAACGGACATTAGCCGAACAGTCCCGGCAAGTACTTCCATATTAAGTATATTGTGAAGCCCAAACCACCGATGAGGATAATCCCTATGCCGGTGATCATGATGGTCTTCACGTACTCATCTGGAGTGGGCTTCCGGGCCATCTTGATGACACGGCCGTACTTGCCCTTGCCGATCTTTTTGACCCTATCTTCGATAGTCTCTTGGACTTCCCAGGATTTCTCGACGATGTCCATTTTAAGCACTCTTGAAGAAGGGTCTATTGGTTTTCTCTAGATAATCCTTTCCTCAGGTTACATCGTTATTTGATGAAATCTACATTCATTGCCTTGATGGATTTCGATTCCTTCGGACCTAGGATGTTTTTCGACTTCACTCCGGTAATGACCACCATCACCCGGATGCGATTCTCCAGGGACGGCTCGACCGATGCGCCCCAGATGATCCTGGCTCCGGGGGAGACTCTGTCCTGGATCAACTCAGCCACCTGCTGAGCATCCCCGATGGACATATCCTCTCCGCCGGTGACGTTCACCAGCACACCGTTAGCTCCAGAGATGTCCACGTCGATGAGCGGGGAATTGATAGCCTCTTCGACCGCGTCCTCGACCCGGTCGTCGCCATCGCCCTCTCCCATACCGATCATGGCGACGCCTCCGCCCTTCATGATGGTGCGCAGGTCGTTGAAGTCAAGGTTGACCAATCCCGGCTTGGTGATCAGTTCGGTAATTCCCTTGATGGCCCGCATCAGGACCTCATCAGCGACCTTGAACGCCTGATTGAGCGAGTACCTAGGAACGAGCTCGATGAGCTTGTCGTTGGGGATGACGATCACCGTATCGGCGACAGCCCTCATCCTTTCCAGGCCCCATTCGGCGTTCTCCGCCCTGATCGTTCCTTCAGCCTTGAACGGTGAGGTGACTATCGCGATCGTCAGTGCCCCCATGTCCTTGGCGAGCTGTGCAACATATGGCGCAGAACCGGTTCCGGTACCTCCACCAAGTCCGGCGGTGACGAATACGATGTCTGCTCCCTGGAGGGCCTTCCTTAGTTCTTCCTCTGCCTCCCTGGCCGCCTCCTCTCCCACCTGAGGCAATGCTCCCGCACCCAATCCGCGGGTGCTCCTCCTACCCAGCAGGATCTTCTTGTGGGCCCTGCTCACCAAAAGGTGTTGGGCGTCGGTGTTGGCGGCATATAAATCGGCATCCTTGATGTTCGATGCGTAGAGCCGGTCGATCGTGTTCGATCCTCCGCCCCCGCAGCCTATGATCTTGATGTTGGTCCTCAAACTCATGAGGATCTTCGTCAGCTCATCATCCTCTTGCGAGGTGGATTTGCTGTATGGTGTTTGGGCTGGCTCTGCTGCACCTGCAGGTCCCGCCCGGGTCAGGGCGTCGGTGATGAACGATTTCAAGGTAAGTTCCTCCTCTATTCTAGACCATGACAGCATCGCTGGCAATGGATAGTTAATGTCGTTAGGGGCTTGTGGTGTATAAAACATTTCGGTGATATTGTTGATAATATCTCATTTTCGTTGGTCGTCCATATTACGAAAATTATGTATCTGGCTGTTTCTGCGTTCAAAGGGTGCTCATTTGGTATAGGCGATTTTTGAACATCTCATGTAACTGCTTATTTACTAAAAGAAAATAATATATTACAATAAGTAATGTGTTGATATCATTAAGTAAATATTACATTACATCATCGAAAATATTGTCCCCGAGTGAACTTGATGAAAAATAATCTTCGCGTCTATAGGGCATTGACCAACATGACCCAGGCTGAGCTTGCCGAGAAGATCGGTGTGAGCAGGCAGACAATCATTTGTATCGAAACGGAGAAGTTCGATCCCTCGCTCGAGCTTGCGTTCAAGATCTCGCGGTTCTTCAAGGTGCGGATCGAGGACGTTTTCCTGTTCGATCCTAAAGATAGGTAATTGAAGAATTTGGAAAAGGTTTGCCGACAGGTTTCGATTCACTTTATGAAGTCGACGTCGGAGCCCTTGAGCTTCGCCTGTTCGTTGGACTTGCCGAGTATCTGCTTGGAGTGCACTCCGGCGATGACAACCATCACCCGTATCTTGTGCTCCAGCGCCGGATCAACGCCCGCGCCCCAGATTATCCTAGCACTGGGGCTGACCCGCTTCTGAACTTCCTCTGCTACCTTCTGGGCGTCACCAATGGTCATGTCGGGGCCGCCGACGACGTTCACCAAGACGCCGTTCGCGGTACTAATGTCAACCTCCAACAGTGGGGAGTTGAGAGCCATCTGGATTGCCTCCAGTGCCCTGTCCTCCACGTGACCGGTGGACTCTCCCATACCGATCATGGCCACGCCCGCGCCCTTCATGATGGTACGCAGGTCGTTGAAGTCGAGGTTCACAAGACCGGGCTTGGTGATCAGTTCGGTGATCCCCTTGATCGCCCTGGTGAGGACCTCGTCCGCCACTTTGAACGCCTGGTTTAGGGAAAGTCTGGGGTAGAGCTCCAATAGCTTGTCGTTGGGGATGACGATGACAGTATCTGCTGAGTTCCTGAGCCTTTCCAGCCCCCACTCAGCATTCTCCATCCTCATTTTGCCCTCGCCCTTGAACGGGGTGGTCGTAACCGCGATGGTCAGCGCACCCGTGTCCTTGGCGATCCCTGCCACTACCGCCGCAGCGCCCGTTCCAGTACCGCCGCCCATTCCCGCGGTCACGAACACGATGTTCGCATCCTGTACCGCCTTGCGTATCTCCTGGTCGGCCTCTTGGGCCGCCTGCTCTCCAGCCTGCGGTAGTGCCCCTGCACCAAGTCCGCGCGTGCTCCTCCTCCCGAGAAGGATCTTGTGCTGGGCCCGGACCATCAGCAAGTGCTGTGCGTCGGTGTTCGCCGCGTATGTCTCGGCCCCGACGATCTGCTCGTCGTAGATCCGGTTGATGGTGTTGCAACCGCCTCCTCCGACACCGACTATCTTAATGTTGGTCCTCAGCGTTTGCAATATCGCTATGAGTTCCGCATCTGCATCCTCTGCCTGCTTACGGGTCGGCTGAGCCGCCGGTGCCTGTTCGAACCTCGGCATAGGCGTGTCGTCCCTCGCCAGTGCATCCTCAACCAATGATTTTAACATCCCATTTCCCTTCCTGATCGCCCGAAGTGACCACTAATATAGGTCCCCATATGCTGACGGATTATAAAAATCATATCGGGGTTTTGTTGCCAGGCGAAAAGATGAGACCGCTTCCAATACCGCCACTATTCCCACATTCCGACAAGAAAAAGTAATAATCGGATAGCGCTTTAGTGCAAGGGGGGTCTTGGGCACAATGAATGTTCGTGCGGAAGCCATATTCAAGGGCAAGGTCCAAGGGGTCCACTTCCGCGACTATACCCGAAGGTTCGCCCGTAGAAGGGCGGTCAACGGATGGGTCAAGAACCTGTCCAACGGCACCGTCGCGGCGATATTCGAGGGAGAGAAGGAGAACATCGAAGAGGTGATCCGCATGCTCAGGGAAGAGCACCCCCTCGCCCGCGTGGACAAAGTTGATCTCGTATGGTCCGAATGTAAGGACCAGTTCGACCGGTTCGATATCAAGTAGTTCTAAAATCGTTCCAGCTCGATCCCGTACACCCTCTTCGGATTGTCTTTGTTGACCTTCCAGATCGCATCGATCAGTTCCTTGGTCGCGACTCCGGACTGCGCGATGCCCTTGACCCTCTTGGGCACAGTATCGATGGGCAATACAGCTCCCGGGCGTGTCGGTTCGTCCATGAAGTCAGTCTCAAGAAGGAATCTATCTCCTTTCCCAAACGCCTCTTTGATATTGCTCCTCGAAGCCAGCACAGACGCCATTAGGCCTCTGTTCTCCTCCTTTAGGACCAAGGGGGGAGAATAGTGCTTGACCACCTTGCCTCGTGACAAACCGACCGAATCGGCAATACGGCCTAGATCTTCCATCGATTCCGGCGTGGCCGTCTCAGCGTGGATCACTATTGGACAGGATGCCTCTTTGGCCAATGACATGCCATATCGAAGGATCTCATTGGAGGCCGCCATGATCTCCGGAGGAACGTCAAAGTGCGGTCTGCCAACCTCGCCAATGGCTATCGCCTCGCCTTCCCTCACCAACCGGGCCGCCGATTCCATTCCCTCGTTCATCATCTGGGTGGCGGCCTCGAGACCGTGTTCCTTCGCTAGGTCGATGAGGAGGACAGGGTACGGGCCAAGTGTCACGAACACGCCCACCTTTGTCTCCTTATTGCACCGCCCGGCAATGTCCAAGGTGATCCGATATGAGCGTTCGAAATCTGCCCCGCAGGCGATCTGGATCTCTTCATATGGCATGTGGCTTAGGATAGCATGGGTGCCCCCAGCCTTCTCATACTCTTTCATCGCCTCTACGTTTCGGCCCTTAGGTTGCAGATGGAGATGATTGTCTAATATGGGGAAGTCGATCTTCATAGCAGCAGACCCCCCAACCCGAGCGTTTTGTTTGTCATGTTCTCGGCGGCTTAACGTCTTGGGGCTTTTTAGCACCTGTGCATACCATTTTACCGAAACTGAAGCCCTAGATCAGATCGTCGGCGGAAGGCGGTCGGGAACATTCACAATATGGGCGGGAAAAAGCATCAGATGTCATGGCGTTCATTACGAGAGGTGGATCCATTGTACCATCGATTTGATCCAACATCGGGGGCCCTCCTCAATTATCATCGTGCGTTCCCAGTCTAGGATGGTCAGTGACCTCTTATTGCGAGGGCGATCTCGCATATCGACCTCTTCGGATACTTTCTCGTGCTTCCTGAATGAATATTAGTAACTGTTGCCCCTATAATCGTATTAAGTCCAGAAAAAGGTATGCTGGGGTAAAAACCCAGTTCATGTCATCGATAATAGAGTCATACGCTCGAAGATTCGCCAACTTTTATATATTCTCAAGTGAATCATCCAATTTGTCAGACGTTTTGGCGAAAAGCGTCAGACAAATTAATGGGACAAGAGTTGTGTCATGGTCGACAGCGAAAGGATTACGGTCAGGATACCTGCCGAGAAACTACAGGCATTACAGGCACTGGTGGACACCGGCAAATACCCGACCATCTCCGATGCGATCAGGGCGGCGATCGACACCTTTGTCGAAACGCACTTCACGCCCGAGTACATCGAGAGGGTCACCGTGGAGCTTCCGAAGACCAAGATAATTGAGCTGGAGGCACTCGTCAAGGACGGGGACTCAGTATCAATAGACGATGCCATCAGGAACGCCGTCCGGGAATACGTCCGGATGCGCCTGGAGAAGGCGGTAAGTGAGTTGAAGTGAAGGACACGCTCCCCTTGAGGTAATCGAGATGGGGATTGGCTCGGGATGGGACGACCAGTCAGGCATAGACGCTCCTGACTTGAGGATACTCGTCGTTGGTTGTGGTGGCGGCGGGTGTAATAGCATCACCCGGCTGAACAAGATCGGCCTAGAGTCAGCTATGACCATAGCGATCAACACCGACCAACGCAGCCTGAAGGAGACTCGCTGCGAGAACCGGGTGCTTATCGGAGCAAACTATACCCACGGCCTAGGTGCCGGAGGGCTTCCCGAGGTCGGCGAACAATGCGCGCGCAACTGCGCCAATCTTTTCTGCGAGATGTTCAACGACGTCGATCTCACATTCATCATCACTGGCATGGGTGGGGGTACCGGGACTGGTGCTTCTCCGGTCATTGCCGAATACGCCCGGAAGGCCGGATCGATCGTCATATCGATAGCGACAATGCCTTTCAGGATCGAGTCTGGTACCAGGCGTCGCAACGCCATGATAGGGCTCAAGCGGTTGAACGAGTATTCCAACACGGTGCTGGTCCTGGACAACAACCGCTTGATGCAGATGGTCGACAACCTGCCCATGAACCAAGCACTGGGGGTAATGGACGCTCTCGTCTCCGAGCTCATCAAGGGGCTGGTGGACGCGCTGACCAAGCCTTCATTGATCAACCTCGATTTCGCGGATCTTCGTACAATCATTAAACACGGTGGGATATCGACGCTCCTCTATGCAGAAAACGCCGATCCAGAAGGTGTCGTCCGCGACGCAATAGAGAATCCGTTGCTGGACATCGATATCAGAGGGGGGACCGGAGCGCTCATCCACATTTCCGGCGGCAGCAAATTGACGCTAAGGCGCGTTCACCGCATCGTTCAAGGTCTGACCGAACAGTTGGATGTTGACGCTAACGTGAAGTTCGGCGTCAGGACCCTGGACGACGATAACGAGACGATAAGGCTGATCGCCCTGGTCACAGGCATCTCCGAACTGCCCCCGGAGGCTGAGTCGCTCGACGACATCAACGTCATGATCGGCAAATACCGGCGCTGAACGGGCTACTTTTTCTCTTCAGCCCTTTCGAGCTTCTTTATCCTCTTGGCGGCATCTCCGATGACGCCCATGATGGTGTGGAACTCCCAGCTTGTGGGGACCGCGCGGCCCATCATCCGTCGGAACATTATGCTGGTCTTTTCCCTTCGGTGGCTCGGATAATCGATAGCATCGAGCAACGAGTCGAAGAACTGGTACATTTTGTCCTTCTCGAACTCGGTGGCCTTCTTCGGGTTGCTCGGTTTGCCATGGCTGGCAAAGATCTCGTACATGAGGATGGTGGCCGCGTGTGAAAGGTTCAGGATCGGGTACTCCTCGTTCGACGGGATGTTGACCAGGATATCGCAACGGGTCAACTGTTCCTGCGTGAGGCCGATGTCCTCCCTGCCGAAGACTAGGGCGACCTCGTCCTCCTGGTCCTTGATCCTGTCCGCCAGCTCCCGGGGGGTGATCGGAATGCGTATGAAATGCTTGTCACCGTAGGTGATTATGCCGCTGGTGCCGACGATGAGGAAACATCCGGCTATCGCCTCTTCGAAGCTGGAAACGGTCGTGGCCGCCCTCAAAATATAATTACCATGCTTAGCCCTCTTGAACGCCTCTTCGGTCAGCTCGCAGGGGTTCACCATGACCAGCTTTTCGAACCCAAAGTTGCCCATCGACCTGGCCACCGCTCCCACGTTCCCATCTGTTTGCGGCTCCACCAGGACGATCCTGAAGCTGGTCATTTTATCTCCTCTTCTCGGGAATCAACCTTGGGTATAATTGTCTTCTGGAAGGGACACCCGTTCTAGTCGAGCCTGTCCAGTTTCCTCAGGACCGGCATCGCCTTCATTGTTACCCATTGGATCGGTGCCCCCTGCCTTTCGATATTGGTCAGGAGCCTTCCGGCACAACTCTTTTCGTTCACCCATTTGCCATCCGACAAACGTTTGGAAAGGACCAGATCTACGGCATCATCCATCCTCTCGTTCCTGCATCCCAGATCGGCGAGCACTTCCAACATGACCAGCGCATCGGTGCCCCAGAAGAGAGGAAATCCCAGCTTGGTCCATGCAGGTTTGGGGATCTCACTCAGACTGTGGCTTCTCTTGTAAAGATAGTGCTTAGAAGATGTTCCACGCCGGCCGAGGCAACCTCTTTCAAAGCTTGGATCGGTCATCACTGGGAACCGCTGATATCGCCTTCAGATCCTTGATCGCTCCCAAATGGTAGTTATGCTTTCCCCAGCATCCCATCCTGGAATACGGTCATCCCTTAGGCGCCGGTCCTTCATTGTCGTCGAACCGTTGGTATTTTGCCATCCAATCGATGCCGGCTCTGACCCGCGTGTCATCCTTCAAGCCAAAGCGCAACATCGACAACACTAGGTTGCCATGCATTGCCATGCAGGATGCTACTTGCCATCCCACCGTTCGCTGAACCATGATATCCAAATCCGCCGCTATCATGTTGCGCCCATTTCAGCAGGAACTCTGCGGCTATCCGCACGCGTTCGTCGGAACCGTCCGCCCCGAGCTGGGCTAGTATTACGTTCCAGACCGTTTCCTTGTTCTTGAAATCGTAGAATTCCTTTTCATTTCCCCAAAAGCCCCCAGGATGTTTTTTGGCTAAGACCTTCGGCAGAGGCCCGGTTCTCATGGCGTCTTGAGTGGCTCCTTGAATGTCTGGTTCTATATCGGAATATCCTCCGAATTCTCTAAACGCGGCCAACCTTACCAAGGGGTCAGATGAGGACAGTAACCAGTCATATATTTCCGGGTAAGTCCTTCCAGCGCTCTGCGACATTGCACCGAATGACTGACGAGATTCGTACTAATCCCATTTGGTGCGTCATAACGACCCGGTGCCTGGGGCGAAAGGCTAACTATCGTCAATGACGTTACACCTTCATGGACTGGCATGCTGCCGTCATGATGGCCTACGATGGGCGTGAGTTCACCGGGTCCCAGAGGCAGCCAGACAAGAAGACCGTAGAGGACGAGTGCATACGAGCCTTGCGGAAGATCCATGCTATCGACTCGGTCAAGGACTCGAGGTTCAGGACGGCAAGCCGAACAGACCGCGGCGTGTCCGCCCTGTGCAACGTCATCGCCTTTGACACTGGATTCAAGAAGGACCGATTGATCCAGGCCTTGAACGCGGCGTCAGAGAAGGTCTATTTCTATGCGTACGCAGAAGTGGATTCGCATTTCTCTCCCAGGAGGGCGAAGCAGCGTTGGTACCGTTACTTCCTGACCATCTCAAAGGAAACAGACCTTGAGAAAATGAGCCAGACGGCCCAGGAATTCGTTGGGAGGCACGATTTCAAACGGTTCTGCAAGACCGATGGGAAAAGTTCGGAGAAGACGATCGATTCGATCACCCTGACCCATTTGGGGGACCTGGTCGTCATAGACATTAAGGGCAGGGAGTTCCTGCGCAACATGGTCAGGCGCATCGTGGCGGCGTTAGCCTCCGTCTCGGCTGGAACTCGACGTTGATGGACGTAAGGGAGGCCTTGGAGGGCCGTGACGTATCATTCGGTCTTGCTCTGGCCGAGGGACTGGTCTTGATGCGTATCGATTACGGGATCGATTTCATCGAGGTTTGCCCCCCCACTCTCGAAAGGAAAGCTAGGGAGAAACGGTCGGAAAAAATGATCGAGCTTATTTTCTACGATTCGCTCTCGGTCAAATGTGGATTGGATTGACCATCCAGTATCGATCTTCCCTGTATGTGGATATTAAAGCTTAACTGTAGCATGCTCCGAATCCCTTCATATACCCCCATCACGGTCCCTGGATAGGCTGACGGAAGCAGCTAGTAGGTCTTTGGAGAAGGACCACGGGAAACACGACGTCGGGACGGAGCAAGACCTCCGTCCCGCATGATATCCGTTTTTAACCTGAACCCCATTATGAGAGCTTGTGAAATTGGCCCTGACGGGAACTCCAGGAACAGGCAAGTCCACGGTCGCCAAACTACTCGCATCAAAAGGTTTGAAGATCGTTGAACTGGGCGAGTTGGCCGAACAGAGGAAGCTGCTGGAAAAGCTCGACCGTAGGCGGGGAACCTACGAGGTTGACATAGATAAGCTGGAAAAGGTGGTGGTGGAACTTGATGACGGGCCCACCACCGTCCTGGTCGGACATCTGTCACATCTCGTTTCATCTGATATGGTGATATTACTCCGTTGCCGTCCGTCCGTGCTAGCCATTAGGCTGAGGGCGCGAGGCTACCCGGAGAACAAGGTGGCAGAGAATGCGGAGGCGGAGGCCCTGGACGTGATCCTGGTCGAATCGGTCGAGAGCGGTCGCGATGTCTATGAGGTGGACACCACGAACATCTCCCCGGAAGAGACGGCGGACGCAGTGATTTCGATACTGGCCGGAGAAAAGGAGAAGTACGCCATCGGAAATATCGACTGGAGCGAGGAGGCATTGGACTGGTCCTAGATTCTAAGCGCGGCAAGGTGGAATTCATCCTCACGCCGATGGCGAAGGCATTGACCAAGTTCTCCCCTAACGCGATCTCTGGCATGTCCCTGGTGGTAGCGTTCTTCGCAGCACTGGCCACGTTCTACAGCCCCGAGCATTGGCAGATACTGTTGCCTCTCATCACGGTATTGGTCCTGGTCTCCGGGCTCTTCGATGCCCTGGATGGCAAGGTCGCCCGGCTCACTGGTAAGACCTCGAAGCGGGGCGATTTCCTGGACCATGTGCTGGACCGGTACGCCGATGTCCTGATGATCGGAGCGGTCGCCGTCAGCGCCTGGTGCAACCCCTACCTTGGAATGGCGGCAATAATCGGCGTCCTGCTCACCAGCTACATGGGCACTCAGGCACAAGCGGTCGGCGCCGGGAGAAGATACTCCGGTCTGCTCGGACGGGCGGACCGGATCGTGCTCTCGCTCGTTATACCAATGGTCCAGTTCGTGATCATGTCGGTGAACGGTGATGGTTGGCTGACGTTCGGTCCGATACGCCTTTCCGCATTCGAGATGATGATGCTCTGGTTCGCGGTGGTCGGGAACATAACTGCGATACAGCGGGCCTGGGGCACTTGGAAGGAACTTAAGGGAAAATGATCACTTGGTCGGTTTCTCTACCTTCCCCTTCTCTGATGGTTTGGCCTCGGACTTGCCGCGTTTCATGTCGATGGTCTTGAACCGGTAATAGTTGAGCGGATGTCGGATCTTCCCAGATCGACACATTGCATCCAAATCGACGCAGATGCCATTCGTCCTCATGGTTGAGCATTCTGGACAGGAATACTTCTTACCCATTCCATCACCGGTGATGTGCCTCACCTGGTACTCGGTCATCTTGTTGTCGAAGTCCGGCGAGGTGTAGAATGTCCTAATTATCTGGTCTGTCGGCATTCCGATATAGTTCAAGAAAGTGACCAGGGCGAAGCGCCCGGCATGGGGCATGTTCTTGCCCGCCTGAGCCTGAGATACGAGCGCCTTCATGCACGGGGGAAAATTCACAATGCGTACCTCCCCGAACTCGTTCCCTTTGTATTTGCTGCGTATCTCCTCTACCTGGGCGGAGACGTCGTTGACGTCTTCCTTGAACGCCTCGATAATTGCTTCGGTAACCGGCAATGGCAGTTCATGCTCGATCTTCTCGTCGAGCGCCTGCTCGAGCACCCTGGAGAACTTCACCTTGGACAATGAGATATAACCTTTCTTGACCTCTTGGTTCACCAGCTTCCATTCCTTGCCGCGTATTCCTGAGGTATATCGTAGAAAATCGCAGAAATGCATCGAAGGAAGTTCACCGTCCAGCTGGCAAGAGACCCCCAGATCGGATGCCACCTCCATCTGCACGGACACGTCTTCGGTGTGAAGCCTCTCGGCCAGAGTTTTGGCCTCACCCATGGCATAACGTCTAATCAGGAAATCGTCACCCACACTCGAAACGATCATCCTCGCGACCGGGTATGACAGCACTTCGGCCAGGAACTCCTCCTCGGTGCTCGCCGCATTGGTCCGGATCTTTGTTTCGTTCAGAGCCTCAATGACCCTCTTCCTCCCCCTTCTCCTGGCCTCGGGGTAGGCAGTCCGGCTGATGAGGTCCTCGAGCGAGACTTCGCTGCTCCGGACGAAATCCGATGCGCCCTTGACAAAAGGGTACCGGGCGAGGAACTTCGCATCCATTGGCGATTGTGAGCGCCATCCCGATATTTATGGGCATTCCGATGTGCATCGGGACGCGGGCGGAATCAGATCGTGAAATCCAGCATTTCTGCCACGGTCTCACCAACGGTACGGTCGTCCATCGCGGCAATGAACTCTTCCTTCGTTCGGTAAGGGCGATGAACCATAATGCGGGCGGCTCGTTTCTTTCCGACCAACGGCAGGGACGCTATCGCCGTCAGAGAGCATTTGTTGATCTTGAGCGGATGCTCCACCGCCGTCAAACTTCGGAAACCGTGGCCGCTAACGACCGCGTCGATGAATTTGCCTAATTCGATCGGATAAGAGAATCCGACCAATAGAGGATAGGTTCCTATCTGCCGGCCGAAGGTGGTCTTGCCCTCGTATATCTCAGTATATACTCGGCGCAAGACGGTGCCCAGCGGGGCGATGCGTTCCAGCATCGGTCGGTCGATGGTCTCCCGAACCTTCTGCTTGAACTTTAGGAACTCAGAATGGTTGACCCCATGATCGAACTTGCGCCGTATGTCGATAACCTGACGGATGTTGATACGGCGGAGCAGCAGGTCCCTCTCGAGCACCCTAATTAGAAAATCGTAGTTCAGATCCAATGTCCTCTTGGTTTCGCCATCCAGTCCGATGATGAAGTTCAGGCCGGGCAAGACCGACGGCAGTCCGGTCGGGCCTCTTTCCCTGCCGATCCGGTTGATCAGCTCGATCGCCACCATGACCTGCTCGGCGGTGGCATTGAGGTTATTGGCCGCCACGACGGCCGGGTCGGCACTCTCCATTCCCAATGCTAGCACGTTTCCGCTTGTGCAATGGCGAACGATGCTATGGAGGATTTGCTCTGATTCTTCCGGATGCGCAGCGATGACCGCCGGGTTGGCATTGTCCAAATGGAGCAAGTCCACGCCGAGTGCGGCGACGCCTGAGAGAAGTTGCTCGATCGCATCAGGGTCCGGACGGGGGGTCTCGCTACCATCCAGGTGGGCATGGTATGATATGAAGCAGGTCTGGGCTCCCAAGCGGAAGTTGCGGACACCGAGCTCGTGCAGTCTTTTGCATTCCGCGATGATATCCCCAGGCTCACGGCAGACCGGGATGCCTTTGAGCGGCTCCACACAGAAGGAGCAGCCCCCGCTATTGTACCTCACGCAGCCTCGATAAGTCTCGATCTCAGCCACCAAAGGTTGGGGGAAGTCGCGATGCTTCGTGACGATCTCGGTCCCGATCATCAGCCACCGGTTCCATTCTGCGACCGTCCTCCATCGGTTGGATGGGCCATTGCCGGTCAGGTAATCGTATAGGCAGCTGGCCGGATCCCGGGTGGCTACGACGTCGAACAAGCCAGAGGCATCAATGTCCTTCTCCAGTGTCAATGGCCCCCCGAGGAACCTGACCCCTCCCATAGATGGGAGGTACCTTTCTATCTCCTTCCTCGATGCCGGCAGCGCCCTGATATACCTGCCCGGGACCGCGCTACCGGTCAGCATGATCAAGACATCTGCCCTCTCTGGTCGCCATCCTTGTCGGAGATCATCGATGGTATGGTAGCTAGCCTCGGCCCCCGCGTCCTTGGCGGCACCATAGACCGCCCTCACTAGAGGGTGGACATAAGGCGGCACGCCGAGCGATCCAGGCTCATCGATGTAACCATCTATCACTGAGACAAGGGTCATTTCAGGAAATCCTCCAAAACAAAGAAACGAAGCCCGATGCGCTCGCAGTCGGGCATTCGTTGAACGGTACGTTATTCAGGATCAAAGTCGTTTTTCGGGTCAGCCTCAGATGAGGCCGACCTCCACCGTCTCAACGTTCTGGATGCCTTCCACGGAGCGGTAGACCTCTTCCAGCTTCTCGATCAAGCCGCCGGAATCCAGCATGATGGTGGTCACTTCAAGCATGCTCAACCCGAAGGCGAGCGGCTTGACTTCCGACCTGACGACCTTGACACCTTCCGGGACAAGGCTCTGGATTTTCTTCGAAAGCCCCTCGAGGTCGTAGTCGGTGGAATCTGGCATTAAATGGTGAACGGCGGCGACCTGTCCCATGTGAACACCTTAAGGTCCGGTTAACCCGCACTTGTCACACTTGTACTTTACACTCTGGTCGCGGCAGTTGGAGCATCTCCCGATCTCGGTGACCCCGCACTGGGGGCACTTGAAGAAGGTAATACCCTTTCCGACCAATCTCTTGCCGCATGAACTGCAGACTTTCTCATTCTCCATAGCAATCGCTCGTGCGAGATTAGACTTCTTGTATAAATATATAAGGGGGTTCCGAGAGTTACGAATATTCGTTTAAACCTGCGCAATCAAATATGTTCTCATCAAAGATTACAATATTGATAGTATATCGGTAATAATGAGGCTGCAATCCTCCGGTACCTTGTATGTTTCTAGAGTTGAAGAGAAAGGTTAAATAACGGTACCGGATTGTCTCGGCTCTGCACGCCGGCATACCTACCAAGGGCCTGTAGCTCAGCTAGGTAGGACGTTTGGTCACAGACGTCCCTAGAAAGAGCAGCTGGCTTTTAACCAGCTGGCCAAGGGTTCGAATCATCCACGGTAACTCCGTGATGTCGAAAATCCCTTCAGGCCCGCTTGCGTAGGCAAGAAACGACATGGGAGATCGAAAAGTGAACATCCGTTTCAAGATAATCCGATGCATTTTTATAAGGCCGCTACTTAGTATGAAAGAAGGTCCGGGCTTAATTTCGTCGAGGTGATAGCTATGGTCGATACTGTACAGTTTAACGTCTTAGAGCACGACCTCGTGCCAGAGCATTATTTGTTATCGGACGAGGAAACCAAGAAGGTACTGGTCTCCTTGAAGATCCAGAAAGATCAGTTACCGAAGATTCGTAAGGGCGATGCCTGCATCAGGCTCCTGGAGAACCTTGAAGGCCCTATCACCGAAGGTAGAGTGGTCAAGATCGTGCGCCGAAGCGCGACCGCTGAGACCACCGTTGCCTATCGCTTAGTTGTCAGAGGGTGAATTCGTTGCGTGACCTAGTCGAACTCTATTTCAAAGAAAGAAGCATTGTAAATCATCACATTTCCAGCTTTGACGACTTCCTGTCGACACTGGACAACCCGAATAGCAGGATGCAGAAGATCGTCGACAACCTGCGCGTCTCGGCGGAGGACTTGGATCGAGGGTTCATCAGGCTCGACCCGGACAAGACCGATGGCAGGATCGTGGAGATACGTGTAGGAAGGAAGCGGGACGAGAAGACCGGGAACATCGACAACCAGTCGCGCCCGACCATTCATGTAGGGCTGCCGGTTGTCCGCGAGGCGAACGGTTACGTCCATGACCTTTCCCCCATGGAAGCAAGGCTAAGGAACCTGAACTACCTGGCCCCAGTCTATCTGGATTTCACCGTCGTCGAGGACGGCATCGAGAAGGAGCCGGAAAGGGTCCACATCGGTGACCTCCCGGTCATGGTCAAGTCGAAGAAATGTACCCTCTACAAGGAGAACATGGAACAGGAGAGGGAGATCAACGACCACGAGTACAGCCTACGCCTGATGAAGGCCGGCGAGGACCCGATGGACCCTGGCGGATACTTCATCATCGGTGGAACGGAGAGGGTTCTGATCACCCTAGAGGACCTTGCGCCCAACAGGGTCATGGTCGAGTATAACGAGCGGTACGGCACGAAGCTCGAAGTGGCCAAGGTATTCTCGCAGAGGGAAGGCCACAGAGCGCTCACCTTGGTCGAGAAGAAGCGCGACGGCATGCTCATGGTCACGGTACCGGCGGCGTCGGGACAGATCCCGCTGGTGGCATTGATGAAGGCATTGGGAATGAAGACGGACGAGGAGATATTCGAGGCCGTCGCATCCATGCCAGAGATGCACAACATCGTTTATGCCAACATCGAGGAATGCCAGGACAAGAAGCTGTTCCCGCCAAACGGAATCTTCACCCCGGACGACGCCAACCTGTACCTGGAGCGCAAGTTCGCTACCGGCCAGGCAAAGGAGTACCGGCTGAAGAAGGTCGAGTCTATCATCGACCGTTCGCTGCTGCCCCACCTAGGCGACACCAAGGATGACCGGATGAAGAAAGCGATATTCCTCGGAAGGATCGCACGGTCCGTGCTGGAACTCTATCTGGAGAAGCGTGGCGAGGACGACAAGGACCACTACGCCAACAAGAGGCTGAAACTGTCCGGCGATCTGATGGAGGACCTCTTCCGGGTCGCATTCACCAACCTGATGAAGGACCTGAAATACCAGCTGGAACGATCCTATGCCAGGAAGAAGGACTTGAGGATTGCCAGCGCGATCCGGCCAGATCTGTTGACCCACCGCTTGCTACACGCTTTGGCGACAGGCAACTGGGTCGGAGGCAGGGCGGGAGTATCGCAGCTGCTGGACCGAACGTCCAACATGTCCACGATATCTCACCTCAGGCGTGTAACGTCCTCACTCACTAGGTCGCAGCCTCACTTCGAGGCCCGTGACCTGCACCCGACCCAATGGGGCCGGTTGTGCCCGAGCGAGACGCCAGAAGGTCAGAACTGCGGTCTGGTGAAGAACGCCGCGCTGATCATCGATGTCTCGGAAGGGTTCCGCGAAGAGGACGTTGCGTATCTGCTGAAGGACCTCGGCGTCAAAGAGGTCAAGGGGCAGAAGACCGGCACTCGCGTTTATGTCAACGGGGACCTGAAGGGTGTCTCGGAGAAGGCCAAGGAACTTATCGCCGAGATGCGCCACCGCCGCAGAAGCGGACTCCTGTCACACGAGATAAACATCCGTTACGACCAGGAGATGGACGAGGTCATCATCAACTGTGATGAAGGCAGACTGAGGCGGCCATTGTTGGTCGTCAATGACGGTAAGCTGGCCCTGAGCCGCAAGAACATCGAGGACATCCGCGAGGGCAAGAGCAAGTGGTCCGATCTGATACGCGAGGGCGTTCTGGAATGGATCGATGCCGAGGAAGAGGAGGACGCCTATATCTGCGTCGATCCCTTCGAAGTGCCAGAGCGTTGCGACAAGTGCTCCCGGGCACTATCGCCGATCGATGTCGACTGGATGAACCCGGGCACGAACGACAAGCAGGCCAACCTGAAGTGCAAGCACTGCAACCAGATCATATCCGGAAAGCTATTGATGCACAAGGACCACACCCACATGGAAGTAGACCCGATGGTCATCCTCGGTGTCTGCGCCGGGCTGGTCCCGTATCCGGAACACAACTCTTCGCCACGTGTCACCATGGGAGCAGGCATGTCCAAGCAATCGCTGGGACTGGCTTCCAGCAACTACCGGAAGAGGCCGGACACCCGCGGCCACGTCATGCACTACCCGCAGAAGCCGATGGTGCAGACCAAGACCATGGAGTTCGTCGCGTTCAACGAAAGGCCAGCTGGCCAGAACTTCGTCGTCGCCATCCTTTCCTACCACGGCTACAACATGGAAGATGCGCTTATCCTGAACCGCGCCAGTGTAGAGCGTGGACTGGGACGTTCCTCCTTTATGAGGACGTACCGGGCAGAGGAGCGCCGCTACCCCGGAGGGCAGGAGGACCACTTCGAGATCCCGCCGCCCGACGTGCGCGGAGCCAGGCAGGACCTTTCATACAGTAACCTGGGAGAGGACGGGCTGATCAGCCCGGAGACCTCGGTCACTGGCGGTGACGTGCTCATCGGTAAGACATCACCACCGAGGTTCCTGGAAGAGGAGACGGACTTCCTTACGCCTCAGAAGAGGCGTGAGACCTCGATCACCTGCCGTGCGGGAGAGACTGGCTATGTCGACTCGGTAATGCTGACCGAGTCGGAGAACGGTTCCCGCTTGGTCAAGATCCGCGTCCGTGACGAGAGGATACCGGAACTGGGCGACAAGTTCGCATCCAGGCACGGGCAGAAGGGGGTCATCGGATTGATCGCGCCGCCGGAGGACCTGCCGTTCACCACGGACGGTATCATCCCGGACCTGGTCATCAACCCGCACGCCATCCCGTCCCGTATGACCGTCGCCCATATCCTGGAGATGGTCGGAGGGAAGGTCGGCTCCATGGAGTCGAGGCTCATCGACGGTACGCCTTTCTCGGGCGAGAGGGAGGAAGCCATCCGTGAGTCCCTGGTGCGCAACGGGTTCATGCATTCGGGAAGGGAGGTCATGTATGACGGCCTCACCGGCCAGAAGATAGACGTTGACATCTTCATCGGTGTTATCTACTACCAGAAACTGCACCACATGGTGTCCGGTAAGATGCACGTCCGGTCGAGGGGACCGGTGCAGATCCTTACCAGGCAACCAACCGAGGGCCGTTCTAGGCAAGGAGGTCTTAGGTTCGGTGAGATGGAGAGGGACTGTCTGATCGGGCACGGCGCCGCGATGGTCATCAAGGACCGTTTGCTGGACGAGTCCGATGGAACGTTCCAGTACGTCTGCGGTAACGGGAACTGCGGCCACATGGCCATGCTCGACCGGCGCGGCTCATTGCGCTGCCCGGTGTGCGGCAACAACACCAACGTTCACTTGGTCCAGACCTCGTATGCGTTCAAGCTGCTCCTCGATGAGCTGCTGTCGCTTGGGGTGGCCATGCGTCTTCAATTGGAGGACTTGCGATGATGCGAGGGGTTTCAAAGAGGATCGGATCCATCAAGTTCAGCTGCCTTTCTCCTGACGAGATCAGGAAGATGTCGGCCACAAAGATCATCACCGCCGACACGTACGACGACGACGGGTTCCCGATCGACATGGGTCTTATGGACCCGCATTTGGGTGTCATCGAGCCGGGCCTACGGTGCAAGACCTGCGGGCATAAGGTCGACGAATGCCCCGGACACTTCGGGAACATCGATCTAGCCATGCCTGTCGTGCACGTCGGGTTCATGAAGGAGATCAAGAAGCTGCTTCAATCCACCTGCCGTTCCTGCGGTCGTCTTTTGCTCACCGAGGAGCAGGCCAAGGAGTACCGGGAGACCATGGAGCAGGTCGAGGAGCTGGGAGGCGACTCGATGGATGTCCGCCTGGTATCGAAGGACACGGCCAAGGACGCCGCCTCGAGACAGGTATGCCCGCACTGCGGGGCAGAGCAGCTCAAGATAACCCTGGACAAGCCGACCACCTTCCGCGAGGACGGCCACAAGCTGACCCCGAAGGAGGTCCGTGAGCGTCTGGAAACGTATCCCGGACGCGGACCTGGTGCCGCTGGGAATAGATCCAGCCTCGTGCCGACCGGAATGGATGGTGCTCACCGCATTGCCGGTGCCGCCAGTCACCGTACGACCATCGATCACCCTGGAGTCCGGAGACAGGTCCGAGGATGATCTGACCCACAAACTGGTCGATGTGCTGAGGATCAACCAGCGTCTTCGGGAGAACCGTGATGCAGGTGCGCCCCAGCTGATCGTCGAGGACCTGTGGGAGCTACTTCAGTACCACATCACCACATACTTCGACAACCAGACGTCCGGCATACCGCCCGCAAGGCACCGGTCTGGCCGTCCGCTGAAGACCTTGGTCCAGAGACTGAAGGGAAAGGAAGGAAGGTTCCGTTCCAACCTGTCCGGTAAGCGTGTGAACTTCTCGGCCCGTACCGTGATCTCGCCCGACCCAGCATTGTCGATCAATGAGGTCGGCGTACCAACCGAGGCGGCCAGGGAACTGACCTTGCCGGTCCATGTGACCGCTGCGAACCTGCAGATACTGAAGGACATGGTAAAGCGCGGACCGACCCCCCACTTCGACTACTACGTACCGGGAGTCAACTACGTCATCCGGCCAGATGGTAGGAGGATCAGGGTCACGGACAAGAACGCTGAAACGGTGTCCGAGACGGTCGAGATCAACTTCATCATCGAGAGACACCTGATGGACGGCGACATCGTGCTGTTCAACCGGCAGCCATCGCTGCATAGGATGTCCATGATGGCGCACACCGTCCGGGTCATGCCCGGCAAGACCTTCAGGCTGAACCTGTGCGTCTGCCCGCCATACAACGCTGATTTCGATGGCGACGAAATGAACATGCACGTCCTGCAGTCCGAGGAAGCCCGGGCCGAAGCGACCATACTGATGAAGGTGCAGGAGCACATCCTGTCACCCAGGTTCGGCGGGCCGGTCATCGGCGCCATCCACGACCATATCACCGGGACCTACCTGCTGACCCACCTCAACCCGGTCTTCAACAAGAGCGAGAGCCTGTTCATCACGTCCAGGCTAAAGGGAAACGAGCTACCGGCACCGCTGATCAAGGACGGAAAGGAGTTCTGGACCGGGAAGATGATCTTCTCCTCCATCCTCCCCAAGGACCTGCGCGTGGTGTTCAAATCCTCCATCTGCGAGAAATGCACCCAGTGCAAGAAGGACAAGTGCGAGAACGACGCCTATGTGAGGATCAAAGACGGCAAGCTTCTCACCGGAACGATCGATGAAAAGGCCATCGGATCGATGAAGGGAAAGATACTGGACAAGATCGCGCGTGACTATGGATCGAACTACTCGCGCGAGTTCCTGGACAGTGTGACCAAGATCGCCATCGGAGCTATCATGGTCAAGGGATTCTCCACCGGCATTGATGACGAAGATATCCCGAAGGAATCCCAGCTACAGATCCAGGACATGCTCCAGGGCGCATCGGACAAGGTCGACCAGCTGGTCACCGCGTACCGCAAGGGCGAGCTGGAACAGATGCCCGGACGATCAATGGAAGAGACCCTCGAGGTCGAGGCCATGAAGGAGCTGGGACGAGCAAGAGATGAGGCCGGTCGGATCGCAGGTGACCAGCTAGGTCTGGAGAACGCCGCGGTGCAGATGGCCAAGTCCGGAGCGAGGGGCTCAATGCTTAACCTTTCCCAGATGGCAGGGTGCATCGGACAGCAGGCAGTCAGAGGAGAGAGGCTGTCCAGGGGATACTGGAACAGGACCTTGCCTCACTTCCGCCAGGGCGACCTAGGTGCGAAGGCCAAGGGATTCGTCACCAACTCATACAAGTCTGGGCTCACCCCGACCGAGTTCTTCTTCCACTCCATGGGAGGTCGCGAAGGACTGGTCGATACCGCTGTCCGTACCAGCCGTTCTGGTTACATGCAACGCCGGTTGATCAACGCGCTGGAAGATCTGAAGCTGAAGCAGGACCATACGGTCCGGAACACTGCCGACAGCATCATCCAGTTCGAATATGGTGAGGATGGGATCGACCCGTGCCGCGGTGTCGGAGGCGAGGCGATCGACATCGATGACGTGTTGCTGGAAGTGCTCGGCGATGAGGCAGAGCTGCTGCAGCGCATCGAGGACAAGAAGGTCGGCACGTACGGTACCGTCGAGAAGGACCTGATGGAGCTCTCCGAAGAGGAAGAGGAGTCAGAGGATGTCGAGTTCGAGGGCGGAGGTGAGGAGTAAATGGCACGTAAGGATACGATAAACGCGCTCCGCCGCCGCAAGATCGCGGACGATGTCGCAGACAAGATCACCACCAAGTTCGCCTCCATCGGAGAAGTGGAGAGAGCCACCAAGGAGGACCTGCTCGCAGCCGGTCTGGCCAAGGATGAGGTGGTCGACGTACTGGAAAAGCTGAACGCTCAGAAGTCGAAGCGCACTCCAGTGCGCAAGACCATCCGTAAGGCCGCTGAGCCGGAAGCGACGGCTAGGAAGTTCGATATCAGCATTCCTGACAAGCAGCGTAAACCGAGCACTTTCGAGAAACACCTCGAAGATACCTGCAAGAAGCTCAACATCAAGCTGTCCAAGAAGGTCATCCATGACCTGGCCGACAGGATCGATGGCATCGGAGTCCCGCAGACGAAGATCGAGAAGATCCTTAAGCGGGCTGGCGAGCGATACGGGGATCATATGATGGACCCGAACGAGTCCGCCGGAATATTGGCGGCCCAGTCCATAGGTGAACCAGGTACTCAGATGACCATGCGTACCTTCCACTACGCAGGAGTCGCAGAAATCAACGTTACCTTGGGTCTCCCGAGGCTGATCGAGATCGTGGACGCAAGGCGTATTCCGTCGACACCGATGATGAACATCTACATCGAGCCGAAGTACCGGAACGACGTGGACGAGGTAAGGCGCATCGCATCGGAGATAGAGACGACAAAAGTTTTGGACGTAGCTACCATCGAGCCGGACAGCAACAACATGAGGGTCGTTGTTCGTCCGGATGCGCGAAAGATGGAGAAGAAAGGACTCACCCTTGAGATGATCCATGAGAGGTTGAGCAAGATCCGCGGTCTGAAGGGAAAGATCGAGCTCGTCGACGACACGATCGTCCTGTCATCGGAGGAGCCGTCCTTCAAGAAACTGCAGAACATCATCGACGTGGTCAAGGATTCCAAGATCCAGGGGATCGAAGGCATCCACCGCGCGATCATTAGGAAAGAGAAGGCAAATGACGAGTACGTCATCTACACTGAAGGATCCAACCTCCAGAAGGTCCTGGAGAAGGACCGTATAGACAAGAAGAGGACCTCGACGAACTCCATCCAGGAGATCTACGAGGTGCTCGGCGTCGAGGCGGCGCGCAACTCGATCATCGACGAGGCGTCCAAGACACTGGACGAGCAAGGCCTCACAGTCGACATAAGGCACATCATGTTGGTCTCGGACCTGATGACGAACGACGGGGACGTGAAGGCCATCGGCCGTCACGGTATCTCCGGCCGCAAGTCTAGCGTCCTGGCCAGGGCAGCGTTCGAAATCACCGCGGCGCACTTGTTGCACGCGGCGTTGACCGGAGAGGTGGATCACCTAGACGGCGTTGCAGAAAACATTATAGTAGGGCAGCCGGTTACTCTCGGCACCGGAGCCGTCAACCTGGTATATGCACCTAATCGCAGGGGGCAGTAAAAATGATTGATATGGGAAGAGCTTTGAAGACCGCAATAACTACTGGAAAGGTGGTATTCGGTGTACAGCAAGCAGAGAAAGCAGTGAAGAGCGGAGAGGCTAAGCTACTGGTCGTTTCAAACAACTGCCCGAGCGAGTTCCTCATGTCGAAGACCCATGGCGTCACGGTCCACGTGTTCGAAGGAACAAACATGGACCTCGGAGCCCTGGCTGGTAAACCATTCTCGGTTTCGGCAATCGCGATCATCGACAAGGGCGCGTCTAATATTCTTTCGTTGGGATGATATGGCAGAGATCACTTTCACCGAGGAGACGCTCAGGTACATCGCCCTGTTCGAGTCGGTAACGAGAACTCACGTCAAGGACTGTTTGGAGACCGAGGACAAGCTGGTCTTCGTCGTCGACCCAGGCCAGGCCAACCGGGCAGTGGGAAAGGCCGGCGAGAACGTGATCCGGCTCAAGAATACCACCGGGAAGAACATCCAGGTGGTCGAGTACTCGGACGACCCGGAGACGTTCATAAAGAACGTGTTCTACAACTACAACGTCCAGGGCGTCGTCATCGAGAACCGCGGCAACATCGTGCATGCAACAGTAACGGTCGATCCTAAGGTCAAGGGACGCGCCATCGGCAAGAACGGGCGCAACCTGAAGATCGCCAGGGATATCGTGAACCGGCACCACAATGTCCAGAGCATCAGCGTTGCTTGAACGCGTAAACCCCTTTTAACCGATTTCTCCATTTTTTTGAGAATTAGCGCAGCGGACGCCGCTCGACCTCGAGCTGGTCCGCCGTAGGATAGACCTCGATGATGTAGCATTCCAGATCCAGTTCCGGATAAAGCTCCTCGAGGATCCAGGGGGCGACCTCGAGCCTTCTGCGGGCCACGTCCGGGCTCATCATCGCAGGGGGAACATCGAACTCGACCCGCAGCCGTTCGGCGATATCGATCGGGTCGACGTTCTCGATGATCCCTTTGATCAACATCCCCTCGTCGGTGACAAGATCATATTTCCTTGCCACCCGGCGGGCTCGGCGTTTTATCCGGTTCCTCAATTGGACGACATCCTTGAAGCTTGATGAGCAGAAATGCACCGTAACTCGTCGGTCCTTCTTGACCATCTTCTTGGCCAGCGCCGCGCTTCCCTTGACCGCGCTGGAAACATCGTCGACAACCTCAAATCCACGCTCTTTCAGCGCATCGGCATTGGTCTCGGAGAATTCCAGCTCGTTGAGGTTAACGAAGTCGAGGCCGAACCGGTCTGCGAAATCGATCAGGCAGGTCAATGCCCGCTCCTCTCCCGGGATCACTGGAACCTCGAATCCGACCAGTATGCCCAGCCCCTCGACCGCCTCCCTAATCCCCTCTTCCTCGAGCCTTTCCCAGGTCTCCACCTGAGGATGGATCCTGAGCTCGTCCAGTCCCGCGCTCACGAGAGCCCGGTATTTCTCGCCGTCGATGGTGGAGGTGTACAGATGGACATGATGTTTGGACCCGAACTCCCTTTTTAGAAGGCCGATGAAATGGGTGGTGCGGTCCATAACGTCCAGAGGATCCCCGCCGGTGATGCCCGAGCCCTCTGCGGCGATGCTTTTCGCCTCATCCACGATGTCGGAATCGGTTAGAACTTGGCGTTCGTTGGCGTAGACCAGGTCCTTTCCTTTCTTCTTGTCCGATAGAGGGCAGTAATAGCAGGACATGCGGCAACGCCCAGTCACCAGGAGTACCATCTTCGCACCCTTTTTACACTGAAGGCAACCTTCGGGCAGTTTCCCGGTATAGAACGATCCCACCTGCATCCTTCTAATCTGACCCATTGGGGCTTCGGACGCCGACCGGACTAATAAAAACTTCCCTGAGAGCCGCAAAGATTCTAAGGGAATAACCATTTCCCGTTCTGAGGCGAAGACGATGCGGAAGAGGTCGAGGCTCATTCTGGCGCTGGACGAGACAGACGAGCGAAAGGCGTTGGAGGTTGCCGACGCCGTCGGCGACATGGTCGACGCTATCAAGATCAACTGGCCGCTGGTCCTGTCAACGTCTCCAGAGATCATAACCAGGATATCCCGCTGTTCCGAAGTGGTCTGTGATTTCAAGGTGGCGGACATACCGAATACGAACAAGCTCATAGTGTCGGAGGCGGTTAGGAGAGGAGCTTCCGGGGTCATTGTTCATGCCTTCACCGGCAGCGATTCGGTCAAGGCGGCGGTCGAAGCGGCTGGCGACAAGGACATCTACGTGGTCACCGAGATGAGCCACCCGGGCGGGACCGAATTCACCGCTCCAGCCGCGGAAAGGTTAGCCCGGATTGCCTTGGACTGTGGGGCCTCCGGCGTCATTGCACCGGCAACTCGTCCTGAAAGGGTCAGGGCAATCAGACAGATAATCGGCCCGAACCTGTCCATCCTTTCCCCAGGGGTGGGTGCCCAAGGGGGTTCCGCGACGAAGGCTCTCGAGATGGGGGCGGACTACGTCATCGTGGGTCGAGCGATCTACGGGGACCCGAATCCGCGAGAGGCAGCGGGCCGATATATCGAGGAAATCAAGGGCCTAAGATTGTAGTAGTCTGCAAGGGTCAGTATTGTCCTATCCAGATATTCGGGATAAACGGTCTTTGGTTGGACTAAGGTTTTAATAGCTCGTTCTGCATCAACTGCTAGATTTTCCTCAGGAGAATATAGATGGCATCATCAAAGGAAGGGTCGCAAAGCCCTGCCGAGAAGAAGCGATCCGCAGGAATTTCCAGACTGAATTCGAAATTTTCGAATACCTGGCTGGGAAGAAACTGGCAGACGGCGCTCATCATCGTGCTACTAGTATTCCTGGCATTTTTCGTCAGGACCTACTTCGGATACTCGACCTCGGTTGACAACGGTTTCCTTGTCGCCGGTGGTTCTGACTCGTACTATCACGAGCGCGTCATTGACCATGTGGCGAATACCGGTGAGCACGTCGTCAGAGACAACATGCTCAACTACCCGCTCGGGATCAGGAACGAAAGACCTCCTCTGTACGATTGGTCAGTGGCGGTATCTGGGATGTTCCTGCAGACCGTCAGTGGGATGACCTTGACCGACAGTCTTGGCTTTGCTCTGGTGTTCTCGACCGCGCTCTGGGGTGCTCTGACCGTCATACCGGTATTCCTTCTGGCGAAAGCCGCCTTCGGGAAGAGGCCGGCAATATTGGCGGCTTTCCTCTTTGCGATTATGGCAGGCAATATCGAACGTTCGATATTCTCCGATGCTGACCACGATGCGATGGTATTGTTCTTCGTGGTGTTCGGGTTCTACTTCCTGTTGCGCGCCCTGCAGACCATCAAGGGTGACAAATGGGTCTCCAGTTGGGGCAAGTTCGGTGAGGTCAAGAATGGACTGAAATCTTATGTCTCGTTGAACTCAGCGTCCATGATATATGCAGCACTTGCGGGTGTTTGTGTCGCGGTCGTTGCAATGATCTGGACAGGATATACCTACGTTCTGATCATCATTCTCGCATATCTTATCGTCCAACTATTAGTCGATAGATTCCGCAATGCCGATTCTCTCGGCGTAGTGGCGTCCATCGGAGTCATGTTCACCGTCGCTTTCATCGTGATGGCCCCATTGTATATCCAGATGGATTATGTGGGCACATGGCTCGATACTCCGGTGGAGCTGTTCTTGGTGGCCATGATAGCTGGTATGATATTCGTGGTTACGAGGGACTATCCGTGGACCCTTACGCTTCCAGCCATCATACTGATCTCGATCGGCGCATTGGTTGTGTTCTACCTCATTTCGCCCAACTTCTTCAACGCCATCATTTCCGGCCAAGGGTATCTGGTCAAGAGCAAACTGTACTCGACCATATCTGAGGCAACGGCACCGGCGTTCTCGACCCTTGCCCTATCCTTCGGTGCGGTCACGTTCTGGCTGGCCTTGTTCGGTGTCGGTTACGCCGCGTTAAGGATCCCCAAGAACACGTCACCGTACCTGATCTTCCTGGTCGTTTGGACGGCCGTATCCATCTACATGGCAGCCTCCGCTGGCAGGTTCGTGTTCAATGCCACCCCCGCCTTCGCGGTGATAGCTGGGTGGGTGCTCATGATGATCATCGATAGGGCCGAGTTCAGCGATTTCTTCAAATCGATGGCGGGTTCCAAGGGCAGCGTCTGGCGCAATCTACGCAAATCGATCAAGTTCCGTCACATATTCGTGTTCCTGGTCGTGTTCGGGTTGATCATCCTGCCGAATGCCTGGACCGCGCTCGATGCAGCAATTCCCAATCAATTGAAGAAGTCGTACGATAGGCAGATATACAATGCCACGCCGGACTTCCTAAAGCCATCTGACTACGACGTCAAGAACGGCACGTACTGGTATCTTGGGGCGTTCTCCTACGATCTACCATTACCAACGACCTATTATCCAGCGGCATGGTCCTGGTTCAATGAACGGGACAATAACATATCGGATCCTATGGAAAGGCCGGCCTACCTATCATGGTGGGACTATGGTTTCGAAGCCGTACAAGCTGGCGGTCATCCGACCGTAGCTGACAATTTCCAGAACGGATATCAGATGGCCGGATCGTTCCTCATGTGCTCGAACGAGACCGGGGCGATCGGCCTTATGGTGACCAGGATACTGGAGAAGGTCCGACTGGACAACAGCACTGACGTATCGATTGCTACCGTCGCCCTGTTGAAGAGCTACGAACAATATGGCCTGAATTTCAATGAGTTGTACCACATAATGGCGGCACCATCAGACTATATTGACGTGGTCAAGAACAACCCGGCCATCTATGGACCGTATGATATCGAACTATCGGCTGGCAACGCCAAGTACGCGGCAGCCCGGGTAGAGCTGTCCAAGATAGGCGAGGCCAATCTGGTTTCGCTCTACCACGATCTGCGCGGCGTCACCGGATACGATATCGGATACTTCGCGGTGGACAGCCGTTTGTTCCCGTTCTCGGCGACCAGCCAGAACATCTTCTATGCTCCGGCTAAGCTGTCGGACCAGAAGATCGATCCGTTATCCAATGCCCCGTCCGATTACTACACCATAACCGCAGTGGACCAGTATGGAAACGAGTATGCCTTGGCGGACGTTACCGCAGATCTGACCATCGTTAGCTACGCCATCCACTATACCGAGTTGTTCTACCAGACCATGCTGTACCGTGCCTTCATGGGATATGGCCCTTACGATGTCGGTCAGACATCCCAGGGTATCCCGGGCATCAGCGGCAGCCTGGTCTACTATCCGCCAATGCAAGGCTGGAACCTTACCCACTTCAAAATGGTGTACCGGACCGCCTACTACAACGAGTTCAAGGACTATAGCAACCACACCGATTCCTGGGTCGCCATCAACTATACCCAGGCGCAGGAGTACAAGCGCCTGATCGATGCAGGTAAGATGAACGGAACGGTCGACCTTTCCGCTGGAGGTCTGTATAGTGCTGTCGTCTTCCTACAATACTACGATGGAGTGACCATATCCGGTACCGCTTTGTCGCAGAACGGGGAACCCATGGCAAACATCTATGTCACTGCCTTGGACGATAACCGGGACTCGACGTACTATCCCTACGGCATACCTCATCAGACAGTCAAGACCGACGCTAATGGAAACTATTCCATAATAGCCCCGTTCGGCAACACCACGATCGCATACAGCTATGGCACGCTAGACGAAGTGACCCAACTGGCGACCGTGATCACGACCAAGAATTATCAGATCAGCTACGCGGATGCCATGGGATTGCCCGCAGCAGGGGATTCAACTGGCAAGATCGTTGACGGCAACATCACCTTGACCGCGGCAAGCCTAACTGGGAAAGTGTATTGGGACAGGGATGGCGACTCGGTGTTCGATGCCGGAACCGACATCCTGATCTCAAACGCCACCGTTGTGCTTGAGAACAAGACCACCGGATACTACAAGAGCCAGGTCAGCACCACTAGCGGCTATTCGTTCATCGGGCTGCCTCCGGCAACCGTCAACATGTATGCCATGTATCAGGGCCATATCATCGGGAACCTGACCGTCGACCTGAATCCGAGCAACGGCAACATCACCAAGGACCTGGCGATCAAACCGTCCCAAGTAAAAGGAGTGATCATGCTCCCGTCCGGCGAGGTCGCCCAGAACGTCGAGCTACAGCTGAAGGACATGACGACGTCGCGCTTGATCAACACCACGACAAGCGTGACGGGGCAGTTCACGTTCGACCTGCTGTTCTCCGGCAACTACACGCTCAAGGCGGCGAACCAACTGATGAGCCTGGGTGACGAGACTTATAGCCTTACCGCGGGGGAGACGCTCAACAAGGCTCTCACGGTCTACTCCGCCATGACCCTGAGCGGGCATGTGTCCATTAACGGCAACCCAGTCCAATACGCCCAACTCGAGATAATGAACGGTAAGAGACAGATCTGGACGGAGGCGAATGTCCATGGTGCCTACTCGATAACGGTGCCTCTCGACAACTATACGATATATTCGTTCGCTACCGTCAATGGCGTCCAGCTCGTCGCCCTCTCCACCGTGACCGGTACCGCCACTTCGGTGACGAAGAACCTGATCCTATCGGAAGGGAGCACGACCAGTTTGAACGTGGTCTCAACCTCGCAGGTCAGTGGCGTTCAATTCGTCATCCGGTCCAAGACCGGTCCGGCGACGATCAATGCAGTCTCGAACACGACCGGCGGACTCAACGTGTTGCTCCCACCAGGCAGTTATTCAGTATATGCCTACAAAGGCACTTCGGTCTTCTGGGCGGATGTGACGATTCCCGTGGCTGGTGTTCGGAACATCACTCTGGAGAATGCCGCCACAATTTCCGGCAAGGTTTGGTTCGATGCCAACTTTGATGGAACGATGGGCTCGACAGAAGGGGTCGGGAACGTGACCATCACGGTCACCGACCCGTCCGGCAACTACGTCACCTTCTATACCGACAGCACCGGCGCCTATAGCATTCCATTGGTGATCAACCGCACGTACACCCTGACCGAGTCGTTCCTGAACTATGTGAACAACAGCTTCACATACACCGACTTCAACACTTCTGCGGTCAACAACATCAAGCTCGTTCCGACGAACCGTACCGTCTCCATGACGGTGACGCTCAACGGCGGGTCACCCACGAAGGCTCTGAACGTGACGCTGACCGCGGTCGGCAAGGGGGCGATCACCATCAAGGGTGTGACGACAACCGCCGGCTTGTTGACTCTGAGCGTCCGTCCTGGACAGTACAACATCACGATCGACGAGAACGTTACCGCCAGCATCAGCAACAGGTACCAGCTGCAGGCCGAGACCGTGCCGCTCACCGTGCTCATAGGGCATGATCCGATACCGTTCGATATGGCAGTCGTGGAGCGTGTCCTCGTCACTGGTGTAATATCTCCTAACGGCGTGACCAAGCTGACCTTCGCCGGTCTGGACACCAAGACGCTGACTCTGAATGCCGGGGTAGCATACAGTGTCTACCTCAGGACCGGAGTTTATGGGGTCTACAGCGATGTGAACTTCACATCCGGTCACAATGCGTTCTTCAACACCACCACCATCGCCGGACCGACCACCTTCGACATTGTGGCTTCGCCGTCCAGCCTGGTTCAGGTACAGGTGCGGTACGGAGGAAATGCGCTGAACGCCAGCGCCCCCATATCCTTCACCGCCGTGAACGGTGCGAAGTACAACGCCATGACCAGTGCCACCGGTTACCTTGGAGTGTATATGCCATATGGACAGCTGACGGTCAATGTGGACCTGGGCACTGTCGGTGTGGTCGACGGATCTCAACGCTATCTTAGGTACACCAACCAGACCACGATCAACGTCGGCACAAGCACATTCCCGTTGAACCTGGACACGGTCCGGGCACTCGACAACACGACCGTGACCGGCACGATGTCGGCTCCCGGGGGCAGTGCTGTCGGAGGGACCATCACCTTCGCCCCCGATTCCGCCACGGCGATATGGTCCAACTATACCTCGGTTGCCGGTTCGATCAGCGTCTCGCTGGCCCCAGGCACATATAACGTATATGCAAACGGCACCGGGCTGAGCGGGGTGTTCCTGGGCAAGGTAACGATATCTAATCTCCTGATCCAGACGGTGAACCTCCAATTGGTGCCCGCGATCAAATATTCCGGCACCACGCTTATCGGAGCAACCCCGGTAAAAGCAAGCCTGGTCTTTAACGCCGCAGGAAACGTGACCCTAGGTACCGCCACTGATGGAACCTTCGCCGCGTATCTTCCCGCTGGAAGCTACTCGTTCAAGGCTTCGACGGCCGTTATCGAGCAGGGAACCAATGTCCAATACTCGAAGGCTTACCAGCTTACCCTGACGACCGACTCGTCCGCCAGCATTGTCCTGGAACGTGATAACACGCGCAGTGTCAAGGTCTACTGGGACCCGGCTCAGAGAGCAACTCTGAACGCCAATGAGACCGCCGTATACAACATCACGGTGACCAACACCGGCGATCTGGCCGATCTATACAACCTAGCCGCGTCTTTAACTGGCTGGAACATAACATTGTCGCAAAAGAACGTAAGCCTAGACTTCGGTTCTTCAGGGGTCGCCACCATCCAGATGACGATAACGCCATCCAAGGCGGTAAAGGTGACCGCGAACTCGATAACCTTCATGGCCACCTCGACCAATGACGCGTCCGTGGTCGCCAGCACGCTGGCGAACGTGACCATCGTACCTCGGTTCGAGGTCAACGCGACGCAGAACCAGGTCTATGCCAATGATGGAGCGAACTACCGTTACCAGATCCAGGTCAACAATAACGGAAACATAGACGACACTTATCTGATAAATGTGGTCAACAAGGACCTCCTGGCAACGCAAGGTTGGAACGTCTCGCTGAAGAGCACCGGTAACTATGTGGACAGCGTGAATGTGACCGTCACAAGTCAGAGCTTCAAGTACATCGAGTTCTCGATGGTGCCCACCCGGGTAAACCCAGACATGAACCTGAGCGTGACCATTCTGATCCAGTCCGCTGGGAACGAAACCACGTCATATAACTACGTGTTCTCGCCGGAGCTGCCTAACGTCAACATACCGAGCAATGGCCTGAGCGTGACCGGGGACAAGACGTCATCATCTGCGGTGACCGTGCCTTTGGAGACCACGATCCTTCTGGCAATAGTGATGGTGCTGTTCCTGCTCCTGATCTACCTTTCCATTAAGAAGGGGGTGTTCACACGAAGAAAGCGCTGATCTCGTTGACGATGATAGTGTGCATGATCGTGGCGTCAACATTCGTGACGCCGGTCTTGGCAGAGGGCGAGACAGCGCTCTTCGCCTCGATCGACGGTCCGGCAGTGGTCAGCCTCGGCGGGGTAACCCAGTACACGATCACGGTCGTGGGCGGTCCGGCTGAGCCAACCAATGGCACGTACTCGTACAAGGTCACCATGACCGGCTTTGCGGCTAACAACGCCACGCTCATACCTGGGTCGGCCAGCTCGAAGACCGGGGTCTTCAAGCTCAATCTGACGACGCCGAAGGTCCTGGGGGACCTGACCATCTCGGTCAACGCCACCTCGACCAGCCTGAACGGGACGGTCAGTAACAGTACGATCAAGACCATCAACGTCAAGGTCGTCAACCCGGTCGTGCTCTCGGCGACCATCAAGAACACCGGGAACATGACCGTGACGGACATCCCAGTCTACTTCTATGTGGACGATATCCAGATATACGTCGCTAATGTGACCGTCACCGCGCTATCCACAAAATTGGTAACGTATAATTGGACGACGACAAGCCTGGGCTCAGGATCGCATGTGTTGAGGGTGGAGATCGATCCGACCGCCACTTTCGTGCTGTTCGATGTGGGAGGGACGGTCCAGACGACCACGTTCTACTATAACGAGTCTGGATATGGAACGACCAATGCGCTGCTTTGGGTGGCTCTCGTCGTCCTTGCGTTCGTGGTGTTCCTCACCTATCGCAGGCCGGCACCACGCAAGAAGAAATAAGGAAAACCATTTCCCATTTCCATATTTTTGGAATTCAAGAACTCAGCGAAGGCCAGGTCAGAGCTTCTTATCAAGACTGGCTAGTTTTGTCTCCAACCGTCTCATGCTGACCGCCACCGCTACCTCTCCACGGGTCTTTTCCAAAACGGAGCGTGCAATGTCTTGCTTCCGCCGGATGGAAACGATCGCGTCAGGATAATCGAACTTCATCAGGATCAGGAACATCTCCTCCATCATCTCTAGGAACCGGACGGCATCATCATTTCGTCCTTCTCTGAGTGCCTCTAATGCGAACCTTCTCAGTTCGCCGATGGCGTCAGCGAAACCCATCAGATATGAGGTCACCGGTATGTCCAGTTCGTCCGGTTCTGGTATGTCCAGCCCTTTGGTGATATTGAGGACGATGGCAGCCTCGGCGACCTCCTGCAGGGCATCCTGCACAATGCCTGAATGCCAGATGTCAGGGTGCTCATCCAGCAATGATTTCAAACGCTGCGACTCATCCATGGTCTCCGCCATTAGGTTCTCCACGTCCTCCTTCTTGTGGATCCCATGGACGACCCCTGAGGCCAACCGGGTCGTTGCCCTGGACGACTTGATGGCGATCTCCCTGACGGTGTCCTTCTCGTCAAGTCTCTCCTGTATCTTCGCGACGATGTCGTCCAGATTGCTCATGGTTGACCTTATGATTTGCTCTGTTATTTATCTTCTCAGGGCGTCCATGTGATCTTTGCGGCGCTGGACGATCCCTTTCTTGCCAATATCATGCCTCACGTAGACGGCCTCCCCCCTGACGAATCGGAGGGCCCGTTCGCACGCTTCCTCTGCCTTCTGCAGATCTTCGTCGACACCGACCACCCCTACGGCCCGGGACGATGTGGTCAACACTTTGCCGTTGACCTCGTCGACCATGGCATAGTATAAGCAGGCCCCTTCTCTCTCGACCGCCGCCTCGTCGACCTCGATCGGCAAACCTGCCTTGGATTCCAATCCGTATCCCTGCGGGACCACATACTTGCATACGGTGGCCTTGTTTTGGAATGTCACCTTGACCTTGTTAAGATGCCCGCCAGTAATGCCATTGCACACCTCGGTGAAGTCGGAGGAAAGTAACGTCAATACGTTCATCGCCTCCGGGTCGCCGAACCTGGCATTATACTCGATGACCTTAGGGCCATCCCGGGTGAGCATGAACTGGGAGTAAAGGACGCCTTTGTACGGAAAGCCCTCCTCCTTCATCGCCGCGATCATCTTCTTGACGATCTCCACTGCTTTGTCGTATTCAGCCCGTAGGACGAAAGGGAGCAGATGATCGGCGTCCGAGTACGATCCCATGCCCCCGGTGTTCGGACCCTCGTCCCCTTCGAACGCCCTCTTATGATCTTGTACTAGCGGCATCGGGGCGATGTCACGTCCATCGCAGAATGATTGCAGTGTGAACTCCTCGCCGATCGCCTTCTCTTCCAGGACAACTCCGGCTCCCCCGATGTGCTTGTCGAAGATCTCATCGATATACTCGCAGACTTCCTCTTTGGTCTTCAGATGTTCTCCCTGGACCTTGACTCCCTTGCCGCCGGTCAGGCCTATTGGCTTGACCGCTACCTCCATGTCCATATCCTTTACGAAGGATTTCGCCACCTTCGGGTCATCGAACGAATGGAAATCCAGATTTCCAGGAACTCGGTGCTTTCGCATGACCTCTCTTGCAAAACTCTTCGACGTCTCGATCCTGGCCGCCATTCTTGTCGGCCCGACGCAAAGGATCCCTTTCGATTCAAGGAGGTCAACCAGACCTGCTTCCAGCGGCGCTTCCGGTCCGATGACGGCCATTTCGACGCTAGTCCGGAGGGCGAACTCAGCCACCTTCGATGTGTCGGTCTCTTTGGTAAGCAGAATGTCCTTGCTCGACCTGGCGATCCCCGGGTTGCGGTTCTTCATCGCAGAATAGATCTCAGCCCCGCTCCGGTCGAGCGCCTTGACGATGGCATGCTCCCTGCCGCCCCCTCCTACCACAAGTATTCTCATTCCGATCGGTCAGGACAATGGATATCGCCTAATAAAAAGGATGTTTGGCGGATCGGTCGACTGACCGGGATGATCTTCGGCCAGCGAGAACATATTTACATCTAAGCGCCGATCGCTTTCATTACCGCCTCTATGCCCTCACCTGTCTTGACGCTGGTCAGGTACAACGGCTTGTTCTTGACGATCTTGGAGTAGTCCGACTTGAGCACCTCAACATCTACCTCCATATAACCAGCCAAGTCGACCTTGTTCAATACCGCCACATCGGAAGACGTGAAGATCATCGGATGCTTTCGAACCATGTCATCACCCTCGGTCACCGAGATTACGACCATGCGCGCATCCGTGCCGAGCGGGAAATCGGCCGGGCAAACCAGATTCCCGACGTTCTCGATGAAGATGAAACCGATACCCTCCAGGTCCATCCTGTCCAGTGTGCGCTCAATCAGGTTGGACTCCAGGTGGCACTCCTTACCGGTGTTGACGTTGTAGGCTTCGATGTCCGCCTCCTTGAACCGCTTGTAATCGTCCTCGCCAGTCACATCGCCGGCGATGACAGCCACCCCTATCCCCTTCTTCTTGAGCAGGGTGGCCATCTTGATGATCATTGCAGTCTTACCGGAACCGATCGAACCCATCACGTCGACGGACCGTATGCCTTTGGCCGCCAGTCTTTCATGATTGTGCTCGGCCAGGTGCGCGTTCTCCGCCAGCACGTCATGCTCCATGCCGATGCTCTTGATCTTGTGCACGAACGGTAGATGAAGAATCTTGACTTAACGGTTGCCATGGATGGATATTGTTCAACCGTGCAACGATTATCGAATTTTCATGTATTAAATAATGAATATAACATAATAATGCAACGCGAGTGAGTGGGACCCTCTGGGAATTAATAATTTTCGCGGTTCAAGACCTATTATTTCGTTCCTTAAAATTTAAGACAATAGGTTTAAATGACAAAATTTGGCTATTTCGTCAATTCTTAGGGAGGGACTTGTACGTATTCAGCAGATTCAGTTCAGACCAGGCCAACTCTTCGACAGTTCGCAGGACGAAAAGGATTCCTCTTGGTTGGGGCTTTACTATTCGTATGCGCATTTGCGTTGCTCATCAGCGCTTCAGGCGCCAGCGCAGCAGGGCCGACATATGTATACCAGGACATTTCAACCAACACGGGTTGGGACGACACAGGATCTCCTTACATCGTCAACAACACCATAACGGTGCAAAGCGGGGTCACCTTGACGGTGGGCCCGAATGTCACTGTGAAAGCGGACCTGGGTACAACTATATTCGTTGACGGGTCATTAGTAGCATCCGGCAATGCCGCGCACATGGTCAATTTCACTCAGAACAGCACGACATGGAGTGGCATATCTGGTCATGGCAACTCGGTAATAAGCTTCAATTTTGTCAAATTCAACAACGCTACGGGCATGAACGTCCAGAACACTGGGGTCTTCATCAACTCGAGGTTCTCGGACCTATCGTCAACCGCTATCAATTTCAATATCGCTTCCAAGAACGGGAACCTGACGGTGACCAACTGTGAATTCACCCAGATCGGAATGATGGACATCCTTGGTTTCGTTACCGTTCAATCAAATGCGAACAACGTGGTCTCCTATGTGACCCCGATTTCGATCACCAACAACTACTTCGGACCTGGACTATCGGATTACGCTATCCAGATCAGCGAATATGCTGTCTCGAGCGAGAATGCCTCGGTCACTCTGAACGGAAATGTCGTCATTAACAACAACCGTTTCAACACCGGGGCTGTCTCAGCTATCTCCCTTGCTCATTACGCCTATGCAGGTCAAAACTCGACAGCGACCTTCTCGGGCTTCACCACGATCAACCTGAACCGATTCAACAGCGGAAATGCGATATCAATCAGCGACGTCGGTGTGGTCACCGATCTGGCCAGCCCCTCAATAAAACATGACAATGCTGTTCATGTGAATGACGTCATCAATATCCTGAACAATGACCTGAGACAGGTTTCCGGATTCGGAATCCAGAATGTTGCACAGCTCGTCGCATCCGGGCAGAAGACATCATCGATCAATGATCCGTTGACCATTACTGGGAACAATTTCACCACGACCTCCGATGCGATCGTCATCCAAAAGATCGGTTCAACCGGTGACAATGCAACAGGAACGTTCAGTAGCAACATCCTTGTTGAGAACAACAGAATGCTGGACGTCGTCAACGGGGCCATCATCTACCGGGTCTTGAACCTTGTAAGTGCCTACAACGACACCATCACATATACTGGAACCCAGAAGATATCCAACAACACAGTGACCCTGGGATCTGGGCCATTCTTGAACCAGCTTCTGAGCGTCACCTCTGCTGGCTACGGTCATCTCACGGTCAACGGAGGCACGGTGATATCCGATAACAACATTGTGAACATCGGAGCAACACCAACATTCCTATCGACGAGCACAGTCACCCTGACACAACACTCGGAAGCTACCATCACGGATCCCGCCACCATCGTAAATAACAACGTTGATGTCGCTGGCAGTATCTCCGTCTATGGTGCTGTATACACCGCTATGGAATGGTCGAAGCTGAACATAAAGGGGGATGTCCTTGTACAGGGCAACGAAGGTGCACAACTGGTCAACAACGGTGTGGTCTTCAACCCCACTTTTGTTGCCGGTAACGATGCGACATTGGTCCTGACCAGCAACCTTAAGGTTTTGGACAACAAGATCAACTCCACCCTGGGAACAGGCATTGAGCTGACCCTGAGCGAGAGTGCGGTTCTGAGAGGCTCGGCCTCTCTGACCATGCCGATCGAAATCTCACGCAACACGATTCGGACAGACGCCTCCGACGGTGTCGCGATGACCTTGGTAGTCAATGCTGCCAACAACGCCACCACCGGGATATCGGGTGCGATATTGGTAGACTCGAACAGAATCGTGAACGCTGCCAACGCGTTCATGATCAACAGGCAGATATCCGCCACCAACATGTTCAACTCGTCCGTTTCCCTCGAAGGAAACGTGGTCTGCACCAACAACGTGATGACCACTCTCACTGGAAAAGGGTTGTATGTGTTTGACCGCGTCAGTGCCAATGGATACAAGACCTCCGTCTTCACTAGCTCGGTCATCGCGACCGGCAACACCGTTAACCAGGCATCGGGAAGGATGATCGATATCGACCGGGACGGCCTGAATTCCTATGGCAATGCACGGTTAACGATCAGTGGCGTGATCAATGTCGATGACAATGTGGCCGAGATCTGCGGGGACCTGATCAACGTCAATCTGGGCTACAACGCGAACGGCAAGTCCACGGTTGTTACTACCGGTGACGTACTGGTGAGCAACAACCAAGGATTGGACGTTGCCATACATGGAATCCAAGTTTACTCCCGCTCAGAGGCGACGAACAACGGGACCATCTCGACCACCAGCAACATCGTGATCCGTGACAACTTCGTCCAGGTCGGCAACAGCTACGGGATGGATATGGGGAGGGACCTCATCGTAAGGGGTAACTCAACTGGAACGTTCACTGGCAAAGTCGACATACTGAGAAACACCATCGTCCAGGAGAACAACCGCGCATTCTATGCGGAGAACTACGTCGCTTCATACGACAATGCTAAGGGGCTCATTATCGGAGATTTCACTGTCTCGAACAACACCGTGAGCGTCTATGACTACGAAGGCTACAACATCGAGATCGTGGCAACGGCCGAAGTAAGGCTGGCAAAGATGGTCTCGACCGCCACTTACAGCGGAGATGTCCTGATAGCTGATAACATGGCAACGCTGACAGACTCCACCGGCTCCTCCGAGCAATACTACATCTACTTCTGGGCGGAAGGAGATGCAAATGTCGCGGGATCGACCCAAGGCAACAAGTGGGCAAATGCTACGATGGGTAACATTCAGGTCCTCCGCAACACAGCGGTCCTGTACGGTGCGGACGCCTACGGTATCGAGTACGATCCTGATGTCTATGCCAACGCCGCCTTTGGCGGAAGCGCCTCGGCGACCGTTGGGACGCAGCTGATCGCGAACAACCAGGTGACCGGCTTCGGGGAGTCCTTCTATGGATTGTACATCTATGGTGACAACCTCTATGCTGATAGCAACGCCGGAAATGCGACCGTCGTCTCCGGTGCCATCACCTTCAGGGACAACACGATTGACATGAAGGGGAACGGCAGCATAGGCATCTATTTCGACCATGAGAATGACGTATATGCTCAGGCTCAGTCCCGCTGGCTTGCGTCCTTCGTCCTCAATGGCGGTCTGAACATCGTCCGGAACACCATCGTGATGGATGGCAACAACAACCACGGGATCGAAGTGTACAACGATGGATACCAGACCTATGTGGATGTCGACAACTCCCACTCGATGGCCGTACTGGAGTTTGACCTGAACATCAACAATAACGTCCTGACCATGCTCGGGAAGAACAACCATGGCATCTTCGTAGAGGACTACGATCTATATGCCCACTACTGGGATGGCAGCGTCACCCTCAAGGCAGGCATTACGGTGGAAAGCAACAATGTCAAACTGAACGGCCAGACCGGAGTAGGTATACTGGTCAACGCACCGTTCGAGTTCGATAGCACATCCTTCAACGGGCAAGCTACGTTGAGCACCCCGGTCTCCGTCATGCACAACGTTGTCGCCAAGGGAGACTTCGGCATCCAGGTCATCGGATCGGGAGACGGGACCATATTTGTGACCGGCAACAGGGTGACCGGGACCAACACCACTGCGCTGACAGTTGAGCAAAGCAACGCCGTGGTAGAGAACAACATCATCACTGAGAACCAGGGAGACGGTATCCGACTCGCGGACAACCTGGCCTCGACGAACATCGTGATCGGAAACAACACCATCACGCACAATGTCGGATATGGCCTGCGGATACTCACCAGCAACGGTGTGACGATGTACAACGGCTTATTCGAGACGAATATGAACGACGGCATTAGCGTACCCGCCTTCGACGAGGGATACACCGTGGGCAGCCAGGTGAAGTGGGTGATCGATGCGGCCGCATCCGTCAGGGACAACGACGTGTTCCTCGGAGGCAACCTCGAGATCTTGCGCACTGGAGTGCTTACCATTGATTCCGTCAACGACTTCACCATCGCAGAGGCCGACACCGGCGTCACCATGCTGACGGTCGATTTCGGCGGATCGTTGATCGTACGGAACTCCAACATGTACACCGACAACGGCATGGGCCTGTTCCTGGTGTACGGTGGTCTGGAGATGACCAGCTCGTCCGCGATGGGATGGTCCGAGATATACCTGGCCAACACATCGACGGCCAAGATCACCGCCTGTACCATCAGCAACAATGACCGTAACGGAATCCGTGTCGACGGATCCAAACCGACCATTTCCTCGACCACGATCGCGATGAACGGAATGGACGGAATATACATCGATAACGGGTCGGAGCCAATAATCAAGAGTTGCCACATTGTCCTGAATGAGCGCGGCATCTATGCCCGAAACTCGAACCTGGACAATGTAGTGGACAATATCTTTGCACTGAACACCGTGGCCGGAGTCTACGCCGAGGGTGTCGCAGGCAGGATACACGCCAACATATTCCTGCTGGACCGGACCGAGATATTCGTATACAACTGCAACGTTTCAATCGAGGACAATGAGATCGGCTATGCCCGCCTGGTCGATCAGGTGGCACAGTACTCCACCGTGCTCTCCCTGGTCCTGAGCTACATGGACACATCGTCCGTGACGGAGGGGCTGGAAAGTGAGGGCCTGGGGGTTCCCATGTACTCCAGTCTCCTGTCGGAATTGACCTCCATGCTGCTGAACCACGTCGGTGTCTACGCCGTCAACTCGGAAGTGGCCGCCAAGGACAACAGCTACGGAATGCTGACCTATGCGATGTACGCCGAGAACTCGTCAGTATCCTTCAGTGACACCGTTAAGAACAATGTGATCGTCCTCCAGTGGCTGAACAAGAACCTGGATTCGAGGAATATCACCATCCCGACCTTCGTGTACAACGGCATTTACGCGATAAACTCGAGATTGACGTTAACCGGTGCAAGCATCCAGTGCGTCAACGATGCGGTGTTCCTGGATGATTCCAGCGCAGCGATATCCAATTCCGCGCTGAACGCATCGAGGTTCGACGTCTACTCAGTGCACAAGAGCAACGTCAGCATGACCACCACCAGCTTGGACGGCAAGCAGAAGGTCGAGGACAGCGGAACGATGACCTGGCTCAACCAGTTCACCGTGATCGTCAAGGATGCCGATGGCAAGCTGGTCTCCGGTGCACCGGTAACGGTGGTCAATGGGAATGGCAAGCTGATCGCCAGCGGTGTCACTGCAAGCAACGGCCAATTCCTGGCTGATGTGATCGGCTGGACACAGAACGCCAACGGCAAACAGGGCGTTTCCGCCCCATACTGGGTCAACGCCACGGTCGACGGAAAGGCAATCTCCCAGACGGTCGACGGAAGCCAGGTCCAGACGGTATATGCCCAGGCGGAGAAGAGCATGATCGACTCGATCCTGCTGCCACTGCTGCTGATCATATGTCTGGTCGTCGTTCTCGTAGTGATCGTAGTCGTTCTGCGGATCCGGAAGAAGTGACAAGAAACCCCTTTCCAACCCCTTTTCTTTCTTCTTTTTTGGAATTGACCATCAGCCCAAGCGCGCAAAATGATTAAGAAGCGAACGCGCATTCTACGCCAGGTGCATCTGATGGGTTATTCTCAAAGACTCCTTGACGTTCTCCGCTCGCTCAACGCCGAGGAAGGCGACACCGTTCTGGTTAAGGACACCGGCCGGGAGTATCGGGGCTTACTGATGCCCCATCATGAGTTCAGCGATCCGGAAGTGATCGTGGTCAAGCTCAAGTCGGGATACAACGTCGGTATCAGGACCGGTCCCGATACCGTTATCGATATCATCTCCAAGGTCCAGCCGAAGGAAAGGAAGCCGCACCATATGCATCCCTCCAAGGACAAGAAGAACGTGGCGGTTCTCGGCACCGGGGGAACCATCGCCTCCTATGTCGATTACCGCACTGGTGCGGTGCACCCGGCACTCTCGGCAGACGACCTGGTCGCTGCCGTGCCGGAGATAGCAGACATATGCAATGTTCGCTCCGAGGTGATCTTCTCGATCTTCAGCGAGAACATGACCGTCGACCATTGGCAAAAGCTCGCCGGGGCGATCGCCGACCGGTTGAACGATGGCGTCGATGGGTGCATTGTCCCGCACGGCACGGACACCATGGGTTACTCCGCGGCGGCTCTCTCCTTCATGCTCGAAGGTCTGACCAAGCCGGTCGTTCTGGTAGGGGCACAGCGGTCCTCCGACCGGCCTTCGACGGACGCTCACACCAATCTCGTTTCCTCCGCCCGCTTCATCGTCGAGGGAGACGCCGCCGGTGTCTACGTGCTCATGCACGAGACGTCATCGGATACGGCCGGGGCGGTCCATCTCGGCACCAAGGTGCGCAAGATGCACACCAGCCGGCGTGACGCCTTCCACAGCGTGAACAGCAGTCCGGTGGCCCGCATCGGATTCGAGGGTGGCATCGAGTACTTGGGAGACCATCAGAAACGGTCCGAGGGCAAGGTAACCCTCAGGGACGGGATGGACGCTAACGTGGCACTCCTGCAGTTCTATCCTGGGATGTCCCCCGTGGCCTTCGAGTCCGTGCTCGCCTCACATCACGGCGTGGTCATCGCTGGATCCGGTCTTGGTCACGTCTCCAAGGACATGGTCAAGGCGATCGACAAGGCAATTAAGGCCGGGACCAAGATCGTCATGACCTCCCAGTGCCTTTATGGTCGAGTGAACCTGAACGTCTATGACACCGGGAGAGATCTAATCACCGCCGGCGTCATTCCTGGGGAGGACATGCTGCCCGAGACCGCCTACGTCAAACTGATGTGGGTTATGGGTCAGACCTCGGATGATGATAACGTCCGCAGATTGATGGCGACGAATCTCCGCGGCGAGATCACGGAAAGGAGGGAGATCGATGGTTGAACACGAACTGACCTGCGGCATCGAGATACACCAGCAGCTTAGCACGAAGAAGCTGTTCTGCTCCTGCGAATCCGATCTGGTGGAGGAAGAGGGATTCACCCTTTTGCGCCGGCTAAGGCCGTCGCAGTCCGAGCTAGGTGAGATCGACCGGGCGGTGTTGGCACAGGCAGCGAGGAAGATGAGCTTCAGGTACCAGGCGCCAAGATCGAGATGCTGCCTAGTGGAAGCGGACGAGGAGCCCCCACACGATGCGGACAAGGACGCGGTCCAGGCATCGCTCATAGTCTCTGCCCTGCTGAAGGCGAGGACGGTTGACGAAGTGCACTATATGCGTAAGATAGTCATCGACGGCTCAAACACATCCGGCTTCCAAAGGACCGCGCTGATATCGACAGACGGCATACTGGATGTTAACGGGAAGTCCATTTCCATCCTCTCGATCTGTCTTGAGGAGGACGCGGCGCGTAAGGTTGAGACCAAGGCCAGCGAGGTCACCTACCGTTTGGACCGATTGGGAATTCCGCTTATAGAGATCGCCACCGGTCCGGACATGCACGACGGCGAAACAGTAAAGGACGTGGCGCAGCGCCTTGGCTCGATACTGCGTGCAACGAAGAAGGTGAAACGTGGCCTGGGAACGATCCGAGAGGACGTCAACATCTCCATCCCGGGCGGGGCGAGGGTGGAGATCAAAGGCGTCCAGGACCTGAAATTGCTGCCTACATACGTCGATAAGGAGGTCGAGAGGCAGAGAGCCCTCCTGAAGATCAGGGGCATGCTAAAGGAAAGGGGCGTGACGCAAGTGATCGGCGAAGTGGTCGATTACACTGCCATTTTCGCATCGTCCAAGTCAAAGGTCATTATCTCGGCGTTGGCCAAGAGCGGTAAGGTGCTGGGCATCAAGCTTCCCGGTTTCATTGGGGTCATGAAGAGCGCGGATGGGAAGCTCCGTCTGGGGGCGGAGATGGCCCAACACGCCCGTACTCGGGGGGTCATGGGCATCTTCCATTCGGACGAGCTCCCTGGCTATGGAATCACGCCCGAAACGGTCAACGAGCTTAGGGCGGCGATGGCGCTGGAAGACGGTGATGCTTTCGCCATATGCGCCGATGACCCGGTCAAGGCGGAAGCGGCATTGAAGGCGGCGGTGGAACGCGCCAGGACAGCTCTGGAAGGCGTTCCGGAGGAAACCCGGGACCCTCAGCCGGACGGCAGCAGCGCGTTCTCGAGACCGCTGCCCGGAGCGGGTCGGATGTACCCGGAGACCGATGTCCGGCCTATCCCAATCACTCCAGAGCGCATGGCAGAGATCGCATCGAACCTGCCGGAACTGCCCGAACAGACCATCAATCGTTTCGTCAACACCTATGGCGTCCACAAGCAGCAGGCCGCCCAGATCGTCAGGGAAGGGTTCGATCAGTTGTTCGAGGAGCTTGCGGCCCGGGACCTGGCGGGCGTGGCCGCACGCACGTTCCTGAACACCTATCCGGAATTGGAGAAGGAAGGAATGGACGTCTCTTCGATATCGGACGATTCCATAAGGGAACTGTTCGACGGACTGATCAAAGGCAAATACACCAAAGAAGCTCTTCCGGACCTGCTGCGGCACGTGGCGAATGGCAAGGATGTCAAGGCGTCGATCGAGGCCCTGGGCGTCATGCAGGTCGACAGCGGGGAGGCGGGCGCGATCATCGCCAAATTGGTCAAGGAGCGAGAGCACTTCGTCAGGGAGAAGAAGATGGCCGCCATCGGTCCATTGATGGCCCCGGCGATGGCCGAGCTACGCGGAAAGGTGGATGGCAAAACGATCAACGAACTGCTGAAGAAGGAGATAGAGAAACTGCTCAGCTCATGATCTCGCGCGGGCGGAGTTCCAGCACCCGGAGCTCCTCGAAGAACAGGTGCTGTGCCCTCAGCTCCCTGACCAGGAACGGGTCGAGAATTTCCTTGAGCGGGACCTTTTCCATATCGGACGACACAATCACCACGATCCTTCCCCCCAGGTTCAGATGCTCCGGCGCCTGCTCCAGGAATCTGCCCAAAGTCTCCGTTCCGGTCCTCCCGCCTGCCCATGCCAGGTCGCTCACGTCCGTGCCTTCTCCCCGGAGATAGGGCGGGTTGAACACGATCAGGTCGAAACAGCCATGCACGTTCTGAAAAAGGTCTGACCGGATCACCTTGAGCCTTAGATCGTTCAGACCAGCCGCCGCCTTGGCGCATATCGCCGCTTCATAGTTCACATCGACCGCCGTCACCTCCGCCCCGGCCTTGGCGAGATGCAGCGAGACGAGCCCGCTGCCACATCCGATCTCCAGCGCACGGTCGCCTGGCATGACCTCGAGTGCATCGATCAGGAGGAACGTATCGTCGGAGGGGCAATAAACACTCTCCAGGCAATTCACGGCTATCGTCGTGTCTAGTTTCATAGCGCTTCCTTCAGACCCCATTCTAGATGGTGGGATAAATTGATTGGCACGGATTCATGTCGATGTTTCCGAAATAATATTAAGTGTTCGAGCGCTTGATGGCGTCCGAGCCATATGGAAACGATATCGGTCATAGCCTTCGCCGTCATGCTAATAGCGGTCGTGATCGGGTTCATGAAACGGTTCAGCTACACGAACATACTGGTCGTGGCCAACCTCGCCGTTTTCATGCTAACCATCTTGGCCCCGGTGACCCCAGGCGGGCTGACCTCGGTCCAGACCGACCTTGGTTTCCGGGCGACCTATTTCTCCACCGGTCAGAACCTGTATACGGTATTCACCAATCTGTTCATCCATGCCAGTTTCTTCCACGTCATTGGGAACATGCTTTTCCTGTTCCTCATTGGAAACTCATACGAAGAGAGGGTGGGTAAGAACAAGTTCGTGGCGACCTATTTCATCGCCGGTCTGGCTGGCACGCTGGTTGAATCGGTCATCCTCAGCGGCTCCTCGAATCTAATGATCGGCGCTTCAGGGGCGATCGCCGGTGTCATGGGCGCGATGCTGTTGCTCTACCCCCGGGACAAGGTCCCCATGTTCCTGTTGATCATATTCCTCCCGGCAGTATCAGTGTGGCTGGCGGTTGGTTCCTGGTTCGCCTGGCAGGTGTTCCTGGCGTTCTCCACGCCGAACGCTCTCGTGGGAGGTGGGATCGGTTTCGGAGCCCATTTCGGCGGTTTCCTGGCCGGCATGCTGGTAGCCCACCTATATCCTCAATCGATGGCAAGAACGCCCCGGGCGGTGGACGTTACCGACCTGGAATCGCTGGCAACCACGAAGGAGCTGAAGGATGCGCTGGAACGAATCCGGGGCGAGACCAAACCGGATGTCAGGAACGCCTGGTTGGAGTACTTCGCAGAGCACGCCGTCTGTCCTAAATGTGGAAACCACCCGAAATGGAAGGGAAACAGTATTAAGTGCTCTTGTGGATTTGAATCTCAGCTGAAATGAGCGATATCAAGGTCAAGGTTCTGTGCGAAGGCCGCATCGTGAGGGATGGGAAGGCGATATTGGAAGCCCATTCGTCAGTCACCATGGTCACATGGCCAGAGCACATCATGATCGTCGACACCAGTGATGGAGACTATCGGCCCAGGATGATCTCCGCGCTCTCCGCCAACGAGGTCGACCCGGACCAGGTTGACATCGTCGTGAACACGCACCTTCACTCTGACCATTGCTCGAACAACGATCTGTTCCGTTACGCTATCCAAATGGCCCACGAGATGGAAAAGCCCCGGGGCAAGATCGTCTCTGTCGGAGCCGACCAGGATCTATGCCCGGGCATCAGCCTGGTGCACACACCAGGACACACGCCGGGCTCCTTGAGCGTGTTCGTGGAGGCAGAGCGTAAGTACGCGATCGTGGGTGACGCTATCCCCACGTTCGAGAACGTGCGACGCTGGGTGGCTCCGGGAATCGTTTCGGACGGGGAGGCCGCCCTGAAGAGCATGAAGAAGATAATCGCATTCGCCGACATCGTTGTCCCGGGTCACGATGCCCCGTTCGAAGTAGACCGTCGAAACGATAGATTTATCCCGAACAGAGCTTAATCGCCGTGATGAGTGATATGAACGTACCGAACGCCCTAAACCTCGAATGTCCGGATTGCGGAGAGAAGACAGTGCACGAGGTGCTGCGGGGCAGGATCAGCAAGGAAGGTGACGTGTTGGAAACGACCGTCAAGTGCCAGCAATGCGGAAAGGTTTATACGACGGTGGTCCGGGAGCCGAAGGCGGTGCTCGTTCCGATCATAGTTTCAGAGATGGGTACTTCCAAGCGTTATGAGATCGAGATGTCCCAGGGGGACCTTGTCTCGTACGAGGACGAGATGTTCGTGGAGGACATGCCGGTGCTAATCACCGGGCTAGAAGTGGACGGACGCCGCGTGATGAAAGCGAAGGCCGAGGAGATTTCCACTCTCTGGGCGAAGAAGTTTGATAAGGTCAGGGTTCGAATAGCAGTGAACAAGGGCAGCAAGACGCTATCCATTGACATCACCGCCACACCCGATGAGGAGTTCTTCGTCGGGGACCTGATGACGCTAGGACGCGAGGAAGTGGTCATCCATTCGATCAAGACATCGGATGGTGGGATGGCCAAGAGCGGCGCCGTGCGAGCCAGGGACATCGTCCGCATCTACGCTAAGAAGGCCAGGACGACATACTCCTGAAGGTCCAATGGGTACAGAGCAAGCGCGCAAACGAATGGTCGCCGAGTTGGTTGAATCCGGTTATGTCCAGGGTGATACGGTAGCCGTAGCCATGGAGAAAGTGGAACGGCACCGTTTCCTGCCTTCCAGCATGGAAAGTGTCGCGTATGTCGATTCCCCCTTGGCCATCGGATTAGGGCAGACGATCTCCGCTCCGCACATGGTTGGAATGATGGCCAGCGGTCTTGACCTCCACCCGGGGCTCAAGGTGCTGGAGATCGGAGGCGGGTCCGGTTATCATGCTGCGGTCATCGCCGAACTCGTCAGGCCTGATGGCCACGTTTACAGTATAGAACGGATCCAGTCCCTGGCGGACAGCGCGAAGCGGAGCCTAGAAGCAGCTGGATATGCGGATCTTGTCACAACCATCGTGGCAGATGGCTCAAAGGGATGTCCGCTATACGCACCGTACGATCGCATCAGCGTCGCGTGCGGGGCACCAGACGTTCCTCCGCCCCTCTTTGAACAATTGAGAGAAGGGGGCAGGATGTTGATCCCGGTGGGCGGGCGGACCTATCAGGAACTGTATCTGGTCACCAATGAGAATGGCAAGATGAAAAAGAAGGATATGGGGGGCGTTCTATTCGTTCCCCTGATCGGAGAGTATGGGTTCCCGGAATAGGCTCAGCCCTTCAAACCAAAATCCTGACCTAAGATATGCGGCAGAATGTCCGACAGATCATCACTGCGGACCACCACGTTGGCTTGATGGGCCACATAATCATCGATCGGGTTGAACGCTATCTTCAGACTGGACGCTTCGAACATCGAAACGTCGATGAAGCTGTTGCCTACGCTACAGATGTGTTCCCGGTCCACGCCGTATATGGAAGAGAACTTCTCCACTGCATGACGTTTGTTCGCGAGTTCCACCCGGAGCACCCCTTCGCCGGTCAGTTTTCCGGCAGTGTCGCAGGCGAAACCATTAGCTACCCAATCATCAAAGCCAAAGCGCTTGGCGATCCTGCTGGCAACGACGTCAAGCCCGCCGCTCACAATGACCGTCTTGATGCCGTGCCACCTCAGCTCGTCGACCGTCTTCTGGATGCCCTCCACTATCGGAAGCGGTTCCAGTATCGCGTCGATGTCCGACAGGCATAAGTTGGGCTTTTTGTCGATCCACAGAGCGATGTCCCGGCGCATGAACTCCATGTCGTCGATCTCGCCCTTCACAAATGCCTTGATCGACTCCTCGCTCTTTACCCCGAAGTGGTCATGCACCCAGGTCCACGTGGACTCATAGTCGACCAGGACGCCATCCATATCGAATGCGACCAATCCAAAGTCATGTCGTGAGTTCGGCATACTCTCTCCCAGGATGGACCTGGATATTAAAGATTGTGAACTGAGAACGGTAACGGTGGAAAAGTCCGGCACATCTAAATAACCAGAAAAAATCCCCCTGACATACTAGTTGCTACTATTGGCACTAGGATGCATCATGATGAAAAAGAAAGTAATGATGACATTGGGCGTCATCTTCGCCATTTCGATCATCTTCTCCATGTTCCCGCTGGCCAGCATGCTCGTGCACTCCACCGATGTCACTGTCACGGTCCGGACAGGGGCAGGGGCCAGCCTGACTACCCAAGCGGATCTGAGCGATCACTCAACCTTCAGGATCGATAGTGACCTGGACCTGATCTCCGCCGCAACCGCTGAAGGATGGCCCGGAAATGGATCCTTGGCCAGTCCGTTCATCATCGAAAATCTAGAGATCAACGCCACGGATTCTTACAACGCTATGTTCATAGGCAATGTCACGGCCAGCTTCACTATCGCCAACTGCTCCTTCTATGGAGCGGATTGCGCCGATGTGGGCGGTTTCCCGTTCAGTTATGGCACAGGCATCACCATCTACAACGTCACCGGCGCCGTGATCATTCGGAACAATATCTGCAATAAGAACAGTGAGGGCATCTTCATTTACGGTTCAGCCTCGTTCGTTTTAGAGGACAACACCTGCAACAATAACGATTTCGACGGGATCAATCTGTATGCGTCAAGGTCAGGTAAGGTCCAGAACAACATATGCAGCGGTAACGCAAACACCGGGATCTACCTTGGCGGGACCAGCACGGGGAATACTGTCGATGGCAACATCTGCGGCGGGGAAAGCTACGGCATTTACCTGTACGGATCGGGGGCGAACGCATTGACTCACAATGTCTGCAACAATGACGACCATGGAATACTCCTCAGCGTCTCTGGCAATTGCTCCGTCACGGGCAACACCTGCGGAAGCGCGACCTTTAGCGGCATCACCCTGGAGGGGTCCAATTCAAGCGAGGTCAACGGGAACACCTGCAGCGACAACGGCTACTATGGCATATTCCTGGACTCATCTAGTGACGACACAGTATCCGGCAACATCTGCGGCGGCAACGATTACTGCGGCATATTCCTGGGCGGGTCGCACTCTAGCGTCGTCACGTTCAACGCATGCGATTCCAACAGCTATTACGGTGTTTATCTGTTCAGTTCGTGGTCGAACAACATTTCTGGCAACAGCTGCGACTATAACGAACATTATGGGGTGTACCTTTACAGTGCCAGCATCAACAACACGATTCAAAAGAACATCTGCGACGGGAACGAGGAGGTAGGCATCTTTCTGTATAGCTCGGGTACTGGGAACGTCCTCAAGGGCAACGACTGCAGCGGCAACGGCCACTACGGGATCTATCTGTACTCATCGAACCACACCATGATCGGCGAAAATCTCTGCCAGTCGAACAAATACTACGGCATCTATCTCTATAATGCCAGCTCCAACAACACCGTGCAGGGTAATGCCTGCAACGCTAACTTCGATTCTGGGATATTTCTTTATCTGGATTGCGGGAACAACACTATTGATAACAATACCTGCAACGATAATGGCGGCAAGGGCATTTACGTACTCCAGGAATGCGCTTACAATACCATCCATGGAAACACCTGCGCAGGGAATTCAGAAGGAATAAGCGTGGACAGCACGAGCATCGGGAACAAGCACTCCGCCAACCTGGTCAGTTCCGATCGTGACAACAGTGACTGGACATGGATCCTGGCCGGGGCGGTGGTAGTTCTCGCTCTCCTAATGGGGATTTTCCTAGCCATCAAGGCGAAGGAGAGGGATTCGAAAAGGAATAGGAGAGGCAGAAAGTGACAATCCATGAACGCAACTGACTTTTCAATTGGCCAGCAGTTGGGTGCGATAAGAGTCTTATAATAATCTCGAATCCATTGGCCTCACTATGATAACGCTAGTCGGGGTCGGGCACGTCTTCGACATCGCCGCACAAGTGAAACAGGTCATCCGAGAGAGGAACCCTGGTGCGGTGGGCATCGAGCTCGACCAGGAACGGTATGAGGCGCTCCGCCATCCTCGGGAGAGGGGGGACGTTCCGTTGCCGTACAGGCTGCTGGCGTTCATGCAGAAGCGTATGGCCCGCCAGTATGGGGGCGAGGTCGGCAACGAGATGCTGGCTGCCGCCGATGAGGCCAAGGAGATCAACGCCAGTCTGTTGCTGATCGACGCCGAGGCGGCAAACCTGTTCAACCGGCTTTGGATGGAGATGTCATTCAAGGAGCGGGTGATGCTCATGGTGTCAAGCGTGGGCGGACTGCTCATGTCGCGAAAGCGCATCGACAACGAGATCGAGAACTTCCAGGACAACGAGACCGTCTACCTGGAGCAGATGGGAAAGGAATTCCCCACGATCAAGCGGGTGCTCATCGACGAGAGGAACCAGGTCATGGGAACGAGGATAGTCAGTGCGGAAATGCAGTTCGGCAACGTCGTCGCCGTGGTCGGTGACGGCCACATCGACGGGATCGTGGCGCTGATCAATCGTCCCGACGTCGAGGTGATCCGCCTTAAAGCGTTAAGAGACCTTCCGATCAAAGACGTCCAAATCGGGTCTGGCACGTCCGAAGCCCATATCCAGTTCACGGTGAACGCAGAATAGGAGAAGAATTAATCATCCGGTCGAGAATACCCATAGAGTTCCATGAAGGTCAACCTGCTATCTTTCACCAATCAGGCGGAGGTCCTCTGTGCCACCGCCGCGCGGACCTGCTATTCCTCCGACACTCCATCGAAGATACTGGAGAACGTCGATGCCGGCAAAGCGGGCAAGTTCATCGACAACGTGGTGGGGATGGGGCATCATTCGATCATCGAGCATGCCTACTATACCTTCTCGCTGGAGGGGGTCTCCCGGGCGATGACGCACCAATTGGTCCGGCACCGTCTGGCATCCTTCTCGCAACAGTCGCAGCGCTACGTGTCGCTGCTCACTCCGGACTTCGTCGTTCCCCCATCCGTCAAAGGCCAACCGGAGGCGGAAAGGCGGTTCAAGGAGGCGATGGAACAGGCATGGGACGCCTACCAGAAGCTGGCCGAGCTGATCCCGGTCGAGGATGCCCGGTATGTGCTCCCGAACGCCTGCACCACGAACATAATGGTGACGATGAATGCCCGGGAGCTACTGCATTTCTTTACCATGAGGTGCTGCAACCGGGCGCAATGGGAGATACGGGAGGTGGCCGACCTCATGCTCGAAGAGGTGCTGAAGGTCTCCCCCTCCATATTCAAAGACGCCGGTCCTGGGTGTGTGCGCGGACCCTGTCCCGAGGGCAAGATGTCCTGCGGTCACCCGAGGAAAAAGCATTGAAAAAGGCTTATATAGACCGAACTCTTTTGGCGCCCCACTAGGTCGTGAATATGGGCAACGTTCGACCAACTTACATCAAGCGTGTCGCGATGGAACTCGTGCAGAAGTACCCCAGGGCAACTTCCGCCGATTTCGAGAACAACAAGGTGCTGGTATCCAAGCTCACCGACGTTTCGTCGATCGTGATGAGGAACCGTATCGCCGGGTACATATCCCGCTACTGGCAGAACCAGGAATTCTAGGCGATATCTATATCATGGCTCCCTAGAATCCAGGTGAGCCATGGTCCGCGCTATCGAGGTCAGCGACCTCACTAGATTTTTCGGGGGAAAAAGAGCTGAACCCAGCATAGCCCTCGACCATTTGGACCTCCAGGTCGAGGAGGGCGAGCTTTTCGGTCTGCTCGGGCCCAACGGTGCTGGCAAGACCACACTAATCAAGATCCTGTCCACGTTGCTATTGCCCTCGTCCGGCTCCGCGAAAGTTCTGGGCTATGACGTGGTCAGGGAAGCGGCCAAGATCCGCCCCCGGATCAACATGGTTTCCGGTGGCGAGACTTCCGGCTACGGGCTCCTCACGGTCAGGGAGAACCTGTGGATGTTCTCCCAGTTCTATGGCATCCCAGGCAAGGAGGCCAAGGCCACGATCGACGAGCTCCTGGTCAAGTTTGACCTATCGGACAAGGGCGATGCCAAGGTGCGCACCATTTCCACCGGCCAACGGCAGAAGATGAATGTGGTGAGGGGCTTCGTCACCGACCCGGACCTTCTTTACCTAGACGAGCCGACCCTCGGACTTGACGTGAATGCCTCGCTGATTATCCGGGAGCACCTCCGTTCCTGGGTCAAGGTCAACCAGGGCAAGACGCTGCTGCTTACGACCCATTATATGATCGAGGCGGACGAACTGTGCGATCGGGTCGCCATCATTGACAAGGGACGGATCCTGGCCTGTGATTCCCCCAAGAACCTGAAGAAACTGATCTCCAGGAACGCCACGTTCAGCATAGAGACCACGCCGTTCGGGGACGTTAACGGTCTGGCGTCCATCCGGGGCGTCACTGGGTACTCGGTGGAGGCCACCAGCGAGCACACCGTGATGAAACTGGTCACCGAGGACGAATCCTCCATCTCCGACATCATCTCATACCTCACCCAGCGCAATGCGAGGATCATCTCGTTCAATAAGAACGAGCCGACGCTGGAGGATGTGTTCATTCAGATGGTGGGGAGAGGGCTGGAATGATCGACTGGCGGCTGAACGGAAGGGCAGTCATCGGGCGGGCGTATCCCCGTGTCCTGGGGGTCATGCGGGAGCCTTCCTGGATCCTATTTGACATATTCCTGCCATTGCTTGGCCTCGCCGCTTATATCTTCTACTACCGGGCCATGAACGCGCCTGAGATGTATGCTGGGTTCATCGTCATCGGTGGGGCGATGACCGCCTACTGGATGAACGTGCTTTGGTCCATGGCGGCTCAGTTCTATTGGGAGAAGGAGGTGGGCAACCTGCAGTTGTACATGATCGCTCCGATGTCCCGCATGAGCGTCCTCGGGGGCATGGCGTTGGGCGGCATGCTGATGACCACCATCAGGGCGGCATCGACAGTGCTCCTGGGCGTGTTCCTGTTTGGGGTTCGCCTCACACTCACGCAGCCGATGCAACTGATTCTGGTGTTCTCCCTGACCCTTATCGCCCTGTATGGCATGGGGATGATGTTCTCATCCCTGTTCCTCATGTGGGGTCGGTCGGCCATGCAGATGACCTCCCTGCTTCAGGAGCCGATCTATCTGGTGTCCGGGTTCTACTTCCCGGTCCGGGCGTTGGGATACTGGATCGCATTAGGGGCATCCATACTACCCATCACCCTTGGTCTGGATGGTATGCGCCAGCTGCTGTTCGGGGTAAGTTCAAACGGGTTCCTGCCGGTCGATGTCGAGATCATCACCCTGGCGGTGCTGGCGGTTGTATTCTTCGTGTTGGCGAGGCACCTGCTCAAATTCATGGAGGACATGAGCAAGAGGGAAGGGAGGCTGACACTGAGATGGCAGTGAGAGAGCTTCTTGTCAACCATTGGCGCACCTTCCGGTGGGCATCCTGGCTGGGGTGGCAGATGGAGGCCAACTGGACCAACTGGTACCTGTTCGCGATCTACTCCATTGCCAAACCAATCGCTGGGACGCTGATCATCGTCATCATGTATCTCATCGTGTTTGGCGGTGTGACCGGCGATCCCACTTTCTTTTCCTACATGTATCTGGGCAATGCGTTCTACATATTCATTGGCCAGGCGCTGTTCGGGACGACCTCGGTGATCCATGAGGACCGGGAGCACTATCAGACCCTGAAGCAGATCTATATGGCCCCGATCAGCCTGTTCGTCTATCTGATCGGGCGAGCGATGGCCAAGATCGCGGTGGCCGGCATGGCGGTCATCATCACCCTTGCCTTTGGCGTGCTGGCGCTGGGATTGCCACTGGCCTTACTGAACATCGACTGGGCGCTGCTAGCTCTGGCATTGCTCATCGGCCTGCTATGCATGGTCTCCATCGGCGTGGCGCTGGCCGGGATAACCTTCCTGACCGCGAAACACGGCTACGGGATCAACGAGGGAGTAGCTGGCATGTTCTATCTGTTCTGCGGGGTCATATTCCCGCTGACCATTCTTCCCAACTGGGGGCAGGCCATTGGTCAGGCCATCCCCATCACCTATTGGCTTGAGATCACCAGAAGGGCCATGCTCCCCGGTTCGAGCATATCCACCATCAGCGGATTGGGTGAATTTTCCAACATCCAGATACTTACGTTCCTGCTCATCTCCGCAGGCATATTCCTGGTCTTCTCAATCGGTATATTCAAGTATGCGGACTATCTTGCCAGAAAGAAGGGCAAGCTCGATATGAGCACGTCCTATTGATGCGCGGCGCCGACTGGATGTCGTTTTGACGCGTTTAGAAAAAAAGCCCGAGTGGGGTAGCTTGGATATCCTAGGAGGCTGCGAACCTCCAGACCCGGATTCAAATTCCGGCTCGGGCGCTTCACACTTTTCGTCTAAGATGCATTGGATGAGCAGAATATCGTTCATACTCATATGCAACGGCTTTAGGTAATATCCGATTCTGCCGATGCTTTCACCCCCATAACCGGGTTCCTGGGATTGTAAAGCAGCGGCAGGTTTGCAGAGCTATGAGCCGATACCAGAGGATGACACATCTAGTCCAATTTGACTCCAACCGATTCTGCGATTCTCAAGGTTTCCTGGCGGCAATATTCGGGAGATCTCCTCCTCTGGCACTTCGAACACCCTCGCCAGCTGGGACGACACTTTGCTCCTTTCGGCGCGGGAAGGTTTGATGATGAAATACTTCGTGGAGTGCTCCTGGATCGCAGAGAGCGGGCCGCACATGATCTTCCGGGCGCCTTCATGGGTGATCTCACCCAGCGCCAGTTCCAACGGCAGGTGGTGGGCGTAGTTACGTTTGCCCCTTATAACGAAACCACCGCGCGGCACGAACTCACCTGCGTCAGGCGTCTTGGTCACTTGGTCGGGTTCGACCCAGTAAGCCGTTCCTTCGCTCACTCCGGCGTTCCAGGCCTTCGAATGCGCCAATGCGAAAAGGCAGAGCTCGCGCAGCTCTTCCTCGGTGGCAGTACCGCCGTCCTTCAGTATCGTTGACGGTGCGCCATGGACATCGGCGTGAGCGTACCGGTCCTTCGAGGTCAAGTGTTTCTTTACCGCCTGGTCGTTTGTGCGCGCGTCACGGCCTGCGATCACGAGCTTCCCCCCCGAGGTAATGAACCATTTATACGCCTCGAACCAGAACCGTTTCGTCGGCTTCTGTTCCTTGACGGCGGTGCGGGCGATAGCCTCCCCTTTCTTCCTGCGTGAGGCGATCTTTAGCTCCGTCTCCTTGGCCGCCTGTTCCGCTCCGACCAGTTTAGACTTGGCCTCCTTCGCCTCGAGGAATAGGAGGTTGGCGTTCTCCTCCAGATTGGCGGTATAGTCCACTTTCACCTCGTACTCGCCCATCTTGACCGTTGCGGTATGACCCTTCGGGTCGACCGCGACCACTCCGGGCATGTTCATCATGGAGGACCTTATTGCCTCCCAGTCTCCCAGGGAAGCGAGCTCCTTTAGCCGGGCGAGAGTATCCGTTGCCAATTGATAATTGATGTATAGCGAGTTCGCTCGGTCGGCCAGCCGTTCTGATTCCTCACGCTGCCGGGTCACGTTCTGCCTCATCTGTTCCATCTGACGCAGCAGCCGTTCCAATTCCTCGTCCTTCTCTTCTTTCTTCTCTTCCACCCGGACACTTTTTACGAACAGGTCCATAGCTGCGGACAGGGTGGGCATTGGTTCCGATCGTAGAGATGCATGGAGGCGGAGCTCGATCGGTGACAGGTCCACAGGCAAATCGCCGTCGAAGATCAATCTCGGGCTCGGCGAAGTGGCAATAACGCCAAGTATCTCACCGATGCACCTGAACAGGTCGTTAATCTCCGTATCCGTCAGGGTCTTGGCCTTGCGGGACTTGTCGATCCCGGCCCTAAGGCAGACCTCCTCCGCGTATTGCCCGCCAATATTTGCCGATGTCGCCAGCGTGCGCACAACGTCTGCTGTGGAGCCTGCTATGGCCTTCTTGAATCCTTCCTGGTCCTCCATCTTTGGGTCGAAACGGGAAAGTGGGAATTGGTAGTCAGCGCCGATGAGGACGTCACGATGGCGCCATTTTTTCTGTTCGATGCAGTTGAGGATCTTGCCGTCCCCAACGATGAGAAGGTTCCCCTCGCCGAACAGTTCGAAGATTATGTCGAAGGCCGCTTCCTTGTTGGCCACCTTCATGACCAGTATACGATCGAACTCACGTTGATGGACCGATTGGACGCGTGCGTTTCCAAGTAGCTTGCGGGCATGAACGGCGAAGCTCGAAGGGATGTCTGGAGCATCCGGTTTTGATTCGGGCGCGAAGAGCCATTTCGTGTCTTTAAAATAGAGTTCCCTCTTCCCCTGCTGGGTGTTGATCCGGAATAGGACGTTCCGCTTATCCCAGTTGAACACCTTGTCGACGAAACCTCCGACAAGCGCCTGCATCTCGCCCGACATCGCCATGATGTCGAACGCGTTCATCTCTCCCTTCATTAGAGTCCCCTAGCATCTGGGCGGACAAAAGGGTTTGCCATTGGGACCGTCGGTATCGCTCCACAATTAGGAAAGATTTATCAATAGTAATCAGGTTGGGGAGTGACACTGCCACTGTGGCTTAGAGGTATAGCGATGCCTTGGTAAGGCATAGGTCGAGGGTTCAATTCCCTCCAGTGGCTCTTTTTCCAGTTTCCGGATCGGTCGTCGATCACTTCTTCAGACAATAGTGAAATAGTTGGCGCTGCCTTGTTCGTTCGGATTCTTGGTGATTGAGGGATGAATCGAAGGCTGTTCTATTCGATTTCGATCTTCCTAGGGGCATTGGGATTGGGAACCGTTGTCTTCATGTTCATCGAACCATCGGTTCATGGCGACCCCTTGTTATCCCTTTATTTCACAATGGCAACCGTCTTCACCGTCGGATATGGGGACATCGTCCCCACCACTGGTGATAGCCGTTTCGTGGCCATGGTGGTGATGGTGTTGGGGATTGGGGCGGGCGTATCCGCGGTGCAGGGCCTATTCGACCTTGCGATCAAACGCGACCTAAGAAAAGAGCTGGGCCTGCCAGAAAGGAGGGTCAGGATGAAGGATCATTACATTATCTGCGGCTATGGTAACGTAGGAAGGGAAGTGATTGAGCAGCTCGTGAGGAAAGGTGAGAAGTTCCTGGTGATCGAGAATGATAGGACCAAGGTGGAGACCCTGGTGGAGAAGGGGGTGCCAGTAATCGCAGGAGATGCTGAATCCGAGAGCATCCTAGAAAAAGCGAACATCTCTTCGGCTAAGGGGCTCATCGCCACCATGAAAGATTCCCAGAACCTCATAGTGGTCCTCACGGCCAAGACCCTGAACCCCAAGATACTACGTCGTGTCCGAGGTCGAGGACCACAAGAACGAAGGAAAGCTGAAGATGGTCGGGGCGGACAGTATCATCAACTGCCACGAAATAGGTGCCCGGCTCATGGTGGGCAAGGCCCGACACGTCACCGTGGACCCGGTCTGCGGGCACGAGATCAGCCGTTTGGACTCCAAGTTCGATTTTGTGTATCTAGGGGAGAATTATCAATTCTGCTCCAAAGAATGCATGGAGGCATTCAAGCTGAATCCGGACAGATTCAAGGAGCTCAGGAACATCCTCGACGACACATGTGGGATGGGCTCGAGTACCTGATTCATTTCATGCGGTAGTACAGGAAGCCGGACCATATCTTGGGCCAGAAGTATGTCGATTTCTTCGGCATGACCCTCCCGCCCAATGCCACCTGCCATATCGCCTCCAGATCAGGCGGACTGAGGATGACCGCCATGTCCGCCTCCCCCTTCTGGATCTTGTCACCGACAGAGATAGGGTCGTGGTCATACGTGATCTTGAAATCCTTCCCCGCCCTCGGCATTATGACTTTGTCCAGCAGGACCTTCTCACAAACGAACGTGTCGATAGACCACATGATGTCATCAGGGTCCGTTTCTCGCGGGCTGAGCAATACATAGCGCTCATTCTTGGTCCAGAGCCCCAACGCCGTCTCCTTCGATGCGGTCAAGGCTTTGATCATCTCCGGCAGGTGATCGAACATCCTCAGGTAGAAGAACTCCTCCAGCCGGTTGATCAGGTCATCCTCGCTGATCTCCATTCCGGAGAGCAACCGGTGCGTGGGCCGCACGATCAATCCCGGGTCATTGGTCGAGACCAGAGTGGCCAAGACGTACTGCTTGCGGTCGTCCGCGGGGTTCTCCTGGGCGTACTTCACCGACGTCTCATATCGGTGGTGCCCATCGGCAATCAGCAGTCTCTTGGAGCTGAGCTCCGTGCCCATTCGCTCTACCACAGAGGCGTCCGATATGCGTGCCAACGTATGGGTCACGCCTTGCTTTTCCGTCCATTCCAGGACCGGTCTGGCACTCTTTTCCATGGCGCGGATGAGATCAGATGGTAGCTGGTCATAAAGGCAGAAGATTGATTCGCAATGCGTTTCGACGCCTCGCAATAGGTTCAGCCGGTCCTCCTTTACCTTGGAGAATGTCTCCTCATGGGGGATTACCCCATTCTTGTCGTACCCCTCGGCCTTTAGGATACCGATGATGCCCGTCCGATGGACCTTCTCGAAGTTCTCGGTGAAGGTCTGGCGATAAAGATAGAAGGATTCCATTTCATCCTTGCCGAGCAGGCCCTGCGCTATCCAATGATCCACCCTCTTTCCGGCATCCACATAATTGCCGTCGATGCCGCCCAGTGTGATGTTGGCGACATTCATAGGATGCGACTGTAGATCCGCCAATTCATCCTTGGAGATGACGTCGTAGGGTGGGGATACCCGATCGGTGACCTTTTCCTGCGCGCCGATGTTCGGGATAAATCCATGGAAAGGACGGAACTGGACCATTTGAGTGCCTCATGCCGTTAGGGCCGTTCCTTGATTATATTGCTTTCTTTCTGTCCACAAGGTTATGCTTGTCCAACGGCCGCTCTAAATGACCGGAACGATGGATCCCCCGTCTTTCTCCAGATTTAGGAACCTTCGGCTTCAGATCGCCCATGAATCTATAGGCCGTCACCATGTTCAATGACCGAACAATGACTGATGGTTCGCACGATGTCTGCGTCCAGGCCTTATTGATCACAAAGATCTTGTCCGGTGCCTTCGAGCCATTCACAGGGAATGGTCACTGCTATGTGCCAACTGCGTCAAGGTCATAGGCTCGGATGTCTGAGAATGAAATGGATCGGGGGCCTTTCCTAAAGCGTCAGCCTTACGCTTTGGAGCGCGAACTCCATTCCCATGATGGCATAGAGGCTCCGATCGGAAAGCAGTCGCTCCAAGGGAGAAATATCACCCGGTTAGCGTTCGGAGACATGGATATATTGTTACTTCGGGAAATTGGCTTTCCTTTTAGAATTTCCATATCCCGAGGTCCGTTTCCGGATGGATTTCACCATATTCGTCCTTCATACCCAATGCATCTTACGGGAAACATCTCGTTTTGCAGTTGGCACGCCGACCATCCTCGGCATGCAAAGACATTGCCTCTTCCCGGTGATATCGACCTCGGTCAGTATAACGGAAAAGTTGCACCATTGTCAATTAAACATGTTTTAAGGCCCGTTAACCTCGCCCCCCACACTCGATTTATCCGAAATTCTCAGACAATTGGCACGAGAGCGATCTCTGGTGAATCACCTGCATGTTCCACGACCAGAGCGTTGCATTCGGTGAACGGTTCGACACAATAGACAATGGTAGTTCCTCCGATCCGATCCAGTCTGATGCGGTGCGTCGCTATGTCCACCAATTTGTCCCGAGACCGGCTTGATGGGGTTACGAACCCGACCAATACCGCCTTGTTTCGTTTTATCGATGCTAAATGATCGGAGAAACTGTCGATGACATTCGGGCCGTAGATGGATTCCAATGTGTCGAATCCTATCATTGATAGGTAAGGCGAAGATGTTCCCTTGAGCAAGAATGAGATCGATTTCCACCTCAGGTCTGCCTCAACATCATTGCCTTCCACGGGCATGATGTACGGATCATTGGCCCCTTCGATCTGTGAAGCCACCTCAGGAATTCGGACCTGTCTTGCGAACCTCTCATCGCCGATCAGGCCGAGACATTCTTTCCCGGGCGCCGCCGGACGTCTCCTTTTTGGTGGGGAGCCAAAGCACGCCCCGACCGAGGCTGGCGAAGTTGGCGACCATCGATTGTTCCAGAAGATTGCATGCTCCAGGGGGCACATCCGGTCCAAGCTCGACCAATACGATCGATCCGGGTAGGACCCCGTTCTGCATCATACGGTCGAGGTCCTTCATTCCCAGGGAGATCCTACCGGATAAATCCGGTATCGGGATCCATCTCCTCTTCATGACCATAGACTCAGGTCTATCCGGGAATGTCCTTATCCGCGCGCCATTCAACGTGAAGAGGTATTTTGGCTGACTGATGGGCGTTCCCCGCAGCTTGAGCAAGCTCATCTCCCGGAGGCGCCGCCTATGGTGATCGGAAACCGAGAGCTCGATTACACCGTCACCCAGATAGTCCAGGTACCGGTCGTTGCTCTCTAGGATGAATATGAAATCGGCCCGCCGACGTTCTACCAGGTCCTTTTGGATGGTGGTGATGAGCGAGGCCTGGTTGATCCCGCAGGTCTCTGCCATGGCATCGATGCTGTCCAGCACGACCAAGGTCCGTTCGCTGCCGCACCGTTCCAACGCCTCATAGACTTCTCTAGTGGCCCCAGTTCGACCCGGGTTTGCTGCAGGTTCTGACCCATTCTAAGGTTGATGCCGCTGCCCCAGACCAGCTTCATTCGGCTGAACCACGGCCTCTTCGGTTCTGTCACATCGTCATCGGAAGTTGCCTTGGCTGCGGCTTCTTTTACTAGTTCTTCTTCCTGTTCGCGGAGCATCTCTGCCTGGACGCTGTCCCCTACGTCCTCTCCATATACCCTTTTCGCCAGCCATGGAAATTGGATGAGTAAGAGGGCATCGGATACCCGGGTTGAGAAGTAGAAGGAATTGTCTATCTCGTCTATCTCTTCGATCGCCTGAAGCGCAAAGGTGGTCTTACCCACGCCAGCGTTTCCCCGCAGGATCAACGAATGACCTCCGGTCGCCAAAAAGAAACGCCTGAGTTCGTCCGGTAACATCCTCTCACTTTTTTCCACCAAGAACGACCCACCTATCGGTTCGTTCAGCAAATGAAGGGTATATATCTGCTACCGGGAAAATTGCGCTATTTGATTCTGACCAGAGAAAGTTTTAGAGAAAAAGCGTGAAGATGTTTGTGGATTTCCCGGTGGCCCAACTAGGCATCCGCATTTAAGGCGATCTGTCTTCCCAGATCGTCTCGAGATTGACATGCCTACGAACCAGATCGGCAATGTGCTCGATCTTGTTCGTGTCGTTCGGGTTGATCCTCGCGATGAGGCGGTCGACCATCTCCGCGGTGACGGCGGTCGAGTGCCCCACCAGCAATACCGGCACCTTAAGTTCATCCGCCTTAGACAGGATCTGCCTGGCCGGGTACAATCCACCGGTTAGGATGAGGCATGAGGTGTCTGTAGCCAGCGCAGCGATCAGCATGTCCGACCGGTCACCGCCAGCGATCATCGCCTTCCTCGGAAGCCGGCGCATCTCGACCAACGCTGACTCGGCGGTCATACCACCGACCATCCTCTTTTCGATGGTCCGTTCCAAGCCTTCTTCTCCCGCCAGCACTTCCGCGTTGAGCGCCTCGGCGATCTCGCTCACATGCAGGTAACCGAGTTCCTTGGCCGCAGGGATGGAACCGAGCACTCTGACCCCTGTGCCTTCCAGGAGTCTTTCAATGGCCGGGTCGTCCGACTTGTTCAGGATGACCCCTTTGAGCTTCAACCCCTCTCTCCATCAGCCTGGCATGGTGCGCTACCTTGTCCAGTGCGTCCGGGTTGGAAGTAGCGACCAGCACAATTTCAGCGCCCAGCGCCTGGGCAATACTGACACCTTCGACCCGATGCAGCGCACCGGTGGTGAACAGTTGTGGTGACTCGATGATCATGAGCTCTGACTCCCCCTTGACACGTTCGAACCCGGTGATGATGCTGTCCATGCTGACCGGGCTGAAGATGTCGTATTTGAGCGGAGAGAGCATTTCCTCGCTGGGTTCCAGGTTCAACGCCTTTTTCATCAGGTAGGCGTCTCGGTCTACGACACGGTTGTCGATGCAGAGGACGTCCTCACGGAACGGCTTGTAGTAGCCGACCTTCCCCTTATAGTTCTTAGCCAGACCTAGCGCCACCATGCTCTTGCCAGAGCTTTCCAACACCGAGCTTAAGAATAACGGTTTCATCAATTCATCCTCCTTATAGTCACCAACGCGTCCACCGCGTAGCAGCCTTTACCCTCATCCCCGACCATTACTGGGTTGATCTCCAGTTCGGAACATCTCGGGAAATCGATTGCGATCTGTGAAGTGCGAACCAGAACCTCTCTAAGAGAGTGGACGTCTGCCATCTTCCCGCCCCTCGCACCTGTCAAAATAGGGTAGGATTTGATAGATTTAATCATGGAATCGACGTTATGATTGGTCAAGGGTGCGATGCGTTGGGACACGTCCTTCATGATCTCGACGAAGACACCTCCTAAGCCGAAAGTGATCACGGGACCGAACTGCTCGTCCCGGGTCATGCCCACCAGCACTTCCTTTCCCTTAACCATCTGGCACACCGTAACGCCGTTCAATTTAGCACCCGGTACGTGGCTTGACACTTTCGACATCATCAGTTCGAAGTCCTTACGAACCGCCTCTTCCGACGATGAACCGACGACCACGCCCCCCACGTCGGACTTATGTGCGATGTCCGGCGAATCGAATCTTCAGAACGACCGGGAAACCGATCTTGGCCGCCACTTTGGCCGCTTCTTCGGCCGCCCTGGCGGTTATTTCTGCAGGCACGCCTATGCCATATGCCTTCAGTATCTCCTTGCCCTCGCTCTCGCTTAGGGAGGTCCGGCCTTGGGCCTGGACCATATCAAGTAGTTGCCTTACGCGTTCCTTGTCACCTTCCACCGTGAGAATGATCGTATCCTTGATCTCTTCCCTTATCTTCTTGTATCTCACCATGGCCCCTAACGCCCTGATCGCCTTGTCGGGGGATTCATAGTTGGGGATGTTCGCCTCTCTGAGCATTTCGATGCCTTTGGAGGTCTTGTGGCCGCCAACGAATGCAGCCACGACCGGGATCGGGACCTGGCCGGCAAAAGACGCTACCAGGTGGGCGACCGCCCCGATGTCCACAGTGTCCAGCGGAGACAGCAGAACGGCGATGCATGAGACGTTAGGGTCCTCCATCACGGTCTTGATGGCAAATTCGTACCTGGCGGCGGTCGCGTCACCGAGCACATCGACCGGGTTGTAGATGTTAGCCTCGCCAGGCAGGTTCGCCTTGAGTTTGTCTATGGTCTCCTTGGAGAACTGGGCAAGGGTGAGCCCGTAATCGGAACAGGCATCCGCCGCCATGACGCCGTGACCGCCTGCGTTGGTCACGATCGCCAGGCCATCCCCCTTAGGCAAAGGCATGTTGGCGAAGACCTGGAGCAGATCGAACATTTCGTCGATGGTATTCACCCTCATGATACCGGATTGCCTGAACGCGGCGTCGTAGACCTTGTCGCTTCCGGACAACGCCCCAGTGTGAGATGAGGCAGCCTTCGAACCGCAGCTGGTCCTTCCGGACTTGAGAACGATGATGGGCTTCTCTCGGCTGGTCCTGAGGGCTGCTCGCATGAACGCCTTGCCCCGGTTAACCCCTTCGATATACATCCCTATGACCTTGGTCTGATCGTCGTCCTTCAGATATGTCAGCAGGTCCGCCTCATCGATGTCCACCTTGTTCCCTGTGCTGACGAACTTGGAGAAACCCACCTTGGACTTTGTCGCCCAGTCAAGCATTGAGCTGCAGACTGCCCCTGATTGGGAACTGATAGCTACCGGTCCTGCCTTGGGATAGATGTTGGTAAATGTGGCGTTCATGTTGTGATGGGCGTTGATGATGCCCATGCAGTTCGGGCCGAGGATGCGAATTCCGTACTTCTTCCCTATCTCGCCGATCTGCTTCTCCAGGTGGGCCCCTTCTTTTCCCAGTTCCTTGAATCCGGCGGTGATAATGATGACATCCTTGATGCCTTTCTTTCCGGCGTCCTCCATGACTGAGGGGACGAAGGTGCTGGGCACCGTTATGATGGCCAGGTCGATGTGTTCGGGCACCGCCGTAAGTGTGGGATAAGCCTTATGGCCGAGGATCTCTGGGGCCTTCGGGTTGATCGGGTATAGCTCTCCCTTGAACCCGGATGCGATCAGATTCCTGAACATGATGTGCCCGATCTTACGCTCTTCTGCTGAGGCTCCGACCACGGCAATGGAATTCGGTTCGAATAGCGCCTTCATTTGATCATCTGTCGGATTGGATTTCCTCTGGAAGGGTCAAGTGGAATTTAAAGGAATCGGGTTCTGTACATTCCAATCAACGTCATATGTCGATATGGATACTTCGTTGCCACGATATCTGTTTGAATTTTCGGGAACCGTAGAAATCATCCAATTACCGAAAAATTGGGGCTATAGAACATATCGGATCGCATTGACAATACCCATCATTTGGTTCATATCAATCGGACGTTTGTTAAGAACGACAAATGACGATTAGAATCGCTTCAGTGCAATGGTCCGTTCTTATAAATCCAAAGGATGGCCATACTTTCATCGAACCGTCAAATAACGTTATATGCCTTCGGCCCGACTAAGTCATCCGATGGACGACAGATGTGGATGCAGTTGGGCGAACAGCGATCCTGTGCTTAAGAAATACCATGATCACGAATGGGGTAAACCGGTCCATGACGACCGATTACTTTTCGAATTCCTAATACTCGAAGGAGCTCAAGCGGGATTGAGCTGGAAGACGGTCCTTTTGAAACGTGACGCCTATCGCAAAGCCTTCGATAATTTCGAGCCATCGAAAGTGGCACTTTTCGACGACCAGAAGACAAAGGAGCTGATGTCGAACGCTGGCATCATCAGGAACTGGCGTAAGATAGAGGCAGCGGTGAACAACGCCAAGGGCGTTCTGCAGATACAGAAGGAGTTCGGCAGTTTTGACAAGTATTTATGGGATTTCGTCGAGGGGAAACCTATTCAGAACGAGTATGAGAGAATTGACGGCATACCTACCGAATCAGCGAAATCAAAGGAGCTCAGCAAGGACCTTAAGCGCAGAGGGTTCAGCTTTGTCGGCCCTACCATATGCTACTCCTTCATGCAGGCTGTAGGATTAGTGAACGATCACATGAAGGGATGTCCTGAACGTGGGTAGAACGTCAAGCAAGGGACGGGTTTGGACCAATCCGGGAAGGGTTTGAGATTATCCTACAGCCATGGTTCCGACTCGAGATCTATTGATTCAGGAAGAGCGGACAAAGGGCTGACGCCACCAAGGCGACGGTATCGTTGACAAGAGCTTGGCTGCAGAACGTGAACGATCAGCTCACCTTGTGCTATGACGCGAACAACCTGACCGCCGAGGAGGTATCATCGCTCTTCAACCAGGTGTCCACGGTGCAGAGCTCCCTTGCTTCTCTAAGGGATTCACTGTACTCGACCGACTTGAACGCTTCGACGACGAACGCGAACCTGGCGCTGTCGAACGCCGACAGGAGTGGGCTCTCGGCCCTGTTGAACCAGACGATAGCCGATCTGGGGACGACGAGGACAAACCTGGCTTCGGCGCAGACGAGCCTTAAGGCGACGCAGAACGCTCAGTCGAACGACGGAACGGCCCTATCTCTTGCTGGGTTCGATGGGCATCATTCTGGCAATCATAGCGATCGTCCTGGTGTTCCTGAGGACGAGGAGGCCGAAGGTTGGACAGACCTGACCAGATCTATTTCCTTTTCTTTTAGGAGCGGAACGCATCATCGGGGATATCAGGGAGAGCTCCGCGGGGTGCATATAAACCTCCTTTTTGACCATAGATTCGAGTGCAAGATAATGATTAGAAGTGGGCTCAGCCGGATTCGAACCGGCGACCTACGCCGTGTAAGGGCGTCGTTATAACCGCTAAACTATGAGCCCAGCGCCTATGTCAATGGAGAGAACGTATTAAAATCTAAGCGTAAAGCGGATTGAAAAAGGAATTAGGAAGAATCTTGAGGCCCGTGCAGAGACGCAGGTCGTTGTAAACAGCGTGATGAATGGGCTACTAATTCCTTAAATAATCAAATAAATGTCACAAAATTTTCCATCTGGACATATAATCTAAGAGTCAATGAATTAAGCTATATTTTTGTGTGAAAATATCCAGGGCAAGGTTTTTCATGGGAAACTGTATGTTACCGCCATCTGACGGGTAACTCATGGCTAAGAAAGGAACAGGGATGTTCAAGAAGGCACTCAATATGCCCGAGACAGGGCCGTCGCTCCGTCGCTACTTCGTTAATACGATATTCGATACGACGTTCGTCGTATTGGGAGTGATCATCGGTTCAGCCCTTTCCCCGCATCCGAGCATTGACGTCGTGGTCACCACAATAATTACCAGCTCGGTGGCTCTGGCGATATCCACAGGGTCCAGCGTGTATGAGGGCGAGAGCCTGGAGCAGAGTCGGCGTCTCAATGAGATCAGTCGAGCCATGCTATCCTCGGTCGATGAGACCGACCTAGGAAAGACCTCGCGCGCCAGCATCATAATAATTTCATTGGCCAACTCATGCGCACCTTTGCTGGCCGGCGCGATAACCATAACCCCGTTCCTAGTATTCTCTGCAGCGGATATTGTCACAGCTGCGGAGGTGTCAATAACGCTGGCCCTATCTATCCTGTTCGTCACTGGTTATTTCATGGGGCGCATCGCGAACAAGAACCCATGGTTCAAGGGGCTACGCATGGCGACCATCGGCCTGATAGCCTTCGGCATCTGTTACCTAATCGGTGCCACCATCTAGAATGGATCAATCGGACCTAACAGATCCGCGGCACGGGGTCGCCCACCGGCGGCTCCAATATCCTCTTTCCCCGATCTCAGTCCGAAGGATCACGTGCTTGGTGTTCTTGGTAGCCTTGCCGATGATCGCTGCGTTCAAGCCTTCTGGGAGGCTTCGCATCTTGGCCAGGATCTCTTCCGCCATGGCTGGAACGCACCCCACGATGACCTTCCCCTCGTTCCCGATCGTCAATGGGTCCAGCCCCAACATCTCACTAGCATTCTGCACCGATTCCGAGATCGGGATCGAGGTCTCTTCGAGCTCAATCCCTATCTTTGATTTAGAAGACCACTCGTTTACCGTGTTGGCCAATCCTCCACGGGTCGGATCCTTCATGCAGACCGCGCCTCCGATCTTCAACAACTCCTCAATGAATCCGTTCAAAGGGGCGCAGTCGCTCTGCAGCTTCGATTCGAACCCATAGCCCTCGCGGAATGAAAGAAGCGCGATTCCGTGATCACCCATGTAACCGGATGCGATAACGACGTCCCCCTCTCGCAGATTGTTATCGGTCAGCCAACACGAGTCGACCTTCCGGTATTGCGACGCCACTGAAAGATTACGGTCCAGGTACGGGGAACGTTTTCCAATGGCCGAGGTGACGATGACCATCCTGTCGATAGCCCCTTTCTCCATGACCTTTGTATCGCCGGTGACGACCGGGACGTTCGCCATCTTCGAATATTTGCCAATGCTCTGGATGACCTTCTCGAGCGTCTCGAGTTCCAACCCTTCCTCGAGGATCATGGCATTTGAGAGGGCGAGCGGTCTCCCTCCCATCACGGCGATATCATTGACCGTACCGCAAACGGAGAGCGATCCGATGTCCCCTCCAGGGAAGAATAGTGGTTTCACGGTATGTCCATCTGTGGTGAACACTACATCGTCCACGACCGCCGAATCGTCATACGATTCCAATGGTACCTCGGCGTTGCATTTGGGTAGGAATGGGGCAATGTGCTCGGCAATAAGCTCTTGCATCATCTCGCCGCCCGCCCCGTGGCCCATCGTGACCCTCTTCATGACTGCGCATCAGGGCGGAACGGTTTAAAGGTTTGTCAGGGACCTTCCTTAGTCCCTTCGGTAATCGGCATGAGTCAATTCAGATTGTATGGGTCATCTTTTAGTTCAGTCCGATATGACCTTCATCTTCTCAGCTCTTTTCTTCCTCGCGCTGATCCCCACTCCTAGGGCCAGCTTGCCCACGTGGTGCTTCTGCACATCCTTCATGGCTTGGGCCATATCTTCCATCGCGTACGTCCTGCTGATTTCCACGGTCAGGTTCCCGGTGTCTATGAGCTCATTGAGATGGTCGAATATCTCCGCGCTAGGAAGACCGTCGTAGGTGATGACCTTAACGTCTGCTCTCATCTTGGGAATGGGCTCTACACCGTTCGGATAGGCGATCTTACCTTTTTCCTTCATTTGCTTCAATGCCTCGTCCAGCTTCGGCCCACCGGCAAAGGCCATGGCAGTGTCCAAGCCTTCAGGGGCGAACTTCTTGACGGCCTCTTTGAGGTCCTCGGTCCGGCCATTGACCGATACATCCGCACCAAGACGCTTCACCAGCTCTACACCGTCCCTGCCAGAACCCACAGCCAGCACTTCCACTCCCATCAATTTGGCTAGCTGGACCGCCACGTGTCCTACCCCTCCACTGGCTCCGAATATCATCACTTTCTGCTCACTGATAAGGTCCAGTTGCAGCAGACCGATCAATGACGTTACACCACTCGCACCGAGAGCGCCAGCCTGTTCCAAACTGACGTTCTTCGGTATCACCGCCAGGTTGCCTTCGTGCAAACAGGCGTACTCGGCATAGAACCCCCCCTTAGGGTTGCCGAACGCATACCCATAGACCTGATCACCGACCTTTACCCGTTTGACCATCAGTCCGACGGCCACCACCGTTCCGGAACCATCCGAACCGAGAACCAAGGGAAACACCCCTCCGCTACCAAGACCGCCCTCGACTATCCACAGGTCCCAGCTGCCGATACCTGCGGTCTCGATCTTTACCAGAACGTCCCATTCTCCGACCTCCGGAACGGGAATCGTCGCGGTATGTAGTTCCTCAAGACCGCCATATTTGTCAATAACCACCGCCTTCATGGTCTTCGGAATCGTCGGGCTCATTTTTCGCTCTCCATTGTGTTCTTGAAGCGCTTCATCTTTATTCGTTTCCCTCCTAGCGACCTCATCATTCTCTTATCTCGCTCATAACGCGATCTTCTTAAAGAAGCGGAGAGAGCTTTTGGAACCATGAATGTTTAATAATGGGGGGGCTCCGTAATCACTTTGGTTAAACATGTTCTGCCCAAAGTGCGGCACGGAATTGCCTGACCATGCTGAATATTGTATGAAATGCGGAACGCATATCAGGGATATGGCCATCAAAACGCCAGTCAGCGATACGAAGCCCGTCCTCGCTCCAATAGGAGTGACTTCCCTGAATTGTCCTAGTTGTGGCGCTCCCTTAGCACCCAAGTTCGGGGAGATGGTCATAACTTGTGAATACTGTGGTTCGGCGATAGCTCTAGGGAATGAAGGTTGGACAAGCATCAGCAAGCAGACCATGCTCCCGCTGAACTTTCCCGACACAGAATCAATAAGCAAAAAGATGGCTGAGTCGATGGACAAAGGTCTGCTTCACCGCCATCTGCAGGAGAGTTCGACGCTGGAAGAACTTAATCTAAGCCTTGTCCCCTACTGGATCGTATCAGTGTCTGCAAGGACTTCAGTAATCGCCAGCGATGTCGCCGTGGAGGCGGGGCAGATCGCTACGACCGCCGCTCTTTTCGGGCTAATGGGGGCCGGGGTCGGCGGTGGAATAGGCAGGTCCAGTATCTCGGGGCCATTGGTCGCGGGGGCCATGATGGGTTCCATGATGGGTCCTGGCCGCGGAAGTGTCAAGAAGACCTTTGAGATCGATAACAATTACAATTTCCCAGTCGTGGCTTTGAAAGGCATGGCCGAGAATCAGCCACGGGACTATCAATTCAAGTTGGAAGAAAGAACATTCTTCGATGTCTCGAAGCTTCCAAAGGGAATCAAGATTCTGAACGGGGACGTCGGTGAGGAAGCAGCCAAATATCAGGCGAGGACGCTTGTGACCCAGTTGCAATCAGACAAAGCCCACGCGGAACACCACATGATACAGGAGATTCATACAGATGTAGACGTCTCGGAGACCGAGCTCCTGCATGCCCCGATATGGTTCGCTCGATATGATCATAAGGGAAGAAAAATAGCGCTCGTCATCGATGGCAATTCCGGTGGTGTGGTCAACAGTATCGGACTATGAGAGATTATATAACCAAAGTAGTGATAACCAGGATGTCAAAGGGCCTGTAGGGTAGCCTGGATTATCCTTTTGGCCTTCGAAGCCAAAGACTGGGGTTCGAATCCCCACAGGTCCGCCTTCTTTTCTATCTGGTTATGTTAGTAGTCGCCGGTCAATTTGGGGCATCGAAAAATCAACGTCATACTATCTGGCTGCGGATGAAAATTTTGAGGATGGCCAATACTTCCCGTACCTTAATACGATTAGCAAAGTATGGTCCGTGAAGTCGGAAAGACCACAGTCCGGTAAACAGCATTCAGACGGTCAGTTTGATTATCCATCGATGGCATTGGGCGCTATGCGTCGGGATTTTTTCCTTTTGGCCGTCGTCGGGGCGGCCATTCTGATAGTTGTACCTTCGGTAATGATATTCTCACACGGTCCGGAGTTGAAGGGCGATAGACTGTATCAGGTAGGTGAGTTCGATTCATTACTGGGCGGGAACTATTCCGCCCGATCGGACGTGAAATTGCTAATGAGCAAGGGCGATCTCGGCCTGGGCACGTTCACTGGATTAGATGGTGAGATGATTGTAATAGACGGCAAATGTTACCAGGCCACTGTGGATGAGCAGGTCGTGCAGGTAAATGGTGATGCCACCACGCCCTTCGCCCAGGTCACTTTCTTTGATCGGGATGGATACGTCAATTCATCGGGCCTTTTGAACATGACAGCTTTGGAAGGGGTACTGGAATCTGGCTTCGCCAGGAACGACACCTTCGTTTTCATCAGGATCGATGGGATGTTCCCGGAGATGAAGGTGCGTACAGTCCCGATCCAGATCGAGCCATATCCGCCGCTGGCAGATGTGGTCAGCGAGCAGGTGGTCTTCGACTACCAGAACGTCACCGGAACATTGATCGGTCTTTGGAGTCCCGGTTATGCCGGCACACTTTCCTATGCCGGGTTCCACTTCCATTTCATCAGCGAGGACCGTACCAAGGGAGGGCACGTTCTAGGGTTTGAATCGGACGGAGCCTCTGCCTCGATCGACTACACGGACGGCCTGGAAGTTGACCTATAGGGATCGAGCAGCCATGTCGGGAAGGCGACCTAGGAGGCCGCCCCCCACACATCAAGGTACGCCTCGGTGGTTGACACCGAGTGCACCAAAACCGTGGCGTTCTTCTTCAGCACGAACTCGCTCAAACCTTCGCCAGTTGTTGGGTTGCCCCAGTCATAGGTGTACCCGAGCCGGGTCCATGGGAACTTTTTTGGGTAATATGAGCTGATAATGTTTCCGTCGAACCATGATTTGTACGTGGCATTGATGTTCTGAGGCATGGTCAACGATGCGCTGGTATCATTGATCTCGTTATCCGGAGACGGCCTGAAAAGGTCCGCCGGGTGAACGTACATCTCAACGAAGTATTGGTTATTGCAGGCCGGCGGCAATCCTAATAGCTGGGCGGCCCGTAAGCTAAGGTTTGTGTTCCGGTCAACATTCTGCCTGAAGAAACCCTGCAACTCTGGCGCCACCGTCACCCAGGTCTCTCCCCACCAGGTCGACAGATTATGACCCAATGGATAGCTAGAATCATACTTGGTCCAGGTCACCATCAGCACTGTCCAATTACCTTCAACTCCTTGTTTGATGAGATCCTGGTTGGAGTAGATGATCGGCGTAAGATCATTGACAACAGCTCGGTTGGGGACCATCGATATATTGATCGACTCATTGTATGCCTCTTCCAGTAGCAGCTGTCTTTTGGCAGGCGGGGTGACAACCACGACCGCTTGGAACAATGCCAATCCCACCATCAGTCCGATCACGAACGTGGTCATCATGATCCTGTTTCTGCCCCTTTCCTCCGTAGTGGCGATCGGTATCCCCCTCTAGGCGGAATGAGCCCAAATCTAGAATATTAGCCTTCCTAGCCGGGTATCAAGACCTGCTGGGCAGGATCAAGGACCGGCCACTCGCAGGATTTGGATCATTAGTCGTTCTAGTCTGGGTCTACTCGGGGGGGCATAGGATTTTAGTTGGGTTATCAGACAGAAAGGAGCCGTCATTGGATAGATATGGGGGCGCGTTCCTGGGCTGCTTTCTTTAGGACCTCTTCCAATTTTTCCAAGGTGGGGACGCCCCCGAACAGGGTTAGTTTCTCGTCCACGAAAAGTGCAGGTGCGATCGCCGAGCCATACTTCTGGAACATGGGTTGGATCTCTGCCATGAACATGTACCTCAGCGACATCTGCGCCTCGGTCACGGTCACCATGTCGATCTCCGCTTCGATCCCGGTGTTCTTGATCGCTTCATGGATCCGGTCGACATACTGCTTATCATATACCGCCATCCTGGGATGGCAGCATGAGAACGAGAGCAAGGTGAGCCGGATCTTACTCGCCATACAATTCCCTCCCCACCCGCCTAAGGCGGTCAAGACCATAGATGTCGGTCTCAAAAAGCGGGACCTGGACCCTTAATTTTTGCCCGAAACGCTCGTCGATCTCTTTGAGATAGCGATCCTGGGTGGCCCGCCTCTTCTCCAGGAACCAGTTGCCTTTTAGGACGTCCTGTGGAATTACTCCATTGATGATGAGCGAAGGCACCTCGATCCCAAAACCTGAGAGGTCTTCGATGGCCCTGGCGGTCTCCTCGATAGGCAGCTTCTCCGGCAGCAGGACGAGGTTGAACGCGGAGATCGACTGGTCGGACAGCCCCTTCACGGAATTGTCATACCGTTTCTTCTCCAATTTGAGGTCGTCGAGCATATTGTCGTCATAGACGAATCCCAGCGCTTCTGAGAGCTCCTTCCGGTTCTTGATCTGGTTGGCGATGTAACCAGACCAGTCGAACGGCATTGACAGTTCGCGCAGCGTGTGCCCGGTGGGTGCGGTGTCGAACACGATCTTATCGTGCTCCTGGTCGTCGAAGAACGAGACGAACTGGTCGAACGCGGCGATCTCTTCGGTGCAAGGGGTCGACAACAGTTCCGAACCAAAGAGGGTGGAGAATCCCTGAAGCGTTCCCTCTAGACGCGTTTGGAATACGCCCATGGCCTTCTTGGGATTGATGTTGAGGCCACAAAGATGGCGTTCCGTGCCTATCTTGGTGATCTCGGTCTCGCTGATGTGCTGTCCATAGATCGCGGACAAACTGACCGTGGGGTCGGTCGCGACTATCAACGTGCTGTATCCATGGTCCGATAGCCAGGTCGCGGTGGTGGCAGCCATCGTGGTCTTGCCCACGCCGCCCTTACCACCGAAGAATAGGAACTTCCGGTTCTCCATTATCTCGCGGATAGATTCTGTCGTCATTTCCAACCGTAAGTCGTATCCTCGAGGAAGTGCATTAAGCCTTCCCCGGCTCCTTATTCAGAACCGGGCATCGCAACAATGACCAACATTTCTCGATGCCAGTGTCCCGATCTTATCGGAGCACTCATGACTTCTGCTCCGGATTATCATGCGTGTACCGTTCGATCCTGCCATGGGTCCTCAGCTTACCGGTCTCCAGGACCGATATCGCGCCGTGCCCTCCGCAAACGATACACCTCTTACCCGAAGGGGCTAGGCTGGTCTCGATCTCTTCCGCCAATGCCATCAGGCCTTTCCTCTCTTGACTGGCCTTTTCGCTATCTACGTTCACCGAGGTCATGAGGTTCTTGGCCAGGATATTGAACGCCTCCCTTTCGGGGGTGAGCGAATCGAAACCGATCAACGAATCCGCCGAGAAGAGTACACCCTCCGATGGGAACAGGACAAATATCTGCCCATGCAGATGGCCGCCCAAACTTTCCAAGACCTCGAACCCCATCCCGGCGAACCAGTCCTGTGCCATGATACGGAACATGCCCCTTCTTCCCAGGTCATCCTTCAGTATGCTGAACTCGGACGGAGGGTGGAAATTCGAGAATATGTTGATGAGCCGGGTGTAGACCTCCTCCAGGACCGACGATTCGAGCTTTGAACCGTAGGCCCGGTTTGACCTTTCCACGATTTCAACCGTTCCTGGATGGGCGAGGGCCTCGGCGTCAAAGAGTCCCGCCCCTCCGGAATGGTCGGCGTCCGCATGGCTGATGAATATGCGTTTGATCAACGACAGGTCGCCGATTCCATGATCGGCCAGCATGTGGACCACATCATCGTGGTAGATGCCGTATCCGGTGTCGATCAGCATGACCTCTTCCGATGAGACCAGCGCAAAAACGCTGCCTCCACAGGGGAGTTGGAAGCAGAAAAGTCCCACCCCGTTGCTTAGATCCAGGTGCTGAACATCGGCGTAGAACCCCTTCCCGGTCGTGGCCTTGATGGTCCTGCCGGTCTGGAGAACGCTGTTGAAGACCGTCTTGGGATCCTGCCCCAGGTTGTGCAGCTCCTGCACGATGTGGTTGATGTCCGACAGCAGCCTGAGCAGGAACTGGTCCTCCGTTTTCCCGATCAGCTCACGGAGTTCCTGGGCGAACCGGATGTAGAAGACCGTGTCGTCCAAATGCTTCCCGGTGACGTCATATTCCAATATCTCTAGCAAGTACTTCGATTTCAACTCTTCCAGGAGGCCTTGGACCAAGGAGCTGTCCTCGATGGTGAGGCTAACCGTGAGACGTTCCGGGAATTTGCTCCGGTCATCGAAATCGAGAAAGGCTATGTTGCACCCGGCCGAAGTGGTGCTGTGCAAGAACTCGAACAATGCACCAGGTCGGTTCGGGAGATGGACATTGAACTTGAGAAAGCTGGGCACCGCCAGAGAATCCTGTAGATATCCGAGATGTTCCAGCTCGTTCTTGATCAGTTCATAGGCATTGTCATTGCACCGGATCTCGAAGAAGACCGTGTACGGGTCGATCCTCCGGTCGTAGTGGATGCGGTCGACATTGCCCTGGTATCGGGTGACGATCTCGGCCGCCTTATGCAGCGCCCCCGGCTCGTCTGGCATGTGCGCCACGAAGTAGAATACCTTCTGCATCACGAAGCCCCAGGGCACGATGGTTCACGACGGCTTATATCTTGGGGCGATTTCGTTAAATCGTTCCGCGTCATGCCGTGAGGCAATGTGCCGTATCTTCGCCATGGCCGCCCATGCCGACGTACCTCCGGTGATCAAATCGCGACTGCTCAGGGAGTTTTTCCAATCCTCGGCGGAGACCCATTCCGGCGGTTGGGGCGTGGGATACTTCACGGACGAAGGTCCGATGGTCATCAGGGAGCCGCTGAAGGCTACGGAAAGCCTCTCACTGCCAGGTGCTATCCGAAGGGCAGAACCCGGGTTCATCATAGCCCATGTACGCAATCCCACTTCTGGGGAAAAGAACGTTCTCAACACGCACCCTTTCAGGAGGGATGGGTATCTTTTCTCCCATGGCGGGACATTGGGAGACCCCCTCTCACTAAAGGCCAGGTTGCTGGAACGATACTCTGACACGTTGCAGGGCGGGACGGATTCGGAGATCATGTTCCTCTACCTGCTGCAGAGGATCGAACAGGCTGGAGATACCGAGACCGGAATCCTTGAAGCCATCAGGGACATGTGCAAGGATCAAGCAGATGGAACCTCCTCTCTGAACTTTGCGTTGACGGACGGGACAGTATTGTACATGCTCAGGCAGGCATTCACGAACTACGAAAAGTATCCGATCAACTTTGCACCCCTGGACAGCCTGAGCCTGGTCGGTGGCAAGCAGGTTCTACATGAGCGAGGTGCGGGGAAGGCCACCATTGTATCGTCCGAACCATTCGTTGCCGGCGAATGGAGCAGCCTGGAAATGGGGGAACTGCTCATCGTCACTTCCGATGGTCACCGCATCCTGAAGGTGTAAGCGTCACTTCTTGGATGCGACCTTAACTGCGATCTTCAGCGAGTTGAGCATACAAGGTTCTGCATACGACCCTTTCATGGAGCGGAGCTCTTCATACATCTGTTCCGGGTTTCGGCCGATCAGGTCGTCCCTTGACCTGATGCCCAATCGATAAAGCGCTTCGGCTGCGCTCTCCCCAACCCCTGGAATCGTCCTTAGCTCTGTTGTTACCTCTTCTTTGGTCTTTTCCACCATGGTCTAATCTCCGTCACATTGACATAATGTCAAAGAATCTCGAAGCCGTCGAGACACACTCTCGATGCTGTCATTCTGATATCTACGACCTGATTAAGATTGATTGTGTCGTGAGACAGGCGAATAAAAGTGGATCGAGCAACAATCAGGACATCGTCAGATGTTGGCTCGCCGGTTATTATGGCCTGAACTTGGCGGCGCGACGGATGGCCTGCCTGATTCCAATGGCGATGTCCATGAAGTTGATCCTTCCTACCAGCATGTAGGCGATCGTAAAGGAGAAGTAAGGTAACAGGTAGTTCCAGCCGAACATGCCGTATGAGATCATTCCGATCAGGGCGAAATCGCTGAATGGCCGGTAGTGGCAGAACCTCTCGGTGAGGTCTCCCAGATGATGCTTGTGCGCATAACCATCCACGATCTCGTCCACGAATCCGGCGAATAGGAACAGCGCAATCGGGATAACCAGGAAAGTGACATCCGTTTCCAGCATGAATAGCCCCATCATCCCGAAGGCAATGGAGGAGCCTGCGGCAAACGCGACGTTGTCTATCTTCTTCGCCAGCACCAAGCTGATGATCATCGCGATGAAGAACGCGGTGGAGAACGGGCTGTCGAAAGCCATCAAAGTGCCCATCAAGACGCCGGCGGTTATCGCCACCAAGTTTGCGGACCGGATGGAGAACTCATGTTCGTCGTATGCCTGATCGATGTACTTTATGGCATATCCTAAGAACGCGAACGTGACGATGAGTATGATCGTATCCATCTGATGACCTTTTACTAGTGTCGGGGCCACGCTGAGGAGCAGTGGACCGGTAGATCCCGGTCCGAGGGCCTTGCCCGAGGTGTGCAATCCGTTCCTCATTGATCGGTCGACGCTGGAACTCGGATTGAGTAGGCATGTCCCAATCGGATATTAACACCTTGTGATGTAACTGGGCCCATAAATATCCGCTTTTCCATAGAATAATTTCTTGCTGGTCATTCTCATCTTATTCAGAGGATGATTGACCGGTACGTCAACGGCAAACCCCTATTGATATACATACGAGCCAATCAAATATTCATGAAAAGCCCTTATGCTCCGCTCACGCTGTTGATCGGATTGCTCTTGGTCGCTGCTGGTCTGGCAGTGTTGATCCAACCCGAACAAGGAAGCACGGTGGCGGGTCTTCAATCATTCAATAGCTATTCTGAGCTGAACAGTTATCTCAACAACCATCCCGGGACCAGGAACAAAGGGTTAGATTTCTCACTTGCCAACGAACAGGCGGTGGCGACAGCAGGCACATCCCAGGCCTACTCGACCACTAACGTCCAGGTTTCCGGAGTCCAAGAGGAGGACCGGGTCATTACTGACGGGACGTACATCTACTCAGCCGGTCAAACGATGGTCAGCATCATATTGGCCATTCCATCGATGGAGATGAGAAACGTCGCATCGCTCAATATGAGCAAGATACTCGATGCCGCCCAAAGTTCCCATGTTTATGTGATCGGGCTCTATCTCATCGAGGGCAAACTGGTAGTGATAAGCCAGAAAACGATCCAGATACAAAGCGGGCCGTACTATGCGTTGTCCATGGTGGCCCCAGCCTATCAGATGTTCACCACAATGACCATGATCAGCGTCTTTGACGTAAGTGACCCTGCAACGCCCCTTCTGAAGCAAACCACCGGAGTGAGCGGAGCGTTCACCACCAGCAGGGCGCACGGCAACGATCTTTTCATTTTCGCAACGCAATACGCATGGGATTACGTCGGCGGGGACCCGATCGTCCCCACCGTCGTTAAAGGCGGGTCCGACACCCGGTTTGCGCCGGATCAGATCCTGTACGACCCGGTGAACCTAGAGGTCAGCTGCTATCTCAACCTGGTCCGGTTGAACGTTGCCGATATCATTATGGAACAGAAGTCTTTCCTCACCGGGTACAGTTCGGTCCTGTATGTGTCCTGGAACAACATTTATGTGACCTATTCCCACCATATGTGGTCCATGCCGTTGGTGATGGACGGTGGCGTTTCCGCTTCAAGCTCGACCCAGGACCGATCTTATACCACCATATTCAAGATCGACATTTCGGGAACTGATCTGGAATTGATGGCGACCGGCACGGTGCGGGGGGCGGTTGTAGATCGGTACGCCATGGATGAGAGGGGCGGGAACCTGAGGATCGCTACGACCGATTTCACCAACGGCTCCGAGACGCTGGTCTCGGTCCTTTCGTCTAATCTGTCTTTGGTCGGCCAGATCGGGGGCATCGGAATGGGCGAGACGATGCAGTCGTCCCGGTACATCAATGACACGCTATACCTGGTGACCTTCCGTGTGGTCGATCCCCTTTTTGCCATCGATCTTTCCGATCCAGAGTTGCCCAAAATTCTCGGGGAGCTGACCATACCGGGATTCTCAACCTACTTACACCCGGTCGATGATACTCACCTGATCGGTCTCGGTTTCGAAGGACGCAGCATGAAGGTATCGTTTTACAAGGTGAGTGACAGGACCAACCCGGTCGAGGAACAGAAGCTTCTACTGTCCAACTTCAGCTACTCTCCCGCTCTTTACGATCCGCACGCGGTCACATATGATCCATCGAGGTCGCTGCTCATAGTTCCGGTGTCAGGTTATGAAAACGAGACCTACGAATATCATTGCGCTGCCTATGTTTTCAACACCTCGGGAGGCATATCCCTGGTTGGAACTGTCGGTGCCAACAACAGCGGTGGATTGGACCGGACGCTGTACATCGACGATACGCTCTATGTCTGCTCCCTATACTCCATTTCAGCCTATGGAATAACGGACCTGTCCTACCGCGGGGCGATCGTGATCGGGATCGAACCATACTGGTTCTGGGGCTCGGGCAGCGGCGCTGAGGCGGTCTTAATGCCAATGGCGATCAAATGAGAGAAATTAATCTACTTGAGCCCTATCGAGGACTAGAGGAAACGGAATTGCGCGTTGAGCTTGACAAGAAGGCGCTGTTCGCGCTCGCATCGGACACCCGGATGGATATCCTGAAATCCCTGCAACCCAACCGCAGAACTGTTTCCCAGCTAGCCGAACTGGTGGGTGTCGACAAGGCAGCTGTCCACCGGCATCTGAAGAAGCTCGAGGAAGGAGGATTCGTTAAGCGTGAGGAGGACCATGGATTCGTCTATTATGGGCTGTCGTGGAAGGCGCGCGATATCCTTTCCCCCAATGAGAACACCAAGATCGTTGTGCTCATCACCGCCTCCATCGTTCTCATCGGCGCGGTCATCTTGATAATGTACATGGCAAACCTTGGGTTTGGAGGCGCAGAAGAGTTCCCGGCCCGGGCGGGTGACCAAAGTAATTACGGTCCAGACATTCAGGAACTCACCGAGTCCGACAGCGGTTCGGGCCCGGACCTATTGGCCGTGCTGACGCCGCTGTTCGTTGCCGTTCCGATATCGATAGTACTGTTATATTTGGCCTATCGGAAGAACGCCAGACCAAGGCAGGGGTCCCCACCTAATGAGCCTGAATCATATGGGGAGCCGGTAACCAGAGAGGATGATTGAGCCGGTCATTGATCAGTTGATACAACATAACCCTGAATGAGGATTTCTTGGTGGGTGGCGGGGGCTGAGCCAGCTCTAGAAGATAAGTTCCTAATAGGCTCTTAAACTGCGAAACCATTAGTAGGCAAGCTGAGTTTGGCATGCCCAGCTCAACTGAGAACATGTCTGGCTTATTCAGATTCGTCATTGGACCGTCATTTCGGTTCGTAAGCATCGGCGGTAACTGTCTCAGGAGATGTCGATAGGGATGCCCGGGATAGGCAATGCCACTCTTCTGTCGAGCCCCTTGAAGAACTCCGGTTTGAAGGTATGAACCGGGATGACCAGCTCCGGGTCGATCGCTTCCACCATGTTGATCAGGTCATCAGCCGACGCATGGCCAGAAGCATGTAATCCTGATTCAAAGGTCACGTTTCCGTTCTCTTCCCGGAACCCGCTCACCTGCATCCCGAACATGGAGATCCACCTATGTAACCGGACGAAATCAAAGACCTGGTCCTCCGAATGGGCCTCCGACGAGGAATAGATGTACCGGCCCCCCTTCGGCCTGATATCTAGGAGATTTCCCATATCGTATGATGAGAAGCACAATATGTGCTCCCAAGGATGCATCGAGATCTCCATGGGATCGACCAGATGGTCGATCTGCTCCTCGATGGAATCCTTTACCTTGCTCCCTCGGCTCTTCAGCTCCCCATAGACCAGCACCTTGGACAGCCGGTCGATCCCGTCCACCATGCGCATGGCGTCTAGGAAATAGGCGTCCTTAACCGTCACAACGAGCGAACGGCCGGTTCCCTGGGCGATGTCCATGAAGGCATCCAGCCTCTCGAAGTTTCGCGCCGAGAAGTCGGCGATGATGATCCCGTCCACACCCTCGGACGCAGCCCTGCAGTTGCTGGCCACGTCCGCCTCCGACAGTTGGAAATGGGCATCATCCCGGCTCGCTCTGGTGCCTTCGATGATCAGCGCCGAAGGAGAAAGGTCTTTGGCGGCCGACAAGAACTTCCTCGTACTATCTCCGTGGGTGCCGTGGAGGCGGATGTCTCCGCTGTATACGATCCACCCAGCTTCGGTCTCGACAGCGTACGCGGTGGCACCGTAGATCGAGTGGTCCACTTCCATGGTCTTGATCTCCAGACCAAGCGTGTCCACATCTCTCAATTCTCCCGGCTCCAGGTCCCTGTTCTTGCCTTTGCTTCTCGCCCAGAAATCTCCCAGTTCGCTGGTATGCCGTTCGGTAAGGTAAAAGTCCCTACCAATGTAGGAACCTTTACCGCTTACCACGGTCCTTCGGTCGATGCCGAGGTTTTTCTTTGTGCAGTACGCGCATTCCGCACCTTGGTCTCCCCGTCCGCAGTCGTTCATGGCCTTTATCAGCGCTGCCGTCATGGGAGTAGCCACGAAAGGGATATCCATGTCCAAGAATCCAGCGCATCCGAAATGATCGATATGGGCGTGGGAGATCAGTAGCGCATCCAATGGCAGACTGGGCGCGAAGGACAGGTCCACGTCGTCCGGTACCAGATCCTCGCGATACCAGTTCCCCACCCTAGGCATCAGCCCCATGTCCAGGTGGTCATGTAGGCCTCGGGAGGGGCGAGGCTGGAGGAACTCATCATAGAACTGATTCATCCGGTTGAAGTTGGTACCGAAATCAAACAGAACACCATGCCCATCGAAACCCAGGTGAACCTTGTTACCGCCGATGCAGCCCGCACCATCGAACACTGTGACCTTGACCGGCATCTTTCCCACGATCTCAGATACCGTCGATGGCATGATAAACATGTCGAGAAACCTTGTAACGATACACAGCTATTTCCATTCCGTATGGGCAAACTTGATTTAGCCACCCTACGATAATGGTGTGTTCTGGAATCCTAGAACATGAGGGGAAAGCCACGGAGCAGACCTGTCCCAATTGCGGTTGCGATATGGCATCTGATCATGCCTATTGCCGTCGATGCGGGGCCTCCAGAGGGTATAATGATCCAAGCAACGACAAACAGGATAACTGGATCTGTATGACCTGTGGCCGGCAAGTTCCCACCATCTTCTCTTTCTGCCCCCATTGCGGACGACCGGCGATCATCCCTTATAGTCAGTATACGGTTCCAGCTCCTCAGTCAGAATACCCAGATGACCCCACACTGGTCCATTTCATACTGTTCTCGATATCATTCCTGGCACCATTGATAGGTTTTGTTTTGGGATACATGCTTACCCGTACGGGTCATTCCTCTGATGATCGCCATACAGGTCGGATATGTTTCCTGCTGGCCCTTGCATGGCCGTTCTTTGCGGTGCTATTCTTGGTCCGGGTCTTTATAACAGCATGAAGTCTACCCACGTTCTGGATAATGATTTCCTCATCACAATATTGATAATGCTAGTATGTCTTAGTCCCCGTATAGGTTCCATATTGGAGCACCAGAGGGATTTGAAATGAGTTTGTTCGCCAAAGATGATGTTTTGGTCTGTCCAGGATGCGGCAACAGGATACAGTCCACCGACAGATTTTGCAAGTATTGCGGCCGACCGGTTATCCAGGCGGTCCCGGTTCCGCCCCCCGCCCCAGCTCAGAGGACGAGGCAATGTAGCGGATGCGGAAGGGAGGTCCCCGAGGGTCTGAACTTCTGCCCTTTCTGCGGGAAGCCTACCCCTGGATCAACTCCTCCTGAGGCAGTCCCTCAGATGCAGCCAGCCCCGATGCCGGCACCTGCCGCACCAGCGCCCGCCCCTATACCTATGCCGAAATGCGTCGGCTGCGGAAAGGAAATACCGGAAGGCCTTAAGTTCTGCCCATATTGTGCGCGTCCCAATCCTTATGCGCCCCAGACGCCCGCCCCGATGGCCCAACCATCCCCGGTACCCACACTGGCCCCGATGCCGGCACCTGCCGCACCAGCGCCCGCTCCTATTACTCCAGCTCCCGCCTCAGGAATGGAGAAGTGTAAGGCCTGTGGTAAGGAGATCCCTTCCGGTTTGAAATATTGCCCATACTGTGGCAGATTGGCTGCTGTGGAGCAACCGGCGCCACAACCAGCCCCCATGCCCCAGCCATCCCCGGTACCTACACCGGATCCGATGCCGGCACCTGCCGCACCAGCGCCAGAACCAGCCCCCATGCCCCAGCCAGAACCAGCCCCCAGTCCATCTCAGGCTGCTCCCTCCCCTAGCACCAAGCGGTGTGTCGGCTGTGGAAGGGATATCAGCGCCGGAATGAAATTCTGTCCGTTCTGCGGTACTGCGGATCCGGTACCACAGCAAGCTCCGCCCACTTCTCAGGGAGGGACGAGGATATGTCCTGGCTGTGGAAAGGAGATTTCGATAACGCACGATTTCTGTCCTTCGTGCGGTTATCCAAAGAATCCCCGGTTCTACTGAGTGAAGCCGCCCTCCGGGCGTCAACTCTTTTATTTTTTTTTGGTTCTCTTCAACTTCGTGTGGGTAAATGATCTCATTTAGGATAGTTTGGGAAGGCTCCCGCCCTCCCAAAATGATGCTTGAATGGTGATGACTCGCCGTTCATCGGACTACGCTGGATACCTAAAAACTAAAGCTAACTTATAGTAGATCAAATAAGAGATCTTCGAAATCTTTAATGTCATTCGATTCTAACAGAATCGGTTTTTACCCATACAAAACCAAAGAGAGGCACTTTTTTATTGAACAATATTTATCTAGATGGCCATAACTAATACTCTGGCTCAACAACATTTAAGTATTGAATATGATAATAACAAAGCAACATTCCAATCAGGTACATACCTGGGTGGGAATATTAGGAGGATGAACTAATTTGACAGACCAGGAAATGAGAATGTGTCCCGGATGCGGCCGCCAGATACCAGCGGCCTATAACGTCTGTCCACACTGCGGTCGGCCCGCTAATGCACCGCCACAGTATGGACCGCAGCCGCAGCCAGTTTATGGTCCACAGCCCTACGGGCAACCGTACCCCCCGCAGCCACAAGAGCCGCTGGGAGCGCTGAAGTATATACTGTATCTAATATCGTTCTTCAGCATCCTCATTGGGTTCATCATGTTCATAGTTTGGAACAGCGATCCGAATCCAGAGAAGAGGCATGTCGGCAAGAACTGCCTTTTGATCTCAATCGCAGCTATCGTATTGTATGCGCTGTGTTGGGTCATTTTTCTCGCTCTCGGCGTTGGCTTTGGATTAATGTAATAAATCCAAATATGACACGCAAACCCCTTCCTTTTTATTATACAATTTATTATCTGTACTGAATGGGCCCCCCTACTGATATTCTCGCAACTATCTTGTGGAACATCGGTTTTTCATTATGCCATCAAATCCCCGAAAGGTCATTTTTCATCAATGGATGGCAATTGCCGTTCTGCGCCCGCGACACAGGAACGTTCTTGGGGTTCTTGGTGGTGATATCGTTCTTCCTGGTCCAACGAAGATATAGAAGGGTAAAGCTTCCTGACAAAGCCATATTGGCGCTCTCTGTTGTCGGACTTGGACTTTACGCTTTTGACGGAATAAGCTCATATCTGGGAGTCCGCTCCACCACCAACGACCTCCGACTCTTGTCTGGTTTGGCATTTGGAAGTGGAATGACCTTCCTTTTCTCTTCAGTCTCATCGATATTGTTTTTCAAAGGAGAAGAACAACGACATGTTTTCGAATACCGTGACATTCTTGTGATATATTCCATAATCGGGATAGTGTGCTTGCCCCTGTTCCTGGATATGGGTGCGCCTTTCTACTATCTAATGTCAATTCTGATTGTTATCGGATACCTGGTCATGATATTCTTCCTTCTCGGCCTAGTGGTGGCAGCACTTACCAGATGGTGCCTATGCGAACCTGGACCGGCACTGAAATTGATATTGCTGACAATGACCCTCGAATCATTATTCATCGTGATCCTATGGTTCGGCCATGACCTCGTAAGGTACATGGCCTTATGATAAGGCCAAAATCATATTAAAATCGCGGCCGATACATGAACATGGCACTGTCCAGGGAAGAGATAAAGATTGACCGAGATATTGATGGGGCATTGTCGGTCGCCTTTCTTTGCCTGGCGGGGATGTCTGTATACAGTTTCGTCAACCACCATGACCTTATGATCAAATTGGAGATATTGTCTTCCGTTCCTCTTAACCTCCTAGCGGCCTTTTCATTCTGGACCAGAAACCTCCCAAAGGAGTCGGCATCCCGCGGAGAATTGGTCATTCCAGCGATATCTTTTCTTTTGCCATTTGCTGTAACTAACAATGTGATTTTCCTCCCAAGTGCATACGGGACGATGTATGGGCTCGTAATCGGCATTCCAGGAATCTTCCTCAGCATATTCTCATTCCTGTATCTCAGAAAGTCGTTCGCGATCATGCCAGCTGTTAGAAATTTGATAGACACGGGGCCATATCGATATGTTAGGCACCCACTCTATCTGGGGGAATTCGTCTACCTCATCGGAATGATGATGCTGGCATTCAATGCGTATTCCTTGTTATTGCTCCTGGCAACCCTGATCTTTTTATTGATGAGGATTAGAACCGAAGAACGTAAGCTATCAAAACATCCTGAGTATGTCCAATATATGATGGGGGTCAAGTATCGACTGCTCCCGGGTATTTTCTAATACAAATGAGAGTTACCATTCCACCGATAGCCATTTATCCAGTATCGCCATTCGAAGGGACATGGCGGCCATGACCTTCGCGGAGAAGGTGCTTACCCGGGCAAGTGGAAGAACGGTCGTTCCTGGCGACATAGTCAACGCCAAGATTGACTTGGCGATGTCCCACGAGAATGCTGCGCTGGTCCTGCGCTCCTTTCATGATATCGGGGCAGAACACGTCTGGGACCGAGACAAGATCGTACTCCTTTTCGACCATCGTATTCCGGCGAACACCACGAAGGCGGCCGAGGGCCACAAAGTTGTCAGAGAATTCGTGAAGAAGGAGAAGATCCCTAACTTCTACGATCTCCGGGAAGGCATATGCCATCAGGTCCTGCCGGAGAAAGGACATGTGATGCCTGGCATGCTCATCGTCGGTTCTGACTCACATACCACCACGTACGGGGCGTTCGGAGCGTTCTCTACCGGGATTGGGGCTACAGAAATGGCCTCAGTGTGGGCGACCGGGGAATTGTGGCTCAAAGTTCCGCAGACGATGAGGCTCAAGCTGAACGGCGTGTTGCACAAGGCGGTGGAGCCCAAGGACGTAATCTTATTCCTGATCGGCCAGATCAGGGCCGATGGGGCGGACTACATGTCGGTGGAGTTCACCGGTCCAGTCGTCGATAAGATGTCCATATCCGGTCGGATGGTGCTCTCGAACATGAGCATGGAAATGGGGGCCAAGAACGGTGTCTGTTTCCCAGACAAGAAGACCATGGACTATCTTGAGCCGCGGGTGAAACGCGCCATGTACCCGGTCGTCTCGGACAAGGAGGCACACGTGGCCGATGAGAGCGATTATAATCTGACCGACCTAGAACCGCAGGTCGCCTGCCCCCACCAGGTGGACAATGTCAAACCAGTGTCCGAAGTTGCCGGGAAGACGATAGACCAGGCCGTTATCGGCTCGTGCACCAACGGCAGGCTTGAGGACCTAATGGCGGCGGAGGCGGTGCTTCGCGGCAGAAAGGTGAGCGATTCGGTCAGGCTGATCATTGTGCCAGCTTCCCGCGAGGTCTACCTGGATGCGGCGGACAAGGGAATACTGTCATCATTGGTGCGCTCAGGTGCGATCATCACCAATCCTGGCTGCGGTCCGTGCCTAGGGGCGCATCAGGGTATTCTGGCACCCGGAGAGAGATGCATATCTACCACTAACCGTAACTTCCAGGGAAGGATGGGCAGTCCTGATTCCGAGGTCTACCTAGCCTCACCGGCGACCGTGGCCGCGAGCGCGTTGGTAGGCAAGATCGCCGACCCCAGGGAGGTGGGACGATGAGGGGGAAGGTGTGGAGATACGGCGATCACGTCAACACCGACCTGATCATTCCTGGTCGATACCTAGACGATTACGACCCAAAGAACTTGGCCAAACATGCCATGGAGGACATAGATCCCGGATTCGCCAAGAAGGTGGCATTTGGGGACATCATCGTCGCCGGGCGCAACTTCGGGTGCGGCTCCAGCCGGGAGCAGGCCCCGGTAGCGCTCAAGGGGGCCGGTGTCGCCGCGGTCATAGCCAGCAGCTTCGCTCGGATATTCTACCGGAACGCCATCAATGTCGGGCTGCCATTGATAGAATGCCCCCAGGCGTTCGAGGAGTTCAAGACCGGGGATGTGGCTCTGATCAACATCGACAAGGGAATAATCGTGAACGAGACGACCGGGAAGAGCATACGTTTCGAACCGATGCCGGAATTCTTGCGGGGCATACTAAAGAGCGGCGGATTAGTTCGCTACACGAAGGATAACCTGCGCAAGTGATAGGGAACGTTCTTGTACATGTTCTTCTTTAGATGCATTCGTTAAGGGAGCCCTAGCGTCCGGTGGAAAAGCGTGAAAATCTGCGCTGGCCTACAGGCTAACGATGCTTACAACGATAAATAAATTTATAAGCATCTCGCTAATATGGGGGTACTCCCTGCATGGTGATTTCATGAAATATACTAGATTCGAGAAGGCGCGCATTATCGGTGCAAGAGCACTGCAGGTCTCTCTGGGTGCGCCAGTCCTTCTGGAAATCCCTGAAAAGATGATCGATCCCATCCAGATCGCGATGTTGGAGTTCGAGAAGGGAGTTATCCCTATTACAGTCAAACGAGACACATGAGGTTATAAAATGAGCGAAGAAGCGAAAACGGATCTTCTCGTACCAGAGGATGTATACCTTACTTCCGGCGTGCACATCGGAACTCAGCAGAAGAGCGCCGACATGAAGGAGTTCATATTCAAGGTCAGGTCCGACGGCCTGTATGTCCTCGATGTCAAGCAGACGGACAACAGGATCAGGGCAGTGGCATCATTCCTGGCCCGATACAAGCCCGACCGGATCCTCGTGGTCTCGGCGCGTCAGTATGGACAAAAGCCGGTTAGGATGTTCTCCAAGACCATTGGTGCCATGTCCTTCGCGGACAGGCTTATCCCCGGATCACTCACCAACCCTAGGCTCGAGAAGTTCATCGAGCCCGAGGTCATCGTCGTCACTGACCCTGCTGCGGATCAGCAGGCAGTCGCAGAGGCGCTCAACATCGGAATCCCGATCGTGGCCCTGTGCGACGCCAACAACGAGACGAGGAACGTCGATCTGGTAATCCCGACGAACAACAAGGGACGCCGTGCTTTGGCCTGCGTCTACTGGCTGCTCACCAGGGAAGTTCTCAAATCCCGCGGCGCACTGACCAGGGACGAGGACTACAAGCTGACCATCGACGACTTCGAAGCTTCACTGTAAGCTTGTGGTCGATGCGCAAATCTCAATAAACCCCTTCCTTCTATTCTATTCACTATGGTCAGATATCCCGCGGTCGCTGGACAGTTCTATGCCGGTAAGGAAGCGTCATTGCGCCGTGAGGTCGAGGCATGCTACAATTCACCTATAGGGCCAGGGCATCTGCCGAAGCTTGAATCAGGACCTCGGAATATCGTCGGCGCTGTCGTCCCGCACGCAGGCCTGGTCTACTCAGGACCCGTTGCGGCGCACGTCTATGCGGCGTTAGCCCATGACGGCTTCCCCGATACATTCGTGATCCTCGGGCCCAATCACAACGGCATCGGAGCCGGCGTGGCCACCACCGATGAGGATTTCGAGACCCCGTTCGGTGTCGTTAGCACAGACGAGGACATCGTTTCCAAATTGAAGGGTGTGGTGGAGAACGACCCGATTTCCCACCGCTTCGAACATTCCATCGAGGTTCAGCTTCCTTTCCTTCAGTACATCAAAAGGGACATCAAGATCGTCCCCATCTCGATGGGCTTCCAGGACTACGAGACAGCAGTGGAAGCGGCAAAGGCCATAAAGAAGGCTATAACTGGCCGGGATGTCTGTATCATCGCATCAACGGATTTCTCTCACTACATACCGCCGGAGAAAGCTCGCCAGCTAGATACTAAGGTCATCGACAAGATACTTGCCCTCGATCCGAAAGGAGTGTACAACACGGTCACGTCAAATGATATCACGATGTGTGGTTACGGGCCGGTCATGACCATGCTGCTCTCCTGCGGGGGCAAGCAGGCCAAGTTACTGAAGTATGCCAACTCCGGGGACGTCCACCCGATGGAAACTGTCGTAGGTTACGCTGGCATAATCGTTACAAAGTGACCCGAATTATCGTACGCCGTCAATCTGAGAGCATGTAAGATATATCGGGGAACGATTAAACTAGACTCTTAGAGAGGGGATTTTAAGATGGATGAGGTAAAGGTCTGCCCATTCTGCGGCAGTACGATTCAGGCTGACGCAATCTGGTGCGCTTATTGTGGGCAGGTCGTTTCCGGTCCTGACAAGAACAATCCATCTCAGTTCGGACCCGTTGAGGTCGCTTTTGGCGCCCGCTCTCCTCATGTTGCGGACCCCAAGGAGTGGCTCGCCGCATCCTTGGACCAGCGTCGGAAAACCGACAAGATGATCGAACCGCATTGGCTCTTCATGCCGTTGGTCGGAACAACGATCGTCATGATTGGCATCCTGATAATGTTCTTCGGTCTGTTTGGCAAGGAGCGCGTTATCGAAATAGGGGTCATTATCTACCTTTTTGGGGTCGTTGTCACGGGCGGGATATTGGCCCAGCTAAACTTCCGCATGCTGGAAAGGCAGGACAGTCATGCAAGGCGGGAGCGGGTCCTTCGTGACGGCGTGCTTGCATACATGAGGGAGCAGTCGATCTCCAAGAACTTGCTCCAGGTGATCAAACCGCAGTTGAGCGTCATCGAGAACCTGAATGCCGAGTCCAGGTCGATCGAGAAAGACATGCCGACCTTGAAATGGACATGCCTCTCTTACGTGCCGATACTGCAGCTCTTTGTGATGATGAGAATGACTCGATTCAACTACGAGCATGATCGGCGATGGACGGTATTCATGCAGCAGGTGCAGTCGGGTGGGGCGCCGATCGGCTTCAGGCCTACCCTGCCTTCATGGAGGGCGTCGGTGCCCAAGCCGGTATCGATATACCTGGTGATCAGTTTTGTATTTTTGCCGTTCATCACGTTCTGGTACACAGACCTGATCAAAGATTTTGAGGAGCACTTCAAGCTGCAATGGCAGTTCGAGGATCAAATCGTCGCTGAGATGAAGTGAAAAGGGTAAGAGATTAGGAAATGGTTTCCCGGGCTCAGATGACCTTCATCTTGCCTAACACCGGTTCGTAGACCAGACCCTTGTCGAGGAGCGAATTTGAGATCTCATCCAGCTCTTCCCGTTCGATGCCCGATTTCTTCGCCTCGGCCACGATGTCGTCCCAGGGAGCGCCTTTGCCGCCCTTGTCCAACTGTTCGACCAGCGCCAGGACTACCTTTTCCTTGTCTTCCTGGGTCTGCTGCGCCTCCGGGTCTGTTATGACCTCATCGTCGATCTCCTCTGGCGCCTCACTATCCATGTCAGGCACGTCCATCCCGGTGTGGTGCTCCGGCATCAGGAACTTAAGCGCGTCCACAACCATGTTGCGGTAGTTCGTGAGGTCCACCTCGCCATAGGTCTCGATGCTCTTGACCACGCCCTCGGCCAGCGCCTGCCCGTAGCCTAGCTTGATCAATTCATCTACGGACGGGGTGGACATCTTCTTCGCTTCCTCCATCGCCGATATCCGGCGGAGCGTGGCCTTACAGGTCTCCATGACCCAGTAGTCCCGTAGAGCGATATCGACCACGGTGATCTTCTCAGGCCGGATGGAGACGTACATGGTGCCTTCCTCTGGCGAGTATGTCCTAATCTTTCCTACGACCGCCACGAACTTCGGTGGCTGGATCTTCGACAGCGCCATCGTCGCTTCGGGCTGGTACTGACCAGACGAAAGGTAGAACGTTCCGGTCGGGTCTGATATCCGGGCACGCCAGAAGGGCTCGTTCGAGCCGATATTCTCGATATCCGTCAGAACACCGACCACGAACACCCGGTTCATCATGGCGCCCAGTGGCGAGACGACGTACGAGGGCATCTTCTCCCCCTCGCCCTTGATCTCAACCCGGGACGAGCTGAACTCGCCGGCAAAGACCCTCCAGGCCACTTCCCGGTTCTTCACTGGAATCCCTCCTGTTCGACGAGGAGATGAGTAGCCTCTTCCTTCACGTCGATGGGGACGATCTTGGCATCGTTCACTATCATCATCAGGCCAAACTCGTCGCTCATGACGTTGCCTCGGACGAGGATCGGTTTCGCGAACAGCTTCTCGTCCATGTGCTCCTTGATGACCTCCATGTTCATGGCCTCACGCGCCTCGCGCATGCTCGCTTCCAGTGTGGTATCCATCAGTGACTCGGTGATGCCGCGTCCAATGACCGCGGTGATGGCTGCCGTTCCATCATCGATGACCGCCTTGATCCTCAGGTCCGGGATGCCCTCCACCTTTCCATGGATGCGGCAAGCGCCCTTTTGGACCACCCGCTTGCACTGCGGGCAACGGAAGATGAGCCCGCTCCCTTCCTTGACGTCCACGATGGTGCCCTCTACTAGCACATCGGTCGCCCCGCCCACATGCTCGATGTCCTCGAGGGTCCGCTTCTTCGGTCGGGACGCCTCCACTTCTGGCATCGCGTCATCCTTCAGCCTCAGGACCGAGGACCGTTCCCCGAAGTTCAATTTGGGTACTCCCCTCCAGCCCTTCACATAGGCCCGGCTGATCGTGACCACTTCGTTCGGTTTCAGTCCGAAGTCATGCCAGGCAGAATACTGAACCTTGCCCGTCTCATCGGCCAGCATGCCCGAGTAGACGATTTTCTTAGCGCCGCTGGCCTCGACCTCCTTGCTCTCCACCGATAGTATCTTCCCGGTGACGGTGACATTGTTCATTCCGTCCTGCAGGCTGGCTACCTTGATCATCTCGCCGCCGGCCGAAACCGCTGTCTGCACGACGGCAGAATCGACAATAACCTCGTCTGCTCCGCGTATCTCCACCGAAGCTCGGTTGCCCAGGTTTACCTGGACCTTCCCACCGAACTCTTTCGTGTAGGCGTTATGAAGCACGAACACGTCACCAGGCTTGAGCGACACCCGCTCCATGTCCCATAACGTGTACGGCACCGCTCCGGTTTCATCGGCCAGCATTCCGTAGACGATCTGTTTCTTGCCATTGTCCGTTTCCACTTCCTTGGGGATGGCGGACATGACCTTGACCAGTAGGTCGACGCTTCCTTCCGAAGGTCCTAGCTCTGCCACCTTCTTGCGCACACCGCCCCTGGACAGGGCGTTCGGGTCTCCCCCGAAGTTCTTCACGATGCTGCGCTTCGCCGTCTCCATCGATACCCGGTAGACCTTGAGATAGGTCTCCATCTCTTCCGCGATCTTCGACTCCTCTACCTTGTTTCCAAGCACCCGGGCTACTTCTTTGACGTGGGGTGCGATATCTTCGTTTTCCATAGAATACCTCCATTTACGGACAGTACCGAACTATTCCGGTACCCCGACATTGCGTTTTCCCTTAATTGCATTATTCATCGGCGCGCTGAAAGTGCCGAAACCTAAAATCAGAAGAAATGAGCGTCCAGCGCTCCGACGGAGCTTGGATGGATAAGAAAAGTGGTTTACGAGGGACGCTCACTCGGTGAACGTCTCGCCCTTCTCGTACTTTTCCTTGAGGTGGTTGACGAGTATCTCGCGGTTGTTTCGCAGATGGGATTCGAACCATGCCACCACGACATCGCCCAGGGACTCATGCATCCTTTCCATGTCAAAGTCTGAAAGTGGTGCGTCGTAGATCACGAACTGGCCAAAGATCCTCTTCCAGCCGTTGTACTTGTAGTAATGCTCACCTTCACAGTACACGAAGACCATGCGCACGTGCGGTGTCGAGTCGACGCTGTAATACCAGACCTTGATGGAATCTCCCATCCGGCCCTGGTTTTGGGTCATGTCCACAATCTGCATTGCCCCAACGGCCTCGAGGTCGAACGCCGGGTTGAACTTCCAGACGTCGGGGAACTTGTCCTGCTCGAATTTGGCGAACTCGCTGTAGGATGGCTCCATGTTCAGCTGGACGTTGATCTTGCCGAACCGGTTGACGATGTTCCAGAAATCCTGGATAAGCGCCTTGTTGATGTTCGTCTTCTGATAGGTTATCTCCTCGCGGTCCTTGGAGATGGCCTCTGTCTTCCTCTGTAGTTCGGCATCTAGTTGTGCGAACCATTCGTCCTTATCAGCAGGCGCCATAAGTGAATCCCTGAGACCGATAATTACCCTACCATGATAAAAAGATATCTCCGTCCGTTGAAATCTGGATGGTCTTCGAGAGCGTAGCTGGGTGGATTATTATTCCGCATTCGGACACAAAGGTTTTTTAACGCATATCCATGTCATGCATGCCAATGGGAATCGTCGAAGACTTCATATCCATCCTTTCTGGGGTGGCCGGCGATCCTGTTCTCTATTCAGTCGTGTTCTTCTTCTACGCAATCGCAGCAGCCGTTATCCTCCCAATACCGGTGGAGTTCGGCCTAATTCTCAGCCCTCATACTCCCTGGTATGTCCTAGCAATCGTCCTAGGGGCGGGCAAGGCAGTGGGTTCGGTGCTCGTGTTCAGGATAGGCCTGGAAATCGAAGGGCCCATTCGTAGATGGTCCCAGCGTTTCAAGTTCTTCGGGAAATTCATTGGGCTGTGTGAGCGGTTCGTCGCCCGCTTCAACTATTATGCGTTGTACATCCTCCTTAGCATTCCGGGCAACAGCGACACTGCCATGCTATACATCTTCTCCATCACGAACAAAGATGGTCAGGCGCTCAAGATGAAGTGGTTCGCACTGGTCAATTTCCTGGCCGGTATCACCCGGGCGATCTTCCTAGTCGTTCTGTTGTATATCTTCAACATCAACCTTTTCAACTAGGCTTACATCAAAACGACCCAAGTGTGGCTGGTATGACCAACAGTCTGAGCCGTAGGTCATGGAAATGTTTATATGAATAAGACAAATTCTAAGTTAATGGTTCCCAAGAACAAGATTCACAAAATCCTCAGCGAGTATGACAAGGACAAGATAACCATTGCCACCTTGTGCTCTCACTCTTCTCTCCAAATTTTCAACGGTGCAAAGAAGGAGGGGTTCAAGACGCTCGGTCTGGCAATCCGGGACAACAACCGATTCTATGACGCGTTCCCCCTGGCCAAGCCCGACGAGATACTCAAGCTGAACAGCTACAGCGAGCTGGTGGATAACTATGATGAGTTCCTGGCGAGGAACGTCATCGTGGTCCCGCACGGCTCCTTCGTCGAATACATGAGTGCCTCCAAGTTCGAGGAGATGCCCATCCCGACCTTCGGCAACCGAAAGGTGTTAGCCTGGGAGTCCGACCGCACCAAGATGCGGGAGTGGCTCGAATCAGCCGGCATATCCATGCCCCGGGTGATCGAGGATCCCAAGGCCATCGACCGGCCGGTGCTGGTGAAGTACAACGGCGCCAAGGGTGGCCGAGGGTTCTTCATCGCCAAGGATTATCCGGACTTCAAGCTAGGCATCGACCTGGAGCAGCCGTACACCATACAGGAGTACGTGCTGGGCACTCGGTACTACCTGCACTTCTTCTACTCGCCGATCAAGACCGACGGCTACCGCGTGTCCGAGGGCTCGGTCGAGCTGATGTCGATGGACCGGCGTGACGAATCGAACGTGGACGAGATGTACAAGCTGGGCGCCGCCGAGGAGCTCAAGCGTCTTGGCTATTACCCGACATTTGTGGTCACCGGCAACGTGTCGGTAGTGCTGCGCGAGTCGCTTCTGCCGAAGGTGTTCGAGATGGGCGAGAGGGTCATCCAGCGCTCGTACGAACTGTTCGGCGGCATGATCGGACCGTTCTGCCTGGAATCGATCGTAACCGACAAGCTGGAGTTCAAAGTGTTCGAGATATCGTCCAGAATCGTGGCCGGTTCTAACCCTTTCGTCTCCGGTTCTCCGTATTCTGACCTGGTCGAGCCGGAGATGAGCACCGGCAGGCGCATCAGCCGAGAGATCAAGATCGCTCGCGACACTGATATGCTTGAAAAAGTGATCTCATGAGGGTAACGATAATACTGGTCGATTCAGAGCTGGAACGAATCCCCGAAGGTGTCCAGGTCAAGCCCCGCTGCGACATCAACACACGGGTGTTGGAGTCATATCTGCACAAGGAGGTACTGGTCAACCTGCCGGAAGGCAACCGGAGAGGGCGCCCAGATATGATCCACGGCATCCTCAACTTGTGTCAGAGCTCCATCGCCAACAAGCGGGGCTATCTTCGAGTGTTCGTGCATACCAGGAATGACGAGATAATTAAGATCGGACGCCAGGCTCACGTCCCCCAGAACTACCTAGAATACCTGGGGTTCATGGATGAGCTAATGGAAAAGGGAAGGTTAGGGTCTGGGGACGAGGAGATATCCATCTCGAAAGGTACCTACATGGAGCTGATTGACCGGATCAACGTAGATGTCACTGTGGTCATGTCCCCGCAGGGGCGGCAGACACCACTCCGGGACCTATTACCAGCGACAGGAGCGGAGGAGCTCGCCGTGGTCATCGGCGGTTTCCCGGACGGATCATTCAAGAGTCCGGTCTATGATTTGGCCGACTACAAGATCTCCCTCGGTCCTGAATTGCTCACCATTACGGCGGTGGTGAGTGAAGTGCTGGCGAGCATACCGCGATGATTCGTTCAACCGTCATTCGTTTCGGATGTAAAACAGATTAATCCGAATTGCCGCTTGTTCGACGATGGTCAGTCTTGCGAAGGCCATCGTTGATATCGATGTCCGTCACAGTGATTGCCTTAATGATCTGGTCAGTTTTCTATTGGTTCATACTATCGTCTTGATATTCGATAGGTGCAGGTTTCGGCTCTTCAATTACCTTATCTGACCATTCCAATTTGGTAATGAGGAAATCGGCTCGTATTCAAAAAAATGTGGAAAAGGGGTTAGGAAGTGCCCTACCACCCGCGCTCCTGCATTCTTTCTTCCGGCTTTATTGTGGAGATCTCAATGCCCTTCATCGCCTCTCCCAATCCCTTGGACACTTCGGCGATGACCCTCGGGTCGTCGAAGTTGGTGACCGCGTCCACGATCGCCTTCGCCATCTCAGCCGGGTTGTGTGATTTGAATATGCCTGATCCGACGAACACCCCGTCGGTCCCTAGTTGCATCATCAGCGCAGCGTCTGACGGCGTCGCTATTCCGCCCGCGGCGAAGTTGATGACTGGCAGTCTCTGTAATGCCGCAACCTCCTTCACCAGGTAGATGGGCGCCTCGATCTTACGAGCCACAGCCACCATCTCGGTCTCGTCCTTTCCTCTAAGCTCGCGGATCTGTCCCATGACCATCCGCTGGTGCCTCACGGCCTCGATGACGTTCCCGGTGCCGGGCTCGCCCTTAGTGCGAATCATTGCCGCTCCCTCGTCGATGCGCCTGAGCGCCTCGCCCAGGTCCCTCGCACCGCAGACGAACGGAACGGTGAATTTCTTTTTATCAACGTGGAAGAAAGGGTCGGCCGGAGTGAGAACTTCCGATTCGTCGATCATGTCGACGTTAAGCGTCTCGAGCACCTGGGCCTCGACGAAGTGTCCGATACGGCACTTGGCCATGACCGGAATCGTGACCGCTTCCATGATCTCTTCTATCTTGACCGGGTCGGCCATGCGTGCCACGCCGCCCTGGGCCCTGATGTCCGAGGGAACACGCTCGAGCGCCATCACCGCGACAGCTCCCGCGTCCTCGGCGATCTCCGCCTGCTCCGCGTTAGTCACGTCCATGACGACTCCGCCTTGCTGCATTTTTGCGAATCCTCTCTTGACCAGCTCAGTGCCGAAGCGGAGCTTGCTGAGGTCCAATTCGAATACCATTTATCTCACTGTGGCGGCTTAGTATTGGCACCTTATATATGCCTTATTGTCACTTTTATTCACAATTGTTACATTCGTTCTTGGCTAATAAATGGCATGGACCTTCTCGAGAAAAGGATATAGCCCTCATGCGCAATTGACGGGGCAATGGTCGCCAAAAGGATGAGCAACGTCCCTGAGTCTGGAACGGTCAAGATAGCCAATCTGGTAAGCAGGCTGAAGGCGGAGGGGGCGGACATAATCTCATTCAACATGGGTGAACCAGATTTCGATACGCCAGCCAACATAACGAAGGCGTGCGTGAAGGGGCTGGAGGAGCACTTTACTCATTATACGCCATCTGCCGGGATCCCCGAGCTGAGGAAAGCCGTGGGGAACAGATTGCATAAGAACAATCACATTCCCTGCGAGGAAAGGCATGTCCTCATCACCCCGACCAAACAGGCGATCTTCATGGCCATGCTGGCCATGGTCGAGGAAGGGGACGAGGTCATTGTTCCGGACCCGGAATGGGGGACCTTCGACGCCTGCGCCCGGCTTGCCGGAGCAGCTGTGAAATACGCCACCCTGGATCCGGCTGAACAGTATAGGATGACACCCGAGAGGGTGATGGAAATGGTCACGCCCAAGACCAAGTTGATCGTGATCAACTCGCCATCGAATCCCTGCGGAGCGGTCTTGGAAGAGTCCGACGTGAAGGGCATTGCGGACATCGCCAAGGACCACGACCTGGTCGTCCTTTCCGATGAGTATCTATGAGAGGCTTATCTTCGAGGGCAAGAATCATTCCATTGCATCGTTCCCGGGCATGTTCGAGCGGACCATCACCATCGGCGGCGTGTCCAAGACCTATGCCATGACCGGATGGCGCCTCGGATGGGCGGTCGCCCCGGACCCGATCTTCAAGGAGCTGAACAAGCTCCAGACCCAATCCATAACCTGCGTCACCTCCTTCGTGCAGTATGCAGGCATAGAAGCAGTAAACGGACCACAGGACTCCGTCGAGGAGATGTTCAGGGAATTCAAAGCCCGCCGGGACCTGATCTTTGACCTGATATCAGAGATCCCGTCGCTCCATTGTGAGAAGCCGAAAGGTGCGTTCTACCTCTTCCCTTCCTATGACCAGAAGATGAGCTCCGAAGACATGGCCACATATCTGTTGGAGAAAGCGTACGTCGCCGTTACGCCGGGCAATGCGTTCGGTCCATCAGGTGAGGGAAAGATCAGGATATCCTACGCCGCCAGCCGGGAGGAGATCACCGAAGGCATGAGCCGTATGAAAAAAGCTCTCGCACGACTGTAGGGACATCAATCCTTGACCAGCATGTTCGGGATGGAGCCCTCGATCGGGTAGGTCCTTCCGCACTTAGGACACTTCAGCATGCCTTTAACGATCTCTTTGCCCTCCTCATTCTCAACCGTCAGTTCAAGCGGATGTGCCTTGCAGGCCGGGCAGGCCAATATGTCCAGTAGGTCACGCTTCATGATGATCGACCATATCAGGCTTCATTGACTATATTTTTATTCGTTCATCCCGGGCCGGACAGGTTTAATAAAACGAACGCTTTTCTACTGGGTATGATGAAGGTGGGCGTCATCGGCGTCGGCGCTATGGGCCAGAACCATGCCAGGGTCTATTCGGAAATTGCGAATTTGATCGGTGTCACCGACGCGGTTTCTGAGCAGGCAACCAAGGTCGCTGGTCGGCTGGGAACGAAGCCCTACTCCAGCGTCGATGATCTCCTGAGGGATGTGGACGCAGTCAGCATCTGTACCCCTACCTCTTACCATTTCGACACCGCGATGAATGCGATAATCAATGGCAAGCACCTGCTGGTGGAGAAGCCGTTCACCGGTGATTCTAAAAAGGCCGCCGAACTTTGTCGGGCCGCGGAAAAGCATGGAGTGACCATCGCGTCGGGATTCATTGAGCGCTGCAACCCGATCGTTTCCGTTGCCAAGGAGACAATGGAGTCAGGCAAGATCGGGAAAATAATCTCCCTCGCTTCACGCAGGGTATCGTCGTTTCCGGCGAGGATACGTGATGTGGGCGTGGTTATGGACCTGGGAATTCATGACGTCGACGTCATGAGGCACATCACCTCCTCGGACGTCAAATCGGTCTATGCGGTTGGTGGAATGTTCGCCAATCCGAGCTTCGAGGATTATGCCAATCTGCTGATGGAGTTCGAGAACGACGCAGTAGGTTTTGTAGAGGTCAACTGGCTGACCCCCATGAAGGTCCGCAAGGTCTCGTTCACCTGCTCCGGTGGATATGTACAAATGGATTATACCGACCAAAGCCTCGAGGTCTCCACCTCGCGGGTCAGCAACATCGACCAGGGCGATATGTTCCGCATCCCCTTGGAATATGATGTGAGAAAGATCAGCGTCAAGAAGGAAGAACCCCTGAAGACGGAATTGGAGCGCTTCCTGAAGGCAGCCGGATCCGGCGGTGTGCCGGCGGCCGGCGGGGTGGACGCGGTGCAGAACCTGAAGGTTTGCGAAGCCGCGCTGGCATCATTGAGGGCTCATGGCAAAGTGATGATCTGAGCAAGAGTGACGTGAACCGGGATTACTTCCGCTAGTTATAAATCGGCCATCGCAATCGTTACCCCGAGCGCCATGAAGACCATCGATCTGCGGAGCGACACAGTAACCCAGCCCACGAAGGAAATGATAGATTCCATATCCAACGCGGGACTCGGAGACGACGTCGAGCGCGAGGATTCCACAGTTAACAAGTTGCAGGAGATCGCCGCCGACATGTTCGGGGCGGAGGACGCCCTGCTCGTCCCTTCCGGGACTGGGGGCAATCTGATCGCCATGTTGGCCCACTGCCAACGCGGTGACGAGATCATCCTCGAACAGGACGCCCACATGTACTATTACGAGGTTGGCGGGATGTCCGCGCTGGTTGGAGCAATTCCCAGGCTGATCAAGGGCTATCACGGCGTTTTCACCGGAGACCAGGTCCGTGAGGCGGTACGCTGTTCTGACCCGCTCCACTACCCTCCATCGAAACTGGTGGAGATCGAGAACACCCATAACCGCGCCGGCGGCTGCATATGGACGCCCCATCAGATTGAGGACGTAGCCACCGCTGCCCATGAGCTGGGAATGAAGGTACACGTCGATGGTGCCCGTATATTCAACGCCGCGATCGCGCTGGACACCGACGTCAAGGAGTTCATGAGGAACGTTGACAGTATGGATTTCTGCCTATCCAAGGGGCTGGCGGCGCCGGTCGGGTCGGTCATGCTAGGCAGCAAGGAGTACATCGAAAGCTGCCGGCGCTACCGGAAGATGGTCGGGGGCGGGATGCGGCAGGCTGGCATAATCGCTGCGCCAGGCATCGTGGCATTGACCAAGATGGTATCTCGTCTCAAGGACGACCATGTCAACGCCAAGCGTCTGGCCATCGCCTTGACCGGGTTTGAGGGCATCGACATCGACATGGATTCGGTGCAGACCAACCTGGTGCTCGCAGATATCTCCGGTACTGGCCTGGACTCCGACGAGTTTGTGGATAAATGCAGAAAGAACGGCATCCTGATATTCTCGTTCGGCCCGCGGAGCGTCCGGTTCGTGACGCACTACGGGATAGAGTCAAAGGACATAAACGAGACAATATCCCGACTGGAAGAGATGCTCAGATAGACCCCTTGCCAATGCCGACGTATGCTATGCCATTACGTTCCGCGTCATGCCGATTGAAAAGGTTGCGCCCGTCCACGATAGCTGGCGTTCGCATCCACTTCTTCACCTTCTGTAGGTCCAGTGTCCGGTATGCAGTATGGTCCGTGACGAAGATAGCGCAATCGGCTCCGAGGAGCGCCTCCTCCAGGTCACGCGTCAGATCGACCTTGTAGGGATTGATGACCATTGGGTCATGGACAACCAGTTCAAACTCGTCCATCAGATCGTCTATGATCTTCAACGCCGGGGATTCTCTAGTGTCGTCCGAATCTCGCAGGAACGCCAGGCCCAGCACTGCGACCTTTGGCCGGATCGAAGTCACCTTCGCCTTCAGCATGACCTCCTTGGCCAGCTCGGCCATATGGTGAGGCATCGATTCATTGATAAGATCTCGCGTCTGGGATTACCTTTGCCGTGTTCTCTGCTACACCACTAAGCAGTAGCCAGGAATCCTTGGGAAGGCAATGGCCTCCGACGCCTGAGCCTGGTATGTGCATGTCCCGGAACGGACACGTGTTCACCAGTCTCCTAACCTCGAAGGCATCGGCCCCCAGCTTCTCGCATAGAAGTGCAACTTCGTTGGCGAACGCGATCTGCACGTCGCGGTAAGCGTTCTCAGTGGTCTTGGATATCTCGGCAGATAACAGATCGGTTGGATGGATACTCTGCCTGAACGATCCGGGAATAGAAATAGGCGCCTCTCTTGATCGATTCAGAGTCGAATCCGCCCAAGACCCGCTCAACCTTCCTCATGTTGTTGAGCAGTTTTCCTGGCATGACGCGCTCGGGACAGTGGCACAAAAGGAAATCCTTGCCGACGCGGAGACCGCTCTCCTTTTCAAGGATGGGGATGACTATCGACGTCATCGTGCCCGGCGGCAGGGTCGATTCTATTGAGACGAGAACCCCCTTCTTCATGGAACGGCTGACAGTGGTGACGGCGGACTTCAAGATATCTAGTTTCGGCTTCTTATCCGGACCGATCGGGGTGTCAACGCAGACGAACACTGCATCGCTGCTACCCAGATCCTGTTGGTTGGCCGATGCTTTGAGGCTCCCGTCGGCAATGACCTTTTTCAATAGCCCAGGCAGGCCTGGCTCATCACCTACTATAGGGCAGACACCGGAATTGACCATGTCGATGCGACGTTTGTCCACGTCGATACCTACTGTTCTGAAACCGCTCTCTGCAAGAACACAAGCCAGTGGAAGGCCGACGTATCCGATTCCGACCACGGCGACCTTTTCGTTCGCCATCGGGTTACGAAACATAACAATCAACTTAAGGATTCCGACATAGTTGCTCATCATAAGATAAACGATCGAGACTACATATCAATCCGAAGATTTCTCGTGGGAATCACGATTATTGGTGTCTTGTCACTCGTCTCTAATGAAAATAAAATGGGAGTGCAAATATCTGGATGAAGTGGTGTAGAAATAATCAATGCCCCCTCAAGTCCGATATAATGTATGCCCACATCTTCTTGACGTTAGCGATTTCCAGAATTCGGTTCAAGTCTTTCCCCGAGAACTCCTTGAACAAGACAAGAAGACCGAAGAAGAGTCCAAAGCTAAGGAGACCGAAGATCGCTAGGTCATACCAGTGCTCAACTCTGTGAATATAGGCATCAATCACGAAAAGGACGATTCCGGTGAGGCTAGCCGCCACGACATGGATGAGGATCCTGAGCGTTCGATCCGGTCTGAGTCAATTTCCAGACCATAAATCGGACCAACACGAAGGCGGCAGTTGCGGTTATCAGTCCCGCGTAGGCCGCACCCATGTATGAAAGTCCCATGAGCCTTATTCCCAATATGCTGGTTGGGACGAAAATGATCAATAGGGTAAAATTGACGATCAACGTAAACAGGGTTATCTTGAGAGTCATGTCAGTCCTGTTCGTTGCCACAAACTGAGCTAGATAGGCCGTGTTCAGCAACCCCAATACTGTAGTAATGACCAGAATCTGAAGCGGCCCTCCAGCCATAGTGAAGTTTCCTCCAAGTAGAATGGATGCTATTGCATAAGGAAAGATGAAAACCACGATGACTATTGGCAATAAGATCATCGAGATGAACCGTTCAGCATCTCTCGTGTGCAACCTGATCTGATTCAATTTCCCCTCGGTATAGAACTTGGAGAATAATGGGAAAGTGATTGTGCCCACACCGGCCCCAACAGTGATAAGTATGCCCATTAATGATAGGCCGGAATTGTACAAAGCGAGATCGACGGTTGATCCGAAGAATCCGACAACTATCTTGTCTGAATTTGCCCAGATTATGCCGATTATCGAGGCGACCATCAACGGCATCGCGAATTTGAAGAATGAACGGAAAAGGGTGGGTCTTCGCCACCGGATCCCAGAGCGCATGAGCATGATAATTGATGATCCGAATACTGCGGCAGAACCGACCAGGAAGGCTATGGCGAGCGAATAAACCGACATCCGGTTTAGCGCCACCAAAATGACCAGCGGGACCCTAAATAGAGGGTCCATTAGCTGTATTATTTGTGATTTGGCAGTCTCCATTTTGGCATCGAAGGTGTATATCGCGATGCCTGCCAGGTCGAAAAAGACATAGTATCCGATGAACATCAGGAGCAGTTGTAGGGAGGTGTCGCTGAGGCCCCTTCCAAGAACGTAGGTGTAAGCCAGAACCATGCTCAACGTCACCCCAACCATCAGACCGGTCAATACGACCTTGATTGAAGCGAAGGTGCTGACACAATCCTCTAAGTCTTGTCCCTCGGAAATTCGTTTGATGTTTGCTGAATTAAAACCCAGGTCGGCAAGGCCGTTGAACGTCGCCACCAGAGCCATGCTGAAGGTGAGGCTTCCGTATACATCTGTTCCCAGATACCTTGTTATGAAAAGTAATGCAATGAAAGAGAGCGCTTGAGAAGAAAATCTCGCCAATAATATCAGTAGAGATTTCCTTGCATGCAATTCGATTCCCCGCTAACTACTACCGTAATATTATACCTATATCGTTTCGATTGTCTGCTATCCAGACAAATAATTCAATTCTGATCTCTTAGTGGGAAGATATTCTGCATCGATTTGCTGTAAGCATTTCAACGTTCAGGTCACGGTTAGGATCGCCTCTAAAGTCAATCCAGATCCCGTGTTGAACGCATATATCATACCAGTTCTTTTATTTTTGGCTCTGTCGCAGAACGCTGACCAGAGAAATCTAGGTCCCGATGCCGATTATTTATTCTGTTTATAACATTTATAATAAAACAATAAAGTGTGGACCAACCTATGCCACCAGTTGTCATCAAAGTGATACGATTGTTAGTCTACAAATATCATAATTTTGACTCAGGTGTTCAAGTTTATGGGCAGACCAAGGTCGATACCAGTCTCAACTACTTTTGTAGCCCGTCGAAGCAAGGAATGTACGGTGAGGTCATGATCATCAAAGTCAGACTCGCCTTCAAAGTGATCGGGTTCCAAGTCGATAAATTCCCATACTGGCAACGTCATCGGCTCACCGAAGGCCACCAGCGAGGAGCGGGTACTCCTAACATCCTTCGTGATCCGTCAGCATTTCGATTTGACTTTCCGTGAGGCGGAAGGTCTACTGGGAATGTTAACCGACTGCTTATTGCTACTAGGGCGGAAAACGGATAGTTTATTGAAATAGTTCAATAAATGAGTCCCTTCTTATCGATTTCAATAAAGTGTCGCGGTGACAAGTTAAGGAATGTTGAATATCCTCCTTCCTCACCAAGAGATATTTTCCGGGCTATTAACCGGCACCAAAACGCGTTCAAAATCAAGAGCGGATTCATTACTGATTTGTGAAGCTCATGGCAGTTTTCTTTTCCGCCCTGCTCCTTTTCAACGAATTCATCGCTATCCTTGCCTTAGCGAGTGCCTTGTTATAAAGCAACGCTCCGACAAGATACTTTGTATCCTCCCTTTTCCTTGTCGCCCAGGCCATTTGGATTGCTTTCAGGTATGCCGCCCGTCTACGGTAATCCGTCTTCAATGCATACGCCGTCTTGGCTAGGTCCAGGTCGAATTTCGTTCCCTTAGAGTAGAGGTCCAAAGCCTCGATATACAGTTTATCCACCTCCGCCGCCATCTCCTTGCGGAAAACAAAGGTGCCCTGCTCTTTATGGATGCGGGAGCGAAGAACTGGTCCAGGCCCCAGCACGAAATCTGTGGTAGAATTCATCCTAAACCACATGTCGTAATCCTGGGTCGTCTTTTTCTTTTCGTCGAACCGTCCCGTACGTTCGAAGGCGGATGATGGGAAGAGAGCTGTACATCCATTCAAGAAGAACGGATCTCGCTTGCACAATGAATGGACCACCTGGCCGCACAATAGCCCTTCATAGAATTGTTCTGGTGGGACGTCGGGAAGTCTGGAACGCGAATATACTTTAGAGTTCATGTCCATGAACCAAGTATCTCCGTATACTGCCGTCTTACCGATTGGACCGTGTGTTTCATCCTTGAGGAAAGCGAGCTGCCATTCCGTCTTCTTCTTCTCGTAGATATCGTCATGGCTCAACCAGGAGATGAACTCTCCCTGGGCTTCTTCAATGCCAACGTTTAGCGCAGAGGCCACGCCGCCATTTTCCTTGCTGATGTAACGTACCCTCGGGACGTATGGCCTTACCGCTCTTTCTGTCTTACCCTCGTCGGTCGAACCATCGTTGACTACGATGATCTCGATATCTCTGTGAGTTTGTCCCAGGGCAGAGTCTATCGCCTCCCCGACATAATTTGAACCGTTGTAGACTGGTATGATAATCGAAACAAATGGCAAGTTCTCAGCATCCGTACCCTAGGCAGATATGTTTGACGGATGAAGAGACATTATCGACCAGATATTCCCTAGGGGGGGTCCATCGGCCTGATTTCTCCATGGCTATCCTTGCACAGGCGAGGATCATTTCCGGCTTGCTCCCAGCCAGTATGTTGCTTCCACACTCGACCGTTTCCGGTCTTTCCGTCACATCCCTTAATGTAACATTGGGCACATTGAATATGCAACATTCCTCTTGCACCGTACCTGAATCTGAAAGTACACAAGCAGCGTTCTTCTCTAAGCACACAAAGTCAAGCAGACCAAACGGTTCACAGGTCTTAATGCGTTTATCTAGATTCACTTCAGCCCCCATTTTGTTCCGGGTACGAGGATGAACGCTCCAAATGAGGGGCAGATTATGTTCCTTCACTAATCGGTTTAGAGATTCGACGTAACGCGCTAGGCGTTCCGGGTCATCGACGTTCTCGGCTCGGTGTAATGTCACAAGGAAATACCTGCCGTCATCTACTCCTACCCTTTGCAATACTGTGGACGCATCGATCTTACTGCGATAGAAGTCAAGCACTTCTTTTATCGGGTTCCCAGTAACGAAAATGCGTTGGCCCTCGATCCCTTCATGTAGTAGATTTGCGCGGCTTCTCTCCGTATAAGGCATAAGGATATCGCTGGAATGGTCGATGACCCTACGGTTGACCTCCTCGGGCACTTTATCGTCGAAACAGCGGTTACCTGCCTCCATGTGAAAAACCTTAATGCCCAGGCGTTTGGCGACGAATGCCGCGAGGCCGCTGTTCGTATCGCCTAGGATGAGAAGCCGGTCCGGTTTCTCATCTTTGATTATATCTTCAATCCGGCTGAGGATAATGGATATCTGCCCCATGGCCGTGTTCGAACTGCTCGCGAATGCATGATCCGGAGCGCGTATGCCTAATTCCTTGAAGAATATGTCTTTAAGCCGTTCGTCTGAGTTCTGGCCAGTATGCACAAGGACATGATCGCATGCCCTATCCAGCTTTGGCACAATCTGGCTAAGGCGAATCAATTCAGGCCTGGTGCCTAGGACGGTCATTACCTTCATCTCAGAATCTCCTCCTCTTCTTTCTCTCCTTCCACTATTAGGTTGTTGATCTGCATCACCTTTTCCAGTTCCTGGCGTGTCATAAGGTTGTTCGCAGAACTGAACTCCTTTCCGTAGTAGGTCTGTCCCTTCTCTTTCTCTCTGATCTCTGGAAGGATGGATTGGATAGCCAGATATGAATCCTGCTCCAAGGTTCGGTTCGCTTCCTCATCGGATACTAGAATCTCGTGGACCTTCTCGCCCGGTCGGATTCCGGTTATGACCTTCTTTATCTTCCTGCCTTGGATCAGGATATCTGCGATATCCGTTACCAACGCCGACTTGACCTTCGGGATATAGGTCTCGCCTGGCTTGGCGCCCTTGTAAGCGGCGAAGATGGTGTCCACGGCTTGATTCAGGCTGAGCAGGAACCGGGTCATATCCGTTGACGTGATAGTAATTGGACCTCCGGCCTTGATCTGTTCGTGAAAGAATGGTATGACGGACCCGCGCGATGCAAGAACATTCCCATAGCGGACACAAATGAACCGTGTAGATGGGCAATCCAGGTTGGCGCATATGAACACCCTCTCCTGGATAGCCTTCGTCATGCCCATTACGTTCACGGGTTTGCATGCCTTGTCCGTAGAGATGCCGATCACGGTCTCGACCGACGGTTCGATCTCACGGATTACTCTCACGATGTTTTCTGGGCCGCCAATGTTCGTCCTTACTGCTTCGAATGGGAAATACTCACAGGTCGGTACTTGCTTTAGCGCTGCTGCGTTGAAGACTACATCGATGCCCTTCAATGACATGGCTATGCTGTGATAGTCCCTCACGTCTCCTATACGGAACGTGAGCAACTCTCGGAAATTGTGGTATATGATGTCATCAGTTGCACCTTTCTTGTTCTGGTACTCCATACGAAATGCATGCTGTTTCGCCTCATCTCGAGACAAGAGCACTATCTGTTTAGGTCGCCCCATTTCGTTGGACAGAAGTCTCTTTATCAGCACTTTACCGAGAGAACCTGTCCCTCCGGTCACCAATATCCTCTTTCCCTCAAAGTTCATAATTCACGCTCCATTAATATCATCGTACATATGCCAATCTCTGGCCAGGCCTTGCGCCATTTCTTTCCAGGTCTTTGGTCGATAGTCGAATTCTTTGTTAAAGGAGCTTCCGTCCAAGCTGCGGTCGCTAATCATTTGCTTTTCCGGCTCTATTTGTACGCCCAAGTCTAATTCCTGATTTATTAATGATATCAGGTCGTGCTTTGAAATCCTCTCCGATGCCACGTGCCAAAGCCCCTCGGCCCCTTTCCTTTGGAGCAACCTGCGTATCACTTCTCCCATCTCTTTTGTGGTGAATCCAGTGAAGTACGTTTCCATGAAGCCCTTGACCCTTTTCCCCCTCTGTAAGGCTAGCCACTCCACTAGGCCATTGTGCGTCCCGAGTTCACGGCCGATGATGCTGCTTCGGATGGTGACCACGCCTCTACCATTAGGCTCTCCGAGTGCCTTACTTCGTCCATAAAGGTCCTCGGCGTCAGGCAAGTCGTTAGGTGTGTAATGACCCCTCCGCCCCGAAAAGACGCAATCGGTACTGAAATGGATTAAACCAATTCCCTCCTCGTTGCATAGAGCAGCAAGTTTGTGCGGGAAAAGCGAGTTGATGGAGATCGACACTACCGGGTCATTCGCTAGCGGTGATTGTTTGACGATACCGATGCAGTTGATCACTGCATCCGGCCTTACCAGAAGGATGGCCTTTTTAACGGACGTCATTTCAAAGGCGTCCACATCCTCAATCAGTCTCTTTCTTGGCACCAGATCTTCAGGCACATCCTCTCTGAGGCAGCGGCATGTACCTAGAACATCGAATTCATCGCCAAGGCCGCGAAGCAAACTGTGGCCTAGCATTCCATAAGCACCAAGAACCAGTATGCGCATCTTCTTAAGTAATCTACTAGGTTGTAATAAAACATAGTCCTGAATTTTAATAACCGTCAGCTTAACGATATGGTCTTGATCATCGAAGGCCCGGATTAGAGCATCATTAGAGTATCTCACCATTCGTAATGAGAGCGCGGAATTTCAGTACTCAAGCAAATATAATGGGAACAATGCAGCCGGTAAGTTCGCTTGAGCCATAACGTTTGATGAGACTTCGTCGAGTTGAAATTCATCGTGAGAAAGTCTATCTATATTCACAACTCTGGACCGACATTAGGGTTGAGTCATTCCAATGGTGAGGGCATGAGAATATTGCACGTGGAGAATCTAGCGGGGGTCCCAGCCATCTTGGCGAAAGCGCAGAAGGCTTCAGGGCACGAAGCAGTGGTGCTGGAAACCCATCGGAACCCATACAACTTCCCGCATGATCTGGAGCTCTATTATAGGGGGCAAGGGTTGTTCCACGACCTTAAGATGATGAAGAAGGTATCCAGGACCAGCATCGATTTTGATATTGTGCACGTGCATGGCGGGCTTAACCGAAGGAGGTTGGACGTGCTCAGCATGCACCTAATCCACAGGAAACCATTGGTCGTTAGCTACCACGGAAGCGAGACCCGCATGGGATATGGGATGGCGTACCGCTCCCTGGTAAGCGCGAAGACCGTTTCCCGTCCAGATCTATTAAAATGGCATCTTGATGCGGACTTCATTCCTAATCCGGTCGAAATAGTACCGAAATACCATTTTGATCTTAACCTGACTCCGAAGGTGGTCCATCTTACCCACAATCGTGCGTTCAAAGGTACAAACCTGATACTTGAGGCGATGGAAGAGCTTGCGCGAGAGGGGGTCAAATTCAAGTTCGAACTCGTTGAGGGACAGTCCAATGCGGTCGCCTTGGAGAAGATCAGTGAATGTCATGTGCTCATTGATCAAGTGATTCCAGGAACTCCGAAGCTGCCTAGCGTAATTGGTGTCGTCTCACTCGAGGCAATGGTGCGAGGGAAAGCGGTGGTGAGCACCTTCGATCGGGAGTACAGGCCGTATTACCCAGGTTGCCCGGTCCGGACAATCGATTTTGGAAAAGCCCAATTGAAGGATGAGGTACGTAGCCTGGCAGAAGACCTCGATGGAACGATGAAAATCGGGACTCTGGGAAGGCGATACGTTTCCGAGCATCATTCACCAGAGGGAATAAGCGACAAGGTCATGAAGGTATATGAAAAGGCCCTGGTATGAACATGACCCAGTTCTTAACCCCTAAAACGTTAATAATGCACGGTGATTATGGTGAATCGTTCAGGTCCATCAGAAATGATTGGCGGGTCTCACAGCCGCTCAACTAGTCGCCTCCATAAGAAGTGAGATGGAGCATACGAGGGCTCAGTGAGATATTCACCACTTGGACTTCAAGATAATTGAGGTTGATTAAATGGCAAGAAGGTTGTTCACGGTCGGCCCGGTAGAGGTCTTCGACGATACATTGAAAGCAATGGACAGGCACATGATCGTCCACCGCGGGAAGGACTACTCGAACCTGCAAAAAGGCATCGTCGAGAAGCTGCATAAGGTATTGGACACGGATATGCAGATATTCCTCGCACCAGCGTCCGCGACCGGGTTCCTGGAGGCGTGCGTACGCTGTGGTGTCAACCGTAAGATGTGCGGCATCTCAAACGGCTCGTTCGGTGACCGTTGGCAGGGCATCGGTACCGCGAACGGCAAGCTGGTCGACAAGATCGATGTGGAATGGGGTAAGGGCATAAAGCCCGAGCACGTCAAGGGGAAGCTGCTGAAGGACATCGAAGCGGTCACTTTCATTTCCAACGAATCCTCGACCGGTGTCATGAACCACCCGACCGAGATATGCGACGCCATAAGGGCAGAGAGCGACGCCCTCATCTTCGTTGACGGCGTGACCTCAGTGGGCGCGGTCGACCTCAAGCTCAATAAGATGGCGGCGGACGCGCTGGTTTTCGGCTCTCAGAAGGCTTTGGCATTGCCACCCGGCCTGGCGGTCATCTGCTGCAGCGAACGCCTGATCAAGAAGGCCGCGACGGTGGAGAACAGGGGCTACTACTTCGACCTGCTGGAATACAAGAAGTTCGCGGACAAGGACCTGCCGCTGACCACACCACCGGTCTCACTGATGTTCGGTCTCGATCACCAGTTGGACAAATGGCTGAAAGAGGGTACCTCCCATCGCTACCAGAGGCACCAGGACCTGGCCGACGTGGCGCGTAAATGGGCAATGAAGCGGTTTGGGCTGTATGCCGAGCAAGGCTACCGTTCCAACACAATATCGGTGATCGAGAGCGGCCGCTTCGATTTCGCCACTTTCGACAAGAAGCTCAAGGAGAGGGGTTTCGAGATATCGCCTGGCTATGGTAGGGTGAAGGAGTCGTCCTTCCGCATTGGCCATATGGGTGACCTCACCGTCAATGACATGAACGACCTGGTGCATATTATGGACGAGATCATGGAGGGAATGCAATGATGAAACTGCTCGTTACCGACGAACTCTCGAAGGAAGGCCTCGAGATGCTGACCAAGGATGGCGACGTCAAGGTAGACGTAAAGCCAAAGATCCCCCAAGAGGAATTGATCAAGATCATCGGCGACTACGACGGTCTCATCGTGCGCAGCGGCACCAAGGTCACCGCCCAGGTCATCGAGGCGGGCAAGAACCTCCGTGTCGTCGGGCGGGCCGGTGTTGGGGTCGATAATGTCGACGTTGAGGCTGCCACCAGGCGCGGCATTCTGGTCATGAACACTCCGTCGGCCAACATCATCTCCGCATGCGAGCATACCCTGGCCATGATGCTCTCCCTGGCAAGGAACATCCCCTGGGCCGACAAATCGGTCAAGGAGGGCAAGTGGGAGAAGAGCAAGTTCATGGGGGTGGAGCTGAGCGGAAAGACCCTCGGTATCATCGGTATCGGGCGTATTGGTGGTGAGGTGGCCAAGAGGGCCAAGGCCTTCGGCATGAAGCTCATCGGTTTCGACCCTTACATATCGCCAGAGGCGGCGGTCAAGCTTGGAGTGCGCCTGTTGCCCCTGGACAAGGTATGTGAGGAGGCCGATTTCATAACCGTTCACGCAGCGCTCACTCCGACCACCCACAATCTGGTCAGTACGGCGCAGTTCAACATGATGAAGCCCACGGTCATGATCGTCAACTGCGCCCGCGGTGGAATCATCGATGAGGCGGCCTGGGTCGAAGCGCTGAGGACGAAGCGCATCGCCGGTTCCGCCATCGATGTCTTCGAACAGGAACCGCTCCCGAAGGACTCTCCGTTCCTCGGTCTGACCAACGCGGTGTTGACGCCCCATCTGGGGGCATCGACCAAGGAAGCCCAGGAGAAGGTCTCGATCGAGATGGCCGAGCACGTGAAGATTTTCCTAGTGGACAACAGGATCACTAACGCGGTCAACGCCCCCCTGGGCAAGATCGACCCGAAGGTGGCACCCTTCATCGGCATCGCCGAGAGGCTCGGAACCTTCTGCATGCAGCTGGTCGACGGACCGGTCAAGAAGATAGAGGTCGAGGTTCATGGCGAGATCGCCAACATGGACACCAGGATGGTCACGGTATCGGCACTGGTCGGCGTGCTCTCCACGGTCAAGGGAGAGAACATCAACATCATCAACGCCGGCTCCATCGCCCGCGAGATGGGCATCCAAGTTGTCGAGTCCAAGGTGGATGAATCGACGCACTATGTGAACATGCTCATCGTCCGAGTGTCGTCCGATGGCATCAAGCGCGAGGCGAGAGGTACCGCCTTCCCAGCCAGTGAGCCACGGCTCATCGGCATCGATGAGTTTGACGTCGATGTACCGCTGGAGGGCGACTTTGTGATGACCAAGCACCATGACATGCCGGGAATGATCGGCAAGGTCGGCATGATGCTCGGGAACCGCCACATCAACATCGCCAACATGAACGTCGGCCGCGAGACCAAGGGAGGCCAGGCGATCATGATCATGTCGGTGGACGGCGCCGTTGGAAAAGAGGTCCTGGACGAGCTGCGGGCGGAGAAGAACTTCCACGAGGCCCGCTCCATTACTCTCAGCCACATGAAGGACCGTGAATACATGAGCCTCTAAATCGGTCCCGCCCTTCGGGGGCGTTCTCCATTTTTCAGGCCAAGGTTAATTACCGCATGCAGCGTTCCAGCATCGATGCGCATATTCTCGGTCGTAGGCGCCCGGCCCCAGTTCGTCAAGCTGGCGCCGCTGCACAAGGCCATAACCGTTCGTCACCAGCACGTCATCGTGCACACCGGACAACATTACGATTACCAGATGTCCCAATCGTTCTTCGAGGAGCTCAGCATCCCCAATCCAGACTATAACCTGGGCGTCGGTTCCGGTCGTCAGGGGGCACAGACGGGGAAGATGATGGAAGAGCTGGAGAACGTCTTCATGAAAGACAGACCGGATGTGGTCGTGGTCTATGGGGACACCAACAGCACATTGGCGGGTGCCCTCGTAGCGGCGAAGATGGGTCTGCCAATAGCCCACGTCGAGGCCGGGTTGCGCTCATATCGAAGGGGAATGCCGGAGGAGATCAATCGGGTGGTCACCGACCATCTTTCCAACCTCCTTCTTTGCCCCAGCCCGCCATCGGTCAAGAACCTGGAGAAGGAGGGCATCACCGAGGGCGTTGCGGTCGTTGGGGACGTGATGACAGAGTGTCTTCTGAGCATAGAGGGAAGCTTGGACTATAACACCCCTGCGCGTTTTGGTGTGAAGAAGGGCGAATATGTCCTGGCCACGATCCACCGGCAGGAGAACGCCGATTCTGAGGAGAACATGCGGGCGATCATCGGCGCGATGTGCGAATACGACGGGGATGTGGTCCTGCCGCTGCATCCGAGGACGGCAAAGAACATCGTCGCGTGGGGGTTGATGGGGCAGCTCACCGGTTCCCGCAACGTAAAGGTGCTGGAGCCATTGGATTTCCTTTCGTTCACGGCAATGGAGCGGCATGCGAAGAAGATCATGACCGATTCCGGCGGCGTGCAGAAGGAGGCATATTTCTGGGGCGTTCCCTGTGTCACCATCAGGGACGAGACCGAATGGACAGAGACCATGGAAGGAGGTTGGAATATATTGACCGGGGCAGACCGGGGGCGAATCCGGAAGGCTCTAGCACTACCGGACCCGCAGAGCGCTCGCGCCGTTGTCTACGGGGATGCGCACGTATCGTCTCGGATCGTAGCCGAGATCGAAGCGATGATACTCAATAGTCCTCGTCCTCATCATGGGCAGACTGGCAGCTCGAACCTAACCTAGACTTGACGCTTTCCACCTTCGAGCTCATCGGATGAGTGCCCTTGCGGTCATCGATCTTGATGTTCGTGACCGCCCGGTCGGACATGGTCATGACCTTCTTGTGACATTCGACGATGACCTTCATGACCTTGTCCATCTCCCCTTCGACGATAGTTCCCACCGGGGTGAGTTGATATCGAATCCCGTTCGCCTCGACGATCTTGATGCACTCGGCCACGTAAACGCTGAGGCTCTCCCCCTTGCCGACCGGGAAAACGCTGAACTCCGCGATCATTGCCTTTCTCCTTTGACCTATAATCTTGGTAACTCCTCCGATTTATTCATTTAGCCGCAGCGTGTCTATTCGACGATGCATCGAGGTGTTCGTAGACCTAATCGTTGATTCCGGCTAATGAATCATGACAGGCGGACTCCAAATAACAAAATCTTTAAATAGTGTTTCCTGAATGAATAGAAACTCAACTTACTTCAATTATAACATTCAACGACAAGGGGCAACTCAATGAAAAGCACCGGAAGCGCAAAGTCCCGAGCTTTACCTGCCGTAAAAGGTGGAAAAGCGAAGGCAGCCGCTCTCCCCATTTTGGGGGGACTAACCATGAAGACTGCCGAACCTTCGACCGCCGGAGGTAAATCCGAGGAACCTTCTTTTGAGATCTGTTTTGATGACAAATGCACGACCTTGACCGTCGATGATCTCACACAAGCTATCAAGAATAGCATCGACCGCAGTGGGATGCCGGATGAACAGGCCCGTATGATGGCGCAGCACGTAATGAACTTCTTTGGTTACAGCGAGCGCATCATCGACAACATCCTGGAACCGGAGGACCGTGACGCCTTCTATATGCTCGAGGACACCGGTATCCTGACCACCGAGCGGGAAGAGACAACGCTTTACGATGGTAGGGAGTGGAGAATTCATTACTGGCTTTTCAGAAAGGAACGCATCTTTGAGCTCATCAGCGGCAACGGACATTTAGGTGGGCTATGCGAGGATGCCCTGTCCTGCTATGACGATGTACCAGAGGACATCTGGACCAGGCAAGAAGCAAAGAAAGAGTGAACCTCAAACTCTTTCATAAATCACTTCCTCATTTTTAAACAATAATCATCCGTCAGTTTCGATGAGGTCACCGAAACCCTATTTATGCAAGGCCCGCTCGCATGAGGGATGGTTGTCTTCCCCTACCCCCCTAGACCGAACCAACTCCAGTTCGTGAAATTGGTGGAGGAGGTCGCCAGGAACAAAGGGCACCTAGTACTGGAGAGCGGAACCGGGACGGGAAAGACCGTCTGTGCGCTGTCTGGAACGATCCAGGAAGCCCTCGCCCATGGTCGGAAGGTGCTCTACCTCACTCGGACCAACTCGCAGGAGGAGCAGGTAGTGCGTGAGCTCCGTCGCATCAACGAGAAGACCCCGATCTTCGGCATCGCTATTCAAGGAAGGCAGGTCACATGCCCGCTCATAAGGAGGGACCAGGAGCTCAAGGGCGGCAATCCCGAAGAGCTTTCCCGGATCTGCGGTGAGAAAAAGAAGAAGGTCCTTGCCAACCAGCCTGGCGGGTGCCGTTTCTATGCTGAGCTGATCAATATCGATCATGAGGAGGTGGAGAAGTATTGCAGGGAGAACCTGCCCACCGCGGAGGAGTTCGTGCGCTATTGCGACACGAAGAACGTCTGTCCCCACGAAATGATGAAGGAGATGGTCTCATCCGCCACCGTGGTCGCCGCGCCCTATGCATACTTCTTCGTTCCATTCATTAGGCATTCATTGCTGGATTGGATGGGGGTACGTCTGGAGGAGCTGATCGTCATAATCGATGAGGCGCATAACATTCCCGACTATACTCGCGAGATCGAGTCGTTCGAGCTTTCCCGCGCCCTGCTCGACCTGGTCCAGAAGGAGGTGGACGAATATGGCGACCCAGAGGTGCTCCAGGGGGTGAGCATCATGGACGTGGTCATCGAGCTGCGGAAACTCCTCCAGGCAGCGGTGGACGAATACCTGATCGAGGAGGATGGGCTTATTCCCCCCTCGTTCCTTGAGGAGGGGTTGATGAGCGGTTTCACGGCGTCATCCCGGGCCATCGAGATCGCTGCCAAGGCGCTGATGGAGCATGGCGAGATCGTCCGGGAACAGAGGATCGAGCAGAATCGCCTGCCCCGCTCGTACATTTTCTCCATGGGGGCATTCCTCAGGAACTGGTTCTCCACCGACGAGTGGACCTTCGTCAAGCTCATCGTGGGCGGGGACAACCCGTACTTCAAGGCCTATTGCCTGGACCCTATCGTAACGACATCGGTCCTGCTGGGTTGCGGTGGAACGATCCATATGTCCGGCACACTGTCCCCGCTTGCTGAATACCGGGACTCGATCGGCCTCCCCTCGGAAACGGTCATGCGCATGTTCCCATCACCCTTTCCGAAAGAGAACCGGGCCGTTTTCTATACCGAGGACGTCACCACCAAGTTCGAAGAAATGTCCCAGGACGATGGGATCATCCCGAGGATGGAGGAAACGGTGGTCAGCCTGTGCAACGTGGTGAAAAAGAACACTGTCATATTCTTTCCTTCCTACGCGCTGATGGAACGCTTCCTGGCGGACAAGATATTGATCAAGATCAAGCGCAAGGTGATGCTGGAGGAACGGGGCATGGCCCAATCTGAACTGATGGACGTGGTAACCCGTTTCAAGGGCGAGGCCGGGGTGGGGGCGGTCCTGTTCTCAGTGGTTGGTGGCCGGATCAGCGAAGGCATCGACTTCCCTGACAAAGAGCTACAGCTGGCGGTGATCATCGGCGTCCCTTACCCGAAGCCGACCGCTAAGCAAAGGGCGTTGATGCATTATTATGAACGTAAGTTCCACAAGGGGTGGGAGATAACCGTCAAGGCCCCGACCAGCCGCAAGATGCTGCAAGCCATCGGAAGGCTGATCAGGACCGAGACCGATGTCGGAGCGGCAGTGATCCTAGATCGTCGGGCCAAGCAGTTCACCGACAGGATAGAGCTGACCCTGACTGATGATCCCCTCTCATCTGTGTTGGAATTCTTCGACCATTCGAACGGGGGCAAAAGTTCTTAATCGGCTGTCAGAATCAGCTGCCGATGGATGCGATCATCGTCGCCCTGAGCGGCTTCTGGTTGATGTTGCCGGCGTTCCTGCCGAACTCCGCAGCGGTCGTTTTCGGAGGAGGCAGGCCGATTGATTTCGGTCGCTCGTGGCACGGGAGACGCATATTGGGCGATGGCAAGACCTGGACCGGACTGATCGGCGGGATTTCCGCCGGTGTCGGGCTAGGAGTGATCCAGATGATGATTGCCGCGTCCTTCGGGGATAAGGGCGGACTGTGGGGATTTGGATCCCTGCCAAATGCTCTTGGAATCATCCTAGCACTGGCGGTCGGCTCCTTAATGGGCGATCTGGCCGGATCGTTCATCAAGAGAAGGCTGGACCTAGGCAGGGGCGCCAAGGCACCGATCCTGGACCAGTACAACTTCATTGGAGGGGCTTTGATCGCGGTAGCCCTGTTGTTCCCTTCCTGGTTCATGTCATCATTCATAAATGGAGTGAGCATCCTGGCGCTCCTAACGGTCCTGATCGTCACCCCTATCCTGCACCGTTCGGTCAACATCATAGGCTACCGGATGGGCCTGAAGAAGGTTCCGTGGTGATCTGAAATGTCGAACATCAAAGACTCATTGGTGCGCTGTGGCGCGATTTTGTACGGGGACTTCACTCTCTCCTCGGGTAAGAAGAGCAAGTACTACATCGACATCAAGAAGGCGAGCACCGACCCAAAGATACTGGAAGAGGTCGCCGACGAGATGGCGCACATCATCGAAAAGGACGATATCGAGGTCGACCGGATCGCCGGCGTCGTGCTTGGCTCGGTCCCTCTGGCCGTCGCGCTCTCGCTCCGCACCGGCATCCAGTTCATCATGGTCCGCAAGGAGCCGAAGGACCACGGCACTGGCAGGCTGATCGAGGGTTCCCTGGAAAAGGGGATGAAAGTACTGGTCATCGAGGACGTGGTCACCTCTGCCGGTTCGGCGGCCTATGCCATCGAGCTGCTGCGGAATAACGGGGCTGAGATCGACCATGTCCTATCGGTGGTGGACCGTGAGGAAGGCGGCAGGGAGAAGCTGGAGTCGATGTCCACAAGACTGCATGCCCTCGTCACCGCCAGCGATGTCCTGGGGCAGCGTTGATGAAACTAGAACGGGAATGCCGCAGGTGCCTCCTATGCCAGGGAAGGGCAAACGTTGTGGGCCCAAGCGGAAACCTCGATTCCAAGCTGGTTTTTGTGGGAGAGGCTCCTGGTGCGACCGAGGACCGAACCGGCCTGCCGTTCGTGGGGAAGGCCGGTAAGATGCTCGATCGGCTGTTGGCGGAGAACGGACTGCCTCGTGAAAGCATCATGATCACCAACGCGGTCAAATGCCGCCCCCCGAAGAACCGCCGACCGACCAGGGAGGAGGTGGTGGCTTGCCGCCCATACCTCATCGATGACCTGAACGATCGCTGTCTTATCGTGGCCCTCGGACTCACCGCTTCGGAAGGCCTGCTGGGCCGGAAGGTCTCCCTCAAGGTCGATGCCAACAAGGTGTTCCAGGTGGAATTGGGCAAAGGGATGATCAGCGTCATGCCGACATATCATCCTTCAGCTTGCCTGTTCAATCTGACGGCTAGGAAAGGGCTCAAGGAAGGCATCGCATTGGCCATGGAACGATGCGGGTTCACTCGTACTCAAAGCACTTCTTGAAAAGGAATCTGATGTTCTTGTAGCCATCCTTCCAGGAGGACAGCTTCACTTCCCCAACGCGTCGGCGGTAGTAGATGGGGATCTCCTTGGCCCTGAGTTTCTTGAAGGCCTCGATCTTGATCTCCTCGGACATAGCCATCCCATCATCCTTCAGGTTCATCTTGGCCATCTGGTCCCGCCTGAAGACCCACATACCGCTCTGTGAGTCCCTGACCTTGACCCGAAATAGGACGTTCATGGTCATCGTCAGCAGCTTGTTGCCGATGTGGTGCTCGAATGTCATGGCTCCCGGTTCGAGACCGGCGAAGCGATTGGTTGTGATAAAATCCAGCTTCTCCTGGATCAGAGTGTTGACGAGCTTTGGTATGTCCTCAGCCGGGTAGGTGCAATCGGCGTCGAGGGTAACAATGATGTCACCTTGGGCATTCTCGAAACCGGTCTTGTAAGCCCTGCCATAACCCCTTCGCGGTTCCTCCACGACCTTGGCACCCTTCTCTTGCGATCTCCCGGGTACGGTCCTTGGAGTTAGTGTCCACGATCAGCATCTCATGATCGATCTCGGCCTGTTTCAGTGTAGAATGGACGGAATCGAGCACCTGGCCGATGGATTGCTCTTCGTTCATCGTCGGTATTACCACACTAATCTTCATTGCACGCACCAGCCAGTTCCGTATTCCCGGTTTTCCGTAATAAGGGTTTGTAATTCGCCACTCGCCAGGTATTCAGTTCGATGTGGTGCGCTTATCTCCGAAAAGCTTGAAACCGACATAGCCCATCATGGCCACGCCCAGCCGGATGAAGGCCCACATGGTCATCTTCTGTTTGAACATCTTGAGCGGGTCATAGGAGCCCCACAGCTTGCCATGCTTCATCGTCAGCTGTTTTCTTCCCGCGCCATTCCAGAACGCCTGCCTGAAGAAGCGGTAAACGGTCGCCTTGGTGCGGTGATAGATGACCGCGTTCGGATTGTAAACGATGTTGAAACCAGCATCCACCGCTCTCATGTTGAGGTCTATGTCCTCTGCGGTGATGAACCAATTGTCGAATCCCCCGGCTTTCGTGATCGCATCTCGCCGGAACGCTTCGTTGCAGCTAGGATAAGATATGTCATTCCCCTTATGGTACAGCTCGACACGATCGAGGCTCTCCCAAGGCTGGTATCCAATGTTTATGGTCCGTCCCACCACGACCGGGGCCCCATCCCTTATCGATCCGCGCATCTCCTTGACCCAGAATGGGTTGGCGATACAGGTACCGCCGGTGAACATGATGATATCTCCATTGGCTAGCGACACGCCATAGTTGGTGCTCTCGCCTCGCCTTCCTGGCTTAACGTAGAGCTTCACGAAGGGATACTTCTCAGTATATGCCTTGATGATGTCCCTGGTGCGGTCCTTCGAGGCGGCGTCGACCACGATGATCTCGATAGGTCCCTCTTGCACTACGAGGCTGTCGAGGAGATCTGCTATGTTCTTCTCCTCGTTCATAACGTTCAGAACAATGCTAGCTAGCATCATGTACCAACCGGCACAAACGTGGAGATACGATAATACTCTTTCGGCTCCAGGCCCTTCTGTCCCGGTTTATCCTTTTGCCTACGTCCTAGGATCACTGCCGTTAGGCAGAGAAGGCCAGCGGCAAACGAGATCGTCAACGAATGACCAGAAACATATCATTTTCCAGGCTGCGGTCCCACCGGGCAATCCCTCAACTATTATTGTGGATGTCATTGCATTGCCCGAGGCATCCCTTACCTCCCGGACATAGGTTCGGTTGCCCATTCCACTCGATCGATCACCCAGGACCCCCGGTCCCGGCCGGACCGAGTACGAGCTCGCCCCATTCATCGAGAATCTCCGGATCCTCAATGGCCACGGAAATCGTGGCTAGGGTAGCGAGGGACAGTAAAAGTACGCAGATCTAGAAGGCGATGGTGGGTGAAGCGGTCTGCCTCTTCATTGCGGGACTTCGGACCTTACTTGAACCATGCGGGGACCATATGATCGTTCATGGAAACATCAACCGGTCAATGAACCTATGGGAACGAACGGTAGAGCGCGCACAATCTCTCTTTCATCGCCATCCAGTTATAGTCTTTCTCCGCGGCCGCCCGGCCGCATCGTCCCATCCTTTTCCTTGCCTGAGGGTCCTTGAGCAGGGATATCGCTGATGACATGCCTCTGGCACTGTATTCTACCGCTACCCCGCAGTCAAGATGCTTGACCATGTCGCCGCTGTGCGTCTCCTCGGTGACGATCGCTGGCACACCGTATGCCATCGCCTCGAACAGTTTGTTCGGAGTACCGATCACATTGTTGCCGTTGCGTGGATCCATCATGCAAACGACCGCATCGCACATGGAGACGTTCTCAAGCACCTGTTCCTGAGGGATATAGCCCAGGAATTGGATACCGGTCACACTCCGCGGCAGCCTTCTTGACCTCACCGGCAAGCCGTCCGTTGCCTGCTATCCTCAGTATGCAGTCAGCGTCACCCTTGGTTGCTTCCAGCATCTCATTGACGAACCTGCCGGGTTCTAGACTCCCACCGTAGAACAGGGAGATCCTGCTCTTCTGATGGTAGGCATCACGCGCCGCGTCCGGAGGCAGGTCAATGCAGTTCATGACCACGGTGACGCCGGTCGCTCCGGACGCCTTCAGGTGGTCCGCTATGGCATCGTTGGCGGCGATCACGACGTCGCAGTTGGCCAGTAATAGAGATTCGGTGCGTTCGATCAACTTGCAGACCGGACCAGGCAGGTCATCCTCCACCATCTTCGAGTACCATTCATGCGAGTCGTACACCAGCGGTACGCGTCTGAGTCTCGAAATTAGCGCCCCGAGCATCAGCGTGTCGTAGTCATGGCAATGGACCGCATCGAACTGGAGATGCCGCGAACGGAGATATGCCTGGATGAAAAACAGAGGCAGGTGTATACCCAATGCCATGGCGCCATCGACCTTGCCGGTGCGCACCCTTTCGATCGTGGCCCCCCCATCATCTTGGCGGTCCTGAGCCCTGAGGGAGCGGTTCCAGCATAAGACGGTGACGCCGTGCCCTGCATCATGCAGGGTCATCGCCTCTTTCCTGACCCGGGGGTCTGGCCGGTATTCGTTGGACAGCAGCATCAGGATATTCATGCTCATCTGACCAGCCGTTTCATACGGTCTTACCTTGGGCGAGTGATTCCTTCGCCCGCTCGATCATCTCCACCGTCTTGACACCGATGGCGCCGGAGTTCCGGGTCTCGGTCATCAGGATCGGAAATGGATTTGATGAAATGGAGGAGTTCGGTCCTTATTGTGTTGTTCCGTTCCACGCCCAGGCGGTAGGTATATCCCGATTCGTAGATGGTGACCTCTTGTCCTACGGCGTCGATCACCGCCGATCGGTTCTCCCCGACCAGTTCGATGGACCGGACCTTCTTAGGAGAAAGCCAGTTCAGGTTAGCATGGGCCATGGCCCCGTTCGGCATCTCGCAGCTGATGTATGTAGCCTCGGGATTGTCCTTCTGCCGGTAGGGTTTGGCGACGCAGGTGATCTTATCAGGCCAGGCATCGAGCATGTAGTTGACGATATCGAAATAATGCGGAGCCAGATCGACAATGACGTCGCGGTCGCTGAATACTGGTTCCAAGTTGGTCCAGGTCAAGTTCAGGAGGAAGACCCGGCCAAAGAAGTTCTCGCTTATCAGGCGTTTCACCTCTGCCAGTGCATTATTGAATCGATAGATGTGACCGACCGAGAGGGTAAGCCCCTTCTCTGCTGCCAGGTCAACCAGTATGTCCCCTTCCTTGCTTGCCAGGGTGATCGGTTTCTCTACCAGCACATGCTTCCCCGCCTCCAGTGCCTCCTTGCAGGCCAGGAAATGCAACGAGTTAGGTAGGCAGATGTGTACTGCTTGAATGCTGTCGATCTTGATCACATCGTGATAGTCGTTGACCAGAACCGGGACCCCATAACGGTCCTTGCAATGCTGCAGGTTCTTATCCATAAGGTCGGACACCGCCTGAACCTTCACGTTCTGGATCGCGTTATATTCCTCAACGATCTTCTTCCCCCAATACCCGACCCCGAGCACCCCGACCTGGAATTGTCTCATTTACTTCGACCTCGAGTAGAACTCCTTGACCTTTTCAGACACCTGTTTCGCTTCATCGTGGTTCATGTCCGGGAACATCGGCAGAGAGATCATCTCGTTGGCCAGCGCTTCCGAGACGGGGAACTCACCGCCCTTGAACCCGTAGAGTTGCCTGTAGATCGGTTGCATGTGGATCGGGACAGGATAATGTACCCCGGCCTCGATGCCGCTCCTGTTCAAGTAATCGGCCAATTGATCGCGCTTAGTGCATCTGACCGCATACAGGTGGAATACCGGGGTGATGTCCTTGTCGCCCATGGGCGGCAATATGATCTCCTCGATCCCATCCAGGTGCTTATTGTACATCTTGGCCACCTCCCTTCTCTGCTCGTTCCATTCGTCCAGGTGCTTCAATTGGACCAGGCCGAATGCAGCATTGGCGGAGTTGAGGCGAGACGTGTAGCCCACTACATCATGCACGTACCTGGAGATACGACCGCAGTCGCGGTACTTGGCGATGGTCTTGGCGATGTCGCTGTCATTTGTAGTGATCATTCCACCATCCCCACCGACTGTCATGTTCTTCGTCGGGTAGAATGAGAAACAGCCAATGTCGCCGATCGAACCGGCCTTTTTGCCCTTATAGAGAGAACCGTGTGCCTGGCAGGCGTCTTCGACCACCTTTAGGCCTTTCTCCGAGGCAATATCCATGATCTCGTCCATGTGGCATGGGCGTCCGAACAGGTGGACCGGCAGAAGGGCCGCGGTCTTCTTAGTCAGCTTTGTCGGTATCATCGCCGGGTCCATGTTGTAGTCCTGGTCCGACGCATCCGAGAATGTAGGTCTGCCGCCCGCCTCAATGACCGAGTTGGCGGTGGCTATGAAAGAGAACGGTGTAGTCTGGACATCCCGATCTTCGACCTCCAAGGCTACAAAGGCAAGCTGGAGGGCATTGGTGCCTGAGGAACAAGAGACGGCGTGTTTGACGCCGCAGTACTTTGCGAATGCCTCCTCGAACTTATGAACGCTCTCGCCGCCCACCAATCTCTCGTTTTGAAGGGCATTCATGACCGCTTCAAGCATTTCCTTGTCCACAACGGGTTTGGCGAATGGTACCTTGCTCATCTCATCACCATCATTTCATCTTCTTGATTATTCTGGCAGGGTTTCCGACTACAAGCGTATAGGGAGGGACGTCCTTGGTGACCACAGACCCGGCACCTACCAACGCCCCTTCTCCGATCGTAACTCCACAGACGACGACCGCCCCGGCCCCGATAGACGCGCCCTTCTTAACGAGGGTCGGCGTTACTTCCCAATCGCCCACCGCCCGGGGATGGAGGTCATTAGTGAATACCGCATGCGGTCCAATGAAGACTTCATCCTCTACAATTACGCCGCTCGGAATGAAAGCATATGCCTCGACCTTGCATCGATCGCCGATGACCACACCTCTTTGCACTTCGGCGAAGGCGGCGATCTTGCAATCCTTTCCGATCTTGCAGCCATAGAGGTTAACGAAATCCCTGATAACGGTGCCTTCCCCAATATCGCAATCATGGATGGAATAGAAGTCAGCCAGTAGTTTGTACGCCTTAGGTCTCTCGTCCTGCTTCATCCAACCATCGCGAACAGTCTATTGGATTAATAACCTTTTGCTGATAGCCGATAACTGGCTAAGCCTTATTTGAAAGGAGGGAAGAATCGGTCGGGATATGCCTTTCGATTCGACCACAATCTTGAATTCGGTTCCCGATTTTCGGTGCCATCATATCACAGCGTAATCTTTGCCGAATTCAACTAGGTTTTGCGATATTGCTGGCTAGAACCCGGAAAATATCAACAACCTATTTATATCAAGTTACCCATACATTTAGGTGTCTGACACGTGTCGGACTCGAGGGATGGGATGCAGCTGGAGCTAAGGCTCTATTTGGGATGTCGCTCCAAAAACCTCATTCAAGGAGGGTTTGGATGTTTCTGAAACAGATCGAAGTAGAGAACTTCAAGTCTTTCGGAAAGAAGATGACAATCCCGATGATGAACGGCTTCACAGCCGTCACTGGACCGAACGGTTCGGGCAAGTCTAACATCTCCGATGCCATTCTTTTCGTACTCGGCCCGAGGAGCTCTAAGGCACTTCGGGCAGAGAGGCTCACAGACCTCATCTTCAATGGCGGGAACTCGAAGCAGCCCGCCACCTTCACCAAAGTCTCACTGGTTTTCGACAACACCGACCGGATGATACCGGTCGATTCGGACCTCGTCAAACTCACCCGACTGGTCAAGCTCTCGGAGAGCGGTGACGGATACAATTCATACTTCTACGTGAACGACCGAAAATCCTCTCTGGCCGAGTTTGACTACCTTCTTTCCTCCGCCCGGATCAGCGCAGAGGGCTACAACTTGGTCCAACAAGGGGACATCACCCGCATCGTAGCCATGTCAACGTTGGACCGCCGTAGGATACTGGACGATATTTCCGGCATCAGCAAGTTCGATGAGGAGATCGTCAAGGCAGATGTCGAGAAGAAGGCAACGGATGAGAACATCGACCGGATAACGATCATATTGGCAGAGCTAGATAAGCAGCTCAAGCAACTGGAGGCCGAGAAGGCGGCCGCCATAAAGTTTATCGAGACCCGGCAACGGCTGACCCAGGCCAAATCCAACATGGCCTACAAGAAGAAGGACCTGACCGAGTCGGAGATAACCGCCGCCAAGAACCAGATCGAGGCTTATGGCAGGGATATCGAGATGCTCCGGCAGAGGAAGGTCGACCTGATCAAGTCCATCATCGACCAGGACGCGGCCATCGCGAAGCTCGAGATGGAGATCGTTGCCAAAGGCGGTCAAGAGTTCAAGGAGCTTAAGGAGAGGTCCGACGCCGCCAAGATAGAACTGGCCCGAGCGACCGATCTGATCTCCCGTTCGAACGATGAGATCGAAGACATCAAATTATCGTTGCTGGAGAAGGTCGAGGAGCGCAAGAACGTCACCAACCAGATCACCACGATTGGCACCAAGATCAAGGAGCTCGAAGGCCATATCGAGCAAAGGAAGACAAACCTGGCGTTTAAGAACGCCTCACTGGCCGAGGTGTCCAAGAAGATCACCGCGTCCGATTCCGAGGTCGGTGCCCTGCAGAAGCAAGTGTCCGAACTGGAAAACTCGGTGAAGGACAAGGAAGAGAAGGGTCACGCCCTGGTCCTAGAGAAAGAGCGCCTGGATGAAAAGGCGAAGAGGCTCTCTTCCGAAATGACCATACTGCTTGAGATAAAATCCACCTTGGAGTTCGAGACCAAGGACCTGGATTGGAGGATTAAGGAACTGTCCAAAACGGACAAGAGCTCCTCCAGCGAGCTGAAGGCGCTCCAAGAGGCATACTTCCAGAAGCGCAACCTCGAGTCCAAGCTCTCCAAGGAGTCAACCGAGCTTGAGCAGGCAATCAGGTCCATCACTCGAGAGTACAGTTTACTCAAGGCCGAGTTGGAAGCCGCTGATAGCGCTGCCAGAGGTTATAACCGGGCGGTCCGCGCCATTCTCGAGGCCAGGGATAAGCACGAAATCAAAGGCATCCACGGCACGATCGCAGAACTCGCCACCGTCGACCCGAAGTACGAAGTGGCGCTGAACGTAGCGGCCGGCGCGAGGATGCAGTCGATCATCGTCGACAGCGACGAGGTCGCTGCGGCCGCCATACAATTCCTGAAGCGGAACAACCTGGGACGAGCGACATTCCTTCCTCTCACCAAGATGCTCGACGGCAACCCCCGAGGCAAGGCGTTGCTGGCCGAGAAGCAGGCGGCCGGGTTCGCCATCGATCTCGTTCGCTACGACGCGAAGTATCGGCCAGCCTTCTGGTACGTATTCGGCGATACAGTAGTCGTGGACAGCCTCGACCAGGCCCGGAAGCTGATGGGAGGGGTTCGCCTGGTGACCGGCTCGGGGGAGCTTATCGAGGCATCGGGCGCCATGGTCGGCGGTACGATCGAGGTCAACCAGCTCAAGTTCGGGCAATCAGCCAAGGGCAAGCTCGAACTATTGGCCGAGCAGATGTCCAAATCCATGGACCGCTCCGCAAGTCTGGACGCCCAGATCAAGATCCTCAGGCCGGAGATCGCGGAACTGGAAGCAAAGATTCGGGAACTCAACGGCTCGGGTAGCAGCAACACCATCAAGATCGAGGGTCTGGAGAACAATCTCAAGGAAGCGCGCACCAAATTGACCAAGGTTAAGGATGACCTCGAGAAAATGGTAAAAGAGAGGGCCATCGCCGATTCCAACCTGACCAAGCTGACGGCCGATATCGAGGTGATGCTGAGAGCCACCGGCGAGGAACGGATGAAGCGCGAGGCGGCCAGGAAGAGGCTAATGGAGATCGCTCCGAAGGAGCTTACCGACAAGCTGCGCGCCCTCCAGGCCGAACTGTTGACCATCAACACGGAGCTATCCAAGATGACCTCGGAGCGAGACACGGGCTCCACTGAGGTTTCTCTCTACAAGAAACGCCTCGAAGAGCTGGATTCCTTCGATCGTGAAATGATGGAGAAGGACCGCACCATCAAGACCGCTGTGGAAGAGGCAAAGGTCAAGGAATCGAAGCTCAGGGTCGATCTGGCGGCCATGAAGAAGATCGAGGATTCGATGGGCAGCGAGATGAACTCGTTGCGGACCAAGAAGGAACAGGCTTTCAAGGACAAGACCCGCCTGGAAGGCGAGCGGGACACGGTCCAGACCAAGGTCGAGACCTCGGGCGATTTCATCGTTCAATTGAAGACCAAGCAGGCCGCCGCGGAGGCGTCCCTGAAGGACCTGGAGGCGGAGATACACCAGTTCAACCTGCCAGTTAGGCGCCCGCTTCCGGCAATGGACGAGATCAAGTCCGAGATCACCAGGTGCGATACCATCATGTCCGCCATGGGAAATGTCAATCTCAAATCCATAGAGGATTACGAACAGAAGAACGCAAGGCACATCGAGCTGAAGGGCGAGGTGAAGCGCCTGGAGGACCAGCGCAACGAATTGATACGGCTGACGAACGATCTGAACGAGAAGAAGAAGGTCGGTCTGCTCAAGGTGTATGAGGGCGTTAACTTGAACTTCAAGGAGGTTTACGCCGAGCTCTCCCAAGGAGGTGCCGCGGAACTCATCCTGGAGAACCCAGAGAGACCGTTCGAGGGCGGGCTTATCATGAAAGCTAAGCCGCGGAACGGCAAGGTGCTCCGGTTGGAGGCTTTGTCTGGCGGTGAGAAGAGCCTCACGGCACTGGCATTCATATTTGCGCTTCAAACATGGCAGCCGTCGCCATTCTACCTCCTGGACGAAGTAGACATGTTCCTGGACGCGGTCAACGCCGACATGGTGGCGCAGCGCGTCAAGAAGAGCAGCAAGACGGCTCAGTTCGTCCAGATATCTCTCAGGAAGGTCACGCTCAACAAGGCCGACCACATCATCGGGGTAACAAAACCGGAGGGTGGCATCAGCAACGTTATCATGCGGCCGAACCTGGGGGACATACGGGAAGTGGCCGAAGAATTAAAGATTCCAGACGAGAAGGACAAGGTTCTAGGAGATGGGTCATAATGGAAGCTGGCACTAGCGGGATGGTTCTCAACCATTTATTGTTTCAAAAGGCGATCATCGACGAAGGGGACAGAAGCGAGAAGATCGACCGGTACCTAGGGCTTTTGGCCCAGGCGGAGGCGGGCAATGAGATGGTCCCATCGGACCCCATTGACCGGTCCGTCCAGCTGGTCTTCGAGCTGGTACTGTCCAACAACTTCGATCCATGGGACATCAACCTGATGGAGTTCACCCGGATGTACACCAAAAAGATGCTTGCCGAGGAGGTCAACTTCATAGTCGCGGGCAAATTGATGTACATGGCCTGGAGCATCCTCAAGATGCAATCCGAGGAGGTCCTTTCGATACACGAGCAGCCCATGCCCGGCGAGCTTACCTGCTCCGACTGGGACATGGACTCGCTGGACGGGTTTTTCGACGACCCGGTGCTGGCCAACATCAATACCGAAATACCGGGATGCGTTGACCTGACCGAGGCCGTACGCCACCAGAGCACCCGACCAGTATCTCTCATCGAGCTTTTGGACGCGTTCGAGGAAGCCAAAAGGGACGCGGAGATCCAGGAGCACCGGAGGAAGGCCAGGGAATCGCTCAAGCTCACCCATGAGAAGTTCGACGACAAGGCGCACAAAGAAGACTACGAAAGAGATGTCGCAGACACCTGGGATCGCATCGTGAAATGCGGCAACGGGCCCATCAACATCGAGGACCTCTTCAATGGCGACAAGGAGGACCGGATCATGGTCTTCGTGGCACTTCTCTTCCTGGCCAAGTACGGCAAGATAGCCCTGTGGCAGGATGAACTGCCCTATGGACAGATATTCCTCGAGATCAAGCTGCCGTGGGACATTGGAACGATCGTGGAGGAAAAGCCAGCCATAGTGCCGGCCCCTCAGACAAGAGCGGTGATCTGAAGTGGACCCTGACCGGGTCGTCGAGGCAGTACTGTTCTCCTCGTCCTCCCCAGTCAAGGTTGCAGAGATCGCCGACAAAGCCCAGATCTCCCAGGACTCGGTCCGAAGGGCCTTGCGCCGGCTGCTCGCCGAGTACGAGGGAAAAGAGTGCGCCATGGAGGTCGTCAAGACCGGAATGAAGTACTCTATGCAGCTTCGAAAGGACTATGTCCAGTTCTCGGCCAGTTATTCGATCCAAGAGCTGCCCTCGGGGGTAGTGAAGACCGCCGCCATAATCGCATACAACCAGCCCATTTTGCAGTCGGACCTGGCCAAGAAACGCGGGTCGAACGTCTATGATGAGATACGCACACTACGCCACCTAGGACTAGTCACGGGTAAGAAGACTGGACAAACTTTTTTGCTGTCGACCACGAAGAAGTTCTCGGAATACTTCGGGATCAGCACCAAGAAGGAAGATATCAAGGAGTGGATGGAATCATGCGCAAAGAAACAATAAGCCCTCAAATGTCGAACTGGAGCCTGGGACGCATTCCCGTCACGCCCGCGACCGCTCGAGTGCCCTCAATGAGCTATGGGGTGACATTGACCGAGATCGAGTTCGATAAGGAAAACAAGGCCTCGACCAGCTCGTGGACCGGGTATCCTTACGTCTCATTTAAGAAATGAACCCTCTGACCAACCTCCAAAACCTCTGGCCCGCCCATTTTCTGAGAGGGCGGGCCGAACCAATCATTTCAGTAGAAAAGCTTTAAATTGGTCAGCCTCAATCCGTGGCCTGAGTGATAATAATGGTGATGCCGCTAGCGCTGCTCGAGAAGTCCCTCAACAAAAAGATCTCCCTTCTCTTGAAGGACAACCGGGTGTTGGAGGGAAAGCTCACGGGCTATGACGAATACATGAACATGGTCATCGAGGAGACCGAAGAGCGCACCGCTGACCAGACCCGCAGACTGGGGGTTGTCATCTTGCGTGGCAACAACGTCGTGAGCATATCCCCGCTCTGAAACCCCTTCAATAGGCACTAGTCAAGTATTTGTTAACGAACGATGGTGGATCGTACCGGATGAAGGCTGTAATTCTCGCTGGCGGTCTCGGGACTAGGCTGAGGCCGATTACTTATAAAACGCCTAAGCCCTTGGTACCATTGGTGGGTAAGCCTCTCGTCATGCACATCATCGATTCACTGCCGCCCTGTGTCGACACGGTCGTGCTGGCGGTGAGCTACATGAAAGATATTCTGGAGGAATACTTCCGCATCAACGATTGCGGGAAGAAGGTCATCCTGGTCAACGAAACATCGCCGCTGGGAACTGGCGGGGCGATAAAGAACGTCGAGGACTTTCTGGACGACACGTTCATAGTCATCAATGGGGACGTACTGACATCCATCGACTTCAATTCCATGGTCAAATACCATCGCGAGAAGGGTGGGATCGGGACCATCTCGCTCTGGCAAGTGAAGGACCCCTCCGCATTTGGGGTAATCGGGCTGGATGCTGACAGCAAGATTACCACCTTCCAGGAAAAGCCACCGCTGGCCGAGGCTGTTTCGAACATGATAAACGCCGGGGTCTACGTTTTCGAGCCGGATATGCTGGACAACATCAGCAGCGGTCCGGTCTCGATTGAGAGGGAGGTGTTCCCCAAGGTGCTCGACCAAGGTCTCTATGGTTACCACTATGGGGGCTACTGGGTGGATTGCGGCACCAGAGAAAGCTACCTTAGGGCACAGAAGACCTTGATGGATTTCGGAAGGACCAGGAACCAGCCATCGACAATGAGCGGCAGGGTGGAACTGATAGAACCGGTGCACCTGACCGGAACGAAGCTGGACTCTTGCACTGTTGGTCCCTATGTTTTCACTGAAACGAACGTCACCATAGGGGCCGGTGCCGTGGTCTCCAACAGCATGCTGATGCGCGGGTCGACAGTAAGCCCCGGGGCAGTGGTCAGGAACTCCCTGATCGGACCAGGTTTTGTAGTGGAAAAGGACACCGGCGCAATCGACGTGATCCTCGGCCACAAATGATGTTATTCCAATTTGAACTGGAACGCCTGCTCTGATAACTCGGGTGTCACGGCAGATATATATTCGCTGATACGTTTCCCGGTCTGAGGCGGGATCAGGCTGGAACATAAACCAATTGATAGATTGGTCGACCTGGTGAGCGGCAGGCGCTTCCGTAAGGGCTGGACCGGTTTCATCATCGTCTTCTTCCTTCTTTTCGTGATCCTCCCGACCGTTTGGATCCTTTCTTACGCATTGACCAATTGGGGGGAAATCCAGAACTTCGTTTTCAATGACCCGGCGATGATGGCGCTGATATCCAACGCCATCCTTTCTTCGTTCGAGATCGCCGCCATTGTGACCCTAATAGACTTCCTAGTCGGGCTGCCTATGGCCTGGATCCTGGTGCGAAAGCAGTTCCGCGGTAAGCAGTTGCTCGATACAATGATCGACATGCCTCTAGCCGTTCCTACCGCTGCCCTTGGTTTCTCCGCGGCCATATTTTGGGTGGTCACGCCGGCGAGCCTCAACTCGCCAGGGCTAGGACTCATCACCAGCCCCATGCTGCTGATAATCCTGCTTCACATAGTCTTCTCCTATCCGTACATGGTCCGTTCCCTGGCAGCCATTCTGCAACAGATTGATACGACCTATGAGACAGCCGGTCAAACCTTGGGCGCCAGCAAGTTCACCGCCGCCCGAACGATCACATTGCCACTTTTCCGTGCTGGTCTGGTCACGGGCATTATCCTGTGTTTCGCTCGCTCGCTTTCCGAGACCGGCGGGACGATGATCGCGCTCTCCACCATGGCCAACTCGCAAGGTTTCCAGACCGGCCCAACGATCATCGGCACCTGGAAGCCGCTCCTGGCGACCCAACCGGAACTGACCGCCCCTCTCGCTTTCGTCAGCATATTGCTCATACTGTTCGCTCTAGTGCTATTGGTCGTTCTCAAATTGGTGGTTATGAAGGTCAAATTGCCCAAGGGCAAAGTGTGGCCGAAATGGGAGCGTATCCTCTCACGCGGCTTCGTCCCGAAGCTCAAGGATGGTTCGGCCACGATTTTCCTAATAGTCCTAGTGCTCATACCTTCGTTCTTCATCTTCTCGTACGTGGCTACGGCCACACCCACTTCCTCAGATTGGTCCAGATTTTGGGAAAGTCTCGGCTATTCGTTCATCATCGCTGGGGTGGTCACTGTAATCGATATCGTTCTGGGTGTTCCGCTTGCCTTGTATATAGCCAGGAATCGGACCACTAAATTCTCCGGAGTGCTCGATGTGTTGGTCAACGTTCCTCTCATCGTTCCCACGGCCGCCCTTGGTTACTCGTTGGGCGTCTTCTGGACCGGGCAGAACCTCATACCTACCGTGGACGTTCTGTTGATCATCCTGGCCCATGTGGCATTTACCTATCCTTTGGTGGTCAGGAACGTGGCCGGTGCGGTCGAGGAGATTGATCCTTCCTACGAAGAGACGGCCCGGACGCTGGGGGCGAAGCCAGTCCAGACGTTCCGCCGGGTCCTGTACCCGATGATCAAAGCCTCGATCCTGGCTGGCTCGATAATGGCGTTCACCAGAAGCCTGGGGGAAACGGGTGCGACGCAGGCGGTCGTGGCCAACGCCAATACAGCACCAGTCTACATCGTCAACCTGATCAGCACGCAGCATGCGTATTACACAGCAGGTCTGGCATGCATCGTGCTCATTGTCGTTTCGTTCGCGTTCATGCTGACCCTGCGCTACGTCACGCACCAGAAGGGGGCGAACTAGATGCCAAGCATTGAGTTGAAGGGCATCAGGAAATCATATGGGTCGATCAAGGCAGCCGACGGCTTGGACCTGGAAGTGAGGAACGGCGAGTACCTCTGCCTTCTGGGACCGACCGGGGCAGGTAAGACCACAACCTTAAGGGTGCTATCGGGTCTGATAAGACCGGACTCTGGAAGTGTTAAGTTCGACGGCAAGGAAATGGCCAAGGTCGAACCGGAGAATCGACGCGCCGTTCTGCTCTCACAGACATACTCTCTGTTCCCCCAGCTCACCGTAGCCGAGAACATCCTCTTCGGACCTGAAATAAAACGGGAATCGGAAGAAGGGAAAGTAAGAACTCTCTCGGATATGTTGGACATGGTCAGATTGACCACCCGGGCGGATGCGTATCCCAGGGAGCTTAGTGGCGGTATGCAGCAGCGCACCGCTTTGGCCCGAGCGCTTGCGTCAGGGGCAGAAACCCTCCTTCTGGACGAACCGCTTCGCGCGCTGGACGCAAGATTGAGGATCAGCCTTCGATACGAGCTACGATCGCTGGCGAAGGCATTGGGGCTCACCACGGTGCATGTCACTCACGACCAGGACGAGGCACTTGTGATGGCAGATCGCATAGCAGTCATAAGGGACGGCAAGATACTCCAAATTGGAACACCCGGAGAGGTGTTCGACCATCCGAACTCACCGTTCATCGCCAATTTCGTTGGGCAATCAAACTTCTTCATCGGCAAGGTCGCTCAGAAACGGGAGTCGACCAGAGTGTCGGACGGACGACTGGAGGTGGAAGCCCGTCCTTCTGATCTGGGCATTGGCGAAGAAGCCGTGGTCGGCATTAAGGTGGGCAACACCGAGATATTCAGGGACCAGCCGGGGTTTTTCTCCGGTACGGTGGAACGGATATTGTTCGAAGGAAGGAACCTGCATGTCGACTTGACCGTCGAAGGGATAGGGTGTTTCTCGGCCAAGGTACCATCGTGGCGTATGGGCAAGATAGCAATGGGGGACAAGGTCAACATCAGATGGAACTGGGACAAAGCTACGGTCTTCAGGATGCCGGAGAAGGGACTCCAAGAGGAGCTGAAGGTGGAATAGATGCCAGCGATCGAACTGAAAGGGGTATCCAAGTACTACGACAAACTTGCTGCGGTGGACCATGTGGACCTCCTGATCGAAGATGGGGAATACATTACCATCCTTGGTCCCTCGGGATGCGGCAAGACCACGCTCATCCGGATGATCGCTGGGATAATCGCCCCCACAGAAGGCGCGATCACCATCGGGGGAAAGGACATGACCGGGGTGCCGATCGAGGACCGGGACATCGGGTATGTGTTCCAGAACATCGCCCTGTTTCCCAACCTCAATGTCCAGGACAACGTTTCTTATTCGCCCCGGGTGAAAGGCAAGGAGATAGCCGAACAGGAAAGCGTCTCCCTAAAGTATTTGGAGCTGGTCAAACTCCTGGACAAGATGGAAATGTTCCCTCATGAGCTGTGCGGGGGGGAGCAACAGAAAGTATCATTGGCGCGGGCGCTGGCCACCGGTTCGAATGTCATCCTGCTGGATGAACCCCTTTCCGCGCTGGACGCGCGGGTTCGCGTCGACCTGCGGTACGACCTGAGACGGCTGGTGAAATCGCTCGGCATCACCACCGTGCATGTCACTCACGACCAGGAGGAGGCGATGTCCGTATCCGATCGTATCGTGCTCATGAAGAAAGGTTCGGTTGTGGAGATTGGAACGCCAGAGCAGCTGTACACCAAACCATTGAAGATATTCACCGCCAACTTCATCGGCGAGACCAACCTATTGGAGGGCTGGGTAAAATCGGTCGACGACGGAATAACCAAGATCGGGTTGAGGGATGAATCAATCGTGGAAGTGCTGAACTCCGTAATGAAGCCAGGCGCTCCGGTAGTGGTCTCGGTGCGTCCAGAGTTTGTCTTCCCATTCACCAGCGGTCTCCATTCGACCATAACCATGATCACGTACATGGGCACATATTGGCACATACAGGCACTGGCGGACAGCGAGGACAGGGTGGATTTCGACGTACCCACGTCGGACGGGAAGCTGTATTACGAGGGACAGGAGGTCTATCTCATGATTAACAAGAAGGCGGCAGTGGTCTATCCCAGACCGATCGAGGGAATAGTGGAGGCTGTGAAACTTGAGTGACAACAAAGGGACATTACTGGACTGGTTCAAGGTGCGCCGTGAGTCGGTCATCATGAACGGTGTCCGGAATCATGCACAGAAGATAGGGGACACGGTGTCCGAGCTCAACCGGGCGATGATAGCGTTGACGGAGAGCGACAAGGAAAGGGCACTGGATGCGATCAAGAGGCTCATCTATTCGGAGAAGGAAGCGGACAAGATGGAAGAGATGATATCCGAGGAACTCTCCAAAGGTGATCTGGAGGCCAAAGAACGCGAGGACCTCATGCATCTTACCCAGAACATGGACGATGTGGCCGATTGGGCCAAGGAGGCGGGGATGAACCTGCAGCTGGTCATCGAGGCCAACGTAAGCGTGCCGCTATCCATGTGGAAGAAGTACGCCGAGATGACCAGGGAACTGGATTTCTCGGCGAAGCAGCTACGTAATTGTGTAGATTCGCTCGGTGTCAACAATGACGCAGTGATCAACTACGGCCGGGCCGTCGGAATTTCCGAGCATAAGCTGGACGATATGTACTTCTCCACCAAGAAAGAGATCCTGTTCGCCGAACTGGACCCTCGTGCCATCTTCCTCATGCGCGATCTACTGCATGGCATTGAGAACTCGGCGGATTCGTGTAAGGATTCCACAGACATTATCCATATCCTTGTGGTATCCCAGATCCATAAGGCAAGGTGAAGATCATGGCAGCACGGCTATTCGGTACTAACGGGATAAGGGGCGTGGTTAACCAGGAAATGAACGCGTCATTCGCCCTGGAAGTAGGGAGCGCCATCGGCACCTACATGGGAGGAAAGGTTGCGGTGGCGACGGATTGCCGCACCTCTGCCGACATGATCAAGAGCGCGGTTGCGGCCGGTCTCATGGCCAGCGGAGTCAGCGTCCTGGATTGCGGTATGCTTCCCACGCCGGCTCTGCAGTATTACGTGAAGAACTCGGGAGTCAAGGGCGGTGTGATGATCACAGCCTCGCACAACCCACCGGAGTTCAACGGGATCAAGTGCATCGACTACGACGGGACCGAGATGCCGAGGGAGAAGGAGGAGCGGATCGAGGCGATCTATTTCAACAAGACCAGCGTCCACAAGACATGGAAAACGGTGGGATCGATCGGTCCGGTGGAGGGGGTCGGCAAATCCTATTCCGCGGCGATCAAACAGCATGTGGATGTGAAAGCCATCTCGGACGCCAAGATCACAGTCGTTCTCGATTGTGCCAATGGTGCGGCGACTGCCACATCCCCCAACCTTCTGGCCGATCTCGGCGTAAGGGTGATATCGCTCAACTCGAACCCGCAAGGCACGTTCCCTGGTCATCCGTCCGAGCCAACGGCGGAGAATCTCAAGGACCTCATGGCCACGGTCAAGGCCACCGGGGCGGACCTGGGTATCGCCCATGACGGGGACGCCGACCGCACCATATTCGTTGACGACAAAGGCAACTTCGTCTTCGGGGACAGATCGTTAGCCATTGTTGCCCGCCACGTCGTCAAAAAGAATGGCGGCGGCATAGTGGTCACCCCGGTCAGTTCTTCCTCCTGCGTGGAGGATGTGGTCAGGGCAGCGGGAGGAGAGGTAGTCTACACGCGCGTAGGCTCTCCGGTCGTGGCTAGAAAGATGATCGAGGTCGGAGCCATTTTCGGCGGTGAAGAGAACGGTGGCCTGATATTCCCCGAGCACCAGTACTGCCGGGATGGCGGGTATGACCGCGGCCAAGATGTTGGAGATCGATGGCCACGGAGGGGGCGATGTCCAAGCTCCTTGCGAAGATCCCCGACTACTACCTGGATAAACGCAAGATGGAATGCCCCGAGGACCGAAAGGAAAAGGTCCTGGCGCTTGTGGTGGAGACATTCAGCAAGGAAAGGGTGGATACCACTGATGGGGTCAAGGTCTTCTTCGAGGAAGGTTGGACACTGATCAGGCCATCTGGAACCGAACCGATATTCCGGATGTTCTCCGAGGCCAGGAGCCTTGAGGCCGCCAAGAAATGCGGCGACCGGTGTGAGAAAGCTCTACGAGAAATACTGCACTAAACCCTTTCTCCGCTCTCATAATGGACAGGTTCACTTCTTGATCCTGTGCTTCCAGACCACGCAGATGACCTCCTGGATCATCCTGGCGCCGAGAGCGGCTGTGTTCCCGTGGTCATACGGGGGAGAAGATCTCGTTCACGTCGAAACCGACCATGCGCTCTCCCAGCATGTTGATGCACTTCTTGACTTCATATGAGCTCAGCCCGAACGGCTCAGGCGTTCCGGTACCCGGCGCATAAGCGGGATCGATGCCGTCGATATCCAAGGAGAAGTACACCTTTTCCTTGCGCATCATGTTCATCGCCCTCTTCCACGAGGTCTCGATACCCTGATCGTGGATCTGGTAAGCATCGACGTAGTTGGGCATCCTCTGCTTCTTCTCATCGGCGGAGATCGACCTCACGCCGAACGGCAGGACGTTCTCTATTCCCACATGGTCGGCCGCCCTCCTCATGACGCAGGCATGGGACATCCTGTTTCCCATGTACTCGTCCCGGAAGTCAAGATGCGCATCGATGGAGATTACCCCAATGTTATCGAAAGCCTCGATCACCGGGATCGATATGGAATGCTCCCCGCCGATGAAGATGGGGAACTTGCCGGCCGAGATGATGCTCTTTGCCTCCGCCTTGGTGGCTTTGAACATATCCTCCGCGGTGCCGCACTGCTCGATGTTGCCTGCGTCGTGGATCGGTATGTCCACCAGGTTCGTGTCGTGCTCAAAAAGATAGGGTTCGAAGTTGTATGAAGCTTCCCTGACGGCGTTCGGGCCTGCCCTGGTCCCGGAGCGGAACGAGGTGGTACGGTCGAAAGGCACGCCGACGATGACGAATTGCGCCTTCTCGAATGAGGCCCTAGCCTCGTTGAAAGAAACACCGGGGAGGACCATTGTTGGTTGCCTTCTATCCCGATCAGACCTTGGTGATCTTTCGGCGGTCCATGGCGACGAGGTACATGATCTCCTCGCCGTTGGTGAACTGCCCCTTGAACTCTTCTGGCACGGGCAGCTGGAAGGTCTCATAGGTTTCGAGGTCCATCAACTGGATCTCGTCGCCCATGACGGCTAGGACCTGGGCCTTCCGCTTGTCGATCATGGGGACCTGGACCTTGTGCTTCACCGGGTGAACGATCTGACGCTTCTTATTGTCGAATATTCCAATGGCGTCGATGTTCGCCTTCGCTTCTCCATGCTTCCCTGGCTTGGATGTGGAAATGTTAACGATCTGCAAGGCTCATTGTCGATGAGCATGTAACGTCCTTCCTTAAGTTCACGGACTTCCTGTTGCGTCCACGACATATCAATCAGGCAGGGAATTGAGCGAGTGCATATATAACTTATCTTCTGCCCTTTCGATCGCTGTTCCATCTGGGTCTCGGCGCTGGTGCACGCTTGGGCGGGTTCGGGTACTTTTTCTGTACCTCTTCGACACGAAGTTCCATCTGTTTCTTTAGCTTGTCGCCGATGAAATCTCCCTTGTAGAAGTCGACCTTGCAGGCGATGGAGATCTTGCCTCCCAACGAACGGGAGATCTTGCCCCGCTGCCAATATGGCGCCCGGTTAACCCAGGGATGTTGGAAGATGATGCCATGCTTTGGCGGTCTCTTGCCGGAGCGGAGGTGCATGAACATGGCCTTCTCCGCACCGAGCAATTGGACCGTGCTGGCCGGTAGTTTCGTCAGCCGGGCCAGCCCCCCAGATAGGGAGATCAATCTGGCCGCCAGGTTCGCAGATAGCAATGCGGTCATGTTCGGGGCTACCTTCTGCATACCCTCGGAGATGTAGTGATCAAGGTCCGACTTGCGCTGGTATAGTTCGTACAATGTCCCAGCCACCGAGCGGATGATGCCTATGTCCTCTTCCGCCATTTCCGAACCGACGGATTCTAGCTCCAACTGGAGGACCTCCAGTACCTTGTCCCTGTCACCATACTTGGAGATGAGCTCCACGTACCGCTCGTCCAGTGCGTAGTCGGAGAGCTCCGGGAAGTGCAAGCCATACCATTCGTGCATGCGCTCGTTCATCAGGTTGATGGTCTCGATGATGTCGTCCTGGGCGCGGATCGCTTGAGCGATGCATTTATCCTCGCTCAGTGGCTCGCGGGTGCGGACCTTGCCCAGCTCGACCATGACCTTCTGCATGAAGCCTGGCTCAATGCCATAGGCATCAGGGCGAATGAACGATGAATCGAAAACAGTCGGCTTGCCCAACTTCTTCAGCCTTACATCGGCCACCTTCATACGCCGGACGGCGAGACCGCGCTCCTCCGGTAGTATCTCTCCTTTCTGGATCGCGGCGAGCTTCTTCGCCACCGATTTCGGGTCTTTGTCGAACAGCTGGAACTTCCTGACTGTCTCATCCTCGCACAGAAAGACGCCGAACCATTTGGTGACGAGTATCATCGTGTTGTGAATGGAATAGGCTATTAATCTCTATTGCCACGGCGTTACTTTCTGAGTATGCGGCCGACCTCATCGAAGGGAAGCGGTGCAGCGCCTCCTATAGCATTGAGGTTGAATTGGAGCTGCGCCATGAACTCGAGCGTCTCCATGCGGTGGAAGGTCTCAGCCATGTTTCGGCCGACCGCGATCGCCCCATGCTTCTCCAGGAGGAACGAATCGGAGGTCTTCATGGCATCTGAGAGGGCCTGTGCGAGATCGTCCGTGCCAGGAGTGGCATACGGCACCAGCGGGACCTCCCGTCCCAACACCAACAGCCCTTCCGGTGTCAGGCCAGGCTGGATCGTGATGCCCTTGACTGCCAACGTGGTACAGTAGACCGGATGGGTGTGAATGACCGCGTTGATCTCCGGTCTTGCCTTATAGAAAGCGAGGTGGAACGGTGTCTCGATGGAGGGTTTGCCTCCGCTTAGGACCTTGCCATCGTTGAGGTCGATGAGCACCAATCGGTCCTCTTCCAGCATGCCCTTGCATGTGCTGGTGGGTGTGATCAGCATAGTTTCACCTTCGCCCCGGAGGCTGATGTTCCCCGCCGTGCCGACGGTCAATCCCTTCTGGTACAGAAGCTTCCCATAACTCGACTATCTCACGCCTCGCCGTCTCTATCATTTCAGCATCCTCCTGACCTTGCTTACCTCGCTGGGCTTGATGATCCCAATCTCGGTGATTATGCCAGTGACATACCTGTTCGGGGTCATGTCGAAGGACGGGTTCAAAGCCCTGCATCCTTCCGGTGCGATTCGGTGACCGTCGATCATCGTCACCTCGTCCTCTCCCCTGTCCTCAATCGGTATTTGTGTGCCGTCCTCGATGGAGAAATCGAATGTGGATATCGGTGCAGCCGTGTAGAATGGAATGCCAAGCTCCTTTGCCAGGACCGCTTTTTCGTAAGTTCCGATCTTGTTCGCGAAATCACCATTCGCGGCGATCCGGTCCGCTCCCACAATGACAACGTCGACACCTTTCCTCATGAAATGTCCTGACGCCCCATCGGGGATGATGGCATGCGGTATGCCTTCGTTCAGTAGCTCGAAGGCCGTCAGCTTCATGCCCTGCAGGCGCGGCCTGGTCTCGGACACGTAGACAAACATCTTCTTGCCCATGTTCCAGGCCGCCCTCATCGGTGCCAATGCTGTTCCATAATCGACGGTGGCCAGCGCCCCTGCGTTGCAATGGGTCATAATGTTAGCGCCATCCCTGATGAGCGGTTCGCCGAACTCTCCGATCTTCCTGCATTTGTCCACAATGGCGTCAGCGTAGGACCTGGCCGCTTCCTCGGCGTCTCTTCCAGAACGGATGGCCTCCAGCATCGAGTCCACGGCATAGAAGAGGTCATGTGCGGTGGGTCGGGTCGCCTTCAACATCTTTGCGGCGTCCTCGATCCTCGTTCCATCTTTCGTCGCCAGCAGCATCCCGTACGCCGCTGCCACGCCGATCGCCGGTGCTCCCCGGACCGTCATGTCCTTGATGGAGGCCGCCACCTCGTAGCATCTGGTGAAATCGACCAGCTTGAACATGTTAGGTAATAGGCGCTGGTCGATCATGGTGACCTTCCCTGCATCATACCAGAGCGCCCTCATTTCCTGTGGCCGGCCTTCAACGGAGATTTTCATTTTCCTCGCTTCAGTCAGAGTATAGGGGTTTAAAAAATGTAAGTATCCATTTGCACGATTGGTGCATATATTCAATATTTGGCGAACCAGCGATTGTTCGTCAAATCTCAATAACCTTTAATAATGGCCCATTACAATTTGTAGCTTGGGTTAAACTGATGCCAAAGAAGGGTACGGACTTCGATGTTTATTCTACCAGCAGCGGTCTGAGGCAGATATCGAACCCCGTTAGGCAAAAGATCCTGAGCGAATTACAGCGGAGGGATCTGAGCCTGAGCGAGATCGCGGTACTGACCGGGAAGGCTCAGTCCACCCTATCGGTGCACCTGGAGAAAATGGTCCAGGAGGGTCTGATCGGATTCCGCGACGATCCGCTGGATAATCGCCGGAAGATTTTCTATATCATATCTAAACCAATCGGTTCCTCGGTGGTCCCCAGGGAGGAGCTGAAGAAGGCCATAGGGAGCACTATCTCCCGTTCCATCGGAACACCCAGCGCGTTCCTAAAAGGGACCATACGCTCCATCGTCATCGGCATGGAATCCATCGGGTTCAATATGGACCCAGTCCTGAAGGACATCGGTAAGCAGATCGGCACCGAACTGGCGAAGCAGTTCAAGGCGCTCAAGGTGGAAGACCTGATCACCGAGGTCAAACAATTCTATGGAACCCACGAGCTGGGTGAACTGGTGGTGTATTCACTCCATCCGGTGACGCTGATCATCCGGGACGAATACGACTGTTCCAAGAACCCAGATGTGGGAAAGACCCTGTGCTTGCTCAATGAGGGCATACTGGAAGCGATATTCGAGGCCAAGCTGGGTATGCCTCTTCGGGTGGTCGAGAAGGATACCTTCGGAACTGGCTTCAACATGTGCAAATATGTCATTGAGCCGTCTTTGTGACGGCCGGGACCACCGGGGTGGCCGGTGCAGGCTCTTGCTGGGTGATGCAGTGGATGCCTCCGTAACCATACACCAGGTTGACCGCGTTGATCGGAACGATGTTCCTCTTGGGGAAGCACGACTTGAGGATGGAGATGGCCTCCTTATCGTGGCTGTCGTTGAACACCGGTAGCAAAATTGCGCTGTTCCCGATGTAGAAATTGGCATAGCTTGCCGGGAGCCACCTCTTCTCCTCCTCTAGCCACAGCGGCTTGGGCAAGGGCAGCTTCTCCACCTTCAATTTGCGTCCGGCCTGGTCTCTCGCCGACTTCAGTATGTCCAGGTTCTTGCGTAGAATTTCTTCGTTCGTTCCCTTCTTGTAGGTTGTGAATGCGCAGAGCACATGGTCCGGAGAGACGAAACGGGCAAAATCATCAACATGCCCATCGGTGTCGTCTCCGTCTATGCCTGACTTAAGCCAGATCATGTTGTTTGTGCCCAGGTACTGGTTCACCATGTCCTCGATCTCCAGCTTGGTCATCTTCGGGTTGCGGTTCTTGTTCAACAGGCATTGCTCAGTTGTGAGCACGGTTCCCATGCCGTTGACCTCAATGGAGCCGCCTTCCAGTACGATGTTCGGCCGGAAGACCATGCCGCCAGCCGCCTTTACCACTTCGTCACCGGTCTTGTCATCATAAAGAAGGTCGTCATATTTGCCGCCCCATGCGTTGAAGTGCCACTTGACCGCTGCGCGCTGTCCGCTCATCTTGTGCAGCAAAAAGGTCGGCCCATAGTCCCGGATCCAGACGTCGGAGCTGATGATCCGCATGATCTTGACCCGGCGCATGACCGCTCCGGCCTTCTCCACCTTCTCGGCGACCGTCTTTTCCGAGGCCTCGTCGTTCACAAGGATTTTTACTATCTCCCCTTCGGTCAGCGCCTTGACCATCTGGCAATAAGCGTCCTCGATCGACCCGATGATGTCCTTAGGGAAGGTGAGCGGGTTCTTCGGCCACGATATCCAGGTGGCTTCGTGCTTGGCCCATTCCGCTGGCATGGCATATCCTTGTGCTCTTGGCGTCTGTTCGCTCATATTGAACCGCTCCCTGAAAGGGTCTTCGACCCTTCCGTTATCTTGCCGTATTGCTCCGGTCGCCGGTTATGGAAGAACCGCCAGCCTTCCCTGACGTTCCTTCCGTGATCCAGATCGATGGTGGCAGTGACCACCTGCTCTCCCGCGCCGGCCCTGATCAACGTCTTCCCGAAGGCATCTATTACGAAGGAACCGCCCCAGAAGTCCATATTGTCCTCTGTCCCGGCTCGGTTGACCGCGGCGACCACCATTCCATTGGCAATGGCATGTCCGCGCATCACGTTCTCCCATGCCAGTTGCCAGTCGCCTTCCGCCTGCTCAACTCCGCGCACGGTGCCGATGGCGGTAGGGTAGAACACCATTTCCGCCCCCATCAGGGCGTTTATGCGCGCCGCCTCGGGAAACCACTGGTCATAGCATATGAGGGTGCCGATCTTTCCTCTCTCCGTATCATAGACCTTGAAGCCGAGGTCGCCAGGTGTGAAGTAGTGCTGCTCAAAGAAGTTCTCGTCGTGGGGAATATGGACCTTACGGTACTTGCCCAGGGTCTTTCCCTCTCGGTCAAAGGTGAGGCAGGTGTTGAACAGCCCCGCCTGGTCGCGCTCATAGATCGAACCGCCAACGACGATGATGCGGTTCTTCCTAGCGCTCTCAGACAGGCGTTCTGCAGTGTTCCCCGGGATGGGTTCGATAGGGACGCAGTCCATCTCGATCCGGTTCGGGTTCGAGTATTGGGCGAAGTATGTGGATGTGAAGAGTTCCGGAAGACAGACGATGTCAGCGCCCATCCGTTTCGCCTCAGCGATCATCTCCACCGCACGATCGAGGTTCCTGGATGGTTCAGAATGCATCTCCATCTGTGCCAGCCCGAGCGTGACCATTTTGTTCATGAATTGCCTCGAGATATCGTAGCAACGATATCGTAGCGTTTATTTATTCTTTCGAGCGAGATGCATTGCAGAACAGATGAATAAGAAAGGATGGTGGGCTCTCCCAGATTCGAACTGGGGATCTCCTCCGTTCAGATCCCTTTTTGGGGGACTGTCAGGGAGACGTCATAACCGCTAGACCAAGAGCCCGGCTGGATTTCTCCGTAACACCTTCGATACTATATGCCTTTCGCTTCGGAATGTGACCAACCTCAGGAAAAATCCTATGGAGTGGGGTAGTAGGATGAAGACGAACGTCAATTCCATCAGCCGACGCGTCGAGCGCCCGGTCGTGGGGCACCACTTCATCTCCCTCCCCGACGCGAAAAAGCTGCCGATCTTATAAACTGAGAGAGCCAGGCCAATCAGACCCAAGATGTGTGAAGCGGCAACCCTCCTCTTAACCCCGGCCCTCTGCCGATGCCGGGGGAGAGCGCGATGAAGACCGGGACCATCAGGAGGACCGCTGGACCAGATTGATCAGGGTGGCTGCTGCCATCGACTTCCAATGGGTACCTGGTCTCCGCTTGACCTCCGATTCATATGTAGCTACCCCAAGCGGCACAGGACCACTATTCCCGCTCCGGCCCCCACGCCGTTCATCACATCGGTAAGGGTCATTGACACCATGCATTCAAGGAGGCCTGTGCCCTCCCGGAATCAAGCCAATTACGGCCATCTCGGATCATGCCAGTCGTTATATGATTCAAACTGACAGTGAGCGTAATGACGGTTCACACCATCGGGTAGGCTAGGATGCTTTTATTAGGGGAAGGATTATGCGGATTGAGATAGCGATGCCTGAAATACTTCTCTTCACCAAGCCCGGATGTCAGAAGTGCGATTACGTCAAGGCGAGGATACCGGACGGATTGGCTGTCGATGTCGTCGATACATCACAGGCAGAAGGCCTTGCGGAAGCGGCATATTACGAACTGTTGAACAAGCCAACTCCGGTCCTAGTTGTCGACGACGAGGTCGTCGAAGGCTCGATCAACATCATGAACAAGCTGAAGGCCCTGGCCGAACAAAGCTAAAGTAGATATCCCAATCCGTTTCTCTCGTGCCTAGATGATCGCTCTGGGGATAGAAGGCACCGCCCATACTTGCGGCGTCGGCATCGTCGACAATTCGGGCAACATTCTGGCCAATGAGATCGACATGTACAGGCCAGCCACTGGAGGGATCCATCCCCGAGAGGCGGCTAACCACCATGCCGAGAAACTCGTGCCCATGGTCAAGACGGCCGTGGTAAAAGCTGGGATCTCCTTCAAGGACATCGACATCGTCACTTTTTCGCAAGGACCCGGTCTGGGGCCGTGTCTGAGGACAGTTGCCACTGGCGCAAGGGCGTTGGCGCTCACCCTGAACGTCCCCATCATTGGAGTGAATCATTGCATCGCCCATCTGGAGATCGGCCGCATCAAGACCGCCGCCAAGGACCCGGTGCTGCTCTACGCATCGGGCGGCAACACCCAGGTCATCGCTTTCGCCAACGGCCGTTACCGCATATTCGGTGAAACGCTCGATATTGGTATTGGGAACATGTTGGATAAGATGGGCCGCGAGATTGGATTAGGTTATTACGCCGGACCGAAGATCGAGAAGACCGCCATGGAGGGAAAGAAGCTCCTGGATCTGCCATATTCGGTGAAGGGCATGGACATGGCCTTTTCCGGCATCTTGACCGCGGCCCTCTGCCTGAAGGCCAAAGGGGAGACCCTAGAGGACATCTGCTTCTCCGTCCAGGAGACCACCTTCGCCATGCTCACCGAGGTCACGGAGAGGGCCATGGCTCACGTGGAGAAGAGCGAGGTGCTCCTGGGAGGCGGCGTGGTACAGAACAAGCGCCTGCAGGAGATGGTGGGCATGATGGCCAACGAGCGCGGGGCTAAAATGTTCGTTCCCGACCGATTCCTATGCATGGACAATGGTGCGATGATCGCCTGGACGGGGCTGATCATGCAGCGAGGCGGGGTCCGCATGGACGTCAATGATACGATGATCAACCAACGTTTCCGAACCGATGAGGTCGAAGCTTCTTGGAGAGACTAGAGGCACTAAACTGTCTTCTTGCCTTTGGCCCGCTGTTCGCCAATTATCTTGTCCAACATAGCGATGAACTCGTCTTCTTTTCCTACCGCTATCTTCCCGCCGCTGGCGACGTTATGTCCGCCACCCACCCCGCCGACCGCCCCTGCCGCAGTCCTCAGGGCATAGGAGAGATCGACCCCACCATCGATCATCCTCTTGTTCGCTCGCGAGGATATCTTCACATCGCTGTTCTTTTGCGAAAGCGCGATGGTCGGCTTATTCCGATCACCTACCCATTGCATCACGATTCCGCACAGATCGCTCGAAACATCCGGGACTGGCGAAAAGAAGTATTGTAGATAATCCATCTGTTTCAGTCCTTTGAATTGGACTGCCAGGATTGCTTCGAGAACCGTCTTCCGATAGTCCTGTCTAAGTTTCTCGGCCTTCTCGACGGACTTGGTGTCGCCGAGGGCCAGGGAGGCGCCCATTCCGGTCAGGTCGGACCGTCCGCAGGCGTTCATGAGACCTGACAGTTGATGACCGTAGATCTTTCGTTCGGAAAAATAGTACTTCTCGGATGAGGCTTCCTCCAGGTTATCCAGCGTTGCACCCTGTGCTAGCAGCCTGAGGGTGATCAGAGAGGAGAGCTTCATTTCCTGAGCCTCGTCCAATGATTCTAGGGACATGCTGTCCAGTATGCCTGCTTCGGTGAGGAGCCGGCTGACTCCATCCGGGTCCCCACTGACTCCACTGATGAACGGATCGGTGCTGTTGAGCAAGGACTCCTTGAGCGCCCCGCTCGGTATCAGGGAGCCCTTCCTGACATCCAGGATCCCTCTTTCCAGACCGTGCTGTCCCAGGTACTTGTTCAGTCCCAGTAAGCCTCGTATGGTCTGCCGGTCGCCTACGATCCCGCCGAAGGCGATCGGGAGCAGGTCCCAGTTCTTGTCCGATACCATTACCGAGAGCATCATGGCGACCGATGCCGCGCAGGCGCTGGTGGCCCCGTCTATCCCAAAGAGATGGGGATTGACGTGCACGACCTTCGTGGAATCCCTCTCCGGTTTATGGTGGTCGAGAACGATGACCTTAAGCGGTAGCGTGTCCAGCACGTCCAGCGATGAGCTTCCCATGTCAGAGATGATCAGGAGGTCGCATCCCTGCAACGTATTGCGCACCACCGCTTCATCGAATCCCTTCAGCATGGTGCAGTGGAAACGTTTGCTCTTCCTTAGGAGCGTGGCACACACGATGGCCGCGGACGAAATGCCATCGGCATCGTTATGAGAAATGACCCGAACCTCGGAGGCCTTTTCAACCTCCGCGGCTGCGGATTTAAAACGAACTAAGAGGTTTGATGGGATTTGGACGATTTCGTCCATTCCGCAATCACTCGATTAAGAGCTCAGCGTTCTTCAGACTGTATAGCCAGTCCTGGGGCAGCAGGTCGTTGCGCTTGTAGTATTTCACAAGCCGCCGGATCTTGGCCTCGATAAGGTGTAGACCCCTCTCGTTGCTGAGGTCCTTCTTGTTGTTGTTCTGCAAGTGGACGTTCAGGTTGATGGCCTTCCTCATCAGCGCCACCATGTCGTCTGGCAACTTTGGCGCAACGTTGTTCTCTTTCAGGATCTGTAGGACTGTCTTACCGGTCGCCAGCTTGACGTCTGGTACGGCATACTGGTCCCTCAGGACCATGCCGATCTTCGCGGTCGGCATTCCTTCCTTGCCGAACTTCACGACCATTTGGTAAATCTCGTCCTTCGGAACCGGTACCCATTCAGGGTTCTCGGTGACCATGGGTCTAGCCGATCCGGCTTTGCCTCTTCTTCTGGCATGCATTCTTGCCATAATCATCATCCTTGTTATGTGTATTCTAAAGAGTTAGTTTCGAGATTGCTCTCGAGGCGGCGAAGCGGGTTAGCCAATTCGCACACTACTATTTAATCCTTGATTTGGGCCGAGGAACTCCTCTTGGACCCCGTCCGGGGTGCGGGGCGGTGCTTGGAGATGGCATCCCTGGCCCACAGGAGCTGCGTCTCGTACTCGACCGCGGGAAATGCCAGTTGTTCGGGGAGTTCCTTGAACAGGCGCCATCGCATCTCACCCTTGCCCTCGTCGATGATGACCTCTCCAGCGAAGACCATCCCCCCTTCGTAATCCATGCACTCCACTGGCAGGAACAAGACCCCCGCCTCTTCCCGATACTCCCGGACAGCGGCGTCCCTCGGTGCCTCAGCCTCCTCGACCTTACCGCCGGGCATCTCCCAGCCGCCCCGCTTGGGGTTTTCGACCATAAGGAAACGGTCGCCCTTGAATCCGATCGCATAAACCCACTTCATTTCGATTCGACCGTTATCATCGCATGGTCCTTCTCATATCGGTCGATGTCGACCATATCGACCACTTTATAACCTTCCCTGACCAGGGCAGCCTTCACTTCCCGGAAGATTTCCCGTGGGTCCTTGGTGACGTCCTCACTTCGGGCCTTTATCACAAGCATTCCCTGCTTGACGTTGAATGCCCTCATGTTCTTGATGAAAATGCCTACCTGGTTCTTCTGGGCGATATCCTGGTAAACGAGGGTAGGGGACTCCACCACGAAAACGTACTCATCCGGCTTGGTAGCATCGGCCAGGATGGGGATCATGTTCTTCCTCGTCTCGCATACGTTCACCAGGTCACGGAAAGAGCGCGGCGAAATCTCGATGCAGAAGACCGCCCCTCGGGACACGATGTCCGCCACATGGGACGACGTCGTTCCAGACGCCGCACCCAGGTAGAGCACTTTCGAATCCTCCCTGAACGGGTGGAATGAACCGCCGCACTTGATATAAGCGGCCAGTTTGCTGCGGGTGGGGACCCATTCACGATACTCCGTCCCCTGGTGGTTGAACAGCCTCTCCCCGTACACCCGGTTCCCCGGGACAGCGTTCCTGGTCAGGAGCAGGTTCCCATCGGAGAACACTCCATTAAACCTGGTCTCCTTGATCGGCAACGCGGATTCGCTCATCATCCGATGGATGGTCGCCAACCTTTTAACTTTTGTTAAGGGGAATCTCCATTTCAAAAGCATGCTACGAGTGACACCTTGATGTGCATATGTGCTACGTGTACAACCACGAGATATGTATTGAACAAGAGAGCTGACTAAATAAGTTGACAGCGAGGGGACCTTTAGAGATGCTTGCTTACCAGTTTCGTCTCTACCTAACAAAGAGGAGGAGAGAAAGCTCTTTTGGGAGCAAGCCAGAAGGTGGGATAGTCATCGCCATAGCGGCGAGCCTGTCGTTGATGGTCTATCGTCTGTTCCGTTCCTATCTGCATGTCAAGGCCAGCGCCAAGAGAGCATCCAAGTTTTTTCTACCGTTCATTACTGGCCAACGGCCTCCCGAAACGGGAGGCGAAGGCTTTGCGGGACGAGTACGGCGCCGGCATGAGCCTCACCTCGCTCATCCGGGAGTTCGCCTTCAGGTCCCGCTGATCTTTTCCGATCGAAAAGTGATGTTTGTTGGGGTTTATTTCCGGAGCAGGTACTCTAGCACTCCATAGCCCACGTCGTCGTCCAACTTGAACTTCGCCAGGTTCTCGAAGATGACCGGTGTCCGCTTCTCGTCCTCGTTCATGGTGAGCATGACCTTGCGCTTCACGACGGCCTTGACGCCATAGACGTCTCCGTCCTTGTCGTACATCGCCAGGTACAGTTCGCTCGGGGTGCCTTCGGCATCGAACTCGTGCGCCATGTCCACTTTAACGATCGGTAGCGTTACCCCGTCCTGGTGGATGTATCCGGCGTCGATCTCTCCCTTGTCCGTGTAGAGCTTGGTGATGTTAAACGCATAGCCCTCGTTGAACTGACATGTGATCCATACCCATCTGCCGGCTCCGGACCAGTCGCGTACTCCCCATGAGTGGTCCCTCTCGCCGAGGGCATCGACTGGGTATTCGCGGTCCCCGATCTTGATCGTTCCTTTGACCTTGCCGAACTGCTCGAAGTGCTCCGAGGCGACGTTCTGGGAAAGAATCTCCTTCTCTCCACTGACGCAGTTGCGGTAATCGAACATGTTGTTTAGGGCGTCGAACTCCAGATCGAACTTGACGTCGACCTTGGTCACTTCGTCCTTCAGTTGCCGGGGCAGTTCCCCCTCGAACTTGATCGCCCACTTCTTTTCCGATTCAATCTTCTCTAGCCTCAGGCCGCCTGCCGCTAGATCGCTGTCAGCCATCTCGGATTTGCTCTTGGTCCCGATGGTTGAGCCATCCGGCATGAGGAAGAAACAGAACGCGGTCTTCTCCTTCTTGTTCGGCACCAATCCAATCCTCATGAAGCCGAGAATGTCGTTGCCTCTATCGTAGAGATTGAAGTAGAAGCTCTCGTTCCAGTCCTTGTTCTCACCAAATTCGTGTATGACGTCTGAGTCCAAATAAATCAGCCTTCCGATATGTATATTAGGCCTTCGTTCCCGTTTAGGGTTATTCTCTGCCCTGATTTGAATATTTTCGTTGCGCCCTTGACGGCGGTCACTGTGGGAATGCCGTATTCTCGAGACACGACGGCTCCATGAGATAAGATTCCTCCGGTCTCGGTTATCAATCCGCCAATCTTGGAGAACACTGCCGTCCAGCCCGGGTCGGTGTTCGATGCTACGAGTATCTCTCCTGATCCTACGAACTTGAGCTCGTCAATCGATCGCACTACCCTGACAACACCGGTGACCATTCCCGGGCTGGCCGCCGTCCCGGTCACCCTGGTAGTGCTTCCACTGATCTCCACCGTGTCGTCGAACTCGATCCGCCCCTGCAGGAACTTCGGAGGAAGCTCATCGCCATATCGTTCGAAATCGGCGATGCGTGAGCGGACGGTCGTCCTAACATCCCCGCCCCGACCTTCTGCCATGTCGAACATCTCCTCCTTGGTGAGGAAGAAGATGTCGTTCTGACGGTCTAGTGCGCCCCGTTCCGCCAGCCGCCGGCCGTACTCCAGGAAGAGTCTCCTGGCCCGGAACAACTGTTCGTCCAGGTAGAAACGCTGATTCTCCCTGAACATCATATACGTTTGCGCGAACTTCGTCACGATCTTGAACGCCGGCTTCTTGAAGGTGCCGTACTTGACCTCGGAGAGCCGGTCCATGATCTCCCTCTGAGCTTTGTGCCTCTCCGCCACCTTCCTGGTCTCCATGGCCTCCAGGTCGACCTCTGGCGAGGTGGCCAGGGAACGGACGATATCCAGCACCAAGGCCGGGTTCTCTGACCATCTGGCATAGTAGATCTCCCGGGTGTGGGAGCGGTGGCCGTAGCTTTTCATGAACCGGTCGAATGCGTTCTTGAACTCGGCTGATGGCGTGTCATCGCCCAGTCCTTTCAGGAACGCTTCCGGCTGCAGGCTGGTGATGCGTTGTTCGAGGTCTGCGTTCTTCCGGACGAGCTGCGCCAGACGGTACAGCTCTATGTTCGTCTCGATGGTCCTGTTGCCTCTTAGGCCAGATACGATCCTCGAGTATAGCACCCCGTCGCCGTCCCCCACCCACTTGGTCAGCCAGGTCTTCAGGATGAGGTTGCTTCCAATGGAATGGGTGACCATCCCGTAGCGGATCAAGCGGTAATGCTTCAGGCATGCCTCTTCGAGGTAATCGTACTCCCGGTGCAGGTCAAAATCGTTCAGCTTGGGCAAGTCCAGGGCGTCGTACCGGGCCATCTTCCTCATGTATGCCTTGGTCCAACGATGGTACGCCCGATCGGTGGTCAGGATGGTGCCATCCCGATCGAGCATAGCAATTCTAATCTCGGCCAGAACCCTCTCCACCATCTTGGTCGGGGCGTTTGCGATCCGGACCTGGTCCTGGACCGGGAAATAATTGAGCAGCTCTTTGGTCCGGGAGAACCTCGGATTGTATGAGAACGTCTGTTCCAGCACGAACGTGTTGAAGTAGATGTGGGCCTTGTGCAAGCGCAGCAAAGGCACATTCTCCAGGGAATGGTATCCCATGATCCTCGCCCCCTCCCAGTTCACGTATTTGGTAAGGTAATCGCCCATGTAAGAATAGAAAAGAGGTGTGGTGGCATCGGCCCAGTATTCGTCACCGTAAGCCCTGGTCCAGATTATCTCCTCGTTCTCCAGGGTGGTTATCGGACGGCACTGCAGGATCGCTAAACCATCCGCGTCCAATGCCCATTCGATGTCCTGCGGGGCCCCGAAATGCTTCTCCAACCTCATCCCGATCCGGGCCAACTCCTCCGCTCGTCGATCGTCCAGTGAGGGCCGCATCTGCTTGTCATGGTCGATGTCGGCGGGCATGCTGTCCCCCGAGGCGAGGAACACCCCCTTCATCTTCCGATTGATGCGCCTGTCGATCAACTGCAGCTTCTTCCGGTCGCACACGAACCGGTCCGGCATGACTATGCCTGAGGCAATGGACTCACCCAGCCCCCAGCTGGCCTCGATCACGACCTGGTCCTTCTTACCGATCGGGTCGATCGTGAACATGATCCCGGAGGAGATGGCGTCGACCATCCGCTGTACCACCACGGCGATACCGGTAGCTGTCTGGTCCACTCCACGGTCATGACGGTAGGTCATGGCCCTAGCCGTCCAGTACGATGCCCAGCAGCGCCTGGAACTCTCGGCCACGCCCTGTGCCGATACATTTAGAAATGTGTCCTGTTGTCCAGCAAACGAAGCGTCCTCCTTGTCCTCGGCGATGGCTGACGACCTGACCGCAAAAAGGGTTCCTGGGGGGAATTTCGAGCAAGTGTTGGACAAAGAACTTTCCAGGTCAGCGCTCATGGGGTGCTTGAGCAAAAGCTCCCGTATTTTTTCCGATCCGAAGCTAACCGATTCACTATCGGTGAAGTCGGTCTTTTCCAGCAGATCCTTGATGCGGACGTCCAGACCGCCAGCTCTTAGGAACAGTTCGTAGGCTGATACCGGGAGAACGAAAGCTTCCGGTACCGGAAACCCTTCCCGTTTCATGCGGGCCAGGTTCAGCGCCTTTCCGCCTATCTGGGCGGCATCTTCGTCAATGATTTCACCCAAGAATGCAAGTGGTCCTTTCATGCCGCGTCCTCTGGTCAATTCCTATTCAAATCGTTTCCTCATCCTAAATGATTTCCTTGTCTTAACGCATCCATCTCGTCATTTCTCTTCCTTTCTCTTGATAGCCGCCGAGTACGCCTCGAGCAGAAGCGCCTTCAATGCCTCAGACTCGGCATCTGCCCTTCCCGCGATGTTGACGACCGCATGCATGCGGCCATTCCCGGCCAGCAGACTGGCCGGGTCGGGCAGCTCGCGGCCTCGGTAAAAGCCTATCGTCCATCCGGTCCGGGAATGCCTGAGAACCACCACCGTTCCCTTATAGCCTTCCCCGACCATGTATGCCAGCAGTCCCGCTTTCTCGTCCACGACCTCTTCCGTGTCCGGTATGACGCCAATGATGACCGATCTGATGTGCAAGCCAAGTTTTGACGCTTTTCCCATGTGGGCTATCCATTCCTCCCCGGGAGACAAGTCGGCCATGCCCCGCTGATGGCGTTCGTCGTTGATATCCCTTGTTCTTCGGACAGAGCCCCATTTTCCTGTCGGTCATGAAATGTTATATCTCGCCAGGTACATTCGAGGAGCGTATGAAAGAGCTGCTCGAGAACATCGCTGAAGAGGTCCGGGAGAAGGTGAACTCCTTGCCCAAGGATTTCGATCGGTCCAAGGAACTATGCATGGGTGCCGATGGCACGCCGACGCTCAGCATAGACAAAGTGGCCGAGGATGTCATTGTCGAGTATATCACCGAGAACGAGATACCACTGAACATCCTGAGCGAGGAAGCGGGCTACATCGACAACCATGTCGAGAAGACGCTGGTCATCGACCCCATTGATGGCACCTATAACTCGGTCATGGGCATACCCTTCTACAGTGTGTCTATGGCCATCGGCACTAAGAGCATGGCCGATGTAGAGGCCGGTCTGGTCCAAAACGTGGTCACCGGCGAAAGGTTCTATGCCGAGACGGGCAAGGGGGCCTTCCAGAACGGATGCCGGTTGAAGGTCCGGAGATTCGTTCAAAAGCAATCGACCCTGTTCGTGTACATGGGCAGGCATTCCAAGATGGACTGCTATAACATGACCAAGAAGGCCAACCGCTCCCGATCCATGGGGTGCGCATCGCTGGAGATGTGCATGGTGGCCAAGGGCAGCGCGGACGGGTACTATTTTAACGCGGATCGCTATGATAAATCCATCAGGGTGATCGACATCGCCGCCAGCGCGCTGATACTACGGGAAGCTGGTGGGGATATCGTGGACCTGTCAGGGAACCGTTTGGATATGCCCTTCGACCTGCAGGTCAGGAGCAATTTCCTGGCCTATGGTGATGAAACACTGAAGGAGGTCTTGCTTTGAAATTTGGGATGAGCGTGAACATGGATGTGCCGGACGCACCGCGGCTGGCCAAGAGGGCGATGCAATTACTGGAGGGACACGAGATACTGCTGGAGAGCGGGATAGCCAGCCGGTTCAAGAAGAAGGGATGGAAGGTGGAGGATATGGACGTCGACATCTTGATCACGGTGGGTGGAGATGGGACCATTCTCCGGGCATCGCAGCATAATAAGGCGCCCATCTTCGGCATAAACGCCGGCGACCTGGGCTTCCTGACCGAGGTGGCTGACGAAGAACTCGAGGAAGGACTCGAGAACATCCTCAAAGGCAACTACGAGGTGGTCTCCCGTCTCAAGCTGAAGACCACAATCAACAAGAAGCGGTTGCCGGACGCGGTCAACGAGGCGGTCGTGCATACCGCGCACATCGCCAAGATCCGCCATTTCCAGGTGTTCGTGGACAATGAGCTGGCCGTGAACGTCAGGGCGGACGGCATAATCATCTCCACACCAACCGGTTCGACCTGCTATGCGATGAGCGTGGGGGCACCGTTGGTCGATCCGCGCGTGGAGGCACTGGTCATCGCTCCTATGGCCCCGTTCAAGTTTGCTGCGCGTCCGATCGTCGTTCCGTCATCCAGTAAGATAACCCTGAAGGTGGTCAGGCCCAAGGAATGCGTTGTCGTGGTGGACGGGCAAGAAGAGGAGGCCATGGCCGGGAACGAGACCGTGGAGTTCGGAGTATCCGAGACCAAAGCGCGCTTCGTCTCATTCGGTCGGAGCTTCTATTCCCGAACCCACGAGAAGCTCATGGGATCGCTATGCTAGGCAGGAAGAAGGTGTGGGGCATCGACCGGCAGGTGCTGGAGATGGTCAACGAATCGGCCAAGCAGGCCTTTCCGAACGAGTTCGTAGCGGCGATGCGGGCGGAGGACGGCGTGATCACCGAACTGCTCTTCCTTCCTGGGACTCTGCAGGGTGAGGACAATGCCACGCTTTTCCTGCATATGCTCCCGATCGATTATTCAGTCGTCGGCACGGTGCATTCCCACCCCGGTCCGAGCAATCATTGGTCTGGAGCGGACCTTGAGCTGTTCCGGCGCTTTGGCAACACCCACATCATCACCAAACTGCCGTACGACATGCATAGCTGGCAGGCTTACGACATGGAAGGCAATCGAATCCAGCTCGAGGTCGTCGACCTCGACTAGAAGATGCGGCTGTCCGGTCCTATCTCGCCCTTGGCGATGGCGCCCATGCCCACGATCGACCGTTCCCAGATGATCGTTCCCGGTTCGATCATGCTGTTAATGCCGGTCTTGACATCATCGCCCATGATCACCCCGAGCTTCCTGGTGCCGGCGTCGATCGAGTCTCCTTTGGATGAGACCTTCACCGACTTGTTGTCGAAACGCAGGTTCGCCACCTTAGTGCCTGCGCCGAAGTTGCATCGTTCCCCGACGATGCTGTCCCCGACGTAATTGTGATGTGGGATGTGGGTTCCGCTCATCACGATGGAGTTCTTGACCTCCACCGACGCCCCTATGCGTACGTTCTTGCCTAAGCAGGTTGACGGTCTGATGTAGCAGTTCGGTCCTATATCGCATCCTGCAGAGATGTATACCGGGCCCTCGATGTAGCTGCCAGAGCGGACCAGTGCTCCCTTCTCCACGATCACGTTGCCCTTCAGGGTGGCGCCCTCCTCTACGACCCCATCGATGTGGCGCTCGATGCCTGCCATTAGGATCTCGTTCGCCTTCAACAGATCCCATGGTCTTCCCACATCCATCCAAGGTCCCTGGAGCCGGTAGATGTTAATGTTGATCTTCGTGGCCATCATGTTGAGCGTATCGGTTATCTCGTATTCTCCGCGGGACGATTTCTGGGTCTTCCTGATGTACTCGAAAACCTGCGGGGTGAAAACGAAAAGACCAGCGTTGATCATGTTGCTTGGCGCCACCTTCGGCTTCTCTACGATCCTCACCATCTTCCCTTGGGACTCCTCTATGACGCCGAACCGGGTGGGGTCCTCGACAGTGACGGTGGACATGATCGTTCCGCTTTGTTGGCGATGGGCCTCGACCACGGCCACAATATCCTTCTCTGATAGCACCACATCGCCGTTGATGCAGACAAAATCCTCGTCAATGACACCCTCTGCCACACCGATCGCGTTTGCCGTGCCCAGTCTTTCCTTCTGTTCCAGGTAGGTGATGCGTACGCCTTCTGAAGATCCTTCGCCATAACACTCCCGGATGCGGTTGCTCTTCCAGCCAACCAATAGGGCGATGTCCTCGATGTCAGCAGCCTTCAAGGCCGAGAACAGGTGGCTCAGATAAGGTTTGCCAGCCACCAGCAATAACGGCTTCGGCGTGTTAGAAGTGAGCGGTCTGAGCCTTGTGCCCTCCCCGGCCGCCAAGATAAGAGCTTTCATTTCATGCACCTCTTGACAATGGTGCGGGCCTGGCCCATTAGCCGGTCCAGTTCGTCCTTGCTTCTTGCTTCGGCCGACAGACGTAGCTTCGGCTCTGTTCCTGACAGTCTCATGAGGTACCATCCGTCATCGAACTCAGCCCTGAACCCGTCAACGGTTATCAGGCGGTTGCAGCTTACGCCGGACATCTCCTGCGCCATTTTCGCATTGATCATATCCCGGTTAGCCGTTGGGAAAACGAACGACTCCCTGGCTCTCGGGTAGGAGGGCAGAGAATCTATCATTTCCGACATGCGCTGTTCCCGGGTATACTTAGCAAGCAGTGCAGCTGCGTAGACTCCATCAGGACAATAGGTCTCCTTGGGGAAGATAAAGGTACCCGAAGGCTCGCCACCGAAAGGCAGCCCCGTTCTCCGCAGCGCCTCTGCAACGTAGACATCCCCTACCTTGGTGCGGACCACATTGCCTTTGACCATATCATCAAGCACCATCGAGGCATCGATTGGCGCCACCAAACCGGTCGCCCCGAGCACCGAAGCAAAAAGGGCTAACAGTTTGTCCCCATCGACGAAGTGTCCGTTCTCATCAACGGCCACCATGCGATCTCCATCGCCGTCATGGGCTATCCCCAGGTTCGCCTCCCTACCTATGACATTCTTCATAAGGTCGGTGAGCTGATCCTCCGTCGGTTCAGGCATCCTACCAGGGAAATGACCGTCTGGCTGGGCGTTCAGGGAGAAGACACTGCATCCCATCTCACGCAACAATAGGGGGCTGATGTTGAACGTCGCACCGCACCCGCAATCCACGACCACATTGACATCAGAACTCCCTACAGAGTTGATGACATCGTCGATGTGAGCCCTTACCGCTCCCCTATGGATGTATTCCTGGCCAATATCCTTCCACGAGGGTTTCCGGGACCCGCCTTTGGAGATCAGATGCTCTATGCGCTCCATTTGTTCTGTGTTAAAAGCGCTCCCATCCGGGTTCCACATCTTCACCCCATTGTACTCTTTGGGGTTGTGGGAGGCGGTTATCATCAGTCCGCAATCGTAATCAAACGCTGCTCTGGCCAATGTCGGAGTGGAGACCATTCCGGCCATGTAGACATCGGCTCCGGATGACATCGCCCCTGCGGCCAGAGCCCGCTCCATCATGTCGCCGCTGGTCCTGGTATCCTTTCCGACGACTATCCGGCCATATTCATTCCCTACGGCCATTCCGATATTGAGCGCCAGGCTAGAAGTGATCTCTTGGCCCACCAGGCCACGGATCCCCGAAGAACCGAAAAGTGTCATATGTTCAACGTTTAGGGAATCGCTCTACCTTGATATATCCTTACCTGACTTCCTGACTTTCTCTTGCCATTGGAGACTGATACGCGGCCAGCATGTCTTACTAACAAGACCGTTCATTATTATTTGGAAGCTCGAAACACTGTTAAGTGCTGGCTCGCGAAGCTCTCTTCCGGGGGGAATATAAAGGAAATGACTGCTGGGAGGATAACAATATGGGATAAATTTTATATATAGGTCACGTTCATTACATACTGGATAGTTGGCCAGTATCCGGCCAAATGTCAAAGGAGGGATATCACATGGTGATGGAGCAGATTAGCCTCGACAAGGCCAAGGAGATCGCTAAGAAGAAGGGTCTCAAGCCGGGCCGTGTAAAGGGAACGAACGGGATTCAGTTCACAAAGGGAAGCAACGCCCGCCTCGAGATCGTCTCATGGGAAGACTTTGAGAAGACCCTCGGCAAGAGGGGACTCGCAGTTTACGAGTCCGGCGGCTGGATGAAAATAATGAAGAAGGCCAAGTAAGCCTTCCCTCACTCGGTCAAACCTAATTCAAATCCTTTCCTTACATCTTTTCTCGTTGCTTCATGTTCAAAGCTTCATGATCAGCCAGTTTTTTGGTGAGCTTTCCCTTCCCTTGAACCTGACAATCGAATACCTTCCCTTTAGCCGCGTGCCTTTCAATTCAATGACAACCTTATCCTGGTCGCGGTGCTCGAGGACATACTCCCCGTGGTCCCAGACCTTCACCTGTCCGCCACCGTATTCTCCCTTAGGGATTTCACCTTCGAAGGTGGCGTATTCTAGCGGATGATCCTCGGTCTCGACGGCCAGGTGCTTTATCCCCTTTTCCTCCGGAACTCCCTTGGGTACTGCCCAGCTCTTCAAGACCCCATTCATCGACAATCTGAAATCGTAATGCAGATGAGATGCGTGATGCTCTTGTACCACGAAGATCGCCTGCAATTCGACCTTCCCGCCTTTGGGCTCACTGGTCTTGGAGAAATCCCTCTTCCCGCGATATTCGCTAAGGGTCGTCGGTTGATTCTGGTCCATATGATTCCATCATCCATTCTTATCCTTTTATAACGCACTATCTATTCTCGATCAAAGTTCAATCTATGCTGAACCGCATGGCAACCGTGGAGGATGCAGGACCGTCGACTTAAATTTGGTAACTGTCCATCAAACTTCTACCATGGTGCGAGGGAATTAACAAGGAGGAAGGTAGCCATCGGGACTAAGGCATTTTTTCGCGGGTGGGCTAATCATTGACCCTTTGTCACCGACCTTATCATCATTACCATGTCATGAATGAGATATGGTTTCTGGACCACGCCGGAGAAACCGAACTTCCGATATTCGGCCATAACTGGATCATTAGAATAGCCGGATGAGACAATTGCCACTGCCTGGGGGTCGATCTTGAGCAGCTCGGCGATGGCCTCTTTTCCGCCCATACCTCCATGGATCGTCAGGTCCATGATGACCACATCGAACTTCTCTCCCTTGTCGACCGCTTCAAGATATGATTTGATGGCTGCCTTGCCATCCTTCGCCGTCTCTACCACGAAACCGTTTGCTTCAAGCAATTCCCTGCCGACCTCGAGTATGGCCTCCTCATCATCCATGAGAAGGATCCTGAACCCCGTTTGTCTCGTTTCCTTTGCATAAACTTCAATGGGCGGCTCTGGGACAGCCGAAGGGAGGAACATGATGAATGTGGTGCCCCGACCTATGGCGGTCTCCACATCGATCCAGCCTCCGTGCTTCTTCGCTATCGACACGGCGGTGCTGAGGCCAAGCCCTTTACCCCCTCCTTTGGTGGAGAAATAGGGATCGAAGACCTTTGGTAGGTCCTTGTCATGTATTCCTTGCCCGTGGTCGACCACCGACACGGCTACATATCTGCCCGCCAGATGCCCGTTCCTATCCTGGTCCAAGACGACATTGGACGTCTTGATGATCACCTCGCCTTTGCCATCCATGGCATCGCTAGCGTTCCTTATCAGATTGCTTAAGGCCTGCATCATCTGGCCTTTGTCGAGCTCGATTAGGTAGGTATCAGGTGAGTATTCGAATCGTGGTAAACTAAGGGTACCTAGGAGACCCGATGCGACCGCATCTGGGATGACATCGCCACATCCTGGACCTCCTTCACCGGTTCCCCGCCCTCCGAGAAGGTCAATAGCTTGTCGGTCAGCTTCTTCGCCCTGATGATCTCTGATTCCGTCTCAGCCAAACGCATCATGAGAGGATCGCTCGCATCTATCCTCATCTTGACCAGGGAGACGTTTCCAATGATCGAGGTGAGGACATTGTTGAAGTCATGAGCGATTCCGCCAGCTAACGTTCCTAGTGATTCGAGCTTTTGCCCCTTTATCATTTCCTGTTCCATCTGGATCCTTTCGGTGATATCCCTTCCCACGCTTTGGATTTCCAGTATCTTGCCTTCTGAATCGAAGATACCGCGCAAGGTCGATTGCAGCCAACGCAGTTCGCCGTCGGCCCTCATCAGATGGAGCTCCCAGCTGTTGGTCGGCTTCTCGGGGGTTAATCCAGAAACCATAGAAGTCAAGGCCTTGTCCTCTATCTCCGGAATATCAAGATCGAAGACCTTACCGACCAATTCCTCCGCCGACCTGTCGAAGAAACGACAGAAGGCACCATTGACGAAGGTGACAGTACCGTCTAACAATGTCCTGGCGATAAGGTTCAGTCTGGTCCTCGACGACTGACCGGTATTCCGCCTCTCTCTTCCTGAGTGCCTGTTCCATTAGGTCGGTGTCAGTAATATCCCGGAGGATGGCAAACGTTTCCTGGAAAGTATATTGGGGACCATATTCTAGGCGTGGCTGTGACAAGGAGCGTTCTCCGCTTACCATCCGGTCGCAGCAATGTACATCGAAAAGTGGATCGAGGACCTCTTGAAAGCGCTTCTGCCCAAATTTTATTCCTTCCCTCATCATCGGTGTAATCTTCTACATTAGTGTCCATCAGCGTGCCTCTTGGAACGCCGAACAGGTCGTCAGCAGCCGGATTTGAGAACGTGACCTTCCCCTTGTCATCCACCATCAGGATGCCTTCACCCTGATTGTTCACTAGGTCGCGGTAACGCTCCTCTGATGATTGAAGGTCCCGCTCAGCAACATTCCTCCGTGCTATCTCCGATTCAAGGACCCTGTTCATGGAAAGGAGTTCAGCCGTTCGTTTTTCAACGAGCTCTTCAAGGTTGTCCCGGTGCTTGTGAAGGTCCTCTTCGGTCTGTTTCCTCTCCGTTACATCGTTGCCGACGATCTGCACTTCGCCTGCATTTGTCTCATCGGAGATCCCGCGCAGTGTCCATTGGTGCACGCGCTCCCTTCCCTCATTATCGGTCACCCTGATCTCCTTGGTCAGGACATCGTTTGTGCCGATCAACGACTGGATGTTCACAAGGTAACCTGCCCTGTCATCGGGGTGAATATTCAAGAGGGAACTGCCCCCGATGGCATGACCAACGTCGTTGCTGAAGTATGAACCGAACTGCCCGTTGGCGAACGTGATGTTCAGATCACGATCGATCCTGAATATCAGGTCGGTCTGATCCTCTACCACCATCCGGTATCTGTCCTGGCTCTTGTGTACCTCGATCTCAGACATCTGCAGGCTGTCAAGCATCTGGTTGATGGAGACCGATAACGTGGACAGTTCATCCTTGCCGTTCGTCCGTACCCTCTTAGAGAAGGAACGTTCATCCCGGACAACGGCGACATCCTCGTTCAACCGCCTCACCCTTGAAGTGATGAATTGTTCGATGAATAACACCGAAACCAGTGTGAATATGAGGCCTATTATCACCAGGGCATAATTTAGGTATCCCAAGGTCGTTTGACCTTGGACATATACATCCCTGGCCATTTCAGAGCGTATCACCATTGTATATTGACCTGATACGTCTTGTAAGGCTGAAAATATCGTTAAGGACGAACCGTCGGTTATCTCAATATGATCGAGACCATCTAGAATGTCAGTTTTTTCCTGAGGGTTCAGTTCTGATTCAAGCTGCGGGTCGTTTATGGGCAATATGTTGAACTTGGAGCTGGTCAAACTCTGGACGACCGCTATCTGAGATGCATCAAGGTACCTTCCCATGATCAGGTGACCACGACTTGGGCCCTCGGCAAAGCTGGTGAGGATAGGGTGAGTGGACACTACCAAAGGCTTCCCATCTATCTCCATGATGCCCGAGATTCCCATACTGTCGCTTCCCCCGTCCAGGAGAGCGTTGCCTTGGACCAAGCGACTCGAGAATGATTCAGGGGTCGGCTCTTTGCTTTCTGTATCAAGGTCGAAAAAGGTGACATTCACCAGTGAACCGTAACTGTCAACCACCGCGAAAAGATTGATTTGCAAGTTCACTAAAGCGCTAGCATCAAGATTGGAGATCTCATACTCGCGGTTGCGGTCCGCTGCGTACTCATAGGTTGCATCCCATTCTGCCCAATCCATCACATTTCGTTCTAGTTGGACCTCTTGGTTTTCAAGGGAATTCTTAATGCGTTGGATGTTGTCTATGCAGGCCCTATCTTCTATCCTAGCATACCCTTGTTCCAATACAAGCGATGAGAATCCGACCAGGACGATGACCATGGCTAGCATGATCACCCCGATAACGAAGAATGTCTTGTTCCTGAGTTTCATCTATTGCCTCGCCAGCACCGTATGGTCAGGTCTTTTGAGACTGAAGGCCCTTGCATTCTATTTATCCGGCTAGGCTTGGATTCCCAAAGTTGATTCCGATATCAGGATCTCATCACGTTCGAGCTGAGGGTCCGCCCGAACGCCTTCTCAAAAGCCTTTCCATCGGATTCGACGCCCCACACCTCCAATTGCACATCCTCATCGCTGTGGATGGTCACGACGGCCGAGGTCTTCTGCACAAGGATGAACTCAGCCTGCTTTACGAGGCCCGTGTGACTTCGGTCCAAGCTCTCGGCCAAACGGAGCAATGTCGAGAGCAGGATCACGATCTTCTGAGAGTGCTCATCCAGGTCGTCCAGGTCCGGGTCCTTCTTTCTCGGTATCTTCTTGCGATGGAATCGGGCCAGATCGGACATGATCACGATCTCCCGCTGATCGAACCCGAGCAGCTCAGCATTACGGATGATGTAGTGGGAGTGCAGGTGGTGGTTGTTGAAAGAGATGAAATCTCCAATGTCGTGCAAGAAGGCGGCGTAACCGAGTAGCTCCCGCTCCCAATCCCCGAGATTGTGCAGTCCCTGCCTGAACCCGCTGTCGAATAGCGAGAGCACTAAGCGCTTGACCCGCTCCGCGTGCAGCTCATCGAGGTTGCACGAGCGACCGAGCTGCAGGACGCTCCTCTCCCTCACGGACATCTCCCTAAATTCTTGGTCCCCTCCCTGCGCCAGGTACTCTGCAAGTAATCCGTCCCGGAGGCCCCGTTCGCTGACCATGACCTCCTCCACCCCGAACTCGTCCATCAGTGTCTCCAGGATGGCCCCACCACCGATGATTATGTCCGCCCTTTCCGGGTTGATGCCCGGAACGCGCCGTCTCTCCTCCAAGGGAAGGGCGCATAGCATCAGCATGATCTTCCTGAGATGGGAGCGACGAAGGACCAAGCTCCTCGCATCGGCGTTGCCTGTCATGCGATTCGCGATTTCTACTAGGTTGATGGCGGTGCCGGAGGAGGCGACGGAGATGGCGAGCTTTTCCTGTTTGACCCGGTGCGCGGTCCTTATGACCGCGTTCCTGACGTATTTGCACATCTTACCATAGACCTCGGCCGGCACAGACGTCTTGGCCCCTTCCGGAAGGAAGATGTTGGTGAGCCGGATCGCCCCCAATTTCAGGCTGTCCAGGTAGGAATATTGTTCCTGGTCCCCGATTATGATCTCGGTGCTGCCGCCTCCGATATCGATGAAAAGCGCTTTGCGGTCTTTGATATGAACCCCGCTGGCCACACCGAGGTAGATGAGGCGGGCCTCCTCCTTTCCGGAGATGACCGAGACATCGACCTTGGCCTCCTCCCGCAGTCGGTTCAACAGGTCAATCTGGTTCTTCGCTTCCCTGGCGGCGGACGTTGCAACGGCGATCACCTCTTCCGCCCCATAGGCGCGGGAAAGCTCGGCGAACTTCTTGACCACCATCACTCCCCGGAATATCGCTTCCGGAGTGAGCATCTGGTCCCTGAACTCGCCATCCCCCAGCCGGACCACTTCCTTTTCTTGGCTGAGCACGGTGTAGGACCGATTGGGGTTGACCCTGACCACGAGCAGGCGAACTGAATTGGTGCCGATATCGATGAAGCCCACTACCTTTGGAAGGATCATGCAAGTTTCCACTCAAATGTAAGGGTCGTTTCGAATATCTTCTCGAACAGGTTCTTCTTCATTAGAACCTTGTCCAGCTCCCGATCAGGATATTTAGTAGTTCTTAGGAGGACGTTCACGCTTCCTTTCTTGATCTGGCATTCGATCGATCTTACCACCGAAGCGTGTGATACGTCAAGTGCATCCGCCACCCTCAGTATCGAGGCAAGCTTGTCGACGATCATCCGATCGGCGGACCTCAACGCCTTGTAGCCTCTATGATCATCGTCAGGAAGCGCACCGCGGTGATATCTGGCCACATTGGCCACGATCGAACGTTCCCTCCCGTCGAACGGCAGCTGGTCGTCGCTCATGATCATCTGAAGGGAAGTCTTATGGTGTCCTTCCTGCCCTTCTTTCCATCCGATGTCATGCAATACCGCAGCATATTCCAGCATGCTTTTTTGCATATCATCTAGTTGATGAAGGGGCCGAAGATCGTCGAACAGCATCATTGACAAACCCGCGACGTGGAGGGGATGCCCTTCGTCTACCCCGCAACCCCTGGCGATGGCCTTGACCCTTTCCAGCTTGGTCAAACCGGTCTCCTGGGGCATGGTCTGGGCCGCATCTGGGACGATCGAGTTCAGTAGGTCGGTAAAGAAGCCTTCCTCGATGAGCGATTCCCAGAACTTGACGAAGCCTTCATACCCAGCGATGCGCGCCGCCATCCGGTCATGCTGCAATGCCTCGAGGCCTGGATCAGAGGTACCTCGCGCCAGAAGCATGTCGATCCATACATCGCAGTCATGCAGTCCTCCGAGCCTGTCCTGCAGGTCCTTTATGGTCGCGATCCGGTCCTTGATGCCCTCACCGTAGAGCGCTTCGAACGCCTCCATGGTATAACGCAAGCGCTTGGCGGCGATCCTCATCTGGTGATGCTTTTCCATCGCCTCAGGCTGGTGGACGCATTCCTGAAGAGAAAGGAGGTCATCCATCCTTATCGAGATGTGATGGAACGCCCGTTCCATGGTGCCATAGGGTACCGAGCAGCGCGGGGCCTTGTGAACTTCCTCACAGGCCCTCCGCATCTCCTCCAGGGTTCCTTTTCGTTCCAGCCTCTCCAGGCCGGAGACGATACGGGGTTGTGCTCTCTCCCTTCGCATCTCCATCTCTCTGGTCAGTTCCACTAGGGAGGGGAGGTCGGCATGGGCCTGGGCAAATCCCTTCAGGAACTCTATCTGTACATCGAGATCCCTGGCTTCGCCGAGGTCCTTGGTCACGGAGCGGACCGCCTTATTCCATACCTTGACGTCTTCTTCATCATAGCACTCGCCGAACAGCCCCAGTGCCGACCGCAATCTCCTGGAGGCCACACGCATACGGTGCACGAACTCTTTATCGTCCTCGTCCTTAACTCCCTTGATCTCCGCAGTAAGCGAATCCAACGAATGGAGCAAGCGCTCCGCACCGAACGCCCTGTAGTGTTCGATATCGCAGGTCAAGAGGAATGGCTCTGCCTTAGGATCCGCCATGCCATTTGCCCCGATGTTTGATCATCCACAACTGTGAGTTAATTTTCTTCTCCCCATGCTCTGGAATCACCCTTTGATATGAACCATCTTGCTTAAGCTCTCGAGCTTTCACGTTGTCTGCCATATGTACCTCTAGGATGTCCTTAACCAAGGCGTTCCTCAGTTTCTTATCGCCCACCGGGAACAGAACCTCGACCCGTTTTTGTAGGTTGCGGGGCATCATGTCCGAGGAGCCGAGAAGGACCTCTTCGTCCCCTCCGTTATGGAAATAGAATATCCGTGCGTGCTCAAGGAAGCGCCCTAGGATGGAGACAACGCGGATATTCTCACTGATACCCTCTATCCCCGGTCGGAGGCAGCATTGGCCCCTGATGTTGAGATCGATCTTGACCCCCGCCATCGAAGCCCGATAAAGCGCTTGGATGATCTCCTTGTCCACCAGTGCGTTCAGCTTCCATCCTATGTAACCGTCGCCCTTGTCCTTGTGTCGTTGGATCTCCCGGTCGATGCGACGGACCATCTCTCGACGCATGGATACCGGTGAGACCAGCAATTTCCGGTAATCCTCCTTCTGTGAGTAACCGGTCAAAGAATTGAACAGGTCGGAGACATCTGAACCGATCGCCTGATCAGAGGTCATGTAGCCAATGTCCCCATAGACCCGGGCGGTGTTGGCGTTATAATTCCCCGAGCTGATATGAGAATAACGGACGATCCCGCTCTTCTCCTTCCTGATGATCAGGCACAGCTTGGCGTGCACCTTTAGGTCGGCCAGTCCGTAGACGACGTGAACTCCCTTGGTCTCCAATGCTCTGGCCCATTCGATGTTGTTCTCCTCGTCGAACCGGGCTTTCAGTTCCACGATCGCCGCCACCGCCTTGCCGTTGTCACGGGCGTCCATCAGTGCTTCGATGATGGGGGAATGACGGTCCACCCGGTACAACGTTATCTTGATTGCCAGCACTTCCGGGTCTACCGCGGCTTCTTTGAGTAGGTTGACCACCGGGACGAACGAGTCGTACGGATGGTACAGAATAAAGTCCCGCTCCTTGATGGCGGCGAAGATCTTCTTCTCGTTCTGAAGTTCCGGTGGCACATAAGGAAGGAAGGGGATGTCCTTCAGGTCCTGGCGGGGCAGACCCCATAGCTGCCAGAGGTCGACGAAACCCAGGGGAGGGGGTGTCTGGTACACCAGATATGGCGGCAGGCCAAGCTTGACGGCGAAGAGGTCACGCAGATGCACCGGCATTGTGCTGTCGACCTCCAGGCGGGTGGGGGCGCCAACGCGGCGGTTCTCCACTCCCTCCTCGACCGCGGTAAGCAGATCCTCAGCCTCGTCTAGCTCGATCTCGATGTCGGCGTCCCTGGTGATGCGGAAGACGTATGACGTCTCCACCTTCATGCCCGGGAAGAGCAGGTCGAGGTTCGATGCCACCAGGTCCTCGAGGAAAACGAAGTGGTTCCCCTTGCCCGACTTGTCATTGTCGTCGTCGAACTCGATCAAGCGGGGGAACAGTCCGTTCGGGACCTTCACCCGGGCATACTTCTCATGTCCTTTCGAGTCCTTCACCACAACAGCTAGATTGATCGATAGGTTGGATATGAAGGGGAACGGGTGCACCAGGTCCAGTGCTAGCGGGGTAAGGGTGGGAAATATGACCTTCTCGAAGTGCTCTCTCAGCTGGTCACGCTCATCAACGGAAAGTTCCTCCATCCTATGGATGTGGACGCCGTTCTTCTTCAGTTTGGGCAGGATGTCTTCCTGCCAGCACTTAAGGTGTTCGTCCAAGAACGGTTTTAACTCCTCGCGCAGGGTATGCAACTGTTCCAACGGCGTCATGCCATCTGGCGGTGGTTCCAACGCCCCCTTGTTCAGCTGACGTTTGAGCCCAGAGACCCTTATCATGAAGAACTCATCCAAGTTGTTCCCGCAGATGGCCAGGAACTTGACCCTTTCCAGTAACGGGTGGGTTTCATCCTTTGCCTCCTCAAGGACACGCGTGTTGAACCTGACCCAGCTGATCTCCCTATTGATGAATAGGCGGGGGTCGTCGAGAATGTCCACTGCGCCATCTTTGAGCGAGCCTTTCAGGTCGATCACCACTTTCTTTTTCTGGGACTTCTTGGGCTTATCTTTCATCTTGGCTGGTAAAGGCGACGAATTCCTATTTATGTTGTCCATATGCCTTGTCCCAGTTCAGATGGGCGTCTGACCCCGTCTAGGGGCTCAATAAGCTTTTTGTACAAAGACCTCGTTCGGTAAATTCCAGCTTTGGAGGGGTAGCCAAGCTTGGCCAACGGCGCTAGATTCAGGGTCTAGTCCCTAGCGGTCCAAGGGTTCAAATCCCTTCTCCTCCACCACCATTTTATTCAACTTCATGAAGGAGTCCCACAATCCTTATCGTCGACCTCAACGGTAAAGGATCGATGAATGCCCTGGTCTTGTTCGATTCAAAGCACGGGAACACTGAGAAGGTCGCCCAGGCGATCGCTGTCGGTCTCAAAGAAGGCGGCATCGACTCCATCGAATGCCGCGCGCTTTCCCGATCTGGGGAGGAGGATTTCCAGGGGAAGGATCTATGGGTGCTTGGTACTCCGACCCACTACGGCCGGGTGCCATTCCGTTTTTCCACGCTGCTGAAAAACGCCCTGAGGGAAGATCATCCAGAGGTAAAGGTCGTCATCTTCGACACCCGGATGAGCGATTTCACTGAAGGGGCGGCGATCAAGTTGAGGAAGATCCTGGAGAAGAAGGGAAAGCCAATTGTCGCCGACGCCTCGTTCGTCGTGGTCGGTATGCGTGGCCCATTGGTGGAGGGCGAAACGGAAAGGGCCAGGCTCTTTGGTAGGCAGATCGCAGAATCATTGTTGAACTGACAATAAGGCCTCGCACCAGCGATCCGGGCGATAAGCGTCCCGCAGCCAAAGTACAACATATCTGGTCATGTTGTATTCATCATGCGCATGCACCGAATAATTCTTGAACCAAAGTTTTTCATTTTCACGGATGAATGGATGTTGGTTAATCGCAATTGATGATGTGGGGCCCTTCGTTATCCGAAGGCACCTTTTCCACGTTGGTCGAGAGTAGCAGTATGAGTCCCGCTATTACGAATCCAGATGACATGAGGAACTCGACTTGATAACCATAGTACTCGGCAACGAAACCTCCTAATATCGACCCGAAAACTGCCGCGACACCCTGGATCGAATTGTACATGCCTAGCGACTGAGTGCGGAAGTCGTGATAGGACATCTTAGAGACCAAGGCGTTTCCTGGAACGCTGATTCCCGCCCAGCACAATCCGGCCATGGCATGCAGGAGCAACAGTGCGGCGAATAGCCATGGAAAAGGCAGGTTGAGCATCAGTCACCAGGAAGAATGCTGGAAAGATCACGATCCGAAATATGAAAGCGACCGCTTGGATTCTTTTTCCTTCCATCCTCCCCATTAGCCTTCCCACCAGCGAATAGGTCAGGACTGAGGCCAACGAAGATGCGAGGTATATGATGAAAATTTCACCAGAGGTCAATCCTACATATTGGCTCAGGAAAATGGGAAATACGACGTAAAACGAGAGGAAACCTGCAAAGGCGAGGAAAGTCATTGCGTAGTACCGTTTTAGGTTATTGGGAAAGTTGGCCATTTTGAGGTTCTTGGCGCTCACCTTGGTTATAAAGATCACTCGCTGGGGCAAGTATCTCGCTTTCTCAATGATATGCACGGTCAGGTGACCATAGTCCGCTGGGTTTAATTTACGACGGTCAAGTTTCTCTTTTGGTTCCGGGACCCAACGTAGAGCAAGAATCGAAGAGACAAGGCACAATACAGCTGCCAGTATGAAAAGTCCCCGAATCGAGTTCACACCATCTGGGCCGTTGAACAATATAAGCCAAATTGCACCAATTATCAGCCCCAATACCCAACCAATACCGCCTACTCTGCTGAAATCCCCCAACCGTTTGGCCCAGTCCTTCTTTTCGAACGATTCTAGGACCAAGACGGTGCCAACCGGTGCGACGGCCGCTGCCAAAAGACCAAGCATGAAGTTTGCCAGATAATACTGGGGGATGCTGGTTGAGAACCCCATCATTATGAGTGCCAATCCCATGCCAAGGAACCCCATTATGATGAAGGGCTTTCTTTTTTGGAGGGTATCGGACAGATTTCCCCATAGGATGTTGGCCGGTACAGCCGCGATCGAGGTTATGGCGGAAGCGATGCCTACCTGGGCGACCGTTCCCTTGAGGCTCTCGGTGATGAATAGCGGGATGATGGGGTTGGTGCTCCCTCCAGCGACATTGTAGGGAAGGAATGTATAGTACCATTTCTCATCCTTCTTGTCGTCGGACATTTCCCATCCTCCTCTACTGAATCTGGACGAGGGTAATAACGGTTTGCTTGCAGGATATTCTCAAAGCCTAATGAAAACGGCGAGCAAGATCATCGCCAGCACGAAAACGGAGATTCCGACGAAACGATAGTCCTTCTCCAGGCCGAAGGTGATCCCAGAGGCAATTATCCTCATCATAGGGGTGGCGATGAGGAAAACGATGCCAAGATCGATGACCGCGATGGGGTTGCCTTGGACGATGCCGTCTAGTATCCCGTCCAATGATAGCGTTGTCCCTTCGATCGGGTTCAAGGCGTACATGATGAGCCCTACGATCATGGTGCCGAAGCTTAGCACCAGGCCTACGATCAGCACCAGATGCACGGTCCAGTTCAATCGTTCATTGGCCATGTCACACCGCCTCCAGCAGGCCGGTCGCCTTCAGGGCCATCATGGCCGCGATCACGATGAGGATGATCGAGAACATTGTTCTGATTCTGCGGCCCTCAGAGCGGAACATCATGTGCGTTCCTGTGAAAGAACCTATGATCACCCCCACCGCGACTGTCGCCGCCAGCACCGGGGATATCAGGCCGTAGGAATAGTACACCACCGCCCCAGCCAGGGCCGTGACGCCGATCATGAAGTTGCTGGTGGCGGTAGCCGCCTTGATAGGAACGCACATGCATGCGTTCATCACCGGTACCTTGATGACGCCCCCTCCTACTCCGAGCATTCCAGAGGCGGCCCCGGCCAGGAGTCCAGCCCCCATTCCGGTCTTGATGCCCTTGACGCCATAGCAGACCTCGTTACCGCTCCCGCTTTCGGTATAGGTGCATGACAGATCAAGCAGCTGACCGTTCAATTCGGCGCTGTCAGGGGATATGGTCCGCTCCGGGCGGCGCAGCATGTATATGGCACTGTATATCAGCATGAAGGCGAAGACCAAAGCCAGGACCTTCTGGTCCATGTATATTGCGACGAGGGCCCCTATGATCGAGCCGACCGTGGTGGTCGTTTCCAGGAGCATCCCCAATCTCACATTGACGAAACCCTTCTGCACGTATCTGGAGGCGGCACCAGTGGATGAGGCGATTACGCCGATTAGCGAAGCGCCGATCGCCTCCTGCATGCTGAAACCGAGCGCAAGCGTTAACGCCGGGATCACGATGATGCCGCCCCCCAGTCCGAGCAGGGAACCAATCAGGCCAGCTATGAAGGCGAAAGCAATGACTATCAGGGCGGTCAGGGGGTCCATTTGCTCGATCCTTCAATTGGTTGCTAGCTAGATATAACCAATGTGGGCCGCGGCATTCGATAGCTGTTTCCGGAGTGGCACATCAAAACCCTTTTAACCACGACAGGCTTGCGTCCACATATGGACCTAATCCTGGTCAGGTATTCCGAGGTCGGGCTCAAATCCCGGTCCGTCCGCTCACGGTTCGAGAGAGTGCTGATGGACAATATGATCTCAGCCTTGGCCAGGGAAGGGATCGAGGCGTTGGTCAACTGTGACCAGGGAAGGATCTACGTTCGAACCGACAAGACCCGCATCAATGATGGAATCAAGGTCCTGCAAAGGGTCTTTGGCATCGCATCTGTCTCGCCGGTGATAGAGACCTCGAGCGACATGGAATCGATCAAGGCCACCGCGGTAATCTATTCAAGAGAGGTCCTCGCCGACGGTTCCACGTTCAAGATCAAGTCCCGCCGCGTCGGTTCCCACCCGTTCACCAGTATGGACATCGCCGTGCTCGTGGGCGAGGCCGTCCTCAACGCCAACCAAGACCGGGGCATCAAGGTCGATATCCATCATCCAGACAAGGAGATGTTCGTCGAGGTTCGGGACAATCAGGCGTTCATCTTCTCAGAATACTGCGAAGGGACCGGAGGATTGCCCATGGGCAGTCAAGGAAAGGTCCTGGTCGTATTGAAGAACGATACCGATGCACTGGCTGCCTGGCTGATCATGAAACGTGGATGCCGTGCGTTGGCGGTCGCCGACGAGGAGAATGAGGCGGTTCGTATCGTGAGGAGATGGGATCCCGAATTGAAGGTGCTCCCCCCGGGCGATCTGCAGGCCTATTGCAGGAAGCACAAGGCGTCCGCGGTGGTCTACGGTTATCTGGTCGAGGATGAGGACCGGATCAAGGAGAGTACGGGCCTCCCGGTGCCTGCGTTCTATCCCATCATCGGTATGGACGGTCCGACAATCGCCGCGCGCATGGAACGTATCCGTAGTTAATCATACTCAAAGAATCTAATTTTTGTTGATCCGCTTCCTATCCAGCCTTTGGCTGTGGGTGGTGGCTCTAATCATGAAATGAATCGCCCTTTCGGGCGATAAAGAAAGACTGTTCTAAGAGGTTTATCACTTGTTGTGATGGTCGTGCGCGGCGCCGCTGGGCCGCATCTTCTCCGCGCCCTTTCCCTTCCATCTCAGGCCACGTCCCTTGTGGCCGGCGGAGGTCAGACCGCGGTATGCCCTGCCCTTGTGCACCGGGCTGCAGATCCAGTTGATCTTCTTGTCAGACATGATCACCGGGTGGTGCTTGTCGACCAGGATAATCTCGAACCAGACGTTCCTGCCATCCTCTCCGACCCAGTAAGAGTTGAGCACTTCCAGGTTCGGGTAGCGCTTGGAGCATCTCTCCTCGGCCATCCACTTCAGGCTCTTCCCGGCGGTCAGCTTGTTGATTCCCTTCCTCTTTGCACGGCGGCCCTTCCAGCGCATCTTACGCCTCTGGAGCGAGCCTTTCCTGACGTGGCCGCGGACCACGACGTATCCCTGCTTGGCCTTGAATCCCAAAGCACGGGCGCGGTCCAGCCTGGTAGGGTGATCTACGCGGCAGAAGTTCTCTTCCCGGCGCCATAGGATCATCCTGTCAAACATGAGGTCTTTTACATACGTTGCATCCGGCCTCTTCCAGGCCTCGGCGATGTACTTGTACATGCTTTTGCCAGAGATGTTTCTCTTGGCTTCTTCTTCTACGCCCTGTACGGGCTTCTCGTTCTCTGCCATAGTGTATCACTTCCGCCGCGATAATTAGTGGAAGCGGCGTTTCGGGATTCGCCCTTGATAGGGTACACATCCTACGGGAAGACAGACCATCGTCCCGTCACTGTTTGGAGGACTAGGATTACGATATAAAAGGATTTTGTCCTGTCTTGTTCACTTCCTGACCTCCCGACGAGTCATTCTTTATTTAGTAAGGAATCGAAAAACGTTGTCGCAATGCTAGACCAAGTGCTCTACCTTATCGCAGGATTGGCCGTAATATATTTTGGCGGTCGCTGGATCGTAGGGGGCGGTTCTCAAATCGCGCTGGCCATAGGGGCGGAACCAATAGTCGTCGGTCTTACTATTGTCGCATTTGGTACGTCCGTTCCAGAGCTGTTCCTTGGGATCGTTGCAGGATATGAAGGGGCGAATCGCATATCGTTCGGAAACATCATTGGATCGAGCATTGCCAATGCTACGTTCATACTCGGGGTATGTGCGGTTCTTGTTCCTATAGTGATCCGATTCATGTCGATTCGCTTGGAGAGTTTGTTCATGATCTATGCGGTGGCCTTCCTTTCCCTTCTGGCCAGTGATGGACGAATCTCGCCAATGGACGGGTTGCTGCTAATTGCCACCTTCATCGTGGGTTTGGCATACATACTCAACCATCAAAGGAGGGTGGGTTGCCCGTCCTGCGTTAAAGAGGAGTACCGAGAAGCCCTGGAAGACGGTGGACCGGTTTGGGCCAGCGTGGCTAGGCTATCCATTGGCATCGGATTGCTCGCCGTTGGCGCTCAAGTAGCGGTCACAGGCGCCTCAAACCTGGCATCGCTGATGGGAATCAGTCCTTTTCTGGTCGGCCTGTCCATTGTTACCATAGGGACCATCTTGCCGGAATTCACGGTCAGTATCATAGCTGCAAGGAGGGGCGAGACCGACCTGGCCATAGGCAATGCAGTAGGTTCGGTGACCTTCAACACCCTGGTCGTCGCCGGTGCCGCATCTTTGTTCGGAGGTTACGCTGTGACCAGCCAATTGTTCTGGATAGGCATAGTTCCGCTGATCATGTTCTCTGCTTTCTTGCTGCTTCTAATATGGAGGAAGGTTCCGATATCCAGGAAGGAAGGGCTGCTGATGATCGCTCTCTATATTGTCTATTTTATCATTGCCGCATCGTCAAGCTGAGTCTTAGAAGAAATCGTCCAGCGTCAATTTCTTGTCGGTCTTCTTGACCTCGGCCTTCTTCGCCACCTCGATCGGTGTCGGTTTCCTCTCCTCAGTATCGCAGAATGCTGAGTTTAGAAGGTTCATCTGCTGATTGCCGGCCATCAGCGACTTGTCGTCCCAGCCGAATACTTCAGTGGCCCTGCCGAGCGATTGGGCGATGCGTTCCGCATAATACCGGCAGTCGGGTTGACCGGTGAACTTGCGTCCCGACACATACGGCTCCGCCTCCTGCGGCGATTTCTTCGAGTTGGTCACTATCCAGGACACTTTCATGCCCGGCACGAATTGCTCCCCTGTGGCCATTAGCTTCTTGGCCACCTGTACCGTCAGCTGGGAATCGGGCCTGGCATATTGGTTGAAAGGACGGCATCCCTTGGAAATGACCAGTTTCTCGATCGGGACCCTACAGCAAAGTGTGTCCTGGACATACTGCTTGGCGATCTTGACTGCCTCGTCCATCTTCTCGTCCATTATCTTGTCGAAAACCGCCATCAGTGCCTCGGACTGGAGCTCAAACGAGTCGGTGCGCCGTATCTCGTAGCCGCGTATGACCAGCTCCTCCTTCGGCCACACCATCCTGCCTATGTAGCGTTTCTTCTTACCGTGGGAGAATAGCGGTTCCATGATCTTCTCGAACTCCAGCGAGCCCCCTTCCTTGGAGAAGCGCTCAGCCAGCCCGGTACCGAACTCGATCGATTCCTTCAGGTTCTCATGCGGGGACTGAACGAACACCGAGTCAGTGTCGGAATAGATCACATGACGACCCTCGCTCTCCAGCTCTTGGATGATGCCCTTGGTCCTTTCTCTGGCATATGCCGTGATCGAGGATCCGATAGAGCGGTCGGTAAAACGGTAGAACGAGGAGGCGAAGACCCCGTAGAAGGAATTCATCAAGACCTTGATGGCTGCCTGCAGCCCATCGTAGTAATGGACCTCTTCAGGGGTCTTGGCCGCTTTCATCTTGGCCTTGGTGTCATCCCTCGCCTTCATCAGGTCGGCCATCATGGTGGGCAGGATGCCCGGCTTCTGCTCGTTGCTGAGGAAGTGGACCCCTGTTGGCGATACATTGGTCCCGGACTCTTCCCTGGTAGTGAAGCAGATATTCTTGCTTATGATCAATGAAGGGTACATCGACTTGAAGTCCAGCACGCACACCCAATGATACAAGCCAGGTTCGATCTCGTGCACGTACCCGCCTTCGATTGCGTCATCGTCATTGTCATAGTCGCCTGTGAGTGGCACTCCTACCCGGGGAGTGGCTCGGTCTGCGGCCCGGATCAGGATGGAATCAACCAGCATCGAGCTGCCCGAGTTAAGCACATCGTCGACTGGCAGGCGGGAAACCGCCGCTGAATCCAGGTTCTTCCGTATGCGTCCAACCTTTTCTAGCACTTTCAAGGCTAGGCTGGCATCCTGACGGCAGTAGCGGAGCACTTTGTCCTTGTCGTTGCGCCATTCCTCGTCCATGTTCTTGGCTGAGACGTCCATCTTCTCTTCGTTCAGGAGCAGCTTGGATACCGCGTTCAGCGTTTCCTGCTTCGGCCTGAGCTCGGTCCTAACCGCCCACCAGGCATCGACTATCACCCGTCCGGTCAGCCTCCAGAACTTCTGTATTGGTTTGGGGTCAGAGAGGTCCCGGCCCCAGTTTAGCGTCTTGACGCCTACCTTTGAAGCCCGTTCCAGGATCTTCGGGATATCGTACCCATCGATGTTGTATCCGGTGATCACGTCGGGGTCTTCTTTCTGGATGATCTCAGAGAAGCGTTGGATGATATGTTTCTCGGTCCCTTCGATCATCTCGCCGTCACGGATCTCTCCCCTGTCTCGAACCACATAGCAGATGGTGAGGATGGTCCCATTGGTGATCGAGTTCTCCAGGTCGAAAGAGAGAATGCGCAGGTCGGGCGTGAACGGCTCGATCTCCTCGAAGTGGTCCATGTCAAGGACCAGATCGGTCGTGTAATCCCCCTTAGCCGGTGTCCCGAAAACACGAATGCATGAGCTCATATCATTGTCGTAGATGAACCGGTGGTGGAACGGGATGTCCGCCGCCAGCACTTCGAAGTTCTGGCGCTTGATGTCCTGGCGGAAGCTAGGCACGGTCCAAGGGTATTTGACGGTTATCTGGGCTGCCGGGCGCACCTTGCCCTTGTAGTACAGTTCAATGTTCTTGATGTCCAGGACGTCATGGTTCTGTTTCAGGCGGGCCAAAAGGTCGGGCCTGGGCTCTATCACATGGAAATAGGGCTTAAACCCGTAGTTGCGCACCACTATCGAGCGGCCATCCTTCGTCTTGCCGTAGAGCTCTACCATGACCTCATCGCGATCCGCCATCTTTCGGTAGGATGCGGTCAGCAGCCGCAGATCGTAGGTTTCCATCATTTCACTTTCTCGATATGATTGTGATCACGTCGCCGTCCTGAAGGACGTAGTCGTGACCAACGATGCGTTTCGTCTTGGCGTTGATAGCACGTATGAAACCTTCCCCGAGGTCGGTGTGAATCTTGTATGCCAGGTCCTTGGCGGTGCTTCCGCGACGGATAAGGTGCGCGTCCGGCAGGATGTTCCCTCCATGGTCCGTGAGGCGGGTCTCATCCTCGACCGGATAAACCACGATCAGGTCGAGCAACTGGAACGCAGCCTTTTCCAGGCATGTCTGGACCCCGGTCCCGCCCACCCTTTTCATGGTGTGGTCCATGACGTCGATGGCCTTCTTCTGGCCCGGTGTGAGCTTTGCCGGGTCGGGGATCGAGAACGACGATTCTCCTGGGGAATAGCTGACCAGCTTTGCCTTGTTGGCCTTCTTGAGGGCCAGTTCGGTCTCGGCGCAGGTCGGTATGGTGATGTAGTCATGAAGCTGTGAGAGACGCTTCAGGTTCTCATCGCTGGCCACGTCGGATTTGTTATAAGCGATCAATATCGGCTTGGACAGGCGCCTGATGTTGTCTGCCAGGCGGAGCATCTCTTCGTCCTTCCAGTTCATCGGGTTGGCCGGCATATTGGATTCGCGCAGCGCGGCGCAGATAGACGGCATCGCCACTCCCAGTCCGGTCAGGCGATCGTGGATGACCTCTTCCATCTTTTGCCCTTCCAAGTGGGCCATGCGCGCCGCCTTCTCGAAACCTTTCTCGATGATGCCCTTCATCCAATGCGCGATCTCGCTCTCCAGGAACTTGACGTCAACCATCGGGTCGTGCGTACCAGGAGGAACTGGATTACCATCTGAGTCGGTCGATCCGGACGCATCGATGATGTGTATGAACGCATCCGCCTGTCTCAAGTCATCCAGGAACTGGTTGCCCAGCCCCTTTCCTTGCCAGGCATCGGGAACGAGACCTGCGACGTCCAGCAATTCTACCGGGACCATCCTGGTGCCGTTATCGCAAGCGGAGTTCTTTGGTTGGCACTTCACCCCGAAATGCTTCTCCGGACAGGGCGCCCTGAGATAACCGACTCCCTTGTTCGGCTTTATGGTGGTGAAAGGATAAGCGGCGATCTCGGCGCTGGCCATGGTCGCTGCGGAGAAGAAGGTGGACTTACCGACGTTCGGTTTGCCGACTATTCCAATTAGCATGATTATCTTCCATGATAAGTGGATGGGCGTAGAAAAATCATTGCCTGAATGCTTCAGGTAGGGTCGTGTTTCTCTGGGAATGCGACCTTGGGGCGCTTGGTCAGGAAGGACGATTCAATGTCGTTGGCCATCCTCTCCGCCGTGGCTATCGGGATCGACAGGGTCATAATGTCCGACGGCAACCATTCGTTCACCATCGGGTCGGTCGGTCCCACGATCAACGCTCCCTTAGGCCCACTTTCCGCAATTCCGGATGCATAGGTGATAATTGAGGCGCAGGCCGCCCCCCAAGGCACGACACAGGTCCCGAACGGGTCATCGCTCCCGAATTCCGCCAACCCAATAAGGTTGCGGACATTCTCTGCATGGCCAAAGCATAGTATGCTCAGGATCCTGCCGTCTTTCACTTCTCTGTGGTACGGGGCAATGACAACGAACTTGCCCGGTGGCGTCATTTTCCCTACCCGTGCAATGCTTTGCCTCGCGATCTCCGGATCACGTTTGTAATATTCTGCAGCACCATTCCGGTATGTGGGCGAGCCGGTGGAGACGAAGAACTCTAGACCCTTGGGTGGTGGAGTGTAACCAAGCCAGAACTGTCCCCCGGGACAGCAGCCGCCAAGGTGTTCGTCCCCCAGGTAGACGATCGGGCCATCCACGTTGGCGATGGTGAAGATCGCGTGGGCAACACACCGGTCCACCTTGGATATGTGGAGGGCGTTTTCTGGAACTGTTTCGGTTGCGTAAACGCATAGTGGATCCTTATCCAATCTGCCCGCGCTCATCAATTTCGAACATATTTGTATCTGATCCATGGGCATTCAAGCAAAATATATTCGGGGTCCGCATATTTAATGACTTCATGTTATCGGGATCAGAACGCGTGACGAACGTTTTATTATCGGCGATGCTGGTGCCAACGCAATGCGGGACCTCAAGGACCAGGATTATCTGGCACTTTTCAAGAGGATCGTGATCTACACGGTCATGGCCATGATCGCTCTCTTGATTGTCGCCATCGTCTACACCATGGGCGTCCTCATGTTCGATCTGGTGACAGATCCTGACTTCATTTTCACGACCAAGGGCGAGGTCCTCGGCTTCATCGGTTTCTTCTTCCTCGCTGTAATAGCCCTAGAGGTAATGGACATACTACACCAGTATACCAAAACGCACGTGATCCATGTCGAGGTGGTCATTCTGGTCGCATTGACCTCGGTTGCAAGGGAGCTCATCGTTTTCGATTATGAGCATGATGACGGGATACTGATCGCGGGCGTCGGCGTGCTTGTTGCTTCGCTCGCGGTCTCATATTACTTCATCAAGAAGGTCCACCATGACTACGGTGTGAACGAGGACGGGTCCAGCTGATCAATGCCTTAGATCGAAGACGGCATCGGCCAGTTCGCCGATCTGCTCAGGCGAGATGGCCTCGACCCTATCATCCCGGTAAGGAACCCGGTCAATGTCCTCGGGCTTGACGTATCCTTTCTTCAGGATCGTAGATATCTTCTTGCGCCTATGGAGGAACAGGACCTCGACCAGCTTGTGGAATAACCTCTCATCCTTGACTTGGAACGGTGGTGGTCTCGGCGTCAAACGGATAACCGCTGAATCTACCTCAGGCTCCGGCCAGAAACGGTTCCTGCTGACCTTCTCCATCATCTCCGCCCTGGCTCGGTAGTAGACGCTCACCGAGAGCCGGGAATAGTCGTCGGTGTTAGCTTTTGCCACCATCCTATCGGCGAACTCCTTCTGGACCATGATGACCGCCGTCTTGAAGTCCTGATCCAGAAGTTTGAATATCAGCGGGGATGAGATGCTGTAAGGTATGTTGGAAATGAATCTGTCGAACTTAGGCCACTTTGCATCCAACGCATCAGCCTCTATGAGTTCCACGCACTCTCCGAACTGTGATCTCACATAGGCAGCGATGGCATGGTCCAGCTCAATGGCGATCACCTTGTAGGCTTTAGGAACTAGCATCGACGTCAGGACCCCAAGCCCTGGTCCGACCTCGAGAACGGCATCCCCTGGGGCCATCTGTAGGTAGTCGACCTCCCGCCCTGCCACGGTGTCGTCCACCAAAAAGTTCTGACCCTTCGATTTCGTGGGGCTTACGCCGATCTGGGCCAGGATAGCCTTGACCTCGGTCGGGCGCACCGGATCACTTCGACACGAAGAGGTGGTATTTCTCTCCCGGATTGGAGAGCTCCATCTCAATGCGCTTGGCCACAACCTTTTCCGGGTGCTTCAGCGATGGCACCCGGGTGGAGAGCTCGGCGAAATCCTTGAACTTGCCCTTTTTCCGCTCCTCGAGAACGGCCCACATGGTCTTCTTGCCCAGTCCAGGCAGGAGCTCGAGCATGTGGTAGCGAGTCGTTATGGGCTGCGCCTCGTTGAAGAAGTTGACGAAACGGGTCTCTTCCAGTTTGACGATCTCCAGGACAACGAATGGAAGTTCGCTCTGGGCGCCACCGGTGAGCTCCTCGTAGGAAACGCGTCTCTTGACATGAAGGATCTTGTCCCGCTTTTCCCCCTCCTTACCGATGTAGACCCTATCACCCATGTTGATGATGACGTTAGGCTTCGGCACCAACTCGAAGAGCTTGAACTCCTGGCTACCTATTGCATATGCGAGCGGTTCCCGGGCAAATCCCTTTTCAGAGGGGAGTCCCTGGGGTAGATAGTCGAGAATGTGCGCGTAGTCTTCCAAAGGTCACACCAACATCATAGATACTTTTCCACTAATTTAAGAATCTGCTCGATCTGCTTCTTCTCGAGTACGATCCTTTCCTTAGCGAAAAGAACTCGGACGTCCTCTGGATGGGTCGGGACGATGTCAGCGATCTTGACCGCGACTGGGTCAGGTACGTAGGAAATCTCCTTTAGATCATCGATGAGCTCCCGGGCCTTGGCCGCGGAAAGCTTGGCGATCTTGGAAGCGTGATCGTACGATATCCTCTGCTCAGGCGTAAAATCTCGGCCCTTGCTCTCTTGCTCCAAGTACTCTTTGACTTCGGCAAGAGCGATGTAGCGCTCTTCGGGCATCAAGGTCACTTCCCTAGTTGACCTTTCTGAGGTGCTCTGGCCTGCAGATGACGGTCTTTACCTTGTCGCCATCCTTTACGTGGAGCACGAATGAATGTCCCTGAGGTCCGACAACGGTGCCGGTCTTTCCGTGGAAACGGAGATGGGGTGCGCCCTTGTGGATGTTCGAGTCGATGAAGATGTTGGCCCTCTCTCCGCTCGCGAACTCTTGGAATTCGTGGGTGATCGGGGATAGTCCCCTGTTCCTTGGGGTCTTCCTTAGGATGTTCCTGCCCCTTCGCCTAAGTCCGTGTGACGGTCTAACCATGTATTACACCTCAGTGATATCGATTATTTCAACCACATCGAGCGCGGTAACCTCGCAGGGTACGCCGAGTTCCTCGGAGAGGTTCGGTTTGGTCCTGCCACCATCCCCCGAGACGAGCTCTTTGACGTACGTCCCGGATTGAGTGCGCAGACGGAGCACAAGCATGTCATCGTCGAAGGATTCGACGGTGGCATCGATGATCTCCCTCTCCCGGTCGAGGTCCGCCCTTCTATGGACGACCCTAACGGGAGTCTGCTGGCTAATGCGCCTGTGTTTGAACGTGTGAACAACCTCATTTACTTTTTCCTTATTAACTTTGCCGTGGACGACGACATGGGCGAGGTACACCTTCTCTGGGTCGTCCATCTTGACCCTGCGCACCTCCTCCCTGGTGGAGAATCGCAGGTCGACGGCGTCAGCCAGTCCCGCTCCCGATTCGGCAATGAGACTCTGTATTTTCGCCAGGTCGATGTCTCTCTTCTTGGGTTCGGCGATCTCTAGCACGAACGGTCGACCGGATCCTAGCATTCGGGCATCGATGTCCTCCCGGCCCATGCCGTGGAAGAAGTGCTCCCGACCATCGGCCTCTTTCAGAATAGGGTCGCCGAGGACCTCCTGCACGGAGATCTGGTACATCTTGCCGGTACCGTTGCACCGCGGGCAACCCTTGCCCCTGCACATGCGGCAGGGCCATTTGGTCTGCGGTATCTCGCGGGAATACTTGTGGTAGCGACCGTATATGAACAGGGGAGCGACGCTGAGCTCCACATGGCAGAAACGAGTATCGATCAGAGCCACGACCTCGGGGGTCTCGAAGCAAACCTCCTTGTTGGTCTTGGCTTGGATCATCTTCCCGATCTCCTGGTTGAGCTCTGCCTTGATCGGTTCGGCCTTGTCCTGGCCGACCTCGGACCAGACCCGCTCTTCGCGTTCCTGGATGGTGGGATCGACGCGGCAGCCAATGAGGAAATTGTGGTATTCGACCCTCGACATGGCATCGATGGCCGCGTCGGCGAAACGCTCCACGTTATCGAAGACGTCCTCGCAGACCCAGCACTTCTGGTGCTCCAGTTTGACCTTGCCGTCGAGGATGCGCTGGAAGTTCAGGGTCATCCTGATGGAACGTCCCCGGTCGTTATTGGATAGACCAGTATCGACGTGGGCGAAGATCCTTCCGAGGCAGTGGTCGCACAGGTCATGTTCTAGTGCCTTCTCGGCTTGCTCTAGTATCTGAGGCACTTGTTTCATCCCCATTACTCGAAACCCATCTCCATGATCTTCAGGGTGGCCCGCTTACGTTCCAGGAAACGGTATACCGTGGCATGCTCGCTTCCTGATAGGACCATGTCCACCGCCGAACGGCCGATGGGTAGCTGGATGGAATTGCCTATGATCGCGACCGTGTCGCCGTAGACAGATAGGTCGACACCGCTCATATCCTCGATAATGCGCCGGGTCTTGCCGCCGGACCCGATGACCCTGGCCCTCATCCTCGACAATGAATCGTGGCGCTTGCCGACATAGTCGTCGATGTCCATGATCTCGAGGTATTCGTCTTCACCCATCAGGCGGAGCGCCCTCTCCGGGGAAAAGCCCCGGCCGATGGCCTTGATGATGTCGACGGCCTTCAGGGGCATAATCGGGTCCTTGACGTTCTCGTCCTCGATGAACACCTCGCCCTCGGTATCGACCCTGATGGTCATTTGCATCCTTTCCTGGAGCATCTTCTTGCTCGCTCCATCCTTGCCTATAAGGGCCCCCACTCTCTCTTTCGGGATGCGTACTGCCTTCATTTCTTCTTGGCCCCCTGTATGAACTTCAGGACTTCAGCGTCGGTCTTGATCTTGATATCAAGCGATTTGAAGTAACGGTTGATGTTGGTTATATCTCTCTTCAGGAAATCGAGGGAGTTCACATGGTCAATGAGCATTGCCTGACCGACATCGATGATGACCGGCTTCCCGTTCTCCATCAAGATGTTGTACTCGCTCAGGTCGCCGTGCACCAGTTCCGCTTTCTGATACATGATCTTCATGTACTTCAGGATCGTCTTGTAGATCTCATCCGGGTTCTCCAAATGAGAGCTCTTCAGGCTTGGTGCCGGCTCCTCCTCGGTGCCGATGTATTCCATGAACAGGATGTTCCGATGGAACCTGACCGGCTCTGGTACGCGGACCCCCGCTTCGGTCATTCGGCACAGGTTCTTGAACTCCTTGGCCGACCAGGCGAAGACGATCTTACGGTGCGAGCCCTGCAGTCCCTTGAATCGAGGGTCGCCCTCGATGTACTTGGCGATGTTGTGGAACGTCGAGTTCGAAGTGCGGTAGACCTTCATCGCCAGTATCTCGTTCTCAGGCGTTGTGACCCGGAATACGTTTCCCTCCTTTCCGGTGGAGATAGGGAAATCGATCGATTCCAGTATGCCCATCTTCTCAAGCTTTTCTAGGGAATACATTGTCTGCCGGTCGAAAACCTCGCCCATGGTCTTGCGCGCATCATCCTGGGCGTTCTCGGAACGCCTCAGGCGGAGGTTCTCCACCTTGCGTTCGAGATCGGAAAAAGTGTTATCGTTCTTGGGCATACTGGATGCCCTCCCCTAAAATACATCCAGATTCTTCGGCAATACCTTCTTGCGGCTCATATAGGTAGCCTGGGTCTTGGTGTAACGGTAAAGGATGTCTGCCTTGTCGTCCTGGAATTCCCAGGGACGGAGGATGAGCAGATCCCCCTCGCGAATCCACATTCGCTTGCGGATCTTACCTGGAATGCGGCCCATGCGGGACTTGCCATCCGCGCACATGATCTTGATTCTTGAGGCTCCGAGAAGCTGGTCGGCTATTCCGAACATTTCTCCCTCCTTTCTGTTTGGATAGGGGCAGCGCAGAATCTCATCGCTCTGCTCCACATCAACTTGATTATTCAATCAAAGCCTCCGATTAGTGCGTCTCTCATAAACTAAACTAGTATATAACGTTGTTTCAGGAAACGGCCGTCCCCTCAACCTATGCCATTGTCTCTGCGGAGGACCGGTCCGAATCGAACCTGGCTCTTAGCGGTAGAGCTCTTCCATGGGCCAAAGATCGCGGTCCTGTCGGGCTTTTTCTTTAAGCATGTGGCCCGCTTCGTACCACTACTCAACCTTCGGTTCGCTGGCCGCATCCGTCAAGGACTGAATCCTCTGCCGTTCGAAATACTCTTCACCTTTGCCCATCAGGAACATCATACGGGCTGGCGAAGCTCGCGGCAAGGGTGATGTTCTGGGCTTGAGCTCGGCCGACCTGATGGTCCTCGCCGGGGTGGTGATAGCCGGGGTGGTAGTGGTCGGGCTGGGGGCTGTCCTGATGACGCGGAAGCGGTAACGCTTCTAATTTTCCTTCTTTTTTCCTCAGCCTCTACCTAAGGTTTAAGTATGGTTTCCAATATGAATGGACGAATTCGCTCCCGTGGTGTAGTCCGGTCAATCATGTTGGCCTTTCGTCGCGGAGATTCTGCTTCGTGGAAGCAAGTCAACGACCCGGGTTCAAATCCCGGCGGGAGCACTCTTTTACTTATCCTGCTAATAGTCAATTCGAGGTTTTCCAATCCGTTATGTCTGGCCATTGACCTTCTATGTTCTTGCTTTTTAAGATCGAAGTCATGAGCCGTGACCATGATTATTTCTCATCCCATGCTGCTGCTCTCAAAGTCAGAAACCTCGAGTTGACTTTTACCTAATAATTTCATTCCAGTTCTAATTCCGCCCGCTTACGGCATCAGATCAGATTTTCTTAGCCAATTAGCGAGATCTTGGTCTGCCCTTTCAACGCTTCCGTCTCGAATCGCTAAACCGGAGAGTACCTCGCTTTCGGACAAAGTCTCTCGATGTCGCGTTCACTACTTCCCAATCCACTGCCTTAATTTGTGCAATATGGAACGATCGTCTGCCCGAAAAATCGTACGATTCCAAGAATGTGAATATTGCCATCGACATCGTTCCCCAAATTCAGATATCGAGGATAATCACATCAAATGAATCCATGCCATCCATTTGTTCTGAATGCTCGGACATTGAATCTTCCCTGTTCTATTCCCTTGCAACATTTGTTGTTTCTGTGTAATTTTCCGGACAGGTTCTTACCGGTTCTATTTTTAAAATGTCACTTCAGTCAATTCTGAATTTTCTTTGCAATTTCTCTGGCATTGCCCGTATCTGACATATAGTTCTGGAGAATCCGAGTTGTTTATTGTTGAAATGGACACGATACTCGAAAAAGTGGAAAGGCCACATTAGCTGATCATGGAGAATAAAAAGGAAAAAAAGGGTTTGGCGGTTTGTTCTTAGCTCTTTGTCATCTTCTTGGTCAGACTGTATGTAACCGGGATCAGCATTAGTGCCAGGGCTATGGCGAATGCCCAAGAGATGTTTGCCACGATAGTGGTGACATTGGAGAACGTGGCGAAGATCGCACCTGCACCAATGATCAAGAAGATCGAATACAGGACGAACTTAGCGTATCCCGCGACTTCCTTGAACTCGGCATGGTCGTCGGTGATCGATTTGATAAGAGCATCGGTCAAGGATATGCCTGCACCAATGATCACGAAGCCCAGTATGAGCGGGTAGACCGTGGCTCCGGACAGGAGCATCGTGTCGAGCGCCAGCAGGATCACAAATGCGATCAGGCCGATGAACAGCAAGTTCTTGAGCATGTCGGCGATTTCAGTTTTTGCCTCAGGGAACATTGGACGGATCATCTTTCCGATGAAAGATGCGAGGAAATCCACGAAGACCGCGCCAAAGATGAGTATCAGGATGCCGCCGAGCAATCTTGGCAGGTAACTTGCGATAGTTGTTAGGTAGCCTCCGATCGTACCCCCTATGTTCAGAATCTGTATCGCGAGGATTATTGCCAGGATGATTATGAATGCCTTGACTACTCCTCCGATGAAATCTGATAGGTCTAGACCTGAAGTCCTGAACGCCCTCCCCGTCATGCTCTGATCGAACGTCTTTTCGATCCCAACTTTTTCGACGACTCTGTTCACTGCCTTTCCGACGATCACGCCGAGAACATAGCCGATGATAAGCACGACAATTGCAGCCACGATCAGCGGGATTTCGTTTATTATATCCTGCACCATATTGTCCAGCATTACACTAAGATCTGCCATATTTCTCCCTAAGAAAATATTCGGAGCTTACAGTATTTAGTTTGTATTATGATGTTAAAAACCAATTATTACATACAATTGTAAAATAATACACTCCATTGGGTCTCTATTACCGTTGGAAATCGTTTGTCCGTTTCCACATGCCTCACACCATTCTTGGCCTAAATCACAGTCATATGCTGCTCCTAGAAGACGGCGATCTTCCTGTTTTGGAAATCGACAGATGCTGATCGGTTACCGGTACAGAAATTTATTCCCGGCCATCATGGATTTGTTTCACACATGGCCCGCTTGAGTCTACATACAGGGGTCGAACGATGGCATTAACACGAGGTCATGATCTTATCGATTTCCCCGAAAGGCTATTTGGCTTTTCCAAGAATGCTCTTTATCTGCAGTAGCTTGGAAATGGGATCTTTTATTCCTTGAGCTGTGAATTCGGGCGGAAGAAGAGTTCCGTAAAGCCGTGACCGTGATTTTAGGGGTGCACTATCAGCATGGCAATAAGCTAATCGGGGCACACTTGCATGAACATATGGATGGCCTGCGAACTAGACGATACTGATGCATTGCCCAGGCCAGTGACGTCACCCGTTAGAACCATAGTATGGTTTCTAAAGAGCCGAGTGCGGCTACAATCAAAAGAGGGCTCTCACCGCCCGATAGGCGTTCCATTTTCGTTGAACTCCGGGCATGCAAACCCCATGCCTCGCACGATTCCTCAAGATTCGAATGTATGCTCATGGGGGACTTTGTACAATAGTAGCTTGGATGTCATGTTGCCGCCGTGTTAGGTCCACACCTTCCAGATAACGGAGGTGTTTTGGTTCTGCTACCAGTATGATCCCCTACTTATCCAATGGGATGTCAATAGCATAAGGATTGGATGCAAGTGTCTTGTTTACTTCCTCTCTCGCCATCGTGCCGTTGAGTCCGGCAGTCAGGGGATGCAAAGCAAGGTCATAGGTCTGTCCCTGGCCCTTTTAATCTTCTCTTCTACCGTTGCCTTTCCATTGCCCAGGATTGAACTCATCTGAGATGGTGGCAGAAGCCTAATCAATTCCGGTTAGCTTGAATTGGATTCGAGAACGATGACCGAGAAAGATGATACGATAGGAGCGCTACCAAGATGAACAACAACACCATGGTGCCGACCGACAAACCTGTCGGAACAAGGTCTCAGGTGTTCAATAATGAGCATCCAAATATAGAAATTATGAACCAGTGTCCCGGTGCCAATTTCGGGCCGACCTCATTGATCAGGTTCGGGAACTGCGGCATGATGAAGGCAACGGGCTAAGGTTTGGTCCTCTATAGGGATCCTGTTTCCATCAATCCCAAGATCGCGAATGCAATCAATGTTGCTGCCAGATAGGCGGTCATGAGGACCTTGGCAGTGTTCTTCTTATGATCCTTTGAATTGACAAGTTCTCTAACATGCAATCCGCATGCGCATGCTAGATAGATGCCAAAGACTAGTAGACACGTACTGCAGGCGGCAATCCCTAAGTTCAGTAATACAGCAATTATCCCGACAGCTCCTATTGCTAGATTTGCGAAGCCCACCTCAATCTGGAATTCGGGCCTGTCCTGATGCCAACCCATCCTTACTTGATCAGAACGATAGAAAATCGAATGCCTTAGAAAGCTCACTATGCCAACCAAGCCGACAAGAGTGAAGGTAGCTACGTAAACGCCATCCTTAGAGCTATCAATGAAGAAATATATCGCCAAAAAGAGGCCGATTCCTGAGATCGCGATAGTTGAACTAGAGAGTAATGTAGCTGCTTTTGGAGAGGCAGAAGGGGCGTTCATTTTCCCTTGCAGGAATTGGGTGAATATAACGTATATGGTATGTCATCGAAAATTGATAATTATAGTGAAAGCATCTGATTTGCTCATGTCAATCGGGAGTGGTCATATCAGGGTGAACTCAGGACCCATAGTCAATAGCTTCAGGATTCGCCAAATAGATCCATTATCGGAGGGCCCATAGTTTGAGAAGATGGTAATTAACATTCGTTGACCCAATTCGCATTGCTGGTGTCGCCATACTCCCATAGCTTCCAAATATGCTCCTGGAGAGCAGTCCGGTCAACGCTTTCCCTCGTAAGGGCAGCCCTCGATGAGGTAAAATGGAATTGGAGGATTAGCGGGACCAGCGCGGATTCTTGTGGGGGGTACGAACCTAAGCTCAACAACTGGCAGGACCGAGATAACTGGGTCGACGGTTGTGTTTGAATTCTATGGAGATGCAACGATCATATCTGATGGGGTCCGTTCAACTCAAAGCGATAATCGCTTCCATTGGTTCAACGTCAGAGAGCAGTCATGTCGGAGACACCGCAAGGACCAAGGCGATCTCGATAGAGTTCAGTTACCTGTCAGAGATGGGCATACGCCATCAGGGATCATGTTCGTTCATCGTGCCCCACTCTTCCCTCCCAAGCGGAGAGAAGGTGAATGTATGGAACATGACCGGAAATTATGGCGGCTTCAGTCCCGAATGGCCATTCACCAGGCTCACGTTCGAACTCTTCGACTCAGAAGCTGAATATTCGAGTAATGGTTAGGGGCTGGACGGGGACAGGGCACGATCACTCTGACCGGTATCAGAAGGACGGCAATGCTCTCACGTTACTAGGAGCGCATATGCTACCGTCGAGGTTTATTGCCTGCAGACTACTATCATCTCCCGGATCAGAGCCAACCCCCAGATGGGTCGGATCCGGATCGGGCTGGACCGTTATGATCGTCGGTCATCATTATTTCGATTGGAACGGTTGCTATGCTGGGCAGGGATTCCATCCATCTGAATGTCATTACCTCGGATATTTTCCTGACTGTGAAGCTGACCACATCTGCCTATGGGTGGTGTCAGTGATGGCAATTTCACTCAGTTCGGGGGAGATCGTCACCGGAAGACAATGGACATTTGAGACATCCATCCGATAAAGTCATGTCAGAGGTCTACCTTGTCCATTCTACGATGGGCGCCTCGCGGTTCAGCTAGTGCCACGGAAAGGGGATCGATGGAGAGATTGTGGCGATTTCTAAAAGATTGCGAGCGAGACTGAACATCTTTCTGGATCAAGGGTCCTCAAGCTCTCGGTCTATCTTTTCTGCCATGCAGTAGTTCTCCCCCGTAGGGGCGCCGTTCTGGTCAAAGACCTTCCCATCCTTGAACACCAGTTCCCCATCCACAATCATCTTGATAGCACCGATGAGCAGATGAGCCTCCCTCATCAGTTCCTCTATCCGTACCTGCTTTTTACTGTCCTCGGTTGACGGGTAGTTCGCCCTAATCTTATGTAATGGGAAAGAATCATAACATATCGTCTCACCGCGGTCCAGCTCTGGTGTGCACAAATGAACGGTAGCTCCATATCGTTCATCTCCATTATCCACGACCTGGGATACGATTTCCTCCCAGGTGCCCTTGTACGTGTCCGGCAGGGCCGGGTGAAGATTGATTATGGTGTATCTGCGGCAAGTCTCAGGATCCAGGATAAGCATGTACCCGGCTAGTGTCCCGAAGTCCATAGGATACTTGGAAATCGTCTCCCTCATCTCCTTGCCGTAAGCGTCACGCCAGGCTGGAAGGTCTCTAACCTTGAGCTCTGGCTCGAATGAATCCGATGGGAGTATGATGACCGGAATCCCAGCCTCCTCTGCCATTCTGATTAGATTCAATCGAAATTGATTGCCCTTGGCCTCTCGGTTGATGAAGACGAAGGCTATCTTGGCATCAATGGTCCCATCCTTGATGTTGTCCAGCATGGTCTTGAACAGATTGAACGAGCCTGGACCCCTTGCTGTTGTGAACCAACCGATCCGTTTCATAAGCGCACATCTCTTCCTTTGAGGTATTTCTGTCCTCCATCAAGGCTTGGTTAGTTATGATTATTTCGACAGGCCGGGAAGGAAAGGTCATAACGACCTCCTCTGCGAGCCATGATGGAACATGGCGCGGGGGGTAAAATCAATATTACAAGTACGGTTCTTGTCTTTATCATGCCCATGCTTAAATGCTAGAATGTTTTTGACCTGTTCTAATAATTACGGGCTATAGTATGCCCAGATGGTGATAGCAAGAGATGTATAGCATGGGTCCGTGGTCTGGAAAAATGTTGAGCGACGAAGAGATTGAGGAACGATTCAAGAAAGGCGGAGAATGGGGCCTTCTGACATCCATCGATCTGAAAGACTGCGATCCCAAAAAGATAAGCAGTGGGGAGCACATTACTCAGTTCTCCATCGACTTATGTGAACATATCCACATGAAGCGCTTTGGCGCGCCCATCGTGGTACGGTTCGGAGAGGATCCTCGAGTACAAGGGTACTCGCTGGCCCAATTGATCGAGACCTCATTGATCTCAGGGCACTTTGCTGAGGATACCAACCGGGCGTTCATCGACGTCTTCAGCTGCAAGGAATACCCTCCAAAGCATGTCGCCGAGTACTGCAAGGAGTATTTCGGGGCAAAGGAAGTCGAGTACTCTGTGTCGTTCAGAACCTAAACCTCTTTAACAATCATATCTTGAGCCCGCATTCACCAAGTCCGCGCCGAAACGGCAGCGGATTGGAGCGGATAACGTGGCTCATTTTCTTTCCCTTTTCTTATGACTCTCGCCATTCATATGCGGAATCGCCGCAATGTTTCAACATCCCGATCATGGGAAATATTAGATAATCCGGAGTGAAATATGCAGAACATGCTTTTTTGGTCTCGGAGAAATTCTCCCAGAGATATCGCCTGGCAGGGCTGAAATATGGACTGGATAGACGATTCCGTGGCGGTTGGAGGGTGGCTCGACGCCTTTTGCGCACAACGGCGTCGTCGGGAAGGTGTCGAGCTTTTGGTCGATGCGAGGCTTCTATTTAAGAAAAGCATGCTGACATCCAAACGCGTTCCTTTAGTGGATGAAATACTGCGGTCCCGCGATCTCCTCGTCGACTGCTTGCCACAAACACCCAAGGTTCTTATATTCTGTAACCGAGGACGGGACCGGTCAGCGTTCGTCGCCATGCTCTATGTGAGCAAGAGATACGAGATTAGTTTCCAGGAGGCATATGGGTTGGTCCGGTCCAAGCACTATCAGACTGCATTCCATTGGGATTGGGTAGAGGCGGTTGAGAAGGCAGAGGCAAATCAACCGTCCACAGGACGCTAGAAATGGGAGATCACAGCTTCGTCTAACACGTACCGGAGGCGGGGTCCCACAAGGTAGACTGGGGAATAGCCGAATATGTCCTGCCGGATGATATCATAGATCGTGATGGAATAGTACTTCTTTTTAAGGCCTTTCAAAATGACCCTGGTCTCCTCGCTCTCCGGTGCCGATTCCAACCCGTCCAACTTGAAGAGCACGTCATTGTTAAGGTCATCTATGCGGGAATTGAGAAGGTTCACCGCCATCCACCGGCTCATTATCCCCTGGAAGTGTCTCATTATGACAAGCTGGCTTATGAAGACCAGTATGATCAGGCTGATGTCGACCGACGGGAACAGGGCCATATCGTTATAGAACGCCGGGAGGATGAATCCCGGCAGTAGCATCGCCCCGATGATCAATACTCCGGAGATGGTTATCAAACCGATCATAGCCAGGACGATTAGGAAATAAGCCCTTTTGCCCTTCGATCTGGCTACGTCGAACTTCTGTTTGAAAGAAATCGCGATCTTGGTTATGCCCTGTGCCTGGGGCTCTATAATGACCATAAGCAAGTAGAACAGGATGATGAAGGTGATCTGCACAACCATCAATATCACCTCCTGGCCTGCGATGATGTTAACCAGGAATCCGAAGTATATGGCGAAGAACATCGCAAGACCGAATATAATGGAAAAGCTGAGCGAGAGAGGAACTATGCCTCCAAGCAGCACTGTGAGCCCGATCTCTATGGCCAGCCTTTTCTTCTTAAGCAGTAATCGCACAGCCAACCACTTTCGTTCTTTGTCTATTACCGGGACAATGTCCTTGTCATCAGGCCTTATCCTCTCTGTCGTCGTTGGAATTAACAAGATGATGAAATTGTACGAATAGAGCAGGATCGCGATGATCAACCAGAGGATGAACACAGAGTTCTGCAGGAAGATGAGAACGATGATCATGGAGGTCAGGCCGAAAGAGAGCAGATGTCCATACTTGTCGTGGGGTCGGGCTTCCTGCAACTTCAGAAGCATATCCTCCTCGCAGGATATCTCCTTGGCGACCTCTTGTCTGAATGCGGCTACGCCTTCTCCGAAATTTGCCGAATCGCCGCATTCTCTCATATATCCTGAGCCTCGCGGTGATGAAGATTGGAGCTTCTAGTATTCTAATGATTTCGGTGACTGCTCCGGTTCAGGGATTACTCGATATTCAATCTGGCGGTAGGGTCGTATGTACCCATGATGCCGTAACACTTTGTAAGGCGGACTAAAATCATTTCCCATTATGCTTTATCAACGCAATGGCATGGATCTCTAGTCTAGTATCTTCTTCACCTTCTTCCGTTTCTTCTATGGAGAATTTCCATTTGTATGATTCGGCATGCACATTCCGGAACAACTTCTTTAATTCTACAGTTTTAAGCTCCACGTTCTTGAGCTCCGTGTTCTCGGGTTCCTTCTTCGGAGCCACTCCATTCTCCGGTGCCACGTTGATATGGTTAAGAACATCTTCATCTAGCATATACCGCATCCGAATGCCGAACAGGTAAATCCGAGAGTACCCGAATATGTCCTGTTCTATCAGGTCGTATATAACGATTGAATAATACCTGCTCTTTAAGTCCTCCAGAATAGCCTCCTTCTTTTCGCCCTGCGAGACAAGCGAATCCAGCTTGGCAAGTACATCTTGGTTTAGATCTAAGAGCCGATTTTTGAGCCGTTTAATGGCCATCCTGCGGCTTATTATCCCCTGGAAATGCCTCATTACCACTAGCTGGATGAAGAAGACAAGAACGATCATCGGAATGTCGATGGTAGAAAATTGTTTCAAGTCCGCCCAAAGGGAGGGCAGAAGGAGACCGGGCAGCAACATTGCTCCGAACACAAGCACGCCGGCGATGCAGATCCCTCCAATCATGGTCAGTACCACGATGAAATGCGCTGTTTTTCCCTTCGTTCGAGCCTTATCCAGCTTGTGCCTGAACGCTCTTCCGATCTTGGTGATTCCCTGGGCTTGAGGCTTGATGATTAACATCATGACGTAGAACAATATGATTAGTGTAATCTGGATCACGATGAAGTCTATGGTTTCTGGGGCGATGATGTTAGTAAAGAAACCAAAATATAGGGCGAAGATCAGTCCTAAACCGAAAATTATTGTGAAGCTCAGCGCGAGCGGGAGGATCCCGCCAGAAGAACAGTAAGCCCGATCTCAATGGCCAGTTTTCTTTTCTTCAGTAACAGACGAATCGCGAACCACTTGCGCTCCTTGATGAGGATTGGGGCAACATCGTCATCATCTGGGCGGATACTTTCTATCGTTGTAGGGATGAAAAAGATGATAAAATTGTACGAATAGAACAATATCGCAATGATGAGCCATAGGATGAACACCGAGTTTTGCTGGAATATGAGGAACGCTGCCAACACCAAGAGCCCGACCGAGACCAGGTGGCCATACTTGTCATTCGACGTCGGAGTCTGGAGATCATTGAGCATCCTCTTGTTGATGGCGATTTCCGTAGAAACCTCCTTCTTGAACGAGGAGAGACTTTCTCCAAGATTCGCTGGCTTGCCAAGTATTCCCATGACATGAATCCTATATTGATGAGTATTGGTGCTTCTAGTATTCCAATGCTGTCTTTTTCAACCAAGGGCTCCGAAAGATTAAAAGTCCGTCCAGCTTCAATAATACAAAAAGATAATAAGTCGGGTGCACGAATGGTAATCCGGTCATAACTGATGGACAAGAAAGATAAGATGGCTTCGGTCCTGCACCTGGTCGGCGGGAAACCGGAGAACGTCGAGAAGATGGTGGACGAGATCGATCAATTCATGAACACGCTGAATGCCGAGCTAGAGGACTGGAAGGTGTCCATGGAAGAATTCCAGGACGGAACTCGGATCTTCGCCCGATTCCAGGTTCTGATAAAAAAGTAGGTGCTTCCTTTGAAAGAGAATCGGGAGAAGAAACAAGAAACGCAGGCTGGCCCTGATGGGGAAGTCTGTCGTGATCTGATATGTCCGGAAGAATGGAAGGATCCAGAAGGCAGAAAGGTAATTACCGAATTTCACAAAGAGGGATTGCCAAGGGACCTGATGGGGGTGGACGCGGATCTGGAAACCTTCGAGAAGTTTTGGAGAAAAAAGGGCAGCACGGTCAAGGTCAAGGGAGAATACCACAAGAGTGGAGCTCCGTTCCTGGACAGGGACCGGGGATGGGATGCCATAAGAGAACCAGAAGATAATGAGGCAGCCCCGTCAGAGCCCGGACCGCCCCCTCTAGAAAAGAATACAGAGGTGCCTGAGGACAGGGTCATTTCCAAACCGCAAATGCCAGAAGGTTCCATACCTCCAGGAAGTATCCAGCGGCCAATCAATTTTGGAATGATTGAGATGGCTAGTTATGCGCTGTTCCGGATTGCTTTCAGAAATGGCTTGACCGTACCCATCAAGCGCGATGGCATGATGGATATGGACGTGACGGTGAAAGGGAAAGAGATCACTATCAACACCAACCAGTTATTCTTCTCAGTACCTGAACTGAACGTTTGGCATGTGGTATACCAGCATAAGGGAAAGCCCGTTCTAGAACTTGGCAGGGGCGTGAAGAACGGAGCCAAGATCCACCGCATGCAAGCCATCCGCCTGGGACTGGAGATGTGGAACGGCTCCAGGAAAATGAACAAGATGAGGCTTAAGCAATTGAAGGAAGCAGAAAAGCAATCACACGCGAGGCAATAGATGAACGAGGTCACGGAGGTCGAGCAGCATCAGGCTCACCGGGAGTTCTTCAGGGATGTCCTTCAAGACATCCATAAGATCATGGAGACCGAGTACCAGTTGACCAATGTCTCCATCAAACCTGTTGGTGCGGACGTAGCTCGTCTATCCATACCGATAAAGATCGAAGGGACGGACAAGGACGGAAAGCGGGTCAGGTATTTCGCTAAGATCCTGGGCGGGACCGACAATATGACGTCACGGGCCATTCAATTGTTCAAGAACCTGTACCTGCACATGAACTCCATGGTGCCGATGTTCAGGGTAACGGAATCCCCTGAAGAACTGGCCAAGCACCAATATGAGATGATGAACGCGATCAGCCAGCTAGGGATCCCCACTGCGATACCTCGAGGTGTCTACCCCTTAAGAGCAAAATTGTGGCTACTGGTCGCGGACTTTCTGGATGCCAAACCCATTGGGGATGTACCGGAGCTCACCGATGAGCACTTGGACACGGTGTTCGGTTATCTCAGGAAGATGCATGACAACGACATCTACCATGGCGACATCAAGCCAGACAACCTGATGTTCGGGGACAAGGTTTACATCGTCGATGTCGGGAACTTCATGAACGATGCCCCTCCGTCACAGAAGCTTGCCTATGACCTTGCTTCGCAGATAACATCATTCCTGGAGTACAGGCCGGCGGGAAAGATCGTGGATATCGCCCGGAGATACTATCCGTGCGAGGAAATGATGGCAGCAGCGAAATACCTAGATATGATCCAGAGGCGTCCGGACATCATCCTGACGAACGAGAATAAGGAAGAGTTGGTGCGCCTCATGAATCTAAAGATAAGGCGCAGGTTCTTCAGGAGAACAAAGAGGGTCTAAGATCCTCACTCCTTCTTGCGCTTTATCAAAGCGGTGGCGTGGATCTCGACCCTTGTGCCTTCCTTGGTATCCTCGATTGAGAACTTCCACTGCTCCAGTGTCGCGGACATGTCCTTGAGCATTTGCTTGATCTCGTTGCTCTTTTCCGTAATGGCTTCTTTGATATCAGTTTCGGGCATTGTTTACACCTTCACTGTGATTCGATTGGGAGTAGGCATTATAAAACACTGACCATCCACTATTTTGTTCTGACCCGCTCCTGAGGACACATGGGCCCAAAATCAAGGATCTGCACAATTTGCTGGAATGCGGTCTACCTCTCATTTGTGGTACGGCATCGCAACCCAGTCAAAGAACGAGAAGCGACGATCAAATGTACACCTGAAGGTCCACACCTCCCTCTGCCAGAGCAATCTCAAGGTCTTCGGTCTATGTTCGCTTCGATATTTTCCCATCGTCCTCGAAATTATGATAGCGGGGCAAGGTGTTCCCTTATCAATGTCATATTCGTCGGCGCTTGAGGCTTCCTTAGCCCTTTATCAGGGGGCTAGATATCAGGAGGCGTATGATCTCATCAGCGGAGAGGCTTCTTCTCCCGATGCGATTCCGGCCATGATCTACTATCTCCGCTATTCGTTCGCCTGCCGAGCGGGCAACCATGACCTGGCAATGGATATCTTCCGCGAAGCGGTGGAGGATAAAGGTTTCTGGTATTCATCCGGCTACCTTGATGATGACGATCTTGAACCACTGAGGATACGCCCTGAGTTCGAAAGGCTGGTAACGATCTGCAGAGAACGAGATAGAACAGCCCAACACGATGCTGTCTCAGAATTTGAGCTCGTCCTTCCCCGGGTTTCGAGAAATGGCAAAAAGCCAGCGTTGGTCGTGGCATTGCATGGGAACCAGCTCAACACTTCCACAACCGAGCGTGAATGGTGCCGTGATTCTCTTTCCGATTGCCTGGTTGCCCTGCCCCAATCCTCTCACGCCGTTTGCACGGGCGGATATTCATGGGTCGACCCATCGATTGCATCGCAAGAGGTCGTCTCCCATCTGGATGGTATTATGCAAAAGGAGATCGCGGACCCGGCCCGGGTGATCCTGGGTGGATTCTCCGCAGGAGGCAGGGTGGTGTTGCACTTGCTTCTGAAGGGTAAGGTCAGAGCGAAGGGCATCATCCTACTAGGCCCCTGGCTCCCTGACCTGGTAGCAATGGAGCCGATGATTCCGAACCTCCGATCGACCGGGGTCAAGGTTTACCTGATATGTGGGGACAAAGACAAGGACTGTTATGATTCCACCAATGGATTGGCCGAACTCCTGGAGGCAAGTGAGGTGCCATTCCGATATCGGATCGTGAGCGGGATGGGGCACTGCTACCCTGTCGATTTCGACGAAGAGCTATCCAAGGCACGTTCTTTCATATTTGGAAGGTGATCTGATATAGTCCTCCCATCCTTGAAACCGTCGATGCGGATGGGCGAACGATTTTAGCTTTCGGCCTCAAATTGAACATGAGCATGGGCGAGAAGAGCAATAGAACGGTATGCATCACAGGCGCCAGCGAGGGCATCGGCCGCGAGACCGCCTTCCGCTTCTCTCGAGAGGGCTGGAATGTGGTTCTGACCTACCATAAGGATGAGATGGAAGGCAAGGAGGCCAAATCTAGATGTGACGATCTTGGAGCAAGCGCATCGATGCTCCTCCAGCTTGATGTGTCCGATACTCTCAGCATACGGCAGACGGTCACCGAGATCGAACACCGGATGGGCAAAATTGCCGTTCTCATCAACAATGCAGGAATTGCCGTTCGGAAACCCCTCCGCGATCAGACCCCAGAAGATATCTCCCGACAGGTCAGGACCAACCTGGAAGGGTTGATGATCATGACCCTTTTGATGCTTCCTCATGTGGAGGACACTATCATAAATCTAGGAAGTCGGACAGGGATCGATGGTTATTCTGGCATAAGTGTGTATAGTGCCACCAAGGCAGGCATACGCGGGTTCACCCGATCTTTATCGAAAGAGGAGCAGGGCTTGAAGGTCTACACGGTCTATCCGCGCGGTACTGCCACCCAAATGACCGGATATCGCGGAGAACCGCCGGAGGAGGTGGCAGACGTAATCTACGGTGCGTCCACGGGCCGTTACGACCTGCCCACAGGATCCGACATTCCGGTATGGAATCCAATGGGCGGCATCTGACCTGGTTGCCCTGAATGGCGCCCTATGATTCATGACTTCAGTTCACAATACGAAAATTGAACATTGGCGTCCCTAGTGCTCCCATCAGTCTTACCCATATGATCAACAGCATCTCCATACCGCGGGCGGACGAGATGCCCCCTAGGTCGATGATGTTCCTCCAGCCATACTGATCGAGGAGGGCGGTGACCTCCGTTTTGGCGGTCGTATCGTTCCCCGCGACGAAGATATGGTGTTCCCCGTCGGCGAGCTTCGACGGTTCAGTCTGGATGATTGCGCTAACGGTGTTTAGCGTCTTCACCACTTTGACTCGGGGGAATGTGCGCCGTATCTGTTCTCCCAGTGAGTCATCGTTTGAGACTAGCAGCGTAGGAGGCATGCCTTTGGAGAAGTCCAGGGGGGTTAGAGATGTCGATCAGGATCTTGCCGTTCAGGTTCTGTTCGCCCGCCATCTGTAAGGCCTCGATTGAATGTTCGCCTTTGATGGCGTTGATCACGATCTCCCCATGCTTAGCGGCCTCGCTGACCAAAACCAGTCCGATCTTTGGATTATGCTTCAACCAATCCTGGAGCGGCGGACCGCCTGTGGAATCCTTTTCTACTTTCGACATGGTCCTCGGAACGTCCTGAGTTCCCAAGCAGACATCATGATCCAGCTGCTCCAGTCGTACAGCGTTCGCTTTACCAACAGCGCCGGTACCCAATACTCCAATCTTCATCACGTTCACTTCGGTTCTAATAACATCTCGGAGCTGATGCATATCTACATTGTCCGATTTGGGAACGGTTGGGGAGGGATTCCTTTATCATCTTGTGTCTCCACATTTCATCTAGGCATAGAAAGTCAATCTCAAACATCATGATGGACTCGAGCGTCTTGAGTAGCTCTCCCATTCGCCATCCCGGTCCTTTTTGATCACTAACGAATTGTCCGATTGTACAAGTCCATGAACCCGAATGCGACATTGTACATTCTTTTATTGCACGCATGGGTCACAAGTGACCGGATGGTTTTTCGTCCGTGTCATTTAATGTCTAGAAAGACGATGCCCGAATCGGGAGGCCGGTGACGGTCATGGTGGAAGCGAACGAGAAGTGGTTCAAGCGGTTCTTCACTATATGGGCTGGCCAGGCCTCCTCACTGATTGGAAGTCAATTGGTGCAGTTCGCCCTGGTCTGGTGGCTCACCATCCAGACCGGCTCAGCCACCGTTCTGGCCATCGCTTCGGTAGCGGCGATGGTGCCTCAGATCATACTTTCCCCGATCGCCGGCACCTATGTCGACCGATGGAAACGCAGGCACGTGATGATCGCCGCCGACGCCCTCATCGCCTTGACCACTTTCTCGCTGATCATCCTGTTCGTACTGGGCTATGTCGAGATATGGCATATCTTCGTCGTTATGTTCGTCCGGTCCTGTTTCGCAGCGTTCCATTGGCCTGCAAGCCAGGCAGCTACCACGATGCTGGTGCCAGAACAGCACTTGACCCGTGTCGCCGGTATGAATCAGTCGTTACAGGGTGTGGCCAATATCCTGGCCCCGCCTTTGGCCGCCGTGCTGATCGCGTTCCTGCCGATAGAACAGGTGCTGGCTTTTGATATTCTCACAGCATTCCTAGCGATCTTACCACTCCTGGCGATCCGATTCCCGGAGCCGATACCAAAGACCGGTCCTAGACAGAAGGTCTTGGTGGATTTGAAGGAGGCGCTCACCTATCTCAGAGGCTGGCGCGGGGCTACCGCATTGATCGCCATGTTCATGCTCATCAACATGTTGATCTCTCCAGCGTTCAGCCTCTTGCCGATATTGGTGTTCGACTTCTTCCATGGAGGTGCGCTCGACTACGCTTCCTTAGAGGCGGCGGCAGGCGTCGGCATGATAGCTGGCGGGATCCTTCTCAGTATCTGGGGAGGGACCAGGAAAAAGATCGTAACGATCATGGCCAGTACTATACTGGCGGGCATAGGAATAACCCTCATCGCCTTTGTGCCTCAGAACGGGTTCATCATTGTTCTCGGGCTGCTGCTCTTCGTCGGTCTGATGCTTCCCATCCTGAACGGGACCGTTATGGCATTGATGCAATCGTGTGTACCGAAAGGGATGCAGGGGCGGGTCTTTGCATTGATGGGCGCTCTGGCCATGGCCGCCTCGCCGATCGGTCTGGCTTTCGGAGGGCCAGTGGCAGATCTCTTCGGGATCCAGTTGTGGTTCCTTATCGCTGGGATCCCAATGGCATTGATCGGTGTTGCCGCGTTCTTCATGCCTAACGTCATGGGCATAGAGGAGCCGAACAACAGGCCGGAATTCAAGGAAGAGGAGATCGGTGTCCCATTGGTTCTCGACGCAGAGAGCTGAGGTCCAGGCGGCGATCGGGCTGACCATTGCTCCAATTCTATTTGATCAACTTGAGCTCCTTTCCGATGGTGGCGAACTTCTCAATGGCAAAATCCAGGTCCTCCCGGGTCAAGGCGGCGTTCATTATCGTCCTAATCCGGGCCTTGTCCCTGGCGACCATCGGGAATACAATCGGCAAGGCGAACACTTGTTCTTCGAACAATCTTTGGCTCAATCTCTTGGCCATACCGCTGTCGTTGACCATGACTGGTGTGATGGGGGTTTCGCTCCGCCCTAGGTCAAAGCCTAGCTGTTTCATCGCCTTTTTGAAGTAATTGGTGTTTTCCCAAAGGGAGCGGACATGCCCTGGTTCCTGCTCCAGGACATCAATGGCCCCGATGCAGGCCGCCGCCACCGCCGGTGGATGCGATCCGCTCAGGAGCCAGGTCCGGCTCTTGTTCAGAGCGAATCGGACCAGGTCTTCAGAACCGGAGATATGGCCCCCTACGACGCCATACGCTTTGGAGAAAGTGCCCATCTCGATTTGAACCTCCTTGTGGGTCAGGTGATAGTGGGAGACGATCCCGCGCCCCCCATCTCCGAGCACGCCTTCACCGTGAGCGTCATCCACGTACAGCATCGCCCCATGTCGCTCTGCCAACTTGGCGATCTTGTCCAACGGGGCGATGTCCCCGTCCATGGAGAATACTCCGTCCGTGATCACCAGCATCCTCCGGTAGGCGGGAACGTGTTTTTCGATCTCCTCCAGTTTCCTTTCCAGATCTTTCGCGTCCCCATGCCGATAGACCTCCCGATCGGCATAAGAAAGTCTCACCCCATCGATGATGCTGCCGTGGTTCAGTTCATCGCTTATGATGACGTCTCCCTTCCCCACCAGTTGGGGGATCAGGCCGGCGTTGGTGGCGAAACCCGTCTGGTAGACCAGGGAGGCTGGGGTTCCCTTGAACCGAGCCAGTCTCCTTTCCAATTCCAGATGGATATCCAGGGTGCCGGCGATCGGCCTCACCGATCCCGAACCGACCCCATGGGTCATCACAGCCTGGATCGCCGCTTCCTTCAGCCGGGGGTGGTTGCTTAGCCCCAGATAGTTGTTGGAACAGAACATCAGCACCTTCCTTCCGTCAACCATGCACCAGGTTGTACTCGGCCCCTCAAGTTCCCTTATCCTCCAGTCCAGTTCGCTTTTCACAAGCTCTTCGTATTCTTCCCTCATGAACGATGTTGGGTTGCGCAGATTTATCCCTCCGTTAGATCACAGGTTGATCAGTCCGATGTCCATTCTCCGTTTCAATCGTGACAGCATGTCTTCCGTCATCGCTTCCAGGTCGTATTCAGCTCTCCAATCCCAATCATGCTGGGCCTCGGTATCGTCCAAGGACATGGGCCAAGAGTCAGCTATTTGTTGTCTGCTGTCGGGGCGGTATTCTATGGTGAAGTCCGGTAAGTGTTTGGTGATCGATCTTGCCAGTTCGCCCGCGGAGAAGCTCATGCCGGCCAAGTTGTACCCGTCGTGTCTTCTCACTCGGTCCATTGATGCCTCCATCAAGCGGATCGCGGCGTCAATGCAATCGGGCATGTAGAGCATCGGGAGTACGGTGTCCTCCCTGACAAAACATACGTAATTCCCTCTCTGGACAGCCTCATAGAAGATGGCCACCGCATAGTCGGTGGTGCCGCCCCCTGGGGCGGTTTCAGAGCTGATGATGCCGGGGTATCTGACGCTGCGCGTGTCCAATCCATATTTGAGGAAGTAGTAATTGCAGAGCATTTCCCCGGCCACTTTCGTGATCCCATACATGGAAGTGGGTTGTAAGATGGTGTCCTGTGGTGTTCTGCTCCGCGGTGAGGTAGGCCCGAAAGCCGCTATGGAACTAGGCCAGAAGACTCGTTCGATATTGCTGTTACGGCAGGCCTCCAAGATGTTATTGAGCGAGGTCATGTTCACATCCCAGGCCTCCTGGGGCTTAGCCTCGCCCACGGCCGAAAGGATCGCTGCCAGATGATAGACCTGGCTGATGTCTTCTCGTTTCATCGTTTCTGAAACGGTCCCTTGGTCCATAAGGTCCAAGTTGAAGAAAGGGCCAGAGTCCTCCAGCTCCCTGGTCGGTCGCCTGAGATGACCGGTCGCGATTACATTATCCCGGCCGTAGCGTTTCCGCAGTTCCGGTACCAGCTCCGATCCGATCTGACCGGTCGCCCCGGTTACCAAAATCCTGCCTGGGGGTCTCGACTCCGATGAAGCCATCGTACATCAGTCGGAGCATTAACCATATAATACCCTCGTCTTGTTTGTGCGTTATTCACACATTCCAGGTTCCGGAAGCGACCTTGCACACTTTGCCGCCGACGTTCACGACAATATCATCTCCGGACCTCCAGGCTCTCAGTGAAAGGGTTGATGGTCTTCCTATCTCATAGCCTTGGCCAACCGTTGCCTCGATATCTTGTGAACCACCGTACGCATTCTTGACCAAATATGCGGCCAAGCAACCGTTACCGCTGCCGGTGGCCGGGTCCTCGCTGATGCCCTGCAAAATGGGAAATACCCTTACGCTGAGTCGCTGACCTACCTCCTGCCCCTCCGGGGCGAATGCCAGGGGAATGGGATCAGGTCCTGCCGAGGTTGAGAGACCTCAGCGAAGTCGACATTGACCTTTATCCTTTTCAGAGCCTCGAGCGATCGAAGCGGAACGATGACGAATGGCAATCCGGTCGACACCTCTTCCACTGGCCATTCGTCATCAATATCCTTTTTCTACAAGCCGAGGACATCGGCGACCTTTGTCACATCATACTCTCTTCCGAACTTAGGCGCTCTCTGTCTCATCCAGGCCAGTGTAGATCCTTTGGTGAATGTGACCGGTATCTGGCCAACCTTCAGGTTCAGCACGACCTTCTCCACTTTCCTTCGGATAAGCTTCTCCCGGATGAGGTGGGCGGTGCCTAGGCTTGGATGTCCAGCGAAAGGGATCTCTCCGTTCGGTGTGAAAATCCGCACATCATATCCGCCCCTTTTCTCTTCGCGGGAGGTGATGAATTCGTCTCGGAGAAATTTGTCTCCCGAGCGATCTTCTGCATCTGTTGGCCGTCAAGCATGCCGAAATCAAAGAACGTTGCCAATTGATTTCCTTCAAGCGGTTTTTCGGCGAATACGTCAGTGATAAAGAAACGAATCTTCACGGTAATGACCTCTCCTTCATAGTCGGGACCGGATGATATATCCTGCGAAACGGTCATTGTATAAACGAAGGAAACATGGCAAATCTAACATTCAAATATCATGACCAATAAAATAATATCCAAATAGAAAAATATACGATATTTAATAGTAAATCACATTATATAATTAGCCTACATCGAACGATACGTATTCCGCAATAGTGTTGGCGGTCTAGCTATCGAAGGTGTTCGGCATCTCTGTCAATGAGCTTCCGTTGAGCATCGTCCTCTCCTGGTCTGAACAGAAGGCGGTCGCGATCGTGTTGACCCTGCTAGCCCTCGGCATCAAGAACATTCGGGTTGGGTCCAACTCTAACAGCGTTCATTTCCGCGAACAATTGCAAGATGGTCCAGGAGAAGTACGTGTTGGAAGCTCAATGGGAACATTGACTGAGACCTGAAGGACATACTTTCCAAGTAAGGTGAGCCAATCGGCGGATCGTGCGCTGAGTATCGCCAAACCACTTTCACCTTTTTATCAAAAATCGTCACCAGGATTCGTGGTTTTTTATAACCCTGGAGTGTTGGATATGGCAAGATGGTAGACCTTTTGCCCCTGGCGCTACTTGTTTTAGGTCTGACCATCATTGATGCCACTTTGGCCTTCATGGCATACACGAGAAGCAGGAGGAATTTTCGATACGCCTTCGTCGCATTGATGGCCATGGAGATAGTGATGGCATGGGGATTCATCCTGGATGTGAATGCGACAAGCATATCGGATAAGCTGTTCTGGAACAATCTGGAATACATAGGATATCTGGGGGCTGTTCCGGTCTCGTTCATCTTCGCGATCAGGTTCGTCTGCAACAAGTGGATGAACATGAAGAGAACAGCCTTGCTATTAGCTGCACCCTTTGCTTTCTGGATCTTTTTGATCCTGAACCAGTACCATCATTTGTTCTACGTCGATGTTCACCTTTCCAGTAACCAATACATCTCTTTCTAGCGCACTACGGGCCATTGTTCTATGCCGATGTTGGATACACTTTAATTGTCATATCTGCGGCTGTTGGATTATTGGTATACCGTTACCACAATACTTCAGGTCTGCACCGTAAACAAGTCGGGATCGTGACTATGGCCACCATGATTCCGTTGGCTACAATGATCATTAGCTTTGCTAGATTGACCGAGATTCCAGGGTCTTTCCTATTGATCGCTGGTCTGTTCGTCAGCGGTATCCTGCTTTACATCGGCGCCTTCGGTTTCAGGCTCTTCGAGATCGTACCATTCGCATTCGATCGTGTGGTGGGTACCATCGCAGATAGTGTCTTCGTCCTCGACGAAGGGGACAGGATCCTCTTCATGAATCCGAGTGCCTCCTCCTTGGCAGGAAAGGGAATGGAGGATTCTTACCAATCCCACATCTCGGAAATCATTCCCGGTGGGAAGCAGCTCTCCACTGCTCTTTCACTCAGCGAAGAATCAAGGTTTTGCCTGGAACTAGTGCCTGGGCAATTCTTCGATGCATGCGTTACCTCCATCATCGATCCTGGTCGACAATCAGTGGGAAAACTGTTGGTATTCCAGAATGTGACAGAAAGCAAAAGGATAAATGACCTTGCCAATGTCGCTGAGGAAAAGACCCGATCCTCAACTCGATCACGCATCACGATATCAGCAACCAGCTAATGGTGATAGAAGGGAATGCCAGCCTAGCACAGGGCAGGATTACTGACGAAATCGTCAAGAAGAACATGGTCTTGATCACATCTGGCATCCCGGAACATATCCAATCAGCTGGCGTTCTTTAGGACATATCAAGAAATCGGGGTTAGGGCCCCGGAGTGGCAAAACATAGCAGGTCGGGTCTCAAGAGTGCATCTTCCCATTGCCGAGAAAGGGATCATCCTTGAGGTCAGGACTGGAGAAGCAGAAGTATTCGCTGACCCACAAATGGAAAAGGTTTTCTACAATCTCATTGACAATTCATTAACTCACGGAAACGGATTGTCACGGATAACTCTCTCCATCAGGAAATCCCCAGGGATCGTGGAGCTGGTCTATGAGGATGATGGAAAAGGGATCGCAGTCGAACGCAGGGATCACCTTTTTGAGATGAGCAATGATGCCGACCATGGATTGGGCCTTTTCCTATCCAAGAAGATACTAGCTATCACTGGAATGACCATAAATGAGGAGGGTGAACCAGGAAAGGGGGTGAGGTTCGTGATCAGGGTGCTTCCGATGAACTTCCGGTTCGCCCCGGGTTGATTCTATCCTTTTGATATCGATGGTCGGACTTCTTGCGTCTATCCAAGAACAGTGAGAAATCCTCGCTCTTGAGACGGACCACACGCCATTCCTTCAGGATCCTTGCCCCAGTGCTCTCGTAGAAGTTGATGGCATTGACATTCCAATCCAGTACGTTCCACTCCATGCGGCCGCATTCCTTCATTTGGGCCTCAGCGACACAGAACTCCAGCAGTAAACTTCCAACTCCGTGCCTACGGAACCGGTCGAGGACAAAGATATCCTCCAAGAAAAGGGTAGGTCTAGCTAGGAAAGTGGAATAGGTGAAATAATAACAAGCATAGCCGACGGGCTCCCCATCTGCAAGTGCCATATGGGCAACGAGATAAGGGTGTTCGGAGCTAAGGTCTTTCTTGAGCCTCGAGATCGCTTCTGTCGAGGGCGGTTCCAAGTGTTCGAACCTCGCCAATTCTCTAATCAGGCCCGCAAGCTGGTCCGCATTCTCGTCATTCACTTTTGCTATTGAGATGTCCATTCTCACCAAGCTCCCTTTGATAGTTGACCGACAATCGAATCGAAATATAAAAGCAGAAAGGAGATCCCTCGGTATCGTTGTTAATTTATAGAATATTCTTATTTTTCAGAATATTACAAATACTATAATAAGGATGAATATTATGAGAAAATGAAGGCAAAAAAGAGTTCCATCGCATTGAATTCCGGGTGCGAAGAGTATCGCGTGGAGTCGATCGTCACGATTGACGAAAGAGGGCAAATGGTCCTTCCCAAAGACATCAGGGAGAAGGCCGGCATCAAAGCCGGGGACAAGCTGGCTTTGGTCACGCTGGAGAAAAATGGCAAGGTATGCTGTATCCATCTTTTGAAGGCTGATGAACTGGCCGGGAAAGCGCGGGAAGTGGTCACCGAGACCACGAATGTCTGAGGTGATGCTATTTCCGAGATCATGGTTGCCGATTATACCCTTTATGGGAAGAACAAACGAGACCACATCTCCGCTCGTCTAGGCTATCGTCGCTTCTCTCACCTGGTCAAACCTGGGTTATATTCATTAGGCAATCCAAATCCGGAATCCCCGGTCTTCGTAACCTCCAACTACACTCTCAGTTTTGACGCACTAAGGACGTCCATCAAAGGCATTGATGGATATATCCTGGTGCTCGACACCAAGGGGATCAATGTCTGGTGCGCTGCCGGTAAGGGCACCTTTGGTACTAGTGAACTGGTTAAGCGAGTGCAGGAGTCAGAGCTGGCCCTGGTGGTCTCCCACCGGAGGCTGATATTGCCTCAACTCGGCGCACCGGGCGTATCTGCCCACGAGGTCCAAAAGCAGACCGGCTTCAAGGTGGACTACGGACCAGTGCGTGCGGCGGACCTTCCTCGATATCTCAGGATGGGACCAGACGCGGAGATGCGCAAGGTCACCTTCCCTCTCAAGGACCGGATCATCCTAATCCCTGTGGAGCTTGTCCATGCGCTCATCATAATGACTGTTGCGGCATTGGTCCTATTACTCATGGGTGGACTGGTCGCTGCCATGATGGCTATCGCGGTCGTCATGGCTGGGACAGTGCTATTCCCGATACTGATGCCATTGTTGCCGACCAGGGACTTTAGTTCGAAGGGCATCGTCCTGGGTCTGATCATTGCTCTGCCGTTCATGACACTCACGGTTCTGAATCGAGGCACCGACCCATACTGGGTCACGGTGTTGTTCCTGATCGCCGATGCTTTATTAATGGCACCGGGCGTCGGATACCTGGCCTTGAACTTCACGGGCTCTTCCACTTTTGCCTCCAGGACCGGTGTCAAGAGGGAGATATTTCGGTACATCCCAATCATGGTCGCAATGTTCATAATTGGAGGAATCCTTTTCGCTGTGGCGGCACTATCGTCATTCGCGGGGTGGTCCTGATGGAAGGAAATCTGTTGATTCAATCTAATGAAATGGTCGGTGTGAGAAAGGCCAAGAACACCCTGATGCTCATGCCCCACCGCTGCTCTGGATGTGGAAGGTGTGTCGAGGTCTGCCCTCACGGTGTTTTCGAGATTCAGAGCAAGAAGGCTCGGATGGTCAGGGCTGATGACTGTATGGAATGTGGTGCATGCCAGGTCAATTGTGCCGGTGGAGCTATCAAGGTGGAGAGCGGGGTGGGATGCGCCCACGCTATGATACGTGCTGCACTTACCGGAAAAGAGATCTCCTGCGGTGGCCCCGGCGGATGCTGCTAAGGCCAATACCTGTTTCTCCACGAATCCAGTACGCCTTTCCACCGCAATGTTTCGAGAATTAGGGCAGCGAAAGGATTATGCCATTTGCCAGCGTGCCGGTATACGCATGGATGAAGTCAGAAGGGCGGCGGAGAAAGCTAAACTGGCATCTCTCCGACTGCAAAGCATGTCGACTCAGTTGCGGAATTTGGCATTGAAGGAAACGGCCATCTCCCTAAGAAGGAGCGAAGGGATGATAATCGAGGCCAATCTGATCGATCTTCGCAACGCGGAGGAGAGCAACTTAGCCATGCCGTTGCTCAAACGCTTAAAGTACGACCACTGGAAGATAGAGGAGTCCGTGGCCCAGATCGAATCATTGATCCAGCAGGAAGACCCGATTGGCAGGTCCCTCTCCAAGATGGAACTGGACGACGGCCTGGTGCTGGACAAGGTCACCACCCCGATCGGGGTCGTGGCGGTGATATTCGAATCAAGGCCGGATGCGCTTGTCCAGATCACAACCCTTTGCCTCAAATCAGGCAATGCGGTCATCCTCAAGGGCGGTTCCGAAGCGAAGGAGACCAACTCCGCACTGGCCAAGGCGATCGTGGAAGGCATCGAGAACCTGGATGGCAAATTCAAGGGCGCGGTCCAGCTCTTGTCCACCCGGGAAGAGGTCAAAGAGCTGCTGGCTCAAGACGATCTCGTAGATCTGATAATCCCACGCGGCTCGAACCAATTAGTGCGTTCCATCCAGGACTCCACGAGGATCCCAGTATTGGGTCATGCCGCCGGTGTGTGCCATACGTACGTGGACGAAGAGGCCGATATGAACATGGCGGTGAACGTGGCCTTCGATGCCAAATGCCAATATCCAGCTGTTTGCAATGCGATGGAGACGTTGCTTGTTCACAAAGGAATCGCCAAGGCGTTCCTGCCACTGATGGCAAAGAAGTTCGCCGAGGCTCACGTCGAGATCAGGGGCGATGAGAAGACTCGTAAATTGATAGAGGCCAATGAGGCCTCAGACGACGATTGGTATGCTGAATACAACGACCTTACCCTCTCGGTGAAGATCGTGGCATCGTTGGAGGAAGCTGTAGAGCACATCAACAAATTCGGCTCCCATCACACCGACGCCATCATAACTATGGACGAGGAAAAGGCCAAGCTGTTCATGGACACGGTCGACTCGGCCTCGGTGCTCTGGAATTGCTCCACCCGCTTCGCCGATGGTTTCCGTTACGGATTGGGTGCGGAGGTGGGGATCAGTACCAACAAGACCCACGCCCGCGGGCCTGTCGGGCTGGAAGGGCTGATCATATACAAGTATCGCCTATCTGGAAAAGGACACGTCGTAGCCGATTATGCCGGCGATGACGCGAGACAATTCACGCACAGGAAGATTAAATGAGAACCCTGGAAGCGAAGCGAGCGGTCATCAAGATCGGGACCAACACCATCTGCAAGGCGGACGGCACGGTCGATTCGCCATACCTGGAGGATGTGGCAAGACAGGTTGTGCTACTGGAGAAGAAAGGTGTCCAGAGCATCATCGTGACGTCCGGGGCTATTGGATCGGGTGCCGCCGAGCTCGGGCTAGAAGACGCGCGCAAGGACGTGGCCCGTAAACAGGCCTGCGCCGCCGTTGGGCAAGCCATCCTGATGATGGCCTGGCGGGACGCGTTCAAGAAACATGGCAAGAGCGTAGGTCAGGTCCTCTTGACCTACGGTGCCTTCTCGAACCGCAAAAGATATCTGAACCTGAGGGCGTCCATCGATGAACTGTTCCGACTCGGGGCTATCCCGGTCGTAAACGAGAACGATGTCATTTCGACCGACGAGATCGACGAGATCTTTGGAGATAATGACAAACTATCGGCACTAGTCGCCAGCAAGATCGACGCCGATCTGTTGATCCTGCTCACCGATGTCGAAGGCCTTTATGATCGCAACCCGGACGCTGACCCGGACGCCAAGCTCATCCACACGGTGGATGAGATCACAAAGGATATCGAACGCATAGCCGGCTCCCACCGCAACGAGAGGAGCGTGGGCGGCATGAAGACCAAGATCAACGCTGCCAAGATATCCATGGAATCCGGTTGCAACATGATCATCGCGAACGGCCGAACCAATGATATCATTGTCAGAGTGGTGGAGGGTGAGGACATTGGAACGCTGTTCTCCTCCAAGGCGAAATACAGCAACAAAGAGCGCTGGATACTGTTCGCCTGCCCACGGGGCAAGATTAATGTGGACGCAGGTGCGCAAAGGGCATTACGCAACGGGGCAAGTCTACTGCCCTGCGGGATCACGTCGATCGATGGTGAATTTAGGGATGGTGACGTCGTCCGTATAGGTGACTTCGCGAAAGGTATCGCAAATTATGCCTCCGCCTCCATGCCCGATCTGATAGAACATTGCAGGGCCGAGAATGGCGCCGGCCAAAAGGTCGGCAACAGCAAGGTGGCAGTGGACAGCCATAACATCGTAATCTTCGATTGAACGCGGCGCCTCTCTTTTAATAATCCATTCAGCGTTAGCCGGTGCGATGTTAGTTACCACCTACCTCCTGATGGCATTGGCAACCTTCACCGTGGTCAACGGAGCATCATTTTTCCTCTTCCGTGGCGATAAGCAGAGGGCAAAGCGCAATGAATGGAGGACGTCTGAGGCAAGGTTGCTGCTCGCCGCCTTGTTCGGACCGTATGGAGCCTACCTGGCCATGCGCAGATACCGCCATAAGACCAAACATGCCAAGTTCATGCTGGTGCTCCTGTTCTTAATCCTTCAATCTGGCCTGATCGTGTTCTTGGTCCTTCGATGCACGACTTTCCTGAACTGAGAGGCCAAACCATAGTTCATTACTTGTCGAAACCTTCTACTGACGCTGAAAAGCTATCAAATACGGCAGATAGTCTTACATTGACAGCTATCTGTTAGCCGGGGATTTCAATGGTCAGATCAACCTTCCGACTATCGATGGGCACGATGAAACAGCCATTATTTTAATCGAAACGATTGTTAATCGAATCCGTGAATCCCCAACTGCGTCAAGAAGAACAATCTATGGGACTCAGGAAAGATATTATGTCGGTCGGTGGATGACACCATTCGATAGCGCATGAACGTCCTAATCCTAGACGGGTCACGGCAACCTGTTCGAGCCCTGGAGATAATAAAAGCGGAGCTGAGGGAGCGAATGGAGGGTAAGGGCCACAAACTGGAGGAGATAGTCCTCCGGGACAAGAACATGAGCAGATGCACCGGCTGCTTTGGTTGCTGGGTGAAGAAGCCCGGCCTTTGTGTCTATGAAGATGACAGTCAGAAGGTGGCCAGTTGCATAGCCAGCGCACAGTTCATGGTCATGCTCACGCCCATCACTTTCGGGGGGTACAGTAGTCTTCTCAAGAACGCGCTGGATCGGCAAATATCAATCCTCCTACCTTTCTTCAAGAAGTTCGAGGGAGAGGTCCATCATGAGCTCAGATATGAATCATACCCAGCCATGCTTGTGGTGGGCTCGATCGAGAAGGTGGACAAGCTCCACGAGAACGTATTTGCTAGGTTGGTCAAGAGAAATTCAATAAACGGACATGCACCCAAGTCCAATTCTCTCGTAGTCTACGATAAGGAGGCCCAGGAAGAGATCTCAAAGAAACTCGATCTCGTCCTTGACGGCATGGGGGTCACGCAATGACGATTAAGAGTGCGCTGCTTTTAGTTGGAAGTCCTAAGACCAATGGCGGAATGTCCATGATCATGGCGGAGTACCTTGCCTCGCGGCTCAAGGAGATTCACGTCGAAGTGGAGATCAAGCATGTGCACAATTCGATCGACTCCGGGAAAGAAAGCGAGCTGTTCTACGCCATCGAGCGGGCGGAGGCGGTCGTGCTTTTTTTCCCGTTATATGTAGACAGCCTTCCGTCAGGAGTCATCCGTTTCTTCGAGCTCTTCCTGGAGTACAGGGGGGAAAATGGAGGAAAGGGAAAGGCGTTCTATGCCATCGCCAATTCGGGAACTCCAGAATCGATCCAGAGCACGGTCGCTCTGGAGATATGTGTCCTGTTCGCCCGCGATACCGGATTTTCCTGGAATGGCGGAGGGGCTGTGGGCGGGGCAGGCGTTCTGGAAGGAAAGACGCTCGAGGAATCGGCCAGCAGGGCTAAGAGCCTGAGGGCCGGGCTGGCATTGTTGGCGGTATCGATTTCGCTGGGAGGGGGGCTCTCTAAACAAGCCCGGGACCTCATCGGCAGACCCCTGGTCCCGAAATTCCTGTATGTGTACTACGCCAATAAGATGTGGCGTAAGAGGGCGGAAAGCAATGGTGTAGCCGACCGGTTGAACGACAAGCCGCTGGCCAAGTAGTGAAACTTGCGATACCTTCAAAAGGGCAATGACATATTCTAACACGCTCCGTCATCGCCCTAGTGAGGGCATTTGGCGGTCTGATATTTGATCCGAGGTATCATCATGGCAAACCAACCGATGGTCTGGATGGACGGCAAGATGGTCGAACAGGACAAGGCATATGTGCCGCTCATGTCACACGCCCTGCACTATGGCAGCGGTGTCTTCGAGGGCATACGCCTCTATGACACGAAGAAGGGTCGGGCCATCTTCCGGTTGCAGGACCACATTTTCCGCCTTTTCAACTCCTCCAAGATACTAGACATGAAGATCCCCTACACGGTCGAGGAGATATGCGAGGCGACCAGGGAAGTGGTCAGGCAGACGAAAACGGACATCGATTACATACGCCCCATCGCATACTATGGGGTGGGAGAGCCAGGTAAGATCGTCCTGAACCCAGCAAAATTCAAAGTGAACGTGGCCGTGGCCACCGCTAAGATGGGCTCGTACATGGGAAAGGAACAGCTGGAGAAGGGCGCCAACATCATGACCTCTTCCTGGGAGAAACCCTCTAACAAGTCCACCTCGCTACAAGCCAAGATCTGCGGTAACTATGTCAATTCGGTCATCGCCAAGATCGAATCCAATCAGCATGGTGCGGACGAAGCGCTCATGCTGAACTCAAACGGCACTGTCGCGGAAGGGCCAGGCGAGAACATGTTCATCGTGAGAGGGGGAAAACTGGTCACCCCTCCAATATCTGCAGGTGTCCTGGAGGGCATCACCAAGGACTCGGTCCTGACCATCGCCAAGGACATGAAAATCGAAGTCATCGAGCGTGACATCACCCGGGGAGAAATATTCGTGGCTGACGAGTTCTTCATGACAGGCACAGCGGCCGAGGTCACTCCATGCAGTTTCCTCGATGGCCGGATGATAGGGGATGGCAAGGCCGGTCCGATAACCAAGAAGGTGCAGACGGCGTTCTTTAAGGCGGCCAGGGGCCAGACCAAGAAGTATGAGAAGTGGCTCGACTACGTCGACCAGTAGCGAAGCGAAAGCCGACATGCATAATATGATGGCGGCTGGCAAACACCTTCAATCATCTTTGGTTCTGCATGTACCTTGTATTTCAAGTACAGCAGGCCGCCCGAACTTCCTTGTGCTTACCAAATCCATGTTCTTTATCCTGTCACTCTTCCCAAGGTCAGGGGCTATGAACATTGATCTATTGGTGGTCCCGCCTACAAGGAACGGGTAGATCAGCAGGTGGGCCTCGGTGACCAGGTTCTGCCCCAACAAGACCCCGTTCAGGGCCCCTCCGTTATCTACCCTTATCCGTTTAGCCTCGAATTCTGAACCCAACCATTCCAGTGCATGGCCATGTCAACATGGTCCTTTCCGAAGACGACATACCTTACCTTCCTTTCCTGTAGATATTCCAGGCGGTCCTTGGGCGTCGATTCGGATACCAAGCGACCAATCTCTCCAATGGGGTTCATTTCTAAGCTCGTTCCACCATATGGCCTAGCCTCTTCCATCGACTACTGCGACGATGGGTCTCTTGTCGTTAGGAACACGTTTCGGTTCGTAAACATCTTCTCCGGTATCTTCGAGTCAGGATGAGACAACGGTTTCTCTCCGGAAAACGATCGCCTCGATCTTCATTATTTCCGCGAGACCATAGTAACGACCAATGTCAAACTCGGCACTGTCCATCCTCCCATCGACGCTTACCGCACTAAACACGATGACTTCAGGCTTCATTCTGATGATCATTTACAAGACGGACTGGGATTCCTTATTATATTCTCCCACTCGAGCGAAGTGCCCGATCATTACCCGCCTGTGCCGAAGAATCATCAGGGCTCTTGATTATTAGAGATTAGGACACCAGGCAAAAATGAATACTTGCCGTGTCATGCACCATTAAAGGTGATGTGGTTGGATGAGAAGGAAATAGGCCTCCTTGTTGGGTGCGGTGAGTATGATACGGTCAAGTTGGTTGTGAGGCATGCCGAACGCCCCCTATTCAAAGGGCTGAAGGCCCCTCACGAAGTAAGCATCACGGAGAATGGCATGCGGGAGGCCGAGAGGTTGGGCGATCTGTTGGATAAGAACGGCCTCAAGATCCAGGGTTGCGCCTCCAGTCCTGTCCACAGATGCATCCAGACAGCCAAACTGATCGGCACAGGCAATCGATATCAGGGGAAAGTGGAAACATCTCCTTCCTTGGGTGGCTCGGGACTGTTCATGGATGATGGTGAGGCGCTTGACCACACGCTTGACACCTACACCCTTGAGGACATCATCGGAGGTCAGCTCGTAGGCAAGAAGGTCCCCGGAATGAGGCCGTTGGAATCAGGTCTCAGGATATTCATGGGTCGGGTGCTCTCCGACAGGTCAAAGACCTTTGAGGTCTTCGTGAGTCATGACCTGTTCGTCTGCCCTGCCGTGCATTATCTGACCGAGACGGAATATTCAGCTAGAGGAAACACCGGTTTCCTTGAAGGGTTCTTTATATCTGTCTGCGGGGATCGGACCAACATCCTCTGGGAATCCCGTTGGTATGATGTCACCGATAGGATCGAATCGCTTTTTGATGGAGACAAGTAAGAAGTTCAGGCTGTTTCAGCCATCACTCCTTCCTCTTTCTTCCATTTCCATCTGTCATAGAGCCATCCTATCGCTAGGGCAGCGATCGATAGTGGCAAGGCTATGACCAGCGAGTCGATGACCTGCCATGGGTTGCCTAGGATGGCATCCTTGCCGGTCAGGAATCTGCAGATCCCCAGGACCGACGATTCCTTGATATGGACGAATACGGTCCAGAAGAACCAGACTCCAACTCCGACAACCAGGCTGCCCTTGGCCGCGGTGAGCGAGACCTTTTTTGAGAAAAGTGCATGAGTGAACAGCGGCAGGAAGCCCACCGCACATAACCCCATGAACATGGCTGTCGCGCGTGCAATGATGCTGCCCGGCATCACGAAGGCCAGTGCAACGCTCACGATAATCATGATCCCCGTCCCCATCTTGGTAGCAGTCATTGATGATCTGGCCTGGCTAATCTTTTCGTAGGGGTCTTTGGATTTTCGGTTCTTAAGGTGAATCCAAAGATCGTGACCCGCCGCCGATCCCATTGTGTGGAAAATCGAGCTCAGCGTCGACATGGCCGCTGCCAGTAGCGTTAGCATGAATAGGACGGCTACGATATCTGGCATCGAGGAATTGATATAAAGAGGGATAATGTTGTCGATGTTTCCACCAGCCGCCGTCTGGGAGATCTGCCCGTTTTGTCGGTAGAAGTAGACGTTGGTCAGCGCCCCAACTGTGAACGCCACTCCGGTCATCATGATGATGAACACCCCCCCAATGGGCACCGCCCTGTTAAGAGCCCGCGTATCCTTTGCGGTCATGAAGCGGACGATCAATTGCGGTTGCGCCAGTACCCCGATACCGACGCCCATGATGATCGTGGTGATCATTGTGAACCAGATGTTCGAGCCCAGAACCGGCATTGAGGTCCATCCGGTCATTCCTTGGCTGGCTAATCCCGAAGGCACAAGGCTGGACATGTTGGTGAGTGCCACATGCGCCGACGTGACTCCGCCAAGCGTTGCATAGGTTATGATCAGGATGGCGGTCATGCCGATCATCATCAATACGCCCTGGAACGCATCGGTGTACATGACCCCGAGCAAGCCTCCGAAAAGAACATACATCGCTGTGATGACGGCGAACCCGATCAAGGCCCATTCGTATGGAACGCTGAGTGTGGTGGAGATGAACAAGGCACCTCCGATGATTACCGCTGACGAGTACAGCGGCATTGAGATGAGGATCAGGATGCTTGTCGAATACTGCATGAACGGGGACTGGAATCTCTTCCCGACGAGGTCGGGGAAGGTTAACGCGTTGAGCCTATGACCCAGCCGGCGTGTCGGCTTGCCGAAGACTACGAAGGCAAGCAGAATTCCTACTCCAATGTTCAGGACCGTGAGCCAGATGACGCCCATTCCCAGTTGGGCCGCCACTCCGCCAAAACCGACGATTGCCGAAGTACTGATAAATGTGGCGCCATAGGATAGGCCGATGATCCAGGGGCTGACCTCCCTTCCGGCCACGAGAAAGTGGTCCCCGCTCTTCGTCTTTTTCCAGGCTAGGTAGGCGAGAAACAATGTTATAGCTATGTAGACGATAGTAAAGGCCCAAAAGATCACGGTGTTCATTCTAATCGTCCTCCTTATTCCACATCCTGACACCGTAAGCCACGCAAAGGATAGCTAATCCTATCGCCAGTGCGTAAGCTATCTGAATCTGAACGTCCGCGATTCCAAACATCGAATCCCCCCTCCATATAAGGCGCCGACACCATCTGGCGGATATCCGTCAGGGTTGAAACCTCACATTTGTTGAGAACCTGCAATGTGCTGGTTATCCGTCTGGTGAAATATTCTGAGATTATTTAAATGTTACATGCTAGTACGGAACATGATAGCTCGTAGCAAGCAGTAAAAATAAGAGACTAGCCCTTTCAGGCAATGGTTTTATGCAAGTTCTGGCAGCAATCTATCCTTCTTTCTGTCAAGGTACCAGCCGATGAAGAGTGCCAGGATCGACAAGGGTATGGCGATGACCAGCGAATCCACGACGGTCCATGATGTGCCTGCTAGGAGCGAGTCAGTTCCGAACAGCGCCTCGCAGATGCCCAATGGTTGTGATTCCTTGGTGTGGACGAACGCAGTCCAAGCGAACCATGTAACCGCCCCCACCACCAGACTCATCTTCGCCGCCAGCAAGGAAACCTTCTTGGAGAACAGCGCATGAGTGAATAACGGCAGGAACGCCGCGGCACAGAGGCCCATGAACATGGCCGTGGCCCGGGCGATTATGCTCGGAGGCATTAAGAAGGAGAGACCAACGCTCGCCAAGATCATGACGCCTGCCCCGACCTTGTTCGCTCGCAGGGACGAGCTTGCCTCGAGCTCAGAACGCTGGCTCTTGGGCATGAGGCGGGTGGTTTTAAGATGCCTCCAAACATCGTGACCCGCCGCCGATCCCATTGTGTGGAAGATCGAGCTCAGCGTCGACATGGCCGCCGCCAGCAGCGTGAGCATGAACAGAATGACAACGACGTCCGGCATTGACGTGTTGATGTACAATGGCATGATCTTGTCCACATTGAGGGCCCCTCCATAGATCGCGACCTCTGTCGCCGTGGCGGTCATGCCATTGTTGTTCCAGAAATAGATATTGGTCAACGCCCCGACGGTATAGGCGACACCAGTCGTTAGCAGTATGAAAACTGCTCCGATCGGTATCGCACGGTTCAATGCCTTGGAGTCCTTTGCGGTCATGAATCGGACGATCAACTGTGGCTGAGCCAAGACACCGAGCCCGACCCCCATGATAATGGTTGTGACCATCGTAATCCATATGGTCGATCCAAATTCAGGCATTGCGGTCCAACCCGACCACCCACCACCTCCAAGAGGAAGACCTAGCGGTAAAGGGGCCTGTGATTTCAACGCCGTCAAGGAAGTGATGCCTTGATCCACCCCACCTAGCAATGAGAAGGTGATGATCAGGATCAAAGACATGCCAAGTATCATGACACCACCCTGGAAGGCATCGGTGTACATGACGGCTCGAAGTCCTCCCACCACCACATACAATGCGGTGATCAGGGCGAATCCCAAGAGGGCGATATTGTAGTCGACATTTAGCGTGACGTTGATGAACTGCGACCCGCCAATCAGGACAGCAGATGAGTACAATGGCATCGAAACAAGGATCAGAATGCCAGTGGCATATTGCATGAAATGCGAGTTATAGCGTTTGCCGATAAGGTCCGGGAAGGTCATGGCCTTTAGCTTCTGGCCTAGCCTCCTGGTGGGCTTTCCGAACACCACGAAGGCGATCAATATGCCTAGAGCAATGTTCAAGAAGACGAGCCACATCAATCCCATTCCCAGCTGGGCGGCGACGCCGCCGAACCCCACTATCGCCGATGTGGAAATGAACGTGGACCCATACGACAAACCAATGACCCAGGGACTGACATTCTTGCCCGCAAGAAGGAAGTCCTCAGAACTCTTTGTCTTCTTCCAACCGTAATAGGCCAGGAACATTGTGATGGCGATATAACCTGCTGTGAACACCCAGAATGTTGCGGTATCCACCATCTTAATCCTCTTCCTTATTCCACTTGAACCATCCATAAACGACGCAAACTATCGTCACTCCGATCGCTAGCACATATGCTAGGATTATCTGTGGGTCCTCTATCCCGAACACCATCGAAATCCCCCATTCACGCTCTTCAAGGCCGTTTTATCCAGCGGCCAGGGACTCGCGACCGCAAGGTCACGGTCATATTAAGTTTTATACGAATCATCTTAGGTATATATTAATGTTATATGTTGACTCGGCACATGCTAACACGTGTCAAACCAATACTCAGTATTTTCGCTTGTCCACGACACGCCTGGCCTTGCCCTCGAAGCGCGGCAAAGTGCCAGGCTCGACCAATTCGATGCAGGCATTGACCATGAGGGTGGTCCTCAGTTTACTGGCGATCTTGTCCCTAAGGATCTCTATCTTGGCCATGTCGTCGACGAAACCTTCCGGTTTCAGCTCCACCTTCACCGTCATCTCGTCCAAAGCGCCTGTTCGTTCTATGATTATCTGGAACTCATTACCGAGTTGGGGCATGGACAATAGTACATACTCGATCTGTGACGGGAACACGTTGATGCCTCGGATGATGAGCATGTCATCGGAACGTCCGCTGATCCTACCAATCCTGGGGTGCGTACGGCCGCAGGCACAGGGTTCCTCGTGCAGGGTCGTGATGTCACCGGTCCGGTAGCGGATGATCGGTAGCGCTTCCTTCTGCAGCATTGTAATGACCAGTTCGCCCTTCTCTCCCGGGGCGACCTTCTTTCCAGTCTTCGGGTCGATGATCTCCACCAATGCCAGATCAGCCCATACATGCATGCCATTCTGCTGATCGCACTCGCACCAGAGCGGCCCTGATAGTTCGCTGGTGCCATAGATGTTGATCCCCTTTACCCCGATCGACTCATAGATGCGGTCCCGCATTCCGTCCGACCATGGTTCCGCGCCAAGGACGCCGATCCTCAGCTGGGTATCCTTCCTGATGTCGATGCCCATCTTGGCCGCTACCTCTCCTAGATGCATCAGGTAGGACGGCGTACAAGCGATGGCCTTGACGTTCAAGGACCTGATCAGGTCCAACTGTCGTTCAGAGTTGCCGGTGCTGCTTGGAACGACCGTCGCTCCCATGCGCTCGGCACCGTAATGCAGGCCAAGCCCGCCGGTGAATAGACCATAGGTGTATGCAACTTGAATCGTGTCGTCCTGGGTGATGCCGCAAGACATCAGGCCTCGGGCTATTGATTCGGACCAGTTGTCCACATCGTGCTTGGTGTAACCGACGATCGTCGGCTTACCGGTCGTCCCCGAAGAAGCGTGATATCTAACCAGTTCCCGGTTGGAGGCGATGAACAGTTTCTCCATGGGAATGTCCCTGAGGTCCGCCTTTACCATGAACGGCAGCTTTTCCACATCGTCCAGGGTATTGATGTCGTCAGGCGTGATATGTGCGGCATCCATTCTCTCCCGGTAGAACGGCGAGAAGCTGTACAGCCTATATACCAATGACTTCAGAAGCTTCAGTTGCAGGCCGTGAAGCTCGTCTCCCGGCATCATTTCGACCTTTGGGTTCCAGCACGACATACTGATTCCTCCCGGCATACGCCGAGCTTAGGTCCTTCGGACGATCTCGCATCCTAATTGCTGGCATATCCCAGCACAGCCTCGACCTGACCTCGGACCGAACAGTGTCAGGTGATATCATGTAGCATATTTGATATTTTCAGGAAAGACCGAAAGGGGGTGGAAAGAATGAGTTTCCTCATTTGAAATGAGCCACTTCCAGTAGTTTAGCGCCGCTCGCCTTGATGGTGCCGATCGCTTTCTCGATGTCCTCCACCCGCAGCACCAGGATGGCCCCGGGTTCGTTACGGTAAGCGTAGGCGTATTCAATATTGATCCCCGCATCCTTGAGTACCTTGGTCAATTCGAATAGCCCGCCGGGTTCGTCCGCCATGTGGACGGCGATGACGTCGGTGTAGCGCACCACGAAACCATGCTCCTGAAGCCTCTTCAAAGCCTTCTCCGGATCGGACACGAACGCCCGTATGACCCCGTAACCGGCTCCCTCGGCGATGCTGAATGCCAGGATGTTGATGCTTTCCTCGCCCATAGCCTTGCTGAAATCCATCAGACGGCCCGGCCTGTTCTCGGAGAATATCGAAAGCTGCTTGATCTTGTACTTGTCTAAATCGTCCGCCATCAGATCTCCCTCCTGTCTATGACCCTTTTCGCTTTTCCTTCGAACCGGGGCAGGGTCCCTGGGCCTACCAGTTCGATCACCGGGCTCACATTTAATAGCGCCCTCAGCTTATGTGCGATCCGCTCCCGGATGCAATTCAATTCCAAGATGTTGTCGGTGAACGCCTCGGGTTTCAATTCCACCCGGACCATCATCGTGTCCAGTGCACCTTTTCGTTCCACCACGATCTGGAACTCGTTCCCCACTTCGGGGTTGGTGTTGAGCGAATACTCCACCTGGGACGGGAATACATTGATTCCCCGGATAATGAGCATATCGTCGACCCGGCCGGTGATGCGGGTGATGCGGGGGTGAGTGCGACCGCACGCACATTTCTCATCTTCCATGACCGTCAGGTCACCTATGCGATAGCGGATGAGCGGGAACGCCTCCTTCTGGAGCATGGTTAGCACCATCTCGCCCCTTTCGCCCGGGCCCACTGGTTCACCTGTCTTCGGGTCAATGATCTCGAGAAGTGCAAAGTCCCCCCAGAAGTGGATGCCCTGCTGTTGCTCACACTCGCTGAAGAGCGGTCCAGAGAGCTCGCTCGCACCGAAGCAATTGATGCCCTTTACACCCAGTGAATCATAGATCTTGTCCCGCATCTTATCCGACCACGGCTCTGCCCCGAGCAGGCCGATCCGGAGTTTGGTGTCATTCCTCAGGTTGACGCCCATCTTCTCCGCCACCTCTCCGACGTGTATCATATAGGACGGAGTACAGGCCATCGCAGTAACGCCCAGGTCCTGGATCAACTCAACCTGTCTTTCGGTGTTGCCGGTGCTCGCAGGCACGACCGCCGCGCCGATGCGCTCGGCGGCATAGTGGAACCCCAGGCCTCCAGTGAACAGACCGTAGGTGTTGGCCACCTGAACCACATCGTGCTTTCCCAATCCGGCGGACGTGATCGACCGGGCCAGCGATTCAGACCAATTATCGATATCATTTCGGGTGTAACCGACAATGGTCGGTTTTCCGGTAGTACCCGATGAAGCGTGATAGCGGACTATGTCCTCCTTAGGGGCGATGAATATTTTGTCTGGATAATTTTCACGGTAGTCCTTCTTGGACATGAACGGCAGCTTGGAGACGTCCTCCAACGACCGGATGTCGTCTGGGGTAACCCCCTTGGACTCCATCCTGGTGCGGTAGAACCGGGACTGGTCATAGAGCTTGTTCACCAGGTTCCGGAGCAATTTATACTGCAAAGCCCTCAGCTCAAACTTTGGCATCATCTCGATATTAGGGTTCCAACATCCCACGAAACCATCCTCCCGGTACCGAATTCGTGAGTCCGTGAGGAATCGCATCTCGAAGATGTATCCCACCGGGTCCAGGCCATCACCATTTACAACGCGAAGGCTGACCGACTCACTGTGCAGGGTGATAGCATGTAGCATATATCATTTTTCTGAGGTACGAACATGTGATCGGCAACGCCTTACCAGACGATTAATAGCATACTCAGTGCATCCCCCTTAGGTGCCCGAACTTCCCGAGGTTGAGCAGGCAAGGCGATTCCTGGAAATTAACGCCTTGAACCGCAAGATCCTCTCGGTCGAGGTCTTCGACAGCGGGGTTCTGCAGGATATTGAAGGACCGACGTTCGCCAAAACCCTTACAGGCCGTTCCATGACCATCGCTGGCAGGCACGGCAAGCAGATGTTCATCGGTCTGGATGATGGGTCGTTCCTGACCATCCATCTAGGTATGACAGGAGATCTGATCTTGAATGAGGACAGCCGTGTCCCTATGTATTCAAGGATCGCTTTCCGGTTTGAGGGCGGTGAGAGCCTTTTCTATTCAGACCAGCGTAAGTTCGGGGCTATCGGGGTCATCGGTTCGGTCGATCAGTTCGTGAAGGATCATAAGCTAGGGCCGGACGCCCTCTGCATTAGCCTTTCCGAATTCAAAGAAAGGGTTTCGAGCCATAAGAAGGCTATAAAGAGCGTTTTGCTAGATCAGAGCATAGTCTCCGGCATAGGGAATTTGTACGCAGATGAGGTTCTATTCCAGGTGCGTTTGCATCCTGGGGCCCGAACAGACACCATTTCCTCAAAGAGGATAGGGAACATCCATCGCTTAATTGGCATAGTCCTCCGGGGTTCGATCGCCGTTTCATCGGATTTCGCCTCTCTGCCGGATGGATACTTGCTAAGGGCAAGGGAAGTGGGAGTGGAGTGCCCCCGACACAATGGCCTACTGGCAGTGGTCAAGGTCGGAGGCCGCACTTCAATCTTTTGTCCCAAATGCCAGCGACCCAAATGATCGCAGCGGTGATGCGTGGCAGATCCTCTGCTCATCCTCCGGTACGAAACAGATATGGATCAATTGTTGCGGTCATTTGCATGGTCCGCGTGTTGCCGATCGACAAGAAAGACCGGACAATCCTCGCTGTACGCCAAAGACCCAGGCGTGTCCCAGGAATAGATCGCTAAGGAGGTGGACCCGTACCAGCCCACGGTGGCCGCTCGGATAAGGAACCTAAAGGAGAGCGGAGTCATCCAAACGATTACCGGTATCAATCCGCTGAAGATGGGGTTGTACATTGCCAAGGTGGACATCGCTTCCAACAATCCCAGCGTCAGCCTGGGCATGTTCCGCAGTTGTCCCTGCCTTGCCAACGGTTTCACCATATCCGGAAGGAACAACCTATGCCTGATGTTCGTGAGCGAGAACATCGCCACCCTCGATTCCACGGTCGACCGGCATCTCCGTTCCAGCAAGTTCGACAAGGAGCTGGACTTCAATATCATTATCAGCACCGAACGCGACCTGGTGCTGCGACCGTCACGCCGGAGCAGTCCAAACGCCTCCGTGCGGCGGCGACATCCAATGCAGGGACTTGTCGTTCCTTCAAGGAAAAGAAATGCATGGGCTGTCCCATCACAGGCCAGTGTCAGGGTTGGTTCTACCGATCGTATGAGAATAACCCTGGTCAGTTCTCCATCATCGTCATGTTTCATTCCATGGATACGCTTATCAAGGCGCGGCTCGGTAGAAACTGTTCCAGGGCGTGACGAAAATGGACAAGTTCGATCAGTACATGGGAAGCATGAAGAGCTCCGGTCCCCAGGAGGTCCGGAACCTCGTTGAGGAGAATAAGAAGATATGCGTGTGTGCCAAATGCCCTTCTTACAACGAGTGCGCGGCCCGGAAAAGGGAGCTCGTGTACTGTCTTTTGGGGAAGAGCGGGGAATGTCAGATCGAAGAGCTAGGTTGCATATGTCCAGACTGTCCGGTGACAGTTGAGCTGGACCTCAAGAACACGTACTATTGTACACAAGGTTCAGAGAAGGAATTGCGCCGGCCGGAGCAATGACCTCAGAACTTTACCACCGGTTCATCGAGACGACCAAGGTCCATCCCTTCGCTCATCCTGGGATGGTCCAAAGCAATATTGGGGACGGCATCCGTTCCCGCCGAACCTGAGAACTCCGGTTCATGGTTCATGCCCGAGACCATGAGAATGAAACCCAGCACTCCGAATATCACGGATGCCAGTCCAACCGGTACGAGATAGGGGGAAGCATACGAGCTGGAATAGTTCAAACAGAGCGACATGCCCAGAAACCCGGACACGCTCAATACCAGCCCTCGAACGAAATTCCCCATGACTTTTCCTCATGTAATTATTGACGGACACCTTAAAGTCCCTTCGTATCCGGTTATCATCCTCGAGCATTTTGAATCATTACTTCCTGATCATGCGACATCACCATCCAGCAAATTTGATCCATTTTCAAGGCAGGTCGAGCGGGATCGTTATCCATCGCCTCGCGCATCAGATTGGATCCGAACTCAACCATACCTGTTCTGGGACATGCGGCCAGGGTCAAAGAGCTCTTTCGCTTCCCTTTTCGTGAGAAGTTTTCTTTTCACCGCCAGTTCCGGTATGGGAATGCCGGTGCCTATCGATTCTTCTACCAGTTCTGCCGCCTCGAGATAGCCGATCTTCTCGACCAGGAACGTTGCCAGGATAGCGTTCTTCTCGATGTAGGAGGCACATTTTTGCCGGTCCGCTATGATCCCGTCGATGCATTTCCGGCGGAAGTCAGGAAGATAATGGACTAACAGGTTCATCGAGTCCAGGATGTTGTGGGTCATGACCGGGGTCATGACGTTCAGTTCGAGCTGGCCAGCCTGAGCCGCCATGGCCGTGGCGGTATCGTTGCCGATCACCTGGAAACAGACCATGTCCAAGCACTCCGCCATCACCGGGTTCACTTTCCCCGGCATCATGGAAGAGCCCGGCTGGACTGCTGGAAGCTTCAGTTCGCCCAATCCTGTGGTGGGCCCAGAATTCAGCAGCCGCAGGTCGTTGGCAATGCGCACCAGTTCGAGGGCCAGTTCGCGCAGGGAAGAGGAGAAGGCGAGCATCTGTGAGCGGGACTGGAGCGCTTCGAACGGGTCCCTTGCCGAAATGAACGCTCGGTGGCATAGCATCGAAAGGTTGCCGAGCACCAGGTTCCGGTATCCATAGCCCGTGTTCGCGCCGGTCCCGACAGCGGTGCTACCAATGGCCAGTTCTAGAGATCTCCTTTCGCTGTTCGATCCTTCCCGACGCCCTTCGGACCGCCGATGCGTAAGCCTTGAACTCATTCCCAAGGCTTACTGGTAGGGCATCCATGAGGTGGGTCCTGCCGGACTTGAAGGCGTCCATGAACTCCTCTCCCTTCCGTTGCAGGGAGGAAGCCAGCTCATCGAGCTCTGTAAGCAGATCGTCTGCTTTCCACAGGATCGCGATATGGGATGCGGTGGGGAAAGTATCGTTCGTGCTCTGGGACATGTTCACATGGTCGTTCGGGCTGACCGAACGATAGTCTCCTTTGGACTTGCCCATAAGCTCAAGGGCTAGATTGCAAAGCACCTCGTTCACGTTCATGTTGAACGAGGTCCCCGCCCCCGCCTGGAAGACGTCGACCGGGAACTGGTCCATATGCCTCCCGTCCAGTATCTCGTCGCAGGCGGTCACGATAGCTATGCCGATCTCCTCGTCCAGGTCGCCGACCTCCATGTTCGCCATGGCCGCCGCCTTCTTCACCGTGACGTAGGCTTTTACCATTCCGACCGTCGCCGTTCTGCCGCTGGCCCGGAAATTGTTCAATGCCCTTTCCGTCTGTATGCCATAGACTGCCTCGTCCGGCAGGTCTATCTCCCCCAGGGAGTCCTTCTCCTTCCTCACGATCTCCTCTCCTTTCCCTTTTTCCTTTCCTCAAGTACCTGTATCGACCTTCCGATGGCTATGTTCGGAGGCACCTCTCTTGGGCAGACCTTTTTGCAGTTGGAAAAGAACCTGCAAGCCCACCAGCCATGTGGTCCATCGGCCCGGTCCAGCCTCTTATTACCCTCCCCATCGCGTGGATCGATACTGAAACGGTAGAGCTTGGCCAGCGCCGCCGGTCCGAGATATTCTGGGTCGATCGAATTGATCGGACAGGCGCCATAACAGGCTGCGCACATGATGCAGTTCGTGTACCGCTCCAGCTCGTGGACTTCGTCAGGTTCCATAAGCGGTTCCCTCTGTTCGGTCTTATCTGCCACCAGCGTCGGTCCTATGCTGCGGTATTTGGCATAGAATTCGTCCATGTTCACTATCAGGTCCTTTATCACCGGCAGGTTTGGCAGTGGTTCGATCAGGACCTCGGTCGTCTGATTCCAGCTGACTGTCGGGACTATCGATCGGGATGAGGCTAGCCTCATAGGAATCTCGTTTACCAGCCCGGCCATCTGAGTCCTGCATGCCAACCTAGGGACCTTGTTGATCAGCAAGGCACAGCTTCCGCAGACCGCCCCGCGGCAGGAGTAACGGAACGAGAGCGAGTCATCATGGCGGTCGTGGATCTGAAAGAGCGCATCGAGCACGGTCATGCCCTGATGCACCTCGACATCGTATGCTCCGTATGTCGCCTCAACTCCCGGAGTCTTTCGGAAGACCCAGACCTTCATCAATATTCACGCTCCTTGACCTCGAACGTCCCGAGGCGCACCGGCGAGTAGGAGATCGATAGTCCGTCGTTCCTGACAGAGGTGATGGTGTGCCTGAGGAACTCTGCGTCATCCCTCTTGGGGAAATCGGTCCGGAAGTGTGAGCCGCGGGACTCTCTGCGATATAAGGCGCTCAGGCCCACAGATTCCGCGATATTGACCATGCCTCCCAATTCCAACACCTCGAGTAGAGCTTGATTGAAAGGTTTGGTCTTGTCGTCGATCGATACCGACATTGTCCGGTGTTGAATGTCCCTTATCATGGCCAGCCCCTTCTCCATCCGTCCTTCCTCGCGGAATATGCCGAAGCTGGCCCACATGATCCGTTTCAATTGCTCCCGCAGGGCTGATTGTCTCTCGCCCTCTTTGCGATTGATGATCGAATCGATCCTGCTGGACTCAAGGTCCATGGATTCCCTCATCGGCACAAGGTCGGGTCCAGGAGCCCGATCGGTCCCATCAGACATCGAATTGCCTGCAATCCTTCCGAAGACTACGGTCTCCAGTAGCGAGTTACCTCCCAGCCGGTTCGCCCCGTGGACACTTATGCAGGCACACTCACCGGCGGCATACAAGCCTGGAAGAGCGGTTGCACAATCGTTCATGGCATCCACGCCTCCCATGGAATAATGCTGTCCTGGTTGAACTGGAATCGGTCCTGTGCCCGGATCGATACCGGCGAACTCCATGGCTATCTGCCTGATTCCCGGCAGCCTCGATCCGATCCTATCCTTTCCCAGATGGGTCAGGTCCAGGTCCACAAACCCGCCGTCATGGCCTCGTCCCTCAGCTATCTCCGTTTGAATGGCCCGGGCCACAATGTCCCTAGGAGCGAGCTCCATGGAGTGCTCCGCATACCGCGACATGAACCGTTCACCGGAAGAGTTCTTCAATATCCCGCCCTCGCCTCGCGCTCCTTCTGTGATGAGCATGTTGGTCCCGAACAGCGTGGTCGGATGGAACTGGACGAACTCCATGTCCTTCAAACCTAGGCCGGTTGCCAGCGCCAGTGCGGCCCCGTCCCCGGTGTTGATGTGGGCATTGGTGGAATGTGCATAGATCCTTCCATATCCGCCGGTCGCGAGTAGAAAGGCCTTCGATGCAAATCCCTCGATCTCGCCTGTGGTGATGTTCACCGCAACACACCCATTGCACCGTCCTCCGGCCTGAACCAGCCTGGTTACGAAATACTCGTCATAGAACGCGATCCTCCTGGACATACACTGCTCATAAAGGGTATGGAGGAGGTTGTGCCCGGTCCGATCAGCAGCATAGCAAGTGCGCGGGAATCCTGCCCCTCCGAAGGGACGCTGGGCGATCTTGCCCTGTTCGTTCCGGGAAAAGACCGTGCCCATATGTTCCAGTTCCATGACCGCTCTGGGCGCGTCCTGGCATAGGATTATCACTGCGTCCTGGTCGGCCAGGTAATCGGCTCCTTTTACGGTATCAAGCGAGTGCGCCTCCCAGCTGTCCATGCCCTTGGTCAGGTTGTTCCCAAGGGCGGCATTGATTCCTCCCTGTGCGGCGACCGAATGGGATCTGAGCGGATGCACTTTGGACAGTACTGCCACATCCCGGCCTCGGTCCGAGGCAGAAATGGCCGCCATTAGGCCGGTCAAACCTCCGCCGACAATCACAATTTCATGGGAATGGATGAGATATGGCATGTTGTAGAACGCGGCTCCCTATCAATTTCTATTGTCTCCCAGGCCGTATAATCTTTTGCCACTGGTTCATATTATTCTAATCATTATATATTACATGCTCTCTTTCGAACAGATAAAAAATTACTCTCCTCACATCCTTCCAGATGTAGTCGACCGAATCTAAACCGAGTTAGGGCGGCGGCGAAAAGTTTGTTGGATTTTCAGGCGTTCACGTGATACTTGACCTTGATGCAGGTGTAATTTGCCTTCCATATGCATTCTCGCTTTTTCACTCATTTTTACCAGTGGTCGATTCAGTCAATTCCATGTTCAACTGGTATAGGCCATCTACTATGGAACGGTGGCTAAAGAAGACCAATTAGATGAGACTCAGAGATGTTTTTTGAGCTCTGATACGATCATTTGGACCTCTTCTGGAGCATATCTCATGTCCATGCTCTTTTTGATGCCTAGCTCGGTTACCATTATGTACACCTCTGGCATGATCTCCGCCTGCTCAAGGGTCTTGAAGGCGCATTTGTTTGGGCAGCCATCGATGCAAATGACCTTTCTTGATTTGTTTGGTGTGATCATTGCTTCAATGTGTGCCCCGATGGCCGCTATGCATCCAATCTTAACCTTCCCCTCCCAATAGAGTTGCCTGCAGGCATCGTTCGCTGCCTGTCCGACGCTCGAGGAACCGGAGCACTGGAATATCCAGGGCAGTTGTTTTGGCACTTCTTTGTCTTCTCCCATATCCATAATCTCCCTTGTTATTTATCAGATCGATTCATCGACTTCGATAAGTTTGCATTAACGTATTACAATGGGGTTTCATAATAAAAAAAGGTGGTGCGATGCCGGGGGTTCCTTTTTTCAGATCTAGCGGGGCACTCATACTGTTTCACATCTTTGTTCCAGGACTAGTATGTCCATATTATGGATCGGTCGGCAATTATCCTTTTCGTTGGATGGATAAACCATAGCTAATGGGAGAACGGGTTTCAAATATTCGGCCGCTGGCGTATTGGTGTTCCTAACGTCCATTGCTAGGGGTGTAGATATCATTTTTGAGACAGCTGGACAGGCAACATCGTTTATTATTTTGTAACCAGCGATCATAGGTGATTAACAAAATCAATTGTCTTAACATACCCCTATGGATGGATAGACCATCCGTAACAATCTATAATACTGTATCACCGGGATGCATTGCCGAAGTCGTCGATTTCTAGCTCAACGACGCTTCAAGGTGGAATATAATGAGTAAAGAAGAGATTCTAGCGGGACTGGAAAAGTCAGTAGTGGCCGGGAAGAAGCAGGATGCCGTTCAACATGCCAAGGATGCCATTGCAGCAGGCGTGAAGGCTCTAGATGCTATCGACCACGGGCTTATCAAGGGAATGAACATCGTTGGTGACAAGTACGCTGCACACGAGTTCTATCTGCCCCAGGTGTTGCTCGCTGCGGATTCGATGTATGGTGCTCTGGATGTTCTGTTGCCCCATATCCCCAAGGCGGATGCGGACAAGAGGATTGGAGTTGTCATCGGAGTGGTCGAGGGAGATGTCCATGACATCGGCAAGAACATCGTCAAGACGATGTGCACCGCTGCCGGGTTTGACGTCCACGATTTGGGCCGTGACGTACCTCCGGAGACATTCATCGCCAAGGCCAAAGAAACCAAGTCACAAGTAGTGGCAATGAGCACCTTGATGACCCCCACCATGGATGGCATGAAGGCTGTCATGGACGGTCTGGTCGAATCAGGAATCAGGATGAATGTTAAGACGATCATCGGAGGAGCTCCCACATCGAAAGAGTTCGCTGATGACATCGGCGCCGATTTCTGGGCGGGTAACGCACAGGAGGCGGTGGTTAAACTCAAGGGGGCTATCTAAAAATGGCTGACACTATGAACCATATCGAGAGGGCAGTCGCGTCCCTGCAGGACAAGCCTGTGGACCGCCTGTCGACCTACCCGCTGGCGATGGGCGTATGCCGCCGCACCGTCGGCGATGGCACAATGACCTACCGGGACTGGGCATCGGACCCGAAGAAGTTTGCCGCCGGTTTCATCGCTGGACAGAAGTATTTCGACTTCGACTGGGCCATCGGCCTGATGGACCTTTCCGTCATGGCCGGCGATCTGGGCGCCACCGTAAGGATGGATGACCAGAACACCCCGTTCGTCACCGAGCCGGCGTTCAAGACCGTGGAGGACTACGAGACCTTCGAGGTCCCGGACGTGCACAAGGGACGCTCCGGAGTTCTGCTCGAGGGAACCAGCTCTTCACCGACGCGCTGAAGAGCCAGGTGATATGCGCGGGATTCATCGAAGGCCCGCTGCTGGCGCTGACGCAGTCGACCGGCGCGGAGAAGGTCTTCATGGACATGTACAACCACCGCGGCGCCATACACAAGGCGCTGGCCAAGCTGACCGAGTTCGACATGAAGCTGATCGACGGCTTCAAGGAGACTGGCTGCGCTGGTTTGGTCTGGGACTACCTGTGGGGCAGCTATTCATGCCTGGGCGACAAGGAGTACGAGGAGTTCGAGAGCAACGACAAGTACGCCCTCAAGCTGAACGCGCGCGTCGCCGAGCTCGGCATGGCCAACTGCATCCACAACTGCGCCGACCTGCCGCACCTGGACACCCAGGTCAAGAAGATGAAGCCGGCGATCTACTCGATGGCCTACTACCCGTTGATCCCCGGATCGCCGTCCCCGAAGGAAGCGATCGGCAAGGGATACGCAGACAACTGTCTGCTCGCCGGGGAGGTCGACCCGCAGCTGTTCGTTCGCGGAACGACCGAGAAGACGCAGAAGACCACCATGAACCTGGTGCAAGAGGTCAAGACCGCTCTCTGCGAGAGGGGCCTGCACTCCAGGTATTGCATCGCGTCCGGATGCGAGGTACCGCCCACCGTGACGACCAAGCTTGAGAACATCAAGATGTGCGTCGACACCGTGAAGCAGTATGGCCAGGTCACCTGCGCAAAGTAAGCGTCGAATGCAGAACAAACCCTTTCCCTTTACATTATTTTGTGAATTAGATATTAATAGTATTTGTTTTGAACGATTCTAGATTCCGCCATCTTTGAGGGAGGTTTCGGGACTTTCCATCATAGAGTAGTTTGGACGCTTATCCTAGATAATCTTCCAAATTCTTTCATCTTGTTTAACTTTCCGATTCGTCAAGGCCAGAGCGATTCCTGGCAGTAATTTTGGTCACTCTTTCAAGTGAATAGGATGCTCCCTTGCTGACGAACTGACTTTTATCCATCAACAACCTCTCGAGTATAGAAATAGATGATTGTTGAGCAAGCCCCATCTTTTCTGCCAATCTGCCCAGAGCCCAAGCGGCCATGCCGCGGACCTGAACATTCCCATCTTCAAGGGATCGATTTAAGGGTTCTATTGACTCAATGACTCCTACCTTAACACCTGCTAGCTCCCCAAGAGACCAGGTGGCATTTTCCCTAATTTCTTCATCAGAGTCTGCGAGTAATGAAATTATCTTATCCAGGGGGGCTGACTGAATCGCCTTGTTCTGGGCGAGTTTGGCGATGCACCATGAAGCAGATCTCCTAATCTCCAGATCATCATTGTCTAGTAGTATAGACAGTGGCTGGAGTGATGACGCGTCGGCTTCCATCGCTCGTAGCATTTCGTTTAAAGCAGACAGAGCCGCTTTGATCCTATCCTCTTCCCCTGAAGCCAGTTCTGCATTGAGGATGGATTGTTTCCCAGCGGTCATAATCATTTCTTCGTTTCTCGCTTCACCATATAGAAGTCGCATTGGCAGTAGTAAACCTCGCCTTCACACACTTCGTAATCCTTGAGCTGAAGGACATCACAGCGGATTCGTCTGGCCTTGCAGCTGGCACAACGACCATCGGGTGCATGCCAGAGACATCGTGGTCTGCTTTCTAAGATCGTTTCCATGTCTAGAACGCCCATCTAGTATGGCAAATTGGACAGTTATCCTTTTCGTTGCGACGACCGATTCATCCAGGGCCCTGTTATTCAATGTCCTTACCGCATTTGCCATCTCTCCAGCATCTCGGACGGATTGAATGACCCTGGCGACAACTATTTGCTTGGGTACGTTTCAGATACATTCATCTAAACATACTCTGCTCTAAGATGTGATGCCAGCCCTCGAAGTTCGCAACCTGAGGAAGAGTTTCGGTGATGTCCAGGCAGTAAAGGATATTTCATTCTCAGTGGAACCCAAGGAATTCTTCGGTCTTCTGGGGCCGAACGGTGCTGGTAAGACCACCACTATCAGGATGATAACCGGTGTCCTAAAGCCCGATGCTGGATCAGTGATGATCGATGGTATCGACCTAATGAGCAGGTTCCTCGACGCCAAGATGAAGATGGGCGTGATTCCAGAAGTTGGCAACATATATCCTGATCTGAGTGCCAGGGAGAACATCGAACTGGTCGGCAGGTTCTATGGCCTTTCCAGAGCGACCAGGGAGCAGAGGACAGAGAAACTGCTTACCGACCTCGGTCTTAAGGACCGGGCCGACGACTTTGCCCGCAAATTTTCCAAGGGGATGAGGCAGAGGGTGAGCATCGCCTGCGCCATGGTGCATGAGCCGCCTATCCTTATCCTCGATGAACCGACTGAAGGTCTGGACGTCATGAGCCGTCGTCTGATTGTGGACAAGGTGAAGGAAATGAACCGGAGCGGATCCACTGTGATCCTCACCACGCACAATATCGAAGAGGCGAATCGCCTTTGCAATAGGGTTTGCATCGTGAACAAAGGCGGCATAGTGGCCATCGATTCTCCGGAGCGGCTGCGCCGGACGGCAGAGAAGATGCAGTCGGTAGAGGTTGGCTTTGACCGGAAGGTGGAACAGGCCTGGTTCCTTTCCGAATACATCAACCGGGTCGAGCAATGCAACGAAAAATGGCGTTTCTATACTGAGGACCCAGACAAGGCCATCGAGCAAATCGTAAAGGTCAAGGAAACGCAAGGGTTGAGAATTCTCTCGATCAGCACGTCTGGGCCGACGCTTGAGGACGTCTTCGTCAAACTGTGCGAGGTGCCCTGATGAATTGGAACGTTTACTTTCGGGGAGTATCGGTCGTAGCCCGCAAGGACATGCGTATCTACTACCGAAAGGCTCCGGTCTTCATCTTTGGCCTTATACTGCCCATTTTCCTCTTCTTCGCGTTCTTTGTCGGTCGCGAACTGGACATCAACAAGTTCTTCCCCGGCTTCCTGGCCATGTCCCTCTTCTTCACCTCGTCCTCAGTAGGACCACTGATAGTCCCGTGGGAGAAACAGCAGGGCACCTTCGAGCGATTGCTGTCCTATCCATTGAGCGTAAGCTCCATCGTGCTCGGGGACGTCATAGCAGGGGCTGTCTTCGGCCTAATAATAAGCGCTATCGTTGGATCGCTCGGCTTCCTGCTCATCCCGATAACGGTCACTAATCTCGCATTAATTGTAGTAGCCTTCGTCCTCGGGAACCTGTGCTTCGCGGGACTGGGCGTGCTCCTGTCATCCCCAGGTGGGAAGGCCCCCGCCAACATCATGATGCTAGCCGCGCTGGTCCGGTTCCCTTTGATCTTCGTATCTGGTATATTCATTCCCGTTAGTGAGATGGCTGGCCCAGCCAGGTACGTCACTTATTGCTCGCCACTCACATACCTGGTGGACATCCTGAACCAAGGCATGGGCCAGGCCTATGTATTCTCTTGGTGGGTCGATCTGCTAGTGTTGTCCGGTTTCATGGCTGTGTTTGTGGTCGTCGCCATTACAGTATTGAGGAGGATGAGCCTGAAGGGATTATAGACGAGGCGCATAGCCTGCAGTCCTCCAGGTGCTAAGGATGCCGGCCTCTCTTTCAAAGCCTTGGGAGACTCATATCATACTCGGAGAATTAGAAACGTATTTCAGGTTGACAGCCATATTAGGCAGACGTAGCCATCGGTGAGCCAATGAAGATTGCACAGATCGCAGGTTTCCTCGGCAGCGGAAAGACGACGTTTCTTATTGAAGTGGCAAAGGAGTTGGTCTCCCGAGGCCACCGAATCGCCATCATCGTCAACGATGTGGGGGATATCAACGTGGACGCGAAGTTCATCGAGTCCTATGGTCTGAAGGCTAAGGAGATATCTGGCGGCTGTATCTGTTGCCAAATTGCTGGGAGCTTCGCTACCACGGTCGCTACCCTGTATAACACATTCAAGCCAGACATCATCATTGTTGAGCCGTCCGGGGTCGCTATCCCATGGGGGCTGAAGCGTGCCGCCGAATACTCCGAAGAGGAGATGGAGGCGAAGATCGAACACACCCCGGTCCTAACATTGGTAGACTCGGTCAGGATCGAGGAACTGATGGAGTCGGTGCGTAGACTGGTGGAGACCCAGATCCGCGAGGCCGATGTCGTGCTCATCAACAAGATGGATGCCTCAACGCCGGAAAAGGTCAAGAAGGCAGTGGACCTGGTGAAAGGCATCAACCCGACGGCAGAGATACTTTATGGGTCGGGTCGAACGCTCCAAGGGGTGAAGGAGATAGCCACGATTATGGAGACGAGGATCTCGCCGCGTTATGATGAGGCGACAGAAAAAGAGATCCTGCGCAAGTCGTATGGGACAAAGTGAGCGCTGAAACCATGGACGAGGAACTACATCTGGAGATGCACCGGGCCGCCGACGAACTGGGGAAGTTCTCTATCCACATGAAGGTGCACATGGAGAAGCCAATGGACCGCGAGCAGGCCGGTCAATTCCTAAACTATCTCCTGGTACAGGTTACCGAAGAATGTATGCGGGACGGGGCTGACCTCATTGGGCATGTCAAGGCGTTCCTCGAACCGGAAAGCGGCGGTACCCTCGGGGCGAGTCTGGTTGATTTCAAAATTGGGACCCAGCTCAGCAATGGACTGACCGTGCCGGTGTCAGATGCCGATCTGACCGTCCACGTGATAGTACACGGTCTTTGGGACCCAGATGTCCGTCACTCCTCGATGGAGATGATCGAGAAGGTGATGGCCGAGAAATGCGTTAAGTTTGAGATCTTGAAGGATTACTACGAGACCGAGAAATCGATCTCGCATCATCATGTGAAGAGTTGAGTGAAATGACGGACCGGTATTACGAAGCGATGCGGCAGAAGGGTCTTTCCAGCAATACGATGGACTCGATTAGAAAGGTCAAGTGCCCGAAGTGCGGATTCGAGTTCTCATTGACTTATGCCAGGACATTCGCCTGCCGTGGATGTGCCGAGGCTCTGCGCAATTGCCCCAAGGTCAGGTGTGCGAAGTGCGACACCGAGTTCTACATGAAGGAGATGCCGCACATTGCAAATCCGTACAAGGAGAGAGCGGTCGCCACCCATATGAGCAAGATCAATACTGACTACTACGACGAGAACGGCTGGAAGAAGTCCCGGTAAGTCACCGGCCGATGAAATAATGCATCACGGTCCCCCAGTCATTACCATTTCATTAGACTTGTCTCAACGCCTTAGGGCTGTCAGCCCATGGGCGGTATTATCCGTGCATGGTAGGCGCCTTACATCCAACCTTTAATATCCAATTGTTATTTTCCTATCGGGTGCACACATGGAAGAGCTTGAGATTGGAACCGTACTGATGCAATTGTTCGTACTTTTCCTGTTGGCTAAGGTCGCTGGGATGCTGTGTGAGAGGGTCAAGATCTCTGCAGTCATTGGAGAAATCTTCGCAGGCATCATTGTCGGCAATACCATCCTCTTCCAGTGGCTGAGTATGGACCTGGACATGTCCTTGTTCGAGATATTGAGCGAGTTGGGTGTCATATTCCTGCTGTTTGCGGTCGGTCTTGAAACACCGTTCTCTGAGCTGAGGAAAGTGGGCAAGACAGCTATGATGGTCGCCGTCCTCGGGGTGGCCGTTCCCTTGATCACCGGTTTCGCTCTGTTCATTGCACTCGGCAATGGTCAGACCGAGGCTTTGTTCATCGCCACAGCTATGGTGGCGACAAGTGTAGGCATCACCGCCCGTGTCATAAAGGACATGAAACTCACTAATGCCAAGGAGTCGAGGGTGATCATAGGGGCGGCGGTCATCGACGACGTACTGGGCATGATCGTCCTGGCTATAGTAGTGGGGGTCGCCGCGGGAGGCGGCTCGAGCATTTTGGACATCGTCCTGGTAGCGGCCGAAGGCATTCTATTCGTGCTCATGGTCATCTTCGTCGGTTCCATCCTGCTACCCAAAGCAAGGAAGAGGATCGAGGCAAAAAGGGAGCCGATCGTATGCGGTGAACATGTAGAACGCAGAGGTATCCATCCGCTGCCGCTTGCAATCATAATATGCCTTGGCCTGTCATTCTTTGCAAACTATGTCGGTTTAGCGGCAATAATCGGTGCGTTCCTGGCGGGTATGGCATTCGCCGAGTTCAAGGACAAATGGCCGTGTGAGGAGGACTTTCACCCCATCAACGCGTTCTTGGTGCCGTTCTTCTTCCTGTTCGTTGGCATATCAGTGGACATCGCATCCTTTGGCGACATTCTGCTCATCGCTGTCCTGGTGACGCTGCTGGCCATCGCCACAAAGTTCATCGGTTGTGGGCTCGGGGCAATGAGACTCGGAGGCAAGTCCGCGGTAATAATCGGGGTAGGGATGGTACCCAGAGGAGAGGTGGGCATCATCGTGGCAAGCATTGGATTGAGCATGGCAGTTATTTCGCACAGCTTGTTCTCGGTGATCGTCTTCATGTCCATGGTCACGACGATAGTTGCCCCGCCGTTGCTGACGTGGGCGTTCAAGCGTAAATACAACGAACCCTGTCCGATTCCGGAGACCAAGCCATGATCATCTATCTTCGGAAAGAGACAGAAGGGCCCTCAAATTGGCGAGATAGAGCGTGATGAAGGTCACCTCTTCTCGTTTCCCAACGCTCTCCCGCCGATTGGGGATTGCGACAACAGAATTCGAAAGAGAAGGAGCGGTAACACTCCTAGAAGACATTGAATGGCAGATAGTTCGAAGGGGATATGAGGGCGCCGCTACTCTCAGTCTGGATGTCCAGATGGTCCAGCTATAGACGTCGGCCTTACCACCTCAAACGATCGGTCGCCTCGCATCAGATTTTCATATGACGCGTAATTGGTCCAGACCCATTACTGATTCACCCGATCGCCCTCTTGATCGCCTCGACGAAGCGGTCTACATCCTCATCGGTCGCTTCCGGGAAATCGAACAGCGAGGTGTACTCGCACGGCTGCATCTTCTTATCGACGCAGTCATCGATTATGACCGAGCTCTCGATCTTCATCTCGTTCTTTTCCATGATCCGGTCGCAGCACTTGTTGTGGCAGCCGTTGACCGCGATCAGCCTGTCCATGTCTACGCCGCTCATCGACATCATTATCGGGCTCAGACCGACAGTGCACACCGAGAACTGCAACGATTTACCGCTGGCCAGGTTCCATTTCGAGAATTTGTCCATGGCCTTTTCAATGAACACCCCCCTTTCACCGTTGGCACCGCAGACGACGACTCCCTTTCTCATTTCAACACCTCGTCCATAAGCTTCTCGATCTGCTTGGCGGTATCCGTGATCCCCTTTTCATCGACCTTGAAGAACGGCCCCATCATCATCTTGCCCTTCGGAACTACTCCGAACTGCATCAGGACCTGCAGCCCGCAGAGGCCGTCGCAGCCATCCACGACGATGACCTTCCGATCCTTCAGACTTTTCATGTCCTCCACCGCCTTCGGTAATCCGGCCAGTGCTGGCGCTACGGTCACCATTCTTATCGGCCGTCTCTTGGAAATGTCCCGCACCGCCGCCCGGAGCACTCTGGCCCCTGGACTGTATCCGGAACAGATCACGATGTCAACAGTCTCGCTCATCTCTTCGCCTCGAAGAACAGCCTCGGCTTGCCCACCGCCGAAACCACTATGCGCGATTCCAGCAGAATGCCGCCACCCCAGCTTTTCCCTAGATGGCCGATCTTGTCATCCTTGTCGACGACCAATTCCACCTCATCAGCTCCGGCCTCTAACGCCCTGGTCCGAGCAATTTCTGTAGCCCATTCGACGGCATAGGCGGCAGCCTCGGTCACCGAGGGGAACTCCTTCTTCTCCATGGACGAGTGCAGGGTGCAAGGTGGGTTCTCCATCGCGGAAACGCCAGGCTTGGGCCGGATTAGCACCTCCACCGATTCCAAGATGGAACCGGTTATCGCCCCCACAGCGTTGCCAACCTCGGAGTGTTCCGGCAGAACGAGCCTGGTCCCGAAATTCTCTGCCACGGCAGGCAGGTATGCCCCAACTGGTGCTCCGATTCCGATGATTGGTTTGTGCAGGGTCAGCCTGACTGAGTAATCGATCCCGGACTTATGGGTTATGAACTTGTCGAAGACGTCGTTGCACACTTCACAGCGTGACACTTTGCCAGTCTCCTCATGGACTAGCTTGCGCAGTAGTTCGTTGGATATCTTGTATATGACCTCCCTCTTGACCTCCGCGCAGAACTGGTGGAGCTCCATCTCCATGTTGGTCGCCTGGATGGTAACGCCGATGACCGATGCCTCGGCGTCATACTCTATGTACGAGCCGTCCGCGTGCAGGATATCCGTTGGAGTCAGGCCGATCCTCTGGATCACACCCAATTCTTCCAATTTCCTAACGTTGAAGGAGAAAGGATGGACATTGGTCAGCGTACCGACCTCATAGATTCCTCTCGGCTCCTCCTTGATCTTCTCAATGAACATTTTCTCCTCGACGGAAAGAGAGATATTCGGGATCTCCTTGGAAAAAATGAAGAATTCTGTCGTCTGGATGATGTTCTCTATGGCAATGTGACCAGCCTGGGGCCGTACTGTCTCCGTCGCCATGAACCTCAGCTTCTGCTTGATGCAGGGATAGATCGAGGAGGCGATGCAAAGAGGTACAACCCTTAAAGAAGTCAGCATCATCTTTCCATTGGCCACCACTAGGCGGCTATCTCCGCCGATTCCTGACGTGGATATGTCCGCCGCCTTGACCCGGGTCCTCCATCCGCCTATCATGGCCCCTTCTGGATCGAGTCGGGGCTTACCGTCCCTCAATATCCCGATGTCGGTCGTTGTCCCCCCAACATCGATGACCACAGCATTGTTCTCCCGGGTGAGGAACTTGGCGCCGATGAGCGATGCCGCTGGTCCAGACAGGATGGTCTCGACCGGTCTCTCCTTGGCCATATCCTCTCCCATTAGGGAGCCGTCCCCCTTGACGATCATCAAAGGAGCCTCGATCCGATTCTCTTTCAATACTTTCTTGACCGAGGCGACAAGGTCGGTTATGATCGGGATCAGTTTGGCATTCAATACCGCCGTCAACGTCCGCTCATGGAAGCCCAGCTTAGATGAGAGCTCATTGCCGCAAACCACCGGGTGGTTGGTGATCTTGCCGATCATGCTCTTTATGGCGATTTCATGCTCCGGGTTCCGGACACTTAGATAGGATGACACCGCAAAGCCATCCACCTTGTCGACCACACCGCGGACGAAATCCTCGGCCCTGGCTAGATCTAGCACGGCCTTCGCCTCCCCATTGAGAGTATGGCCTCCGGCGATCTCGAGCACATCGTCGATGGGGATGGATTTAGAATACTCATCCCCGATCACGATCAGCGCGACCCGGCAACCCTTGCCTTCAACGACCGAATTAGTTGCCAGCGTTGAGGACACAGAAACCAATCGGATATTCCTGTATTCTACGTCCAGCTTGGCAATGGAATTGGAAATTCCGATCGAGAGGTCATTCCTGGTAGTGAGCGACTTCGCCTTGACCACCACCTTTCCAGTGTCCAGGTCGATGATCGCAGAATCAGTGTATGTGCCGCCAGTATCTATTCCTAAGCCCAAGTTCATAGTTACACCCATCGCATCAATTTTTAGAAGGAATTAGAAGTTAGGCTGGTACGGCAGTTATGGCTTTTAAAACGTTCTATATTCTATCCTGGATGGTTCATACATCCAGTGCAGTTACGAGAAAATCCCTGGAATTACCTTCCTGCCTCAAGAACTCATCCCAGGTTGCCGACCGCGTCCCCTCTGAGCCCTTTCCTGAACCTCGAACTTTGCTCCGCTATCTCATTGAGCTCTGACGGTAAGACCCTTCTCACCCGTGGCAATTCACTTGGAAAGACCCGTAGCAATTCTCGCATCAGATATTCGTGTACCAGGCCGGATGAGCGCAGGCCTTCCACGCTCCAATTGTCGACCATGTCCAGTACTGCATCTCTACCGGTTCGGTAGAACGCCTCTGCCAGAATGGAGGTGACGATGGTGTTCGTAGACATGACCGCTATGTCAGCCTCCCGTACCGCCTGCTTGCTTCCATTGAATGAGATCGCCAGACCGCCCCCCTTGCGGACCAGATGAAGTGCCCTGGTGTCGGTGAAGCTATCCCCCACGTACATGCAGTCCTCCAGAGGTACTCCCATCTTCTTGCACACCTCGACCACCGAGGAAGCCTTCTCCTCATCCCCGATGGTCTGGGTATCGATCATCAGCTGGTAGCTCTGCATGTCGGTCATCTCGTTCCAGAATATCTGGTCGAGCCTTTGGATGGTCCGCCTGCCGTCCTGCGGCAGGTCCCTGACACTCCTCGCGGTACGCGACACTTCGATGGCTGGCATTTGGACGATATCCTGCGCGATCTGTTTCAGGGTGTCCATTTCCCAGGTGTCCATACGCACCGAGTCCAGTGAAACTTTGGTGCAGAAAGCGTTCTCGAAGGGGAACCCCACCAGATCGCATACGGCGCTGACATAATGCTCGTAGGAGGACGAGACCATGAATGGTGACATAATCTCCTGTACGTACCGCATGGTCTTGTCCGCACCGGAGATGAGCTTGAGATGGTTCCGGGAGTACTCCACCAGGCCAGTGTCCGTGGCACCGTACGCCTTGAGGAAGGGGAGCAAGAGTCTGATCTTATCCCCGGACTTGTAGCCGTCCTTCTTGAATATATTGGCTAGAATGTCATCGTACTGTGACAGGACGGTGTAGAGCTTCTCACCATTCTCGATGAGCTCAGAGCACATCTCGAAGGCGATGTCATTCTTGGTGATCGGCCCTTCGCAATCGGTAACGAATATCTTCCCGTCGAAGGGCATCATCTCTTCCAGTCCGTCAAATTCCATAATCAACACCTCGAGCTAGAAGGAAGTCTAGATCGGTCCTCTCGGTTGTTGATGCCGATATCCCGTCCACTGATATCAAAGCTCTCCCCTCTCGAACATCTCCAGCATCTTTCTATCGGGATACCCGTCCCGCCCGGCCGCGGCGATGCTTCCAGCCGCTGCCATGGTGGCGAACTCCCCGCAATCCTCCACACTCCATCCGCGAAGCATACCCGCGAGGAATCCGGAGGCATAAACGTCACCCGCTCCGGTCTTATCAATTACCTTTACTCTTTTAGCAGGGATAAAATGGTTGGCGCCACCAGAAAATACAATCGAGCCGGCAGCGCCCATTTTGAGCACGACCGTACCCGGGCCCATGGCGATCAGGTCTGCCGCGCCGGCCACACCAGCCTGCCCGGTGATCATCCTCACTTCCCTTTCGTTCAGGAACATCACGTTGGAACGCGCGATAATGGGGTGGATGGCATCCAAACCTTTCTTTGCATAGACCCCACCCGGGTCGAACGATACCATCACGTCGCCTTCGAGGGAACGCACCAATCTTATCTGCTCCCTCATGGCCGAATCCCCGATGAACGATGACAGATGAACGACGGCAGAATCGTTAGCATATTCGACGTCCTCTGGCGTTACCATCAGGTCATCATTGGCGTTGGGCATCAATATAAGCGACCGGTCCTGCTCCGCGATGAGCGAGACGCAAGACCCTGTGACCGTCGTCCTCTTTACATGGGAACGATCGACAGACCCCATCGACCGTACCAGGAAATCGCCGTCCGCGTCATTTCCGATAGTACCAATGAATCCGGCGGAGAATCCCATGCGGGACATCGAATAAACGGCATTAGCCGCCGATCCCCCGCCGCTCTTCTGAAGGAAGTGCCCTTCCTTCTCTACGGCCTCCAGAACTGTTTTGAACTGTTCGGCGGTCCCGATGGCCTCGCCACCGGAGATGAATGATCGGCCCGCTATCTCGAGTCCTTCGACCTCGAATATGAGGTCCTTATTGAGCGAGCCCACACCGACCACGTCCTTCATCAATTCACCAAATGTTGCGATGGCCATTTAATGTATGCTAGCGGAGCGAGGCACATATACGTCGATGCCGTTGACTTCAACGATCCGAATGCACGTGGATATTAGAAACGCCGAAGAATCAGACATCGTGGCGATCAATGACATCTACAATTATTATGTGCTGAACTCGACCTGCACGGCGCAGACCGAGGCAGAGCCGATCGAGGGTAGGAAGCAATGGCTCCTAGAGCATACCGGAAAGTACGTGGCCATTGTCGCCGAATGGGAAGGCCGGGTGGTGGCCTGGGGCTCGCTCTCGAAGTATCATCGGCGGTATGCGTACTGGCCGACCACCGAGGACTCATTATACGTCAGGCATGACATGCTCCACAAAGGCATCGGGAAGATCATTCTAGAGGAATTGATCAAAAAGGCGAGGGAGAACGGCTTCCATAGTGTAATGGGGGTCATCTCCTCGGAACAGCTTGCCAGCATTCGATTGCATGAGGGGTTCGGATTTGTCGAGGTGGGACACCTCCGTGAAGTTGAGCTGAAGTTCAACCGCAGGCTTGACGTCACCTTCTTGCAGCTCATGCTATGATGTGGAACTAGAAAAGATGGTCGTTGACGACGACTGCCTCATCCCCGACATGGCACCTCAGCGTTTTAATGCCGAGTGAATTGATCCTTTTGGCCACTTCTTCTGTGTCTCCCAGTTGGGAGTTGATGTAGACGGTGGCACCGGTGTCGATGGAGAAGTAACAATGCAAGCCCTCAGCCCTCATCTTCTTCACCTCCAGGATGATACTGACGGTCTCCGGCCTCCAGAGGAACAGTTCGTCCACCCCGGTCATGGTGATTCCATGCAGCAGCAGCGTATCTAGCTCGGCCAACCTTCCAATCTGTTTGAAGTCCCTGGAACGGATCGCGTCTTCCATCTGAGGAATCGCGTCATGGACATACTCCAGCCTAGCCTTGAAGAACGGTGAGGTCACCACCGACCGGTGCGCGTCCTCTGTCGATTTATAGGCGGGCACCAAAGCAGCCACGATGCCCATGTCCAACTCTTTCGATGATGCGATCTGGGTCGAGTAACTGCTCTCATCGTCCCGCCCTGCATACCAGATCGAAAAGCCACCAGTCACCGCGCGCGAAGCCGAGCCGGCCCCCCTCCTGGCATATTGAGAGATCTTCTCCAGACCAAGATCAAGATCAAGTGCCCTCGCCGATGCTACTGCCAACGCCGCGAACCCCGAAGCGCTTGCCCCCAGCCCGATGTTCGACTGGAAATTGTTCTCGGAGACCATCCTGAAACCAGTGCTTGTTCCGGCCAGCATGCGTAGGGGATTGACAACGTCCACTATCCTTTGCATCTCTCTCGGGGAAGCCTCATTTCCGTCGAACGAGGCAGTATCGTTTTCGTAGCCGAACTCGATCGTGGTGTGCGTCATCAAAGGGGCGGTGCACACAGAGATCGAATCATGATAAGGTAGTCGGAGCTGTTCGTCCTTGAGCCCGTGGTACTTGATCAGACCCTGGATAGGGAATGCGGTCGCCGATGCTTTCATACTTTTCACCTCAGATATCGAATATTACCGTCACGGAAGGCTCGTCCGGATCCACGCTCAGCATATGATACGTGATGGCCTTGATCTCGGTCTTCGGTTGGTGCCTCTCCAGGTCGAGCTTTTCTCCCCGGGCTTTGCACTTGATGGCGAAACCCTCAATAGCCACATTGAATTCGCACAGCACCAGGCGGGTCACATCATGCACGAAAAGGAACTCGGACAGGAAGTTGTACAATAAGGATTCTAGGTCATGTCCTTCCTGAACGATATTTATCTCTTCCTTTGGCACGATGGTTGTGGCGTCGACCATGGTGTTGAATAGCGCATATGCGGCGTTGCCGTAGCACTCCTCCAACGTCTTGCCGTGGGCCTTGATCATGACGTCGGCGGTGTGCTCCAGTTGTTCATATCTCATATCGGTTTGTCGTAGGCATGAGGTCGATTATATAGGCTTTGCTGCTCATTTTGTAGGTCTGGACCTCTGGAGAGGACCTTCAATTATGATGACCAAAGCCAGTTTGCCAACTTTAGGATATTACTACAGGTTCGAAGTTGACACCAGTCCATGACACTAATCAAAGAAGAATTGGTTCGAAGACACCCTAGTCAATTCGTAGGAGCAAAATAGTAACAAGGTGATTTCAGGTCGGAGGGAGAGGGGCCATCGGCATGGAAACCTGGGTTAACATTTTTAATTTATATTTTTCTAGAACGATGCAATTTTAATACTACATTAATTAATTCTTAATGACTATCAACATTGATTATAGATGCTTACTCATTTATAAAGGAAGGCTGCCTTTTCATTGCATCGCCTGTTCAAAAACATTGAGATTTTAGGCAATATCATGGACAGGTTACCGTTAGCTGAGGAGTACTACATCATGGGAATTGACGGATCGAAAAAGGAAACGATGGTAACTGACAAGGGTACAACCAAGCTCGAGGATATCCACAGGAGCATGGATATGGACTCCAAGGTAAAGATGTTAAAAGATTTCATCGGTTGCCTCGATGTCCCAATATTTGCATTGAAGGATGACTTATCTATCATCGCTTTCAACCAAGAAATGGAAGATCTAACTGGATACAATATGGAAGAGGCCAGAGGAAAGGACATTTCCGAGATCATCGACTCGCTATCGGCAAGGAAGCAGAAGGTCATGGTCGGGACCCTATCCGCTGGAAATGCATATATGATAGAAAAGACCGAAGTTTTTAACAAGTCAGGAAAGTCTAGCACTGTCAAGGTAAGCCTGAAGCCAATGTTCGGTGAGGATAGACAGTTTCAAGCAGTAATCGGCAGCATCCAGCAAACTGGTTCGGCCTCGCTTGATGGATCCGGGGAGGCCATGAAAGCCTTGGTCGCGGACGCTGAAATGCTTTCGAAGGCGGCCATTGAAGGAAGGCTGGCCACACGCGCCGATGTTTCCAAACACCAGGGTGACTACCGGAAGATCGTGCAGGGCGTCAATGACACTCTGGACGCGGTCATTGGACCGTTGAACGTGGCGGCGAAGTATGTCGATGATATCTCCAAAGGTTCCATACCGGCGAAGATCACGGACACTTATAACGGCGACTTCAACGTCATCAAGAACAACCTGAACCAGTGCATCGACGCAGTAAGCGCACTTGTGTCTGATGCGAACATGTTATCATTGGCCGCATTAGAAGGCCGATTGACCACAAGAGCCGATGTGACCAAGCATAACGGTGACTATGCGAAGGTGGTCCAGGGCGTCAATGAGACTCTTGACTCATTAGTAGGATATTTGGATAATCTACCGTCTCCTGCCATGGTGATAACAAAGACTATGAAATTCAGTATATGAATAAAATTGGAGCCGCGGTTGGAGGGACGACGGTTAAAGAGCTAATCGGATCCAAGAAGAAATGTTTCGATTTCTTCAGAACCTCAGATTGCAAAACACAGAAATGTGCATGCTCAAGGGCGATGACGACGAACCAGGTAGAATCATCGGAAACAGATGCTCATCCTGGCTCCCTCAATCTAGATATTCAATATACAGCAACACCGATTATTGATAGAACGGGAAAAATCATTGGAGCTTTCGAGAATGTCGTCGATCTAACGGCCTTGAAGACAGCAGCCAAGACAATGAACAAGATCGCACAATTTCAAGATGTCGAGGTTGCGAAGCTTAATGGTAACCTTCTGAAACTCGCACAGGGTGATATGGGAATCGACCTCGAAGTGGGCCAAGCAGATAATGATACTCAAATCATCAGGGAGAAATTCCTGACCATTTCTTCTGCCCTAGGAAAGAGCGTCGATGCTGTACGATCGGCTCACACAAGATGCAAACATGTTATCTAAAGCGGCAGTCGAAGGAAAGCTCTCGACCAGGGCTGACGCAAGCAAGCACCATGGAGATTATCGGAAGATCGTGCAGGGCGTCAACGACACTCTGGACGCGGTCATCGGACCATTGAACGTGGCCGCGAAATACGTTGACGAGATATCGAAGGGCGCAATACCGGCGAAGATCACCGACAACTACAACGGTGACTTCAACGTCATCAAGATGAACCTGAACCAGGCCATTGATGCGGTCAACAACCTAGTCGCTGACGCTGGAATGCTGAGCAAGGCGGCTGTGGAAGGGAAACTCGCTACGAGGGCCGATGCCTCGAAGCATCAGGGAGACTACCGGAAGATCGTGCAGGGCGTCAACGACACTCTGGACGCGGTGGTCAAGCCGATAGATGAGGCGATGCGTATCGCCGATTCCTATGCAAGTGGCGACCTGACCGCTAGGGTCGATATCGAGACGCAGGGGGACTTTACAAGGTTCGCTGCCTCGCTCGACAAGATCGGGGAGAGCCTCTGCGCCCTGTTGACCGAAGTCAACAACTCGGTAGGGATGGTCTCATCGACCTCTCAGGAACTGGCCTCCTCGGCCGAGGAGATGAACGCCTCGACCGAACAGGTATCGTCGGCGATCCAGCAGATATCCAAGGGCGCACAGAGCCAAGCAGCCCAGGTTGATGAGACAGCCAGGGAGATGAAGGGCATGTCATCATCTGTCGAACAGGTGGTGGCCCGTTCCCTGGCAGCGTCCGAGACGGCCAAGATGGCCAACGACAGCGCCAATGCCGGGAAGGTGACCGTCGAGAACACGATCAAGAAGATGCAGGTGATCCAGAAGGTCGTGATCGAATCCGCCAACGTGATCGAATCGCTCGGAAAGAGGTCCGAGGAGATCGGCGAGATAGTCAGCGTCATCACCAACATATCGGACCAGACGAACCTGCTCGCTTTGAACGCCGCAATAGAGGCGGCCAGGGCGGGAGAACAAGGAAGAGGGTTCGCAGTGGTCGCGGAAGAGGTCAAGAACCTTGCGGAAGACTCGCGTGAGGCAGCGGAACGGATCTCCAAGATGATCAAGGAAGTCCAGAGCGAGACCGCCAAGGCCGTCGAGGCTATGCAACGCGGGACCAAGGAGACCGCTGAAGGGATGCAGTTCATCGAACTGACAGGCAAAGCGTTCGGGGACATCCAGGGATTGGCTGCGACGACCACCTCCGGCGTCGATCGAGATATCCAACCTGATGAACTTGCAGAAGGAGGGAACTCAACGGGCGGCGAAGTCGGTCGACGGCATCGCTAGCATCGCGGAGGAGACCGCATCCGCGTCCGAGGAATCGGCCGCTTCGACCGAGGAGCTGACCGCCAGCATGGAGGACATGACCGCCAGGGCGCAGGCGCTGTCGGAAATGGCCGTTAACCTGCAGAAGATCGCGGGGCAGTTCAACATCGGAACGGAAGAGGTCGCGAGACCGACCAAAGTAGAGGCCCCGCGACAGTCTGTTCCAAAGAAAGTGATGACCACAAAGGCACCGTCAAAAACGACGAAGACGGATGCCACTAAGATGCCAAACAAGGTCATGGAAGCCCTCCGCAAGAGGGGAATCGAGGCAGAGAACTGAGGTGTTAGAATGCGCAGGAGAAGAGAAAAGGTAGAGCTCACCGGGGACGAGGAGCAGATAGTCTCCTCAAGCTGGGAAATGAGACCTTCGGCATCAAGGTCTCCCAGGTCAGTGAGATCGGGAAGGTCCAGGACATCGCCAGATCCCAAAGATGCCCCCTTTCATCGAAAGGGTGCTGAACCTTGCGGATCAGATAGCACGACCATGATCGATCTCAAGAAGAGGTTGAACATCGTCATCGAAGGAGACATGGGCATCACTTCCGCGTCGAGGATAATCATCGCCGAGATCGGCGATGCCCAATTGGGATAATCGTAGACGCGGTAGAGGATGTCATTCGCGTTCCCCGTTCAAGCATATCCCTCCCACCAGCAACACTGACCGGAGGAACGGACACGAACTTCCTGACAGGACTATGCAAGCTGCATGACCGGTTGGTCATGCTCGTGGACCTCAACACGGTGATGAGCAACGACGAGATAAATCACATTGAATGCATGAAAACAGCGGTGGTTGCTCCGGTCGCCGTGTAGGGGCTGAGGTTAAGGCCCCAAACTCTTTCCCTTTTCTATCATTATTGTGCACAGTTTGCCTGCTTATGGTCAGGACCGGTTCATTCGGCATCTGGAATATCGTGTGATTCCATTTGTCGTTACGTCATAGTTATATCTCGGCTCCACGATTGTGGTGGTCATGCGTCTCCTCATCATCGGAAGCGGAGCCATAGGCGCGGCATTGGCAACGGCGATTGACGACATGCCAGAAGTGGACTCGTTCTACATTACTGACAAGAACGAGGAACGCGCCATGAAGTGCGTAAAGGGCTTCAGCAAGGCAAAGTTCATTTCACCAACTGATGAGAGCGTCAGGGCCCATCTGAAGAACGTAAACCTGGTCGTCGAAGCGGCCAGCCAGGATGCGGTCAAACATTACGTCCCATTAATCCTGGGTCATGGGAACGACGTCCTGGTCATGCAGCGTCGGCGCCTTCGCCGACGATGAGTTCCGGGAGAAGTGCTTCGGCTTGGCCAAGAGGAAGGGCGGGCGCCTCTACGTTCCGTCCGGTGCCGTTTGCGGTACGGATGGGCTGCACTCCGCTTCTGCCGACCGGATCGACTCGGTCGAACTGCACAGCATCAAGGGTCCCAAGAGCTTCAAGGACGTGCCCTACCTGAAGGAGAAAGGCATCGATGTAGACAAGCTTACAGAGCGGACCGTCATATTCCAGGGACCAGCCCGGGAAGCGGTGGTCCATTTCCCCAAGAACGTCAACGTTTCCGCTACGATCGCGTTGCTCGGACTGGGGCTGGACAAGACCATGGTCACGCTCATCTGCGATCCTACGTGCGACTGCAACTCACATCGCCTGATCGTGAAAGGCGTTTTCGGGGAGATAATCGCCGAAACCGATAACGTTCCTTTCCCGTCTAATCCTGCCACTTCATATCTCGCCGCCCTGTCGGCGATCGCCGCCATCAAGCGTATAGCTGGCAATGTCTGGATCGGGGTCTGAAGAACATATCTATCCAGCCCGACACGAGCCGGGCATCATCCAGGTATAGAGGGTTTCGCCATGACAGAAAGGGGAAAGAGGATATTCAGCAAGATCAGTCAAGATATCGACGCTATCGTTCTTATTAACGGTGACGAGCCGAACCTGGACATGGCGTTCTCCTATGCCGCCGGGACTGAGGCCGGGCTTTTCGAGGGTTGTGTTACGATCATCGAGCCGGACGGCAAGGTCCGGATGCTGACAAGTCAATTGGAGGAAACCAGCGCCAGGAGGTCCAAGGCGGAGATCACGGTGTTCCAAGGGATCGATGAAAAGATGGACCTTATGAGGGATTCCCTCGGTCATGCCAAGAGTATCGGCATCAACGGACACGGTCTGACCTACGTCAATCTCATGAACATCAAGATGGCCGCCCCCCAGGGCTGAGATCGTGGACGTTTCATCCAGCATAGCCGCCTCCCGTCTGGTCAAGGACCCGGATGAGATCGAGCGGCTGAGGAAGGCGTGCCATATTGCCTCCCGGGTGGGCGAGGAACTGCCATACATCGTCAAGGAAGGGATGGCCGAGTACGAGGCGGCGGCCGAGGTCGGGTATCGAATGATGAAGATGGGCGCGTCATCGACCTCCTTCACCACGAACGCATCATGGGGTCCGAACAGTGCCGAGCCTCACCACGAACCGGACGACCGGAAGCTGAAGAAAGGGGACATGGTGCTCTTCGACTACGGGGCGCTTTACAATAAGTACGGTTCAGACGTGACCAGGACGTTCGTCTTTGGACGGGCGGAGAAGTGGCAGAAGGATATTTACGAGATAGTTCTTCAGTCGCAGCTGGCGGCCATCGATGCCATCCAGCCGGGCATGGCGGCCAAGGAGATCGACGCCGTGGCCCGGGATATCATCGATGCGACCGAGTACAAAGGCCGTTTTATCCACTCTTTAGGCCATGGGATTGGCCTGTCCGTGCATGACGGCGGAAGGTTCTCCCCCACGTCGGAGATTATCCTGGAGGAGAATATGGTGATGACTGTCGAGCCGGGCATCTACCTTCCGGGGAAAGGCGGTGTCAGGATAGAGGACGACATCCGGGTGACCAAGAACGGTTGCGAGGTGCTCACTGACGCCAAGAAAGAGTTCATGGTGATCTAAATGGAGGACATACTGACCAAGGCCGTAAGGACGATGCAGGACCAAGGAGCGGAGTTCTGTGATGCCCGCCATCAAGCTATCGACCGTACTTTCATAGTGATGGTCGACGGCGGCGTCCGAAACATCGACAACGGACGGCTGGAAGGCGTATCCTTACGCACCCGGATTAACGGTTCCTGGGGGTACGCCTCGACCGTTGACCTGGGCAACGAATCGGTCATGGATGCGGCCTTGAGGTCGGTCCTCAACGCCAAACACGGGACGGCCAAGGGAAAGAAGTACCCTGACCGCAAGTCTAACCGGTCCAAGGTACCGGCGCAGGTCAAGATACATCCTTCCAAGGTCCCGATCGAGGAGAAAGTAGCGATAATCAAGGACCTGGACCGAGCACAGAAGATCGATGAGCGGGTCGTCAATGTTAATTCGGTGTACCGCGAGGAGGTCAAGAACAACCTTCTGATAAGCTCGTTCGGTGATTCGCTTCAATGGGAAGAGGTCAGGGCTAGAATGTTCGCTCAACCAGTTGCGCACGAAGGTGACCGGACCGAGTACTACTTCGACCTGATCGACGGAACCAAAGGCTTCGAGATGATCAAGGAAGCCGACATAATGGCCTTCGGCAAACATGCCGCCGAAGAGGCCGTCAAGATGCTCAAGGCCAAGAAGGCCCCGTCGGGGTTGCAGACGGTGATCAGCGACCCGATGATATCCGGTCTGTTGGCGCACGAGGTTATGGGCCACGCCTCCGAGGCGGACGAGGTGGTAAAGAAGCGTTCATTCCTCAGCAGCGTCGTGGGAAAGCAGGTCGCAAGCCCGCTCATAACCATGGTGGACGATGGCACGATACCAGGGGCCCACGGTTCGATCCGTTCGATGACGAGGGGACTCCCTCCTCACACACCACCATCATCAAGGACGGTGTTTACCAAGGGTACATGCACAGCCTGGAGACAGCGGCTGAGATGGGGATGAAACCGACCGGGAACGGCCGAGCACAGGACTTCGGGCACCGGGTCTGGGTACGGATGACCAACACTTTCTTCGACAAAGGGGACGCGACGTTGGAGGAGATGCTGGAAGATGTCAAGTTCGGCGTGCTCACCGATCACATGATCAGCGGCATGGAGGACCCGGTGGCCGGTGGATTCGAGGCCAAGGCACTGCGCGGGTTCCTCATCGAGAACGGAAAGGTGACCGACATGTTACGTTCCTTCACGCTCACCGGCAGCGCGCTGGAGATCCTGAAGACCACCGATGCGGTGGGCAAGGAGGTACTGTTCGACGGCGGCACCTGCGGTAAGGGGATAGAGGATTTCGTTCCCGTTTCGTCGGGAGGGCCGTATTGTCAGGTCCAAGATCACGCTGGGAGGCGGTTGAGATGCAACTGGAACCGATCATGAAGAAGGCGATCAAGACCGCTCTATCCGAGGGAGTCAATGACGCTGAGGTGTTCGCCGTGCGTTCCCGTACCTTGTCGGTCTACGTCGACGACAACACCATCAAGAACGTGGAGGAGAAGACCGACCAGGGCCTATCCGTCCGAGTGATCCGGGCGAAGAAGATGGGTCAGGCCTCGTCCACCTACTCGAACGTGCGGGACTCGGAAAGCTGCGCCGTCAAGGCGGTCAAGCTGGCCGGGGTGTCGCAACCGGACCCGGTGTTCAAGAGCTTCCCGCTTTCCGATAAAGGTGCGGAGTCGCCCAATGTCTATGACAAGGCCGTTTCCGCCATGGACGCTGACACCATAACCGACCTGGCAAAGGGCATCGTGGCATCCGCGGTGGCCGCCGGCAAGGTGAAGGTGCCCAGCGGTCTGATCCGGGTCGCCGCCATCCAGTCCATGTTGGTCAACACGAATGGTGTCGAGACCGAAAACCGCAACACGATGATCTATGCGCACTTCACCTCCATGACCGAGGGAGCGAAACCGGGCGAGGGCGCCCGGAGCTTCTTCTCACCGCACCTGGCCGGTTTTGACACCGACGAGTTCGGCAAGCATCTGGGCCAGGGGGCAATCGATTCGATGAAGGCGGTGCCTTTCGAAGGCGAGAGGAAGATGACGGTGATCATCCCCCCGATCGAGCTGCAGGAACTTCTCCAGTCGACCGTATCGTACTCGATCAGCGCCGAGAACGTGCACCGGCACCGTTCTGCCTGGGCAGAAATGGCGGGCAAGGAGGTCGCCTCTCCGAGCATAACCATGCTGGACGATCCTTTCGACACAAAGGGCATGCTCTCCTCCGGATATGATGACGAAGGGGTGCGGACGGGCCGTAAGGTCCTGATAGACCGGGGCGTTCTGAAGACGTTCCTGTACGACTCCTACAATGCGCAGAAGGCGGGGGTAAAGCCCACCGGGAACGCGATGCGCCGGTCGCCCATCGACTCGCAGAACCTATACCGTAACGGTATCGACATCGACCCGGTGAACATGGTGGTGAAGCCCGGGACCAAGAGCCTGGAGCAGGTCATTGCCGGTATCGACGAGGGCCTGATGATCGGCCGACTGGCCTCGGCGGACGCGAGCGGCATAACCGGCGCCTTCGGCCTGGAGATACGCTGCGCCTACCGGATCGAGAAGGGCGCCATCACCGGGACCGTCAACCATGCTTTGTGCGCCGGGAACATGTATGACGCCCTGAAGAACGTAAGAGAGGTGGCGAACGATACTACGGTCATCCGTTCCGGGATACTGCCGTCGGTGGCTTTCGAGGGGATCGAGATCGATCGGGTCGAAGTGAGACTTCGGACCGACGGCCCATCCCGGTTCCTCGAAGTCCTCGGTAAGGGTCTTCACTTAACTCATACGGCGCCTGAGCCCAAACTTTATTACTACTATCCGCTATAGTACCAAACGGTTCCAATGGAAGACAAGCCCTGCGAAATACCCCAATATAACCTGAACGGCGCCGATCTGGAATCATTCCTCGGCCCTTTGGAAGCAAAGGTACTGCAGGCGATATGGAGCTTCGACAGCTACCCCATTACCGTCAGGGATTGCTATAACGTTCTGAACGACAAGGGCAAGATTGCCTACACCACTGTCATGTCGACCATGGACCGGTTGCACGAGAAAGGCTATCTGGAACGATCGATCGAGCGCGGTAAGGGCGGGCTTCTCTACAAATATTGGCCCAAGATGAGCAAGGAGGAGTTCAATTCACACGCGGTCCGGGAGATCATCGGAAGCCTGGTGAACAAGTTCGGGAAGGGCATGGTGGCCAGCTGCTTCACCGAAGAGACGTCCAAGAAGTGATGGAGGAACGACCGAATGAGCTCGAGCGTGGAGGGGGCCTAGGTATGGACGACCTGAGCTGGTTGGCACTTCAGCTCCTCCAGCCGTACTTCTATTATCCTCTGGTCCTCAGTATGGCCCTTTTCGTCGGTGTCCATTTGGCGGTCCGATTCACGAGGATCAAGGACCACCGATTTCGGTCGTACCTGTTCGTGATGCCGATGCTTGCCCCACTGGCGGTGTACGTAATGTACCCGCCACAACTAGACATAATGGTTATGGATAGGGCGGCCCCGATCATTGCCCTACCGTCGGGCCTGACGGCATTCATGCATATGCACCCCGGCCCGCCCACGATGATGCAGGGTTGGAATTGTAGGGCCGTTGATGGAGTAGGTCGATGATGCGGGCCCTGTTGATGCCGCCCTTTGACCCTGCTATAAGCCACCAAAGCAGATTCTTCATCCAGTTCGTTCCTTTCCATATTTCAGGCGCTATCCCAAAATCAATGTATTGGTAAAGATTGTGAACTTCAGGAAGACTCGCAATCGATTCTCCATCTATCCTGTGTCCAGGGTTATGGTCGTCTTGTCTGCCAGTTCCTCAAGCTTGTCAAGGTTGGTGACGACCTTGCCCAATGGCGTGACCGGTGTGTATGCCTCAGGAGCATCTCCCTTGCTAGCAGGGGTTCGTCCGAAGAAGATGCAAAACGCATCGCCCTCCGGCCAATAGGCCACCTCGCCCACCTCCATGATCTTCTTGCCGTTCTCCAACCTATCATGGACCGGGACCTCGAAGTAGATCTCCCCGCCCCACACGTTGATCTCACGCTCTAGTGGCAGGGCTAGGTAAAGGGCATCGGCCGTAGTGGAATCGTTCAGCTCGATCTCGAACTCCTCATATCTGGTGCGCATCACGATCTTTGTCGTATGAATCACCTCACTTGATCTTTACGATCTTCACCGTGTATTCGATGTCCACGGTCAGAGGTCGTTTGCATCTTGGGCATGTCCTCTTCAGCGATGACATCGAGATCGTCCATAACGGCAGGTCTTGGGACCCCAAGGTTAGAGTATGTTGGCAAAAAGGGCACATGATGGAGATAGACTCGCCTGACAAGAAATCACCGTTTATTGAACCAATAATGTGCTGGAAGCTAGTTATGATTTCGGTCCCTCATACGAATCCAAAAAAGATAAGGAAGGTGTTTCGGGCAATCTGCGTTGATTACGCCCCGCCTTTCTTCTTTGCCGGAGCCTTCTTGGCGGGCACTTTCTTAGCCTTTGGGGCCGCCTTGATCTCGAACAATGCGCGGATCTCCTTTCCCACGACCTCGATCTCGCTCTCGGCCTCTTTCTTCTCCATGGACTGGAGCTTCTTCATGCCACCGTTGGCATCTTTGACCCATTCCTTGGCGAACTTGCCAGCTATGATGTCATCCAGCAGTTTTTCCATGGCTTCCTTGGATTGGGCGTTGATGACCTTATCGCGGGTGGACAGTCCGCCGTACTCAGCGGTGTTGGACACATTGGTCCACATGTTCATCATTCCGCCCTTCTGGATCAGGTCGACGATGAGCTTGAGCTCGTGCAGACACTCGAAGTAGGCGATCTCAGGCTGGTAACCTCTCTTGACCAGTGTGTTGAATCCGGCCTCGATGAGGGCGGTCACTCCGCCGCATAGGACGGCCTGCTCCCCGAACAGGTCCGACGTCGCCTCTTCCTTGAAGGTGGTCTCGATGACTCCCGCCTTGGTCGCGCCCAATCCCTTGGCCAGGCACAGGGCGATCTTCTTGGCGTTGCCGGTGAAGTCCTGCTGTACAGCGATCAGTGCCGGGACGCCGAAACCCTCGAGGTATACTTGCCTTTCCATCGGTCCCGGCGACTTCGGGGCCATCATGATGACGTCCACGTTCTTCGGGGGTTTGATGACGGCGAAGGTGATCGCGAAACCGTGCGCGAAATCAATTGCCGCTCCTTCCTTCAGGTTAGGTTCGATCTCTTCCTTCCAGACCTTGCCTTGGACCTCGTCCGGGATCAGGATCATGACGACGTCCGCGCCCTTGACCGCGTCCGCGACCGGCGCAACCTTCATCCCGTTCTTCTTCGCATCCTCCCAGGACTTGCCGCCCTTCCTGAGGCCTACGACGACGTCCAGGCCGGAGTCGCGCATGCACATGGATTGTGCTTTCCCCTGGCTTCCGAATCCGATAACAGCGACCTTTTTTCCTTTCAGGACCTTGAGGTCCGCGTCAGAGTCATGGTAGATTTTTGCCATTTTATTTCACCTGTTCCATTATTCTATTTTTATTCCAGATATCCAGTCAGATATAAACATTATTTGAGCTAGTTTCATGCCGGGAAAACTCCTGGCGATTCTATCTTCACCGGCGTCTGCGGCCGGCACTCCCTTCCCCAGTTGCACCTGCCCATTATGACATCCTTGGAGGGTTTTCCACCCGGTTGCATCGGCAGCACATCCTCTTCTGGGTCCACGTGGATATCGATCAGGATCGGGACGTCCGATCTCAGGCCATTTTGGAACGCTTCCTTGATCTCCGACGGTCGCTCTATCTTTATCCCGCCCGCCCCAAACGCCTTGGCCAGAGCCACGAAGTCCGGGTTGAGCCTGAGGTCCGTTCCAGAGTAGCGCTTCTCATTGAACAGCTTCTGCCACTGCTTGACCATGCCCAGCCATCCGTTGTTCATCAGACAGATCATGACCGGCAGGTCCTCGTTCATGGCGGTGGCGAACTCGTGGAAGTTCATCTGTATGCTTCCATCCCCGGCAACGTTGACGACCTGGTTCTCCCGGTGTGCATACTTCACGCCAAGAGATGCCGGGAACCCGAACCCCATTGTCCCGAAACCTCCGCTGGTGATGAAATGATGCGCATGCTTGATCTTCAATAAGTGGGCTGCCCACATCTGGTTCTGCCCCACTTCGGTGGTGACGTAGGCGTGCTCGTTGAGCGCCCTTCCCAGTTCGTACATGACCTTCTGCGGCTTGATCGGCATCTCGCTGATATCGTTATTGCATTCGCACTGCTCGTGCATTTGTTTGATCCGCAGTGACCAAGCGCTCTCTCCTCTCGCGCGTCCAAGTCCCTTGATGATCTGCTGCAGGCCTTTCTTTGCGTCGCCGACCAACCTGACCTTCGTATGGCTGTTCTTGCCAGCCTCCATCGGGTCGATGTCGAGGTGGATTATCTTGACCGCTTCCGGCAGTTCAGATGGCAGCCCGGACGACCGGTCTGAGAACCTGGTACCTATCGCAACTATAACATCGCTCTCGAGGAATGCCCTCCTGGCGATTTCGCGTCCATGCATCCCGATCATGCCCATGGAGAGCGGGTGCATTTCCGGAATGATGCCCTTGCCCATCATGGTCGTCGCCACCGGTGCCATCAGCATCTCTGCCAGTTTCATGACCTCTTGATTGGCATTGGCCCACATAGCGCCGCCGCCGACCAGCAGCATTGGTCTCTCCGCATCCTTGATCAGTTTGACCGCCTCAAGTATGCCTGACAAGTCCTCGAATGGGGCCGGGACCGGGAACTCCTCTTCCATTGCCGCCTCGGTGATCTGTGCCTTCATGACGTCCGATGGCAGGTCGATATGGACCGGGCCCATCCGGCCATTGAGCGCGATGCCCCAACCTCTTTTCACCGCTTCCGGGATCTGCTTCACATCGAGCAGCCGGAAGTTGTGCTTGGTGATCGGCATCATCAGCGAGAACACATCCGCCTCCTGGAAAGCGTTATTCCCGATCATGCCGGTGGGAACCTGTCCAGTGAGAACGATCATTGGTGACGAATCGGCGTAGGCGGTCGCCACCCCGGTGACCAGATTGGTAGCTCCCGGGCCTGACGTGGCCAGACATACTCCGGGCTTACCCGTCGCTCTCGCGTAGCCGTCAGCCATGTGCGCGGCGCACTGCTCGTGCCGTACCAGAACGTGGTGTATGTTGGAATCGATCAGGTCGTCGTAGATGGGCAACGCCTGCCCTCCGGGATAACCGAACATCACGTCCACGCCCTGCCTTTCGAGCAATGTCAAGACCGCTTTGGAGCCTTTCATAAACTAATCCCCCATAATCCTGCAATCATCGAGGACACCCTCTTAGAAAAAAGGATGCCTCATCTAAATGACAGTCATCACTACGCTTACACGCAAAATCAAGACGCCAGTCTCGCACGTGATGCCTGACACAGTCTATCATGATAGGAGGAAACATATATAACATTTCTTGAAAAGAAAGAAATGGCTTTGTATGTGCAGCCATCATCGAGCCATCCAGATCTTCATGCATCATGAAGGGAACACCTTCGGACCCTCTATCGGTTTATTCATATGATTGCCACAATCCTTGGCCCAGTTGCATCTTCCCTTGATAATGTCGCCACAACCCCAGCCCCCAGGCTGCATCGGCAGAATGTCTTCCTCCGGATCCACATGGATGTCGATGATGATCGGGACGTCAGATCCGAGTCCAGTCCTGAACGCCTCAGCCAGCTCTGACGGCCTCTCGACCCTGATGCCGTCGGCCCCGTACGCCTTAGCAAGCGCGACGAAGTCCGGGTTAAGTCCCATATCGACTCCGGAATACCGTTTGTCGTTCAGCAGCTTCTGCCACTGTTTGACCATTCCCAGCCAGCCGTTGTTCAGAAGGCATATCATGACCGGCAGGTCCTCGTTCATGGCGGTCGCCAGTTCATGGAAGTTCATCTGCAGGCTACCGTCACCGGCGATGTTCACCACCTGCTCCTCCCGGAACGCGTACTTGACCCCGAGTGATGCCGGCAGTCCGAAGCCCATGGTCCCGAATCCTCCTGAGCTGATGAAGTGGTGTGGGTACTTGATCTTCAGGAAATGTGCAGCCCACATCTGGTTCTGGCCGACCTCAGTGGCGATGTACGCCCTATCATCCAGGATGCGCGCCAATTCATACATGACCTTCTGTGGCCTAATCGGTGTCTCACCCATGTCCAGGTTGCACTCGCACTGCTCGCGCATCTGCTTCATCCTGATCGACCAGGCGCTCTCTCCCTTGGAATACCCCAGTCCCTTGATGATCTGCTGCAGGCCTTTCTTCGCGTCACTGACCAGCCTGACCTTTGTCCGGGTGTTCTTACCCGCTTCCATCGGATCCACGTCCAGGTGTATGATCTTGACCGATTCCGGGAGGTCTGATGAAAGGCCTGAGGAACGGTCCGAGAACCTAGCTCCGATGGCGAACATCACATCGCACTCTAGGAATGCCCTTCTGGCGATCTCGCGTCCATGCATTCCGATCATGCCCATGGAGAGCGGGTGCATTTCCGGAATGATGCCCTTGCCCATCATGGTCGTCGCCACCGGTGCCATCAGCATCTCTGCTAGCTTGGCGACCTCCGGTCCGGCGTCCGCCCACATCGCACCGCCGCCAACCATCAGCATCGGCCTCTCCGCCGCCTTCAGCAGTTTGACCGCCTCCAGGACGCCGAAAAGGTCCTCGAAAGGTTCGGGGACAGAGAACTCCTCTTGCATGGTCTGTTCGTCCACGTTCTCTCTCATGACATCCGAGGGTATGTCGATGTGGACCGGCCCCATCCTGCCGTTCATGGCGATGCTGAAGCCACGTTTGATCGCCTCTGGAATCTGGGCAGGGTCAAGCACACGGAAGTTGTGCTTGCTGATAGGCATCATGAGCGAGAACACATCCGCCTCCTGGAAAGCGTTGTTGCCCAACATGCCAGTTGGGACCTGGCCGGTGAGCACGATCATTGGAGATGAATCAGCATAGGCGGTCGCCACTCCGGTGACCAGGTTGGTAGCCCCAGGGCCGGAGGTGGCCATACAAACCCCCGGTCTCCCCGTCGCCCTGGCATAACCATCTGCCATATGCGCGGCCCCCTGTTCGTGGCGTACCAGGACATGGTGTATGCTAGAATCGATCAGGTCATCGTATATCGGGATGGTCTGTGCGCCGGGATAACCGAACATCACGTCCACCCCTTGCCTTTCCAGCAACGTCAACACCGCTTTGGAGCCTTTCATGGACTAACCCTCAGTTTTTTCTTATATGGTTGGACACCCTTTTCGAGAAAAGGAGCCTTACTCACAATACTAGCAACACTACGTCTACACGCAAAAGCACGATGGCGCGTTGGCATGTGTTGATTGACACGAACGGTAACAGGCAATGGTCGATATATTAACATTTCTTGATAATCCGCGGTTGGTGCTGAAGCATATAGGGTCTGAGGCCCAGCCATCCAAATGATCTAAGATCATCGGATTAGGAATGGATTAATACCGTCCCTATTGATGACGTTCTATTGTCACAAAACGACATGACCGATGCTATCGAAATAGTCGACTACAACCCACTATGGCGATTGATATTCCACCTGGAAGCCAGTGAGATAGCAAGGGCGTTGAACGATTCAAAACCGGTCATTGAGCATGTGGGAAGCACGACCATCCCGGGCTTGTGCGCCAAGCCTATCATCGACATACTCGTGGGGGTCAGAGACCTTGATGAAGGCAAGATCATCGCGTCACTGGAATCGTCAGGTTATATCCACATGCGAGACGGCGGAGAGCCTGACAGACTGTTCTTTCGGAAAGGGGCCCTACGTACCCACCATGTGCATGTGGTGCGACTCTATAGCTGGGCATTCTGGCGGCATATCATCTTCAGGGATTACCTGATCTCACATCTGGCAGTAAGGTCCCAATACGCCGACCTTAAACTGACCAGCGCCAAACGGTATCGTTTCGACCGGACTGCGTATACGGATTCAAAGACCGAGTTCATCGGATCGGTGCTGAGAACGGCAACGCTGGAAGCTTTTATTACAATCAGTGGGTAATATCTCCAGTAAGTCCTCAACTGGTTGTGAACCGACATGTCCTTCGACGTCGAGAGCATTTTCGCGACCGCATCGAAGAGCTCGATGCTCGCCGACCCGCATGTGCATCGGATGTGGGAACTAATGAACGATATGTCACTATTCTCGATGCCCCCGGAAAGACTGGATAAACTACGGCTGGAATGTATCCGGTCATCCCTGGACTTTTTTCACAGGCGGAGCGTCCGTTGTGCTAGGATGTTGGACGATCTTGACATCGACCCGGTGAAGGCGGACGTTCATGACCTAGCACGGTTGGCGGTGCCTTCCGACACTCTGAGAGGGGACGGTCACAAGGACCTACTCACCGAAGTGTTCGAGGAGGGAGGCCGAACCCTGAGCTCCAGCGGGACATCCAAGAAGGAACCGGTTCGGGTCTATAGAAGCCCATTAGATCTGGCTATGATGATCCTCGGGAACACGGGGGTCCTTGAGTATGTCTATGGCAGTCGATTCGAACAGGGCGAAGGGATCGGCCTGTTCATGGGCCCGCAGCAGCTCAGCGGGCAGCTCACCTATGTCATTTTCGTGGAGTCCGCATTGGAGAGAAAAGAGGTCGAGATCGTCTGGGGGATGGACATGGAGGGTGAGGCGGATGGCACTATGTGGAAACGGATGGTCCCGAACCGGATGAAGCTAGCTCGTTTCTTCAAGAGCGACCGGTCCCCGAAGGCTTTCTTCACCGCTCCAGTGGGATTGCACCTATTGAATCAACGCTTAGGTGCCCTGGGTGGTCCAGAGAGGCTACTCAGCAGAATGAAGCTAGGCGCACCCCCCATAAACCTAGGGAAAGGAGGGTTTGTGATGACTGGCGGTGGTATGAAGGATTTCAGCGACCTGCCTTGCCTCGATGACATATTCAAAGCCTCCAAGGGGCTGTTCATATCCCAGGATGGGGATGGTAACGACCGAGAAACCCCGTTCATCGATGGGCTCGGCATGACCGAGACCGCAACTTCGATGATGGACCGATTTGGGGTGATGGATAAGGTGCCTCATCCGCTGTCGCAGGTGTTCCTGATGGACCCTAATTCATTCGAAGTTATCGATGAGGAGGGTAAGGAAGGTCTGCTAGGCGTATTCAACCCCTTCATCACATCATGGATGGAATGTGTGTATCCTGGCGACATCCTTCGGTTCCATGGCTCTAGCAGGTATTATGGAAGGGAGTATGTGTTCGTTCGTCGTATGGGCGCCTCCGAAAGCACGGATTCGACACGCGCCTGCGGGGGAGAGCTCGAAGAACACATGCCACATGATGACTAGATCGAGCCTGATGCCGTGGAACGATCAAGTCTCGGACTTTAACAGCCTCCGATATTTTTATCCGTTAAGATACATATCTTAACGCCGGAACGATTCCTGACCTATAGTCAATGGTCAGACGAGATCAGGTCAAGGACCGCCGGTCGGTTGATCTCTTGGAGCGTCCCAGAAGGGTATTGACATATGGCGATCGAGCAGTACAGTGGTCTAGATCTTGACACTACCATAGAAAGGGTGGGCCCAGGATCCGTCAGGGTCATCAGCCGGAGCGGTCTGGGGCGTTTCCTAGCAGAATCACGATCACTTCAGGAAAGGCTTGTTTCTGTTCCCGTTCAAGAACGCCTTGAGGTCCTGGACGCTTTTGGTATTATGCTGGAGGGAGATCTGAGGGAAGGCAAGTTCGAGGGATTGATCGAGGGCTTGGCTACCTCCACTGGCTATTCGGAACGATTGATCAGCGGGGAATTAGCCTTCATACCGTCCGTCCTGTCCTCAGGCAGTCTTATGAAATGCCTGAGAAGCTCTATGGTGGGAGCTCCCTCGAGTCTTGAAGGATTTACCGAGATTGGCGAGAATGAGCATATCTGGCACCTTCCGGTAGGGCCAGCTCTTATTGTCAGTTCCGGTAATTCGATAATCCCGACCATCGTCCCCACCGTGATCTCAGTGCTGACGGGGAATGCCACGATCTTAAGACCATCCCGGTCCAACTGTGCCGGAGTGGTGGGCGTGTTCAGGATTCTCGATCGACTGCATCCTAGCGTAGCCCGGGACGCTATAAGGGAGGCGTTGGCCGTTAGCTATTACGCCCACGATAGCCCTGTTCTTAGGTTCGCATTGAGTGAGGCTCAATTCGGTGTTATTAATTTTTGGGGAGGCGGACTAGCGCGATCTTCGATCAAGAGAATGGTTGATGATAATCCCCACAGGCCCCGCTTCTTCGTCAACGGGCCCATGACTGGCATGGCGCTCATCGATGCCGCATCGGCCAATGATGAGAACGCTGGAGGGCTGGCCTTAAACGTAGCGCTCTATAATCAACAACTTTGTTCTTCTCCCACCATCGTTCTGTTCGAGGGCAATATCAACCAGGCGATCGATTATGCCATTAAGGTGGCTTCAAACCTCGATGTCATCGGTTCTGCAATGCCGATGGAAAGTGATGCTGTGGACGCCTATTCGCTTCATGGGGCAAGGCGATTCTTGCAGGTAAAGGGCTCCAAGGTGTTTAGTTCGAAGGATGCAGCGAATCCCTGGACAATCGCGGTTAGTGAAGGTAGAAGCCTTCTGGACGGAATGGTTTCCGCTTTTCCTGCCATGAACATCCATGGAAGAAAGAGATTCATCGAGATCGTGGTGTTGGACTCGATCGAGAAAGGGTTTGAACTGATAACATCCCTGCCCGCTTCCAAAGCTTTCGAAGGTATTGATAGGGTTCAGTCCGTTGGCATAGCAATATCCGAAGGGAAAATGGAGCAGGTCAAACGGAGATTGGCATTGATGGGTGTCTACCGGACCGTTCCCATACCTGGGATGTTCATGAATCCGCCACCGAACCTTACGATGGTATAGGATTGCCCGCCTTATTCACGCACACCATTTACATGCGCAATAAGGACATCTTTCCCGATAGCCGCATCGACAGCATCTTCCAAGCATAAGGTTTCGAATAATCTCCAGGAATAACTATCATATTCCTATTGATATAATTTTATGCTCACTAACAAGTAATAATATTATATATCAAAATTAAATTAGATTCCAGTCTAGAAACCTTTATGTTTGACAAGAGATATTCATTTCAGCACCGATATAATGGTGTCTTGAGGTAATAAAATGGCAGAGAACATGGCATTTAGAATCCAAGTGTTGGATACAATTGCAGCATTGATGACCGCAGCTTTCGGGTTGATCGCTGCCCTGGCATGGAATGAGGCGATTAAATGGGTCGTCTCTCAGGCGTTCACGGCCGATCCTGGAGTGGGTCTGTTCATCTATGCGATATTGGTCACCATTATCGCTGTTGTGGCTGTGGTATTGATCGGGAGATCATTGGCCAAACTCAAGGCAAAGGTTGCTCCAGAGAAGAAGTGATTTGGAAAAACCCGAAATCCTTTCCCTTTTCATCTATTCTTTTTTAATCTATTTCTTGACTCTGTCGCCTCCTCGATTTATACCGATCATGTCAGGGCCATCTCTTATTCCCAGACCAAATCCGCAACATTTCGGATCGCTCATCCACTACCATTTCGTCTCTCGATAACCGTAAAATAAAAACGTATCTATGCGTGCGATGCTACGGTATCTCAATGATATACCTTTCAATTTTAACCCTCGTTCTTGGAGGGACCTTGATCTTTATCGGAGCGTCAACCCGCAAGGGTTCAGAGATGTTGATCAAGTTCAACAAGGAGAAGCTAGCCGACCTGGAATCCGCCCATCGATTCGTGGGGAACAACATAATGATCCTAGGCTTCGTCGGTTTTATAGCTGGCTTAGCCACTTACGCCAGCGGAGAGGACAATATCTTGCTTCTCCTAGCCTACCTGGGATTCGTCGCGCTGTTCATAGCCCTGATAAAGGTCGGTCTGAAGACCTTCGAGACGAAGAACTAGGTGCCACCGCAAGGATGATAAAATAAGACTGGGATGCAGGGGCGTAGGTGGATGGCATGAAAGTCAAGGTCGGCGTCAACGGATATGGTACGATCGGCAAGAGAGTGGCCTGGGCGGTCTCCAAGCAGGATGATATGGAGGTCGTGGGAGTCACCAAGACCCGCCCGAGCTTTGAGGCTAATATCGCCGTGAGGGAGGGGCACCCATTGTATGCAGCCTGCCAGGAAGATGTAGCGAACTTCGAGAAGGAAGGCTACAAGATCGAGGGCACTTTGGACGATCTCGTCAAGAAGGTCGACATCATCGTCGACACGACCCCTGGGGGGATTGGCGAGAACTACAAAACGAAGTACGAGGCAGCCGGTATCAAAGCAATCTTCCAGGGTGGGGAGGAGCACGGCCTTGCGGGCATTTCTTTCAACGCTTTGGCGAATTACCATGAGTCCTGGGGGGCCAAGTTCGTTCGGGTCGTTTCATGTAACACCACCGGCCTGGTCCGAACATTGTATCCGTTGGACCGAGCCTTCGGAATGGAAAGAGTGACCGCCTCTCTCATCCGCCGCGGGGCAGATCCCGCGGACAAGAAAGGCGCCATGCTCAACTCCATCGAGCCTTCGTTAAAATTGCCGACACATCACGGACCTGATGTACAGACGATAATGCCCTGGATCAAGATCACTACCATGGCGGTCGTTACTCCGACCACGCTCATGCATGTTCATTGCATCGCTGCTGAGCTCAAGAAGAAGGTCAAGGAGGCCGAGGTCTTGGAGGTCTTGAACTCCGCCCCGAGGGTGAAGTTGGTCTCGGGCAAGGAAGGCATCAAGTCCACCGGTCAGATAATGGAGCTCGCCAAAGATCTAGGTAGACCGCGCGGTGATTTTAACGAGATAATCGTGTGGAAGGATGGTGTGAAAGTTGTCGACAACACTCTCTACTATTATCAGGCGGTTCACCAGGAGAGCGACGTGGTCCCGGAGAATATCGATTGCATTCGGTCCATGATGAAGCTTGAGAACGATCCGATGCTGTCTATCCACAAGACCGATGAGGCCATGGGCATAGGCAAGTAAGACGAGTACGGTCAACCGAGCGGGCGGTATTTGCCTGCCGGTACCGTAATTTCGAATCGAGCGCCCCTGCCTGGCAATCCATTCTCGACAATGGTCAATCCGGTAATTCCCAAGACCTCCTTCGTCATGTAGAGGCCGTATCCTGTGTTCTTGCCGTAACCGCGTTTAAAGATGAGTTCCTTTTCCTCTGCGGGTATGCCTTTTCCATCGTCCTGGAAAATCAGCCTCAGGTTCCCTTCCGTTAGTATGCTGCTGACTGTGACATTCCTGACCCTTTCGCCATGTCTGAGCGAGTTTTCCATAAGATTGAAGAATGCTTTCTCGATCATTGGGTCAGCATATACCAGGGTGGGGTCGACATCAATGGTGACCGGTATGTCGCTCCGCGGCAAAGAGCTCAATATCCTTCGTATGGTCTCACCAACACTGATCCAGTCGGGCCGTTTCGATCCAATTTCTTGGTAAAGTTTAGTAAACTCCATCTGCTTCCTGACGACCTCGCTGGCGGTCCTGGCCTTCCTAATATAACGCAGCAGAATCTCGTCACTGGTCTTGGATTCGGCGAGTTCAAGATAGCCGAATAGCCCGGTCAACGAGTTCAGGACATCGTGCCTGGTTGCAGAACCCAATATGTTGAGTTTTCTATTGGCCAGTTCCAAGGCCGATTCGGACTCTCTATGGTCGGTGATGTCCGAAGCATGAACCACCAGCCTCCTCTCTCCGCCTGAATCGATGACCAGGATCCCTTGACACTCCAGCCATCTCCAGTTTCCCGCGGAATGCTTGACCCTGAGGGTGGCCGTCTTGGCCGTGCCTCCAGACATGACCCAGGTCAACACTTCCTTTAGGATGGGGCGGTCATCGACATGGGCATAGTCCTTGATGTCCTTACCCAATATTGAATCCGGGTTCAACCCTAACGTCCTTCTCAATGTAGAATTAGCATATATGATGTTCATTTCTTGGTCAATGATGATAATAATATCTGGGGCAGCATCAACTAGCGCTTTGAAATACATTTCATCTTTGCAGAAATCGCCTTTAGAGCCCAAAGATATCGTTCCTTCCGGCGATTAATGGCCTTCCTTAATTTAATACAATGCGCATGATTCCACACCATGATATGACTGCTGTCCAGATGGTTATAGGCGGATGATAAAATCGAACCCGAGGCCTGCTTTCGTACTTATTTCTGGCAACCTCTGGTCGCCTAGATTAAAGGCAGCCCATCGGATAATAAACAATTGAACGGAAAGCATGCACAACTCCGCATAGCTCGACGATCATGGGATGGGCCGATCTAAGCCGGCGTGTCTACCAGTCGATGTCCATCTCGAAAGAATAATCTAGGACAAGGTGATAGCTCTCAAAGGATCGGCGCGGGAGTCGGCCATATCCGGACCAAATCTCCTGTCGGGGTATTTAGATGAAAGAATTCAACACTCTCGACGATTTCGATTTCAAAGACAAGACCGTCATACTTAGAGTGGACATCAACTGCCCGCTGAACAAGCATGATATGTGCCTTGAGGACGACAACCGCATCGTGCAGGCCTTGCCTACGATACGTGAGCTCCTGGAGAAGAAGGCAAAGGTCGTGATCATAGCGCACCAAGGCCGTCCTGGGGATTGGGACTACTGTCCATTGGACCAACACGCAAAGGCCTTGAGCGAACACTTAGGGTTTGACGTGCCCTATGTCGACGATCTTTTTGGTGAGGAAGCCAAATTGGCGATCAGGTCGATGAGGCCGGGCAATGCCATCGTCCTCAAGAACGTCCGGTACACGGAGTGCGAACAGGAAAAAAGGACCATGGAAGAGCATTCCCAGTCCGAAATGGTACAAAACCTCGCCCCCTTGGCCGATTATTACGTTTCTGACGCCTTCGGGGCAGCGCACCGGGCTCACTGCTCACTCATCGGTTTCCAGGCGACGCTACCATCCGCCGCCGGAAGGCTCCTGGAGAAGGAGCTGACGGCATTGAGTGAAGTGTTCGACCAGCCAAAGCGGCCATGCGTTTTCGTCCTGGGCGGCTCCAAGTTCACGGATTCGATCAAGGTCATCGACCGTGTCCTGAACAAGCAGATCGCCGATTGGGTGATATTGGTCGGACTTTCTGCGAACGCCCTGCTGAAGGCGAGGGGTGTCGACCTTGGTCCCGCCAGCGAAGAGATCCTGATGAAGGAGTTCACACAGGAGAATCTGGACGCTGCCAGGAAGCTTCTTCATGAGAAAGGGAACAAGATCCTGCTCCCGTACGACGTTGCAGTGGACGCCCACGGAAAGCGTCTCGAGCTCAAGGTCGGGGATCTTCCGTCCGAGTATCCTATCATGGATGTCGGTTCGCACTCAGCGGCCAAGTTCTCAAAAGTAGTGCACGGCGCAGGGACAGTATTCATGTCCGGTCCGGCCGGTGTCTTCGAGCGCGATGAATTCTCGTTGGCGACCAGGGAGCTAATGAACGCGGCGATTTCCGGACAAGCATTCACGGTCATTGGGGGAGGCCACACGGTCAGCGCCGCGGAAAAGTTCGGGTTGTTTGACCGTTTTTCCTATGTCAGCACCGGTGGCGGGGCGCTGGAGACCTATCTTCTCGGCAAGCCGATGCCGGTCGTTGAAGCGCTCAAGGCAGCATACCGGCGAGAACAGGCAAAGTGTGAGGTCCAGTAAACAGTCAAATGGTATCCTTAATGGCATGCCTGTTTCCCAATGAACGATCCCTTCATTCTAGACGGATGAACATATGGAACCGATCGATAAGTGCCCTCATCGACGGAATACTTCAAAGAAGGGAGAAAAAAGAAGGGAGGGGGCGGACCGCCCCCCCACGATCCTAAAGGACCTTTCTCATTCGTTCCAAGGCCTCTTCGATGCGCTCCGCCGGCTGGGTCGTGGCCATGCGGATATAGCCCTCTCCTCCTTCGCCGAATCCGACGCCCGGTGTGACCACTACGCCTACGTTGAGCATCTTCTCAGCGAACTTCATAGAGCTACCCTCGATCTTGAGCCACATGTAGAATGTTCCTAGGGGCGGGTCTACCTTGAAGCCGAGCTTCCTCAGGCCGTTCACCAGGATGTCCCGGCGGTGCTGGTAGACCTCGATGTTCTTTTTAACACACTCCGGCTTTTCCTTGGTCTCGTACATGTTCAAGGCCATTACCATGGCCTTCTGGATGAACTTCGGTGCACCGGAATCTATCTGCGATTTGGTCTTCTTCAGTCCGGCGATCAGGTTCGCGTCCCCGACTGCGTAGCCGATGCGATAGCCGGTCATGTTGAACGTCTTGGACAACGAACCGAACTCGATGGCCTCGTTGCTCTTGCAGCACTCCAAAACGCTCGGTGCCTCATAACCGTCGAAGGTCATCTCCGAATATGCGTTGTCATAGCAGAAGATGGTGTCCGTCTCCAGCGCCCACATGGCCGCTTTCCTCAGGAAATCCCTTCCGCAAGTGGCCCCGGTCGGGTTGTTTGGATAGTTTAGGTATAGCATCCGGGCGTCAGACGGCAGATGATCAAGATTGGGTAGGAACTTGTTCTCCGCCCTCAACGGGAAACGTACTGGCACGGCGTCGGATAAAGTGGCCGCACCCTGGGCATAGACCGGGTAGGCGATGTCGGGGCACAGGACCTTCTCCCCTGGATTGACGAAAGCCCGGCAGATGTTGGCCAAGCCCTCCTTCGATCCTATGAGGATGGCCACCTGGCCATGCGGATCGACTGACACCCCGAAACGCTTTTCGTACCAGTCCGCGACGGCCTGGCGGGCGTCCAGCTCGCCGCTGCTCGATGGATAACGGTGATTCTCTGGATCATCCAGCTGCTTCTTGATCTCCTCGACGATGGGGCTCGGCGTCGGCAGATCGGGGTCCCCGATGCCGAAATCGATGATGTCAACTCCCTCGTTCTTCTTGATCCTTACCTTCTCCTCGATCTCCGCGAAAAGATAAGATGGTAACTTCTTCAATCTGGTAGCTTGTTCGAACGCCATTTCCCACACCTACTCCATTTCTCCCTGGAACACCCTAGCGGCTGGGCCTCGCATCGTCACCGAGCCGAGGTCCTTGGAGACCAATATCCACAGGCTGCCGCCGGGTAGCCTGACCTCGATCTCTTTCTCGTACGGGGCCAGTCCCTGAATGGCGGCAGCGACCGCAGTCGCGCATGCGCCAGTTCCGCAGGCCATTGTCCAGCCAGCGCCCCTTTCGAGCACCTTGACAGACAATACCTCATTCGATGATTTAACGAATTCGACGTTCGTTTTCTTTGGGAACAAATCGTTTGACTGGATGAGTGGAGCGAGTCTTTCCTGTTCCTCATCCGTGAAACTCTGGAACGTGATGAAGTGGGGATTTCCCATGGAGACAGCCGTGCCCCTGATCTTGGTCTCTCCCACCTCCAGCACCGAATCGATGAACTTACCCTGGCATTTCATCGGTACCTTGGCGCACTCTAATACCGCTGCGCCCATCCCCACCTTGACGTCGGTGACCTGGTCATCGGTCACACTGCATTCGATGGTCTTGGTCCCGGCCAACGTATCTATGGTCATATGCTTGCTCTTGACGATGCCGAAATCGAAGAGATGCTTAGCCACGCAGCGGATACCATTGCCGCACATCTCCGCCACCGAGCCATCGGAATTAAGGATGCTCATGGCGGCGTCGGCCTTCTCCGACCTCTCCAGGTACAATATCCCATCCGCACCTATGCCAAAGCGGCGATCGCAGACCGCCGTTACCCAAGTCGGATCCTTGTCGGCGTTCTCATTAAAGTTGTCCAGCAATACAAAGTCGTTTCCGATACCGTGATACTTCCAGAACCTCATACCATCAATCTTCCCGGTATCTTCTGGTGTGCGATCAGGTCGTCCAGCGTTTGTGCTTCGCGTATCAGGTTCATCTGGCCCTCCTTGACCAGCACTTCGGCGGGAAGGGGCCTTGAGTTATAATTGGAGGCCATGGTGAATCCATAGGCACCTGTGTCGTAGACCGCGATCAGGTCCCCGATCTCTATCCGGGGCAACATTCTGTCCTTGGCGATGAAATCGCCCGACTCGCAGATCGGTCCCACTATGTCGTAATTGTACGTCGCCCTGGCACCGAACCGGTTGGCTACGGCCACATGGTGGAAGGACCCGTAGAACGCGGGCCTGACCAGGGTGTTGAATCCGGCATCGACACCGGCGAAGGTCTTCTCCGGGTGCTCCTTGATGTCGCCCACGGTGGTGAGCAGGACCGTCGTGTCTGCCACGAGATAACGGCCCGGTTCGATCGCCAACCTCCTGACATAACAGTTGTGCTTGATGTAGTTAGAGACCTCGGAGGCGAGTGCATCCACATCCATGTGGTTCTCTTCTTGATGGTAGGGAATGCCGATGCCCCCGCCAATGTCGATGGTCTCTAATGCCAGTCCGAGGTGGTCACGGATGCTGTTCGCTATATCCACGAGAACCTGGGTGACCTGGAGGAACGGGGCTGTTTCCTGTACCCCTGCCCCGATGTGGGCGTGGATACCGAACGGTCTGAAACCGAGCGACAGCGCTTCCTGGTAAGTATCCAGTATCTGGTCCTTGGGAACGCCGAACTTGGTGGTCTTGGCCCCGGTCACAACATGATGGTGATGTCCCGCCCCCACTCCCGGGTTGACCCGGAAGGAGATGGGATGCTTGTTATCCATACCCGCCAGCCTCCTCAGCTGGTTGATCGAGTCCACGTTGATTGGCACACCCAGGTCCACGACCTGCTGCATCTCTTTGTCGGAGACCATGACCCCGGTGTAGAGTATCCGGTCCGGGGAGTAGCCAGCCTTCAGGCACAGCCTTACCTCCCCGACTGACACTGCGTCGATGCTAGATCCCTCTTGCTGCAGTATGCGCAGCAGGGACATGTTCGTGTTCGCCTTGCAGGCATAGTGTATCCGCGTCGGCATGTTCTTCTGGAACGCCGTGTTGATGCGCCGGAAGTTGCCCCTCAGGGCATCCTCGTCGGTTACGTAGACCGGAGTACCGAACTTGGCGGCGATGTCCGTCGCCTTCACTCCGCCTATGATCATCTGACCCTTGTCGCTCTTGAATTCCCTCATTAAAATCACCCTATGTACCTTTCGTGAAGCTTCCTGATCACGTCGATCGCCTGTGAGCTCGGCACGACGAAGTTGAGCGCAACGTCCGACGCCCCCTCCGATATCATCTCCACGTTCGCACCGACCTCCGCCACCACGCCGAACACCTTCGCGGCCACGCCGGTGTTCTCCAGCATGCTGTCCCCCACCGCACATATGAGCGTCATGTTCTCCTTTACGGTGACGGATTCTATGTCCTCTCTGAGCATCCCCACTCGCTCCATGACCTCCGCGATCGAGGAAGTAGGCAGTGCCACTGCCAATGTGGAAAGCGATGTGGATACCGCGTAAGTGGAAACGCCGTTCGCGTTGACAGATTCAAGTATCTTGGTCAACAGGCTCGGCTGGTAAGCTATCTCCGATGAATAAAACTTTACCACCACCAGATCGCTCTTCATGGCCACGCTCCGGAGCAGCGTCGAACCGGTAACCTTCATGCTGAATATCTTCGTGCCGTAGGCATCCGGTTTGAACGTGTTCTTGACCCAGACCGGAATGTTCTTGCGCTTGGCTGGCTCGATCGTACGGGGATGCAGCACCTTCGCCCCGAAGTAGGCCAGCTCTGCCGCCTCGCCATAATCCATATCATGGATCGTCTTGGCTCCCGGTACTATCCGCGGGTCCGCGCTCATGAAACCGGTAACGTCGGTCCATATCTCCAGGACGTCCGCGTTGAGCGCATTGGCCACGACGGAACTTGAATAGTCTGAACCCCCGCGACCAAAGGTGAGCGGTCTGCCCGTCCTTTCGCAACCGTAGAAGCCGGTGATGACAGGCACCCAACCCTCCTCCATCATCGGTGCGATGGTGGATTTGAGGTTCTTCGACGATGCTGCCAGGTCCGCCGTACCATTGCCCGGCATGCCGCTGGCGACGATTCCCGCTTCCTCGGAGAGTATTGGGACTGCTTCCACGTCCTTCGACCGCAGAATATACGTCAACGTCAGCGATGAGAGCCTTTCCCCCAGGACTGCACTGCGTCCTGGATCATGATTCGGTCCTCGCTCTTATGATAGAACTGAACGAGGTCGTGCAGCTTCTCAAGCCGATCCTCCAGCCTAACCTGGTATGCGTCCATATTGGGCTGGTCCATCCTGCCAGTGGCGGCTTCCATATGCTTCTCTCGAAGCTTATCCACCATACCCCGGGGTTCCGTCTGGCTGTCGTTCATGGCGGCAATGAGCGAGTTTGTGACCCCAGACATAGCGGAAACGACCACAGCCTTCTTCGCTGGTTCCCTCTGGATGATATCCGAGGTCCGGTCCATGGCCTCGCCCGAACCTACGCTGGTGCCTCCGAACTTCATAATCTTGATCATATCCCTAGCACCTCCGCCATGGTGTGTACCTTGCCGTCCTTGCGTTCGTGCACCCAACGGATGGCAGTGATGCAGCCTTCCACGAACGCCTCTCTGGAATGAGCCCGGTGGGTCAGCTCGATCCTTTCCCGATTGCCCGCGAAGATGACGGTGTGCTCTCCGATCACATCCCCGGCGCGGACCGCGTGTATACCGATCTCTCTCCCCCTGGCGCCGACCATGCCCTGCCTGCCGTAGACGTACTTATCCACGTCAGTGGCCTTTGAGATTATGTCCGCCGTCTTCATGGCCGTGCCGGACGGGGCATCCTTCTTTTTGTCATGATGCACCTCGATGATCTCCACCTCATAGCCGTCAAGTGCTTTGGCTAGCACCTCACACGCCTTCCAGAAGACGTTGACCCCGACAGAGAAGTTGGGAGAGACTACCACTGACATATTGCGTTGATGGACCTTCTCGGTGAAATCCCTCATCACCTCAGGACCGATACCAGTGGTACCGACGACGCAGTTCACGCCTGATGCGGTTGCCACAGCCAGGTTTCCCGGCGCTATCAGTGCGTTCGTCACGTCGACGAACACGTCCGTCTCCCTGAGGACAGCCTCGAGACCGTCTGGGCCCACCGCGATGACCCCGGGAGCTACCTCTTTGCCGACATGACCGCCACTGGGCGATACGATCGCTCCGACCAGACGCATGTCCTCATGGGCTTGGATCAAGGAGCAGACCATGGAGCCTAGCTTGCCTGTGGCTCCCGCTACCGATACTCTTATCATGTCCATCACCTCAGACCAGGTCTAGGTCGACCAGGGTCTTGCGCAGGACCTCCTGGTTGTTCTGGTCCATCTCACATAGTGGCAACCGGAATATTCCCGATGGCCTCTTCATCATACGAACGGCGGTCTTCACCGGTATCGGATTGCTATCGATGAACAGATTGGTGAACAATGGCAGGAGCCTGAAATGGATGTCCCTGGCCTTTGACCATTCTCCTTCCATTGCGAGGTGGGTCATGTCCGACACCATTTTTGGGACCACGTTCGAGGCCACGGATATGACACCCTTCGCTCCCATCGCCATCAATGGGAAGGTGAAGGAATCATCGCCTGAAATAACATCGAAGTTCTTCGGAACATCGGCCAGTATCTGCATGATCTGGGGCAGGTTCCCGGACGCTTCCTTGATACCGACAATCCCGGGGATCTCCGCCAGCCGCTTCACGGTCGGCGGCGCGATATTCGATCCGGTCCTTCCTGGAACGTTGTAAGCGATTATCGGGATATCCACCGCCTTGGCGATGGCGTCATAGTGCATGAAGATCCCCTTCTGGGTGGGCTTGTTGTAATATGGCGAGATGATCAATACGGCGTTTACGCCTAGGTCCTTAGCCGCCTTGGTCAGATGAATCGCCTCATGCGTGGCATTGCTACCCGCTCCAGCGATGACCTTTGCCCTCTTCACCTGGTCCACGACGATCCCAATGACCTTGACGTGCTCCTTGTGCGACAGTGTGGCTGATTCCCCGGTCGTCCCGCAGGGAACGATGGCATCCACACCTCCTTCCTCCTGCAGTCTCACGAGCTCCCGCAGGCCTTCCTCATCAATTTCTCCGTTCTCCTTGAATGGCGTGATGATTGCAGTTGCCGTTCCTTCTAACATCTCACTCGCCTCCGAAGTGCTCCTTCAGGATCAGTCTTGTCCTGGTGGATTGTACGTTGTCAAAGCGCCGGATGCGCTCGATTATCTCATTCAGCTGTGGCGATGACGTGACATCAATGATCGCAACGATGTCCTCCTCACCTGTGACCTCAAAGACCTCAGACACGCCTTCGAACTTCGCAATATTTCCTGCGACTTTCGATGTGTTCACATTAACATCGATCTTGACCTCGATCAATGCCTTGACGTTCTTGCTACTTGTCTTAATGGTGAAGCTCTGGATTACTCCTTCCTCGAATAACTTCTTCACCCGGCTGCGTATCGTTCCCTCCGATACGTTGAGTTCCGTGGCTATCTCCACGAATGGTCGTCTAGAATCCTTTTTTAGTATCTCAATGATTTTGTCGTCGAGATGATCAATCAAATGCATCCCTTCTTCGATTTGCAGCAATATTGTTAATTGATTTCGTATTGCACTTAACGTAAAAGTTAGGATACTATTTTAATTCTTCCGAAAAAGCTCGATTTGAATGATCAAGCGGTGATATGGTCAATTGATTTTGAGCTGATCCACGAACTGCAACCATCTCCTCTCGTCATTCACCTTCGCCATCAGGGCGGTTTTCTGATATTTTGCCACGTCCCCGTGTGAGTTCCTCAGGTCGTCCACGGCTCTCAACAATCCGCATATCTCGTCAAGCATCGTGAAGGCGTTAGCCTTGGTCACTTCACGGTCTTTGATCTCCTTCTCCAGGGCCCGTGCCTTGATTTCAAGCAAGTCGGCCAGATCCATTGCCCCTTGAATCTCGTCAGAAGTCGGATTCTCCCTGGAAATGAATTGAAAAATAACATCCCTGAGGTCGATCTCCCTTCCCTGTACGATCTCGTGTTGAGGGATGAACTTGCCTACCCAAAATAGTAGGGAATGTATCCGGGAAATGATGGCTGCCCTTTCCATTTCGGTAAGCAGGGCCGTATTATTCCAGCCCACCTCGTCGTCGACCATCGCGGGATTATATTGCAGCCTTCCGCCTAATTAAACATTTGAGGTGGTACTAGGTTGTGATCGCAGAAACAAGGCTGACCAGGATCTTGTTTACCCGAACGTCTAGCCCCGCCTGTGATCCCAGGCGGACTATCTCCCCATTGATGTTTTCGATCTCGGTCCTTTTTCCCCTTTCCACGTCCTGGAGCATGCTGGACCGGTTCATCGCCGTAGCCTTTGCGACATCCTCCACATCTGTGAACTTGATCCCTTTTGCCTCCAAGAGGCCTTCAGACACAGCGACGCGGCTCGATTCTTCATAACAGATCATGGCCAAGCCATTGATCATCCGGTCATCTATGAGGACGGCGTTCGGCTTCCTGGTAATGGCGGTCAGAGGATTGATGCAGGAACTGATCACAGCTTTCCTCCAGACGTCCGCCTTTATGTTTTCCGACCAGCGGCAGGGTATCCCGGTCGAACGAAACGATTCCATGGCCTTAATGCCTGGATCGTGAGCATCTTCAGGACCTCCGATCATCATTTCCCCTATACCGGTGAGTTTAACGTGACCCGGTCCGATGTATTGCGCGCCCATGCTGGTCGTGCCGATCAGAGCCTCTGGATGCACTTGTTTAACATCATTGAGGATGGTCAATCCGTTCTGGACGATCAACACTGAGGTATCCTTGCCGAGCAATGGACGGATCGAATGCAATGCCATCCTCGTATCGTAAGCTTTCACCGTCACAATGACCAGGTCCTGAATGGGCAAACCGCTCGTATCCGTTGACGCGCGTGGGAACGTCTTCTTGTCCACCATCCCGTTCAGCCACAATCCGTCCGCATTTATCTCTCGAGCCTGGTCCTCACGGCAGATCAGAGTGACCTCGTGGCTATCGACCATGAGCCCTCCGATTACGCTACCTAAGGCTCCGGCCCCAAAGACGGTGACCCGCATTAGCCCTCCCTCATTGATCGTTCCCTGCGCTGCTCTTTGGACAGTCTGTCAGCGATCCTCAAAGGGTCCCGTTCCCTGTCCTCCGTGGCCTTCCGAACCATCTCCACGGCGGTGCCAAGAGAGACCCGGTGGCCCGCCGAGACATAGAGCGGCCGGTTCTTAGACAATGACAACCTCACTCCGACGATTTCATCGCCCAGCCTAATGGGTGACTCATCTGAGTCATTCTCCTCGACCTTCCCTACAAGAAGGCTTTTTGCCACGCCGACGGTGGGCACATCGAGGGATACTCCGAGGTGGCAAGCGATGCCAAACCCTCGTGGATGGAGCCTGCCCTGCCCGTCGACTAGGTAGATGATATCCTGTCTGGTGCGGTCGATCAACTGAGCAAGTATGGGCAATTCCCGATAGGTCAGATAGGTGGGCACGTAGGGGAACTTGACCCTTCCCCTTCGGAAAATATTGCTGATCATGAAGCCGGTCGCGACATCCTTGGTGGCCATCGCAGCGAAGGCTTCGTCCCCTTTGTACGCCACATCCAATCCGACCAGAACGTTCGGTTCGGGGAAATCGTCGTATAGGATCATCTGTGGTTTCAATTCTTCCTGCCTGAGGCGCATTTTCATCAGCAGAGGCTCAATCTTAAAGTCCTTGAACAGGAGACTGGGAAGGCCCACCACTCTGCCTGCTTCGATCTCGACACCTTCCTCTCGGAGCAGGGTTTCCTTCTTTTCTTTGCCACATCCCTTACCAGAGTACCAGCCGACATTGCCGTCGTTGTAGACAATCCGATGGCAAGGCACGACGATCGGGGTCGGGTTCTCGGAAAGGATCATCCCGACAGCCCTAGCCGCTCTGATATCCCCCAAAGCCCGGGCGATAGCCCCATAAGTGGAGACCATTCCCTTGGGAATCTGTGAGGTGGCCTGATAGACTAGTTCGGCCATGTCATGATCTTCGAAATCGAAGATGTTCGGGTCGTTCGACCCGCTGCCAATCTCCGCCATTGCCTCTACTAAGGGAGGTCATTGATATTATGAATTTGGAGGAGGCTCCCTGGGATCGATGGCGTCGACAATCAACCATCAAGAACAGTAATGCGCCTATGCCGGCAGCGGCTTCAAGTATAAATCGCCCGTGGCCAGTCACCCGTCACATCCTTCAATGTTCCGGAGATGACCGGGTACTATGATGCCCGAATTCGGCCATAAATTCCATATGCGAAAGTCCCCCATCGTACCTGGTGGAGAAAGGTCCGCCGTCAGGGTCATGTGGGGCGGCTGCATCGCCGCGCACAATACGCCGACGGCGAATATCAGCACCGTCAGAAGGGGGAGGTTCAAATGACCGCTGTAAAGGCATAGGCGAACAAAGCGACCAGTATCACAGCAGGATGCGAATGCCTGTTTAGATATCCTGATGGGGGTCTTTGAGTCGTCTGTCCGTTCAGTCTGCCTGCCCACCATACGAGTTCCAGTAAGCGATCTCTGCCAGTGGCTTGCGGGACCTGGCCTCAGGGGTCTCATCGGGATAACCGAGCGCCATACAGACGGTGATGACCTTATCTTTCGGCACGCCAAGATATTCTGCCATCTTTTCCTGGTCGAACGCTCCGACCCAGCAGGTACCCAGCCCAAGTTCGACGGCGGCCAACGACAGCTCATCTAGCGCGATTGTGAGGTCCACCCTGTTCCATTTCTGCAACGGATCGTCTACACCTGCAATGAAGACCGATGTTTCCCCGACGAATTGCTGGTTCTTGCATATCGGCACAAGCCCCTTCTTCTTCTCAGGATCGGTGACGACAATGAGGTGATAGGGCTGCCTGTTGGCGCCAGACGGGGCCAGCTGGGCTGCCTCGAGGACTTGGAGCAGAACATCCTGGGGTATTTCCTTTGCCTTGTACTTTCTTATGCTCCTTCGGTTCTTGATCGCCATCATCGTTTCCATGTTTTTCCCTCGTTGATTCAAATCGGAGCTACTCGCTTAAGCCTTTTCCGCTGGATGTGCAAAAGTTAAATGAAGGGGTTTTGTGAAGGCATCGTTCCTTCACTCCTTCTTGGCTGTCTCGTTGGCCTCGTGGAGCCAAACCACTGACTGAGGGAACGGGATCTCGACCCCAGCTTTGTTGAACTCCCTTAGGATAGCCTCGCGCATGTCCGAACCGACCTTGTACTGGTTCTTGAGATCGTCCACCCAGATGAATATCTTGAACAGTAGGTCCGAGGCTTCGAAATCGCTGAAACGAACTACAATCCCGTGGCCTTCGTCGTTGATGATGTTCGGGTGTTTTGCCGCTTCGTCGATCATGATCCTCTTGACCAGTTCCACGTCCGAGCCATAGGCCACTCCCACCTTGACAGTGATGATGAGCTTGCGGTCCGGCTCGACCAGGTTGACGATCTTGTTGTTGGCGATCTGGTCGTTGGGGATGATGACCTCCTCATGTGAGAAGGTGTTGTACAGCGTGGTCGACCTCATGCCGATCCGGGTGACCTCGCAGATGTCTCCCCCATCGATCTCGAGCAAGTCCCCAATCTTGAACGGTCGATCCACCAGCATTTGCAGTCCAGCGAAGAAGTTGGCCAATGTTGATTGGGCCGCGAAACCGATGACTATGCCCAAGAAGCCCACTCCTGCAAGCAGGACGGTCACGTCGTAACCGAACATGTTGAAGATGGCGATCAGCGCCAAGACTGGTATGAGGACCTGTCCCAACTTCTCCATCACTGGGACGATGACATCGTCGATCTCAGTCTCAGTCTTCTTTGAGAACTCTTTCGCATAGTAAAGAACGACCTCATGGAATATCTTGTAGGCGACGTAGGCAATCAGCAAAATGATCATCAGACTGTAGATCGTCTCGATCATCTTCACGTAATCTCTTGGCAGGTTCAAGATTTCCAAGGAGTTGACCACGAATCCATATGTTACGATGAATATGAAAATCGGGTATCTCATGATATCGAGCAAGATGTCGTCCAGATTGGTCTCGGTCTTCCTGGTAGCAAAGTGGAGCAGCGGTTCCACAACGAACATAACGATCAATGCGATGGCGACCCATCCCAATACGGTAACGGCGAAGGCACCATAGTTACCTTCGAACGGTGAGGGCAGGTTGTTGTGCCACACGCCGAATATCTTGTTCTCGCCCGCCTGAACTCCATAGGCGGAGTCGATGTGTATCGAGACCTGCTTGGTAACCGTGATAGTTTGTGTCGGGTCATTCATCTGGGTGAATGTGAAAATAACCGGGAAGGCGACATCCATCGAGGCCAGGTCCGGATCTGGGATGATCGTGAGGATGACAGTGTTCGAATCGCCCGCATTGATCGCTGTGAAGTTCTGTTCGAACACGGGTTTGAGATTCTCGGTGTTCAGGCCAGTGACGTTTACTTTTAACAGGAAGGGCGAGCTGTCGTTGTTGAAGACGACCCATTCGAACTTGGCCTCCCCTGCGGCGACTATGCTACGGGTATAGTTCTCATTGTCCACATCAAAAACGTTGACACCGCTGGCCTGTACGGTCGGGGAGACCGCGGTCATTACAACCAATATGATGAAAGGCAAGACCATGAGCCATGCCATTTTCTTGCCCCTGTCCATTGACGACGCCATTTTCCAGACACCCTGAACCAAATGAAACATAGACGCATCGTTTTACAATATTAAAAGCTTCAGACTGCCATCACAGGTATATTTTCTTCGGACGATATTGTGACAACAAAGGTATATAACCGATAATTCTTGGCAGGGTGCATGGATTGGCTCCCTCTTGTCAGGCTTGGCATAGCATTGACTATTGCATGCTTCGCCTCGATATCCGATTGGAAGAAGAGGGAGGTCTCGGATACCCATTGGATAGTGATGGGCGTTGCCGGCCTGGCATTATTGGCCATCCAGATAGTGCAGGACAATGTGGACCTGACCTATCTACTGTTCCTGCTGCCGATGGCCTGGTTCTTCTTCGATATGCTGGTAGAGAGGAGGGGCATGTTCGAGGACGGTATCAACCCATTGCCGATAGGGCTCTACCTGGGGAGCTTCGCCATAATGTCCCTCCTGATCTCGCAATTCTGGAGCGATGCCTACCTTTGGCAGTTACTGGTAATACCCATCCTGTTCGTGCTCATCTTCTTCCTGTATCAATTCAATGTCATCAAAGGGGGAGCGGACGCAAAAGCGTTGATGGCCATAGCTCTGCTCATGCCCCGCTATCCGATGATCGGTCCGTTCCCGTTGGTCCATGTGACCGTCGATGCCACCCAGTACATCATGCCATTTGCGATACTGGTGCTGTTCAACGCCGCCCTGCTGACCTTGGTGGTACCATTGATCATGTTTTTCTACAACCTGTACAAACGGGATGTGAAGATTCCAGCCATGCTTTTTGGCTACATGATGGAGCTGCCCGATGTCAGAACCAAGTTCGTCTGGCCTATGGAGTACATCAAGGATGGCAAAATTAGGATATCCGCCTTCGTAAGACCTGACGATTCGATCGAAGAACAGATAGATCAACTGGAGGCAGCGGGAAAAACCAGGCTATGGGTGACGCCAAAGATACCGTTCCTGATCCCAATAACGGCATCGATAATCTTCTCGAGTATAGTGGGTAACATCATCTTCTTTCTCTTCCAGTAGGATACTCACACTCCGATCTCAGGGGACAGCGTTCGCAGCATGGTATCGAACGGCACGCGTCCTTTGAGAGCTGTACCATTAGGGCGTAAATGTCCCGAAAGGACTCCGGGCCTCCCTTAAGATTCGCTTCGACGAAGGTTTGGATCTCATCATAATCGTCTGATCGGAACACTCCCGTCCTGCCCAATATCCTTGCTGAATACGCTGCGGCCACGAACTTCGCTCTCCCGGCTCCAAAGACCAGGATCGAATCGGCCGTTTCCTTGCCAATTCCTTCCAGGGAAAGAAGTTCATCCCTTACTTCATCGGTCGGCCCACCCAATAATGTCATCGGATCCGAACCGTGCCGTTCCCTGAGGTGCTCTGCCATTCGTTTGACCCGCTTGGCCTTTTGCCTGTAGAACCCCGCTGGCCTGATGATAGTTTCAAGCTGTGGGAGGCTGCATATCGCCATCTGATCAACCTCCAGCAGCCCTTCCGACCTGAGTCGGCCCAGGACCTTAGTCACACTCTCCCAGTTGGTCTGCTGCGTCAGGACCGCGCCCACCATGACCTCGAAGGTCGACCTCGAAGGCCACCAGTCATGCACATCATATGCCTCACCAAGCAGTTCCCGGAGTCTATCAAGGTCCATAGGGCGTCAAGATATCGACGTGCCTCCACTAGATAATCATGTTCAGAGGTTCACCGCATTTGCTGCAATTGCCATCCTTGGTCATCGCCACGGTCTCTGAGTAGAACCCGAGGCGCCTTATCGCCAGCGATCCGCATTTCGGGCACTTCGTGTTCTCCCCGTCAGCGGTCGCGATATTGCCCAGGTAAACGAAGCCTAGACCGGCATCGTCCGCAGCGTTCTTGGCCATCTCCATGGTCATAATGGGGGTGGAGGGGGTATCGCTCATCTTATAATCCGGATGGAAACGGGAGAAGTGCACTGGCATACGGACGTCGATACTTGCCACCCAGCGACAGAATTCGTCTATCTCCTCCCTCGAGTCATTGCGTCCGGTGATGATCAGGTAGGTAAGCTCCACGTGGATACCGAGATCATGGGCGCGTTCCACCGTGTCCAGGACTGGCTGGAGGCGGGCTTTGCATATCTTGCGGTAGAACTCGTCCCGGAATCCTTTCACGTCAATGTTCGCGGCGTCGATGCATTCAGAGAGTTTGCTGAGCGGCTCCTCATTGATGAATCCGTTGGTCACGAAAACAGTGAAAAGCCCCTTGGATTTGCAGGCTATCGACGCGTCGTAGACGAACTCATGCCACATGGTCGGCTCGTTGTAAGTCCAAGCCACTCCCTTGCAGTTGGATTTCCGGCACAGTTCAACCACATCCTCCGGCGTGAGCTCGCGCAGGTTAAAGTCCGTGATCTTGGCCTGGGAGATCGAATAGTTCTGACAATGGAGACAACCCATGTTGCATCCGACGCTGCCGAACGAGAGCACATCCTTTCCCGGATGGAAATGGAAGAGCGGCTTCTTCTCGATCGGGTCAACGTTCATCGAGGATGCCCTGCCATAGGTGAGCGCAAAGAGCTCTCCCTCCATGTTCTTCCTTACTCCGCAGATGCCGGTGTTGCCTTCTGTTATGCGGCATTCGTGCGGGCACAGATGGCACGCCACTCTCCCTTCTACAGTATCCCAGAACCTGGCCTTCATCATATCATCCCTTGAAGTGTTCGAACCCCTTCTTTTCCAATGGAAGCAATTGTCCGCTCCTGCGCACCACGTTGGAACCTTTTTCCCTGACCTCTCCGATCACTGTGAAGTCCTTGCCCAGCATCTGGTGCAATTCCTCGACGTTCTCCCGTTTAACCGTGAACAATAGCTGGTAGTCGCCCCCCGAATACAACACCATGTCTTCCACCTGCAATAATTTCAGCTCGGCGATCTCGAAAACGTCATTGGGTATGGGGATGGAATCCCAGTTGAGCAGGAAGTTGACCTCGCTGGCCTTGGAGAGTTCATGGATGGATGAGGCCAGACCATCCGATGTGTCCATGCATGATGTGACGAAACCAGAGGCCGACAACAAAGCCGCCTCCTTGACCCGCGGGATAGGCTCCATCAATGCCTTCCTGGCACGAGGGTGTTTTATGTCAAGCGATAGGTCCATGAAACCGGCCCCTGCCAAGCCAGCCGAACCGGTCATTGCCAATAGGTCACCCGGTTTTGCGCCAGAGCGCAGAAGGATGCCGTCCTTGCGAACCGTCCCTATGGCCGTGCCCGAGAGGGCCATTTCATAACACTCCTTGGTGTCTCCCCCGACATAATCGGCGGCGACCATCTCTGAGCATTCCTTGATGCCTCTGGCGACATCTTTGACGTAATCGATATCGGTCTCCTTCGGAAATCCCATAGAGACCACGAAGCATAACGGGTTGGCACCCATCGCGGCGATGTCACTGTAGTTGACAGCGGCTATCGTCCAGCCGACCTGTTTCGGGGTCATGACGTCGGGCACGTGGGTGTGCTTGGAGATCATGTCGGTCGTTATCACCAAATACCGATCGCCTAGATCGACCGCTGCCGCATCGTCGCCCGGACCTATTCCACCGCAGCTTCCCGCCAGTTTGATAAGGTCCTCAACGGCCGCCTTCTCTCCAATATCCATCAATCGGCTCATCGATATGTCACGGTAGGAGGGTGGATAAAATGATTGCCACGTTATCCTGACGGCAAATGTGGCAAGGTTTTAGAACCCGAGGGTCATTAGAGCCCAGGCGCACATGAAAATCGATGTACCATATGGCAAGGATGGTCACCAACATCTGGACATCCCGGACGCCAACTACATAGGGACACTTAGGCCGAACGAGCTGCCGCATTCGGACGAGGATGAGGAGCTGGACCGGGCGCTTGACTCGCCAATTGAGGCTACGAGAATCGAGAATTTCTTGGAAGGCGGGAACAACATCGTTTTCATCGTAAATGACGGCACCAGACCGACGCCGACCGCGGCGGTGCTGAAGCATCTCACCGATCACGTTGATTTGTCGAAGGTGCGCTTCCTGATCGCCACAGGGACACATCGCGCCCCCACCGAGGATGAGAACCGAATGATCTTCGGTGAACTGTACGACCGGCTAAAGGCACAGGTCCACGCCCATGATTGCCGTGAGGACCTGATGGTGCACCTAGGCACCTCGAAGAACGGGACCGAGATGCATGTCAACGAGATGGCGGTGAATGCCGACCGTCTAGTGATCATCACGAGCGTGGAGCCGCATTACTTTGCTGGGTACACCGGCGGCAGGAAGTCCTTCCTTCCCGGAGTGGCGTCGTTTGAGACCATCGAGCAAAATCATCGGATGGCGATGAGGAAGGAATCGCAAGTACTGATGCTGGATGGGAACCCAGTTCACGAGGACATGATGGATGCCATCGATGTGGTGGACAACAAGATGATATTCTCCATCCAGGTGGTCCTTGACCGGAACCAGCACATCTATAAGGTGGCGGCAGGTGATCTTCATGCCTCGTTCAGCAAGGCGGTGGACTGGGCCAACGAGGTGTTCTCCGTACCGATCAAGATGAAGGCAGATGTGGTGATTAGCATCGCCCACTACCCTATGGATATCGACCTTTACCAATCGCAGAAGGCGATAGATAATGCCAAGTGGGCGCTTAACCAGGACGGTACGTTGATCCTGGTCTCGAAATGCCGCATGGGTGTTGGCGAAGGCACGTTCTGCAAGCAGATGTCTCTGTCCACGGACCCGCACAAGATATTGGCGAATTTGAATGTCGAGTACAAGTTGGGATACCACAAGGCGGCGAAAATGGCCGAGATCATGACGTGGGCCAAGATATTCGCTGTGACGGACCTGGACCCGGCGTTGATCACCCGGATAAACATTACTCCGTTCAACAGCGTGCAGTCAGCTGTGGACAAGGCCATGGAGCGCGATCCAGAAGCGAAGGTCATGGTCATCATGGACGGCAGTGTCCTGGTCCCGAGGTTGGTGCAGAATGAGTGATTACATCGAGGCAAAGAATCTAAGGGACGTCAAGAAGACGATGATGACCTGTACCTACTGTGGGTTCTGCAAATCGGTGTGCCCGGTCTTTGAAGGGATCGGTTGGGACCCGAGCGTGGCCCGGGGCAGGATGATACTATCGTACGGTCTGTTGCAGAAGGACATACCAGCAGACGAATCAGTAGTGGAGAATCTATTCCAGTGCACCACCTGCAAGGATTGCGAGAGGCGGTGTCCGTCAAACATAGAAGTGGTCGAGGTGGTCGAGCGGGCGAGGAAGGACCTAGTCGCTGCCGGGAAGATGCTTCCGAGGCACCGTGTGGTGGTGGACAACATCCTCAAACACGGTAATCCCTACGGCGAGAAGGTCAGCGTGCCTAAGACCTTGGGCAGGGAGCCCAAGAGGTCAGAGCTAGGTTATTTCGTCGGATGCACGGCAGCCTATCGCAACAAGAGCACATCCTCCTCCACATTGTCGATACTGGACAAGCTGGGTGAGGACTTCACGGTGATTGACGAGATATGCTGCGGAAGCGTCCTCCAGCGCATCGGTGTCGACGACGTGACAGTGGATGGGATCATGGAGAAGAACGTGCAGGTAATGGCAGATCTTGGTCTGGACGAAGTGGTCCTATCATGTGCTGGGTGCTACCGCATGTTCAAGGAGGAGTACCCCAAACACGTCAAGGTGCCATTCAAGGTGAAGCACATCTCAGAGCACCTAGCTGAGCGGGACCTCAAGCTTCGGCCTTCGAAAGGAGTGATCACATACCATGACCCTTGCCATCTGGGCAGGCACAGCGGCGTCTACGAAGCACCCAGGGACGTCCTGCGCCAGATCCCCGGGACAGAACTGAGGGAAATGCCCCGGAACCGCTCGACGGCGCGTTGCTGCGGGGGCGGCGGTGGGGTGCGTTCAGCCTATCCGGAACTTTCATCGAAGATCGCCGCCAAGCGTGTGGACGAAGCCCAGTTCGCTGATATGCTGGTCACGTCCTGTCCGTTCTGCGTAAACAATCTCAATGTGGGCAAGCTGGATAACGGGTCGAAGGTGGAGATCATCGACCTCGTGGAGCTCATAGACTCATTGCTGGAGGCATGAACATGGCCAGAGTACGAACCTATGCTACATACGACGAGGCGGTCTCAGAATGGAGGAGGAACGGGATTCCAGAGGAGTACATCGACCGGAAAAGACTATTCGGACGTACGATAGTGTTCCGGGACGATCTCGGTCTCGCTGACGCGGAGACTCTTGTGAGGTTGGTTCGCGCCGCCGGTGAGGACGCGTTCATCTGTCGAAAGGCAAAGGTCCCACGGGTCATGGTGAGCTGCAAGCCATCATTCTTTGATCAGGTCTCGGTGAACGAGGGAGAACTTGGTCAACTGGGCCGGCCAATGGCGGACGCGTTCCGCAACTTCAATTCCGACTACGTTCAGCCCCTCCGTTTGCGGAAAAGGGAACTGCGCTTCGACCGGACCCTGGTGATGGGTATATTGAACGTTACACCGGACTCATTCTCGGACGGAGGGTTGCACCGTTCGGTCGAAGAGACCATCGACCACGGATTGGCAATGGCAGACCAAGGGGCCGATATTATTGATGTTGGCGGGGAATCGACCCGCCCCGGTGCGCTACCGGTGAGCATCGAGGAGGAGCTCACTCGGGTCATTCCGGTGATCCAGGGGTTGGCTCCTTCTGTCACGATACCCTTGTCGATCGATACCAGGCACGCAGAGGTGGCGCGCAGGGCCATGGAACTGGGCGTCGAGATCGTGAACGACGTCTCTGGTCTCCGCGGTCCGGGGATGATCGATGCCCTGAAGGAGATGGGCGGTGCAGCTATAATCATGCACATGCGGGGCGAGCCTGACAAGATGCAGTCCAATACCGTCTACGATGACATAGTGGGGGACATAGGGGCGTTCCTCACTTCCAGGGTGGTTGAGGCGGCAAAGGCCGGGATAGACCCTTCCCGGATCGCGATCGACCCGGGAATCGGTTTCGGCAAGGATGTGAAGGGCAACCTGGATATCATTCGCCGACTGGGCGAGTTCTGCAGTTACGGCAGGCCTATCTTGGTCGGAGCATCACGTAAGGCTTTCATCGGGAAGATCGTCGGGGAAACGCCAAATGAGAGATTGACCGGCTCACTGGTCACTGCCTCGGCGGCGATAATGAACGGGGCCAACATCATACGGGCACATGATATGGTGGAAACCGTAAAAATGGCACGGATGGTGGACGCGATCCGGTTACCCAACTACAAAGGCTAGATCATACGCCGAGAATGTAGACCACAAGGGATATCAAGACCACGATGGCGATGGCCGCGATATAAAAGTAGTTCATTTTCCGGGCTTCCTTCTTAACCTTGGACTGGTAATCTTCCTTGCACCTGTCCGAGCAGAACTCCTCCCCTACTGGGATCGGGTCTTCGCACATGATGCAGTGAGCGTGGTCAGGTAGGAGGTCTGTCATGATACATATCTCCCATACTTCCCATAGACTTAATGCTTACTGGGGATGAGGACCGAGGCTACGGAGGATGCGACGACAATCTTGAACGCGTCCACCAAAATGAAGGGTACGAATCCTAGCATGAAAGCGGTTAACAGGTCCTTATGTAACACCAGGCCGAGATGGAGCGAGCCTAAGGTTAGGATCATAGCGTCTGCAGCTAGCATAGCCAGGATGATTTGCCCATGGCTCAATCCTTTTCTGCGTTCAACGATCTCCCAGGAAGAACGAGGCGGCAAGGAAACCGAGCAGGTATCCACCAGTGATCCCAGCCAGAGCTGCAAATCCTATCATACCGGTGAACCAACCGAAGGTGCCTGCCATTCCGATGAACATGAGCTGGCTTATCACTCCGTAACGGCCGATCACGACCGCTGCCAGCAATACCACCAGTACTTGTCCCGTGAAAGGTACCGGGGTGAACGGCAATATAAACTTGATCTGAGATGCCAACGCTGTCAAGGTCGCAAAGAAGAACGCAGCGCCCACCTTCTCCATCACGGTTGCTTCGCTGCGCCACCGATAGAGCGATCCGCCGATGTGATCTCTGAATTGACCATAGGCAACTGCGCTGTTCATCAAGACTCTCGAATGAGGTGCAGCCTGATAAACGTTATCATGTAGCATCATCCAGCAGTCGCTTTTTTAGTCGTAAAGTAATGGATAATTCCTGCAAAGTTTTATAGCCGGTAAGCGGTTGAACGGCATAATCGGGGTCTCTGATCAAGGTTTTAGTTTATTTTGGGGGTTACATGATGAGAAGGGTATTGGTGCTGTCAAACAGATGCATAGGCTGCAGGTCGTGCGAGATCGCCTGCGTGCAGCAGCATCTGGGTGAGAACACATACAGCCCTGAGTCAAGGCCATCGGCGGTCCCAAGGATAAAAGTTGAATGCGGTGTGACGGACCGAGCCCCGGTCCCGGTCGGCGGTTACGACGATTCAAGCAATCGTGGCAACCTGCGCAAGACCTTCGTGATTCTATGCCAGCAATGCGATGAGCCGGAATGCGTCGGTGCCTGCATCGCTGGTGCCCTGACGAAAGACCCGGACGGGGCCGTTCGCCATCATCCTGAGCTCTGCGTGGGCTGCTTAATGTGCATAATGGCCTGTCCGTTCGGGGCGATGTATCGCGATTCGCTCGGGAAGACCGTTGTCAAGTGCGACCTCTGCGATGGCAAAGAAATGCCTTCTTGCGTAGACGCGTGCAAGGTCGGGGCATTGTACCTCGAACCGGAACGAGTCGGGGGAAAAGATTGATGCATTACGATTATGTCATCATAGGCAACAGCGCTGCCGGCATATCCGCAGTGGAAGGCATCAGGAAGCTTGACCGGAACGGTACCATCGCGGTCATCTCCAGGGAGGACGGGGGGATATACTCCAGGCCCATGCTCTCCCACTTCCTGTCTGGAAAGATCTCGGAGGAAAAGCTGAACTTCAGGCAGGACGACTTTTTTTCCAAGAACGCAGTCCGATCGCTATTGGGCAAGTGCATTGAAAGAGTTGACACATCGAAGAACTGCCTCCTGTCGACGGACGGGGAGGGGATCTACTACGACAAATTGATGATCGCCTCGGGGGCACACGCGCAACGGCAGGAGATATCTGGTGCCTTCCTGCATAACGTTTTCACACTGCACAACCGCCAGGATGCGAAAGACATCAGCGCGGTCGCCCTCCCGGGTATGAAGGCGGTTGTCCTGGGGGGCGGGCCGGTCGGAATGGGTGCCATCCAGGCGCTTCGGGCAAGAGGTCTGGACGTTTCCATCCACATTTCGTCCGGGAGGCTCCTGTCCCAGCTGATGGATGATGAGGGTTCTGAGATCGTTAGGGAGAGGATCGAGAGGAACGGCATCAAGGTCCATTTCAACTCGACCGCCATCGAGGTACTGGGAAAGGACAAGGTAACTGGATTGAGGATGGAGGACGGGAACGAGGTTCCCTGCGACCTCCTCATCTTTGCCAAGGGGGTCGTTCCCAATGTCGACATTGTCCGCGCCACGGACATCCACGTTCGCAGGGGCATCGTGGTGGACAACAGGATGCGCACCAGCACACTGAACGTCTATGCGGCCGGTGACGTCGCCGAGTCTCCCGACATCATTATCGGCGGATGCAGCAGCTATGCCATATGGCCGAACGCTTCCGAACAAGGACGGATAGCCGGGGAGAACATGGCGGGCGGGGAGGTTGAATATGCCGGGGGCATGGCCATGAACTCGGTGAACGTGTTCGGCCTGCCGATGATGGTGATCGGGTCGGTGCGGCCCAAGGACCGGAACGGCGTTTCGTTCATGCGCAGCGGGAGCGGCGACAATTACAAGTGCATCACCTTGAAGGACGATCGGATCATCGGCACTCTATTGGTCGGCAAGGTGAACAATACCGGGGTCTATTCCATGCTCATCAAACGGAAGGTCGATATATCAACAGTAAGGGGTGTGCTGCTCTCTGACGATTTCGATCGGGGCAAGTTGATAGACCAAGGCGTCATCGACGAAAAGGATGCAATTTTGTGAGCGATGATCCTTCTGGGCTGTCGATTTGCCATATGAATGCGGTCGGATCAGAGGCATTCATGTAATCTCTGTTATTCCGCAATATTAATTATCCGCTTCACATACTTCCAATGCATGTGGAAGGTGTTAGGTATCACCACCAACCTGGTGGCAGCAGGAGATGTCTGGCAGAACCAGTTGGTCAAGCTCTCCGGAAGAAAGAAGGACAAAGAGAAGTTCCTTGATATGAATCAGAGGGCTGAGGTCAGCCACATGTTCGATACCATAAGGGAAGTGCACATCTTCTTCGTCAAATTCCCACAGGACACGCACATCGATGACCTGAAGTTCTACGAACACTTCGTTTTGAAGATTATCAAAGCCTCCAAGGATCCGACCATCGAGTTCCAGGGCATTGCCCAGAAATTCATGGTCGTGATCAGCGCCGAGTCAGAGATGAACGAGTACATGGAACGGCAGAAGACCCGGGACGAGCGCTCTGAAGCGATGGAAGAGATGCTGAAAAATGAGGAGAAGGCGTATCAATAAGGCCGGCGCCCCCTCCGTCTTCTGAATGTTTAGGACATCGCCTGGGCGGACTCGATCATAAGATCGAGGCGTTCCGCCTTGGCCCCGGGTTCCGCGCTCTGCTCGGTCACCCATTGTCTCAGCTTCTTGATCGCCCGACCGCTATCGATGATATCCGCTGCTTTGACCATGCCCTCACGTAGGTCTGCCGCATGACCGGTGATCACAAGGATCGGCGCGGTATTGGCTAGCACGATGTCCCGGCGGGAACCCTTATCCTGACCGGACAGAAGCCTCAACAGTAACAGTGCCTCTCTGGACTTGTCCAGTCGACACAACAGGTCGTCCTCGTTGGCCGATCTTATTCCAAGATCATTGGGGTTGAGGGTATATTCCTCGATGATGCCGTCCTCATTAAGGTCGGCGACGTACGTCTTACCCACCGTGGACAGTTCATCCATGCCCCTCGCCCCCTTTGAGTCCTGGCCATGCACCACGTAGGCACGGCGGTATCCAAGTTCCCTCATCGTCTTGGCGATCGGCAATACCATCTCCCGGGCGTATACACCACGCACCGCGTAGGTAGGCATGGCCGGGTTGGCCAATGATCCAGCTATGTTCAGGATCGTGCCGAACCTGATCTGGGATAGAATCCTGCCTAGTGCCTGAGGGTGGGTTTTGCCGCTCATCCCGTTGAATAGGCCAATGCCGGCATTCTCGATGCTGCGCTTGACCACCGACGCATCACACTCCACATCCACACCCAGCGCCTCTACGATGTCGACCGTGCCGCATTTTGAGGTGATCGCCCGGGCCCCATGCTTAGCCATGTAGATCCCGTCCGCAGCCGCAACAATAGAAGCGGCGGTCGAGATGTTGAACGTCTTTATCGTATCCATGCCGGTCCCGCAGTTGTCCACTAACGGTCCGTTCACTTCAGGCCGGACCTTAACGGTGTCGATCTCGTAGATGGCCTCCCAGCTGCCGGCGATCTCTTCTGGTGTCGCACCCTTTGCGGTGATCGCCGCCAGGAACGCCCCTTGTTGCAGGTCTGGCTGTTCGTTCAGCAACACCTGACGGAACATATCCTTGGCCTCGCTCCGGGTCAGATCCTTGTGCTTGATAAGCTGGTCCACCTTTCCACCGAAATATTTCAATTTCTCTTCCAAATCCTCACCTCAGAAAACTATCACCGATTTCATGCCCCGGCGCATCGTGGTGTGGTCGATGGCGCCATGGATCTCTTCCAAATGGCATCTGTGCGTGACGATCCAGTTCAGGTCGACCTTGCCGGAACGTATCAGATCCACTGCCATCTGATCGTGTGTCGATGAGCAACCATATGATCCGACCACGGTCAGCTCCTTGTAATGCATGGAGCGGACGTTGATCGACGCCTCGTACTCGTTTTTCCTCGGTCCGGAAAAGACACAGAGTCTTCCGTTGGAGGTCAGCAAGCTCATCAGGTATTCATCCACACGGACTTCTGGCGTTGAAGGAAGGATGACGTCGACTCCTTCCCCATCCGTCTCGTCCATAATCGCTTTTGCAAGATCCTCTGCGGTGTGGTCGATGATCCGGTCAACTCGCCCTCCTAGCAAAGCAATGCGGTTGGGCATCTTTTCAGAAACGATGACCTTCTCCGCTCCCCGTTGTTTTGCCAGGACCGAATGGATGGCACCCACCGGACCGCCGCCAAGGATAAGTACCCGGTCGCCCTCCGAAACGCCAGCCAAGGTCTGTCCGTTCAGACAGCAGGCTAGAGGCTCTGACAATGAGAGAAGGACCGGGTCATCCTTTTCGCCCACCCGGTTCAATCCTCCATTTTGGACATTGCCTGGAGGAAGAGCCACGTATTCGGCGAATCCTCCGTCCACATTGAACCCTAATATTCCTTGCGATTTGCATTGATTGTCGTTGCCTCGAAGGCATGGACGGCAATGGCTGCAGGATATCCCGGGCCAAACTTGGACTCTATCGCCAATGGCCACATTTCCCACGTCCGTCTGAATCTCGACCACTCGACCGACGATTTCATGACCAAGGATTCTTGGGAATATCAGGTCCTTGTGACCATGCTCGAGCATTTTCGCATCGGTGCCGCAAACCGAGCACGTTTCCACTTCGATCAACGCCCCTCCATTTGGGCAAAATGGTTCTGGGATGTCCTCCAGGACAAGCTCCCCAGGCGCCCTCATTACGGCTGCTCTCATTGCTATCCCTCGGTGGAAGGCCATGTAATTATTTAAATTGGATGTATCATCCAACTCATTGATTTGGCTGATAGCGCTGCTACCTTAGGTTCGCGCCGAATCACAGATGCAGTAAGCTAAGCCGCTTGATCTGAGTACGAATAATTTCGCATGTTGGTGATGCATGGTAACGGCAGGGGCGTGTAATTAGCATAATCGATATCTCCGAGCCCGTCGTTTATCACCTAATGAGGCAGGCTGAAAGGGAGATCAAGGACCGCGGTGCAATTGATGACCTGATCAAAAGGGCGATCATTTGCCGCCTCGGGATGATCGACGGGGATGAACCATACATCGTCCCGATGAACTTCGGATATGACGGAAAGAGCTTATTCTTCCATTGCGCAAAGGAGGGCCGCAAGATCGACATACTCCGCCGTCATGACAAAGTATGCTTTGAGATCGATCTCGACACTGCTGTCGTCAAGGGAGATGTGGCATGCAAGTGGAGCATGCGATATAGGAGCGTTGAAGGTGTCGGGCGGGCACATCTGGTAGAAGATGCAGGAGGAAGGCGGCACGGTCTGAACTTGATAATGTCCCAATATACCAAAGGTCCTTTCGAGTACGCGGAACGGGGCTTCGATCTAACCCTCATCGTCCGGGTTGACATTGAAAGCATATCTGGAAAAAGGTCGCAGCATTGACCTAAGGGACGAGGACGGCCTCGCCACCTTCGATCTTGATCACGTATTCGGTCATCGGCACATGCCTGCCAGATTTTTGCAGTGCCATCAGTACTAATCTCTTCAGCTGTCGACAGCAGGGCACTTCCATGTGGACCAGGGTGATGTCCTTGATCGGGTTGGCGGACATGATATCGCTCAGCTTCTGCACATAGGCATCATTGTCATCCAGTTTGGGGCAGCCAATCAGAGCGACCCGACCTTTCATGAATTGCTCCTGCATCGAACCGCATGCGAACCCGGAACAGTCCGCCGCGATAAGGAGGCTGGCGTTCCACAGGTATGGTGCGTTCGTTGGCACCAGCCTCAGCTGGATGGGCCAGGTGGAGAGCTGAGAAGCTGTCGAACTCGCTCCGGTCGGCTCTTCTTTTACCTTAAACATGCGCGGCCCAGACGAGGGGCAGGCACACGGTGTGAGGGTAAGGTCCCCCTTCTGCTGCATGTGCTCCTTGACCGCCAATTCGCTGAACTCAGGAGCGTCTCGCTCCTCGATGGTCAATGCGCCGGTCGGACACTCGCCCAGGCATGCCCCGAGGCCATCGCAGAACGTGTCGCTGACGACCTCTGCCTTGCCGCTCTTAAGCTCGATCGCTCCCTCGGCACAGGCGGTCACGCAGTTGCCACAGCCAGTACACAGCGACTTATCGATCTTGATTATCCTTCTCTTTACCATCGATATTATTCACCCTGTGTCCCGTATTTAGCCTTTAAGTCAAATCATGGGCCTCTCGGAGGACTGTCCAAGACCAAGATCGGGGTGGCGCACTCAGTTGTGCAATTGTACGGATCGCACACCCGTTCTTCGTGCTTTGTCGGGTATAACCGTGTCATCATGTAAGCGGCGGTGATGGCGCCAAGGATCTCGGCGACGATGAAGAAAAACGTTGAAACCGGGGCGATTCCAGAGATCGAGTAGGTGAACATGCGGACGAACGCCACCATGGGATTCGCGTACATGGTGCTGGCTGTGGTGATCAGCATCCCTCCGACCACAAAACCGACTGACATGCTGGTCTGTTTCGAATGGCCCCGAACGCAGCCATAGATGACCGTGAGCAACAAGAATGCACCGATAAACTCGGCAAAGTAGAGCCCTGGAGACTTGGTAATCTCCGAGATGGTGAGAAGCGTGGGGACAGTGTCGTAGAACATCAGGTGGGAGAAAATCAATCCTACGAATCCACCAGCCATCTGCGCCGAGATGTATGCCGCAGCCCTTCTAGGGGTCGTCTCCTTCGAGAACAGAAGTGCAAGTGTGACCGCCGGATTGAAATTGCTCCCTGACAATGGTCCGAAGGTCTCTATGAGGGCGAAGAGAACGAATCCGACGGCGATCGCGTTCATGAACACGGAGAGCGCCAATCCCGCCCCCAAGACTTGCATACCAAGTATCCCGGGAGATATGGCGGCTATGACCAGGAACATTGAACCCACGAACTCCGCGATCGTGCTTTGCCTTAATGTAACCAAATCGGATCACTCCAGGGAGGGATTGTGGATTTCGATTATAAATAATTAAATCAATAATCAAATAATAAAGTGATGACGCGATGTTCCGAATAGTCCTTAGTTTTTCAACACTTCATTATTGGAGTGGTGGACCCCTGGCATTGCTATATGGTCAGAAATCATCGTGGCTGGCCTTTCAATGTCAATGTTATTAACCATCAAGCCGATTCGTCGAAGGTCGAGTGCCATTTCATGTTCGAGGAGATTCGAGCCGATTCCAATTCCTGGCCAAAACTGAGGATTTTGAACCCTGCCACCTTCGAGTTGGTTGGTGAGATCAGAGTCTGCGATCCGAACTCATTACCGGCCAAGCGCAAGGTCGCCTTAGCCGCTCAGGTGGCATGGATGAGCATGCCTCTGCCGCAGAGGAAGAAAGTGATCGAGTGCGCCCAAGCTATCATATTCGATCAGATGGACGGGATCGCGAAGACTGTGTGCCAGGAAACTGGAAAGCCCAAGATGGAGGCGATCAACGCCGATGTGGGATGCGCTTTGAGCGCCGGTGATTTCTCGATTCGCGAGATGGAACGCATCTTCCGACATTCAAAGATCGACTTCGGCGGTATGGACTTGGCCATGAGGTACACGGGGCGTTCTTCCTACATTGTCCCGAAACCCATCGGTTTGGTCGGGATCATCTCACCTTGGAATTATCCTTTCGGAATGCCTTATTCGCAGACCGTGATGGCTATTGCCGGCGGAAACGCCGTCATGATGAAACCGTCCTCCCACACGCCGTTCTCCGCCATGAAGATCGTCGAGATACTGGAGAAGGCCGGAGCCCCAAAAGGTCTGGTCCAGGTCGTCATAGGCCGCGGGAATGAGATCGGCCAGGCATTTGCACGGGCGGGCCTGGACAGAATAATCTTCACCGGGGGAGTGGAAGCGGGGCGAAAAGTGATGGAGAACGCCTGCCAAAGGTTCACACCCATCACTTTGGAGCTGGGGGGCAAGGATCCTTTCCTGGTCATGGACGACGCAGACGTGGCACGGGCCGCAGAGGCCGCCGCTTGGGGGGCTTTCGTGAATTCTGGCCAGACCTGCTGCTGTGTTAAAAGGATATATGTTCAGAGTGGGGTCTATTCTGAGTTCAACGAGCGTCTGGTGAACAAAACCCTCTCATTGAAACAGGGATGGGGTTGGGCGGATACCGATGTTTCTATCGGCCCGATGATCAGTGAGGATGCGGTCAAAGAGATGGTCGAGTGGGTGCGGATTGCGGAAGCTGATGATGGCCGGATCCTGTGCGGCGGAAGGAGATCTCCAACGCTCAAAGGCAATTTCTTCGAGCCCACCATAATCGCTAACCTCCCCCAAACGTCAAAGGTCACCCAAGAAGAGATATTCGGTCCCATCGTTTCAATAAACGAATTCCACGATGAGGCTGATGGAATCGCCCTGGCAAACGACTGTAAGTATGCCCTCAACGGGTGCGTATGGACAAAAGACCTAGCCCGCGGAAGGATCATCGCGGAAAAGATGTCAGGAGGCACGGTTCTGGTCAACAACGTCGCATACACGTACGGACTGGCATCGACACCATGGGGCGGCAAAGGTCAGAGCGGTTTCGGCCACACACATGGGGAGCTAGGATTTTCGGAGCTGCTCGAGCCGCATCACATCCATGTAGACAGGGGCAAGTTCAATCGGGAACTGTGGTGGTATCCTTACAACCAAGGGAAGTACGAAGCGAACCGGATCATGCTGGAGATGTGCTTCGGCAAGAGCAAGACCCGATCCCTTCTCTCGCTTCCGAGGCTGAAGAAGATTTGGAAGGGGAAATAGTCATTTGAACCAGTTCGGTCTTGGCTCACATTTGAGGTGGTCGATGACAGTCCTCTTCTTAAGGAACATCTGGATACGACTCTGGCTGCTGGCTATGCCGCTCTGCTTCCAACCCTGGAAGAACTCCCCGCAGGGGAGTGACCGGCCGCAGTCGTTGATCCAGACATTACCGGCCTCAAGGGATGATGCCAGCCTCATCGCTTTGGCCTGATCCCTGGTCCAGATCGTTGCGCCCAACCCATAATTGGTATCGTTCGCTCTTGACACCGCCTGTTCCTCATCCTCTACGATTCTTATCGGGCATACCGGTCCGAAGGTCTCTTTCCGAGTCACCTCGAGGTCGTCCCTATCCAACAGCAGGACCGTGGGTTCGTAGAAAAAGCCTGGTCCGTTCACCGCTCTCCCGCCGAGCAATACTTTCGCCCCACGAGCCTCGGCATCTCTGACCACTCGGTCAACATTTCTTCTGGCATCTTCTCGTATCAGGGGGCCGATGCTATCATGCGCACTGATCTTTGAGGCGATAGAGACAACACGCTCGATGAACTCCGCGGCAACATCCTTGTGGACATAGACCCGCTTGATTCGGATACAAATCTGGCCGGCTCTTCCGAAGGTCCCTGAGCAAACTCCTCGGGCTGCTGCTTCCAGATCCGCATCACTGCAGACGATGGCGGCATCGTTTCCGGAGAGTTCCAAAATCATCGGTTTGATGCCTGCATTTCTCGTGATGTCAAGACCGGTTTCGATCCCACCGGTAAACACTAGCGCGTCAAAGGGGCTAGTGACCATGGACCTCCCGATATCCGCTCCCCCTACCAGTGGGATGAACGCATCCATGGGAAAGCCTGCCTCATGAACGATATCGACGATCTTCAGACCCGACATGGTCGAAAGTTCTGAAGGTTTGAAAACCACCGCATTGCCAGTCAGGAGTGCTGGAATGGCAGTTATCATGGTCTGCCAGACTGGGAAGTTCCAGATCCCGATGTGGCCGAGGACCCCGTGCGGCACATAGATGATCGTGGCTTTGGTGTCAACCCATGTGCTGTCGAGGGGAAAATCTTCATCCTGGAATCTCGCGTACTCCTCGATGTAATGCTCAACACCTGTCAGGGCGCTGTTGCATTCGCCAATGATTGCATTCTTAGGAAATCCGCATTCCTCGTGCACTACCTCAGCAATCGAATTCTTCTCCTTCTGAATGATCCTGCCCAATGATCGGATAAGGTCAACCCTCTCCATCGGGGTCTGTCGGGCATAGTTCGCCTTTTGCCACAACCTTGCCTTGGCTATGGCAGAAGAGACATCGGCGACCGATGACGGAACATGTTCGCAGATCACCTGTCCAGTCCTCGGGTTTATGGATTGGACTTTCATAATAACAGGATGACAAGAGCACATTAAAAGCCATTCGATAGGCTAAGGATGCGCGGAAGGCAGATGTCCAATGGCGATTATTCACAACCTTCTCGAAAATCCATCGATGTAACCTATACTGAAACCATCAAGGGCGGCTCTGAGGTAAGATGCCCGCGCGTTAAAAAGGACCAAGCTATGCCATAGCTTCGCATCGGTTAATGATTAATCCACCATCGACCTATTCTGGAACGATCATCATGTCTTCTGTGATTCAGGATTCCTACGATCAGTTGCTCGAGAGGTCGAAAAGGCTAACCGTCCTCGGGACGACCGCCGCATTGGCCGGTTGGGACATGCAGACTTACATGCCGGCGAGGGGGATCGGCCTGCGTAGCGAGCAGCTCTCCTTGATGAGCATATTGTACCACCAGGCATTGACCGACCCTAAGGTCGCCGAGCTCCTGGACAAGATAGAGAGTTCGAAGGACTACGCTGATCTGAGCCAGGAACAGAAGAGGAACGTCCATCTGATGCGCAAAGCATATGACGAGACATCGAAGATCCCTGAAGCTCTAGTGGCCAAGATGTCTAAGCAGGAGACCATCACCTTTGATACCTGGAGGAAAGCCAAAGCGGCCAAGGACTACAGTGTCTACGCCCCCGAGCTATCCAAGATGATCGATCTGAAGAAAGAGGCGGCCCAGATCCTCATGGATGTCAAAGGGACCAAGACAACTTATGATGCCCTTCTGGATTCCTATGAGCCATCGATAACGGCCGAGAAGATCGATGTGGTTTTCTCCGGAATGAGGGAAGGCCTGGTCAAGATCATCGATAAAGTAAAATCGTCTGGGGTCGAACCTGATGCCAGATTCCTGGAGCGGACCGTTCCGATCGAGGCGCAGAAGAAGATCAGCGCAGAGGCCATGAAATTCATCGGTTTCGAGAACGCGGGCGAGAGTGCCGGCGGACGCCTGGATGAGGCCGAGCACCCATTCACCACCGGTTACTACACCGACGTCCGGATAACCACCCACTACTATCCGAACCGTTTCTCTTCCAGTTTGTATAGCGTGCTGCACGAAGGTGGCCACGCCCTATATGAGCAGGGTATTCCCCAGGAATGGATGTACCAGCCCATTGGTTCACCGTGCAGCTATGGCATCCATGAATCGCAGAGCCGGTACGTGGAGAACATGATTGGCCGTAGCCCCGAGTTCCTTTCTTTCATGCTTCCCCGCCTGAGGAAGATCACAGGTAAGGCGCTGACCGGCATCAAGTCCGCTGACTTCGTCTCTGCGGTCAATGTGATCGAGCCCTCGAAGATACGCATAGAGGCGGACGAGGCTACCTATGGAATGCACATCATAATTCGGTTCGAGATGGAGAAGGACATCATGTCCGGAAAACTAGACGTCGATGAGCTGCCGGCCGCCTGGAACGAACGCTATGACAAGTACCTTGGTATGGAGATCCAGAACGATTCGGAAGGGGTCATGCAGGACGTTCACTGGTCAGGCGGTTCGTTCGGTTATTTCCCCAGCTATGCCCTAGGCAACATCTACGGGGGCATGTTCCTGCAGAAGATGGATAGGGATCTGCCAGCTTGGAAGGACGATATCAAAGGCGGCAATTATCAACCGGTGAAGGAATGGTCGGCCCGAAACATACACTCCAACGGGAATCTATACGATCCAGCGGACCTGGTGAAGAAAGTGACCGGAAAGGACCTAGACATCGCTCCGTTCCTCCGATACCTGGAACGCAAGTGCAAGTACGTTTACGGGGTCTAAGAGACCCTGGTGTCCGTTCCCCCCGGTCATCATCATTCATCATCTGGCTCATTAATAGTCCTGCAGGTGCTTGTGATGGTGGAAGTCCTTTTCCTGCTATTGTGGCAGTTCTCGCCGCCGGGAGGCGCAAACGGATCGAGGAAAGATAGAGAATTTGAATGTCCGAGCCAAGAAGAATTCAGGGCCAGATTGCGATCACTGTTTCTAGGAACATTTTGTGAGGGCGCATCGGTCATTGTCGGATGTGACCGCTTCACCGTGAGGTCATCGAGTATTAGTGGCCCTATCAGCATACCAGACTTGATCATCATAAGATGTCCAAACATTGCTCCTTCCAACTGGATTGGAGCGAGAATAACGGTTATGGGGGGCCGCTTCCCATACAGGTGAGCTATGCGAACGGCTCGTTCTCCTGCGATTGGATACCGCCTGCCAGTGGGGTCTATCATATCACTGCGACCTGGGCTGGGGTCTACGAACACTCAAGGGCCCAGACCATCATCTGCATTGGTATAATGTTCTCTGGCCATAACGTCCTAACCGTCCAGTCGGATGCGACTGTCTCAGACCTGAATTCGATTAATCGACCAAGTGGCTGAGCTTTACGGTCAGCGATGCGCCAGGTACGAACGGTTATGCAGAGATCTTCGTCTTGAAGAGCCTAGAGGCGAACGGCAACGATATCAAGGTGATGTTGGACGGGATAGAGGTGAACGACGGTCGTCAGTTCCGACGGTGCCAACTGGGTTCTTTACATCGCCTTCCAGTCCAACTCCTATCAGATAGCGGCCGATCTGAACGTAACGGGTGATTCGTCAGACCTGGGTGTGGCCCGCGGTTCCTCGGACCAGTCAGCCCTTGTGTGGATGACCTGGGCACTGATGTCCTTTTGGCAGCGGCGATCACGGTCCTGTACGTGGTTCGAAAGAGAAAGAGAGGGCTCCTTCTGCACTAGAAACAGGAAAGGTGGGGTATGCGACGTTCCGGCAAATTGGGAGATGGACGAGGTGGCCAAGAGGGAGGGGATATCTCGCTCCACATTCGGCGAACATCTGAGAAAATCGGTGTGCACCAGATGGTCATGAACTCATATCCATTACTGAGGTCGTACCAGGAGAGAAAGGTGACCTGTAAGTGACGAAGCAGTCGCTTCTACTCTTGCTGTCATAGGTCCTTGACCTTCTCCTCATAGGCATGAATGTCAAATCTGAGCCGGGCACCGGTATATGTCATTCTCCTAACCTTGCCGAGAACCTCCTTTGGCTGCCATGGGCGGCCATAGAGGCCGCCGATCACCATTGCGATGCCGGCGTAACCGCTAGGGTCCCGACCGTCGAGCGAGTACCGGTCGTTAAGGTGGATGGCGAAGCTGAATGCTTCCTCCGGGCTCCTCGTCCACTCGATGATCTTGTTCGCCCAATACTCTCTCAGATATCCATGGATTCTTGCCCCGTTTGACTAGCTCCATCTGGGTGGCGTTCCATAGTGGATCATGCGTAAGACCTCGGTCGAGCTGTTCCAGTGTATACAAATGCTCCCTGATATCGGACCGGTGATTATTGATCGATCTTCTTGCCCATCCGGGGAAGGCCGCCACGGAATCGTATTCCGGAGTATGCAGACAGAAGTTGTCTGCAATCTCCTTCTTCACCACGATCTGCTCGATGAAGAGGGACTGGACCGATTCGTTCGCGCTTGACTCGCGTACCCGCAGCACTGCCCGTTGGGAGGCGAGTTGCCCGAAGTGCAGATATGGCGAAAGGTCTGACTGGGCATTCTTTGAGGGATCGACCAGCCCTTCTGGATATTTGGACATTCGTTCACGGCAGAATGTTTCCAGCGCAATCTTGGCCTGTTCCTCGCCCGGAATTATCCAAGTCAATGGTTTCACGTCATGGTCTATGGGAAGTTTGCCCACTGCGGATTCCCAGTCAATCAGGTGAACATCTCCTTCCCAGTCTAGGTCCAGCCTAAACGATTCAGGGAATTCGACGAGATACTCAGGAAGCAGCGGCATCACTTTCGAATGGAAGCTGGCAAAGGACATGACCCTGCGCTTCGACACCACCCGGCAGGGGACGATGTTGTGTGCGTCTACTTCGATCACCGGGATGTCCAGGGTGCCCCCTACCCTTCGTTTCCATTCCATATGGATCTTAAGTGGATCAAAATCGGCGACGAGCATACCTGCCCCCACCTGGTGAAGGAATGAGGGTAATTCTATGTCCGGAGGGCCTTCCAAGAGTTGAAATCCAATTCCTAGCTTACTCAGCTCAGGCCCCAATTGGCGAAGCCCATCGACCATGAATGAGTACTGCCTGTGCGTCGCATCCAAATGGTCCAAGGCAAGGCAGAAGACGACGCACAATGGAACACCCTCCTCGTTCGCTGCCTGTGCGGCATAGATCAGCGCCCAGTTGTCATCGGCACGCTGGTCTCGGTTCATCCAATAGATGATCGGACCTCCGGTGTACCGTTTCTTGCGCAGCACAGTCGATCGTCTTACCAGCGTTGACTCGGGCATCGGTCGTCACATCTTGGCCTTAATAATATACCAGGGACTGGTAGATAAATGTGGGCGCTCTGGCTTGAGAGACCGCTTAGTATTGAATAGTGCGGGTTCTCTCGGAGGGTTTATTATTCCCCGGTGCCAGATTGCCCATCATGAATCCCTATGATACCGCCATCGAGGAATATGCCTCCAGGAATACCCGTGCCGTTGATCAGGTGTTCCTCGACCTGAAGGAGGAGACATACGCAAAGATGTCCAACCCGGGAATGCAGGTTGGCCAGGTCGAGGGCACATTCCTCAGGCTGCTGGTGGCCATGACCGGGGCAAAAAGGGTGCTGGAATTTGGAACATTCACCGGTTATTCGGCTATGATGATGGCCTCAGCATTACCGTCCGAGGGTGTTCTGTACACGTTGGACCGAGATCCCGAGGCGGTGGAAATAGCCAAGAGGTACTTTGCTCGGGTTCCCTATGGGGGGAAGATAAAGGTCATCATGGGAGATGCAAGGGAAACAGTTCATGATATAAGAGGTCCGATCGACTTTGCCTTCATCGATGCTGACAAGGAGGCGTACGAACTGTATTTCGAGGCGACGCTTAAGTTGCTTCGCCCAGGTGGGATAATCGCACTGGACAACATGTTATGGTATGGTAAGGTGCTTGACCCCCCTCACGATGACAAAGATGCCAACGCCATCGTCGCCATGAACAAGAAGATAAACAGCGACGAAAGGGTCGAGAACGTCCTTCTCACTGTGAGGGACGGGATCATGCTGGTGCGCAAACTGCCTACGCCTTAGCGAGCTCCCTGACCTTCTCGATCGACCTTTCTACATGCTCCTTAGGCTGAACGTTCGAGGAGAATACCATGCGAATCACTCCCTTCTTGTCGACCACGTACGTCACCCTCCCGGTCACATGTGCCAATCCGTAGGCCCCGAACATGTCTCTTACCTTGTTGTCCGGATCGGAGAGAAGCGTGAATGGTAATTCATGCTCCATCGCGAATTTCTTGTGCGATTCCATGCTATCGCCGCTTATGCCGAAGATCTCCGCCCCTTCCTTTTGGAACGCCTCGTGCATTTCGCGGAAGGCCCTGGCCTCCATGGTGCAGCCGGAGGTGAAATCCTTTGGATAGAAATAGATCACCAGCGCTTTATTCCCGATGTGCTTAGAGATGTCAACTTCCTTCCCGTCCTGGTCCATAAGCTTGAACATTGGAGCTTTGTCGCCTTCTTGCAGTCCTTTCACTTAATCACCGGGCATTATTCATTAAAGCTGAATGGATTTAAGTTGTTCTCCCGATGATCGAAAAATTAAAAATTGGCCAAACCACTCTTGAGGGCTATTGCGATAATGTTTGATTGAGGAACGGTAGAAACCTTATCTGTGTCCATGACTAGTAGGCCAGCGGTCTTGGGATCAGGCCTGCCGCGCTATAGTCCGAGACCAGCACCCCTTGACCATCAAAGGTCCTCACCAAGGAAAGGACGTCAGCGACCACTGAATCCGGCACGATCACCACCACCTTGACCATCTCAAGCGATGCTTGGTTATATTCCAGCACAGCTTCCGCCCTTTTCCAGCTGGTCTCGCTCTCGATGAACTCATATTGGATCACATTCCCATCGCGCCCTTGAATCGTTATCAGGCTCCATAGGTCTGAGTCGCCGCTGAAATAGAACTCGCTGGCTGTCAAAATGGGATTCTGTTCCCTGATGTCTTCCAGACGCTGTTCGACAAGGTTAACCAGGTCAATGATGGCCATCAGAGTGATTTTTGGAGCGGCTGATATAACAAAGTTTTCGTGTTCATTCAGCATAAGAGATCCATCAGATTCCTTGTTGTTCTGACGAAGCTGATCGTGGAACAATGGAAAAATGCGGTGGACATCACCTAAGTCATTTTGAGAAGGGACTTTGCCCATATGCGTATCCCATCCCAATCCCTGAAGTCATAAGGCTTGCTGAGGTCCACGCCTTTGTCCTCGAGGTTCTTGCTGGCCCCGACCTTCATAAGCACAGCCTTCACCAAGAACCCGTATTTGTCGAAGTCGATCTCGCCTCCGAACAGGGCGACGGACACAGGATTCTCGATCCCATACTTCTTGGCCACATCATCCAAGTACATTCTCTAGCATTCCTCGATCGAGCTTCTCCCAAAGATCACGTCACCGCTGCAAGCGAACAGCGCCACGCGCCTTCCCGTCAGTTTTTCCCGGTTCTCGTCCAGGAATCTCTGAGCCCCTTTGGACCAGGAGCTGATACAGATACCGCTGCCCACGATCACCAGGTCGAAACCGTCGATGTCCAGATGCTGCCTGGTACGAAAGTCGAGGACGGTGGCGGCGGCTCCCTCAATATCCCGACCTCGTCAGCGACGTCTGATATCGGTTTTCGGACATTATTTTACAATGACTTGATGAGCCTCAGGTCCAACGGGGAAAAGCGTCCTTGGAGGCTGCCGTGGTAGCGGTTTTCTCTTCCAAAATATACCCTTACTTGTTTATTTGTCCATCGGTCGGAACCCATTGCGAGTTTTACATTCAGGGTTGAATGGATTTATAACACATCCACCGAGGTCGGCAATAAACATACTCTGGAAACCATTCACAATCGGTAAATATTCCATACAAGTTATTTCTCATCTGATTGCTTATGAGGATGAAAATGGCTGTAGTTGGGATCGTCATGATGTGTCTGGTGATGACATACGCCCCATGCGTGGATGCAGGAACAGATAAGATCCATGTCGAAGTCGAAGAGGGGGGGGGCCCGTATTCTATTCCAACAATGGAACGACCTCGAACGAACACGGATCTTTCTATTGGAACGGGGCCTCCTGGGTAACCAATGATTTTGCAGCGCACATGTATTTCACTCTCGCATCAGACAATACCACACGATTATGCAATTACACGGTCGATACGACAATCAAAGGCGGTGATACTGGGAAGGTATGTGAGGGTGTCATGGGGATCGTCTATCAAAATATCTCTTACTCGGTAACAGTCTCCCGATACCAATATAAACTGAACATCAATGGTTCGGCTTGGAATGTGGATGCCTACCAGTACGATGTATCAATTTCAAATTCGACGATCATTCTGCAATCCCGCAGCGACGGGGTCGTCAACGGGACGAGCTTTTTCCGTGCGTTTATCTCTCAGGCGCCCGGGAACACCCTCGTCTTGAAGGAGGGAGTAGATGTTATGAGGATGGAGGTCGGGATCGATCAGGCGTTGGGCTCGTCTCTCGAGTCTTCAGAATATCGGATCGGGGGCAGAAATAATACCAACTACTGGTTGGATATTGACGGAGGTTCGGATATGGGGGGGCTCACCTATCAGGTCGTCACTGGGAGCGTCAAGATCAATGGAACGATCGAAACCAACGCTGTCTCTAAGTTCATGGTGAATTTCTTGGGTGATTCTGGAGATGGTCAGAAGATCGCATTTGAGCCTTCGGTAATGCTGAGCTCAAGCGTCGGCAACAGTGATTCGGGAAAGAACGATAACTCAACCTTCGATTTAACGATGATGATCGTCTTGATCGCTGCGGCATTGTTGGGGGTAATGGCTTTCATCCTGGTGAGGAGAATAAAGAAAGGAAGTTCTTAATGGATCATAATGAAAGATGAATGCAGGGGTATGTCCGAACCGCACTTACAAGTGTGCATTCCCTTTCTTATCGGAAGTCAGGATAAGCCAAGTTAAAAGGGCGATCCGATTCCGCAGACCTTTTGCTTGAGGATACCCATCGCTTGGTCAGCTAGCTTGGTAGGCAGTCTTATCACGTCCATGGATTCGCCGGCGGTCTTGACCTTGAGCCTGATCATTGATCTCATGAATCCCTTTTCCAGACCCACTCCAGTGATTTCGGGGTAACTGTAAAAGGTTAGGTCGGTCCTTGTTGATTGAGTGCAATGGCGTCTTAGAATAACACGTTCGCTGGTGATCGCAACCGTGTCGATGGTAATCTCGGGATATTTCTCCCCATCAACAAATAGCTCGATCGTTTCCTTAGGGTCCATCAATTCCTGGATTTCAGCTGGTACGTCCATTATAATCAACTGCTCACATTCTCGTTAGGATGCCGACTCTACTGGCATGTAAGATAATAGTAGTTATGCATGGGAGTGCTTGGAATTGGTTAACACTACCGCGCGATCCAGCGTACGAGAACTATTCATACAGGACAATGGTCAGAAGAAAGTCGCCAACAATTACGTACTGGTATTCCTTGGACAATTTCAACAATTACCTGGGCAGTATTGCCTTTGACAGAGGAGGCACTAAAGCAATGTTCAGAGGCCACCCATGGAGGAAAAGGAAGTGAGGATTTCGACTTCATCGCGTCAGAGATGCGTGGGAGAAAAGTCTTGATCGACGACAAAATACTTTGAGGAACGAAGCAAATAAAATTGATGGCGTGTTAAAGAGGTTCCCCGCCAATATGGACAATAGCAACAAAATCCAAGGCGGGAGAACCAATGAAGTATATAGGGCTGGACATACATAAAAAGGATACTCAGGCTTGCGTTCTGGACGAAAAAGGGAAAGTTATTCTCGTCAAACGGGTAAGGACCGATGTCTCCGACATCGGTCATTTGTTTAAGATAATCGAAGCCGAAAACGAGAAGCTGGCGGTGGTCATGGAGGCCACCGGTTTCTACTTCTGGATCTATGACCTCATCGTGGCCCGGGGCCACGATGTCATGGTCGTGCATCCGACCAAGGCTAAGGAGCTGATGCGTTCCATGTCCAAGACCGACAAGAACGACGCTTTCATGCTCGCCGAACTCCTGTGCTTCGATCGTCTGAAAGGGATCTACGTTCCTTCACTGGATATAAGGGAGATGCGGGACCTGACCAGGCACAGGGAATCACTGGTCCGGAAGAAGGGGGACGCGAAGAGAGAGATCATAGCCGCGCTGGACCAGCGCGGCCTCAAGGTTCCCTCTGAGTTTAGGACGAACTTCACCGAGAAATACAAGGACTGGGCAAGGTCACAGAACGATTTTGTGATCAACGAGAAACTGGACCTGCTTGAACTGTTATTGACGAAGATCCGCAACGTGGAGAAGATAATCGAGGAGAAATACGGGAAAGACGAGGACGTCCAGCTCATGCGGACGGTGCCAGGCATCGGCCTGGTCACCGCCGCCGTGGTCAAGGCGGAGATCGGGGACATATCCAGGTTCGAAACGGCGGAGAACCTGGCAGCCTACGTCGGTGTATCGCCGACGACCTGCCAGTCAGGAGAGAAAACCTGGGGCGGACCGACCAGGCACGGGAACAATCGGGTCAAACACGTTCTAATTGAAGCGACGCTGTTCCACTACCATTTCTGTCCCGATTCGAAGATATCCGGTTACTATCTCAGGAAGAAGGACAAGATCGGCGGCAAGAAGGCCATCGTGGCCTCCAGCCGCAAGCTGCTGGAGGCGTTGTACTTCATGATCACTAGGAAAGAGGTATTTCACGCTCATTGACTCGAGACCACCCGTTTTTCCTGCACCATCGAGTGCCCTAAATTGATCGTGGCAGGTCTATGAGAAAAGACGACGGACGTGTCATCATACGGCTTTGACCGTGGAAAGGTGGTTGTCAGATCGTCGTGATCGAAGTAGGGTCGAGGGCAGAGAACGGATCGAGGGAGAAATCATGATGTAGATGTAGAACGAGAGAAAATACCTAGGTCGGTGGGGACCTCTTTAACAAAGGTGGATAAACATAACCCGATCAACCCAACTGTCAGACGTTATTTTGGCATTATAGTCTTTCACCCAAGTCCTGGTGGTACCTTACGACGATCAGGAATCCCATAGCCATCGTCGTAAATTTCCCTGGGCAAAGTACGAGACCAGATAAATAAGAAAGGCACCCAGGAGAACGAAGGAGGAATATAATAAAAAGACATAATCGGTTGAATGGTTTTTTCCCGTAACTCAACTCAGCCTTTTTCTCATCAGGTACAATTCAGCCAGTTTTTTCTGCGATGCCTGAAGTGTTTCGTATAGGGTGGATTGAGTTATCCCCAACCGTCTTGCCAGTTCCCTTCCGGTCACGCCTCTTGGATAATCGAAATAGCCCATCTCCAGAGCTCTCTCGATCAGCTTCTCCTGCTTCTCGGTGAGGATCGCTGATTCCTTAATCTGTCTTTTCCGTACGAGTTCAACCTTGCATCCGGATTTCTTCAGGTCCCCAACAAGACCTTTTAGAGTAATCTCATCAGTGACCATGATGTGCCATTCCAGGGCTCCATTGCTTAATGTGCGGGCCCCTTCAATGTAACAGTTGTTCCTGTGAAGGGATTCGCAGACCATCCATTTCTTCACCGTGAGACTTCCAAGGACCGTACCATTGACCTCATCCGAAACATGGACTTCATTAATATCTGTATGTTTGTATAATTCGTTGATGACCGATTCTCTCGACGTCTCATCGAGTTTGAAATTGACTAGTCCGTTTACCTCGCCATCCTTACCAGCGACGCATTCAACAATGTGAATCGAGACGCCTAATTTCTTTGAAATATCAACCGCCCAACTCTCGAGCGGTCTTATTACGAGTGTAGCTTTGAGCAAGTTATCGTACTGGTAATGAATTTCTATCATATACCAAGTGTGCTCTTTGTATTAAAAATATTGATGTATAATAAAATTAAAGGGTTTGGAAAGGACAAGGATTTCATCCGTTTATCCAGGAGGTCACGGTAGCCCTGTTGTTGTCAATCCATTTCTGGGCCGCAGCCTGCTCGGCCATGCCACCCGACATATCAATCATCACAGATTGGATATCGGCCTGGGTCCAGTTGAAGCGCTTCACGATGGAGTATGCACCAGGATTGTCGGCCTGGAATCCCTGCCTCGCGAGGGTCTGCACGTGTTCTGCTCCTCCGAAAACGCCCTCTGGGTCGTTCAGGTACTTCAGGTCCCACTGCTCGAAGGCCCAATGCGGCGACCACAGAGTTACGACGATCCATTCACCATTGTCATATGCTGTTGAAAGCGATGCCAGCATTCCAGCACTGCTACTCGGTACAAGATCAAAGCCAAGCTGATAGTCCTCAATCGCATCCAAAGCGTTGGTCATCTCTCCCGCACCGGGATCTATGCCAATGATCTGGCTCTGGAATTGCGAGGAATAATTCTTCAGGTCCGAGATGTTGTTCACAGCAGTAACGTAGCTGGGCACGACTAATCCGATCTTGCAACCTTCAAGGCTGGTGGAAACCGAATCTATATCCTTTCCATACACGTCCCAATAGTTAGCCTGTGTGGCTGGAAGCCACGCCGATGTCGTGAAATCCAAGTCCCCTTTGGCGAGGCTCTGGTACAGCACACCTGCGTCAACGTTTACCATGTCAACATTATATCCGGCCTCCTGGAGAACAAGCGAGAGAACGTTAGTACTGGCTATCTCACCATCCCAAAGTACATAGCCGTACTGCAATGCCTTCTTTTCACCTGCTGAATTGTTATTAGTCAATCCAAGCCCTACGACCGCGACAATCAAGATGACAACCACGGCCAGTCCCACTGCTATTATGCCTAATTTTTTCTTTTCCATTTATTACACCTCTTCATGATGGGTTGTTTACTTTCCAACCAGTAAGTTTGATTCATCATTCTTTCCCAGGTTCTGAGAGATCCTGTCCAGGATAACTGCCAGTATCACGATTGCCACTCCAGCCTCGAATCCGAGGCCAATGTCTATCCTCTGGATGGCGATCAGGACGTTCCTTCCCAATCCTCTGGCCCCGATCATGGATGCGATGACCACCATCGACAGGGACAGCATGATACACTGGTTGACCCCGACTCGTATGGTCGGCATGGCCACTGGTAACTGGACATAGGTCAATTTCTGCAGTTCGGAGCTCCCGAATGCGTCGGCGACCTCGTTCAGCTCCTTCGGGACCTGCCTTATTCCCAGATTTGTCAATCTTATCACAGGGGGGACGGCGAATACGATCGTGGCGATCATTCCCGGTACATCTCCCAGGCCGAAGAATATCACGACCGGGATCAGGTAGACGAAGGACGGCATGGTCTGCATGACGTCCAGGAAAACCTTGATCACCGATTCAAGCCGGTTGCTCCGGGATGTAAATATACCGACAGGGATCCCAATGACCACTGCGACCACTGCTGAGACCAGGACCAGGGTCAGTGTCTCCATCGACAATGACCACAGACCGAGGTTATCGATCAGCAACAGTGACAGGGCCACTCCTATGGTCAGCAATAATCTCCTTGTCAGGAACAAGGTGATTACCGCAACGACCGGTATCATGACCATTGAAGGGGCTGAGTTCAATACCGATCCAACGGCATTCAACAGAGAATGGACCACATTGGTGATCAGGTCCAGGATGAAACCCAGATTATTCTCGATCCATTTGACCAGGACCTCAGCCCAGTTTCCTAATGGTATCTTTTCCACGATCAAGACTGCACCACCTTGGATCGCAGTTTGCCCATCACCGAGGCGGGGTAGACCGCCCCTACCAGACCGTGCTTGTCATTCAAGACCGGGATCGGATAATTCGTTTCGATCATGATCGGGATCAGATCCTCGACGCTGGTGGTCGGTACCACCGTGCGAATCGAGGTATCGGTTATTTCCAACAAAGTGACCGTACGTTCCAACGCCCGTGAAAGATCTTCTGCCCTGACAATTCCGACGAAACGCTTCTCCTTATCAATAACGAATCCGATCGTTTGATCTTTATCGTCTAGCATCTTCAACGCTGTCCTTGGTCCTGTCTTCAAGGGAATAACTACTTCTGGTGTTTTCATTACGTTCTCGCACGTGAGGACTTTCGACCTGTCGATACCGTCGACGAAGGTCGCCACATAGTCATCTGCGGGTTTGGTTAAGATCTCCTCCGGTGTCCCCACTTGTATGATGGCTCCGTCGCGCATTATTGCGATGCGGTCCCCAATCTTGAGGGCCTCGTCGAGGTCGTGCGTAACGAAAACGATCGTTTTTTTCAATTTATCTTGAAGGTCCAAAAGCTCATCTTGCATATTCTTGCGGATCATAGGGTCCAGTGCGCTGAAAGCCTCGTCCATCAACAATATTTCGGGGTCTGTGGCGATCGCCCTAGCAAGACCGACCCTTTGTTTCATTCCTCCGCTTAAGGAAGAGGGCTTTGAATTGACATATCCGGAAAGTCCCACCAGTTCGATCGCGCTCATTGATTTCGCATATCTTTTCTCCCTGGGCATTCCCTGCACCTCCAGTCCGTAGGCCACGTTGTCCAAAACGGACCTATGGGGAATCAAACCGAAATTCTGGAATACCATGCTGATATTATGCCGTCGGAAATCTCGGAGTGATTGGGTGTCAAGGGAGGTGATCTCCGTCCCATTGACGATTATTGAGCCTGCTGTGGGCTTAAGGAGACTGTTAATACATCGCTCGAGTGTGGATTTCCCGCATCCTGAAAGTCCCATGAGCACGAATATCTCTCCCTTGTTAATCGTGAGATTGACATTTCTGAGGCCTATTGTGTGGCCTGTTTTTTTGAGGATTTCCTCTTTCCCTTTCCCTGAATTCAAATCTTCCACGGCGGAACGGGGGTCCGTCCCAAAGATCTTTGACAGATTCCTCATTTCGATTTCTACTATCAAGTCCTGGGGTTCCGCTGATTTCGATGATTCGACCTTGTGCAAATTCCTCTCGACATCTGTTTGCTTGATACTAGAAAGACTGGAGAGGAGAGAGACCTGGACCTCCTTCCACCACATCTCCAACGGATTGAGCCCTTTACTCATCCATTTCGAAAAACTCGTCTCGAGACGAGTCATATTTTTGCTTATTATGTTATTCTTAATTCCCATCGTGCCCTCTCCGATTCGAGCCCAAATCGAGCTCAAGTAAAAAGTTGCCTATTTGGGTTTCGCTTAATGGGCGCCCTCAAATTCTGTTAGGCATTAAGACTTCCCAGAACACACACCCTTAAAGTCTTTTTCCCGAAACACGATCAAACTTTCTTCTCGGCCTTTGCCTCTTTCATTCTATCTATCATTCGGGAATCTCTTAGCATGGGAGTTATTAAATTTACATCTGGGGCCATGAATGGAGATGTACCTCGGATCGATCTGGTCGGATTTGCTCGGAATAAAGTAACATTCATCATTGGTATTCTAGGAAAGCAATATGCCATAACCAAAGGACCAACGCAGACTTTGTATCGGAGTATCTGCATCAGCTCAACCCAGGTCGATGTCGCTCAGGTTAAGGCCTTCCGCAACCCGGCGCCCATACTCCGGGTCCGCTTTTAAGAATATTCGGGTCTGACGGATCTGGATATCTTTCTTTGCAGTGCCCAGATGGGAAACGATGTTGTCGACGAGATGGCTCCGGTCCATCTCGTTCATGGCCTTTCGGTATAGGTCCCCAGCCTGGACGAAGTCGTCGTTGGGATGGGTGTACCGTTGACGGGCCGCTATTCCCGATATCTCTTCGGTCGGTTCGGAAGCGTCAATCTTGGGTTCCGGACCTCCCATGCTATTCGGGTAGTAGTTGACCATACCAGCCTGATTGTCATCGAAGCGCATTGCCCCGTCCCGCTGGTAGTTCTCGATCACCATTCCCTTGGGACGGTTCACCGGGAGCATGTGATAGTTGGAGCCTAGCCGGTAGCGATGCGCGTCGTTATAGGCGAATAGCCTTCCCTGTAGCATCTTGTCCGGGGAAATGTTATGCCTGGGACGAAATTGCCAGGCGAGAAGGCGGCCTGTTCCACTTCAGCGAAATAGTTCCCCGGGTTGCGGTCAAGCACCATCCGTCCAACCTCGATCGGAGCGGATAATCGACGTGCGGCCAAACCTTGGTGACGTCGAATGGATCGAAGCGGTAATCCGTCGCCTCCTTCGGCGTCATGATCTGCACATAAAGGGTCCAGGAAGGGAATTCCCCCCTAGCTATGGAATCTGACAGGTCTCGGGTAGCATGGTCCGGATCCTTCCCCTTCATCGCCTGCGCTTCCTGGCCGGTGAGGTTCTTGATGCCCTGGTCCGTCTTGAAGTGATACTGCACCCAGAAGTACTCGCCCTCCTCGTTGTACCATTTGTAGGTGTGGCTGCCATACCCGTTCATGTTGCGATAGGTCGATGGGCGTGCCTCGGTCGGAGAACAGGATAGTGACCTGATGGATCGATTCTGGGGTAAGGGAAAGGAAGTCCCAGAACATGTCCGCATCCTTGAGGTTCGTTGCCGGGTTTCGTTTCTGAGTATGGATGAAGTCGGGGAACTTCAGTGGATCGCGAATGAAAAAGACCGGCGTGTTGTTGCCGACCAGGTCATAGTTGCCTTCTTCGGTGTAGAACTTGACGGCGAAGCCTCGCGGGTCTCTCTCTGCGTCGGCCGAGCCTTTTTCACCGCCTACGGTCGAGAAACGAGCGAAGACCTCGGTCTGTTTCCCAACCTTCGAGAGGAACTTGGCCTTGGTGTATTTGGTCACATTCGTCTGTGGCTTCGAAATATCCACCCGCCCCGGCACCCTTGGCATGAACGATGCGTTCCGGTATCCTCTCACGATTGAAATGGGCCAATTTCTCGACCAAATGGACATCCTGCATCAGGATAGGTCCTTTATCGCCTGCGGTCATGCTGTTCTGATCGTCAGCCACCTGGGCACCAAAATTGGTAGTGAGTGCATTCTTTTTCGCCATGGGATCACCGTCAGTCAAACCTTGATTCTGTGATTGGGTGATATTTTAACATTTCCAATTCCGCGGATAGACGTGATCGAGCTCAGGTGGGAGCTACATTTCCTGAATCCCTGGATTCATCAAAACGATATCTATCGATCTCAGGCTTGTAAAAAAATGAATAGTGGTGGGTCTGTCCGGATTTGAACCGGAGTTACTAGCACCCCAAGCTAGAAGGATTCCAAGCTACCCCACAGACCCAGGAAATAAAGGGGTTATTGAAAGGGGTTTAGCCAAGCGGGATGATCTCTTCGACCAAGTCCGAATGGGCAATTATCATACGGCGGCAGCAGTAGCGCTTTAATCCGAGATCGTCCAGGACCTCTTTGGGGTCCTCGCCTAGCTGGACCCTCTTTATGTAGGTCTGGTAGGAACTCGCGATGACTTTCCCGCATGTGAAGCATCTTACTGGTATGATCATTCCGCTCACCTGTACGATTTCTGTCTCTTCTTCCTGGCGCCACGTCCGAGCGGTTTCTTGGGCAGTTTACGCCTAACGTCGCTGATGAGCAGCGAACGGTCGTACTGCTTGAATGCCTTCTCGAGCGTCTCATCCTTAAAGAACTCGACGATAGCTTTAGCAATTGCGGTCCTCGTCGCCTCGGCCTGTCCCATGACGCCGCCACCCTGCACGCTTACAGCGATGTCGACCTTTGCGAACAGTTCCGGAGCCAGTGTGACCGGTTCCATGATCTTAAGCTTGGCCAGTTCCGGCAAGTATGCTTCGATCGGGACGCTGTTGACGCGGTCTTGCCGATCCTCAGCGATGACCGCCCGTGCGACCGCCGTCTTCCTCTTTCCACTGGTGTTAATAACCTCAGCCATAATATCACTTCACCTTCGAGCCCATGTGGCCGGCGATCTCGCTAATTGTTACGAACCTGTTGGAAGTGAGGCGCATCGCGGCCTCTATCTTCTCGGCCTTGATATCGGCGAATTCCTTTGGAACGCCGACGTAGCACTTCAACCGGTGATATGCATCCCTTCCGCAGGTGTGATCATACGGAAGCATGCCCCTTACGGTGCGCTTCAGAATGAGGTCGGCCCGGCGGGGGAAGAACGGTCCGCTGCGGACGTCTCCCCTGTACCTCTTGACCTCGTAATGTTCAAGGACTGTCCAGCGGTCTCCGCTGACTATTGCCAACTCGGCGTTGACAATGACCACGGTCTCGCCCTGGAGGAGCTTCTTGGCCACTGCGGTGGCTAGTCTTCCGGCGACGTGTCCAGTTGCATCGATTACGATCATCTAGTTCACCTCATTATCCTTATTCCGGCGCCGTCCGGGTGCATCTTTACCATCTCATTGATGGACAAGTGCTTCCCTCCAGCTTCCGCGATCTTCTTCTTCGCGGACTCGGAGAAGTCGTACGCTGCAACGGTGAGCTTCTTGCTCAGGCTGCCAGATCCCAATACCTTTCCCGGTACGACGATAACGTCGTTCTCGGAGGCATTTCGCTCAAGCTTGCTCAGATTGACCTCGGCCCAATTCTGTTTGGACTTTTCCAGTCTTAGAGCAATGTCTCGCCAGAATATCCGCACCATTGGTCCTCGTCTCGGTTTTAAGCGAGTCGATCAGCACCAACAGGTTCGGATCAGTCTTTTTGTTAAATGTCATTTTCTGACTCTCCCGACATTGGTAAGGGGCACATAATAAGAAGGATTTTAAATAGTTTTGCCAGAGGAAGGCAGACGGACCAATCAGATAAATCGCCCTGCCAGACGCGGAAAAGCGTCACCGTCCATACACTACCGGGAACGGTAGCGTTCCACCAGTGCCTCGATCTTGCGTAGTTCGCGGTTCCTGTCCTCGACCCAGTCCCGCGACCATACTCGGTGCATGTTCCAACCCAAGCCCTTCAGCACATCCTCCCGTAACCGCTCTCGGTCGCGGGCGGTACGCCCGGATGCGTAGTTCAGGCCGTCGCATTCTATCCCTAGTATATGTTTTTGGTTCTTCTCCGGGTCCATGATGGCCATGTCCACCCGGTAACCGGAACAGCCCACGCTGCGATGCAGGGTGAGGCCGATCTTGGTCAGCGCATTGAAGATCGAGTCCTCCAGTGGCTTGTCCCCCTCGTCCTCGTGCCTGTTTTCGCAACCCAACGCGCTCCGGTCACCCCGGCTCCGGGCGAATTCCATGTAGCGGCGCAACAGCAGCACCCCTTTCGATGACGAGTTCGGATCGATCTCCTCTGGCTGCATGGAGGAGATCAGCTTCACGTGCCGCCGGGCACGGGTGATGGCGACGTTCAGGCGGCGGTGACCGCCCTCTATGTTCAGGGGGCCGAAGTTCATGGAAAATTTTCCTTCGGCATCCTTTCCGTAGCCGACGCTGAAGAACATGACGTCACGCTCATCGCCCTGGACGTTCTCCAGGTTCTTAACGAAGAAAGATTCCTCCTGTCCCTCATCGAAGTACTGCAGGAAATCCGGCTTGATCTTCTTCATGTACTCGATAACTTCGAGGATCGCGAGCTGCTGTTCCTCGCTGAATGCGACGACCCCCAGGGACATCTCCGGATGCGTTTTGAACTGCTCGAAGACCAGGTCTGCCACCTTTTTTGCCTCGATCTTGTTCTCCCGCTTGCCGCCCCTTTCATAGACTGCATCCGGCACGTACACGAACTCGATGCCGCTGGCCGGTCCAGGTAGGTCCGCCGATGGGAAGGTGTACAGGCGGTTATTATAGTAATAGGCGTTAGAGAAGGCGATCAACGATTCGTTACGGGACCGGTAGTGCCACAGGAGCATCTTCTGTGGCAAGCCGACGGTCGCACATTCGTCCAGGATGCTCTCCAGGTCTTGGATCTCAGCGTCCTCATCACCCTCCAACTTCTCGAAGAACCTGGTCGGGGGAAGCTGCTTGCTGTCCCCAACGACGACCAGTTGTCTACCTCGCATGATGCTGCCCACCGCATCCTCGGGACAGATCTGCGAGGCCTCGTCGAAGATCACGACATCGAACCGCAACTTCCTGGGGTCGATGAACTGGCAGGCGGAAAGTGGCGACATCATGACGCATGGTTTGACCAATGGCAGGAGGTCGGGCATTTCCCCTAGGAGCTTCCTCAGGGCCATCTGTTTAGATTTTTTAGCCATCTCCTTCCTCAACATGGCCTCCTGCACGCGCACCGGGCGTGACGGATCCACCTTTTTCATCTGCTCGATGCGTTCCCTAAGCTGGTGGGATATCCTCTTACGTGCCAGGAGCAATTGACCCTGGTCAAGCTTGCGGAATTCCTCGATCAAGGCCGAATGCTCAGCGCTATTGAAGTTGGCCAGCAAAGGCACGTGACGGCGGAATGAATCGATCCACAGGGTGAACAAACGTTTTCGGAACATCAGCACTAGCCTGGTGACGTCCGTCCCATCCTTCACTACGAGGTCCAGCAACGATTCCAGCCCGTTGGCGGTTACCTGCTCTTCCGCGTCCCGAAGCTCTACCCACTCCCTCAGACGGTCCTTCGCCTCCAAATGCGCGGAGATCCAGTTCCTTGCGTCCGTTAGAGGCGTCGTCTCTATTTGTCTGCCTTTGATCAGCAATTTCCCGCCGCGTAGATACCCGCTTGGAACAGTTGAAGCGGAAACCAAGGCATCCAACGACTTCTTGGCCTTGTCCAGGCTGTTCTTGGTGCTCTCGATGCCTTTAGCGTCATCGCAGACCAGGTTGACCAACCCGACGCTCAGGTCGGCATCCGCTTTCTGCATGAATACTTCAGCCCAACGAAGTGACGAGATTAGAGATTCCCAATCCGTTCCAGGCCCGTCGAAGGACCGCCCGAATGTTTTGTAATCCTCAGTTACGGATGCGTTGAGCGATTTGCGTGCATCCTGGAACGCCTTGAGCGACCTCACGTCGTTCAACGCTTCATTGTACTCCAGCTTGCGCCGGTTTAGGAGGTGCATGGATAGCACTTTGATGTCCGTCCGGTAATCGGAGCTCATGGACCTCAGTGAACTGCTGTATTCGACCTCGAACTTTCGGTTGAAATGTTCCCCGTCGATTTCCAGGACCGAAGGTTTGTACTTGGCAAGGAGGATCTCGCGGTTCGAACCCAATGTCTTGAATGCCGTCCTCTCGTCCTCCGCCCGCTTGATCAAATCATGGATCAAACGTGGTTCCATCCAGTTCTTGAGCGGGAAAGGTGTTGAGACGGCCATTTCGACCAATTCGATAGTGTTTTGACAATCATTAAGCGAGAGAGGCAGGGTAACGTGCGCATTCTCGGCCAGTTCGGCAAACTTCGGCAGAACGTCGTCGATGCCGCTGAGCAAGGACTCCAAAGAGTGCAGGAACTCCTGTTGTTTGCCCATGTCCAAGGTCACCGGTTCGACATCGTGCCAGGGGTGGGAAGGCCTGATCGACAGCACATCCTTGCGGCCGACCAGCCGTTCAAGGCTCGATTCCATGGCATCAATGCGTTTCCGGTCCAGGTCGAACGGGTCGGACATCTTGAAAGGCAGGTCCGGCACATCATATAGCTCAGCCAGGCGGCCATAGGCGTCATACGGGGACAAGCCCATAGCCCCCATCTTCATATGTAGGAAATGAACATAGGCGTTCAGCCGGTCCCTTGCCGAGGCTACCCTCTCAAGGTCGGACAGGTCCATCTCCCTCGTTCTATCATCTCCGTCAAGTGGCCTCCCCAGGGAGGCTATTACGTCGCCCTTGTTGGGCGTATTGCTATGGAGCTCCAGGCAGAAATCGCCCAAGCGACAGGTGTCCAGTCGTTTCTTGACGACCTCCAGTGCGGCCATCTTCTCGCTGACGAACAGGACGGTCTTCCCGGACCAGAGACATTCGGCTATCACATTGGCAATGGTCTGGCTCTTGCCCGTGCCTGGGGGTCCCTGGAGGACCAGGTTGGCACCCCTGCGGATGGCCTCGATGGCCTCGCCCTGACTTGAGTCCGCGTCCAGAACGAGATGGGAATCGATCGGTTTTACGATCTCGTCCAGCCTTTCTGCGGTGGGCATGTCTCGGGGAGTCGGTGGCAGGAGGGACGGATCGCCCGCCAATGCCCTCACGATCGGGTTGGCATTAGCTACATCCTCGTTCGTCTTCAAATCCTCGTACATAGCCAGCTTGGTGAAGGAAAATATTCCCATATACGATTCGCGGACCACAGCCCATCCTTTCTTCTTTGCGATGGCCAGCTCAACCTGTTTCAAGTAGGCCTCGATATTAAAATCATCGACGTCCTCGGGCAGCGGCGGAAGGTCGATCCCCTGGTCGGTCCTCATCTTCAGAACCAGGGACGGATTGAGCACCGCCTCGTCCCCGAAGCGGGCAAGGGTGTAGGGATTGAACGCCTTCTTGCCCAATTGGACTGGTAACAGCACGAGCGGGGAGGAGATCGTCTTTTCGTCACCCTCCTTCTCAGTCCATCGAAGGATGCCGAAGGTAGCGAATAGAACGTTAACACCCCGCTCCTGCATGAAGGTCCTTGCCTTCAGTCGCGTCTGGTAAAGCACCTTCTCAGTGTTCGGGTTGAGGGTTGAGGGCAACACCTGACCCGGAGGGACCGCGACCCGGTCCTTCAGCATGCATTCCCTTGCTCCTTCTTCTGGTGCATCCATTTCGTCCCTTATTTCAGGGCAAATGACGGCCATCGGTCTATTCTTCTTGGCGAGGAAATCGAAAAGCACGTCCATCGACGGCTCGATGAACTGAACGGTCGAGGATTTCGTGAGCTTGAAGTTCAGCAGGCGGTTACGAAGGCTCAGGTCAATGAGCAGTGACCGCCAGTGGTCCATCTTCTTGGATACAATCAGATTACCGATCTCAGTCAATTCTCCACCTTCGGGTTAGATAGGGTGGTGTTGTGATAAGGAATTCGGTCAGTTCATAGTATGCCCGAATCATCGCTCCGTGCTATCCAATACCACGGATATTTATCGTTGCCGGAAAGTCGAGGGGAATGAAAGGAGCCACCCGAATATAGGACCTATTATTAACAGATAATGTTCATCGGCCTGGGCGTCTGATACAAAGCCATATAAGGAGGCAGTCTAATCAAAAAGGCAGTTAGACAATCACCCGCCAGAATGAATAGCGATTAAATATGGAGTTCGTCATACGGTGATGCTTATCGGGGGGAGAATTTGATACGGTTCGGTCCAGCTGGAATTCCGCTTTCATGTAAAGGAAGGACATTAAAGGACGGCATAGAGGACGTGCACAATCTCGGTCTCAACGCCATGGAAGTCCAGATGGTCCGAGTGAACGTCGTGGAGAGGACTCCCGACGACGAAGAGGTCGGAATGACGCCACTGGATATAGCCAGTGACGTCGTGGTGGAGATGGTCCGGCGCAAAGGCAAGAAAGAGACCATCATCGCCGATCTGAACGAGAAGATCAAGGCGGACGACACCCTCATCACACTTGCATCGGGTCTGGTCCAGAACTTTAAGGAGCTCATCGCCCTGGGTCACATGGGTGCAGAACTGGATGTCCAGATGTCAATGCATACCCCCTATTATATGGACCTCACCAGCGATAATGAGCTCACACATAAGAGCATTGACAGCATCCGCTGGGCCGGAATGCTCACGAATCAGATGAAAGGGAACATGGTCATCTCCCATCTGGGTCTTTACGGCAATATGTCGAAGAAGGAGGCCATCGAGACCCTCACCGGCAACGTGACCGAGATCCTGGAGTGGTGGGAGAAGAATGAGATCAAGCCAATGCTTGGCTTCGAGTCATCCGGAAGGCAGGAGGTCTTCGGTTCGATTGAGGAACTCCTGGAGCTTTGTGACAATGTCGACGGGATCGTCCCGGTCATCAACTTCGCGCATGTACATGCCAGGCAGAGCGGCACCCTGAGGGAGCCGCAGGACTTCGCCGAGCTGTTCGACAAGGTCAGGTCCCAGGTCAAGGGGCACTATTATACTCATTTCTCAGGGGTGGAGCATGAAGGGGGCAACGAGAAAAGGGTCACCCCAATCAAGAAGGGGGACCTGAGGTTCGAGCCGCTGGCCGAGTTCCTGGTGGAAGAGAACCCGGACTGCACGATCATATCCAGTTCGCCACTCCTCGAGCACGACGCCATGTACATGAAGGTCATCTACGAGCGTATCCTGACCAAGAAGGTCTCCAAGGAGACCAAGGTCAAGAAGATGGAAAAACCCGACAAAGCGGAAAAGCCCGAGAAGGCGGAGAAGTCTTCCAAGCACGCCAAGGATGCGAAGGGCCGCAGCCCCCGGGTCGAGACCGATGACGATGACCTGGAAGATGATTACGATTGAAGGAAGCATCGACATACATCCTTAAGGAGGTCCATGAGGCGCTGGACAAGGTCGACCAGGCAAAGGTTGGGGAATTCGTCGACCTGATCATTTCCTCAAAAAAGATATTCATTTACGGAGTGGGTCGGTCCGGCCTGGTCGGACAGTCATTCGCGGTACGCTTGGTGCAACTAGGAATGGATGTTCACTTCGTCGGCGATATGGCCACACCGATCGTGGAGCAGGGCAACCTGGTGATCTTGATATCGAACACTGGGGAGACCATGTCGGCGGTGCAGACCGCGAACATCGTTGGGCGCATCGGCGCCCGGATAGTCTCAGTGACGTCCTCCATGCACTCCAAGCTCGGTTCCATCTCTGACATCGTCATCGAGATCACTCAGAACAAGGACGAGCAGCGCAGGAAGCTTGCGCCGCTGGGCACGATCTTCGAAGCATCAACATCAATCCTGCTCGATTCGTTGGTACCAGTGCTCATGCAGAGGCTGGGACAGACGGAATCTTCATTGAGGAAAAGACATGCGATCTGGGTCTGATATTATATCTGCGTTCATTCCTTGATCTGACGCTTCCGAACGCTCTCGCCGTAGTAGGGGTTCTGGAACTCATCCCAATAAACTGCGAATGGTCGGTGATATGATCTCCCGTCGGTGACCTTGAACGTCTCGATCTCCATGTTGACCGGATCGATGACCAAGGCGCTGTGGAATGGTCTGTTGAACATCGAGGTCTGCGTGTCCACGTCCGTCTGGGACAAGAAGCAACCATGCCCTGGATGAGAATGGTACCAACCCACGATGATGTAATCGAACCCGCTGTCGTCCAATGAATCGAAGAGCTTTTCGAAACCATGCCTATCGAACCGGACCGAGACCAGTGACGCATCAAGGTCGGTGGTGACCACATCCCTGACGAGCACGAACTCGCGCTCGTGATGCTGGTACACAGTGCCAAGCAGAAGCCCCATTATCTCCGTGCGGGGCTCCAGACGGCTAATAGCATGGTTCCGGATCTTCTCCTCCGCTAGTTTAGAAAGGTACATATCGAATCCTTTCAATTCCGTTGCGTAATACGTATCCAGTGAATCCCTGGAGAGCCATTTGTGCGGTTTTATCCGCTCCGTTTCCGGAGGTGCCTTGTCTCGGACCTTCCTTTCGCTGATCCCGACGATCTTGGGCATTGTCATCTCCGCACCACCTTCGGAAGGGTAATGGTGACGATCGGGAGGGTCCTGGTGCCGCCGTTGAAGAAGGCGGCGGCCTCGGTGCAGCTCGATGTGCCGAACGGGCTTTCCCCATTCGGGGCCACCAGCAATGCCTCGATGCCCTTCACGAACGATAGAAGCGTGGAATTGAAGCTCCATTCGCTCAGGAGTTTCGTACAAACATGGCCACCATCCTCTGGCAACATAACGTTTGGATGGAATATCGGCGTTTTCCAGATGACCGAAGGCTTCTCGAACGGATAGTTCGATGTAATTATGATACGGAACTTGTGGTTGTAACGGTTGACGACCCTCCCGTTCTCCCGGACCGGACCGGGCGTGTTATGTAGTTCGATATCAAACTCGGCCGGATAATGATCCAGTCTATCATCGGAAATGTCCAGGCTGGTCTTCAGGTATTTTGAGCATTGCGTAAGTTCGTTCCGGAGGCGTGAGATCAAGATGTCCTTCGGCAAGGGCATCAGATACCGCCCTCGGGGTCGGGGATCAGTTCGATCTCGTCGTTCTCGGCGAAACCCAGGTCCCCGATCATCTGTTCTCCCTTTAGCAGTCTCTTTCCCTTCCTGATGACGTATGCACCAGCATCCTTCTCCCAGTATGTGGCGATGCTGTCGATGATCTCCTGCACCGAATTAGTCGGTTCAAGGTCCATTGCTACGTTCGAGCCGATCTCAGAATTCTTTATGATGACTCTAACTCCCATAATCTGTACCCGAACGCTGGACGTTATCGGATATAAAAAAACTTGGCACTAGAGTAATGGTTCGTGAGAACAAGGAACGCACATTCCAGGCAATCAAGATCAATGACGAGGCTGATGCATGGGGCAATCCGAGTCGATATCAACCTCAAGTTGCTCGGACGTTCCGTTCAGGCCATCATAGAACATCACATTCCGGATACATGTCTCACCTTTGCCGCTGGCCAGTTTTAAGGCTTCCCGCACCTGGATGGCCGCCACGACGCTGGTGGTGGTTATCTCGGCCGGCATCTTCGGCTCAAAATAGCTGACGTCCGTTCCGGTGCAGCTGAACCGCTTCTCCATGACTCGATAGTGGCTGCGGTTCATAGCGCACTGGAGACAAGGGGTGTCCGGCGGGATGACCACCTGGACCTTACCCCGAAAGCCGCTGGTGCCACCATCGATATAGGGAATGCGGGCGAGGTAGGAATGGGAATTGACGTGCAATCTGGCGGCGATGTTATCCAGACAGCCCAGGACCAGGTCGAACGAGCGGAACCGCTCCATATCATAGGTCTCTATCTTCGCTATCGAAGGAACTATGGTCGCTGAAGGATCCAACTCCCTTGCCCTGGTCGCCACTATCTTTGATTTCATCAGTTTCTGCTCAGCGTCACCTTCGCGGAAGAAAACGCAGCGGTTGAGGTTGGACCGAACCACATGGTCCATATCGACCAATTCGATGTTTTGGAAACCCGACAACACCAGATCCTTGACCACCTCGTTGCCCAGCGCGCCAGCCCCGACCACGAGGCACTTCGTTGCCGCGATATGGTCCATGTCCAGCCATGAGATCCTTCTCGACCGCTCCAGACGGTCCTGATCGAACATGCCTGGCTTCAGGTTCTCCATACATGCTGATTAATTGGATGGATAGATAAAATGATAAGGCCTGATTATGAAATAAGGATTTTGGGCGATCAAGCAATCATGGCCCCAGTATTGAGACGATCAAGGAAAGGGCACCTCCAGCTAAGGCAGAGCATGTGCACCTTATTGAATGACGCCCTCAATGGGTGTTAAATACTCCATGGTAGACGACGTCATGGTTAATGCTGTAATGGACAGATTTACCGAATAACTTCTTGCTACTGTGCTGTTAACACAGTCCATCCTTTAACCATTGGAAAAGACGACCACGACCTATCTCGTATTCTCGAATAACCTAAATATTCATAGGGGTTAGGCTCGAGGTAAGTAAGGCGGGTGTAACCCTGGCGGTATGCTGGGCATCCGTCTGGGGATGGGTATAACCTTTGACAGAAGTGGCCACAATCGAATGGATCATATTCATCGTTAGTATCATTGCACTATTGGCGCTAGATCTGGGGGTCTTCAACCGCAAAGCCCACGTCATCAAGCCCAAAGAGGCGCTGATGCAGGCCGCCTTCTTCATCAGTGCTGCCGTCGTTTTCAACATCTGGATATACATCTCGATGGGGTCCACCAGCGGGTTGGAGTTCACCACGGGCTATGTCATGGAGCTCATGCTGAGCGTTGATAACCTGTTCGTCATAATCCTGATCCTCAGCTCATTCTGCGTTCCCACCAAGGACCAGCACAAGGTCCTCTTCTGGGGCATCCTGGGTGCTCTAGTTTTCAGGCTGGCATTCATCGTGGTCGGTGTGGCCCTGGTCGAGCAATTCGCGTTCGTCCTCTATATCTTCGGCGCTTTCCTGGTATATACCGGTATCAAGATGGTCGTCAAGAAGGAGAAGGAGTCGGTCGAGCCCGAGCACAACGTCATGGTGCGGTTCTTCCGCAGGTTCATGCATGTGACCAAGGGCTACGAGGGTGACAAGTTCTTCGTCCGGAGGCCGAACGTCAATGGAAAGAAGATCCTCTGGGCCACCCCGATGTTCATTGCTCTGTTGGTCATTGAGAGCACAGACATAGTATTCGCCGTGGACTCCATACCGGCGATTCTTGGGATCACCACTACGACATTCATTGTCTTCAGCTCCAACGCGTTCGCGATCCTCGGGTTGAGGTCACTGTATTTCTCGCTATCGCACATAATGGGCCTGTTCTGTTACCTGAAGTACGCGCTCGCTGGCATTCTGACGTTCGTCGGTGCCAAGATGCTCTTGGTCGACTATGTGCACGTCCCCGTGCTCGGATCGCTAGCAGCGATCGTCCTGATCCTCGTCGTGGCCATCGTCGCCTCCGTTATGAAGAACAAGCGCACCGGGACCTGCGCGATAGTCGCCGAGGTGCAGGGGGAGACCTGCCCGGCCCTGAAGCAGCTAGAAGGTTCTGGAGCGGAAGGGAGTGGCGAAGTCAACCCCGCAATGAAGCAGGACAAAGGTTGCGGGCCAGAGGGGAGCGCGGAAGCATGCCCGGCCTTGAAGGAGCTCAGGGAAACCGAGGATAAATACCACAAGGATTGACGGTCACTGCCTGCGGGGGGTGACCGTCTCAGGCCATGCAATCGCTGTCATCACCCAGAGCCTTACGGTGCAGGAGAGATTACTCTGGTCAATTTGCTGACATATTGACAGAGGAACGGTGTCGTCGGTCGGGGCATGGTCATAGAGGACCCGAACATTCTGTACCTTATGCACCTGCCGAAGGACGTACTGAGTGCGATACCGATGGTGAATAAGCAGGGCTCCGTCCTTCGGGCGGCGATTCAACACAATTTACTTTGCGCTCTACATTGGTGGCATCGCCGAGTTCGTGTACAACACCATGGTGGTCGGGGCGAACCTGTGGATTAGCTTCGCCACCGTGACGACGGATCTGGCCTGGCGGTCATCAATTGGCTGGGGCAGGCTTGAATACGGTCATCGCCGCGGCGAGGGAGGTGGTATTGCATCATCTCGAAGTTTTCCTTGAACATTCCTCGCAATCCTTTTTACCTCCGTCCACGTTCTCCGCCCACTGGTGTGCAAATGGAAAAGGACTTCAAGGTCACCCCCTGGGAAGTGACGGGCGACATCGATTACGACGAGCTCATCGTCCGCTTCGGCACGAAACGCATCGACGATGAGATGCTGGCCCGCCTGTCGAAGTACGGCGAACTGCACCCGATGCTGAAACGGGGCATCGTCTATTCCCAACGCGATCTGGAGTGGATCCTGGACCAGTATGACAAGGGCAACAAGTTCTTCCTCTACACCGGTCGGGGCCCGTCCGGCCATACCCATCTCGGGCACCTGATGCCCTGGATGTTCACCAAGCACCTGCAGGACACGTTCGGTTCGAAACTCTACTTCCAGATGACCGACGACGAGAAGTACCTGTTCAACGAGAACCTCCAGCTCGATGACACGAAGAAGATGGCGTACGAGAACGCGCTGGACGTGATCGCGCTTGGCTTCGACGTCAACAAGACCAAGATCATGGTCGACACTGAGGTCATCAAGACGCTCTACCCGCTGGCGCTGAAGGTGGCTAAGAGGGTCACATTCTCGACCGCGAAGGCGATCTTTGGATTCGACAACAGCACGAATATCGGCTCGATCTTCTATACCAGCATGCAGGCGGCGCCCTGCTTCATCGAGAACGCGCTTTATGGGAAGAACACTCCGTGCCTGATCCCCTGCGGCATCGACCAGGACCCGCACTTCCGCCTCGCCCGGGACGTTGCTCCGCTCCTGGGCTACAACAAGCCGGCGCTGATCCATAATAAGATGTTCCCCGGGCTCACCGGCAGTGACAAGATGTCATCGTCCCAGCCAAACTCGACCATCTACACCACTGACAACCCCAAGATGATTAGGAAGAAGGTGGGCACGGCCTTCACTGGCGGTGCGGTCTCGGTCGAAGAGCAGCGCAAGACCGGCGGCAAGCCAGAGGTTTGTTCCGTCTTCAAGTACCAATATTACCTGTTCGAGAAGGACGACAAAGCGATGGATGACCTCTCGGATAAGTGCCGCAAGGGTGAGATCCTGTGCGGCGAGTGCAAGATGCTGCTGGCTGACAAGATCGTCAAGTTCCTCGAGGTGCACCAGCAGAAGCGCGAAGAGGCGAAGGACAAGCTCGAAGAGTTCCTGATGAAGGCACCATGCTGAAACTTGAACCGATCGGTTACGTGCGGAACAAGATCGAGGAGAGCATAGACTTCGCCGATGTCGTTTCCGAGATAGTCATCCGTCCGGAACTGGTCGAGGGTCTGTACCGCATTGATGAATCAAGAGAGATCGATGTGATATTCTGGTTCGACCGGAGCACCGGCCCGAAGATGAAGCTCCATCCGAAAGGTGATCCGGACATCCCGCTGGTTGGCGTGTTCGCCTCGCGAAGCCCGAACCGCCCCAACCCGATCGGTGTGACCCGGGTGCGGTTGGTGTCGGTCAACGCCAACATTCTAACGGTCAAAGGACTGGACGCTTTTAACGGAACGCCTGTCCTCGATATCAAGCCGGCCCACCGGCGCGATCGCCTCAGACAAACTGTCAAATAGAGAGGAGTTTTTTCCTGTCAGCATATGAACGCCAAGGAGATTCTAGAAGGCTTGAGCTACCAAGAGAAGCGGGTGCTGCTCACGCTGAACCAGCTGAACGGCATCGCATCGCCGGAAAGGATCTTCGAGGCAGGCCAGTTCGAGCAGCTGGTCGAGGTCATGAACGCCGCTTCCTGGCTCCAGGCGAAAGGTCTCGTCACGGTGAAGGAGAGCGCCAGGAAGTGCTACTCCCTGAAGACCAAGGGCATCAACGCGGTCGGACTGCCTGAACGCCGGGCATTGAACTACCTGGCGACGGTCGATGGCGTTTCCACTCTGAAGGACATGGAAGTCCAGATTACCTCGGATGTGTCATCGCTGGCGGTCGGCTGGCTGAAGAGGAAGGGTCTGGCCAACATCGACAAGTCCTCTGGTCAGCCCACCATCACCCTGACCGAGCAGGGCAAGAAGCACATCTCCGGGGACATGGCCGACGAGACGTTCCTCAAGATACTGGAGGAACGCGACCTCTTCGAGGAGGAGGCGGACAAGAACATCATTGCCCAGCTCAAGTCCCGCCAGGACATCATATCCGAGAAACTGGTGATCTCCCGGGAACTGATCATGGCCGAGGCGGGAAAGGAAGTGATCTCGCTCGGCATCGAACTTACCCAAGAGGTTGCCCAGCTCACACCGGAGATGATCCAGTCCGGCAAGTGGAAGGAGGTCAACTTCCGGAAGTACGATATCAGGACGTTCGCTTCGGCCGTCTACCCGGCCAAGAAGCATCCGCTCACGCGCATCGCCGACGAGGTCCGTCGCATCTTCATCGAGATGGGCTTCACCGAGATCGACGACGAGTACGTGCAGCCAGCATTCTGGAACATGGACGCGCTGTTCACGCCGCAGGACCATCCCGCCCGAGATCTGCAGGACACGTTCTACCTGAAAAACCCGGCCAGGCTCGACCTGGACGAGGAGATGGTAGTGGAGAAGGTCAAGGAGATGCATGAGAACGGCGGCGACACCGGTTCTCTCGGCTGGAGGTACAAGTGGTCGCGAAAGGAAGCGGAGAGGGCGCTGCTCAGGACACACACGACGGTGAATTCGGTCAGATACCTGGCGAAACACCCCGAACCGCCGGCGAAACTGTTCTCCATCAGCCGCATCTTCCGTAACGAATCGATTGACATGACCCATCTGCCCGAGTTCGTGCAGATCGAAGGCATAATCATGGAGGAGGATGCCAGCTTTGACATGCTCGTCGCCGTCCTCAAGGATTTCTACCACCGAATGGGTTTCGACACAGTCCGCGTGAGGCCAGGGCCGTTCCCATACACCGAGCCGTCTCTCGAGGTCGACATCTACTACAACGGCACCTGGATGGAGCTAGGGGGCGCCGGGGTCTTCCGTCCAGAGGTGACGGCACCGTTGGGCATTCACCACCCGGTGCTCGCATGGGGACTCGGATTCGAGCGGTTGGCAATGCTGCGTTATGGCCTCAAGGACATCCGCGAGCTCTACGTCACCGATCTGGACACTCTGAGGCAGAGCCCGATCATTTGAGCTTGGCTTTCTTGGCGTATTCGACGGACTTCTCAGCCATGCCGATCGACGTGTAAGCTTCGGACATGCACTGGTAGATTCGGCTTTTATCGCCCGGTCTCGCCAATCCCAATGCCTTGCTCAGATACCGGATGGCCTCATGACCATTACCGGACCGGAACAGAACGGTGCCTAATTGGTAATAGACGAGCTCGATGTTCTCCGGGTCCATCCCCTTGAGCCCTTCCGTCATCAACTTCTCCAAGCATTGGCGGGCCTCCTCGAACCTTCTCATCCGGGTCAGCACCTCCGAGTAGTCGCATTCTAATTGTGTGTCGAGCGGTAAGGGCATCGATCGCGCATTCAGGTAGAGCGGGATGCTCGCTTCCAGTTCGCCCTTGTCCATCAACGTCCTGGCCTTGAGGCAGGTCCCAGTCCATTTGTCCGTCTCGTCCATCATGCACATCAGTTTTTCTGCTGAGGTTAAGGCTTTATCGAATTGTGATGAACCGCGGGCCGCCTCGCCCTGGGCGGAATATATCCGGGCGGCATATTTCTCGGCGGGTGATGTGATGGCGGACAGGAGATCATAGAGGTCCTTGTCCGGGCTCTTCAGGAGTTCCAGTCTCTTCGAGGCGACCATCATCTCCGCCTCTTTCACCCGGCCGGACTGGACCAGGTGGTAGAGCCTTTCCCGGATGTTCCCTTCCATAAGCCAGTAATCGGCGGCGAAGCTGTGGTACTGCTTGAGCTCCAGTTTGCTGGCAAATGTTGGTATCGAGGTCTTGAGCGCGTCCGGAACGTCCACCATGCCGTTCTTGTCCTCCGGCAACAGGGATATGCTCGTCTCCGGCAACGATGCCCGCTTGAACGGTTTCCGGAAAACGCATGCCTGGGCGAGAACAGGATGGAAACTGGAATCGAGGGACTCCCACAGTTCGGGGCCTTGGCATTTCCTCAGGTCCAGCAAAGGCTTGATCTGGATGCCCTCCCGGTCCGCGTACGCCCTCAGACTGTTAGCCTTGTCCTCTCCGGCCTTGTTGAGATAATACACTTTCCGCTTGGTGTTGCCCCGGCGGATATGGGCGATCCTTTCCTCCACCAGGGTCGTATCTTTCAGTTTCTTGAGTTCGATCGCGGCGTGGGCCCTTGAGATCCTGAGCGCCTCGGCGATACCGTCTTGGCTTACATCAACTGGCGCGTCGAAATCTTCCTTGAACTTTGAGTATTGAGCAAGATGGAGGATTATCCTCTCGCCGATGGTGACTGGACTCGGCATGTTAATCAAATTCAAGAAAGGCTATTTCATGCTATGTCGCTGATTATTACAATTACGCTATATGCGAAATTCAGAAGATGGAGACACAGATCGTAGCATATCATGGCGGATTAGAAAGTTTATTCTCGGAGGAACGTTTGAGGTCTCCTCATGAGGCTTTTTGTATGCAGCTTGGAGGACGTCGCCAGCGTTAACATACGGGACAGGCTGCTCGAGAAAGGGGATTTCGCCGTGAGGGGAGAGTATGAGGGAAGCCTCGTCAAGTGCATCGGCGACACCGCCATGATCACGATCAGGGAGAAACATCTCTTCGCCGACAACATCGACCAGCATTTCACTGACCGGCTCGGTGTCAAGGTCGACGAGGTCGTGTTCCTGTCCAGGCACCGTTCCGAGTCGGGCATCCCGACCCTGACCGTACATCCCATCGGCAACTATGGCAACGCCGAGTTCGGCGGAAAGAAGGGGGCGCTGGTCCGTTCCGCGCCGCACCTGATGACCTCGTTGCTGCGGGGGCTAAAGACCAATGCTGCCGAGCTTCCGTTCCAGGTCTCGTTCGAAACGACGCATCACGGGCCTTCTTTGAAGAAGCCCACGGTCTTCATCGAGATCGGCAGCGATAAGACCAATTGGGAGAACCAGCGTGCCGCCCAGGTCATAGCGAAGACCCTTCTCAACGTCGACGTGCGCGAGTACCCCATCGCCATCGGTATCGGCGGCGGGCACTACGCTCCCAGGTTCACTGAGATCGCTCTTTCCAAGAAGATCTCGTTCGGCCACCTGTTCCCGAACTACGCCATGGAAGGCATGACCGAGGAGAAGTTCTCCGAGACGGTGGTGAGCGCTGCAAACGCCAGCTCGGCCACGCTAGCTTACATCCACAAGAAATCGATGCCGAAGGCGAAGGCAAATCACATCAAGGAGATCGCCGAGTCCTGCGGTCTGAAGGTCGTCGAAAGTGCCGATCTGGAAAACATCTGAGCTAGTCTAGTCCAGTTCTGCCCCGCAGATTGGGCACTCGTCCCAGCTGGATTTGACCTGGGCGCCGCATTTCGGGCACTTCAGGCCTTTGCCCTTGGGCTTTTCCGGGGGCAGGACGAACTCTTTTTCTTCGGTCGTTTGTCTGCTCTTAGCCCATCGTTCCGGCAGTTCGGCCTTCTCCTCGTCCCTCATGACATCGGCGAAAAGGGTCAGGGAACCGGCGATCGCCAGAACTGAACCAATAACTACCAGGAACACGCCTGGACCATAGCCGGCCTCTGCCCCTGCCGGACGTATCACCTGGTCCTGCAGCCAGAAGATCGAGATGATCGAGAAGACGGAGGTGATCAGGGCCAGCCCCAGTGTGACCACGGCGACTTCTCTCTTCCACCTCCCTTCGACGATGGTCGGGGAGAGCTGGGCCACTGACGTGACCGCCAACCCAATGCCCCCGAACGGTATGATCCACAGGAAAGTGAAACTGTTCGAGATCTTGCCCAGGTCCACGATGTACTTGTGGTCGATGACGGGGCTGGAAGTATTGAGGTACGCCCAGCTGGTGACGGCAGATAGGGCGAAAAGCAGACCGGCCAATATGCAGAAGGCCACGCCTACGACCAGAGCATCCTGATAGGTCGAGCGAGGGCGTTTGGCCTTCTCGATCCTTTTCTCGAGCTTCCTCTTCTTGGCATTGGAGCCCCCACCTCGCTTCATAACGAAACGTCATGCGTGTCCAGGCCAATAATGTTATGGCACTCAATCGGTGACGAGCGTGCCTTTGATCTTCTTGCCCTGGATGGCAGCCCGCATCTCATCGAGCTTCCGTCCGTTGATGATGAAGATCGGAATGTTGGTTCGGGAAGCAATGGACGCTCCCAAGGGATCGAAGACGTGTGATGGCCCGGCGCAATGCATGCCCCGGCTCACCAGTAGGTTCAGTTCGGCGTGTGTGATAGTATGCAGCCTCTTTGCGTCCTTGACCTGTTTCGGGTCGGCGGTGAACGCGGCATCGACTGACGTTCCATTAACGATCCTTGCAGCACCTACCTTCTCGGCCAGCATGGCGCTGACCGCGTCGGTCGTATGACCTGGGACGGTCCCACCCATGACCACGATCTTACCGTCCGAGGACAAACTGGCGGCCTCTTCCACGGTGGTCGGGATGGTATCGACGACTTTTTCCCCGAGTGATAGAGAGACTAACTTGGCGTTGATTCGGGTGGTCATTATCCCGAGCTCGTCCAGTTCCCTCTCGGTCGCACCGACGTCACGGCCGGTGGTGATATAGTAGCGGGCGATCTTGCCACCGCCACATACCAGCAGAAGGCGGTGTTCGGTGGACATTTCCTTGATCAAACTGGATAGGTTGGAGAGGTGCTCGGCGTCGTCTTCCCCTGGGATCAACACCGAACCGCCCAACGAAACAACGACACAATCCATGTGGGCACCAACAGCTTTATGTGGGTAATTGTTACTGCTAGAAAAAACCATAGGTTGTCATAGATATGCAAGTTGACATTCAAGGGGAGCAGCTCTCCGACCGCCAGAAGTACGACTTCAAAAGGGCGCTGGAAGAGATAAGGACCCTCAAGGGAAGGGGCACCGAGCTGATCTCTGTTTACGTTCCGCCGAACAAGCAGATATCCGACGTAGCCGCATACCTGCGCGAGGAGTTCTCACAATCGTCGAACATCAAGTCCCAGGGGACCAGAAAGAACGTCCAGGGGGCCATCCAGTCGATCTTGGCGAGGCTCAAGTACTTCAAGTCCCCACCCGCGAACGGTGTCATATTCTTCGTCGGTGAGATCGCCGCCGGTGGCGACCAGACGCGCATGGTGCAATATGTTTTGGAACCTCCAGAGCCGATCGGCACGTTCCTGTACCGGTGCGACTCGGACTTCTATCTGGAGCCGCTATCGGACATGCTCCTGGAGAAGAAGGTCTATGGACTGATCGTCATTGACCGAAGCGAGGCTACTCTTGGCTATCTCCGGGGCAAGAAGATCACCGTCATACGAAACTTCGCCTCACTGGTGCCCTCGAAGCACCGGATGGGAGGTCAGTCGGCGCAAAGGTTCGAGCGTCTAATCGAGATCTCCGCCAACGAGTTCTACAAGAAGGTGGCCGACATCGCCACCGAATCTTTGCTAAGCCTGGAAGGCCTTCAAGGCATCCTGATCGGCGGTCCCGGGCCGACCAAGGACTACTTCAACTCGGAAGGGTACCTGCACCATGAACTGCAGAAGAAGGTGGTCGATACCTTCGATATCGGCTACACCGACGAGTATGGATTGAAAGAGCTGGTGGACAAGGCCAAGGACCGTCTCCTGGACATGGACCTGATGCGCGAGAAGCGCCTGATACTCCGTCTTTTGGAAGAGATACGGAAGAACGAGGGCTCGCTGGCCACATACGGAGAGGACCAGGTACGCAACGCAATAAAGATCGGAGCGGTGGAGGTCCTTCTGCTTTCGGAAGGTCTGAGGAAGCGCCGGCTGACGATCGAATGCTCGTCCTGCGGCACTGTGACCGAGATGTCCGTATCTGAAGTGCCCAATGTCGTCCAGTGCCCCAAGTGCAACGCCAATGCCAGCGTTACCAAGAACATCGACATAGTGGACGACCTCTTCGAACAGGCGGAATCAATGGGCACCAAGGTGGAGCTCATTTCCAGTGACTCGGAGGAGGGGGACATGCTGCTGAAAGCGTTCGGTGGGATCGCCGCCCTACTCCGTTACTCGACCGGGTGATTTGAATGGATGCGATGGGCCAGTTCAGGGAAGAGGTGATTTGGGCGGTCAATACCGTTTTAGATGCGATGGGCACCAAGGTCCATTTCGAAGTGGAGGTGCCGGACCAGGACAAGGCAGATCTGGCCATTCCATGCTTCCCAATGGCGAAGGTCCTGCGCAAGAATCCGGTGGAGATCGCCAATCAGATCGTTTCCGAATTGCCGCCGATGCCCACCATCGAGAAGGTGTGGGCCGACCGGGGATATCTCAACTTCAAGATCAACGAGGAATTCTTGGCCCTGACGACGGTCCGGGCGATCATATCGAACAAGGGCTCGTTCGGCAAGGGAATGCCGAAAGAGAGCCGGGTCCTGCTCGAGCACACCTCGGTGAACCCCACCGGTCCGCTCCACGTGGGCCGAGCCAGGAACCCGCTCGATCGGCGATACCCTGGGCCGATGCCTGCGGACCTGCGGGTACGATGTCACAACCGAGTATCTGGTGAACGACGTAGGCAAGCAGGTCGTGCTGCTGACCTGGGGCGTTCATAACGTTCCTGAGTCGGAGGTCCCGCCATCCGAGCGAGTCAAGGACGACCACCGCCTGGTGGGCTTCTACCAGAAGGCCAACCAGATGATGGAGGCCGAGCCGGAGGTCCAGGAACAGATATCCAGTATGCTTCGCCGATTCGAGCAGGGCGATCAGCAGGTCATCCAAGAGGTGCGCGAAACTGCCGAGATGATGCTGAACGGCATCCGTACTTCGCTCTCGCAGGTCGGGGTCGAGATCGACAATTATACCTGGGAATCGCAGTTCATACTCGACGGCAGCGCTAAAGAGGTCGTCGAAATGCTCAAGAAGACCCCTTACTGCAAAGAGGAGAACGGGGCCTTCTATCTCGACCTGGAGACATTCGGCATCCATGGAAAGAGCACCAAGTTCTTCTTCACCCGGGCCGATGGGACGACGCTCTATACGACCCGGGACATCGCCTACCACCTGAACAAGTTCACCCGGGCCGACATGCTGATCAATGTCCTGGGGGAGGACCAGAAACTGGGGCAGCAGCAATTAGCCGCCGCCCTTAAGATCCTCGGAAAGGTATGCGTGCCGGAATGCGTCTTCTACTCTTTCGTCTCTCTGCCAGAGGGGCGCATGTCCACCAGGAAGGGAGTGGTTGTCTATCTGGACGATCTCATAGATGAGGCGGTCGACCGGGCCTATGAGGAAGTTAAGGTAAGGCGCAGGGACCTATCCGAGGACAAGATGCGGCAGATCGCCCGGGACATCGGCAGCGGCGCGATACGCTACAACATACTTCGGGTGCAGGCGGAGAAACAACTGGTCTTCAAATGGGAAGAGGCGCTCAACTTCGAAGGCAACAGCGCCCCGTTCGTCCAGTACGCTCACGCCCGAGCTTGCAGCATCCTGCGCAAGGTCGAATCCTATGACCGCGAGGCGGATCCGAGGAAACTCGTGGACCCATATGAGAGAAAGCTTATCCGTGCATTATCGTTATACCCCTCGGTTGTCAGGGAGGCAGGGGAGAAAAGGCGAGTCCACCTGCTACCCGCATACGGGCACGAGGTCGCGGCGGCGTTCAACCAATTCTACGGTTCCGTCCCGGTCCTCAAGTCCGGAGAGTTCCAGGATGCGAGGCTCTGCCTCGTGGAATGCTCGATGTGGGTGCTGAGGAACACGCTCGGGAACCTAGGCCTCGTAGCGCCGGAGGAAATGTAATGGTTGAGATTAGGGCTTTAAAGGAAGAGGACAGGGGGCATGTTCGGGCGCTCGAGCTATTCTGCGTCAGGGAGTACCTCGAATCAGCACTGAAGAAGAACTGGGATACCCTTCCGCAAGACCTCATCGATCAGCTCGGCGCATCGGCCAAAGGTTCGTTCGATTTCTACAAGGAGGCCAATCTGAGCTATGTCGCCATCGAGGACAAGCAGATCGTCGGCTTCGTCTTCGCTCAGATGGTCCAGCACGTGTTCAACGTGGACAAGGTCGTCTGGATCGAGGGTCTGATGGTCCATCCCATGCAGCGGAGGAAGGGCATAGGTTTCAAGCTCCTCAAGAAGGTCTCCGCCGAAGGAAAGAAGAAGGGGGCCAAGGCCGTGCAGAGCGTGATCCTGCAGGACAGCCAAAGCTCGATACTGCTGCACAAGAAGGTAGGATTCTTCATCGACGGCAGGAAGATCGCGTTCCTGGACCTCGAGTCGTTCGAGTGATCACCGCTGGAACGTAAAAACATCTTTCCCGTATTTCTCTTCCGCCAGCTTTCTGGCCAAGGAACGCTCTTCAGACGTCAGGTCGCTTTTGAAGGATTCAATGCCGAGCGACCTCTCGAAACCGGCGACCAGGGCGGTCTTCACCTCATCCTCGTCGACCTTCCTTCTAAGTTCAAGCGATACCGAGGTCATATCGCATGCGTTCCTGGGCTTTCCCGGCCTCTGGCGGATGACCCTCATCATGGTGTCCAGGTCGGAATCGACGATGACCGTCCCATGCTGCAGGACGACCCCCGCCCTCCTGGTTTGGGCGCTCCCGGAGATCTTCCTCCCGTTCACAACGACGTCGTTTAGGGGCCGGTGCTCTGCCTCGATCCCCATGTCCATGAGCCCGTTCACCACGCCGCCGCAGATCAATGGGTACGACTCCTTGGGATTATCCGGCATCCGTCTAGCGTCGACCGTCACCGTGTAGACGATCTGTCCGGGATCGGTGAATATGGCGCTCCCTCCGGAGAGCCGCCGGATGATGTCGATGCCCAGATCCTGGCAGAGTTTCAGATCGATGCATTCCGCGGCTTTCTCGAAGTATCCCAACGAGACGGTCGGGCGATCCCGTGAATAAAAGCTGAGCGTATCCTCGACCAACCCTTTCGAGCGGAAGGTCAGGATCGCCTCATCCACCGCCCCGGTGAGAGCGGGGTCCATACTCCCCAGGTCGATGACGCGCCAGGCCATGAACCGATAGAACCATTTGGAGAATAGATAAGGGTTGCCGCTGCTCGGTCCTGGAGCGGGTTATTTCTTGACCCCGAAGATCCTCTTGCGGAACACTAACAGGATCATGGCCGCGACGACGATCAGGACGATAGCGATGACCAGTATCACCAGCATCGATCCGTTCTCGCCCACCGACAGGCTCTGTTTCGCTTCATTGTCCAGACCCTTGACCTCATCGAACGAGTAGGCGACCGCCTCCAGGTTGAACGTCCCTTTCGAAGCGAAGGTGCAGTTCAGGGCGATGTAGCCGCTCTCTCCCGGGGCCAGTTGGTCGGCCGCTGTCCCGTTCACATACAGTTGTGAGGAGTTCCCGATCTCCTGTCTGCTGCCAGCGAGGTCGACGAGGTAGAACATGGCGTATACGTCGCTGGCGTTCCCGGTGCCTACATTGACCAGGTTAAGCCGTACCGTGACCTTGTCCCCCGTGACGTAGCTGGAAGGCTCGACGGCGATCGAGATGGCCCTCAGGTCGGGGCGAATGCCATACACCACCGTGAACGTCTTGGTGATGTTCCCTGCATTACCGCTAGCATCGGTCGCCACCAGTTTGACGTTGTATGTACCGGCGACCGGGAACGAATGGTTCACGAACATACCTTCATAGGTCGTGCCATCCCCGAGGTCCCAATGGAAGGAGACGATGGTACCTCCGCTGTCCGTGCTCGTGTTGGCCTTGAAGGTCACCATCGTCCTTTCTGGGATGATGGTCCTCAGGACCACATCGCCATCGCTCACCGTTATCCGGGGGACCGGGGCCTCGGTGTCATTGACAACGGCGGTCATCGTCGCGGACGTCAGGTGTCCGACGCCATCGGTCACGTTAAGGTAGACGGTGAACGTACCCGCCTTGGTGAACGTGTGGGTCACGTTCTGCAGCGCCGACGGGAGCACAGTGACCGGGTTCGAACCGTCCCCCCAGTTCCACCGGTATTGGTGGATCGCGCCGGGGAACGGGTCTGACGGCCCAGTGATGTAGTCGGTGGTCAGCGATTGGCTGAAGGTGAAGCTCTCCTTCTGGTTGGCATGTATGGTGGAGACCGGAACTCCATTCATCGAGATCACCGGGTTCGGGTGTTGGTCATCGATTTTGAGGTTGATGACGAACGACGAGGTCAGATTAGCAACGTCCCGCACCGTCAACGTCACGTTCCGATAGAAGGCCGCCTGTGTGAACTTGTGCCTGGCGCTGGCAGACGTGGTGGTCAGGTTGGCGGTCCCGTCACCGAAGTTCCAGATGTATGTGTAGGACGAGGTCATCCTGGGGTCGTTCGCATCATATGTCCCCATAGCCGAAAATATCATCTCCGAATCGTTGGCCACGATGTAGTAGTTATAGGTCGCGTTCACATTGACCAGGTGGAAGAACGAGGCTGGCCCGGTCACGGCGCCCCTGGCGATCGGAGCGGTGCTTTGCTGAAAGACCACAGTGGCGGCCGGATCGGCTGGGTCTCCGGCAATCCTCGTGGTCGAGGTGATGCTGACGTTGAAGCTGCCCGAGACGACCAGCCGAGAAGGGCTCGCCACCGTTGCACTGCCGGTCACTTCGTGGTGAGCGGGAGGCGAAACGATATATGAATGGGTGACTGAGGCGGAGTCGTACTCAACGTCCATATTGACCGTGTAGCTGCTCGCCCACATCCCGATCGGTGCACCGCTAACGTTGTAGTCATCGAGGACCGACATCGCCAAGTTAGAGGTGGAGTTGACCGGACCGGTAAGGCCAGATAGGCTGACCGAGGTGTTCCCCGGTATGGAAAGATAGGATTCCGAATTGACTCGGATCAGTCTGTCGGTCGAGACCCAGTAGGGCCCCAGGGAGACTATCGCCTGATTGTAGGTCGCCGTCTCGGTGACGCTCAGGACGCCATCCCCGTTCCCGTATGCCAGTTCCGCCTGCATGCGCATGCTCGGGATCGAGCTGTATGGCAGACAAGGTATCGAGGAATCAAAGGCAAGCACCCGGCTCTCGTTGACTGACAGATGATTCCAATCGTTCACCCCGAACGTAACTGCGGAGATGTACGGGACGGAGGGTTTCATCACCAGCAACCCGTCCTTCTGTTCTGTGGAAGTGACCACCAGCTCCGATTCGATGGTCGTCGCATTGTCGGCGCTGATGAGCATAATGTAGGTCCCGGGTATGACGTCGAATGAAACAGATCCGACGTATGAGCGAGCTTCGGTGATCCTCGCCTCCGGATCAAGCCCGGCGCCCTCCTTCAGCACCATGAACCCCTTCAGGTTAGAGACCGCTCCGCCGGGGTAACTGACGTTGACCGTGTAGTTCACATAAGTGGTCGCCGTCATGTGGACCGGTATCGTGGAAGGCAGGCTGGTAACGGTGACGATGCCGACGTTCGTTACATATCCGTTCGCCTTGGCGATCATCTTGTAGGTGCCGGTCGGAATGTTCAAGGTCACAATACCGGACGTTCCCTGGGCCGAGAATGAGGTCGAGGCCGCTCCATGGCTGGTAGATCGCAGAGAGATCGAGGGATTCGTCACCGCGGAGGTCCCGACGGTCACGTTGAAATTTATCGATCCGAGAGGCCCCAGCCGATCCAGCACGATCAGGGTATGAACGTCATTGAGCCCATCGAACCTTATCGTGCCGACGGTCTGGTAATCATAGTGGCCTGTGGCGTTGACCCTGACCTGGTACATCCCCGGAGCTGCGGCGAACGTCACGTTCCCATCGGTTCCGGTCATGCTTGTGAAGGGTGCGATCCTTCCATAGGCCTCGGTCATCACCACGGTCGCCCCGGCCAAATGGTCTGCCCCATCCCGGACCTCTACGACGAAGTGATTGCCACCGGGAACGGCATCAGCTGGATCCGCGGGTAAGAATGCCAACGAAGCAACAACCATCGATATCACAAGCAATGCTGAAACAAAACTCAACGTGCCGAGCTTCCTCACGCAATCCCTCCGCACCCTGGTACCCACACCCGGGAGAATATAATCGTCAGATGGGGGAGGTTAGATAAAGAAGTTGAGATGGCCCTGGATACCTACAGGACTAGCTGTGCGGATGTAGGGCTGGACCGCTCAGGTGATGATCTCTTCCACCCGTTCCTGCTCTATCGCCCTTCGGACCTCCAAGGCCAGCCTCCTTCCGGTTGACATGTTGGTCCGCCACATCGAATTGCCGTAGGCGTGGCCGACCGCCATATGCACGTTGGTGCCCCCTCCGATCCTGGGCGCGACGTCGTAGATGTAGAACTTCAGGTCCTTATCGACGCAGGTCTGGAGGCAGAACGGTCCGATGATACCGGGGCTGAAGTGCTGCTTGCAGGTCTTGACGAACTTCTCCGCCAGCGCGAACGCGTTCTCCAGGAGCGACTCTCTCAAAGTGGCGGAGTTATGACCGCAGACCGTATACTCCGGAATGCGCTGTTTGTCGTTCAGCGCCAATTGCTGCTCTGCCGGCAATCGCACATGCCCGTCCAGGGAGCTCTCGAAACGCCAGTCGACCCCGATTAGCTCGATCTTGGAGCCCTCTTCCTCGAGCGGGGAGTAGAAGAAGTCCAGATTGAAGACCGGGCCGATGACGTACTCCTCCATGCGAGCTCCTGCCAGGTTCTCCTCCTCGATCACACCTTGGGCTATCAGCTTGTCCGCTTTGGTGCGGTACTCCTCGTACGATGAGGCGGTGAAGAACCCTCTCTCAAGCTTTTTTTTGGCGTGGTGGACCTTGATGATCGTGAGCGCGTTGATGTCCTCCGGCTTGGCGACCTTCCGGGGCGAAGGCATGCCCGCCTCGTTCAGCAGCCAATAGTAGTCCTTCGGACCTCCCCGGTCCTCGCTCCGCAGAAGGTTCCTTGAGCCGACCATCGGTACGGCGAAGTCGTTCTCCACAGCATCGATGCTGCAATAGGAGGTGAACGAACGGTTGGGAACGAAAAGGGCGTTCTTGGAAGTGAGCTGTTCCATGACGTTCTCGGAGATGGTGTCCTTGAACTTCTTGACCATGATGGCCTCATCGACCATGCCCCGCCGGATGCTGCCATCGGCGTTGCGGAAGGCCCTGAAGTACTTGGTATAGGTCTGGTCCCGACCCTCCTCGCACACCGCCAGCGTGTGGAACCCCTCTTCAACGGCTCCGTCGCACACGTCGAGTGCCGAGTGGGATGCCAGAACGCCTATCTTGGCGTTCTTCAGGTCGTAGGATTCCAGCTTGCCGAGGACTTGTTGCCTGTCGATCAAATCGGTCACTTCCGTCAAATGGGTATGCTGATTGGAATTAAAACTTGTCGCTGTCCGTTCAGGCTAAGCTCAAGAGGATGATCATGACCATGAGCGATATCGCCCCGACGGCGTCGATACCGGAGGATGTCAAGGGGATGCTGTGGTCATCGGGGTCCAGGGCGAACCGGTAGGTGTATATGGCCACATAGTAGGATATGAAGTTCAGGGCGGTGACCGTGATCAGGCCGGCCGATAATGACAGCAGGACCATCTCCACAAGACCAGGCGATCTCAGGCCGAGCAATTCCGCCACGAAATGCGATGACACGCCCACCAGGGTGAAGACCCAGAGGGAAAAGATGTAGATGATGGCAAAGTTCTCCCAAGTGGTCCGGTTTGGCACTTTGGTCGGCTCCAGGGTACCCATGTGCAGCATCGAGGAGAGCCGGGACGTGAGTATCCCCCCCAGGGCATTGGCGTCCTCCAGGAAAGGCGGGATGAGCACGAGCAGCGCCGGCACAGTCACCAATCCTTCGATCTGGTTCTCTATGGTCAATCCGGCCGCTATGTCAAGGATGATGCATAATGCCAGCACCGGGGCGCTCTGCATGATTATCCGCCTGGTCTCGCTCCTCTTCAATTTGAAGGCGACATAAGCCAAATATGCCGTCAATACAAAGAACAGAACTGAGAACGCCTGGACGTTTGAGGACAAAAAGGAACCGAATCCGCCGGTCACGATCAGGGCAGCGATGAAGAGCATCGGCAGCGTCACGATGTCCCCGGCGGCGGTGATGATCGGCGCCGATATGTTGTCGATGTCCCATCCGCGGCGGTATCCTATCGACGCCACCAGGATGTTGATGATCACGATGACCAGACCGGCCAGCGCGCCGCCCAGGACAGAAATGAAGATGAACTCCTCGATCGAGATGCTGGTCACTCCGAGAGCGACGGAGATAACCTTGGCCATGACTCCCATCAGGAACGACATGACCATCGTGAGGAGCAGTGATGCGCCTAAATTCTGGCGCAGCATGCTGCCCCGCTTCATCGACAGCTCGAACGTGCCGACGTGCATGGCCGTACCCAGCCTGCTACCCAGGGCCCCGAATATGTTTCCCCGCATGCCAATCGCCGGTGGGATCAGGATCATCAGTCCCGGAAGCAGGGCCAGGGTATCTGTCATGAAACCCAGGGTAGCTCCCGCCAACAGGTCCCCCATGGATGAGACGACCAATCCGATGAAGCCAAGGGTAAATACGCTCCGGTTTCGGCCGAAGAAGTTCCGTATCCGCCCTTTTAAAACCATGCCATTCCTCTCCCTGCATGAGCATACTCAAACTATATTTGCTATTCGAAACACCGAGTCCAGCCAATTGGATCGGCATCATTGTTTGGGCAATAGATAAATATCGCTGAATTGGATTGATGGTAGTCCGCTTTTCAGGGCAGGCAGGGTCATCCCGGCCATGACCTGGCGGAAGGTCGGGATCAAATTCAATGTGCAGTGGCTGTTTCAGCGGCATCTTATTCGTGAACCATAGAGGCAATGCCATCCATGCGTACGGCGAGGCGGATGCATAATGGGCGAACATCACGAACACATCCCGGACAGGACAGAGATCTCCCATACCACCGTCCG
>CAVTBB010000004.1:0-40877 GCA_963732855.1 uncultured Methanomassiliicoccales archaeon
TAATTTGTGATTTTGATATACGATACTTCGTAAATATTCAATTTTACACATTCGTAATGAAAATTTCCTTAACAGGTCATCGAATGTATCACGAATATCGTAATAAAAACGAAACCATGTTATATATTGACATGCACGTAATTACAACCGTGATTATCCATGATGATGGACGACGATATCCGAGACTTGGCGGAGAGGAGGGTGGAGACTACCTCCGAAGAAAACATCGCGACATCTCACTTGACTATGTATTACAGCATGGTAAGTGCGGCGATTGGGCGATCATACTTTACGCCGAATATGATTTTAGTCTGACCGGTTTTGACATAATTGAGTCGGTGACCAGCTGGAAGAGACCCGATGCTGTCGAGATGTACAACGCGCTCGTGGACGAGGGATATTGCGTGATGGTCTACGTCCCCGATGAGGTCAAGAACGATCTGGAGAAAAGGATCAAAGAAATGGGAGGAAGAGAGAACGTAAGGGTGTCCACGAAGACCAAACTCCTTCCATTGATTATGGCTAAATGACGGAAATCAGGGAAGGAGGTGATGGGTTGAGGATCGGTGTCATCGCGTGCGATATGCTCCGGAAGGAATTAATTTCTTAGTGACAGATGATCCAGACATCGTCCATGTGGAATATCTCGACTTCTCACTTCATGCGGACCCGAAAACTTTGGTAACCATCATCGAGGAAAAAGTCAACTCGCTAGAAGGCAAGGTCGAGCTGTGCTCCTAGGCTATGGAATGTGCAAAGGGTTGAAGAACATCGACAAACGGTTATCCCTACCCACTGTCCTCCTGGAAGGCGATGATTGTGTGGACATTCTCCTGCCTCCCGAGGAATACGCCAAAGAGCTGAAAAAATGTGCCGGGACGTGGTTCGCTATTCCGGCCATTGCTGAAAGACATGAGGAATACATCAACAAGACCTTGAACCTGGAAAGCTACGACAACGAGGAATACGATGCCGAGTTCATCCTGAACATGGTGTTCGAGAATTATACAAGGTGCTTATTCATCGATACCGGGGTGGAGGGCCGCAAGGAGTGTATGCGCAAGTCCATCGAGTTCGCCGAGAGCCACAAACTGCGACACGAGACACGGTGCGGTTCTCTGTCGGGATCTCTTCTCAGCCTGGTAAAGGTTAAAACACTGCGCCAATGCATCGGTACATTAGACAGCATTTGGGGATTTGAGACCAAGAGGCCGGTTATGGACGAGTTTACAAAGGATGATCCGTGTACAACGGACCTTCTTGATGTGAAAGTAGTAATGACCCCCTTCCTCTCTCATATTGACCAATTGATTACCTGTCCTTTTGCACCAGGCCTCAACATCGAGTCTTGAGTTGGGCTCATTCGAGACCATCTCCAACTCCTCTCCAACCTTCATCTTCTTTATTCTTTTTGTTAGTTCCACTGTTGGCAAGGGGCATTCTAAACCTATGCAGTCAAGCTTTTCCATTTGATAGCACTCTCCAGTACGTGATATCATACATACATTCGCCATGGATGTTCATAGTACTTTGCTTAGGGGCCCTTACAGAATATCTTCATGTCCATGCTAAGAGCCGGTCTGTCACCTTATTTAGCCCCGGGCCCCATCCAGAAAATCCTTGATATTTGGCTGATAATAACCGATATCTGAATGGATTCAACTAGGGAACATAATTAAGAAACCTAAACGCCGTTAAGTATCCTGGATGGCTACTGCCATGAAGTCGCCATGCGAACTTGTTGTTTGGTATGTTCTGCCGATGATCAGGAGAGGTTTTCCGGACGAGTTGATCGATTGCCACCATCGACTGTTGGATCTAATCCAATGAGATCGTCATTGGATCAGAAAAGCAACGGAAGATACGCCTATAGTCATGTGATCTTCAATATATCCGAACAATGAATTGTTAGTTCCTGCTAGCCAACTTCCATACGCCCAAACGAAAATTGAATGTCGGATCTATTTCTTACAGGAATGTTGTTAGCTAACGGAATTAATTATTAATATACAATCTTCTGAATTTAGCATTTGTAGTATCCTTCCTATTGGTGGCAATGCATTGACCCTGCATCAGGTCGGACTGATCTCGAGAACGCCCCTTCTACCAACGCACGAGTAGGATTTTTTCTTATGTTAATACCATGAATGATGATAAAACGGACAAGACCGTTGTCGGTCCAGCCGCCAATTCTTAAAGAGGTCCGTTAGAACGTAAGAACTCGTGGGTATGTTTGGCTCATTTCCACCAGGTCCATGAGGCTGCTGAATTGCGTATCGGCCAGGAAGTCACTCGACTTCACGCCCCTGGCATCCTTGCAGGGAATGCACACGTGGATCATTCCGCCCATCTCCTGGAAGGTGGCGATGAGGTCCTCCATGGGCTCCATGCCCACCATTTTAGGTAGGGTTTTGGCGTAACCCTTCTGGGCCAAGTTGGTGCCTTTGGACATTAGGAATACTGTCGTCTTGACACCCAATGCTTCGGAGGCATTCGCCACCATGAAGGTGAGCATCGCCTTCTCAAGGTTGTCGTCGCTATGGGTCCCTTTGGCCATTCAGATTCTTTTCATCCGTCTTTTTTGCTGGCATGCCTATGACCATGCGGTACCTCGATAAAACCAAGGATGGCGAACATGTAAGGCTAAGATCAACGTCCTCGACCGCTGGTCCATTTCTCCAGGCGTTCAGATAATATCTTCTTTTTGCCCCCGGCGCAGGATTATGTTTAGCGTCGCCTTCGAGATGCCCGAACGAGAGGCCTGCCTTCGTCCAGTGTGATCCCTTTCGGGATATCGTAGTAACCCAGGGAAAAGGCTTGCCTGATCGCCTCATCCTGGATCTTGGTCAGTTCAAAAGTGGAAGTCGCTTTCTTGACACTTAGAAGCTCAACATCGCAATCCTCATGTCTCAGACGCTCGATGATGCCTCTAAGAGCTAAATTGTCCGGCGTGAATATCTCCCAGATCACCGCCTCGTTCTTGGTGCTACACCCAGATTCCAGGAAGCAATCGGAATCTTCGAAGACGCTCTACACAAGACCGCAACGGGCATTCCTGACCGTGGCCAGGTGGTTCCCGGGTGAGGCGGAGACGATCGAAACTAGACTGCAACCGCCGGCTGTCCTGAACCATTTCCTAATGTCTTCACCGGTGGTTCCCGGTCCGGACTCGATCCTCAGGATGCTGGTTCCTCCGTAAGATCGTTCGCTTTGCATCGGACGATCTCAATGTGGGCGCCCAGGTCCGAAGATAACCGGCTGATGATGTTGTCCTTTGAGGTGATCTTGATCTTGGTCAGCAGCATGAGGTTCAAGCCCTTCATTTTTGATGACTAACACAATCTAGAGGGGTTAAGATTTAATCATGATCGCAAAAATGAAACGCTGCATCGGAAGTGTTCCATCTGATCGGTCATGATCGTCTGGAAACACGACGCTTTAATTGTCACTTTCGAAAGTACAAAATTATCCGAACAATATCTCCCATGCTAAACCGCCTAAGAAATGGGCGATTGCCTTGGCCATCATTGGAGATCTATCGCGCGGACCATTATTCCATATGTCGAGAAATCTAGCACCTTCGAATGTCAAAAATCATCAGTCTTTGTTCTAGGCCGGGTTCATCTGATTCGCCTGATTTTGAACGGCACATACATAAGCAATACCAGTATTGGTTCAATTCAGGGAAAGTAAGTGACAAGGTGAATACAGGTGCTCTATGTGGACGACGAACCAAGTCTTCTAGAGATCGTCAAGTTGTTCCTGGAGGAATCGGGCGACTTCACAGTTAGGGCATATTCGCATGTTTCTGACGCCCTCAAAGCCCTCTCATCAGAGAATTTCGATGTGATCATCTCCGATTATCGATGCCTGAGATGGATGGATCGAATTCCTCAAGAAGGTGAAACAGGAATCGATCACCGTCCCCTTCATTCTTTTCACTGGAAAAGGAAGGGAGGAAGTTGCCATTGAGGCGATAAACAACGGAGCAGAATTCTACATAAGGAAGGGTATGAACCAGGGCTCAGTTCGCCGAATTGATAAATGTCATCCATCAAGCTGTGGCCAGGAGAGGGGCGGAAGATGCCTTGACCTATAATCTCCGCCACTTCAGGACGCTGATTAAAAAGACCACCGACATCATCGCCGAGGTTCAACAGGATGGCAAGATCAGATACATAAGCCCGTCCATCAAACGAACTTTAGGTTTCGAATCAGACGAGATAATGGGCAAGAGCATCAAGGAATTCGCACATCCCGATGACATCGCAATGTTCAATGATATGATGTTTCAGATCATGAACGAGGGCATGGAAGAATCATTCAAGGTGAGGGTCGTCTCCAAGGACCATGCTTGGAGGGTTCTGGAGGTCTGTGGGACTAAGAGTGAATCCAAGGACCCATCGCTTATCCTTAACGCTCATGACGTGACCGAAAGGAACCGCATGGAGGTCAGCCTGAAGAACCTAAACAGGATGCATACTCTCCTGAGTAGCATCAATCAGGCGATCCTTCATTCGGAGGATGAGAACGGAATCTACCAGAAATGCTGCCACGTTGCGGTGGAGAAAGGCTTGTTCAAGATGGCGTGGGTTGGTATCCTGGGCTCCGACGGCCGGGTCAGGCCAGTGGCCAGCCATGGCGCGACAGGCGACTATCTGGACGATATCCTTATTACTATCAACGACGAACCTTCTGGACGAGGTCCGTGCGGTACTTCGATCAGATCGAACAATATCGTGACGTGCAACGATATCGCGAACGACCCGAACGCAATTCCGTGGAGGGAAGGTGCGGCGAGGAACGGCTATAATTCGATGATCTTCATCCCGATAAGGCTACATGGGAAACCGAGAGGGGCCTTCGGTCTGTACTCAGAAGAGATAGAATTCTTCACAGGGGAGGAGATCGCCTTGCTGGATGAGATCGCTCAGGACATCTCATTCGCCATAAGTTCGATCGACCTCTCATCGAAACGGAATGTGGCAGAGGGGGCTCTCAGGGACAGTGAGGAAAAGTACCGTTACCTTTTTGACAATATGCGCGAGGGGTTTGCGTATTGCAGGATGATATTCGATCCAGAAGGAAGACCGGTGGACTGGATCTATCTAAAGGTGAATCCAGCTTTTTATAAGCAGACCGGTCTGAACAATATTGAGGGTAAAAGGGTCAGAGAGGTTATGCCGGATATAATGGACCTGAATCCAGAACTGTTCGATATCTATGGCAATGTTGCCAGGACTGGGAAGGCTAATGAGTTTGAGATCGAGTTCAAACCACTCAAGCTATCGCTCAAGGTGTCTGCGTTCCAGCCCAAACCTGACCATTTCGTCGCGATCTTTGAAGATTTCACCGAGTACCTGAGTAGGATGTCGAACCAACGTCTCACCAGTAAGAAGCTCGAGCTCCTCGGAAGCATCTCGATGCACGACATTTACAATCAGATGATGGTCATCAACGGGACCTCGGAACACCTAAGGAACAAGAGTAACATTGAGAACCTGGACAGATACCTGGAATCGATTAGTAACGCCTCGGAAAAGATCGACCGCGTGCTTCAGTTCGGAAAGCACTATGTGGCGATAGGGGTCCGAGCCCCGCAGTGGACAAATGTCCAGCAAACGATCGGTAGGATCTCTGGCGGGTTCACGAATGTAAGATTCAATATCGAAGGTGCCCTGAACGATGTCCGGGTGTACGCTGATCCCCTCATCGAGCGGGTATTCTTCAACCTATTTGACAACGCCATCAGGCATGGGGAACGGACGACAGAGATAACGGTATCCTGGACCAAGACATCGGAGGGGATGGTATTGGCCATCGAGGACAACGGGATAGGCGTATCGACCGAAGAAAAGGCCAGATTGTTCCAATATGGAAAGGGAAAGAACACGGGATTCGGGCTCTACCTGTGCCGGGAGTCCTGGCAATGACTGATTTATCCATAGAAGAGACCGGCGGTCCTGGAAAAGGGGCGCGGTTTGAGATCCACGTGCCGATGGACAGGGCGGAGGTTGTCATCCAACGGTCGATTTCATGTCCGAACTTCGATGATCGACCAGTACCGGTTCAGATCCTCTAATATCCGGATATTCATTGCTCAGGACGCCCTGGATGTTGGATCGCTCCCATTCGCCCAGCGGGAAAGGGACGAGACGTTCAGCATCGGGTGCGAGATCGGGAAGGTTCAATCCTAATCGTATCGAGGATCATAGCCCCGGCATCCATTAGAGGATAAAGACAGGATCTTAAAGATGGGCTACGGTAAGGGGACCGGCCTTGGCCTTAATCTTTCCAGGGAGCTCCTGTCCTTACCGACATCACGATCGAGAAGAACGGCGAACCAGCAAGGGGGTCAGGTTCGGGATGGTAGTGCCCGAAGGCAAGTTCCGGTTCAGTATGGAGTCTGGGAAATGACCATCACCGGTGCCTAGTCGGTATGGTGAAGAAGAACGTCGCTCCTTTGCCTTCCTCCGACTCCACCCATATCTTTCCGTCATGCCATTCGATGATCTTTTTCGCGATCGCCAGCCCCATGCCAGTGCCCGGGTACACGTCTTTGGTATGAAGGCGCTGGAACATCTGGAAGATCTTTTCGGAGTACTCCATGTCCAGCCCGATCCCGTTGTCCCTGACGGAGAATGTCCATTCCCTCGATCCGATGGTCGCCGATATCCATATCATCGGCTTTTGCGGACCGCTAAACTTTATGGCATTGCTGATCAGGTTCTGCATCACCTGGATCATTTGCGATTCATCGGCGACGATGGTGGGCAGGCTATCGATCATGACCTCCGCCTGGCTATTGGTCAGAGGATCCTTAAGCACGGACATGGTCTTGAAGAGCAAACCGTTCATGTCCACCGGCAGGAAATCCTTGCCCCGCGTTTCCACCCCTGAATATTCCAGCAGGTCGTCGATCAGCCCTCGCATTCTGACGCCGCCGTCCATGGCGAAATCAATGTATTGCTGAGCCTGATCATCGATATTGTTATGGTATTTCTTCTCCAGCAGCGATAGGTAGCTGATGACCATGCGCAACGGCTCTTGGAGGTCGTGCGATGCGACATGGGCGAACTGCTGCAGTTCTTCGTTCGACCGCTCCAGTCGCATAGAGTATTCCTCCGCCTGCCTCTGTGCCCGTTTCACCTCCGTTATGTCAACTCCGGTGGTAATGACATGGTCCTCCCCCAGGGGCACTGTGGTCGTCAGAAGTATCGGTCGTTTGCGGCGAAGTATGACTCCTCGGTGACCGGTTTGCCTGATGCCCTGATCTCTCTCATTTTAGTGAGCAATCGAAGCCACCTCCTTCGGGCCATGCAGCTCAGAATACCTCCGACCCCTGACGTTATCGATCGAGCTCGCCCCATATGCCTTCAGTTTGGCAGGGTTGGCATCGACCAGGACAGTATCGATGATCTCACTGTTGTTGTCATAAACGAACTGGCGCAGGCCGACCGTCTCCTGGGCGTTGTCGAACAGGCCCCGGTACCTTTCCTCGCTTTCCCTCAGCTTGTATTCCGCCGACCAAATTGGCCAAGAGTATCCTCTCGGTCTAGGTACAATGGTCATTTCTTCCTGCGTCTGATCATAATGAGAGCGACCGCCACTGCTGCTATCGCGCATATTGCCCCGATGATCAGCATGGTCTGGTTTCCTCCGCTGGTGTCCGGCGCCGGTCCTTCGGCTGAGATCGCGCCAGTGGCCAGGGTTGAGTTGGCACCGCTTCCATTCTGGTTCGAGGCGTGGACGCAGTAAAGATAGATATTGTCGTCGGTGACGTTCGAATCAGTATAGCCCGTGTTGTTAGTGGTGGCTATCTTGATCATGGCATTGGCATACAAGCCACGGTAGATGCTATATGATTCCGATCCTGGCTGTGGCGTCCAAGACAGGACCAAGCTGCCACCATCAGCTACGACGCTAAGTCCAGTCACCTGGTCAGGGACGATCCCTTGACCGACCGCCCAATGGTAATCGATATTCAGTCCGGCCGATGATGCCCGACCTATGCTCTGTTCTGATAAGGATGAAGGCCCAGCCTCATTGAGTGACGATGTCGTCAGGATGTTGAACGGAACGCTCAACATCGTGGCGACGAGGAGGAAGACAACGACGACCGGGACCCTCATAGAGTTCGATGGTCCTCATGCCATATAATGATTATCAATGCCGATAATAACGACCTGAAATGTTGAGATCGCAGGCTCATTATCCAGGCCATGCTGGCTATCATTTTTTCAGATCTTCAAACGGCATGTTATCAAAAATGAGGATAAGGAAGGCGTTTCACAGGCCGCAGCACATCTCCGCGCGCACGGTGCTCCCTTTTTCCAGTTTGTTCCTCCTCGCGTACAGGGTCCTTCGCCAGCTCTGTTCGCAAGAGGTCCCGTCCGAACCGGCCATCATCCGACCGCCCTTGGGGGCATCGAGCATCATGTTCGGTCCGGCATATGCGAACGATAGTCGGTCGACGACCTTTGAGGTGAACACCTCCCAGCAGCCTCGATCCCCTTTTTCCTGAAGGGTCAATATATCCTTCGCATATCGCTTCGCCGCGGCCTTTGCCGCACTCTCTCCTCCCAAAATTCGAGTGAATTGGTCCCTGCCGTCCAGCGTGACCATGACCATGTAGGTTTCATCCATGTCTTCATCCTCCCTTGATCTATCCTGAGTGTTTTCATTTTCCAAGCGTCCTTGACTGCATCCTCATGTACTGTGTCAGATACCATGGCGAGCCGGAGTTCTTGCCGGTGTTCCCTGACTGCTTCCAGCCTCCGAAAGGCTGGGCCCCGACCATGGAGCCAGTGGTCGCCCCCCGTTGTCTATTTGAGTAGACCACGCCCGCCTCGATGTTTTCGAAGAAGTGGTCCAGCTCCTCGTGGTTCCGGGTGTAGACGCCGGCCGTCAGCCCGTAATCCGCGTCGTTGGCCATTCGTACCGCTTCCTCGAACTTCTTGTACTTCTGTACGCACAGGATCGGAACGAACAGCTCCTGCCTGAACAGCTTATGGTCCACGGGCAGGTTCTCCACTAGGGTCGGCTCGACGTAGTAGCCGCGTTTCAGGTCGCCGTCCTCCACGTGCTTGCCGCCAGTCACCTTGCCGCCATCGCGCTGGGCGATCTCGATATATTCGTCATATTTCTGCCGCGCTTCGCCATGGATCAGCGGTCCGAGCACTGTGTCGTTCTCCCTCGGATCGGCCACCTTGAGCGATTGGACCGTGTTCACCAGCATCTTCATGAACTCTTTGTACACCTTTTCGTGGACATAGAGCCGGGATAGCGCCGAGCACTTCTGCCCGCAATAGGTGAACGCCGAACCCATAACGCCCGGGATCGCTTTGCCGAGGTCGGCCTTGTCCGAGACGATGCACGGGTTCTTGCCGCCCATCTCCGTGATCACCGGGATCGGGTACCGCTTCGGGTTCAATGAGATCAGCTCGTAGCCGACCTGCTTCGAGCCAGTGAAGGCGATGCCGTTGATCTTGTCGTGACGGACAAGCGCTTCACCCACCTCAGCGCCGGAACCTGAGACCACGTTCAGCACGCCTGGGGGCAGGCCGGCCCTCCGCAGCAAGTCATAGAGCAGGTAGGGCATCATAGGTGCCGCCGATGATGGCTTCAACACCACCGCGTTGCCGGTGATCAGCGCCGCCGTGGTCATCCCAGATGTTATCGCCAGAGGGAAATTGAACGGCGCCACCACGGCGAACACGCCCCATGGGAGCATCACGCTGATTGGATATTCGTCATCATAGGCCGGCTTCTGGTCTTCAACGAATCCGTTGTATTCCGCCATGGCATCTGTGTAGTACCGGACGAAATCGACCGCCTCGTCAACTTCCCCCATCGCCTCGTAGCGGTTCTTGCCGGCATCCATGGTGAGCGCCGCGCTAAGCTCGAACTTCTCCGAGTTCATGATCTCGGCCGCTTTCTTGAAGATCGCCAGACGAGAGTCGAGGTCCATCCGCCTCCACTTGGGGGCGGCCATGTGCGCAGCATCCACGGCGGCGTTTACGTCGGTACCGGTCCCTTTGGGGAACCGGCCCACAATGATGTCGGTGTCCACCGGGCTCGCATCCTCAAAATATTGCTTCGACTTGATCGGTTTCCCGTTTATGAACATCGGGTAATCGGTTGTTTCCCCCTTCAGGCATTCCAGGTTGGAGACCGCCCTTTCGTACCGCGCGTGGAAATGGCTCTCATCCCTGGCATTCACCATGGTCAGGAACGTGTTCTCGGTCTTGAACGGCATTTGATATCACCGTAGTAAAATACTCGAGGAACTGGTTTATAAGAAGTTCATCACGAAGCGGCGGGATTCTCCCGACGATCTCATCCATTCGTTCCGGTCCGGATCAACGATTCTTGACCAGCCCCGGGACATTAGCGAGGCGGGAGCCGGCAAGCATGCGACGAGGCCCGCTGGTAGCATATGTTTATCCGTGTTAGGCTGCATGGCTAAATACAGTGAATAAATGGCATCCAATCGCACCCTTCTCAAGATCGCCTTGGTGATCGCCGCGCTGATCGTTGCATCGACAGTCATAGCAACCTCTCCGATCGAGGCTAAAAGCCAAAACACCCAGTGGACCTGGAATGGCGGTTCCGGGGTAGGCTACGGGTATCCATGGTTGTCGCCGTCCGGGGACCTGGTTCTCTACTCGACCAACGGCACCCTCTACACGCTGTCGCCCCAGGGCAGCCAGCTGCGGAACTCCAGTCTGTTACTGACCGGTATGCCGCAGTTCAGCGCTGATGGGACGATGTTCGCCCTGGTGAGCACCTCTGCCAACACCGTGAATGGCACGAAATTGATCGTGATATCCCCGACGGGGAGTGTCAAATGGAACCACAGCATCGCCGGCATCGCCATGGGCATGAACGTCCTGCCTGATGGCGGGGCGGTCCTCGGGATCATGCCCACCTCGGCTGGCCAGGTGAAACTCGAATGCCTGAACTCCGATGGCAGCACCCGCTGGACCAAGGGAGGCTACGATGCCACCGAGTTGGGTTCCATGATGTACCCTATCGGCATCCATGGCAACAACGTCATGGTCTCAAGCACGATGAACGCAACGCCGGACACGGCGGTCATCTTCGAGTACCTGCCGGACGGGACGCAACTGCGCACGTTCAACACCGATTTCGCGCCGTTCAGCATCTTCTTCGCCTTGGACGGGACGATGCGCACGGTCGGCTACCAGTTCACTCATAATACAGACTACGAGGCGCTGTACTGCCTGAGCAACAATGGATCGGCCATCTGGCGTAGGGCGGTCAGCAACCTTTACGGCGACATTGTGGTCCTTACGGACGGGACGACAGTGTACGCGGAAAGGAGCGGTTCGATCAGCCTCAGCCTCACGGTCTACTCAGTGGACCGGAATGGAGATCCTCTGTGGCAGTTATCTAACGCAGACAGCGTCCCGGTCGTTTACAAAGGCAACACCCTGGTGTCCAACTCGGTCAGCCTGATGCTCGTCTCCCACGACGGAAAGGTGATCTGGAGCATCGACGGCCTTTTCTATGGACAGCCAGTGGTCAAAGGGAACACCATCTACGCGGGAACTAGCTCCGGCCTGTCGGCCATAACCGATTCCGCCTGGAACCTTACCTGGCAGCCGGCGGTGCTGATGCTGACGATCGTCGTCGCCATAGCTGGCATTTGGCTGCTGAGCGGGAGAACGCCGAAGCTGTAGTGAGCTGAGCATTGTCCAATGCCCATGGCATTGCTCAAATCCCTACCATTTTTTTTTCTCTTCAGGCACGCCCGATGCGAAGCGACCGTTCCGAATCCAGTGACGGGATGAACATGACCCCGGCATAATCGGTTCCTGGGGCGAAGATGAACGCGAGGAAGCTGTTTTCGGATCGGGCGGAACGCACCGACACCGACTGCGGTATCTTCGATCGGACCACGTCCTCGATCACGCGTACCAGTTCAGCACCGTCGGAAACGTTCTCTGCCAAAGCGCCCACCTCCATCCCGTTGATGGCCCCGTCGAAGCCCATGGCATCCAGGAAAGCGTGGCTGGACGCTTCCACCGTCAATCTGTGCCCGATCCCTCCTTGGAACGTCTTTTGGTCGACCACGAAGGTGGGGCGGTGCATCTGGGTGAAACGTTCATGGAACAATTTCTTCATCTTGACCATGCTTAGCTCGTAGTCTTCCTTCTCCTCGCCCAAGAGCAGATGGTGCAATGCGAAAGAAACGTCCTCGGCGATCTCCGCCAGAACCGACAGCTCCTCCGGAGAGAACAACTCGGTGGGCAAGGTGAAAGACAGCTGCCCGAAGACATGCCCTGCGTATGACAGGGGCTTGGCGACATGGATATGGTTGGATGGATATCCGTTCAGCGGGCAGTCGGGGCACTTTTCCAGAGGCCGCTCGTTGACGTGGAGGGCCTCCCCGAAGGTGATATGGTTGGTGCAGGCGAGACGCCCTCCCTCCAGGTATGTGGAACGGACCTCCTCGAACTCTGGTCCGATCCCGGTCTCGACCATCCGGGCAGGGTTGCGACCATCATCGAAGATGACCGCCCATGCGGTCGAGTAACCTCTTTCGACGGCGATGTCGCAGACCGACTTCAGCAAGATGACCGGGTCGGTCTCGTTGGTTATGACCTTGTTGACCTGACGTATGGCCTTCAGAACATTGATGAGGTGGGAGATGCGCTTCTCGTCCTGTCTTCGCTTGGTGATGTCATAGGCGTTTACCAGCACCTCGTTCGGGACACCGTTCTTGGTGAGGACCTGCCCGTTCATCTGCATGAACCGGATCGATCCGTCCTTGTGGTACATCTCCGCTTCCATCTTGAACATCAGCTCCGGGGACAACGACTCCGTGCCCATCCGTGGTCTTTGGGCGAACTGCGCCGGGTCGACGAAGAATTGAGAAATGTTCTTTCCCACGAATTCATCGGGCTGGTAGCCGAGGACCCGCTTCAATGAGCTGGATACGAATGTGAGGTTGCCGTTCAGTTCAGAGAGGGCGATGATCTCGGACTGGTTCTCGATCATGGTGCGGAACCGGCGGGCGTTGTGCTCCAGCGCCTCCTCCGCCTCCTTGCGGGCGGCGCATTGCCTTATGGCATTGATGAGCTCGGCGAACTGGCTCTTGGCGTCCCCGCCTTTCTTGATGTAGAAGTCCACTCCCTGACGCATTGCTTCGATAACGACCTCTTCCCGCCCTTTGCCGGTGAATAGGATGAACGGAGTGCCGTTGCCAGTGATGCGGAGACGCTTGAGGAACTCCAATCCGTTCATGTCCGGCATCATATAATCGGAAACGATGATGTCAAAATGCCGGTCATTGAGCAATGCCAGCGCCTCTACCGGACTAAGCTGGGTGGTCACCGACAGATCCTGCTCGAGCTCGAGAAAAATCTTTCCCAGTTCCAGCAGTGAAGGCTCGTCATCCACGTAAAGTAGTTCCATTTCCCCACCAGTGCAAACGATTACCATCCCGACCACCATCGCTGATTAAAGGGTTTCCGTTCTGAATGACAGAAACAAAGAACAGAAGGAATGGTCCGCATAGAACATCTTAGCTACGATGCATCGCTATGAAAGAAATTATGGACGATCACTGGGAAACGATCCCCCAGTATCGAGGGAACGTCACTAGTTGAAGATCGAACGACGGCTTTGGTGACCCTGCCCGTTCTTTAACCTACCCGCTTACGAACTATCCTCACAATAGCATTTATAGTCGCCCAAGCTGTTTTGATGCCTGATTTTTATGAAACGCGGGGCAATTATCATCCTGGTCTGGGCCTTGATGCTGATCACTCTATTGAGCTCGATCAACCTGACCCAGGCCGCTGGCATGTATTCTCCGGCGGCATCCGATTCCTCCGTAGATCTGAGCTCCCAGCAGAGGAGCGACCCGATCAACAGCGGATCGATCAGATATCATTTCGCCACCGTGGCGGATATCCAGTTGATGAAAGAACGATTGATCGCCCCGACGGAGGACCGGACCCCTGCAACCGCTGCTTCTTCAAAGACCATCTACGCCACCGGCCTGTCGACCCCCACCGCCGAGCAACTGGAATCATTGGTAGGTAAGATCGCAATATTCGATGGGTCCAACGATGCGATGAAAGCATCGGCGATCTCCAGCTATGACATCTCCACCCAGCCCTATTTCCCTATAATAAAAAGCCAGGGATCGGAGGGTTCCTGCGCGGCATGGGCGGTAATCTATTACAATTATGGATACCTTGAGGCACTGGACAATGACTGGTCCGATGCCTACCTGGGGAACGAGGAACACCTCATGAGCCCTTCGTGGGCGTACAACAAGGTGGTGCTTCATGACGAAGGTTCTTTGATCTCCAGTGAGGCGATGGTGGCGACGACGATCGGCATCAGCACCTGGAACAACATGCCATACGTCGACGGCGACACCGTCAGTTGGGGAAGCGAGGAGGCTTGGAGGAATGCCCCGCTGCATCGGGCCGACGAGATCGTCTCCTATGAATACCAGGGATCTCAGACCATCCAGGACATCAAGGATTCGCTGGTCTCCAATCATCCCGTGACCATCGGTCTCGACGCCGAAACTATCAACGGGGTCCAGACCGCTTTCGAGGACGGTAACTACATACTCTCTTCCGACGAGTATTTCTCAACCATCACGAACCATGCCGTGACCATTGTTGGGTATGACGACAGCATCACCGACGATGGGGATGAGGGAGCGTTCAAGGTCGCCAACTCCTGGGGCATGGGGTTTGGAGATGCCGGCTACTTCTGGATAACGTATGAGACCATCAAGGAGATCGGGGACCTGCTCCAGGCAATATCCCTGATAGACAAGATCGACTATCAGCCGACAGACCTGGCGGTCTACCATTTCGACTACGCCGCCCCGTCCGTGGATACGACCATCAACTTCTCTGCCGTCCGTAACTCAGACGACCTGGTGATGAAGCAGATAACTCAGTTCTTCGTGACCGACCAAGACCTGTATGAGATCCCGTCCAGGTTCATGTGCCAGGACATCTCCGAGCTGTCAGATTATATGAGGGACCCATTGTTTCGTATCGAGATGCACGTGAGCGATTCCCATCTTAGCGGGATGCTGTCATCCTTCAGATTGGAACACTGCAGTTCCCCCTATGTCGATGGCAAGGCGATCGCGATCAGCCCGGAAGCGTCTGGTCTTCCGCTCGGTACTCCAGCCAAGGTAAGTGCCCAGTTCCCAACCGTGCCGATCGTCTCGGCGCAGGAGGCACTGTCCTATCTTAATGGTGCGCTCACATTCGCCAGCGATGCCCAGACCCAATGGGTCGGGGTAAGGGACGTCCAGGGCCGGACGCATGTGATGCAGAGCGGCGACGTCGGCGACCTCAACCGTTCGACACTGATGGCCTGGGTCCGCGGACCGGGCACGTTCAGCTTTGACTGGAAGGCCTCCTGCGAATCCGGCTTCGATTTCCTGAACGCGTCCTTGGATGGTGCTCAGGTCGGCAGCATAACCGGTCAGACCCCCTGGTCAACGGTGAACGTCCCGGTCCCGTCGGGGTTGCACATTCTCTCATGGTCGTACGCCAAGGACGGCTATGTCAGCGAGGGTGACGATTGCGGTTGGATCGACAATGTGGCCTGGAACGGGGGTTCCGTCGTCTTCTTCGAGGACTTCGAGCCCTATGAGCTGAACGACTGGCATGGAACGGACCTCGACGCAGCGTCGGGTCTGGACTCATGGGATGTGAGCACCCTGCGGTCCGCGACCGGGACGCACAGCCTGTGGTGCGCCGAGAACGGGACCGGTGCTGACGGCCGGCCGAACCATATCGACCAGCGGTACGACTTGAACATGGATTCCTATGCCCAGGTGGGGTTGCCGGACCTGAACGGCGTAAACACCGCAAGGCTGTCCTTCGAATACTGGTCGTCCACTGACGCCTCCGATTACGCCTACGTGTTGATCCTCAACGGTTCCGCCTGGTCCGAACTCTGGACCCAGCCGCCCGGACCCTCCGGGAGCTGGGTGTTGGTGGATGTGGCGATCCCGGCAGGGACATCGTCCATATCATTCTGCTTCAACAGCGACGGCAGTGCCGGCTCGGGAGAAGCCGTCGGGGTCTTCATCGATGATGTGTTGGTAACCATCTCGGACGATCAGGCGCCCGTATCCTCTGTCGACCCGCTGCCTGTGTTCACGACAGCTAATTACATTGACCTGTCCGTCAGCGCCTCCGATCAGGGCGGCAGCGGGGTGGCCTTCATCCAGGTGTACTATCGCCTGGGGAGCACCGACGCCTATTCGATGTACACCGATGGTTCGAACCCCTCCGGACATTGGGCACCGGGGGTCATCAGGCTCGACACGGCATCTCTGCCCGGTGACGGCTCATACAGTTTCTATTCGGTGGCGACGGACCAGGCCGGGAACCGGCAGGAAGCGACCGGCCCCGCGCAAACGACCGAGCTGGACACGACCGCGCCGGTGACCACGGCATCGAACGGCGGGAACCCCGCTCCGGGATGGAACGTGGGACAGGTGACGGTAACGCTGTCCCCGTACGACGCGCTCAGCGGGGTGGCTTCGACCCATTACCGGGTCGATTCAGGCGACTGGTCATCATACTCGTTCCCGTTCGTCGTCATGGGCGAGGGCGTCCACTCGGTCCAATTCTACTCGGTCGATAACGCGGGCAATGAGGAGAACGTCAAGACCTTGACCGTGAAGATAGACGAGCATGGCCCGGTCAGCACGATCGGATCGAGCGGGGTCGGCACCGGCTGGAACCGAGGCGACGTGAAAGTGAACCTCACCGCCTCAGACCCGCTGAGCGGCGTTCAGAGGATCGAGTATCGATTGAACACCGGGAGCTGGCTCACCTACTCAGGAAATCTGTCGATCACCGCCGAGGGGGTTAACACCCTGTGGTACGCGGCCACCGACAATGCCGGGAACCGGGAGCTGGAACGGAACATGTTCATCAATATCGACAAGGCAGCGCCGGTTACGACGTACGCCCTGACCGGCCAGCATGTCGCCGGGACCACGATCTACGTGGTTAATGCGACCGTCACCCTTACATCCGAGGACCAGGTCAGCGGGACGGCTGCCACGTTCTATTCACTGGACGAAGGGGCGTTGACCAGATACATCGGTCCGTTCACAGTGACGTCGCTGGGAGTGCACGCGTTGATGTTCAACAGCACCGACCTCGCCGGCAATTCGGAGCCCGTTAACACCATTCCTTTCATGATCGACCAGACGGTCCCGGCGAGCAGTATGGCATTGAACGGGATCGCGGGGACGGCTGGATGGTTCGTCGGAAACGTGACCGTCAACCTCACCGCGGTCGAATCGGTCAGCGGGATCGAGAAGATCGTGTACTGCGTTGACGATGGGGTGTGGAACGACTATGCCGGCAACTTCACCGTCAGCGGCCAGGGGAACCACAGCGTCAGGTATCTGGCCATCGACCTTGCGATGAACGCCGAGAGCGAGCATACCGCCGCCTTGAGGATTGACAGCGTGTCACCGGTGACCATGATCAGTTTGAACGGCACCGGGAACCCGGACAGCATCAAGTTCAACGGTTCCGTCACGGTATCATTTGTCTCCATGGACGAGACCAGCGGGAACGCGGTCACAATATATTCGGTCGACGACGGGGCATGGACCAGCTATTCCGGTGCATTCGTCCTTACATCGGAGGGGGTTCATGAGCTTCGGTTCCAGAGCACCGACCGGGCGGGGAACGTGGAAACGTCAAGGACGGTCAACGTCACCGTCGACCTGACCGCCCCGAGCAGCGGCTTGAGCTTCGAAGGCAGCGTAGGGAACGGCGGATGGTACAACGGAACGGTCTATGCCATCTGGAACCCGATCGACGGCCTCAGCGGGATCCAGGTCGTCCGCTACCGCCTGGACGGGGGAGACTGGGTCAATGCGACGGTAACCTTGGTGATAACCGCCGACGGCAACCATACCCTCGATTATTACTCCGTCGACAAGGCCGGGAACTCCGAGCCCTTGAGGTCGGTCCCGTTCAAGCTGGACAAGGGCATGCCGACCGCGATCATCCATCTGGATGAGGGAGCGGCGGTCGATTCGTCCCACATGACCGTGATGGTCACGTTCGCCGATAACTGCAGCGGTATCGCCTCGACGGTCTACCGGGTCGATAATCAGACGTACACATCGTGCATCGGGGACAAGATCGTCCTGACCGGGCTTAGCGACGGTGAGCATACCCTTACGGTCAAGATAACCGATCAAGCGGGGAACGTGGCGGTGCAGAAGGTGGACTTCACGGTGCAGCCGCCGAAGGCATGGATCGAGCCCCTGCTCGGCCTGATACTTGCGCTGATCGCTATCGCCGCCATCACGGTCCTCATCGTGGTACTCGTTCGGAAAAGGAGGAAGACATCGAGGTGATGGTGGCGCTCACCAAAAGGGGAACGGCGCCTACCGGACCGCGGTCCTATGGATCGATGAGATGGTCTGTGAGCAGACCAGAAGGAAGGGATGAGCCGGCCTCGACTACGGTACAACCGGTGACTGCTTTCGCAGTTCAAGCGCATTCGTCAGCGTGCAGGTCTCCTGCGAATAGAATTCGCCGTGCGTGAGATCGTCCCAGGTCCCGGTCATGGTGGTGTCGGTAAGGGTGAACACGGCCTTCACGTCGCCTTGGACCAACCAGAAGACCGTTCCGTTCCGTTGTCCTTCACAATAATCCCGTGTGGCATCAAGCGACAGCCACACGCCTTCTGAAGATATGACCGTGAAGTACACGTCCACGTTAACGATGTCGGGGTTCGATGTCCCGGTGATGACAAAGGTCATGTTCCCCACCTCATAGCCTATGTCTTCCAACGTACCGTTGGTCCAGTCTGATCTTATGTAGAACACCACCGGCTGGGTCGTCGACCATGTTCCTTCCAACGGTCCGTGCTGGATTGCGGCACTCTGGTCTTTCCACGTCGGACCTATGGCGAATGCCATCAGGATCAGAACGAGGAGAACTGCCACGGCAAGGACCGCTGTGATGATGAGGTTGTTAGGCCGCATCTTGTAGAGGTTCCGCCGGGGCGGCTGGTGATACGGCTGGTCCGGTCGATGTTGGCGTTGGAACTCGCGCTGACGTTCTGCCCGCGAAGGTTTGGGTCCGTTCTCCGATGACCAGATGATCCCGCAATGGGCGCAGGCGGTCGCGCTGACGACGTTCTCTTCCCCTCACCATGGGCACTTCATGCGATGACTTCCCCTGCATGTAAAATGTGGTGGGTATAATGATTTCTCCATTACGAGGGGGAATGAGAACGTTCATCAGATCCCGTTCTTGGTGCTTTCACTTCTGTACGATTTGATCGCGATGGTATCCGCGAAGGCACCATTGGACCGCGGGATGGTTCTCCAAGATATCCTGAGACTGGATCCATATGACATCGCCATACGTTGTGTTTGTCTACAGAATCGTAGTTATTCAAGGAAGTTAGGATTCAGAGCCCGCTGGAATGGTCACTTAGACAGCGCCCTCCGGAACATCAGCGTGGTGGCGCTCAGGGTTATAGCTCCTACGATCAATATGGCGAGGAACGCCTGCCCGATCAGCGTCCAGTCGTAGCCATGGATGATCAGGCCGCGCACCGCGTCTGCCACATAGCTCACCGGGTTGTAGCCGGAGAAGTCCTGCACCCATGGCGCCAGGAACTGCTTCGGCATGACGGCGGTGGAAAGGAACAGCATCGGGAAGACGAACATGATCGAGATGACCAGCGTCGATTCCGAGTTGCGCGTGGTCAACGCCACGAAAGTGGAGATGCCGGACCAGGCGATGCCGAAGAACATGGCCATGACCAGTATCAGCACTATCCCGGGAACGCCGGTGACCACGTTCACCCCTAGCAAGTAGCCGAGGGCGATGATGATCGACACTTGCATCACGATGCGGAACCCATCCGAGAACACCTTGCCCAGCAGTATCGACGAACGGCGGACGGGCGTAGAGCGCATCTTGTCCAGGTAGCCGGACTCGACGTCGTCCACCATCCCCAGGCCAGACTGTAACGCCGAGGTCAGCACCGTCTGCACGATGACGGCGGCGGAGAAGAACGTCAGGTACGAACTGGTGCCGGTGATCTGCTGGAAACCCGGGATGTTCGCCACCGCCTGGAACGCCTGCGTGAACAGCAGGAACCAGATCAGAGGCTGGATCATGGAGAAGGTAAGGTTCGTCGGCCGCCGGATAAGCTTACGCATCCAGCGGTTGAAGATGGCGGCTATCTCGCCCGGAAATTCAAGCTTCATCATGTCAGCGCCTCCGGTGGAAGCCCGCTTTAGGCGGCATCTTCTGCAGGTCGGTGCGGAGCTGCTTGCCGGTGAACTTGATGAACACGTCATCCAGTGATGGTTTCGCAAGAACGAGGTTGTCGATCTCGATGTGCAGGTTGTCGAGGGAACGGACGATCAGCGGGACCAGATTGCTGCCGTCCGCTCCGTATATCACGACGCCCTCGGAGCAGTCGATGCCGCCCTTGGTGCAATCCTGCACCTCTTTGACGCCCGGCAGCTGCCTGACCGTCTCCTGTACCCTGCTGATGACATTGGCGTCACCGTTCTTCACCACCAGCTTGATCATGTCGGCGCCGATCTGACCCTTCAGATCTCCCGGTTCCCCTTCGGCCACGATCTTGCCGTTGTCGATGATGCACAGCCGGTGGGCGAGCTGGTCCGCCTCGTCCATGTACTGGGTGGTGAGGAATATGGTGGTCCCTTTCTTGTTCAGGTCGCGGATGTGGTCCCATATCGCCCTTCGCGATTGCGGATCGAGGCCAGTGGTCGGCTCGTCCAGGAACAATATCTCCGGATCGGACACGAGCGCGGTGGCCAGGTCCAGTCGTCTCTTCATTCCCCCGGAGTATGTCCCGGCGAGCCGGTCGGCGACGTCCGCCAGACCGACCGTTTTGAGAAGATCGTTCGCCCTCTGGCGGGCCTTGTCCTGATGAATATGGTAATAACGGCACTGGAGGATGATGTTCTCCCGGCCGGTGAGGTCGGTGTCGACGCCGATCTCCTGCGATGCGTAGCCTATCAGGTTGCGTATGTCCCGGGCGTCGTCCTCGATGTCTAAACCTTTGATCTTGATGTCGCCGGACGTCTTCTTGAGCAATGTCGTTAGAACCTTGATGGCGGTGCTCTTGCCGGCGCCGTTCGGGCCGAGGAAGCCGAATATCTCGCCCTGGGTGACGGTGAAGGAGATGTTGTCCACGGCCCGGATGTCCGGATCGATAGAGTTTGACCAGGTTCTTGACGGTGATGATGTCGGGCATGATCGATTCGACCTTGGCTGGAACGATTTGAGCCGTTCATATATCAAATCGATGCAAAGGAGGGAGAGGAATTTATCTTTCGTTTATGGACTAGACCTCCTAGCGCAAATGCAGGGAGAGTGGAGAATGAACGATGATAACAGAGGTGATCGAGGAGGACTTTGACAGCTTCAGGAATAGGATAAGACTGAAGATGTGCACTTCAAGTTGAAAGAGTGTGAGACATGAGATTAATGGCCCACGACTTTCGAAGGAGAACTCGAAAGAGATATTGGGATGATTCAGGAGGTGGCTACAAAAGGTCCAGGAACCGTTCTAAGCAGGAAACTGTTGTACCGAGGAAAAAAAATCTGGGGAGAGACGGCTGGATCACTGGTTGACCGCAATGATCGTCCGTCCCTAAACGCCAAAGTTTCGAGCGTTGGGTTCTTTACTATTTTTTTGGCGTTCAATCCCTTTGATTCACTTCACCAGTTGATGCGCACCCTCTGAAACTAACTGAGGTTGCTTGTTAATGATATAATTCCCCAGTACCAGATAGTCAAGCCCAGTGGTAAAAAAGCAGCGGATGGCATCATTGGGCGATTCCACGATCGGTTCTCCCATCACATTGAAGCTGGTATTCAATAAGACCGGAACCCCACTAATTTTTTCAAATTCTTTTAGCAATTGGTGATAGCGCGGATTGGTTTCTTGATGGACTGTCTGCAAGCGAGCCGTGCCATCTACATGGGTAACAGCCGGAATCATCGCTTGTTTATCCTGTCGAACACGGCATACTTTCAGCATGAATGGGTCCGCAACATTCTGTTCGAAAAACCGCGGGGTATCTTCGATCGGGCAAGAGGGCGCAAAGGGTCGAAATGCTTCTCGATGCTTGACTTGCGTGTTAATTTTGTCTTTCATGCCTGGCAAAGTCGGATTGGCTAATATACTGCGATTTCCCAAAGCGCGGGGTCCGATTTCCATGCGCCCTTGGAACCAGCCAATGATAATCCGCGTTGTAGCAGGTCAGCGGCCATGACCTCCAGTTTACCCTCGGGCACATATTGATATTTCAGTTTATATTCGTTAAGAATTTTCTGAATCGTATGAGTTTCATACTCGGTGCCAATAAAAGGATTGTCATGAACATAAGCCGCGGGGCTGGCCTAAAATTTTGTTATACACAAAATAAGCAGCGCCGATGGCCGTCCCGTTATCACCAGCCGCCGGCATGACATATAAATCCTTAAAACCGCTCTCCCGCACCAGCCGGCCGTTGGCTACACTGTTGAGGGCAACTCCGCCAGCAATCACCAAATAGTCCTCTTGCGTGCGTTCACGCAATTGGCAGGCGATTTTCAGCATACATTCCTCAAGCTGATTTTGGAAAGCTGCTGCCACATCCAGATGATGCTGTTCAAATTTGGTTGTCTTGGTTCCTTTGCGGGGTTGGCCAAAAGTCTTACAAAATTTGTTTCCATAGATGTGCCATTGTTGGTCGTTAAAATATGATAGGTCCATGCCCGAGGACATATCCTCATTAATCCAAAACATTTTTGCTACCGTTTCTCCAAAAGTATCTGGATTGCCCAAAGGTGCAAGTCCCATAGTTTTTCCTTCATCATAATGAGGCCTAAACCCACAAAATTCGGTGGCCGATGCATACATATACCTAGTGAGAAGGGTAAATAGTCCTGAGCTAAACACTGAAAAGTATTGGCCCGCCCTACCCCCTTAAAAGTCGTGGCCCACTCTCCTGACCCGTCTACTGACAACAATGCGGCGCTCTCATACGGGCTTACAAAGAAAGAGCCTACCGCATGGGAAAAATGGTGAGGAACAAAATGTATCACAGGTTTCTCCTCCGTGGCAAACGTTTCATTCAACCAACTTTTAAAAGCTCTATTTTTGCGCCAAGTGATAGCATATGGCAATTGAAAAAGACCAATTTCACGCCCCAATCCTTAATCCGTACACTGTTTTTTTCGCCCATCAAGTCCCGGTTGAATAGAAATCGCGATATGGTCAATTTCCTTGGCGATAATCCAGCAATTTCCAAACAGCGCGCTATTGCTTGCTTGGGGCACACAGGGGTATGTTTTTGCCGAGTTAGCCGTTCCTCTTCCAGCGCAACCACCAATTTTCCATCCTTGACAACGCATGCAGTCGAGTCGTGATAAATAATAATTAAGACCAAGAATATTCATGTACTTCCTCTTTGTATCATTTGAAACTTATTGTTTAAGACAATCCATTACTATTTTTTGTTTTTGGATATCTGCGCCTTCTAGGTTGAGACGGGGTTAACAGTACTCCAGCCTGGCAAGGTTCATACTTTGTGATGAAGACCAAACCCTTCCTTAGCTCTACGAAGGACTTTTGAGCTATAGAGTAATGAATCTGACAGATTATCGAATACATTATCATCCGTCCTGACTATCGAATTACGAACTGTGTCTGCCTCGTCTATCAGTAGCAAGAATGCCAAGAAGCATCAGAGCCAGCGCAAATAGAGCCGATAATAGAATGATTATACCTTCATGGATCTCTCTTGGAATTCCCCCTGGTGACCAACATGATACCGGCCAATAGAACCTCAATGCAGACAAGGCCGAAGAAAGGCAGCATAGCGTTGGAGGTTTCCGAAACCCCTTCGCTTCCCAATCCGCCTGATTCGAGTATTCCATCTGTGGCATTGAGGTCATGAACCGTCATGATTAGATTGTTCTGGATTGACGATGGAAAGCTCGAAGTCACACCATTTTGTTTGACTCCGTGAGCTAGGACATCATACAAATTAATCGAAAGGGTGGATGACGACCCTATCGAATTCACCGCCACTATTCGGTAAGAATAGTTATTTCCGGATTTTGCAGTAAAATCGATGTACTTCACCTTGGATGGGGCCAGGGTCGCCAGGATATCCTCTACTCCTGATTTCGTCTTCAGGATTTGGAAGTTAAGTAATTGTGACCCTCCATTGGAAGGTGTTGTCCATCTAAGGATCACGCCCGCTTTTACCTGGGTCGCCGTGAGAGCAAATGCCCCCGGGGTGGAAGATTTTTTGTTCGGACCAGGGGTTGCCGAGACCTCTGAGCTCAATTCACCCTCACCGATATCGTTGACGGCTGAGACCCTATAGGAATAGACTTGGCCGTTCGTCAAGCCAGTATCTGTATAGTTCAGGACTGGTCCGAGAGTTGCCAATAGCGTTTCCGTACTGGAAGCGGTTGACTGATACACATTGTACCCGATAATCGTCAAACCACCATTGTCCGGGGCGGACCAGGTCAATGTGACCAGACCATCGGAACCAATTATTGATACTCCATCTACCGTTCCGGGTACTGTGCTTGAATCCTTGACAACCATTGAGATCGATAAGCTGGCTTCTGAGAACCCTATCGAATTCACCGCTTTCACAGTGTAATGATATGTTCCAGTCGGCGCCGCAATATCAATGAAGCTGGTCGTGAGGACGGAGGCGATCGAAACCTGGTCGGTCAGAGCGGAATTCATACCGCGATAAACCCAATAGATGCTCACTGGGCTGCTGCCACTTGATACCGGTGCGGTCCAGCTCAATGCGATCTTACCTGCCGTCAATGTCGCAGCCAGGTTGGTCGGTGCGGAAGGCACGGAACTGGGGACCGAGTAGGACGCCTCGTTGCTGGCGACCGAGGTACCGGCGGAGTTGACCGCCTTGACCAGGTAGTAGTAGGACGTTCCGGCAACGACGTTCGAGTCGGTGTATGACAATGTTGTGCTGGAGCCTATCGCAGTGGTCGATTCCGATCCAGAAGCGGTGCCCCGGTAGATGCTGTACGAGGTTATGGCCGACCCGCCATTATTGGCCGGTGCGGTCCAGCTCAATGCGATCTTACCTGCCGTCAATGTCGCAGCCAGGTTGGTCGGTGCGGAAGGCACGGAACTGGGGACCGAGTAGGACGCCTCGTTGCTGGCGACCGAGGTACCGGCGGAGTTGACCGCCTTGACCAGGTAGTAGTAGGACGTTCCGGCAACGACGTTCGAGTCGGTGTATGACAATGTTGTGCTGGAGCCTATCGCAGTGGTCGATTCCGATCCAGAAGCGGTGCCCCGGTAGATGCTGTACGAGGTTATGGCCGACCCGCCATTATTGGCCGGTGCGGTCCAGCTCAATGCGATCTTACCTGCCGTCAATGTCGCAGCCAGGTTGGTCGGTGCGGAAGGCACGGAACTGGGGACCGAGTAGGACGCCTCGTTGCTGGCGACCGAGGTACCGGCGGAGTTGACCGCCTTGACCAGGTAGTAGTAGGACGTTCCGGCAACGACGTTCGAGTCGGTGTATGACAATGTTGTGCTGGAGCCTATCGCAGTGGTCGATTCCGATCCAGAAGCGGTGCCCCGGTAGATGCTGTACGAGGTTATGGCCGACCCGCCATTATTGGCCGGTGCGGTCCAGCTCAATGCGATCTTACCTGCCGTCAATGTCGCAGCCAGGTTGGTCGGTGCGGAAGGCACGGAACTGGGGACCGAGTAGGACGCCTCGTTGCTGGCGACCGAGGTACCGGCGGAGTTGACCGCCTTGACCAGGTAGTAGTAGGACGTTCCGGCAACGACGTTCGAGTCGGTGTATGACAATGTTGTGCTGGAGCCTATCGCAGTGGTCGATTCCGATCCAGAAGCGGTGCCCCGGTAGATGCTGTACGAGGTTATGGCCGACCCGCCATTATTGGCCGGTGCGGTCCAGCTCAATGCGATCTTACCTGCCGTCAATGTCGCAGCCAGGTTGGTCGGTGCGGAAGGCACGGAACTGGGGACCGAGTAGGACGCCTCGTTGCCGGCGACCGAGGTACCGGCGGAGTTGACCGCCTTGACCAGGTAGTAGTAGGACGTTCCGGCAACGACGTTCGAGTCGGTGTATGACAATGTTGTGCTGGAGCCTATCGCAGTGGTCGATTCCGATCCAGAAGCGGTGCCCCGGTAGATGCTGTACGAGGTTATGGCCGACCCGCCATTATTGGCCGGTGCGGTCCAGCTCAATGCGATCTTACCTGCCGTCAATGTCGCAGCCAGGTTGGTCGGTGCGGAAGGCACCGTGCCCGGGACAGGAGTTGCATATGTGATAGAACCGGAATAATAATAGAGGTTTCTGACGCTCTTACGGTTTGTATCCACCACGCAGTTGGTGTTTGAGCCCAACTTCGTGAATATGAGGTCGCTGGTCGCATCTGGAACTCCTGCCGGATGCCATGAACCGGTCGACGCCTTCCCATTGGTGGGATTCAGCCAGGTCTTCATGTTGAGGCTTGTCGCCGTCATTGCAATCGGGCAGAACCCTTCGTAGTTGCCAATGCCAATGAGATTGACGCAAGAGACACCCGGCACTTGGAAGTTTTGAAACTTGAACCCATATCCATAATATTGGGGGCAGTTGGGCCTTTGTCCATTGTAGTTGCTCACGCAATCTATCAACACAATATTCTTCGGTTTGGCTCCATATTCTACATGGAATCCAGAACACCAATTGTAATTCGCAATGCACCTTGTCAAAATGATGTTCTCAACGCTGGTACATTCCACCAGGTCGAAGCCAGTGATCCAGGCATTGATCCAGCCGATATTGTCATTCCCATTATGGCTGGCTTCGCAATCGGTGAAGAACACGTTCTTGATCAGGCTGTTGCCCACGTAGGCGTTGTCATCACCGAACAGCAAGAACCCGTAGGTTTGGGAATATGTGACGGAACAGTGAGTAAACTCGATTCCGTCAATTATTCCATTCTCTCCGACGTACATCCAGAACCCTGCTTCCATGTCTCCCGTTAGAAGGGTTGCGTGAATGTCGGTAAAGGTCCAGTCCCCGCAAGTTCCCCCGGCCTTATATCCGTAAATCTGCAAGTGACCTGTGAACTTGAACGATGACAAGGTAACATGCGAGACCCCGTTGATATAAAAGAAGTGAGAGGAGGTCGCTGTGAAGAGGGTTGAATCTCCATCACCGATTAGCGTGGTTCCTGTACCGAAGTACACATGAGCCGTGAGGGCGTATGTTCCAGCTGGTACATAGGTAACTGTATTGGCGTGGCTCAATGCCCAGTTCAATGCAACGGTGAATGATGTCCCGGTGTAGACCGTTCTTCCACTCGAATCAAGGACGACATTCGATGAGACCTTATAATCATAGGTCCCCGAGGCGCTTGCTTGGTCGGGTATGATAGAGATAGAGGGAATTATCATACCTATGACAACGAACATAAGAAGGTAGTTTATGAGTTTCATTTCCTTACCCCCTCTCCTTACAACATGCAAATCTCGCAACTAGCGAACTTGTAACAAAAATATCATTATCCAGATGATGGTCGATAAAGCTGGATCGGCGGTAGTTAGAACTCCGATTGGTCCAAGAATTTCCGATGAAGGTCAGGGTTGTCATTTTTATACCTCTCGGCAAGAGTTTGCTTGTCGCCTATTGAGAAGAATAACACCGCTCTTTGACATCAAACGTTAAGATACGATTATCAAAATCGACTGTTAACATTGATATTATACAGCATCGCTTTATCAACGATTATTTTCAGATTTGATATCAGCTCTGTCTGGTCAATAAAATCAAAATGGATAATGACAAACAAGGCAACCGGTTCCGTTTCGATGCCGAACCTTCGTTCTAATTCCTCTATCAAGCTGACGCTCTTATTACGCAAGCTCAAATTGGATGCGTTGCACAAATGAGGAATGAAAAGAGGTATATCCCGAACGAGCCGGTGGCGGTCGCGGGGCAAACTCGTGTTTAGGCGATCGGTAGAAATCGTCCAATGATATACGGCCTGGCAAATCCTTATTTATTGAAAATATGTGGGCAGTTCCCTAAAAATCGGCCAATCGAGATCGGCATCGACCAAGCACGAATGAGGATGGAATTTTATTCGCCTATATAAAATAATTAATAGGCAGATAGGTAAGGTAATGTATTGCCATTCGAGAACTTATAATGATGATGGCCAGATAATATTTGAATCGTGCGGAGGAAAAAAATAGGAAAGTGTTTAGGTTTTCTTTAACCCTCGGCGAGATCGTTCCCAAATTCAGGAACCTCTGCGCTCTTGGCTTCTATCTTACGTACGGTACCGCCTTGGCCTCCCCGCTCAAAGCCCCTGCACCAATCGCGTTGACCGCGCAGACCTTGTAGTAGTAGGTTACCCCGTTCGTCATCCAGGTGTTGGTAAACGACGTGGTCGGGCCGATTGTCGTCACGTACGTTTCCGTCCCTGAGGACCATCCGCGGTAGTATCTTATACCCGGTGATAGCCGATCCGCCGTTGGACGGTGCGGTCCAGGTCAATTTGATCACGCCACTGGAGCCAGTCGCGGTCGCGGTTAATCCGGTGACCGCACCGGGAACCGTGGTCATGGCCGCGGTCGTGGCCGTTGGAACCGTAGTTGTGGTGGTCGTTGGAACCGGAGAGGTCGCGGTCGGTACTGCCTTGGCCTCTCCGCTCAAAGCCCCTGCACCAATCGCGTTGACCGCGGAGACCTTGAAGAAGTAAGTTACTCCGTTCGTCAGCCAAGTGTTCGTGTACGACGTGGTCGGGCCGATTGTCGTCACGTACGTTTCCGTCCCTGAGGACCATCCGCGGTAGATCTTATACCCGGTGATAGCCGATCCGCCGTTGGACGGTGCGGTCCAGGTCAATTTGACAGCGTGGTCATAACCGGTCGCGGTTAGTCCGGCGGCCGTCCCGGGAACCGTGGCCGTGGTCGTTGGAACCGTAGTTGTGGTGGTCGTTGGAACCGTAGTTGTGGTGGTCGTTGGAACCGTAGGGATCGTGGTATATCCACAGTTGAGGACGGTCGCATACTTGTTCAACATGCTTAACCCTTCATAGTTGCCGGTCCCCTTGCAATTGATAGCAGAGATACCTGGTACCTGGAATGACTGCCACCGGAACCCGTATCCATAGTAGGTGGGGCAGCTCGGGCGCTGTCCATTGTAGCTGGCAACGCAATCAACCAACACGACATTCTTCGGTTTCGCTCCATATTCAGCATGGAACCCGGAACACCAGTTGTAATTCGCAATGCACCTTGTCAAAATGATGTTCTCAACACGGGTACATTCCACCAGGTCGAAGCCAGTGATCCAGGCATTGACCCAGCCGATATTGTCATTCCCGTTATGGCTGGCTTCGCAATCGGTGAAGAACACGTTCTTGATCAGGCTGTTGCCAACGTAGGCGTTGTCATCACCGAACAGCAAGAACCCGTAGGTTTGGGAATATGTGACGGAACAGTGAGTAAACTCGATTCCGTCAATTATTCCATTCGCTCCGACGTACATCCAGAACCCCGCCAACATATCACCTGTTAGAGCGGTGGCATGAATATTGATAAAGGTCCAGTCCCCGCAAGTCCCCCCGGCCTTATATCCGTAAATCTGCAAGTGACCTGTGAACTTGAACGATGACAAGGTAACATGCGAGACCCCGTTGATATAGAGGAAGTGAGAGGAGGTCGCTTTGAAGAGGGTTGAATCTCCATCACCGATTAGCGTGGTTCCTGTACCGAAGTACACATGAGCCATGAGGGTGTATGTTCCAGCTGGCACATACGTCACTGTATTGGCGTGGCTCAATGCCCAGTTCAATGCAACGGTGAATGACGTCCCGGTGTAGACCGTTCTTCCACTCGAATCAAGGACGACATTCGATGAGACCTTGTAATTATAGGTCCCTACTGCATCGACCTCACTGGCCATGATTGGGAAGGTGGATATTGTCAGTCCAATGATGACAAACACAAGAAGGCAATTTCTGAGCCTCATCCTTCTCCCCCCAGTTCCTTGTACGTCCATTTCGCATCCTGACGATCAGCGAAATCATGGACCAGAGAATCAATGTCCGGCAGGAGGCCGATACCGCCGGCTTGGCGGTAGTTAGTGCTCTGACCGGTCCAAGAATCTCTGATCCTTGCGCTATTTTTCACACTATTCAAAACAGACAAGGCAAACGCCGCACCGGGTTCCGTTGCGACGAAAATGACCGTCTTCCCGACGCTCATCTCTCGCTTGTCCTTCTTCATGATGGTCCCATCCTCATGTTTTCAAACTCCCTTTCGTTAAGTTGCACTCAGATAGACTGAAAGGAGACATTTATCCAGACGATTTGATGATCGTCGTGGGCTTGACTCGTATACCGGCGATTGGAAGAAATCGCTCGGGAAGCATACCGCTTAACGTCTTGAATCAAAACGCTCCATGATGCTGATTGCAACTGACCCGGCGGAATCTCTATTCCGACGGCATGGCGAACAATATCCTCGACGAGGACTCTTCCTTTTGTTCCCTCATAAGTGGAAGATTGAACAATGACATATAAACAAAACTATATAGAAATTATTTATCAAAATAACAACTGACCAACTCTTTATCGCTAAAAATATGTATTATATTGATATTAATTTAACAAATGGAATCGCTATGTTCTAATAACATGTTCCATTGCCAGAACCTTGGACAATTATTAATCAAGTCCATACAATATTAATCGATAATCGTTTTTGAATATAATATAGTGATATTCAAACATGTCTGGAAAGAAATGCTGGATTATGGTATTGGAGCATCAATAATATACTATTCAAAGATTATCAAAATGTCGGAGCTAAGTATATTTCCTCCATTATAGAAGGAGGATTATCAAGACAAAATCGCAGAAATGCATCAATCAATTTATATCACGATAAATAATGGAGATTGCATGGAGACGAAATCCATTCTCGTCACCGGCGGAACCGGTTTCATAGGGACTAACTTGGTTAACGAGCTACGTTCCCGAGGCAACCAGGTCATTGCGTCTGATCTATTGAATTGCGAACGTGATGGTTTCATCAGAGCCGATGTCAAGAACTATAGGCAGTTGGAACGACTTTTCGAGAAGAACAAATTCGACTATGTGTATCATTTGGCCGCAGAATATGGTCGATGGAACGGCGAAGACCACTATGAGAACCTGTGGGAGACGAACGTCATAGGGACCAAACACATGTTGCGCCTTCAAGAGAAGAAGAAATTCAATATGATCTTTTTCTCAAGTGCTGAGGTCTATGGCGACTTTTCTGGTGTGATGACCGAGGATGTGATGGAGAACACCCCGGTCAAAGAAACCTACCAGATGAACGATTATGCTATCACCAAGTGGGCGGGAGAGTTGATGTGCATGAACTCGGCTAAGATGTTTGGCACTGAGACGGTAAGAGTGCGACCGGTGAATTGTTATGGCCCAGGAGAGCACTACACACCATACCGAGGTTTTATTCCGAAATTCATCTATCATTCACTGTTCGACAAATCTTATGTTGTGTTCCGGCAGCACAAGCGTATAATCGACTTCGTCGAGGATACGTGCAGGACGTTTGCCAACATCTCGGAGAATTTCATTCCCGGAGAGGTTTACAACGTCGGCGGTAAGCAGGAATGGGAAAGGAACATCCAATGGTATTCCGATGCGATCTTGAAGGCAGTCGGCAAGGATGATTCTCAGGTCATCTATAAGGATGCGGAAGGCTTCACAACCGATGTCAAGACAATAGACTGCGGTAAGGCGAGGAAGGATCTGAGGCACGATCCGAAGGTTACCCCCGAGGAGGGGATCAAACGGACCGTGGATTGGATGAAATGGTATTACAGGATCGGTGCGTAAATGCATTCATTTAACGAATTCGAGGGAAGAACTATCCTGGTCACTGGCGGTGCAGGATGCGTAGGGTCCAATCTGGTTCGCAGATTGTCAGAGTTGAACGCAAAGAAGATCATCATACTGGATGATCTTTCTTCATCATATGAATGGAACATCCCTCAGGCGAAGAATGTTCATTTCGTAAACGGCAGCATCCTTGACGATGAAATGTTGCGTCGAGTTTTCAAAGAACGTCCCGAATATGTCTACCATCTGGCCGCTCATTTTGCCAATCAGAACTCGGTGGACAATCCGGAAAAGGACCTGATGGTGAACGGCCTGGGCATACTGAAGGTCTTAGAGCATGCCCATCTGGTCGATGTGAAAAGATTCGTGTATTCTTCCTCCGGTTGTGGTGTTTATGGTCTCGAGAGCAAGCAACCCTTCAAGGAGCACGATATCTCCATAAATCTTCACACACCGTACCAGGTCACCAAACTGTTAGGCGAGCTATACACCAACTATTTCCATAATCTTTATCAAATGCCAATCGTCAATGCTCGCTTCTTCAATGTGTTCGGTCCGGGGGAGGTCCCCGGGAAGTACCGGAATGTAATTCCAAATTTCATGTACTGGTCTATGAACGGACGGGCCCTTCCCATCACCGGTGATGGATCGGAAACAAGGGATTGGACGTTCATAGGAGATATTGTGAATGGTCTCCTGGCCATGGGATTAGAGGAGAAAGCGATAGGGGAAGCGATCAACCTCGGTTCAAGCAAGGAGCATCGTGTCTCGGAGATGGCAGAGATGGTTAACCGCCTCACGGGAAATAAGGCGGGAATAAAGTTCACTGAACGCCGGGACTGGGACGTCAAGACCCGACTGCTCTCCTGCACTGACAAAGCTAGGGATATCCTGGGTTACAAACCGGAGACGTCTTTTGAGGACGGGCTCAAATTGACCAATAAATGGTTCAATGATAATTGGGAACGGATACAAAAGAGCGCGGAGTTCTGAATAATGCGCATCCTGGTCGTTCAGGAGTCTGACTGGTTGGAGAGGGGCCCTCATCAGAGCCATCACCTAATGGAGAGGCTGGTGCAGAGAGGTCATGAAGTTAGAGTGATCGATTATGACATAGGTTGGATGAAGAACTACCATCAAGGTATTTTTTCTGCCACAATGTGCAAGGAAAATGTGTTCAAAGTCGTTCCACCTGGAGTCACGGTATTTCGCTCATGGATGATCAGACTGCCTTTTCTGAGTTATGTCTCGCTGATTCTTTCTCATCGGCTTGCCATAAAACGGGAGATCCGCGATCATCGACCAGATGTAATTGTTGGTTTCGGACTTCTAAATGCTAGATTGGCCATCGGCCAAGGCAAACGGCAAGGAATTCCGTTCGTTTATTACATTATTGACGAATTACACCGTCTGGTGCCTGAGGACCTCTTTCATCCGATCGCCAGGCATGTGGAGCAAAGAAATGATCAGCTCTCCAGTAAGGTAGTCTCGATAAACGAGGCGCTTCGAGAGTATTGTGTGGAGATGGGTGCAGACCCATCAAAGACAACCGTGATCAGGGCGGGTGTGGATTTTCAAAGATTTGCGAATGCCGACGGCTCGGAGGTCCGCAAACGCTTTGGATTCACTCAGAACGACACGGTAATGTTCTTCATGGGCTGGCTCTACGATTTTTCTGGACTCGATGAAGTGGCCTTAGAAATGGCCCGGTCTGAGAACAAGAATCTGAAGATGTTGGTCCTGGGAAAAGGAGAATTGTGGGATCGACTTCAGGAGATTCGGAAAGATAATGGCCTCGAGGATCGTCTGATCCTGGAAGGCTGGAAGCCATACTCAGAGATTCCAGAGTATCTGGCCGCAGCAGATATTTGTCTGCTTCCAGCCAAGCCCATCAGATTGATGGAAAATATCGTGCCGATCAAAATGTACGAATATTTGGCAGCCGGGAAGGTTGTTTTTGCGACGGACCTGCTAGGAATCCGAAAAGAATTCAAGGAAGGCAATGGCGTAATATATATCAAAGAATCGAAAGAGTCAGTGCATCTTGCAAATGATCTTATATTGAAATCTGCCGTGAAATCTGAAGGATTGAAGGGTCAATTGTATGTAAAATCAAATGATTGGGGTCTTATGACCGACGAGTTCGAAGAACTGTTGGAAGAAGTGGTGGCTTCCGGACCATTGCCTAAGAATTCGCAAAGAGCGTTCCATTCAACAGATCACCAGAATTGAGTGAATCATCCCTGTCTTTCTTTCATGACCGTCAACTCTTTTCGAACACCCTAAGGTATTGTCTAGCGACCTGATCTAATGAAAATTGACTCTCTACAATCTCCCTGGATTTCCGTCCCATCGAGCCCGTCATGGAAGGATTTCTTAGCAGTTCCTCGATACTGCTTGCCATTCCATCAATATCGCCGGGTTCGACGAGATGTCCGTTTATTCCGTCTTTGACAATTTGACCTGCTGCCCCGACATTTGTCGCAATAATCGGTAGATTGGCCGCCGCATATTCCAGGATGTTATATGCGAATTGCTCCATGTATGAAGAGGAAACGCCTATATCGCACATTTTCAGAATCTTTGGAACTATGCTGTTATCCAGTTTCCCAAGAACCAACACTGAATCTTGAAGACCTAAATCTACGATCTTGGCAGAAATTTCCTCAAATCTTGGTCCATTTCCTATGAAGATCAATACTGGATTCATACCATCGTCAATTATCTTCTTGAGTGCCAACAAGAGATCATCATGACCTTTCTCTAAGAGCATGAACGCAGAGAACACTATTCTGGGTCTTGTTGAATCGAGACTCTCTATCTGCTTGATCACTTTATCTGGCAGTGTCTCACTTTGGGATAGGCGGTCAAACTCCGGATAATTAATGCCATTGGGAATCTGTTCAACTTTGAGCCTTCCGAAGGGTAGTCGCGACACATACTCCCTAGAGGTGCCATTCAGACAAATGATCCTGTCCAGCAACAAAACGGACAATAGGATCATGAACCGCCCTTGGATTGACCTGAAGTAATAAGATGAATGAAATGTCAATGATATTCTTGGACGGTCTCTCAATCCAAAGCATGCGAGGAAGGCGGTCAGACCTTGTCTGAATCCATTGCATAGAATTGCTTTGGGTTTGTTCTTCAAAATGAATTGCCTCAGAATGCTTGAGGTTTCGAGTTCATTTGTTAGATTCTTATATGGTCTGGAAGCATCAAAGATCTCAATTCCGACATCCTCTTCTCGCAACTTATCTATAAGGCCCGGTATTTGTTCCATTTTAGGGCCAAAAGCGACTATTCTCCAACCCGCCTTCCGCATTGCTATGCTAAGATTGCATAGAGAGTAAGCGAAACCTACGTCTTGTGAATATGCCATGACAATGGCCGAATTTTCTGGTTGTCTCTCTTCAATGGTTTCCATCCCATTTTGGGCCATCAGAACCAAATCTATTAGACATATTAAAAACAAGAGCATTGAATTCCAATTTACTGCGACTTGGAAGTCAATCCAGCGTTTATTAAAATCATCTTGCTACTATTCGCGCCCTTATGGGACCCATGTGCCAGTCTCGTCCTTGAACTCATCATGCCTTCTACTTGAAGGGATGGTACTAGCTGGCCAGTTCATCCAATCGTTCCTAGTTGAGCTCTGAAGTTGTCGCCGAGCTTGCAAGCCAATAATCCATGAACTAAGGCACCCAGGAGGGATACCTTCGGCATCGAGCAGTCGGTTAGAATCTCAGATAGGTTTGATGGACATCCCCCACTTCCAATATCATGACTTCAGATGATAATTAAATATGAAAGGAATGAATTATTGACCGAGAGAATGAGTAGCAAAGAATTGTACAGGGAATTCACGAAGACTGAGGAAACATTACCAATTTTTTCAAAAAGCTGGTGGCTCGACACAGTTTGTGGTAATGATTTAGCTTGGGATGCAATAATGGTGACTGATGAAGATAAAAATATGGTTACCTTCCCATTTTGTCATACAATAAATCGGTTTGGCCCGACGGCAATAATAATGCCCGGACTGACACAAACATTGGGGCCATATTTTAAAATCGAAGATAATGCAAAGTTATCTAAGATTCAGGAAATCAAGAAGACCTTGTGTTACTCCTTGATCGACCAACTTCCAAAGTTTAATTATTTCGAAATGAAATTTCATAGAAGTTTTACAAATTGGCAACCATTCTATTGGAAAGGATTTCAACAGACAACGAGATATACCAGCCGTATTCAAAAAGATCAACCAGAAGAACTTGTCTTCAATGGAATACAGAAGCGCCTCAGAACCTACATTCAAAAGAATGAAAAGAATCTGAATGTTGAGGTAGGCAATGATATTTCTGAGATATGGGATATCAATGAAGACACCTTTGACAGGAAAGATAACACAATCCCATATAGTCTGGATTTTCTAAAACGTATGGATTCCGCATGTCAAGAACATGATTGCAGAAGAATTTTGATATCAAGAAACGAATCTGGCAATATCATGGCTTTTGCATATCTTGTTTGGGACAGCGAGGATGTCTACCTTTTGCTTGGAGGAAGGGATCCAAAATATGATAAATCCAATCAAAAAGCCAGTTTAGTATGGGAATCCATAAAAATAGCCCTCTCAATGGGAAAGAACTTTGATTTCGAAGGAAGTATGATGGAGGGCGTACAGCATTTCAATAGTTTATTTGGCTGTTCCGTCGAACCTTATTCGTCCATCAGAAAGTCAATTCTTACGCCATATGATGGAATTATTCGGAATGCTTGTAAGAAATTCATTCCTTACCCGATCAATAAACTTCAAAAACAGGTTGATTAAGAGATGAATTCCGAAATATCATCCGCTATAGATATTGGAGAAGTTGAAAAAATGGAAAGTAACGATTCTGATTCTCAAATAGAGAGTTCCTACTTCATTCAATCGGGTTGGACGGATATCACCCCGACGGCCGCTTTGCCATTGGCCGGTTTCTGCAATAGGTCCTCCTGTTATGAAAATATTGATTCGCCGCTTGAGGCAAATGTTATCATTCTGCAAGATGAGGGTCGAAGAGTTGTTTTCCTGTCGTTGGATGTATTGTTTGCTGGACGCGTTCTAAAAGAAGCAATACTGTCTAAATCAGGAGGAACAATAAAAGAAAATGAGCTATTTATCTGGGCAAGCCACAATCACTTTGCACCTTCGATTGATCCAGATAAGCCTATGATAGGCATCTGTGATGTACAATATATCGAATACGTTGCCGAACGGATCGCTAAACTCATAGAGACATTACTCCAAACAACTCCAAAAAAAGTCCAATTGAGCTATGGTGCGTCCCGAGACAAGAATTTGATAGTTAACAGACGAAGAAAGGGTTTGATTCTTGGGAAGAAATCTTCGTTGTACATACCGCATTGGGGAACCAAAATATTGCCCGCCAAAAATCAGTATCGAGACGGAAGTATTTCGACAATTATGCTACAAGATCAGGAGAGTGGTCAACCGATAGCGATGATTTGGAGTTTTGCTTGCCATCCGGTTAGTTCACCCGGAAATAATACAGTCAAAGCCGAGTATCCAGGCGAGATTCGGAAGATGTTAAGAACACGATTTCGAAGTGAGATTCCGGTAGTATTTCTTCAAGGCTTTAGTGGCGATATCAGACCCCCCGCATTAGCCAAGTTCCCGAGGAAAGGCGGATACAAGAAAAAAATTCATCATATTGTATTGAAAACAGTAAATGGAAACTATTTTGATAACTTTGATGAAACCGATTGGTCGAATTATTTGATTTCACTATGGAACGTCATGAAAGTTGCATCCAGAATCGACAATCGGGAAAAATTGGGACCGGGATTGAACACGAAGATCGCCCGAAGTGGATCTGAAGAATTTGGGTATTATAAAGAACAAAAGATTGAAAATTTGTTCAATAATGATCGGGAAGCTTCGTATCATCGGTTTCTCCGCGGAAGCAGTGGCAGAGTGGGAACGAATTATTAGTAACATTTTCCCAAATGAGATTCTAATTTCAACAGGTTGTTTTGAAGACGTTTTCGGCTATCTCCCAACAGAGGAAATGATTCTCGACGGTGGTTATGAGGTTGAACAATTTATGGAAGCCTTCAATATTTCTGGGAAATATAAATTTGGATTAGAGCAGCAAATAGTCACCGCCTTAAATAAATTAAAATGATCTTATTTTACTATCTAACGTCTAGCGTTAAATAGGTGTACAATTGTTACTCTTTCAGTTTCATGATACATCTCAAAACAATAATTGATTTAAGAATAACTGATGTATATTTTTTGAATCGTGAGAAATTCATTTCCCTCCTATCCAAAAAAAAGACTTCGGGTGACCCTGATGGCATTTCTAATAATGATGTCTCATTTCAATCTGATATTGAAATAAAGAATGTGAAAGAAGACATTAAAAAATCAGTAATCATAGCTCTAAAGCATAAAGAACATGGAGCAAATACACTTTTTGCATCGATAAATGAGGAGATTGTAGGCGTATATTGCTTCAGTGACTTAAATAAATACATTCCATATAATTATATTAATACCATTGAAAGAAACGGAAAATGTGGAATAATATTCCATTGCAGAACATCGGAAACGTATCGTGGAAGAGGAATCTATACTAGAGCCTTGAGAAAGATCTGTACGGACTACGGGCCACTATTTGATAACATCATAATCACAGCTGGCTCACGCAATGCTGCATCAAAAGGAGGAATATTAAATACGGGATTTGAAAGAAAGATGAGGATGACTCAAGTCAAAATTCTGAACGTCCAAAGAGTCTTGTTCAGGAATTCCGTGCCTTAGTTCATCTTTTATCTTGTGAGATCCGGGTTCACGCATTGTCCTAATCATCCTCGCCGAGGAATTCGATAGGCCATTAGAGAAATCGAGGAATCAGGATCATATGCCAGTTATCTTGAATAATTGAGAACTGCCACGTGTTTAACCACAAAGCCGGTTCGCATACCTGGAAGACGACTTAATATTTCCAGTTGGGGAAATCCTTAGCTTGACAGTGGATCCAATGAGATTTCAATAGGTTGAAATTTGGCAGGTGGGGTTTGGAACTAGGGCTAAAGGCACCCATTATTTTTGGAATTGGCCCAATTTCCAAAGACCCGTACGTTTATGGTGTCTTAAAAAATATTTAAAAAAAGTCAGGTCAGGTATCGAACTCGGGGGAAATCGCACCTCCCCCACCGTTATATCCTGAATTCGACACTTGACTCGAAGTTTCTGATGTTTTTGGTCAACCATCGAGTGCTGGGTCAGTTCAATAAATGACCATTCCGAAAACAATATAAAGTGTCCTCAGCCCTGCTGTAATTGTGCAAAGACAGACCAGACTGAGGACAGCTCAGCTTACGCCTAACGGAAATAAATCTTTTCCCATCGGACCGAGTCTGATGGTGGACGATCTCTACGAACGACTGGGCTTGAGCGAGGTCATCGGACCGCTCAAGACCAAGGGCATCCCGCTGGATGCCCTCATGCGTGGTTTGCTGGCATACAAGCTGGGCGATAACTTCAGCGTGCTGCAGGCCAGCGAGTGGCTGAACCAGCCAGAGATGCTGGAGCAGTACGAGCTCAGGTCGTTCGATGAGAAAACGCTTTACCGCGCCGTTGAAACGCTGGGTCACAATCGGGAGAGGATCATCCAGAAGCTCCAGGACCGCGTCCTGGAGCTGTTGGGACATCCTCCGACCGATATTCTGCTGGACTGGACCTCGATCGTGATGTATGGCGACATGTCCGACCTCGCCAGGTATGGTTACTCCCGTGACCACCAGCCAGGCGAGCGCCAGCTGACGCTCGGGGCGGCCATGCTGGCGCCGCCCTACGACGTTCCTATTGGTCTAACCGTCGAGGCCGGGAATCGTCAACGACCAAGTACATATGAGATCGACCTATGGCCAGGTACGTCACCTCCTTGGTCCAAGCTCCCTGGTCGTGTTCGACCGGGGAGCGAACGACAAGGAGAACCTGGAGCGGATCGAGCTGGACGGAAACGACTATCTGACCGCGAAGAAGCTGAACAAGAGCGACGACCAGTACTTCGAAAAGTTCTCCAAGATCAGCTGGGAATGCATAGACGCCGGCATCGGCGTCTATGCTTTGAAGAAGACTTTCCCCAGCCGAGTCAACTATTACTTCTTCTCCGAGAAGCTGCGGAAGGACCATCTGAGGTCCTGCCTCAGGCAGGCGGAACGCCTGCTGGCCGAGGCCAAGGCGATCCAGGACAGTCTGGACCGAGGCAGGAGGCTGCCGAAACGTTTCTGCATCAATAATCCGCTGGTCGACGTCAAGTACGATTATCAGACCAGGCTGACCGACCTGCCGGAGGCGGAGGCGCTCCGCCTCCTGCTCCGCGAGGTAATCACCGGCAGGGAAGGGTGCTTCTGCCTCACCTCCAACCGGGACATGTCAGCATCCGAAGCTTTGAGGATCTACCGGGCCAAGGATGCGATAGAAAAGCTCTTCCATTCGTTGAAGAGCGAGATCGAGGTAAAACCCGTCCGGGTCTGGTCGGAGGACGCCGTGCACGGCGTCCTTTTGATCGGTTTCATTGCCCAGGTGATGATCAGTTTGACACGTCATTTCATTAAGCCAGTAAAACGCATGTCAACGAAATTCATCATCGCCGCTTTGCAAAAGTTGACATTAACCCTAGTTTCGGCGGGGAATGGATGAAAAGAAAGTTCTACTCGAACTTCAACCCGATAAACAAGGCCATTTTGGCAGAATACTTCATCCGATCCTAGCAAAATCGCCCGAAAACGGGCGATTTCGATGAGGTCAGCGGTACCTCAAAATCATGTGTCAAATTCTAAAACCAGTCTAATTTATCGAGGTCAACTGTCAAGGTCAGG
>CAVTBB010000005.1:0-686689 GCA_963732855.1 uncultured Methanomassiliicoccales archaeon
CGGGAAAGGACGATGAGCCTATACAACAGGTGTATGAGGATCGAGGAGATCGTTCATGAAAAGAAGAAGATATACCCCAACTTGGACTTCTATGCCGCAGTAACCATGGATGCGTTGGAAATTCCCAAGGAATTCTTCACGCCATTCTTTACGGCGAGCAGAATATCCGGATGGGTAGCTCATGTGATTGAACAGTACGAGGATGCGGTCCTTCTCCGTCCATCATCAGAGTACGTTGGAGAATATGGAAAGGCATTTGTTCCAATCGAAAAACGGTGAACTTCCTCTACACCTCAGCTATCGATTTAACGGCCTTTAGAGAATCGGCAAGGTGGACATCGACGGTACAAATACCCGACCCCTTAGATCACTTTAGAAACGATAGGTAAAGAAATGGATAGGCTACAAAATGTTAATCGGGGAGTCGTCAAATTAAATTGCGTGGCAGAAAGGTCTTTACTATCTGTACCACCGGGTTATCACACCATCACACCTCGGTTCGCAACGAAGGGCTCCGGTGATCTTGTTTCATTCATCGAAGCCGTCTTTGATGGAAAGGAAATCGAAGGCAGTCGCATGCTGAGCGTCGAAGGACTCATCGACCATGTTGAGGTTCGAATCTAAGATTCGGTCCAAATGTTGTTCGATAGCTGAGAAGAGGCCACGAACACCAAGCTTCTTGCGGATTCTAAGTTAATGATGCAAAAGACGTTACTATGCAAGCAAGGGGGTCGGGGCGACAATAGGGACAGGATCACTCCCTCTCTTTTATGGTGATAGAATTGGTCGAATTCGGTATCCGTGGGATAATATTTGGTGGATTCAAGAACGGATGGAAGAACTCGAATGGCCCAAACAAGAGAAGGCCATGAACAGCTCCGATGCAGAAATTAATAATGAAATACGTCCAGGGATAGTTAAACCAGACGATGAGGGGAGCAATCACGATGGTGCTAAGCATTCTTGCCGTTTCCATGAACTCGAAAAATGCGCAAATAGATCCGTTTTTCAATCGAGAATCATATTTGTCATCGTAATAGAACGACCGGTTGAACATAACCGTTCATATAATGTCCACCGGATACGTAGGACTAATCAGGTGTTCCTATTTCCAAATACAAGATTGAGAATATCGTAGCATCCGCCTCACTCGGAACCGAGTTGGACCTGCAGGCGCTGGCGGTCTCATTGGATGGCGCGGACTATGAGCCAGAGCAGTTTCCCGGACTCATCTATCGCCTGAAAGAGCCTAAGACAGCGACTCTGCTCTTCCGCAGTGGTAAAATCGTATGCACCGGGGGCAAGAGCCTGGACCAAGTAAAGCTGGCCATAGACAAGGTTACGGCACAGATCCGCAAGGCAGGAATTAGTCTCGACAATGAGCCAGAGATCACAGTGCAGAACATAGTCGCTTCGTCCGACCTCGGTCAGAAGATCAACCTGAACGTGATAGCGATCACCCTGGGTTTGGACCGGGTCGAATACGAGCCGGAGCAGTTTCCCGGTCTGGTATACCGCTTGGACGACCCCAAGGTCGTGCTCCTGATATTCGGGTCGGGAAAGCTTGTCTGCGCTGGTGCAAGGATACCGCAAGATATCGAGAGGGCAGTCGACAAAATCACTGTGGAGCTCAAGGCAGCTGGACTGTTGCTTTAGCGAACGTACCTCACCCATAACAAAGAAGTGATTGCACTCGACGTTTAGCGGTTACCAATCGATGGCCCCATTGTGAACTGACAAAGTATTTTCTAGATTGACCCTCAATAATAATTATTGATCGAATGAGTTTGAAAGGATCATATGGAGGTTATTCTGGAAAAACGAGCAAAGAACTCGGAATAACTGAAGAAATTCTTTGCCGTATCGATCTGCTGAAGTCTCTTCAGGAATCCTTCGTATGCAAGCGTTGTGGAGAATGTTGCAGGCAGCATGAGGTCATTGCATTGACCGAAAATGACATTCTACAGATATCTCGGATTAAGAACCTTTCAATTGAGATGTTCATAGAACAGTATGACCTGCGTTTGAAGGAAAATCCAGGTAACCTGGATTACTATGAACTGCCCATTGCCAAGAATGCCGTGTGCCCTTTCTATGTCGAGCATTCATGCACCATCTACCATGCCAGACCGCAAGTGTGTCGTGGTTTTCCATTCTTGACATCGGAAAACGTTCAAAATGCCTTCAAAATGAATGATGTCATCGTATTAGGTGGCAAATGTAATGCGGCGATCGGTCATTTGGATAAGTTCATTGGGGACGTACCCAAGCAAATGGATGGGGAAACAAGATGAGGTGTTCTTGAGCAATTTGAACTCGTTTGAAAGGCTCGAACCGCCTCTGAGCTGTTGATGAGAGCACCTAAATGAACAGGACCGTTGATATATAGGTCGATTGGATATGGAGACTAGGTCGGGTGTTCCAATTACTAAATACAAGATCGAGAACGTGGTAGCTTCCGCATACCTTGGGACGGAATTGAATCTGCAGGAGCTGGCGATAGCGTTGGACGGCGCAGAGTATGAGCCGGAAAGGTTTCCTGGACTAATTTACCGGATGAAGGACCCGAAGACGGCGACTCTGTTATTCCATAGCGGTAAGATCGTGTGTACCGGGGGAAGGAGTTCGGAACAAGTGAAGCTGGCAATTGATAAGATGACAGGCCAGCTCCGCAAGCTCGGTATAAATCTGGACAGCGAACCAGAGATCACAGTTCAGAATATCGTTGCCTCGTCGGATCTGGGACATAAGATCAACCTGAATATCATTGCGATCACCCTGGGATTGGAACGGGTCGAATATGAGCCGGAACAGTTCCCCGGTCTGGTGTACCGCTTGGACGATCCAAAGGTAGTGCTTCTGCTATTTGGATCAGGTAAGCTTGTTTGTACCGGTGCAAGAGTACCGCAGGACGTCGAGAGGGCAGTCGATAAGATCACCAAGGAGCTTGAGGCGGCCGGACTGTTATCATAGAAATTAGGCCGATGTCTCCGAGGACCGTTCAGGAACTCGGGACCCCGCCTTTGTGGCCCATGGTGTTCTCAAATTCCTTCCCTCGACCATATTTTCTAGAGTGCTGTAATAGTGCGGATCCGTTCCATTCTCAAAAAGCCGGAAAATAGTAAGGGGGCTTCCCCGATCTTTTATCCAATGTTCATACCGTTGATGCTTGGTAACTAAATTTGAGGACCAATTGTACACCAGTTACTAGAAGGATGACTAAAAGATTCGTTCGGGTTCTTGATTCCGAACATTACATGATCCACCATCAACATTCTTGGTATAGATCACTGTCCTAGGTGTTTTCTGTACTGATGGTGGGGCGGGTCCTCAATATGGCCCATACTTTGTATGGAGTGTACCGTTCGAAAAGGAAGATGACCGTCAAAACCGCAATGGTGAATATCCCCAGAAGCAACCCGAAGGAGAACAGCCCAGGAACAGGGAAAAGAACAAATCTAGCCAATGATACCAGAGCGATACCGGAGATGGCCAGAACGAACGGATAGAATAGAATTGAGTAAACCTCCCTGGTCTCGATCTGGAGGATATTTTCTATTGCGCTGATGGAGAGAAACATTACCGGGATGGTGCTGCAAACAACGGCAATCGAGACACCGATGAGACCGAAGTAACTGATCAAAGGCAGGAACAAGGTGAACAGCAAGACCACCTGGATGAATTGAAGTTTGGAATAGAGGCGGGGTTTACCAACTGCCATGAACAGGGCGGCCGCCGCCTCCTGAAGACCCCGGATAAGCCCCCACCATGCCAGTATTTGGATCAATGGTATTATGGGCGACCAATTGCTGCCCAGGAACACCATGGTGAAATCGGGGGCCAAGGATACCAGCAAGCCGATCAAGAGAAAGGAGAGGAGGGACGTCAGCCTGAGCGTCCTTAAGAAAATATCTTTCAACTGGACCACATCGTCCTGCAATTTTGAATACACCGGAAAAGCCACCTGAGAGAATATCTGACTTATCTCCGTGGAGGGGGTGTTGGAGAAGCCATACGCCATTTGGTAAAAGCCGAGGGCGGCGACCCCCAATATCCGACCGACCAAGATATCATCTCCCTGGATCAGGAGAAACACGAGGGCTGCTGAGACCAATATCCATCTCCCATAAACCGAGAGGGCCCGGACCTTTCCCAGGTCGAAGTTGAACTTCGGCCGGTATGGATGGATTATGTAGCTCAATACCAGAAGGGTCAGGTCCTTGGCGAGGAGACCGAACACAAGGGCCCACACGTTTTGGAATATGAATACGGTGGTAACACTTACGATAAAATCGGCCAGCACGCCACCGAACTTGAAAAGGAACTGCTTTCGGAAATCCAAGTCCTTAAGGAAGAAGATCGTCCCAAGGTTGGTCAGCCCTTGGAATATCAGGCTGACACCGATCACCTGGAGTACGGGCATAGCCTCCGGCGTCCTAAAGAAATCAGCAATAAAGGGGGCCAGCAGGAATAAGGCGAGGAACAAGAGAACCCCCCGCAAAGCCAGTAAGGTCCAGACGGCATCGAGGTCAGAGGTGATATCGGTCTTCTTGTGCACCAAGGCTTGCTGTAGACCAGTCTGGGAAAAGACGTCCAGGCCGTAGATTGTCAGAACCGCAATTCCAAGGAGGCCGAAGTCAGAAGGGAGAAGCAGATGAGCGAGAATCACGAGACGGGCCAAAACCAGTATCTGCTGTACGGAGTTCGTGCCGAAGGACCACAGGCTGCCTGTGAACATCTTATGGGCCATATGGTGGCCCCCAATCTGGTCCTTATCAGGATGTTGGGTCGAATTTCCCCCTTTCTCTACCAACCGGCCTTTTATCCGCCCTATGCGTTTCCCTCGTCCTATTTTTACCCAGCTCTCCCTATTTATATTGAGCCCAGTAATCTAAAGGGTCAAAGCCTCTAAGCCTCTGCAGAGCTCATGAGCATCTTATCTTCTGTTTGCACGGCCCTGGTAAAGAGGGTGGGACCTCAGGCAGACTTTCTCTTAACCTTTCCGATTTCCTCTTGGATCTTCCCTTCGACCTGTTCTATCTTGCCTTTGACCTGTTCCGATTTGTCACCCGTCAATTTGCCTACTTCTTCACGGACCTGTCCCTTGATCTGTTTTCCTTTTCCTTTCACTTCATCATTGCTCATGATTGATCGACACAGCTGTGGCTTAATAAAGGAATGGAGTCCATCACGTACTTAATTCAAGCAATGTTGCTCTAACTAGCGTGAACGGCGTAAGCCAGATAGCAAATGGAGCTTGACTACAATGTAGTCAGATGTTTCCCCTATCGACATCACCGATAATCAACTTTTTATAATGTGTCCTCTCAATCCAAAACCCAGTTTGAGGTGCTAATCAATGTCTGAAACCGACCTAAAAGAGATCCTAATAGAAAAGAATCAAGAATTCAAGAATTTGTTCAAGGAAATGTCAGCGAATTTGGAGCAATGGAAATTCTCTATCGAGGAAACGAAGGAGGGCACCAGGGTAAGAGATCCATATCAGGGCACTGATCAACCAGAAGCACAAATGACATTTGACCCGAACCGAAACTGGCTGAGCCAGACGCTGGGCTAAGACAGGTACATAGTTCATTATGTGAGGGAAAAATCACCCGATGACCTTGCTCATTTCGATCCAAATTATTGCGTTTCCGAAACGAGCATGAAATCACTTTTGGCGGGTCACCAACGATGTTGGTGCGTCACAAATTATTTAGTGTCCTTTTATTCCTTGTTCTTTTATGGTGAACAAAGCATTGGATGTGCTAGACTTGTTGAAAAACAAGTATGGACTCAGGGTCCAGTTGAGTATGGGACAGTCTGAGAGATTGATAGGACCCGTTCATCAAATTTTCTTGACCGTCGGAAGGAAAGAAATGAAATTCCATCTAGGGAATGAGGAGTTCGAAAACTTGATCGTAAAACTGGCATGGGACGAATTTAGAGTGGACTTCACACCAGCCGACATGGCAGACCTTAAGAAACAGTTGAAAACAATTACCGCTGAATCCCCGACATCGGCTCCAAGAAAGTAACTATCGACTTGGCACAAGAGCATGGGCTATTGATGATCCCTGCTACGGATCAACCCCTAGTCTGCAATGCGCTCAGATGACGAAATTTTGGGGAAAATTGGAAATTTCAATCTACACCATTCCTAATAGATGGATGTGTCAGTAATCAGTTGATCACTGGAACGGTTACATGACCACCGGTCTTCAATCTTTAGGGGGCAAACAAAAATGAAACAAGAAAAGAAGAAGATAGATGAAAAGAAGATCGAGGATATTCAGATAGGGGAGAAGAGTGAAATCGAGGATATCCCCCATGGACAGAAAGTTGAGGGAAAGGCCAGTGAAAGGGACTTGAAGAAGATCCAAAAAGGCCAATAGGTAAACGGTTTCTACCTTTAGGACGTCCTCAATCCAGCTCTTTTTGGTTGATGCCAGAGGATTCGATATTTGGCACATCCCAAAATTGAAATTCCGAACATACCAATGGCTCACATATCTAAACCACTTAACATCTAGATGCGTTCTCTTTTGTTCATCCCTTAGAGATATTCGTAGAGCTGGTAAGGGCTTTGATGTTCTCCATGGGCGCGTCGAAAGGGATCTCGCCGGCCGAGGTGACGATGAGTCCAGTTCCGTCGCCTGATGAGCGGATCAACTCGGATACCTTCTGCCTGATCTCACCTGGGTTCGATCGGGCGATGAAATGAGGCAATATGCCAGCAGCGAGACAGCCTTTTCCTCGGAGCATGCTCACAGCGTTCGTATAACCGTCCCAATCGAAGGAAGTATGAATCGCGGTGGGTTTGACCGCTTCGAATTGAGCTTCGAGATACGCACCCTTCGCACAATTGCTCAATATTGTCATCAATCCAACCTTATGAAAGCTTTCCGCCATGGTCTGAGCATAGTCGATATCGAAGGTCTTGGCCAGCTGGAACTCGTTCTGCTCCGAGTCTGCACTCCCATCTTCTATGAAAATTATCTCCAGCCCGGAAAGGTCCTTCAGCAACCTTCCATATTCCGTGAGCGAATCGGTGAGCACCTTGAGGAGATGATGCATTCGGTCTGGCTCCATTATCTCGTCCATGAGCAGACCGTCAAAACCGCGGACCGAAGCGGCCAGGGTGAACGGGTCGCTCACCTGACCGATGACCGCAACTTCACTACCCACCTTCTCATTGATGATCTTGGCGGCTTTCAATGAGACCGACCAGACCTCGTCTTTGATCGGATCGATATACTCCAGGTTGTCGATTGCTTCCAGTGAGATTGGAGCTCCCCTTGGGTAGTCCCGATCATTGGGAAATGAGAGCTGCACCCCGAAAGCCTGCGCTTCATTGAGAAGGTCGCCCCAACCCACCATGACATTGTCGAAACCGAACTCCCGGGTCGAGAGGCACATCTGGGCGAACTTTTTTGGATCCGAATACGCCTCCTTGATGGTCAGTCCTGTGACATCCTGGAGATAGTTTCCACCACCTAATTGAATATGCATCGTGGGGATCCTATCTGGCATGTCAAGACCGAGGGCGGAAAGGAATCGTTCTTTGGGAGTCATGTCAGAAGAATTGTAGGCCGTAGTATTAAACCCATATCTGAAAGGATATTCGACTCCAGCCCAGCCGATAAATGGAGTGAATAAGACCTATCAAAATTAGTGGCAACTCCGGGTTTTTGAACGGGGCTCGGCGAAATCGTTCGGCGTTCCAGATCATCATGCTGCTGGAAAGGATCTTTTCAGTTATGATAATTGCATCCAATCCTTAAAGAGTCATTCGAGGCTTTTGAATCATAAGAATGAGTTGAGCAATTGACCGATCGACCAATATCTGGTCGTTAGCCAAATGCTCTTCCGGACATAGTGCTGATCAGTCCAAACCTTTCGATATTGGTACGTTCGATCAATGGAATGCCGACAGGTTTAGAGGCGAATCTGCATTAGAACGTAATTTCACACTGGAGTAGGATCAAGCATGGCTGTTAGAAAGAAGTTGGTTGATAGAGTTGCCCAACGAATTGAATCTATTCCTACCGAACGGTTTATTGTACTGGACGTGACGAACGCCCTTATCAGTTGCACGGGCAAGATACTCGCGACCAATGCCGAGGTCACCTCGATCATGAGATGCTATGGATTGGCCAGGAACACTGGGGTCTTGATCAAGCGGGGTGACTATAATTACTCCGTCTGGGAGAAGACCCACCATCATGCACACACTGATGGAAAGGAAAATGACAGTGGTGTCAAGGCGTAGGTCCGTGACCGACAATGAAAGGCAAGCGAGATCTCGATCTAGATAACGGCTCATAGATGGCGTTGAAAAAGTGCACAGCGTCCAAAAATGATCCTCTTTCGGAGATCAAATAAGATCAGTTGGGGCATAACCCCTCTGCACATCGATATTCGACCCTGCATGATCGAGACACTATCTGATAATATTCTGGGTAGAAATCAGAACGTTCTCTTGGTGTTAAGAAATTGTACCGGCTTCGTCCTTTGGGGGTGTTAAATATTATTGGGGGAGGAGGGAGTCTCAATCTGACGAAGCCGGTAAGACCCAAGACCGTTCTTGGCTCTTGATCGGACTTCCTTCTAGGCACGAATCAACCTTTTCTGCTTTAAACATGTTTAGGCAGTTATCATTATTGATTCTGACCCATTATTAGCACTGGCTAGCTCGGTAAGCATTACAATTATCGTTAGCCTGACCATTATTTACCACTTCTCAAGATCAGGAAATTGGATCTGTTGAATCATCTATCTTTGCTCGACCTCCATTATGAATGCTGTGTCCGCGTTTCGATGGATTGTCGTCTGCTCAGATCATTCTCGCACCATTCAATCGATTCAGTGTAACATCATCTTCGATTGCCTGGGTCATTTACTGCTGCTGACTCGGAAGCATGCTATCATATCGATTTCTAGGATCCGGAGAGAGAAGATGGCCCTGACCACGATGGTCCACATATACTGTAAACGTCCACCTTGAATGAGGTCCGAATCGTAATGAATGCAAGGAACTGGCGATTACGCCCATGTCCGTTTGGACGAGTGTCCTTCAGAGAGGAAAAACCAGCTTGCTCCAAGTGCACCGTCCATTGCTATCGCTCGGAGATGAGGGATAAGGTAGAGGGCCTCATGCGCTTCTCAGGACGCGGACGATGGTACATCATCCGGTCATGTCGATAGGACATATGATGGACGGCTTCAGAAAGATGCATGCTCGCGGAGGCCAAGGATAGATATGATCAATTGAGCAACGACGGCGGGAACATTTTGAGGCAGTAGATGATGATCAATGAAGGTACCCCGGAGGGCAAAATGAGGAGAGGATGGCGCGGACCATCGGACCGTTCATTTCCAGTATCAGATGACGTCGTAAACCGATTTGTAGCCGCAGGTAGCTTCAACCTGATCGGTGATCTCCTTAAGATATCCCGGGCGATGTTTCCAGTGAATCCCATATGATCACTTTCTCGATCAACGACTCGACCTGCTATGAACCGCATCGACGCTAAGGTTTAGAGAATAGCCAGGCCTCGCAGGGACAAATGGAATTGTTGAATAGCATCTAACAGATTAACGGTCCGTGTCGTCCATCTTAATATAATAAGGGAGAGCCTAGAGAGTAAATTTTACATTCTAGGGCTTGGGTCCCGACGGCCGTCCGGCCTCCTTCCCTGCACTAATTTCGGTCTTCCAATAAGTATACTAATAAGTTACAAATACTCCTAGTTATACTATGGTTACAATGGTGATATAGGTGAAAGTTACACCAGCGAGCGTTGACCCAGAGTATGTATGGCTGAAGGAATTCAGGAGGCTTAGCACACAGACAACAGGTGTCGATTTCAAGAAGGAAGATCGAGAACGTATAACACACGGACATGATCTGGTCTTTAGGGACCGGAGGAAAAATTGGACCTCCAAAGCACCTGAGAAGGTCATTCATCTAGGCATGCTCGGAGTGGTGATGCAGTGCCTTGGTCTACTATGGCTGCTCTCGGCAGCCGGATTCACCATTCCGTGGTACTCGATAATACCGATGGCTATCATGATCGCGGGTGGGGTTTTTATTGTCAAAGCTACTATCCATGACATGTATCGAACCTAAAGGGAGACTTTTCAGTGACCGACATAACCATTCGAGGAATTGAGGACGAGACCTATTCCCTGTTCGCAGCGGAAGCCAAGAAACGCGGAGTACCGATCGGAGAATTGACCACGGCCGCCATGAAAGCTTGGATTGCGACATCCGCTGCGCCTGTCTACCATATTGGTACCATGGAACATCTGACCGTGTCCAAGTCTGACCTTGAATCCGTCGAATTGCCCGTTGTCCTCAGCAACATCGAGGTACTCGAATTTGACGACACTGTCGATTGGCCCACCTTCAATCGACAGGTCAAGGAGATCAACAGCGTAGAAGTGATCCGGATCCACAAGTCCCTTTCGAAGTTCCAGGTCCTCATCAAGGCCAAGAACGTGGAAACAATAGAATCCCATTAAGAAAGTATCATCGGTAAAGGTTTCAAACGTTCATGACGGCTAGCGCCCTTGCTCGATCCCCTTCTCCTTCTGCTCCATGAACCTGTTTGCTTGCCGAACGCCGAGCATACAGTGCATCACGACGCCGACGGCCATTCCGCCCATGGGAGACGAACCAAAGGAACTCGGGGATGAATGTCAGGGCTTTACCGGTCAAGGTGACGCTGACGACCATCATGATCAATATGTGCACGATCAAGCCCTTCTTCGATTCGTTCATCTCTTATTCACAGTTCTTCTTCTTTTATTCCTCTGCGCTCATGTTTTCCATTCTCCATCCAACCTTTCGTTCTTATTCGATGGTGCTTCCTTCGCAACGCCTCTGAATCCAGCTAAGCACAGGACCCCACATTTCTGAGTATATCGGTGGATTAGACGAATTAGAAAAACACCGTACATATCGATGCATAGTTCAAGTCGCACGGGGGGATGTCTCCTCAATGAAGGTTCGCAACGAATCCAGAGCCCGGATCGATAAGGGGATCGCCCTTTGCCGTTCTTCGGGGGACTGACCGAAAAGCAGATCGAAATCTTGGTCTCCGCGTACGAGCATGGATTGCTCAGCGTACCGGCAAGGATCCGGTTGGATGGCATCGCGAAGAATATTGGCCTATCAAGGTCAACCTACGGAGAACATCTGTGAAAAACGATGCAGACCCTCGTGGAGAACCCCTACCCGGAACTGAAGCTACGTACCCACCCATACGCCAATCCGGGGAGGGGGACCAAGCCGGGGAAAAATAAGGCCCCGGTCCCTTGGAACGGGTCATGGCAATTCAGATCTTGGCGGCCGACCCTCCGGATTTCGCTTCCGTTCCCATGAGGTAACCGCCGAACACGGTCAACCAGATGATGGATGGATAGACGATCATCCTCTCGGTGCCGCCGTGGCCGATCGGTCCGAACAGGTCGATCATCCCGGAATCGCTCACGAACATGACCGCGATATAGGCCAGCCCGATAAGGCCCAGGGCGATCGATATCACCTTGAGCGGTCCGTTGATCATCCGCGCCACGGCAATGGCCTGCAGGTTAAAGAACAGGAACGCCGCGAGCGCGAATAGACCGTGCAGCCCTGTGGGCGAGTCGAGGGTGAAGATGCCGACACCGATGGCCCCGATTCCCGCGATAATGAACATCAGCAGGACGGATATTTTCTTGTGGGACTGATAGTAGAGGTAACCTCCAGTGATGTTCACCACCCCGACCAGGAATATCGATATGTTGAAAAGGAGACTCGACTGGCCGATAGTGCCGAGGTCGCTTATGGCATTGGTGTTCATGCTATATCCAGGAGCGATCGCCTCGCTGATCATCAGGCTGGTCATGAACCAAGCGGAACTCAGGAAGAATAGGATACCGGCTAGGGTCTTGTTGTTCACTGACATCAAAAACCGAATTATGGAATTAATATTAAAAAACATTGAATGAGACGAGAACAACGACCCGGTCCAGGTAGACTGGACTCATCGGATTCCGATAGTCAACGAATGCTTGGGGAAGGCGATATCGAACACCGATCCGTCGGACCTGTGTGGTCTTTTCCATCTCACGTTCCTTCATCCATGTCCAGATTCTCGGGCCATTGGATGTCCTTCCCTATAGCAGTGTTCCAAAGGGGAAGCTTTATTATCCCGCCGGTTCAACCTGTCATACGAGTAAAATAATGACCGACAACCATAACATTAGCCGCTTTACACTGCTGGAAAAGACGCTAGAATCGAGGGCCGGGTTCAATCAGGACACTGCACAGGAAGTTACCTTGAAGATCCTCAACTACTTCGGTTACCACGATGAGATAATAGACAATGCGTTGAACCAGGAAGACCGGAGGCTGTTCTATTACCTCCAGGACCTGGACCTGCTTCAGACGCATTGGGAAGAGACACAATTGGCAAGCGGCCGGAACTGGCGCATATTCTATTGGGCCTTGAACCTGGACCGGCTCAAGGAATGCGCGATCAAATTGATCAAGAAGGTGGACGACAACGATGTCTACATGTCGCTTCCGGAAACGGCATGGAATAAGGCCGACTATTCCGCCCAGACCTGAAGGTTCAAAACCAATTTATCCACGGTGCTGCATCATTGGGCCGTGAAGTTCTGTTATTGTCCGGACTGCAAGGAGCTGCACCCGAAAAATTGGTACAGCGGGCGTTCCTGCGAGAGGTGCCAGGGCACCTGTGTTGTCATCTCGGTCCCGACCTCCTTTGTGGGGTACCTAATGTACATCTTCAGCATCCTGGCGATCATCCAGATCGTGATCAATCTACTGGGGACCAAATGGTCCCTCTCTGATTACTCGATACCGCTGATCTTCGCCGCAATTATTGGCGCGTTCGTCTGCGCCTTTGTCGAGATAGGCCGCGGAACCGAATTGGCGTATGAACGGATCAGGAAGAAAGCTTAGGCATATCGCACCGTCAGAACGTAACCGCAGGGACCGGAGGGCGCGGACACGGAAAACGACGATACGAACACGTCGCCTTCTGACACTTTGCTAAGGATAGAGCCGAACACAAAACACGTTTCTCCCAATGTGCACTCCCATTGCGCATCGTATTGTGGTTGGAACAGTCCCTGAAGTATCTGGTCGATCTCAGTGTGAATTCTTTCTGGAGGCTGCTTCTTGAGGAACAGAAGGGTGGAGATCGCATCCGAAACGGACATGAGCTTAGCGGAGGACTCCGACCAGGAATTCAACGTTGTGCCAAGCAGCACGGAATGGCATCTCTGCAAGTAGGACTGAGGACCCTCCTCCCCGTCAAGGGCGGGCGAGAACGCGACCAGCACGGTGACGGACACCACCGACATCACCGAGAGGAACATCAAGGCGTCGAACAGGGCCGCCACACCGGAGCGCCTTCTAATCGCCGACCTCATCGCCACACGATCACCGTTGCCTTGGCTGCGTGAACGGTTCGATCCTCGACCGACAGGAGCACAGGCACTGAGACGGTACGTGTGTCGTTCGATGTTATCTCGCCATTACGAAGCAGGACGACCGAGGAGGACCCCGCGGTTATGTCCTGCAGGGTGACGAAATAGCCTTTGACCAGGGTGGCTATATGAAAGAGGGACGAGTTCAACAGTGGCAAGGACGAGTTCTGCAGGATATCTCCCTCGAAGAATGGCCTGCCGAGCGAGAATAATTGCCTGGTCAGGTCCTTGCAGCCGTCCTGCAGCGCCGTCTCGCCGGAATCGCGGCGCAGGTCGATCCCGACGAACGCCAGCGACATCGTCACCAGCATGACCCCGCATATGACGACCATCATCGCCAAGACCGCTTCCATGAAGCCTCCGATGCCGGTTCGGCCGGCCCGGAGCCCTGTTCTTCCTCTCATGACCGGACGGATGCCGCAAGGGGCCTTCGCCGTTACCGCTACAATCAGCGTACCGCTCAGGGTACGCCTTGCTGATAATGGGCGGAGGTGATCGGCCCGCACTTCTTCTTCAGGACCGCCTTGCTGTCCAAATCCCTTTCGTGATAGACCTTGGCGGCCAGTTCGGCCAGGTCCGGATGCCTGCGGCGCAGGTCGAGCGAGAACGAATCGATGCCCATGTCCTCCATCTCCGGCAGGAAGTCGAGCAGGAACAGGTCCGAGGAGTTCGTTATGTGCGCGAAACCCTCGGTGTCCCGGTATACCTGGAAACGCTTGCCCAGGTGATCCTCCAGCCACCCCTCCTTAAGGGACGGGTCCTTGGTGATCATAAGCTCCACCCTGCCGAAGGCCAGCACCTCCAGCCGGCCGTCATAGTGCTGCACCGTCTCCCAGATGTCATCGTGCGACAGCTCGACCGACATCGTCTGCTGGAACAGCCTCGGTGTGGTCAACGAATTGAAGAAGTTCATCGAGTGATGCCCGTACAGGCGGCGGTCGCCGTACTGGTGCGCCTGTCCGACGTTGCAGACCATGATCGAAGGGTCATCCAGCATCGGCATGTCGACCGAAACGCGGGGCATGATCGGCACGAACTCCTTGCCCGCATCGGCGCACATAGCCCTCGCCTCATCCGTCTGCTTGTTCCGTTCGAAATAGATGCGATCCGAGAACGGCAGGACCTTCTCCAGCACCTTGACGCTCGAGGCGTACACGGACAGCTCCGCATGTCTCGGCTGGCGGCGGTGCTTCGCCGGACGTAGCTGCACCGGGCGCCTCGTCGCGGTCAGCTCGGGGAATTGCATGGTGTCGATCATCTTGCGCATGGAGTCGAACTCGCGGTCCTTGGTCTTGTAGACCATGAACTCGCCCACCTCCATCTTGAAAGGTGAGCGCAGGTAGGTCGTCCCATCCCTGGTGGTGCTCTGCTCCTTGACCTCGAAACCGGCCAACTTCTCGCTGCCCCGGTACATTGTGATGCCGTCCCCGGGCAAGACCTTGTCGGTCTTGAGCGCCAGCCTGGTGCCGTCCGAGACCGCCATGCCCAGCGGTAGGCCGCGCGAATCGGCGTACGCGCGCGACATAACATTCGTGTCCGTCAGGTATCCGCGGGAGAAGCCCCGGTTGAACACCGTCTCCAGCAGTTCCCGTTCCCGTGGCGTGATAAGCTCCCGGTCGCCCGCCTGGGCCCTCTTGATCGCCGCCTTATAGATCTTGGTGGCGACGTAGACGTAGAGCGGATTCCTCATCCGGCCCTCGATCTTGATCGACTTGACGCCAATGCGGATCAGCTCCGGTATCGCCTCGATGCCGAAGGTGTCCGCCGTGGACAGCATGTATCCACGCTCGCCGCCGAGCTCGTACTCCTTGCGGCACGGCTGGGCGCAGAGTCCCCGGTTGCCACTGCGGCCGCCGAGCATGCTGGAGAACAGGCATTGGCCTGAGTAACAGTAGCAGAGGGCGCCGTGGACGAACACTTCCAGCCCGACCTTGCTGCCCTCCTTGATCTTCCGGATCTGGGCCAACGAGAGCTCGCGCGCCAGGATGACCCTCTCGATGCCCTCCTCCTGGGCCCATTGCGCGCCCTGGATCGAATCGATCCCCATCTGGGTCGAGGCGTGCACCGGCATCTTGATGTTCTCTTTGATGAGCCGCAGAAGCCCCCGGTCCTGCACGATGACCGCATCCGCGTTGATGGAACGGAGCATGTCGATGTAGCCGGCGGCCGTCTCCAGCTCGCTCTCCTTGATCAATGTGTTGACGGTGACGTATACTTTGACGTGGTGATCATGGGCGAGCTTGATGGCTGAGCGCATCTCCCCGTCGTCAAAATTCTCGGCCAGACGCCGGGCGCCGAAGTCCTTTCCGCCCAGGTAGACCGCGTCCGCTCCTCCGATGATGGCCGCCTTCAGGGCGTCCTTGTAACCTACCGGCGCTAACAGCTCCACGATATCGGCTATGCGCTTCTTGACTTAAAGACAACGCAGAATCGCCGCCGACGAGTAGCTCGCGTCGGAGTTGCAATCCAGTCATGGGAGAGTTGTAAATCGATCTCAACTACCCTTTAAACCATCTGTTGAAAAATATCTGATTATGGCATGAGGATACTCGGCAGGAGATGCTTGAAGATGATGAGATAACTGCCACAGAGGAAGGATTCATGCGCGGCTTTAAGGGAGAGATTCAAGGTGGCAAGAAGCACAAAAAGAATGCCGGGCAAGAAGATTCCACATCTGTCAATCTGCCCAAGGAACGATATACTGAGGACTGAGAGGCCTCAATGTAGCACTGGCCGAACAGGCTGAAGCCTTATATTAAGCGCAACCATGCTGATTTTCACTATTCCAATGATCGATAGTGGCCTAAATATTAACTATTAAACCACATTAACAGGCCAGAGGGGTATGTTTGAGCCGGGAATTTGAGTCTTACAACGTCGGACGGAATTTGTATTTGAGCAAATTCTGTCTGGAGTCAGGTCTTGAAGATTCGATTGCTACTTATTTTGAAGAAATTTCAAAGTCCCTTGCGCATTTAGACATCCATATCGAGTCCATCAACCTAACTGAGGCTGAAAATATTGATGAATTCCTATTCGAGAGGCTGAATGAGAAAGAGGTCGCATTATTGAGTTTGGGCGTCGCCGTGGGAATGATTAAGTCCGTCCTCTTATCCTTGAGTTCAGAGGACGATTCTATACCTCCATCAACACAGGGAAAAATGATAGGAACAATTGACCTTGCATTGCACCGAATCGTTATTGTTTTAGCTGAACTTAGAGTATTGGAAATTGCAGATGGGGTGGTCGAGCATGTCCAACCTTTATTAGTTGACTTTAACAAGCTAAAGGCATCCATCAAACCCTTATTATCGGAAATCCAAGTTCTTGAAAGTCGTATCAAAATGCAATTTGAGAGCTGAAAGTTTCTCTTTCAACATTTCGATTGAATGTTGTGGCTAGAAGCAATTGATAGGGAGAGCACTGCGCTGTATCTTTTCGTTTTTCCGTTAGTTTCGAGGTAGCTTACAGTTATATGTAACCGGGATTACCCCGAACGAACGTCACTGTAAAAGATAAAATGAGGGCAAAGAGGGTATTGGTGGCAAAGAGGCCGGTCATCCAGGCGCTGGAACCGAGGAGGTCCGAATGCAGTTGCTCGCGGTCGGAGGATAGTCTGGTGTTCGACTGCCGCGGTTGCATGCATGATAAGGACCTGAACGACAACGCCTGCCTGAAGCGGGTGATCTCCGCACTCGCCGAACAGTCCGATGTGAAGGAGATAGTGCTCTCTGGCGACTGGGAGTTACTCTACCGGGAAGGCTGCGTCCGGGTGCTGAACGCATACGCCGAGCTGGTTCGTGCCTGCCGCTCCAGCGGCGTTCTGATCCCGACGGGGGAGCAATGTCGATCCTGCCCGAACGATCCCCGCAAGCTGCTAGCCTCCGTGGCAGAGAGGATCCCTTTGCCATGGGAAGACCTGCGCCGCCAGGCGGCAGCGATCAACGTTCGCCCGGGGTGTTACTCCTGCGCCGCCTCGACCGCCTCCGCCATAGCCCGGCTGGAGACGCTGGCGAAGGGTATTGACCGGACCGTGGCCAAAGAAGCATTCCGCATCGTGGGGATCTCGGGATGATGCCGCGGATCATCGCTGAAACGGCCTCCCCCCGCCCAGCGAACGAAGTCCCGAGAGGTCTCAAGCAGGTACTGAACCGGGACCGCATGAAACGTCCCCGTTTCTCCCAATGCTGGAGCTTGCCTTCCCAGGCGAACGGTTCCAAGGTCGCCGATGCTTACACCGTTTCTGACTCCCAGGTGCAGATTCTGTCGAAAGGTACCCAAACATTATATCATGTCTCCCCTTGGGAGTACAGCATCCCCAAGGAGTGGTCTCTGGCCATCCAGGAAACGATCGACGCCGTATCGAACTGCCCGCCAGCCGACATCTCCCGGTCTTACGATGAACTGCGCCGCCACGTCAGGGAATCAGCGATCCGCTCGATCCAGCATATTGCCCAGCGGGACCGTGTCGATCTCGGCTCGGAGGCGAAGGAAAGGTCCTCGGTCATCGAAAAGCTGGCGAACGTGACCGCCCGGTACACCATCGGACTGGGTCTTTTCGAGGTCCTGCTGGAGGACGACCGGATCGAGGACATCTATGTGGACGCGCCCAGCCAGGACAACCCGATCCATGTCACGGTCGGGGGGATCAAGGGGAGCGGTACGGTGGTCCGCTGCCAGACCAATATCGTCGCCTCCCGTAACGAGATCGATGGACTGGTGTCGCGTTTCCGGCAATACAGCAGGCGGCCGTTCTCCGAGGCTTTCCCGGTCCTGGAGACCGACGTCGTCGGGTTCGATGCCCGGGCCACGTTCATCGGGAAACCGCTCTCGCCGAACGGCACCGCGTTGGCCATCAGGCGCCACTCGCGCAGCGTCTGGACCCTGCCCCGGTTCATGTTCAACGGCACGATCGACGCGATGACCGCCGGCCTCATCTCCTTCCTCATCGACGGCCGGAGCACCATCCTGTTCTGCGGTCCGCGCGGCTCTGGCAAGTCGTCGCTCCTCTCCGCGTCGCTCTTCGAGTTCCCGGTCAGCCAGAGGATCCTGACCATAGAGGACACCATGGAGCTGCCCTGCCGCCAGATGCAGCGCCTCGGCTACAAGGTCCAATCAATGCTGGTGGAGAACCGCATGGGTCGGGAACAGGAGGACAGGACGGACGAAGCGCTGCGCGTCTCACTGAGGTTAGGCGAATCGGCGATCGTCCTCGGAGAGGTGCGCGGAAAAGAGGCGATGACGCTCTACGAAAGTATGCGCACCGGCAAGGCTGGCTCCTCCGTCCTCGGCACGATCCACGGCGATTCGGCCCGGTCGGTGTTCGAGCGTGTCGTGCATGACCTGGGCATCTCGGGCGAGGCGTTCAGCGCCACCGACCTGGTGATCACCCTCGGCTTGAACCGGATCGCCGGCGGCCAGCGTCAGGAACGCAAGGTGGTGGAGGTCGCCGAATGCGCCCGGAGCCGGGGTATAGGGGAGTTCGACCGACTCGTGGTGTACGACAACGCCACCGGCGTCCCGGTCTTTGACCGTTCCCTCCGCTCGGAGTGCATTTCCCGTATCGCGGCGTCCTGGAACATCAGCTACGACGAGGCGATGAGCAACATCGAGACCCGCGCCCGGATGAGGCAGTCGCTGGTGGATGCCGCCACCGCCGGAAGGATGGAATGCCTGGGAGCGGAGTGGACCTGCCGGTGCAACGAGTTCTTCTGGGAGCGCGTGGACTCCGAGGGGAGGGACTATGAGGCCATCGTCAAAGACTTCTCCCAGCTTGTCTCCAGGGGCATGTGAGATGATCTCCTTCATCGGCAATGATCGGCACATTCCCGAATGGTTCAGGTCGGCGTTCAAGGCCAAGCGAAACCAGACTGACGCGAATTGGATGAGGAGGCACCAGGTCACGGAGGAGGCGCTCCATTCCCAGGCGTACTCGATCTTCCTTATGCTTGCCATGTTGAGCTTTGCCATCCTGGTCATCTCCTGTATCGCGTTCGGAGTCACTGCTCTCGCCTATCTCATGGTGCCACTACTCCTGATGCTGTTCATCGTACCGTCCCTGGTCATCGGTTCTCCCTCCTCGGGGGCCAAGCGTGAGGAGCTGGACATGCTGCGAGAGTCGCCTACGGTGATCGGAGCGATGTCCATGAGCATGCAGCTGCAGCCTTCCTTGGACAGGGCGGTGGCGTTCGCTTCCCAATGTGGTGACGGATCGCTCAACGTTCGTCTGAGAACCCTACTCTGGCAGGTGCTTACCCGGGTGCGGTACGACCTTCCCACGTCCATGATGGAGTTCGCTTCCACCCTCGGAGAGGAGAACGAGAGCCTGCGCCAGTCCATCCATCTGTTCATCTCCGCCACGCATGAGTCGACCAGGGAGGGCATGGACCGGCTTCTGGACAAAGCGAACGCCCTGGTCATCGAAGGGGTGAAGGACCGGGTCGAACGGTACGTTTCGTCGCTCGCCCTGCCCACCATGGTGTTCTTTGCCTTCGGGATATTGCTGCCGGTGATGATGTTCTCACTGGTTCCGCTACTCACCATCGGGAGCGCCACGTCCATCGGCTCGGCCGCGAGCACTTCCCCGGTCATGTCCGACGCCGAGCTGGCCTTGTTGCTTCTGGTCGTTTTCCCGGCCGCCTCGTTCCTGTATTCCCGCTCCACCCTATCGCGGAACCCGTTGCAGGCCGTCGGGCGCCCAGAGATAGTGCTCAGCCACCGTTCCATCAAGGGGATCGCCGCTTACGCTGGTTTGATGATCGTCGTTTCACTGTTAATTGTGAATTCATTCCCCGAGATCGTCATGGTCATCGGGGTGTGCGTCCCATCGGTCTATTTCTTCGTCCGTTTCAGGACCGCGCACGCCCTCGCCGCCCATCTGCCCTCGGTCGAGAAGGACTTCATCAATGCGCTCTACCAGATGGGGAACCGGATGACCACCGGGACCAGCTTCGACGTGGCGTTCGAGGGGGTGGCCCGCTCCCGTTCCGCATCGCCGTTCGGTGAGTTCGCGCGCAAGGCGATCTACCGGAGCCTGACCACCAGGCAGGACATCGCCGCCATCATCGCCAATGATGAGGGACTAGCCGGAATGTCCCCGCTGGTAAGGAACGCGTTCGTCACCGTTGCCGAGTGCGCCACGTCCGACGCGCAGGCCGCCGGAAAGGTAGCCCTCAACCTGGCCCAGTATCTTTCCGACCTGCGTTCATGCCAATCCAAGAATCCGGGAGAAGCTGCAGAGCGTGGTGGACATGATGTCCTCCACCAGCGCCATTTTCGCGCCGATCGTGCTCGGCATCACCGGCAGCCTGTTCTCGTTGGTCGGTTCCGTTTCCCCCGGATCCGGCTCAGCGCAGAGCATGACGATGATCGGAGGAGTCTACGTCGTGGAACTGACCTTCATCGTCTCGTTCTTCACCGTGTTCCTGCTCGGGGGAAAGAACTGGACCGAGGTCGCCTACCGGTTCTTCACCAAGGCACCGGTGGCGGTGATCGTTTTCATTTCAGTTTCACTAGCCGCTCGGGGAGGCCTGACTCAACTTCTGTGACCCAGAAAATGTCCTTCTCGTCGGCGTTCAGGATTCCGACCGACAAATGCTCCTCGTTGTGCTTGGTCATGATCCGGTCTATGCGTTCCCTCTCGGAATCGACCAGTCTCACTTCCAGCGTTCTTGCCGAATCAATGAAATGGACGACCGGCAGGTGTCCATCCCGAACATGAATGTTGTTCTTGCCCAGCGTGCATCCGGTGGTCATCTGAACGCCGTCGATCAGGCATGACATGGGCGGATGCTTGCCGGTGAAAACGACCGCGGTCATCTTGCCTTCGAACCGCTCGCGCGCCAGCTTTCCCATCCGGTAACCGATGACGACGTATGGCCCAAGGTGGCCATGGAAACGTTTCAGCGGGATCAGCTCTTCAGGCAGGTCGGTCATGCTCTGCGTTAATCAATTCGAGCTAATGAACCTTACTTATTCGGCGTGAACTTTGAACGGCTCGGCGTCGCCCTGGGGGCGGCCAGTGCCGACTGGGAGGTTCAATGCGTTGAGCTAGGGCAGGTCATAATTGAAAAGGATTATCTAGCAGGCGGCGACTGCTTGGGACTGGATGCGAGGCCCAAGGACACCGTTCCAAAAGTGGAAGATCACGATGCTGGCGATATTCGTCGCCTGGCTAGCGGTGATGCTCATCGCTCCGCTTTCGCTTCCGCACGGCAGCGTGAAGGACCTGTCTGGCTCCGTGGGAAGGTTGGACAACCCTGGGCAGGAAGCGAGCATGAACCTGTTCGCCCAGGCCGTGTACACGATGGGCGACATCGAGTGCCACCAGATAGCAGAGCGTTCATTCTATCTCAACGGCAATGAGCTCCCGATATGCTCCAGGGACGTCGGGATCTCGATCGGGCTGCTGATGGGCATGGCGATCGGTTTGCTGTATGTGAGGCGGATCAATCCGATTCTGCTCGCGGTCGGTCTGCTGCCCATGGTACTGGACGGCGGGCTGCAGGCGATATCCAGCTACCGATCCAACAATGAATTGCGGATCGTGACCGGTCTTGTCGCCGGAGCTGCCATGGCTCTGCTCCTTTGCGAGTTCGCCGCGAGATACCTCGAAGTTGGTCCGGACACCGATCGGAAAGAAAGGAAGCCAGACCAAGCTTCAGAAGACTAGGTCTGAGGTCTTGGTGTCTCGTAGAAAAGAGCCTCTCGGACAAAATCTATATATAGAGTAGTCCCAATTGGAGTCGTGACAGAATTAGTCTGTTCATCCTTTTACCAATTCTGGAAGGTGTGATGTATGGTAGAGGCTACAAAGACGGGTACGACCACCATAGGAATCGTCAACAATGACGGAGTAGTGCTAGCTTCAGAGCACCGTGCGACCATGGGTAACTTTATCGCCCATAAGGAGACACAAAAGGTGTTCAAGATCGACGATAACCTTGGACTTACCACGGCAGGACTAGTCGGCGATGCGCAAGTGCTCGCCCGCTACGTCAAGGCAGAGGTCGAGCTGTACAAGCTCAGACGCCAGTCGCCAATGTCGGTCAAGGCAGCGGCCACACTGATGTCCAACATCCTGAGGAGAGGCGGGGGATCCCAGGGCTTCTTCTACGTTGGATTGATAGTCGGGGGACACGACGCCGAGGGAGGCCACGTGTACTCTCTGGACGCCGCCGGCGGATCGATACCGGACAACTACATTTCCGTCGGTTCCGGCTCGCCTTACGCCTACGGTGTCCTCGAGGACCACTACAAGAAGGACCTGCCCTTGAGCGACAGCATCGACCTGGCCATCCGTGCGCTGAACGCCGCCATGAAGCGGGACTCGGCAAGCGGTGATGGAATGGCGATCATCACCATAACCAAGGACGGTTATGTGGAGGTCTCCGATGAGGAGATCTCGAAACGCGCTTCGCGCATGGGCATAAACGTGCCCAAGCCGAACTAAACCCCTTACCCAAACGTTTTCTTGATTGTTTAATACCCAAACAAAGTTGATTTTCATGAGCGCCGAGAGAATTCTGGAAGATGCCCGAGAACAGGTACGCAAGATAGTGCCTTTGCACATCAACATCACCTCGATAGACTTCGAGGGACCGGTAGTGGTCATCTACACCAAGGACATGGATGCCTTCGCCTCCAACAACGACATCGTCCGCCAGCTGGCCCAGGGGCTCAGGCGGCGAGTTGCGATACGGCCGGACGCATCACTGCTGGCCGATCCGGACGTGGTGGAGAAGAGGATCCGGGAGATCATTCCGGAGGACGCTCAGATCACCGACATCTTCTTCGAGCCGGAGACCGGCGAGGTCACTATCGAGGCGATAGCACCTGGCCTGGTCATCGGAAAACAGGGCGCCATACTTAACGAGATCAAGAAAGAGGTGGGTTGGGCCCCGAAGGTCGTTCGCGCCCCGCCAATACCATCCAAGACCGTCTCTGAGATACGTTCATATCTGCGGCATGTCCAGACGGAACGGAAGGATTTCCTCAGGAAGACCGGCAGGAAGCTAGCCAGGCAGAAGTACGAAGGCGAGTCCTGGATACGGTTGACGGCACTGGGCGGGTTCCGAGAGGTCGGTCGTTCGGCATCACTATTGTCGACCAGGGACTCTAAGATCCTTATCGATTGCGGAGTCGACGTCGGTTCCGATGGAGCCACCCCGTATTTCAGCGCACCGGAGATCCAGCCACTGGACCAGATCGACTGCGTCGTCATAACGCACGCTCACCTGGACCACTGTGGACTGTTGCCGGCCCTTTACAAGTACGGGTTCGACGGACCGGTCTATTGTACCGCTCCTACCCGGGACCTCATGTCCCTCCTGCAGCTGGACTACATCAAGGTGGCCAACTCGGAAGGCAAGAAGAGCCCGTACGAGTCAGCGCAGGTGCGCGAGGTCGTCAAGCACTGCATCCCTCTCAAGTATGGCGAGACAACCGATGTCGCTCCCGACATCCGTTTGACGTTCCAGAACGCAGGGCATATCCTCGGCTCTGCCGTATGTCATTTCCACATAGGTGACGGCCTGTATAACATCGCCTTCACCGGAGACATGAAGTTCGAGAGGACCTGGCTTTTCAACGCCACGGTGAACAAGTTCCCCAGGCTGGAGACGCTCATCATCGAGTCCACCTACGGCGGCTACCATGACATCCAGCCGAGCCGAGTCGAGGCGTCGACCCAGCTTCGCGATGTGATCGTCAGGACGCTGGAAAGGAAGGGAAAGGTCGTAGTGCCAGTTTTCGCGGTTGGACGTTCTCAAGAGGTCATGCTGGTAATTGAGGAGCTGGTCCGCACCGGCAAGATCGATAAACTGCCGGTCTACCTGGATGGAATGATCTGGGAAGCGACGGCGATTCATACCGCCTACCCCGAGTTCCTGAACTCGCAACTGCGCACCCAGATATTCCAGATGAACCAGAACCCGTTCCTCTCCGACATCTTCAAGCGCGTCGACTCGCAGGAGATGCGGGAAAAGATACTGCATGACCCTGACCCTTGCATCGTTCTCGCCACTGGCGGCATGATGAACGGCGGGCCGGTCCTCGAGTACGTCAAGAACTGGGCGGACGACCCGAACTCCACCCTGGTGTTCGTCGGTTACCAGGCCGAGGGAACGATCGGCCGCAAGATCCAGAAGGGAGTCAAAGATCTTTCCATGATGGAGAAGGGCAAGCCGATCACGGTCGAGTTCAAAATGGACTCGGAGACGATCGACGGTTTCTCCGGACATTCGGACAGGCGTCAGCTGATCAACTACATCGCTACGCTGGAACCGAAACCGGAGAGGATCATCATCGGCCACGGGGAGGAGCACAAGTGCCTCGACCTGGCTTCCGCGTTGTACAAGAAGTTCAACGTCGAAACGCGCGCGCCGATGAACCTGGAGACCATCCGGATGAAGTGATCCGGAGTCTCTTTTTACGATCAGGATTGCTTAGTCGCTGAGCATGTAATCGATGAACATCATGACGACAGTTCATCAGGATTACGACCAAGGATACTCAGAATATATCGCCCAGAATGAAATTCCCATCTAGGCTCGCATTTAGTTTCAATCCCTCCGCGGAAATGAACACCAGGATGGCGATGAAGGAGGGCAGAAAGATCGGGATGAACTTGAACGGGCGGCTGAGCGCAAGCAATCCACGATGGATGGGCTCGGCATCGACATTGGTCCCAGGGTCTTCTTCACCGCGGGCATTTCCATTGGAAATGGGTGGCTGCAGTTCGGGCAAACGTCCAGGTCTGCATCGACCGTCACCCAGCAGTTATCACAACGCTGCTTCTCTCTATCAATGGGGTCAAATCGATACCCTTGTAGTTATATCTTTGATTGAGAAGATGGTATCGAAAATCACTCGATTCCAGGGATCCTCGTTTCCTTCCCTTCCTCGCCCAGTACGGATCACTCGGCTGTCGTCCTTCTTCTTGACGATGGACATGCCCAGTTCCTCACCTATCTTCTCCCCGAATTGGATCACGTCGGCTATCGAAGGCATGTTATCCATGCTCATCCTGCGGCGGGAATCCCCGACAAAGACATATCCCTTCGGCTCGACGAACAGCGGATCGGCTATCGCGTCAAGCTTGGCATATTCCTTCTCCCAGCCCAGATTCCAGTCCTTGACCAGCGTATGCCGGATGACCGTTCTTGTGCCGAGGGACGGGAACAGCTCCAGGGTCCGCATCAGCTTCTCCCATCCATCCTCGATGCGCGGGACGCACAGCTTCTTGTAGAGCTCCTCGTTCGGCGCCGCCACCGTTACATACAGCTGGGTCGGGAGCGTGTCCATCTTCTCCAGCACTTCCGGGAACGTCCCGTTCGTCACCAGGAACGTGGTCATTCCCCGGCGCTTGCACAGGGCGATGAGATCCCCCAGATAAGGATACATGGTCGGCTCGCCGGCCAGCGAGATCGCCACCTGCTTCGGCTCGCGGCACTCATCCCACATCTGCTTGCTGCATCGCGGGTCGCCTTTGAACCCGGAGACCAGCTTTCGTTGCTGCTCGATCAGCGCGTCCAGCATCTCCTCCGGTTCTTTCCATTCGTGCACCGTCGATTCGAAGCCGCGGACCCGCCAGCAGAACAGGCAGTTGTGAGTGCAGTCGTTCACCGCTGGGGTCATCTGCAGGCAACGGTGCGACTTGATGCCGTAGAAATCCTGTTTGTAGCATTGACGGCCGCGCAGCATGCTCTCCTTCATCCAGTGGCAGAGCTTGACCGCAGCGTGGCCGCCCTGGGTCCGGTACCCCTGCTTGTCCAGGATGGCCTTGAGGTCGTCCTTCATGATCAGCCCTCGAAATCAAATAGGGACTTCTGTTTGGTTTTTTCCTCTGCGGCCGGCTCCGGTTTGTCAGGCTTTTCCAGTCCCGCTTCCTTTTTTGGCTCTTCCTCAGGCAGGGGTTTCACCGGTTCAGGCTTTGGCTCGGGATGCTTCTCCACCACTTCCAGCAGCGATTCCGCTTTCTTCCGCCCCTTCTTCTTTTTCTCTGCCGACTTCGGACGGCTTTCATCCTCTCCCCGCATGACGCCGGTGGATGCCCCTTTGATGACGGTGAGTTCCTGCATCAGGTGCTTGACCGCGACTGAATCGACCTTCTGACCCAACAGGTACCCCGCTTCCTCCTGCTGGACGTCAAGCTTCAGTGACATGCTGATGCGGAACTCCTTGTTCGCTTGGTACAGCGTTTGGAAGTAGGGCAGGATATCGGACTGCGTCTGCGCCTTGGACGCATGGCATTCGCGCCCGATCTTGAGGATGACATCCCCTTCCACCCCGCGGGCGTTCTTGGATGATGCCATTCGCATGATCGTGAACGGAAATCGATACTGTACCCACGCATGATACAGTTTCTTTTTCGCTACTGTGACCCCTAGCGCCATGTTATCGGTGGCGTAGGACCAGAACCCATAGTATTGACGGCGATGCACCCGCCCCAAGAAGATATCGGCCCTCGAGAGTCGGTCGAACGCCCTTTCCAGGTCCTCGTGGTCCTTGTACTCCAGCGGCACGTTCTCGTCCAGCCACTTGAGCACGAAATCAGGCGACTCTCCGATGTCCATCATCATGCGCTTGGCCTTCTGGCCATTGCTGCCGTGAAGTATCTCGCCCATCAGGTCGTACATCGATTTGGTGGAGAGCCTGGAATCCATGACGTCGGCGTCGTCATCGCCCACGCTCAACGCCCCTAGGGACACTGCCTGAAGGTCCCGGATGGCCGCCCGCATGTCTCCGTTGGCATTCTCGGCAATATGGTCGAACGCCTTCTCTGACACCTCGACCCCCTGGTCTGCGGCGATGCGGCGGAGCACCGTCTTCATCGTGTTCGCGTTGATCTTGCTGAAGCTGATCGCCTTGGCCGACTTGATGGCCGAGCTGCGCCGGCTCAACGCATAGAGGTCGTTGACGATGAGGATGACCGGCTGTTTCGTCGTCTGGATGAGCTCCGCTATGGCCGGGATGCCGCCATGGTCCTCCCTGCCAAAGACATTGTCCGCCTCGTCCAGGATGATGAGCTTGTGCCTTCCGTCCTTGGTCGAAAGGAACTCACCGGTGTCGCTGAACGTTTCACCGACCGCGCCCCTTATGGCGATCCTCTGTATGGAATCGGCATTACGGTGATCTGAGGCGTTCATCTCTACTACGCCCCACCCCATCTCCTTGGCCAGTGCCAGAGCCGTGCTGGTCTTGCCTATGCCGGGAGGCCCCTTGAGCACCACCACCTTATCGTGTGGCCTGCCCTGTTCCCATGACAACGCCCAATCCTTCAGCTCCTTGACCGCCTTAGGATTCCCTACCACATCCTTCAGGCTCTTTGGCCGGTAGAGCTCTGTCCAATCGTCGCCCATGGCGCCCTTAGCTATGTGGAAAATGGATTTATAACTGAGCATCGGGGCATTGAACATTATGAAAAATATGGAAAAGGATTTGAAGGGGGTTTGGCTGGTGTTCCGGCCTTTGTAGGACTAGTGCTTCCACTTGTCCTTGGGCTTCACCTTGCGCATCACCATGATCACCACGACCGCGATTATGACGATGCCGATGACCCCCGCTATGAGGAGTAGCATCAGCGAATTGTCGTCGGTCGGATTGGTGCTGTATGGGTTGATGGAGAACTCCTGGGACGCCAGCGAGGCGCCTTCCGAGTTGACCGCCACGACCCGATAGTACATGGTGTTGCCATTGTCCACGGCGGTGTCGTTGTAGACGTAAGCATTGCCCGCCACGGTAGCGATCAACACCTCAGAGCCGCTCGCGGTGCCCCGGTAGATGCGGTAGTTGGTGACCTCTGCGCCTCCGGTGGACGTTGGTGGCGACCAGGTAAGCCTTACGAAGTGATCTCCCCGGGTGCCGTTAACCTCGTTCGGTATGGATGGGGTTGTCAGCGACGCGGCAATGAGAAGGTCGGAGTTACTGTCAGAATAATAGCTGACATGCAGCCTGTCGTTCATGTCGCATGCCATCGAAACCATCATGCCGATGTTCTGGGTGTCAACGTCTGAGTAGAGCCACTTGCCCTGGATGAACTGAGCCACGCGCAGGGATTCGTTCATGCTGCCGCCGTCGATCAACGGGTAGGCTATGCGCGGCTGTCCCTTCGAGTCCAGCACCAAAGAGCTGAACTGACCGGATGAGTCGATCCGGGTGAGCCCCCAGGAGTTCTCGGTGCCCTTGGCGTACTTCAGGCTGTTGCCGGTCACGTCGAAGTAGCTGATGTGCAGAGTGTTGTCCTTGGCAATGGCCATTGATACCTCGGCACCGCCATTCCCACTGTTGGAGTCAACGCTGGATATGGTCCAGGACCCTCCCTTGTTGGTGGCTATCTTCAGACCTACAGCGGTGTTATAGGCGATGTGGACCTTGTTCATTGAGTCGATGACGATCGCGTTCCCATCCTTCACTTGGTTGCTCGGGTCGATCGCAAGGATGTTCCAGCTGCCATTCGGGTTGGTCGCGTACTTCAGGTTCTGCGAGGTTCCGTCATAATAGCTGATGTGGACGGTCGCGTTCTGGTCCACCGCGATGGAGCTAGTATGCCCGACGACGTTCGTGGCGTCGATCGTGCTCATTGTCCAAAATCCGTTCACGTTGGTGGCGAACTTGAGAGCGTGGTTACCGGCATCAAAATAGCTGATGTAGCTGAACCCGCTCGGGCCGATGGCCAATGACGGCGCCTCTCCGACACTGCTGCTGTTGTCAACGATAACGGTGCTCCAGGACCCTGCCTGGTAAACGGCGAACTTGAGAACGTGGTTGGTTGCGTCGTAGTAAGCGATCCGGACGGTACCGAACTTGTCCACGACGATGGAACTGTCACGGCCGATGTCGCCCGGGCTCTCGACCGTGGACAGCGCCCATTGAGCGCCGTTCGATGTGGCGTACATCAGATAGTGGTTGGTGTTATCCAGGTATGCAAGGTATACCTTATCGTACGAATCGAACCCGAGAGCGCATCTGATCCCCATGTCAGACCTGGAATCGACCAGGAAGTTCTGCCATGATCCCGCCATGTTATTGGCGTATCTCAGATCTCCGTTGCTAGCGTCGTAGTAGACGATGTGCACGAAGTTCTTCGAGTCCGCCGCGATCGACGAGTACGAGACCGTTGCGATGGTGTCCACGGTGACCGGGACGGTCCATGTGGTGCTGTACATCACGTACTTGAGATGGTGGTCGGTCGTGTTGTAGTATGATATGTGAACGCTGCCATTCCCGGCGACGGCGATCGAGGTATACGTTCCGACCGTGCCCGCTCCGGGTACCTGGCTTGCCGCCCATGTACCGCTCGCGTTCGTTGCCATTCTCAGCTGGTTGTTGCTGATCTCCACGCAGCTGATGTAGATCTTGCCAGTAGCATCGACCGCGATGGCCGATCCGAAGCCTGATTGTCCGGATGCCGGTGAGTCCACGGCTGTCGCGACCCAGTTTCCGCCGGCGTTGGTGGCGTACTTCAGCGCCTTGTTATCGGTGTCCTGATAGCTGATGTGGACCACGTTGTTCTTGTCCACCGCGATGGCGTTGTATTGACCGCCGTTGTCGACGTTGGCCGTTGTCCAGGATCCGCCCTTGTTGGTGGCGTAGATCAGTTTATGATTCACACTATCAAAGAATGCGATGTGGACCTTTCCATTGGAATCGACCGCGATGGAGTTGTATATGCCCCCGCTCGCCACGACCTCGCCCTTCCAGGTCCCGTCATCATTCGTCGCATACATCAGTTTGGAGTTGCCCGCGTCATAATAGCTGATGTGGACATTTCCAGAGCTGTCTACCGCCATGGAAATTGATGATTGAGCATTGCTCTTGTTGTCAATTGTACCCTTTAGCCAAGTAACTTCTGGCAATTGGGTTCCGGTTATTGCCTGTGCCGGCGTGACCATGACGAATCCGAATAAGATCGGGAGCATCAAAACTGCCACTACGGCTGCTATCTTTGCCTTCATTTTCGTATCCCATCCCCCTTCGCACCTGAGGTGCTGATTCAGGTCAATAAATCACGTTATGGATATTTATATTGTGGCTTGACACATTGGCTGGTATGCACGTCGAACCCAGAATGATAAGGCAGTTCTAAGTATGGCATATCATGAATGTTCGACCGAAACATCGAGAGGGGATTTGTAGGATTATTAGGATGTGGAGGGTGAATTGATGGGCCGAGGACCTGGGATGGTTTGTTTCCGATCGATATTTTGTCTAAGATTCTCATTAAAGATCAGCGGGGGACGTGGGGGGGATTTTCTTAGAAATTGATAATCAGAACAATTAATTATTGTCATGTATATGTTGTTACCAGTGATCCTTTCGAGGGTCTAATTATTGGAGGGAATTGAGTGAGTTCTACGAAGATGTTAAGTTTAGCTTTGGCTATGTTAATGGTCGTAGGGGCGATTTCCATAGCCGTGCCCAGCTCAGCGATGACGGTAAATGCAAGCATTGCTGATGTGGAAAAGAAGGACATTGGACCTGAGATTCGAGTCTCGCAGCCTAACATGGCCGAGGTCATAGCTGCTGCCTCAGAGATATCTGGCCGGTCTGGCTCGGCTGATGTGTATGATGTGGGCGATACCGAATCATACTATGTGGATGGATACGGTCCATCTAATTTCATTGAGTTTGAAAAAAGGGGGGAGGGGACCCTGGTAGAGGTATGGATCGCAACGGACCTAAGCTTCCCTACCGGAGACCCCCGCAATGCCGACCCGAACAAGATCACGATTTATGACTGGCAGGTCGAATACCTCATCGAAGAGTATGAGGATGTTATCTACCCCATTGAGACCAATTACTTTGGCACCCCTACATTCCACGATGGGTCCAATTCGGTCTTTGAAGGCTATGGATTGCCATTCTTCAACGATGACGACGGAAAACTGATGATCATGGTTTTCAACATGGTCGATGACAGCTATTTCGATCCGACCTATCCGAGTTATGTGGTCGGCTACTATTCACCGACCATCGAGGACTATTATAATCGCAATGTCATACATCTCGACAGCTATGACTGGACGAACAGACTCGGTGCGGATGTGGCCAGACCGTTTGTGTATGAATCCACGATCGCCCACGAATACCAGCACCTGTTGCACGACGACCTCGATGAGGATGAGGTATCCTTCATCAACGAGGGTTGCTCGATGTACGCAGAGATGCTTTGCGGATATGGAGAGCCATGGGGATACATTGAGCAATTCCTCTTCACCCCTGATAACTCCCTGACCGAGTGGGGAGACCAGGGTGACATCAACATCATCGCCGATTATGGCGCTGCTGCGATGTTCGCCATCTACCTCAATGATCACTTCGGAGGGGCGGACTTTATTGCCGCCCTAGCCGCTAATGAGGATAACGGAGAAGAGGGAGTGACCTCGACCCTGGCAGCTGCTGGCTTTGCGAATTGGGATTTCGATAGGGTCTTCGATAATTGGAAAATGGCCAACTTGATCCATTCCGATGTCTTCGGTGATGGATGGTACAATTACGTGTCGATCGACCTGAACAATCCTTTGGCGGGAGAGCTCAGCACTCTGAAGATCAAACCTGGAATGGGCTTTGTTACTCAGTCCTCCGCTTTCCAACATACTTGGACCCAGGACGGATACAACACTGGAACATATCTGCTAGGGCCTTACGGGACCGACTACCTAAAGATCCAGGGGACGAGGGCAGGGGAGCTGAACAAGCTCAACTTCAAGTTCGATGGCAATGACAATTACGAACCGGGCTGGAGCCTCGTTTCAAGCCCTACTGTCCTGGGAACGTCAGGCATGGCCTGGTATTCAGGCGCTAGTGACCTCAGAGACGTCGCTATATTTGGAACGGTCGACTTGAGAGGAATGACAGAGGCAACACTCACCTTCGACACGTCCTATGCGATGGAAGAAGGATGGGACTTCGGCTTCGTGCAGGTTTCGACAGACCGTGGAAGTACGTGGACTTCGCTCGGAAACGGCTTCACTACCGACGTTATTGTTCCTGAGGGCCACCCTGATATTGCGGCAAATCTACCCGGGCTTACTGGATCTGGTTCAGTGAACATGGCATTCGATCTGTCTGATTATCTTGGCAGTGAAGTGAAGGTCGCGTTCCGGTACATGACTGATTGGGGCTATACTGAGCAGGGTTGGTTCGTTGACAATATCGCCATAAACGGAAATGTCATAGATAATGGCGATGCGATACGGTCCTTCGAATCAATGCAGCCACCTGTAGACGTTGACTTCTCGGTCACTATCTACGCGCCAGAATATATCAACGGTGCGATCTCGCTGCCGTATAAGATGGAAAATCTGAATCTGGCGGATGATACCGAGACCGTGACCAAGAGCCTCGCGGGTTTCTCTGCATATAAGGATGTCTATATCATCGTATCATCCGACGCTGGGCCAACCAACTATAAGTTCGGTCTGCTCAAAGGCTAAACCAAACCCTTTTAATTTCTCTTTTTTAGTCAGTTTACCAATTCCATACCATCCAATCGAACAGGCGGCTCTTGGCCTGCCGATCGAAATGGTTGTCATTGCAGCCTTGTCCTGCGTTTCTTGTGAGAAACAAGCATGTTCCGGTTAAGTTGAACGTTCAAAGGCTATCAAAATAATGGATTAACATATCTTTCACAATACCCACGAACTTGGATTGATCTTGGAACAGTTAAGCTCAATCCTTAACTCGAACGATCGGAATGCTAGAGGACGTTGCAAATTCTCCCACCAATAAGTGCCGGGTGAGAAATTCGAAATTGTGCGCTGCCAATTTCCTTCATTTCCGATTATATTATTCATTGTTTATTATTAATTATAATACAATATAACATTATAATATATCTAATAGTTTATATCATATAATATTAATAAACTAATATTAATAATGTATTATCTTGATTCGGACCTCAATCAAAACAATGCCCTGACAGCCAAAAACTGTATCTAATTATTTGTGTTATTTCGATTAGCAACCATATCATGGAATATCCATGTGAAATAGACGATTATTAACAACTAACTCTGTACTATTACGTCAGGAAACTAATTATCGAATAATTTATTGCTAAATATTATATTTTACATTTTCTAAACATTACTAATTATTATACACAATTACTTATTGGATATTAATTATATTATAATATTATGTATATTCATAAATCTAAAAAATGTTATGCGAAAAATTCGAAGGTGAATGATATTCCTTTCTAAAACACCGATGGAAATTCTTTATCATAGGCCGCTTATCCTAGGTTCGTGCGCATCTGCATAGCATGTGATTTTGATGGGACAATAACCACCGTCGACACAGCCGAATTGACATTGAGAGTATTCGCTCCGGGAAAATGGGAGATATTCGATGTCCGGTTAGGCGAGGGCAAGATCTCGCTCGAGGAGTGCATGGTCAACCAATTCAAACTGATCAAGGCTTCAAAGGAAGAGATCATCCGAACGTTAGATGCTGCCGTGGGTCTACGGCCGGGAATTGCGGACCTGATCGAGTTCTGCAAAGCCAAAGGCATCGAGTTCACGATATTGAGCGCTGGACTTGATTTCTACATTGACCATACTATCTCCAAGTATGGCTGGACGAACGTGAGGAGAGTGTCGGGAACAACGATCTTTGAAAACGGGATCTCGATCGAGTTCCCCAAACACAAATTTGCAGACTCGAGGACGTTCAAGGAAGACTTCGTGAAGATTCAAAAGGAATCGAAAAAAGATGTCTGGTATTTCGGGGATGGCACCTCTGACCGAGAAGGCGCACTGGCTGCCGACATGGTATTCTCGGTAGCAGGGTCACGACTATCGGCGATATTGGACGAAAAGGGGAAGATCCACCGGGATTTTCGGGACTTTGCAGAAGTCTTGAAAACACTGAAGAACTCACTGGCTTGATGGCGTATATAATCTCGATATTCGTTCTGAAATTCTCGAAAAAGACCAATGTCACCTACAAATTAGGATGCTTTTTAGTAATATTGGTTAATTATGTAGTAGATATCGATACCATTGTATTAAATTAAGCATTAACGTTTACTTGAATATCATTATCGAGAGCTGTATAAGAAGAGGGTTGAGCCAGTGAGTTGATAGCCAGCACTTATCAAACTTACAAACAAATGAAGTTCTCGTTATCAGGAATGCAATTTGAGCAGGTCCACTTGATATAATTACACGACTCTAAAACGTCGGGGCAATGTCTGGTGAAGATACATATCAGAGATTCCAAGCTTTTCTTGGTGACCGCGATGGTCATCCTGGTGATCATCGTCTCAGCATTCGGTTACAACTGGATAGTGCATGAGGAGGCCAGGACAGGGGGCATGGGAGAAAAATGGCATATGTCGTGGAGTCAGACCTATTGGCCAATGATGGACATGCAGACGCTCGATAGCTCCATCCTGTTCACCGACTCCGAACACCACTTGATAACCCTGGTGGACGCGGATGGTTCGGTCAGGTGGTCGCATGACTACGGATCCGAGTTGGTCTATACAGAGATCGTGGACGACAACGTCTATCTGATCGATGTTACTGAAGAAGGCCAATATGCCCTCGATTGCATCGGTATGGACGGAATTTGGAAATGGACAACACCTTGCCCACCGATCCTCCGCTTCGCCCACGGCGACGACGGCCGAGAGTATGCTTCAGGCTATACCAACAGCAACATTATCATAAACACTACCATATACAGTATAGAAGGAGGATCGATCAATTGGGCATTCACTCAGAACGGATCCTTGACCGTCGATCGGATCTGGAATGACGGCAGGGTGCTACTGCACCACATGAACTTCGATGAATATCTCATCAACAATTCCTATACTACTGTATTAGACTCGGACGAAATGATACTACTGTCAGAGAACGGGACTCCAGTTTGGAATCTACCGTTTCCAACGGAAGGCGGTTCCGACGGCAGATCCAGGGCTGAGGTCGCCAATAATGGAACAATCGTCTTGGTTCACGAGTATCCCATTCGCGCGTGGGAATCGGCAAGGATATCTCAGGGCTATTCAGTTTCAGGCACATTGATCTGGACAAGAAATGAGTCGTATGATTCATCAATAAGGACCGATTCCTATTTCGGATGTCTAGCAATGGAGGGAAATGTCGAATCTGTGTTCAAAGTCGATATGGCTGACGATTCTAACAGCTGGAACATCCTCCTGAATGATACCTGGGGCGGCTCCATGTACGACCTGGAAGGGATAGAGATATTCGTGTCCTCCAATGGCCAGGCTTATTGCATGGACCCGAACGGTTCGATCCTATGGCACATCGATGGCGGATTGACTGGATCCTCAGGATGTGCGATCAATCCAGAGCTGGGAATTCTGGCGAAATCACACCACTCCATAATGATGATCGGGATCGATGGATCTTGCTGGGTATACGATGGACTCGATTCAACGATCATTGGTGCCAGGTTCGGACCGGATGGCACGGTCATCGCTATGACCGAGGACAAATTGGTGATGATCCACAAACCGACCGTATCCATGCCCACCGAGTATCTGATCGCTATGCTCTCGGTCGACCTGCTGATAACTTTGTCATTGATTCTGTGGATCGCGGACCGGTTGGTCAAGAAGGAGAACTAGGAACCGACACCCCCGGGCCTGCCCTGGAAAATGGGGCAGGTGGGGGGTCGAGGTTCATTTCTGTTCGGTTGTTTTCGATTGACCTTGTTCATACAAATCGGACAGCTCATTGAGGAACTGATCGTATGTCTTCCGAAACTTGAGCTTGTACAGCCGATCCCGTGTCGCAGGAGAAACCTGTATACTCGTCTTCTTTTCCTCTTCCGTCATCGCGATCCCTTCTGCCGCTAAGCGAAGAGTCCCATCCCTTCGATAAGCTAACCCGACTATAGTTTACTATAGCACTATGTAATCAGTATGTTAATATTAAACAATATCTATCGATGAAGTGCTGCACACATATCGTACGATATTCTACAACTGTTTTGATTATTCAATTGTCACGTACAGCCCAAATAGCACGATAAGGGACGATAGTTTATTGTCCAGAACTGCGGAAAATAGTGAACAACGGTCTCCCGAATGTCTACTTGGGAAGTGGCATTTTCGCACGAAAAGCCTAGGATTTTCGTGCACGGGAGCCCGAGCAGGGGAACTCATCAGTTAACGCCGTTAATAGAGACGATCCTGTCGGGGAGGGAGATCGCTTCGGGAGGCAACAGCGATTCCCTCTTCAACCGTGCTAGCACACTACATAGTATTTCTCATTGATAGACATTGTCTATCATGGAGCGGGACTCTTCTTCTGCTCCTCGAGGTCATGTAGATATTTCAGGCGCCGCGCGATGTAGGGTCCGCTCTCCTTGCCGAACGGGACATACTCGGAGACAATGAGATTGTTCTTGACGAATGCCAATTTCGTCTTGTCCGCCAAACCCTTTAAGAAACTGAACTCGGTCTTGGTCGTATCGACGATCCCGGATAATCTTAACCAATCGAGCATCTCCGGATCATGCGTCGCCACACAATACGGTCGGTTCAGATAGGTGAGGGTTTCGACTAGCAGTTTGTAGCTCTCGCTGGTCATATGAGGATTGAAGTCATCGCCAACATACGCACCCTTGACCAGCCTGAATCTGACGTTCTCGTGACTTTGCATATCTTCGAGATCGTCCAGCGTCCTCTTCAGGTATGCTTGCAGCGCCATCGTCACCGGTACTCCGGCCGTAGCGCATGCTTTTGTGACCCGGATTGTGAGATCAACACTCTGCTTCCCTTCCATGTCGATCTCAAACCCGACATCTTCGCACAAGGCCTCCTTAGCCAGGCCGATCGCGTTCTTCTCGCACAGTTCGGGATCGAACATCCCGCCTAGAGCGCTGAGCTTTATCGAAATGGATGCCTCCAATTTGTACTGGCGTATCTGCTTTATGCAGTCCAGATAGGCGGACATCGCATCATCGGTGCTCTCCTTCGTCGATGCATATTCGCCCAACACATCGATGATGCACCTGATGCCTTGTTCGTTCCTCTTCCGGCACCAATCGAGTGTGCTCGGCCAAACGGGGAGCGTCCAGCGATCAGGTTCTGAGTCCATGCGCATATAGCGATTGCAGAAACATAAATAGGTTATTATTGGGATAATAAGCTCATTGGCCAGCGGATGATTGGACCTCGTTGTCGAGAATCTTCAATATGCTCTTCTTCTTGTCCCTGATCCTTGATGCCGCCAGTTTTTGGATGTCATTGAACGTGCTGATGTCGACGATCGCCTCGTGTGACACTTTCACAAGGATCCCATCCCATCGCCGGAATCCTGCATAGGCCGGATTCCTCAGCAGTCTGGAGATCGAATAGATGGTCCAACCGTTTCCCCTCCGGGTTCGTACGTCTCGCTGGTTCAGTCCTTCGGCGATCTCCTTCATTTTCTTGCCGGCCAGGTAGGAGGCGAACACCTCCCGGACCACGGCCGCCTCGGGTTCCACGATAACCAGGTCTTCTTCCTTGATGCTGTATCCATATGGAGGATTAAAACCCAGAAGCCCAGTTCCGAACTCGGCCTTCTGCGCCATCCCCATATAGGTGCGTTCGCCTATCTGTTCCGACTCCAGCTGTGCGATTCGCTGGATGATATCCACCACGAAACGACCGACGGCGTTGGAGGTGTCCAAGGACTCGTTCATGCTGGTGAACTTCTTGCCCCACTTCTCCAGATCCTCCATCATGGTCATGAAGTTCTTCGAGTTACGATGGATACGGTCCATCTTCATGACCAGGATCAGGTCCCAGCGGTCCTTCTCCGCCATCATCCGCTGGTATTCTGGCCTCTTCGTGTTCCGTCCGCTATGGCCATCATCGATGTAATAATCGGCGATCTCCCAGCCTTGTGCTTCGCAATAAGCGGCCAGTCTCTCCTTCTGGGCGTCCAGCGAGAAACCTTCCTTGGCCTGATCGTCAGTAGAAACTCTGGTATAGATCGCAACGTTCACCATGGACAGTTCCCATCTATCGCTGGTTGCTTCGGCATATGGCGATGCGTCGATTTAACTTGTACTGGCATATGGTCACGAGCTCAGATAGCATGACATAGTTTCATACTGTGGTAGCCTGTGGGAAGTTCGGTGATGAATGACGGGTGACAGCGCTCTTCCTTGAGCTCTTAGCCAGAAGTTCCTGTACCTGTTCAAACAATTCAACATTAACGATATGGGCGTGTTTGCCCTTCTGCAGTATCTCATCCCAGACCGAGTACCCAGTGTAGATCGGATTGGTGAGAACGGCATAGACCGTTCCCTTCTCCCACGTGCTCATGTGTTTGGTAGGTACCTGGAGGAAGTTCAGCCTAGCTGCTATCTGTGACAATGGACAGCATTCCAGATATTCTCTATATATCCGCTGGACCACCTCAGCCTCGCCAGGGACTTCAACAAGATCGTGGCCTTCCCACGCGTATCCGTATGGGGCCGGGAAACCAAGCAATCCCTTGCCCTTTTTGGCCTTCTGGGTCATTCCAACCTTGACCCTTTCGCCGATCTGTTCCGACTCCAGCTGAGCAATGCGCTGGATGATGTCCATTACGAAACGGCCCATCGCGGTCGTGGTGTCGAAGCTCTCTTGCATGGAGTTGAACTCCTTGCCAGCATCCTTTAGGGCATTCATCATCAAAGTGAAGTTGATCGAGTTACGATGGATACGGTCCATTTTCAGGACCACAAGTACATCCCACTTGTCGATCTCGGACATCATGAGTTTGTATGCTGGACGCACAATGGAACGACCGCTATGCCCCTCGTCCACATATTCGCCGGCGACAATCCAGCCGCGGGCCTTACAATATGCATTTAGGCGTTTGACTTGAGCGGCAATGCTGAAACCCTCCTTTGCCTGGTCCTCAGTCGAGACCCTTGCATAGATCGCGGCACGCATCGCACAGTCACCTGTCTGACATTATCGGGTCAGAAAGCGTTAATGTTCCGACAATAAGCCGACATTTGTCTGACAACTATTAATATCCTTCATTGAAAGAAATATTGAACAAGCATGATTCGTTATATGTTTAGCTATGTTCGTTAACATCTAAAATAATAATCATCAAAGCAATCTTCGAAATATTCTAAATGAACAAGAATCAGGTTTTGCATAATTTGTATTGCTAGTATAGATACCACGTTTACGATTATCACTCCTGTCCATTCCGAACCTTTAATAGCCAAGATTGAATGCTCGTGATAGGTCGTAAGGGAACGCGAAGTATCCTGAAACGGCAATAATATTGAGGCCGGATCATGGCTGAAAAGAAGATATCTGAACTCAAGGACAGGGAAGAGGTCACAATCGAAGTGACCGTAACTAAGATCATGCCATTTCGTCAATTCAACAAGAAAGACGGTGGCCAGGGGAAGGTCAGGAACGTTAACGTCAACGATGAAACAGGCTCCTGCCGGATTGCACTTTGGGACGCTGATGTCGATATGATCGAGACTCTCGACATTGTCGAGGGATCGAAGTTGAAGTGCGTTGACTGCTTTGTGAAGCAAACGGACTTCGGTGTCGACATCTCCAAAGGAAGGAAAGGAAAGATCGAGAAAATCTAAACCATTCAAACCTTTTCTATTATTATTGATATCGATATCATATTTATTATTATAGCATATAGCTAAACATTACTTTTCTGCCAATGCTATCTTCATAGCCAGTGATATAATATGCCACTTATTAATAAATTATAAATGATAGATATTCAAATATTAATTTCGCAGAATACACTCGTCATTTCTGATAAAACAAAAAATAAAGATCGGGGAAGAAAAAAAGAAAATTGGGCCTGTCCTTACGGGCCTTTTGGAGTCCTCGCCCTGAGCAGCATAACGGCACCTACGCCAATCGCAATTACTACTGCGGCCGCAATAAAGAAGACCTCGAAGTTCGAACCTTGTGCTGCACCGGCGCTTCCCGTGTCTGTAGGCGATACCAGGATAACAGGCACCACGCCTTGATCTGCGCCGATCTGCGAGATCTCGTTCGTTGCCTTAATAGGATCTGCCACTACCATAGATATCTCAGCGTTCAGGTCCAGACCGCTGGTGAGGCTTCCACCCGGTAGGGTAATCATATCGCTCAGCATATCGATCTGCGGTTCCACCAACGCTGAAGCCAGGAATTCGATGTCCGGAGAGTAGAACAGGTGTATCCCGGATTGCGTTTCTTTCACGTCAAACACCGTCAAATTGTGCCCGGATACCTCCATAGATGTCGTGCCTACGCACTCCATTATTGTCTGGATATCCTGCTCGATCGGTCCAAAGTTGCCATTTTCGAGTGGTATGGGGCCGAGGTTGGTAAGGTCCTGAATACGGACCGACCCGTTAAATACCCCGCCATTGACATCAAAGGCCGATGTCAGCTCTGCGGGGAGGCCAGTGGCGTTGAAATATCCACAAGCTTCTCCCGTGAGGGTCATCTTGGAATCGACATTCCATTCATCCCCGACGGTGAGCGGGAACTGGAGAAGCGGCAGAGCAGGGGCGAAATCCATGGTGGATTTGAGGTTCAGGTGCATGTTCTGATAGATCGCAAAGTCTGCAAAGGTCATGTTGACCTTCATATCCATTATGGTCCCGCTGGTCGAATATTTCGGAAAATTTGAGGCTGTGAACGAAATACACTCGGTCAGCACGGCGGTCGAATTGATCCTCCTGATTCCCTGGGTAGCCTTGTCGATGGTCGCGAAACCGTGAGAGGTTATCGCGAACTCGAGGCTTGCATCCACACATACGACCTTGCTCTCTTTGGTCAGGTTGCGCAAGTCATATATTCCTTCGCGCGGCAGGTCACCGGTGAGTTGTAGGTTGAGCCCAGCAACAATGTTCACCCCGACACAGTATTCCAGCAGGTAAGTGTCCTCTGTCACATCAGCTACCTTGAAGACAGTCCAGGCGCCTGCGCATCCGGTCAGACGGAGGTTGTCGATGCTGATGTTGCCCAACACCAAGAGCGTGTCCTGCAGGGTTTCCATGTTCTCGCCCAGCACGTCCGAGAGGTCCCGCTCCCGCCTACCGCCCAGGTCTGGCCTTTTTCCCAGGAGGGCGGAGGGGCAGATTCGCCCTCGGCCATGACGGCGGCCGATGATACGATCAGGAGAAAGAAGATCGTCACGACCGAAAGCATCTTCATAGAAGTACTGTTCAAACTGTACATTGGTTGGGTAATAACCTATCACAATATGACTGTTTTGAATGCAAAACGATATTTGAAAATTATCATGACAATGACCGAGGGGAAATTGACGAACTTTCGCTCATTGAATAATGCAGGCTCATCCAATAATATAAGGCGACGATCGAGAAAAATAAGCAAAAGAAAGGGATTTTGTTAAGGTGTTTTATGGGGGCGCTTAGGCGCGTTCAACCCATTCCTGGCATGCCCATTCCCGGCGGCATTCCACCCTGCGCGCCTGGCGGCATCGGGGGTGCCTTCCTGGAGGCGATGACGTCGTCGATCCTCAGGATCATGTTAGCGACCTCTGCGGCCGACTTCACTGCCTGGGTCTTGACGCGGAGCGGCTCGATGACGTTGAGCTTCAGCATGTCATCCGGCTTGCCGGTGTCCAGGTTGATGCCCATGTTCTTGCCGTTCTTCTTCTCGTGCGCGCTCTTCAGCTGGATGACCACATCGATGGCATCCAGTCCGCCGTTCTCGGCGAGGGCCCACGGGATCACGTCCATGGCGTTGGCGAAAGCCTCGATGGCCAGCTGTTCCCTTCCTCCGACGGTGGAGGCATAGGACGCGAGCCTTAGGGACAGTTCGATCTCAGGGGCTCCAGCTCCCGGAACGACCTTTCCATCCTCGAGTGCCACTCCGACGACGCGGAGCGAGTCGTGCACAGCGCGCTCGACCTCGTCGATGACGTGGTCAGTGCCTCCACGGATGATGATGGAAACGGCCTTAGGGTTCTTGCAGTCGGTGATGAACGTCATCTGCCCCTCACCGATCTTCTTCTCCTCGACCATTCCAGCAGATCCCAGGTCAGCAGAAGTCAGCTCGTCGATGTTGCCGACGACGTTGGCTCCGGTGGCCTTGGAGATCTTTTCCATGTCGGACTCCTTCAAGCGCCTGGCTGCGAAGATGTCCTGCTTTGCGAGGTAGTGCTGCACCAGGTCGTCGATCCCCTTCTGGCAGAAGACGACGTTGGCTCCGGCGGCCTTGATCTTGTCGGCCATTCTCTTCAGGGTCGACTCTTCCTCATCGAGGAAGCGCTGCATCTGAGACGGGTCGCGGATCTGGATCTTGGCTTCGACCTCGGTCTTCTTGATCTCCAGCGCGGCGGAGAGCAGGGCGATCTTTGCCTTCTTGACCACCTTGGTCATCCTTGGGTGCACACGCTCCTTGTCGAGCACGATTCCCTTGATGATCTCGGTGTCGGCGATCGATCCGCCGGTCTTCTTCTCCACCTTGATGTTGTCGACGTCGACGGTCCACTTGCCCTCGCTGTTCTTCTCAGCGATGGCCTTGATTGCCACAACGCTCAGGTCGGCGAGGAAGTCCCTCTGTCCGCCCACGCTCTTGCCGGTCATGGCGGTCATGGCCACCCTGGTCAGCATTTCAACGTCGTTTGCGGTAACCGGGACCGCGATAGTGTCCAGCACCTTCAATGCCTCAGCGGCGGCCATCTTGTACCCGTTCGCGATGATCGTCGGGTGGATGTTCGACTCGATGAGTGCCTCAGCCTTCTTCAGGAGCTCGCCAGCGATGATAACGGACGATGTTGTCCCATCCCCGCACTCGCTGTCCTGCGTCTTTGCGATCTCGACGACCATCTTGGCCGCCGGGTGCTGTACGTCGATCTCCTTCAGGATCGTTACGCCATCGTTCGTGATGACGACGTCTCCCATGGAATCAACCAGCATTTTGTCCATGCCTTTTGGTCCCAAGGTCGACCTTACAGCGTCAGCGACAGCTCGGGCGGCAGCGATATTGTTCGTCTGCGCGTCCCTGTTCTTCGATCTCTCGGTGCCTTCCCTGAGCACGATGACCTGTTGTTGACCATTACCCATTCCGTATGACATTAGAAATCCTCCGTGTGGGCGGTATTTTAGTGCTTCTATATAAGCTTTTCTTGACCAAACCACCCATGATATGCGTATATGGCAATAGACCGAAGACCTGGCGTCAGAGCATCAGGTCGAGCTCTTGTGCATCTCGGTGACGATTTGCGGATACGGTATCACTATACCGGCCTTTTTCAGCTTGGCGAAAGCCTGCTCGCGATAATCGGAGATCGCTTTATGCCTGATCTTTACCTCGTCAACCCAAATATAACAATCGAAGTCGAGCCACGATTCGTTGAAGTTGGCAAGAACGATCATCGGGATGAAGCCTGGATCATGCAAGGCATCCGGGAACTCGATCGCCGCCTCCAGAAGGAGGCTTTTCACCTTTTCGATATCGGCGTCGTATGGGATGTGCAGCTTGGCCTTTAGCCGCATTTTCCGATCCGGACGGACGACGTTGGTGACCCTCTTCATAGCCATTATATTGTTCGGGATGATTTGGATGGTGGCATTGTCGTTGTCGTACATGCGCGTTGAGCGCATTCCAACCTTTAGGACCTGGTAGACCTTACTACCATCCACCCTGACCAGGTCGCCTGGCCTGTATGGCCGGTCCAGTATGATCTCCATGCCGCCGAAGAAGTTAGAGAGGGTCGGTTTCGCCGCCAGGCCGATGACCATGCCCATGAATCCGAGCGTGGCAAGCAGCGCGGTCACATTATATCCTAAGCGTGACAGAACAATGGTGAGGCCGATGAGGGGGATGATGATCGCGCCCAGTTTCTCGGCCACATTTATTACGACGTCGTCGTATTCGATCTCAGACCGGGTAGCCATATTCTTGCCATATTCTAGGATAATTCCTGAAAAGACGACATAAGCCCACCAAGTGAAAACCAGGATGCTCAGGATAAAATAGCCGTCCTCGATCAGGGGAATCCAATCTCGAGGAATGGCCATTATCTCCAGAGAGTTCTTCGCGCCATACCCCGCGACGATCAGGAAGATAGGCCACTTGCTGACCTCCAACAAGATATCGTCCATCTGGGTATCGGTCTTTCGGGTCAGGAACTTGACCGTCGGGATCAGGACCAATATGAATGCTCCGGCAAACGCAGCCCAGAACAGAACAGAGATGATGAAAGTGAAATAGCTGTCGTTGAAGGGCGCCGGTAGCGGGTTATCGAACTCACCCAGGATCTTATTGTACCTGGACTCATCGCCATAGTACGATGCCACGTGGAGGTTCGCTTGCTTCACCACGATGATCTCGCTGGTCGGGTTGTCCATGCGGGTGATGTTCAGGGAAACGATGAACGAGTGTTCGGCGACCGGGGCGGACCTCGATGCTGTAACGTTCAGGAAGACCAGGGTATTGTCGCCTGGCTTGATCACAAGGAAGGAAGGACTGGTGACCACGGTCAGATATTCGTCCGGTGCACCTGCATAGGTATCGATGAGCAAGGACGAGTTGCCCCCATTGAATATGCTCCATCGGAATGTGGCTGTATCGCCGGCGGTAATTGATTTCTGATAATTGTCAACGTCGAATACCGATGCGCCTGTGGATTGGGCCATCGAGGCCGTGGGCAACGCGAGCAGTCCGACTGCCACGATCGCAATGACGACGGTGAGCATCCGACCTGAGACAATACCACCCCTTATCATGCAGAACACTGGGGGATAAATATGGGCCGTTATTAATTGTTGGCCTCTGCAACATGGCATATTTTATAAGGTCGCTCGCCAAATGTGAATCTGTGGCTGAGGAAGCGGTAGCTGTCAAACGATTGACAAAGCGTTTCGGGGATATCGTTGCAGTAGACGATGTGTCGATGAATGTGGGCCGGGGTGAGATATTCGGGCTATTGGGTCCCAACGGTTCGGGGAAGACGACCCTGATACACTGCCTGATGGGCATCTATCGTTTTGAAGGAATGGTCAACGTGCTCGATCACTCGATCCCTGAACAGAAACAGGCCGCCCGAAGGCGTATCGGTTTCATGCCACAGGAGGTCGCGATCTACAACGACCTCAGTCCATTGGAGAACGCTTTGTTCTATGGACGGATCTACGGCATGGATGACGAGGCGATACGCAAGAGGTACGACGATTTATCCCACCTCCTACAGCTGGAGGAGAAGCGGGACAAGACCGCTAGGACGCTCTCTGGAGGACAGAAGAGGAGAGTGTCGCTCGGCATCGCGCTGCTGACCGATCCGGACCTGATAATCATGGATGAGCCGACAGTAGGCGTGGACCCTTTGCTCAGGCGAGAGTTTTGGAAATATTTCGAGGAGTTGCGCTCACAAGGCAAGACGCTTCTGATCACGACCCACATTACCGACGAGGCGCTCCGGGTCGACAGGGTCGGGCTTATGCTGCGGGGCAAGCTCATCGTCACCGGGGCACCCAAAGAGCTGATGGCCTCTGTCAAAGTCAACACCCTCGAAGACCTGTTCATCAACTATGAGGGAGGGATGAAATGAGGGCGCCGGTCGCGATCGCCATGCGCATCATCCGCCAATTGACCCGGGACAAGCGTACCATCGGAATGATCATGGTTGTGCCAATAATCATCATTCTTCTCTTCGGTTACGCCTTGCAGGGGGAGTCCAGCATAATCCGGTGATCGTCGTCAACCTGGACAATGTGACGCCCGGTAACGTCAGCATTGGCGATAGAATGGTAGAGCAATTGAAACAGGACGACCGGGTGGATGTCCGGGAGGTCACCTATAACTTCACCTATGCTAAAGAGAAAGTGCATGACCGCACGGTAAGAGCGGCAATATTGATCCCTGCGAACACCAGCCGTCCGCTCCTTCATGTCGGGACGCCGTCAGTAATCGTGGTGGCGGTGGATGAAGCTGAACCGGCCATCTCTTCTAGCATAATCGCTGCAACGAACCAAGCCCTTCAGATATCGCTTAGTGAGAGCGGTGTGGAGATACCGATCAATGTTCAAACGCAGTTCACTTGGGGCACGGAGGCGCCGCGTGGGCTAGATATCTCTCTGCCACCGGTGATCGGTTTTGTCATCATGTTCCTGGTCTTACTCTTGTCGCTGCTGTTGCTGGTTCGCGAGGACACGGAGGGAACGAAGGCGAGATTCTATGCGGCACCTGTGACAAGATGGCAAATACTGGCCGGATATGTGCTGGGCATGACCTTTTTTGCACTGGTCATTTCCGCTGTGGTGATGGTGATATCATTGTTAGTGTTCGGGGTTACAATAAGGGGATCGTTGTGGCTGGTCGCCATCCTCATATTCCTGTTCGCTGTCGGAGTGGTCATGCTGGCGGTGTTACTGTCACGTCTAGCTAGGAACGAGTTCCAAGCAGTGCAGCTGGCGCCGATGATCGCCCTGCCGTCGATGGCGTTGTCAGGATTCATCGTGCCAGTGGCGACATTACCGGACTGGCTTCAGTTGTTCTCCAACTTTATTCCGCTGACATATGCGATCGATGCGCTTCGGACGGTCATGTTGAGGGGTGGGGGGGTCGGCGATATCGCGCTCGACCTGGTCGCGTTGGGCGTCTTCGCTCTGCTGGCGTTCGTGGGAGCGGCATTGGCAACAAGAGAGACGATCGCATGATGGCAAAGGTCCTTCGATCCGGACTTGGTCTCTCATCAGAACGTTGTTAAACGCAGAATTGATATCTGCTTCAGAGGAAGGCCACATGGACTTGATGCGTTCTTCGAGATTTGCCAAGGCTGGCGTTGACAGGCAGGAGTCGTGCCCGATCGTGGCGAGCAAATGTGAGAAATGCGGAGCCGAACTGAAAAAGCGGAACTCGAGCTGCGGTTGCGATACCGATATGGTATGCCCTAAATGCGGTCATTGTAACTATTGCCATGGGACAAAGAAATGCCAGGAAGAATGTTGCACCAACAAAGAGACAGCTGATGCGGAGGGCATATTAAAGACGAAGTGTAAGGTCTGCATGGACACCGGTGAGTGTCAGCAGTGCTTATATCGGTGATATGTTAGAAACTACGGTCAGCTTTGAAATGAACATGTCGGTCACAAAATGAACTGGAGAATCATCGTCCAGCGGACGGTAACTTTAAAATCAATTAATTTAAATTTAAAATGATTTGTGGTCCGCAAAGGACCACAGGTTATTTCTTCTTCCCCTTGGCCGGCTCCGCCTTTCCCTTCGAGTTCCAGGACGAGCCCTTCTTCTCGGTTGTCCCAGCCTTTGCGTCTGCCATCTTTGCTGCCTCTGCGCCCTTCTTCTTCTTGTTCATGAAATTCACATCCGATTGATTGCAAGCAGGATCAGGGCGACGGGATCATTCACGTCAAAGAACACTAAAACTACGAGCCTAACACCTCAAGGTTGGCCCTATTTATAGTCTATCGTATTGAAATGGAGAATTTCGGGAGAGAGTGAGCACGAGAGAACATCGTTTTTATGGGACCACCGGCATCAGCCCTCATGGCTGAAATGGATGTCGTGGACTGGGAAGGTCTGATCGCCAAGGTCAATGGACCGTGTAGCGGATGCCCCAGGAATGCCTCGAAGTCACCGGTGTTGTTCAACCGTAAGGCCATGCTCAGTAACGTTCAGTTCATAGTGGTCTCACAAGAGCCAGGATTCTGGCTGAAGGCGAACCATGCCAAAGCCGAAGGAGACCTTTACCAGCTATGCAGGACCGGAAAACAGAACCTTCCGGATATCAGGCAAGCGAACCCGCTAAGCAAGATCCTTCAGATCTTCGGCAACTTTGACCCGACTGGAGAAAAGGTCTATTGGACCCATGCGTTGAAATGCATTCCGTCCAAGAGCGATCGGGACATCAACAAGGAATGGAGAAAGGCGGCGATCAAATGCGAGGAGATGTTCCTTGACGAGATCCGTCTGTTAGGCAAGAAAGATCTCAACATCATTGCCTTCGGGAAGTACGCTCTGGAACTATGCCTTCATGCTTTCGATGACCAGGACATCGATCAGGAGCTCGGCATTAGTGAGTTCATGCAGAATAACCGGTTGCCATTGAGCTTCAAACATAAGTTCAAGGATGGGGCGGTCAAGAACATCACCCTATTCGTATACGGCAACCCATCCAGCGAGGTGGTGAACATCAGGAAGAGCGGTGGGAAGATGACCGTGGAAGAGATCCAGGAGATAGAGACGAAACGCTTGAAAGACATGATACTGGACCTGCGTTGATTACTTCTGTCAAGAATTGAAAAATATCCAGCTATTTATGAGGAAGATGAAAAGGATCGGCGGGAGATAGGCGGTCATAGCCTCCAACCGCAACCTATTTGGGGCTTTGTATTGCATGATCACCAGGAACGAGACGTTTCACGCTCATTTATTCGATCGCCATTTCTATTGAACCTTCGAGTTCCTTGAACCGATCCTGACGTAACATCATTTAAAAAGAAATATTGGAAATGGTTTGATTTCGGTTATACTCTCACTTACGCATCCACGCCGGTGGCGGAGAACGCAAACGTGTACGACCCGGTGGCCATGTACGTGACATCCACGTAGAGCGTGACGGCGGTTCCCAGCGGAACGTCCATCGCCGGGACGGTGGCGGTGGCCCAGGTTCCCATGTCGTTCCACGTGACCACATTCCACTCGCCTGCGTAGTAGATGGACATGATCGCGTCAGTTGGGGCGAAGTCGTGTGATCCGCCGGTCTTATAGAGAGTGAACAGCGGCAGTACGTCAGTGTAGGCTCCGTTGGACTTCAGGTCGACTTGGAACTGGTACATGACACCTAGCGTTAATTGGTTGTCGTCCGGGTAATACGCGCCGTCCGAGGCCCAGCTCTTCTTCTCCACGGTGATCCCGTTGTCCGGGTTGGACACAACGCCAGTGACCAGAGTGTGCTCCGTCAGGATGGCGTATCCCGCTGCGCTCACGAGTGCCGCTATGGCGACGAATATCCCGATCGCCATCAATGGCGACAAGGCTTTGCCTGCTACTCTTACTGTTTTCATTTCAATCCCCTTTTACTTCCCCCAAAGGAAGCAGGATAGGGCTTGATTTGTGCCTTATTTAATTATTGTCATTAATGATAACGTTCCGATAATAGTCAAATAATTGACTGAAAAATACCTATTAAACAAAATAAAGATTTGGCTATTATATCATCATAGATCGTTAGGAAAAATGGTATCATCCAGATTTTATATATTGATATGGAAATTGACAAAAAATGAAGACGGTCAAATCAACTATGATACCATATTATTATTAATATATAAATTATGAATGTTCATTGAAATTTTCTAGATAAATCGGTGAAAATAAACGTATAATATGAGCAAATTATGTAGGATAATTTCAACTACGGAACATGGAGAAGCTTAAGAGGAATGTGCTCTTCCTACTCAGTATTAGAGAATTCATCGGAGGTTCATAGAATGGACGAGAATACAGTGCCGGGCATCTATGTAGAGGAGGTCTCATCGATGGCGGAATCGATAGAGGGAGTGGGCACCAGTATGGTCGCGTTCGTTGGAGGTGCACCTAAAGGTCCGGTCCTTGAGCCGATCTCCGTAACAAGCTGGGAGCAATTCGAGGAAAATTTCGGCGGAATGGACTATACAAGAAATGGATTTTTCTTAGCACATGCCGTCAATCTGTTCTTCAAGAACGGAGGTAAGAATGCCTACGTCGTACGAGTCATTGGAGATCCTTCAATCGAAAATGGGAGGTCGATTGAGGGATACCCCCAACAGACCGCCGTGCAATACCGCAACGGTCTGATCTGTTTGGAAAAGATAGATGACATCAACCTTGTGGCCATGCCCGATGGGACCAATATTTTAGACCAGAAGGCGTTGGTCGAACATTGTGAGAAGATGAAGTACCGATTTGGCATCATTGATTCCCCACCAGATCCAAGAGAGGTCGGGGATGCGCATGATGTAAGGTTGCAAAAACAGAATCTGGTATCATCTAAGGGATATGCCGCCATTTACTACCCGTGGATACAGGTTCAGGACCCGCGAACAAAACGGATCCGGGTCGTCCCGCCAAGCGGAGCAGTGGCTGGCATATATGTCCGCACCGATGTGCAGAAAGGCGTTCAAAAAGCCCCAACAAGCGAATTGGTCATGGGAGCGCTGGACACCGAGGTCTCGGTGGATCAGGCCGATCAGCAGGACCTAACCAGAATCGGTGTCAATATTATCAGGAAATTCACTGGCCGCGGATTACTAGTGTGGGGTTCCCGGACCATATCCAGCGATTCCATCTGGAAATACATCCAAATCCGCCGGACCGTCATTTACCTGGAACGATCCATTTTCAATGGAACCGAATGGGTCGTCTTCGAACCGAATGATGAGGAAACATGGGCTGAGACAAAAAGGTCGGTGGTCGAATTCCTTACCAAATCATGGAGCGATGGGATGCTATTAGGCGCAAAGCCTCAGGAAGCATTCCTAGTCAGATGCGACCGGACCACGATGACCCAGGCCGACATCGATAATCAAAAATTGATCATAGAGGTGGGGGTTGCGTTGACCCGGCCATCAGAATTCATAATATTCCACATAGCCCATGAAATGGAGAAGGTGGGTCCGAGGAAGCTTATCGATAAAACGCTCGAAACTCCATACAAAAAGAAAAAACACTACTATACGGCCAGTATGATGACGAAAGAGTGATTGCCAATGAGTGCCCGTTCTTCAGTAAGATCGAATACGATGACCAGCACGCCATTCCACATAATCGAGATCGATGGAGTTGATGTGGTTCAACATGGCCATATCGTTCAAACCGTTAGCATCGACCTGAACATGAACTCTTTCGGAACATTCTCGATCATTTTCGGTGGTAACGAAGATCATCCGAATGGATTGACTTGGATAGACGATGACCTATTCACATTGGGCAGAAAAGTATCCGTCAGGATGGGTTACTCTTCTGATCAACTGACAAACCTGATAACAGGTGAGATTTCGAATGTGAAGGTGGATTTCCCTTCGGATGGAGCGCCTTCCGTCGAGATCAGTGGCGATGATTCACGCAGTTTTACCATATCGAAGAAGCGCCGAGAGAAATCGATCACGAAGCGATATGGAGATGAGCTGCTCTCCTTCAGCCCGGAAATCGATCAGGAATCTCAGATAGGCGGGAAAGCACCGAACGACCTGGCAGTAATCAATATGGGTTCACTTTCGGCATCGAAGAACGAAAAGAAGATGCGCTCAAAACTGATTCTCGACGATATTGATAAGGAAATGATCACTGGCATCGGCGAATGCGTTGGCGACACTGAGGCCGTTCCAGGAAGAACTTTGGCGTTGGAAGGTCTAGGAGAGAGGTTCTCAGGAAATTACCAGCTGATCGGTTCCGTCCACACCTTGGACCGAAGCCTGGGGTACCGGACTACATTCACGGCGATGATGAAAATAGTTCGGCAATAAGTTATGATTCACATAGAGGCGACACAATTCTTTCAAGATCAAGTCTAGAACGCCTGATCGAACTTCAGAGAGAACTTGGCGCACGATTTGGCAATGACCTTCTCTAATGAATGGGGATGGTCCCTGTCAGCCATGGCCTGTTGGTTCCTCTTATGGAACGGTTCGGTCTCCATGAGCGGCATCTTCGCGATCGTCTCCTCCATGCCTGGCCTGTACCTCATACGATCGACCATGAGTCGCTTCACACCGGTCTTCGCGATTGCCCCGACCAGATCCTCCAGGTCATCTTCGGAGAGCATCGGCAGGACCGGCCCGACCATGGCATAGGTGTCCAATCCAGTCTCGATGAGTTGACGGAGCGCTTCCAGTCTCCTTGACGGCAGCGGCGCCCCCGGCTCGAATGCTTGCGATATCCGGTCGTTGACCGAGGTGATGGTTATTCCGACCTCTGGCCTCTTTGTCGAGGCGATAAGCTCGATATCCCTCACGACCAGGTCCGACTTGGTCAGTATTGAGATCGGGTTGTCATGTCTGAGTATCTCCATGAGACACTTTCTCGTGAGCAGACAACTCTTTTCCAGCTGCTGGTACGGATCAGTGACAGTTCCGATACCGATAACGCCCCGCTTATTCTTGATCTCCCTGGACAGCAGGATCGGCAGGTTCGAACGGACCCCTACCTCTTTGCCCCATTTCGCCGGATCCTTATGCAGCATGTCGGGCGCAAAGCAATAGACGCAGTCGTGCTCGCATCCCACATAAGGGTTGAGGGCGTAGTCCATCCCCGGCAGGTTCGATCTCGGTAACGCCGTCGTCGCCTTGACCTCGTATGCCCTCACCGACGGTGGAGGCGCCGTGTCCTCCATCATGAAGAAGTCCAGGTCACGCGTAATCATCGATGCGCCTCTGCCTCATGAAATCTTTCACGATCTCGCTCGTCGCGATCCACCGGGAAAGCGGTATCTCCATGCGCCCCTGCACATGGGCCAGGGCCTCGTTCATCGTGTTGAACTTGGTGGGTGGCATGGTCAGCGCCTTCCGCACGTTCTCCCTGACGTTCCACACGCCGACCGGCATTATGTACCCGGGATGCGCCTCACGGAATATGACCGCACCGGCCTGACGACGTTCTTTCATCAGCAGCTCGTTGCATGCCATGCGCGCAGCGTAATAGCAGCCGCCGATCTCGGCGTAGTCCTTGCGCCCTTCGTAGAATTCATGCGACGAGATGATCTCGATCTGCTTGCCCAGCGGGTTCCAGACCGTGTTCGGATACCAAGCCTCGATCAGCTCGTAACGCCAGGAAGTGGGCATAAACATGACACACCAGCGGTTGTCCAGCTGGTCCCAGTCATAGATTCGGAACTCATTGATCAGCGGGAACGTCTTGGTGTGCTTGAGCATGTCCTTGCCGATCATGTCATCGACCGCGGTGATGCTCCACCTGGTCGGAACCAACTTTCGGTTCTTCTCCAGTCCGAACGCCCCAACGCTGAACGCCTTTTGCAGCCGGGAGATCATGACGCCGTTCTTGTAGAGGTCGGTGACCGCCTGCGTCGCCAGAAGGTCCGTGTCATAGTACGCTTTCTCGATCTTGTGGTCATACTTCGGGTTGGTGATGCTCAGCTTCTCCAGGCGGGCCGACGGACCGAACGGCTGTATCTCGTCATCCAGGACGATCTTGCCCGAGGGACGTTTGGCGAAATTCGCCTCCACATCCACTGAGTTTATCGACAACCCAAGCTCCCTGGTGAGGTCAACGATCTTCCCACCGTGCTGGAAGTCCTTCACCGATACGCTGTACTTGCCCCGCACTAGCTTGAAACGGAAATCGACAATCTCCTGGATGGACTTGCCCATCCATTGCTCTGGCGTGTCCATGATCGAGGTGTCACCCATCTCGGGCGGGACCAGCGGCCCGATGTCCACTTTCGGGTATCCATACCGGCCGACGAACACGCCGGGGGGAGTGCTCCCCGCCAGGTCCAGGCTGTCAATGAGTTTGCGTGTCTTCGATTGAGAATAGAACTTGACCATCAGGGCGCAGGTTGACTTGCCGCAAAGGTTCTTCGAACCCTTGCAGATGACGCATGGACTGCCCCGAGAAGAGGCTGCGCTGGTCGATGCCACGGAGTTGAAAATGTCTTTTGAACTGACCGATATGCTGGGCGTTACCATTCCGTTCCTTTCCTAGCAGGAACGGGGTATTTGACATTATGCCCAGGTCCTCCGACTGGCTACGATGAAAATGACACAGGAAGCGCACTCCTTGAGATGCCAATGGAATAGGCCCAAAACGGGCACCCATCGCAGTGACCGATGGCTAAGCTTTTTCTCCCCGGCGGTGTGGATATGAGAACCAGCCCGCTATGGTTCGAGCATTCACTCGAGGATAACCTGATCGATCGTGACATCGAGTTGAAAATCCTAATCGCGGCGATCATTCTTGCTTGCCGAATAGTGAATAGTAAAAGGCATTCAATGAGTGAAGATATTATCTAGTTTGTGCGAAGGCTCTGGGTCCTTAATTCATGTTGATATATTCAGATTGGCGAGTCGATGAAAAATCGTCATAGATTCATAATGGATCGTAAGAAATGCCTTTTGGATCGGGAGTTCAAATCCTCCCAGGGGAATCAAAAGGAGTAAGTCAACGTTCATCAACGACAAAGGACATAAGGTCAATTGAAGGCAACGTCGCAAACGCCTATTGGGAAATCGTCTCCCCGACGTTCAATAACAGGTTCGAGTTCGAAGGAAGACTCATAGGCAGGACTGGCAGATCATATGGCGCAGCCAATCTGATAAACGCCCCCCTTCAATAGAGGACCAATCACGCCCTTATGTATTGATAAGGTTTGGAGGACCTCCTTTCCACCAAAACGGCTAGGGTCCTTGTCTCGGAGCTCCATCGCCTAGTGACTTCCGGTTGATGCCCCCGATAGGGAGGAGGTCCAAACAGTGGTCTATTTGGCCAATCTAACCCCAACTTCAATGGTAGGATTGCCTCGGGAGTAAAGTATCTCCCTTCCTCGAACAGAAGTGACCACTGAACTGTTCAAACCCTTCCAGATCCTTCGATCGTTCTCATAATTCGCCCTACTTCACGACTACGACTGACGTATTTGCGCCATGGACCACTACTTGGGACACACTCCCCATGGCAATGGCCAAGGCCCTTCCCAGTCCCCTGGTTCCCATGAAAATAAGCTGGGGGGAATACTCGTTTGCATAGACCAGAATCTGCCCTGCTGGATGTCCGTTCCTTATGACACCCTTTGCCTTTACCCCTTCAGACATGGCGATCTCCAGAGCGTCGTAGATTATCGCTTGCCCTCGAGATTCCTCGTCCGGGTTCTGACCTTCAGTGATCAAGGTGGGCAGTTCATGTATCTCGTTCACATGGACTATCGCCAGTTCTGCTCCCGTTGCCTTTGCTATCTTGGCGGCCAGCCTGACCGCCTTTATGCTCTGCAGCGAGCCGTCTGCCGCCACCAATATTCTCTTCACATCTTCTTGTTCGTTCATTTATGTTCCCCCTTCGGAATGAACAATTGAGCCATACCGTCAGTTTTATTGCCTTTGAGCATCACGATCTTGACAATAATTGATAGTTGCATTTTACCAGGCATGAGGTACGAGTAGACCCTGGTATCGATAAGGTCATTAGCAGTGAGTTCAACCCATGGCGCGACCGTTAACATTTTGACATCCTGAGTTAAAGCCTCGGCATTGCTCTTTGACCCGTCCAATGGGTCAAAAATGAGCCCTTCATCGAGATTCTGACCTACCATTCGTTTCACTCCAGGGATCAAAGTAACGCTGGGCCACCACCGTCGGGATTATGGCACTCATCACGATAACCATTATCAATATTGAGAACTGGTCGGTGTTTATGAGATTGCTTGACAGGCCTACTTGGGCGAAAATGACGCCGAACGACAACGCCGTTGCCATGAGCCATGTAATGTAAAGTATAGGACCGCCAACGACATTTTTACTTACCATGCCCACACCCGCCAATTTGGCCGCCAATCTCACCACGAACAGCACGATGAGCGGAATGACACCAGCGTAGACTGCGGCCAACTGCACGTTCATACCCGCGGAGATAAAGAAGAACGAACCGAGGAACGCCATCAGCGCCGTCCTCATGTGCAGTGCCGCGTGTATGTCCCTGGCCAGGGAACGCGACATGATCAGTCCTAGCACATAGGCGGGCAGAACTGCGCTAACCCCTGCGACCGTTGCTAGCGCGGCTAACAGCATGACCAAGAGTAGGACCACCTTCACCTCGGGCTCGCCGGAACGGCCTTTGAGGGCCTTGAAGCACCAATCGACCAAACGGGGCCCGAATATTACCAGGACGATGAGGGCGCCGACAAGGACCAGCAGATAGATCCCGGGAGTCACGAACAGGACGCAGAGGGCGATCGAGGCGCCCAGGTCGGTTATGAAACAGGCACACAGGACCAGGCTGCCGACAGAGGTCTTGCTCTTACCGCCCTCCACCAGGATAATGTAGACGATGGCTACCGATGTCTCGGAAAGGGCCACACCAGCCAGCATGGAGGATTGGAGGTCCCATCCCAGGAGGTAGTATGAGGCGAACGAGCAGGCGATGAGCGGGGCGAAGAACGAGGCCGCGCCGATGAGGAGGCTGGGCTTTAGGTTGCGTTTTAGCGCGTCATTGTCCACCTCGGCCCCGGCCAGGAACGTAAGGATCACCCCGGCGATGGCCGCCAGGAACACCAGCCATTCCTTGTCAGCAGCGCGTATCCCTAGACCGTTGCCGATAAAGATGCCGAGGAGCATTTCGATGATTGCCACCGATATCCCGAAACGCAGCGATACGAACTGAGCCACCACGGCGACGACCAGGAGGATAGAGATGGTAACATAGTCGATCATCAGGCAACCGCCAAGGACGAGAGGTAGAGATGAATCGAATTATTACAAGTTCGCCAATAGCAATCAATATGGAAACTCTGAAATAATTTAAACCGCGATTCGTCTAGGTAAATCTTGACGATAGGGACCGAGATCCCAATCTTGGTCGATATCAATATTATTATGAATGCTACAAACAGCAACGGTATCAGGGTGTCTACCATTGTATGACTCACCTCTCTCGGGTGTGCGTCATTCGGTAGAAGCTATCAGCCCCGCACTGGACGGTTGAAGGCGAGCCTCATCGCCTTTGAATCCAGTAGTAAAGGACCTTGATATTAACATTACGCTCAAATCAAAGCCACAACATGGTACGTCTGATTAAATTCAGTTCGACAGTGGTCACAAATAAGATGCTGCAGGGAAGCGGCGGAGTCGCTCGGCCCGGTGCATGCGGTGATCTACTCGCTAGGGGTGGACATGGGGCCTTTGACCTGTCGACATGTACCGGCGGCTGACGCTTCGGAACGCGGACGAGTTCTTATCGCAGAGCGGGTCGATGATCCGAGGGAAGGGCCGGAATGGCGGGAAGTCGCCTATCAGAAAGGCGAACCGGTACGCAAGGCAGTACCTGGAAAGGTATCTGACATATCGGAAGGACAAGTTCCCGATGGACGGGCCAACCCTGATGATCAGGATGCTAAGAACATCAGGGAGATTGACTCGGACGACATCCGGGTCCACGTCAAGCAGATCTCAACGTTGGCCGGTCTGAAGTTCAGGCCACATGACATGAGAAGGACGTTCGGGCACCGGCTATGGGAACAGGGACTAGAACTAGAGACGATCGAACAGATAATGCGGCACGAATAGCCGGGCGTGACCTCCAAGTGTTACATCGGAGTGACAGGACCGCCTTGTCACCGCGATGGAAAAGCTTGCCCCGATGACGACGAGCCAGTCAAAAGGGGTTAGATCTTAATCCCCAGCACGCCGAAGATAGGCGAATGATGCACCGGTCGCTCTTTCACGCGATACGTTTTCCCACGTTCGGTCCTGGGCTCTGGTCGTATACCGTCTCGGGCTCCATGAACCAGACCCCGGTCACGGTTATGCCGCGTGCTTTGACTCTTTCGTTCATCATGTCCAGGACCGGACCGGACGTCTTGAAGTCCTTTATTGTCGCATGCACCTGATATGCGGTCGCACCGTTCACGATCAGCACCGATGGGCTCTCCCCGTTCTTCTTCATCATCTCCATATTGATATGGGTCTGTTTCATGAACACCACGCCGAACACGATATTGTTAGGATCGGGGGCCGCCAGGCTTCCCAGCGGTATCGCATGCACCACCCCACTGGCTGTTTTCGTTGCCAACACCTTGACGCTCGCAGGATCGTTGAGCGCCTTCATGACCGCCTCGGGCAAAGCTACCATATCATTTCCACCTGAGACAATCATTGTAAGCGGTATACCATGAACCTTTGCCCGAGGTCTTTTAATCAACCGGCTGACATATCTCTCAAATTGTTGGATCTGCAGGAAAGGTAAAATGAGAAAAAAGGGAGGAGTTACAAATACCGGGCTCCCGGGCCTAGACAAGATCTTGAACGGGGTCATCCTTGGAGATAACGTTGTCTTTCAGGTGGATGCTATTGATGATTATTCGCGTTTTGTGAAGCCTTTCTGTATGGAGGCGGGGAAGCGAAAGAGGGATTTGATTTACTTTCGTTTTGCCGACCATGAAGAAGTTGTTCCTAAAGAATCTTGTGACCACGTTTTTGTGCTGCACCCAGAGGAAGGCTTCGAGATATTCATTTCTGGTATTTTTAATGTCATTGAACGATTCGGGAAAGGGGCCTTCTATGTCTTCGATTGTCTGTCAGAATTGTCTGTAGATTGGTATAGCGACCGCATGCTGGGCAACTTCTTCATGTTGACATGCCCTTATCTTTACGACTACAAGACGGTCGCATATTTTGCTCTCATCCGCAATCGCCATTCTTCCTTTGCCATCGATGCCATACATGATACTGCACAGGTCGTGATGGACGTTTTCAATCACAAGGAAGAGATATACGTCCATCCTCTGAAGGTGGATGGTAGGCAATCGAAAACAATGTATATGCTTCACCGTTGGGAAGGGGAAGACTTCAAACCTGTTCTCACGAGCACAACAACGGCTGAGATCCTTTCGGGGGTTCCGCAACCATGGTTGGATTTCTCCATGCACGAGCGGGACATATGGACAAAGAGTTTTTTACTTGCACAGGAAATCGCCAGTTCGTCAGAGTCTGACGGAACGGAAGCCTTGAAGAGAAGCAGCCTCTTTGATCGATTGGTCCGCATGGCCATAACGAGGGATGCTCGACCATTGAGGCTGATCGAACAGTACCTCGATTTCGCAGACGTTGTTGACATTGTAAAACGTATGATAGGCACAGGGCTGATCGGTGGGAAATCCGTCGGAATGCTCTTGGCTCGCGCCATCCTGAAGAAAAATGACCTTGATTGGGTGAACAAACTTGAACCGCATGATTCTTTTTTTATCGGTTCGGACGTGTTCTACACCTATCTTATCCAAAATCATTGCTGGTGGATCAGGCGAAACATCAATGATCCTGAGTCTGGATTTATTTTGGATGCAAAGGCCAAAAAACGGTTGCTCACCGGAAGTTTTCCCAAGGACATTGAGGATCAATTCATGAAAATGCTCAAATATTTTGGGCAGTCCCCCATCATCGTCCGTTCCTCTAGTCTTCTGGAGGACGCCTATGGGAATGCCTTCTCCGGGAAATATGAAAGTATTTTTTGTGCCAATCAGGGGACGCCTCAGGTTAGGCTTGAGAACTTTTTGAATGCTATCCGCAGAGTCTATGCGAGCACTCTGAGCGAGGAAGCCCTGGCATATCGAGCGCATTGGGGTTTGCTCGACCGGGATGAGCAAATGGCGATCCTGGTGCAGCGCGTGTCCGGCTCCGTTTACGAGGATCAATTCTTCCCCCAGATCGCCGGGGTCGGAGTGTCCTATAATCCGTATGTATGGAACAGTGAGATAGACCCAGAGGCGGGAATGATACGCCTTGTTTTTGGTCTTGGGACAAGGGCGGTTGACCGGATCGATGACGATTATACCCGCATCGTCGCCTTAAACGCTCCATTACGAAGACCGGAAGCCAGTTCCGAAGATGTAAGAAAATACTCTCAGAAGAAGGGAGATATCATAGATCTGGCTGGCAATTGCCTCACGTCACGATCTTTCGAAGAGGTAGTGGGAAAACTTCCCGATTTTCCCATAGACATTTTCGCCTCCCGTGATCTGGCTTTGGAAAGGCGCATCCATGAAGCGGGGGGAAGAGAAGTCTTTTCGTGGATGCTTACTTTCGATAATCTACTATCCAAGGGGCCGTTCGTAAAGGACATGAAGGACATGATGAATATCCTCGAGGATGCCTATAATCATCCGGTCGATATCGAATTTACCGCTAATTTCTCGGGCATTTCTGATTTCAGGATAAATCTCCTTCAGTGCAGACCATTTCAATCCAAAGGAAATATCTTGGCCGTTGAGAATCCCCGATCCATCCCTAAAGACAAGATAATCCTAGAGTCTAAAGGACCGGTCATCGGAAGTAATAAGGCGGTTACGATTGACAGGATAATTCACGTTGTACCGGAAGTATATGCGAACATGAAAATGAGCGACCGATATGCGGTCGCCAGGCTCATTGGGAAATTGACCCATTTGAAGGACGAGAAACAAAAGCCGACAATTCTTCTAGTGGGACCTGGACGATGGGCAACGACAGATCCCAGTCTGGGAGTTCCTGTTTCATTCTCTGAGATCAATACGGTTTCCATTCTATGCGAAGTGGTCGTTATGCATGAAGGGCTAGTTCCTGAGGCGTCTTTGGGGACGCATTTCTTCAACGACCTGGTCGAGGCCGACATGCTATACTGCGCAATTTACCCTAAGAAGGATGGCAATATTCTAAATCAAGAATTTTTTAGTAAATCAGAGAATAGGCTGACTTCCCTCATTCCTGAAGCGAAATCTTATAGTTCTTCAGTCAAGGTCATCGATGGGACCGGAGATAATACTGGCCTTCGAATTTGCGTGAATTCAGATGTTTCAAGGCAAAGGTTGACCTGTTACCTCGATGCTCCAGAGGAGAAGACCGATCGATAGAATATCGGATCGACGTTTTGTCTTCCGCTGACCGCCCCTTTCTCTTTTGATGACCAGTTCCTACGCACCCAACTTTTCATCCGGCCCATGTGATGATGTTCGTCCCGCCCGCCTCAGCATAGTCATTACCCTTGACGAACCTGACATTACTGCCACTGATCTTGTAATCACGCTCGATGAGGATACGCGTAACATCGTCGGTGATGCTGCAGGAGGTGAAGACCCGGTCATTCCCCGATGATATGGCTGATTGTTCGCAGGCGGCCATAAGGGATGCCATGACCGCTCCCTTATCGGTAGCCTTCGGGTCGGTCAGGAGAAGCCTGATCGATACCATATGCAATCCTTCCAGCGGCGCTTCCATGAACAGCGCCACCCCCTTGAACACGCGTTCTTGATGGAACAAGAACCCTTTCCCCAACGAATGCGCCAACACCATTCGGAACTCTGAAATGCAATCCATATCGGGATAGACGGCAGAGCTGAGGCGCCTGATCTCCCCTCTATAATCAGACAGGTTGGCGTTGTTTAGCTCCGTGATGCCATCAACAAAGTAAGCAGCCGGCCGGAGCTTTTTCTCGGCAAGGACAGTGACACCGACTGAACGGTACCCGAGGCCAGTGTAGAATTTCTTATTTCTTTCATTGTCGCTCATCGTTTCCACACCGAAAACCCGGCATCCTTTGGAATTGAGGTGATCGTGGCATGATTCCATCAGCTTCTTGCCGATGCCGGAGCCCTGATGTTGAGGCAGTACCTCCACCGGACCGACCCAACCAACACTGCCCCACACATGACTGTATGCGGTGCCGACTGGTTCATCGTCCAGTGTGGCGACAAAGCATCCCTGAGGCTCCTCTTCGATGGACGCTTGAATCATCTTTGCCGGCCTGGTCGGATATTCCACCGGCCTGCCGATGTCCTTTGAGGCGACGTGAGACCACGTGGTCCTGCCGATCGCCTGGGCCATTGGTATGTCCTCGGCGACCATGGGACGCAGCATTACCCGGCCCTTTACCGGATGACCTACACCGTTCCCACCTGTCCCCGTCATGATTGGCAAAAGGCTTTCACTGAACATAAACGTGATGGGAAGAATTCTCTATTTTTCGCCGATGGCCGGGTACTGGAATCTTGCGAATCTAATTCCCGCCGAAGCCCGCCACTTCATCTCGAGGTTGGAGTTTGGGCAGACCGGTGTTCCCTTTGCGACTGGCGGACACAATGAGGATAGGCATAGCCCGTGTTCCCCGGGGCGGGCTGAGCTCTGACCGTTGGATCTCCTCTTTGCTGAGGAATCCCACCGCCATGACCACGAAACCGAGGATGGTGTAGACGATGAGAACAAAGCGCCCAGCTCTGGATCGTGACCTCTCTTTCCACCTGGGATCCCATGACTTATATGGACTACATTGTGCTTTACGCGAAATCCCAGACCGCATCTCGGATAAGATCGCTACCCTGATACCCGCCTGTGATCGACAATCATTGCGCATCCAGGCATGATGGGTTCACCGACTCATGAGACCGTCTCGTATGGTATTTTCAAGTACGCTGAGTCACCGAGGCTGCCGGAATATCATTCCCCGATAGATATCTGGCCACTTCTTGGTCGACATTCTCAGACCTTCATCTCGAACGGTTGTATCAAACCCACCGAGTTACCTTCAGGATCTGCTATCCATACGATGAGGCCGACGTTCGGGAGCTCCTGTTTTGGAACGATCACCTTGCCTCGGTTCTTCACCACCTTATCGACATGCTCCTCGATCGATTCGACGCTGAAGTAGTTGATCGGCACCTGGTTCGGTTCCATGCGCTTGTACATTCCCCCGTTGACACCGGGTCCTCCAGCATGACCTGCTCATCGGTCGGCACGGTGTGGAGCATGATGTAGTCGGTGGGGCCTTTAAGTTCAATCATTTTCCACTCAAAGACCGCATTATAAAATTCTTTGATCTTTTGCAGATCATCCGCTGGTATCTCGAAGTCCACGATGGTATGGTTCATGGGACTACCGGATACTGTTTCGAGTGCCGGAATCTTAATCTTTGCTTCCCCTTCTTGCGCGCAGACTTATCAAAGCGGCGGTGGCTCCGGCGGCGATGCCGTTATCGATGTTCACCACTACCAGTCCGGGAGAGCAGGTCTGCAGCATTCCCATCAATGCGGCCTCGCCCTTGCCTCCGAAGCCGTAGCCTACAGAAGTTGGAACGCCTATGACCGGAACGTCGGTCAGACCACAAATCACGGTCGGAAGAGCCCCTTCCATACCGGCACAGACCACTAGGACGTCGACGCCATGCTGCAGCATCCTGGTGAGCGGGTCGAGCATGCGGTGCAGCGCCGCCACGCCGATATCGTACTCGGTGAAAACCTCGCAGCCCATGGCCTCGGCCACCGCCTTCGCTTCTTCGGCCACAGCGATGTCTGAGCTCCCTGCCGTCATGATCCCGACCTTTCCTTTTTGAACCGAGTTCTTCCGCTTGTCCACGACGATCATTCGGGATTGTTCGTTGTAGTGGACCATCCTCGGATCGACTACGGTCCTTACAGCGTCCACGTGGGCCTGGGAAGCCCTTGAGACCAATATGACGGCCCTATCCTCTATGACCCTTTTCACGATATCCGCGACCATGGACGGGGTTTTTGTCTCACCGAAGACGATCTCCGGAATGCCCCGGCGCGCCTCCCTGGCATGGTCGAAGCAGGTGTGCTCGCCGATGCGCTCCAGGAAGTCGAGCTTCAGCAGCTGCTCTGCCCTCTCCTCGTCGATCTCCCCGCGCTTCAGCTGTTCCAGGACATCGCGGATGTTCATGATTTTTCCCGATGCGCTCCTCGCTTATATTCCCTTTTCTCCGGCGCTAGATTTGAATACCAAATTCACCCAATCACTGCCTGTGAGCCCGGAAGAGAAGTTATTGAGACTGCGTGCTTTGCTCAGAACGTACGGCCCCCTGGCCGTTGCCTTTTCCGGTGGTGCGGACAGCACACTACTGCTCAAGGTGGCAATGGACGAGCTAGGCACTGACAAGGTCATCGCATTGATCGGGGTCTCGGAAACGTTCCCCAAGAGCGAGAGAGAGAAAGCAGTGAAGCTGGCCGAGAGCCTAGGTGCGAATCATATCGAGGTCATGACCAGAGAGATGGATACCAGCGCTTTCGCGGAGAACTCCGTCGAGAGGTGCTACCACTGCAAGAAGGAACTCATGACGAAATTCCTTTCGATAGCCAAGGAAGAGGGCTTTTTGGAGGTCGCCGATGGCAACAACGCCGACGATCTAAAAAGCTCGAGGGCAGGGCTTAGGGCGGTCCAGGAGCTGGGCACGCAAAGTCCGCTTGCGGATGTGGGATTGACGAAGGAAGAGGTCCGTCACCTGTCCAAGACGCTCGGTCTGCCGACGGCGGTTAAGCCATCAGGCGCGTGCCTGGCCACCAGGATACCGTTCGGAACTGCGATCACCCGCGAAAAACTGGTGCAGATCGAGACGGCGGAGGAGTTCTTGCGCGGTTTGGGTATAACCCAACAACGGGTCCGCCATCACGGTGACGTCGCCCGCATCGAAGTGATGCCCAACGAGTTCTACCTTGTACTGAACAACAGGGATTGGATCGTCAAGGAGTTCAAGATGCTCGGCTTCACCTATGTCACCTTGGACATCCAAGGGTTCCGCTCCGGGAGCATGGAAGAGCTGTTTAGTAAGTGGGCTTGATACTCTTTACAGCGGTGAACATCAAGAACCAATGGTTGATATGGACCTCACCTGAGACCGTCCGGTGGCCGAATTTGCCCTTCATCTCCTCGTTGAAGGTCCCTACCATTTTTACGATCTCTTTGGCGTCGTCCTCATTCGCCGTTCCGGTCAACCGGGTCAGTGGCAGATTCCGTGTGTAGGTCCTCATCTCCATGGGTTCCAGACCGGCCTCGGAGACCAGACCTTTCCATTCGCTAGGACGGTATTCCCGCACATGGGAACGGTCATGAAGGGCGTCGAGCAGGTTCATGGTGCGATCGACACCATCATCCTCAGGAACGGTCCGATCGTCTATGGCCAGCACCCCACCCGGTCTGAGGACCCGAGACATCTCCTTCAATGCACCCTTGATGTCTCTAAAATGATGGGGTGCCCTTCGGCTCAGAACCAGATCGAAGGTCGAGTCCGGGAACGGGATGGCCATCACGTCCGCCAGACAAAGATCCATATTGCCCACGGATTTCCGACGCATAGCATCGACGGCCTGAGAAAGCATCTCCGGGGTGAAGTCCATACCGATCACTTGCCGAACAAAGGGGGAGAACGTCATCCATGTGTTCCCTGTCCCGGTGGCCACGTCCAGAACAACCGCCTGTGAATCTGGGTTGGCCATGCATACCAGACCAGATAGGACCTCTTGGTCGGCATGGTCAGGGCTACTGCTGTACCATTTGGCATTCCTTCCGAAAATAATCCTTGCATCTTCGACCATTTCGTCCATTTTGTATATTGTGCTCACGAGCTTAATTTGTATCGCATTTAAAATGATGCCAATGATGAGTACATGTATGTTTCAAAGCACAACATCTGGAACGACCAAAGGGTGCAATGTTCACCGTTGCAGGGGTTTGGGTAAAAGATACGAAACCGCACCTTTGATCAATTTCTTCCGAGCAATGGTGTCGTTATCTACCAACCCAATCCTAGGAGGCCACGTGGAGCAAACATTATGCACATGATGTTCCGTAGTAGGACCATATGCGAAGATTGACCATCATTGCTGCTCAGTTGATCCTTGCCGTGGTTTTCTGGCTCACGCATTACCTATACCCCATCAGCGAGATCTGGAAGATGTTCCTCACCTTCTTGATCCTATGTCTGGTCTACATCGTATTCCGCGTTGTTCTGCAACACTTCATAACTCGGAAAATGACCGACGAAAGAACGAGATATACAGCCACCCGAATGCTATCAGTGCTTTATATCATAGCCTTCATAATGTCCCTAATCCTTATCTGGGTCGACAATACGCAGTCCATAGTGGTCTCATTTGGGATAATCGGCGCTGGGTTGGCGATCGCATTGCAGGACGTGTTCAGGAACATGGCCGGAGGCATCGTCATAATCCTCACTGGAATGTACAAAGTTGGAGATCGCATTGAGGTAGATAACAAGACTGGAGATGTCATCGATATTGGCATCATGTACACGACGATCCTCGAGCTGAATGAATGGGTGGATGCCCAACAACCGACAGGAAGGCTTTCAAATATCCCTAACTCGGCGGCCATTGATTCGGTGGTTAACAATTTCTCTCGAGATTTTAGTTTCGTGTGGTCGGAACTCGAGCTTCCCATCACCTATGGCAGTGACTGGAAATCGGCGCGGGCAATTGTTCTTGATGTTCTCGAAGAGGTCATCGGCAATACAACCTCGAAGGCAGCGAAGGAGTTCTTAGAATTGACCTACCTTTACTATCTCAAATCGATTTCCGTGGAACCTGCAGTTTTCATTACTCTCACGGATAACTGGGTGAATCTTCACATACGCTATCCGGTGCATGTGAAGGAAACCCGACTGATCAAGGACCTCGTTTTCACGAGAATCCTTGAGGAGATCGAGAAGCATGATGATATAACGATAGCTTCGTCCACCCAAACGATAACTATCACTAACTTCCGAGAAGATCCTAAGCGAGGATAGGGATATGGCAAAATACCAATGAGAGACGCGGAGTTCCAAACGTCTTCAAGGGGACTCTTGGATGACGGTTGACCGCCCTCATTCCATCTAATCGGAAACGCTATCGAATTGGTCTAGGCTCATTAGAAAAGTCATGAGTCTGGCCATTGCTTTGTCTGGGGACATACCAAGATGGTTCTCCCCCTGATTACGCTGGATAAATCACCATCTGGACGTGAGCATAATGTCAGAACCTGGCATTTGGATGATACAGTGTATAAATCGATATGTCTTCATTAATTTCATGGCATCCGCTAGTTATGGTTCAGCTTTACGCTCACGATCGATCGAAATCAATGGCAATATCGCCTTTAAGACCCTGTTCACCGCCGGCCTTTCCCCCCAGGAAGCTGAGGTCTGGATCGGGCGTGAGCTTGTCGGTGCCACCAGTCGTGAGCTTTCACATAGGTTCCAGATCAAGGAGGCGGTGGCAAACCAAGCATACATGCGGGCAAGGACCAAGACAACCTACCTTGGGATCACAAGAGAATCGATGCTCGCACTCGCCGACTGATATTACATTTTGTTCAAGACAAACAGGGAAAGATGCCACACCAAAGAGGATGGAAATCCTAAACATCTCTTACCCATCTAACAATATCAACATATATCGGTCGTATCCGCCGTCAGGGTATCAGTCACCAGAACCAGGTTATCACATTCAATTGGGCAATTTTCCTGGATCGATCACAGGGATCGCTGAACCAATTGTAACAATGTGATCTGAAGCTATCACTAAAGGAAAATGTTGAATATCCGGCGAATCGTAATCAGACCCATGAAGGTCTCGATCACCCTTTTGTCCTATGAACATGGCATCCTGCGCCAGATCCTGGACGTATACAAGGACATCGTGGAAAAGGAATCGATCGAACAGAACAGGCAGATCGCTACCGAGGGGGTAGAGTTCTTGCTCATGTTCATGGACCACTTCCACCATGGCAAGGAGGAACGCTTCCTCTTCCCCGCGGCCATCTGCGCCGACCCGGAACATACGGAGGACCTGCAATCTCTGTTCGACGATCACCGCACCGCGAGGATGTTGACGGAGGAGATGCGGTCATCTGTCCGACCGGGCGAAGACAACGCCATATTTTACGAAAAAGCGATAAAACTCGTCGATCACATGACCACCCACATCAAGAAAGAGGAGGATGTTGTCTTTCCCGCCATCGATGCTGAGATGGACCCTGAAGAGGACATGCGCGTCTACAAGCACTTCGAGGATTTCACGATGAAAAATTTCAAAGAGGACATCTACCCGTCAGCCGAGGCGTTCGCCGCCAAGTTCCAGGATGCGGTGCTGGGAAAGGGGTTCTTCGAGACCGCCAAGAAATAGTTCATGGATCGTCCCGGTCCTTGGAAACAAGGAGGGGGACCTCGAATGATGTCGTTACGCACCCCTAGAAACATTCCAGAGGTCGGGAACTTATGACGAATCCGGGTTTAAAAAAGTGGCGATCCGGTCCCTTGAGGAGTTCAGCATCATTCGGGGACGTGGAATCTGGATAAGCTGTACGTTATTGGCGAGATGATCATATAGAAGAAATGGCGCCGAGGAGGAGATTTGAACTCCCGAGGTGAAACACCAGTAGCTCTCTCGCGAACGCCGTTTTATCGGCGATTCGAGGCTACCGCCTTACCGGACTGGGCTACCTCGGCCTAGGGATGCTGATGACTTTCCCCTATTTTATTCTTAGTAGCAAGGAACGACCGCCAAGCAGATGAACCGGGAGCGCCATCACCAGTGACGCAATGAGCGAGATCATGGTCAACATCGACTATCGCGGCAAGACCAGCGCTGTGAAGGTGAACGAGGGGACGAAGATATCCGATGTCCTCGACACGATGAAGCTCTACGCCGATGCGCACATCGTGCTCCGCGGAAAATTGCCAGTACCGATCACCGAAACGGTCCATGAGGGGGAGACGTTAAAAGTGATAAAGGTGGCGTCCGGTGGTTGATAGGCATTCATTTCAATCTAGTAGACCGGCGGATTCCAACTCCAATCTGATCTTTTCCACCGCTATCTCGACGTCTTGCAGTGTTCGAGCCCCGGTGCATACAAGCTTTCCGGACCCGAATAGCAGAATCACAACCTTTGGATCGTTCATACGGTAGACCATGCCGGGAAACACCTCTGGTTCATATTCCACTCGGTCAAGGCCTAGAGATATTACCACCGTTGTGAGATTGACAGTATGTCCGAGATCTCCCGAGGCGACGATGTTCTGAACCTCAAACGATGGACAACCATTGATCACGACGCCCGTTTTCCTAACATTGTTGGCCACCGTCTCAATGGCACACTTGACCTGCTCAAGCGTCTTGGCGCCAGTACATACCGCCTTTCCGCTCCGAAACAGCAGGGTGGCGGTCTTTGGGACCTTGAGCCTATATATCAATCCTGGGAAAGATTCGGGGTCATACTCCGCCCCTGGAAGGCTTAGGCAGAGGTTCTTGAGGTCAAGCTCTACCCCGAAATTTGCCGATGCCACCATGTTCTGAACGCAATAGTTTGAAATCTTCATCCCTCGAGATAGTGAGACCGAGACCACTATTTCCCTACGAGGTTAATCGAGATGAGAAAAAACGAAGTATCGCATCAAAAACAAATAGAGAGGTGATTTCGCTGCTCACCGATCAAGAAATGGTCGGATCATACTCCCTTATTCAAGATGTCCTCAAGGATGTCCAGGTCCATTTGAGACAGGGCCTCGTCAACGAACCGGTCCAGATTCGATATCCAGACCTTTCTTATGTCATCGCCCGAGCCGGAGCATCCGGTGGACATCGACAGGCTGTCCTCCTCTGGGAACCTCATCCTCAGATAGGGTAGGACGCCTAAGCAAGGTACGCCCATCTCACTCTCGAGCCTGTCGATCCCCTTTCCGAGTATCGAACCGTCCCCCCGGAACCGATTGATCACGAACCCCTTGACGAGGTGCTTGTGCTCTTCCTGCAGCAGGTGGTATGTTCCGTACAATGCCGCGAACACTCCACCCTTCTCGATATCCCCGATCAGAATGACCGGACTGCCGGTCAGCTGGGCGGTGGTCATGTTGGCCACCTCGTGCTTGCGCAGATTGATCTCCGCTGGCGATCCGGAGCCTTCCAGGACGATATCGCTATGCTTTGCCGATAGCCTTCCGAAGCAATCCTCGATCGCCTCCAAGAAAACCTCCCTCCTTACCCCACGCTCGCGGTTCACGTCGACGTACGGCCTTCCCTTGAGAATGACCTGGAGCCCTCCCCCTCCCTTGGGCTTGAGCAGTATCGGGTTCATGTCTGTAGTCGGTTCGATTCCGCACGCCCATGCCTGGAACGCCTGGGATATTCCGATCTCGCCTCCGTCGCTGGTGACGAACGAGTTCAGCGACAGGTTTAGGGTCTTGTAGGGGGCGACATCCTGGCCTTGCCGCTGCAGAGAACGGCAAACGCCTGCGGTCAGCAGCGTCTTGCCCACCCCCGACGACGTGCCTTGGAACATCACCTTGCGGGTCATTCCCTGCCCCCCATGTCGAGCATCTCGTACACCTGTTTCATGTCCAATGAACCTTTCAGGGCTGTGGCGATGCGCTCAATGCTCTCGTCCACGGATGTGTCATAGTCCTTGACCGTAGGATCGTCATCGGGCCTGGCATCCTCCCTGCATACCTTGGATAGGAAGAACCTCCGGAAGGCAGGCAGGTCGAAGGATCCGTGCAGATATGAGCCCATGACCATGCCGTCGACCGAGACCGCACCGTCCAGGTGCTTTCCCGAGAGGTCCTCGATATCGAACAAGGGAAGTGAGAGGCCGCGCTCGGTCATTCCCATATGTATCTCGTATCCGCGCACTGGGCCCAGGTCCTCCTGCCCCTTGATCAGTCCAGTGACCTGGACGGTCCTCTTGTCATAGGAGTCGAAGCTCGTGACCACATCTAGAAGACCCAGTCCCTCAATGGTCCCGGCCACCTTGCCTTCTAGGCCGTGCTCGTCCCTGAGCTCGACCCCCAGCATCTGGAAGCCGCCGCATACGCCGAGGATAGGGACCTTGCCCCGGAGCAAGCATATCTCCCTGTCGAAGCCTTTCTCCCGCATCCAAGCCAGGTCGTCAATGGTGTTCTTCGTACCCGGATGATCAATGCCGCGCATTCGCTCGCTTCCGAAGCGTCATCCAGGAAACGGACGACCACGCCCGGTTCCAGCGACAAGGCATCGAAATCGGTGAAATTGGAGATCCTAGGCAGACGCACAACGCCGACGACGATCGAACCTTCCCTCGCATGGTCCCCTAGGAACATCGAGTCCTCGTCCGGCAGGTCCAGCTCAATGTGAGGGACAACACCGAGGACAGGGATACCAGTCAGCCGTTCGATCTCCTCAAATCCCTCGGCAAGCGATTCGGTCGAACCATGCATGTTGGTGACGATGATGCCTCCGAACATCCTCCTCTGTTGCTCGGGCAAAAGCATGATTGTCCCATACATGTAGGCGAACGCACCGCCCCATTCTATATTGACCACGAGAACGCATCTGGCCCCGGCGATCTCCGCCGTCCTCATGTTGACGATGTCGTGCTCGGACATGTTTATCTCCGCCGGGCTGCCCGCACCCTCGATGACGATGAAATCGGATATTTTGGAGAGCAGCTCGATGTTCCGCCTGACGATCTCCACACCCTCGGTGTCGGTGAACTCCCCATAATACTGCTTGACGTCCATGTCCTTGTACGGACGACCTTCCACGATGACCTGGGATATTGAATCGCCCTTGGGCTTTAGCAGTATCGGGTTCATGTGGCTGTTCGGTCTTGTCCTTGCCCCCCGGGCTTGCAGCTCTTGCGCTCGAGCGATCTCTTCCCCATCGTCAGTGACGACCGAGTTGAGGGACATGTTCTGCGCTTTGAATGGGGCGACCGAGTATCCCATGTTTGAGAAGATTCGGCAGAAAGCTGTGCACATCAATGACTTGCCCGCGCCGGACGTCGCCCCCATTACCATGAGCCGCTTGGCTTTCTTGAAGTGGCGGGATTCCAGTCTCGACTTGATTTCCATAAGATCCTGATGTGATATCTCATCGGCATTCCTATCGCCCACTTGCAGGAAAAAATCAGTGACCACCTCATGCCGATGTGTCCAAAAGCAATCCTTGCAGCTCCATACCAGGCCTTTCTTCCCTTCGACCATCTCGCCCAGGTCGGCGTCCATACAGGGATAGAAGGGGCAGAAGCATAGGGAGCAGTTCTGCCCCCTGAAATGACAAGGATAGTATTCGCAGGAGGAATTGGTGCCAATATCTCCGGCGGTCAGTTCCTCGGCGATCTTTTCCACGAATTTTCGCAATTTAGGCCTCCATTTCCACTGCGTCGTCGTGAGTTGGATGAACCATCCAATATAGTTAGGAATGCTGTATGCCTTGACCATTATTAAAGCATCTCTCCCCCCTACCATATACATGTCATGCCTGCTGGATGGCGTTTCGTTACGAAAGTTCGCACCCTTCTTTAGTATTATTAACTGTGTCAAAGCCGACGAAACATATTTAAATCCCGTTGGATACTTCAGGGTCTGGAAAAGCACTACGCTTTCCGATATCACATTCACAATCATAACCCATTCACCCCCGTCTAAGCGGGACTCACCAAAGAATGGCATGCCTGCGGGAGCGCTAAAGCAAGGCTTCCGTGGAGGATATTGCGGCTGGTATTTGAGAGTGTAGCGGATTTTCCAAGGAACGAGGTGAATTAATCAATGAACATTGATCCCAGCACCACTAAGTACCTGGTAAGGGCGAGGCTCAACGCAGATGGCATCGTCGAGAAGCCAGACGTTGTGGGTGCAATTTTCGGACAGACAGAAGGTCTGCTCGGTGACGAACTTGATCTCAGAGATTTGCAGAAAAGCGGCCGGATCGGGAGGATCGAGGTCGACGTGCACTCGAAACAGGGCAAATCCGAAGGCGAGATCTTAATCCCATCGAGCCTGGACCAGGTCGAGACCGTCATTCTGGCCTCGGCACTTGAGACCATCGACCGGGTCGGACCATGCAAGGCCAAGATCACCGTCGAGTCGATCGAGGATGTCAGGGTCGTCAAGCGCGCCAAGATCATCGACCGTGCCCGCGAGTTGCTCACGGAGCTCATCAAGCAGTCTAAGACCAGCGGCGTCGATCTGACCGAGAGCGTCAGGCAGTCGGTGCAGGTCGAAGAGGTCATCTACTACGGTAAGGAGCGTCTACCCGCTGGACCGAACGTCCCGGATTCTGATGCGATCATCGTCGTGGAAGGGCGGTCCGATGTGCTCAACCTGCTGAAGTCCGGCATTAAGAACGCCATCGCCGTCGAGGGAACGAACATCCCCAAGACCATCATGGAGCTGTCCAAGGAACGCGTCATCACTGCGTTCGTAGACGGGGACCGGGGCGGAGAGCTCATCCTCAGGGAATTGTTCCAGGTGGCCGAGGTTGACTTCGTCGCCCGTGCGCCTCGTGCACACGAGGTGGAGGAGCTGACCCAGAAACAGATCATGAAATGCCTGCGCAACAAGATCCCGGGAGAGCAGTTCATGGAAATGTTCGGGCTTGAGGCGGACGGGACTGAAAAGAAGAACGGCCGTTCCGACAAGGCGGAGAAGCTGGAACGCTTCCAGAAGGAGGACAAGGCAGAACGCGCCACCGAGGACAGGGTGGATGCCGATGAGAAACCCTTCGAGAAGCCGGCACCGGTCGAGGCCCCGGCACCAAAGCAGGAGCGCGAGGAGAGGCCAAGGCAGGAGAGGCGCGAGGAGAGGCCAAGGCAGGAACGCCAAGAACAGCGCCGCGAGACCCCCGCACCAAGGCAGGAGCGCGAGGAACGCCGCCCTGAGAGGCGCGAGGAACCACGTGGCCGTGGCGGAGACCGCTACGAGAGGCGCGAGGAAAGGGCCCCATCGATGCCGGCTGAAGCGGCACCTGAGATGGCAATGGAGAGCTCGGACAAGGCCAAGAAACTTTCCGCAGCGCAGGAGAAGTACCGCGGAATGATCAACGAACTGTCGTCCACGTCCAAGGCCAAGATCATGGACCCGCAAGGCGCGATTCGCAAGGAAGTACCGGTGAAGGAGCTCGTCAACACCCTGAAGGCAGAGACTGAACCCATCTCCGCCGTGGTCTTCGACGGCATAATCACCCAGAGGATACTGGACATCGCGGCAGAACAAAAGATCGGCACCCTGGTCGGCACCAAGATGGGCAACATCACCAAACAGCCCAGCAGCGTTGACGTCTGGACCAAGGAAGATCTGAACTGAACATGTCTGGAAAAGTGAACCTTCAGCGGGAACCCGACCTGCGGTCGATCGAGTCCACATCGGACATCGAGATACCGACGGACCCGCTGATGCGGGTCATCGGCCAAGAAGAGGCCGTGACCCTGGCGCGCATCGCTGCTCGGCAGCGGCGCCATCTTTTACTCGTTGGACCGCCTGGCTGCGGGAAATCAATGATCGCCCAGGCTCTTTCTTTACATTTATCAGCTCCCAAAGAGGAGATCCGCATCGTGCATAACCCGGAGAACCCGGAACGCCCCACCGTCGAAGTGAAACGGGAGGACGAGGTTCGCCGGGAGCTCGAGTCGATGGGTTCCGCGGAAGGCGAGCTCATCGATCCGATCAACGCTCCCATCAACGTATCGGAGCGTCTCGGTTACCGGTGCAAGAACTGCGGTACCTATTCATCACCAAGGGAACGCTCCTGCCCCAAGTGTGCCAAGCCCAAAGGAGGGGACCAGCCCAACCAGGCCAACCCATTCGGCGATCTGATGACCGGATTGTTCGAGCAGATCAACGCTGCCCAGGGACAGAACGCCTCTACAGGCAAGGAGAGGGTGACCACAACCCGCAAGCGCTTCGGTAAGGAAGAGGTTGTTGTCTTCGAGCGCTGCGGCGAGATGATCCGAGTGCTGGACCAGGACGCCTTGGAGAAAAGGCGCGAACTGGAGAAGGTCTCCCCGAGGAAAGTACTGGTCCCGCTGAACCGCAACCCTTTCGTACTTGCGACCGGTTCGTCCGAAACGGAACTGCTGGGTGACGTGAGGCACGATCCCTATGGCGGACACCCGCAGCTGGGAACGCAACCCTATGAAAGGGTGGTGCCAGGCGCGATTCATGAGGCCCATGAAGGTGTACTGTTCCTAGACGAACTTCCCCATCTGGGTCACATTCAGCGATTCATACTCACAGCCATGCAGGAGAAGCGCTTCCCCATCAGCGGACGCAACCCGCAGAGCGCCGGGGCCAGCGTTAAGGTGAACGACGTCCCCTGCGACTTCATATTCGTCGGGGCGTGCAACATACAGGACCTAGAGCAGGTCCTTTCTCCGCTGCGTTCGAGGATCGCCGGCAATGGCTACGAGGTGCTGGTCAACACCACCATGGAGGACAATGACCAGAACCGAGCCCGCCTGGCACAGTTCATCGCGCAGGAGATCACGGTGGACGGCCGCATCCCGCAAGCGACCCGCGCCGCCGTGGAGGGCATCATCAAGGAAGCCCACCAACGCGCGAAACGCATTGATAATCAAACTAACGCACTCACGCTGAGACTCAGGGAACTGGGCGGCCTGCTCAGAGCGGCCGGAGACATCGCCGTGGTCAACGGAGACCCGATGATCGATCTCAAGCACATCGACCAGGCGATCAAACGTTCCCGTTCCGCCGAAGACCAGATAAGGGACCGGTACGGCTCGTACACCAAAGGCCTGGGCACTGACATCTCGTCCGCCCAGAAGGAAAAATCGCCCTATTATTTCCAGAATGAGACGGCCGACAAGGATACGATGTTCCACTGATCATAAGTGGAGCCGAAGGGTGTACCCGTCTTCGCCGTTGCTATAGTACTCCGAGATTCGCCCTGTCAGCATAAACCCGAACCTTTGGTAGAACCTTATTCCTGACAGGTTGCTGGCACGGACCTCGAGCGAGATGAAATGAACGCCCCTGTTCGCCCCTTCCATCAGGAACCGGGTGACCAGCATCGTTCCGATTCCGTGGTTCCGATACTCCTTCTTGACCGCCAGCATGAGGACCCTACACTCCACTTCCGAGGACAGGATGCCAAACAGGAAACCGACGATCCGGCCCATCTCCTCGACCACTAGAAATCCATTCGGCCAGTAAGGTGAAAGCTCGGTAAAGACACTGGGGTTGTACCGCTCCTTCAGATTGTTCGAGGCCAGATCGTACACTGCCCAAAGATCTGTTGGCCTGAAGGACCGGATCAGCACGCCAGTCGATTGCGCTAACGATTCTTAATCTTTCTCAATGCAATCCACAGCACGCATGCCAGAACCCCGCCGCCTGCCGGAATGAAGATTAGGTAGTTCGGCTCCTCGGCGGCATCGGGCGGATTGATGATGACAAGAATCCTGGTGGTCGCGATGTTCTCGAATCGATCGGCCACCTTCAAAATAATGTCGTGGATCCCCAGTCCCAGGTATGTCATCACGTAGGAACCGTTCCAAGTAACACCGGTCAGACTGTCTCTCCATTGATAGGAGACTATTCCGGCATTGTCCCGGCTCTCCCTGGCATCCAGGATGACCGGTTGGCCTAAGATCAATGTCAGATTGTTCCACGGCAGAGAGATGCGGGGCGGGCCTGGATCGATGGCCCAGTCCTGCCAGAAGCAGTCCGCGAAGAAGGATGAGACCGCGAGTGAAGAGATGACCAGACCAACCTCCCGGTTCTGGAATACCGAAACGTCCACCCAATTGATGCTGGAGACCAGCACCTTGCTGTCGACTATGACCCCCTTGTTGTGCATGACTCCGAAATCGTGATACGCTGACACCAATCTCGCCTCGAGATCGATGCCCCTCTCTCGGGCCAACGAATTCAGCGCATCGACCGTCATGGAATTGTTCCTGGTATCGGACGTGCTCACGAACGTCTCGTCCATGAGCACTCGTACCTGGACGCCCCTGTCCGCTGCATCGATTAACTCGTTCATTATCAGGTTCTTCTCTACCCAAGCCGGATCGATGTAGAGCTGTTCCACTAGTATCCTGGTCGTGGCCGAGGCGATGAGGTCGATCATCCCTCGGTATGATGTATCCGGGGAGATGATCAGGGAAACGTCAGCCATAACCGGATCTGTAGTCCTTCCCTTGAGCGGGGGCAGTTCCACGTTCCCAGGCGGGGCATACCAATCCATGACCATTTCCGACGCCTCCCTTACATCACGCCGTTCCAATGATGAATCTTCCCGGAACATACTGGTCACATCAGCGGCCAGTTCATCGGATGCTACTGTCACCCCCCAACCCCGGTTCGATATCAGACCTCCCGCCCAATTCTCCGACATGACGGTGACCCGCGCCTTGTCAACGACAAGATATTTCGCATGGAGACAGTCGTATCTTCGGTAGGTCAGATTAGAGGTCATGAGACGTACATCACAACCGGCTTGGACGAGCTTGACGATGGCAGTCTTAGAAGCGTTGGCCAATCCTGCGACCGGTTGCCCCTCGATCAATAGGGTCACTTCAACACCGCGAGCTTGGGCCTGGGCAAATGCCTCGACCACCGACTGGTCTTTCAGATCATAGACGCAGGCGTCGATAGTGGCCTGGGAATCAATGATCTCCCTGATCATCCGGTTCTGTGCACCTTCAGGGGATGTGAAAGGGTCCACCGAGGCCAGATGGGACATGAACCCGAGTTCCGACCTGCCAATGCATGAACTGCGCCAGTCTGTTGACGTATTTGTATCGTGGTGGTCAGCTTCGCGCACTGCCATATCTCCTTTTTTCAGAGGGGCATAAGGCATTCCTGACCAGCCAGAGGATGGCACGGCCGCCCCATAACAGAACGAGTCCATGACCCGACCACCCGGGTCGATGAGATCCACCTGATCCCCCTTATCAGAGAGAGCGAAGGTTCCATGCCTTTGCGCACGTCCGTCCTTGTAGGCAATCGCCTTCTCGTCGGGGTAATAGGAATTGAAGAGAGATCCGTCAAGGCTGAAACTGAGACGATCGTCAGGAAGCAGAATGATGCTGGTGTTGACCTTGAGCCATCCTTCGCCGTCATCGATGGTCCAGCCTATCGCATCGACCGTCAGGTTTGAAACGTTCTGGATGGTAACGATTTCCAAAGGCGTCGATGGTGCCACCCGAGTCAGGAGGAGCAAGGGGGTCGGCACCCCGTTGATCACCGCCTCCGTCAGTACGATGGGGGATGCGGCCATCAACAAGGAAAGCACTGCAAGGATAATGACCGGAGAGGTCCACCGACGCATGGTGTACGATGAGATGGAGGGCCGATATTCCGGTGCATTACTGTGAGCGTTAGAGAAGGGTTCGGATAGCTCAGATACCGCTGACCAGGTCTGAAAGTGCCTTGCGGACGTCGGCAGCCTTTACCACGCCAGAAGCCAAGAGGACACCTTTTGCACCAAGTTCAAGCGCCGCCCTGACGTCCTTCCCCGTCTTCACTCCAGCGCCACAAAGCAATGGAATGTCGGCATCGACCCTGCGGACCGCATTGACCGCGTCGGAGACGACCTCAGGCCTTGCCGAGGTCACGGATATGTCCCCGCCAATGAGCTCCGGAGGCTCGACCGCGATAAAATCGGGCTTGAAGAATGCCACAGCGCCCGATGTCTCCGCCGAGTCGGCGCAGACGACGGACAGCAGACCGTTCGACCGGCAGGCTGCCACCGAGTTCTTGAGGTCGGTGATCTCGAGCCGGTGTTCAGAATGATTGATAAGGGAGCCGGCCGCCCCCGCCGACGCGATCATTTCCGGCGTGATCCAACCGGTGTTGGAGCCGGGCTTCCTCGCATCGACGTGCTGCGCCAGTACCGGGATGTTTACGGCCGCGGCGACCTTCGACAGTTCGACCATCGGAGGGCATACCGCGACGCTTACCCCGGACTCCTCGGCAACCTGTTGGCATGCCAGCGCGACGGAGACGGCTTTGGCGCCTTCGACCTCGCGGTACACCTTGAAGTTGACGATGATGGCCGGGATAGCTATCTTACTCAATGTCTTCCATCCTTTCCTTCAGCTTGCTGAGGACGGCCGGGCGGGTGGTGTACTCCATCTCTTCCGGTCCAAGGATGCCAGGCATGAACGGACCCTGCTGTCGCAGGTAGATGCTGGCCTTGATGGCCTTCTGGCGGGCGGTGTCCCAACAGCTGCCGGAGAAGAAGTCCACCGGCTCGTGAACACCCATCGGGCTGCCCGGGTCTTCCAGACCCTGGATCTTTCCATGGCTGATCTGGAAACCGAGAGCACAGACGCGTGGCGGTCCGTCGAAGTATACCGGGTCGGAATCGGCGACGGAGCAGGGATACCATGCACCGATGTGCGATCCCCGCATCCAGCCTGCCACCATGTACGGGTGCATATACGGCTGGAGTACCTCTCCGACCGCCGGGAACCCGGATTGGCATCTGACGACGCAGACCGGGTCGTCCTTGCCCACATACTTGCCGGCGCAAAGGTTAAGCTTCTCGGTGCTGACCACTGCCGAGACACCCATCTCCTTGTTCTTGCTGAAGATCCTCTTGATGGCGTATCTGGAAGTGTCGCCCAGAAGGCTGAGTATATCATACGATTCCTCGGGTGCCGACATCATGCACTTCTTCGAGTCGATAACGTCCTGTATCTCGAACCTAAAACCTTCATGCGCCTTCGGGTCGATGATGAGCCCAGTCGTGGTGAACGGGTCCATGAAGGTCCGGGTCAACGGCATCGAATATGCCGAGGGTTCTGTCTTGTCCGCCATGAAGAATACGATCGGTTCGAACCGCGTTCCACGAACTCCATCTCCGCGGCTCCCGGACCCATACCCCGAATGTTACCGCTGAACGCGTCCTTCAGGATGTCCTGGCCGGCGGCGTACATCTTCATATCCTTGGCCAGCTTGGCGGCGGTCTTGAACGCCTCCCATGCCAGTCCATGTACGTCGCAATGGTTCTCACCCTTGTTGTGGGTCATGAACAAGTTAATGTCATCCCCAACCCTAGTGACGTAGAAGTCGTTGATCGTACCCGCCTTGACGCCTTCCTTCAAGACGTCACCGCAGACCGACATCATCTTCGGGTGGGGCTTTGAGTGCCCGCAAACCGATCCGACATCCGCCTTTATCACTGAAACAGTCACTTTGTCCGTCATGTGATTCCCATACCTAGATTGAGTCTGTGAAATGCGATGACCCTATATAAAAATTGATAATCCGTTGACCGTGCTGGAATGGAGTTTGGGGGAATGTATCGAGCGGATCGTGCAATCAGCCGAGGGAAAGGAATAACCATTTATGGGCCATTACTACAAGCATGGACCTGGTCAAGCCGAAGCGCGTGAAGACCGGGGGCACGGTCCGCCTGGTTGCCCCTTCACTGTCAGCCAGCATCATCGAGCCAAGGGTATGGGACATCGGTGTCAGAAGGCTCGAGTCGAAGGACCTCAAGGTGCAGGTGGGCAAGCACGCGATGGGCTCGCGCGGCCATACATCTGGCACCATCCAAGAACGGGCCGATGACCTGATGGACGCGTTCCGAGATCCGGAGGTCGACCTGGTGATGTCGGTCATCGGAGGGTTCAACTCGAACCAGCTATTGCCTCACCTCGACTTCGGTGCGATCCGGGAGAGCCGGAAGCCTTTCATCGGATATAGCGATGTCACCGCCCTGAACAACGCCATACTGGCGAATCCGGTCTGGTAAACTTCCATGGTCCCGCCTTCGTCACCTTCTGCCAGCCGGAACTATCGCCCTATACCGAGCGGTCGTTCGACCGGGCCGTGTTGGAAGGTGTCTCCAACGCGCCGGCCGAGGCCTCCAAATGTTGGGCTGAGGACCGATGGTTCATGAAAGAATCTCTGGGTCCGAGAGAATGGAAGAATAACCCGGGATGGACCATTCTGCGTGAAGGTCACGCCAAGGGCAACGCGGTGGGCGGCAACCTGAGCACGCTCATGCTCCTGGCCGGGACGGAGTACTGGCCGGATATGAACGGAGCAATCCTCTTCCTGGAGGACGATGAGGCCTCGTCTCCAGAGGTCTTTGACCGGGACATCACGCATCTGAAACAGATGGGGGTTTTCGACCAGGTTTATGGTCTGGTCATCGGCCGTTCTCCGACCGAGGCTGGTTTCACGGCGAACGATTCGATCGCGATGGTGATCGACGATCTGTTGGGAGAATGCGACCTTCCGGTGGTCGCTAATGTAGATATCGGCCACACCAATCCCATGTTCACTATCCCCATGGGAACCAGGTGTGAGCTTTCCACGGACAGAAAGAAGCTGACCTTCGTCGAGAGAGCGGTCGAGTGACCGGTGACGAAGGGAGCGAGAACACTTCTCACTCGACGGTGATGGCCGTTACCGGGCAGGCATCTGCCGCCTTGTCCGCGCATGCCTTCTTGTCTGCCGGAATCTCGCCTGAGTGGACGTCTCCCTTCTGGAATGGTGCCTTCAATTCGGATATTCCGTCTGCCCCTTCCATGAATACGTCCGGGCATTCGTCGTTGTAACAAAGTCCGCAGCTGGTGCACTCGTTCTTGTCAATTTTGACCTTAGGCATGAAGGGTTATAAGCGAAGCATCTGGTTTTATTGTTTTCGGTCCGAGGATATCGTGGAGCGTAGAAGGTAGAGGGTTTTTCGTACCTTCATTGACCGTGATCGCAGACTCCGGGCAGGCTTCTTCCACCTTGTTGGACGTGAGGTGGATCGCTCCCCGTGATTCTTACCTTGGAGGATTTCTCCCTTTGATGATATTCTTACCTTGGAGATCGTCTCCTTTGATGATCCCCATGTCCCATTAAGAAAGCCTTCAATATGTACTGCCCACTTCCCGCCCTCAAGACATCAGTATAGCTATCTTGATAAAGCGGTCCGAAGAAGAGCAACTGTTAGTCTCGATTGTGACCCTCGACCGTGAGGTCATGCATTTGGAGCCTATCTGTCCATCACTATTCGGTCAGATATAAGCGCCGTACCAGGTTCAAATTCAAATGGCCAGCACAATGATCTATCCTATCTAACGTGTCAAAATATTAAATACAGGCCTGCCATATTCCGAGCTGGGTGCATGCAATGGAACCGATTATGCCCGTGAAGAACTCAAAGAACATCTCAAGCGAGGACTATGAAAAAGAGGTCGTCGTTGAAGGATGGGTACAGGAAGTAAGGAACCTCGGCGGGATATCATTTCTAATCCTCAGGGACAGGTACGGGATCATCCAGATCACCGCACCGAAGAAGAAGATCACCCCCCGAGCTGATGACAATGCTGTCCTCAGTACCGCGTGAGTCAGTGGTCAAGATATCCGGATCGGTCAAGCAAAGCACCCAGGCCAAGGCCGGTTACGAGATCATCCCTTCGGATATGGAGATCCTCAGTGCCTCCCATTCACCGCTGCCGATGGGCGTCGTCGATAAGGTCAGCGTCGAGACCGAGACTCGTTTCGACCATCGCTTCATGGACCTGAGAAAGCCTGAGGCCAGGGCTGTCTTCGAGATCAAGTCCCTTACGCTTCGCCTCATCGACGAGTTCCTGGAGAAAGAGGACTTCGTAGAGACGTTCACACCCAAGATAGTTGCCTCCGGGGCGGAGGGCGGGGCTACATTGTTCGAAATCAACTACTTCGGCAAGAAGGCCTACCTGGCTCAATCACCGCAACTGTACAAACAGATGCTCATGTCAACTGGGCTGGACCGGGTGTTCGAGATCGGGCAGGCGTTCCGCGCGGAACCCTCCGACACGGTCAGGCACGTCTCCGAGTTCATATCTTTCGATGCCGAGATGGCACACATCGCCTCTCAGCGGGACGTCATGGCCATGCTCGAGGCCTGTACCCAACATGTGATCAAGGGCGTCATCGAGCGCGGCAAGGAACAGCTGGAGAAGTTGAACACGACGGTCGTGTTGCCAAAGGCGCCATACCCGATGATCACCTATGCGGAAGCCATCGATATGGTCTGCAGTACGGACTTCAAGATATGCCACGGGGAGGACCTCGGCACCGAGGGGGAGAAGGTCCTCGGAGACATCATGATGGAAAAGGGATACGAGATGTACTGGATACATGAATATCCGGAGGAGGCGAAACCGTTCTACATCATGGAGAAGGACGGAACGCCATACTCGTACTCGTTCGATCTGGATTACAGAGGTCAGGAGATGGCCTCGGGCGGTCAAAGGGAACACCGCCATGACAAGCTGACGGCCAGGATGGAGAAGAAGGGGCTTGACCCGTCGGCCTTCGATTTCTACCTTAACGCATTCGCCTACGGAATGCCGCCGCATGGGGGCTGGGGCTTCGGCGTGGAAAGATTCGTGGTCAAGATGTTAGGCCAGCAGAATATCCGAGAAGCGATCCGATTCCCGCGTGACCGGAACCGGCTTGTGCCGTAGACAAGGTGTCGCATGGAAATTGGTAAGTGCTTCCTGAAGCGCATCGCACGGATGACGCCGCTGCAGAAGATAGCGGTATTGCTGGTCATCGGGCTGGTGCTCTACGGTTCACTTATCGCCATCGACGAACTGGTGGTCAAGCACGACCCCAACATCCCGGTCAACGACGACATTAACTTCTACCGAAACCGGACATCGGCGATCTTGGAGGGCCAGATACCCTACAAGGATTTCTCCATGGAATCGCCTCCCATCATCGACTATATGATGGTCCCGGCGCAGCTGGTCGGCGGCGAATCGTACCAATACGCCGCTTACTTCTCGCTGTTCAGCATATTGACTGGCATTTCTTTCTACGCTTTCCTGCGACGCTACGACGACCAGGCGGCGTTCGTGGCTGGATTGGCATTCATCCTGATGCCTTATGCCTTCATCGATTCGACGTTCGGGGTGCAGGACGAGGCCATCACCACTCTGGTGTTCCTGCTGCCTCTGTTCATCTTTGTGCTCGGCCAGCTGAAAACGGCAGCGCTGGTTGAAACAGTGGGTATCTGGACCAAGTTCTTCAACGGGGTCATCTATCTTGTACTTCTGATCAAGGCACCCACCAGGAAGGATGCCGTTAGGATGTTCGGGGTCACGGCACTGATCATGGCAGCGGTCGTGGTGCCATTCCTCATCATCGCCCCGGACAAGTTCCTAAGTTTCCCGTCGTATTATTTCCTCCAGGACAAGAACGCCCAGACCGGCGGTATGAGCATGTGGCACTTCTGGGACCTGGGAGGGTTCACTCTTCCGGGCACGATCGGCGTCATCATGACGGTGGTGGCCATCTTGGGCGCATCTTATTTCGTGTATCGCAAGAAGGACACCACCACTTTCTGGGAGGGCTGCTTCATCGTCATGATGGTGTTCTTCCTGTTCTACCCGAAGATACACCTAGGCTACTACCTGATGATCGTGGCGCTGCTGCTGATGTGGGGCGCCCGGAACAAGAAGATACTCCTCAGGTGCTTCCTATCCTACATACCGCTGGCGCTCGCGGTCCTGTTCGCAGAGCACGCCTCCAGCCAGCCTACGATATACTTCCCGGGCTCCTGGTTCATAGGGTTCTTGCTCGTGCTCGGGGCAAACCTGTTCCTCATCGACACGTTCCTCAAGGCGCGGAAAGAGCGCGTGTTCTTCGAGAGGTCGGAACCAGTTAGCCTGATTGGGGACAAATAATTATTATCTAGGGAATACATTTCCCATCTGGGATGGGATGTGGAATCGCACGAAGGGATAGTTGATGATTTTTCTGACTATGAACCTAGTCCGATAGATGAACAACTAATCGAGGAAAATCTTACCGATGACCTCAACGTCGTGGAGTTCTTCGTCGGCGGGGAACCAGTTCCCCAGGGATTCACCAAGTCATTCTACATTAAGAAGCTGAACCGGGTGGTCACCACCCACGGCAACAAGAATACCAACCGCTGGAGGGAGCGCATCGCCCACGAGGCGCAGTGCACAGACGAGGCTCGGACATTTACGTTCTTCTCCGATGACCGGCGGCAAGGCTACGACGTCCAGCTCAGCTTTGTTTTCACAAAGCCAAAGAGCACCCCGAAGAAGTACAAGCTCAACACCAAGCGCCCCGACCTGGACAAGCTGATCAGGGCCGTGCTAGACGGCATAACAGATGTCCTGATCCCAGATGACGCTCAGGTGATCTCGATAACGGCCAGCAAGTGTTATGGCGATTGTAACCAGCCGCCGGGGTTAAAGATAAGGGTCACCCGGCTGCCGTGAGCCAGTACTTCCATTAAGCGCATTGTGATAATGTCTGAAATAAGACAATATTAAGAGCCAGATAGATAGGGGTCCGGCGTTGGATCGGCACTCATAGGGCTCATCATCTCCATTCGGATCAGCTGACCCTCTTCTCTTCATCTCCATGTTTGCTACGCCGGAGTCCCCTATGATCCAATGTCATATCTGGCTATTGTATTAAGGTTTGGGGAGGCGGTAAACGTTATTGTGAGGCGGGCATGTAGCCGTCATGATCTGTTTTTCAAAGGTGATGTTTGGAATAGGACATGGCAAGGACTATTTGCCAATGTGCCGACAGAAGGGTTATTTCTTGACCGGCCATAAACCTCTCTTACCGCGTTAGGGGCCATTGCCGTTAACCGGTGATCCAAACGATTGGTGAACGTAAAATGAAGAAGAAATCCCTGAGCACAATGAAGAGCAAGTTCGTGGGCCTCCCCTACTCGCTAACAGTAGCGCATCAGATCGAATCCGACGGTTATGGGTTCGTGGTGTCTGTCGAGACCGGGACGATCCGCGACGTGTTCGAGCCTGGAGCATAAACGTAGAGCGGGAGTGTTTGACATGAAGCTGCCATTGCGAAGACGATGCGGGAATATGTTCTTGAGGCGAGAGCTGGCGGCTTGCCGAGTCGATTGTTCTAGACAGTAGGTCGGAGAGACCGGTCTTCCATTGGCCTCCCTCAGCACCGATCCTTTTGGTTACCTATGAGAGTCCCTAAATAATCGGAAAACCGGTACAGGGGACCTGAGGAATTGATGTGGAAGCAGAGAATGTCATATTCGGAATCATGTTCATCATCGTTGGCTTGATCCTGATGGCTATCTCGGTCCCACTCAAGAACGGTAAGGTGGCCATGAACCATTTCTATGGGGTTCGGCTCAGGAAGAGCTTCACTTCGGAGAAGAACTGGTACCTAATGAACGCCTACGGGGGCAGGCAGCTTGTGATATGGTCTGCGGCCATGTTCGTCCTTGGAGTGCTGACACTGTTTATCCCTTTCAATGGGCAAGAGGAACTGATCGTTCTTTTTGCTTTCTTGCCGCTGATCGTGCTCATGATTCCAGTTTATCTGATCGTTCGGTATTCTAGGACATTGAGCGACATTGGCTAGGGTGAAGACAAGACGATCATGAATGAAACCGAAGCTGAATAAAGAAGGAAGAACTTCCTTCTTATGATGGTGGAAGGTCTTTCCTTGCCTGCAAAATGAGGATAGGCATGTTCGTGTTTAAATGGGGATCTCACACGTACGCGTTCGAGACTCCCTCCATGAAGATCTTCGTATAGCCTCGGCCCCGACATTGAGAACATGCCGGTGGGTTTGAATCCCCAGAGGATGCCGATAGGATCTTTCCTGTCCCGTAGCAGTACTTGCATTTCATTTTCATGTAGCTCAGAACATTCCCTCCTAATTCACTCAATAGATAGGTTCCAATCGTCGGGGTATGCCATGAGCGTTCCGACCCGGTTCTCAAAATTGATATTTAGGGGATAGAATGAAGATCGACCGGGCCCTACAATCCAGATATACTTTATTTCAACCTGAGGGGGGAGTCGTGACCAGTGTACTCAAGCTCCTTGGCCACAGCCTCGATACTTCTGTATTGTGCCATCACACTAGTCTGCCGAGCTCATAGCAAGATTGATGCCCTGAGGGGCAAGTAGTATCCGTGATTAACATGCCAAGCGCGATGGTCATCCTAAATACGGACATCGGAAAGGAGAACGAAGTGGCAGAGGAGATAAGTAAAATCCCTGGGGTCGAAGCTTCCCATGTGGTCTATGGAGTTTACGACATCGTGGCCAAGGTATCCTCGGATACGAATGAAATTCTCGAATCCTTGGTCATGAACCGGATACGGCAAGTGCCGTTCGTCCGTTCGACGCTCACCCTGATCGTCAGCCGGGAATACAAAAGAACATGACCAGAAAGGACATACGGGACCTAGATACTGGAATAGGGTGAGCGATTGGACAAGTTTTCAGAGGACCTGGAGTCCTTGATCGCACGTCTCGTTAAAGACGCGGAACCGGACGTCGCGGAGAACATGAAGCGGCTTGAGGAACGATTGATAGAACTACGGGAAAAGAATCTTCTCAAGATCAACCATTCGGTCTTGGAGCTGATCGTCGCCAAGTTCCTGATCTCGGATGGGTACGATGTGGACTTGGAGCACGTCGTTGATTCCAACTTGAGCTGTGACGTCTACGCGGTTAAGGGCGAAGGGACGCTCATCGTAGAGGTGGAGACCGGATTCGTCCCGCCCGCACATGCACTGGACCCAATGGACTACATCAGAGCCAGGATCGCCAGCAAGATCGCCCGGTATAGCAACCATTGCAACAAGTTCAGCCTGGCAGCACCACCACATTACATTATGCCTGTGCCGAGGTTCTTCATCAGAGCGCCGCGGACCCGCTCCGAACAAGAGCTGGCCTGGATCAAACACTATTGCGACATGTATTACACCAGACCGCCGGTCTCGATGGACGAGATAATGAACTCACGCATACACAGCGTTCAGATCATTGATGTCGACACCGCCTCAGTCAGGGAGATAGACCCGCTGACCTACATTGACCGAATCGAACTGTGGTATGCATGAACCGTTGAGCGATCTTCCACGATTACGTCTCTGTGGGCAGGCTTTGAATTTAGATACATTTGACCTTGGAAACGTCAACTGGAATATGTTCGACGAATCCCTCTAGGGCGCGCCTCGTGGCGTCCCGGGGTTCGTCATCGGACTGGTAGCCCATGGTAACGGACATCGCCCCGCGGAACGTCGAGACGACGAAACAGGTGGAGGGCATCAGAGAACCGGGATAGCAGACGTAGGCATCCTTCAGCCCATCGACCGGCGGCAAAGGGAAAGGACCCGGATTTGAAATGAAAATGTTGGCGAGCCCATCATCCTGTCTCCTTACCATCTCCCTGACCATTCGGTGCACGGTCTTGCCTTCCGGATCGGACAAACGATCGAAAGCGACCTGCTCCCGAACGCCAACCATCCCCATCTTCAGCCGTTTCGTCTCCCTGACGACCTTGGCCAGAGTCGCCTCTGTTCTGTCTCCCGGTTCCCTCTGGATGGGGAAGGATATGTTGGCCGCTTGATTGCTCATGACCCTGGTACCGTCGGTCAGATGCTGCCTGAGGTCGGCCGGGAACGATAGGTTCTGAGGCCCGTTGTTGCCGGTCAGGTCACTTAGTGAGAGGAAATAGGCTGATAGAAGCACATCGTTGATCGTTGCTCCGCACGAATGCGCCGCCTGTTTCATTCCGAAGGACCTCATCCTGGGGGATAACGATCCTATGATATGATGAAGGTCCATGCGAGCGGCCACAGAATGATGGCCACATCGAGGTTTCCATGTCCATTCCCTTATCCGATGCGTCAAGCTTGCCGATCAGGTCCGCCGTCCACAACGTGTCCCTGACTGGAAGGCCACCGGTGCTCATCGGGACTGAGGAAGGGTCTAGATATGCGTTCAGCAATGTGTTTGCCATCACCATCAGGCCATGCGCGTCGGCAGCCGCGTGGGCTAGGTTGATGATAACGATGTCCCGGTCGGGTGAACGGAGAAGGCGGATCTTGGCCTGTGCGCCCCCATAGGGATCCATCGCCAATGGGACGTGTGGGCGGTAATCACGTTCCTCGATGAAATTTACGGAAAGGATCTCGTCGTTGTCCTTCCGTCCTTGAAGATCCCAATAGGCTGGACCCCTTCCTCGGACCAGTTTCGAGCTCAGGATGGGGTAGGCATCATTGCATCGTGAGGCGGCCTCGAACAGTCTGCCCATATCGAGACGGCGGCCGAACTCCATCACGGCGATCATGGTGGCATCGCCCATCAGACGGATCGAGTCGGTGAACAGATCGAGCGATGATGCCGGCTGACACTGCATACTTCCGTGAACCTGATTTCCTTTATTAATCAAATGGGCGACATTACCATTTTTAGACATTATCCCGCGATGTGAATATCAAAGGCGTGATGGAGTCAGCCATAATGAATGAATCCAGATTCGCTCATCAAGGACAAGGATCAACTTCAGCGGGGAATAAAGGAAAAAATCAACCTTGAAATATCAGCGTAACATTTGTTGGCGCGCCTATGATTGAATCGGCCTTGGTGTTCCTGGCGTCCGTCGCCGTCATCACAGTGTCTGGAGCATTCATGCCGGGTCCAATGTTCGCAGCGACCATCGCCAAAAGCTATAACGACCCGAGAGCGGGCATCAAAGTGACCGCCGGGCATTCGGCCATCGAGGTACCGCTAATAATCGCCATCTTCCTCGGGTTCGACTTCATCTTCAAGGACCAGACGGTCTTCGCTTACATAGCGCTGATAGGCGGTATCATCCTGATGTACATGGGTATTTCAGATCTTAGGGCCAGAAAGGTGATAGTGCGAGAAAAGGACTATGGCCAGGGGTCGTTCTTCACCGGCATGATCACGACCGTCACGAACCCGTATTGGGTCTTCTGGTGGGCGACGGTGGGGGCAGCATTGGTCACCACGGCGATAGGTTTCGGGCTGATCATACTCCCGCTATTCATCATCACCCACCTGGCGGTGGACCTGGGATGGAACCATTTCGTGGCCACGACAGTCTACCGTTCCAAAGGGCTTTGGGAAAGTAAATGGCATGAGTATCTCATCCTGGCGGCCGCGGTCATCATGATCTTCTTCGCGTTGTACTTCCTATACAGCTCGATCACGACGCTGGTGCGCTTCTGATTCTGGAACAATTAAGTATTGCGCCAAGAATGTACCTACCTGAGTAAATGTCCAGGTCTTACAAGGATCATAAGATCTACTCATGCTTCGCGCCCAATCTGTTAGCTCGAAGCTGAACATCGATCTGTACCAGGACGGACTTGAGACTGAAGATCGACCAGATCCTCGTGGAAAATCCTGGAGGTATCTCGAAAGAGGAGATCAAGCACGAGATCCGCTCCAATCACTTCATGACCAACAAGGTAATCGAAAAGCTGGTCGAGGATCGGTTAGTCACCGTTGAAGCAAGAGAAGGCCGCTGCGAGGTCAGGATCACCAGGGAAGGGGTGCTATACATCAGGAAGTACAATCAGTTCTTCCTCAGTATGTACCGGGAGCAGATGGAAGAGCACTACCAGTACCGAGGAATGCCTCATTGGGCGCGGGGCAAGGAGCGTTGAGGCTCGGGCACGAATGGTATGAACTCGTATGTGCCGTCCTCGTTCTCTATCACCAGTTCCATCGTGGAGATATATTTCCTGCCCATATGGCCGAATTCGAACGATGATCCGGTCAGCATCTGGTATGCCGCTTCGGACAGGTCCCGCCGTCGTTCAGGTAGATGAAGCGGTTTACAAACCTCTTCATCATTTTCAATATCATTTGATCGTCGGAACTTATAGGAAGGTTGGCGGTCAGACCGGTAAGGATTTTATCGAGAAACGTTTCTCGATGGCTCATGGATGAGAAGATGGAGAGGGTGCTGCAAAGGTATTACGAGAAGGATTACTATGACTACCGCGAGGACCTGGTTGCCGACCTGGATGAGCTGGACGAGAGGGCGCTGGAAATCGCGCTCGAGGCGAGGGTCAGCAAGATGTTCCCGCTGATCGACTCGATCGGGCACCAGCTTGACCTTACCTACCCGGACCTGTCCGTGGAAGAGATCGTTCTGGCGATCAAGTACCTCATTGATGGCGAGATGGGTGGATCGGTCATCATCTACGACGATGAAGTCCTGGAGGTTTCCAAGTTCACCGAGGACGCCGTGGAGGTAGGGGAGAAGATTAACACCTGGATCGAGATGTTCATGAGTAAGAAGCACATGAACTTCGAGATCGTGGAGATCATATATGTCTTCGACGAGCTCATCCGCGGGTTCCGCGGCAGTCAGGAAGAGGACCAGTTCATCCTTATACCAGAATCGGACGAGGACGACGAGGAGTGAAACGGGCCAAGAAGCCCCATTTACTCCTAAAAAAACCCTAACAGGCATGCTTATCGAATTAGGATTCAAATCTCCGCGGTGGTCAATCCCCTCTTCCGATTTCCATCATACGTTCCAGCGGTAGTCTGGCCCTTTCCATGACTTCGTTCGGCAGCTCGATGGCCGGTTGGAGCGTTTCCAGCGCCCGGACCACCATCTGGGTCGTGATCATCTTCATGGTCGGGCAGATCGCTCCCTCAACTGAGTAGAACTTCTTGGCGGGGTTCTCTTTACCCAGGCGATAGGTCATCGTGCCTTCCGTGGCGATGATGAACTCCGTGGCGTCGGATGACTTGGCGAACTTGAGGATGCCCTCGGTCGAGGATACCTTGTCCGCCAGGTCGATGACCTCAGGTCGGCACTCAGGATGGACAAGGACCAGCGCCTTCGGGTGGGACTTCTTCAGGAGCGTGATTGCTTCAGGCGAGATCATGTCATGCGTTGGACAGAATCCCGGCCAGACTATTATCTCCTTTTCAGGGTAGAACCTCTGCACATAGTAACCGAGGTTGCAGTCGGGGACGAATAGGATCTGTTTGGCCTCGATGCTGCCCACGACCTTGACAGCATTCGACGAGGTGCAGCAAATATCCGTTTCCGCCTTGCATGCGGCGGACGTGTTGACGTAAGAAACAACGACGGCATGCGGATATTTCTTCCGCACATCGTGCAATGACTCGCCATCGCACATGGCTGCCATGGGGCATTTGGCCTGGGGCTCGGGAAGTATGACCGTCTTGGACGGGTTCAGGACCTTGGCTGACTCGGCCATGAAATCGACGCCGCAGAAAATGATCACATCGGCTTTCGTATTCATTGCCTGGACTGAAAGACCTAGCGAGTCGCCAACGAAGTCCGCTATCTCCTGGATCTCAGGGGACTGATAGTTATGCGCCAGAATGACGGCGTTCTTCTCTTTCTTCAGCTCCTGGATTCTCTCCCAGTCCTGCATTAGGATTGCGATAATGAATGCGATATTAAAAACTTGGTGGCCAACCCTAACTAGGAGGGCTGGCCTGGTCGCTTGACCGAAGGAGGGACGACTATCGTAAACGCTAATTCTGGGCGACCTTGTCGAACTGCTCGGACACGAAGTCCCAGTTGACATTGTTCCAGAACGCTTCCACGTATTTCGGCCTGAGGTTCTTGTAGTCCACATAGTAGGCGTGTTCCCAAACGTCCAGTACTGCAAGGACCTTGAACCCGGGTATAACGTTGACGTTGTGCTTCTCTATCTGCATGATGATCGGCCTCTGGGTCATCTTGCAGAACGCTAGAGCCGCCCAACCCGAGCCTTCTGTGCTTGAGGCGGCTACGCTGAACTCCTTCTTGAACCGGTCGAACGAGCCGAACTCCGCGTTGATCGCATCGCCCAACTTTCCTCCGGGAGATCCGCCGGCTTTCCCAGTCGGAGCCAGGTTCAACCAGAACATCTTGTGGAGGTGGTGACCGCCCACGTTGAAGGACAGCTCCTTGGTGATCGCCTTCATGTCCAGGTCGACATTGTCCTTCCTCGCAGCGGCAAGTTTGTCGATGATCGCGTTCGCGCCGTTAACGTAACCTGCATGGTGTTTGTCATGGTGGAGCATCAGCTGTTCCTCGGATAGGAACGGCGCAAGGTCCTTGTAGCCATACTTTAGCGGCGGCAGTTCATACTTCTTCATGGCGTCCGTGGTAATCACTCCTATTATTGGATGAACGACTCGAGCAGCCAGTATATTTTCGTTTTGGTGCGCAATACGAAACATCGTATTTCCCTTGCATTCAGTCGATCCCGGGAGTATGTTTTCCCCAGGGGCAGTTGGAGACGCACTCGCAAGAATTTTGGAGGCGAAGATTTCAACCATGCCCCTTCTTGCCGGTGGCAGGTCAGATAATCGAACACAGGGCCACGATCCTTTGGGAGGGGTTCGTCGAAACCTTTGAATTTTAGAGCATTGAGCGGACAGCCTTCTATGCACACGCGGCAGGTCCCGCAACGGTTGTTCATAGGCTTGGCACAATGATCCAGTTCGGCGTCGGTCAATATCGTGCACAACCGGACCCTTGGTCCATATTCATGCATTACCAGGAGCTGACTGCGGCCTATCCAGCCCATACCTGCCTGATGGGCCACCGCCTTATGGGAGATCTGGCCAATGATAGTTTCCCGCCCCATAGTGAAACGCTATTGATGGGCAGCGCCCGGTATCCAATATCTATCAACCGCTTCGCGATGGCGTCAGCTGCCCCGTCCATTATGCTTCAGCCCTCTATCATCTGATCGTAAAATCCGTCCGCCTACGATCTCTCATAGGCCGCGCGGGGTGCTATCTCCCAGACCAAACTGATTGCATGCATCATTCCTTGACCTTGATTCAATACTTCGCCATGAGAGGGTGTCCCTTCCAAAGGGGCAAATCCCACCTTGGCGATGCCATAGGATATAGCCATGGAAATTACCCATGGAAATTACCTGGTCAACGATATTCTCGTTTTTTTCAGACGCCGCCATGCATTTCTGCCCCATTGCACGCCGTGAAATAACCGATTCTTCAGCCGCTGGAGAGGATGTCCCTCAATTTTCCAACCACTCCGACAGATACCTCGTCCACCGGCACTAGATCGATTTCCTCCGGAGAGGATATTCCTATGCCCAACTCCACCGCCCTTCTGATCTGGTCCTGGTCGAATATGCGTTTAGACTCGATCGATTTGGTCGTGCCATGCATCTTTAGGGCTGCGACCCCCACCGCGTCGATCGCGACCCGGTCATCAGACGCGAAAGTCAAGTTTGCCTGCCACCGCGTCCCGGTCATCGGTCCTCCATCGACGAACGTCTCTACACCGTCCATCACTATCATCTTTGGACGATAGGCAACATTCATCTCAGCGATCATCTTGCGGATGTGATTTGAGGAGTGCAGCTCCCTCATGTTCGATCCAGCTATCATGCCGGTGGTCACCTTCAACGACATCGTGAAATGACCGCCGAAACCATGGGTTTTTAGGCAACAGAGAGTGAATACCGCATCCGCCTCCAGGACCGGTTTGGCAATCAGATATCCGTCATGCCAATGGGAACCGGGGAATTCGGTCTTCTCATAGCGGGACTTGGGCATGCTGTCGAATATCAGGCATTCGAAACCGAGCCTCTCACCCATCTGGAAGATACCCTTTTCCTGGAACACCTCCCGAGTACTGGCCGGTCCGCTTCGGTCCCCCACGATCACATGCCTCGGCCCACCTTCTTGCACCTTCCGGATTACCATTTCCAGGGTATCTTCATGCGTCGAACCGGGCGGCGGATCGGCGGTGTTGAAGTTGGGCTTGATCAAGACGATCTTCCCGGCCACCTCCGGCATCCCGAACGCTTCGACCACCTTCCTTGTGCTCGCCTTACGGTCCGGACCATATGCCACGCAAACCTTCGACCTCACGCTTCACCTCGCATTTTGGTTTGGTCCCGCGATTATATCTATTCTCCCTGGTGCTTTAGCGTTCCAACTTTTATAGCCCCGCAACATTACCGTTCCCCAGCAATAGGTGTGCGTGATGACGAGCGAGCGAGAGGAACTGGCAGACAAGTACTTCCACTGCAGCCAGAGAGAACGTGTTGTGTTCGAGGCGGGCATCAAGCTGGGCACTATCTATCACCAGTTCGTGGGCACTCCGCTCAGTTCCTCGAGCGTGGAATCGCTCGAGCGGGCGATACAGGATGGCGTCCGGGTACAACCGTTCGTCAAGGAAGTGAAAGTGCACATCTCCCGGGAGGCTCTGCGCAAGAAGTCAGACGAATACGACTACCAGGCGCTGACCGGCCCGATGATGGAGGTGACGCTGACCGTCATGATGGACGGCGTTACCGTCGTGGCCGAAATGCGATATATCGAAGAGCTACATTATCCGCTCATGTACGTCAGGTCGGTTCTGGAGGAGCGAACCCGACTGACCGACGAGACTAATTTTTTCCATCGAAAAGATAAATAGTGTCTACCGCGTTACGGGTAATTCTATTGCATCCTGCTAGTGAGGGCCTGGTTCGCCCTTCGGTGAATTGAATGAACAACATAAAGATCGGTATAACTGGCCTTCCAAGTGCGGGTAAGACGCATACCCTGGTAAAGGTTATCGAGATGCTCGAGGCGGAGGACCTCAAGGTCGGAGGAATGATCACCGAGCCAATTATGGACGATAAGAAGCGCAGTGGCTTCTATGTCATCGACTGGCGCACAAAGGAGAGGGGGGTGCTGGCCTCCACGGACATAACAAGCAAGTTCATGGTGGGTAAGTACGGGGTCGACCTCAGCGTTTTGGAGGATGTCGGGGTCCGGGCGTTGGAAACGGCGTGTATCGAATCCGACGTCATCGTCATTGATGAGGTGGGCAAGATCGAGGTCGAGAGCGAGAAGTTCGTAAACGCGGTGAAGGCGGCGTTGGACGTGGAGAAGCCCATTCTGCTCACCCTGCACAAGAAATCGCGCAACCCACTGCTTCAGGACATCCGTCGTAGGGATGACGTCAGGATTCTGGAGGTCACTCCGATCAACCGTAACCTTCTGCCTTACAAGATCATGAAGCTCATGAAGGGAGAGCTTCTTTGAGCCAACCGGCCGACTCTGAGCTATCCCGGGAAGGCGCTACGGACATCTATATCCCTGTCAATCACACCGATCATGGACCAGGGAAGATGCAGGGAAGGGTCTTCTACAACCGTCAGATGGCGTTCAACCGCGACGTGTCGGTCATGTTCTTCAGTTCACCACAGGTTACGGTGCGCACGGCAATCGACGCCATGTCGGCCACGGGCGTTCGCGCACTGCGTATCGCCAAAGAGGCCAGACCGGACATCCATTTTGACATATGCGACAGGGATTCGGCGGCTACCGAGTTCATCAAGGAAAACATCATTCTTAACGGTCTCGAGAACTGCACCGCGATCAACAACGACCTGCGGTGCCAGCTGGCCCAGGAATACTATGACTATGTGGACCTGGACCCATTTGGAACGCCGGTGGAGTTCATTCCGGCAGCCCTGCAAGCTTTGAAGAGGAACGGGATCCTGGCAATAACCGCCACCGACACCGCTCCTTTGGCCGGGGCGCAGACAAAGAAATGCGTGCGCCGATATGGGGCGATACCCTGCCGGGGAGAGTTCTGCCATGAGGCGGGCCTGCGCATCCTGATAGGTTACGTCGCCAAGGAAGCGGCGAAGCTGGACAAAGGAACGGTCCCAATGCTATGCTTCTACGCCGACCATTACATGAGACTTTACCTGAGGATGCCTCAAGCCGCGTATCATGCAGACGCAGCATTGGACCAGATAGGATATCTGCAGTACGACCGCTCCAATCACGAAAGGACTATTTCCAAAGGGCCTCGGACCCTGAAGGATTGCGGGCCGATGTGGCTTGGACCCCTGGCGGACAAGGACTTCCTCAACTCCATGAAGATGCCCGATTCGCTCGCGGAGAGGGACCGCTGCGTCAAGTACATGGACCTCTGGAAGGAGGAACTTGACGTACCCTATTTCTTCGAGAATAACGAGCTGTCGTCCGTCGCTAAGCTGTCCCCGCCCAAGCGTGAGGTCCTGATAGAGAGGATGAAGCAGCTTGGGGCGGCGTCCCGAACCCATTTCTCACCTACTGGTTTCAAATCGGACCGGACCTTCGAGGAAATACTGGCCGCTTACCGGGAGATAGGCATCCCCTAACCAAAACTTAATTACACAGAGACGGATTTGGCGCTTGCTGGTGAGCACCTGCCTAGTATCGCTGTCATTGGTACGCAATGGGGAGACGAGGGAAAGGGTAAGATCACTGATTACATCGCCGAGGGAGCCGACCTCGTCGTGCGTTATCAGGGTGGCACCAACGCCGGTCATACCATCAAGATCGGGAATGACGTTTTCGGGCTTCACCTGCTGCCATCCGGAATCCTCCGCGATAACACAATCAACGTGATAGGGAATGGATGCGTGGTTGATCCGGAAGAACTTCTGAAGGAGATGAAGCAGATCGAGGACCGGGGCCATTCGATGAAGAGCCTGAGGATCTCGGACCGGGCTAATGTCATAACCAAATATCACAAATTGCTCGACGGTGCCGAAGAGAGACAACGCGGCGCTAAGGGCGTGGGCACCACTGGTCGCGGCATTGGTCCTTGCTACTCTGATAAGATTTCTAGATCCGGTATCCGGATGTGCGATTTGCTGGACGAGCATGCGCTGAACGAGAAGATGGACATTATCTACCCGGTCAAGGAGAAGTTCCTCCGGATCCTTGACGGACCGAAGATGGACGCCAAGCAACAGCTGGTCAAGAACCTGTTAGAATCCGGGAAGAACCTTGAGCAGTATGTCGTCGACGCTTCTGTGCTGGTCAACGAGGCGCTGAAACACAACAAAAAGGTGCTGTTCGAAGGTGCCCAGGGAACCATGCTGGACATAGACCATGGAACATATCCTTACGTCACGTCTTCTAATTGCATCTCCGGCGGCATATGCACCGGCGTTGGTATCGGTCCGAACAAGATCAATGAGATACTCGGAGTCACAAAGGCGTACACCACGCGTGTGGGCGCCGGACCATTCCCGACCGAGCTGCATGACGATCTAGGCAAATACCTGCTCACTAAAGGCGGAGAATGGGGTACGACGACCGGAAGGGCACGTCGTTGCGGCTGGCTTGACCTAGTAGTGGTGAAGCATGCATGCCGGTTGAATGGACTGACCGGATTGGCGATAACCAAGCTCGACGTTATGAACGGCATGAAGACAATAAAGGTCGCCACTGCCTATGAGATCGACGGGGAGAAGGTCGAAGATTTTCCCGCCTCGCTGCACAAGCTGGAAAGGGCCAAACCGATCTATGACGAACTTGTCGGATGGGAGGACTGGGCCGAGGGCGAGTCCAAGGCAGTGGCACAGAAGGGCTATCATGCATTGCCAAAGAACATGCGGGAGTATCTCGACTACATCGCCAAAGTGACCGAGGTCGAGGTCAAGATCATAGGTATAGGAAAGGAGCGCGAGGAGACAATCGACCTCAGGCACAAAGCATAGTGCTGCTGCCCATCTAGTCACCCTGGATCGCCCACGGGGCTGGGCGATTACTATCATTGAAAAGCATCTTCAACATATGATCGAAACGCGGACCCGTTCCTAAGGGTTCAATATCATCTTCTTTATTTCTTACGGATTGGCGGCGACCTAGGAATGTGTTTTCAAGACCCTGAGCAGTTCACTTACACGCACCATCGGGTGCCACTGGAGAAATGGGTCGAACCGTAAATCGACGAGATGCTGAAGGTCACGACTGAGTATGGAAAACAGACCGTCGCCAATGAGAAATGGATGATGCACCTTCATAAACTACATACCAAACAGCACGCATCCAATCTCATCGAGAGATTGGCCGCCCACATTAACCAAGGTATCATTGACCATCTCCACTCCTGCACCGAAGGCCGATGAATCCATTGTGGTCTCGAAGGGAACTGGGTGCCTTCCTGGTCGCCCAAGGTGACAGAAGCCGAAGCCAACATGGTCATGAGCTCTACATTCTATATGCATGGCCTCCCGCGCCCACGGCGTGCTGAGGTCTGCAATGGTGGTCTGGTCAGGACTTACGCAACGCGCCCGGTCCACTACCCCGCGGTCCAAAGCAGTCAGCAATCGGCCCCTCATTGTTATCATATTGGTACCTCACAGGCCCAGTTCGGTCTAGTCTATCATTAACTAAAGATTTCACCTGTGAAATTACACTAGAACAGAGGCTAAATGCTAAGTCATCTGGAGTCATTTATCGACATGCCACATCTTTATTGTCGCCTTCGGTAGTGGAGGTAGCGGGAATCCATGACGGCAGGAAATACAGAATGTCGTGTCCATCTCCACCCAATAATGGCAGATTGGGCATTCCTTGCGTAAAGGCGAGGAACAAAAAGGACAATAATGATCCATCCTGTCAATGACGGCTTCGCATCGGATGCAGTGCCGCCTGACCTCTCCATCTAACCATGGGGCTAATCGCTCCCTCCGCACTTTCACTACGCGGGTCACTTGAACACCTAGTGTGATGCTTCCAATAATCGTTCCCTTCTAGTTCAACGTACCGTTGTGCTTGGTCTTCGGCCAATAAGTGACGGGGCTCCTCGAGGCAGCTGAATAGGTCGATCTCCAAATCCCAATAATCCATCGCAGAACAACAGTCATGAAAGGAATAATTACTTTTATATACGAATTATTATACATCAATTATTGAGTCCTGCAAATGATGATTATTTCTAAAGGATAGATGACATCAGAGGCAATGAAATGCTCATGAATGATTTCAATTTGATATGAATTAAGTATACTGGCATATGTGTAAACAAAAAATATTATATATTAGCAGTTCAAGTGTGCATATTATCAAAATTCGAACCGAATGCATCCCTTAGGTTTGGCATTCATATTAGAATATTATTGACTATTGTTTAGATAGTCCAAAAAATGCTCGGAATGACGGGTGATCGTATTGGCAAGAAAATGTACGGTTGAAAGACGAATCAAGGGAAAGGTTGGGCTACTATGAAGGTCAAAGGGAAAGTCCTTTTGATAGCGCCTTTTTTGATAATGCTTGGAGTTACATTCGGGGCTGGTCGATATAGTGCGATGGTCTCTTCCTTTGAAGGACATGGGGCAAAGGGAGCCTATGGTTACGATCTCGTGTTAATTCTCGCTTTATTGATGGTAGCAGGGGCGGTCATTGGGACGGTCGCCTACAGCAAGTTAACCTCGAAAAAAGCGAAGTCTGATAGGTGAATCGCATATGTCAACTAACGACCGATTGAGAGTGTTGAAGAGGAACAAGGTCAGATATGTTACAATGGTGGCTGGCTTCTTTCTTCTGGTAGCACCATTTGCTTTCTTGACGAACGCCATCTTCGATGTGATCGGGAATACAACCAATCCAACATTGCATACGTTTTGTTATCGTAATTCTTTTATCAGTTTAGCGATGGGGAATTTTGGGGCCCTATTCATGTCAGTCGCGGCATGGCTTGTGTTGTCGGTCATCGTCGTCGCCGTGGTTGCCGGACCTTTATTCTGCGGATATCTGTGCCCTGTGGGTGCAGCCTCAGAGGGACTTAGCAGGATCGTTCCCTTGCCGAAAAAAGCGAGAGTGAAACTCAAGGATCCAAAAGTCACCAGATCTATCAGATATGGATTTCTCACAGGCTTCTTCGCAGTTGCCCTCATTGTTGGCTACAAGGTGACCACTGATATCGGATCGATTTGTTGCAGATATTGTTCATCAGCACCCCTGCAGAACTTTTCCACCGCATTGACCACAGGAAATCTAGGCTTATTAGCGAATTGGACCTCATCCGGTATGATAGTTCTTCTGGTTTGGCTAGTAATCGGCGGGGTGCTATTGGTGGGAGGGCGGGGTTGGTGCCTCTTCTTATGTCCTCTGGGAGCAGTTTCAGGGTTGGCGCATGCTGCGGGATCAAAATTGGGGTTCTACAAGACCACATTCAACAAAAGCAACTGTAAAAACTGTAAAAAATGCAGCGTGACCTGCCCGATGCAAGCCATTGGAGAGGATGGAAAAGTGGAGGATACGTTGTGCATAGGTTGTCATGAATGTGTTAATAACTGCAATTTCAAGGCGTATAGCTACGGGAGGGGTGATGATGAAAAAAAGGCTGGTAACAACTAGAAGAATAGGCCAAAGGGTCGTGACCTGCGGAACGGGGGTCATTGGAAAGACATACCCGATGAGGAACCACCCACCATTCCAATCTGGGAGGTGATCTGGTGATCCGTGAAGGACTAGGGAAGGCCGGCTTTGCCTTGGGGGCATTAAGCGCTCCCATCGCGTTCCTGGCCTCAGGTGGTTGCGGAATCTCATGCGGTTCTTGCCCAGCAGGCGGTGCTTGTGTACTCGGTGCGCCGATCGTATTCGGAGCTGTGTACCTCACCAATAGGAAATACAATACCAAGGAGATCGAAATGGCTGAGACCGGGGATGAAATGTCTGGTGATGTAAGTTCGGAGAATCGACCGGATCATTAGATGAATGGCCAATCTTCATCTTTGCCCGTTCTTAGTCGAGAGTTGCGAAAAATGAACCTTAAACGGCGCGACATCGAATCTTTGATACACAAGGAAAAATTGGATAGTCAGTAAGTTGAAGGATATGGAACTGACAGAATGATAAATAGCACACACGGAGACTCGGCACGATGGCAAAGGTAAATGAAAAAAAGGGAGAGACGCAGACTGAAAATGCAGGCGAACCTAGAAAGAAGAATGGGAATCAATACAAAGCAATTGCGATTGTTGCTGTTGTTATTATTTTGATCGCAGGCGTGGTATTATTTTCCAATTATAAGCCTGAGGCGAAAGGGAACCAATCCACAGTGATCACGATTAAGAACTTCAACTCGACGTCAGTAGCAATACCTCTAAGTTCGATCAGCCAAACCGCTACATGGTATGAGTGTGACCTCAACGGTTCTTTAGTGCGATTCTTTGTCGTGGAGGATTCATCAGGGACAGTCCATACCGCGTTCGATGAATGCCCTATTTGTTATCCCTCCCACCAAGGTTTCAGACAGGAGAATGACATGATGGTGGAAAATTGCTGCAACATGGGGATCGCAATAGGAGAAATCACTGAATCAGGTTGTTCTGGGATGGATTGTCACCCGGCATATCTGGCCACTCAGGTCATTAACGACAATGTGGTCATATCCGGGTCAGACCTAGCATCTGGATCCTATCTGTTCGCCTAAGGTGTCTTTGTCCGGACATGTCCGCAATCGAGAGAATGTCTAGATATGGTGAATGCAGATAGGACTAGGAGCGTGGCTATACCAAAGGCGTTATAGAATTATCTTTCCGCACGACCTTGCCTTGGTCTGCTCATACGATGAATATGTGATGAAATCCGTTGAATCAATGGTCTGCTCCAGAAGGACCCACCGCACAATATTGCAGAAACATCATCTTGTTCATCTCGAATTATGATGATGGATGGCGATCGGTCGAATAGTGTTATTGGCAGGTATCATTGTTGTTAGCTTTCCTAGCTCGCCCCCGCGTTACGGGGAGCGGAGGCGCTGATCTAATGGATCAGGACTCCCAAACGCATAATAAATGTGCCCAGGTGAATATTATCCCTTCAACTGTCGGTCGCCAGTCATTGGAAGGCCATTTAGGTCCGGTCAGCCTTTCGCCAAGAGGTACATCGGTAATTCGAAACCACTGACTGGCCCGATCTCCAGGCTCCATCGGGTGATGCGCTCTAGGCTACTCTTCTGGTCGCCGGCCAGGCCGGATATCATCGCCTTTCTCGTAGAGGATTTGTTGGCTATCCCGCTCTCGTTGATCGCTTTCATCGCCGCCATCGGTGTTAGGGTCCCTTGCACCGCGGAGTTGTCCATGGTAAAGCCGTTGGTATCCACCGGTATGACGAACGCCTTGACCCTGGCAGTATTGAAAATCAACTTCAAGATCTGGTGGGTGATTATCGAATTGCTTGTGATCAACACGGGGGAGTTCTCGTCGGGCGAATTGTATTCGAAAAGCTTCTCCGGTACCTTCTGCTGCATAGGGTCGCTCTCCGGCAGACGGATATTTATGCTCAGCACCGCATCGATTGCTTCAGCCATTCTCCTTTCGATCTTAGTACAGCTCACAGCCTTGACCTTTTCGTCGATCAGCATCTGAGCGAATTCTGCCCAGCTTTTTGCGCCGCAGGCCGAACTGTCGCCCTCGGGCAGGTACTTCACAATGTCATCTGCTTTCAGTTTGTACAGGTCTATCTCTTCAATGGTCATTTCTCCCCCTCCTTTATCCCTTCCTTCAATAAGCTCGCAACGAACTCATCCATGCGCTGTCCACCAGCATTTCCGATGCGTTCAGCAAAATCAACGGTTTCTCGGATGTCCAATTCGCTGATCCCCAGCTCCTTAGCCTTCATCAGAAGATGACGGAAGCATGGTTGATAGCGTCCGGCGATTGACGCCGCGATGGCCACCAGCTCCTTGGTTTTAGGGTCCATTCTATCTGCCATCCTGAGCCGTGCTCTTGACCTTGTCGTTCTTATCGTAGTATTTCCGACGGAAGTACAGCGATAGGTTCACCAGTGAAATCAGCACGGGCACCTCCACCAATGGTCCGATGACCGTGGCGAAGGCCACCGCCGAACTGATTCCGAACACACCGACCGCGACTGCGATCGCCAGTTCGAAGTTGTTGCTAGCCGCGGTAAATGATTGCGCCGCTGCGTGAGGATAATCGAACTTGAAACGTATGGATAGCCAGAAAGATAACAGGAACATGACGGCGAAATAGACGAGCAGCGGGATCGCGATCCTGATCACATCGAAAGGCGTATCGACGATCGACTGGGCCCTTAGCGAGAACATGACCACTATGGTAAATAGCAATGCCAGCAAAGAGACCTTCCCTGCCACCGGTATGAATTTGTTATCATACCAGTCAGTGCCCATCCTCGGTCTGAGGGTATAACGGCTTATGATACCGGCAAAGAAAGGTACACCTAGGTAGATAATCACGCTAATCGCGACAGACACGATGGATATGTCCACGATCACTCCAGAACCGGGAGCTACGACATCGGACAACACAGTAATCAGGAAGTATGCGTAGAACGAATACAGAACGATCTGGAATATCGAGTTCAGGGCGACGAGGATTGCGACGTACTCGCTATCCCCTTCAGCCAACTGATTCCAAACCAGGACCATGGCAATGCATCTCGCGACGCCGGTCAATATCAGACCGACCCGATACAGTGGTTGATCTGGCAGGAATATCCATGCCAGTGCGAACATCAGGAGCGGCCCGACCACATAATTCAACATCAGGGAAGTCGAGAACATCTTTTTCGCTTCTGGCTGCTTCGTGATCTGGCCAAGCTCTTCGTACTTTACCTTAGCCAGCGGAGGATACATCATTAATATCAGCCCGATCGCGATTGGGATAGAAGTCGTTCCAACGCTCATCTTGTTCAAGGAATCGGCCAAACTCGGAATAAGGATTCCCAACCCTATACCCAACCCCATGGCGGCGAATATCCAAACGGTCAGGTACCTGTTCAAGAATGATAATTTCTTCAATCCGCTTGGTGGCAGACTGTTTGCTCCGACGGTCTCACTCATCAGATTCCCTTCTACTATAGACTCTGGCTATTACATTTCAATTATTATTGAAGTAAGACATTTATTCGATATAAATAAGTTCCTAACCATTGTTACCTTTATTGCCAGTTGAGGGTGATTAATCGATGCAATCAGTACTGTTTATCTGTAAGCATAATTCAGCGCGGCCTCAGATGGCCGAGGGTTGGTAAACAGCCTTTGCTCACGTATCCTGACCGCAAAAAGCGCCGACACTAAGCCTAGTCAAGTACATCCACACTCCATTAAGGTCATGGCCGAGCTGGACATCGATCTCTCAAATCATCAGTCCAAAGGCTTGTCGAGTTCGAGGGGGCAGGAATTTGAATATGTGGTGATAGTCCACTCAAGTGCTGAGGAGGCATGCCCATTCTTTCCTGGAGGCAAATAGCAGACATACCACGGTTTTGAGGATCCGTTGGGATTTGTAGGAACTGAACAAGATAAATTGATTACGTTCAGGAAAAGCAGGAATGAAATCAATAAGTGGATAATCGACAATCTTGTATTACCCAGAGAACAGAGGATGCGAAATGGCCGTCAAGAGTGCAAAAAAGAAAGAATGCTGTACTGACGGGCTGAACCTTCCTGAAGAGATGGAAGTGGCCCTTCACGACAAAGGTGGGTTGGAAGGGTTGAAACGTCTAGTTCCCGATAAGGCAGAACTTATTTCCGAAGCAGAACGTTTTCATGCGGTGTCTGACCCTATCCGGTTGCAGATATTGCACGCCCTCCTGATAATCGATCTGTGTCCTTGCCTTTTAAAGGAAATCACAGGGTTAACAGACTCAGGGTTGTCGTATCATCTCAGCATACTGGAGGAGGCAAAACTGATCTCTTCGTCTTCTAGGAAAAGGTGGCGCGTTTACGTGCTGACCGAGCAAGGTAAAAAAATGATCAGCAACTGAATTTTGAATCGAAGGATTTCGGATTATTTGGGTTTTTAGCTGGACGGCCTGCTCATCCGAATTGCTTCAGGTATAACTTGATTGCAAGGCCTACATGGTGATTCTTATCCAGGGCGGGTGTGAGGATATGAATGTATTTGTCTTTCTTTGAAGTCGCAGATGCCAGATTAGCACTAGTGTTATTTGACTAGAACCGAAAGGAATGATGGACATTTTCAAAAAAAGTAACTATTTTCAAGCCGGGCAAACCTCACAAAAAAAGGTGGCGGGTCGCCGGCCCTATTTATTGTATATCGTCTTTGCCAGTGACCGCAGGTTATCCACTCCTTCGGGCGCATGGTCGAGAAGAGGGACCAGAAACAAAGGAGTGTGGAACCTAGGCTCTATCTCTCCCAGGTATTTCTCCTGCTGCCTCCTCCGGCTTTCGAAGAAAGCGTTATGGCCATACTCCTTGGGCAGAATATAATTCACCGCCACCAACGCGGTCTCGATGCCCACTTGCTTCTTCAGTTCCTGGGAAGCCCTCCACGCTTCGATGATCGGCGTGTACTCAGGATAGACGACGAACACGAACGTGCTCTTGTCCTTAGACCGCATTGTCTCGATCACGCCAGCATACTTGTTTCGGGTCGTTTCGGAGGTATTCTTGGATAATGTGCCCAGATCGATGAAACCTTTCCAATCGGAGGGAAGTTCCAGCAGATGTATGGTGTGACCAGTAGGCGCTGTGTCGAAGACGATGGTCTGATAATTTTCCAGCTCGAAGAAGCTCATGAACTTCTCGAAGGCGGACATTTCCTCGGCGCAGGGTGAGTGGAGGTCCTCCTCCACCGACCTCTTGACATCCTCCGGTTGGTCTTTCACCGAGGCAAGAATTCTTTTCCTATACTCGTCCAGTGCTTCCTTTTGGTCTATTCTGGCCGCATCAAGGTTCTTTACCCCATTCACTGGAGTTGGCTCATAGCTGATCTCTTGCTCGAATATCTCCTGAAGGTGCGAGGCTGGATCCGTGGTCACTATGAGCGTTCTCAACCCCTCATCGGCCAGATGCACAGCGGTCGCACAAGCTAGTGTGCTCTTGCCCACGCCCCCTTTTCCAGTGAAGAAAATATACCTTGTCCCATCGATGGGAAGCAACAGCTTTCTTACCGCATCCATGTCACTTACGACCTTGGTCTGTATCGAGGTGGCTTTTTCGGATACGCTATGCACTTGGACTTGCTTTCCATCGAACAAGTAGGAAGCCACTGATTGCAGGGCATCCAACCCATTTATCTCGGTGTTCTGGAGCGGGTATAGCAATTCGTTTATCACGAAGTCACGCTCGATCTCCTCCAGCATCAAGTCCTCCTCCGCTTTCTTCTTCTTGAAGAACTTGTCTGTGGCAGCCTCAATAGGCATAACACCATTTATGATGAGGGTGCTGGTCTTGATCCCCAGCTTGGATAATTCCTCCATACTCCGGTTGGTCTCGGTGATCGATGACCTCTCCGGTTTGAGGACGAAAATGAACGATGTTTTCTTGCCGTCCTGCAGGTAACCGATTGCCTTCTTATACTTCACCTTGGCCCCCTGCAACGATGAACTCGGACCGATGCAGGTCGAGCCTCCCTTATCCAGTTCGGTGGACCACCCGCTGGGCAGTTCCAGCAGCCGTATGGTGTGACCGGTAGGCGCGGTGTCGAAGACAACGGCATCATATTGCGGGTCGTCCATGAACTCGATGAAGCTGTCGAAGGCTGCAACCTCATCCACGCAAGGGCTCTTCAACTGTTCCATCATCGAGTCCAGGTTCTTCTGGTCAATGATACCCTTCAGGGGGGAGATCATCCGGTCTCGATATTCCTGGGATGCAACATCAGGATTTATCTCGATCGCATCCAAATTCGAGACATTTATTATCGGGGTAATGTTGTGCCCGATCGGCTGGCCGAATATATCGGCGAGATTCGGGGCAGGATCGGTTGTGACGATGAGAGTCTTGTATCCCTTGCGTGCCAGCCACAGCGCCGTGGCACAACTCATAGTGCTTTTGCCCACTCCTCCTTTGCCGCTGAAGAAAATAAACTTTGTCTTGCCTTTTTCCGGTTCGATCAGAGAATTCAATTATATCACCCTTTAATCTCCATATCTCAATAACAGAAGGTCTCGGTCATTAAACATCCAGAAGAGCTATTTTCATCTCCTCATACGTCATGTATCTCTGCTTTTCAAGGATCTTGCCGTTCAGTACGGTGATCGGCAGAATGTCAGTCCCGCTGTCCTTCACCATCATAAGGACCTCAGGATAATCCAAGAAAGCCTTTGCATTGAATGACAAGGAAGCCCGAGATATGCTCTCATTCGGAAACTCCACCTGTAGTCTCTTGATATCTTCACTCAGCTTTATCAGCGCTTGATTTGGCTCTGGACCGCAGAGGCCTGTGGAACAGCACAGCATCCCTTCGAATATTATCAAATTCTTTTTCATATTGCCAACCTTACCATGTTTAATTTCCGCAGCTGTTCTTGCTGTCCTTATTACTGTGACCAGTATCATCAAACTTCAGCGTGTTCGACTTACGGTCGGTCAGAATCTCGATGATCTCCTTTATCGTTGGGACGCGTCCAAGAGTGACAATCTCGCCATCGATGGCCATCCCCGGAGTTGCGCTAATCCCTCTTCGGATGAAAGTTTCAAAATCCTCAACCTTGACAATTTCAGCCTTAATCCCTAGTCGTTCCACTGCATTCCGGACCCTTGCCTCCAGACGCGCACAATTGTCACAACCGGTACCGAATATCTCAATAATCACCATGGCCAACTCGCTCTTTTTCTCATCAATTCAAACTATTTTGAAACAATACAACACTACCCTATATTAATTACTTCACATTTCAGTTTTATTTGAATCGTTGCTCTCTCCGATGGCCAGGGCCAGTTCCGAATAAACGTTTTCAACATCCTTTTACGCGTTTGCCTGGATCAAGGCTTGCCACTAGAGTACATCTTGATAACAACCTCTCATCCTCGAATAGGATGTTTAGAGTGGGATCGCTAAATACAACCTCGATACAGGGATGTCTAGAAAGAGCAACACTCAATGAATTCTAATCCAAGGGCCGTCGGTCATCGCTTCGTACCACTCGGTCGCTGAGCAAAATTCTCTAATCCTGAACTTCATAGAAATATCTCGGCGACCTAAACCAGTAATCTTATTACCAGTTGAATGGCGAAGACCCACATTATGAGACCGAACCCGACCTTGATCCAATTGGATCTTAGTCTCAATGTTAATCTTGCCCCTATCGACGCACCGATGAACACTGCAATGCCGGCCGCGGCGATCAGGGCGATCTCGAGGGTCCCGAACGCTGAATGACCGATGACGCCGAAAAGCGAGGAAAAAATGACAATGAACGAAACAGTTCCCGCCGAGTTCTTGGTGGGGTATCTGCAGAAGAATATGAGGAACGGTACAATGACGATGCCTCCCCCCACGCCCAACAATCCCGACAATATGCCGACCAGGAAGCTGACAACGATGATCGTGGCATACATCCCTAGGGAGAAACCGGTCGGACATGTCTCGCTCTCGGCCTTCTTCTCCCTAATCGTATAGACCATCCTAGCCCCGGCTCCAATGAGGAAGATGACAAAGATCCACATCAGCAAGGTCGGATCGACAAAGTTGCCTAGGGCGCCTCCAATGAGGGAGCCGACACAGATCCCCGGGATGAACGCTGCAGATATCTTCAGGTCTACCAAATTCTGGCGATAGTATACGATAGCCGCGGATGTGGCGGTTATCAGATTTAGTACCAGCGATGTGGATACAGAGATGAGGGCCGAATAGCCCAGCAGGAATAGGACCGGGGTGTAGAGGGAGCCGCCTCCTTGTCCGAACATCGAGAAGATGATCGAGACCAGGAGCACTGAGATAACGGCTACCCAGAACAGCCAGTCCATGGAATTACCTACTGTACTCCCTTCATGACATTCACCCAGGTCTGGGTATATTCCGAACAAGGTATGCACATCGGTTTACCGTCAACTGAGCGTACGTAACGTTCGAAAACATATTCACTGCACTTGCTACACTTGACCTTAGAGAACGATCCCTTGGGCCGGCTAAAGACGAAATCGGGCAGCCTCTCGATCTTGAACATTTCCTCATCCGACGCTTCAAGAACCACATCGACCACTTTGGCTGTGACGTCCGCTGGGATGTCCGATGGTTCCACGCCTTTCTTGCGATAGACGAAGAACTCGAACTTGCCCAGCATGTCCTGGAATTCGGAACGAAGGTATATCCGCACCGCCCCTTTTCCCGGCGCAAATAAGATGGTGGCTACCTTTCCATAGTCAAGCCGTTCCATCATTAATTTGCCATAGGTGCATCCAGTAGCGGCCATCGTGCCATCTACCATGCAGGTCTGCGGATGTCCGACCCCCATCTCAGACAAGGCAAAAGCGCCGTGATCTTTGACCCTTTCGATCCCTAGCTCTTTCAGGGCCAGTATACCCATTCTGTACCCGATGGGCATGAACGGACAGACATGCCCGTGGAATTCCCATGCCCATTCCGGAATCTCGAACTTTGTGGTGTTCATATATACAAACTCCATTTCAAGATATATTGAAGTATTGCGCGGAGTATATCCGTCTTGCGCCTGAGTATCGCTACAAGGCTCAAGATTTGGGGATGATTTCGATGGCTTCCAAGGTCAAGGTGAACATGAACCTGTGCAGTTACATCACCATGGTCGAAGTGACCGCGGCAGAAAACGGAATATTCGATGTCAAGATCAGGTCGGCATGTGGGAAAGTGAGAAAGTTCGCCGAGGGTTTGGAAACCCTAGACATGATGGACATTGCGGATTGGAGCAACAGCAAAATCTTGACGAGAATGAAAGAGGGAGAGGTTGGTCTTCACTGTTCTGTCCCTACAGCCATCCTGAACGCGGCCAGATTAGAGGCGGGCATGATCGCCATGTCCATGGCCAAGAAGGTCAAGGGCAATTCCTGGGAATTTCAGTTCGACTAGATCGAAAATAGACAATTAATTTGGAAGGGGAACGACTTTCGGATCGATCATTTGCCTATTCCATAAGGGCTTCAAACCCCTTTTCCGCATTACGGGATATCTTGGACGCCACGACAACATGGACGGTGAGCATGGTCCATCTGATCAATGAGGCCTTGTCCAATACACCGCCAGTCTTATTGGACAGAAGACATCTCCCGAAGGGGGAATCGCATTTTGATTCAGTTTTTCAAAATGTCCACTGTCCGTTTATGGAGGCTCACCCACAATCCAAGCAACATCCCCTCGCGGGGCGATATCCATCGACTTTCTGCCTCCATCAGCCGAAAGCGAAGTTTGGAACTCCCATTCCATACGGAAGGATGTTAGATTCTGAACGGCTGGTCTGGAAAGAGGCGGTCCCGAAGGTAATCCTTCCTCCCTTTCCAGGGATTCCAGAAACTACCTGTGTGCCATTTCTAGTCAATTTCCGTTTCGGTCACACTCTCGCCCGCCTGGTGCTCTTCAGACCTTTGAACTTAAAGACCTTCTCCGGGCAGCCACGCTCGCAGCGGAGACAGGCAGTACCGTTGCACCGGTCCGAAGCGACGGTGATCTCCGGCTCCCCACTCCCCCTGTTCTCGAATGTGATGGCGTTCTCTGGGCATGCCTCAGCGCATTTCTTGCACTCAATACAACCGTCAAAGGTGCCCTTTAGTTGCGTCCCGATATCGGTCAGGATCTTCAGACCTTTATCTCCCAGAACTGGTATGTCACGCTGCACGATCTTGAACACTTTCGCCTCTCGGAATTTCTCCGGTAGTGGCTGTATGCCCATGCTCTGCAGGAAGAAGTTGTAGGACTGTACTGGCATACCTTCCTGCCAAAACGCAAGTTCCTGGATATAGAGTGTCTCGAACACCTTGTCGGTTGCGAACATTATGTGGTTTGACCGGATCGAACGAGCCATATCCTGCAGTGTATCCATCAGCTTCGGGTCCTTGACAATGTCCGTGGCCATCGCCAGCGAGGTGTTGCCCACCTGATAGATGTTCTTCGGTGTAGGCGGAATTAGCCCGACCCTTTGCGCCTTGAGAGCGTCGACGTACGTACCTGACGCCCCGCTCATGTACATGCTGTCCAAGTCGTCGAACTTGATCCCCGCTTTCTCGAGTAGAGTAAAGTGCCCGGCTCTCATGGCGCCGAACGCCTTGGCCGCCTCTTGGAAATCGTGGTCGTCGATGTAGAACCCGTCCTGCAGGTGTAACTTGCCGTCGCCGGTCGTTATGTGCGGTGCAGTGATCATGCCGGTATCGAGTCCGGTCGCTATCGCCGCGATTACGCCAGTGCCAGTTATGCCCCGGGATCGGCCATGCATTACACCCTGCTCGATGATATCGCCTGATGTTGGGTCGATCTTGTCGCCCTCTGTCGGCATCAGCGTGTCGTCCAGGACCTTGCAGCGCCAATGACCCTCAAAGTCGATATCGGATATCGCACCCGGTGCGGCCAGCATCCCGAAGCGTATAGCCTGACCTTCCATTGCCGGACCGGCAGCCGCCGAACCGGTATAGATCTCATCCCCCACCTTAAGCGCCATCTCCGCGTTAGTTCCGTAGTCGGTGACCAGACAAGGTTCCTTTCGATCCAACAGGCCAGTCTTGAACATCATGGCCAGCGCGTCCGCCCCTATCTCATGGGCGATAGAGGGGGGAATGTACACCTCAGCGTCGGGTCCACCCAGGTCGATACCGAGTTGCTCCGACGACATCACCCGGGCATCCCTCTTCTGCGGTGTTACGCCTTTCGATTTTAGAGACCTCTCTCCCACGAATGCCAGGTCCCTAAGCTCCATGTTCTGGAATATTGACAACTGGATCGGATTGCCACATACCGCCAGCCTTTCCACCTTGGTCAGATCGATCTCCAACAGCCGGATCAAACTGTTGATAGCATCGATCATCAACTCGTTGGCCAGGTTTTGGTCTACCTCGATGCAGTAGGTCAGGTGATCCATCACGTTCGCTCCGGGGACCGGATGCCTGACGGTGATGGCCGTAGATATGATCGTCTTCGACTGCAGATCTAGAGCATGGACCCTTGTCCCGCTAGTACCTACATCGATCGATATTCCATACAATTTGCTCACCCCTTATCATCATGGCAATGTTTGGAGCCTTGACAGACATCTTGAACTGTCGCCTCCATAAGGCTATCGCTCAGGTATTTGGAGACGGCCTCCTTAACCGTTCCGGCTGCCCCCACAAAGACCTTAATGCCATTGTTCTGGAATTCCATCAGGGGTCGGCGACCTATGCCACCAATTAAGACCGCGTCTATGCCTGCATCTGCCATCTTTCGTACCGGGATCATGCAGTTATGCTCCCCATCATTGCCGATCATCGATACATTTTTGATCTGGTTTTCCTCGATCTCTACCGTCGTGAACAGATCGCAGTGTCCAAAATGGGCAGAAACGCCCGCGTCTAGTCCCCCTGGACTGTTGCTTGGTATTCCGATTTTCATTTTCTTTGACTCCTACACTTATATTCTATTTCATTGAAGACGTATATTTCGTCCTCATCCATATTTAAAGATGAACAAGACATGTCTCCAATATCTTGTTGTCCATTGGGATGATACGCGGTGGACAGAGCAGCATTTAGACCTCATCTCCGGCCCTTCCCTTCATCTCCGGGCGGCATCGACCACGGCCGCAGAACCCTGTTCCATTGTCATCCTGTTTATCGGGATTCCTTTGTATATCGTTGCTTCCACACCGGGGGCACTTCATTGACTCACCGGATGCGAAAGGAATTTCCCATATGACACGGCATCCCTTGCACTCGTATCCTCGAGGCCTTTCCACAGTATAGTCCCCCCCTTTGATCTCAATCGCTTTCCCTTTCACCAGGGCCTCCACGATCTTCTTTCTGGCATTTTGAAGGTCTTGCCAGAGGGCCCGTCTTGAGATTCCCATTCTTTGGGCGGCCTCTTCTTGTTCCAGTCCTTCCAGGTCAACCAATCGAACGGCCTCAAGCTCCTCCAAGGATAGGAGGATAACGTCCAGTTCCCGCAGTGGAACACCCCGGGGTTTGAAATATGTGACAACTGGCTCTGTTTCAATCCTTCTTGAGCATCGTGGTCGTCCGGGCCTCATTAATTCTCTCACTAGGGAGAAAATATATATAATTTTCTAAAGAACATGAGTAAATGATGTGATATGTCATTTCAACTGACCCTTTCCAACAGTAGTGACTGCTTAACGATGAGGCCCCTATCATCCGATGTCAATTTGACCCATCAAATTACTCTACTAATCGATTTGTTCTTTTCGATTTTGCGATGCTTTAAGTATGATTCATCCCAATTTGCGGCTTCAATGTCAGAGACCCAGCAAACGGGACTGCCCCGTCCAGTGATCACCGAGGACGAGTGTAAGGGATGCGGCCGATGCGTCAATGCATGTCCGAAGAAGGTCCTAAAAATGTCCAGCAAGGTCAACAAGAAGGGATTTATTCCGGCCGTATACTCCGGCGAGGGATGCACTGGATGTTTCATCTGTTACTATAACTGCCCTGAGCCGTACGCCATCGAGGTCCACACGGCCGATAAGAAGGTGTCACCATGAGGAAGTTCGTAAAAGGCAACGAAGCCGTGGTCATCGGTGCATTGTACGCCGGTTGCGACGTTTATTTCGGATATCCAATAACGCCGGCGAGCGAGATCGCTGAGGACTCCGCCGCGTGGTTTCCTCAGATGGGGAAGGAGTTCCTCCAGGCAGAATGTGAGACCGCATCCATCAACATGATCTATGGAGCGGCCAGCGCAGGCAGGCTTGCGATGACGGCATCGTCCGGTCCTGGCATTAGCCTGATGCAGGAAGGCATGTCCTATCTAGCCGGGGCACAGCTCCCGGCGCTTATCGTCAATGTCATGAGGACCGGACCAGGCTTGGGCAACATAGGTCCGGAGCAGGGAGACTACAACCAGGCGGTCAAGGGCGGAGGGCACGGCAACTATCACAGCATCGTGCTGGCGCCAGCATCGGTCCAGGAAATGTGCGACCTGACCATGAAGGCTTTCGAAATGGCTTTCAAGTACCGGAACCCGGCGATGATCCTGGCCGACGCCACACTGGGCCAGGTCATGGAGTCGCTCAAGCTCCCGGAGCATGAGGCGCAGAGACCAAAGACCTCCGATTGGTCGGTACAGGGTGATCTAGCCACTAAGGGAAACCTTATCAGTTCCATTTTCCTCGAACCGGACAAGATGGAGATCCACAACCGCCACCTGCAGGAGAAGTACGCGGCCATGCAGCAAGAGTCGATGGCCGAGAGCTACCTCACGGAAGATGCGGACATCATACTCACAGGCTATGGAACGAGCGCCAGGGTGGCACGTTCCGCGGTGGACCAATTGAGAGCTTCAGGTGTTAAGGCCGGGTTGTTCCGGCCGATCTCGCTGATGCCGTTCCCGGTGGAACAGCTGAATGAGGCGGCGGCCGGAAAGAAAATCCTGGTCGTTGAGATGAGCAATGGCCAGTACATGAATGATGTCATTCTCTACCTGGACCGTAAGAGACCGACACCGGTGCGCCTGTGCAACCGGATGGGCGGAATACTGATCCAAGTCGACGACGTGATAAAAGCGGCCAACGACCTGGTCCAAGAGGTGTTCTGATGATCAAGAGATCACATAGTTTCTATGAGACGTTCGACCGCAAGGACGGCAGCAAGACCACTACCTATTGCGCCGGATGCGGACACGGGATCATCCAGAAGCTAATAGCCGAGGCGATGCACGACCTGGGCATTGGGGATCGGACGGTCTTCGTCAGCCCGGTCGGATGCGCCGCGTTCTGCTTCTATTATTTCGATTGCGGGAACGTCGCTGGACCGCACGGACGAGCGTCGGCCGTGGCGACCGGCGTCTCCCGGGTCCTGCCCGATAGCGTGGTAATCTCCTACCAGGGGGACGGGGACATGGGAGCCATCGGATTCAACAACGCCTTCCAGGCAGCGAACCGCGGAGAGCATTTCGCGGCATTCTGCGTCAACAACAGCATCTTCGCCATGACCGGGGGGCAGATGGCGCCTACGACATTACCGGGGCAGAAGACCACGACCACACCATTCGGAAGGGACGTGGCCAGGACTGGATACCCGCTCAAGATGTGTGAAGTGTTCGCTCAGCTGGAGGCACCTGTGTTCATCGAGCGCGTTTCCGTCGCCGACACCAAGCGCATTATGCAGGCCAAAAAGGCGATCCGCAAAGCCCTGGAGATCCAGAAGGATGGCAAGGGATACGCTTTCGTAGAGATACTTGCCCCGTGCCCAACCAACTGGAGGATGGACCCGATAAAGTCTGCCGAGTTTGTCACCAACGAGATGGAGAAGGTATATCCCTTGGCCAACTTCCGGGACCGCAGCGAGGAACCGGGAAGGAAGGCTACGCCGATCGAGCGCGTCACCCTGAAACAGCTCATGGGCGAGGCCGGTTCCGGCAAGGACCCATATCCAGATCCGTCTTTCAAGGAAAAGCGCTTCAAGTTCTCCGGGTTCGGGGGACAGGGAGTTCTGAGCTTAGGTACCGTCATCGCCGAGGCTGCAAGCAGTTCCGGCCGCTATGTATCCTGGTTGCCGAGCTATGGTCCGGAACAGAGAGGCGGCTCGGCGTCTTGCTCGGTCGTCATGAGCGGCCATGAGATCGGCTCGCCGACCGTGGATAAGCCAGACCTGCTGGTGACGATGAACCAGCCGGCGATGGAAAAGTTCGCCCAGACCGTGAACCAGGGTGGCGTCCTGATCTACGAGGAATCGCTGCCAGTGAAACCTACGGTCAGGAACGACGTCCGGGTCATCGCGTTCCCGGCCATGAAGGTCGCCACGGACAACGGAGTGCCGAAGGCGGCCAACACCGCATTCCTCGGCTGCATGAGCGCTTTAGGTCTGATCGGTCTGCCAGAGGACGTGGTCGTGGCAGCGCTGGCTTCGAGCTTCGCCGCCAAGCCGCAACTGGTGGAGAAGAACAAGAAGGTGTTCGAGGCAGCGAAGGCGTGGGTTGCCGCCAATATAAATTGATCGGGCACTGACCCGCCGAATCACATGATTCGGCGCCCCTCTTCCTTTTCTTCCAACCGATGACGGCAGAATGTGCCTATTCTTACAATCAGCCCTGGCCGATGTGGACAACCTTAAAATAGAAAACCCGGGCATTCGTCCCAGAAGGACTAGGATGCCATATGTCCATCCAGACGAATGGCACGCCTTTTCCGTCATATCAGACTGCAGGGATAGAATGAGTTCTCCGGAGAAGCTCGGAACCCGAATACGCACGTACCGCGAACGCCTTGGGCTCACACCCGAGGATCTGGCCAAGAACGCTGGCCTAGACTTGGTGCTCCTCAAGAACATCGAAGACAACCAGTCCTATCCAGCCATCGGGGTACTGGTGAAGCTCAGCAGGGCACTGGGCCAGAGGCTAGGGACGTTCATGGACGACCAGTTCATCGAGGACCCGCTGATTGTCAGGGCAGATGCGCGTAAGGAGGAGACCATGGGGCCCAGAGGAGCTGGACCGGACCATGCGCACTATTTCGCGCTGGGAAAGGGCAAGACGGACAGGCACATGGACCCATTCTACATCGAGTTCAACGGGGCGGGCGAGAAGCCGCTGTCATCCCACGAGGGGGAAGAGTTCATTATCGTCATATCCGGGAAGATAGAGCTCATCTATGGCAAGCAGACGTTCACGCTCGGGCCGGGAGATTCCATGTATTACAACTCGGTCGTGCCGCACCATGTAGGCTCGGCGACGGAAGGTCCGGCCTCGATATATGCATCGGTGTATACTCCGTTCTAGGGTGGTCAAATGGTAAGAAAGGAGATCACCAGAGAGGCCACGCTCGGTCAGCTTCTAGACGAGACCGTGGCGAAATATCCGGGCAATGAAGCGGTCGTCTATGCCGACCGAGACTACCGTGAGACGTGGAGCGAGTTCAGCGTCACCGTCGATCGAGTGGCCAAAGGGCTCATGGCGCTCGGCGTCAAGCAGGGCGACAAGGTGGCGATCTGGGCCACAAACGTACCACACTGGGTGACGCTGCAGTTTGCCACCGCCAAGATCGGGGCGATCCTGCTCACGATCAACATCAACTACAAGTCCACCGAGATCGAGTACGTCCTGAAGCAATCAGACTGCGAGAACATCTTCGTGATCGACGGTTACCGTGACACCGACTATGTCAGCATCCTGTATGAGCTGATACCGGAGCTCCGCACCCAGCCGAGGGATAAACTGCACACGGAGCGGTTCCCGCACCTGCAGCGAGTGATGTTCCTGGGACCGGAGAAGCACCGGGGTATGTACTCGATGCCGGAGGTCATGGCGCTCGCAGCCCAGGTATCCACCGATGAGTACAAGGAACGCCAATCGACCCTAAGCTGTTACGACGTGGTCAATATGCAATACACCTCCGGCACGACTGGCTTCCCGAAAGGGGTCATGCTGACGCACTTCAACATCGCTAACAATGGGTACTGGATCGGGGCGAACATGAACTTCGGGCCGAATGACAGGATCTGCCTGCCCGTGCCGCTGTTCCATTGCTTCGGCTGCGTGCTCGGTGTGATGGCCAGCCTGAACTGGGGCAACACCATGGTAATCCTGGAGAAGTACGACCCGGTGACCGTCATGATGGCCATAGAAAGGGAACGGTGTACCGGGGTTTACGGCGTCCCGACCATGTTCATAAACATTCTGGAACACCCCCTATTCAGCAAGTTCAATTTCAGTACGCTGCGCACCGGCATCATGGCTGGTGCACCGTGCCCGGTCAAATCGATGAACGAGTGCGTGGAGAAGATGCACATGACCGAGGTGACCAATGTCTATGGTCTGACCGAAACCTCGCCTGGCATGACCCAGACCAGGTACGAGGAACCGTCCCTGGAAAGGAAGTGTTCCACGGTCGGAAAGGCGCTGCCCGGCATCGAGGTCGTCGTCATCAATCCGGACACCGGTGAACTTTGCCAGAACGAAGAGCACGGAGAACTGTGCTGCCGCGGCTACAACGTAATGAAAGGATACTACAAGATGCCGGACGAGACCGCCCGCGCTATCGACAAGGATGGTTTCCTCCACTCCGGAGATATCGGCAAGAGGGACAAGGATGGATACTTCTCGGTGACCGGACGTCTCAAGGATATGATAATCCGGGGCGGGGAGAACATCTACCCCAAGGAGGTCGAGGACTTCGTCCACCACATGCCCGGCGTCAAGGACGTCCAGGTGGTCGGGTGCCCGAGCAAGAAGTACGGGGAGCAGCCGGCCGCCTTCATCATCCTGCAACCTGGGGCGACGATGACCGAGACCGACGTCCAGGATTTCTGCCGGAACAGGATCTCGTTCTACAAGGTACCGAAATATGTGGCATTCGTGGACGAGTATCCGCTCACTGCCAGCGGCAAGATCATGAAGTATAAGCTGAGGGAGCAGTCGGCGAAGCTGTGGCCAGACGCTTGATCATGGGATTCCCAAAGGAATCGAAAATTTCCTTAGAACGTTTCTCTGGGTTAGTTGTGGAATCCAAACATTTTTCTCCTTTCCTCATTTCTACTAGACCTAATGCCGCACATGGTCGTGGGTGACACGAAGGTGCACTACGAGGTGCACGGGTCAGGGGAGCCGCTCCTGCTCATCACCGGATTGTGCGGCGATCTGACCAGCTGGAAGAAGGCACTGCCACTGCTCGACAAGGAGTACGAGGTCGTCATCATCGACAACCGTGGCGCAGGGAAGACCGAGCATCCGGGACGGCCTTTCACCATGGAAGATCTGGCGGACGATGCATCTGGTCTGCTGATCGGACTTAATATCGAAAAAGCTCATGTGCTCGGTGCATCGATGGGCGGCAACGTTGCCCAAGAATTGACCCTGAGGCACCCAGGCCAGGTTTCGACCTTGACCTTGATGTCCACATACATGCGCCGGCCAGAACGCTCCAGCGTCGGCATCGACGCCATGATCAACACCGTCCGCGAAGGCGCAAGTATCGAGACCTTCCTGACCATGATGCAAACCTGGTGCCTGACGAACGCTGCTTTCCGCGGCAGGGAGAACGTCGCCCAGAACGACAAGCGTGGCGCCCGGGAACGAGACCTTAGCCTGGTGGACGGGTTCGCCCGACAGAAGATGGCCTTGGACAAATTTGACAGCCACGAACGCATCTCAGCGATCAAGGTGCCAACGCTGGTCATCCATGGTAACGAGGATATCATGGTCCCGCAGCGGTTCGGTGAGGAACTTGCCTCTAGGATACCCGGTTCGAAGCTGGTCCTTTTGGATGGCTGCGGACACATGATCGCCCCGGACCGCTATCATAACCTGGTATTGGAGTTCCTGAGAGAACATCCAATCAGGTAAATCCTTTTGATTCAACTTTGATTATGATGGGCTGGACTAAGCCTTTCAAGATCGTTCGCGACCTTGCAGATAGAAAGCCCGAGTTCTTGGTTTCTACCTACATGATCCTCCCGATGATCCTACGGTTGTCACCCTGGAGGTCCAGAAGTTCGGTCCTGAAGACAGGTATCCGATTCCAGGAAGAGGGACGGCATGATCAAACCGATGGCGATACCGCAGAGAGCATCGAACCAGACCGGATCGCGTATAATGGCGATGTCCTGCGGGCCAAGTTATCGTATGTGCCCTGTGTGAGCAGGATCGGGATGGGAACGGTCATCGCCTTGAACAATGACAGGATGTATCCAGTCACTAGCCAGGCTGAACATGGTCTTTCTAATTCTTTGATACCATCTCGAATAAACTATAATTATTGACCTCACCATGCAAGTGGCCGGGGATCATTGTTGGACGATGCAACTGGAATCATTCTTCTGATAGTTGGGTTTATAATAGGCGGTATTTCGATATTCTATGGGGTAAGGGGAAGGCTCGAATCAGCCAGACAGAGCGGACTCAACGAAACAGGCGCTCATATTCAAGGCTTGACCGAGGCGGTAAAGTTCAGGGATGCTGAGATAACAAATTTGAACCAAAGATTAACATCAGCAAACAAGGACAGGGATGATCTCATGATCGCCAACGCTAGCCTGGCCGCTCAGCTATCTGGAGAGAGGGACCGCGGTAAGGAGCAGATGGAGCTGCTAGGGAAGGCGGAGAATCAAATTGTCAGAGACGTTCAAAGCACTATCCTCGGATGCCCTGGCCAAGAACAATCAATCATTCCTTACGCTCGCTGAAGAGAACCTTAAGAAATTCCAAGAAGGGGCAAAGTCCGACCTCGAGGTACGCCAGAAATCGATCGAGACGCTTCTCCAACCGATGTCCAAATCGTTGGCGGATCTCGACGTCGAGATCAAGAAGGTGGAAGAACAGAGGATCAAGACCTCCTCCGACCTGCAGGCGGGGATATCAAGACTAACCGAGAACGATATCCGCCTCCAGGCGGAAACATCGAAACTGGTCAATGCGCTGAAGACCCCTGGGGTCAGAGGCAGGTGGGGCGAGCTCCAGCTCAGGAGGGTCGCGGAGCTAGCTGGAATGGTCGACCATTGCGATTTCCATGAGCAGGAATCGGCCGATGCCGAAGAGGGGAAGAAGCGTCCAGACATGCTCATATCACTCCCAGGCGAAAGGACCATAATCGTAGATTCGAAAGCTCCAGTACTCGCATACCTTGAGGCGCTGGAAGCCACCGACGATGAGGGCAGGAAGGAGTGCCTGGATCGACATGCCAAACATATCAGGAAGCACATCGATCAGCTATCTGCAAAGAACTATTGGGAAACCTTTGAGGGTGTACCGGAATTCGTTATCTTGTTCATTCCGGGTGAGGTGTTCTTCAGTGCCGCGGTGGAGAATGATCCATTGCTTATCGAGTACGGCATTGGCCACAAGATCGTGCTGGCTTCCCCCACAACGCTGATCGCACTGTTGTTGGCAGTGGCCCATGATTGGCGAGAGCAACACATCGCCGAGCATGCCATGGAGATCAGTGAGATCGGGAAAGAACTGTATGACCGAATCTCGAAATTCCGTGACCAATATGGTAAGGTGGGCAAGCAGTTATCCAGCGCCGTCGAGGCCTTCAACAGTTCGGTCGGCTCGATGGAATCGAGGGTACTGGTCAGTGCCCGAAAACTGAAGCAGTTAAACGTTACTAGTGCCGAGGCGATCGAGAGCGTCGACCAAATCGAAAAGATACCACGCAGATGTGGGCTGGACGAGGAAGACTGAACAGGCCGTGATTGCTGGTTCCACACCGTTCAGGATTGTGCGTGAATCAAGGCAATTCTGCCTTCTCGAATCCTTTGGTCACACCGATCGGCTTAGTGGCGTCGATCGCGATCTTGGACGTCGTCCCGTCAGCGCTCGGGTCCAGTGACGAACCGGCCGCGTTGTTCATGACCAATAATCCGCGCGATGCTTGGAAGCGGGTCGCCTCCGCCCATTCCACGTCCTGGTCGTTAAAGATGTCCACATCCTTGTCGACGATGGTCACCTTCTTCATCGACGGGTGACCGGTGAAAGCGGCCATTGCGGCGTTCATGGCGTCGCCCTCCTTGTTCTTGGTTATTGAAACGATGCCATGAAGCCAGCAGCATCCACCCTCGGTCAGACGAACACCGTGCACCTGAGGGACGACCTGGCGAACGGTCTTAAACATGACCGGCTCACGAGGCAATCCCATGAGCATGAAGTGCTCAAGCCCACCGGGGAGGACAACATGCAGGATTGGGTCCTTCTGATGATAGATCTTATCGACTGCGAACACCGGCTGTTTCCGGACATCGTCATAGGTGCCAGTGATGTCCACGAACGGTCCCTCATCCACCTTGTCCATGGTGAGACGCCCTTCGAAGACATACTCCGCGTAAGCCGGAACCATGAGTCCTTTGTCGGTCTGGGCGACCGCAACGGGCTCGCCCATGCAGGCCGTCCGCATCGACGACGCTATCTCCATTTCATCAAGCGCATAATCGGCAGATGTTGCCGCGGCGAGCAGCACCGATGGGCACACGCCGACGCAGAAGGCGACCGGTAGGTCGTTGCCTTTCTCGAGGCTCAGCTTATGCATCGTATAGAGGTGGCGTGGAACGAGGCGAATACCGAAACGATGATCGTCCAATAACATTAGCCTGTGGAATGAGACGTTCTTTTTGCCCTCGAACTCGGAGATCGCTACACCGGCGGTGATGTAGCGACCGCCGTCCTTGGGGTAGAACTTCGGGATCGGAAGCTTGCGCAGGTCGAACGAATCCATCTCAATGTCGCGGAACGCCGCGTCGTCAACGACCGAAGGCTTCACCGGGTTGGATATCGACTCGATCATCTTTGGGAGGAGCTCTTCCTTCGTGATGCCGAGAGCTGACGCGATACGGGTTCGGTCGCTCCACAAGTTCCCGACGACCTTGCCGCCGTTCACGTTGGTGAACAAAACCGGGACCTTTTGGTTCTCCACGAGCGTTCTGGTCAACTGGAGGTCGGGCGAGAGCGGCTCGTCGACCTTCATGACATCCTGCATCCCTTTCAGGAGGCCCCTGACTGACATGAACGGGTGATTCCTTTCCCGATTAATAAGCAATAGCTAGTATTCGATTTCTCAGTGAACGAGAATGAACGCCACATTGATCCTGTTTTAAAGTCGTTCATCATCATCGAATCCTTTCCAGCGTTCCCGGTGCCCGAAGGCGGGACTGATGGGAGTGCTCGCCTCCCCTGGCGGAGCCATCCTGAACTCAGGCATCCTCAACGAATCGTCGCATGTCTGGTGATGGACCAGCTTCATGAGATAGATGAACCATGACACGTAGGCTATCGAGATGATGATCACCGACGGCCAGTAGACGATCATCACGAACGCGTCGGCGACGACCATGATCATCGACAGGCTGATCGCCGAGGCGATGTAATGGGAGATCCCGTTAACATTTCCATAGGTCGTCCCCAGATTGGAGAAGTCGATCCTCCTGACCACCTTCAAAATCTCCGGGCGGAGGGCAAACCAAGCTACTGCGCATACTCCGATCGAGATCAGGAAGGCGAACAGACGGAGGACGCCCGTCAGAGATAGGATCGACAATATGGATACAATGTAGAGAGCTAGGGAAGCAAGTAGGCCCTTCGGCATCTTGAAGAGCCGGAAACCACCAGGAAGGACCATTTTCCCCATCGTACGGGAGAATATAGAGCCACCGTAGGCGATATACTTGGGCATCCGGGAGGCTGCGCGATCAGCGATGACGTAACTATTCTTAATGAAATATGGGCATAGCACCGACATGACAAAGGTAATCGCGCCGGCAATCGGATAGAGCTCGGCACCTCTTGTCGCACCAGCGGCTTTGCTTCCCACGCTGGCATACATTACAGATTCCCCACCGCGGGCGCTGAAGGAGGCACCGATGGAGACCGCCTCCCTTCTTCCGAAACCAACCAGGTATGCCGCAATGGACATGACGATGATCTCGTTCATGAGGATGATCACTACCGCAACGACGATGATCACCCACACGGAACCGAACATTGAGGGATCGATGAACATGCCGAATGAAACGAAGAAGATCGCGACGAACGCGTCCCGCAGTGGGGCTATCTTCCTCTCCAGACGCTTTGTGATCCGGGTCTCTGCGAATGTTATGCCGATGAAGAATGCGCCTATCAGGGCGGGGACGCCGCAGTATTCGGCTATTGCCGCCGTAATGGCGATAACCCCGATCATGAACAGGACGAACAGCTCATCGCTCTTCATCTTGTCCAGGCGCTTAACAACGTATGGAATGATTAGGGCGGCCATGACCGCGAAGAACAGGAAGAAGGCCACCATTCCGATGACCATGCTGGTCGGCGAGAATGAGGCGTCCCCTTTGATAAGCAGGCCCCCGACCACGGTCAGGAACATCATGGAAATGAATTCCTCAAGGATTATCATGCCCAACATGAACTCGGTCTCTGGCTTTTCCAGCCTGCCAAGTTCGATCAGCGTCTTCATCGCGACCGCGGAACAGCTCATCGACATGACGGCAGCCAGGAATATGGAATCGACCAGACCCCAACCCAACCATGCAGCAAGCAGGAAACCGGTGAACAGGTTGAGCCCGACGTCGATCAACGATAGGACCACGGCCGGACCTTTGACCCGCTTGATCTTGTCAATGGAGAACTCCAGACCGACAAAGAATATGAGCAGTATGAGACCCAGCTGAGATAATAGATCGATAAGCTCGGACTCGTGCACGATTCCACTGTAAACATAAGGGCCGATCTCGATGTACATGAACGGGCCGATCAATATTCCGGCCACGATGTAGCCGAGGATGACGCTCTGCTTAGCCTTGGTGGCTATCGTGGCACCTATGAATGCCACCAGCAGTATCGTTCCTATCTCGATCAGCAGTTCGCTATTGGACATATGTTCCCGCCAGACTCGGCTCGATGCCTGGCCATCGGCTCGATGGAGTCGGTCATTCTTGTTTCCAGTCCCATTGAATTATGGAAATCGAGGCTTCGTATCCAAAGCCTCTTCAGTGCATCCCGTTTAATAGTATCAGTTTCAAGTTTAAGAAGCTTACACCAGTACGGCAACTTTGATAGGTATCAACCCAACCATACCAATATTGGACCATTCGGTTGATGGTAGAGGTTGTTGACGATATAGGTCAGGGTGCCACAGGTTGACATGCCAGCGAAAGATAGAAAACAACCATCCCTCATTCTCAGGGCGTTATGTCTGATATGAACCTTGAGCTCGTCATCCGGAAATACGCCCTCCAGAACGCCGTTCAGCACAACGGCTCCGCCAACCCCAAGGCAGTACAGGGGAAGGTCCTGGCGGAACAGCCCGAGATGAGGACCAGGGTCGTGGAGATATTGCCTCTCATAGCCGAGATCGTTGGTAAAGTGAATTCGATGGCGATCGATGACCAGCGTAAGGAGCTGGAAACGATCGAACCGTCCATGCTGAACAAGAAAGAGAAGGTGGAGCGCATCCATGTGCTTCCCGATCTTCCCGGAGCCTCGGACGGAAACGTCGTCATGCGTTTCGCCCCCGGCCCGTCCGGCCCGCTGCATTTGGGACATACCCGGGTCGCCATCCTGAACGACGAGTACTGCAAACGGTACAATGGCGTCTTCATCAACCGCATAGAGGACACCAACCCTGAGAAGATCGACCCGGATGCGTACAAGATGATCCCGGAGGACCTGGAGTGGATGGGCGTCAAGGTCTCCAAGACCGTCATCCAATCCGATAGATTCGACCTCTATTATGACATCGCCAGGCAGCTTATCGAGAAGAACGCTGCCTATATCTGTACCTGCCCAGCGGACGACTGGAGGAAGATGAAGGAGGAGGGCAAGTCATGTCCCCACCGAGACCTGCCCAAGGAGAAGCATCTTGAGATGTTCGAGAAGATGCTCGCTGGGCACTTCGAGGAGGGAAAGGCAATACTGGTCGTCAAGACCGACCTCAAGCATCCTAATCCGGCAGTCAGGGACTTCGTCGGGCTGCGCATCGTGAAACAAGCCCACCCCCGCGTCGGGACGAGGTTTTGCGTCTATCCAGCCATGAACTTCTCGGTCGCCGTCGACGACCACTTCCTCGGCCTGACCCACGTCATCCGCGGCATCGACCATCTTAACAATACACTGCGCCAGGAATACATATTCAACTACTTCGGCTGGAAGATGCCATGGTACCATCACTATGGACTTGTCTCGATCCCGGAAGCGATCTTGAAGACCTCCACCGTAGGTAAGGGCATCAAGACCGGCGAGTACTCCGGATGGGACGATATCCGTCTCGGTACTGTCCGCGCGATGGAGAAGAGGGGCATATCCCCCGACGCCATCCGGCAGTTCTGGGTGGATTGCGGCATCAAGGACGCGAACATCGAGTTCTCCTGGGAGAACCTGTACGCCTACAACCGGGACATCGTGCAGAACGAGGCGGACCGCTATTTCTTCGTGTGGAACCCGACATCGCTTAGGATATCTGGAATGGATGGGCTCATATCCCATGCTCCGTTGCATCCGGACCACCCGGAAAAGGGTGTGAGGAAGCATCAACTCGTCGGCGAACCGATCGAGGTGCGAGTCGTGAGCGAGGACCTGGCCAACGCCCAGGAGAGGGGAAAACTGAGACTGAAGGACCTGGGCAACGTGGAACTGGTCGAGCCAAGCATGGGCAAGTACATAGGCAACGACCTGGGGATCCTGAAGGAAAAGGTGAGGATCATTCACTGGGTGCCGGTCGATTCGAGGCCAGCTACGGTATTGATGCCCGATGGCACCACCAAGGAGGGATACGCCGAGACCATTCCCGAGTTCGAGGTCAATAAAGTGGTCCAGTTCGAGCGCTTTGGCTTCGTCCGGATCGATTCGGTCTCCCCGACGATCAAGGCATACTACACCCACCCGTGAGGGCAGACTTGGCCTTGCGCCCGCACGAAGGCAACCAAGATACTGGATTGACCCTCGCAGGGCTAGGCCGATTTCCCATTATTCTGCCATAGCCAGATCATGGCGATGTTCGGATACGGCATCCCCTACAAGATCGCAACTTATCCTGTGAGAACGCCTTTTTTCCCAAGCGGCCTGACGACTTCGTTCCCAGCCGCGAGGAAAGTGATCCCGACATTCTCCCTTCGAAGGGCATGGGCCAGTAGACTCTTGCAAAGGGTCCCGCACCATTATCCGTCACTTACCAATAATAACCGGCATAGCTGCTGTCCCAGCGGATATGATTGCTTTGGCTCTCGTTTGTGACCAGACGCTTGCCAGCTGCTGCCCGCCCCGATTCGCGAGGACTACTAAAGACCGTGTAGGGGGCTCCACCCCCTAGATCGGGGCATCATCGGCGGAGAGCCACCCATCCGCAAAATTGATCGCGTTCTTTTCGGGTGTCTCTTGATGGAAACAAACAATTAATTTCCTCCAATTTCAAGCACGCCGGAATATGGCCATCAATGGAGCGAGAACAGGAAGTGCGCCAACCCGCCCAGCGAGAACGCGATCGCCAGCGAGGCCGCCGTCACCTTCATCGAGTCCTTGAACCCGAACTCCTTGATCATGACCGCCATTGCGGACATGCACGGAAGGTACGTCGCCATAATAAGGGCGAACACGAACAGCTGTTCCGGACTCATCACCGTTGCCAGGTTCGCCGTGCCGAAGAGGATGACCAACAACTGAAGGGACATTTCCTTCCGCATCACGCCGAAGATGAGCGCCACGATGACGATCGCCGGCAATCCGAGGAAACCTACGGTGAATGGCGACAACGGGTCCACCAAAGAGCCGAGCACCCCGTAGTTCATAAGGAACTCCAGCACCAGGCTGCCGACCAGCAATATCGGGAACGCCACCACGAAGAAGTCCTTGACCCTCATCCAGGTCTTGAACAGGACGTTCCTGGGATGGGGCATGGCAATGTCAGGGATCTCTAACATCAATCCGGAGGGCTCGAACTTCATGAAATGGTTGAGCATCCTCCCGAGCACGAGAAGGATCGCCAGCAGGATCAGGTAGATCAGTGCGGCATACCATATGCTGGCGAACTTGCCGACGGTACCGAGGATGACCACCGTCTGCGCCGAACACGGCACCGCCAATATCGTGATGGTGGCCAGGATCAGACGCTCCCGCTTCGACTCCATGACCCGGGTGGCCAGTATCGCCGGCACGCTGCAACCGGTCCCGACGATCATCGGGATTATCGCGCGACCGTGCAGGCCGAACTTGTGCATCACGCCGTCCAGCAGGATGACCACACGAGGTAGATATCCCGAGTCCTCAAGCAATGCCAGTATCAGATAGAACACCAGGATGTAGGGGATGACGATCGAAATGATAGCCAGGATCGAAAGGTCTATGCCGCTGGATATGGAATGGCCGAAAGTGCCACCGATTGAGGTCGCCAGCCATGAGAAGAAACCCGAAGTGAGGCTGAGATATATCCCTGAGAGCAGGCCTTCTAATGCGCCCCCGATGATCACAATTGAAAAGAAGACACTGACCAATACTGTCAGCAAGATCGGTATGCCAGTGGATGGCTTCAGGGTGATCTCGGATATGCGCTCTCCCCGGGTAAGTTTCCTTTCGACCTTGCTCTGCACTTTTCGGATGGTCAGACCGGCCTCTCCGTACCGGTCCCGGTTTATGTGAACGTCGATGTCCTCATCATACTTCAGCTTGAAACCTGCCCGCTCCTCCATCGCCATCTTCTTGACGTTCGCCGGCAAATGCCCAGTGAAATATTCGTTGCCTTCCAGCAACTTCAGGATGGCCCCTCGTGCAGGATACACCGACTTGACGGCAGAGGCGGCCGGAACCATCAGACGGATGATGTCCTCGATGCTCGGTGCGTACCTGATGCTGAAATCGGAGACCTTGGCCCTATTCTCGATTATCGACTCTACAAGTACGTCCACGCCTTCCTCGGTCAGCGCCACCATAGGCACTACCGGGACCCGGAGGATGTCCTGTAGCTGTTCTACGTCGATCTGGTGACGCCGGCGCGCCACGTCCATGAAATTGAGGGCAACTATGACATTGTAGCCCAGCTCGATGAGCTGGTAGATCATGACCAGGCTGGGCTCGAGACGCGTCGCGTCCGCGACCGCTATGACCACGTCGGGGCGGTGCTCTGCCAGCAGCTTGACCGCGACCACTTCGTCCTCGGTGGCGCCGGTCAGCCCATAAGTACCCGGCAGATCGTAGACATGCAATGTCACACCCTTGTGCACTACGGTCCCTTCGAGGAACTCTACCGTGGTTCCTGGGTAATTCGAGGAGATCGCACCCACGCCGGTCATCCGATTGAAAAGAACGGATTTTCCGACGTTCGGGTGCCCGACCAGGGCTACTTCCATCAGGCGACCCCAGTGTCGACCTTACTCCGGTCCCTGCCGCATGTGCCGGCCTTCTGTACGAAGACCATGGCGGCATATTCCTTGGCCAATGCGATCCTGCTGTCCTCGATGCTCACCAGGAACGGCCCTCCCATCGGCAGCTGCTCCTCGATCCGGACCTTGCGGCCAGGTACGAAGCCCATTGATATGATCCGCCTCACTTTGGCGGACTCGTTGCACTTGAGGTGGGTTATCAGACCGGCCTCTCCGGCCTTCAGCATGGACATCGAGATGGTGGGCTCCCCGATGCAGTCAAGGCAGTTGTTCTCGCAGCGGGGGATGGGCTTCCCCTTCGGTGATGTCCGCGGGTTGTTCATCATCTGGCAGAGGCTCTTCTCGCTGACGTCGGAGATGGTGTGCTCCAGGCGGCAAGCCTCCTCGTGGCTCTTCTCATTGCTGACCCCGAGGATATCGACCAGGAACCTCTCCAACAACCTGTGCCGACGTTTTATCTTGGAACCTATGCGGTTCCCTTCCTCGGTGAGCGTGACACCTTTGTACTTCTCGTAGATGACATAACCTTCCTCCGCCAACTTCTGGACCATCTCGGTGACGCTGGCAGGAGAAACCTTCAGCTCCTCGGCGATATCGGTGGTCTTGGCCGGTTTGCCCAACTGGTTAAGCTCCCATATGCTTTCCAGGTATTCTTCTGCGTTCTCGCTCACCATTAGATGGCGGAACAAAGGAGGCAATATATAATATTTAGGAGAACCTAAATTTCTTGGTACGAAGGATATCGGTGTCTTGGCAATCTCTCGTTTCTCAAGTCCGAAAATATGTATATATGCACAATTATGCATACATTCATGTCCGAAGAACAGGTTAGATTCTTCAAGGCGCTTGGGGACGAGACGAGACTGAAGATCGTTGGCTTCCTCCTCAATAACGAACGCTGCGCTTGCGACTTCAAGCAACTGAAGGACAAGGACCAAACGACCATTTCCAGGCATCTCAAGGTACTGGCCGACGCTGGCATAGTCAAATACAAGCGGACCGGGCGTAACTTGATCTACAGCATCAAGGACGGCCCCATGAAGGAACGCCTTCTGGTAATAGGAATAGAGACGAACGATACGTGTTGTTCTGAGATCGCCAGCCCCAGGGACATCATGATCAAGGAATCGGTTAAGGAAGCGTACAGCAAGATCGCCAAGAAGGGCGGCTCTTGCGGCTGTGGTGAAGGATGCTGCGGCGATTCGCCCAACCCGATCACAGTCTCCGCCTCCCTCGGATATTCCCAAGAGGATCTCAGCGTGCTGCCCGATTCCAATCTAGGGCTCGGGTGCGGCAACCCGAACGCGTTGGGTGCGATCAGGGAGGGCGATATCGTCCTCGACCTCGGCAGCGGGGCCGGCATGGACGCGTTCATCGCCGCCAAGAGGACCGGGAACGGCGGCCGGGTCATCGGTGTGGACATCACCAAGGAGATGATCGAAAAGGCTAGGAGGAACGCAGAGAGACACGGTTTCACGAACGTCGAGTTCAGGCACGGGGACATTGAGGAATTACCCGTGGACAGCGACTCGGTTGACGTAATCCTGAGCAACTGCGTGATCAACCTGGCCCCGGACAAGTCCAAGGTGTTCAATGAGGCCTACCGGGTCCTCAGACCCGGCGGCAACATGTACATTTCCGATATGGTCCTGTACAAGGAGCTAAGCCAGAAGCAGAGGAATGACAAAGCCCTGATAACCGGATGCATCGGAGGGGCGATCCTGAAGGATGAATATCTGAAGCTAATCTCGGATGCCGGCTTCAAGATCGAACAGGTGGGCGAGAACCGGGGGACCAAGGACCAGTACAAGGGCCTGCCAGCCGCAAGCCTGAAGATCGTGGCTAAGAAGGGGATGTCGCCAGCTAGGCAACCGTCCTCGATGCCATGTCGGACCATGTCAGGTTCTGAACTACGATGACCTGTTCGAATGAGTGATAGGGCGATGTTCCAGCCATTCCCTGACAGACGATCACAGGTCACGGAACGGCACGATGTCGCAGCATCCGCACTCGTGGCACATGGTGTGGTATGTCCTCGATGTGATTCCATTCTCCTCCATGATGGCCTTTGCCCTTATCGCCAGGCTAACGATTCTTTCCGGGGTGACTGGCACAAGTGGACCGAGTGCCTCGGTCAGCGCCTCTCGGTTGAGATCGTTGATACGCAGCGGACGGAGTGTCGCCAGTATGCCCCTCTCAGAGAAGTACCTGATCCCATCAAGCAGGTTCTCGTCCGATTCGCCGAGACCGACCAAGAGGTTCGTCGTCACCTTTCCCTTTCCGAACACCTCCACGGCGCGGTCCAGTGCTTGGAGGACAAGATCGTAATGCAATTTACCGCAGACCTTGGCGAAGCGATCCGGGTCGAAGGTCTCGATGTTCAGCTTGATCTCATTGGCGCCCGCAACCTTGAAATCGTCCACATCGCTCAGTTTGGAGAGGTACGGCTCTACGCCGATGGGCACGTCGGGCAGCATCTTACGCACTTCCCGGACCACGAACAACAGGCGCTCCACGGTCTTTTCCGGAGAATCGACCACCGCGCTGGTGAACGCCACTGACTTGAAATCCGGTCGCCTGGATGCGTCCATGACCATCTGGAGTACACGTTCCGGGGAAAGGTTCTTGGTGATGCGTTCGTCCAGTTTGCGGGACGCGCAGAACTTGCAGTCGTAGATGCAATCCTGAGCCAAATTGAAGAATGCCTGTTCTGGGGCATGCGCGATCGTCGGTTTTATCTCGACGTCCTTAAGGAACGGCTTTCCGTTCCGTAGGATCCGGTATCCTCCAGCCTTCGGTACAAGCTCGAACTCGCCGCTCTCACGACTGATCGCCTTCTTGCATCTCGCCCCTTCAAAAGCGATCACTATCGACGTGGAACCAGCACCAGGGCCAGCAGTGGAACGGCTTGGCATGAAAGGCAGGACCATATCCTTGGGGATCCTGAGCTGGCCACCGGTGATCAGGATGGCTTTCTTCATGGCTACTGTTAGGCCTGCTTCCATCTCACGCCCTCCGCGGTATCCTCCAGCACGATGCCTTTCTCGGCCAGCTGGTTCCGGATCTGGTCCGCCAGGTCGTACGCCTTTCGCTTACGGAGTTCCTTGCGCACTTCGATGAGGATCTGCATCACATCGTCTAACTTGTCTGCCTTCTGCTCCGTTTGGGGCAGGATCCCGAGGATCTTGTCCAGTTCATCGAACAACATAATGACGTTTTCCGCTCCCTTCTTGGAGAGCATCTCATGGTCCATGAGCTTGTTCGCCTCGCGGGCCGCCTCGAACATGGAGGCGATCGCACCGCGGGTGTTGAAATCATCGTCCATCTGCTCGATGAACTCGTTCCTGGTCTTCTGTACCAGGTCTGCGGCGTCATATGTACCAGTGGCCGTCGGGGCATAGTCCTGGAGCTCGGTATAGGCGTTCTGGATCCGCTTCAGGCTGGAGGCTGCCTCGTTGAGCGCGTTCTCGCTATAGTTAAGCGGTCCACGGTAGTGTGTGTTGAGCAGGTAGAACCGGATCTCCTGGGTCTTGTAATGCTCGGCGATATCCTTGACGGTGAAGAAGTTCTTCATCGACTTGGACATCTTGGCATCCTGCACCTGGAGCATGCCGTTGTGCAGCCAGTACTTGGCCAGCGGCTTGCCGGTGACCGCCTCGGACTGAAGGATCTCATTCTCGTGGTGCGGGAAGATCAGGTCGTTACCGCCACCGTGGATGTCAATGGTCTCACCGAGGTACTTCAGGCACATGGCGCTGCACTCGATGTGCCAGCCGGGACGTCCTTCCCCCCATGGTGACGGCCAAGAGATCTCCCCAGGTTTGGCAGCCTTCCACAGACAGAAGTCCATCGGGTTGCGCTTGATTTCGTCCACGCATACCCGGGCGCCGGAGATCATCTCCTCCTGCTTGTTGCCAGAGAGTTTACCGTAATCGACCACCTTGTCGACGGAAAAATAAACGCTGCCGTCCTCGGTCACATAGCCGAATCCGTTATCGATGATACCCTTGACCATGGCGATGATCTCGGGGATGCATTCGCTCGCCTTCGGGTAGATGTCCGCCTTCTTCACACCCAGTTTCTCGATGTCCTCGAAGTATTTCTCAATGTACGTCGCCGATAGTTCGAGTGGTTTGATCCCCATCTCGATGGCCCGGTTGATGATCTTATCGTCCACGTCGGTGAAGTTGGTGACCAGGGTGACCCCATACCCCTTGAACTTGAGGTACCTGGCGATCATATCGAAAACTATGATGGAACGCGCATGCCCCATGTGTATGTCATTGTAGACCGTGACACCGCACACATACATTCTGACCTTGCGGCCATCGATAGGCACGAAATCCTCGGCCTGCTTGGTCATTGTATTGAATAGTGACAGTCCCATGTGAATCGCTCTGCTGACATGCAACTATTGCTATTTTTGCTTTTTTAGCTGCTCTTCCATCAGCGCAAGCCGCCGCTCCAAATCCGATAGCTTGTTGGAGATGTTGGTGATAGCGTCCCTCAAGGGATCCGGCATCTCGTCATGGCGAAGATCGATCTTGACCACCGGGACGCCCTCCCGCTTGACCACACGACCGGGAATCCCGACCACTGTGCAATTCTGAGGAACGTCCTTGGTCACGACCGACCCGGCTCCGATCTTCACGCAGCCCCCGATGCTGATATTACCGAGAACGATGGCACCGGCGCCTATGGTGACATTATCTCCGATCGTGGGATGGCGCTTGCCCTTGCTGGTGCTCACCCCTCCCAGGGTCACCCCCTGGAAGATGGAGACGTTCTCCCCGATGATGGTGGTCTCACCGATGACCACACCGGTGGCATGGTCTATGAAGAAGCCTCTGCCGATCGTTGCTCCAGGATGGATGTCCGCCCCGGTAAGGAACCGGCCGAAATAGTTGATCGCTCTTGCGAGCTTGAAATTGCCCTTGACGAACTGTTCGTGAGATATCTTCTGGAGCAGGATGGCGTGAAGGCCCGGACTGAACCACAATGCCTCGGTGAACGACCTGGCCGCGGGATCACGTTCAAGAACTGTATATACAGAGTCCTTCCAGCTCATGGCCTATGCTTGAGATAGATTCGAACTCAAATATGTTTGCTCATAATATTATGCTGGCAACCTCTGAGGATAAGCTTCTAGATGAACATTCCCGGTGAGAAAGGCTTCTTCCCCGACGTCTTGAAGCACGCAATAGTTACCGGTCTTGGTGGTCGGGACAACAGCGCTTGATGCATATCATTATTGATACCCTTACTTGCCGCATTTATATGGTATCGACGTGTCTCTTGCCCATCGATCGAGGTTGCCGATGGATAGCGTTTTGATTCTGGCATTGTTCAACATCATAACTATCATCCTATCCTCGATCCTGATAGCCATCGTCTGGAAGATGAGCCGTCTGCCCAGCCGATATACGTTCGCTATCGTCCAGGCCTTGATCATTGTCTTGGTTTTCGCCTATACGATTGACCTTCTTTCGTCATCCCTGGAGGACAAACTGTTCTGGAACAATTTCGAGTACCTGGGCCTCATATTCATTCCAGCATTGGTCCTCGTAATCTCGATTCAGCTTTCCGTATGGAAGGCATGGCTGAACCGCAAGAGGTTGCTCATTCTACTGGGGATCAGCGTGTTGATCTTCATCACCCTGGTCACAAACGATTTCCACGGTTTATTCTACGCCGACACGGCCCTGGCAGCTGACCCTAGCCGGTCCTTCGTCACTTCGAGGGGTCCGGTATTCTACTTCTTCTTCGTTTTCGCATTGCTAGAGCTAACAGCCGCCACCGTCTTGGCCTGGTGCTCCAACCGTACTGCCGGTGTCGCCCAGAAGAAACGAACAGTGATTCTTGAGTTCTCCTTCATAGCGCCCCTGGTAATGACCGTGATGGGTATGGTGATGGAGCCCTGGGTCCCGTCGGAGGTCATGGTCGTTACGGGCATCATGATAAGCAGCGCCCTCCTTTACGTGGGAACCTTTGGGTTCGAGATGTTCCGTATGCTGCCGTTCACATTCGACGGCACGGTAAAAACACTGAAGGACGGGGTTCTGATCGTCGACGAGAATCAGAAGCTCCTCTATTCCAACCCCGCTCTTCCCGGCCTTATAGATCAACCGAACGACAAGGAGCTTCCAGGAGAATTACTAGCCACCATCCTTCCCGACTTTCCATTTCAGCTCCTGGATGATAGAGTAAGTTCGGAGAACCAGGATCTTGCTGAAGTACAATTGCTGCCCGGTCGTTTCTACGATCTCCAGGTGTCGAAGATCCACAATCGGAAACATGTCACCATCAGCAGCCTGGTCATATTCAAGGAGGTGACCGAACGGAAGAGATTGGAGGAGGACGGAAGACAGTCCCGTGAGCTCTATACCAAGGTGTTCCAGTCTAGTCCGGCGGCATTGGTGCTCTCGCGGGTCGACAATGGTCATTTCATTGAGGTCAACGAGATGTTCGTCAAGCTTTCAGGTTACTCAAGGGATGAGCTTATCGGCCATACCTCGCTGGAATTGAATCTTTGGAAGAACCCTGCAGATCGTGGGCAACTGCTCGACCGTACCAGGTCGAACGGGTTCAAACGAAACATGGACCTCAACTACCGCCGTAAGGACGGAACGATGCGGGTAGGCAGCGCCTCTCCGGAGAAGATCGACCTTGGCAACGTCCCCTGCATGCTGGTGGCCATTGAGGACGTCACGGAAAAATTGGAGATCGAGGCCCGCATCAAGAGCAACGAGGAGAAGTTCCGCACGCTATTCGACCATGCTGGAGATGGAATCTACATTGCGGACATGAAGGGTAGCATAATCGATGCGAACGCCAAGGCTCTGGACAGGTTGGGGTTCACACGTGAGGAGCTGATCGGAAAAGGATTCGCGGAATTCATCGCTCGTGACGATATCCCTAAGGCTGTGGAAGGGCTGCAAGAGCTGTGGTCAAAAGGCAGCACGTTCCGCGAATTGACCGGCCTATCGAAGGCAGGAAAACGGATACCTACCGAGATCAACGCCAAGATGATAACGATCGCAGGAGCGAAGGCTCTGCTGATTCTCAGCCGTGATATTGCCGAAAGGAAGGAAGCGGAACGGGCACTGAGGAACGAGAAGGAACGGCTGGAAGTCACCCTGAACAACATCTCGGAAGGCGTCGTTGTTACCGATGCGTACGGAGTTGTGCTAATGGTCAACATCTCTGCCGCGGTCCTGCTCGACATGGATAGGGATAAGGTCGTCGGAAGAAAGCTGGAGGAAATCTACCAGCTCAGGGAGTCAGGTACAGGAAAGCAGACCACGAGCGCGATCACGACCACACTGAAGACCGGTCTTGTTTCCACGACCTATCGGGTGCCGTTGAAGTCGGATGCCTGGAACATGCTGATCAACGAATCCGCGTCCCCGATCTTCGAAGGGGAAAGGATGGTCGGGGCGGTCCTCGCCTTCCACGACGTGACCATTGAAAAGAGCCTGGAGGAGGAGATCGCCAAGGCAGAGAGGCTCCATACCATAGGCACGTTGGCTGGAGGGATAGCGCATGATTTCAATAATGTCCTCACCATCATCATGGGGAACATCGAGATTGCAAGGAAATCAGGCATCTCGCACTTTGATTCGGACAAATGGTTCGATGATATGTCGAGGGCCATGGAGCGGGCCAAGGACCTCTCCAACCAGCTGCTCACGTTCTCCCGGGGTGGAGCTCCAGTCAAAAAGGACACCCCGTTAGAGGACTTGGTCAACGAGACCCTGTTCGAGGTGTTCGATATGAACGATGTTCATTTCGAGATTGGGTTCCCGCGGGACCTGAGAAAGGTCAACATCGATGAAGGTCAAATAAAGCAGGCGTTCTTGCACATACTGAAGAACGCCCGGGAGGCGATGCCAGATGGAGGGCTGCTGAATATCTCCGCCGTTCACTCATTTATCGATGGGGATAGCATGTTCATATCCCCCGGAGAATACGTCCACATCCGCATCAAGGACAGCGGGGAGGGGATTCCAACATCCGAGACCCTTCATGTCTTCGAGCCTTATTTCACGACAAAACGGGACCATGTGGGTATGGGATTGGCAGTTGCCTATTCGATCGTCAAGGCCCACAACGGCCACATCTCGTTAGAGTCCGATAAAGAAAAGGGGACCACGGTCCACTTATACCTCCCTGCATTGAAAGAGGAATGTCTAACGGAACAGAATCCGGTTGACTCCCCGCCCCAAAAATCCTCATTAAAGGTCCTGGTGATGGATGACGAAGAGATGATCAGGGATATAGCCACAGAGATGTTGAAAATGTTGGGCCACACTGCGGAAAGCGTTTACGGAGGACAGGAAGCTTTAGAGCGATACACCGAAGCCATGACATCTGGCAAACCGTTCGACCTTGTGGTCATGGACCTTACCATCTCGAATGCCATGGGGGGAAAAGAAGCGATCGTTGAATTGCTGAAGATCGACCCGAACGCCAAAGTGATCGTTTCCAGCGGGTACAGCAATGACCCGGTGATGGGGGACCACCGTAAATACGGCTTCAGGCACGTCATGCCAAAACCGTACAAGATAAAGGATTTCGAATCAGCGATATTGCAGGCGATGGCATACGAGACACAGCACAATCATTGTATGATTGGAGAGAAAGAAGGGGCGATCGAGGACCGGCCCGCATAGGTTTATTGTGTTGGCCCGAACAGATCGGTACTAAGGTATCTCTCGCCAGTATCTGGCGCAATGAATACGACCTTCTTGCCCTCACCTAGCTCAATAGCCACCTGGACAGATGCGGCCAGGGCGGCGCCTGATGATATTCCCGCCAGTATTCCCTCTTTCTTGGCCAGGAGCCGGGTGTGTTCGGCGGCGTCCTCGTCCTTGATCTTAATTATCCGGTCAACCACCTTGAGGTCTAGTACGCTAGGGATGAACCCAGCGCCTATCCCTTGGATCTTGTGCGGACCCCCCTTCCCGCCAGACAGCACGGGAGACCCGGACGGCTCGACCGCCACGATCAGGGTCTTCAGTCCCTGGGATTTGAAGAATGTGCCAACCCCTGTCACAGTCCCGCCGGTCCCCACACCAGAGACGAAGGCATCAGGAGCAGGAACATCGGCAAGTATCTCCCTGGCTGTGGTCTCAAAATGGGTCCTGGGGTTCACCGGGTTGTCAAATTGCAGCGGTATGAAGTTCTTCGGGTCGCTCTCGCACAGTTCCTTGGCCTTGCATACGGCACCAGGCATCCCCTCTGCGCCAGGGGTCAGGACTAGCCTTGCTCCCAATGCCGTGAGCAGCTTCCTGCGTTCCACCGAGAACGTGTCTGGCATCGTCAAGACCAGTTCGTACCCTTTGGAAGCGCAGACCATGGCCAGGCCGACCCCGGTATTACCCGATGTCGGTTCTACGACTACGTTCTTTCCTGGCACCAGAATCCCTCTCTTCTCCGCATCCTCGATCATCGCTAAAGCTATCCGGTCCTTGACCGAGTGCATTGGATTGAATGATTCTAGCTTAGCATAAATGGTCGCTGCGCCTTCCGGCGAGATCTTGTTCAAGCGCACTATCGGCGTTCTGCCGATGGTCTCGAGCACATTGTTGTAGAGCATGTAACCTTCACTCCTTTTCCAGACCTGTTTATACGATATATATTGTTAGCTATTGTTAAGATTCCAATCTGACTGAATTTACACTACCTGGGTCAGGATGAACAGTTTCTGTCCGCTTAAGAAAGAGCCGGTCCGATATTTTGAATTATTCAGCATACCGGTTGTAATACAGAAATTCCAGTAGCAATTGGAAAATGGCTATATCGAAACAGTATCAGGCCCGGCCGTTCTTTATGTCGTCCCAGTTCTGCCGGATCTTCTTCCAATCCCAGCCATCGATGGCCTTGTTCGCTAAGATCAGGCCTTGGGCCGCCTTTTCAGCGTAGATGCCGAGCGGGAACGACTCGATATAGCTCCGGTTGACGGCACCACCGGCACATATGAAAGGTATCTCGATTCCTCTCTCCACCAATCTTTGGGCGATCTTTGGGAATGCCGACATCGTGGCGGTCATCAACGCCGTTCCAGTCAGAACGTCCGCCTTGACCTTGGTCACGGTCTTCACGACATCTTCGACCGGGACATCCCTGCCCATATCGACCACTCCGTATCCGTTGGTGCGGAAAAGAACAACGGCGATGTTCTTGCCGATATCATGAGGGTCCCCCTCTGCGACATGCATGACCACCTTTCCCTTTCCCAGGAATTGACCCTTCATGGTCCTTTCCGCGAACTTCAGTCCGATGTCGAAAGCATCGGCCGCTACCATCACTTGAGGTAGATAGTATATCCCGCGGCCATACAACTCACTGACCACTTCCATTCCCTTGAGCAACCCTTTGTCCACGATCTCTTCGGGGCTGAACTTGGTCAGGGCGGCTTTGGTATCGGCCTCGATCTCCTTATAGCGCATCAGGACAACGTCCTCGGCAACCTTCTTCAGAAGAGGGTCCTTCGGCAGGATCTTGGCAGAGATGTCCTCAGGTTTCTCCTTAGCCTCCACTAAGATATCGTATCTTTTGAAGATCATTTCAAAATCAACGTCGCTAAGGTTGAACATTAGACACCCCCCGTCCATGATGAATCACGAGAGTCCATTAAACCTTTCCCGCGGGAAGGGGATTCTCTTTGATTGTATTTATAGACCATTTAATTTTTGTGAAATCGTTAGAAACCCGCAAATTGAGGGAATGGCAAACTTTCCATTTTTGAGCCTTTGAGGGAATCAGGGATTCAGTTCACCAATTGTATTAAATATTGAATTTAATTGCGGTCTGGCCTGATCTATTTTCGATGTCCAGCCGCGTTCCAACAGTCTCAAGGAACAATGTTGAGGAGGCGAGGGATCCGAAATCGTAGGAGAAAAATTGGTAAAGGGTTTAGAAGAGGTTTTCTGGAACTAAGCGTTTTACAACTCGTAGTTCTTCGGGTTGAACGCCTGGACGTCCTTGTAGGCCTTCAGGCATTGATCGAGGAACTTTCCTTCCTCGTCTGGGAGGGCCTTCAGGTCGGTCAGGACCTTGTTCAGCATGTCGCTCTCGTGCTTGCTGAGCTTCAGACCGTTCTTGGTCTTGGCGGACTCTGCGATCAATTCGGCTGCCTTGATACCGGCTGCCCTTGACCTCAGGTAGATGTTGTTGCCTTCTGCGACAATTGCCTCTCCGATCTTGTAGGCGTTGTCGTACCGCAGACAGAACGCCTCTGGGGATCTGTACGAGTCGCATGCTGCGTAGATATCCCTGAGGACCTTGTCCTGCTTCAGCTGTTTCGCTGTGTTCATCAAGGCCGCCTCGTATCCTATGACTCCGAGCCAGCACTGGACGGATGAGCCACCGAACTCCGGGTGGTATTCAACCGACTCGTTGGACCACAGGTCGCAGGTCGACGCGATGAGGTTACCCATCAGGTCAGCGTGGGCGTCTTGGGCTCCCTTCCCCTCTTGGGCAGATGGGCGTCCAGAGATTGCCTTCAGGATCGGGCCTTCATAGCCGCAGTCCTTGTCCGGGCCAGTTGCACCGCACTCGATTGCCACCAGGGTTCTGGCGGAAGCGATGCAGCGAGTAACTGCCGCGAAGGTCCTCGGGATATCCTTGTCCAAGTAGCCACCGGCCATGAACATCGAGGTGTTGGCACCGGCGCAGTTTGTGTCTCCGCCAGCGATGACCTTGTTCTTCTTGGCGATGTCAACGATCTTGGTCCACATGTACTCCATATCCATGGAGCCCAGGTAGCCGATACCGAAGAGCCATCCGCGGATATCCTGGTGTAGGATACCGTAGTCGGACATCTCCTTGCCGCCCATGGACTCGATCGAGAGGACATCGGCGCCGTTCTTGGCTGCGACTTCGATGGACTCGATGACCTTCTCCGGGTAGGATGACTTCTTGTCCATTCCTTCCCTCAGGCCCTTCTCGGCCTCTCTCATGTCAGGCAGGGTGTGCCTGATTGCGGTCATGATTCCGTACTCATCGTGGTACTTCTTCATGAGCTCTTTCTGGCCCGCTACAACTGGCTTGGCGAACTTTTCCGGGTCGTTTCCGAGCTGGTAGATCCACTCGTTCTCCAGCTGAACGGCTGGGAATCCGAGGGTGACTGCCCTGTCCATGATGTCCTTGGTGATGTAGTCGACGTACTCGCGCCTCAGGGTGTCCGGGTTCTTCTCAGCGCCGGGCCTTGGGGCGAAGTTGATCTCTGGCACTACGAATCCCGCACCGGCCTTCATTCCGAGTCCGTATGAAACTGGGTATTTCGCGTCACCGAAGACGAGGTCGTCTGCGGTCTTGACTTCCATCTTTGTGAATCTCTTAACTGCCATTTTTCGCACCTCCTAATTTAAGCCTTCCCCGATGTGATCTCGTCCCACTTGGAGCGGATCTTCTTCCAGTCCCAGCCGTCGATAGCCTTGTTGGCGAGGCCTGGTCCCTGAGCTGCTGCTGCAGCGTAGACACCGAGCGGGTATGACTCGACGTATGCCCTGTTGACTGCACCGCCGGCGCAGATGAACGGGATCTCCATTCCATTCTCGACGAGCCTCTGGGCAACCTTCGGGAATGCGGACATGGTGGTGGTCATGAGTGCGGTTCCAGTGACGAGCTGGGGCTTGGTCTCCAGGCAGGTCTTCACTACGTCATCGACCGGTACATCCCGGCCCATGTCAGTGACACCGTATCCATTCGATCTCAGCATGACGGCGGCGATGTTCTTGCCGATGTCGTGCGGGTCACCCTCGGCGACCATCATGACGACGTGTCCCTTCATGACCCTGTCGCCCTTCATTGCCTTCTCAGCAACCTTGATGCCCTTGTCGAATGCATCCGCGGCGACCATGACGTGCGGTAGGTAGTAGATACCCCGTCCGTACAGCTCGCTGACAACATCCATTCCCTTCAAGAGTCCCTGCTCAACGAGGACTTCCGGGGTATGCTTGGCCAGTGCGGCCTTTGCATCAGCCTCGACGTCCTTGTACTTCATGAATACAACGTCTTCGGCGACTTTCTTCAACAAAGCGTCCTTCGGGAGAATCTTTGCTGCTATGTCTTCTGGCTTCTCTTTAGCCTCTACGAGTATATCGTAGCGCTTGAAGATATTGTCGTAGTTTACACTACTTAGGTCCATCATTTTATACACCTCAGATATCCCAAAATCCCAATCGAGGATCTTAGGGTCTCCTCCGAGGCAGGGGATTCATTTTCCGGGTATATAAATCAATTGTTAACGCAATAAATTCATAATACAATCAAATGAATAATTATACTTAGAAAATCGGTTAAATATTGATTCAAATACAACATGCTGGCATTTATTAATAGAAAATAATTGTTAAATTATCATCTTTAAATACTAAGTTTTGACAATACAATTAGATTTATTATAATATATATAATGATTCTGATATTCAACAATCTTTTCAAATTAGTTTTTTTCATAATAGGGGCCAGATGAAAAGTGGGATAGGCGGATAATCATGCCTCTCCTAATCCCTCCTCAAAGGAATAATCGATGTACATTTGGAATATGATCATTGAGAGAATTATGCCCCTAAACCATATCCTTTACCTTGCCGCAGATTAGATCCGACAATGAGCCAGAAAGAATTCCGGAATCTTGAACTCGCAATATATGAAATCAACCAGTTGCAATGGATAAAAGGCCAGTATTATCGGGGGAAAAACAATCGGGACATTAACACCCCTAAAATGAATGCTATTCAATTCATATTGGAATTATGTTTGCAAAAACTGCAGACATAGATATCAACAATAGTTACGACTATAAAGTTAACAATTGTTTGGGGGTTTATTAGTGCAAGGCTCTTCCGCTTGTCAGGAAATGAATATGATGAAACGGACCTAGGTAGAGATATTACAAGATACCGAAGGGCAAGGCAGTGATCATAACAGTAGAAGATCGCGAGTCGATCTTCGGGCCATCTGAAAATGCCGGAGGATACTCCCGAGCTTCCTCCGGCGTCCTGTCTACATCTGGTCCAAGAGCCTCGATAATATTGTTGTCACAAATTCTTTTTTCTAAACCGTTTTGACCCGCCGCAGCCTGCGCGCTGCGAGCATAAGCACAGCGCATAGCACCAGAGGCGGGATGATGACCCCGGCCAGAACGACCCATTCATTTCCTTCGTTGACATAACCAAGCTCGAACAGGCCGGTCGTGGAGCCGAAGACCACCGTGCTGTTCTTTGTGATCGCCGGGGAACCGACGAAACCTGTGCTGATGTGATAGGTCCAGCGGACTGAGCCATCCGTCTTGACCGAGTACAAGGTGGTATCAGACCCGGCATAGCAGATCCCGCCGGAATCTATGGCCAACGACCTGGTTACGTTGAATCCTTCGAGCTTCAGGGTCCAGCCGACGCTCCCGTTCGGATCGAGCGCTGTGAGGCTTCCGTTTCCGGTCAGTACCATTGACCAATCATCCGACCTGATGCCTATCGAGGAGATTACCGGGGCACCGGTATAGTAAGACCAGACCAATTCTCCGTTGGGCGAGACACAATAAACGCTACCGTCGTTCGACCCGAAATGCACGTTCCCGGCGCTGTCGATCGAAGGCGACGTGCGCACTGCCCCGGTACTGTTGAATGTCCATATCGGCGTGCCGGTCCAATCCAGCGCATAGAGCTTCCCATCCTCACCGCCAAAGTATATGTTACCATTGTTGGCGATGGCGGGAGAGGAGCGCGATGTCACGTTCTCCAATATCCTCCAGTTCAGATGGCCGTCAAGAGTGAATGACATCAGGCCAGCCGAGGTGACAAAGAGGGTTTGGTTCTGTACGATGGTGGGCGAGGACCAGATCGGGGCGCTGGTGTTATACTCCCACCATCGGGTGCCGTTCCCGTCCAGGCAGTAGATGAACATGTCCGTGCTGCCGACGTAGGCGGTATCGTTCCACCCTACCGCAGGCGTTCCCATGAGGGTGTCGTTACCGACATATCTGTTCATGGACGTGTGATCGGCGCTGAGCCGGTACAGGACTGTACCACTGCTGGCGAAGTATGTGCCCCGGCCGGATATGACGACAGAAGCGTTTCCTGGGGCCCAGTATGGGACCCAAATGACTGCTTGCCCGGGATTGGAGGAAGTGTCGTAGGCCGACCTGCTGGTATGGCTCGGATCGCCCATGAACATAGGCCATGGCGCCGAAACAGCTTCTGCGACTGCGTCCTGACCGGCCATCGACACGGTCAGGGTCAACAGCGCAGCGACGATCATCAATGTCCTGAGCTTCATCCCGATCCCGGTACTCACCAGGATAGTTGGAGATAATACTTTCCACTGGTGGAGTAGAATGACGGACCTCACCCCAAGAAAAGTGCCTTGGCGATCGAGCCGGTCGAATGGTCCGGAACGGTACTACCGCCAAGTTCTTATCCTCGCAGGGCTAAACAGTGTGGCCCAGGTTCATATTTACCTGGGGAGATTATCATGGTGGACTACGAAGCGCTGTTGGCAAAATTCCGATCTTGGACAGACGGTCTCGACCTTGTCGAGAGCAGAGTGGCGCTCTTCGAACGCGTCCGTGATATCCCATTCAGGCCGACGGTGAAACTTTATAGCGAGTGGGATGCCCCCGATAGGACTATCGCCCAGAACTTCGGCGGTAGCGAGGCCAAGAGCATCCTGCTGGGAACGCTATTCGAGATGTTGAACATCCGTGTAATGTATGCCACATACTCGTTTCGCTGGGAGAACCTACGGGTGGAATACCCCTCGAACCTGAGGCAATACGTCCGAGCGATACCGGTCTCATTCCACACCGCGTTCAAGGCCAATATCGATGGAGAATGGGTAATGATCGATCCCACCTACGACCTGCCGCTAGGAAAGGTAGCGTTCAGGGTGAACCGTTCCTGGAACGGGTCCTCGGACATGATGCTCGGTGTCGTCGAACGGGAAGAGATCGTGCATACCGACCCGGTCGAAAGAGCCAAGTACGCCAAACTTCGGCACGATCGATACGATGAAGAGCAGACAGCATCGCTGACCGAGTTCTATGAGAACCTCAACTCTTGGTTGGAAACATTGCGGATTGAGAAGTGAAATGGAGCAGGGACCGCGATTTGAACACGGGTATGCGGATATCCGCCATATAAGGCTGCAGTCCGCCACATGGCCGCTCTGTCATCCCTGCGTAACGGGCTAATTCTGTTCAACATATATTAGTTTATCTCATACTGGATTGATTGTGGATAATCACAGAAGCATCGTTCGATTTAGCGAGCTAAGGTCGTTTCTTCTGAGATATCTTTTTTGGGGCAGATGGTTTGACCGTCTTCCTAACCGTTTTCGGCTTTGATCCCTTTGGAGAGGGAACAGCTTGAGCAACCGGTGATTCGAGCGATCTAGCTAGGATATCACCGAGCCCATCAGACATCTTCCTGAGATCTAGAACGCGGGATTCAAGCTCCCTTCTTGATATTATCTTGGGGCGGTCCTTGTTGACGCTATAAGCGACGGAGCCGTCGGTGAATGCCACAAACTCGACATGGGCGATGCTGTTGCGCAGCTGGCGGTCGCATGCTCGGGCGACGATGTCCAGCCCGTTGTCCTGGAGGAACCGGAGCTTGTTCGCCAGACTGTCCTCGGCGATGGCGTCCAGCTCCGACGTCCCGGGCCGGCAATAACCCATATCGTAACGGTGGCCCGATTTGTGGAGAAGGACCGTCAGGACGTTGAGCTGGGTGGCGTAGATGCCTTCCACCAGCATGAGGTAGTAATGGAGCATGAGCCGGGTCTCATCCTCCGAGGTACGGGAATCGATATCGTTGCCGTACCTGGTCATCAGGATGTAGTACTCGGTGGTGTTGTGCAGCTTGGCCTGCATCTGCGGCAGCATCTGCCCCCTGATATGCTCGAGAACCTGGGGTTCCCTCACCTTGGCAAAGAGCCCGTTCACTATCGGGGTTAGAATGCGCAGGATCTCTGGATCTACAGGTGGGATGACCCGATCCCAGCTGGCTTCGACGGACATCTCCTTCTGTTTATCGTCCAGCGATGAGTACCGTTCGAAATCCGCTCGGCTGATGGCCTTGAGCCTGGCCTCGAATAACCTCCTCCGAAGCGAGGCGATGCTGACGCTGAGACCGCTGCTAGATTGCATCCCTATCCCCACCGGTATCGACCATCGTGGTTATGAGCCTATCTGGTCCAACCCCTCCTGGCCCGGTCAGCTAATGACCCGGATATTTGCGACCTGTCGATGTTGGCAGGAGATGCCGGGGCTGCCGTTCCATTTGCGATCAAAGGCGCCATCAAGCCTTTCTTCTCCTCAGCATCAGGAATCCGACGATCCCGACGGCAGCGAAACCAACCAGGAGCAACAGGATGATCGATCCAACATCTGTCCCGACATCCTTCGGGCCAGCCCTGAAGCTAAGGAACCCGCCATCGTAGTGCTCATCGAACACGGTCACGTTGACGGTATATTCGCGACCTTCAGCGTAGTCGTGCTCCAAAGGGGCGACCAGGCTCGAGCCGAGGAGAAGGAACGTCGTGTTGCTCCCGTCTCCGAAGTCGATAACTGCGGAATGATTTCCTTGACCGGGATCGCTGAACCCAATCTGGATGGATAGATGCTTGCCGTTGAAGGACACATTACCAGGATGTTTGAGGATGGGTGCGACGTTGAACATCTGTACCGGGCAACTGTCCGTTACTGTCATCTTGCCATCGTCACCTTGCACCATATTCGTTTGACCTCAACGTGGATGTGCTGAAGGTGGCGCACCGCGGGAGCCGCTACTCTACCAGCGATGCCTTCCTTGATGCAACCAGCCCGGAAATTGCGGTCATTTGCGTGGGAGAGAACACCTATGGGCATCCCACTAACGAGACGCTGTCAAGACTGCTAGACAATGATATCACCGTGCTGCGCACTGACCAGATGGGAACCATTGACATAACGGCCTAATGATGATAGAAAACGAACAAGGCAGTGTCAGAGCAACTCTGGTCTTCAGCCGAACGATCCATACACCAGATTCCTCGGATATATTAGCCATAGAAAGAGGATGTTCACCGTATTATCGATCCTCCCGTACCTGAGATATTCTTTATATACACTTACATAGGATAATTAGTCCGGGAAGGTCGTGGTAAGCAGAAGGCGCCTCAATGCATTCGCCGTCTCGTTCGTGGCCATGTTGATCGTCCAGGCCATCCTCACATATGTGATTGTCCCAGACTATAGACAGAGCGGTTACACCCAGAGCATCGGAAACGGAATGATTCCGGGGGAGTTCATAGGTTGGGGCGTGCGGACCGAGAACGGAAACAATTTGAACATGGAGGTGAGCGTGCCGGAAGGCTACCTGATCGACGTCTACTTCATGAGCTATGATGACTATATGCAGATGGCCTCGAACCATTCGTTCGAATTCATTCCCGCGGCATCTCAGATGAACGTGAGCCATTTCTCTACTGCCATCAACATGGACCCATCGATCGATATTTACGATATTGTCATCGTCGGGCACGAATCGAATCCGGGAAATCCGACTTTCACATTGAGACTCGTCCAATCCCATTTCCCAGCCCAGCTCCTGAGCGTCGTACAGCTCGGCCAATTCATATCGATATACTCCGTCGTCCTTTTCTTCTTCCTTGTGACCCTGGGTTATCGCGAGAACAGCCTGAATAGGAGCCCATACGTCAAAACCAGACCAAAGACGAAATGGAACAACTTCTATATGCAGTCCGCTTACGCGACCTTGGCGCTGTTCACTGTCCAGATGACGATGGCTTTGGTCATGTATTGGATCGTGATCGGTCCAGGTTGAGCAATTCGTTCCGATCTTGAGACTGAACGATCGAAGGTCAAGACAGTTAGGGGATCGTTTGTCAAAGGACTTTGAACTGACCGCGGGCAAGGACGTCTCGCTGCGCCACTTCAATATCCCGCTGACTGTACTGAACATAGCGCGGTCTTTCCCTGCAGACATGTCCTATTCTTTGAATTGGATTAGATCAGGTGGACGATTGCTGCGGGCGATCTGATTCTCCAGTATTCTGGAAACTTCCTCTGGGGTCGATTTCTGCATGACCTTCAATTTGATGGCCAATACATCGATATGGGAGAAGGCGACCTCTTTCGGTTGTGAACCCTCGCTCTTCTTATTGTCATACTGGATCAGCGCCTCGATTATGCTGTTCTTATGATTTTCCCCAAGTTTCTTTCTTTTCACATAATTGATCTGGGCATTCAACGTGGGTAAACCAATCTCTACTACGTAGTCAAATCTTCCGTGCCGGGTCACCGCCGGATCAATCTCTGACAGATCTGAATTGGTGATCGTGATTATAATTATCCATCTCTTGTCGTGTAATTTCTGCAGCCGTGGCAACATGCCGGCGGTGATAAACGCGCCAGCCGTTCGACTCTCCAGCTGTGCGCTTTGGGGTCGGGTCTTGAAGAATTCCTCGCACTCGTCCAGTAACACGATGACTCGTCGCATCTTGGTCAGGTCATCGAAGATCTTCGCCGCTTTAGCATCAAATCCTTCCAGCCCATTCCTTAGGAAATCAGATGGAGATAGTGTTATCAAGGGCCATTTCAGTGCTTTGGAGATCCTTTTTACGGCAGTTGTCTTTCTTGTACCCGACGGGCCGTGTATGATCAAAGAGTTCATGCTTGATGGTTGATGAATCCAACTCCTGCTGATCGGTCTTATCATTACGTCCTTAAGGCTGCTAATGAGTGCCGAGCCATTAGTGGGATCGGAAATGTAATCCAATGCTTCCATCTCGATCCATTCGGGTTTTCGGATGTTCGGGATCATATCAGGCCAAATCGGAAGATTTGGAGTTGGTTTAGGATAGAAAAGGCTGTAATCCTTCAATAGTAGTTTTTGCCGGAGTTGTTGGAGGGCATCGGAGTAGCTGATCAGGAACATTAGTGTCGTTGCCGTTGCCCAGGACTCGATGAGACCCGATTTTCGGGTGCGGTCGTTTGACCATCCTGAAATTGTTCCGACCTTGGTAAAGTTGGACTTTGCCAGATTGAATGCCCGATCGAGTGCCGGCAGTACCGCCTCGCAAGATTTCAGATCTCCCTGATGAAGACGTCTTATCAGGAGGTGAGTTAGTGATAGGGCGACCTCATAGCTTGAAACATGGATCATTACGTTTCCTTCATACGAAATGTTAGTTGTTGGCCAGGCCCCGTCATGAAGTTGGGAATCCACTATCGATTGGATTGCCCGAGATGTAAGCAGGTCCGTATTGGAGACCTCGAAACGGTTCAGAAGAGCTATGCAGAACATGAGTTCCGCTGGATCATATTTTGACGTCACCCCAGCATATTCATATGCCAGGAGGCGCAGGAAGTCTTCCCTGATTTGTTCGATCAAGATAGGATCGGCTTCAAAGGTCCAATCGGGATAGGCAGAATGCAACATGTCCAGCGCCCTGATCATATGGAGGGTCACCAAATGATGCACTTCATCTTTGGGACTTGCCTTTCCCCCACACCATTCCTCCAATTGAGTTCGGTTCTCCTCAGCGATCTTCAAGGCAGCTTCCCTCATGAGGTCGAGGTCTACGTCCAGTGAGGTTACTTCCAACAGATCGCCTAGAATCGAAACAGAGAAAAGGATCTGACTATCCGTGAACATGTTGATGCCGTTCGTTTCAGAACGTCTCGCTAGAGCAGGTTCACCCACAAGTCTCGATAGATATTTCTCGCAAACACCTTTCAGAATGGAGGTCATTTTGTCTTGTTCGCCTGGTATCTTTTCATCATCCAGTAGATCGGCCTCGTAAAGAAACCGCAGATACTGATGTAGAGCGATGAAGGAGCAATTGGTCGAAGTTGGATGTAATTTGCCATCCTTTTCGTTTAACTGGCGGATCGTACGCCAAAAGGTTCCATTCTCCGGATTATAGAATGCTTCGAGAGATCTTCCAGCCCGCAATATCCAATCCTGAAGGGAATTGATCTTCTCATCGAGATGAGCTATCTCAATCATGTGTTATGTTCTCCCGTTTACATGATGTTGAGAATAGCCCACCGTACTTGAACCAATCCGTAAGATCAGGACTATTTCCTTCAAGGAACTGATCGCTCCGCCTTCATCTTGTAAATCAATGACTCGTTTAATTCTCTCCCTCACAACCAAATACCGGCCATACCGCTGTTTTTCATCGAACAAATCAATGCTGTCCTCTTGGGGGAGCGGGATCATGACAACAGTAGGCCAGAATAGAGATCAGAAGGTGGGAAAGGTGATCCTGGGCATGGCAATGTCCCTCGACAGTTATATCAATGGTCGCAACGGAAGTGTCGATCGATTGTATCCGACCTCGAGGCGTTGAGAAAGACAAGGATCCTACGGGAAATGATACGTGACAAGGGGGCTGTGGTGTGGCAGGAACGCCTTTGCAATGTCAGAGGACCCGGATACGTATGCTGATAGTTACGCATTTCAGCTCCCGATCATCGTCATGATACACAACAAACCGGAAAAGAAGCCGAAAAAGACGGACCGATTGAAGTTCATCTTTATATCTGACGGTATCGAAAAGGCAATAGAAAAAGCTCAAGAAGTTGCCGATGGGAAGGTTGTCACTGTGATCGGCGGAGCAAAAGTTGCCCATCAATGCTTGTCTGCGGCTTGATCGATGAACTTCATGTCGATCTAATGCCGGTCTTGTTGGGCAGAGGCTTCGGTTCTTTGAGGATATCGGCACCGAGCATGTCAGGCTTGAGAAGATCGAGGTCCTTGAATCGGTCAACGGTGGGACGTACATCAGGTTCCGGGTTGAGAACTCTAACCGAAACGATGGCTGATGGCGTGCAATGCGATGCGTTGACGGTCAAAGCTATTAGCGGCTTTGCCATTCAGGATTGAAATGAACCCGGACCACTGCAAGGACGTCTCATTGCGGAACGTCGACTTCGCTCTCACTGAGGAGAACATCACCCGGAACATCGCGGGCAAGAACGCTTACACCCGTACCGATTTCATCATCCTCAAGCACAGAGAGGAAACCGCGGTGGTAAAGGTGGTGAAACGGGCCGGTAAGGACCTATTTCGACCTATCTCCGACTTTGAACTGGTTTCACTTCCCGACGATACCGTGTTCATCAGGGACGAGGAGATCGACGTGCTGAGCACCTCGCAGATGGCCCGCCAGGCGAGAGATAATCCCGGAAAGACCGTGGTCGTATCGGGTATGTTCAATCACGTATCGTTCCTGCAGGAGGAGAACCTCCTCGATCTGTACGTTGTCGATGTGGTGCCACCATCCCCTTCAAAGCTCTCGGTCTTGGTGGAAAGAGCATTCTCCACCGGTATGATCGACCTGCCGATCGTGCCCCATTACCAGGACATCGACCTCAACGAGCTGGAAAAGCGGGTGGAGACAGAAGGCGTGATGTTCCCCTGCAGGGCGTCCGGTCTCGAATCGAAGAGAAACGTCTTCTTCCTGGACGAGACCCCCACTTTGGAAGGGGAGATCACCCTCATCGGATGTGACCTGTCAAGACGCATCTTCAATTCGATCTACCGAAAGGAGCCGAACTCATTGGACATGTGCCCGAGGAATCTTGCTATAAGAAAGGGCAAAACGCTGGTCAAATGCTGCGGCGTCAAGGAAGGTTTCGTCATCGACGGTGACGTCGCCTCAGTTCCTTGGGGGGCGACGGTGCTTGACGTGGTCGGCGCCATCAACTCTCTTTTCGGACACCGACCGTTCGGCCCGCTGGTGCTCGGACGGACGGACCCCTGAGAGCTGCCTGGCTTTCTTGAGTGCGGCGAATCCTTCTTCTTTCTTGCCGGTCTTCATCAGCACCTCGCCGTAGACATACCAGGCGTCGGCATCGTCTGGTTCCAATTGAAAATGGCCTTCCAGCCAAGATGTCGCGCCCCGCAGGTCGTCCCGGGCGATCATATCCCTCGCTCTTTGGGCGGCGGTCTTCTCAGAAAGTATCTTGGCCTTCATAGCATCCATGATCTCGTCCTTGATTACCTCCAGTGCATGAACGGAAAGCCATGGATATTTGATGGAGAGACTTCTGCGAAGCTCCTCCCACTTCTCCGGGTCGAGATGATAAGTACGGTTTCGGAAGACCGAATAGGGAACGTTGATGACCAGCTTGCCATGGTTGACCGGCAGGAAATTAGGGTTCACTGATGGCCTATCATGAGCCTTATCGGGAATGGCCATGGGCATATTAATGAGCAGGCGATATTAGGGTTTTCCGAACTCAATGGAGCTTGGAAACCCTGAATTTCTAGGGAACGCCATAGTAATTGCCAAATGGTCATTAATTGAGTCATCGCAGGAATCGACCGACTCCTTGATGAGTCTGCAAAATTTGTTAACCATCGTGAGTCCGTCAGAAAGAATAATTAACACAGTTTGATTAAGGACACGCATGGACATGATCGCCCTCGGGCCGCACAACCCCAGACTGGACATCAAGGACGTAGTGATCTACGACTCGACCTTGAGAGATGGGGAGCAGACACCTGGGATCGTATTCAGCGAAGAGCAGAAGATTATGATCGCCCGGAAGCTGGACGAGATGCATGTCCCTGAGATCGAGGCGGGCTTCCCGGCTGTCTCTGAGAATGAACTGAAGTCCGTCAAGGCGATCAGTTCCCTCGGCCTCAACGCCCGGATACTCACGCTGTCCCGCATCACAAAGTCGGACATTGACGCCTGCATCGAGGCAGGCTCGGACCAGGCCCTACTGTTCATCGGCACGTCCGATATCCACCTGAAATACAAGTTCAACAAGCCCAAGGAGTTCGTCCTGGAGAAAGTGGCGGAAGGACTGGATTACTGCCACGAACGCGGTATCGCAGCGGCCTTGTCTGCCGAGGATTCGACCCGTACCGATATGGATTTCCTGCTTGAAGTGTACAGGAAAGCGGAAGAGTGCCACGCTTCCCGAATAGGCGTCACCGACACGCTTGGCTGCGCCTCGCCGGAAGCGATATTCAATATTGTCACTGAGGCTAAACGCCATTTAAAGACCCCGATCTCGGTGCACCTGCACAACGACTTCGGACTGGCCCTGGCTAACGCCATCGCCGGTGTCAAGGCGGGAGCGAAGGCGGTAACGACGACCGTCAACGGGATCGGCGAACGCGCCGGGAACGTCCCGCTGGAGCAGTTCGTGGCCTCAATGAAATACGTCTACCGTTGCGACTTGGGCATCGATACGACCAAGCTGAAGGAGCTCTCCGACATCGTCGCCGAGTACTCCGGGCTAGGGCTGCCGAAGAACCAGCCGCTGGTAGGCCATAACGTGTTCTCGCACGAGTCGGGCATCCATGTGGCGGCAGTTCTGAACTGCCCCATGACCTATGAACCGATCCCGCCGGAGGAGATCGGTAACAAGCGGCATTTGATCATGGGCAAGAAGACCGGGCTGAACTACATAAGGAAGCGCGTCGAAGAACTCCATCTAATCGCTTCCGAGGAACAGCTGGGAAAGATCCTGTGCGATGTTAAGAAACTGGGCGAGAAGAAAGGGCGCGTCACCGACGACGAGTTCAAGCAGATCGTCCTGACCATCCTCCGAGGATGAACTCCCCTTACAGCTTTATTTGCTGGCCTGCTTCGTTCCTGCGGAACTTCCCGAACTCGATCATCCTTTGGACCTGTTCCCCGGTGAAGACCGGGCCGTCTACGCAGACCCTCATTTCATCGAGCGCGCATGAGCCACACAGTCCAGCGCCGCACTTCATGTAGCGCTCGAGCGACAGCTCGCATTTGACGTTATGCTTCTGCAACAATGGCAGCAGGTAGAACAGCATCTTCTCCGGCCCGCATGCCATGACGAAATCGTATCGCCCTTTCGACAGCATCTCCGCCACTAGATCGACGGCTGTCCCCTTCAGACCGTGGGTTCCGTCATCGGTCGATGTGAGCACGTTGTTCGAAGCGGCTTTGGCCCTGTCGATGAACAGCAGCTCCGAGACGTTCCGCGCCCCGATGGCCACGTCGACCCGGGACGGGTCGTCGAACGCCTCGACCGCCGGCAGAAGCGAGGCCATTCCAGTTCCCCCGCCCACGACCAGTATCTTGCCGTCATGCAACGTATAACCGTGACCGTAAGGTCCCCGTATCCCGATCCTGTCCCCAGACCTTAGGTTGCTCAGTGATTTCGTCGCCAGGCCCACATCTTTGACCGTGATGCCCTTTCGCCCAACGCAATATGAAGCGGACATAGGGATCTCATCCACACCTGGCTGCCAGACCATGAAGAACTGGCCCGGTCTGACCTCTTTGTGGTATTCGAAACGGAGGGTCCGGACGCCCTTACCGACCTCTTCTGATTGCAGAACATCCACGATCTCAGACATGTTCATGAGCCACCCCCACAAGTCCTCGGATGTCGCCGCAGCGCTCCTGTTCCACATACCTTTCCAGCCCGGTGGTGATCTCTGAGAAGACACCCATACCGCGCCGGCCGATGCCGCTGCCAACCTGGACCGCGCTTGCGCCGGCCATGATGTACTCGAGCGCGTCCCTCCATGTCTCGACGCCGCCGACCCCAATGACCGGGATGTCCAGTGCGGCATATAGATCGAAGACGCAGCGCAGTCCGACCGGTTTCACCGCCGGCCCGGAAAGACCGCCGAAATGATTGCTCAGCACCGGACGTCGGAACTCGACCGAGATTGCGATCGCTTTGAGCGTATTGATGGCGACGACGGCATCCCCGCCTGCCTTTTCCACCGCCCTTCCTACCTCGACCAGCCTGTGGGTGTTGGGCGTCAACTTAGCGAACACCGGTATGGACACCGAGCCTTTGCATTCCTTGACGATCGAGCCGACGACCTCGGGGTCGATGCCCATCTCCATGCCATAGCCGTGAGCGTGCGGGCAGGACAGGTTCAGCTCGACCGCGGCCGCCCCATACTCTTCCATGTTAGAACTGAGAAAAGCGAAATCGTTGGCGTTAGAGGCGAAGACCGATCCGATGATGGGGACGTTTCCTTTCTTCGCCACCTCCATCTCGACCTGGAAATCCTTAATACCGGGACCGGGGAGCCCCATGGCGTTGACGTAACCGTCCTCCAGTTCGACGAGCGTCGGGTTGCCGTAGCCGTTCCTCGGTTCCATGCCGATGGACTTGGTGACCAGTGCACCGGCCCCGGCGGAGGCGACGCTAAGCAGCGAGCCGCCTGTCTCTCCCACCATTCCGGACGCGAGCATGGTCGGGTTCTTCATATGGACCCCGGCCACACTGACCTGCAACGAGGACATGATGGAGGGCATAAAGTCTGGGCTAATAACCTCTTCGCAGTGACAAACAACTGCCAAGTGCATTATCTGCCCATCCGGAGGTCGATCAAGCTCCTGGTTATCAAAAATCCGAAAACGAATCGCCGTTTCATGACCAGCATCCGAGCTAGCCCGGACTTGGGGGCGCCCCGACAACGCACTGGTCGCCCCTCTCATCTATCGCAGGCGGTGCCTCTGCCCCTCTGCCTTTCTTGACCAGGTATTCCCGTATCGCCATGTGCAACGCGTCCGCGCCCAAGTTGGAGCATTCCATCTTGCCTGGGGGCAGTCCGTCCAATGCATTCGCCACATCCTCACGGGTCATTTGTAGGGCCTGCTTCAGTGTCATCCCCTTGGCCATTTCGGTGACCTTGCTCGACGTGGCGATGGCCGCGGCACATCCCATGGTCTTGAACTTGACATCGGTGAGGACGTCCTCCTCGACCTTGACGTATATGTGGACCAGGTCCCCGTCGGCTGGGTTACCCACTTTTCCGACGCCGTCGGCGTCAGGGATCTCTCCCACGTTCCTCGGGTTGGTGAAATGGTCCAGTACTTTACGCGAATATCCCACCTATCACACCTTCGATCTGTATATGGGGGACATCACCCTTAATTTCTTTACCACTGCTGGCGCAACCTCGATGAAGCGGTCGATCTCCTCCATGGTATTGAACTTGGACAGGCTGGCCCGTAACGAGCCATGCATCTGCTCTTGTTTTAGGCCCAGGGCCAGCAGCACATGCGAAGGTCCGGTGGTCCGGGTGGAACACGCCGATCCGGTCGAGACGCAGAAACCCTGCTGGTCCAGGTAGATCAGCAGCGATTCTCCATCAACCCCGTCGAACCGGAAGTGGGCGTTGTTGCACAGACGTTCGCTAGGATGACCGTTCAGATGGACGTCCGGTATCTCGGTCAGTACCCCAGTGATCAGCCTGTCTCGCATCTGGGTCATCTTCGCCACGTCCCCTTCGAACTCGTTCATGCCCAGCTCGATCGCCTTGCCGATGCCCACGATGCCGGGAATGTTCTCGGTGGACGAACGCAGGCCGTGTTCTTGGCCGCCGCCATATACCAGAGGCCGGATCTTCAACCCCCTCTTCAGATAAAGCGCCCCGATCCCCTTTGGCGCATGGAACTTGTGACCAGACATGGATAGCATGTCTATGTGGTCCTTGACCACATCCGTACGGACCTTAGTGATCGATTGGACCGCATCGGTGTGAAAGACCGCCCCCTTGTCGTGGGCGACCTCTGCCATCGCCCTGATCGGCTGTGTCGTGCCGATCTCATTGTTGGCCGCCATCACCGAGACGACCAGGGTTTCCCCGGTCACTGCCTCCTTGACATTCTCCAGATCGACCGACCCGAATTCATCCACCGGAAGGTAAGTGACCCGAAAGCCCTCGCGCTCCAGGAACTCGCAGGTGTTCAGTACCGCATGGTGCTCGATCCTGGTGGTGATGATGTGATCGCGTTTGCCCCGGTTCGCGAAGGCATACCCCTGCAGGGCCATGTTATCCGCCTCTGTGCCTCCGCCCGTGAACAAGATCTCCCCGGGATCGGAGTTGATCGCCACAGCCACCTTTTCTCTTGCAGCGGTCATGCCCTCCTCCGCGCTCCTTCCAAGGCTGTGGAGGCTCGATGGATTGCCATACTCCTGGAGGAAGAATGGGTCCATGACCTCCAGGACCCTTGGGTCGACGTTTGTTGTAGCGCTATTGTCGAAATACGTTATGTTCACAGCAAACCATCTCCTAGCCGATATTAACAATAGATAACACAAAATCCGGTATAATAACCTGAATGGTCAACATCATACACCCCTTGAAGTTCACAGGGGGATGCGGTCTTCATGAACCGAAGTTGAGGGTACCGGATGTTCTACCTTTCGCTTCTGATGACTGACCGCACCCCACATCATTTCATCTTATCTCATGGTCCTCGGCCTTTACCCCTAACTTTTCACAAAGCTCTAGGAATGCTTCCCTGCGCTCATCCGGATCATCAGCGTTGAACCGGAGCAGGAAAGGCCTCTGCGCCCAATCGAATGGCTCTTCGGTCTTGCCGTGGACGAAAAGGAGCATCGCCGCAAAGTTCACCGCGACATCGCCTTCGCGCTTCTGTGCCCCTCGGAAGAGCTCCTCGACCACCTCGGGCGGATGGAACTCCTCCACCAGGTCCAAAGTGTGTGATAGTCCTCCATAGATGTTTCCCACGCGCAGGGAATGGACGATCGCGTTGACCTTTTCGTTGTAGTTGACGATATCTGGTGCATAGCTGATCACCGCGATCCTTAATCCCGTATCTCCGTTGGCGAACGCTTCGCGGAGAGCTTTCCGGGCGCGGGTTGTGTCTAGTTCGGCCAGTGCCTCTATGTCACGCCAATCGCGACCTTTGCTTGAGATCAGGATCTTCTCGATGGCTAGGCGTTCGCTCGGAGATGCCTCCCCGATCGCCTCCATGTCGTAACCGATACCGTCATGCCATTTCCCGTAATCGATGATCATGCTCTTTACGAAACGGTTCATAGGCGTATCAACGGTGGGAGCGGCCCCTTCGGGACCGGTTTTAAGCCTCGTGCCCTTGCCAGTTCTGTGATCCTCCCGGATCGATTCCATGTCCGGGTCGGGCGAAGGGGGACGGGGTGGTTCCAGTATGAAGTAGAACCGTTTCGGGTCGTTGAACTCACCTGAGTAATAAGGTGTATCCCGGTCATAGAACTCTATTCCGTTGCGGGTACCATGAGGCCAGGTGGTCACCGGCCGGGCCAGCCTAACAAATAATCCCGCTGGAGGTGCCGGAGAACCATGTCCTATCTCGGCGATCTCGTTTCCTGCTTTCAGTTCGTTCTCGATCAACGCACGCAACGGCTGCGGCAGCCGGTCTAGCTCCTTTTTGATCCCTTCTTCGCTCTTCATCGACCTGCCTCCGATCGGTCCGGCGATCTTGGACCGACATCATATAGGGAACGTATTCCGGGATACAATTCCCACCGATTGTATCTAAAGCTGTCTGCCAAAAGGATAGATATACGCTCATCCTGATTCTCGTGTCCGATGGACGTTGAAAAGATAAGGGCCGATTTTCCCATACTATCGAATGGGGACAAGAGCCTGGTCTACCTCGATACGGCCTGCCAGAGCCTTAGGCCTAGGCAGGTGGTCGAGGCCATGGATTCCTATTATTATGAGTATCCGGCCTGTGGCGGGAGGAGCGTGCACCGGCTCGCGACCCAGGTATCGATCAAGGTCGACGAGGCCAGGGAGAAGATATCCGATTTCATCGGTTCGGACTCGTACGACCAGATAATCTTCACCAAGAACACCACCGAGTCCATCAACCTAATTGCCAGGGGTCTCGGCCTCAAGCGCGGCGATGCGGTGCTGACGACGGACATGGAGCATAACAGCAACCATGTTCCTTGGCTGCGGTTGAGGGGGACCGCCGGCGTCGATCGGGTAATCGTTGCCACTCCCGACGACGGATCGTTCGACATTGAAACGTTCAAGAACTCGCTGTCTAAGAAGGTCAGGTTGGTCAGTGTGGTCCAGACGAACAACGTAACGGGCACCACCATACCGGTGAAGGATATCTGCGAGATCGCGCACGACAACGGTTCGATGGTCATGGTGGACGGGGCACAATCGGCACCTCACATGAAAGTCGACATGGATGACATGGATGCGGACTTCTATGCGTTCTCCATGCACAAGATGCTCGGCCCATCCGGGGTCGGTGTGCTATACGGGAAGAAGGAACTGCTCAATAAGGTCGAACCTCTCATCGTTGGAGGCGGAGGCGTCAGCCTCACGACCTATGACAAAGTCGACCTGCTCCCGATACCGGAGCGGTTCGAATCCGGTCTTCTCAACTATGCCGGGATCATCGGTTCCGGAGCGGCGGTCGACTATCTGAGGGCGATCGGGATGGACGAAGTGCTGGAGCACGATATCGAATGCAACCGAATCGTGACGGATGGACTGGCTGACGAGGGAAAGATCACGATCATCGGTCCCAAGGACCCGGAGCTCCGGGGGAGCATCTTTTCGTTCAACATCAGCGGCATGCGCTCCCATGATGTAGCGATGATACTGGACGAGATGTCCGGGATGATGATACGTTCCGGTATGCATTGCGTGCATCCATATTTCCTGACCAGAAAGATCGATGGGGCGGCACGCGCCTCTTTCTATGTCTACACCAGCAAGGATGAGTGCAGGCGCTTCGTTCAGGCGGTCAAGGAGACGGTGCGTTCCTTTGCCACCTGAATGATGATCCGGTTTTTGGACAGGTCCTTGTGTAAGATGAGCAAGTCACCATGGACCAGGATGTGGTTTCCGTCCGCGGTGACGTTGCTTTCGAGATATGTGATAGTGGAGTGCAGCGGTGCGTATCTCCCTCCGATCTCGGATTCAATACAGACATATCCATTCTTGATCGATGCCACTGACTGAACATCAGGCAGGAAATCAGCCACCGATATTGTCATCTGGACATTGTCCGGTGAATCAGAAACGGAATCGATGACGGCAGCTAACTGCGTCACTCGGTGCTGAACCTCGTCGTCCGCCACGGCATGGTCCACCCCGGAGAATGCGATCACAAGGACCGTGGTCACCGCAATGCCGCAGACGAATAGCCAGACCTTTGAAAGGAAGAACTCCATCATGAGTTGCTCACCAGCACATAGGTCCCGTTGTCCGAAACGCAGGTGAAAGAGATCCTGACCACGCCCGATGTCAAATGGAAAGGATGGTTATCGGCGGTCGTGACCCGAACCGCAGGATTCGATAGAAAGATACGGTCTAGTCCTCCCTCATGCATGACCTTGATGACCATCGACTCGGTCCGATCCAGGTCGCCTCCGATCTCGATGGTGCATTTGTTGTCCGAAAGCGGCGAATCCAGGACCCGGTGGTTGCCGGGACCGGAAAGGTAGGTGGCTGTGATCATCTCCCTGATGTGTTCGGCAGCGCTCATCGCCTGAGACTCCGACGTTTTGGCCTGAAAGGAGCCAATGCTGGAAAGCAAAATGGGGGCAGAAAGCGAGATCATAAGAGAGACGATTAGGAGCTTTAGCGGCATCCCCTCCAGCCCCCGCTTATCCGTTATGGCCAAAACGGTCACCCCGAAATGACCGGGATGCTCAGGCTGGTGTCCGTGCCGTAGCCGCTCTTGGTGACCGTGACCGTGACGAAACCGACCGCCTTGCCGGTCTGGGTTACCTGAAGATTGTTCAGCGTCACCTTTCCGCTGGAATCGGTCGTTCCGTATGGTCTGGTGCCGTCCATCCTAGTGATGCCGCATCCGTCAAGAACGACCGTCGCTCCGGATAGTGGATCGCCCTTGCCATCAGAAACGGCCATGGTGAGATCGATGTTCTCGACCTCGTAGATCCCGTCTCCGTTGCCATCATGCGCAACAATCTCCGATGGAGAGGATGTGACCGACCCGATGGATTGCGGCGCGTTCAGGTTCCCCATCCATCCCAGCAGTACAGCGGAGCCTATCCCGGCGATCAGTACCATGATCATCAACTGCAGCGGCAGTCCCTCGATCCCTCCGCTCCGGTCTTTCTTGAATCGTGTTCTCATCCTCATGTGAGTACCTCTGTTCCCAAACCGGTCCCGGGGTCGATATGCGGTGCCGTTACAGTCAGGCTACGCCGTACATCATTAACCAGCGATGGAAGTTGAAATTCCTAAATGTTATTCGAGGGCGAGATCGGGAAAAGGATCACAAATTGTAAGTTAATCCGACATTCATCATCTGACAGATGAATAGAATTTCTGCAATGCAAAAGGAACGGCATTGCAGAGGGGAGATAATTACCACAACTAGTGATGGAAATATCCGATAGGACGAAGGGCCATTAATGCATAATATGCTGGCTACCTTCTAGATGAGCACCGTACTTTCCAGTCTAGTTCATCAATTCGGAATTTATTGGAATGACAACCCTCGACATCTTTTATGGCAGGAATGTGAGGACTGAAAGTGTTTACACCGGGTCGCCCAACTTGATCTTGACCTCTTTTACGTCCCACATGTTCCCGACCTTTTCTTGGATCTCTTCCTCGATGTTCGCCGCGAACAGGTTGTTCGAGGCCAGGTCGAGATCGATCGTGACCACCCCGTCTTCCACCTTGATTTCCTTGACCATCTCGGTCCTGACGATGTCCAGCCCGGCAAGCGGGTTCATGACGTGTCTTCAGGCGGCTGCTGCACGATCTCCACAGTGGTCGGCACCTTCTCCTTGTACCATCCCGTGCTTCTCTTCGTAGTTCTGTATGGCGGCCTCGAAGGCCTCGACCGCCAGCACCGAGCAGTGCGCCTTGATCTTCGGCAGCCCGCCCAGCGCGTCCGAGGCTTCCTGCCAGCTGATCTCCTTGGCCTCTGTCGAGGGTCTTGCCCTTGGCCAGCTCGGTGATGATCGAGCCGGTGGCGATGTTGGAGGCGCAGCCGTAGGACTCGAACTTGATGTCCGATGACTTTGGTCTCCGGGTCCACTTTGATGTAGACGGCCACCATGTCGCCGCAGGCGGGGCTGCCCTCCATGGCCTTGCCGTCGGCGTTTTCGATCTTGCCGACGTTGTGCGGGTGCCGGAAGTGCTCCAGAACCGTCTCGGTATACGGGAATTTCATGTTCAGTCCTCTCTTCACGCTTTCTTGCCCAGCGGACTGATTTTTCTCAGAGTCAGCGGACTGATCTTCGGCCAGCGTCTCAACGATGGCTCGATCCGCATGCTTCCTCCATGGTGTTATAGCGGCTCAAGCGTGAAGCGATCGAGCCATGGGCCCGCTCGTGGTCGCCGCCGATGCCGTAGATGACGTGGCTGCCCTCCAGCGAGCGGCTGAAGCAGGCCGAGCCGGTGCTGACGGCGAAGCCGCGCATGTCCAGGTGCAGGGTGATCGATTCGCCCTCGACAAAGTGGAAGGAGATGTTGGCGTTCTGCGGCAGGCGCTTGCTGCGGGGCCGTTGAGCATCGCGTGTCGGGATCTCTGCCAGCGTGCGTCGATCAATGTGATCGCGCATGGCTCGCAGCTGCTTGTTCTCCTCGTCGTGACCAGTTCGGCCGCCCTGGCGAAGCCCACCGCGCCCGGGATGTTCTCCACGCCGGCCCGCAGGTCGAACTCCTGGAACCCGCCGTCCATCCACTTGGCCAGCGGCGTGCCCTTGCGCACGTACAGGCCGCCGACGCCCCTGGGGCCGTGGATGGTGTGCGCCGAAACGGTCAGCAGGTCCACCGGGATCTTCGCTGACATCGAGCGGCACGCGCCGGAAGGTATGCGTGGCGTCGGTATGGAACAGGACTCCCTTCTCGCGGCAGATACCCGCCGATGGCCTCGATGTCCTGCACCGTGCCGATTTCCTGGTTGGCGTGCTGGACGGAAACCAGGATGGTCTCGTCGCGTGATGGATGCTCAAGCTGGTCCAGGTTGACGAATCCTTCACCGTCAACATCAAGGTAAGGTGACCCTGAAGCCCTCGTCTCTCCAACGCTGGGCGCTGTTGCAGCACCGGGAAATCCTCGATTTTGGAGACGATGATATGCTTGCCCTTTTTCCTTGCCGAGCGCCATGGCCGACGCCTTTGAGCGCCATGTTGCTGGATTCGGTGCCGCCCGAGGTGAAGATGAATTCTTCCGGGCCTGCGCCCAGGGGTCGGCGAGATCACTCGGGCGCCGTCCAGGGCTTCCCGCGCCTCGATCCCCAGGGAGTAGCCGAACTCGGAGGTGGCCACGGCGTAGGTCTCGAAGAAGTACGGCTTCATCGCCTCCAGCACCCGCTCGTCCAACGCGTGGTGGCGGCCGCATTGTCCAGATAATGTCCCTTTTCTTTCATTGGTACCCTCTCAAATGAACAGCGTCACGTGGAGTCTTTGGCTTCGTTGATGTAGGTGCCGACCGCCCCGTAATCGTCGATCAGATCGACCCTCAGGTCTTCTTTTTTGATGCCCATGATGTCCATGGTCATATCGCAGGCGAGGATCTTACCGCCCAGTTCCTTGAAGTCCTGCATCATCTTTTCCAGATCGACCACGTTGGCCTTTTTCATCCTCCTTTTGACCATCATTTCCCAGGCCCAGCATGTTCATCTTGGAAAGCGGACCCTTCTCCAGTCCGCCTTTCTTGAGACGCTGCAGGCCCCAGAAAGTGAAGAACATCGACGCTTCCATGCCCATGGAAAGCGCGCCGTTACCGATGATGAGCGCGCTGTAGACCTTGTCCATGTCCCCGCTGTGAACGATGATCGTCGTTCGTTCTGCCATCTTTATCACCCCTTCACTTTCTTAATTCGGATGCGCCAGGTATTCCCTTCCTCCTTGATGTCGAGGAGCTCCTCCCCGAGCGACGCGACCGCCATCGGGATCTCCTTCTTGGACGCCGGATGGTCTCCTGTGATCTCTATGATATCGCCTATCGACGCCTTTCGCAATGCCTTCCTAGTCTCAACCAAGGGCGTTGGACAGTTCTTGCCCATGCAATCAACCTTAATCTCCGCCATCGTGTTCACCTTGAGACAATATTGATTCTAATTCATATGTTATTATTGTTAAATGATACAATAATATGATACAATAATGGGATCGCGGCCAACCAGCATCTATCCGCAGATACCTGTCGCGATATACTGATCTATCAATGTCGCCTACGCCGATGCGACACCTAATATCACTTCCCTAAATGGTCGAGCCACCTATCGCTTGGCCACCTGGCAGGTCTACAGGTTGTTTATCAAAAATGATAACTGACCTATTCGATTTTATACGATAGAACCGCGATTTTAAAGAAGTGCCGGAATTACAGCCTCCCGAAATATCGAGCCTATTGGCCGATAGACATTCGGCGAGGATACTCTTTGTCACTATGAGACATCCAAGATCGGCATTTGATCTCAGTCAGACAATTGGGATACCCATTGCTGTCTGTTTTCGGAAGATCAAGTTGCTTGAAGATGCTGGTTTGATCGTCTGCGCGGAAAGGATGGTCATTAACAACGGAAAGAGGGTTAGCCTCTTCAGGTCGAACCTGAAGAACGGCCAGGTCTTTCTTGAAAGAAACAAGATCCAGGCTAGGATCGAGTTGTTCGATGGTTCGTTGGAGGAAGTGAGGTATGAGATGGAATTGCCGATATTTCGTAATGTGACCAAAAAACCGGTTTGATGGCAGCCACGCAACATGTGAAGAGGAGACCACATCAGATTCAAGAGACCCCTCAATTCGTACTCCGCATTTCGCATTGCCATCTGGATGTACAATAAGCGACATGATTTTCAAATATCATGCGCGTAACCCGAAGCCAAGCTACGATATTCCACAAAGAAATATGATGGACTAGCGGGTAAGCTTTATCTAAACAATGATTATACCGAGGGAGAGCGTCGCATGCTACGACGTGTCTAAGGTGCGTCAGAATGTTCAATCGTGTCCTAGTGGCGAACAGAGGCGAGATCGCGATAAGGATCCTCAAGACCTGCAAGAGACTTGGTATTCCCACGGTCGCCGTCTATACGCCATCGGATAAACACTGCAAGCACGTTGGGCTGGCCGATAGGGCGGTCGAGCTGCAGTCCAAGCCGGGGATGATCGGCTACCTGGACATGGACGCCATTTTCGATGTGGCCAACCGGATGAAGGTGGAAGCGATCCATCCCGGCTACGGTTTCCTATCTGAGAAGGCCGAGTTCTCCGAGCGATGCGAGGAGGAGGGGCTTTCGTTCATCGGGCCGAACCCGCGGGCAATGAAGCTATTGAGCACCAAGCTCGGTTCTAGAGCATTCATGACCAAGGTTGGCGTACCGGTCATGCCAGGCGTGCTAGAGCCGCTGAAGGACGCGGAGGACGCCAAGAAGCAGGCCAACCGTATCGGATACCCGGTCATGCTGAAGGCGTCCGGAGGCGGCGGCGGGCGCGGGATGCGGGTCGTCAACAACGACACCGAAATGGAAGACGCGTTCGCATCGGCCAGGAACGAGGCGGCCAAGGCGTTCAACAACCCCACGATCTACATGGAGAAGGCATTCCTGCGCGGAAGGCACATTGAGTTCCAGGTGGTCGGCGACTCCAGGGGCAACGCTTACTGCCTGGGAGAGAGGGAATGTTCCGTCCAGCGCCGTCACCAGAAGATCCTGGAGGAGACTCCGTCCTGCGCCGTCAACGAGGAGATGAGGGAGCGTATCGGCACCCTGGTCAAAGAGGCGGTCAAGAAGGCCAGGTACACTTCGCTGGGAACGTTCGAGTTCCTCATGGGCGACGGGCACCTGTACTTCATGGAGGCCAACTGCCGTATCCAGGTGGAGCATCCGATCACCGAGGTCTGCACCGGGCTGGACCTGGTGGAGATGCAGTTGTCAATCGCCACCGACAAGGATGTTACGAAAGAACTCGGTTCGGTGCAGCCGAAGGGGCACGCGATGGAGTTCCGTATCAACGCCGAGAACCCGTTCAACAATTTCATGCCGACACCAGGACGCATCGAGAAATACGTCGAGCCAGCCGGCGAGGGCATCCGCATCGACTCCCACGCTTACGAAGGGTATGTCGTCCCCACCGAGTTCGACAACCTCCTGGCCAAGCTAATCGTCCACGGTAAGGACAGGACGGAAGTGCTGAACAAGGCACGGGATGCCTTGGACCGATACACGGTCACCGGGATCAAGACCACCATTCCGTACCATAGGTTGGCCATCAGGAACCATGATTTCATCGACGGCAACTACAACATCGAGTTCGTGAAGGACCATCCTCCGGCCGACATGCTGAAACAGACCGAGTTCTCGCTGTTCGAGAACTACGGTCCCTGAAGTACTACTTCCGCTACGGTGGTGTACGCCGGGCCTTTCGGACCGAGCACGCTCTTCTTCAGCCTGATCGAACGAACTGGCCTCATACCGAAATCATGGTCCTTGAAACGTTCGATGATGCCTTTTACCTGCTCCGTCCCGGTCGGGTCCTTCATCCGGCCAACGGTCAGGTGCGGGGAGAATGGCCTTTCCTCCCTCTCGAACCCAAGGCGTGCGCATTCTTCGTCCAGGACCTTGGCGATGCCTATCAAAGGTTCCGCTCCATGCATGCCCACCCAGACCACCCGGATGTTATCCTTCGAGGGAAACGACCCCATGCCTTTCAGCGATATCTCGAATGGCGCCACGCCCTTGACCGCCTTATCCATGGCGGCGATGAGCTTCGGGATCGCCGCCTCGTCCGTCTCCCCGAGGAACTTCAGCGTGACATGGATTATGTCCATGGCCACTGGCCTCATCCCACCCCCCACGGTGCGCAGTTCGCGGTCTAACTTGACCAGTTCACCGATCTCGGAGATGTCGACCGATATGAAACCTCTGAACAATCCCATCGTTTTCACCCGTTCCATCTAGTCTGCGAACTCAGTTCCGCACTTCTTGCACTTGACGGTGTAGTGCTTGCCGCCGCCGGTCTGTTTCACGACCGCCACGTATTCGGTGCAACCGCACTTGCCGCAGGAGACCGGCTCTTCCCCTTCATCCTCTTCGCACTTTTCTGCCTTCTTTGGTTTCGGCGCCATCAGATAAGGAAGACCGATGGAGCTATAATAAGAATCATGCGGGCAGGTTACCAGAATTGAATACAAATGACTGATGAACAGAATGTCACACCCATCTCTCCGTGCCGATCTCCAGGGTCATCATGGTCAAGTATCTGAGCACCTTGTCGCCCTTCTCGGTGAGGGAGTAATCTCCCCTCTCCTGGTTCTGGATGATCATGTTCGTCGCGGTAAGCTTCCCTAGATGGAAAAGCAGGTTGCCACCCTTCAGACCGGTGATGCTGGAAAGCATGGAGTAGCTCCTTGGCTGATCGATCAATGATCTCATTATCTCAAGCCTCTGGGGGTTTGCGATGGGGTCGACCACCTCCCGCACGATCTTATCCTCGTCCATCCTCCTTATGAGGTTCCTCAGGTTCTCGTCTGAGACGAAGGAATTCTGGCTGCGGATGACCCGGACGTGCCGGTCGAACATGGAGTATACCTCATCAAAACATATGGAGCACTTTTTGTATGGCGCCTTGAACCTCATCGTATCCAGCTCCTTCCGCATCTCGATCAGCTTCTTTTCATCCACCTTCTCCTCGCCTACTAGCTTGGCGCTCCTCTGCAAGAAATCGGTGAACGCCTCCTTGCACGCGGTGCGGCAATCGCACGGGCTTACCATGCACCGGTCCAAGTCGACGTCCACGTCCTCGACCAGGTGGTTGACCATGATGTTGAGCGCACAAGTGTCGTTCCCGCTCCGGATTGAACGGTTGTTCATCAGGATATCCACTTTCCCACTGAGGTTGGATATCGCGGTCAGCAGGTCCGACATCTCCGCGGGCTCTCTCTTAGCAGGCTTGGCTGGCATGTTCGTGGCACCTCTGTTGGTCGTTACACATTCCTGTAGCTGCTACATAATATTGACGAATAACTATATACTTCTAACCCGGGAATATGAATTGCAGGAGATACCCATCTTGGTCGATGTCAAGAAAGAGATCAGGGCACAGATCGTTGGAGCATTGAAAGAAGCGGAATTCCCCATCAAGACGCCGGCAGACTTGCTGAAGGCTTTCCCGATGGGTGCAGAGACCACCTGCCAGGCTGGCGATGTCAAGATGACCGCAGGAGAGGCCGGCAAACTTCTCAAACCGGAGGATTTCCCGTTCAAAGATGCCGCGAAGGTGGCGGACACCATCCTGAAGAGGGCGGGAATGTGAGGTAAGGAGACGTAGAGATGGCTGACACTATGAACCATATCGAGAGGGCAGTCGCGTCCCTGCAGGACAAGCCTGTGGACCGCCTGTCGACCTACCCGCTGGCGATGGGCGTATGCCGCCGCACCGTCGGCGATGGCACAATGACCTACCGGGACTGGGCATCGGACCCGAAGAAGTTTGCCGCCGGTTTCATCGCTGGACAGAAGTATTTCGACTTCGACTGGGCCATCGGCCTGATGGACCTTTCCGTCATGGCCGGCGATCTGGGCGCCACCGTAAGGATGGATGACCAGAACACCCCGTTCGTCACCGAGCCGGCGTTCAAGACCGTGGAGGACTACGAGACCTTCGAGGTCCCGGACGTGCACAAGGGACGCTCCGGAGTTCTGCTCGAGGGAACCAAGCTCTTCACCGACGCGCTGAAGAGCCAGGTGATATGCGCGGGATTCATCGAAGGCCCGCTGCTGGCGCTGACGCAGTCGACCGGCGCGGAGAAGGTCTTCATGGACATGTACAACCACCGCGGCGCCATACACAAGGCGCTGGCCAAGCTGACCGAGTTCGACATGAAGCTGATCGACGGCTTCAAGGAGACCGGCTGCGCTGGTTTGGTCTGGGACTACCTGTGGGGCAGCTATTCATGCCTGGGCGACAAGGAGTACGAGGAGTTCGAGAGCAACGACAAGTACGCCCTCAAGCTGAACGCGCGCGTCGCCGAGCTCGGCATGGCCAACTGCATCCACAACTGCGCCGACCTGCCGCACCTGGACACCCAGGTCAAGAAGATGAAGCCGGCGATCTACTCGATGGCCTACTACCCGTTGATCCCCGGATCGCCGTCCCCGAAGGAAGCGATCGGCAAGGGATACGCAGACAACTGTCTGCTCGCCGGGGAGGTCGACCCGCAGCTGTTCGTTCGCGGAACGACCGAGAAGACGCAGAAGACCACCATGAACCTGGTGCAAGAGGTCAAGACCGCTCTCTGCGAGAGGGGCCTGCACTCCAGGTATTGCATCGCGTCCGGATGCGAGGTACCGCCCACCGTGACGACCAAGCTTGAGAACATCAAGATGTGCGTCGACACCGTGAAGCAGTATGGCCAGGTCACCTGCGCAAAGTAAGCGTCGAATGCAGAACAAACCCTTTCCCTTTACTTTCCCGCATTTCAACATAATGTTGCAGGGAGCAGAACGTTAAGATCAATAGTCAGGTGAAAGAATGGATCCGATCGATTCTGGACGTTTGCTGATTGAGAAAGTGGCCATGCGTCGGGCAGAGGACGCATTGAAGGAAATAAGAAAACATTTCCCCGATGCAACGATGAACGTGGAGTTGGTCGACGGTAGAGGCGTACTCACCGTCTGCCATGGTCGGTATGTGGTGAGCAAGGAGTTTGTCGAGACCGCCGAGAGCATGAGCTCACCTCATTGCATGTCAGAATACCGCCGTACCTTACAGGGCAAAGCCCGCCTGGTGCTGATAGTTCCGAAGGAGACGGCAGCGAACACCTACACGCGCATGCTGGAGCTCAACAACTGGTGGCTCTTCTACTATCAGATCTTCTTCTACGACGAACAGGGCAATGTCCGGCGAATGGACCGGAAGACCTGGTGTCATATGATCGGACGTCCCTATGAGCCGGTGCGCCGGGCCCCGGAGATCGCCTAAGCATCTGTCAACCCGGACACGACCTTTGCACTACTTCTTTCCAATCTCTTCGACGTAGAGGTCAAACGCCCGCCTGCTCGTGATCCACTCCTTCCCTCTTCTGATCGCGGGTAACTCGCCTTGCTTGGCCCTCAAGGACAGATACTTTGCTGAGTAGGAGGTCTCCCCTTCATATCGTACCAGCGGCCTCAGTTCGTCCAAATCGCTGCCGACGTAAGAAAGGAAATTGAGCAATGAACCGCCCATGATGACCTGCAGGTACTCGGTCAAAGGCAGCATATCTCCAGCATCGGCTTGGAAAAGTGCGTCAAAGTACCGCTCCTTGTCCACCGGCATGACGTTCACGGGCGGCCAATCGTGCTTCAGGAAATGCAGGTTCAGCAACAACCTGCCAATCCGCCCGTTGCCGTCCTTGAAGGGGTGGATGCATTCGAACTTGTGATGGAACCAGGCACCGAGGGTGAAGACGTCCTCTCCCGCCAGATCACGGCGGTCATACTCCTTGACCAGTGCGGCCATCGTCTCTCCCAGCCCTTCAGCCGGTGCAGGGGTGAACGACGCCTGGACCACATTGTTCGTCCGTCTCCATTGACCATAGTCCTGCCGCACACCTTTGAAGACCTCCTCGTGGAGGTTGCGGACGGTGATGATATCGATGGCCTGAGCCCTCCGGTCGACGAGGCGAACGAATGCCGATGCGTGCTGCATCGTTTCCAGCAGTTCATTGGTGGCCTTCTTGACCCCTTCTCTAAAGATTACCACCCGGTCCACCTCATCCTGGGTGAGGGAGTTGCCCTCGATGGCGTTCGTGCCATAGGTGTTCATGGAACTGACCGCCTTCCATACCGGACCGGGGAAGGTATCGAACGAGCCGCGGCTCAAAAGCGCGGATCGAAGGCCGTCCAATACGTTCTTCTTCATCGTATCTTATCACGGAGGTTCCAATATACAATCAATTCCAACAAGACCAATGATATGATCAGAATTATTGCATCTCACCCCTGCCCACTTCCTTGATGTACAGGTCAAGGGCACGCCTGCTGGTATGCCACTCATTTTTGATCATTACTGCGGGGAGCTTTCCCTGCCTCGCCCTAAGGGACAGATACTTGGCGGAGTACGGGACATCTCCCTCATACCTGACCATTTGTTTCAACTCATCTTTGATGGTGCCGACATGGGAAAGGAAATTCAGCAGAGAACCGCCCATGATGAACTTGAGGTAATCGCTCAAAGGCGCGAAATCTCCCTTGTCACTTCTGCCCAGCGCGTCCAAGTACCTTCCTTTGTCCGATGGCATGACGTTCACGGGCGGCCAATTGTGCTTCAGGAAATGCAGGTTCAAAAGAAGTCTTCCAACGCGTCCATTCCCATCACTGAATGGGTGGATACATTCGAAATTGTAGTGCAGCCAAGCGCCTAAAGTGAATGCGTCTTCTCCGGCAATGTCCCTCTGATCATACTCTTTCAATAGGGCTTCCATCTTTCCCACAATCTTCTCTGGCCTGGGCGGGGTAAACGAGGCTCCCCTGATCAGCACGTTCACCCGCCTCCACTGTCCATAGTCCGGCAGCAGTCCCTTAAAGACCTCCTCGTGGAGTTCGAGGATTGTGACCAGATCGATGGCCCGAGCCCTCCGGTCCAATAGATGTCTGAACGCAGATTCATGTTGGATCGTCTCGAGGATGAAATTGATGGGCTTTTTGACCCCTTCTCGGTCGACGATGACCTTGTCCACTTCTTCCTGCGTTAGAGTGTTGCCTTCGATAGCGTTTGTACCATACGTGTTCAGAGAGCTGACGGCTTTCCAAACGGACCCGGGGAATGTTTCGAAGGAGCCTCTGCTCAACAAGACATTTCGAAGGCCGTCCAATATGGTCTGCTTCACAGAATATGATAGAAGCATACATTGTATTTATACTGTATACGGTATTAACATGATATATTGAATTTAAGAATATTGAATCTCTCGATGGCATGATTAGCTACAGGGGCAATTTATGACTCGACCCCTCCATTGATCCCGAACCGGTTCACGAGTCTGTTCATGACTTCGACATTGCATGATTCAGCTCTTTTACGCTAATTCAAGCGATCCTCCCTACGACTCTGCCTATTGAACAATTTTGAAATAGTATCCTATGTCTGATACAGGACGTATAGAGATCTGAAAAAACGGTAGAAGGTACATGACACATTCAGGCGAAATAGTATGCAATGACATTGGCAAGGTTTTCAGTACCGGTAAGCAGGCACTGACCGCGGTCAACTTTTCCATACCGGCCAGCGGAATCTTTGCCCTGATCGGAAGGAACGGGGCCGGCAAGACCACGCTGACCCGGATATTGTCCACTCTGCTTGAACCCTCGTCAGGGGTAGCGACCATCAACGGGCTGGACGTAATGACTGACGCAAAGAAGCTCAGGGAAAGGATGTCGGTCGTCCCCCAGGAAGGGAGGGCCGTCCAATGGATGACGCCGCTGCAGAGCGTCTCCTCGTACCTGTTGTGGAGGGGGATGAGCTACAAGGAATCACGTTCCAAGGGCGAGGAGGCGCTGGCACAGGTTGGTCTGGCTCCGGTGGCGGACAGGCTCAACCGGACGCTCTCGGGCGGAATGAAACGAAAGGTACTGGTGGCCATGGTCATCGCCGCCGGATCGGAGTTCATCTTCCTAGATGAGCCGACCACCGGCCTGGACCCGATCTCCCGACAGGAGATATGGAACCTGATGACCGATCTAAGCAAGGACCGGTTCATCTTCCTCACCACCCACTACCTGGAGGAGGCGCAGACGGTCGCCGACAGGATAGGGATACTGGACGACGGCCGGCTGCTGGCGCTCGGCAGCATGGACGAACTGAGGAAGAAGATACGGCATCAATACAGCGTAAAGGTGCCGCGGGGGGTGGAACTGCCGCCGGTGGAGGGGAAGGTCCTGGAAAGGAAGGACGGACAGGTCCAGATCATGACCACCCAAGATGAGGCATTGCGATTGTCGAGAATGCTCATCGAAAGGAGGGCCCAGTTCTCTCTGAACCCTATCGACCTGGATGACATATTCTCCGACGTCGTGGGGGGAGCGACCCTGAACGATGACGAATCTGCTATGAACGATTATAGTCCGGGTGGAGGAAAATGAAGCGGATCAGAGGACAGATTCTCGCTTCCATCCTGGTGAACGCGATCTATGAGATGAAGAACTACCCGGTGGTCCTGCTGAACACGGTTCTGGCCCCGCTCTCGTTCCTAACCCTCATATGGTTCGTCAGCCGAGGCAGCCTCCTGGGGCCGGCGATCGTCGGGGGTCTGATCATGACCATGTTCTCCAGCGGGACCTCGCTGCAGGCGGACCTGTCGCACCTGAAGAACGATTTCAAACTGCAGGACATGGTGGTCAGTTCGCCGACCAGCGCTTCCGTTTATGTGGTCGGGATCGCGATCTCCGAACTGATCTATTCCCTGCCGGCGATCGCCATCCTCTCGACCTTGTTCTTCTTCTTCGTCCCGGTGACGCTGATCCAGTTGGGAGGAATAATCGCGGTCCTGGCGTTCGTCTTCATCACCTCGGTCTCTCTCGGTTTTGCGCTGGCCACCATCTCTTCTGACATCGTCCAGAGCTTTGCCTTCACCCGCCTGCTTACGACACTTTTCTCGACCCTGGCACCAGTCTACTATCCGATCACCTACATCCCGGAACCTTACCGTTTTCTGGCTTATCTATCGCCAACCACCTACGCGGCACAGATCGCCCAGAACCTTAGCGGAGCGCTGGTATCGTCCACGGAGGAGCTGATCGTCGACTGGACGGTCCTGATATGTCTTACCGCGGTGTTCCTGTGGATAGGAATGTCAAAATCCAGGTGGAGGGAGAAGTGACCGGATGTCTAGAACTAGGTCTTGCGAAGCTTTTCTTTTAATATTCGAGCCTCGAATAAGTTTCTGGTCGTCAGGACGACCTTGATGTGAATATTATGGACCTAGTACAACTGATAATTGCGATAGTGGTTCTGATCATAGGCTGGGTGATCATCTCGATACCTTTGTGGCTCGCTGCAAAGGTGTGGACAGGCGGACAGGCAACTATGGGAGAGGCCATGCTCGGCATGCTTCTCGGCGGGATTGTCTTCGCCCTTGTCTATGCGGGTACATTCCTGCTCACGAACATCATCACCAGTTCGGGCATTGCTTTGATCGTCGCGGCGATCGTCGCCTTCCTGGCCTTCCTCGGCCTCTATAAGATGTTGTTCGATGTGGGTTGGCTCAAGGCATTGGGGATCGCCATCCTGGCAGTGATCTTCGCCGTGGTCATACTGCTAATAATGTCGGTGGTCTTGGTCGCAGTGGGAATAGGTGTGCTGGGACTGTGATCGGTTCAGATAGGTAACGAAAAACGATCGGCCAGGAGGACTTATTCCAACATGGGTCTATCTTTTTGACCCTAGCCATTCTTCCTGACCTCACCTTATTTTTTAGACAATTTCGAATCCCTGAGAGCCTCCCTGAAAACGGTAAAAAGGCCGGGTTCCATATTAAATCCCGCTATTCCATTGAGTTCATGGCTTATATCCAACGTTCAAACATCGATGTATGGTCGATACTTCGAGCATCGTTTATCTGTTGGTCGCACTAATAATTTCAACGATCATCATCTATTTTGTAACCAAGATCATGGGAGAGAGGGAAGGTCTAGGCACGGCCTTGGTCGCAGCCGTGATAGGCACTGTGGTCTACATCGTAGCCTATTTCTTGCTTGGCAATGGCCTATTGGCAGCCGTTCTGGCAGGAATAGTCTGGCTGCTGGCCCTCAAAGGACTATACAAGATTGGATGGATCAAAGCGCTCATCATCGCAGTGCTGATCTGGATATTTGCTACGATAATCGGTTTCTTCCTTCCGACGCTTTCAGGTCCGTTATAGAAATGAAAGCTGAGACTGAAACCCTTTCCATTTTAAAAATATTCAATTTATTATCCAATTAATCATTGTTCCTTTTACTCGATCTCATCTAAATGACCTGTCATTCCAGCTTACGGGCGATTCCTCTTATACGGAGTACATGGGCCTCAAGCCATTCAGGGGGCTGCCTGGGTCCATCGGCGGAAAATGACCTATGAACCAATTAAAAGGGGAATAGGGGAGGAAGAATGATCGACATCTCGACCATCATCGATGCTATGAAGACCGGGCCAATCTTCGCTTTCCTCGGGCTGTCCATCCTTGTCCCGATACTCATCCTCGGGAAGGTGATATCGTCTCTGCCTGGTGAAATCATCTTCGGGGCGGGCCTGGGATAATATCTTCGGCCGGAGGGTGGAGGTGTCCGCGGGGGGTCTGCTACAGATCGGCCTCTAGATGTTGTTGGAACATCCATCCTGTTGAGGATGCCCCAAAAGGGGGCATCAGAGCCAATCAAAGATATCTTTCACGAATCGCTTTGCCCCTTCCTGCTTGCAGGGACCATGGGCTATGATCAGCTTGTCGAAGTCCCATGCCAGGAGCCTTTCCAGCGATCGTCTGGCTCGCGACCGGTCGGTGAACGACATCCTGATGGCCGTCGGCACCCCGCCCGGATCCGCCACGCCACCGATCCTGATCAAGGTGTTACGGAGGGGTCCCTTGTAAAGACTACCGATCTGGATGAGATCGTCCAGGATGAGCGTCCTAGACCTCTTGTGGAAGAACATCACCTCCATCAGGAGCGGGTTGCCATGGAACACCAATTGGTCCAGGTCATTTGCCCATTCGGCTGGAGGCGCGTCGGCCAAGGTACCGGTCAAGGGAAGGTCCACCTTTTTCAGGGTCATCGGAGTGTGAGGAGAGGCCCACAGTTGCGCCTCCGGGAAGAGGGTGTGCCATCCTTCCAGCCGCCAAACGTGCCTGGGCGTGGCAGCTACAAGATATTTGACCGGTCCCAGTGATGCGATCTCCCCGATGTCCGCGAATGATGCGGGAACCGGGGAGTTGACCCATATCGCCCCATCCGAAAGCCTCACCACGGTCATCCTGGTGGGGAACGTTTCCCCGGTGTCCCGGACAACGGGGCCTTCCATGGTCCAGATGCCATCGGCGAACTCCTTCAATTCCGACATCTTACAATTACCGATTTTCCATGCGCGCTCCCTGGACTTAAAGTTAGCTCAAGTATTTTGAGGTCGAGGTCCTGCAAAGGCAAATATTCCTTAGCCTCAAGATCGATCATTCAAATGCGCTCTAGCAGTGGATTATCTGATGAACTTGACAACATCGGTCTACCCTGCCTCATATATGTGACGGTACCAGCATATGATCGGAGTAACCGGTTCCATATGTTCCGGACTCGAAAGGTGAACGAGATGAAAGGGGACATCAAGAAAGACGTTGACAAGGGAATCGCAGATGTTCAGAAGGGCGTAAGGAGTGGCGTCAAGGAGGTCCAGAAGGACGTAAGGGCCGGAGTCAAGGAGGTCCAGAAAGGCGCCCGAGACGCAGGAAAGGCGGTTGACAAGGAGATGAAGAAGGTACAAACGAAGTTGAAGAAGAAATGATCAGGAGCTAGGGATCACTTCGAGACTGACACCCCCTTGATATCGATCCTACCCTTATCATTGGGTCGAGCATCAGGGCATAAATGGTAACCGTCACGGTTGTGGATTTTCTACCTTCCTAAGTTCCGACCATGCAAATATGGTCCGGTCGGATAAAATCGACTTATTCACCACTACCAGGTATGTTAATGGAAACGATTATCATCACCCCTCATTATTCATGAGGCTTAATGGCTTACGATCTCGTGATAGTTGGTGCTGGCCCGGCAGGGCTCACGGCAGGCGTCTATGCGGAGAATCGGAAGCTCAATACGCTCATAATCGAAGCAGGTGCAGCGGGCGGCCAGTTGATAAACATCTATCCCGAGAAGGTAATCGCCAACTACCCGAGCGTCACCGAGATCCACGCCCATGACCTGGGCTGGTCCATGGTGGACCACGCCAAAGCGGCCGGTTGCGATATCCACGAACACGAGATCGTGCACGACATCCTCGACAGGGGCGAAGGATTGGTGGTCTTAACCAATAAAGGCGAGTACGAGACCAAGACGGTCATACTCTCCATCGGCACCGGTCTGTTCAGACCAAAGATGATCGGCGTGCCAGGCGAGGAGCGGCTCGAAGGAAAGGGTGTCTACCACAAGCTGCCGGAGAAGAAGGAGCTGGAAGGGAAGCGGATACTTTTCGTCGGCGGCGGCAACAGCGCACTGGAGATGGCCCTTCTTGCTTCAGATGTGGCGCAGGTCTACATCGTGCACCGGCGGGATTGCTTCCGGGCGGACGGGTGCATCGTGGACAGGGTCGTGGCCAAGAACATCAAGACGATCATGTCGGCGGAGGTAAAGGAGATCCTCGGCGTGGACAGGGTGGAGGGTGCCATCCTCTGCGTCGGGGAGCCGGCTGGGGAGATGAAGCTGGACGTCGATATGGTGGTCGTGAACATCGGCGTAACACCAGAGCTGGAGTTCCTGCAGAAATGGAACGTTGCCCTGGAGGGCAACCAGATCAAGGTCGACACGGAGATGCGGACATCGCGAAGAGGGGTTTTCGCCTGCGGTGACGCGGTCATCTATCCCGGCAAGTACAGGCAGATCGTGGTCGCCTGCGGGGAAGGGGCCACGGCGGCCAACTCGGTGTACAAGTACGTCATAAAGCCCTACTGGGCCTGAGCGGGTCAAGAATGCATCCGGTCCCGTTCAAAATCGTATTAAAAATTGGTATCTTGACGGATCGGCGCAAATGCGACGGCCGTCAATGGGTTTGCGAAGGGTTTAATCAACGGAGATAGCGTTGTTCGGGCACTCGTCGACGCAAGCACCGCAGTCCACACAGTCCTTCTCGTTGACGACAGCTACCTCGGCTACCTTGATGCATGCCTGTGGGCAGACATCTTCGCAAGCACCGCATCCTACGCACTCTTCGGCCTTAATCTTTGCAGCCATTTGAAGCACCTTTACGCCTGAACTCGAAACATATTATAAAAAATTATTGCCCGACTCTTCGTGATGGAACTTGTTTGACCTCGGTGGCTCCATCGGCATACATTACGATCCGCAGGTCCTGATGTATCACACGTCAACCGATCAGCGAACGACCAATACCGAACAGCCCGCCCTCTTCGTGAGCGCTTCCGAAGTGCTGCCGACGAATAGACCCTTCGGGCCGTGAAGTCCCCTGCACCCGGAGACGATCAGTTCGGCTCCGTTCCTATGGGCGTAATTGACTATTTGGGTGGCGGGGTGGCCGTGGAGCACCGCCGATCTGGCCGCGACCCCTTCGGACTTGGCGATCTCCAGCGCGTCGTTGATGATGCACACCGCTCGGGCCTCTGCCTGCTTGTCGTCCTTGTCCGACATCAGTGCCGGATAGCTAATGACGTGGACCGCGGTCAGCCTCGTTCCCTGCATTGCCCTGGCCATCGCCGCAGCTCGATGCATTGCCTTGTTGCTGCCTTCCGACCCATCCACCGCGACAATGATCAGATCCCTACCTTCACCTTCATTGGCCAATCATTTCACCTGGGGATGGAGGCTACGATGAGCGGTCAGTGTCGGTCCGACGGGCTCACCGTACGTCCATCACTATTATTGAGTACTGGCCGGCATTTAATAGCTTGCCCGACAACTTACCAAGGTGATAACAGAGAACGAGAGGGGCAATACACGAGGATGTTGTGTGCGGGGGAATGACGATCATTGCTGAAACGGCTATGACCAGGAGGGTTCATCACCGGCCTATGACCGACCACAGGACTGGACATCTTGAAATAAGGTCGGGGGCATGACTCCCTCATGGAGCTAGCATCCGGGAAACTGCTTACGGCCGACGGATTCATCGACGGGCACATCGAGTTCGAGAACGGCCTGGTGAAGAGCGTGGGCGAGGGAACGTCCAAGAAGGCGACGGTAAAGGGCGTGATCGTCCCGACGCTCATCAACTGTCACACGCACATCGCCGACTACGTCGTCCCGGTGGACGCGAGGCTTTCGTTGGAGGAGCTGGTCGCGCCCCCGAACGGGCTGAAACACCGCATCCTCAAGAACATGCCCTTGAACCATCTGACCGCTTCAATGGTCCGTTTGTCCCGGTTCATGTTCTCCCGGGGCATTTCCAGCTATGTGGATTTCCGGGAGGGCGGGGTCGAGGGGGCCCAGGCACTGGCCTCGGCCAAGGGGAACGGGGCGGAACCGATCATCATGGCCCGCCCGGCAGAGATGAGGTACGTGTCATCAGAGATCAATGCGCTGCTGAAGGTGGCGAACGGCATCGCGGTCAGCTCCATCTCCGACTGGGACTACGAAGAGCTGAGCGCTCTTGCTGAGCATGTGAGCCGGAAGGGTGCCCGGTTCGCGATCCATGCGTCCGAACGGGTCCGAGAGGACATCGGGAAGGTGCTGGACCTGAAGCCCCGCTTCGTCGTGCACATGACCATGGCGACAAAGGAGGACGTGACCGCCTGCGCCGATTCGAACGTACCTATCGTCGCCTGCCCCCGGTCGAACCTGTTCTTCGGCTCGGTCCCGCCGCTCAAAATGATGTTGGACGCCGGGGCGAAGGTGGCGTTGGGCACGGACAACGCGATGGTCTCGATGCCAGACATGCTCCAGGAGATCGAGACGGCGGCACGCCTTCTCCGTTCCCAGGGAATGCGCGACCTGACCCCCTTGATGGATATGGCTTTCGCAAACGCACGAATACTTTTAAATCGAAACGACTCACTTAACATACAACCGGGGACTCCATGCGATTTCATGGTCCTGCGGTCCAAAGGGGGAGATCCCCTGACGGATCTGGTGCTGAGGTCCAGCCCAGAAGACCCGTGCCTAGTCTGCTACGGGAAACACATTTGGAGGAATTAACATGAATCTGTTCAAGCACATACTGGTACCCACGGACGGTAGCGAATACACCAGGGCGGCCATCAGCAAGGGATTGGAGCTGGCGAAGCTCATGGGTGCAGACATCACGGCATTGTACGTTGTGGACCAGACCTCGTTCATCAATTTCCCGATGGACTCGACGGTGGTCAGCGTCTATTCCCTCCTGGAAAAGGAAGGCAAGGACGCGGTCGACTACGTCAGGTCAGAAGGCGATAAGCTGGGCGTCAAGGTCCAAACCTCGATCGTCGAAGGCTCACCGGCACGCAAGATCGTCGAGGCGTCCGCGACCCACGACCTGGTGGTCATGGGCACGCTGGGACGGACCGGATTCTCAAAGCTCCTGCTGGGCTCGGTGGCCGAGCGTGTCATTCGATTCTCCAAGTGCCCCGTGCTGGTGGTCAAACCGGAAGGGGAGGTGGAACCATGACCACGGTGGGCGAGGTGATGACGGCGAACCCGATCGTGGCCCAGGTGCCCGGTTCCCGCAACGAGGTTCTCAAGATCATGGTCAAGCATAACCTGACCGGACTGCCGGTGGTCAGGCGCAGCGACGGTTCGCTGGCCGGGATCATCACCAGGCAGGACATCTTCGATAAGCCGGACGAGGACCAGGCTGCCCTGATCATGAACCGCGAGCCGGTCACCATAGGACCGAGGGCGGAGGTGGAGGAAGCGGCGAAGATACTGCTGCACAAGAACCTCAGGCACCTGCCGGTCATCGACGGCGACAAGCTGGTCGGTATCCTCACACCGACCGATCTGCTCTCCGTCGTCGAGAAAAAGAACATATCCACCCCGGTGGAGAAAGTGATCCGGTCACCGTGCATCCCGATCTACCACGGCGCCCCGCTGGCGGTAGCGTCCGTTACGCTCAAGGTCAGCAAGGCCTCCGCCTTGGCCGTACTGGATGACGGCGGGCGTCTGATCGGCCTACTGACCGACCGCGACATCTTCAACAAGAGCTATGTGAACGGCACCGTCGCGATGGAGGAGCTGGGCATACCTCAGGACGAGGACGAGTGGACCTGGGACGGTCTGCGCAACGTCATGAAGCTGTGGTACGAAGTGTCGAAGATAGACCTGCCCGGGATCCCGGTACGTGACATTATGGTGCGCAACCCGATGACCGTCTTCAAGAAGACGTCGATATCCGAAGCGGCCCGCATCATGCGCAAGAACGACTTCGGCCAGCTGCCGGTGAGGGACTCCAAGGATAACCTCCAGGCGATGATCTACGACCACGACATCATATCGATATTGGCGGAAGATTAAACTAGGTCCGTTGAATCATTGGAGTGGATCACATGGCTGACGTTAACTCAGGGGACATCCTCTCCCTGTGCAAGCGGAGAGGGTTCATCTACCCATCCTACGAGATATACGGCGGCATCGCCGGATTGTTCGACTACGGTCCGCTCGGCTGTACCATGAAGACGAACGTCATGAACCAGTGGCGCCGGATCTATGCGCTGGAAGAAGGTTTCCTGGAGATCGACGGCGAGACCATCGGCCCGGAGGCGGTCTTCAAGGCGTCCGGCCACGTGGACAACTTCGCCGACCTGCTCGTCTCGTGCGTAAAGTGCGAAGAGTCGTTTAGGGCGGACCATCTCTGCAAGGAACTGCACCCGAACCCGGGGGCGTTGCCGAAGGGGGAGCTGGAAGACCTCATCTGCAAGAACGCGGTGGTCTGTACGGCGTGCGGCGGGGAGCTCTCCCACGTGGAAGAGTTCAACCTGATGTTCAAGACCAAGATCGGACCGGGGAAGGGTCGGGTCGGCTATCTGCGTCCGGAAACGGCGCAGGGCATCTTCGTGAACTTCGCCAACCTTTACCGTCACGCCCGCGAGCGTCTTCCCTTCGGCGTAATCCAGATCGGTCGCGGCTACCGTAACGAGATCTCGCCCCGGCAGGGTGTGATCCGGATGCGCGAGTTCAACATGATGGAGGCGGAGCTTTTCGTCGACCCGACGGACAAGCGCTGGCCGACGTTCGATTCGATCAAGGACACGAAGGTAACGCTGGTCCCGAACGCCTACATGGACACCGAGGAGAAGATCGAGGTTGTCCTGGAGACGACGTTCGGCGCGGCGGTCGACGACAAGATCATCGCGCACGAGACGATAGCCTACTTCCTGTACATCACGCAGCGTTTCCTGACCGAGGCGGGCGTGGACCCGGTGCGGCTACGATTCCGGCAGCACCTGAAGACCGAGATGGCGCACTACGCCTGCGACTGCTGGGATGCCGAGGCGCTGCTGAGCTATGGTTGGACCGAGATAACGGGCATCGCCGACCGCGGCTCCTGGGATCTCTCGCGGCATATTCAGTTCTCCAACGCCGACCTTACGGCGTTCAAACGGTTCGACGATCCGATCGAAGTGGAGAAGGACGTGATAAAGGGCAAGTTCGGCGTACTTGGCCCGGAGTTCAAGGGCAAGGCGAAGAAGGTGTCCACAGCACTGGAGCAGACCGATCCGTCGAAGATCGTCGACGGCAAGGTGACCGTCGAGGTTGACGGGGAGATGATCACCCTCGAGCCGAAGCACTATGAGGTCGTACGCATAAAGGAGAAGGTGAACGGCGAGAAGGTCGTACCCCACGTCATCGAGCCGTCCCACGGCCTGGACCGCATCATGTATACCTGTCTGGAACACGCTTACAACGTGAGCGCCGACGGTTACGTCACACTGAAATTGAAAGCGGCCACCGCCCCGATCAAGGTGGGCGTTTTCCCGCTCATGTCCAAGGACGACCTGGACAAGATCGCGATGGACCTGGATGCCAAGCTGCGCAGGCGGGGCATCACCACCGCGTTCGACGATTCCGGCTCCATCGGCCGACGATATGCCAGGATGGACGAGGTCGGAACGCCGTACTGCATCACGGTCGACTACGAGGCCAAGGAGAAAGGCCGAGTGACCATCCGCGACCGGGATACGACGCAGCAGAAGTGGATACCCCTGGAGGACGTCGTGAAGGACGTCGAATCACTGTTGAACGGAACGCCGTTCAGCGAGCTCGAGGGCGAGACGAAGGTATGATAAGCCCCGAGCACGGGTGATATCATGGACGAAGATTCGTAAGAAGCTATAATAGCTTCCAGCTGACTATAGAACATTGAGGTGAATTAAAAATGGTAGGAGAGAACTTGGAAGCGCTGAAGAGGCGGGAAATGCTCCGGTCGGTCATAGACTCGAAGCAGATCTCCGAGCTCATAAACACAAAGTTCGAAACGATCGACCCGGAAACGTCACTGTCCGACGCGGTGGCCAAGATGAGGGCGAGCGACCTGTACGAGATACCGGTCGTGGAGAAGAAGAAGCTGGTCGGAGTGCTCAGCTTCAGCTCCATGATAAAGAAGCGGACGATGGTCGTCGGCATGAAAGTGAAGGGATTGATGGACATCCCGCCTGGCATCACCCAGGACATGACCACCACCGAACTGGCGGAGCAGTTCATCGCCACTAACTATAGGACCATGCCGATAGTGAAGGCAAAGAGTGTGGTCGGCATCGTGTCCCGGTCCGACGTGATCAAGATCGCCCAGGGCATCAAGGAGTTCAAGGACATCAAGGCGTCCGACATAATGACGTACGATATCACCGCGGTCGAATCGAAAGAGCCGATCCGGAACGCGCTGGAGATGATGAGGCGCCTGGACATCAGGACCATACCGGTGGTCGACGAGAACTTCAAGATCAACGGCATCATCGGTGTCCGCGACATCATCAACTATTCCTGGGAAGGTGAGCACAAGTCCAAGGCCACCCGCGGCGAGAGGGCCGGCAACACGAACCCGGTCGAGGTGCGCGTCGATTCGATCATGCACCCGGCGGTCAAGACCATCAAGCTGGGAACGACGGTGAACGACGCCGTGAAGCTGATGCTGAAGGAGAACATCTCCACCCTGCCGGTGATCGAGAAGGACGTCATAAAGGGCGTGCTGACGGCCTACGATATCCTGGAAATGATGGCATCGGTCCGGAAGAGGGACGTCGTCTACATGCAGATCTCCGGGCTCGAGGAGGAGGACCGCTTCAACCTGGACCAGATGGAGAGGGATATCCAGACCGGTCTGGCCAAGATCTCCAAGATCCAGACGCCGATGCTGTTCACGATGCACGTGCAGAAGTACAACGCCACCGGGAGCGGGGCCAAGTACTCGTTGTCCGGACGGCTGCACACGGCACAGAACACGTACACCGCGTCGGGCGTGGAATGGTCTTTGATGGCCGCCACCGCTGACATGATGGACCGGTTCGACGCCATGGTCACCGAGAAAAAGCAGGAGAAGGTCGAGAAACGCAAGAAGATCCAGTGAGCTTGCTCTCGGCAGCAAACATTTTCCCAAATCCATTATTTTCTTCTGATTCCGATCCCAGAGGCGAGCTGGCCCCGTTTCTTCATCCTGACCGATATGATCATTTCGGATAGACGAAGCCGGTCTCCTCCTCGTTCGTGCGCACCGGACGGACCTCTATCCGGGCGCTCGTCCCGAAGGAGAACTCCGGGTTCAGCTTGGCGATGGCGATCGCCTCGTCCATGTCATCGGCGAGGACGTGATAGTAGCCGACCTGGACCTCGCCCTTGCCCCTCATCGGACGCACGTTCCAGTCATTACCGGAACGGGAGACGATGACGCCGGTCTTGACCAGCGGCTGGGCGGCGATCAGTCGGCCGTCCTTCCTGAGCCGGTCGATGTAGACCTCGCGATCCTTCAGGAACCGGAGGTGACGCTCGGGCGGCCAATCCGATTGATGGTCGATCTCGTTGCGGATGAGAAGCATGAACTCGCGCATGGGAGACGGTTAGAATGCAGGCGGTGTAAATGCTTATTGATGGAAAGGAGTTCAGGATTTTGTCGTGTGACGTGTCGTTAAAAAATCTATACCTGTTAATGCACTATCGTTTACGACAGGGTTGATGTGGCTTCCGTACGAGTCATCGCAAGATCCGGTTTGACAAGGCCGGACCTTAAAAACTATGCCAGATGGAATATTTTGCACCGTCAGTGGCTATTACATCCAGACATCAAAATGAAGAAAAATAGAAAAATAGCCAGTCACGAGATGTGATATCGATTGGAATATTATAATTATTATTTATGATATAAAAACAAGCTTTATTAATATGGATGGCATGCGAGGATAAAGCGCGGGAAGGTCACACCTCAGATTCCTCCAAACTCTGACGCTTATCATTCTGGCTTCTCCCGCGCCCCCTTAACTCATCCTGTTCTCGTAACGCATTGACACAATGCTTTTTACCCCTTCCACCTTTCCCCTTCTGTCCATGGCACAATACGAGGCGGTACCGACAGAGAGGAAATGGCAGTCGAAATGGAAGGAGTGGGAGATCTACAAGTTCGACCAGGACTCCGACGCTCCGGTCTATTCCATCGACAACCCGCCGCGGTACGCGTCCGGTTCGCTGCACCTGGGGCATGCCACCGGTTATTCGCTCATCGATTTCACCGCCCGGTACCACCGGATGAGAGGTTACAACGTCATGTTCCCGCTTTGTTTCGACGTCAACGGGACTCCGGTCGAAGTGAAGGTGGAGAAGAAGTACGGTATTACGAAGTTGACGAAACCGCGTCAGGAGTACATCAAGCTGTGCGAGGAATACGCCAACACCTTCATCGACGAGATGACCAAGCAGTTCGAGATACTCGGCGAGTCGATGGACCCCAGCGTCTACTATCAGACCGACGCTCCTTACTACCGCCGTATAACGCAGATCTCGTTCCTGCATATGCTGAAGAAGGGATTGGCGTACAAAGGCAAGTACCCGGTCAACTGGTGCCCGCGCTGCATCACGGCGTTGGCCGATGCCGAGGTCGAGTACCAGGAAGGCGTGACCAACCTCAACTACATCAAGTTCAAGGTGGCTGGCTCGGACGAGCACATCGTGATAGCGACGACGAGACCGGAGCTCATCTGCACCTGCCAGACGATAGCGGTCCATCCGAAGGATGCCAGCCTAGCTCATCTGGTCGGCAAGGAGATCGAGACACCGATATTCAACAAGAAGGTCAAGATCATCGCCGACGACAAGGTCGATCCGAAATTTGGTTCAGGCATCGTCATGATCTGCACCATCGGCGACAAGACTGACCTGGAATGGGTGATGAAGTACAAACTGCCGCTGGACAAGGGGATCGACGAGCAGGGCAAGATGACCGAGCTGGCCGGCCCATTCACCGGCATGAAGGTGAAGGAAGCCCGGGCCGCCGCCATCGAACTGCTGAAGAAGGATGGACTCATAATAAAGCAGGAGGTGCAGCCGCAGAACGTCTCGGTGTGCTGGAGATGCCACGAGACGATCGAGTACCTGCAGGTGGAGCAATGGTTCGTCAAGATCATGGACTTCAAGAAGGAGGTCATGGAGAAGGCGGACGAGATACAGTGGTTCCCCGAGTTCATGAAGGTGCGGCTGCGGGACTGGGTCGAATCGCTGCAATGGGACTGGGTCATTTCCCGTCAGCGATATTTCGCTACGCCCATACCGGTCTGGGAGTGCGATTCGTGCAAGCACGTGGTGGCGGCGGAGGAGAAGGACTGCTACATCGATCCGACGGTCACGCCCGCTCCGTTCGACAAGTGCCCCAAGTGCGGCACCGGAAAGCTCGTGGGCTGCCCGGACGTGTTCGATACCTGGATGGATTCGTCCGTCTCACCGCTCTACAACACCTTCTGGAAGAGGGACGAGGCCAAGTTCAAAAAGTTGTATCCGATGTCCGTGCGGACGCAGTCGCACGACATCATCCGGACGTGGGCGTTCTACACTATACTGCGTGAGTATCTCATCACCGGGCAGATCCCGTGGAAGGACATCATGATCCACGGGTTCATCATGTCGCCGGACGGGACGCCGATGCACACGTCCGCAGGCAACGTCATCGACCCGATGCCGCTGCTGGAGACGTACGGCACGGACGCCATGCGGTACTACGCCTGCACCTGCGCCCTCGGCGAAGATAACGCATTCAGGGAGAAGGACGTCATCCACGGCAAGAAGCTTGCGACGAAAATGTGGAACCTGGGCAAGTTCGTGGAGATGGTGGTCAAAGAAAAGCCTAAGGAAGAAGGGCTGCACCTGATCGACAAGTGGATATTGTCCAAGTTCTCGAAGATGGTTCTGGCGACGACGGAATGCTACGACCATTACCTGTTCGACAAGGCGATGAAGGAAGTAGAGCAGTTCGCCTGGCACGAGTTCGCCGATCACTACGTGGAGATGGTGAAGTCGAGGGTGAAGGACGATTACGATGAAGGCGTTCGCTACACGCTTTACACCGTCTACCTGGGCATCATCAAGATGATGGCACCCATGATGCCGCACGTGACCGAGGACGCGTATCAATCCGGATTCGCTTCATTGGACGGAAGCAAGAGCATCCATGTGGCAAAATGGCCGACGGCGGTCCTATCCGATGAGCAGGCGGAGAAGGACGGTGACCTGATCCGTGACGTGATCGGAGCGATACGTACCTACAAGTCGGAAAGGAAGCTCTCCCTCAACTCGGAGATCGAGATGGTGGAGATCATCGGGGACGCCTCGGACAAGTTCGTCGGTTCGGAGATGGACATTTCCTCGACAGTAAGAGCGAAGGAGCTAAAACTGGCATCGAAGCTGAACCTGGAGGAGAAGGTCATAGCGCTGAAGCCGCTGCTGGCGAAGATCGGGCCAACGTTCAAGCAGAAGGCGAAGGAGGTCACGGACCGCATCAAGGCGCTGGACACCGAGAAGGACGCTGACGCAGTAGCTAACGGTACCTACGAGTTCGAACTTTCCGACGGAACGAAGGTAACGCTGAGCCGTGAGTTCGTCGACATCGAGAAGAAGATGACGCTCCAGGGCAAAGCGGTCGACACCGTCCAGGTCGGGGAATTGCTCATCGCCATCCAGCCATGAAGAAACCAAACCGTTTTCCTTTTCTCTCCTTTTATTGATCATCTCTGTGCGACGATCGCGATGAACCATATCGCGAATGCCGCTCCCAGAAGGATTAGGCCGGATTGAAGGTGGCCGATGATAGTGAAACCCGAGAGGAAAGCGAACATCATGCCGATGATGCCTAGCCCGCCGCATACACGATAGCCGCGCCACATCGTCTTGATCGGCTTGATGATCGAGTCGTGCATCAACCAGACAATGACCAGGAGCGCAAAGATAGCGGCATACTGGACATACTGCTCGGTCTCATTGATAAGTGTGTTAAAAAGAACGCCGCCCGGGCTGAATCCCAAAGATCCGAAAAGACCGAAGGTGAACATCGAGATTATCGGTTTTACCGAACGATACCGTCTCCTACGTCTAACTATTCCCATCCCAAGATGAGAATGCGTTTCTCTATTATAAATGGATGAAACGAGCTATATTTTTCTGCGATTTACTTGGCGATGGGTGTGCCAGTTAGCGACAATAAGTTTAAATGGGATTTGCCTATTCGTGGATAGGCACACACCGTGTGGGCGTAGTGTAGCTGGTTATCACTCGTGCTTGCCAAGCACGAGACTCGGGTTCGAATCCCGACGCCCGCACTTCTTGTCATATCCATTACCCAAGGATGTTTCTATGATTGGCCTACGATACGATATGAAGCAACATCGTTGCCGGCGATCTTATCTTGCCGCAATCCTGGTTTGTTAGGAAATAGCCGGGTCTATTCAATCCATGTAGAACACCTCGGTCACGTTCTTACCCGATTCGGTTATCTCCGGATGCTTCCTGTGACCTTCCTTCCCGTTGACCCATCCCTGCTTGATCCACCCGTCGATGAAGTGCCTGGAATAGTACATCTTAGCCGCCTGGAGCCCCTCCCTCTTAAGATTCTCCGGCTGATGTTCCCATACGCCGGCTTCGGTCAGCGCCTTGATCATCTCACCGTACTTCGTGCTCTTCTTGCTCACTATCCTTTCACGCAGGATCCTCAGCCCCAGACCAGGTCCCGGGGCGGCATTTCGATCGGGAACACCGGGAGCGGGACCGGGTCACGGACCTCTTTAGCGTTTCCAACTGGTTTGTCGTTCTCAAAGTAAGCTTTGCGTATCCCTTCCTCGTTAGGGATAGTGTACTTTTTCACATGGACGGTGAACGGTTTCACACCCTCGACCATCATCGCCGCCACGGTCGCCGCCGCGGCAAATTCAGACGTGCCAGCCGATATGTTGACGTAGACATCATTTCCTTCCACCCGTTCCTTGGTCATGATGGAGACCAGCTTTTCGAGGAGAATGCTGAACCGGTAGACCTCGATATTGACCTCTTCGACCTGGTCAATGCCCTTATCTTTCAATGACCTGACGACCTCATCATAGAACTCCGCATAGACGGTCCCGGGGTTCCCAAAATGAAGGATGTAGATCTTTTCCGCCTTGATGTAATCGATCGGTTGCGTCACCTTCACAGTCTCGAACGTGACGCAGCAGATCATCACCCGGCGTTGGGCCTTCATCGGCATTAGGGCGTTGGACCGTTCCTTATCCGCCTTGTTTACCTTCCCGTCCTTCGAGTTTACCTCTGCGACCGACTGCATCCTATCATCTCGATAACAATTATAACGATTATAACGTTATATAAATTATCTTCCTGAGACCGATTCTGAGGCTGCCAACGCCCTCTGGGATTAGAGGCTAAGCAGCTCAAACCCTCAGCTGTCTCACCACTCCGACATACGTCTCCTTGTCTATGCCTAGGTGGTGGGCGGCTTTTTCCGCCACTTCATCATTGATGGCGTTCAGCGCTCTTCGACAATACTCTGGATATTCCATTCGGACCGCGGAGAGTATCTCCCGGAAATTGATTTTTGAATGCCAAATTATGGCGTAAATGTCGCAGGCGTCCTTCCAGAGCTTGTCCTCCTTCGTCCGATCAGGCATAGCCTTAAGTTTGGTGGCAAGCAGGATGTGAGGCGGGGGAATGATCACCCTGGCGCTATTGATCGTTTCTGGAATACCACATTTCTCTTCGAACACTCGTGAAATGAATGGTTCGTCCATCGGGTCGGCCCTGAAGTATTGTCTGTGCTTTGGATGTACGTTGTCCACCATCATGTCGACATACAGATAGATCATGTCATACAGGTTCATACTGCTGGCCGCCCTCTCGTCAATCGTTTCTCCGGTGTCCCTTCTGATGATCCTACAATAACGGAAAGATCCATGGGGCTTATAGCCGACCCTGTCGAGGACCGCAAGAGCCTTTGCGTAAGTGCAATTTTGCAGGGCTTCATCATCGCAATCGGCGTCAACGTGAAATCCAAGGTCGATATCCTTTGAACCGAGATAGGGAACGCCTTGTTCTTTCCGATAAGATTCGTTCACGGTGAGGTATACTGCCCATCCTCCGATCAGAAGGAATGGTTCCGGCAATTCTTTAGATAGAGCTTCCAGCGCCTCCAAGGCGGTGTCCGTCTCTTGCCGGTCGTAGAGCTGAACCGTCATAGATACACCTTCCTTACCAGGTTATCGGCGGCCTCGGCGCACTCCGAACCCGTCCGGTAAAGGTCCACTATCAGTTGCTGTATGGATACTACTGGCCATCCCTGCACCTCATACTTCTCGAAGAAGACCTGCTCATCTGAAATGATGACCCTGAGATTCCCCTTCCCGACGTATCCGTTCGCGATCAGACAGGAGTGCCATTTCATGGCATCCTTCCTTTTGATATAGATTTCGTGGTATCGAGGAAATAGATAGTGACCGACCAGGTTCTCCGCGAAGTACCCAGTAAATGCATAGTCCATTACTGAGTTCTTCAGGACCGATTCAGGGTCCTGGAGGTGGTATTCCCTGAAGACCCGGTTGTCCTTCCTTCCCGCCCATTCCATGAAGATCCCTTTCGGATCTTTCAATTTGCCGTCCGCAATAAGCGATTCCTTCTTCAATTGAGTCAAAATTCGATGTGCCCAGCTATAGCTTACATCGGCCTCTTTCGCTATCCGGTACCATGTCAGGTTGGAAATCTTGCGGCTGAGGAGGATGCGGTATATCCGTTCGACCTTGTCCCCGCTAGCATTATGGGGATCTAAGGACGTGATTCTCACATATATCACAAAACATTACAACTATATAAAATAGACCGTTATATCTGCTTTATGTTATATTATATATAATAGACCGATATAGCATACTTATCCAGTTGAAGTATTGGCAAACGATGAAAGTCAAATATGGCCAACTCCTGGAAATGGAACAAACAACAGCGAGTAGAAATTCAGAAATATGCTGAAAATGAATCATCTTCGATCTATATGAGATCCGTCCAGGACAATTCCGGCAGCAACATCGACGATGCGGTCGAGCTTCGCATCCAGGTGAAGGACAGGAAGCCACCGGTATGGAGACGGGTCATCGTCCACCCCGACACCGACCTCAAAGAATTGCATCGCCTGATCTCCGTCCTCCTGGGATGGAAAGAGGGACGCAGTCATCATTTCGAATTCCGAGGCAGCACGCTTCATCCGGAAGGGATCGAGAACGAGACCCGTCGGATCTCTAAGTTCGCCGTGGGAGCCGTCCTGGTCCATTTCATTGACGAAAAAGAAGGGCCGGAGTGCAGCGTCATGGTCGTCAGGAAGGACCGCGAACGGACGGACCGATTGCCATTCCTCATCGACGGAATGAGGATGATGGACGGCACGGAAAAGGATCCTTACGATATTCTCATCGAAGAGATCGAGGCGAAGCTGAAGTCATTTCGCAGGCACGATGACAAAGTTCCCGACAAGAACGGCACTTTGGTCGAGCCTTGGCGGGACAGGGCGCTGACCCGGACGGATGATCTACCGGAGGATTTCGCAAAGATCCAACCTGTCATTGAAAAGTTCATGGCCGGGAAGGGATCGGTCAAACCCTTGGAACCGGCGTCGGTCAAGGTCCCTCCGGACACGCCGGTCGACATCAGGATCGCTCTCAGGGACATGTCGCTCAAGGTATGGCGGCTCGTGCGCGTCCGTTCCCAGATAACATTCCACGATTCTGCACCGGATCATCCAGGCATCCTTCGGTTGGGAGGACGCGCACCTGTATGAGTTTGTAGCTGCCGATTCTCATATCCAGTCGTTCGTCGAGGACGAGGTCGGCGATTTTCCCATGGGAATCGATATCATCGACGCCAAGGGCATCAGGCTGAGGGATATCATGACCGGGAAGGGTTGGTCCATTCCGTACATCTACGATTTTGGGGACGGATGGACGCATACAGTCAAGGTGGTCAAGGTCCATTTGGGAGAGCCTCCGTTGGATCGGCTCGAACTGCTGGATGGTGCGGGCGCATGCCCTCCGGAGGACTGCGGCGGTTCCTACGGATATCAGGAACTGATCAACATTCTGAACGATTCGAAGAATCCAGAACACAATTCAATGGCAGAGTGGTACGGCGGTAACGAACTGGATCCGGCGAAATTTGACATAGATGCCGCCAGGATCAGGGTCGGATCGCTGAAACGGATGTCGTAATATAGCTAATAACAACGTGAAGTTAACCGATGATCTGGAGAGAGGTCACCGTATCCTGATCGTCAGCTTGCTCTCGAGCTTGCCCTGGCTGCTCCTGCTGGCCGAATCTAGCAAACGTTCGGCGAACTCACGATACTGGCAGTCCACCGCTTCCATGACGATATCGTCCGAATCCCGGAACGATAGAACAGGTCTTTACGGATAATGTCGAGCACATCGCCGACATCCGTCGGACCGACCAGCTTGGTCAGAATTACCTCGAACATCAGGGAACCGAAGTGGCCGTCGAACATCGTCGCCACGCGGTGGCGAACATTTTCTTCTCGTTATTTCTCAACATCCTCACGCGGTCGATGAACAACTGCGAGCAGCGTTCTGCCAGTTGATTGAATCCATCGAGATCGTACGAGTAACCCTTGTCTGCCTGTATGCATTCCGAGAACATGTCCAGCGCGCTTTCGGCCTGTACCTTCCCCGGCAGATAGGGGGACATCTCCTCCAATTATCGCAGAATTTCGCCAATTGGCGTACTGTCTGTTGCGGGTCCCCATCGTCCTTGTGGTCCTCGATGCAATCACTGAAATGCGCCATGAACCCGAGGTACCAGTCCGTTAAGTCACCCGGATCTTTCTTCTGCTTCCCGTTCATGTCCGAATACTTTGAATGTCTTTCCATGTCATATTCCGTTCGGTTGTCCGTCCTTCGACATTCAGACCTTATTGAATAGCGTCTCCCACCAGATGGCCCATGTGCGATCATGGTCCCATCGATCCGGGGACGGTTGGTCCTTAGCCTTTGAAAATTCATAAACTTTGATAATCTGGGTCCCCATTCCGTTATCCATGCCCCAATTCCCGACCGAGGATCCGATATCCGATCAGGTGCTCTCCGAACTCTCCCTGTTCCTGGAGTTCGACAATATCGCCTCGCGTTACATCAACACACAGAATCTGGCCTATCAGAAGATCCCGTCCGATAAGATTGCCGTCTATGCCGCGGAGATGTTCGAAAGAAAGACCATGCTAGAGGCGCTGAGCATGGGGACATCCTGGTTCCTGGAGATGCTGGACCTGAGCAGGGGAAGGGAATGGTACATCGCCGACCGGGAACGGCTCTCAAGGCACGCGGTCCTGCTCGCCCTCTTCCCCGATTCCTTCGACTCACAGAACGTCCGCGCCCACGGGCCATTGACGAGGCCGCTCTTGGCGGAAAGGAAAGCGATCTCGGAGGACTATCCCCACCTTTACCACCCCCGGAGCTGGGGCGAGGTCCCAGCTGAGGGTAAGAATCTGCCCGACCTGCAGGGGGACTTGGACTGGATGGACCACGACCAGTCCGGCCTGGACGATGACGAGTACGACGTCCAGAAGGACGAGATGGTGCAGCTGGAGCTGCTCTTCGAGAAAGTGTGGGGGGCCTACCCTGTCTATCTGGAGGAATCGATCTCGATACAGGAAGTGATCGATAGGGCTTTCGAAGATATCAGCACCGAAGGCGTCAGCCTGCCGGACGACATCGCCGAACTGTTCGCCGCCCGCCATCCGGGGAGCATGTCGGTTCTGCATCGCTTCGTGATCGAATCACTGATCTTCCGCTTCATGCTGGAGGAGGGCATGGAGAAGACTATGGAAAGGGGAGAGAAATGGATCGCCGTAGACAAGACCGGGGACAGCCCCCTCCGGCCTATCTCCCGGGCGGACGCGGACCGGTCCCTGGCCCTGATGGATAAGCTGCTCGGCGATATGCAAGAGGTCAATGACCGCATGATGGACTCGGCCCAGGCGATGGCCGACCTGAGCGACCACGACTCTTCGTGGAACCTGACCGAGGCTGTGCTGGAACGGACGGAAGGGACCGAACTCTGGCCAGCCATCGCCCTCCAGGGGGTCATGAACCTGAGAATCGTCAGAGAAAGCGATGGGCGAGCAACTGTCCCGCAGGATCTGGAGAAGGGGGAGAAAGAGAAGGACAGGTCGCTCACCGCGGCCGGACTGATCGCCATGACGCTGTCGCTGCACTCGCTCGGCCGGGCGAAGGAATCCGATGAATACAAGAAACGCATGATGGACACGATGCTGTCCGGGATAAGCGAGCCCCGGATCCTGTTCCTCTACCCGGCCGCCGCCTGGGGGTGCCTGGAGATCGGCGCCAAGCAGGAGGCAAGGAAGCTTGCATCGGTCGGGCTGAAGTACATACCTGAGGACATGGAAACGGAGCTGGGGAACGAACTGCTGCAGGTCAGACGGCAGGCGGACAGGGTGGAAAGGAAGAGGAAGGACGCAGTGGTCCCAGCGTCCAAGCGGCACAGGTGACAACCCAGTCGATATTGATCTGCAATGATCGATGAAGGACCGGCTTATCCTCCTGATCAAGAATAGCGTCTATTGGCAGAGTGGTCCGTTAGATAATGTTAGATACTGGCCATATTATCTAACGGATATCTACCGATCATCTTCTTCATCTCGTATCTGCGCCTCGATCATCCACTCTGGAATTCTGATGCCCGGCGAGAAGAAGACCGAGAAAGCAAGGCACCTTTAGCGTTCTACTGCCTTATCGACCTGCTCCGAGCATTCCCTGATCCTATCCTTCAATCCGGTGTCGAAACCCATCTCATCGCCGATATGGACATATCTTCCCGACCCGGTGAAATATACCTGACCTTGCACCTTTACGTGCAACGCCCTCGACATCATAAGCGCGTACGCCCTCAGCTGGTCTGCATGCCTCTCGGCGTCCTTCTCCTCGCTGCCCTGTTTCACCGCATCGGTCTTGAAATCCACCACGATGGAAGAGCCCGAACGGTTCGATTCTAACCGGTCCACCTTCCCCTGGAAACGCTGTCCATCGATATCGGCCATGAATACCAGTTCCCGATAGGCAATGCCATCGGATCCTTTCAAAGCAACGAAGCGTTCTTTGATCTTGGCAAGTTCTGCAACGCTTGAAGCGGGCAGCCAATACTTCCTGGCCACCGGCTCCGGGTCACGGCCTTGCAAGATTTCGTGCGCCGCAGTGCCGAACTGCATGGCGTCCGATCGGGTACCGCTGTCCAGCCATCCTTCCGGCACCCCGAAAACGTTCCTCCGGACGAAGCGCTCGGGATACGACTCGAACGCCTCCAAGCCGGTGACGGTCAGACCGATCCTCCGTTTGGGCTTTGAGACCGAGGACCATCCCCCCAGGCCGCCGATATCTTCCGGCAGGGACATGAGGGAAGGTTTCTCCCGTTCCGTTTCTTCCAGATCCATGTCGCTCTCACGGACGACGTAAACGAGGACATGATCGTTGATGGCGATCATGTTGACATCTGGGCGGATCCCTTCCGGCGCGATGGCCGACCGCAGCAGATCCATCCAGTTGACCGTTGTGCGCTTGTCCGATCCGATCTTCCCGCTAAGCACCAGATGGTCCCTGGCCCGAGTCATGGCGACGTAGAGCAAGCGTTTCGATTCCTCGGCATCCTTCTCATCCTCCTCGATCTCGATGAGCGAGAGCGCCGCGTTCTTGGCCAGTTTGTAATCCTCTCCCAAGACGGTCAATCCCAGCCCAATCCCTTCGTCGAACAGTATCGAGCTCGTCGAACTTCTCGGCGGCGCGCCCAGCTCCGGAACGATGACAATGGGGAACTCCAGCCCCTTCGACGCATGCACCGTCATGATGTTGACCGCGTTGATGGACGACGTCTCCATGGGTGCTTCGCCCTCGAGCTTCGCCAGCTCCATGGCGTTCTCCATCCACTCCACCGCTTCATGGGGCATGCAGATGCCGTCGGCGGATGCGTTGCGCAGCATCGATGTCAGCTTGTCCAGATTGGCCAGCAGCTGGGCCGAGTTCGTCTGGGCGGAGTAAACGGCAGATATCCCGGACGTAACCTGGACGTACTGCAGCAGTTCTGCGATGGGCATCCTGCCCGCGCGTGACCGCCATGATTCAAGCATGACCACCGCCATCTTGGACCTCTCATCCTCTTCGGCCCTCTTCTTCAGCCTGCTCCAAAGGTCAAACCCCTTGCCGCGGCAGATGAAGAACAGCTCCTCGTCCGAGAACGAGAAATAGGGAGAGCGCAGCATCCCGTAGCTCGAAACGTCGTCCGAACCGTCCGCCAGGAACCTAAGGATGTTGTACACGTCCAAGACCTCCTGCCGTTCGAAGAAGCCCAGGCCCTTGTGCACCTGATACGGGATGTTGCGGTCACGCAGGGCCTTCTCAAACATCTTCAGGTGGGTGCGTGCGCGCAGAAGGATGGTGAGGTCACCGTACACGGGAGTGCGGCCTTCCTTGAGCCGTTTCCCTTCGTTGTCGGTGTAGACCAACTTCCGGCCTTCGGTCATGATTGCCTGGATCCGGGTAGCCACCATCTCCGGTTCGGAGAGTGTATCAACTGGAACCTGTCCGGCTACCGCGGTCCCGGGTGAACCAGGCAGCATGAGCTCGACGCTTCCGACGTCGGACGATTTCTCGGCCGAGCGGCACATCGGTTCGTACTTGAACCGGAACTCGCGGTCCTCTTCGACCATCAGCCGGGAGAACACGTGGTTCACCACGTCCACGACCTGCCGGGTCGAACGGAAGTTGACGTCCAGGTGCACTCCCGCTTCCGAGTCCATATCAACCATCTTGCGCTTAGCACCCTGGAACATGGCCACGTCCGCGTTCCTGAAGCCATAGATGGACTGCTTCGGGTCACCGACAATGAAAAGGCGGTCCTTTGGGTCGTCACCGGCGACAGCCCAGACGATCTTCGACTGGATCGGGTCGGTGTCCTGGAACTCGTCCACCAGCAGGTTGCGGTACCGTCCGCGCAGCGAACTGACGACCTCGTTCCTTCCGACCAGCTTCATTGCCGTCGCGATCATGTCGCCGAAGTCGATGGCATTGGCCTTCTTCTTGGCCGCCTCCATGGCGGCGGCGTAGGAACCGTAGACCCGGATCAGGTCATAGGTCGATTCGGTGGTCCTTTGGACCATCTCATCGTTCCCGCAGGCCATCTTGTCCAGGCAGGCGGCGTCCAGAGCGGTTCTGATGGAGTCGTAGCTGGATGCGAGCCGCTCCTTTGCCCCGTCCTTGAAGAACTTCTTGTTACCCATGGACCGAGTGCCTTTTACCTTCGAAAGCAATCGCAATTGTTCCAGTTTCTCTCCATCGGTATTCGCCACCAGCAGTCGTCTGATCATCGGACCGGCCTCCGACAGGTACCTCTGCCCCGGGTCATCCTGACCCGAATGGGAATCGGCGAGATCGGATAGTGTGACCAGCGACTCGCGGACCCCCTCTTTCGATAGGACCCTGTTCACCATTTCGCTCAGGATCATTCCGTCCATCTCTTCGGCCCATTCCCGGACCGACTCCATGGTGCGGTGCTTCTCGAGCCACTCCGCCATTTCCGCGCGGCGCTCGTACATGTACTCCAGACGCTCCTTGGTCTTCAGGCTGCCAAACCAGGTCAGGGCGCGGACCAGGCTCTCGTTCGTCTCTCCGCCGCATTCTCCGCATAGAAGCGAGTCGAACGCCTCCTCCTGCATCAAGCTTAGGCCGACGTCGTCCAGCACCTGGAACCTTGGGGCGACACCGGAGACCAGTGGATACTGCCGGATCAGGTTCGAACAGAACGAGTGGAACGTCGAGATGGAGCACCAGTTGAACTCGTCCAGGCGCTCCTTCCACACCTCGCCCTCATTCTCAGAGATGGCTTTTCTTACCCGCTCCTTCATCTCCGCCGCCGCTTTCTCGGTGAACGTCAACGCCAGGATCTGAGACACCTTGACGCCGTTCTCCAGCAGTTTCAGATAGCGTTCGACAAGCACCCAGGTCTTCCCTGCCCCGGCCCCGGCGGTCACGCACAGGCTGCGGTCCAGGTCCAATGCGCGTTTCTGGCTCTCGGTCGGTTCCATCTTACTCGCCCTCCATGTCCATGACGCGCAGCGCATCGAACCGGCACACCTGCTTGAACTCGCAGTATGCCTTGCAGTCCTTCTCCGACTCGGCCGGATGGAAGGCACCATTGCGCATGTTAGAAAGCATCCCGGCGACCATCAGGTTAGTCCCAGCCACCAGGTCCCCGATCGGTTCGCTGAGGAAATGCTTGCGGGTGCCGACGATCTTCTTCAGAGGTGCGGCGTTCTCCTCGTCGACCACGATGGTGGAGTACTCGACCTCTGCCTCGTTCTTGACCAGATAGAATATGCCGCCGACCCCGCGGGAATCCTTGATCATCTTTTCGACGGCCTGCAAGTAGAGCTGTACCTGCAGGCTCCTCCCGGTCTCGACGTCTGAAAGCTTGGGCAGCATGCCGGTCTTGTAATCGATCACGAGGAACTTCCCGTCCTGATCGATGTCCACCCGGTCGACCCTGCCGGCCAGGAGTAGCTTCGAGTCGTCGCCGAGGTCAAGCTCGACCGGTTTGTCTACTGAGGAAGGGTCACAGCTGTCCGGCTTCGCCCTGCCGAACGACAGTTCGAACAGGCTAGGCGTGTAGGGCGAAGGATTTGCTATCTCGTATTCCAGGAAAGCCCTGAGCAACCCTTTGCGATAGGGGGACCCGGCCATCCTGGCCTGGAACGCGTCCCACGCCGGGCCGCTGAACTTCATCGTCGCCAGCTCCGCCGCCGCTATCGCCTTGGCAAGTTTCTCGATCGAGTCCAGATTCTCGGCGTTCATGGGCGTGCCGCTTGATCTGAGCTGGGAATACAACCTGAACGCCACCTCGTGCACGAAGGTGCCCTGGTCCTTGCCCGTTATCTCCAGCTCCAGCTCGGGGCGCGGCTCGATCCTTAGAACGCTGGTGAGGAAGAACCGGAACGGACAAGAAGAATAGGTCTCTATCTGCGTCGGGGAGAACACCTTTGCGGGGGAGAGCATCTTGCCCAGCTCTTCGATGATCTTCTCGTCGTTGAGCACGCCGTCGAAAGGCGAGTCGTAGTCGTTCACCCTGTGGAAGGCCTCGACGTTGATCCGGCGGAGCAGCTCTTCGGGCGTGATCTGTATCGCTAGGGAAATACCATCCATCGAACGCTTCCGGGCGATCGCCTCTCCCAGAGCCTTCTGTTCGTTGATCCGCGACGCATGGACATCCTCCTCGGCGAACGACGGCGGATCGAGCGCCTTGACAACCTCGTCATAGAACGAGGAAGAGACCACCTTGCTGCCGTCGTTGGAACGGTAGCAGCTCAGGCTGACGGTCTTCCTGGCGGTCTCCAGAGCGGAAAGGAAGTACAATCGCTCCTGACGCAGGATGTCCGACCGGCTGAGCAGACCCATCCTTCCGATGTCCGCTTCGTCTATGAACGGATTCCCGACGCCGAGGAACGGCAGGTCCCCCTCGATCATCCCGACGATGAAAACATGATCGTACCGGGTCAGCATGGCCGCCCTCAGACCGGTGACCTGCACGGCATCGTCGTACATCGGTTCGACGTAATGCTTGGAATTGGAGCAAAGCACCTTGACCCGGGCGATGAAAGAGCCCAGGCCTTCCTTGCCGACCGGGTTGAACGACTCGGACGAGATCATCGTGTCCAGCACGCCGAAGAACGCCGCTAGGCTGCGCGCTTCCTTGTTGTAAATGCGTTCGTCCTCGTGCGCCAGATGCCGGTCCGCCTCCAGCCGCTTCAGCACCTGCTTGAGGCGGGAGATCCTTTCGTCCACCGTAATCGTTCCCTTTATCGTTCCGAGCAGGACGAAAAGTTCCGTGAGACCGTCGTTGACAGTCGCGACCCGCATTGCCTTGTCGGAGATCTGCCTCGCCCGTTCCGGCGGGACCTCTGGTGACGACGCTTCTTCCTCCAGGCTCTTCCGGAGCAGGTCCATCTTCTCCTTCCACTGGGCGACGCCGCCGATGACCCCGGCCTGCTCCCCGTAACTGGAGACCATGCCCCCGGACAGTCGTTCCTTGCTCTCATTGCCGTACCTAAACCGGATGTATGGCGAAGACAGCAAACGGACCACTCTCTCCCTGGGCATGTCCTCGTTGACCGCTTCCAGAAGGTCGAGCATCACGTGGACGATGGGCGATTGGTTCAGCGGGATGGGCACGTCCAGATTGCACCAGATTCCAGACTCGTCAAGCATCTCCCGGAATAACGGGGCCGATTTCTCCCTCATCGGCAACATGACGCAGATCTCCGAAGGGCTCGTTCCTGACGAGATGAGCCTTCTGATCTCGCCGGCAACGGCCCTAGCCTCTGCCAGCGGATCAGCGAACACCCGCGCCTTGAGCTCCGCACCATTCCGGAATCGGGCCAGTTCCTCAGCCTTCGGACAATCTTTGACCGCTTTCTCGTCAGCCCCTAGCCATGACAGGTCCTCTCTGAACGTTTTCCCACCGTCGTTTCTGATTACGAAAACGGTTTCAATGGCCGCGGTCCTGACCGCATTGACAAGTTCCTTCTCCAGCGGGCTCAGTTCATTCAGTCCGATCATCCAGACCTTCTTGACCGATACACGGTTCTCTTTCAGCCATCTAATGGCACACTCCATTACACCAACGCTATCGTAAAGCTTCGATCCAGAAGTGCGTTCCAGGTACTTCTCGAATATAGAAAGGATTTGATCGTTAACAGTGTCCTTGCCCGGGCTGGCGATCACGGATGGTGACACCTTGAACTGGCGCCAGGTGTCGAACAGCGCCCTCAGTTCAGAAACGGTCGGACCAATGCCCGCCCAAAGTGGCTCGAACTCTTTAAGGGATGAGCGGTTCTCGTCCATCACCGACTTTAGTACGAGCTCGGCCTCCTCGACTCCGATGGACGTCTCGCTGACGCAGCAATCCTCGAAAATGTTCTTTGCCAGTTCGTCAAGGGTGCAGATCGGGTCGCCGAGAAGGACGATACCACGTTTTAGCATCCGGTCGACTGATTGGCGGCGGGCGGTGCTCGACGGCAGGACCATCATGCCGCCGAAAGGGTCCAGCGACAGCGTTTGATGGAGTTGCTCCTCGACATCGTCCATGATCCCCTGCGGCTCGCACCGGATTAACGTTAATTTCCCCATTTCTGATTCCTGTCCTGCAAAGATGATCGACCGGCGACCACCGGCCCTGTAATGATGTAAACTGATCCCCCGGTCAATGGTCGGGCTATTACATTCAGCTTTTCCTACCAGCATCGATTACGAGACGTGTTCCAATATTCCATGTCTGGAATTGGACCTGATATCCCCGATCCAAGTTCTTGTCAGCTGTCTGATACTGGTATCATGAAAGCTGAACTGAGACAGGGGGAAATTCAGGGAGTTGCGTACGATGACCGGGCACTTCCCCACGGACGTTAAGCCAGCGCCCCGCCCCACTCATCGACTTACTCTGTCCTGTTCCCCGCCTCGGTTCTGACGTCCGATATTCCCTGGATGTTCTCAATTCACGTAATAGGGACGTTCCTTGCTGGCGACGTATGGCTGTTCCTCGCCGCTCCTTACAGGAGAATAGGGCGCCTTTTCGGCATTGGATTTCCTCTTAGCCTCCTCCGACCTCATCGCTTCCCTGGCGATCAGCGACCTGAAGCTCACGTCGTAGATGATCTCACACATCTTCTCCACTTCTTTCTGGATGATCTCCAGCTCTTCCTGCGTCGGCTCTTCCAGCACCTTAGTGTAGGTGTTCAGGAACTGGCGGAACATGATCTTACGAGCAATTTCCCTCAGCCGGTTCGCCTTGAAGACCAGCGTCATCGGCTGAATGTTCATCCTCTTGGCCGACGTGATAAACTCGTCGACCATTCTGTCCATCTCGGCCATGTGGCTGACGTCCTCACCGACCGCTTGGTCCAGGTGCTCGTTCAATTCCCTGCGCTTCCTTACTTGTATCCTCGGTTTGCTCATGTCTTCACCTTCTCATGCCTCGACCAATGTCAAGGCCAACGATCCACATTCATACCGGTTTGATCCGTTCAGTTCCGAGACCTTTTTGCGCTTCTTCCGGGTGAGGAAGTCGGGCTTGAGATCGTCCTCTCTTAGTCGGCGAATTCCGTTGTCCCAGGCATACTCGTATAGTATCTGGCTGGACCAGGCGGTTATGTCACCGTTCGAAAGCAGGTACATCGTCCTGCGGTCTATGTTCGGGGTGTTCTGCTGCATATTGCCTAAACAGCAGAACGAGAATATAGACATTATAACGTTATTAGTGTTATAACTGTTAGTTATTGGTTCAATAAGAGAATTCAATCTGTCAGATTAAAGATGAACCTAACTTTGGACCAGATTATAATCAGAACAGCAACAGGCAACAACCAGTTAGCCAGAACCTTGGCTGAATAAGAAGGATCTTGGTATTCGCTTTTATGGGAAAGATAATAACTCAAAGGATTTTGATATACCTTGAAAGCGCCATTTCTATCTCTCCGTGCTTCCTTCAATTCCAAGTGTGACTCGCATTGTGTGCAACCAACACCCCAAATGCTCGATGATGAAAAAATTTGGCGCAACGCGGAAGAAGCGATCGCGAAACTAGCGAGGGAAGATTGTCCAATGTTAGCTGCGTGCAAAAGTGAATCGATCTTCTGGATCACCGTCCAAGCTTCTCGAAGATGAGACCAAAGAAGTCAGAGAAACGGCGAAATAGGCCATTGACCAGAAATCGAAATCTGAGGGGTGACAAAAATGGTCTCCTAGAAGAAAGAAAAAGGTGACTCGAAGCTAGGCAATCGATATCAATCGAGACAACCCAGATTTACAGGATTAAGACCGATATTAGGATTTGTTCCTTCATTCTCTCGATAAGTCAACAATATGGCTTTATGCCATATTTGTGAACGAACCGTTAAGGAATAAACCATGCTCTGCGAAATTCGGCATCGATAAAATGTGAAATGGACAATTGATCAAGAGAGGTTATTTGGATCCTTCATATCGGTTAAGTTTCAGGTCAAAGTTGCTCGTGCTTCCATCCTTGAATTCCGTCGTCAGTACCATTCTTTCCGCATCGATGACGAGCGACATACATTCCATATTCGACGAATAGGTCCTATTCCGTTTATTCGTCCCATTCGCCTTCAGCAACCCGATCTTCTCCAGGTCTTTGATCCGCCGATAGCATTTTACCTGTGGTATCTCAAGCGCTTCAAACAGCTCCTTGACTCCTCTTGGACCAACATCGGTTAGAGCAAGTATTTTCGAGGCGTCGATGTCGAACGCTAATTCCGCCAAATCGAACGCCGCGACATTTGATTCCATTAAAGATTAGACCACCTCGAAGGTATTTAGCGATTCATCCAGGATTCTGGCTATTGATAGTGAGATTATAATTCTCGCTTTTCATGGGTTGAAAAGATTTGATTCCAATGAAATGATTTCAGTCGTAAATCTTCCCGTGGTCCCAATCAGTGTCCCTTCTTGGATTCTTGTTGACGTAAATGGAGGTCAACCCATCCGGGTCATCAAGAACGAACCCTATCCCTTCGTTCTTCCTTGCCTCTAAAACCTTCTTGACCATCTGCTCGAACAATCGATCAACCCTAGCGAAAGCGGTGCCGAGAGTATCTTTCGGCCATTTCTCCTGTAGTTTCGTGTTCGAGACCGAAACGACAACGTCACAGAACCTTTCGAGGTCGGCCAGACAGACCTTAGCATCGTTGAGGCGCCGTTCCCCTTCGCCCGCGAAAGGCATGACCACGAAGGCGACGATCTTGGTCCAGGACGGGCTGAAGAACTCCGAGATCTTTGATGCCCCGAAAGAACCGGCCACCCCTCCGATCCCTGCTGCGATGATGAACACGTTGGATCCGAAGATCAGCTCCTCAACGACTTCAATGTGCCAATCGATCTTCTCAAGCTTCTCGGTAGGCGATAATTCGTGATCGTCCTCTACGCTGGTCTTGTCATTGTAGGTGATCGACATAATATGGTCCGTGCGTCGAGGTTCATATGCTTTGGAATGACAGACCATGAACTCAACGTCATCCCTCTTCGCCAATTCACGGTCGAGGGAAAGAACGAGATTGGTGCCGCACTTGCCTAGGCCGAGGATGGTCACGTCACGTGAATTCCAAACAGGTTCTCCAGGCCCCTCCGAGGTTTCATCTTGTGGTTCCATGCCTGACGGAAAAATGCCTGACGTCCTTAATGATTTTTTAATACCGTTGGAAACGATCGAGTTCTTAAACCGAGTTTCATCGGGTTTTATGGTGTTATCATCTTATGCTGGTTTAGGACGTTGGTCTCTGTTCTCATGAAACCGTCTTAGAAAATGTTCATGCGGTGGAGGATGTTCGATTCGGCCGGAGATTCAAGAAAATGACTGAAATCCCGATATATGATTCGCCATTCCCTTTCTCGGTGGGTGAGCTCAACGAGCGGCTAATGAACAGGTCTCCAAAAATCAGGGTAGAAGCGGCACTGCAATTGGCAGATCTGGCATATATGGGAATGGGTGATATGTCCTCGGTAAAGCTGTTGAATGAGCTGATCATCGACGAAGATTTTCCAGACCGCGGATCGGCCATTATGGCCATAGACTCGCTCGCCAGGATGGGTAAGGGTGATTTTTCGTCAGTCACCAAGCTTGAGAAAGCCTGTCTTGAGGAAGACAGCCGGGTAAAGGTTTTATCAATCCAGGCTTTAGGAATCCTTGCTCAAAACCTCAACTTCAAACAGGAATCGACACTTGCGATTCTGAATGAGGCCTTATCGGACGAAGATTGGGAAGTCGTCGAGGCGACTGCTGATACCATAGGCATTATGGCCGAATGCCGAATAGCCAATCATTCTTCCTTGAAACGGTTGAACCATCAGTTGACCAACGAACATGAGGGAATCAGGCTTAAAGTGGTTTCGACTTTGACTCGACTTGCTGAGATGAACGTAGGGGATGGTTCATCGATATACAATCTGAACGTTCTCCTGAATGATCAAAATAAGGAGATACGAGAAGCAGCGGCAGATGCTGAAAACCAACTTGCAATGATGGGAGTCGGAGATTCATCCTCAATTAGTCCACTTAACGGACTCTTGCAGGATCCAAATGATTGCATTAAGCTATCTGCAATGGCTGCGCTAGATGAATTGGCGGAAATGAACATCGGGAATGCTTCTTCTCTCGGCCCTTTGAAAAAGTTATTGGACGATGAGAATTCTGGCGTCAGGGTAGTGAGCGTTATCTGCCTTTGCTCCTTGGCTAGCTATTTGAGGATCTGTGATGCGAATACAATTCCGCAGCTCAACAGTCTCCTTTCCGATGATGATGGGTCGATCAGGATGATATCGACACTGACACTCAGGCAAATGTCGAGATGCGGGATAGGGAGTAGATCATCCATACGTCCTTTGGAGAGCCTCATGACAGATAAGGATGATGAGATGGCAGAAGCCGCTGCTGAAGCTATTGCTGGGTTGGCGTTGAATCTAAGGATCGGGGAGCCATCATCGGTCCCATTGCTCAATTCTAGGATCCGACGAAAGGGCGATGAATCCTACCGAAGTGCCGATGCGATCGGGTGTCTGGCAAAGATCGGAATTGGGGATCAGTCTTCGATCGAACCTCTAAATAGAATGATGAAATCAGGGGACGAGCGATGTGTCTCCAAAGCTACGATAGCAGTCGGCAATCTGGCGAAGATCGGAATAGAAGGCCCAGGTTGCTTTGATAAAGGCGGCCGAGAAGGCGAATGATTCCTTCCTATTTCAGCGGAAGGATCATTCGGGTAAGTTCGTCCATTTTCGTTGACCATGCAGATAATGGAATCTTAGGCTCCAGGGAGGTCTCGTTTTCTGACAGCAAACCTGCGCTCACCAGTCCGCTGCGAATGCTCTGAGCTTCGTTAGCCAATTCATCATTAGCGAATTAGCCATTGCAAGAGCGATAACCGACAAGATCGTGGAAGAGGGTGATTTCGAGATATTGAACCCATTCATGCGAGGCATCGAACAGGCTGACTATACTGTTCGTAACCGGCTGCCGATGTATAAAGCCCTCGAGGAAGCAATAACCTTCGCGAATCGCTTCATGCGGATTGGGTTTTCACATGAGGGAAAGAAGTTCCTGTTCGCAACTGAGAGCGACAACCTTGAAGCCCTGGACCTATGGAACGCCTTTGGACCCACACAATTGTCTGGATTGCAGGAAAGGCACCACAGACTGTTGAGGCTGATGGAAGAAGGAAAAGAGTACTCCTTGGACGAACTGACCGAGTACTCTACGGACGCGCTAGCCGGACAGTGGAGAACCTTCTCGGAGAACTTGAGGGCCATGATCAAGTAACAAGTGTCTATACAGACAATGCCTCCCAAGGATACTCTTCAAGGAAAGAACGGCGTCGTTTTAGGAAGTTAAACTGCACAACTTCTTCCCAACTCAAGATCGGGGAAGGTTTCAGTGAGAGACCGGAGATGCTGGACGATGCGATTGAGAGGATAAGAACGCAATACTCACAATCCCCCAACTTTAAGGAAGATGCGGTGTTCGTCGGATTGAGAGAGAAGCTGTTATCAAAGAGGTCTATGGAGTGTGACAATACTATCCAGACATGACAATAGGATAGTCGGATAGAAATCTATATAATAAATAAAAACAAATAAAAATAAAAATATAAAAATAAACCACATAGTATCTATTCCATTGCTCGCTCTTCATCAAGTGAAATAGAAATCAACCTATCCTTCTTTTCGATTGGGAAGTTGGGGAGAATTTTGCCCTTGATAGATACTGGCTATCATAAAGAGATGCCCTAAAACAGATTGGGAGAAAGTTGGGACAATTTCGAGATTGTCTAATGGAGGATAACTCTAAGGTTCCCAAAACATAAAGCCCTTGACCGGTCATCTACATTTCAATCCGAGGGTTTGTTATGGGGGAGAGAATAGGGACAACCGTTAGGGACATAATCATCGTCCTTTTGCTTATTTCAAGTGCAATGGTCGTTTTTGGAACGAATACAGCGACTGCGGACCCGGTTCCATCCGTGCCAGGCGTCCCGACCGGCCTTATGGCAGTACCGGGTCAAAACCAGGTTGATCTAAACTGGACCTCACCTGCCTCAAACGGTGGTGCGACTATTTGGGGCTTCCACGTTTATCAGAACGGTCTCAAATTAAATATTGGCAATATAGCCAGCACAACTATCGTAATTTCGGGGCTAACTAATGGAGAGACCTATATTTTCAGCGTTGCTGCGTACAACTCCGTGGGGATTGGAGCACAAACTTCTGGAGTTCTAGCAACTCCGAATCCTATCGTTGGTTCCCCAAGTGTCCCGATTGGGTTGACGGCAGTGCGTGGAAACAATATTGCGACTCTAAACTGGACTGCGCCTGTTGATGAGGGAAGCAGTGCCATCGATTATTACATTATTTATGAGATGGTGGACAACAGTGAATATGATTATCCCATTGAATATGCAGAACTTCTTAATCATCTGACCGGGCTGACAGCGGTGGTGGAAACATGGTGGGTATTGTCGCATGCCTATTCTCTCTACAATTTCAAAGTGGCTGCCCATAATGCAGCAGGAATCGGCCCCCTAAGCGATCCCATTGTAGTCCGCCCTATTGCAGTACCAGGCTCCCCGTATCCAGATATTACTCCAGGAAATGGTCAGGTCCGAATTGATATTTGGTATCATGACATGTACTTTACTCATGGTTCCCCAATACTCTATTATATCATTTATCAAGAAGGGGTCGATGTTATGCACACCCCTAATACCTCAGTGGTAAATCAACGGCCTGATTAACGGCCATACGTACAATTTTTCCGTGTCCGCCGTTAATGAAGCAGGAGAAGGACAGATCAATGGTCCAATAAAGCGATTCCAATGAAATTACGATCCACCGACCGGCCTAACGGCGATTCCCGGAAACGGAAAGGTGTTTCTGAGCTGGGTTGCAAATAACGATAATGGTGGTGTCGGTTACATCGTATATCTCGATGGCGGCGTCTGTATGCGGAATACAATGGGGACTCACGGATGGGTCGGTGGCCTGACCAATGGCCAAACATACAATTTTACCGTTGCTGCAAGTACCAGAGGATGATTGGGCGTATTGGCAAACAGTCTTCAGGTGTTCTTGTAACCCCGAGACCCGAGACTCGGCTGGCGAACCAACCAACCTGATCCGCGATACCGGGCAACGGCAAGGTCGTATTGTCATGGTAACTTCCCGCATCTGATGGAGGAGTTGCCGATCGACAATTATATTGTCTTCGAAGACGACATCCCGTCAAACAGCACTGGTGGACTTTCCGCAATTATTGAAGGACTGACGAACGGTGCAATCATTATTCATTCACTGTCGCGGCTCACAACAGCATCGGAATAGGTCCTAATTCATCAGTACCGTCCAGGCGACGCCCTATACTGTTCCAGATGCACCGACCGGATACGCTGCCGCCCCTGCTAACGGCCAAGTGACACTGACATGGTCTGCGCCGGTCTTCGATGGAGGCAGACCGATCGACTACTACGTCGTTTATCAGGACGGCGTGGCCCTCTCATACCATCTTACCGGACCAATGACTGTCATAACCGGTTTGGTCAACAGCCGGACTTATAACTTCACACTGGCCGCACACAACCTCGCCGGCATTGGCAACCAGACATCGGCGATGTTGTCTACTCCTTGCACAATACCGGACGCTCCGACCGCATTGACTGCGATATTCGGTAATGGCCAGGTGACCCTGTCATGGATTCCTCCAGTGAACAATGGAGGAGCTGCAATTGATTACTACGTCGTCTATCAGGACGGCATTGCCTTAACAGATCATGCTATCGGACCCAATGGCTGTGATCTCCGGCCTGACGAATGGACAGGCCTACTCTTTCAAAGTGGTCGCTCACAACTTTGCGGGCATGTCCCCGATGTCCGGCCCTGCAGTTTCGAAACCGTACACCACGCCTGGCGCTCCGACTGGATTCTCGGCGGTCGCCGGTAACGCGCAGGTCGTTCTGTCATGGTCCATACCTGCCTATGACGGTGGTAGCCCCATCGACTACTACGTCGTTTATCAGGACGGAGTCGCCCTACCTGGAACATCTTACCGGACTAACGTTAACTTTATCCAGCCTGGTCAACGGTCAGGACTATTCGTTCACGGTATCGGCCCATAATGCTGCCGGGCTTGGAGCAAATGCCTCGGTGAAATATGCAACCCCTTTCACTGTCCCGGGTGTTCCAACATCCTTGACGGTCATCGCAGGCAATGAGAACGTGACCCTGTCCTGGGCGTCTCCGATCGCACTTAATGGATTGCCGCTGGTATGGTTACTCCGTCTACCGCGGCCTCTCAGCCGACTTGATGGTGATGATCGTTGACAACAAAACCTCGCTTAGCTATACGGACATGGGTTTGACAAACGGTCTTACCTACTTCTACCAGGTCATCGCCATCAACGCAGCAGGAAATGGGCCAGCCGCTACATTATCGGTCGAACCGCTGGGAATAGCACCACCTCCTGTAAATGTCCAAGGAATTTCTGGCGATACATCAGCAAATCTCAGCTGGCAAGCCCCGGCCACCAACGGCGGATATCCACTGACGTCATACAAGATATTCCGTTCCGATTCTGGCAACATTCCTAGCCTGATCGGTTCAGTCGGATCAAATGTGCTGACTTATGTGGACAGTACCACTGTCCGGGGGAACACGTATTCTTACTTCGTCTTGGCCTGTAACCAGTATGGGGATTCCAGACCTTCGGACACCACCTCGCAGATGCACATATATTCCCTGGCAAAGATCGAGACGTTTGGCGACACCACGGCAACGACCCTAGCTTATTCTATCAAGCTCACCGCACACGTTTCTCAGGTCAAGGATGGCCAAAGTATCGCTGGGCTTGGCGTCGTGTTCCAATACAGCGTGACGAACGGGTCGACATGGAACGAGATCTCCTCGGGAGTGAGCGATTCGAACGGTGACTGCACTGTCCAGTGGATACCTGCGGCCACTGGCAATTTCACCATAAAGGCCTCGTGGGTGGGAAATGATGAGTATCTGCCGGTTGTTACGACCGCAAATCTAGCGGTCACATCCTTCGACAAACAATATTTCACCGTTCAGTCCAACTCCACGATAGCCGACCTGGTGTTTAATTCGGCTTCCAAGAAACTGAGCTTCACTGTCAACGGGACATCCGGGACATCGGGATACACCAGGATCGTGATTAGCAAAGACCTCGTCGCCAATGGAAATGACATAAGGATATCGCTCGATGGGGTCAATATGAGCTATGCATTAAGCTCGACCGATTCATCGTGGATCCTTTACTTCACATATCATCACAGCGCGCACCAAATAGTGGCTGACCTGAACGCCACTCCCGATGTTGTAATAATTGGTGATAGCCCGAACACCGTCAATACTGACATGATATTTGTGGCAGTTATCGTGATCGGAGTAGTGATCTCAGCTCTGATATTCGTTCTGCGCATACGAAAGGGAGGGAAGGAAGGGCATAACTAGATTGATCCTTGCCGCCCGCTTCTGATGCCCCTGGCAGGGTAAGAAATGGCTCTAGGGGGCGTTCTCTAGACTCCGACATGAAGATATGAGTGCTTTTTTGGGACTCCGCAAATCGCTTCCTATGCGTTCCCATGAGGTGTGATTTTGATGACAATAGCAGCCCGACTGTACTTCACGTTCCGCATATCTGGATTCATTGCAATATAATTATGACCCCGACATATTCGACGGACCTTCATATACTCCGTTGACATAATCTGTAATAATCACGTCAGCCAGATCTAGAGAACTCATCAAAACGGGCCCTTAGAAGGCTGATGGATTTCGATACTGAGCTTCTACCGAATCGGATGAAGCAGCCCTAGCTCTCGAAATCAGAAGGAATTGAGAATGAAAACCTGTCCAGTCCCTCCAAAATCGTATGGTATCCGCCAATCGATTTATACTGGACAGGGGCTTGCTCTTGGTGAGGGCGCAAATGTCGCAAGACGTGGGCGTCCTAGCAAGGCCGAACGACGGGCTCGAAGGGGGAAGTCTATGGGCAGATATCCCCTAAAGGCAGCTGTCGAAAAGTATCTAGAGATAAGAGGGCTGGAAGTGGGAATCGGTACTCTGGCTAATGAGAGAAGAATCCTTAGATAAATAGCCGAGAAGCTCGAAGCAATGAGAGAAAACCGCCAGATCAAGACAACACATCCAAATATTCGAGGACCCGGTAAAGCCCGGTTAACACTGCATCGGTCAAGCTATAAGACACTCACCCCCCCCCCTTGGAATTGTGAAGAAGAACGTGGCGCCCTTGCCTTCTTCCGACTCGACCCATATCCGGCCGCCGTGCCGACCGATGATCTTCTTGGTTATGGCCAGCCCAACTCCTGTGCCTGAAAATTGGTCCCTGGCATGAAGGCGCTGGAACATCTGGAATATCTTATCCGCATATTTCATATCCAGACCGATGCCATTGTCCCTGACCGAGAAGGTCCACTCCCCCGGACCCACCGACGCCGATATGTGCACCGCTGGGGCATCTCGTCCATGGAACTTGATCGCGTTGGAGATGAGATTCTGCAATACCTGAATGATCTGTGATTCATCGGCATTGACGGTTGGAAGAGGGTCCGTGGTGATAGTTGCCCCGGTCTCATCGATCGAGACCTTTAGCGCGAGCGTAGTCCTTTGCACCAGCTCGTTCATGTCGACCAGTTTGAATGAATTACCCGCAGTATCTACTCTTGAGTACTCCAAGATATCGTCTATGAGGTCCTTCATCCTCTTGCCGCCATCGACAGCATATTTAATGAACTCCTTCGCCTCGGGGTCGATATTCTCTCTGAACCTTTTTTCCAAGAGAGTGAGGTAGCTGATGACCATGCGGAGCGGCTCCTGCAGGTCGTGCGACGCGACGTAAGCAAATTGTTGCAGTTCGGAGTTGCTGCTTGCCAGTCTTTCGGCCAACTGTTTGAGCCCATTATCCGCCTCTATCTGCGCCGTGATGTCGAGGACCATTGAAAGAACGGAAAGCGTTCGGCCCCGGTCATCGATGAGTACTGAATTGAACCAAGTGCAGGTGATTATCTGTCCATCCTTGGTTAAGTTGCGATTTGTCGAGACCACTTTCCTGCTAATGCCGTCCGTCAACTTCCTAATGGTGGCCTGGACCATCGGGATGTCCGGTTCGTAGACCAAGTTCAATGCCATGAGCGGTCTTCCAAGCACTTCGGACGCGCTCCAGCCGAACATCCTTTCCGCCTCGCCCGTCCATCGGGTGACGATGAATTCGGAATCCCATTCCACTACCGCCATAGGTGTGTTCTCAACGAGGGAACGAAGACGCTCTTCATTCTCCCTCTGCGCAATCTCCGCTTTCTTGAAGATCGGTAATGTCCCTACTTATGCCGACCAAAGCGAATGGCCGACCGGTCTCGTCCATTACTAGATTGCGTCTGTCGCTGAACCACCGGTACTCGCCGCTCTTGACCTTCCAACGATATTCTACCGGCTCACCGATATCCTCCCCAGCGGCTACCCGCTTCTGCTGCTCGATGGTGATGTGGCGGTCGTCCGGATGAGTACGCTCATACGCCTCCTCGGCGGTCATTCCGTTCAGCTCGTCCATACTGAAGCCGGTAATCTCCGCCTGGGCCGGGTTCATTATGATGTAACGACCGTTCCTCAGGTCGAGCATATTAATGCCGTCTAGGGAGTTATCGAGAACAGTACGGAGGCGTTCCTCACTCTCTTCATGGGCCTTCTCGGCTTTCTTTGACTCTGTGATGTCTCGGGCCACAACGACCGAGCCGACAATATCTCCCTTGTTATCCCGAATGGGAGAGAAGCTGTAGCTCCCCCACCACTCATCTCCAGTGTCCTTGTTCCGTAAATTGTATTCCGTTTGTGTGACGGTCTCTCCCCGTAATGCGCGGGATACTGCCCACATATTCGGCGGCGCCAAGGTCCCATCGGAAAAATGAGCTTCGATATATTTCGGACAGTCTGAAATGCCCTTGGAGCATTCTTTTCTGCTCCGGAATCTGTGGTATCTCCAAAATGCATCATTGAAGTCTACGAAATTGCCCTCCTTATCGGAGATGAAGACCGCATCGGTTATGCTCTCCAGGGCCGTATGAAGCTTTGCCTCGCTCTCCTTCAGCGCGATCTCTGCTAACTTCATCGAGGTCATGTCAACAGTGGCCGAGCCTACCCCGGTCACATGTCCCTGCGCGTCATGCACCGGGGAAAATGTTATGTCGAGAAATAACCTCCCGGAAGGTCTGTCCAGCCACATCTGTTCCCGCAATTCGACGTCCTCTTCGAGCACCCGCCGCTTGATCTCTTTGATCCTCGCAACTTCTTCGGGCTTAAAGATCTCCGAATCACTCATCCCGATGAATCCGCCCTCGGGTCCCGTCTTTTGATTATATGCCCAAATATAATTGAGTCCGAGATCCTGCACCGCCACCGACACCGGAGAGTTGCGCAAAGCCAATCTGAACCGTTCATCGCTCTCCCTAAGAAGCTTCCTACTCTCCTGGAGTGCCTCTTCGGCCCCCTTTCGCTCGGTGATGTCCACTGATAGAATGAAGATGCCCTCTGGTACCGGCGATATCTTCAGGTCGAACCATCTGATGGTTCCATCGGGGTAGTTGAACTCATTCTCCAGGTCCTGTGGTATCCTTTCCTCCATACTCCTTTTCAAAACGGCGAAGACGTTGGTCGATTCTATGCCTGGCCACATATCCATGTATCGATTGCCTATCAGTTCTTCAACGGGCCTTCGGTTGTGCTGTTCGGCTGCGTCATTGACGTAGATATAACGCCAGTCTCGACCGATTATTTGGCATCCCTCGATCATGCTGTCCAAGGTGCTTCGGAACCGCTCCTCGCTCTTCACGAGCGCTTCCTCGATCTCCTTCCGTCGAGTTACGTCCTTGCTGAATACGGAAACTCCGTTCTCTCTTGGATATACCTGGATCTTCAAAGATGAGCTTCCGATCATCAATCACAAACTCATTGACGAAGGACTGGGGAATGCCGGTTCTAATCACTTCAAGATAGACTTCAGCGACCTTTATTGTCTGATCGTTCTTTCCGAAGACCTCGAACAAAGTCTTGCCGATGGCGTTTTCAGCCATAAGCCCAGTGAACTTCTCGCTCGCTTTGTTCCAAAAGGTGTATCTAAGGTCAGGGGACATGGCGAAGAAAAGATCGGTGATACTGTTCGCCAGGTCCTTGTAATCCGCTTCGTTATCGCCCAGCTCCTTGGTGCGTTCCCGAACATTTTGTTCCAATTCATCCTTGGATCGTTCGAGCGCTTCTTCCGCCCTCCTTCGTTCGGTGGTGTCCCGGATGATCATGCTCTTCTTCATACTGCCATCTGCATCGGTGAAGATGCTGGAAGTGACCTCGCCAACAAAGATCGTTCCTTCTTTTCGCCTGAACGTGAGCTCAACTCTCACATTGCCGCTCTTTTCCCGTTCCCGGACTGCGAGCTCTAACTTCTCGTCCCTAACGACGACCCCGTCCCTGCCTGCCCTTGTTATCTCCTCTTCGGTCATGCCGAGCATTCGGCAAGCAGCGGGATTGGCTGAAAGGATGGCCCCATCCGGTCTTGTTAACAGAATAGCATCAAAGCTGTTCTCGAACAAGGAACGATATCGAGCATCGGGGTCTCCATCTACCATTTATTTTCACTAGTCCGATCATACCAACTTGATCAAGAATGATCAGGTACTATATTTGGAGGATAATACTTAACCAATGCTTCGAAGCTTCCGATGGGATGGCGTTTTGAACATTATAATCTCTTGACCTTTCGAACACATCTTTCCAGAGATCACCGATGATTTCGAAATAATTGTTCTAGAAATGGATGATTTTCGCCAAATTCCGCCACCAATATGGGATAAAATCCTTCCATTTTTCACCTTCCAACCATATAATCCTTACTTAATTAACAATAGTGAACTGTATTAGCCAGATAGTCGATAGAGCTTATCAATGATTAGGTTAGAGCTTAAGATCCTATTCCTTGCGATTCAAGGTCCAAATCTATGCTCCCGCACTCCATGGGGTTGGAACTGGCGAAAATAAGGTTGATTACACCTATAACTAACTAGACTGGGCAATCTAGATTAGAGAGATTGAGATTTTGGTTTTCAAGAACTACCCCTGATTCAGCGCTTTAAGAACCAAACGATAGGTATTATTATAGCATTTAAGACGATTATTATGATTATTAGATCAGAAATCCCCATATCCACACCTTAGGTTACTCCCAATTTGCATTATTGCTTGCATATTTTACACTCTCTGGTCCACTACTTCCATTTCGTCAGTATCTCCTCTCTCTGGAATGTTTCCCTGCTCAAATAAAACAAGACGATGTCAGCCACCAGGATTATCACCGAAATGATAACTAAAGTCGTGATGTCCAGCGATATCAATCTAATCTCGGAAAGAACATACACAGCTCCAAAGGGAAGAACGATCAGGCCTCCTATCTGGCTGGCGGTTCTTACGTCGTTGACCCTGGCGGACACGAGCACGTTCAGTTCCACACTGAAAACGACAGTGAGCGGAGTTAACACCAGTAGTATGAGGGTCACCGTCCAGTTAGGATAATAGAGATAGCCAAAGCTGCCATAGGTCAAAGCGTCAGTTAATGTCATGAAGATCGCGGCTCCGATGTAGACCGCCAGAAGGGTGGGCAACGACGAGGCCAAACTCTTTCCCAGAAGTATCTCATCATCTGTAGCCGGCGTGGCCAAGAGCGGTTCCAGGCTCTTCTCGACCTTCTCGCCGACTATGCTATAGGAGGAGATGGCGGTCGGAATTATTGCCGCAATCACAATGAAGAAGAATGAAAAGGAATCGAGGACGGCTTCCACGATGGGAACGGGGACATCTGGTTTGTTCACAACGAACCATACTATTCCAGGCAGGCCAATGGAAATTATCGTGGGGAAGAGGATCACCGCATAGAAGATGCTCTTCTTCCTCCGGAAAAGTCTTAGGTCCTTCCTAGCGATCGTCCACACCGTCTCAAGGTCCATGTTCTCACTTCCTCACGAGCTTAAGATAAACGTCCTCAAGGCTGGAGCGCAGATCGTTGACGAATTGCACGCGACCGCCAGCAGCGATGATGGCCTCGACTATGCCTGGATCATCCTTTTCTGGGTCTTTAACGTCGATGACCAGGCTGTTCCCGTCGATCGCCACCTTATCGAATCCGAGCTTCGTCACCGCTGTCACGATGGCCTCGTTTACCTGGACGAGCTTGACCGATATTCGTCGTCCACGGAGGGACTCCATTAACGTTTCTGGTACGCCAACAGCCATCAGTTTCGTGTTTAGTATGCCGATCCGGTCGCAGATACGCTGTGCTTCGTCGAGATTGTGAGTGTTGAGGAAGATCGTCTTCTTCTCTTTCTTCAGTTCCAGGATGAAATCCCTGACCGTTTTCGATGCCTCGGGATCGAGGTTCGCGGTCGGTTCGTCCAGGAAAAGGACCTGCGGGTCATGGATCAGGGCGCGTGCTATGGCCAGTTTTTGCTTCATCCCTTTTGAGAACGTACCTGCGGTCTGGTCTTTCTTGTCCCACAGGTCCAGCAGCCTTAGGAACCGTTCGATTCCTTCCTTTCGTTGCGCTTCGGGCATTTTGTATAGACGAGCGTAAAAGTCCAGGTTCTCGTAGGCGCTCAGATCGTCGTAGAGGCCGGCGTTCTCCGGCAGCAGCCCGATCATCTTTCTTATCTTTGCCTGGTCGTTCTTATTTCCGATCTGGATATTCACCGATCCTAGCCTCACCGCTGGTCTTCGAGATGAGGCAGGTGAGCATTCTGACGGTTGTGGTCTTTCCCGCTCCGTTCGGCCCGAGGAAACCGAAGACCTCGCCGTCATTCACGTGAAGGGTCAGGGCCTCAACTGCGGTCTTGTCACCGAACTTCCTTGTGAGGTCCACAGTATCGATCATATTGCGCTCCCCCACATGAAGTACCTCTCCCCGGCTTTAATGATTTGTAAGATCTGGACTGCAACGCTGCGAAGCACCCATCATTCCAGCTTCCGAGCGGTTGCGATTGCCCTGATAGGGGTATTTCTGACCAATGCCATTCAATTTCGTTATCATTAATCTCCTCAGGTCCACTTGTTTGTTTCTTGAGGTTGGTGATCTGTTAATTTGGATGATTCAGAGTTCAAATCCTAGACCTCGCGATCCTGTCAATGAAGCCCATGATGTTTTGCAAGAACCAAATAGAAAAATAGATTTTGCATTGAATCTGTTCATCATTAATTAGGACACTATCCGCGGTCTTCTTGCTTTTGTGCGTCGTTGTCTTGTAGCTTGACCGATTGCACGGTCGATCTGGCTTCACCAGCTCTTCGAATAGACTGTCTTAATTGGAGAAGCGATCGTGATTGTTTGCCATGTGTTAATTTGTGCTAATTCATGCTAGATTAGCATTTAAGGTGAAAGGAAAACCGACAGAAAACGGGGAGAACTTGACTCTACGTTCGATCTGAACTCTCACCTAACAAACGTGATCGTTTACCATTTTAATTTGTGCTAATTTGTGCTAAATTAGCATATAGATTATATGCCAGTACTCATATTGAAGCTGAAGACGTGACCAAATGAAGATGCCTGAAAAACCGAGACCTTTCACGGAACTGTTCGAGAAAGCGATCAAGGTCGATCTTGTTATTGAACAAAAAGACATGCAATTGGTCAAACAATACAACGAAGAGTACATTCATTGGGACGAGCTAAGACGGAAAGATCTCAATCTGGATCCGGAAACGATTTGGGCTTTTATGAAGCTGTCGAGGATCAGCACATCGAAGCCCGTTGCCATCTCAGACATCTCATTGACATATAATATTACGAACCGAGCACAGCGCATTATACATTTATTGGACACTGGGGCTTCAGGACTGTTGGTCCTCAATGAACAATTGAAGACCCCGGAAATGGAAAGATATGTCATAAGTTCCCTTATGGAAGAGGCCATAGCTTCCAGTCAACTGGAGGGAGCGGTCACAACAACTAAGATGGCCAAACGAATGCTTCGTGAGAATAGGAAGCCCAGAACAAATTCAGAACAAATGATCGTAAACGATTACGTGACGATGAACAGGATGAAAGAGCTCAGGGACCAACCCCTATCTGTTGCATCTATCCTAGAACTTCACAAGATTTTAACTCATAAAACTCTGGAAGACCCAGAGTTTGAAGGTCGCTTTAGGATTGATAATGAAACCATGGTTGGTGATCCACTCGAATCCGACAAAATTTACCATCGCCCACCATCTTTCGACCAGATTCAAATCTATATGGAAACGCTCTGCGAGTTCGCGAACAGTGACCCCGGAGAAAATTTCCAACATCCTCTGGTCAAAGCGATAATCATTCATTTCCTGATCGGTTTTATCCATCCATTTATTGATGGAAATGGAAGATTGGCTCGGGCATTGATGTACTGGTATGCGTTGAAGAATAACTATTGGATCTTTGAGTACATGGCGATCTCAAAGGTGATCAAAGAGAGCAGGGGAAGATATGGAATGTCGTATCTTTACGCGGAAACGGACGACAACGACATAACATATTTTGTCAATTACAACCTAATATCGATGGAAAAGGCTCTAGAAAATACCAGAAAGTACATACGAAGAAAGCAAGTAGAACAGAAGGACGCGATCGGTTTGGTAAAGACCCACCCTGAGCTGAACTTCCGGCAAGCAGAGATATTGAAGGACTTCTTAAAGCGAAAAGGTGACCCGATCTCCACCGCCGAGATCGCCTCGAAATTCAATGTGGTACGCCAAACCGCAAAAACAGACCTGGTATTACTAGAGAGCCTCGGTTTGATTGAAAAACAAAGAATTGGAAGAACAACATATTTCGTATGTTCCGGAAATTCCAATAATAATGAAAAAACAGGGTACCGGAAATAAGTGAGAATGGTAGTTTCCTCCTGGGTACGACTGCCGTCGAAATGGCATTTCTAGGACTATCTAGTCATTTTCGTGTAAATGTGTCATTTTAGGTCAGGTATGCTGGACCTCTTGAGAAGATCACTACCGTCATCTGGAAATCAATTTAACGGGTTTCCTCCGATTGCCATCTGGTAACCCCTTTTCCCGAGATTTGTGGAAACAAATTGGAGGGGATGGAAATTGGCGCCCATTCATCACCAAATAATAAGGCCATTCCAGTTTTCAACGGACAACAGTTATATGCCCGAACCTGCGAGGTAATCGAATCAGGGACGATGTGACGAGGATCATTGCCCCAGGTTGATCTAATGACAATAGCAGATTCCATCAAAAAGGACCACGATGATTTCAGGGCCATGATCTCGAAAGTGCAAAAGACCACCATAGACGACCGCGAGGTGAGGCTGAAAACCTTCTCTACGTTCCGTAGAACGGTCTTTGCGCATTTCATTGCAGAGGAAATTACTTTTTTAAAGGATATGTTAAAGGTGACAGAGCTGAGACCTTTGGTGTTGGAACTCATCGAAGAACACCGGGTGATCAGGGATCAAATTGACGTTCTCGACGGAACAAGTTTCGACGATGAGATTTGGCTGCCGAGGCTGGCCTCGATATCCGAGATCTTCGCCTTACACCTAGACAAGGAGGAGAGCATCGTCACATCCGTTTCACCCAAGTACTTTTCCGAAGCTCAGATCGAAGCACTGGGACAGGTCTTCATCAGTTCAGAGGCCGAGGAGATAAGTAAGATGATGATCGAGGGTTAGCGGAGATGAGGGAAAGGGACTTGAAAGAATGAAGAGAACAAATGAAACCCCTTTTTTATCTTCTGCTCCAAGACCTATGTTCGTGTGACCAAGTTGGGGCCATGTCGGTCGCAGCACATGAGGAAGGCGGACGGGCGGATACCCAAGGGGACATGGCGGGGCACCATCGCAGCCCGAGCGACCCGGGCATAACGGGACAAGTAAAGGATTCCGATGTTCAATTCTGATATGGGTCGACGAACTCCTAGGAGGAGGCCCGCACACGGGGATGCCCTTGCCAATAATTTTCCTTACCTGTGGAGGACGGAAAATTCCTGGCCTACAAATGCAAGAACCACATGTGGGAGGTGGTCGCCCCGATCTTTGTCGGTGGAAAGCACATGGGCAACCTTTTCATCGGACTATTCTTCTTTGACGACGAGCCCATCGATTTCGATCTGTTCATCCGGTAGGCCGAGAGGCCATCCAAGAGCAGCTGGAGTTCGTTAAGAAATACCAGGACATCGGCGTCAAGGCTCCGGCGTGGCAGAATCTGAACGAATGCGTTCAAAAAGCAAGGAAGATGCTGACGCTGAAGGACATGGAACTTCAGGAGAGGGACCTGAATGTCTGGATCTTGGCGGACCCGATGTTCCCGAAGGTGGTCTACAACCTGATCGAGAACGCCCTCAGGCATTCTGGAAGGGCGAAGCAGATGACCGTTTCCATTAAGGGAACAGGGGACATGCTCAAGATCTTTTTCGAGGACGACGGATCCGGGATCATGCCGGAGGACAAGGTCCATCTCTTCGAACAGGAAACTCATCACGGGTTTAGGGTTTCAGTTCAGTGATCTGAATCAGGTTGCCGCAGGTGTCATCCAATATCGCTATGGTGGATGGTGTTCCCGGCAGCTTTGTGGGCTCCAAGGTGAACCTCACGCCCAGATTGGTCAATCGTTCGAACTCTTTCTGGATGTCATCGACAAAGAACATGGTTGCGGGGATGCTTTGCTTGAAGATGCCTCCCTGGTATGCCTTGGCGACCGGGTTCTCGTTCGGCTCCAGAACCAACTCGACACCGTCCTGGTCTTCCGGCGATACTACGGTCAACCACCTGTAATTGTTTGCTTTTACATCCGCCTTCTTCAGGAAACCAAGGACCTCGGTGTAATATTTGAGCGCCTTTTCCTGGTCATCGACAAATAGGCTGGCAAGCTTGATCTTCATACGATCGCTATCACGATTGGGGACCCGAACTTAATATATCTTGTTTTAGGCCATGCTAACACGAGTGAGGGACATTTTAACGATCCGTATCCTACCCGGCCACTCCATCGAGGTAACACCAGGGCACAGGGTAAGGGCAACTTGGGCAGATCTCCAGCCAGATGAACGTTTACTATTCCGGTTACACTAAGAGGTTCCTGAGCATGACCCTGAAGGCGATCCTGTCAGAGACCCCCGGGAAACCTCGAATTGAACAACGGATCGAAATCGGAGATCAGACTGAGGTTGAGCGGTACAAGCCAGGAAGAGGATTCCGTGAGTTACGGCATGAACATCTTATTCAACGGGGCGAAGCACGAGTTCAGGACGGACGAGAACAGCAGTTACCTGAACCTCTTGAGAAGCGTCTACGGGGTCGGGGTCGGGACACGCTGACCAGGGCCCCTGATGAATGCCCTCCATTAATTTTTAACGTTCGTGATAATTATATATGAGCCGCTTATGGTGCTTGTAATGCCGTCACGAAAGAATATCGACAAGAAAAGAAATGAAAGTGAGGCTCGTTAGCCTCGTTGCTGTCGCTGTCCCCATCGTCACTCTTTCTTCTTCCTGCGCCAGACGAACAGGATCAGGACAAAGAGCAAAGCGACGATCCCCACAATGACGGCAATGACCAGCATGCCGCTGTCATTGCTCGTGGTCCCGGTGGTGGTCGACACCGACACTGAGCCCAGTGCCGTCGTCTCACCGGCGACGGAGGAGACGCTCTGGGTGACGGTCTCGTAACCGGTCTTGCCGACCGTCAGGTCGTACGAGCCAGCCGACACGTTCGAGAACGAGAACGCTCCGTTCGCGTCGGTCGTGGTGGTCATGCCGTTGCTCAGCGTCACCGTGGCGTCGGCGATAACCTGCCCGGCGGCGTCCTTGATCACGCCGCTGATGAGACCGTAGCCCTTCACCGTGGTGAAGGATTCCGTGCTCGTCATGGGGTTGCCAGCGAGGTCGTGGCCGCTCACGGTGACGTTGTATGATGTGCCATACGTGAGCGCCGATGACGGCGTGAAGGTGGCGGTGCTGCCGCTCCATGTCAACGTCCCGTTCACGCCGGCGATCGTAATCGTCGTGGAGGTCTGGTTCATGGCCTCGGAGAACTCGATCACGATGGACGCGGTCCGCGAGACGTTGTCGCCGGCCGGTGTCGCTGATGTTATCGACGGGGTGACCGAGTCGACGACGAACGTCACCGAATCGTTGGCGGAGTTACCAGTGTTGTCGTAGACCACTACCGATACCGTGTGCAAACCGGATGCCAGGCCGGTGAACGCTTGGCTGTGCGTGGCGGTCGACAGGACGAGACCGTCGCCGCCGTCAAAGGAGACGACATAGCGGGCCAGACCGGAGAGCGGATCCGCTCCCTGCCAGGAAACGGTAACCGACGATCCGGTTTGCTGTCCCCCGGCCGGCGATGTGATCGCCACGATCGGTCCGGTCAGGTCCACGATGACATTGACGGTGGCATGGGCGGAGTTTCCGGCGAGGTCATAGACGTAGACATCGATCTCGTCGTTCCCCTCCGGGAGCGACAGCACGTGCCATGTCGTTCCCGCCGCTAAAGTAGCCACCTTGCCGCCGTTGACGAATATCTCGTAGCGATCGACGCCGCTGCTGTCGGTGCTGCTCCATGCCAGGGCCATCGAGCCGGTGTTGTTGTACGCGTGGTTGGTAGGAGAGTTGATGTGCACCGTCGGCGCGGTTATGTCCCGGTAGATCGTCACGACGATGGTGTTCGAATTGCCAGCGCTGTCGTTGACGGTGACGTGATAATGGTTCACTCCCTGCTCCAGGTACAGCAATGCGAAGTACCCCGAGGAGTTCTCGCCGGACATGCCGTAGATGGCATAGCCCTCCATGAACACGCCGTTCGAGTACAGGCTCACGTTACCGGTCGTCATCGGGTTGGTGTCGCTCATCGAGACGTGCACCTCGACCGCGTTGTCGTTCGTGTAGATCGGCGATGCCGGGGCGCAGGTGATCACCGGCGCCACCGTGTCGACGATGAACGACTCGCTGGTCTCGTTGATGTTGCCGGCGAGGTCTATCGCCTTGATGTTGATGGTGTGTGGGCCATCGGCCAGGTCGGTGAACGTGTAGCTTGGCGTGCCAGACCCGACCGTCGACTCGACGCCGTCGTCGATGCTGACCTTGAATCCCGCTATGCCCGAAAGATCGAAGGCGCTCAGTCCGACCAAGATCGAGCCGGTGTTGTTGTACGAACCGACCGGCCATGAGATCGACAGTGTCGGTTTGACCGTGTCGACGATGAAGGTGACCGAAGCTTCCTTGTGGTTACCGGCGGCATCATAGGCGACCACCGAGACCGTGTGGCTACCGTTGGCCATCTGGTTCATAACGAGGCTCTGGACATCCGAAGGAAGGGTCAGGATATGGCCGCTGTCGAGGCTGACCTCGTGGTACGCTATTCCCGACAGTTCATCGTTCGAGGTCCACTGTAGCGTCATGCTGCCGTTGTTGTAGGAATCAGGCAGGGGAGAGTCGATCGAGACGGTCGGGTCGACCGTATCGACGACGAAGGTCACGGATGCCTCATGGTGGTTTCCGGAGTTGTCATAGGCGACCACCTTTACCGTGTGGCTGCCATCGGCCAGTTCAGACCTTTGTAAGCTCATGACGTCCGCAGGAAGGGTGAGGATAGTGCCGCTGTCCAGTATGAATTCGAAGTACGCTATTCCTGACAGGTCATAGGCGGCGGTCCACTGGACGGTGACGATTCCGGTGTTGTTATACGAACCGGTCTGCGGAGACACGATCGAGACGGTCGGGTCGACGTTTTCGTAGATGACAGTGATGCTCTTCATCTCCGAGTTGCCGACGCTATCGTTGAACATGAACGTCCACACGTTCGTGCCGACGGTCGGCAGCAATGGCATGGACGACAAGTACCACGTTCCGCTCACGGAAAGGACCGTGTTGCCCATCAGGACACCATCTAGATGATAGCTGACGTTTGCGCTAGACAGGGTGATGGACGGCAGGCGGCTCGAGGCCGAGATGTCAAGGGTGACAGTCTCGGCGGTGGTGTCGTTAACGTATTGTGCGGATGCGGTGACGTGGACGGTGATGTAGATGTCTGGTATGACGGAAACGGACGCGCTCCTGTCACCAAGACCGGCAGTGTTATGGGCGGCTACGGAGAACTCGCAACCGATACCGGTCGTCAGGCCGGAGATGACGATGGATGTGCCAGTGGCATGAGCGACATCGGACCAGGAACCGGCGAGCCACTGATAGACGACGTAGTAGTCGATGCTCGCCCCGCCGTTATCGGCCGGTGCGGTCCAGGATAGCGTGATGTTGTCGATGCCAGGTATCGGGGTCAGTCCGGTCGCTGCGCCCGCCATCGTATACGGTGTGGCGGTGACCGCGTCGGTCTCCTGACCGTACCCGCCCAGATTGTGCGCCATTACCGTGAATGAGTATTCCTGTCCGTTGGTCAGACCGGTGATCGTCGCGGTCTGCCCGGCGTAATGGGTCGGCAGCGCCGAACCGTCCTGGGTGACGATGTAATAGTCAACGGCGCTTCCGTGAAGGGCCGGAGCGGTCCAGCTCAATGTCACTTGGGCGTCGCCGGCGACGGCGTTAAGATCGGTCGGAACGCCGGGCACGTCGGACGGCGTGCTCGTTGCCGGCGCGCTCTCGTCACCGGTGCCGATCACGGTGTGGGCCTGTATGGTGAACGAGTACGTCTGTCCGTTCGTCAGCCCGGGAATGGTCGCCGTGGTTCCGGTGATATGGTCGATGTCGGCCCCGTCCTGGTTGACGATGTAGTATTCGATGTCGTAACCGCTGGTCAATGTCGGGGCGGTCCAGTTCAGAGTCACTAGTTCGAAGCCGGCGCCGGCGGTGAGGCCGGTCGGCACTCCAGGAACGTCAGGGACGACCCCGCCCATCAGCAGGCTGTGGAAAAGTTGACCGGCAGACGGGAAGTTCGACGCCTCGTAGGCGTGCCCAAGTATCCCCGCGTTCGTGCCTGCGACCCAGTTTGGTCCCACATATGCCGGCGCCACCATTCCCCGGAAGGTGATCGAGGTCAGGCCGGAACAGCCCAGGAAGGCGCTGTTGCCGATCGATGTGACGTTCCCCGGAATCGTAATCGAAGTCAGCAGCCCATCCAAATAGAACGCGCTGTTGCCGATCGATGTGACGTTCCTTCCGATGGACACTGATGTCAATGCCGGGCAGTTGTTGAACGCCTGATAGCCGACATAAGTAACGCTGTTGCCGATGGTCGCGGAGGCCAACTCGGTACAGCCGTTGAACGTTTGGTTGCCCATTGTGATGACGCTGTCCGGGATCGTGACGGATTGCAGGAGAACGCTGTTCGCGAAAGCGTAGTCACCGATGAACCGGACATTGTCAGGAATTGTGATGGATGATATTTGGTTCTGCGTGAACGCGCCCCTCCCGATGGATGTGACATTGACGGGGATATTGACCGAGGTGAGTGGGCAATGTCCGAATGCGCCTTCTCCGATATACGTGACATTTCTGCCGATGGAAACGGAGGTCATCCTATAGCAGTAATAGAAAGTGTACTGGCCCACATAGGTCGCACCGTCACCGATGGATGCGGAGATCAGGTTGACGAGGTTGTAGAATGTGGAGTTCCCGATCGAAGTGACGCTGTCGGGGATGGTCAGAGAGGTCAAACTGCTTTGGTCGAATGCATGGTCCCCGATCGATCTGACGCTGTCGGGGATGTTGACGGTCGTCAGTCTGCAATTGTAGAACGCGTATGCATAGATCTTGGTGACGGTGCCGGGGATCGTGAACGTGGCGCCCGACAATCCGTTCGGGTACACGACCAATTCGGTCAGGTCGTGGCTGTAAAGCACGCCGCCGACGCTGGCATAGTACGGGTTGTCGATATCGACGGCTATGCTCGTCAAGGCAGCGCAAGCAAGGAACAGCTTGTTCCCGACAGAACTGACACTGTCCGGTATGGTCACGGAGGTCATGTGATTGGCGGAAAAGAACGCCTCATCGGCGATCGTTGTGACGCCGTCTGGGATATCAAAATGAGCGCCGGTCATTGCCTTGGGATAGCAGACCAGGGTGGTCAGGTCGTGGCTGTAGAGTACGCCGCCGACGCTGGCATAGTTGGTATTCGCACCGTCGACAGTGATCGATGCCAGATGGTTGCAGCCATAGAACGCCACGCTCGGGATGAGCTTGACGTTGCCGGGGATCGTTACGGAGGTCACGGAATTTACACCCGTGAACGCGTAGCTACCTATGGCGACCACTGGATACGTGCCAAGGGTGGATGGGATCGTTAACGCCACGTCGGTCCCGGTGTAAGCGGTTATCGTGGCCTCGCTGCCTGTGACGGTGTAGGTGTATGAGCCTTCCGTCAGCGCGCTGGCCTGGTCCGTTCCAAAGATGACCGATGAAACGGACAGCATCATTACGACGAGCATTATCGCGACGAAACTCTTCCCTAACCTTGTAGCCATGATGTCACCCAATGTGTAAGATCGCTCAGAAATGATGAGAAATCAGATGACCACCCATGAAAAAGTGGTATACTATACCTATTGACCTGATTCTCAGAAATAGTTTGATGCCAGGGGAAGCGCGTTTGCATTTCCGCATCAAGGAATTTACCCGGTCGTCAGCATCGTGGAATTCGGTCAGACGCGGGAAAGAAAAGGATCGAAATCGCCCGTTCAGGCACTTAGGTTCAGAACTGTATCGCCGTCGCGCCCCAGGTGAACCCAGTGCTCTGGAGGCCAGGACCACGAGGTCGCCCTTTTCGATCGTCCTGTTCTCGAGCCCCTTGGCCAGGCAGAAGAATGTGTCGATCGGGCCGACATGTCCGTATTCGGCGATGATGCTCATGTATTGCCCGTCGTTCAGACCGATGGTCCTCAATATGTTCGCGGAAAGGCTCCTCTTGACCTGGTTGGTGAAAAGGAACCGAATGTCCCTGCGGCCCTTTCCCTGCTGGTGCAAAACCCGGTCGATGACCTTCTCGTAGTTCCTCAGGTAGACGCTAGAGAATATGTGCTCCAGCCCCTTCGGGTCATCGACCACGAATTGGGCCTCGCGCATCTCGATGCCCCGGTGGAAGGGCCTTCTGGTCCCTCCACCTGCTGCCTATGGCGTTACCTCCTCCCTTGCTGACGATCGCCGCGGCGGCTCCGTCGGCAAGGTGGTGCATAGACAGGGATGCTTGATCCGAATAGTCCGCCAGGATGGAAAGCTTGTCAGCGCAGACGACCAGGGCGTGCCGTTTCTCCGGGTCCTGCATGAGCATGTGCTTGGCCAGGTTGAGGCCGAGGTTGCCGCCATTTCAGCCGTTCCGCACCTCGAACCCGAAGCAATCGTTGGCACCGATGGCGTCCTGGACCCAGGCCGACGGGCACCATATCTGGTAGTCGTAGAATCCGGCTCCGCAGTAGATGACGATGCCGATGTCGCCGCCCTCGAGGCCGGCGTTCTGCAACGCCATCTATTGACGCCTTGATGCCCATGTCGGCCGGGTGCTCGTCGGCCGAGGCGATGTGCTTACGCCTCATGCCGATCTTGTCCAGATAAACGTTCACGGGGATGCCGGAGATCTCGGTGATCTCCTCGCAGGTCATGACCCCTTCGGGTACATAGTGACCCATAGCAGTTATCCCGACCGAGGTGTCGTTCGACATGTTGAGCGATCCAGCACTCGGACGACAACTGGGCGTCGATAAAATGGTTTGCTCCTGGTTGACGATCGGCCGAAATTCTGAGGTCGATCGTATTGTATATGCCGGTTGATCAACCAGGTCAAGAAGCAGGAAGACGGGAATCATGCCCTTGGTTCGAGACCGCCGCTGCTTGCACACCTGCGCTAGGGGATATATCTATCTCGATGAAATGTCCCATTTTCGACCGACCCCTGTTCCAATTCATCGCCCCGCCCAGCGGTCGGCGAATTCCAAACTATCACTTCATTGATTAGTGTGGCCGAGCTTCTTTCCACTGTTCAATAGGAAAAATGATTTCGTCTAGCATGTCCAGGTCGTAGTCAGATATCGTCCTCATGTTCAACCGTTATCACCACTTTCCCTGTTACGAGCCCCTTTGATAGATCCCTGAGAGCCCCCGGAACCCCGCTGAGAGGGATTCGCCTGTCTATGGCCGGCAGAAGCTTCCCCCTTTCATTGAGTTCGAGCAAGAACCGCAGGTCCTCCTCGCGGTCCACGTTCCAAGGGTTGATGCCCATCTTCTTCTTGCTGGCAATGGATACCAGAGGCCCCAGTAGGATCGCCTGGAATATGGCGTATCTTGAGCCTCCCACCAGCACGTACAGGCCAGTAGGGGCCATGACGCGCCTGTAATCGAAGATCGACCGGCGCGCGACCGTATCCAGGATGAGGTCGTAGCGCTCCCCGCTACTTGTGCAATCCTCCCGGGCGTAATCGATGACGTGATCGGCCCCGATGGTGCGAAGCATCTCGAGCTTCCCCATGCTGTCCACGCCGGTCACCTCAGCCCCGTAGTACTTCGCGATCTGCACGGCGAACGTGCCCATACCGCCGCCGGCGCCATTGATCAGGACCTTCTGTCCTTTCCTGAGGGGTCGCCTACCACGGATGCCCTGAAGGGCGATCTTGGCCGCCTGGGGGAGGGTGGCGGCGTCCTCAAAGGATATGCTGTCCGGTTTCCTCATCAATGCATCTTCAGGTGCTGCCACATACTCTGCGAAAGCGCCGAAGCCGCAAGCGAACAGGTCCCCGAAGACCGCGTCACCTATTTTCCACCGCTTGACGTTCCTTCCTACCGCCACGACCCGACCCGCGACGTCCGATCCGGGTATCCTGTTCCGTGGCCTAAAAGGGGCGGCGATGCGGGCCGAGACCGCGCCGCCCAGGATCTCGAAATCGGCCCCATTCAGTGACGAAGCGATGACCTTCACCAGTACCTGGTTGTCCCTTGGTACCGGCTTCTCCACCTCCTCGAGCCGGAGGACGTCCGGTGAGCCGTATCTGTCGCATAGGATGGCTTTCATGGTGCGGTGATTTCTCAGACATTGTCATCACCAACGACGGATATAACCACATTGCCTCTCTTGTGTCCCTTATCGACATACCTGTGCGCTTCTACGACTTCCTCTAACGGATACGTCCTGTCGATGACCGGTCTTACCTTTCCCGCCTCCACGAGCTCTTTCAGGTGGATGAGATCCTCGTTCGACTCTCTAGTGGGAGACCACGACGATATGAAGACCCCGTTTTCCCCCAGGGACTTTTTGCGCCCTGATTTCTTAACCTTCCTTACAGCGTCGAAGATGACATCATAGGTCTCACCATTCTTTCTGAAATCCTCTTTGGTGTAGTCGATCACCTCATCGGCGCCGAGGGACCTCACCAGATCGAGGTTCGCACCGCTGCAGACCCCTGTCACGTGGGCCCCATAGTACTTCGCCAATTGCACGGCATAGGTGCCCACGGAACCGGACGCCCCGTAGATGAGGACCCTATTCCCCTCCCCGACATTCCCCGACCTGAGTATCTGGAGGGCGGTCAACCCCCCGATGGGGATGGCGGCAGCCTCTCCGAAGGATACGTTGGCCGGTTTCATGGCCACCATTCCCCTTCCTCCCTCCTCGGGGATGCAGACATATTCTGCGTTGGCGCCAGATCTGAGCCCCGTGGTCGTTCCGAAGACCTGGTCGCCTATACTGAATGATTTGATGTCCCGACCCACCGCCTCAACTACGCCGGCAAGCTCATGGCCTGCAATCTTTTTCAGTTTGAAGCCCATCACGATCGTCATTGGACCCATGACGAATCGGGGCATCTTCCGGAGGATGACGTCCCCTATGGTCACCGTCGAGGCATGGACCCTGACCAGCATCTCGTTGTCCCGGGGTGCGGGCTTTTCGACGTCCCTGAGCTCCAGAACCTCTGGTTTTCCGCTTCCAGTTACTACTATGGCTTTCATTCTATCTTCCCTTCTCACACCAATATCCATTTCACGATCAGTTACCAGCCACACCGTTCCTCGCGACCATCGGCCACTTCCATGCGGTCCATATGATCATGGCGAGGATGATTACCTCCACGATAGTCCCGAACACATAATATGCGTTGATCTCTCCCGAAGCGAATCCGAACGCGATCACGATGTGGAACGCGCCCAGAGCGATGTTCGCATAACGGTTCCTCTTGGCCGGTAACATTAGGGAGACGCAGACCATTATGACCGGGAGCGTCATCAACGTCAGGCTCAGCAGCAGCCACGTTTGATCGATATTATAGATCCAGACCTTTCCCACCAGAATATCCGCGATCGTCCCCGGTTTGAAGAATCCGATTATGTCCACATAGATGTACATGAACATCACCGCCCCCCACAGTCCAGCCAACTTGACCGGTGTTGATATCCTAAACTCCTCAAGGACCGGTCTGGCCTTCCCGCTCAGTTCCTTCACCTTCATCATCTCGCCCACCCCTATTGTCTGATTCTGTTCCACCATTGTATCATCCGGCGATTTTCGCCAATATCGGAATTATCGAAAAAGTACAAGATAATTGAGCAATACATGTATTATAGTTTAAATATCGGAGTGCACAATTTGAGAACGATGCCATGAGAACGGTCACCCTGGAGATCGAGCCTTTCGAGACCGTGAAAGAGGAAATGGCCGCGACCTTCGCCCATGTCCTTTCCTACACCATCCTCGAGACCCTTAAGATGGACTATAAAGAAGGCATATGCATCGAGATCATCGAGTTCACCCTGAAAGAGGGTTCTTCAATCCAAGATATCAGGACAGTAGGTAACATGGAGATCCTGAGCGTTCTGAGGTCCATTGACAAAAAGCATACTTGCCTCATCAAATACACGGAACCGGAAGAGACCAAAGGGCAGTTCCAAGAGTCCGACCTGGGTCTGATCCATACAATACCTACGATCGTTTCATTGGAGAAATTCACCATCAGCATGATGGGAGAGCAGAAGAACCTGTCGGATTTTGTTGAGATGATCAAGAACGCCGGTACTATACGGAAGATGACCTTCCGGAAGGCGGCCTACCAGAAGGCCGACATCCTAGCCGTCCTTACCGACAAACAGAGGGAAGTGATGGTGGCGGCTTTTCTGAACGGTTACTTTGATTATCCCAAGAAAATCAGCAGCAAGCGGCTGTGCCAGAAGGTCAACATCAGCAAACCCACCCTCCTGCAGCACATGAGGAAGGCCGAGGGGCGGATACTCAATGAGCTAATGACCGGGTACTTCCAACGCCCAGAGTGATTACGGGTATAGCGCCAAAACCTGGAATCTCAAATACCATGGAGCGAGTTTGGCAATAAAATGCCCGGCCTGCAAAATAATCGCAATGTGGCCATAAGCGACCATTCCGATACCCCGTGAGACCGCAAGAATGGTTTCAAAGTCAAGGATTTGAACTGTCCGGATTTTTCCGGACCTGTGAAAAGATGGGAGGTGGGTACTTGTTCAAAGTGCGGTGGCTCAATGAGAAGGGGCGATATAGCAAAGAAGTTCGATTGTCGTCCCTGGAAGATGATTAATTGCAAGATGAGCAGTCTTAGGAGAAGGAGATTCGATGGCGCTTCAGCCATGCGGCACATAGGCCTTATGACCGAGAGACGACTCCTAAGGCGTGGGAAACCATCTTAGACGCTTATTGTCGAGACTGCTATGGAAGGTGTGCCAGCTACAACGAGGGGCGAGAGGAGGCTGGGCCACCTCGCTGTCGAAGAAGTATAGGCGTGAGCCGGAAGGGCAGGACCACTAACCTTCATATTGTACCCTGGTCATCAATAATATATGTTATCAAATCCTCAGATGATCAATAATTCACATACCCCTCGTTAACAGCTCGACTTTCCAAAGGCGTATCCTTATCATGTGGAAAGTGTGGTTAGGGTCACCAATAACAGAGGATATGGAAATGAGGATAGCGATCGCCGGCGCCGGCATGTCTGGGGCCTATCTGTATAGGCTTCTTGCAAACAATGGGTTCGACGACATCGACCTATACGACCAAAAAAAGAACACCGCCTGCGGATGCAGACCGTGTGCCTGGGGTTACGCTCCCACGACCGAGACCCGCCGCCTGATAGCGAAGGTGGCCAATCCCGCCCGCTTCGAGCTGCACCGTTCAGATCTGATATCGTTCGATGGGGTCGCGATTCGATCTGACGTACTGACGATGAACAAACCCGCCCTGATCAAAGATATGGTGGGTGACAAGGAGATCAAGGAGGGCCCGGTGGACCTTACTAAGTATGACCGGGTCATCGACGCAACCGGCGTGAGCAGGGCCTACCTCCCACCGATACAGAACGATCTCATCGCCGAATGTAACCAGTATCGGGTAAGGAGCGAAGTTTCACTCGGGTTCTGGTTCAAGACCTCTTCAATGGGCTACGAATGGTGCTTTCCGATCGGCGGGAACGAATACCACATCGGGTTCGGGAATCTCGTGTCGGACGTCAGATCGTATCGGCCGCCCAAAGAACTGAACGGGCATGACCTGACGTTACAGATGCGCTGCAAATGCCAGAGCACTGTCAGGATGACCTCGCCCTTCCATTCACAGCCATTGGTCACCGACAATAAGATCGTCGGCATCGGGGAGAGCATCGGGGCGGTCGCCCCGCTGGCGGTCGACGGTAACGTGTACGCCATGCAGTGCGGGGAAATGCTACTGGAGAACTGGGACGACCTGGATCGATATGCGGAGACCGTACTCCGCCGGTATGATTGGATGAGGAAGGAGCGCAGGGCCTTGGAAAAGTTGATGGCTGGACGGATACCTTCTATCTTCGATGCCCTGACGATGAAGAGGCATAGCAATATGGTGGGCGTCGAAATGAGGACCTCGCACATCTTCAAGATATTCCGGAACATGACGAGGAAATGATGGTGCAATGATCCAGCCTTCATGGCCATCGATAACCTGGACATGTTATACAAGTCCGGCGGTCGCTCTTTTTCCTCCGCTTTTAAATCGATCCCATTTCCTCTCCTTGCATTCATTCGATGATCGATTCGGACGAAAGATAAGATAATAATCCCTAACATCGTTGTGCTATTGAAAATGGATTCTCAATTCTGGGAGCAAGCGCTAATGACGCTGGGGGCAGTGACAGTGCTTTTGTTGTTACTGACAACGTTAATTGTCCTTTTCATTGCCAGCGTCGTCTTTATGTCGATAAAGCATGGCAAGTTCATTTTCCCTAGATTGCTAAGGACCGCCTTTGAGAACATGGAGACAGTATTACGGAATGTGTGCCGGCTCATGGGGTTGAAAGAACAGGAGCTCACCATTTTCTTCATCCATCTGCACAACCGGATGAGCGAGAGCGACTTCTCAAAGGTCGCGATGGAGGATCGGGCGATCTTCCTTCCGCATTGCCTAAGGTCATCCAAGTGCCCCGCGGAGCTCACATCTGAGGGATTGAACTGCAAGCACTGCGGGGACTGCGACCTGGACCATTCGATAAATGAGCTGGAAGCGATGGGCTACAAGGTTTTCATCGTTCCCGGATCCACGTTCATCGGACGCATGTGCAAGAAATACCTACCCCGCGCCATCATCGGGGTCGGCTGTCTGATGGAGATAAAGGAAGGGCTGCAGTTCGCTGATAAGATCGGGCTCATCGCCATGGGAGTGGTCAACAAGACCGATGGCTGTATCGAGACATTGGCCGATTGGCCGGAGTTGATTTCTGTCGCTACGCTGCGAACGCCGAAAAACTGATCGACATTCAGTCAATGGGTGAAGAGGTCACTTTATAGGTCCTCGGGATCCAGATGGCGGCATAGACCTCCTTCGACCTCTTGCCGCTTCGTTTGTTATTGACGTTCGTCGCCATGGAAATCTAGGTAGAGTCATTTCCCTGGCCACCGAAAGATGGGTCGGGAAGCTGGCAGGTTCCTGATGGCCATCCCATCGACCTCGGCGCTCTCCCTTTTCTTCACCAGGCTTGTCTTCTCTTTTCTTACCCACCATTACATGCTGGAGACAATAAATCGGGATTCTCCGTCATCCTCCTCACTTCGGCCGCCCTCTTCTTCTCATCCTCCAGTCCCCTGCTGGAGAGTAGATGAAACTTCCCGTAGTAGGCAAGTAATCCAGACTTCAAAAGATTGAATCCAGGGCTTTCGTTTCATTTGGAGGGCGGTCGAAGTAGCTCCGATGTCTTATCCCAGAGCTGTTCCTGCATCACCTTATCGGAGGAGGGACATTTCGTGGTCATCATTTTCTTGGCGAAGCATTTGCCAGTGATCCCCTTCACCTCGTCGGATGACGCCAAATAGACGGACGTTTCGGCCCCTCTGCTGGCGCTGATCTGCATCGGACGCACCAGGGTGAAAATGATCGAACTGAAAAGGCTGCCGCTATTCCTTCCAATATTGGTGGCGACGAAGCCAGGAAATGCTACGTTCGCTGTCACTCCGAACGGCCTCATCCTTTCGGCCAGCTCATAAGTATACAGGGCCAGCATCAGTTTGGCGTTCGAATAGGCCGTCATGCCATTATAGCTCTTTGAGCTCTGCATGTCTCCAAGGTCGATGTGGCCGTTCTTGGCCAGTCCGGAGCTGACATTGATTATCCTGGATGGGGCGCTTTTCTTCATCAGGTCAAGCAGTTCACAGGTCAATAGAAAAGGTCCGAGATAATCTGTGGCCAGGGTTCTCTCGAATCCTTCTGGGGTGATCTCGCGACGATTGAATACACCACCAGCATTGTTCACTAAAATGTCCAGCCTTTGATATTTCTCCATGAATTCCCTTGCGAAATGCCGGACCGATCCCATCGATGACAGATCGCAGACCATCAGATCGACCGCTTCATTTCCGCTTTTTCCAATGATCTCCTTCCGGGCGATCTCCCCCCGATCGTGATCACGTACAACCATGACCAACGAAGCCCCCATCTTCGAGAGGGCGATGGCCGTTTCCTTGCCTATCCCAGAATTGCTACCTGTCACTATGCAGAACTTACCCTTCAGCTCACCCATAATCTCACCAATTGTTCGATCTATAGGCAATAACATGTGCTCCAGTGCTTATTTCTAAATTATCGAACATCTTGCTCGATGGATATCTCCGATTCGCTTCTGGCATCGTAGACAGATAAGACAGTGAAATCCATTCAGGGATGGCCGTGATCGACATCGGACAAGGACGTGAATGTGATCGGGGCAAAGATTCCAGACTTCATCAAAGGATGCTCTATGTGTAAAGTCCTTTGTTTCAAAGACAGGATCCCCGGTCAGCGATCAAAGTTGGCATAGAGTGAGATTGAGAAATGTATTCAAGAATTGAACAATTGTTATCGACGTTCATTGCGAGCCATGATAGAATAATGTCCACTTTTTCCTTACCCACTTCCGCAATTCGTGTCCATGATTATCGGTTGGATTTTGGAACTCGTTCGACTATTGCATCTTTTATGTTAATTGATACCAGTCAGCTTTGCTGATAGTTCCCAGAGATCGTTTGCGAGCTTGGCATCGAATGATTGTTTGCTCGCTCTGGCAACCTTTCTATTGTGGTAATATTCACCAGATTGCCAATCTAGGTCCGGATCAGATGTGGCCAACCAAACCATTGTATCAGCGCCCTTGGAAGGATCGAGCAAAAAGCGTTTCAGAAAGGATCTGTATAAAAGGTTCCAACCACCACCAAATTCGGAGGAAAAACTAGTTCTCACGGTACCTGGGTGGAAGGCTGCGGCCGATATCCCTTTGTCGTGATATCGTTTATGCAGCTCTCTGGTGAATAGAATGTTCATCAGTTTAGCTTTGCCATAGGCCTTCGATCTTCTATAGCCATGTTCGAATTCAAAGTCGTCCAGATCAAGCTTTCCTGCCGTTCTATGTGCGAAACTCGCTGTCGCAATGACGCTTGCTCTGGAAGCGATGAGTGTATCGAGTAGCAGATTTGTCAGTAGGAACGGGGCAAGATGGTTGACTTGGATGGTCAATTCGTGCCCATCAGTCGTCAGCGTACGTTCCCCCATAACCCCACCGGCATTGTTGGCCAGCACATCAATTATTGGAAAATCTTTTTTAAGATCCGATGCCAGCTTTCTTACATCATCTAATCGGGCAAAGTCTGCAAGATAATATGGAGCTTGGAGCAGGTCTGCAATTTTCTTGGTCTTTTGGGGCGATCTGCCGACAATGACAACTTGAGCGCCTTGTGCTTTCAGTAGCTGAGCGGCTGCGGCTCCAATGCCATCACTAGCACCAGTTATGACGATGACTTTATCTTTCACCTGGGTAGCTTTTCTACCGATAGAATCTTCACCCATCGTCTTAACCATTGATATTCAATCCGCATACACATTCGAGGGCCTTAATTATTATAATATTGCATATTTTAAGAGTTCAAATCGCTGCGACAAACCTCATTCATAATCCCGTGGGCGATGGCATTGCTCGGCCCATCACCCCTGGCCACATTTACCGATATCCCATCGCCTACCGCTTCCGATGTACGGGCCACTCCCGTGTTGGTGAATCCCGGTACATAACGGGAACGATTGGACACCGTCTTTCTGGACCAGTTCCTTGCAGATCCGTATTGCCTCTTCTTCGTTCTTGACCAGGATGCTCTTTAATTCTTAGAGTGGGGTTTTGATAACCGGTCGGTGCTCAGATGGGTCGGCGTCTGGAGTCATCGCCATAAAAGCCGCTCTAAATCTTTTTTCATCCATGAATAATATTACCAAGTCGGGGATATTTTAAGATGTCCGAATCTTAAGCCGGTTCTTCTAGGTGACCGTGGGAGATTACGTATCTATCTTTGAGAGCTCAGCGACAGAGCAGAGTGATGGGGATCGGCAATCAAGTTCTAGACCGCCCTCGAACGGCGGGCCGGACCATTGTCTCCCAAACCATCAACCCTAGACAATGTGACTGGATTGGGGCAATTTACTCCAAAATGTCTCGCTCTTCCTATCCATATCGCGTGCACATACTCATTTTTCTGAGTTCTGGAAGTGTTGGCCATTGCTCGCTTGGAGTATCTATTTATAGAAGTGCTAATCTAGTGATACTCAGGAAAGGATCTACTGATGTCAAATGGTCAACAGATTATCGTTCTTCGGGAAGGTACCGAGAGGACTAAGAATCGGGACGCGCAGACGAACAACATCGCTGCTGCTCGAGCAGTCGCCGATGCAGTAAGATCGACCTTGGGGCCGAAGGGAATGGACAAGATGCTTGTCGATTCCATGGGAGACGTCGTGATCACGAACGATGGCGTTACTATCCTGAAGGAGATCGATGTACAGCACCCTGCGGCAAAGATGGTCGTCGAGGTCGCTAAGACCCTAGACAGTGAGTGCGGGGATGGGACGACATCGTCAGTCATCCTGGCCGGCGAACTCCTGAAGAATGCCGAATCACTCATCGAGCAGCATATTCACCCCACCATAATCGCGAACGGGTACAAGTTGGCCGCCGCAGAAGCACTGAACGTACTGGATACCATCGCCATCCCCGTCGCTGCCGAGGACATCAAGATGCTGACCAAAGTGGCAATGACCGCGATGACGGGAAAAAGTGTGGGCGGACAGAAGGACTTCCTGGCCGACCTGAGCGTCCAGGCCATCAAAGCGATCGCCGAGAAGAACGATAAGAAGTGGACCGTGGATGTCGACAACATCAAGGTCGAGAAGAAGACCGGCGGATCGATCGCAGACACCGAGATAATAAAGGGGATCGTGCTAGACAAAGAGCGCGTCCACCCAAGGATGGCCAAGCAGGTCAGCGACGCCAAGATAGCGTTGATCTCCGTCGCCCTCGAGATCAAGAAGACAGAGGTCGAGGCCAAGATCCAGATAACCGATCCGAACCAGATGCAGCGCTTCCTCGACGAGGAAGAGGCAACCCTAAAGAGAATGGCCGACAAAATCAAGAAGGCAGGCGCCAACGTGGTGTTCTGCCAGAAGGGCATCGACGACCTGGTACAACATTATCTGGCCAAGCAGGGCATCTTCGCCGCCAGGAGACTCAAGGAGTCTGACATGGAAAAGATATCCAAGGCCACCGGGGCCAACGTCGTTGGTAACATCGACGAGCTGAGCGCCAAGGACCTGGGAGTCGCCAACATGGTGGAGGAAAAGAAGATCGGGGAGTCGGAGATGACCTTCATTACCGGCTGTAAGAACCCGAAGGCGGTATCCGTGATCGTCCGCGGCGGCACGGAGCATGTCATCGATGAGGTCGAGCGGGCATTGCACGACTCGCTTCGCGTGGTAGGGATCGCGCTGGAGGACGGCAAAGTAGTTCCCGGCGGCGGAGCGCCCGAGATCGAACTGTCACTGAGGCTCGCATCCTTCGCGACCACGATCGGAGGAAGGGAGCAGATGGCCATCGAGGCCTTCGCCAACGCCATGGAGGTCATTCCCAGGGCGCTTGCGGAGAATGGCGGGCTGGACGTCATCGATGTGGTCATCGATCTGAAGAGCGCACATGAGAAGAAGAACGGCCAGAACATGGGCATCAACCTGGACACGGGCAAGGCGGACGACATGCTGAACCTAAATGTGATCGAGCCTCTCCGCGTCAAGACCCAGGCAGTGAAGTCGGCGACAGAGGTCGCCAGCATGATCCTGAGAATCGACGACGTCATCGCATCCAGGAAGGCGCCCCCGATGCCGCCGGGCGCGCAAGGTGGAATGCCGCCGGGAATGGGCATGCCTGGCATGATGTGAGCACGTCGCTCAGGAACAAACCCCTTACAATATCTTCTTTGTTTCCCTTGGTTTGTTAAGAACCGATTTGAATAATCTGGATGGTGCTATAATCGAATCCTGGACCTTGAACTTCTCGATCATCCAGATAACCGAGAGAATTCTCAGAAAGAGGATAATTTCGACCCTTGACATCTGACCATTTCTTCTGTCGTATGATTTCGTAATTCTTGACCAAATCTCACAGCGGAGATGGTTACCCCTGCCGTCCTAAGGTAAGTGATCAACAAATTCTAGGGATGTCCAACGCAATGATTGCTCCGTGCTTACATTATCCATACTGGAATTCAGGAAAGAGCCCTTAAATAACAATTTATCGTCTTTAACGAGCAAGGAAACAGATGAAATGCCAGCCTCTGAAAATGTCGGTCCGGTGATCAGCGAATTATCGGAGTGCATCATGGATCTTCCACAGATCAAGGCCAATCTGGAAGACATCATCGAGGTCCCGAAGATCCAATCACTCATGGACGATTTCTACAAGCTGGCCAATATCGGATTGGCCATCATAGACCTGGAGGACAACATCCTCGTCAGCGTCGGATGGCAGGACATCTGCTCCAAGTTCCATCGGGTCCATGAAACTACTAAAGCCAACTGTGTGGAGAGCGATCATTATCTGACCCAGAACGTGAAGGAAGGGAAATTCCTAGCCTACCGATGCAAGAACAACATGTGGGAGGTCGTCACTCCGATCTATGTCGGGGGAAAGCACATGGGCAACCTGTTCATCGGGCAGTTCTTCTTCGATGATGAGCCCATTGATTTCGATTTGTTCATTCGTCAGGCCGACAAATATTGCTTCGATAAGGGATGTTACCTTGCCGCGCTCAGCCGGGTACCACGGATCAGCAGGGAGAGGATCAATGACTTGATGAACTTCAATGTCAAATTGACCTCACTCATCTCCCTCCTTGGTTACAGCAACCTGAGACTGATCAAGGAGAACAATGAGCGAAAGATGATCGAGCAGGCCTTCCGGGAGAAGGAGCGCGTCATCGACCGGATACTGTCCGCCGATCCAAATGGCATAGTGATCTATGATATTGAACATGACCATATGGTATATCATAATCCAAGGAGCATCGATCTGCTGGGCCATCTTCCGGAAGATACAAAATCGATCTCCGACTTGATCAAGACGAGGGTTCATTCCGATGATGCATGGAAGTTCGAAAAAGCGATCTCGGAGATGCGCGATCTTAAGGATTACGAGACCAACGAGGTCGAGATCAGACTGCTCAACCATATGGACCAATGGATATGGGCACACCTTTATCTCGTCCCCTTCGCAAGGAACGAGAACGATGGGTTGACACAGGTACTGTTGGTCGTGCAGGAAGTTACCGAGCGGATCATGGCGGAAAAGGAGATGTCCCTGCAGCTAGACGAGATATTCAGGACCAACGAGTCTTTGACCGAGACCACTAGGGAGCTGCGCAAGAGCGAGAACTCGTTAAGGAAGGCAAACGACCAGCTGAACATAATGAACACGATCACCCGTCACGATGCCATGAACCAGCTTACCGTCATCCAGGGTTTCGCGACCATCCTGGAAGGCGCGAACCTTCCCCCCAGATATGCCGACTACGTGAAGAAGATGAACAAATCGGCCCAGGCCATCCAAGAGCAGCTGGAGTTCGTTAAGATATACCAGGACATCGGCGTCAAGGCTCCGGCGTGGCAGAATCTGAACGAATGCGTTCAAAATGCAAGGAAGATGCTGACGCTGAAGGACCTGGAACTTCAGGAGAGGGACCTGGACGTCTGGATCTTGGCGGACCCGATGTTCCCCAAGGTGGTCTACAACCTGATCGAGAACGCCCTCAGGCATTCCGGAGGGGCGAAGTTGTTGACCGTTTCAACAAAGGGAACAGATAACGTGCTTAAGATCGTTTTCGAGGACGACGGATCCGGGATCATGCCGGAGGACAAGGTCCACCTTTTCGAGCGTGGATTCGGCAAACACACCGGACTGGGGCTGTTCCTTACCCGGGCGATCCTGAACATCTCCAATATCCAGATCGTCGAGGACAGCGAAATGGGTAAGGGAGCGAGGTTCGAGATGTCCGTTCCATCAGGTTCGTGGTGCACGGGCTAGTGACCATTGGACCGTTCTATCGGGAAGCTGACGCCCCGGAAACCTTCTGAGGGTGCGAACATGAAGGTGTTCTATTCTCATTCCTTCAAAAATTGTATGGACTCACTTTTGAGGCAGTCTATGCTCGAACGCATCGGTTTGTTCTTGGTGCTAGGCGTCGCATCATACGGAATACCGCGCCTATTCACCGTCCAGCTGGAACGTGCCGGTCATGACCTTTCCCTTCAGCACCCGGACAGGGATGGCCATAATGATTCACCTACCCGACCTTAAATGATGAATATGGAATAGTAGGACAACATTGCCTCTTCGGCATTATTATCTAACAACAGGAATCTGATTATCCTGCATGCCTCCGGTTTGACAGAGCGGAGTATTTAACAATGGCCGGAAGTGGCCAGGACCCATGAAATGATCCCCTTCCGTTCAAAAAGCCCAGTGACCGGTCAGTTCTTGCCGCCCCTCCTTCTGACCTGCACGATCGCAACGACGACCATGGCAGATGCAATTATCGCAATAAGGATGAGAGGTGTCTGGTCGCCTGACGGTACAGAGCTCGACCTCGTCTCTATCAGGAGCGAAGAGCCTCCCTCCCCTAACATATTGACCGGGATGACATGGTACCGGTATCCTTTGCCCGGTTCCACCCCTGTATCGACGCATGTTGTGTCATTGGTGGTCATCACCAGGGTCGCCGGACCATTATCGACCGAACGGTACACCTTGTATCCGGTGATCGCGATGCCGCCGCTCTCAGGCGTTTCCCATGTCAGGATGAACGTATCGCCAGACTGCACAACCGTCAGTCCAATGACCTCGCCCGGGACGGTGGCGGACACCACCTTGAAGGCTATCTCCTTGACATCCTCCGCGTTCCCGACATTATCGAACGAACGATACCGGACGAAGTGGTCTCCGGGCTGAACGATCTCCAGAGGCCCGGTCCATTCCGTCCAGATCCCTCCGTCGATCTGATAGACGCTGACGTTCACACCGGTTCCGGTATCCGTGCACGTCAAGGTCAGGTTCGACATGACCAGGTATTCCCCGGCCGCCTGGGTCAGTCCATGCGCCTCGATCGATGTCACCGGTGCATCGGTATCGACGTTCAGGCTTAACGAACTCAATGTACCGGTGTTATTGACCCGGTCGACGGCGTAGCATTCCAGGACATGGGAACCGTTGGTAAGTGGGAAGGGTTGGCCATATGCTGTCCAGGCAGACCCGTCGATGCGGTATCTCATCTCTGAAATACCGGCACCATCATCGGAACCGATGATCCGGACCAACGACGTTCCCTTCAGCCAGCCTCCCTCGTGGGCATAGGTCACCGAGAAAGAGCAGGTGGGGTCTACCGAATCGATGGTGACCGACCTCGATGCCACCGTCCCGGAGTTGCCTGCGCTGTCGGTAGCGTACCACTCGAGCAGGGTGGAGCCTTCTGTTTCGATCATGAATGTGCCCGAATAGGAGTTCCACGATCCTTCGGAGGTCCGGTAATGGATCGATCCGATGCCGCTCTGTTCGTCGAAAGCTTCGAGAACGACCGTTACTGTGCCGTTGAAACCTGCCTCGGTCCCAGGACCCGTGGCGGAGATGATCACAAGCGGGGCCGACTGGTCGATCTTGATGTTCACCGATCTTTCCGATTCGGTGTTGCCGTAGTTGTCCTCCGCGTAGAAACGGAGGGTGTGAACCCCCTCGGAATTGACGACGATGGATGTTGCGTAGGCGTGCCAATCCCCGCCGTCCAGACTGTATTGGATCGTCTTCAGGCCGGAACCACCGACATCGGATGAGGACAACGTCAATGTGACATTGCTGACGAACCATCCATCTGTTCCAATCTGTCCTTCGCCAGACCAATCGCTGACCGGGGCGATCGTATCGTTCGTGCCAACGGTGACGGACTGGGTCAGACTCGATAGTCCAGCATTGTCCGTCGTGTAGAACTGCACGACATGCTTCCATCCGACCGGACCCACGGAGAATGGCGTGCAATATTCGGTCCAAGCCCCTGAGTCGATCCTATAGTACGTTCCCTGGATGCCGCTGTCGGCATCCGATGGGTCCAAAGTCAGATCGTAGTCAACCATATTGCAGGCGACAGAAGGTGCGGTGACGTCAATACTGAACGCTATCGACCTTACCTCCTCGGTCACTCCATTCATCCCAAGGGAATAGAAGGACAGGATGTGGGAACCCGATTCGGAGATATTGAAGGGGCCCATGTACGTGATCCAGTCCCCGCCGTCAAGCGAGTATTTCGTCCAGGAGGTCCCCAGGCCGCTTGACTCGAAGGTGCTGAAACTGACTCCAACATCGCTGGCATACCAATCGTTCCCACCAACGGTGCCGTTCTCGTGAACCTGGGTCATCGGAGGAGTATCGTACACGTATCGGAGAATGATGTCATGCCAGACGGACTCGGCAGCGAACCGGCTGCAGAACAGGTAGAGCGAATAGTACACTTCGTCAACCAACGGCAGATATATCGACATCCCGTGGCAGAATCCGGCGACCGTGGTGTTGCGGTACATCAATATGATGCTGTCCGGATCGGCGTTGGGCGACAGGATGTCGAGGAGCTTCTGGCCCTTCTGGGTCAGAACGGCATCATCGGCATAGGCCATGGAATTCTCCACGAACTGGTACAGATCGATGAGCTCCTCGCCGATGACGATGTTTGCAAATGGCATGTACTCTGAATCGAAGCGAGCCAATTGGATTAGGCGCGGGGTGTCGTTCAGGCAACGGGACAGTTCAATACAGTATTCGTTGAACGCCTCCTTCAAGGCCCCGGTCTTCTGGACATCGTAGACCGCGGTGCATTGGGTCACATATTCGGGGTTGTCGATCAGTATCTGGTCCTGGGCGATCGCGATCGCCAGATGTTCCCCTCCGATCTCCGGATCGGCCTCCAGGATGCCCAGCAGCACTGTATAATTGATGTTGCAAGTCCATCCTATCGTTTCCACGGCGACCATGTAATCGACAAGACCATCCATCTGGGTAACGACCTCAATAGAGCCCATGAGGCAGGCGTCGAACACGAGGACGTCGACCGGATGGCCAATGGTCCCCTTCATCAATGCCAGTGCGTCGCTGATCTCCCCCAGGTCGAGGTAGTCAAAATCGCTGGTGCTATCATCAAAGCAGCACCCTACCCAGGCGGTCCCGTGGTCCTTGAGCACTACCATGTACTTCTCCGCCTGGAACCTGCTGGCGCCCCAGGTCAGGAATGACTCCAACGTCGTCCCGTCCCCCATATTGACCTCACCGAGGTCGGAGATCGCATTGGAGGCGATCGGTTCATCGCCCTGGAGAACGAGGAAACGCTTGCAGGTGGTCCAGTCGCCATAGGCCGCATCATAGCCCGGGATCCGGTCCATCTGCACCACGACATTGACATTGGTGTCGCTCCCCACGCACGCCATCTGTAGGAAGTTAACGAGCATGTAGGGTTCCAGGTCGTTGTCCCCGTCGATATAGACCAGGACGGTCCATTGCGCGGCGACCACTTCGATCTGAAGGGAGAGCTCGTTGTTGGCCTCGTCCGCCTCATCGATCTGCGCCATCGGATCGATGTTGAAGGATATCGTGTGTAGGCCGGGATCGGAGAGCACTAAGGTCAAGTTGATCATCAACGAGTTGCCTCCGTCGAGACCGTCGATCGACCAGGAACAGAAGGGCACCGAATCGACGCTACAGTTCAACAGGAACGCGGTCACGTTGGCCTCACCCTGATTGGCAATCGTCAGGAAAACGGTGCAATCCTGTCCGGAGGTTATCTGGTCGGTCAGATCGCCATTGACGTCCACGGTGCCGTGGTCATACACCACCAGGTCGGCCTTCGCTTCGACCCGGATGGTCCAATTCTGCTGGGCCAGGGTTGCCCCATCCCAGATGCTGGCCATGATATGGTATATGCCGGACGAACCGATGGACGAGTCGAACAGCATGCCATCGGAGTCGATCCCCTGGTCCACCCCATCGACGTACCAGTGGTAGGTCAGCTGGTCACCGTCGGGGTCATAGGCCGATATGGTGAACGTTTGCCATGAGCCTTCGGTGATCGTGGGATTGGCCATAGGGCTGAAGTCCTGGATCGTCACCGGTTCGTTGGCGGTGCCAATCGCAGAGTAGTGTTCGGAAAGGAACTCGTTCCAATATGTCGCCTGCGCGAAGCTAACCGATGTCGTGTGGTATGCGCTACGATATTCCACAGGCGTCGCCGGATAGTAGATCGAGATACCATTGAGCTGCGTCAGATCGATCCATCCCTCTAGATTGTATTTCTCGGAGAGGATCACCGTGCTGTCCAGCATGGCCAATAGCGATCCGGCCTTGGCCTGTATCGAGGCGTCGGGAACACATTTCTGGATCAACGAGACGAAATATGGCAGGTCGATATAGATGTTAGATATCGGTATGCATGAATCCCGGCAGTACTGGTAGTAGTTGTGCAGGACGTTCTCCTTCGACCTCATCTCGTTGAGCAGGTCGTCCAGCGCCGATGCCATCGCTGGCATCGAATGGGCATCGATGAGGGAGAGGGCTACATCCCATTGTCCTTGTGGCTGCAGTGGGTTTTCATAGGACATGATGTAGTCCTCGACCATGCCAACGGACAGGTCCAGGGGAGACAGCGCAGGGTCGTCCGCCAGCCTCTGCATGGTTAGCCGGTAGTCCCAGCCAGGTCCGGGTTCGTTGATCTCCGAACCGACGATGTAGTCGCAATATGGGTACAGTTCATAGGCTATCTCCGACCCGGACATGAGACAGGCATCGAATCCTATTATGTCGAATGTGAAATTTGACTGGTGAGTGACCATGTCATCGAACACGGAATTAAGCTCGCCCATGGTTAGCCTATCGACTGGATATAAGGAATCGTCCCAGCAGACACCCGTCCATTGACCGCCGTGGTCCCAAAATATCAGCGCATAATTGTGAGCTGGGTAGCATTCCTTGCCCCAGGTCATATACTGGTATAGGGTGTCGGGATCTCCCATGTTGACTTCCCCCATGCTCTGCACGGCCTCGGATGTGGTCGGGCTCATGCCTTCCGTGACACGGTAGCGGTAAGCCCCGGTCCAATTCCCATAACTGGTATTGTCATCCCATGAATTGTACTGCCACGCGTCGCCGCTCCATTCATTTCCATCAAAGCGGTCTATCTGGACGATGATGTTTAGCTCGGGGTTGGAGCCGACGGATGACATCTCCATGAAATCCAGGATGCCGTACTCCTCGAGATTATTGTCCGCCGACATGTACACCATAACGGTCCAATTGGCAACGGTCCGGACCTGGATCTGGTAATTTCCAGAACCTTCGAACGAAATCACCTCGACGTAGTACCATCCTGATGACGTGAACGGCACACTCACGTGCTCGGTTAAGTCACCGGTAACGGTGTTCACACCGTTCGAGATCGAAATCAGCTCGGTTTCGTTATAGACGTACATGTCGAAGTCGACCCCCGCCTGCATCCACAGATCTACGTCCAGGCTCTCTTCGTCGTCTACATGTACCTTGAAAATGTCAAGCTGATCATCGATTATGTCCAAGGTCGCATTGACCGGTTGATAGTTCCAGATCTGGGTCGCATGAGAAAAGTCATTGTCATTGTCTTCCATGGCTGAGGCTGTGGAGGAAAAGGCAATCAAACAAATGACCACAATGAATAATATTAGAGTGAATAAATTAAATAGTTTACCAGAGGCCGACATGGGCATTTAATGATTGGCTGGATATTTAGTGGTGGGCGCCTGATTAGTCAAAAATGATTATTGAGATTGCACCAAGAAAGGGCTGGTCAGGTATTCCTGATCAGGGGGTCTTTGCCTATCAAGTGGTCGTATGACCTCCACAATGGGAACAGGTAACGTGCTTAAGATCGTTTTCGAGGATGACGGGGGCATCACGCCAAAGGACAAGGTTCACCTCTTCGAGCGGGGATTCGGCAAGCACACCGGACTTGGACTGTTCCTTATCCGGGAAATACTGAACATTTCCAATATCCAGATCGTGAAGGACAGTGAACCGGGCAAGGGAGCACGGTTCTAGATGTCCGTGCCATCAGGTTCGTGGTGCACCAACTAACGATCGCTCTGCATCGCCCAGGAAGATGACCAATAATCTAAGAATCGATGGCCGATATCATAGATCGGTGAGATAAATGCCCTTCTGTACGAAATGCGGATCGACGGTCATCCCGGATTCAGGGTTCTGCGGCAATTGCGGAGCTCCAGTATCGGAACCATCGCAACACGGTCAGAAGGCCTATACTCCCCAACATCAGCAACCTCCATGCCATCCCCAACAACAGGCATCTCTCCCAAATGGACCGATGACCCAAGTGCAGCCTGGAAATGATTATGGTGAGGTCGTCATCGGGGCGATCCCGCTCAGACGAATGAAGTCGTTCGGAAGGTACGACAGCTATGTCGGAGTAGTGACGAACTGTCGGTTGATCATTGCAGAACTTACCAAGCAGATGATCAACGACTCGATAACCAAGGCTCGGAAGGACGCCAAGGCGCAGGGGAAGGGCTACATGGGGCAAATGTCCAGCCAAATGAGAGAGCATTCATCCGGCTATACCAGTAGATTCCTAAGCATGAGCCCGTCGTCGATACTCGCCGAGACCCCGGGGAATTTCGAACTGAGCAACGGGTCGATATCCGAGATCCGGCTGACCATATCGTACCACGATGAGGATTCCGTGAAGGACGAGTTTGATGTAGAGATATACTCAGGAGGGGCTAGGTACAATTTCGTGACCGATGGATCGGGAGATTACACGAACCTTCTGAAGAGCGTTTTCGGGGACAGATTTAGACGTCGTTAGTCATCTTCTCCCCTTGGTGCCCATTGCGGGGCTCTTTTAGAAGTGCCTGTCGATAGAATATTCCGTTAGATATGGTTAGATACTGGCCATATTATCTAATGGATATCTGACGATATCTACCGTCATCTCTTCTATTTATTTCAGCGAGGTGCACTCATCGGCGATTCTCTTATTATTTTCCTACAACTCGCCATTTCCCCACCTTCTCATTGAACGAAGTTCTGGCATTTGCCGAGGATGTCGATGGCAAAATGTAGAATTTCACTTTACGGAATGATTCTTTCCTGTTCAGCTTGAAGAAAAGTTGGTTCGCCTTTTGCCCGTTAAAACAGATACACTGAATTTTCGAATATTCAGAAAGGAACTTGACGAAATCGTTTGATACCCCGTTCTTGATTTCTGGATCCCCGCTCCCCTTTCTCTCACACTCTTTTAGAACGTCCCAAAGACCAATTCCGTTATTTCTTAGAAGAATGGTCTTATCTGCGTAGCTGCAGCATGGTTGGGGATCGGTGGGTGATCCGAGGACCGAATAGATGATGCGCCAGAACTGATTCATTGGATTGGCATAATACTCACCATGCTGAAGCGATATTGTGCTTGGCATTGTCCCCAATATCAGTATCTTGGAGTCGGGTTCAATTATCGGAGCTAATCCGCACAATTTCTCTGACAAGGGAATTACCTGTTCGATATCTGCGAATTATGTTCATGTCCTTTTCTGAGGAAGGTCGAATTCTAGTTCTTACGGTTTCTGAAAGAAATCATAGATGTAGTTGGATTGGATTAGCTCCATGGTCGTCCAGACGACCTGATGAAGGACCGTGCCCAATGTCAAAGGATTTACCACAAATCATCGTCACTGACATCGGAGAATTCATTGACAAAGGCAGCTGTGCGCGCAGCCTCAAGCTCAGGCTGGACAAGGGTGAAGAAGCAAGGAAATTCCCATTCTTCCCTACCGTGCGAAAACCACTGAACCCGATCTTGGCGATGAATGGTCAAAAACTGGAAGATCAATGGGCCGATGCCTTCGCCAGGACCATGACCTTGGTCAATCCCCCGCGCCTGGACAACAAAAAGAGTGAGATGACGTGGGCAGAGTTCCTCAAAGTTATCGAGAATGCTCATCCAGGGGAAGCGGTGTTTGCCCGGGAAGTGGAGATCTCCCGCCCTATAGGCGTCTTCCATGTCTCGGGCCGGATGGATTTTGTCCTGTTTCGCTGGGATGGGCAAACGCCTGTGCTCAGGATAGTGGAATGCAAGGCGAGCCGGAAGGACAAGACATATCATCGCATCCAGCTAGCCGCTTACCGGCTGATGGTCGAGGAAGCCTTGAACGAAGTAACAAACAGAATCGCCGGAACCGCTATCAATGAAATTCGACTGGAATCGGTCGTGGCCCGCATCGACGAAAGCACCAGCCAGAACCAGGATGCGCTGACGATCCCCTCGCTCGACCTGGAAGAGGAAATGGATGACCTCAGGCAATTGCTTTCGCAGGATGGTCCATTTGTCAGGATCGCTGGAACCAAATCGGAGGACCTGAACTACCGCCTGGAACCGAAGTGCGATTCCTGCCTGTACTGCCCGATCTGCCTTCCGGAGAGTGCCAGGATGAGGCGCATGGAACTGACCGGCATCGACCATTCGGCGGTCAACATCTTGGTCAAGAACGGGGTCGAGAGCATCGATGACCTGGCGGACTTGGACCGATCTTCGGAACAGGCCAAAATGCTATGCCGCAACACCGGTTTCAACATGGACCTGGGCGACCTCATCGTCAAGGCGAAAGCGCGCCGCTCCACCCTCAAGGACAGGAAGGAAGGAGATTGGGGCGTCATCCCCCGTCCCAGCCCGGGCAAAGGCCAGCTACCGGAACACCAGAGCGGTACCAATCCCCGACTGCTCCGTATCTATTTGAACGTCGAATATGAATACATCGAGAATCGGTTGGCGGCACTATCGGCCCACGTTACCGACAGCGAACTACCGTTAGTCACGAGAACCGAAAAGGTCGACGAAAAGAACCGATATGATCCGGTTCCCGTAGAGTTTGACCGGCAGACCGGGATTTTCCATCCATTGGTCGGCCAAGACGTGGTCAGCTTCATACCTGAGCCGTGGATCGGCGTTCAATATGCCGACGACGAAAAGGAGCGGCAAATGATCCAGGGCTTTTTCGAACGACTGGTGGAGGCCATCGTCAAAGTCAGCAATGGCGACGAGGAACGGCCGGTGCATTTCTACGTCTGGTCCAAGAACGATATGACCCATCTCATTGACGCCTGTTCCCGTGCCAGTGGCTCGCTCCTGCACAGCCTCACCGAACTTCTTGGCTGCCGCGAGCGTTGCCAGGGACCGATGGAGCAATTGATCTTCACCCCGATGAAGGATGAGCTCGACCAGAAGGTCGCCCTCGGCTACACCGGACATAGCCTGGCAATAGCCGCCTCGTTGAGCTGGTACGGCTTCCCCAGGTTCCATTGGACCAGGAATGTGGATGGGGCACCGGTAAACCTGTCCTATTCGTTCCGTCGGGACATATTCGATTTCCGTACCTCGCTCAACCTGAACAGCGCCGGGGAATGGTGTGATAGGAAAGACCCGGACGGTCACCCTGAGTTCTTCGAGATCAGGACCAAGTTCAGCTCGGACATCAACGCCCCGTACTGGTACGCACTTTGGGGCATACTGCCGGAGGCCAGTAACAACCTGGACCGGGTTTTATTGAATGATTACCGACGGGGCGGGACCGCACCGCAGATAACGTCGTTCCTTCAAGCAAAATGTCAGGCGTTGAGGTGGCTGGAAGAGCGGCTTTCCAAGAACGACGGCATCGAGAAACCGTTAATGCCTATCAACGAACTGGAACACATCGACGAGAGGTTCGAAGGCCGCTACGACCTGGTCAACGCCTGTCTCGATTTCATGCGCCTCGACCACCACGTCAAGAAGGTCGACTGGGTCACGTCGTGCCTGCGTTCACCGTCCACCCGTGTGGCTGAAGGATTAGCGGTACCGTTGAGGGACCTGATCGACATTCCTCTCGAGGATGGTGGCCACATGATCCGGGGTATTTTGGACCTGGAACGGTTCTCCGTCGATCCGGACGTGTTCTTCTCGGTCTGCATGATAGGCGAGGACTCGTTCGTGCGGATCTCGCCGTATTCGGGGATGCCCAATGACAGCCAATCGATCCATGAGGTCCTGAGCAAAGGCGTGACCAGCAAGGTGACCTTCTTGGACAGGAAGAGCGGACTGTTCGCGGCCAAGGTCATCACCACGAACTACAAGGACCCGATCGCCAGGGATTACGTGCTTCCTTCGATCCCAAGCAACTCGGCGATGCCCTTTGCACTCGTCGAAGAAGGCATCTCGGCGTACGTCCAGAACCGGGTAGACGAATGGCTAAGGAACAATCGGAACGCCCCGGCGGTCAAGTGGTTCAACCCCGAGTTTCCGTCCATTCCGAAAAGAAAACAGATGACCGCGGAAAGAACCGCGGAATGCAGGAACGTCCTCCGCTCGATGAAAGTGATCGACCGTTCACTGGACGAGGTCCAGGTCCAGGCATGCATTGACGGATTGGCAAGTACGGTCCAATTGTTGCTCGGCCCACCCGGTACCGGCAAGACGAACACCGCCGCTGCAGCGATTCTGCTCAGGCTGGCGTCGACCCCGGACAGGAAGCTGTTCCTGCTCTCGGCGAACACGCATACGGCAGTGGATGAGCTCACGGAGCGGTTGCGATTGACCCTGCCGTACTTCAGGAAGGCGTCGGCAGAGAATGGTTTCCGGGACAACCCGGTCAGCATCCTCAGGCTGAAGGATGATCCGTCGACATTAGAAGAGGTTACGGTAGAGAACGTCGCACAGATCAAGGACGTTCTGAGCAGGAACGACATCGTGGTCTGCGGCTCGGTCAACGAGATGCTCAAATTGGGAAAGAACCTGGACCGGTCCGGTTGGCCGTTTGGCAGCTCCCGTGCCTCTGGCCTCATCGTCGACGAGGCCAGCATGATGCTGTTCCCTGATTTCCTGGCCTTGGCCACAATGGTCTCGGCGGACGGGGAGGTCATGCTCGCCGGGGACCATATGCAGCTGTCCCCCATCACCTCCCATGATTGGGAGAACGAGACCCGCGAGCAGATCGTACGCCTGACACCGCATGAGAGCGCGTATGTCACCGTCAAACGACTTTGTGACGGATGCGACAAGAGAGCATTGAGGCAGTCGGAGCTCACGGTGACCTATCGGCTGACGGATGAGCTGATCCACCTCATCTCCGACGTCTACAAGGACGAAGGGGTAACACTCACCTCGCGTAAGCAGGTCCTGCCGAAAGAAGGCGATATCCGATCATTCTCTGACATATGGAAACAGGGCGGCGTATACCTCGTCGTCCACGACGAATCCAGCTCAAGGAAGCTGAACGAGTTCGAGGCTGGATTGATACGGGATATCATAGCATCCCGACCAGGGTCAAAGATCGACATCAAACCGAGGTCAATATCGATCATTACTCCGCACAGAGCTCAGAAAGGGGCCCTGAAGGCACTTCTTATGGAGAATTACGGTGACCAGATCAAGATGATCGATACCGTCGAACGTCTTCAGGGGGGAGAGTGCGAAACGATCATCGTTTCCGGAACGCAGAGCGATAACAATGCCATCGGCGAGAACGCCGAGTTCATCCTGAACCTCAACCGCACCAACGTCATCTTCTCTCGGGCCAAGGAACGGCTCATCGTCGTCTGTTCGAAGAACCTGCTGGACAGCGTCCCGGCGGACATCGAGTTCTATCAATCGTCATGGCTGTGGAAGAAGTTGAGGTCGATGTGCGACACCGAGATGCTCAAGGTCGCTGGTTACGGGCATGAGGTATCGGTAAAGGTGCCAGGGCGGTTCTGGAACTAACGTGACCCTACCTGATTATCACCCATGATCCATGGTCATGATGGTATTTTCATCGGCAACAAATTATGAAACGGCTTTAAGCTAGTAGCATCTAGGAGGGTCGATGACAATGGAAAACGATAGTGCAATTACATCTGATGAAATTCAATCGATTCTAGGTCCGGTCCTGACCACCACCGGCAATAACGGAAAGAGGATGGTCGAATCGATCCTCAAGATGGTGGAAAGCGATCATGACCTCTTCCTCATGCCCACCAATCTGGGCTTCCACGTCTGTACGAGGCTGAACGGAGAGGTGATCAAATTGGTCCAGGTATGGGGAAAGATCGACCAGCCAAAGAGCGACATCATCGAGACCAGGAGACAGTGGCTGCCCGAATCGCTTCAGTTGAACAACGAGGAGTACAGAAAGATCGCCCAGCTTTTCCTGACCGCTAATTTCGATCCAGCTGGTGGAAAATACAAGAACTACGCCTTGCACTTCGATGATGAAAGGACAATGAAGTTCGACGACCAGGTGCTGGGGAAGATCGGTAAGGCTATCGTCGGGTTGAAGGATCTGCTGAAGGAGAGGTCGGAACAGTAGGAAGGGCGGCCATCAATTGGCGATCTTCTCATCATGAACGTTCGCAAGGGCTGAAACCACATAAATGGATCCAATACCCGTTGTGGTCTTTCCTAGCTCTCAAGAGGACGAGTCAAAATGCCGGATTTCCGGCCCTTGACTAGCCTTTCCTCAGTACGTCCGCGTTCCCGAGGCCGGTCTTGATGAATGACCTGTCGTACGCGAACCCGATCGGTTAGTCCCTGAGGACGGCCTCGATGGACCCCTTCCCCGGGGAACGTTCTGGGTTGGGATCACCTTCTTGATCTCCGGTTCCGGCCGGTGCACGACCGTTATCTCCAACGGATCGATGCGCTTACGGGTCCGTCGCTCGATGTCCCTGACCATGCCGCGCTCGTCCGGCATGAAGAACGACACCGCTACGCCTTCCTTTCCCGCCCTGCCCGTCCGGCCGATGCGGTGGACGTAGGTGTCCGGGTCCATCGGCGAGTCGTAGTTGATGACATAGTCGACGTCGGAGATGTCCAGTCCCCGTGCCGCGACGTCCGTCGCGACCAGGATCATGACCGAGCCGTCCTTGAACGCCCTGATGACCTTTTCCCGCTTGTTCTGAGCCACGTCGCCGTGGATCGCGCCAGCTGGATAGTTGTCGGCCAGCAGCTTCTTCGTCAGCTGGTCGGTCTTGCGCTTGGTGGCGCAGAAGACCATGGCCTTGGGGTGTACTGTGTCGAGTATGGTGCACAGCACGTCCCGCTTTACTTCCTTGTCGGCGATGAAGTAGTACTGCTTCGTCAGGTCGAGGACCGGTTCATCCTTGGAGACCAGGATCTCCTTGGGGTCGACCATGTGGCCCATCGCCAGGCTCTTGATCTCCCTGGACATGGTGGCTGAGAACAATAACGACTGGCGCTTCCTCGGCAGACAGCCCAAGATGAAGTTGAGGTCCCGGGAGAAGCCCATGTCGAGCATGCGATCCGCCTCGTCCAGTACCAGGACCGATATCTTCGAGAGGTTGATGTCGTTGTGCTCGATGATGTCACGGATCCTGCCTGGGGTTGCGACCACTATGTCCGTGCCCCTCTTGAGCTTCTCTATCTGGGGCCCTATGCCCACGCCGCCATAAATGGGGACGACCTTGTGGCCAGTGAACTGGGAGAGCTTGGACAGTTCCTCGAAGACCTGGTTGGCCAATTCCCTGGTGGGAACGAGGACCAACGAAGATGGGGCTCTGCTCCCGGGCTTGATCCGTTCCAGTATAATGGACCCGTAGGCGCCGGTCTTGCCGGTCCCGGTCTGCGCCTCCGCATACATGTCGCCGCCCTTGAGGCCGACCGGTATAGCTGCTATCTGCACGGGTGTTGGTACGTTCCATCCCATGCCGTTCATTGCCCTGATGATCTTCTCCGAGATCTCTAGTTCTGTGAAAGTTGTCACGATATTCACTCTATGAGAAAATAAAAACGATCTGTAAAGACTCACAGCCCGAATTTGATTTCAACTAGTGGTTGCGATTCGTGTATTTAAATGTGCGTAATTGACATCTGATACCGACTGGTATAAGAAATGGATGAAAAATGGAGAAAAAAGGTCCTGCGCCCTACTTGTTCCTCCGTTTCCTGGCCACGACCAGACCGGACACCAGCAGAATGGCGACGACCGCGGTTCCAGCGATGGCGATCAGGAGCAACGGGCTCTCGTTCGTCACCTCGCCAGAGCCCCCATTGCTGCCCTCGTTAAGCGACGCCACTATGCTGTGCGTGCTGTGGTGGTATGTGAAATAGAGGATCCAGGAGGAATCGGTGGAAGTGAGCTGATAGTCCATGTCCGTTCCGTCCAAGGAAACCTTGATGTCCGACCCGATGGCCACAAGCTCTTTGCTGATGACGATCCGCGAATAGCCGAACGTGCCAGGATCGCCGCTCACCTTGAAACTCAATTCCATATTCTGTGAATTGAAGGACAGGTCGGAGATGGTCGAGTTAGACTGCACCGTGAAGGCATGATTGTCTGAGGATGCCTCCACGGCCAGGCTTATGATCGAGATCGCCGCTTGATAGACGGTGTTGCCTGCCCAGCTCCCCCTCAGTGAATACACTCCGGTTGCCGATGGTATCCATTGCGTGGAGAAGCTTCCCATCGCCGAGGTGGAGACAGAGGTCATGTCGATCCAGGTCAGGCCATCGTTGACGCTGTACGATAGATCGACGTTCACGCCGGCGATCGGCATGCCAAACCCGACCGTCTTGACCTCGCCGGTGATGGTGATCGAGATACCGATCGAGCTGGAGGAGGTATCCGTTTCCATTTCCAGTACTGCGACAGCGGACGCGGATATCGGACCGATCCCATTGCTTGGAATAGAGCTGCCGAGCTGATTGATGGCCTTGACAAAATAGTAGTAGCTGATCCCTAGGACCACTTCTCGATCCGAATACGAGTTTTCAGGGATGTTGACCAATGGCGATTCCGATCCTGGGGCGGTTCCCCGGAAGACCATGTATGTGATCGGGTATCCTCCATTGTTCGCCGGAGAAGACCACTCGAGGACGATCCCACTATCGATCGTCGATGCGGTGAGATTCATCGGAGCCGATGGTTCCGTCTGAATAGGAGAGACCGTGACATACGAATACGGACCAATCCCAGCAGAATTGTGGCCGGCGACGGTGAAGTTGTAGCTCCGCCCGTTCGTGAGGCCTGTGATGACACATGTCGGACCTATGGGGTCGATCGACAGAGCGGCACCGTTCTGGGTAACATCATAGTGAACGATAGCGCTGCCCCCATCATCGCCTGCGTCCCAGGTCAAAGTAACGAGTCTATTGCCGGGAGTGGCGGTCAGTCCGACCGGAGCGTTAGGTAGAGTATAGGGCCTCGTCTGTACGATATTTGAATAGGCGCTGAGACCGCCGAAATTATGTGCCGCTATGGTGAACGAATAGGATTGACCATTCGTCAGTCCAGTGATCATGACAGAATTGCCAGTGACGTGCATGATATCGATGTTGTTTTGAAAGACCGCGTAATAGTCGATCGAAGAACCGCCGTGATCGTTAGGCGCGATCCAGGTCAATGTCACCTGGGCGTTGCTGGTGTTCGCCTGGAGATCCTGCGGAGCCGATGGGGCTTTTGGCAATATGACGGAGACTGGCCCAACCTGAGCGCTCTCTCCGGCGGTGTTGACCGACCTGACCTTATACCAGTAGGTTTGACCTTGGAACACGTCAACGTCTACATATGATAATCCTGAGGGCGTTGATATGATCGAATAGGTGCCAGCCTCGGTGGTGGAACGGTAGATGTTGTAGCCGGTGATGATACCTCCCCCATCGAACATCGGCGCGGTCCAGTTGAGAGTGATGTTCACCTTATCCGGGACGGCCTCCAGTCCGGTCGGGGCGTCTGGCAAGGTACCGGGGGTCGACTCCATGGTGTGCGACTGCGTGCCGATGCCCGCGAGGTTGTGCGCGGAAACGGTGAAAGAATATGCATGGCCGTTATCCAGGCCGGCAATGATCGTTGTTGGTCCAGTGAGATGATATGGGAGTGCGATTCGGTCCTGGTAGACGATATAGTAGTCGATCGCCCTGCCGCCATCGAAGGCCGGGGCGTTCCAATTCAAGGTCACCTGCCCATTGCCAGGAACGGTTGTGAATCCGATCGGAGCGTCAGGGAATGTATACGGCGTCTCTTGGACAGCATTTGAATAGGCGCTTGTACCGGCGGCGTTATGCGCTGCAACGGTGAACGAGTGCGATTCGCCATTCCTCACGATGATCGTGACGGAATTGACAGAGACGTGCTCGACATCGTTACCGTCTTGATAGACCGCGTAATAATCGATCTGCGCCCCCCCATTGTTCAATGGAGATGACCATGACAGTTCGATCCGTCCGTCCCCTGGAATGGCGGTCAGATCCACCGGGACGGTTGGAACGTCGGGTCTCGGTGTTGAGATAACTCCAGAAGACCGAGGCCCTTCCCCCACCAGATTTTGGGCAAGGACGGTAAAGTTGTAGGTTATGCCATTTTTCAGACCGTCGATAACTATGGAAGTATCCTGAGTGCCTGCCTCCATAGCACCATCCATGAATATGATATAGGACCAGATTTTTGCCCCACCGTTATCTATTGGTGCTGACCAGGAGAGACTGACCTGACCGTTGCCCGGGGTCGCCGCGAGATCCGTCGGTGCGTCGGGAGTGGTCCTCGGATAGTCCGTCAAATTCCAATGAGTGCTGTTTCCGGCATCGTTGTGGGATGCGACGGAGAATAAATACGTTTGGCCATTGGTCAGACCCTTGAACGTCACTGAATAGTCGGAGGTGTGCACGGCATCGACACCGTCCTTAAAGACGATGTAATAGAGGATCGGGGAACCGGAATATTGATCGGGCGACATCCAAGAAATAGTGATCTCACCGTCGCCAGGGGTGGATTCAACCCTCCTAGGTTCCGGGGGGATGGCGATCGGAATAACCCCCACAGGTTTGCTTTGCGGACCATCTCCGAAAGCGTTGTGGGCTGCCACCGTGAAAGTATATTTCTGGTCGTCGTCCCATATGCTCTTGTTCAGACCAGTGATGACAACCTCTTTCCCGGCAACGTGATCGGGAAGTTGTACACCGTCCTGATAAATGACGTAATAGTCAATCGCAGACCCCCCGTCTCGAATCGGGGCGGTCCAGCTCAGATATGCTTGGTTAATGCCCGGTACTGCTTTCAGTCCGGTCGGGGCACCAGGTACGGTGCTGGGGGTTGATAGGACCTCGAGTGTCGTTGGTCCGTCTCCCACGAGGTTCTGTGCGTAGACCGCAAAAACATAGGTTTGGCCATTGGTCAGGCCGGTGATCACGGCGGACGTGTCCGTAGTTCCATAGACCATATTCCCATCCATGACCACGACGTAGGACCAGATACTGGACCCGCCATCGTTCGGAGCGGACCAGGAGAGACTGACCTGACCGTTACCTGGAATCACCGTGAGATCCGTCGGTGCATCGGGATAGGTCATCGGGATCAACGTTTCACCCCGTTGAGGACCGTCTCCGGCAGCGTTGTGGGCGGCGATGGAAAAATTGTACTCCTGACCATTGGTAAGGCCGCTGATCGTCACGCGCCCTTCGATGGTGTGCAGGACATCCACACCGTCCTGATAGATGACGTAGTACAGGACCGCAGATCCTCCATCGCTTTCGGGGAACAACCAGCTGAGGTTGACATATTCATTTCCTGAGGAGAAAGTCCAGTGCCTGATCCCTCCAGGAAGGGAATATGGAGTGGCGTCTGCATAATCGCTTTGCGGACCGGTTCCGGCAGCGTTGTGGGCGGCGACCGTGAATATGTAAGTCCGGGGGCTGTAAATGTCGCTAACATCGAGTCCGGTAACGTTCATCGTCAGCCCGGTCGGATGATCAGGCATCTCGATATCATACAGATAAACAACGTAGTAGTCGATCGCGCCGCCACCATTGAAAAGAGGCGCGGTCCAGTTCAGGGACAAGCTGGCATAGCCCGCTATGGCAGTCAGTCCGGTCGGGGCATCGGGCGCTGCGATATCGCCTTCGTAATCTAGGTATGCGGTGCCTTGAACAGTCTCCGCAGAGGCTCCTGGACTGGCAAGGATGCTGACCGAAACCAAGAGAATCAACATTGAGAATATGCTCAATACCAGCAGCCATTTCGATCTCAATAATAAGCCCCTTAGAGTCATTGAAGGACGATTCCGGCTATATATTCTTGGCTATCGAACCAAATTGTGATACATCCCATTCCGTTGCTGCATTGATGACGAACCATCGGCGTTCCTGCAGTAACCTGAACAACCATTGTGTGTTTTTTGAATTTCGCATTCACCGCTAAATTTCACTTCAAAATGTGCACAAATGTTAAGAACAAAAATACATCCAGTTCTCATTGATGAAATTAATAATTGATTCTCTTGGCATCGTTCTTCGGGGGCAATCTTTCCGCAGGGATCGTCAGATAGTGGGATAGCAGGTCGATCTGCACCAGGCCTGAGAATACCGTTGATCATGTGCTCAATATCGGACAACGTCTCGATTCTTGGATGTGATGATTTCCAGGCTTCCCTACTATGACCGTATGGGAAATGGGAAAGGTGCGCTGAGCCATGGTTAGGGCCGAGGATTGCGTCAGATCTCAGGCGCATCACCGGATGCTTAGGGTGCACCAGACCGAAGCAGGATCTGACTCCAATAATTCTATGAGTGCATTCGTTGGTGAATGCATGGAGCCGACCTGCGGTCAGTTTGGCGACGCCACCTTCGATCATACTTAACCCCTCAACGAGGAAGGAGAGGGCGTCTCTGCCGACGCAGCTCGTTCACCCCCAAGTTCAACGCACGAAATCCACCTCATCATTGACCTGTTGCCTCGGTTGCTGATACTGGGATGAGATGGACGGGTTCTGTGGTGCCCCCCTTGGTGCAGGCTGGGTGCTAATCCCTGCCCCTCGGGCGTCCAGCATGTACTTGCTCTTAGCGCCAGTGACGATCAGCAGGATCTTGATCGTTCCCTCGAGCTCCGGCTCGATCGAACATCCCCAAATGATCCTTGCCCTTTCGCTGACGGATTTGGTAACGATCTCGGCGGCCTTTTGGGCCTCTCCTACGGTCATGTCCGGTCCGCCGACGACCCGGATCAGCGCGCCCCTGGCCGCTCTCAGGTCAATCTCTCCCAGCATCGGTGAGGTGAGCGCTTCCTGGACCGCATCCTTGACGCGATCATCCGAATCATTGTTCGCTTCGCCGATACCGACGAAGGCCACCCCGCCCTCGTTCATGACGGTCTGGATATCCGCATAATCCAGGTTGACCAGACCGGGCTTCGTGATGATCTCCGTGAGGCCCTTGATGGTCTGCATCAGGACCTCATCCGCGACCTTGAACGCCGCCTCGATCGGCAGCTTCGGGACCATTTCCAGGAGCTTGTCGTTCGGGACCACGATGGTGGTGTCGCAGGTCTGCCTTAGCTTATTCAAGCCAGACAGGGCATTCTCCATCCTTAACGTTCCTTCGGCCTTGAACGGAATGGTGACGACACCCAGGGTTAGTGCCCGGATCTGTTCTTTGGCGATGGCGGCGACATAGTGCGCCGAACCGGTTCCGGTCCCGCCCCCCATGCCTGCGGTGACGAAAACGATGTTGCCCCCTTTGAGGAAGTCCCTGATTTCGATGTCATTCTCCCGTGCAGCCTCTTCTCCCACCTCAGGCTTCGCCCCCGCCCCTAGACCCCTGGTCTTTATCTTGCCGATCAGGATTTTCTTAGGGGCGCGGATGGTCAATAAGTGTTTGGCGTCGGTATTGATGGCACAGAGCTGTGCCCCGCTGATGCCAGCATCAACGCAGCGGTTGATCGTGTTGCAGCCGCCACCGCCGCATCCAACGATCTTGATACAGACATCCAGCTGTGCAGCGATGCGGCGCAGTTCCTCATCGCTCGCGCTCACGGCAGGAGCTGTCTGTTGGTTTCCCACACTTCCATTTACCGGTTGCTTTTCTCCGGCGTTCATTAGCGCTTCATTTACCAATGAGCTTGGCATTTACGCATCCCTGATAATATAGGATGCTAATTCATAATAAATATTTCTGAAAAACAAAATTAACTGGTTAGAAAAAATAATGCGATGCTTCGCATGATGCTTCGCATAATACACGTTCATCTTTTTACTATTGTTTCAAATTTCCATTATTTATAATATTGTTATATATAAAATATTATTATATTACGTGGTGTGATTATTCTGCCGCCTTAAGAAGGGCATCCCTGAACTCCTCATACCCTAACCATTTTCATAAAACCCCATATCGTAGCTATCGATTTTTCTTGAGTACCTGAACGGACTGGATATCTGCATTGATTGGGAGTGTCGGAAACGTGCACCCTCGGTACGACACTTTCAGTGCCCAACACCAGACTCATGAACAAATATGGTTTCGACAGATCAGGTTTGATGGTTCAGCCCACCTCGCTCAGCAGCTCCGATCGGTAGAGATGAAGAGCTATCCACGCCCCCTACTTGAACAAGCGGCGAATTAAATATTAATGAAAATGTTTCTCCTATGACCTGAGTGGTTCCATGGTGACGGAGGAAGAGAATGATCAAATGTTCACAATGCGGGATGGTCTTCGATCCACACGCTAAGGGCCAACACTTAGCGTCGATCTCCGGCAGCATCATGGGAGATGAATACATCGAGTCGTTCTACTTCTGCGACCTGTGCCAGGTCTATACCGTGGAGATCTATCATGACCGGTTCTTGGGAGACGAGGAGATCTTTGTAAGGGGTCCAATCTCAAAACAAGAAGGGGATGATAAGGTCGGATTCGATCAAACAATGCTCCGACCCATGGGACAAGAAATGTCGGTGTAAGGCGCATCAGTCCTATTTTGATGGGGCTCTTGACTGAGAGGTCGGGTCCGTTCCGTATTAAATATCGGTTGAGGGAAAAAGAGCTCTCCTTGCCGACCCTAAGAGGAGGTGTTCAGATATCGCCCTTGTCCGGAAACTTTGGCAAAGAGCTCATCCAACCGATCAGCTCGGTGAACATTTCCACAAAATTCGGATCCTCTTCGACCAATAGCTGAGAATACCGCACAAGTGAGCCGTCATCGAGCTCTTCGGTCAGTTTTGGCAGCCTGAAGTCATATCCATCAATGATGCTCGGACCCATATCATAAGCATTATCGGTAAGAATGGGTTCGATCTCTTTCTTGTTTAGCTTGAGTTGGGCGTAGATATCCGTGCGCATTTCTGGTATCATTCCCTTCATCTTTTCGTCGACCTCGGGCAGTTTCTCTTCGAAATCCTGAGCTACGCTTTCCCGCGCTTCTTCCCCGCCCATCGTTCCGGCCATTTCTGAGGCCAAGGCACCGGTTGTTCCCATCATAACCTGAGTGAAGCCGCCCATTAGTTCGCTCATCAGTATTATGCTTGTGTTCACCATCGCGTTCATTATCCTCTGCGTTCGATCCGTTCTATTCTGGATCGCCTCATCATTGCCGCTGGAATCTTGCTCTGATATGCCTGAACAACCTTTCTCTGCCATGGGAGCGCCTACATTTGACATTAGTATTTGTCAGATTTATTAATAACACTTGTCACGAATACATATTTTATAAATAGTGTGTCATATATAACATATTTTCAATATATTTTAGACCGAGGACGGGTTGAGGGATATGTCAACTGAGAATCGAGAGGAGAATCTCAATCAGGTCGTGCAATGGGCAGTTCGATCTGGTTTCGAGGTCGCGTCGGTATTGGACTCGAACCATGATTTTGTGGTCGAGATAGCCGAGAAAGAGACGATGCTTCACGTGCAGATCGTCCATCAAAAGTTCGACAGCCCGTTCGTTCTAGTGGTGGGTCTTGTGAACATCCCTGAGACGGACCGAGATACATTGAAGGGGTGCAAACGGGATCAGTTTAACGATCTTATCTGGGAGATTAAACTGAATCTTCTGCAAAAAGGGGTCGATTTTACCGTTATGGGGGCTGAGAATGATCCAGACGCCTGGGAAGTGCAAAGGCACCTGTTCCTGAACGAAACCGATCTGAATCAATTCTATGAAGCCTACTCCAAGGTGAAGAACTCGCTGATAGGCATCATCTGGTCATACAAACGGGCGCTTGACTCAAGTGCTTGATCAAAATTGGAAATCCTTCAGAATTGAGTATGGTCGTCGCCAACTAAGAGAAACTAGTGCCGCTCGAGGCCAGAAACCACCGAACAGCCAGAGATAGATATGTTTGCATTTCCGATGATTTTCCTTTCTCTACCGCACACCAACATGAAAGCGCAAATGTTCATGGTTTCCCAACTATTGGTCTAATCCGCGTTACAGCGACTAACAACAATTTCAGATGCTAGGATGCGTCATTTCATATAGGGGATTTGATTTCGACTGACGGTCAGTCAAGGTATTACAATGCCCCGTTCAACCAAAGCCGCATCCGATCGCCGTCTCGAGTTCATCAACGCGGCCGAGGCGCTGTTCAATGAGAAAGGTTTCGAGAACACGTCCATCGACGACATCGTCGGGCGTGTCGGCGTGGCAAAGGGCCTTTTCTATTACTACTTCAAATCACGCGAAGAAATGTTGGGAGCTATCGTCGACATGATCCTGGACGAGATGGAACAGATCGTTGTCCAGGCGACCAATAAGGAAGGGCTGACGGCAATGCAGCGCCTCCAGGAGATGACCTCCTCCTCAGACAAGATCCGGGTCCGGTCGGGCAGTTTGATGAAGTTCTTCCACGAGGAACGCAACCAGGCATTGCACCTCCAGCTCGAAGTGCGTTCGATGAAGTTCCTAGTCCCAGCGATGGAGGCGATCATCAAACAAGGCGTCCAGGAAGGCATTTTCAACACGCCATACCCGAGGGAGACCGCTCTGGCCCTGTTCGGCATCAAGGGCGGCATCCATCACAGCAACGCCGGTACCGATTACAGCGAGGACGAGGTAAGGACCATCCAGGTCATCATGTTCCTCTCGGAACGTCTCCTTGGGGCCAAGGAGGGCACCTTCCAGGAGTTCTGGACGGAAATGAGGCGCCACAGCATGGAGAATGGCTGCGGCATTTGATCCATATCAAGAATTGGGAAGTGTTATGTTGTTCGGCAAACCAAAGAAAGAGAAGAAGGCCACAAAGCCACTGACACAGGAGGAGCGGTCAAAGCACCGTGTCCGCAAGTTCATCATGCTGGGCCTGGGACTAGGTATGCTCGTGGCCAGCCTGGACCAGACCGTCGTGGGGACCAGCCTGCCCAAGATCGTGGGCGACCTGGGCGGATGGAACCTATTCGCATGGCTGTTCACGGCATATATGCTGGCTGAGGTGCTGGCCATACCGGTCGCCGGCAAGATGTCCGATCGGTACGGTAGGAAGCCGGTCTTTCTGGTCGGTATGGGTCTGTTCCTTGCCGGTTCGATACTGGCGGGAATGTCCAACTCTATGGAAATGCTGATCGCCTGCAGGTTCATTCAAGGCCTGGGCGGCGGCGCGATCATGCCGGTGGCAATGGCCACTGTGGCTGATCTGTATGCACCGACCGAACGTGGCAAGATCCAAGGAGTGTTGGGCGGCATCTTCGCCATTTCCAGTGTCATCGGTCCATTCCTGGGCGGATTCATAGTGGATAACCTGGACTGGCGCTGGGTATTCTACGTGAACCTGCCGGTAGGCATATTGGCGTTAGCGGTGACCTCGATGAAATTCCCCAACCAGGTGAGCGACACCTCTAAGCGCATCGACTATACTGGCATGGTCACGCTCGCCTCCTGTCTAACACCGGCATTGCTGGTTATGACCTGGGGTGGGAGCACCTACGCCTGGGACAGCATCGAGGTGATCGGCATGACCGCCCTAGCGGTAATGTCGTTGATCACCTTCATTTTGATCGAGCGCAGGGCCGAGGACCCGATATTGCCTCTGCATCTGTTCCGTGAGCCGATCTTCACCCTGGGAAGCATGGGGCTGTTGGTCATATCCATGGGTCTCTTTGGCGTGATCGCCTTCCTGCCCATGTTCCTGCAGGCGGTCATCGGTATGAGCGCCACCGACAGCGGGGAGACCCTCATCCCGCTCATGATCGGTGTCATGATCACCGTACTGGCTAGCGGATTCCTGCTGAAGCGCACCGGATATAAGGTATGGCTGTTGATCGGGCCGCCGCTCTCGGCGTTCGGGCTGCTCATGCTTTCAACCATGCACGCAGGCAGTTCGGTTTCAGATGCGGTAATCTATCTTATCATCACTGGAATGGGGCTCGGAGCGGTCATGTCCAACTACATGGTCGCCGCCCAGAACGTGATGAACAAGAAGGAGATGGGCGTGGTGACGTCGTCCATGACGCTGTTCCGCAGTATCGGCGGCACCGTCGGCGTAACCGTGCTCGGTGCGATCGTCAACAGCCGCATGGTCGAGGAGTTCGGCCGGAACCTGCCAGCGGATACCTCCCCGGCGATAAATGCCTTGGATGTCAATACTCTTGGACAGCTTCTGCTCAATTCAAAGCTGGCCGAGGCCTACCAAGCTTCGACCTCCGTCCTGGACGCCATCAGGCTATCCCTGAGCAACAGCATCACTTACATGTTCTTGATCGGAGCGGCCATTGTGATGTTCGCCCTAGTGATGAGCGCGTTCATCAGAAGCGTGCCGCTGAAGAGCGAGGCCGAGTACCATGAGGAGGCAATCCTGGAGAATGCTGAGGCCAAGAGCGCCCTGGGTGTCGACATGGCGGTAGCGATGGAGCTCCCCTCGGTAACGAGGATAACAAAGAAGTGAGAGCGACAAACCCTTTCAATTTCTTCCTTTTCACTATGAACCGTTACTAACATGGTCCGTCATTTCAGTCAAAAATTTGATGGAGAATTCTTCCAATGCATTCAGGGGTGATTTCATTTCACAGCCCATTTATATTTCCAAGATCGATCCATCGTATTCAGCAGACTTTTCTGCATTATCATTGTTTGAGGGCCATGACCAAAGCGTCTCGGAACTCCATGGCATTCTGCCATCGGGACTCCTTCTTCTTCTGCAATGCCTTATCAATGACCGATCTCAGATGTTCTGGGATGTTAGATAGATCGGGTTGGGCGAACATCACCTTAGCCATGAATTCATGGGGGGAGGGTGCTTCGAACGGCGCATTCCCACCATACAGCTCGGTCATCAGCACCCCCATTTGCCATAGGTCAGTACGGACGTCGGTCGTACCATAATTGTCAGCGCTGATCTGCTCCGGGGCCATGTAGTGTATCGTTCCGCTGATCATCTGGGATGACTTGGCACTGGCGTCGACGATCTTTGAGAGTCCGAAGTCGGTAAACTTCCATTGTCCGTTAACGAAGAGAATGTTCTCTGGTTTTATGTCCTTATGAACCACACCTTGTCCGTGGATAACACTGATCTTGAGAAGAATGTCGAGGGCAATTAGGTCCTTATCTTTCTCGCCGAAGTCGTTCATGGCCGTCTTCAAGTCCTTCTCTGCTCTTTCCATCGCGAACCAGGGAAATGGTTCCACACCCGCGGCAATGAGCTTGATCACGGATCCTGGTATATTCCTGGTCAGGTCAGACCATATTTGAGACTCCTTTTCATAGATCCCCAGGCTCTTCTGGTCTAACCTGACCGTCTCGCTATTCCTCCAGTTGATCGCCTTGGGGACCTTCATTGCGAATTCTGTGCCGTTGCACTCTGCCAGGTATATTTCACTGAAACCGCCGGCCCCGATCATTTTGCCGAGCTTATAATCGATAAAGCATGAACCCTTTTCCACCTCGTTGATTCCTTGGTTCGATGCCTGTCCTTCTTGATATCTGGTATTGGGGACGAGTATCGATCTGTCCTGAATGTTCGGTTTACTCTCCCAATTGAAACAGTTTTGTCGTGAAGGTTCAAATGGTATGGTTTTCAATGACTGTCCTTCTTTTTGCTCCTGCGAGAGTGGTTGAGATATGACCTCTGGAGATCCAACTGAATATGCTTGCTGGACCGAGACCGCCTGTTGTGCGGGGTTTTGCGGAACGAATTTAGGTTGAATCTCAGGAGCTTCATCCTTTATGGTGAAATCGCTGGATTGAATCGTTCTCTCATTCTCGGATGGGAGGGTATCTTGACTTGAATGGCCGATCAATTTATCTAGCGCGGGAGAGTCCTTTCGTGACCTGGCTTCCGCCTTGTTTCTCCGATATCTCACTATTTCATAAATCAAGACTAAAACTAGACCCAATATTGCCACGAGTGCAAATATGGTCAACAGACCACCGTCAGAACTGTTACCGGCCGCAGGCGTCACAATCATAGCGGAGGTCTTTATGCCAGTCCCAACGGAATTGTGGGCGGCTACAGCAAATTGGTACGACCTGCCATTGATCAAATTGTAAATGATTGTAGAATTGCCATTCACATGTCTTACATCTATATTATCTTGATATATAATATAATAATCGATCGCTGCCCCACCATTGCTTGATGGTGCTATCCACGATAATATGACCTGACCGCTGCCTTTGGTCACAATCAAATTTGTCGGTAAACCCGGTGGAGGGGTGGCCGAGGTCGTGGCATGCGCTGCTGGCGACTGCGCGCTGTCTCCCACGGAACTCACTGCCACCACAGCGTAGTAGTAGGTCATGCCGTTCATCAGGCCCGCGTCGGTGAATGTGCGTGCGGTTGAGCCAGTATGGCTCCAGTAGGCCAATGCCGCTGCCGAATCGCCACGGTATATCATATATTCGGTGATCGGCTGCGTTCCGGTGCTGGACGGTGGGCCCCAAGTCAGGACGATCTGGCCGCTTGCGCCGGTCGCAACGAGACTCGATGGGGCTCCAGGGGGAACCTGGGGTGCAGCGGACGGGGTCGCGTTTACGTTCGCCTTAACTCCTTCTCCCTTTGCATTCACTCCCGCCACTGCAAAGTGATGTGTCTGGCCATTGGTAAGCCCGGTCTTGGTGTAGGTCGTGGTTGTACCGGAAACGTTAGCCAGCAATGTCAGGACCGGGTATGTGCCTGAATAAAGGGTGTAGTTCGATACGGTCGCCCCTCCATCGTCTGTCGGTGCTGTCCAGGACAGGACCGCCTGTCCATTGCCTGCGGTCGCGGTAAGGACCGGGGCAGAGGGTGTCCAGAAGGGCGTGATGTTGACCTCGGTCGAATTTGGTCCAAATCCGCCTGGGTTCGTTGCGCAGACGGTGTAGAAATACTTCTGCCCGTTTGCAACAGTTAGGTCTTCGTAGAAGAGCGCGGCCCCCGAGACGGTCTTGTTCAGATAAACCTCGTTGCCATCTACGGTCGATCTGTAGATGTAATAGGCGGTTATGGCTTCTCCTCCAAGAATATCAGCGGCCGTCCAGGCTAGATGAACCATCCTGTTCTCTGGGTTGGTTATTGATAGGTTCCCCGGCGCCAAAGGCATAGACCTTGGAATCGAGCTAATCTCGCTGGAGTTTGGACCTTCCCCATTCATGTTGAAGGAGCTTACCGTATACCAATAGGCCTGGCCATTAGTGAGACCGTCATCAACATAGGTTAATTCAGTGGTCATGTTGATCGGACTGTAGCCACCCCCAGGGACAGTGGACCGATACAAGATATAGCCAGTAATATTGCTTCCCCCGTCATTCGCTGGAGGGACCCATGATAAGAATATTCGAGTGTCTCCTGGAATGGCTGAGAGGTTCGATGGAGATCTGGGGCTTGCAGGTATCAAAGCCCCCATTGTCAAACCGAAGAAAATATTTCCTGGGGCCGGGAAATTTGAGACAGCGTTGGCATGTCCTTTAATCCCTGGATCCGACCCCGAGATCCAATTCTCTCCTACAACGGTGGGCGCTAGGTGTCCGTAGAATGTCACCGAATTAAGGGATGGACAACCATAGAATGAGTGCAATCCAATAGATGACACCTCGCTTCCCAATATGGCATTAGTCAATATTGGGCAGAAAGCAAAAGCTTCCACTCCGATAGCCATGACGCTGTTTGGGATCACTACCGATGTAAGATTGCAGAATTGAAAGGCACCGTCTCCAATGGTTAGGACGCTATCAGGAATTGTCACTGAGGTCATGGATGTACAATTTAGGAACGCGGCCGCCCCTACTGCAGCTATACTATCTGGAATGGTGAAAGCACCTGCTCTGGCGCAGGGACATTGGATTAATGTGGAAATTGATCGGTCGTATAGGACACCGTCCACACTGGCATAGTTGAGATTGCTACCGCCAACCTCAAAAGAGGCCAGGGAGTCGCAGTACGAAAATGCCCAGCCCCCAATAGAGGAAACACTATTGGGAATGGTCACCGAAGTCAGGGATGGGCAATGATAGAACGCCTCGAACCCTATGGATGTGACCCCTTCAGGAATCACTACAGAAGAAATGGAGCGCTGTTGATAGAACGCATTGTCTCCGATCGCCACCGTGGCATATCCCTCAATACTTGTGGGAATGATGATCGCCCCACCGGCGCCGGTGTATCCTGTGATCGTTGCGTTTCCATTGTTGACCGTGTAAATGTAATCGAATGAGGGCAGATTCGCGCCCATTGTCAATCCATAAAAGGAGCTTCCGGGAACAGGAAAATTCGATGTGGAGTACGCGTGACCCAAAATGCCTGGATCCGTATCTTGGACCCAACCAGCCCCTATGGATTCTGGGGCGATCCACCCCAAGAACGTAATCGAGGTAAGCGCGACGCATCCTACGAATGCTCCGACTCCGATATTGGCCACCCCGCCAGGGATGGTCATAGAGGCCAGGGAAGTACAATTAGAGAATGCGTAGTCTCCGATGGCGGTCACGCTAGAAATGATATTAAAGGTCCCAGTCCTGGCGTAAGGATATTGGAGGAGCGTAGTGACTATCTTGTTGTACAAAACGCCATCGACGCTGGAATATTTCGGATTACTGGCTGTTACATTGATCGATTTTAGTCCAGTGCAATAGTAGAGCCAGTTCTCCCCAATATTGGTGACGCCGCTACCTAGTGTCAACGATGTGAGGTTTGGACAAAACTCAAATGCGTAATTACCCAGGGCCGTGACATTTTTTGGGATATTTATGAAGGTGAGGGAGGTGCAATATCCGAAGGCTTCACTTCCGATGACCGTGACGCTTTCCGGTAGCGCGATTGCCCCCATCTTTCCCCCTGGACATTGTATCAGTGTCGTCAGTGTTTTGTCATATAGGAGACCGTTGGCGCTCGCATAGTTCGGATTGTCTGCACTGACATTGATCGAAATCAGATCGGTGCAAGCGATGAAAGCGTTATGACCAATTAGGTTGACATTGCCAGGTATGTTCACATAGACCAGATAGGGGCAGAATGAGAGCGCGTTCTCCCCGATGGTGGTTACACTGATTGGGACATCTATGACGCCCGTTTTTCCATTAGGGCATTGGATCAATTTTGTGATGGTCTTGTTATACAGAACTCCATCGAGGCAGGCAAATTTCTGGTTGCCGGATGTCGTATTGATGGAGGAAACGGAAGTGCAATGATAGAGCCAATTGTCGCCTATGGAGGCGACCCCGTTCCCCAAGGTTATGGATGTCAGCGAGGAGCAGAATTCGAATGCGAATGGGCCTATGGTGGTGACGTCGTCAGGGACGACAACTGAGGTCAGTGAAGAACAGCCACTGAAGGCGCTATTCCCGATGGCCGTAACAGGATAACCTCCTAAGGAAGACGGAATGGTAATCGAAACGTCAGTTCCATTATACCCGGTAATGGTGGCGTTTCCATTGTTCACAGAAAATGAATAATCTTGATATGGAAGATAAGAGCCCATTATCAGTCCATAAAAGATATTGCCAGGCGTTGGAAAGTTCGAGGAAGCATAGGCATGACCCCTGATTTCTGGGAGATCGCTGCGGATTATATCGACTCCAACATTGGTCGGCGCAACTAGTCCCAAGAACGAAATCGAGGTTAGAGAATTGCAGTTGCTGAAAGCACCCATCCCAATTATGCCAACACCGCCCGGAATTGTAATTGAGGTTATGGAAGAACAGCCATAGAATGAGAACTGGCCAATGATGGCGACACTATTTGGTATTGTCACGGAAGTTGTTGATGTACAGTAGGCGAAAGCATATTCCGAGATCATGATGACGCTTGCTGGAACTGTATATGCCCCTTCCTTTCCGCAAGGATACTGGATCAATGTATTGGCGGTTTTATTGAATAATACGCCATCGATGCTGAGATAGTTTGTATTTGTGGGATCCACGTCGATCGTGGTCAGAGAGGCACACCGTTCGAACGCATAATCTCCGATGACGGTGACGCTTTCTGGTATGGTCACTGAGACTAGAGCAGGACAACCATAGAAAGCAAATTTCCCAATCGTTGAAACGCTGTCTGGAATGGTCACGCTGACAAGGGTCGTGCTATTCCAAAATGAAAAGTCACCGATTGTCAAAGTGGAATATCCGCCTAAAGTTGACGGGATGGTTATTGAGCCACCAGGGCCAGTATATCCTGTGATGGTGACAACTGAGGGACTGCCGCTCAAGGAATACGAATAGTCTCCTTCCTGAGCTGCTTCAATTGTACTGGTCGAGACAACGATGAATACGTTCACCAGCATGACAATTACGACAAGGAGGCATGATGCACGTTTACCGAAGCTCATCTTTTAGATACCCCATAAGCACTTTATGGTAATCAGGTCTTGCAGTTTATTTAACATTCGTCGAACTATTTTTCAAATCTCAGGCCAGGAGTCTGATCTCCTGGACAAGAGCCCTTGAAAACAAGTATTTTATTAAGGCTTTGACACTAAACTCCGACCAGCAATATTATTTTGGATATTAGTGTAAAGCCTAATGATATCAAAGAAGAATTCTTGGAAGGAGTTTGTTCATTCATATTCTTACTTCTTTCGCCTGCGCAGGAACAGAAATACTATTAATCCAGTCACAAGAAGTCCTGCGATTATTAGTCCCACGGTGATACCCATGTTCGAACCAGAGTCGTTGATCTTGGTGGTCGATACGTTACCCATTCCCAAGCCGTTGTCCCCGACATTAATCATAATGTCCTTTTCTTCGATCCCGGAACCGCTGAAAGACAGAGTATGTACCCCAGGGGTCATCATGATGGCAAAGTTGCCCTGATTGTCAGTCTGCACCGAAGCCTGATCCTCTGATTCAACAGTGATCCCTGCCAATCCATTCCCATTGGAGTCGATGACCTTCCCGCTCACCGGAACGGCGTTTTGTTCAGCGACAACTGGAACAGCTATCATCGCGAGCGATGCCGTTACCAATAGCAATAATACAAATGTTGAAACCCTTGTTTTAACGATGTTTTTCTTATCCATCCGTTCTTCACTCCACATAGCATTCCTAATTTCCAATTAATGTTAGTTGTCAGTTGATAGATTGTTCAATATTAATTTTGGATGGTGCTCATTGATCCATCATCACTTTGTATTTGCGATTATTTCAAGTCAGAATCGGACAAAGGATTTTGCCATGCGAGGTCGCACAATGTGACATTCAGATGATGGATTGAAACTCACTCAAAATGCGAGATCAAGCTTAGCGTGTAAGCCTATTGATCAACGTATCGATCATCGCCGACAATTGTGATTTAAGGATTGAGAGTACCAAAGCTGACCGATGATGGATGATCACTCCTGGTCATAAGCCGCTTTTAGATCTTTGATAATCAGCTTGTCCATCTGCAGCATGGTCTTCATGAAGCGTTCCGCCTTTGCCGGATCTTGGTCGTTCAGCATTATGCCCAAAACGGTAGGGATGATCTGCCAGAACACACCGAACTTGTCCTTGAGCCATCCGCACTGGTCCTTGAACCGCCTTCGGAGAGCTTCTCCCAGAAATGGTCCACCTCTTCCTGCGTCTTACAATCCACCATGAACGATATGGCCGGCGTGAACGTGTACATAGGACCGCCATTCAACGCCATGAAATCCTGCCCGTCCAGCTGGAAGGTTCCCGACATCATATCTCCTTCGGACCCGGACCAGTATCCCCGTAACGGGTGACCTTGTCTATTCGGGAGTTCTTGAAAATCGAGGTGTAGAATATCATGGCCTCTTCAGCATTATTATTGAACCACAAGAATGGAGTTATCTTTTGCATGTTTTCGATTGACGGCGCAGAATATTTATTGATTTGTCGGAAACTGCGGGGAAAGGGATAGCATCGGTCGAATACCGGTTTGACGACCAGTCTCATGCCCTGCTCATGAGTATCGCCGTCGAATTGTCCTGGCTTCCCTTGGCCAGCGACATTTCCACGATGGTCTTGGCCTTCCCATCGACGATCACCAATCGCATGATCTCATCATCCGACATGACGCCGCACGCCCCATCCGAACAGAGCATCACCGTGTCCCATACATCCCCGACACTGTAGATGTCAGGTTCATTGGGGTCATCACCCAATACCCGGGTCAATATGTTCTTTCTGGGATGGGTCCGGGCCTCCTCCTCATCGATCGCACCCGCGTCCACCAGCGACTGGACGAAGGAATGGTCCTTGGTCCTCAGGATGAGCTTGCCCGAACTGACTACATAGGAACGGCTGTCACCCACGTTAGCTATGAAGAGCTTTCCCCCGGACCGCGATAGCCGCCGTTAAAGTGGTGGCCGAATCCTTTGGGGCATGGCCCATCACCGCCGTTCTGGCTGATGCATACGCCCGCTTCATCGCCTCCACCGTGTCCGACATGTTCCAGATGTCGCGGATCAGCGACCCTAGGAACTCCCTGACCGCCCATCTGCTCGCCACCTCGCCGCCCTCATGCCCTCCCAGCCCGTCGGCCACCACTGCAGCAATTATCTCGTCCGCATCGGCAGCCATTCCAGCATCCCCCAGATGGACCGATTCCGACCTTCCTTCGGAAACGACAGTGTAAGAAAGCGAGGAAACACTGGAATCATACATTCCATAGGAGTCCTCATTGTTCATCCGTTCGCCAATTGCGGTGAACCCGTCAAGTCTCATTAATATCACCTAGCCGGTCGAGGATGCGCTTCTGCAGCTGTTGCTTGTCCGGGCCGGCCGAGATTTCCATCCGTTCGCTCGAGGTCCTCGATCTGTTTGTCCGAGCCCTTTCCGGAAGATTCCAGTCCTGCCTTGATGAGCGCCCGGACTAGCTCGTTCGGCAGATCCAGGCCGAGCAGATCCCGGTTCATGTGGATGCTCTTTCTGAGATCAGCGTCCTCAAGGCGTATCCAAGTCCCGTCCACCTCGAGCTCCGACCCGCTTTCCAATTTCATCCCGTTCAGGAACAGCTTCCCGTTCTTGATGATCGTCAGGTCCGAGTCTAGTTTCTCCGCCAGTTCCTTGGAGATCGGGGTGATGGCATTCTTCTTGACCGTGATGACGTTCGGCTCCTTCTCGAACCGGAAGGTGAGGTTCGAACCGACCCGGATGACATCTCCGGGAACCACTTCCTCGTCATGTTCCTTGACCCGCCTGCCGTTCAGGTAAGTGCCGTTGCGGCTCCCCAGGTCCCGGCACATCATCCTGCCGTTCCTTGAATAAAGGTACAGATGTCCCTTCTTGGAGCTGATCGTGCTGTCCTCCAGACCCAGGTCGACCTCTCTACGGCCGTCGTACAGCATGACCCCCCAGGTCTTCTCCTTGCGACGGACCTCGGCCTTCCCACAGGCGAAGTACGACTGCTCGCTGTTGTCCCTGTCGATCATGACCAGGTAGAACTCGGCATCGTCACTATGGTCGCAGGTACCGAGATTGATGTTGAACTCTGCCACGTACGTGCCCCCATTAACGTCGACGATGTCCCGCCCAGCGACCTTCGACCGCGTCGCCACCACGTCCATCCGTTCTGGTGTGTCGGTTTTGCCTCTTGCTCGATCGGAGACGATGGTCTCCCCGTTCACCTCGATGTGGTCACCCGCTGCGATGCTGGAACGGGTGGCGATAACGTCCATACCAGTGGACGAGATGGGGGCGATGATCTCCTGCGTCAACTCCTTCCTCAACTCGCCGCTGTCGTCATGGTCGTCGACCATGGCCTCCCCGCATTGAGGGCAGTACTGTGCCTTCTCATCCGATTCCGACGCGCCGCACTTGGGACATTTCATTATCGCTACCCCAGAAGGACAAATATGTCCTCACTTCCCTCTTAAAAACAATCCTATGATTACGATTACCGGCCTTACCGGTAATTGTTGTCCAAGGCGGCCAGCAACGCGCAGCGCATCTCGATGCAGTTCTGCCAGCGTTCCTCCCGGTCTTTCCTCAATGCCTTCACCAGGATCGGCCTGATGATCTCCGGCATGCTCGACAGGTCTGGTTCGTCTGTCAATATGCTGAGGATCGTCTCGTTCGGGTCGTCGCACTTGAACGGGAGCTTCCCGCCGGTCATGAAGGCGATTAGCACGCCCATCTGCCATATGTCCGTCCTTTGGTCCACAGGACCGTACTTCGTCTTCGACACCTGCTCCGGCGCCAGATAGTTCAACGTGCCCTTCAGGTTCACCGACGACATCGAGCTGGTGCCGGTAATTTTCGACAGCCCGAAATCGGTAAACTTCCATACTCCGTCGACCATGAGTATATTCTCCGGCTTGATGTCCCGGTGGATGACGTTCAGTGAATGTATGCGCTGCAGTTTGCCGAATAGGGTGAGCACGATGGCCATCTTCTGGGAGAAGTCCAACGTGGGCATGGCCGCGGAAAGGTCCTTCTCTGCCAGGTCCATGACGAACCAGGGGAAAGGCTCAACACCGCTGTCGATAAGCCTGACAATGCATTCCGACGCCTTCCTCGTCAGCTCGGCCCAGATCGTCGCCTCGTCGTTGAACTTCTCTATCGATTCATTGTCGATGCGGACCGTGACCCGGCCGCTCAGGTCTATGCCCTTGGGTATCTTGAGCGCGTATCTTATTCCGGACTTCTCTACGACATAAACGTCACAGAAACCGCCGCAGCCGATCTTCTCCAGTATGCGGTAATCGTCAAGCATGCCAAGGCTAGCCGGTCTCGCTAGGTCCGGGGAAGGCTTTGGCTTCTCCGTGACACTGTTCCCCTTCATGGCGCTCGTGAACCTGGTCTCGATGGCCTTGTCTTGGAGCCCCAGACGCTCGTACGCCAAAGCGATCTCCTCGCTGTCACCGTAGGGCAGGATATCCTCGATGTGGTTCAGCGCCATCTCCATGTTCTCCAGCCCCATCAGGCAGCTGACCGCATCTGGGCAGCCGTTGAGATTCGCCTGCACGGCTGGTTCCAGGAGTGGTTCGCGTTCCACCAGCATCTTTGCGTGCGCCCTGATCTCGAGGTTGAGCTCGGCCTGCCTGAGCTGGCGCTGCTCGTCCAGCGGCGCCGGCCTCACTCTGGGGGGCTGGTATCCGTACTCGGAGGAGAGCTGGGGGGATTCGATCGACTGAGGCATGCCTCTGCGTACATCTTGGACAGTTTCGCGGGAGCATTCACGGCACAGTCCCGGCCCGTCACTGTGCCGCAAGAATACCACGATATTTCCGATGACCCACGCCAGTAAAGTAAAGAAGAACAGTATCGTCATCAGTCCGATGAACAGATCTATGCGATCGGACCGGGGAAAGCCAGATTGGGTCCAGACGACCATGAAGATGATGAAACCGGCCACCTGGAGTATCAGGATGATGGAGAGGACCCTCAACTTGAGGTCCAACGGCCCGCCGCATCCGCGGCATCGGTTCAGCATCAACAGGGAAGAATCCGCGTGAGATATTAAAATGTCCGGCAGGATTGTCGCCTGGAACGTTTGTGGTTCCGACGGTCCTGGTTTGCCTTCCTCTGTCCCATCTCCGCAACAAAGCTATTATAAATCCATAAAGTATGAAAAGCCATTCGGTTTGAAGTGGTGGTCCAAGTTTGTTACTGCTCGGTGGTAGGTCGGATATCTTAGCACAGTGGTTCACCAAGAAGTATATCCAGAAGCACGCCGGGATCTTCAAGGATATCTTGATCGGACCTGGCGAGTACGCCATGGTCATCCGCGGCGGGAAGATGGAACCCCCCATCACCCAGGACCAACTGACCGGACTAATGGGGGGGCTGCCTGAGAAGATAAAGGGCTGGCTGGGCGGAGGGGAGGACCTGCAGCTGCTGGTCGTCGATGTCCGTCCTAAAAAGATGACCATTCCTTTCTCCGGTTTCTCAAAGGACCATCTACGGATCGGAGGGAGCATGGAGATCACCTTCAGGATCGACCCTTCCAATGCGATGCGCATCCTGAACATGATCACCGGACCAACGGTATTGGATTACAAGTGGGGCCGCAGTGAGGACCTAAAGCTGGGGGCGGACCCGTCCTCCAGCAACCGTTCTGGCATCAAGGAGCTGACGACGCAGGACATTGGGGTGATACTTGGTAAAGATATTTCCACCCAGATCAGTGTGGAAGTTCTCTGCTCCATGGAAGCTCAGGAGATCCAAGAGAACATTGGGTCAGTTTCCACCAAGGTGAAGGTAGTCCTCAACGCGATGACATCGTACTGGATGGAGTACGGGATCGATGTTGTGTTCCCCAACGTGATCATCTCCGACAACGAGTACCAGGAGATCATGCGGAAAAGGACGGAGACCGAGCTGCAGCAGCGCGAACGGGACATTGAGTTCTTCCGTATAGCGGGAGATGAGAAGAGAGCTGCCGAGATGGAACGACAACGACTGCGTTTGGAACAGGACACGGCGCTGGCTAGGGAAGTTGCTGGTCTGGATTATGGCAAGGAGATCGCAGCAAAAAAAGGCTGAGATCGACACAATAGTACGTCGCCAGAACTGGGAACTTATCAAGATGGATGCCTCGGCCAAGGAGGACCTGGTCCAGAATCGAACACGTAAGCCGGCAGAAGATGCTGGACCAGGAGGCGGAGCACGAGGCCGACAGGAGACGCGTGCTCAAGGCGGCCGAGATGTACGGTGTAGCCGCGGAGATCGAGCTGAAGGACCGGCAGGAGCGTTTGCGCTTGGAAAGGGACCGGCAAGAGGATTCGCAGGACGCGGCGCACCTCGAACAGCTGGTCGAGATCGGCAGAAAGCGTTCGGACCAACGAATCAAGGAACGGAACGGTGAATTCACGATGTTGGTCGATGTGCCGGAGCAGAAACAGATCGCCGAGCCATCACCGAGAAATTGCCCATATTGCCAGGCGACCGTCCCGGACGATTGGGCGTTCTGCCCGCACTGCGGCAAAGCGCTATAGAAGGACGTGACCGACCATGACCGACGACGCTGATGTTCTGGCACAGATTAAGATCGAGACCGAGGAGATCAAGAAGATCATAGGAGAGGTCCCAGGCAACTACCAAATCGGAAAATCCATCATGGTCGAATCGATTGAAGTTCTGGACCGGAACCCTAAGAAAGCGCTGAAGATCATGAAAAAGGCCCGGGATTCGATCGAAGAAGAAAGCGCCCTCGCCCGCCGATACAACTCGCTTAAGCATAAGTGGGGGGCAATCCCATCGCATCAGATGGACGAGGCGGAAATTGCGTCGGAACGCCAGCTGCTGGAATTACTGAAGGCAGGAAAGTTCGAAGAGGCCGGACCGGTCCTGAAGGCTTTGGAGTACTCACTGCACCTAGACTTGGTCGATAGCGTGGACAGCAGCCTGATGCTCGACCTACCAAACGCGGAGATCGTCCTGGGCCGGGGAAGCACGCTGGAGGCGAACGCCGCCAACCAGAGTGCGTTCCCGTTGCGGATTATCACATTGACGGGCAGATCGGCCCAGGCCCAGGTGATCGTCCTGGAGGACTACAAAGGCGTCATTCAGCCTAAAGCGGAACGGAAGATCCACATCAACGTCATCCCGGGAGCGGAAGGCGACGTCGTCGTCGAGCTGGAGGCACTGGTCGAGGTTAATTCAAAAAGGGTCATGTTCAAGAAGCACGGCTCTATGACGGTGGTCCAGCCCAAATCGGTGCAAGAAACGGCATCTCGAATCGCTCAGCCGGTCAGGCAACGGGCGGGTAACGTCTCCATGCCCGGTTCACAGGCGCAATACGTCCACGACCCGATGGAGCTGGTCACGAGCGGCACCGTAGACCAATGGGTGGACTTCATCAACATGATTTTCGAGAACAAGGGGACTGTGAACGTTGAGACCATCGCCCAAGCCTTTCCCGAATTCCAGAAGATGGACGGTTATATGAGCCTGTTCCAAGCGATCATGGTGATCGACTACCGCCCCACGCAGCAATGGAGCGCCTGGTTCGAGATCAAGGGGTTCACCGGGAACGAACTGACAAAGCGCTGCACGCGCCTTCTCTTCGACATGCGGACCGCTCCAGACATGAAGCTCGAGCTGGAGCTGGATGGGAGCGTCGGTTCATCGAACAATGACCACCTGATCGGAGCGCTCAACATCGCATCCGGCAACATCCACCTGCCCAGGGAGAAGCTCAAAGGCATTCGGTCCTGGGACATCAAGGGGAAGTTCAGGGGAGAGGGCTTCACGCTCCGGGTCGAGCGCAGCGTGATAAAAGGCGAGGGAGGGGCCAGGTCCAAAGCCTATTTTTCTCTCCAGATCGTTTAGGTCGAGTATAGTTTCTCGATCAGTTCCTTGGCCTTCTCCGAGGAGGACGCGCTATTGCTGGCCGATACATCGACCAGCGAGCTTATGGCCCTCCAACCCCTTTGGGGCAAGGAGAGCGCCAACTTGGAAACGATCAGATTACACTGGCAGTTCGACAGGGACAGCGGCGGCTCGCTCAGGAAACATATCGGCACCAAGCCCAGCTTGATGTCCAGGAACTTCGACAGCATCTCTCCTAACCTGATACGGTCCTTCTGGTCCGACCCCTTGCAGGTAAGCACGAACTTCATCTTTGAGTCCTTTGCGAATCCGTCCACCATCCGGTTAAGGGATTCCTTCGAGATGAGCGAACGCATGCCCTCGATCTCCGCCTCCAGGCCCTTCGGCTCCCAATTGATCTCCAAAGGCGGCACTTCGCCGATCGGGATGCCGTGCTTGTCCTCATGCTCCTGTATCGCTTTGGCGATGTCGGAATAGGCCAATCCCTGGGTCAGGGCGCTCCTCGGAACGAGCAGGGTATGGGTTAGTATTCCCGTCCGACCCTTCTCGTCCAGCTTGCTACGCCGGAATATCTTCGAGAAGTAGACCGCGTCCAACGAAGGCACCGCCGCTATAAGCCTGGCCTCGTTGCTGAAGATGTCGTCCGCCTTGACGTAGTTCGGGTCCAGCGGTATGTAGTAGCCGAGCATCCTCTCATACTCCTCGGGGTTGATGTTCGCCGAGCGGGCCCGTTTGGAGTATCCCTTCTTCGGCACTGGCCCATAGATAAAGTGCTCGACCTTTGTCGTGTTCATTATTTCCCCTCGAACTCCTGCTCGTCCTTTACCTCGTCGGGCATCTTCTTAGACAGCTCGCGGAACCTGTCAATGAAGCCACGGTACTCCTCGGACGAGTAGTCCAGCATGTGCATGCCCTTGACCGAGATGAGCTTCGGGATGTTATCGCCATCTTCGTTCTGCTCGGTGCGTATCTCGCTGAAGAAGTAAGAGGCATGGTCGAAAGAGACGTTGGCGATCGCCCCTCCCTTGGAGAGCGCCATCGTATCGCCGTAATACTTGCACAGGATGGCCCGGGCGTAATCCTCCTTGGTCATGTCCTTGTCGCCGATGAGCTTGCCGATGAACCCGCGCTTCTCCCGGTCCATGCTCTTATACGTCGTCGGCCATCCGTTCTGCTTTATTATCTCCTTGTCCAGCAGGTCGAACTTGGTAAGGAAGAACACCGGGTATATCTTGGCAGCGTCCTCGTTGGTCTTGAACACCTGTGATTTGTACTTGGCGACGGCGCTGATCAGGGTGGCCATGAACACGTCGTAGTTCAGCATCTCCTTGAAACGTTCCGAACGGGCCTCGGCGTTGATCTTGCTCAGGTCGATGAGGAAGACCAGCACGTTGCATCGGAGCAGCTCTCGGAAGGAGTCGCTCAACGAGTCGAAATTAAACTCGCCCTTGTAAGTACCAGACGTTATAGATTCCCGGTACTGCTCTAAAGAACGCAGGATGTCTAAATCCTCGCCAGCAATGTCGTACACAGTGAAGTCCATGATGTCATACTTAGCCGATGACTTCGATCCGACGGAGATATACTTCTTATAACCATACTTGAAGGTGTACTTGGCAAGGTTGCCTTTGAGGGTCGAGTCCGCCCATTGCCCGGTCTTCAGGTCGGTCCTGATATCACCCAGTATCTTCTCGAAGGAGGGATCGGTTATGAAACGGAACTCCCCTGGGCCGACGTTCTCCACGTCGTTCGTATATTGCACCTGTGATTCGTATAAGAGGCTGAGAAAGATCGTCTTGCCGCAAGACCTGTCCCCAAAGATAGCTACGGGCATGTTGCTAAATGGAGTTGTTTGAGTTAAATATCTTTTCTTGAAAAAGTAATATCGTGAGCTTGCTGGACATGACCATCACACGGTTAGCCCATTTACCGATGTACCGCATGATCCGCTACCCCCTCGCGGTGCTTATACAAAGTGCATGGATGAATCAGAATTCGGAATGTTGAAGTCCTCGAACTACCTTCATGTGTATGATAAAGGCATGGACCTCGGACTTGGATTGAACCTGGAAACAGCTGCTAAGCTAGGAATACCCACGGGCAGCGCCGTGATAGGTTACCTCCAGAGGAGAAAGATCAAAGCGCAGATCGAGAAGATCAAGGCCTCCCAAAAGATCAAGAAGGACCGCAAAAAGATGGAGGAAGAGCTGACCGAGGCGAGGAAGAAAGAGCTAAGGGATATGGTGCTCTCGGTCACCGGAGGTGTCGGGAATGTGAACGCCGACATCATCGATCTAAATGATTCTGCGAACAAGTCCTCCGATGCAACTCTGCTCAACAGGAATATCGAAAACGACCTTGATGAAGAAGAGATCGAGAGAAGCATCTCGTTGAACGGTTCGATATGTCCGAGATGCACTAGCCCCATCCAGAAGGACTATCGTTCCTGCCCTAACTGCTCGGCCAAGTTGAAACAGGAATGCCCTGGATGCCATGAGATCCTGCCCATGAAATTCAAATCATGTCCGAAGTGTGGGACCAGGTTTTCAAAACTGTGGGACCCGATGGCCGAGGTCATGGATGATTGAGAAGAGGCTGGAGAGTAATTCGTAGCAAAAGCTCGAAAAGAGCTTCACCCCCTCGACAAATCTCAAAACTATCCCAAATTAATCATTTTTGGTATATTGCCAGATTGATAGTTACCGAATATCTGGCGATGTTATCTGAAGACAATAATTTCCTTACGGCTTAAGTCGAGTCCCAGACCTTGGAACTGAAGCGGGAGGTGGAGGATGTGCATGTGTTCTAGGAGACATCATGCGCTTTCGCCAACACCGATGGTGGAAGTATCCTGTGATCCATATCAGAATCACTTTTAACCGGCCCGAGAGCCGCAAATCATCCTTTGCCACCAAGGGTCCATTTGTATCTGATAGATAAGCCAAAATATGGATTTGAAATTCATACAGGCTTTGTTCCAGGAATTACCAATGAGGTAATCTTGGAATAGCTAGCAATGTTGTATTCCGGATTATGATCGCTGTCAATTGCCTTGCACAGATCTGCCCTCGACCAAATAGGAATGAAAATCAAGCTTCTACAGTTTGCCCTTCACGTTTTGACTTCCACCCTTCTTCTTAGTCTCCGAAGAACCTTTTATCCAGGCCTTGTTCTCGTTCGCCCCGGCCCTCTTCCCGCTAACCGCTTCCTCCGAATGCGCCACGGCCTCCGCACTTGATCGCATCACACCTACTCCGGCATACTCTGTTCCTTTGCCAATTTCGATCGGCCCCTTTTTCTTGTCCATATTAGTAACGCCTTTCTCGCCCTTTGCCGCCCTCTTCGCTTCAGCTTCGGCGTTATCCGCCCTTGGACCTGTCTTGTCCCTTATATTATTTGCATGTTTCATAATATTCAACCTATATTAACAACCATACCAGCTCAAATAAAAAACTTATCGTATGAAAGCTGGTATTTAACCAGCAAACCGGATGCTACCGAATCAATCCAATACAGAGGGATATCTGACCATTATGACCTGGACTAGCAATGAACCGCTCCAGTAGCCCTTTACCATTCAGAGTTGGATCATATGGTCAGACTAATCTCATATACTCGAACGTCTCAAGTAGTCCAATATGCAATCGACAAGGAAGTCACTGAAATGGGACTAATAGACGAACTACTGAATTTCATTACCAACGGTAACATATCGGGATTACCGACCCTAGGAGTTATGGCCATTCCCTTGGTGCTTGGATTGGTCGTGGGCTTTCTAGCCGTCAAATTTCTCAAGATAGCATTGATCATCATTGTCATTCTTGCGGTGGCCATATATTTGGGGTTCTACTCTTTGGACCTCTCCACGCTGCACCAACTAGTGCAGCAGTACGGATCATCGGCGTTTCATTTGGGTGTCCTGTTGATCGGTGTGCTTCCGCTGAGCGTCGGTTTCATAATCGGGGCGATAGTGGGGTTCATCCTCGGTTGATACCGATATGGAATGGTGAATGGAATATTTGCGAATTTCACCTCCTAAGATCGAATAGAGCAAGCTCCAGCGATAAGCATTGAAGCAACTACTTTGAGCCGGATATTGTGGTCCTTGGATTGCCTCCTGGAAAATGTAAGGAAATCTAGGTTTCGATGATCGTCATCGAATCATTGCAGGCGGCTCCCGCAATTTGGACAGAACTGATGCTCTGATGATGATTGCATTCCGCATCTGGGGCAAACTTTGACCCCGGAAAATGCATGGTAAGGGGCGGTCTGTTTGGGCTTCCCCCTTTTCCTCATGACAACTACCAGCACCAACACCACAACGATGATGGCTGCTATCACGCTCATTAGGATGATGATCATGATGATGTTAGACCCTGGCCCTAAATCGACGACTAGGACGTTTACGGCACCGAACTCGTAAACGATCTGGGATCTGCCATTCTCACTTAGCGGGGATGCTCCTCCTGATGGCCTATCGGTGTTGTCGATGACGAGATAATATTCGGTCCCAGTCACCAGCTCCCCGACGGCGCTGGCTATGAAGGTCATATTTATATTAAGACGGCTCAGTCCCAGATAGGAGAACGAAGTACCCTGCTTGTAGCTCTCGAAGTTGACCTTGTCCATGATCAGCAAATCCACGTTCGGGCCATAGAGCACGGTCACATTGCAACTTAGGCCAGCATCTTCGAGTGCTTTCACACCTTTGACCAGTAGGTATGTGTCGGGCTCGATGTTCCTGATTCCGCCGTTATAAACAATGCTGAATGTGGCGGCATCGGCCACAATAGGAACGGCCGTAAAGATCAGGAATACGGCTATCACCACCGATGGAACAAACCTCAAGGACACGCGCGTGATATCACCTAAATATTCATTCGGTTCGACCTTATTTATTTCTTGGGTTCTCTTCAACTTCGTGTGGGTAAATGATTTCATTTAGGATAGTTTGGGAAGGCTCCCGCCCTTCCAAAATGATGCTTGAATGGTGATGACTCGCCGTGGATACCTAAAAACTAAAGCTAACTTATAGTAGATCAAATAAGAGATATTCGAAATCTTTAATGTCATTCGATTCTAACAGAAATCGGTTTTTACCCATACAAAACCAAAGAGAGGCATTTCTTGTTACTTTGGGAAATCAGAGGATCTCCGATCGTTGAATGAAACCATCAAGATTTTTCTTGCATGGCTCGACTTTTTACCACTAGGACCGGGCATCCTGCGAATCTGACCACTTTCTCGGCCACGCTTCCCAGGAGGAACTTGGATACGCCAGAACGACCCAACGAACCCATCACGATCAGGTCGAACTTCCATGAATCCTGTATGATCTTGCTTGCCGGAGATCCCCATTCTAGCTTCGTCTCGACCTTGACGCCCATCTTCTCCCCTTCGGACCGGACGAACTCCACTGCCTTCTTCCCCTCATTCTCGAGGGCTTGGGTCAGATCGGGAATAGCGGTCGGCAGCATCGACCCCCAAGTCTTGGACATGTAAACGTCATCATCGATCACGAATAGTGCCATGACCTCTGCCCCGGCCATCTTGGCCAAGGCCAAGCTGTGCATGGTTGCCGCCTCTGTAAATTCGCTTCCATCGGTTGGAACAAGAATGCGTTGATAGAGTCCCATTTTATTTCCCAGATGTACATAGGATTTCTGTCTATATGCAATTACTACTCAGACGGATGATAGATGAGGGATGAAAGGCACGATGAAAGCGGTAGTTCATTGGACCGATCTGGCCATCACCATATTTAGGCTATTTACACCTTGCGATGTCATCAAGTACGCTGTCGCAACGATAGAATCTATAGATCGGTAAACTTCTCGCCCGCATTATTATATAGATATGCTCCTAGGTTGATCAATATGTCAGGCCTGAATTGTGGACAGCACCCAAGGACCATTATTGGCCTGACACAAGTTCCGATCAAACCATGGTCATTCTGGATGAGCCTCGAAATGGAATGACGCACATCCGAAGCTCACTCCAATCTATTCCTGCAATTGCCTCGGAACGGCCCAGTGAACCATCATGACAATTCTGGTCATTGAATGATTCGAACTGAGGAAAAGTCCCAGACCGGTGTTCCTGCCGTATCCGCGGTAGAATTTGATATTACCTTATCCATAGGAGCCAATAGTATTATCCCTGATTGCGAATAGCAAATGATTTCCATACAAATTCAATCGAGAAGTTGTGCTCACTTCAATTCCAGTTGGAGAAAAGGGCACACATTCATCGAAGAAAAATGAGGTGTTCTTTATCGTTCACGGTCACCGCTGAATCTCTCGGCGCAACGATGACAGCGTCCAATAAGTAGCTTCAGAGATACCGAACGGTCGACGACCACTTCATGGTAAAGCTCGGTCGAGAAATCGAGCGGGCTCCTGTGCTTCATTCCCCTGAAGACCATCTCTTCCACTAGTTCATCATGTCTTTGTTTGACGCTCTTCGGTTCGATGGCGTTGATTTGAATGTATCCTTCGATGCTCCGGTCAAGCCGCAGGTTCGCCGCTATCATATGTATTTCGGCATGCTCGCCTAACAAGTGCTGACGGCACAATATCTTCGGATCGACCATCCACATCCGGGTCATGAAAAGTCCTAATGTGAGCATGTTCCGACCTTCATTTTAAGAATTTGGATAACGGGATGGAGTGTCGGAATTGTCCTCCCGAAAAGGATTGAATGAGCATTCAATTCGTCATTGATCCCTTGTTCACAGGACGAAGATCGTCAATCCAAAGTATAACGCTAGTACTGCTAGGAAGAGGACGATGCTGAGCCGCTTCCTCCACTTGTATATCTTCCGTCCGTCCATTGGTTCAAAGGGCATCAGTGCGTATGTCGCGGTAAGAAGGTTCATCGAGGCCCCCAACGTTCCGATCGTCGCCATGTATCCCCCAAATGGGATCAGGGTCAGGAAGGCCGCAAAGACGATCAGGCTCATGCCGGGCCCAGAACCGTAAACGATGGCCTCCTGCTTGGCCGTCATGTTCTTTGCATCATTGATGGCCAGTCTGGAAGGGGACGAATACACGACTCCGAACAGGATAGCTGTAATGAACATGACGATGGTTCCCAGGAACCAGAATTTGTATTCCGTAATCACGTTGTGACGCCAGGCCATGTACCGGTGCATCAGGTCGTGCATGATGATTGCCAGACCGGCAACGATGGTGTATAAAAACCATGTTTCGGGCGAGCCAAAATCGATCTTGTTGGTTATCATGAAAGCCAGGCCTAGGAAGATCGAGGTGAAGAATATCACGATCATCTCCAGGACCGAGAATCCGGCGAACAGGGGCATCCGCTGCACTGCGTTTGCGTCCTCGAATTCGACCTTCCGCACCTGTTTCCAGACAAGCGAACTCGCCCTGCCCCGGAAATATCCGGTAACGAAATCGATGACCTTATCCAGCCTGATCCTCCTCCTCACCCCTCCACGGGCCTGATCATTACCTCCGTTAAATGAGCTCGAAGCGGTTGCCGCCGCTTCCGAGGCTCTGCCAGCAACGAACACGCCGATAAATGCGAGTCCGGTTCCAACCGCCACCGCCGCGACCGAGGGAACCGCCTCTTGCGCGAAGGCCAACGAAGATTTGGATGAAGATGATGGAACTACGACATAACTGCCGATCCTGAGTACATAAACATCGTCTGTTCCCGAATTGTAAGTATTTGTATTCCCTACGCCAAGGAATCCGCCATCGGCCAGTCTAGCACCTATATAGCCAGAGGCCGACACATCAACCCCGTAGACGCCGGCATGGGACATGTTCCCGTTCAGGTCGGTTCGGACCAAGAATAGCCTGCTTTGCGTCGAATTGAAGGAGGCTGTCGACCCACCGAAGACGAACCCATCGTCCAGAGCGAAGACCATGGAACCATAATCCTCTCCCGCTCCTCCGTAGGTGCGTTCCCAGACGATGGCCCCTCCCGAATCCATCCTGACTGCCAGCATGTCATTCAACCCAAACCCTATGGAGTTGGTCAGTCCGCATATGGCAAAGCCATTATCAGGCAGTTGGACCGCTCCATAGCAGGTCGTGCTTCCGGAGGTCCCGATGGTGGTGTTGTACTGCTCAACCCCACCTGGATCGGTCTTGATCAAGAACCCTCTAGTACCAGTGCCAAAGGAATTCGTCCAACCGGTGATGGCGAAACCACCGTCCTTGGTCTGTATCAACGACTTGCCCCAATCGTCGGATGCCCCGCCGTAGGTCCGGATCCATTGCTGGTTACCGCTCGCGTCGGTCTTCATAAGGAATGTGTCAGTGGCTCGGCCAGGGACCGCCAGGTAGCCGGTGATAGCGTAGCCACCATCACTGGTCTGGATGGAGCAGAACCCGACCTCGGTCGTATCGCCATAGGTCTTGTTCCATTCCTCTGTCCCATCGGAGGTCACCTTGACCATCCAAGCTCGGAATCCAGCGGTAATGGTTGTGGTCCCGCCGATCAAGAACCCACCATCGGATGTGTAGAATAACGAATATGACCATTCTCCCAATGTTGTACCGTAGGTCCTGTTCCAGATCTCGTTCCCGTCCGAGTCCCCTCGGACCAGAAAGGCATCGAACTGTCCGCTGCCGTATGATTTGGTAACTCCCAATACCGCGAATCCCCCGTCCTGCGTGGCCACGACACCGTAACCGGTATCACTGGCGCTTCCTCCGAAGGTCTTCTGCCACTTCATTGTCGGAGCTGCCTCTAGGGAGAAGTAGTCGTATTCCGTCGTGCCCTGCCAAGGTGCGACATTGTTCACCGAGCGGACCTCGCCGATCGTTCCGTTGTCGATGTAGCTGGAGATATACTGAGAGTTATGGTAAAGGGAGAGGTTGTTCCCTATCTTCACCATGGTCATCACATGCCATTCATCCAGCAGGATCGGGACTGTTGGAATCTGAATGACCTTGGAAGAGCCAATTGACAGAATGAACGTATTATAATAACCATCAATCCACCAATCATATCCCCGCTGTTCTGTGGCTAGGGCTACTCCGATGGACCCGCCCCCTCCTGCGACCCATCTTCCCCTCGATTCTGCCCTCCAATCGGAGATGCCATTCGCGATGCCGTTATAGAAGATTGGGTTGTCCTGGCCTATTCCGCTGAGAATGACAGAGCTGGTGTTGAAAGAGGTTTGCGTCGGGACCCCGATGGCCCACCCCGCATTTGCCATCTCCTGCACCGATGAATAATCGAAATGCTCTGTCCACTGGTAGCCTGTCTGTTCCGCCCTTACCGAAGGGACTAGGCCTATCGAACAAATGACCAACACTGCAGCTATCAGCAGCGCTTTCTTCAATTGATACCCCCTCTCCCGCGAACCGATATGAAGTGTTTCAATTTGTTCGATATATTATGGTTTCGAGAGGTTAATTTCTGAAAAAGATAGCGAGTTCGTTGATTACTAATAAAAATTCAGTCGACGCGTTCCCGAAAGTTATGTATGAGGAATAAGATAATCTAATCGAGATTCTCCTGTTCAATGAGTGACGCTCGACATAAAAAGGAGAAGACCCTTGCGGGTCACCATCATCGGGTTGCTGTCCATCATCGCCGGGTTGATCTATTTGTTTCCCGCCCTAGGGAAATATGGTGTTGGAAATCTTGTCATCCTCACCGGTCAGACGTTCCAGGATGGGCCATTCGTTCTGACGGCATCGATCATTGCCATTGCTAACTTAATGATCGGCATCGGCTGCATGTTTGGGTGGCGGCCTGTGTGGTACTACCTGGTCATTATTTCCGTGATTAATTTCCTGATCGCTCTTTTTGTGTTCTACACTACAGACCCGACTCAAGTGAAGAATTTTATAATTGGCATGTTCTGGCTTGGTGTTTCCGCCTATGTTCTGATCATGATCCAATCGAAGAGGACCAAGACTTGGTTCCATATCTGATCAGGAATCGATCAATTTTTCTTATCCTCCCCCATGAACTGGCAGTTATCACTCCCCAGTGGGAAATATGACCTTTAGATTATTCCTCGAAACGTGTTCGCGATAGGACGATATGAATAATTATTGCTGGAATAAAATGCATTCGACAGGTAGCGAAAAAGACTGACCAGACAAATTCCTACTGCGATATAAACGGAAAAAAATAAAGAGACCTGGACTTGCAACAGTACTAATAGGGTGCTCCGCGTAGATTGGTATCAGCGGATACATCGTCCTCACGTGAAATAGATTCAGAATGTTCTATCCTATCCGAGAGAACATCTGTCTCTTTTACGAGTTCTGGAGGGATTAAATTGTACAGACGATCGATGAATATCCCAGTTTCCTAGGCCCAAGATTGTCAAAACATTCATTGGGATCTCATCTGAAAAGACTTCGAGAATTTACAGATGGAAAAAATGAACACGTTCAATATGACCTGCGAGGACATCATCCTAATCAATCTTTACCGAAACCGCTCGCATCTGGAAGACCGCCGTCTGCCTTTCGCCGTGTGCCGTGACGGCATCAGAAAGACCGGAGGTCTGTCTATGTTGAACGTTTCCAGCGGAGTGAAGAACCTCATCAATTCAGGACTGGTTATCTTTGAGAAACGCTATGTAGAGACGAAGCGCGGACCTTGCATAGCCTATTCCCTGACCCCGCTGGGGGTATTGAGGGCGAAACTGATTGGCACTTCCAACGCCGAAGTCAAGAAGTCGGTTGCGCTCAAGGCCGAACAATCAAATGATACTGATCTGTTGGACCGGAGAGAGAAAGCTCTGAAAGTGAAGACCGAAATAGCTCAGAATCGAGAATAGGTCTTAATCGGAATAGGTATCTCAACGTTGTGAACCTGATCATCCTAATGCATGCTGGATAATCCTAGTCATATCCTCGGTGTTGTACGTGGTTCCGCAATATGAGCAGAACTTCAGTCCCTCTTTCTTCGAAGCCCCGTCGATGGTGATGGAAGCGCCGCAGGAATGGCACTTGTATGGGATGGCGAGACCCCTCGTGCTTATCTGGTCGATAAGGTGGTTCATGTCGACCGTGATGTGTTTGATGATCTTTTCATCATCCAACCTCCTTACTCGTCCTGCTTCTTCCCAGAAGTGGTTCTTTTCCAGGATGATGGCGGATGCCTCGAAGTTTCCCGCCTTTTCCAGGTTCCTGGCTGAGTAGAGTTCCTGAACCAGAAGCTCGTTGGGTGCCTTCCCAGGGTTTGCGGACCTCCACATGTTTATCAATTTGCCCATCCAAGGGTCGCTTTTCTCGATGGACTCCACCTTGGCAGCCCATTCCACGGCCTTAGCATCGGCGGCCAGCTGATGGTTGTACGCATTATACTCGGCTATATCCTTGTCCTTCTTATTGCAGTCCGGGCAGACCATTGACGTCGGAGTTGAGCCATGTTTCATGACCAAATTAGCCCGAATTACTACTCGAAAGACAGCGAGCATGATCGCCCCCATGATGGAAATCATGAAAGTCGTCTCGAATGAGCCAAAGAGAAAGACTGTGATTTCGTCCGTTACGTAGCCATAAACGCTTATCAACCCCACAAGAAATAGGGAGACACTCGGGACGCCGAGGACAATCCCAACGACCCGTGCAGCAATGAACGACTTCGAACACTTGACACATCGGAAGTTTTTCGCAGTCACATACCGCTGGAGCCGTTCTGGCTGATATATATGTTTTGAGCTGATTTGCAGATACTGGATATTGAATTTAAGTCTGTGATTTAGGTCACCGGATCCTGCGAAGTGCTCAGAGACGCCCGATCGTTCTTCCTATCTAGTTATTTTGCAGTTCTAGTGTCCTTTGAAGTTGGATTCGATCGCTTATTTGTCCTTTCCAAGTCTCCAACATCCTTCTGCACCTTTCTTCTAAGGCGGAAGGGACCCCCACCTTTTATTCGATTCCCGCTAGGATGAGAACACTCTCTGACATTCTGCTTGGGAACACCCAATAACTCGGACGAGCCAACAGCGCGCGGGAACATGATGCACCTGATGATCTGGTTTATGATTGATCTGGAAAAGAAGAAGTGAAGAGATTTGTCTGGGCTGATCTCAGTCCCTGCGCTTACGGATCACCACAATGGCGACGATTGTCCCGATGGCTGCCAGAATGCCTAACGTCATTAACAACGTCGTGTCACCACCGGGCGAAGGTTCATCGGTCTGGCCACTGTCATCAATGATCGAGGTCATGCTGAGCTGTTCCAGCTGATGGTCGGCTATAACAGTCACATCCTGGGTCGTTCGACCATGCCGCTGGCAATTATGTTCAGTTGCTGCTCGCCTGGCGCAACGAAAACACTGAACTGCCCTTGTTCGTTGGTGATCGCGGTCTTCCCGCCGATAGCAATATTTGCACCAGAAATTGGCTGGCCGTTCTTGTCGATAACGGTCCCACTGACGACCACTTGTCCGAGCAGTTGTTCTCCCGAAACGACGTTGAACGACCAGGAGTAAGCATCCATGATATTACTGGCGAGATCCTTGGCCCCGGTTACTTAGACCGTATATGATGTTCCAGCCACCAGTGTCCTGCGGATCTCGTAGGTCGTGCCGTTCAATACAAATTGGGCGACCTGTCCATTCAGGTGGACCAACATCCCGTTCACGTCCACCGTCTCTGAGAATCCGAAGGATATCAGGTCCGAGGCATTGGTGTTCTCACTGGTGAGCGTTTTAGCCACGATGGTCAGGGCAGCGGTATCCACGGTCAGATTAGCATATCCAACGGTCTCGCGGCCGTTCCTGTCGTATACGGTCAGCTTGAACGAATGATGACCGTTCGTAAGGTCACCGATTGAGATGTGGATGCCGCCTATACTCCATGACCTACATCAGAGTCGATGCTGTAGGTCATTGACCCTATACCGATGGCATCGCTAACATCTCATCGAAAACAACCATCGTGGTGTTTACTATTGTTCCGTCCGCTGGATAGATAGAATGTATGACGGCTGGGTTCAGGCCTAGCGTGAAGTTCACGCCAGAAGTCCTGCTGTTACCCGCCACGTCGGTCACCCTGACATAAATCGTGTGCACCCCTTCGACTATATGCAACAGTGCATAGGTTGCGGTTCCACGGGACTGCCACGCACCGCCATCGACCCTCACGTCGTAAGAAGCGAGCCCGCTTCCGAACTCCATGCTCGTCCAGGTGACGTTGACATCTGGCAGGAAATAGAATCCTCCCTCTGATGGGTTGGAAATGCTGAGCATCGGAGCGATAGTGTCGATGACCACGATGACAAATGACATTCTCATCTTGCCTGAATTGTCGACTGCTATCACGTTGATTATGTGGCTGCCATCGCCCAGGTTATTGAATGCCCATCCGGTTACGCTTCCCACGTTAGTCATTTGACCGTTGTCAAGGTCTACCTCATAGTGATGGATCCCGGAACCCAGATCGGAGCCGCTCCAGGTAATTGACACTTCGTTGACCGAATACAATGTATGGTTCTATGGGGACAATAATAACACGATGGGCAACGTGTAGTCCACCATGATCTGTACGTTCCTCTCAACCATATTGCCGGCCTTATCGAAGGTCCTTAGGTCGATCGTATGGTAGCCTTCAGCGACTCCCATGAAAGTATGGGCAGAGGCCAAACTTTTGTTCACCCATGCCCCAGTGTCGAGCCGAACCTCTGTACGGTCAAGACCAAATGGGAATACTACCATATCGAAGGGGTACCAGGAAACCGGGATATCTTGCACGGTCACGGTGGTCCCGTTGAAGAGAGATCGAGTCCAGCTGAGGGATCGCTGAGTCAATGTAGAAATCTATGATATACAGCTGGACATGGCCAGCACTATCATTTGTCCTTAGGTAGAATGTATGTGTACCATCGGCCAACGGACTCGTGAAAGTATAGGAATTGGCGGTCCCAATCGGGGTGTATGCTTCAAAATCCCATCCGACCATGTAAAATACCGTCCCGGTCCCCGCATCATGACCGCCCACTCGATGGTCAGGGTGTTGTCATTGATAGCTGAGTGATTGCCCGGAGAGGTTATAGTGGCCAATGGCGGATTGATGTCTACGTAGAACATCCGGACCGCGACAGCTTCATTACCAGCGCCGTCCACGGCCTTGACGGAGAAATTGTGTTGCCCCTCTTCTATGCCATCCCTGGTTTGAGCTTCGTTTCCATTCACTCCGACCCAGTTGCCGTCATCCATCTTGATATCGTAGTGGTCAATTCCGGCAAATTCATCGGTAGCAGTCCATCGGAACTTGAAACTGTCCGTCTCCAAGATTATACCATCATTTTCGAGATCGGTGATGGTCAGAATCGGCAGGCTGGTGTATGCAACCCATCGACCCTTCACAATGCCCTCGTTGTCCTCGAAGTAAGCGAGGCAACCCATACTGCCCGAGACATCTTCTACATCGTCACCTTGCCATCATGCTTCTTGAAGCATTCAAGAGCCGCATCGATCTCGTAGACCTGGTGAGCGATGATGGGAATTCAATTGGACCCTGTTTCGTAATCATCCGCCCTTTATAGCGCCTGGTTCCTTGGCATCCGTTTCTCATCCATCTTCGTTGTGACAACGGACTGATATCTACACTGGATCCAGAAAAGGCATATCACACCCGAGCATATCGCTGCAGAACCTTCACCCTTTCCATGTCATCCGCGGTGCGTCGGAATGGACCACTTTGACTTGTTTTGCCAGGTTTCTCCTCGACCCGTCCTTGAGAAAATTTGTATAATGATTTTAGCCGGGTCACGACAACGTATCAGCTGAATAGCGCCATTTCCGCTGACAGGATGGATTTAGCAACCCGGGTCAAAAGCTGGGAATCATTAAACACCGGCCTTAGATATTCGCTCCTTTTTCTGACCTAACCCTTGCCCACAGTACGACCATGGCCGCAACCGTCACCATGCCCATCGCCGATATCGCCCCCCAAAATAGCCAGGCATTTGTCAGATTGTCATAGAGGAGACCGCCGATCAAGGTGGAACCGAACCATCCGAAGGAACCGATCAGGCCGAATATTCCCAGGTACTTGCCGCGCTCGGACTCGCTTGACATGCTGACCGTCAGGTCGGTGGAAACCGGTACTACGATCATCTCCCCTATGGTGATGACGACCATCGTCATTGCAAGCGATATCCCATCCCAAACCCCGGCGACAAAGAAGTATCCCAAGGCGTAAAGCGCCGTGCCCGCGGTCATGGCCAGGTATCTATCCCTTTTTTCCAGCACCCGGGCAAGCGGCATCTGCAAGAGCACCACCATTACCCCGTTAATCCCGAAGACCAGACCGATCGTTAGCGTGTTGATATGAACGCGTTCGTTGGCGAATACCGTATAGGTTGTCCCGAACTGGCCGGCCATCAAGAACATCGGGATACAGATGAAGCAGAAAGTCAGGAACAGGACCTTGACGTTGCGCAGGTCCTTGACAAGACTGACCTTCTCCCTCGCCGGTCCCGGCTGATACGATTCTGTCAGCATGAAGGCGACGATCAGTCCCGCCACCAGGGATATAAGCGCCGAGACCAGGAACGTGACGGAGTAGGAGAACACCAGCAGTATCCCGCCTATCATTGGGCCGAACGCAAAACCAAGGTTCCAGGCCACCCGTAACAGCCCGTAGGCCTCGAGACGCCTGGCCGGTTCCACTACATCCGCCACCATGGCGTTGTTGGCCGGGTCGAACACTCCCCCGAAGAACATGCTCAAGGAAAGGACAAGAGCCACCGCCGGTAAGTCAGGCCAGTATGCCACCAGAGCCGCAAGCAAGAGGAAAGTGACACACCTAAGCATCATCGAATAGGTCATGACCCCTAGTCGGCCATAACGGTCCGCCATGAGCCCTCCGACCAGGCTGCCAACGGCACCTGCGATACCGGAGATGAGCAACACAAGTCCGACCACGACCATCGGCACCCCCAGACCTTGGTACATGAATAGCGCCAGGAACGGTCCGACGATGCTGAAACCGATACCGTCGATCAGGCGCGAGGTGAACAAGACCCACACGCGGTGATCATAGCCCTTGAAATTGAACTTCTTCACCGGATTGCCTCCTGTTATTCCTCCCGGGATCGGGAATACGACCTTCGGCCATCATTTCCGGTTTATTTATCAGCTCTTTGTGATGACCGAAAAGGTTCCATACTAGCCGATGTGCACCTTTACACAGAGGGAGCGGGCCATCGGGCCATAATATCGAAGTTCTGGGAACCCCGACTTTTAGGATCCGCATCCAACCGGGAATCCATTCCCCTAGACCATTCTTAAAGGTCATCGGATAGGCTGGTATATGCATCCTATTTTCGCAGGTAACTCATCTGGACCAAACCAGAGGAGAATGATTCGACGCTCACTAGCTGGAGCTCGCAGGTTGGAATCCCGTTTCTGAATAGTGGAATGCCTTGACCCAGGACAACAGGATGCACCGAAATGATGAACTCATCTATCAACGCAGCCGTCATAAAATGGTAAATGTGCTCTGACCCAACGACCAACCAAATATCCGTCCCATCAGTGGCGCGCAATCCCTCGATGAATTCCTTTACGGGGTCATTGACGAACTCGACATTCTCATCTCCACCCATGGACGAACGGGAGAAGACATAACAATCCTTCCCGGAGTAAGGGAAATCTCCCATATCCAAGACCCGGTCGAACGTCTCTCTCCCCATCACAATAGAGTCGATCCGGGTGATGAAACCTGTATAACCGTAATCCTGATCCGTGAACAGCCAACTTATGTTCCCATCAGATCCGGCGATGTAACCGTCCAGGCTGCAGGCAATGTACAGAACGATCTTCCTCTCTTTTCCCTTCAAGGCGACCACTTTCCCCTGTATTTTGGAGCGAACAATATTTGATACTCTCTGATGGGAAACTGGGTCTCCTAGAGCTGCAAGAGCCGTTCGAGTTTTTCCTCATCGATATTGAGGTGGCCTAGCCTCACCAGGTCCGGGGTGAACCTCCTCCAGTTTAGGTTCTTTGCGAACACCTTGCGGAACAATGGCAGCGCCTCTTCGAACCGACCGATGCTGGCCAGTGTCGCCGCATGCCAGAACATCATCTCCTCGTTCTCGGGGAATAAATCCTCGGCCGCCGAATAGTGTGACATTGCACTATCGATCTTTCCTATCTCCAGTTCCCGGTCCCCTTCATTCATGAGCTCGTAGGCCTTGTTAACGCCGAGCAGTCGCCTCAATTCCTTGAGAGGTTCCTTGTGGTCATCCACCCGGATGTCCACCTTCCTGTCCCTCCATGCTTTTCCAGAGGGAGATCCGGATAAAACCAGAAGAGCGGCTGACTGCTTGCCCCGGAAATCCCCGCCGGCTGATTGAGCGGCGTCAAGTGCCGCCATCATCCGATCGGCCAGATCACCTTGCGTCAATAGGAACGCATGCGACATCGCTGGCAATACCTTTTCAGTCAGCATCATGTTTGCTTGGACGGAGTGACCATCGCCGACGATATTTCCAGCATATGGGACGCATCTTCGGCCAGTGTATGAAGCTGCTTCTCCCCTTGCGTTCATGACCGCAAGCTGCCTTACCTCCCTTCCCTCGTCCTTACCTGTCATCCGGTCCACGACCACGCGGGGAAGGATCCCTTCCTTGAGAAGAGCTAGCCCTTCAAGCCCATATGCAGGGTTGGTAAATGACTGGGTTGCGACGATGCCAACCCCGGCCTCGCCCCACAGGACCACCGTGCCGACTGAGAACCAATGGGATTGGACGGCCCCACCGATATCCCCTGTATTTGGATCATAGGCCAAGATCGAGAACGTATGGGCGAACGGGTTCCGGTTCGGCGATGAGCATGGGGAGTTCGTGGACACAAGAAAGAGAACGGAGTCCGTGGATTTAGAAATCACTCTGGACCAGATGGAGCTATTAGTACCGAGGATGCTTGCTTCTGAGGATCATTAAGGGAAATATCACTCCAGCGACCATTGCCACCGCGATGAACAGTGTTTGGAGCCCCATCTGGACCGTTCCGAGAAGTTCCGCTATGGTGACCGAACTGCCATGCTGCTCCATGGCGAATACTCCTTCAATGAACTTGATAGCAAAGTATCCAGGTATCATGGTCAAGGCGGCGGATACTGCTATCACTATCTCCGGGACCCGGAACCTGCGGGCGAATGCCAGTGCCATCACCGTTATGAGCGAGGCCGAGACCAGCGTGGCCAGGGCTATGTCCGCACCGCCCTCCACCAGAGCCAAACGCGAAGCGCGGCCGACCGCACCACATACCGCGCAGGCAAGGAGCGGGTAGCGAGGCGTATTGAAGAGAGCACCGAATCCGAAAGCCGCCACCGCACCCAACAATGCATCATACACTATGCTGCCAGGCCAGGATAGGACCGGGACCAGTATGCCCTGTGAAGGGATGGGAAATATCGCGATGGCCGCCGTGATACCGAACGCAATGATGGCCAGCGTGACGCTGACCATGATAAGTCTGGACACCCCCATCAGATTGTGGTTCCTCACGATCTCGATGCCCCCGTTGATTAGTTGCACCCCAGGAATGAGGAATATCACCGATACTACGAGGGCCACATCAGTGGCATTGGTGACGCCGGCCTGGGCCAGCAAACAGGCGGATATTGCGCCTACCATGGTGGCGGCGAGAACGTTGAGATAATAATTCCAGCCTTGTCTTCCCAATACCCTGAAGACAAGGTAGGAAAGCGCCGTGGCCGGCAACACCACCAGGATTGACGATAGGTCCCCACCGTTCAGCAGGCCGAAAGAAGCCATGGCCAAAGCGGTGACGATCATCATCGGCACGGTGCCCCAGGAGCCACGGTCCCGATTCATCCTGTCCAGCTCCGCCTTTATTTTTGTGTGGTCCATTTCCGGTTTGAGCGAATGAAGCATCGAGCTGATCTCAGAGACGATGCTATGGTCGATCATGCCGGTCGACGGGACCCTATCGATTTTCGTCCGGTATTCGGTTCCTGAGACTGTCGTGATCATGATCGCATCTGGATTGATCAGAATGCGCAGGTCTATGCCCCCAAGGTGTCTGTTCAGGACCTGCATCGAGTCGATGATTCGTTGCGAGGATGCGCCAAATCGATAAAGGGTCCGCCCTAGGTACAGCACGAGGTCCACGACCTCCTCTGGATGGGCCAGAGATGTGCGGTTGAACACTCTAGGAGTTTCCAATTGCCTCACCCCAATTCGAATGACGTTATTCCGAACACATGGTCCATATCGATGTCTGGAGTTCCACGGGTGTACATCCGCAACGTGCGGAAAGCCTCCTTCATCCCGAATCTCCGAGCCAGATCGACGGCAAAACGGTTCGGTGCCGGGATGTCGAGGATGAACTCCTCATCGGGGAATTTGGACAATAGGGCAGAGAGGAGATCAGTGGCAATGACCTCATCTTCGGCAAAAAGGGGCCCCACCTTATGCCCAGTATAGCATCGCCGAATGAGCCCATATCCCTTGATCAGACCATCGGCAATGAAGGCAAGACCGTAAGAATCGGGCTGACTGGTCCATAAACTGAGGAAGTTTTCCCGCTCAGAAGGGAACATGCGGGCATCATATTCCGTCAGCTGAGGTAAGGGGACCGATGATATTGGAACTATTTCCAGGTTCTTCGACGGGAACGGGGCGCCTCTGCCGACATACCTGATATTGTCATGAGCGGGGATGAAACCATAGGACTCATATTTCTTTACCATCTGGAGTACCCCATCGCATCCCAGATTGGAGTCTGCCGAATAATGGAGCATATGCGATATCAGAAGCCTCCCTATCCCCTTGTTCCTGAAGTCCGGTCGCACAATGAGGAGCCCACCGAACTTGAATCCGTTGGAATACGAAACTGTGGATATGCTGCCGACCATCTCACCGTTCCATCGCGCAGCAAAGAATCCCTTCCGGTCGGTCTCATAGAAGACTTCCGCATCGTGAAGACCAGGGTTCCACCCCTCAGCTCTTGCCCAATCCAAGCAGACTAAGGCCTCCTTCTTCGTCATCTGATCGACGATTATGTCTTCCATCCAATACCTCAGGCATCATGAGAACGTCGCTTCGGCTAAATATGTTCGATGGAGGTATGATGAGCTTCAGGGTGACGTATCACTTAGGTCAGATGGAGTTGGCCGAGGTACCGGCCAGAACCTCAACGGTAACATATAATATCTATTCAAAATAATGGGGGGGTAGCGCGGAGGTTAAAACTACGGGGATCTTGGGGAAAGACCTTTTGGAGGACCTCCGCGCCATTCTCTCCTAATTTCTCATCATTAATAATTCTTATGTTAAGTAGCGTCGATGTGTGATGCTACCAATCTGCCTTCCCATTACGAATGCTTGACAAAATATCACATACTATCACAAGATGTACATTGATTTCTCTAATTTTGGCGCTGATTAGTAACATCTACTCATTCGGTTTCGATTTAGGGATGTTCGAGATATCAAGCCTTTTCTTGGACACCATCAAGAATAACGAATATACTCATAAACGGGCTATTCATTGCCTCGATCGCCCATGATCATCAGAGAAGGCGGCTTCCGAAAGGTCGGCGAGACGGATGTGGGGGAACGGAGGTTCACCCTGTTCCTGTATGAGAGAAGGATCGTCTGAGTCAACCTGATCGCTTTGTGTTCACTTTGCCCCGTACGAACGGACGTGCTTCCAGGAATCCTCAAGTGGGCCAGTTCCTTGATAGATGTCCTTGTCGGTTCGGCCGTGCAGCCTTCTGTCCTCCCCTACTGGGCAGACCTTGATGCAAATCCCGCACGGAGATATCCCGCGCCGGTTCAGGCTTGCGTTATGGCTCAAGCATCGTCCCTTGTCCATGACATGCTCTGGATAGTCGCATGATTCGATCGCCCTAACTGGACAGTGATCCACACATCTCATGCAACGGATGCAGAGTTTTTCTTCCATGACTTGGTCGGGCGCAATCCTGGCGCTGGTAAGGATCGAGACGAACCTCACCCTGGGTCCATAACGTTTGGTGAGCAATGTGTTGTTGACGCCGAATGTCCCCAGACCGGCAAAATATGCAGCATGACGATGCGAGAAGGCAGCTATCGGGCTCTCTTTCAAGACTTCTAGACTGGCATAGCCATCCCGGGTGATGCCGACCGCCGAATGACCTTCTTCATCCAAGAAAAGCGAGATCCGATATGCAAACTGGTCCAGCAAAAGGTTGATGGTCCTGTATAGCTCGTGATAGTAGATCGATGGTGTGGTCTCGACGATGGGAAGGATGACGGGCAAGCCGATCACGATGACCGTCTTCGTTCCAGGGATCACGTTCTGTGGATAGAATTCCGGAGGCATCCAGGGATAGAATGGCGGATGTTCCCATCGATCGACCGGAGCGAATCCGATCAACGGAATACCTAACCCTTGCGCAAACAGCTTGATCCTAGTTTTCAGATCTTCTCCCATTTTGCCGCCCGCCTTTGGTCTCCATTTCTCCATGAGTATGGGCGTGGGTCGATATCTAGGATTGCCCGAAAATGAGGCACCCTTCCTCATGTGGCAGATTTGACCTGGCCCGGGCTCTTTTCGAACTTCCAACCACCACTTGGGACCTCGATCTCGAACCTGACCCCCTTCCCTTCCTCTCCCGTCTCGGATATGGTCAAGCCAGTGATCGCCAATATCTCACGTGCCGCATACAGCCCCAGGCCAGTATTGCTACCGAACCCCATCTCGAATATCTTCTGCTTATTCTCCTGACCGACTCCCTTTCCATCATCCCGGTATACGAGGACCTTGAGGTTCCCACGGTCCTCGACATCCACCCAGATGTTCCTCACATTGCCGCCATGTCGTTGGGAGTTCTCCATCAGGTTGAAGAACATCCTCTCGAGCATAAGGTCCGAGAAAACCAATATTCCAGAGGTCTGGAAGTGGTATTCGATGGAACGCGACGTCATCGCCTCCTTGGCCTTCTCCAGGACCTCCCCCAGCCGTTGCCATTCTGGCGCCTTGACCCCGAGGTTTTGATACACCTTGGTGAAATCGATCCCCCGTTCGATCGCCGAAGCGGATGCCATTATCCGTTCCATTATCCGCCTCAGATCCTCATCTTCCTTTCGTTTCGATGCGATCAGCTCACCATATCCGTGTATGATGGTAAGCTGGTTCAGGATGTCGTGCCTGGTGATGCTTGACAGCAGATTGAGCTTGGAATTGGCTGTCTTCAACTCCCTCTGGTTCTTCCTTTCCTCCGTGACCTCCTGGAGCAGGATGAGCGTTCCGTTCTCCACCCCCTGATGGTTTACGATTTTGGTTATGTGTATGTCCACAAGCCTTTCGCCGGACGTCCCTGGGAACGTAACCTCCTTCTTCGATACCCCATCCCGGACCAGTTGTTGGATGGCCGGCGACACCTCTGTGAGCATCTTTCCGCTGATCTCCTTGCTTTTCAGATCGAGCATGTCCTCGACCGCGGGATTTGAATAGACGACCCGGCCCTTGGTATCCAACACCAAGGTCCCATCCTCGATCGTCCTGATGACAGAATCGAGGACCAACGGGGTCATGTCCAGCAGTTCGTAGCGGAACGACCCGTAGAACAGCACTAGGACCGTTCCGAGAAATCCAGCATCCAGCATGAAGCTCATCGGAACCGCGTCCGAGAACGTTATCCCGATGAACAGCGCCAGCATGGGGAAGGCCGCGGCACCGAGAACGACCATCACCTGCGTCCGGTGGTAGCGGCTGGGGCTGAAAAGTCCTTGGGCCACGAGCGTTACGGCCGAGACCATGATGAAGACGAAGAACGCCACCAGGACCCAGAACCCTATCCCGTAGGAATAGGTCAGGCCGTTGATCGCACCGAAGAATTTCTGGCTGCTGATATCGGCATAAAAGCCATGGATGTTGTCGTTCGTCCAAAGGAGCGTCAGCAGAGCGGCCGGTACCAGGAACAGAAGGAAAAGCCTCTTACGGTCCAGGATATCCTCCCGCCCCAGGTAAGAGACCACGAAGATCAGGAACAATGAAGGCAGAACGATGAACACCGACATCTCCAGCAGGTTCCACGCCGCCATGGTGCCCTTGTCGGGCGAAAGGATCTCGCCCAGATACCCTACCGTGAACAGGGTGATGGCGATCATCAGAAAAATGAACGGGGCCCTGATCGGAAGGGGCCTGGAGGTCCACTCCAGGGCCATCAGTGTCATCGCCACGGTTAGGGTGATCCATACCGGCAAGGTAAGGATGAATGTCAGATCCACGTCGGATTTGAGGGGCTACTGCTATAATAACTGACGGTGGATTCAATCGGGATCGACCAGGAAATACCCTTATTGTCCAAACGGTGCAGGTCTTTTGCCGTGAACGGTCAGTCTCGTGGTTCCCAGTTGGAATCCTGCCAATCGCTCCCGACCCGTTCCCGGCATTCGGCGATGATGGCGTTCACCTGTTTGTCATGCCGGACCTCCTGGGCGATATCGGTGATGAGCTCGTTCGTATAGCGCCGGTGACAAGCAGGGCAGAGGGTCTTGAGATTCCCAGGGTGATCCGAACCGCCCCTGGAACGGGGGATGATATGGTGCACCTCGAGCGATTCGAGGCGGGTCCCGCCTCTGCCTCGCCTGAGGGTCGGGTCATAAACCTTGATGCGGCCCCGCTCAAAATTGACCCCACAATCCTGGCATATGTACTTGTCACGCCGGAGCACCGCCGACTTGATCTTGGGCCATAGGACCCTTCGTACCAGGTCGGACGTCTCTTCGGCATATGGCTGCTGCTTTGTGCCAGTGAGGTAATATTTGCGCAACCCGGGGAAATCGGCCCTCATCTGTTTGAGCGCAGCCTTGGTGGATGCCCATGCCTCACAGATCATCCTGGAGTTCGAGTCCCGACGATGCCTGTGCCCGCAGTGTGGGCAGGGGACCATCGTCCTCTTAGAAGACTTGTCTGAAATGGCCACACGGAATGGGCAGACCGCGGCCAGTTCTGGACCGCACACGATCGGTCTGCTCTCATCCGCCCCATGGAAGACTAGAGAGGGAATCGCTCCCTCGGTATCAGCCAGGCGTCTGCTCTTCATCAGGCAGTAGCTGTTCTCCGCGGCTGTCAGTCGAAAATTGCAGACCGGTTCTGATCGTTCCATCCTTTCCCTAGGATGATGCACTGGCCTAATAGAATTTTTCACCGGAGGGGGATTGTCGTGTTCGATGGGAACGATTATCTACCAACGGGACCCCTAGTCAAGTTCAGTTATGGTCGCAGCGAATGATTGGGACTGGCAGTTGTATCCGGAGACCGAGACCCTCCTTTCCGGATTGGTCCGCTCGTTCCTGAAAGGGAATCGCTATGCCGATGTAGTCCGGGGAGAGATAGAGAATACCAGCTCAACCCGTTTCATCGATTGGGTGGACAGCATGGAGATTCCGAAGGGAACCGCGACCGATGAGCACCTAACAAGGCTGGGATACATCAAGGAGCGGACCATTGGCTTGGACGGTGAGGCGTATAGACATCATGGTGGGGCATTCTTCCCGATAATGCTGCGAGACGACCAGCGATATAACCTCTCCTTGAAAGTCGATGATTTGGAACGATTCCTCGGTGCGAACCACATGACTCAAAAAAGGATTCTCGGAGAAAGGAACGCTCCGCTCAGAAAGGTCGAACTGAACCGTGAGGACGTTCACTCTTTATGCGTTGTCGAGAGGCATGGGAGCATATCGTTCGATATAGACCAGGCAATTGACCTCAAGGAATATGCTGCCGCCCTGAACATCCTGTCCTCCAGGAAAAGGACCTTCGAGTACGACATCGATGGCATCGAGGATCTGAAAGACAAGATCGGAGCCCTCAGGGATACCTTGGCCGCAGCGCGCCTGGCGGATGTTTTCTTCCGTGCTGAGAGGGCCTATTGGCTATCGAGGAACCGGGCCGGCATGGTGCAGTACAAGCGCCAGGAACATCTTGGTCTTGGATGGGGGAACCACGACCATCACACGTTCCGGTGCTCGAGGGAGAACTTCGGCAATGTCGTAGACATCTTCGAAGAGATGGGGCTGACGAAACGCGAACGTTTCTTCGCTGGGACGCAAGCCGGCTGGGGAGCTCAGGTCATGGAACAGCCAGATTCCGATCTGGTGATCTTTGCCGATGTGGACCTGGGACCGGATGAGGGCCATACAAATTTCGTAACCCAAGAGCTCGAACCATTGGAGAAACTGGGCACAGTGGGGCTGTGGGTCGGACTGCACGGCGAAAGCGTCTTGGACTCGGGAATGCACCATCTGTCTGTCGGGTCCGATTTCAAGGGCATGCGGGAGGACCTGGGTGCCAGGGAGGTTATCTCTATGAACCCGTTCTCGAATTTCGATTTCCTCAAACAGTCTTTCACTGAGGCGGAGCAATGGATGCCCCGGAAGGAACGGATGGACCGTCTGGTGGAGGCGAACTATGTCCCTGAGAAACAGGCTGCCCGGTTCGTCGAGTATGGGGCGGTCGGAAGTCACCTTGAGATCGTCCAGAGGGACCGCGGTTTTAAGGGTTTCAACCAGGATTCGGTGAGCGCGATAATCCGGATGACCGATCCGCGGAAACGGTCAGAGATCGGAGCTTAGGAATGACAACGAACGATATCCTATCGATCAAAGGGAAAGTGATAACGGACGAGAGGCAACTGGAGAGATATAGTAGCGACCTCAGCCACTACTACATGAGACCAAAGATCGTGGCTATCCCATTGGACGAGCACGATGTCGAGGTGGCTGTCGAGTTCGCCGTGAAATCCGGGACCGCGATAACCCCCAGGGGCGCTGGCTCAAACCTATCCGGTTCGGCGGTAGGCGACGGCATGGTCATCCTGACCCGGGAGCTGGACCGGTTCGTCAAGAAGGACGAGAGCATCTATTCCTGCCAGCCTGGAATGGTGTTCAACAATCTGGACAAACAGGCCAGGACAGATGGGTTCTTCATTCCATACGACCCCAGCTCCCGGGCGTTCTGCACCATCGGCGGGAACGTCGGAACAAGGGCGAGCGGCATCCGTTCGCTCAAGTACGGCAGTGTCGACAACTGCCTGGATTCATTGCGCTTCGTCAACCCCATCTTTGGCCTGGTCGATACCGCCAAGGAACTGCCCCCGGAGCTACGGCTGGCTTTGGATGATATCACCTCGCGATTCCGTGAGGACGAAGAGATGCTGTTGTTGATGGAGAGCCGCGCAAACCTAAAATCCAGCAGCGGATACAACCTGGGGGCGATGCTGGAAAAGAAGGATATGAACCGGGTCGCAGCCCACCTCATGGTTGGTTCGGTCGGAACTCTCTCCGTGTTCACCGAGGTCCGTCTCAGGCTGAGGCCGATCCACAAAGAGAGGGTGCTTTATATGGCATTCTTTGACTCGCTGCCCAAGGCGGTCCGGAAAATGATGCCCGCGAGAGTGTTCGGGCCATCGGCATTCGAGATGCTGGATACATTCGGGGTCAGGAACATGTCCGCCCTGATGCCTGTTCCGCCTGAAGCAAAGGCAGTGATCATGCTTGAGTTCGACGAGGCGCTGAGCGAGGCAGAGTCGAAGATGTCGGCACTGCTGAAGGGAACAGACAGTAAGGATCTGGTCTTCCGGGACCAGACTCTCATCGACAAGATCTGGGCGGTGAGGGAGAGCAACCTGCTGCGCATCAAGCACGAGCTGGAACGGCCGGAGCTCAAGTTCTTATCCTTCATCGACGACCTGGCGGTGCCCCCGGACCGGTTGCCAGAGCTGATCGATCGCCTGGATTCAATCTTCCGGGATGAGGGGACTCAGGTGATCATGTACGGTCACATTGGCGAGGGGAACCTGCATGTCCGTCCCTACATCAAAAAGGAAGGGTGGGAAGATCTCACCAAGAGGTTAGCCGACAAATGCTTCCATGCGGTGCTGGAGAATGATGGCACCATCACCGGGGAGCACGGCATGGGCCGGAACCGATCAAAGTACCTTCCAGAAGAATGGGGTAAGCGGGCATTCGCCTATTTCGAGGAGATCAAGCAGCTATTCGACCCGGAGGACCTGATGAACCCTGGAGCGGTGTTCACCAAGAACGATCTGACAGAGCATCTCCGGTTCTAGAATCGACACCTACCCGTCTCTGCAATTCTGTAGAAGCATTCGATCAGTTCAGACGATTATCAAACCATGCACATAGACTGGCGAACATTATTAACCGCCGACAAACTTCGAACAATATCGGAGCTATACGGGCTTGCCACTTTCTGACCTCCTAAAGAGCCGGACTAGGATCATCTTCCTGTTGCTCATTATCGCTGGGATAGCGGTGACGGTCTCCTCTCTGGCAATGGCCTTTACGATCAATCCAGGCGATTCCATGGACCTGTACGCGGTGGAATCGGCGGGAATGAGCATGGGCATGGTGATGCTCTGCCTCGGCATCATACTCATGAAGAACGGCGAGGATATCCTAGGCACGAACATAACCGAGCTGGAAAAGCAACGCATGCATGATGACATGCATGACCAGGTCATGGCCGAGATGCGTCTTTCTGAAAAAGACCTGGAGATCCAGAAGACCATTCAAGGTACGGATGACGAACTGTTCAAATGAAGGTCCTCGAATCGCCTCGGGACAAGACTAGGGGCCGTTCTCCGGTTCCTCAAGAATGAAATGGTATGGAACCGCTCGGAGGAAGAACGATGAGTCGGGGTGGACTCCCCGCCCAACGTAAATGATTACCTAGCTCTTCATGAGATGGCTTGGTGTCTCCGGCTTCGGTGAGAAGCAAAGCTCTGAGAAATCCTCCATTTGGACTTCCATTTCCGAAGCGGTTGAGGTCACAATACCCTCGAAGAAGTCCTTTAGGTCCTTGGGTGAGGCAGAGACCCGGGCATTCAAAATCAATCTTCCATCGTTCTTGAGATATCTTCCACCCCTTATCCCATCGGTCTGAATGGAATCCATCACCAGGCTCATCTTGACCGCCGCTTCCCTTGACTCGACCAGGACCTTAACGTGAGCGATGGCCTCGCTCCCGAATTTGGAAGAGACCTTTTTCAGGAGCGATTTAATAAAGACATAGAGATCGACCGGGGTAGAGGCATGCAGGTGCGCAGTGGCGTTATACCAGCCCATGGAGGCTTTCTCCATAGCGAACATGCGATTGTCTGTCGGAGCGGCCGCCTTTTCGCTCAATCTATCCGACAATATGACATCGATGATCTGGTCCACATTCGTCATGGATTTGGATGAGAACACTATCACTGTGGCCTCTGGGACCTCCAGTTTCACATGTCTGGTGGCTTCCTCGATCTGTTCTTCGGTCAATCTGTCGGCCTTGGAGATCAGGACATATTCCGCCTCATGAAGTTGATGTGCAGGGATTATCTTGCTTGACCCCAACCCGAAGCCTTGAGATTTTTCCAATAGTTCCGATATTCTGGTCCCGTCGAGGACCACCAGAAGAGGTGCCACTTCGAATTCTTCGGGATACATAGTCCTCATCGGCACCACGACTGAAGCGAGGATGTTCGTCGAGGTCCCGATAGGTTCCGCAATAATGATGTCCGGCCTCCCTACTTGCACCAAGCTTCGGGCATTCTTGACAAAATCATTGAAATTGGAGCAAAAACAACCTCCCATGACATCCATGACGTCGAACCCCGCGTTCCTGACGAATTCGGTGTCCACCAATACGTTGCCCTGGTCATTTGTTATTATGGCAACTGATAGGTCGTGTTTTTCCTTCAATTCCCGGCCAATTGCGGTGGCCAGAGTTGTTTTTCCAGCCCCGAGATACCCACCAATGATTACAAATCTGGTCCTTAGGGCGGCTCTTGACGTCATAGGGGGAGGTATCTCGCCAGGTTAGTTATGCTTTACACTAGGATTGAATATGAAAGGCGACGTTCTGATCGGCATCCGATATGCTTCACTGCGATCTGGACAAGAGGGATGGGTAAACCGGTCCGAATGATTTGAGACCTCGTCCTGTATCGTACTGAATGTAATGAAGAACGGAGAACACGTGGATATCCGTAGTGAAGGACGGCCTTATTTGGAAGGTTATGTATCTCTTGCCAGTTGAATCCACATAAACAAACCTTTTTAAACGGTTGCGTAATGGCAGCGTTATGATCATCCGGGCCGATTCCATCTCACGCGCCTTCAACGCCAAGGAAGTGCTGCGCTCGGCCACTTTGCAAATCAACGAAGGGGACCGTGTCGGGCTCGTAGGAAGGAACGGCGCCGGCAAGACCACGCTTCTGAAGATCCTTATGGGTGAGATCAAGCCGGACACCGGCGAGATCGCTATCCGAGCGAAGAAGATATGCTATCTGTCGCAGTTTGCTCAGGAAGGAGGGCCGGACAAGGTAGAGGATCTCCTGAACAGCACCTCCACCTCGACCAAACAGGAGACGAGGATGGCCGAGCTGGAAAAGATGATGGTCGATGGACCGGAAAGCGGCGGCATGGACTGGGATTCGCTCATGGAGGAATACAACACCCTTCATGAGGAGATGGCCAAGACCGGCTCAAAGGGGACAGGGGCCAAAACAAAGGACGCTCTCGTATCGGTCGGTCTCGAGCACATGACCGAGGGCCTCATGTCTGAGATGAGCGGGGGGGAGCGCACCAAGGCCCGCATCGCCCAGATCCTGATGCAGGCCGAAGATGCTGACCTGATCATCCTTGATGAGCCCACCAGCCATCTTGATATCGATACCGTTGAGTGGCTCGAGGAGTATCTCATGACCATCGGTTCCGGGCTCCTGATAGTGTCCCACGACCGTTATTTCATGGACCGGGTCGCGAACCAGATCGTCGAGCTCGAAGAGGGGGTCACCAACCAATACTCCGGCAACTACACCCAGTTCGTGGAAAAGAAGGAACTGGAATACGAGCGGTTGAAAATGGCGGCCGAGAAGTACTGCACGGAGAAGGACCGACTGGAGAAGATGGCCGAACAACAGCACGCCAAGCTTTGGTACAAGGCCACACACAAGGTCACGCTCAAGCGCATAGACCGCATGGACAAGGTCGATCCCCCCCGCGAAGAGCGCGACATCAAGATGAGGATCGAGAGCGCCAGCCGGGGCGGGCGCGAGGCTATCCGGGCAAAGAACGTGACTGTCGAGCTGGGAGGCAGGAATATCATCGACGGGCTCGATCTGGACGTCGAGGTTGGGGACAAGATCGGCATCATCGGACCCAACGGTTGCGGAAAGACCACTTTGATCCGGGCCGTGATGGGAGAGATCGAGCATTCAGGCGAACTGTGGGTGGCACCAGGCGCAAAGATCGGTTACTTCGCGCAGGGCCATGACCACCTGAACCCTGATATCAGCGCAGAACAGCAACTGTTGCTGGACCTTGGTCCTGATGAGAAGCTCAAAGCCCGGAGCCTGTTGGCCAGGCAGATGATCACTGGATACGACGCCAACCGGCCGATAAGGACGCTGTCCGGAGGGGAGAGGGCCAAGGTCGCCCTGGCATCCCTGATCGCAGAGCGCAGGAACCTACTCGTCCTGGACGAGCCGACCAACTATCTGGACATTCCGTCAAAGAACGCGGTCGAGTCGGCATTGGCCGATTATACCGGGACAATGGTTGTGGTGACCCACGACCGTTACTTCTTGGACGCCGTATGCAACAAGATCTGCGAAATGAAGGACGGAAAGGCCAAAGTGTTCCCCGGAACCTACACCGAAATGAAGGGATCGAAGACGTTCCAGGAGGTTGTGGTCGAGGATGCGGGATTCTACAAGGTGCTGTCGTCGTTCACTGAATGGACCTCCAAGCGGAACTTCAAGGCCGGAGACAAGGTCTCAGTCGCGCCTAGCGAAATGCCGCTCTTCAAATGGGCATTGGACAACGGGAAGCTGAAGAAGGCCCAGGGAACCGAGAAGAAGAAAGTGCAATTGTGATCCGAATGCTGGACGTGGCATTTACCTTATTATTTTGTTTCTAAGTTTATTATTTCACGAGGCGCCTGATCATCTTTTGCATCGTGAATCTCAGAAAGTGCAATTTGGACTGCACGCTTAAAATATGAACAAAATGGTAAAATATGGTGAATGTTCGAGGCAATCTTTGGGTCCGGGTGTAACTTTGTTTGATATACTGGTCGTAGATGACGAGGAAGGCATTCTCGAGGCGACCAAAGATTATCTTGATCTGACTGGAACTTTCAGGATCGATACCGCTACCTCCGCCAAGGAGGGTTTGAGGCTCGTCAGTCGCAAGCAATACGACGTTATCGTTTCTGACTATCAGATGAACGAGATGAATGGCATCGAGTTCCTCAAGACGCTGAGGAAGAGCGGTGATCGGGTCCCATTCATCCTTTTCACCGGCCGCTGCCACCAGGAGGTGGCATTGGAGGCGTTGAACTGCGGGGCCAATTTCCTCGTCATCAAGGGCGGCGATGAGAACGACACCAGCATGGCCGAGCTCATGATGGCGGTCAAGGCCATGACGGAACGCCGCATGGAAGAGATCGCTCTCAAGCGCAGCCTGGAACGGTTCAAGCGCATATATGGCGAACTTCCAGTGGGTATCGAGGTATTCGACAAGGAAGGGGTGCTCATCGACCTGAACGATGCTGCCCTTAAAATATTGGGAGTCTCCGACCCGAACCAGATCAAGGGGCTTAACATCTTCCGAGATCTCGAGCTATCGGACGAGGTTAAGCGGAGGATCAGACGCGGCGAATCGATAATCCATTGTTCGACCATCGACCTCGAGCTGTTGAAACGTGTTCACGGGGTGCAATCGAGTCGTTCTGACCTCATCTACGTCGAACGAATGGTCACCCCATTAACGGGCTTAGGTCAATCCAACGATGGGTTCTTCATGCAGATCCGAGAGATCACCGAGAAGAAGCACGAAGAGGCCCAATTACATTATCAGGCTTATCTTATCGAGAATGTACACGACGCGATCGTCGCCACCGACAGCGACCACGTCATCAATTCTTGGAATGCGGCTGCCGAAAGGCTGTATGGATGGAGGTCAGAGGAGGTCCTGGGCAAGAGCGCGAAAGAACTCTTAAGAACCCACCGCCCGCACGAGTCGACGGACTTGGCATTCCTGCTGTTAGAGACGACCGGGAGCATGTGCGGTGAGGTCATCCAGGCCCGCAAGGACGGCGTGGAGATCGACATGGAGATGACGGCGATCGCCCTGAAGAACAGAAACGAACGGGTGACCGGATACGTGGGTGTGTTCAGGGATATCGCAGAGAGGATCAAGGCGAGGAACGACAGGGAGCATTCCTTCTCCTTGCTGAAAGCGACCTTGGAATCGACAGCCGATGGCATTCTTGCGATAGATGTCGACGGAATGATTACCGCTCACAACGACCATCTCTTGGAGATGTGGGGCGTCCCCGTCGAAATAGCCAATAAGTGCAACGAGCAGAAAATTCTGGGAATAGCGGCCAGGCAAGTGAGGGACCCGGACGAATTCATGGCCGTGGTCAATCGATTAAGAATACAGAACCATCACGTCAGCCACGATGACGTCGAACTTCTGGATGGAAGGATATTCGAACGGCATTCCAGACCGCAGAAGCTTGGCGATAAGGTGGTCGGCAGGGTGTGGAGCTTCCGTGACGTCACCAAGAGGAGAAGGGCGGAGGAGAGGCTGCGGGACTCGGAGGAAATGCTCCGCTCGATCCTCAACTACTCCCCGGACGCGATCAACCTCATCGACATGGATGGAACGATCGTCGAATGCAATCCGAGAGCCCTCGAATTGACCGGCCTGCAGAACAAGGACGAGATCATTGGTCACAATATGCTCGAAGCTATTTCCCCGGACGAACGGGAATCCATGATGGAGAACATCAAGGAGCTCATCGCGGCGGGCAACGCTAACCGGCTCGAATACACCCTGGTGAAGATGAACGGTGAGCCCTATTTCGCTGAGGTGACCTCATGGGCGGTAAAGGACAAGCTTGGAGATCCGGCACTCCTAGTGTCAATGACCAAGGACATCACCGACAGAAAGAAAGCCGAGGAAGAGCTCAGAAAGAGCCGGGAGAGATTGCTGGCCGCGCAGCGCATCGCCCACTTCGGATACTGGGAATACGATCTCCTCACCGATAAACTGTACATGTCCGATGAGGTCTTCGAGATCCTGGGATACTCACCGCAGACTTTCCAGGCTACCTTTGCCAAGTTCATCCAACATATCCATCCGGAAGAGAGGACCCTCTTTGAAGGGGTTCTCAAGGAATCGATCAACATGAATAGGGAGATCGATGCTGAGTTCCGGGCACTGAAGGCGGACGGCTCGGAAATCTGGCTTTATGATCGGTCCAAGCCGGTACTGGACATATACGGTCGACCCAAGATGCTGATAGGCACTCTACAGGACATCACAGAGCGCAAGCACATCGAATCAGGCATTCATCTGTCGAACCGTAAGTTGAACCTTCTCGGGGCGGTGACTCGCCATGACGTCCTCAACATGCTCACGGTGCTCATGGGCAACATCGAACTGGCAACATCGATAGCGACGGATGACCGGACCAAGAAATACCTCACTCGGTCGAAGGAAGCAGCTTTGGTGATCCAGAAACAGATGGAATACACTCGCTCATATGAGGCCCTTGGATCGAAGGGTTCGAACTGGATCAACGTGAGCAAGGTCCTCAGGTTCAACATGCCGCACCTGAACCTGAACGGCACCAAGGTCAACATGGAGATAGGAGACTTGGAGCTATTCGCCGATGCGATGATAGACAAAGCGCTCAGCAACCTGATGGAGAACTCGGTCCGGCACGGAGTGAAGGTCAAGAACGTCAACATATGGTGCCAGGAAGATGGCTGTGACCTGAAACTGTACATCGAGGACGATGGCATCGGCATCGTGGATGACGAAAAAGAGATGATCTTCCGCCGCGGTTATGGCAAGCACACCGGTCTCGGCCTAAATCTCACCAGGGAGATCCTGGGCATAACCGGCATGACGATCAAGGAAATTGGTCATCCCGGGGAAGGGGCATGCTTTGAGATATGCGTCCCGAGCGGCAAGTATCGTATTCATGGGGCGGAGATGCCCGAAGGGTCGGCACCTGCGCTAATGGAGACGTCGGGTCGGTAATTCGGGTTCTAGGGCCGTCCCGTCTAAGGCAAAGCCACCGTTCCAGCGATGCGCAGCTTCCCGCCTTCCAGCTGGGTCAAGACCGCCCTGGAGCCGGGGGGATGGATCAAGCCCTTATCCAAAGACAATGTCAGGATCGGCCTCTTCCAATCATTCCCGTTGTCCACGCCCACAACCCGGGCAGGCACGAACTGCATCCAGTGGCAGACATGTAGAACCATTCCTTCCTTGATCGATGATGGCCAGTACTTGATCAGTTCCGCCTGCACTTTGAGGGTCGTCTCGACCTTTATGGATTCGTCATTGGTCAGAACGTATCCTCGGTCCAGTTCGTCCGCTTCGATGCCCTTCAGTGCGAGCCCGACCCGGTCTCCCCGAAAGGCCATATCGAAATCGTCATCGTGTTTCTGGATCGATCGGACCAGTGCCGACTTTGCCGTCGGGAGAACCTTCAATGTCTCATGCTTCTTCACGCCTCCAGTGGCAACATAGCCGAGGATGACCGTGCCCACTCCCTTCACGTTGAAATGGTGATCGATGGGGATGGAGCCCACCTTGGTCTGTGACAGGTCCGGTTGGAGCTTGGCCGCCATACCCATCAACATCTCCCTTATTTCGACCGGGTTGTTCTCTATATACTGGTACTTCTCCAGCTTAGTCCCCTTGATGAACGGTGCTATCTTATCTGGGGTGATGTAATTACGCAGGACGAAGAACCCCTGCTCGACCCCGGCACAATCCAGCATCAATATGCACTCGCCCAGTTGGGCATTGATCTCATCGACCACGAACAATGCCACATTGGCCATCGAGACCGAGTAGAACAGAGAGTTTATACGTTCTGGGTACTTCGTCGGCTCGATAAGGGTTACCGTGTCCTGGTCCTTCTTCATGTCATAGAGAGTGATGTCCGTGGAAGTCCCCTTCTTGGCCAGGTCCTTGGCGTAATCAATTGGCCCGATCATAGCGACATTGAGGTTTCCCATGCTGGCGAATATGACAGGACAGGTTTAAGGGTTTTCGCCCCCGGCGAAGTGCCGATAGACCATCCAGACCTGGAGAATATATCTAAAACGATCATTGGAACAGGTGAAAGTTGATCACGATATTCCTAATGATTCTGGAACAGTCGAATTTATGATTGAAAAGGTCCATGATATCCCGCTGGCGGTGTTTTTATTGTTGGACAAGATCGACCTATCAAAGAAACTGGAGGACAAAGAATTCTCCAGGCGGATGGAAGACTTGACCCCGAGATTAGGAGAGATGCAACGCCTGGCACGTGATGCCAATAAGCCGATCATGGTCGTCTTCGAAGGATGGGACACCACTTGCATGAGCAAGGCCATCAACGACTACACTAGATGTCTAGACCCCCGTGGGTTCGATCTCTATTCTATCGGCGATCCATCAGAGGGAGAGAGGGCGAGACCTTTCATTTGGCGATTTTTCGTGAAGACCCCAGAAAAGGGGAGGTTCGCCATTTTCGACCGATCCTGGTACTCAAGGACACTGGAGGAAAGGGTGGAAGGCAAAAAGGGGGATAAGGCATCACCAAGGGCATTGGAGGAGATCAAAGATTTCGAAAGGCAGTTGACAGCAGATCATTACACCATCATCAAGTTCTTCCTTCACATGAGCAAGAAAGAACACCGGAAACGCCTCGAGAAAGGAAACGGAAAGCGGTGCATCGTCTCCAGGGACGGACTGGACCATCATAAGGAATACGAGAAATATCTCCCTGCCATCGAGGACATCCTGTCAAAGACAAATACGCCCAACTCTCCGTGGACGATAATCGAGGCAGAAGATGACAACCATGCACTGGTCCAGATTGTCTCTTCAACCATCAATATCATCAAGGCAACCGTGGAAAGGAAGAACGACAGCGATTGGGCCTCCATGCCGGACGAGACCAGATACCCGTTCGGAACTACGACGCTGAAGAACCTGGACCTATCGGTGTCGATCAGTCCCAATGAGTACAAATCGACCTTGAACAAGCTCCAGGAAAAACTAGGTGAACTTCAATGCCGGTGCTATAAAGAGAAGGTCCCGCTCATCATCGCGATGGAAGGTTGGGATGCGGCGGGAAAGGGCGGCAACATACTCCGCCTGACGGACAACCTCGATCCCAGAGGATACAGGGTCGTGCCCATCTCCGTGCCCAACGACATCGAGCTCAACCATCACTATCTTTGGCGGTTCTACATGAAGTTCCCAGAGGCGGGACATATATCCATCTTCGACCGGACCTGGTATGGAAGGGTGCTTGTGGAACGGGTGGAGAACATCACCCAGCCGGCGGATTGGAGACGAGCCTATACTGAGATCAACGAGACAGAGGAAATGCTGACCGATGCCGGGGCGGCCATAGTGAAGATATGGCTCCAGATCGACAAGGAAACCCAGCTGCAGCGCTTCCAGGAAAGGGAGAACGACGATCTCAAGAAATGGAAGATCACCCCGGACGACTGGCGCAATCGCGAGAAATGGAACCAGTATGAGCTCGCTGTGGAAGAGATGCTGATGAGGACATCGACCAAGAAGGCGCCTTGGACGGTGGTGGAATCCGACGATAAGTACTACTCCAGGATAAAGGTGCTCAAGACGGTAATCGAAGCGGTCGAGAAAAGATTGACCTGAGACCTGGAGGGAAGGTCTCTGGCACAAGGCCAGTATCCTTCGTGAGAGGGGATATTCGGGTAAACAACGTTGCCCAGAAAGACCCACAAAATATGTGTCGACTCAAAGTCGGCTTAGAACCGATGTCTATATTACCATTGCGTGTGTTGGTGGGATATGGCGCACAGCCCCGGTATAATGTTAGACAGTCAAGTGAAAGGACGATTCAGACCGGTTTATTGTAAGGAGAAGCGAGATATCTGCCGGACCAAGAAGTGCCAGTCCTATGACCCGCACAAGCAGAAATGCACGCTCCTCAACATCGAACTGAATTGAGCACCACCTAATTTTCCTTCCCTAGTTTCCGGAGCCTGTCGTTCGGCGGACAACATGCGGACCTCGATCAACATCTCACCACGATCACCCCAGACAGAATGGGAATCGATGGTGCTTGAAGCGTTCTTCAACATCAAGATATGGTTCTTCTAACCATCAACATGAATTAGATGCTACCATCGAATGGATGGTGGGGGGGACATTGATGGAAATTACCAAGAACCTGGAGATGGGGGAAGAATTTACCATATCCTTGGAAGAGAATGCCCCCACTGGCTTTCGGTGGGTGGCGTCCCTCGACAGTTCATTTCTCAAACTGACCGGTAAGAAATATCAGAAAAAGAACAAGGCGATTGGGGGCGGGGGGACCATTGATTTCAAGTTCCTACCATTGAAAATGGGAAAGACCGTTTTACAGCTCAGGCTGCTCCGCCCATGGGAGGGAGAGGCGATCAATGTTCTGGACTACAAGATCGTAATCTCGTAGTCAAGTGTTTATAAAAGAGATTCACGGATTATTGTGGCTCATACTATCCCATCCTCTTGTTTCCGATTCCGGAATAAAAATTTCATAATAAATCCAGAACGATTTCCATTCGGTCTAATGGGTGATTTGACAGGAACCATAATCATATAAGGCAGAGTCAATATCGGACAAACAAATAAAGAGAAAACGTGAATTTAATGACCGCGACTTTCGAATCACTAAACCTTGAACCGTTCATCATGAAGGCCATCGAAAAGATGGGCTTCGAAGAACCGACGCCAGTGCAGGTCGAGACGATCCCCCTCCTCATGGAAGGGAGGGATGTCATGGCCCAAGCCCAGACCGGCACCGGAAAAACAGCAGCGTTCGGGATCTCGATCCTGCAGAAGATGACCTGCGGCAGAAAGCCGTCAGCCCTAATTTTGGTCCCGACCAGGGAGTTGGGGGTGCAGGTGGCCGCTGAGATCAGCCGCCTGGCAGAGTTCATGAAGGGCGTGAGCGTGCTCCCCATCTATGGCGGGCGCTCATTGGACGAACAGTTCCGTGCCCTCGAAAGGGGTGTGGACATCGTCGTCGCCACTCCCGGCCGTCTTATGGACCATATGCAGAGACGGACCATTGACCTGAGCGAGGTTCAATTCCTTGTCCTGGACGAAGCGGACCGTATGCTGGACATGGGTTTCATAGAGGACATCGACTATATCCTTTCGAAGCTCCCGAAGGAGCGCCAGTCGATGCTGTTCTCAGCGACTATCCCTGAATCGGTGAGGAAGATCGCGGGACAGCACATGCGCGACCCGATCAGGGTCATCATCAGCGAGGATAAGCTCGTTCTCCCTTCCACCAGACAGATCTACTTCAACATCGAGAGGAAGAACAAGATATGGGCGCTGTGCAGGGTGCTTGACAAGTTCCAACCGAAAGCGATGGTGTTCGCCCAGACCAAAATGATGGTCAACACCATTGAACGGGTCCTAAAATCCTATGGTTATCCGGTGGCAGCGATCCACGGCGATCTGACCCAATCGAGGCGTGAGAAAGTGCTCACGGACTTCAGAGCCGGAAAGATCCAGGTATTGGTGGCGACAGACGTGGCCGCCCGAGGACTGGACATCGAGGATGTCACCCACGTCATCAACTTCGACATCCCGGAGGACCCAGAAGTCTATGTTCACCGTATCGGCAGGACTGGCCGAGCGGGCAAGGAAGGCGTGGCTATCACGTTCATCACCGCCCGCGAGATGTATCTACTGAAGAAGATCAAGGAGTTCGGCGTCGTGGAGATGTTGGAGGAGCCAGTCCCCGAATCGGGCCAGAAGGACATGGTCCGGCGCGTGGTCGATTTTGAGGCTTACTCGGATATCTTCGGAATGGTGAAGTTCCGCGTCTCCCTCGGCGAGAAGGACCATATCCGCTCGATCGATATCGTCGACATCCTGGCCCGGAGGCTTAAGGTGAACGAGATGTCCATCGGCAATATCGAGATCCATGACGACTACACGGAGGTCGAAGTGCACAAGGATGCTGCCTCCAAGGCATTGGCCGGATTGCGCTCGATGGACGTGAACGGGAAGAAGCTCCATGTCGACATGGTGCCCGTCAAGAACTTCTAGAATCAGAAAAAAATATTCCTTCGGGGCACCAGGCCCCGCAAGGTTTTTCTCACCGCTTCTTGCCAGGATAGTTGATAAGTGACGACCATCCGCTCTTCTTGCCCGGTCTCTTCGGCATGCCAGTCAGTACAATGTCCTTCTTGAACATGCTGACCGCGATGAACATGGTCACAGACGCAAATATCGCTTCGTAGACTATGCCGGCGATTACGATACCGCTATTGCCGAACATCAGCGATCGCATCGCGATCATCGGGTGCGAGAACGGGATTGCGAAGACCAATGCCTGGCCAATGAATGGCAGCGTATCGAAGTCGGAGAAGATCAGCACGAACATGGGAATCAGTGCCAGGAACGTGATCGGCATCGTCATCGACTGGGCTGCCTTGTAGTTCTTGGTGAAGATGCCAAGCAGCATGCACAAGGCCAGCGCCGAGATCAACGCCAGGAACAGAGATATTCCCACCAGCACATAGTCTAGCAGGTTCAGCCCGATCCCGTACTTGCCCAGGTCTATCGCCGCCGACGCGGTCAGGGAACCCATGTAGTAACCCATGCCGATCATGTAGATGACCGCCATGATCAGGCCGACGATCGCTGCGCCGGCCAGCTTGCCGACCACGATCGAAGTGCGGCTTACCGGCAACGTCAGCAACGTCTCCAGGGTCTTGTTCTCCTTCTCGGTTCCCATGGAGGTGATGACCATTCCCCCGGCCATGATGACCACCATGACGATGATCAGCGGGACGATGATACCCTGTCCAGACATGACCGAGGATATCTCAGCAGGCGAAATGCCAGTCATCACACGGTCCTTGAACACGGTCGTCTCGGACAGGTGGGTTGGGTCGAGTACTACCGTCGAGGCCACAGGGACCTTGTTCTCGATCAAGTAAGTCGAGACCTTGTAGTTCATCTGGTTGATGGAAAGTCCAACGACCGACGACTGCACCCCTTCAAGGGCGCCTGCACCTCTCATGATCCAATACACTTGCACGATGGCCGATTGGTTGGTTGAGATCCGTTGACTGAAATTTGCAGGGAATATTATCAGCGCGGCGCCACCATCGGACTGTACTTTGTTTAGGCCTTCCTGGACCTTCGCTTGGTCCGTGCCGTTGTATGAGTAGATGATCTTCGAAGTGCTGTTCAGCGAGGAGAACGCCACACCGGAAAGGTCTGATTGACCTTGATCGATGACGCCGATAACGGGCTTCTCCGTCAATCCCTGCTGAACCCCCCCGATGACACCGCCCAATGAGGCAAAGACCACCGCCATGATTATAATCGGAATGATCGTGGCTGGCGTTAGCAGCTCCTTGACTTCTTTCTTGATGATGTTACCGATGCTGCTCATTGTACCGCCCTCACGAACACTTCCTCGATGTTTGGAACTTTATACTTCTCCTTGAGCTCGGTCGGAGAACCCATCTCGATAATCTTGCCATCATCGATGAGTGCGATCCGGTCGCACATGAGCTCCACCTCGAGCATATTGTGCGAGGACAGCAGTACGGTCGTACCTTCCTTGACGGTGTTCTTGACCGTGCGCCTGACCTCCTGCGCATTAAGAACGTCGAGCCCGGATGTCAGCTCGTCCAATATTGCCAGCTTCGGGCTGATCATGAGCGCCCTGGCGACCAGGAGGCGGCGGGCCATTCCCTTGCTGTAGGTCTCGACCTTATCATCGATCCTCTCGTCCAGCCGTGCGATCTGCAGTCCGCGCTCGACCATATGCTTTTGTTCAGCGCTCTCGCCGAAAAAGGCAGCTATGAACTCAAGATAATCCCGCCCGCTCAAGTTCTTGTATGCCCCAGCGTCCTCCGGGAGGTAGCTGATGATCTTTCTCACCTCATCGGCTTCGGTGGCTAGATCGTGGCCGAATACCTTGATCGAACCGGATGTGATCTGTAAAAGGGTGGCGAGGATCCTCAAAGTGGTGGTCTTTCCAGCCCCGTTCGGACCGATCAGGCCGAAGACCTCCCCCTCATTGACAGTGAACGATATCCCTTTGACGGCGGTTATGCCGCCGTAGCTTTTTACGAGGTCCTTTACCTCAATGGCGTACATCGATAATTCCCCCAGTTGACCGTAGTACCGGTCGAATCGGAATCGAAATTGGGATGATTAACTTTTTCCTGGTATCTATGACCCGGACATTGGGGACTACCTTATCCTCTCGACCTTTCCACGGTGGGTCGAGACCATTGATGCGTGTCGGCCCTCATCGGAGATGAGCTCTGAAAGCATTTTCATGAAAGTTTCGATCTGACCAGGAATCAGCAGCGTCTCCATGTCTGCCCCATGCAAAGACCCTCTGATCAGCGAATAGGTGTCGAGCATCAGGATCTCGGTCTGATAGAGCTCGTCCATGACCTCCAGGTGCTCTTTCCCGGTGAAGTCGAAGCGGGCCGGGGCCAATGGAACGATCTGCCGCTCTGTTGACACGTTGACCATCCTGAGCAGGTCCATGACCATCCCTTTATGCTTGGCTGATTCGGCCAGCATCTCGAAGATCAACTGGCGGAACTCGTGGTCCTTGGTCTTGACATATGCCTCCCATTGACCTACCGATTCATAACCATCCTCGATCTGCAGCCCCCGCTTCAATAGTTCAGCTAGCTCGTCTCCGGTTCGGATCATGGTAGAGGGAACAAAGCTGGTTATAGTGTATAATACCCTCTACGCCTCACCTGATTCTGAGAATGACCCCTGCATGTTGGGGTAGCCATCATCCTTGTTCCCTTTCATGCTGGATCGGGCGTTAGTGCATTGATGAAGAACGGTACGTCATCGAATCGATGAAATTGGTATGATCAGAAACACAACATATCTCCCTGATCCGGTCGTAACAGACATCATTGATTAAAAATCGGAAAACGAGCGCCGGAAGACCGGCAAGCTCGATCATGTTTGACAGTTTTACTTGGTCTTGGAGGCCTTCTTGGGCTGACCCTGCTTCAGAGAAGTGAAGAAGTCATGATGTTCCTCTTCCTGTTCCAGTATCTGTTCGAAGATAAAACGAGTCGTCGGATCACCCTCTTTCGCCGCTACCTCCATGATCTCCTTGTAGAGATCGATAGCCTGCTGTTCAGCGACGATGTCGTTATCCACCATCTCCCACATCTCGCCGCCGACCTGAATAGGGGCGGGCTTGGTGGTTGGGATACCGTCCAGGTACCAGAGACGCTCGGCGATCTTCTCCGCGTGCTGCATCTCCTGGATGGCGATGGTCTTGAACTCATCGGATACGGCGTAATGCTCCACGCCTATCCATTGAACGTGCTGCCACATGTATTGGATCGATGCCTGGATCTCCGCCGCCAAGCCTTTGTTCATGAGATCCTTGAGTTTCTGTGATGCCATGTCTGAATACCTCCTATGGGCCTACCCTGACCCGACGGAAATACCATTCCAGCCCTCGGTTAATATAGATTTTGGTTTGAATGGACTATGCCAGATACTCATCCGGTGAACGAGGCACAACGGACCCGCTTTTGGTCCACCAGTAGACCAGGGATGACATCGTCGTGGTGGCCATGATGATGACCAATATAGACCAAACCATGAGGGTGAAATCCAACCCGATCACGTAGCTGAAAATGGTAGCAAGCGTGTTAGGCACCAGCAATGCTGTTCCTAGAACTACCATCCAGGTGAGGGCGAGTACCATACGGTTATTGATGAGCAGTAATTGGTTATTGTAGAGAGCTTGTAACACATCCATGCCGGAGACCAGTACCTCGGACATGTTCTCAGACAGTTCCACCTGCCGGGCCACACTCTCACTCATCAGGTTCAACCTCCCCAATATCTTCTGGTTGTCATCGATGAGCTCTGCGTCCCCGAAGCGCAGCGAGTTCATCACATCCAGAAGGTGCCAGAGAGTGCTCAGGTACACGATCGTGGTGTGTTTGACCTGAAATATTCGTTTTCCCACGTCCTTAACGCGAACGCTCATTTCAGAAAGCTCGAAACCGACTGCATCGGCATGGTCTTGAATGAATCGAAGTTGATCGAAGTGATCGTCACAGTTCTCATTCAAAAGCCGGATTAGGAAGACAGTCCTCCTCTCAGACCGGGTTATCGATGAATGCATCTTCTTGAGGTATGTGCCCGCGTAGCGAGAGAACTGCATTAGGTGGGATGCGGCGATACCGTGGATGGTCAGGATCAGGTTGTCCCTGACCAGAAAATAGGTCGGTTCGATCTCTGGTTCAGGCCGCTCCACCCTGACGGAAGGTATCTTCAAGCCCAACTCGGTCTCCATGTCCACATATTCGGATAGCTTGTCAGTCCTCAGTGAATCCATGATCGCCTTGGAGAATCCGAAGCTCATCGCGATGTCCGCAGCGTCCTCAATGTCTGATGCGGTGTAGTCCGCCCACGAGAATATGCCAGAGGAGGCCATCTCGATCGCTTTGGATATGTTCAGGTCGTAATGATTGGAAATATTGCCGGAACGCTCTATACTGACGAGAACAGTGGTGGAAACGCCGGGTGTGGCACGGCCTTTGTAAACCCTGCAGACATCCCCGATGGGGACCGATTCCCGAATCTCGTTCACATCCATTCGTTCAGCCTCAATAATCAAATTTCAGTTGACGTACTCGTCCGCTTTCGTCGGTAAGTTGACCCTCTTCTTCACCCACCAGTATGCCAGGAGCGTAGAGTTCACCGTAGAAATGGTGATGACGCCCAGCGTCCAGACCAGCGTTTGCACGTCCACTCCGAGGGCATAACCGAATATCGTGGCCAATGTGTTCGGGACCAGGACCGCAGTGCCCAATATCGTCAGCCAGGTCATCGTGAGCGACATCCGGTTGTTCAGAATCTGCAATTGATTGTTGTACAAAGACTGGAGCACTTCCAACCCGGAGGCCAGAACCTCAGACATGTGCTCCGATAGCGATATCTGTCTGTTCAGGTCATCTGCCAGCAGACCGATCTTGTTCAGCACCTTCTGGTTGTCGGTGATGGTATCCGCATCACCATAGCGCAGTGAGTTCACCACATCGAGCGTGCGCCAGAGAGTGTTCAGGTAAGTGATGAGCGAGTGCTTCATGCCATAGATCTGCTTTCCCACTTGGTTGCGTGGCGAGTTAGGATCGACCAGGACCTGGCTCATCTCGTCCGCCTGTTCTTCTATCTCCCGGAGCTGTTCGAAGTTACGGGTATTATTCTCGTCCAGGATGCGGAAAAGTGTCATGGTTAGCTTATCCTCCGCCGGCATGACGTCCGGGAGCTTTTTAAGGTAGATGTCCGCATACCTGGAGAACTGGACCAGCCTCTGCACGTCGCTGTCGTGGATGGTGAGGATGAGATTCTTCTTAACCAAGATGAGAAGTGGAAATATCATAAGCTCGAGTCCGCGGACACGAACCGCAGGGACCATTATCCCCAGTTCCACCTCGCGGTCCTCGTATGCCGCATAGTAACCTTTCAGAAGTGTCGGGACTAGTGACTCGCTGAAACCATACATAGTGGCCACTGCAGTTCCGTCCTTCTCCAGATCGTCAACTCCGCAGTTTAGCCAAGAGAGGGTCGAGGCGTATACCGTTGGAATGAAGTCCCCTGGCATTTGACTGGATGATTTCACCGGCCGGTTGCTTCCCTGTGGAATGGAAACGCATATCACCTTCCCCTTCCCTTTGCCGTTCAGTTCTGCTTCCGACGCTCCGTTCATCGGTTTCGCCGACGCAGCCTCGCCAGGTTTAGATCCGTTCTCCATTCGCACCCCTCCGCGTTTAAATATAAAACGGTCTCGTATCCGGCATGGATGATATACCTTTTTTGTTTCAATTCCTGCGACGCTGAAGAACTACAGAAGGTCTTGATTGATAGCAAAACATTCAGGACATATCAGATAGGATAACTGGCCCCATCCTGCCGACGACCCTTTAATGAGCGCTCATTCTTGTCGGTAACGGTAAGCAATGTTGCAGCCCCCTTCCCGCGAGACCATGCAAGGCCCCATAGGGTGCTTCGGATTGCATGCCCTGCCGAAGGCTGGGCATTCCTTCGATTCGATCAAGCCCCTAAGCATCTCGGCGCAACGGCAGTTGCCCATATCCTCCTTGACCGCCGGTGCCTCGGCCAGAATCTTCTCGTGTACGATCCGGGCATTCTGCTCATCGAACTCGGGCCGGAACTCAAAGGCGCTCTTCGGCAATACCGGGAAGCCGCGCCAGTTCCTGTCCACCGGGACGAAAACGTCCTCGAGCATCTTGATGGCAATGGGGTTGCCTTCCGGCCTGACAACTCGAGAATATTCGTTCTCCACCTCGGCCCGACCCTCTCGGATCTGGGTGACCATCATGAAGACCGTGACCAATATGTCCAAAGGTTCGAATCCGGCTACGACCTGTGGCACGCGCATCTCCCTGGCATACCGCTCGAAGGGTTTTGTACCGATGATCGTAGCGACATGTCCAGGCTGGATCAAACCATCGATGCGGACCTCTCCCAATTTGAACAATGCGTCCAACGCCGGTGGCAGTATCCTATGACAGCTCAGGAAAGTGAGATTCTTTGGCACACCGTTCAAAACAACCGACGCTGTCGTGGGGCTGGTGGTCTCAAACCCGATGGCCATGAACACTACCTGCTTAACCTCAGGGGCGATGCGCAGAGCATCTTCCACTGAATAGACGACGCGCACGTCCGCTCCCTCTGCTTTGGCATCTGCCAAAGACCCGATCGGTGTCGGTACGGTGAGCATGTCCCCAAAGACCGCGATTGTAACACCGTTCTTGGCAAGTGTGATAGCCTCAACGACCTCCTTTGTGGTGGTTACGCAGACAGGACATCCCGGCCCCTGTCGGATGCGCACGCCGACACCCTTCAACATTTCCTCCAAACCGAACTTCACCAGCGTATCCTGGTGCGTGCCGCAGACGTGCATGAACTGGAGGTCCAGGTCGTACTTGCCCAGATTCTCAATTATCTTTTTGGCCGTAGCCTCCTCTCTGAATCGGAACATTATCTTTCCACCACCTTGATAGTTGAAATCCGGCAGCTCTTGCCTTTGGTCACCTTTACCCCGGAACCGCACTTTGGGCATGAGAGCTTGGGGATGTTGTTATGGAACGCCTCATCTACATAATATTCGGCCGGTCCATCAAACCCACAGTTCGAGCACGAAACCTCGGTCTTCTCGTCCTCAAAAACCAGGGTCGACCCTTCCAAGACCGTATCCCTGGTCATGATCTCATAGGCGAAAGTTAGCTGCTCCTTTCCCAGATAGGTCAGCTCCCCCACGACCAGGTCGACTTCCTCGACCTTTTCCACATCGTGCTTCGCCAGCTCCGCCATCACCGCGTCGATGATGCCGGACATGACCGATACTTCGTGCATTGAAAGCGCAAACGGGCAGGTCCTATTTATTTAGTTACTGGCGAAGGGAGATTGGTTACGATGGAAAGGGAAATCGAACCTCATTTCAAAGCAAATGACCTTCACAGAAAAGGGCGAGTTCTGTCAACCTATTGTTCTCCATCTCGGAAGGAAAAAGGTTCGGATGTCATCGATCTAGCCCTTTCTGCTATCGGTCTTATAAAAAGGGGACTGGTATGAATTCTGCGAACTGACATCCCTGAACAACGCTTTAATATTCCCAGTCCGATACGAAAGGCGTAATGCCAGAAGGGGAGAGGACGCGCGGGGAGATCATGCTCGAGTCCATCATCGAGGGGAAGAAGATGGAAGCTTACGTCGAGCACTGCACCAAGGAAATGCATGTCTGTATTCTCTGCAGCACGGTCGGTTACAAGAAGCAGCCCATGAGGCTCATCGGCAAGAAGTGGGTCTGCATCGATTGTTTAAGGCAGCTCAAAGAAACCCTGGAGACGATGGACCAATGGGAAGCGGAGATCCAGCTGCAGAAGGAGATGTCGAAGAAGATCGATGAGACCCTCGGCCTGTGAGCCGATTCACTGATCTTTATTCTTACGCAGGTCGTCTTCAGGCAGAGCGTAAAAATAGTCACATTCTAATGCAACTGAGCATTTTTCGCATCTTGGACCCCGTGGAAGGCAAATCCTTTGCCCGAACCTGATCATGATCGCGTTGATGTCGCACCACAGCTCCTTAGGGGCAATCTTGCTGAGCGCCACCTCGGTCTCATCAGGAGACCCGGTGGTGACGAGACCGATTCGGTTGGATATTCTGTGCACATGGGTGTCGACACAGATCGCCGGAATGCCAAACCCATAGGAAAGGACACAGTTGGCGGTCTTCCTTCCCACCATTGGGAGGGTCAACAGCAGATCGATGTCCGAAGGTACCTTATCGTCAAAATCCTCATGCAATCGTCGGCCTATCTCCTTGATCGCCTTCGCCTTGACCTGTGGGAAACCGGCTGGCCTCACCAATTCGATCAGGTCGTCCAGTTCTGCCGAGGCGATCTCGGCCGGTGAATCGTATCGGGCAAAAAGAGCCTTCGAAGCATTGTATGTGTTCTGGTCCCTGGTACGCTGCGACAGTACTGTGGATATCAGTACATGGAAAGGGTCCCGGGCCCACACCACATCGATGTGCTCCATCGCTCCTGGGTATGCCTCGTCGCTCACCTGTTCCCTCATTGACAAAAGCAACGGCCTAATCCTTTTCACGACAATCCCACCACCGCTTGGCCTCGCCGACAGTGTATAACGAACCGCCCACCACCACCGTGTCGCCTTTTCCAGATCTCGTTAAAGCCAGCCTTAACGATTCTCCAACGTCATCATTGACGGAAACGTCAATGCGGAAGCGCCTCATCATTTCTCCGACCTGTTGTGAGGGGAAGGCTCTTTTGGTCTTCGGCATGGTCGCTATGACCGAGTCGGACACCTTGGCGAACTCCTTGGCTATACCTTCCAGGTCCTTGTCGTCCAATACCCCGAGGATGACCGTGGTATGCCCCTGCCTGATCTTCAACAGCTCCTCGACCGCCACCCTTGCACCTTCGGGGGTATGGCTGACATCGAAGATCACCAGCGGGTTTTTCTGAAGAACTTCGAGACGGCCTGGCCAGACGACCCTTGACAACCCTTCGACGATAGATTCCTCGGTTATCCTCAAACCTCTCTTCCTCAACTCTAACGCAGCCTCGCACGCCATGGCGGCATTCGAGGCCTGATATTCGCCGAGCAGCGGCAGCTGGACCGTCCTGCCGATCGATGACAAATGGACGGCGACACCGGAAAGGTCGCTTCCCATCATTTGATATTCGAAATCGATTCCCGATCTAGACAGGTATACCCCTTTGTCCCTGGCGACAGAATCCAGGACTTTGATCGCCGCGGGGTTGTCCTCGGCAGTTATCACTGCTGCGCCGGGCTTGATGATCCCGGCCTTCTCGAAAGCGATCTTGGATATCGTATCGCCCAGATAATGGACGTGCTCCTTGCTGATGCGGGTGATCAGGCATACGTCCGGCGCGATGACATTCGTCGCATCCAATCGGCCACCCATCCCGACCTCTATGACCGCAACCTCCACACCATTTCTGGCGAAATAGAGGAAAGCCATCGCGGTGGTCACCTCGAAGAACGTCAGTGGCCTGCTTTCCTCGTCGCTTGAACGACCACACACATCCCGGATCTCGCGCGCCAGGTCGACGACCTCCCCCTCGGCGATCATTACACCGTCAACAATGATACGTTCCCTGAAGTCGACCAGGTGCGGGGATGTGTACAGTCCGGTCCGCAAGCCAGATGCTTGCAGTATCGACGCCGTCATTGCACTTACCGACCCTTTACCGTTGGTACCGGCAACATGCACTAAACGGAACCTGTTCTGCGGTTCCCCAAGATCGAATAGGAGCTCCCTTACTCGGCCCAGACCCAGCTTGATGCCCATGTTCTCCAGGCTGAAGAGCCAGTCCAAGGTCTCTTGATACTCCATGCTTCCGGTTACATCAACGAACGGTATAATCATTGCTCTTCAGCGAGCCGGTTCACCATCTCGCCCAATGATAGACCGTCGCGTTTCGCCATGGCCTTCATCGCTTTCATGATGCCTGAACCGTACTGCGCCGCCTTTTTCCTCCGATCGGCGATCGGGCCGAGGCCAAGCGCCCTGCCAACGTCCCGCAGAATGGCCTTGTTCTCCTCCCCGCGGATAAGCATATCCAAGGGCAGGTCGAGCGACACCCTGACCACTTCCGGATCGAGGAACGGATGGATCAACGTTTTTCCGAACACGTCCGCCGCCTTCTTCTCGACCCCCATACCTTGGCCGATCAACGCCTCGACGTCTTGGGCCATCGCAGATCTCATCGCCACCTCGTCCATAGAACGGTATCTGGAATAGCCAGCGTAGAGCTCGTCAGCCCCCTGGCCGCATAGAAGCAGGTCTTCTCCTGACACGCCTAGGATCAGATAGAGGGGCATCTCGAACGAGAGGGTGAGCGGTGATGTCCCGAATATCGGTACCATGCCCTTGATGGCCTGTTTAATCTCGTTCTCACCCACGACCACCCCGACCCAATTCAAGCCCAGCCCCTCGGCGGTGCTCTTGGCAATGGTCAGGTCGTGAGCTCCCTCCACACCGACAGTGTAGAGGGTCGGTTCGGAATGACGCGCCACCAAGGCGGCCACGACACTGCTGTCGATGCCGCCAGAAAAGAGAACGCCCGTCCTCCTTGTGAATATCTTGTCACGCACCGCCTCGTCCAACGTACCCAACAATAGGTCGATCCGGTTCACGCTCGGTGGAAAGGAGCTGGGCCTATTTCACGTCTGCCATAGAACGCACGAAAGGATTATTGCGGGTAACACTATTCGATAAGTGAGTAACATGGAAAACGTAACAAGGATCGGGGTGTCCCTTGAACCTGAGCTTCTGGAGAAGTTCGATAAGCTGATCGAGGGGAAAGGGTACACAACGCGTTCCGAGGCCATCCGGGATCTTATCCGTGAGGAATTGGTCAAGGACATCGTCAAAGATGATGAGGCCAAGATATTCGGCACGCTGACCTTGATCTACGAGCATCACAAAGGGGGTGTCAAAGAGCAGTTGATGGACATCCAGCATGGCCACCACACCAACATCTCCTCCTCCATCCACGTCCACCTCAATTTGGACCAGTGCCTCGAGGTGCTGATCGTCTCGGGCACGGTGCGGGAGATAAAGCACCTCTCCGACGAGATCGGGAGCGTCCGTGGAGTATTGCATATGGAACCGGTGATGATCTCCGGCTCGTTGGAGGGGCATAAGCACAATGAGGCTGTCCACGGTCAGCATGCCCATTGACGACCTTTTCGTCACCGATATTGGTTAAACGGATAAACTAAAAGAGAGGGCTGGCAATTGTTGTCCAGCAACGAGAAAACCGCTGCAAAACCGCAGCCAGCTTACCATACTTTCTTATAAGAGAAACCTTGTTTGTGCGTTTCGGATGAAGATACTAGTTATCTCTGAGAAGTCGAACGCTGCCGCCAGGATATCATATATTCTTTCCAATGCTTCGACCAAGAGGAAGAACATGGGCGGCGTCCAGGTGTTCGAGTTCAACAGGGAGGGGGACGAATATTGGGTCGTCGGTCTGCGAGGTCACATCATCGAGATCGACTACCCCGCGGAGTTCAACGACTGGAACGCGGTCGATCCCAAGGCTTTGGTCTATGCCGTCCCGGAGAAGCGGGTCATGGCCAAAAACATCATCAGCATCCTTACCGACCTGGGCAAAGTGGCTGACCAGATCATCATCGCCACTGACTATGACCGGGAGGGAGAGCTCATAGGTCTTGAGACAGTCCACTTGCTAGGTGTCGACATGTCCAAGGTCAAGAGGTCCAAGTTCTCCGCCTTCACCAAGGTCGAGATCGAAAACGCCTTTGACAACCTCACCGACCCGGACGAGAAGTTGGCCAAGGCGGCCGAATCAAGACAATACATAGACCTGGCATGGGGGGCGGCGCTGACTCGTTTCATATCCCTCAATTCCGGTCAGGTCGGATCCAATTTCCTCTCCGTGGGAAGGGTGCAGAGCCCGACCCTATCCCTGATCGTCGACCGTCACCGGGAGATAGCCAGTTTCGTTCCTGAACCATACTGGAACGTCACCGCCAATTTCTTTAAGGAGTCCGGTTTCAACGGTGTCCATCAGAAGAACCCGTTCCGGGTCGAGGCTGAGGCCAATGCCGCCCTGGCCCAGGTGAAAGATGCCAAGGTTGGAAAGGTGGAGAAATATGAGAAGAAGGAGAAGGACGAATATCCTCCGGCACCTTTCAACACCACCATGATGATGGCCGAAGCCAACAAGATGGGCATCTCGCCGTCCATGGCGATGAAGCTGGCCGAAGACCTGTACACATCCGGTTACATCTCGTATCCAAGGACGGACAACACTGTCTATCCCCGGTCACTATCATTGAAGACGATCCTGGAGAAGCTCAGGGATTCGCCGTTCAAGTCCGAGGCGGAGGAGATCCTCAAGCAGGAGTCCATCCGTCCATCTAGGGGTAAGATTGAGACCACTGACCACCCTCCGATATACCCGACGGAGGCCGCGTCCCCGGATAAGGTCAAGGGTGACAAGTGGAAGATCTACGAGCTCATCGTCCGTCGTTTCTTCGCCACCGTGGCGCCGTCAGCCCGTTCAGAGGGAATCGACGTGACAATTCTGGTCGAGGGGGAGCCTTTCGATGCCAAAGGATACCGCATCCTCTTCGAAGGCTGGAGGAAATACTATCCCTATTGGCGTGTCACCGAGGTCTTGCTACCGGCAATGGTGCCTGGCACAGAGGTTGAGGCTAAGGGTTTCGACGTCGAGACCAAGGAGACGCAACCGCCGCGCCGCTACTCCCAAGGTACCCTACTGCAGGAGATGGAAAAGCTCGGGCTCGGTACCAAGTCGACCCGGCATGATATCATCCAGAAGCTATACGATCGAAAGTACGCGGTAGGCAACGACCTTATACCGACCCAATCCGGCATCGCGGTGGCGACCGCTCTGGAGAAGCACGCCAAGATCGTCACCGAGAGCAAGATGACAGCGCACCTGGAGCAGGATATGGAGAACATCGCCACCGGCAAGACCACCTTGCCAGAGGTGGTCGAGGAATCCCAGGACATGCTCTCCGACATCCTGGAGGTCATGGACAAGAACAAACAGGTCATCGGGGACGATATCCGGCAGGCACTGCACGAACAGAGCTTCATCGGCCTATGCCCAGCTTGCGGTGGGAACCTTCGGGTGCTCCGTTCCAGGAAGGGGGCCGAGTTCATCGGCTGTTCTGGCTATCCAGAGTGCAAGAAGGCATTCCCCAAGCCGAGAGGGGCTTTGGTCCAGACCACAGATCAACTGTGCGACTTGTGCAAGCTTCCCAAGGTCCGTGTCATACGAAGGGGCAGCCCACCGGCGGTCATTTGCATAGACCCCGAGTGCGAGACCAACCGCGACACCACCACTGTCGGCCAATGCCCTGAATGTCAAAAGGACCTAAGGATACTCTACTCTCGCTTCGGAAAACGTTTCATCGGATGCTCCGGATACCCGACCTGCAAGAGGACCTACCCCCTGCCACAGCTCGGAACCGTGTACTCGACCGGCAATAAGTGCGAGACCTGCGGGGCACCGATCATGGGTGTGAAGGGCGCTAGATCGTGGCAGTTCTGCGCGGACATGGATTGCGTCTCGAACAAGCGGGCGAAGAAGGAAAAGGAGATCGCAGGGGAAGATCCTAAGAAGGCCGCCGCAAAGAAACCGGTCAAAAAGGCACCGGCGAAGAAGCCAGCGGTCAAGAAGGCCGTCGCATCTGGGGACGAGACCCCCATAAAGAAGCCAGCGGTCAAGAAGGCCGCCAAGAAAGCGCCGGCGAAGAAAACGGCTAAGCCGGAAAAGAAGACCGAGTGACCCCGGCCTTCATTCAATGATTGTGATCGCCTTCGCAAACATCGTGCACATGATCGTCCAGGTCCTCAACGGTGACATTTAGGACGTCACCGAATCCGACAACTGCCGATTTCTCGACGATGTCCTCGATGGTCTCCTTGTCAAGGCCATACTGAAGCACGTTGACTACAATTTCAAGTTTTTCAGAAGCTATACCGAAGGAGCTGGAGCAGTGAGGCTTCCCGTCTGGTGTGGTCACTGAACAAGCGATGTATTTACCCGCTTCAACCTCAGCGATGCACTTTATGTGCCCGATGAGCCTCGTTCCGGCCTCTACACAGGCCAACGCGATCCGGGTCATGAGCGATTCCACCATCATCTGCATCTCGGCAGGCTGTATGGGGTGTTTGAAGGTAACATGGACCTTGGCAGCGCAGGCCGAAAAATCCTCTGCCATCATGGCCCCACCATCGCTTCTACGACCTGGTCCAGGTTTTCTCCAGTGACCGCCGACACAGATATCATTCTCTTCTTGATCCCGAGCTCCTCCAGGCTGGACTTGACCACCTGGATGGCTTCCGGCCCGGACTCGTCGATCTTGTTGACCACGATCACGTCGGCGGCGTTCAGTTGGTTTTTGAGCGGTATTGTCAATGCTTTCAAGATCAACGGGAACCTGACCGCGTCCACCACCACGAAGATCCGGACCGGATCGACCTTCGGACCTCGATACATCTTCATGGTGTCGATAATGTTCGCCGGATCCGCTATCCCCGTCGGTTCGACCAATATCATGTCAGGGGCGAAGTTGGTCGCCACCGTGTTTACGGTCTCAAGGAAATCCGACCCGAGAGTGCAGCAGATACAGCCACTGGGCATGTCTTGGACATTCAGACCATACTTTTTCATCACGGTGCTATCGATCCCGATCTTGCCGAAATCGTTCACGATGATAACCACCTTCTTTTTTGTGATCTCTATGTACTTACCTATCGTGGCCAATATCATTGTGGTCTTGCCAGAACCGAGAAAACCTGATACAACTATCATGTCCATAGAAGATGACTCCCTGAGATTACGGGTCGGTTGCTATCTGATGGCGCATATATAAAAGTAGGGCGATTTGGTCCGGGGACATCGAACGGAATCGATATTCCCGCCCCGGACTGATTCTTAAAAAACGTTCTATACTGGATATTAAGAATATTTAGGGAGAGTCACCACTCATCTTCTTCCTTAATCCCAGTGAATGCAATGTCCTCTTCTTCCTTATCATGGGCGATGCGAGCATTTCGGCATTTTCGGCACTCAACTGTTTTGCCAAGCTTATGCTTGATTCCTACCACTGACCTGTCCAGCTCTACGATTGCACCGCATGAGCACAGGATCCGAGAGGTGGCGACCGGTTCAACCATGAGCATGGCAGATGGTCCATTCGGTCGGGCCTTTACTCTAATGACGGGCATGAACTCATCTAGATCTAGAATTTCAGTTTTCGGTTCGAGCCTGTCTGCCCCATGACCGAACACAGCATCAGCTAATTGATGGTTATACAACCTATCCCTCCCACTCGGAAACGTCTATCTGCCATCCTTTCGCCCACAAGCTACTGGACAGCAGGAAATCTGATTATATCCCGAGTGAAAAACACTAACACTTACGAGTATCTTAAACGTTTCGTATTAGGTTTAAGGGGTGTATGCCAGATGTCAGACACTGTTCATTTATTCCGACCATAAGGTAAGAGTGTTAACCTCTTGCCGGATATGCTCGAAAAGGTCATTGTCAGCATCGTTTGACTTCCCCATATTGTCCGTTCCGTTTTATGCCGTCGAGAGATATATTGCAGGCAATGTCATATGACTTGGCAGCGGATTTGGCAGACACTTCCTTGCGGTGCTACTCATCCTTTACTGTTGCGAAGGAGGCACAGGTAAGGGTCTTGCCCACACCGTCCATCTGGCGTATCTTGTCAATAACGAGGGAACCGATGCTCTCCATGGATTGACCCCGGACCTTCATCAGGATGTCGTGCTCCCCGGAGATCAGGTGCACCTCGTGGACCCCATCCAATGCCGCGATCTTCAAGGCGAGTTCCCTCTGGGACATCTTATTGTTCGGCAGGAAGGACATCAGGATGAACGCTGTAATGGGCTCACCCAGTTTAGAAAAGTCGGGCACCACGGTGAATCCTTTGATCACACCTTTCTCGGACATCCGCCTGATCCTTTCGTGAACTGTCGCCCGAGGGATGGCAAGCTCCTTGGCTATCGCTTTGGTGCTCCTTCTGGCATCCTTCTGCAGCTCCCTGAGGATGGCCTTGTCCTTCTCATCAAGCATGAAGCTGTATCAAAAATGGACCTGTTAAGGGTTTTCCCTGTATCCACAGATTCTTAGTGAACGGTCAACCCGCACGGCGACAGGTTATTTCTCGATGACCTCGATATCCATCGGGATGCCCGCCTTCACGCTCTGGGAGACGATACAGAAATCCTCGAATATCTCCTGGCACAGCTTCAGCTTGGACGGGTCCGATAGTTCCGGGTAAAGGCTGACCTTGATGTGAGTTATCCGCAACCGGCCGTGTTGGTTCCTCTCCATCCTGCTGAAGACCTCAGCCTTCAGCGACAGCATCTCGGTATGCGTCCTCCTAACGCAGAACGAGAGACTTTCACACAGGCAATTGCCGACCGCCGCGGCTAGGAACTTTCCTGCGTTCGGGTAGTTTCCGCTGCCCAATGGCTTGGGCTCATCCATTAAGATCTCCTGCGCACTGTTCATGTCGATGCGGAACCGGTATCCTTCCACCATCTCCATGCTGACCTTGAACGTCTCTTCCTCCATGGTCTCACTTCCCCAGTTCCATACGCTCGATCTGCTTTATGACCTTGGAACGGATCCTCCCGCGGATGCGGCTGATCGCACACCCTCTTCCCCTTGTCAAGGAGTTTCACCTCGGCCAACTTCATCTTCCTATGGCAATGGGGACAGACTGGCATCGATTCGGGCGAGCGGGATACTCCGAACTCGTAGCAGTTCTCGCACCGGAAGGCGTATTTTCGGCCCCCGAACTTGCCTCTTTTGGCGACGTCCTTACCATCCTTCTCCACGATGTCCATGGCAAAGTCGACGGTCGGGGCATTGCTGATGCTGGTCCCGACTCCGAAGCCGTCAGCGCCAGCCTTGGAAAGCTCATTGATCGTCGAGTCGCCCAACCCACCGGAAACGATTATCTTGACATTTTGGTAACCGCGCGAGTCCATTTCCCAGCGCACCTCACGAATTATGTCAGGGAAGTTCCCGCGTCTCGAACCCGGTGTGTCCAGACGGACCGCGAACAGGTCCTTGATCGTCTCGCACGCCATGATGGCCTCGAACTTCTCATCGCAATAGGTATCGACCAACGCCACCCGTGGGACGTCATGCTCGACTATGTCATCGAACGCCTTAAACGCCTCGCGTTGGTCGCCGATCATGATGACCAGCGCATGGGGCATTGTTCCAGACGGTTCCTGATCGACCGTCTCCGCCCCGATGATCGAGGAGACCGAATCGCACCCGCCTATATACGAGGAACGGTCGATGACTGGCGCCAGTGCGGGGTGCATGCGGCGAACCCCGAACGATAGGACCGCCTTTCCCTCTGCGGCGATCTTGCAGCGCGCCGACATCGTTGCCACGCCGCTGGAGAAACACATGAAACCCAGGGCTGGCGATTCAAACGGACAATACTCACCATAGGGACCTTCCAGTTTCATCACCGGTACTTTGATCCCGTCGAAGCTCCGGGAGCGGAAGATAGTCCCTTCCGGGATGCCGACCAGATCGACATTCTTACCCTCGAAGAGCCTGATGACCTCCTCGGAACCACAGAACACGGCCCAGGGCCAAGGTTCCGGAAGCGATGCCACAGTGAACTCTGAAAGTGTGTTAACCCCGAGCAGGTTGCGTTCCTTGAGGACCTCCATGGTCCTCTCGAAATAGATGTCGGTCGTCCTGCCATCGGCAATGTCCTGGTCAGAAGCCCCGAAGAACTTTCCCAATATCCCGCCTCCTTCACTGGAACGGTATCTGACTAAAGAAATGTTCGGACCGGAAAAATGGAAGGAAGCGGTTTGGAACGGCCCTCGTTCAATGTGATTTGAAAGCCTGGGCACCAGCGAATTTGGCCTTAGAACCCAAGGCCTCCTCGATGCGGAGAAGCCGGTTGTACTTGCAGGTGCGTTCGGCACGGCAGGGCGCACCGGTCTTGATCTGTCCGCAACCGATGGCCACCGCAATATCGGCGATGGTCGTGTCCTCGCTCTCTCCGGAGCGGTGGGAGACCATGACGTTGTAATTGCTCTTGAAGGCAAAATCAGCCGCCTCCAGCGCCTCAGTGATGGTCCCGACCTGGTTGACCTTCAGGAGAAGCGCGTTCCCGGCACCTATGGGAACGGCTTTTCGCAGCATCTTGACATTGGTCACGAAGATGTCGTCCCCGACGATCTGGAGCTTTTTACCCACGTCCTTTGTCAGCTTTGAGAATGTATCGAACGCCTCCTCATCGAAGGGGTCCTCAAGGCTGACGATCGGATAGTCGCTCACCAGGTCCTCATAGAATCCCACCATCTGATCTGGGTCAAGGCGTCTGCCGTCAATGACATATTCACCATCCTCAAAGAACTCGCTCGCCGCTGGGTCCATGGATAGGGACACGTCCTTGCCTGGCACGTAACCGGCCTTCTCGATTGCCTTGACCAGGGTGTCCAAGGCCTCCCTCACGGTGTTCATTGGGGGGGCGAACCCTCCCTCATCTCCGACGTTGATGGCCCCTACCCCATAGGAGTCCTTCAGGACTGTCTTGAGCGACTGGTAGACTTCGGTTCCATAACGCAATGATTCAGCGAATGTCTTTGCCCCACAGGGAGATATCATGAATTCCTGCGGACGTAGATTGCCCCCGGCATGCTTGCCGCCGTTTATAACGTTCATTGAAGGGACCGGCAATATGTGGCTGCCTTTGCCTAGGTGCTCATGCAGAGACACACCTTTCACGATCGCGCCAGCCTTGGCGCTGGCATAGGAGACCGCGGTGGTGGCGTTGCCGCCCAGACGGGATTTGTTCTCTGTGCCGTCCAGGGCGATCATGGCCAGATCGATCGCCTTCAGGTCGGTGATGTCCATTCCGATCAATTTCGGAGCGATCATCTTACGGATGTTTTCTACGGCCTTCATCACGCCTTTGCCGCCATACCTGGCACCGCCATCCCTGAGCTCCATGGCTTCATGCGAACCGGTCGATGCACCAGATGGTGCTATTGCGTTAACGGTCACGGTCGAGGTGCTGACCTCAGCCTCGACGGTCGGATTGCCCCTGGAATCAAGGACCTCTCGGGCCCAAACCTTTGTGATCTTAGAATCGGACATCGGGATCTCTCCTTCTGAAGGAACTGACCCCGAAGCAGGGTAGATTACCTAATAGGTTTCGCCTGGTCCTCGCCCGTGGTATCGATGATCTCCATGTTGCGCTCGAGCAGCGCCATTTCCCTTATGCTCAACGTGCGCGGGTCCACGGAGATAATCAGGGTGGACTTGTACTCCATTACCGCTTCGACGATGTGGTGCATCATCCTCAACACCTTCTCGAAGTCGTTGTTGACGATGAGGAACTCGATCCCGTCGATTATTACGACTGAGTCCCCGGATTTCTCTACAAAGCGAATGATGGTGTCGGACAGGATGCCGATGTTGGTCGGGTTGACGTACACCTTGCCCAGCTGGTTCGAAAGCCAGATGATAGGGGTCTTTTCCAGCTGCCATGTCTTCCGTATGGTAGTGGGGTGTTGCCGGGTGACGCACAGACCCTGGATGTTGTGAGTTACCTGGTCAACGAAAATGTCGAATGACTTCTCTGGCTTGGTTTCCTTTACGACATAACCGAAACCCTTCCTCAGGTCATACTGTTTAGCGGAACGCTTCGCCTTCTCCATACCTGCCGGCGGGGTATGAGTAGGAAGGACCTTGGAGAACAATCTGGAGAAACCGCTCGGCTTCTTCACTTCCGGTTCGATGACGATCTGGGATGGTGTCTCAAGAACCGCCTTCAAGCGCTCCGTAAGCTCCAAATTATTGAATGGCTTACGTATGTAACCGGAGACGACGTCCTGCAATCCGAAAATGTCGGTGCCGATCTCGGTGGTGGCAGTGAGCATCATCACCTTTAACTTCTCGGTCGCGCCGACCTCTTTCAATTTACGCAGGACCGTCCAGCCATCCATGTCGGGCATGTTGATGTCCAGCAAGACCAGGTCGGGTTGCTCTAAGGCCACCTTATCCAGGCAGTCCTTGCCTCCGGTAGCAGTAATTGGGATGTAACCGGCCGAGGATACAAGCTCGGACACGATCTCCTGAATCGCCGGATTGTCATCGACTATCAGGACTTTTTTCATGATACCACCAAATCAAATTGCATTCGTTTGATGAGATTGAATGGGATGCTAAAAACTTATCCTCTGAATAATCGGCTTGGATAACGATCGGAGTATGAATTGATACGGTTGAAACCAACCGCATAAAATGGAAATTTGAAAATGGTTGACGAAAGGCGCTTTACGCCTTTCTCGATTCCTTAGCCTTCAGGCGAAGGTGATCGTATCCGCATTTCCTGCACCGGGTGGCCCGGGGGGCGTTCCTCGCGTAGCAGTTCATGCAGACCATCTTGTTAAGAAGCCTAGCATCAGCTTCCTTGAATCGTGCCATATGAGTCCTCTCCGCCTTGAAACATAGAAGGAATATAAAAACGTTGGCAACGTCTGAGCCGATATCTAGCGGTCGCCCTTGAGTTTATCGCCCACGACAACCAGGTGCGCCAAGAGCGATTCCAGCTGGATCCGCTCATTCGAACCCTCGACAATGCGGAACTCGATCTCACCGGTCTTGTCAATGAGCATGACCTTGTCATAGTCAGGTATGCTAAGGTCGAAGAATGAACGGTGGATCTGCTTGATGATGTCCTCTCCGCTCAGCCCATAGGTGAGCAGGATCTCGTCCAGCTTGTTCCTCGCCCCGACGAAGTCGCCGGAGAGCGCGGTCTCAATCATGGCCAGGACCTCGTCCGGCCTCGCGTTGCCGGTCGTTTGGTAGACGACCTCGAGCGTGACCTCAGTGCCGATCGCCGCCGCCACCTGCAATGCGTTGATCGACTTCCTCATGTCCCCTTCTCCGACATGCACCACCGCGTCCAGCGCATCCTCGGTGATCGGTACCTTCTCTTCCGTGGCGATGCGTCTCAGGTATTCCTTCACGTCCTCTGCCCGGAGAGGCTTGAACCGGAATACCGCGCAACGGGATTGGATCGGTTCGATGATCTTAGAAGAATAGTTGCAAGAGAGAACGAAACGACAGTTCGCCGAATATTTCTCCATGGTCCTTCTCAGTGCCGCCTGCGCATCGGAGGTGAGCGCGTCCGCCTCATCCAGGAAAATGATCTTGAACGATGAACCGCCGATCGTAGCGGTACGGGCGAAGTCCTTGATCTTGCCACGGACGACGTCGATGCCCCTCTCATCTGAGGCGTTCAGCTCCACGAAGTTATCACGCCAGCTCTCCTTGAACAGCTCTCTGGCCAAAGCCAGTGCCGAAGTCGTCTTACCAGTTCCAGCTGGACCGGCGAACATCAGGTGCGGCAGGTTACCGGACCGAGCGTACGAGCGCAGCCTCTCGACGATCTGGCTCTGCCCGACAATATCGTCCAGCGTCCTAGGCCGGTACTTCTCGATCCATATCTCGTTCATGAGCTACCGATTCCTACTAATGACAGCGGTTATGAAAATACTTTGGGTGGGATGGGCGGAAGTGGTTCTAATGGAGGGGTCGATGTAGACTATCTTAAGGTGCTCTCTACACGCACCCGCGAAAGGTGCGACCACGTCCTGCACTAACGTCTGCTCGGCATGCTATTTCCGCAACATTCGTCAGGTGTAATTTAGGAGGTTGCAATCAGTTTTATATTAATTTATTATGGAATGAGCATAATAGTTTGTATTTGCTACTTTGCCGCTCAATGGTTTAATGGAGCTTGATTACTTTTGAAAATGTTGGGATTCTAGATTGTTGAGTGATTGTAATATTTTTCAACCGATCAATTTTCGGAGCGTGATCCAACCCGGCAAGACATGTGCCAAGATTATTCATGTGCGACCTAGTGATAACATGCTCGAAAATCAGCTAGATTTTCTCTCTCTTCGACCCGAGGAGAAGAAGGTACCCAATACCCTAGAGTTGGGCGGTTCTACCACAAGATTATTAACCGGTCCGCCTCTGGGCATCCGTGGTCCGCTGCACGAAGTGCGCCGCCGAGGCGGTAACCTATATCCGATACAACGGGTCCAGCCTGTGCTCCAAACACTTCACCGAGTATATCGACAGGCGCATCAAGAAAGAGGTGAGGACGCAGTTGGACATCGGGCATGGCAAACATATTACGGTGGCGATCTCAGGCGGCAAGGACAGCGCGGTGACACTGTTCACGTTGGCCAAGATCCTTGGTGACCGACGGGACATCAATTTGACGGCGTTCACCGTCGACGAGGGAATCGCCAGTTATCGCCCAGCCACCATGGACAGGGTCGTTCAACTGACTAGGAGATTGGGCATCGAACATCACGTCGTCAGCTTCCAGGAGGAGGTCGGGACGACCATGGACGAACTGGCCCCCATCTCAGGGCATCAGTCGCCTTGCTCTTATTGCGGGGTGTTCAGACGTCGCTGCATGAACAAGGCGGCAAAGCTGATAGGGGCGGACATAGTGGCTACAGGCCACAACCTCGACGATACCGCCCAGAGCGTCATGATGAACTTCATGCGTGGGGACGTCGAAAGGCTGGCTCGGCTCGGCCCCCATCTCCGTATCCAACCAGGCCTCATTCCGCGTATCGAACCCCTGCGGCTGATCCCGGAGAAAGAGTCATATCTCTACGCCCTTCTGAACGATATCGAGTTCTCGGATGCGGAATGTCCGTACGCTGGCGGTGCCCTGCGCAATGACTACCGAGCGATGATCGACGAGATGGAGCAGAAGCACCCAGGGATCAGGTTCTCGATCGTTTCCAGCTATGACACCATACGTCCTATGCTCAAGGAGCATTTCCAAGCGGCCAACCTCAGGATGTGCGCTTGCGGGGAACCGACATGCAACGAGCGATGCATGGCGTGCGAGATGGTCGAGAGGGCCGAGAAAACACTGGAAAATAAGAAAGTATGAAGGGGTTTTTGAAAAGATTTCGACCAGCTCAGACGAGCTCGTGGAACTTGTACGCCTCTTCGCCCTCGCTCAGGCAATATCGTATCTTGGTAAAGTTCTTCTTGAGCGCCTTGACGTCTTTCTTGACGATCTCCGGCTTCTCCTTCTTCACGACGACGCGGTAGATGAGCTCGGCGACCTCTTTCATTTCGCTCTCCCTCATTCCGACGCGGGTCAGTTCCTGCGTTCCGAGGCGTATGCCGCTGGGGCGGATGGATGACTCGTCCCCGGGCAACATGTTCTTGTTGCAGATGAGGTTGGCCGCTTCCATGTCCTTCGACGCTTGATCTCCGCCACCGTGGGCCGCGACGTTCACCGCTATGGTGTGCGATTCGGTGAAGCCCTTGTGCTCACATAGCACGTCGAAGCCCAGCTCGTTCATTGCCTGGCCGAGGGCTTTGGCGTTCTTACATATCTGGGCGGCGTATTGCTGACCGTATATCTCCCACTCGGCCAACGTGACCGCTAGAGCCGCCATCTCGTGCAGGTGGTGCGATGATGTGACGCCGGGGAATACCGCCTTGTTCAGCTTCTTCTCCATCTCTTCGGTCACGTTATCGGCCAATAGGATCCCGTGGTTTGGTCCGGGGAATGTCTTGTGGGTAGAGGCGGTGATCAGATTGGCGCCCTCATGCAGGGGGTCCTGGAACTGGCCGCCTGCGATCAATCCAAGAACGTGGGCCGCATCATACCAGACGGTGCAGCCAACCTCTTCGAACGTTTCCCGCAGCTCTTTGAGCGGTACCGGGAATAGGAACAGAGACATACCGAACTGGGCTACCTTAGGCTTGGTCTGCTTGATGACTTTCTTCGTGCCATCGATGTCAATGACCATGTCCTTGGTGTTGAACGGGTAGGTGACCGTGTTCACGCCACGGAACCCGGTGGCGCCGAACTTGGCGGTGGAGATGTGCGCTCCATTGTCCAGTGAGGCAGTGGTGATGGTGTCGCCTGGCTCGGTGAGGGCGAACAACGCGGCCATATTGGCAACGGTACCGGATATCGGCCTCACGTCAGCGAACTTGCATTTGAAGATCCGCTGCGCCAGCTCCATGCACCTGATCTCGACCTTGTCAACGTAGATGTTACCCCGGTAGTATCTCTTTCCTGGCAGGCCTTCCGCGTAGCGATCGTGAAAATCAGAAATCATCATTTCTTTGGCCAGAGGGCTCATGAGGTTCTCAGAGGCGATCATCGGGATACACTCCTCGAACCACTTGTTGTGCTCCTTGACCTGTTCAATAATCCAGTATGCATCTTCCTTCATGCGGAGTCCCACAGGGACATTCATGAACGTATTAAAAAAAGGTATTGCTATTGGCTAGCGGGGTTGTTATGCTCCGCGAGCCGGGAAGACCCCAGTCAGTTCCCGATGCGCTTCTTGAACTCGCTTATGACATCCACGGGCATGGGATCCACGTCCCGTAACCGGGCAAGATAATAACTGACCATGTCCCCCAAGACCAGGCCGTAGAACATATTCTCCAGGTTTGAACTTCCCTCAAGCTGCACAAGAATCGGGTCAAGACCCCTTTCGTTGAACATCTGGATGGTAACCATCGTCATCTTCTTGATCGTGGGTTCAAGGTCGTTCGGAACAATGAATACAGGTTTGCAATGGTAAACGCTTTCTCCGCTCAACCATGCCACCATTTGATTGTGGTTCATCTCCGGTAGTTCGCCAGTGAAGGCCATTATCTTGGCATTCTCGCATATCTGGTTCTGCCAACGCACGCCGATGCTGCGGACGGACCTGGGACAATAAATCGAAGGAAGGTGGCCGTCAAGCGCCAGGGCGATCTTCTTGGCCGCGTTATTGGAAGTGGGCACCCCTGGCGCCAGCCGTTCCTGGACCGACTGGATGAATGGAATGACCTCACTGAAAGCATCGAGTGGACTGCACAGGCCTGCCGAGTCCAGGATGACTGCCACCGACCCCAGCAGGTAGCCCAAGGCGGCGCGGGGCTGAATGCCAGCCGGTACAATGATGCACGGGACCTCATTCTCCTTGGCCCTCTTAACAAGCTCGCCACCCGACGAGATACATACCGTTTTCAACCGTTTGTAGGAATCCTGGAAAATGTCCAGCGCCTCTTTCGTGTCGCCGGAATAGCTGATCACCACGACCAAGGTACCGTCATCCACCCATTTGGGCAGGGAGACCCCCCGGATCACGCTCACGTTCTTGTCGCAGAATGGCGCCAGATAGTCCAGCATGATGTCCCCGCTCATTGCTGAACCACCGATGCCGCAAAGGCATACGCTACGTATATTGGTAAAGGATGGCGCTTTGTAGCCGATCGCCTCCTTGATCTGCTTGGCGAACCCGTCAAGCATGGACATCATGTCCGATCGGTCCCATACGGAATAACTCTGAAGGTCGTCGAGCTTTTCGACCATATAGGGAGATTCATTTACTCGTACTATAAGTCTTTTAGGCAAATCCCTGGGTGGCTCGGACCATAAGACGATATGTGGAGTGTTTAGAGAATTTCACTACCATTCCCTTTGTAGTTACGCAACGAATAATATCATACCCTCGATTCATACCGCTCAAGTGAGAGAGATGAAAAGCACAGTAGAAGAGGCGTTGAAGGACCTGCGCGCAGGCAAGATCGTGCTGGTCTTCGATTCAGATGACCGCGAGCGTGAGACCGACATGGTCGTCGCGTCAGAATTCGTTACGCCCAAGGTGGTCATGCAAATGCGCAAGGAGGCAGGAGGCCTTATCTGTACCGCCGCCCACAACGAGATCAAGGAAATGTTCGACCTCCAATTCCTGGTAGATGTCTTTTCTTGTTCAGCAAAGAATCATCCAGTCATGCATCTTCTTTCCCCCACGGACATCCCATACGACACCAAGAGCGCGTTCTCGATCACCATCAACCACCGGGCCACGTTCACGGGCATAACAGATACCGATCGGGCCCTGACCATCTCCGAGTTCGCAAAACTGGCCAAGAAGATGAAGGGAATGACCGATGAGCAGGCCAGGATAGAGTTCGGAAAGACAACTTTCCGGGTACCGGGTCATGTGCACCTTCTCAATGCCAGCAAGGAACTGCTGGTCAATAGGTTCGGGCACACCGAGCTATCCACAGCGCTCATGGTCATGACGGCAGTAAACTGCATCCGCGACGGTCTGCGAAATGATGGGTGATGATGGGCATGCGCTGTCCAAAGAAAAGGCTAAAGATTACGCGGAGAGATTCGACCTATGCTTCCTAGAAGGACGACAAATAATCGAGTCCTGGAAGAAATGGGAGAAGTCCAAATGACCAGGGTGATGGCCACTGGTGTATTCGATATACTGCATTCCGGCCACCTGAGGTACCTTCGGGAGGCAAAGCTGCTGGAGATGAGCTCATAGTGGTCGTGGCCACCGACGCTACGGTACGCAGGGAGAAGCATGAACCGATCACTCCGGAGAAGATGAGACTGGAATTGGTCCAGGCCCTGAGACCGGTCGACCATGCTTTCCTGGGTAAGGAGGGGGATATGTTCGAGATAGTGAAAGAGGTCTCCCCCGACATCATCGTGCTTGGATATGACCAGGCCTTCTACTAGAAGAGATTGGAGGCAGAGTTGGAAAAACGGGGCCTGAAAGCCCGTGTGATTCGTCTGTCCAAGTATGGAGAGGACCTCAACGGCACCCGGAAGATCATCAAGAAGATTATCGACTGGTACACGGTCAACAAGGAAATAGCTGAGGGGGCTGAGAAGTGAGGCTCATCGGAGTGGTGGACACAATGTTCGCCCGACTTGACATGGGCGGGGCTGCCATCGATGAGCTGAAGCGCATGGGCACGGGTTTCAAGGTGATCCGCCGGACTACTGGGATCCAGGACCTGCCCGTGGAAGCGAAGAAGATGATCGAGGAGGAGCAATGCGAAATTGTAATCGCCCTCGGAATGCCTGGAGCTCAGGCGATCGCAGAGCAATGCGCGCACGAGGCATCCACTGGCATTATCGCCGCCCAGCTGATGACAACAAACACATCATCGAGGTATTCGTGCATGAGGGAGAGGCGGCTGACGAGAAGGAATTGGCGTTCCTGCTCGAGCACCGATCGAGGGACCATGCAAGAAATGCCTATAACATGCTGTTCAAGCCTAGGCGCTGGTCGCCCAAGCAGGGACGGGCAAGAGACAAGGATACGAGAGCGTAGGTTCGCTCAGGGAGAGATGAAGATGAGCAAGTACAACATCGGAATAGTGGTATCGGAATTCAACTTCGACATAACCCAGATGATGCTGGAGAGGGCCAAGGCACACGCCGAGTTCCTGGAAGTTAACGTGGTCAAGGTCATGAAGGTCCCGGGGGTATTCGATATGCCCCTAGCCATCAAGAAGATGTGCCTGGACAAGGGGATCGACGCGATCGTAACGCTAGGTTGCGTAATTGAAGGGGAGACCGAGCATGACGATATCGTCATCAACAACGCGGCCAGGAAGATCGCGGACCTTTCGGTCGAGTATGGCAAGCCGGTAGCTCTCGGCATCACCGGACCTGGCATGACCAGGTTGCAAGCCGAGGACCGTATCGAGAAGGGTCGAGACGCGGTGGAGAGCGTCGTCAAGATGCTGAAGCGTCTAGAGGACTGAGCCTCAGGCCTTCTTCCCATCTCATCATCGGAATCGAAAGTGGATGGAAATCTTTTCTTTTGATAATTAATAATGAATTACATTCTTACAAATTTTAAGTTATTTATCACGACATTTTGATTATTAATTAGTTATACGATATTTTATAAATACAATAGAAAATAATTGAATATCGATTTGATGTAGACAATATGAGTGTACGTCCATATCTATGGATTCGCACCCCGATTTGGCCTGTACGGATAGAGAAGGAGGGGGCAAGTGATATGTCAGTAATGCAGGTGACGAAACACTCGGCAGACCTATGCCCCAACAGACAATCCGAGATAACGAGAAGTGACCGTGAAATGGTATGAGAATGTAAAAACCACAACAGCAAAGTATGGAACAAAATTCGTGGGTTCCTGGGATGACCACATGGCGCACAAAGTCTTTGCCCTATACGATACGCCAAGCATGGACACCATGATGAGATTCATGGATGGAGCCTGATATGATGGGACCACTGGTTTTCTGTGTCGGACGAGTCATTCCCTATATTTGATCACAAACAGACTTTGTCAATGATCAAGCAGTGAGCGCAGAGTAGAGACTGGTGCTTGAAGTACCCCATTATCTTAGGATAACTTATCCTATTGCGGTCAATAGAAGTTAAGGACCTCAAAGACGTTCGTGGACCTTCTGCCAATATGAGGCCAAGAGACCTATCAAATTATTACATAAAAATTAGAAAAATGGAACCCTCGTCCTTTCTGACGAGGGCGGAAAGAAGTTGACCGTTCAAGCCACCTTGTTCATGTAGTCCTCGAGCTGGTCGAAGGCCTTTCCCAGGATCTCCCGGTCGGGCAGGAACACGGCCCTGAAGTGACCCTTTCCGTAGATGGGGCAGAATCCCGAGCCAGGAACGAATAGGACGTGTGCGTTGTGCAGAACATCCAGAACAAACTCCTTGTCCGTCTTCCACCTCTTCGACTCGATCTTGGGGAAGATGTAGAACGCCCCCTGGGGCTTCTGAGTGCTCAGGCCGGATATCTCGTTGAACCGCTTATAAGCGAAGTTGCGGCGATCCTCCAGCTTGTCCATCATGCCCTTCAGGTGGTCCTTCGGATGACTCATCGATTCGATGACCGCCATCTGGCACGGGGCGTTGGCACTAAGCCGCAGCCTAAGCTGCTTATCGACGGCTTCCTTGATCTCCTTTAGCTCACCGGTCGGATCGCGGAACACTGAATATCCTAGTCTCCAGCCAGGTAGCAGATCCACCTTGGAAAACCCATTGACCAGGATCATTGGGACGTCAGGGGCCAGGGTGGCCGGTGAGTGATGGACTCCCTCATCGTATGTCATCAGATCATATATCTCGTCAGACACCATGAACAGGTTGTACTCCCCAGCCAGGTCGGCCATTTGTTTCAGTACTTTATCCGAATACAATGCGCCAGTGGGGTTGTTGGGGTTAATGGCGACGATGTACTTAGTCCTCGGCGTTATCTTCTTCCTCAGATCGTCGATGTCTGGCTGCCAGTTCTCATCCTCGATGGTGCGATAGGATACCGGCACGCCGCCGAAGAACTTAGTGAACTCGACGTAGGAAGGATAGCTTGGCCCCGGGGCAAGAACCTCATCTCCGGAATCGATGGTGGCGGCGGTGATCATCTGGATGGACTCGGTGACACCATTCGTGATGATCACGTCGTTCTCGTCGACGTCGATCCTGTTCTTCTTCCGCTCCTTATCGACGATTGCTCGTCTCAATTCGAGGTTGCCTTCGGACTCCTCATATCCGTTATCGCATTTTTCCACGGCAGCGCAGAGGGCGTCCCTTACATGCTTCGGGGTCCTAAAATCGAACTTATTTGGATCCCCGATGTGCAGCTTCAGGACCTCGACCCCCTTCTTCTCCAGCTCCCTGGCCGGCAGAAGGATGTCGCGGATGGCGTATTCGATGCCCAGCGTGCGCTTCGTTGGCTTCATGGAAATCAAGAGCCCAAATTAATGTACTACTATTTCAGGGTTGATAAATGGACAACGATACATGTCTGGTCATGATGAACCTGGAAATCTGAAAGTTATTCCGCCCTGTTCCTGTTGAGAATACTTTAAAATACGGTATGAGGAGTCGGCGAGGCATGGGCATAGTCAGGCTTGGAGAGCTTCACCTGCGTTGGTGCAAGCAGTGCAACGTGCCGGTTCTGGAATCAACGGAATGCGGCAGCTGCCATGGAAAGACGGAACCGGTGAGCATAACGCCGCCCGGGGACGTCAGGCCGGCCTTCGCCCATGATATCAATTTCATGCGTTCGCTAGCCGAAAGGGACTTCGGACCTGGTTGCGGCAAAGCACTTCTTCCTGAGGGCAGGATCGTCCTTCTCAACAAAGTTCCGGGGTTGGACCGGATGGAGGAGATCATAGTCGACGGTACGGTCGTGGCCGCAGCCCGGTATGATCTCGGGTTTGGCTGGAAGATGATCATGAGGGTGTCGGCGGCGCGGATGCTGCAGAACGTCGCCTCCAAAGGGGTGGTCGTGGCCGACGACGGTGCTGTGGGTCCTATCCAGAAGAGCTCGAGCCTGATGGTCCCTGGTGTTGTCTCGGCGGTCGATGGGATCAAGAAAGGGGACGAGGTACTGGTCGTCGATTCCAGGCACTTTGCCTTTGCAACCGGGACCGCCCGTATGTCCACCGAGGAGATGTCCCAGATGGAAAAAGGCGCGGCTGTCAAGACCCGATGGGCGGACATTCCAGCTGAATACGTGCCCAGGACAGACGCTCAGGATTGGGATATGGTCATCAAGGCTAACTCGCCGGTGATGGAACGCAGGATATGGGACGCGATCAAGTTCATCAGGGAGACCGTGGACGAGTTCAAGCTCCCAGCAGTGGTCTCGTTCTCCGGCGGCAAGGACAGCCTGGCAACGATGCTACTGACCAAGGACGCCGGCTTGGACCTGCCTTCGTTCTTCATCGATACGGGCTTGGAATTTCCCGAAACAGTCCAGTACGTCCATGAGGTGACCGAACGCTACCACCTGAAATTGATTGTGGAGCACGCCCCGGAACACGCGTTCTTTGGCAATCTCAACTACTTCGGACCGCCGGGACGCGATTTCCGCTGGTGCTGCAAGACCAACAAGCTTGGTCCGACCGTCAAGGCGATCATGGAACATTTCCCGAACGGCGTGCTCTCGTTCATCGGCCAGCGCAAATACGAATCAGAGCAGAGAGCGGACAAGCCCCGAATATGGCGCAACCCATGGACACCGGGACAGGTGGGCGCCTCGCCCATACAGCATTGGACGGCATTGCATGTCTGGATCTATATCTTCATGAGGAAGGCCCCTTACAATCCCTGGTACGGACGTGGACTGGACCGCATCGGCTGTTTCCTCTGCCCGGCCTCGGACCTGGCGGAGCTAGAACTCGTCAAGGAGGAATCGGACCGTTCCAAAGAATGGGATGCATACCTCCACAAGTACGCCGAATCGATCGGTCAACCGAAGGAATGGGTGGAGCTCGGCCTGTGGCGCTGGAAACGGATCCCCGCTTCGGTGAAGGAAGAGCTGGCCCGTACTGGAATAATCATCCCGGAAAGGCAGAGGAAGGAATTGGAGGAGACCGCCTCAAGGCTACTGACGCTTAGGATGCAGGACGGTTTCTCACCATGTGTGCTAGGGTTCAGCATCGAGGGGGCATTCTCCCGGAAGCTCGATCTGCTACGCACTGCGAACCTGATCAACATGGTCGGCGAGGTCACCATCAACGAAGATGAAGGATGGTGCTCCATCGACGGCGTGACATTATTCGACGAGGGCGCGCTGATCGCCAAGGGCAATGACCAGAAGGTCATAAGGGAAAAAGTGGAAAGGGTGCGGAGAGCAGTGGTTAAGGCCGAGGAATGCGTCGGTTGCGGGGTGTGCGTCGCCAGATGCAAAGAGGGTGCACTTCGACTGGAACAAGACCGGGTTCACGTAATAGCCGTGAAATGCATCCATTGCGGTGAATGCATGGAGCCCTGTCCTGCCGTCAGCTTTGGCGATACCACCTTCGATTTTTGAACGAAACCCCTTCCAAAAAAAAGGAAGGGGATGCGTCCTGCCGACACGGCTCGTATGCCCCCAAGTTCAGCGCACGAAGTCGATATCGTCGTCGTTGCTGCGCTGTCTTGGCTGCTGATACTGCTGTTGGTACTGCGGCTGCGGGTTGGGTGCGTACTGTGGCGCTCCCCTTGGTGCAGGCTGGGTGTTCATGCCCATTCCGCGGGCGTCCAGCATGTACTTGCTCTTAGCGCCGGTAACGATCAGCAGGATCTTGATGGTTCCCATCAGTTCCGGATCGATGGAACATCCCCAAATGATACGGGCCCTCTCGCTGACAGACTGGGTGACAATCTCGGCGGCCTTCTGTGCCTCTCCGACGGTCATGTCCGGTCCGCCGACGACACGGATCAAAGCGCCCTTTGCCTGTCTTAGATCAACCTCACCCAGCATCGGGGAGGTCAGTGCCTCGTGGACCGCATCCTTGACGCGGTCGTCCGAATCATTGTTCGCTTCGCCGATACCGACGAATGCCACACCGCCCTCGTTCATTACGGTCTGGATATCTGCATAGTCCAGGTTGACCAGGCCAGGTTTGGTGATGATCTCGGTCAGACCCTTGATGGTCTGCATCAGGACCTCATCCGCGACCTTGAACGCTGCGTCGACCGGTAGCTTCGGGACGAGCTCCAGGAGCTTGTCGTTCGGGACCACGATGGTCGTGTCGCAAACCTGTCTCAGCTTGTTCAGTCCAGCCAGGGCGTTCTCCATGCGGACCGTTCCCTCGGCCTTGAACGGCAGGGTAACGATTCCCAGTGTGAGAGCGCGAATCTGCTCCTTGGCGATGCCAGCAACATAGTGGGCGGAGCCTGTTCCGGTTCCGCCGCCCATGCCTGCGGTGACGAATACGATGTTGGCGCCGTTGAGGAAGTCCCTTATCTCGCTGTCGTTCTCGCGGGCAGACTCCTCTCCGACCTCTGGCCTTGCTCCTGCGCCAAGACCCCGGGTCTTTGACTTCCCGATCAGGATCTTCTTCTAGGGGCGCGGATGGTCAATAGGTGCTTGGCGTCGGTGTTGATGGCACAGAGCTGTGCTCCGCTGATGCCAGCATCGACGCAGCGGTTGATGGTGTTACAACCGCCACCGCCGCATCCAATGATCTTGATACAAACATCCAGCTGGGCGGCGATACGGAGCAATTCCTCGTCCGTTGCGCTCACGACCGGCGCGGGTGCCGGTGCGGGCTGGTACACCGGCTGTGCCGGCGCTGCTTGTTGGTTTCCTGCATTTCCATTTGCTGGTTGCTTAACTCCAGCGTTCGCTAGCGCTTCTTTTACCAATGAACTTGGCATAAGTGCATCCCTCTCCATCCGTAACGTTATTCCCCAATATAAATATTACTGGTCTAAAATTACAAGCTGGGTAGTGAGAAAAATGAGACGGTTTCAAATAATTCCAGGGTTCACGTTGGCTATTTCGCCATGCGCATGACCACTTCAGGCCAAGCGATCATCAGGACAGTCGGGTCCCGCTCTAACTCCCGATAGTACTTCTGGTATATCTCCTCGGCCGCGTTCGGGATAAGGTCTGATACCAGCTTTAAAGATACTATTCCAATCGTGTAGACGGTGAATAACGCTGACGGGTCCTTCTCGTCGACCCTCTTCCGGGCATTGTTCTCGTAGTAGTTCGAGAATTCATTTACCAGGAAGCCATGGAGCCCTTTGATCCCTATTGACCGCGTGCTGGCCAGGTTTGAGGCAGTAATCATTTGGATGATCTCGCTCATCTTGTCGAAAGCCCAAACATCCATCCCGTTCAGTTCGTCCAATTGTATTTCCGGCCGGACCAGGACGTTCACCTTAACGGTCTCGCCAATAGAGATGAGCTCATCCCTGATCTCCAGCTCCCTCATGCGCTCGTCGATCAATTCGTTCGTATAATCGAACTGCCGGTTCCGGCTGACATTAAGGGCGGTCTTGAGCGACTCCTCCATGGCGTTGGTGGAAACTCCCATCTTGTTGAGCTCCGGGATCGTCCGCAGCATATCCGATAGATAATTCTTCAGATTCTCTACGTTGCGATATCGGAGCTTGACGAACTCGAGACATTGGGATATGTCCGAAATGGCCCTGACGATTTCCCCGTCCAGGAGTGTCTTCTTGGTGAACATTGCAAGCCGCTCGATATCATCGACTGGCACGTCCCTTTTCCGGGCGAACCCCATCAGCATCACTGTCTGTTCATACTGTGTCGCATAGACCGCTGCCTGAGGCCCCCAAAGATCCTGGATGGCGTGTTTAACACCATGGCGCACATCACGGTTCAGGTTCGAGACATTGTCGATTATGGCCTCTTTTCCGGCGGAGGCCTTCCATATCTCGCAGAGAAGCCTTTTAACACTTTCCCTGACCTTCTCGTTCTCATCGTCATAGTAACGCAGAAGAACCGTCACCATCTGTTTCGGTTCAGACTGGGCGATCTTGAGGACTCGAGCCTCGGCCCTCTTTCGCTCTCCGGAGAATAACGCCGTCAAGGAATCGTACAATACCGGTTCGATTTTGGCTGCCTCTGATCTCTGGTCTTCTAGACCGGTGAACAGGCTTTTAAAAGAAATCGGAGGCATACGAGGAAGGTGAAGCCCGTCTAAGATTATATATCCGTTTTCCCTGACCAGATGAATCGAAAGACGATACATCCAGCTCTTGATTAATGGCCTTCATTGATTTCGTTTTGAATTCCTCAGGTCAAAAGTTATTTAATTGAACCTGGCCATATGATGCCAGTCGGGTTGGCCATATGGTAGATATTGCTCAGTTCAATCTAGCAGTTGAACGTCTTACGAAGAAGGAGCATGTCGTCACCGTCTTTGTCTCGTCCAGGGCTGGTGTATTCGCTTTCGGTGAAACGCCAAAGATGACCGACCGCAGCATGTACTCGGCCATCACTTCCATGATGCTCGGGGCCGCCGAGCAGATGGCGAGCGAGATGGACGAGATACTGGAATTTGTTCTCCTGAGCATGAGCGAGAAGAAACTTATCGTCTTCGGCGCTGGTCAGAAACACCTGCTGGGTATTCTGATGGACATCTACGGCGATCCGCAGCTGATCGCGAAAGAGGCGAGGGCGGTCCTGAACGAAGTGATGGTCTAGGCTTACATCCTCTTCATTCCGCGGCCCATCCACTCGCCAATAGCCTTCTTCCCGTATCTGAGCGAACCGGAAACGGACCTGTGGGCTCCGTCCGTGGTGGCTTTTCCGGATACCAGTGCCTTCATGATCCCGTCGACATCAGAATAACGGTCTGGGAAGATGGTGAATGACCTCCCAATCGTTTCCGGCTCATGCGAATCGCTTCCGCCAGTCTGAGGCTTGTTCATATAGTTAGCCAGATGGGCCGCCATCCGATTCCCGTGTTTCGTTGAGCGGCCGTTCTGACATTCGATGGCGTCGAATTTCCTGCCAATGACCTTAGCCTCACCCAGCCCTGACCATACACGGTAGGGATGGGCTGCGACCGCCAGACCGCCTTGGGCATGGATCAGGTCGATCGTCTCCTCGACCGTCCGGTCCCTGGGGATCTCTTCGTTCACGTTGAACGCTAGGACGTGACCATCTGCGGAAGAGACCTCGATACCTGGGATGACCAGGATGTCGCTCTTCATAGCGACGGCTTCCGTTCCTCCGCGCAACGTGTTGTGGTCCAGCACGACCACTCCGTCCATTCCGACACACTTGCAGACGTCCAGGATATCCTGGACCGAGCTGCATGAATCACCGGAATAGACAGTGTGGACATGCATATCGATTCTCATCTGACCTGTGCCCCGTTCCCTATCTCGCCGTCAACGGTTATTATCACGCCTTTGGCCGTCGCCAGGGCCAACGCCTCTTTGGCGTCCGAGGCCGGAAGGAGGACCGCCGCCAGCGCCGGGACCTTTGTATTTTCCGGTAGTTTGACCGGCACTTTGCGACCGACGTCGACGATGCCGTTCTCGACCGACCCGACCTTGATAGTGAATTTCTTGAACTCGTCGAAGGAGATCGCCTTGCCCGATTGGCCCATGCCAGAATCGACTGCCTCTCCCGGTTCCGAATCTCCCGATGGGGTGAGCACCAGGACCTTGCCGTCCATCTCGGCGGCCAACATCATCCCCTGTGACTCCACTCCCCGGAGCTTCGCCGGTTCCAGGTTGGAGATGAACACGATCTTCTTCCCGGTCAGCTGCTCTTTCGTATAGTAGGCTTTGAGACCTGCCACCAGCTGGACCGGCTTTCCGGCGTCCAGCTGGACCACGTAGAGCTTCTCGGCGTTGGGGTGGTCGGTGACGCTGACCACCTTTGCCACCTTCAGGTTGAGCTTGGTCATGGCGGAGAACGGATTCTCCACCTCTTTCTCGAGAACTACCTTGGAGAAGAGCGGTTTCGGCTCTACCAGCTTCGTTCCCGGCTGCAATACGACATCGATCAGCGTCCAGGAGCCCTGTCCCAGGGAGGCGTCATTACCCAGCATCTTCCAGACCTTCTGGGAGCTGCTGGGCAGGTACGGCCAAGAGAGAACCGCCAGCGCCTTGACGATCTCCAGGTTCAGGTTCAGCATCGAACCGCACTTTGCCTTGTCGCTCTTCAGCAAAGCCCATGGCGCAACTGCGTCGAAGAACCGGTTACCGAACTGTGCTAGGTCCATGATCGACTTGAGCGCTCGCTTGAATTGACAGGTGGACAGGAAAAGGTCTACCTCGGTCTTGGCCAAAATGATGGCGTCATAGACCTCCTTCCTCTCCTTCTCGGTGTCCTTGAGCCGCATCTCCGGTATCTCCCCAAAGTTCTTCTGGGTGAATGAAAGCACACGATGGACGTAATTGCCATATGTGGCGACCAGCTCGTTATTGACCTTGGTCTCGAACTCCTCCCAGTTGAAGTCTGCGTCGCGCTGCTCCGGCATGTTTGCCCCGAGGAAGTACCGAACCACATCAGAGTCGAACTGCTTCAGTATGTCCTGTACGTCGATACCGATTCCCCGGCTCTTGGAGAACTTCTCTCCCTGGAAGTTCAGGAACTCGTTTGCCGGCACATCGTACGGCAGGTTGAGTCCGCCATAGCCCATGAGCATGGCTGGCCAGATGATGGTGTGGAACGGGATGTTGTCTTTTCCGATGAAATAGTAGGACTTGACCTCCGGGTCCTCCCAGAACTCCCTCCAATACTCGGGTTTGCCAATGATCTTGGAGTATTCCTTCGAAGCGGAAAGATAGCCTATCACCGCCTCGAACCAGACATAGATCACCTTCTCATTCATTCCGGGCACTGGAACGGTAACGCCCCATGACATGTCCCGGGTTATGGCCCGGTCCTTCAGCCCGGCCTCCAGCCAGTTCTGGGTAAAGAGCTTGACGTTAGTGCGCCAGTAGTCCTTGTCCTTGACCCAGCGGATCAATGGCTGCTGGAAGGCCGAAAGTTTGAGGAAATAGTGGTCCGTCTCACGCAACTCCGGCGTCGTCCCGCAGACTGTACAGCGAGGGTTGCCCAGCTCTCCAGCTTCATAGGTGGCACCGCATTTCTCGCACTGGTCACCACGGGCCTGATCGTCCCCACATTTCTTGCAGCGGCCCTCGACGTATCGGTCCGGAAGGAATTTACCGCATTTCGGGCAATAGTACTGCATGGCCCCCTTCCGATAGAGGTAACCGTGCTCCATCAGCTTAGTGAAGAAATCGTGCACGACGTCAAAATGGTTCTGCGTGGTGGTCTTGGTGAACAAAGAGAAATTGATGCCAAGGTCCTCGATGGCCTTCTTGTTCATGCGGTGGTATCGCTCTGCCACCTCCTCTGGTGTGGTCTTCTCCTTCTCGGCGCGGACAGTGATGGGCGTGCCGTGCATATCCGATCCGGACACCATTAGCACATCGTTTCCTTTCAATGCGTGATATTTCGCGAAGACGTCAGGGGGCAGCAGGGATCCTGCCACGTGTCCTAGATGAAGCGGGCTGTTGGCATAGGGCCAAGCAACGCAGACCAGTACTTTTGCCATAATATCGAGGTCAGAATGCCATAACACGGATTTAAGCGTTCAGTGGGCCAGTTAACTGTCTTCTGATGTTTGCTCAGGTCCGAATCATGAGAACGGGACCTCTCTGGGTCGGCGTTTTAATGTCTGGATGAAGGTCCTGCCCATATTCAACCGATGAAGGATGGGAGGGACAGCTTTTTATCAGGGTTCCATATTGCTGAGTACCATGCGTATAGCCGCCGTCCTGAAGGACCGTTGCCAGACCAAGAAGTGCAATACCGAATGCATCAAGTATTGCCCCAAGGTCAGGACCGGGGTCGAAGCGATCTGGCTCAACGATTCCAGCAAGGCGGAGATATCGGAGGAGCTTTGCGCCGGATGCGGTATCTGCGTCCACAAGTGCCCTTTCACCGCCATCAAGATCATCGGGTTACCCGACGAATTGAAGGAAGATATGGTCCACCAGTATGGCGAGAACGCCTTCCGTCTCTATCGTTTGCCAACCCCTAAGACCGGCCAGGTGACCGGCATCCTGGGTCCGAACGGGATCGGAAAATCGACCTCCTTCAAGTTATTGTCCGGCGAGATCGTGCCCAATCTGGGCAAGTTCGAAAGTCCCCCAACCAAAGAGGACGTGCTGGCCCATTTCGCCGGCACCGAGCTGCATGACTACTTGGCCAAGGTCTATACCAAAGGTTTCAAGTCATCGATGAAACCACAGTACGTGGACAAGCTGCCCACTGTGGTCAAAGGCCCGGTCAGGGATCTCCTTTCCAAGGTCCAGGAACGAATGAAGCTCGACGAAGCGGTCAAGATGCTGGAGCTGGAAGAGGCCATAACCCGCAATATGACTGATCTTTCCGGGGGTGAACTTCAGCGTGTGGCAATTGCTGCCACGATCATGAAGGACTCTGACATTTATTTCTTCGACGAACCCTCGTCATACCTGGACATCTACCAGAGGATCAAGGTGGCGAAGATCATCGAGAGGCTGGCAGAGGAGAAGATGGTCATCGTCATCGAGCACGACCTGGCCATACTCGATTTCCTGGCCGACAATGTCTATCTGGTCTTCGGTTCGGAGGGCGCATACGGCATATTCGCCCAGCCTCGCCAGGTCCGGTCGGCGATCAACGTCTACTTGGATGGATATGCGAAGGAAGAGAACATCCGGTTCAGGGACACATCGATCCGGTTTGAATCACACCCTCCGCGGGAATCGTTCCAGTCAGTCACTCTATTGGAATATCCAGAGCTGGAGATGGCCTATCCCTCCTTCAAGCTGAAGGTGGATGCCGGAGCCATCAAGATCGGTGAGACCGTAGGAATTGTCGGTCCGAACGGCATAGGCAAGACCACTTTCGTGAAGATGCTGGCCGGCGTGCAAGAGCCTACCTCAGGGAAAGTTGAACAGGAAGTAAAGGTCAGCTACAAACCCCAGTACATAACGCCCGATTTCGACGGAACGGTCGCGGAACTTTTCAACACCTATGTCAAGGATTTCTTCGAGTCCGGGTTCTTCCAGACGGAGATCCAGCACCCACTGACGCTCAAGCCACTGCTTGAGAAGAACGTGAAGACCCTTTCCGGAGGGGAGTTGCAGAGAACGTCCATCGCCCTCTGCCTGGCACGGGAGGCCGATATCTACCTGCTGGACGAGCCTTCGGCTTACCTGGATTCGAATCAGAGGATGGAAGCGGCGAAGACGATTCGCCGGGTCATGGAGAAGAAAGGCCGTTCGGCCATGGTCGTAGACCATGACATCTATTTCTTGGACATGGTCTCGGATTCGATGATGGTGTTCGATGGTGTCCCCGGTCTGAGCGGATATGGCAAGGGGCCATTCGACATGCGTGGGGGCATGAACATGTTCCTGAAGAAAGTGGACGTGACATTCCGCCGTGACAATGACACGAACCGGCCAAGGATCAACAAGCCCGGCTCCAGACTGGATAGGGAACAAAAGTCAGCTGGGGAATATTATTACTTCAAGGAACTCCAAAAGAAGGATTGAATGGGAGCCCGCGTTAAAAGACCGGTTCGATGATCTCGTTGGCAGAATTTCGTGCCTGTACCACCATGAAAAGTGAACGTCCTTGAAATCTAGAAGATAGTCAAAAATGGTGAAAAAATTGCGACGTGCCGATTTGAGATGTTAATGATGATAGATGCGGGTCAATCGCGTGACCTTGCCGATGTACATATATACTTGAGTATGCTGGAACGTCACTTGACCGTATCGGTAAAAATTTGGAGGTGAGATATTGTTGTTCGATTCAATGAACCAATTGGTCATCGATTTCATTAACAACACTGGATATCTGGGTCTGTTCTTTTCTATGTTCATCGAGGGCATCATCACTCCGATACCCAGCGAGGCCATCGTGCCATTCGCCGGATATCTTGCCTCCACTGGACAGTTGAACATAGTTCTTGTCATCCTTGTCGCCAGTGTCGGCGCGACGTGCGGATTCGACGGTCTCCTATAGCTTGGCAAGATGGTTGGGACGCCCTTTCATCCTCCGTTTCGGCAAGTTCATCGGCATCAACGAGAACTCGATCAAAAGAGCGGACATATGGTTCGCCAAACGCGGAGCGTGGGGCGCGCTCTTCGGTCCAATGATTCCCGGGGTAAGGTCGATCATTTCATATCCTGCAGGCCTCACAAAGATGGACCTGAAGAAATTCCTCCCGCTCTTCTTCACTGGCAGTCTTGTATGGAACACGGTCCTGTCCATGATCGGATTCAACCTGGGAGCTCACTGGATCGATTTCTGGAAGAGCACCGACGGATTAGATCTGGCGATAATCGTAATTCTCGCAGTCAGCGTGGCCGGCTATGTGACTTACCGTTACTACCGCAAGAACGAATCGATTGCCGGAACGAAAAAGGACAATACTGACGACATCGCCCCATAACCGCGTTCAAACAGATTATCGGTCCAGAAGACCTAGTAATTCTGTATGAGATTGGGCGTCATTGGTATCAACGAGAAACGGAAACCGCATCAACATTCTTGACCGGATCAACAATTCGATAGGTGCTCGCAATGGTCCGTTCATCGGAAGCGTTCCGATCGCTGCGCTGCATGTTGATAGAAAGGGATAGAATCCTCCGTCCTATCTTCCAGGTACAAATTTGAATTACTTCTGCTCCAACTTGCAATACTCTTCCCTGGTCTCGAGCCTCTTCCTCCTGCGGAGCAGCCACCAGACCAACAGGCCCACCAAGACTGCCACGATCAGCAGGTCAGCTTGCCTGAACCAGACCTCGATCGTCTGCCAATTCGCCCCTAGGGCGTATCCAACATAGGCCAGGGCGAAGCACCAAATAGCTGACCCGATCGTTGTCAGGATGACAAACTTCTTGAAATCCATCCTAGCCATTCCGGCCGGGAGGGAGATGAAGGTGCGTATTATGGGCATCACCCTGGTGAGAAAGATCATCGAGGAACCGTATTTCTTGAACCAACGCTCCGTGGAGTCCAGATGACCTTCGTTCAGAAAGACGTACTTCCCGTATCGGCATACGAACGCCCTACCACCTTTCATCCCAGCCCAATAGGCCAGAACGGAACCGACCACACAACCGATGGTGCCGGCCAAGGCGACCAAGATCCAATCCATTTTTCCTTCGTAGGCGAGCCATCCGCCGAAAGGCAGGACTATCTCGCTGGGTATGGGGAAGCACATGCTCTCCAGGGCCATGAGGATCATAATGCCAGCATAGCCGCCTAGTTCGATGAGCTGTTTGATCAGCTCGATAGCCCATTCGATTATTCCCATTAGTCAGGCAACAAAATATCACGTATAAACATATGCGGTCGGTCGGAGAATGATGCCAAACGATATGCTGATGGACGGCAAACGATAGATATGCCCTCGTGCAATAATTACCGGGAGATTGAACATGGAAGCAGTCAAGATCGCTGAGGACATCTACTGGGTAGGAGCTATCGACTGGAATTCGAGAAACTTTCACGGGTTCGAGACACCCAGGGGCACCTCTTACAATTCATTCCTGATCCTAGATGAACACCCCACGCTTATCGACGCGGTCAAAGCCCCGTTCTTCACCCAGCTTGCTCAAAGGATCAGATCTGTCATCGATCCGCGCAAGATCGAGTACATCATATCAAATCATTCCGAGCCAGACCATGCGTCCGGCATCAGGATGGCACAGACTCTTACTGGTGGCGCCCAGGTCTTTTGCTCTAAGATGGGAAAGGAGAACCTGAGGATGAACTACGGGGACCTGGATGTCAAGGTCGTCGAGGACGGTTCCGAGATGAAGATCGGCAAGCACACCCTCAAGTTCGTCTATACTCAGATGGTGCATTGGCCAGACTCGATGATGACGTTCGTTCCGGAGAAAGGGATCCTATTCTCCATGGACGCGTTCGGACAGCACTTCGCGTCTTCCAAGCGTTTCGATGATGAGGTGGACGAGAGCATCCTGTTCGAGGAAGCGGAGATTTACTACGCCAACATCGTCCTTCCGTATGGCCCCCAGGTGATCAAGGCTTTCGAGCGCCTGAAGGAGCTGGACATCAAGATGCTAGCCACTGCACATGGCATCCTCTGGCGCAAGAACATCGCCAAGATATTAGACAAATATGTGGCTTATGCGACATACCGGACCGAACCCCGTGCCGTCATCGTTTACGATACCATGTGGAGATCCACCCAGATCATGGCGGAAGCCATTGCGGAAGGGATCGCCTCCGAAGGGGTACCGGTCCATGTTTACCGCGTCACGGACACACCCCGGAGCACGATAATGAGGGAGGTCATGATGTCCCGCGCATTGGTACTGGGTTCGCCAACATTGAACAATGGCATTTTCCCGACCATAGCCGATATCGGCACTTACATAAAGGGATTGAAGCCAAGGGGCCGCCATGCAGCCGTTTTCAACTCCTATGGCTGGGGTGCGGGTACGACGAAGCAGATGAGGGAACTTCTCAACGGAAGCGGAATGGATTTGCCGTTCGAGGACCTGCAAGTCCAGTTCGTGCCGGATGAGGCGGCTAGAGCCAAGTGCCGGGAATATGGGAAGATGATAGCAACGAAGATTCTGAGCGGCTGAAAAACACGAGGTCCGAGGCTGGTTCAATATTTCATAACGGCAACCACAGCTCCAGCCGCACCTGCCACTTCATAGGGACCAGGGTACGATGGACATGACGTATGAAATGATGTCCAGCCCGAATTCTTTTTAACACAGGAGAACCTTGAACCAAACGATGCTCAGTAAGGCGGATATCCACGTCCATACAAAGTACTCGGGACTGGCGCATTACAAGTTCTTGAAGTTCCCTGAGTCGGCATCAAACCCAGAGGATGTGGTGAAGATCGCCAAACAGGTCGGTCTATCTGTCCTTTGCATAACAGATCACAACAGCATCGCCGGGGCGATGAAGGCAAAAGAATATGCGAAGCACGACCCAGATATCGAAGTTGTTATCGGCGAAGAGGTCAGCACACGAGATGGCGAGGTGATCGGGCTCTTCCTTACGGAGGAGATACCTATGGACCTTTCCGCGGAAGAGACCATCCGCAGGATAAGGCAACAAGGAGGGATTGTTTTAGCGCCCCATCCATATTCCGGCCACGTCTCCGCCATAGGAAGCCTCATTGAAACGCTGGATATAGACGGCATCGAGGTCATCAATGGCGGCCATATCGACGGCATTGCGAACAGCAAGGCGTTGGAGAGCTCGAAATGCGGCAAATGGGCCTGCGTCGCAGGGAGCGACGCGCATGCATTAGGACAGCTGGGATGCTGTTGCACCATGTTCGAAGGCAGAACGGCCGCCGACCTGAAGGCCGCGATACTCAATAAGACCACCCAGCCTTATGGGTCAAGCACGACCCTGGACCGCGGTATTAGATGGAGCATCAGTGTCGTCCTTTATGCCGACAAACTGGTGCTCAAGTCGTTCTTCGGAATGCTCAAAGGAGAGGACCAGAATGATCCCGTGATCAAGATCGTCAAGAACATGGCATTCTCGAAGAAGATAGCCACGTTGTTCGGTTCCCTTTTCTATCTGACGCCCCCAGTTCCCTATCTCGTAGGCATCACCTCGGAAAAGATCGCTCAAGAAATGGAACCACACGATCGACGCGAAAAACTCCGAGGCGACCAGAAAGCAGACCGCAAAGAAGTGAACATTTTCTCGACCGGCCTCGACCGAAGGATCTGGATGCGTTCATATTTGCACATTTTATTTAGGTCGAAGATTGTGGCTGATCGCCGACGGCGAGTTAAAGAACATGATCAAAGAGAAGGATTTTCAGTTCTGGTACTACATACTGGAGTGAATCTCAACAAACCAATCCAAAAGGTGGGGCAACCTCCCCGGACCCCCTAACTTCCCGCCTTTGGTATGCTTATTTTTCTTCGTGCTCGTGCGTGTGAACATGGTCTGGATCATGAAGGTTCCCGAAGGCGTTCACCACCACTTCGCTTAACGCAGGATGAATGGTCTGACTCCTTGCTAATGGAATGTATGTGTGATCGCCCGCGTTCATCAGGTATACCATTGCCTGGACCAATATCGAGGCGTTTGTGCCGACGACAGACACCCCGATGATATTGTAAGAGGTCTGGTCGACCACTACCTTAGCGAACGAGTCTCGTTCACCCATAGCATAGCCCTTGGCACAGTCATAATACTGACTGAGTCCAATGAGAACCTTGATGCCTTTGGCTTTTGCCTCCGTTTGGGTAACGCCCACCGACGCCACTTCCGGATATCCGAAAACGGCATGCGGGACCGCATGCTCATCCAGCTTCATCTTCGTCTTGGCAAAGATATTATTCCATACCAGTTGAGCGTGATAGTTCGCAGTATGTCGGAACATCGTCCTACCAATCACGTCGCCCATGGCGAAGATCCCCGGAACATTGGTCTCCAGATATTCGTTGACCGTGATGTACCCTGCTGGATCTATCTCGATGCCGGTGGCATGAGGTTCGATCATATCGGCATTGCTTTGCACACCAGTAGTTAGAAGGATCTCGTCTGCCTCCAGCTCTTCGACGATTCCTGTAGCCCTATCCTTCATAACGACTATCTTGCCATTCTCACCCTTCCTTACAGAAACGACCTCCTGGTTGACCTTCACGTTGAGGTACTCCATCATCTTGGTAAGGACCAGGTCGCTGACCTCCTCCTCCTCCCGGGACAGCATCCGGGGATTGTGACCGACGATGGACACATTTGTCCCGAATGAAGAAAAGAAATGCCCGAACTCGCAGGCTTTATAACCCCCACCCAGGATGATCATGCTGCGGGGCAGGGTCTGCATATCAAAAATGCTCTCGGACGTCTCGAAACCAGTCTCCCTCAGCCCGGGAAGGTCCGGGATGAAAGTCCTGACCCCGATGGCAATCACTATCTTAGGCGCCTTGATCTGCTCCGGACCCACTTGCAATGTATGAGGACCGATGAAGCGGGCCGTGGTATGGTAGAAGTCCAGACCGCCGTCCGCAGCGACACCTTCCTCCATACCTTTCCTGTCTCGAAGCACAAGATCCCACATGCGTTTGCGAACCAGGTCGAAATCGATCGACTCGATCTTAGCGTTGATACCGATCTCCTTTGCATGCTGGATCTGCCTAATCATTTCCGCTGGATATGTCAAGATCTTGCTCGGTATGCACCCTCGATTGAGGCAAGTACCACCCATAACCCAGTTCTCTACCAATGCCACCCTCAGGCCGGCATTCCTTGCCTTTGAGACAACATTCATCCCGGCACCGGACCCGATCACGATCAGTTCATATTCCTTCATCAGACCGGCCATCTATTGTATCTGTTAGGATTAATTGGTTTCTCACAGCATTCAGACCATATGCTTCAAAGTGGTTCGATCATAGAATCCGCCCTGAAGAGATAATCGGTCGCAAGAATGGAAGACACATAGATTCCGAAATGGCGGATTTATGTCTGATGTCAAATGGGGGCTGCACACCGCTGGTCCCGACCCATACTGTTCGATTCCTAATGGAATCAAAAAAATATCCTCATTTAACCGCCCGAAAAGGTGGTTAGGCTGCAATCTATTTTGAAGCCAGACACGAACTAATCCTGGATAGATTATATACTTTTTATCTTGAATTTGACTGATTCCTATTATACACTTGTCTAGTATTTCAGTACATACTATTCATTTGATGCGCACGAAAAGCTTTTATTAGCCCTTTGTCTATTGCCCAATTAATGTGCGAGACAAATTCATATTTCCTCCCCAAAAAGGCCATAAAGCGGGATATGGAATGTGAATCGGGCGTTTAGCATATTACGACCGAAGGTCGATTGAGGTGACAAAAGTGAGTAAGTCCAACGCAATAAAGATCGGATTATTGATGGCGCTGGTGATCATGATACTGCCAGCCCTGTCCTCGCCGGTGGCGGCGACGGACGGCCTGGCTGCAGATATCAACACCGGCGACACGGCATGGATATTGGTCGCGACGGCATTGGTGTTCATCATGACACCCGCTGTAGGGTTCTTCTATGGCGGCATGTTGAGGAAGGAAAGCTTCCTATCGATTCTGGGCCAGACAATCATCATCACGGGAATGGTCACGTTGATCTGGGTCCTGTTCGGTTACTCCCTGGCATTCGGCGGGTTCAAGAGCGAACTGATCGGTAACTTTGACTTCATCATGATGAAGGGTGTTGGTCAACTGCCCAACACTGACTATGCTGGAACCATACCGGCGATTTTGTTCTCAATGTACCAGCTCATGTTCGCCATCATCACGGTCGCCCTAATCATCGGCGGCATTGCCGAACGCATGAAGCTAAAGGCCTTGGTCGCATTCTTGGCCATATGGATGGTTGTCATATACCTACCAGTAGCGCACTGGGTATGGGGCGGCGGCTGGCTTTCACAGTTGGGGGCTTTGGACTTCGCGGGCGGTACGGTCGTGCACATCACTGCAGGCGTGTCGGTATTGGCTGCAGCTCTGGTCCTTGGCAAGAGGCTTTCCGTGCAAGCCGGCAACGGCGAACACCCGCATAGTATCCCAATGGTCGTCCTAGGTGGCGGTCTATTGTGGATGGGTTGGTTCGGATTCAACGGCGGCAGCGCGCTAACAGCTGGTGGGCTTGCCTCACAGGCATTTGCGAACACCCAGATCGCAGCGGCGTTGGCGGCGATCACCTGGGGTCTCGTCTCTTGGCTACACCAGGGGAGGCCGAGCGTGCTAGGTCTAATCTCTGGCGGTATCGCTGGCCTCGTCGCAATCACACCGGCAGCAGGTTTCGTGGATACGACCGGCGCGTTGGCGATCGGCATGGGGGCAGGCGTAGTCTGCTACGGCGGCATATTGGCCAGGAAGAAGATGGGATTCGACGACTCACTCGATGTGTGGGGGGTGCACGGCATCGGCGGTACCTTCGGTGCCATTGCCACCGGTCTGTTCGCCACTAGCTCAGTGAACGGCTTGGTCACGAACGAGGGCCTGTTCTATGGGGGTGGCGTAACCCTGATCAGCGCACAGCTGATAGCAGTCGGCGTGGTCTGGGCACTGGCCTTCGGTGTGACATTCATAATACTGAAGGTGCTGGGCAAGATAACCCAATTGAGGATGTCAAAGGACGAGGAACGCATAGGTGCTGATATCATCCAGCACGGGGAGAGCGCATACAGCTAAAGGTGACCTGAAATGTCGAAGAAGATCGAAGCAATAATCAGGAGCGAGAAGCTCAATCCCGTGAAATCGGCATTGGAGCAGATCGGAGTGCTCGGGATGACCGTGTACGAAGTACATGGACGAGGAGAGCAGAAGGGTCTTGAGTTCACCCACAGGGCGGGCAAGTATCGGGTCGATCTCCTGCCGAAGACGAAGATCGAGATCGTCGTTAACGATGCGGATTGTCAGAAAGTGGTCGATACGCTCGTTGCTTCCGCTAAGACGGGAGACATCGGTGACGGGAAGATCTTCATCAGCCCGATCGAGAAAGTGATCAGGATACGCACCGGTGAGGTGACCTCGAAATAACGCTGATCCTCCTAATGAAAACCCCTTAAATCTTTTTCCGCCATTTTCTTATAACTACTGGTTTATCATCGACAGATGCGATTATTGGATGGGACTTCCATGAACCTCAGAGGAATAGTCGCATACTTCGAGGCGAACAGGAGCGATGCCAATCGCGAGGGCATGTCCAGGTTTGGCATCAATGTCGATCGCGCATTCGGCATCTCGATGGTCGAGCTCCGATCACTGGCCAAGAGGATAGGCAAGGACCACCAACTAGCATTGGACCTGTGGGAGACCGGGTTCCATGAGTCTCGAATCCTATCCACCATCATTGATTTTCCCGCTCAGGTGACCGAAGACCAAATGGAACACTGGGTAGGCGAGTTCGATTCGTGGGATGTATGCGACCAATGTTGCAGCAACCTGTTCTCAAGGACACCTTTCGCGGTGAGGAAAGCAAGAGAATGGTCATCGCGGGATGAAGAGTATGTGAAAAGAGCCGGATTTGTCCTGATCGCCGCACTGGCCGTTCATGACAAGAAGGCAGAGGACACACTATTCCTCGACTTCCTTGAAATCATAGACTCCGATGCTGCGGACGATGATCGGCCATTCGTGAAGAAAGCGGTCAACTGGGCGTTAAGGCAGGTCGGCAAACGGAACGTCTATCTCCATGAGGCGGCAATAAGATCGGCCGAATCGATCCGGTCGAGGGGCACGAAGAGCGCGCGTTGGATTGCCGCGGATGCTTTGAGGGAGCTCCAGTCGCAAAAGACAACAGCCAGGGTCAGGAAACGGAAGGTTCGAGATACGAAGTGAGATGAAGAGGCCGGCATCGGATCGGATGCTTATCTGGTTCCACGGCTGACAGGACCCTTTAATATTGATGCCCTCCTTTTGATGCGCCACGCAAAATAACTCAAGAAAGCGGATCGCGATTGTGATTGCGGTAGTGGCTATGCTACCAGGGGTGTTCACCTCAGTAGTGGCCATCCAAGATGCAAGCACAGAATTGTCGTACTTCATATCCACCAGCAGTGCTAGCTCGATTCATTCACAGCTATCCCAAGCACCTGGAGGATTCGCCTGGGACTATCTGAGAGGGGATGAATACTCTTCGATCAAGGTCGAATGGACCTCTTTCGACAGGCACATCCTTGACTCCAGGATTCTCCCATTCTCCGGCTTTGAATCTTTGATCTTTGGACATTGCGAAAAAAGTTCCATCTCCTACCTGTTTGTGGGAACGATCGACAGCTCATTTCAGCGACAAGCCTATTCCGAGGCCGACCTGAACTCTATCTTCTCGGCGGCATTTAAGAATTCCAGCTCGGATGGCGTCGCCGTCGTACATATGGCATTTCTGGATGGCACATTCTCCGACCCGGCAGCGGTGGGACTGTCGTTCGCCGCAGATCGGATCGCGATCTTCGGATATACTCTCAGCGATTCTTTTCTGCGCGTGGCGGTCGCACATGAGATGGGACACCTCCTGGGATTGGTAGCACCGCTGGGACTCAGTTCACCATACTCAGCCGCCAATGCCTCATCCCACAATGATCCAAGTAGTCCAATGCACTGTAAGATCAACCCGTGTCTCATGAGGCCTACGGTCAGTTCGTATGATGAAACATGCAGTTACTGTGCGGCGGATATGCTTGAGATCAGGAACATGACCGCTCCTTACACAGTGACCGTCGAGCATCCGGCTGTGAGGTCGGGAATTATTTTAGGCGGCGCGATATTGACGGCGATCATGGCGGTGTCAGCGCTCGTCATTTACCGGAAAGGCGACGACACTTGAGCTGTGGTCAAGCAGGAGAACGGCTAACGCCCCTTCTACCCCCTCTTCTGCCACTCTCATCTCGTACACCTTGCTCCCATTCTCCTGGACCGAATTAAAACCAAGGAGTCCGAGACGGCGGACCAAACCTCGCCTTGATGCCGTTTCACTCGAAGACAGGACGACGTGGTACCGGACAACCACCTCCATGTACAGCGAGCACTCCGACCCTGTCTTCCTGGCGACCAATGATATCCTGCAATAGGTTCGGGATGCGAGCACCTGCAGCGATTCACCGATATCGTTCGACATAGCTTCGGTGATCAGAACGGAGATGTCGAACAGGCTCATGATCTCCCGTACCTCCGGAATACGATTATCCCTAGCATCAGGACGACAAAACTGACGATGGCGACCACTGCGAGATCGATCACAACCGAGATGCTGTCGACCGGAGCACCCCTGGTCCATAATGATGCCAGGGCATCCGTCACATAGAAGCTTGGAACAAACCTCCCAGCTTGCTGGGCTTGGGAGGACAACGCCGATCCGATGAACGTTCCTAGCATCATCTGGGGCATGATGAAGATGAAGGCTATCCCAGTTGCTGCGCCAGGACTCTTTGCCATTGTGGCCGTGATCAATCCGAAACCGACATTGCAAAGAGAGAAGACCAACAGGACAACTGCACCGAGCACCATCGACATCAGGCTGACGGGTGGATGGTATCCGATGGCGAACATCACTCCGAAGAGGACACCCATCTGAAGGATGGCGATGGACATATTGGCGATGACTTGGCCTCCTATGAACTCGGCCGGAGAAGTGGGAGTCATGGCGATACGCTTCAGAAGCCCTTGCTCCCTATCGCTGGTGAACGATTGTGCCACGGTCATGGTGAGGAAGATCGAAGCATATGCGAATATTCCGGGTGCCATCAGGTCAAATTGGTTGATCTGGCTGGTCTCCACTGATGCGGTAGTGAGACTGATTGGCATCGCAGAAGTGAGGTTCGATTGAATCATGTCCCTTAAGACCTGACTAACGATCGGTGGAATGGCTTGGGTAGCGACCATCGATCCCTTGTCGAGGTATATTGGCAAGGAAAAGGCTGAGGATGTGCCGTTATCCTTCAAAGACTGGCAATGACCGCTGAACCCCTTAGGTATCAGCAATATGGCTTGCAGCTTTCCTTGTGACAGGTCTGCTTGGGCGGAGGCGTTGTCGTTCGAGGTCACGGTCAATATTCCCATGGCGCCCATGTTCTCCGCTAGACGTTCTGACCAAGCACCGTGGTCGGAATCGACGATAGTGACCGAATAGTGGGTATTCTGTCCAGCTGAACCGCCGAACGCGGTCCCGAACATTATCGCAAGGATGAGCGGAAACAGCAAAATGAGGAGCAGAGTGGCAGGTTCCCTCACCGATCTCCTGATCTCCTTTCTGCCCAGGGCGAAAGCACGGGCGAGCATTCAGATCCCCTCCCGGATAGCCCTGCCTGTTAGCTGAATGAAGACCTCTTCCAGATTGGATTTCAAATGCTTATGGATAAGTTCGTTCGATGTACCTTCGGCGATCAGCCTTCCATTGTCGATGATCCCGATCCGGTCGCATAACCTTTGAGCTTCTTCCATGTAGTGTGTGGTAAGGATGACCGTTTTTCCCTCCTTACGAAGCTCCGAGATAAGGGTCCAGATCGCCCTTCGGGACTGCGGATCCATGGCCACCGTAGGTTCGTCCAGGAACGCAAGGTCAGGATCGTTGACCAAGGCCATCGCGAGACTCAACCGCCTCTTCATCCCTTCACTGTAACCACCGGCTCTTCTACCGGATTCCTTTGTCAGACCAACCTTCTCGAGGAGTTCGATCGATTTGTCATTCGATTGCCGTTTGGTTAGTCCATGCAGGTCCCCGAACAACTCGATGTTCTCTCTTCCAGTGAGGTAAGAGAAGACAGCAGGGGATTGCGGACAGACGCCGATCCTCGATCTGATGTCCATCCCGTCGACAATTTCTTTGCCCAGGACCATTGCTTTGCCTTCGTCCGCCTTCTGCAACCCGGAAAGCAAGGAGATGAGTGTGCTCTTGCCCGCCCCGTTGGGACCAAGCAGCCCATAAAGTTCCCCCTCCTTGACTTTGAGGGTGAGGCCGTCCAATGCTCTCACTTCTCCAAAGTTCTTGACCAATCCCGTGGTTGATATTGCTTCACCCATTCCAACACCTTTGATATTGGGATGGCCGGCAACCTTATCTTTCCAAGTCAACCCTGCAGGATGCAAAAATCCCAAATCTCGTCTTCCTTTACCGAAAAACGAATTCGATGGTTGACATTAGGGAAGGGTGACTTTTAGATGGCTACTTCGTTCTCACTTCTTTCTCGCCTTCTGCTCCAATAGCTTCTCCCGCCATGTTTCGAAGATATTGCCCGTCAGAAGGATGTTGGGAACGATGTGATCGCAGAATGGCTCCTTCTCCAGCTTGTCATATATCTCCTTCAGGCCCTTTGTGTTGTTTGTCCAGATATAACAAAGAATGAGGCCTGGAACATTCGTGTAGACTATCTGGAAAAGCAGATTGGGTTTGTATGGCCCAATCGCGTTGAACGCCTCCAGAATACTGTGATCATCCTTGATCTTCACATGGAAGATGGCGATGATGTCATTGCTCGAATCGGGATACCATTCGATGGATTGTTCAATCAGTTTCAGATCGGTCATCCTTTGCAGGCGGCGCCTTGCTGTTTTCGCGCTGATGCCGAGCCGTTCCGAGACCTGAGATATGTCCAGGCGAGAATCGCCACTAAGTTCCTGGGCAATTCGATAATCGATCGGTAATAGATTCAGGTCGACATCCGGGGTCGGCTCAGGAGTAGCCACGATCCCGACAACTGGGGATGGAATCATGCACTCCTTTTTCACCATCTCCATATAAGCGGTGAGCTCGGTAAGGCTGCGGATATACCCCCCAACATAAACGAAATTGCCGCTGGCCACACAGAACCAATATGTGCGATCGTCACGCGATACCGCCGCCCTCACCTTATCCATGTGGAAAGCCTCGCTCCGACCATAAATGTGCACCATGAACGCTCGGAGTCCAAATAGGCTCAGCTTTGTCGTATATCGCCTGAGGATACCTTGAGCTTCCAAGGATTGGATTCGTTTATGGACTGCGTTGGCGGAAATACCAAGCCGGTTTGCCATCTCGCGAAATGAAAGCCTCGAGTTCGCGAGGAGCATGTTGCTGATCGCGATATCTGTTTGGTCCATCTGGCGCCATATCACGTTCTGACGATTTAATCTTGAGGAAATAGAAGATGGCGCTAATTTTAAGTGTGATCGAACTGCGATCAATCCGCCCTACCTGGTAGAGCTGACTTGAGGAAATCCTTGGCTTCGTTGACCGGGCCTTCATCGAGATTCCCTTTCATGAAAGCGTCGAGGATGTTCATCGCATTGATCACCATGTTGAGGCGGCTTAGATCGGCCTCGCAGAACGTGTTGCTCCGTTCGATTCCAGCCCGTAGATAGACCAGGTTCTTTTTCATCACGAAAGCGGTCTGCAGAACCAGCATGATACTGTCTATAGGCATATTGTCAGGGTGTTTGAGGGCCAATTCCATCGTCTGCTCTATCGATTCCAGACCAGAAATGGTCGTCTCAATCGTATCCCTGACGTTCCTCATCATATCTGGGTGGATATCCCCTTCTAGTAGCAATTCTTCTCCCGACAAGTCCTTCCCATCATGACATAATCATTCTGGATATTCTAACTTGTGTCCAGAGTTTTCGTTTTTGAAAATTCGTGCTATGTATTGTGGAATGGAATTTCCTTTCCCTGAATTGTCCGGTGAAATCCTGAAAGGAAATATCGAAAAAATCAGTTATAAAATGATGTTCTGGTATCCTAAAAGTGGTGGGATCTGCAGGATATTACCCGTGAAGAAGAAGATTTACTGCCAGACCTCTCTAGGGACCATCGGAATCGCAGAGGATGGGCATTCAATCACGAATCTTTGGTTTAAAAAAGAAAGAGCTCCCGATGAGGCGGTTGAAATGAGATCGACCTGCTCGTTGAGGTGAAAGAACACCTTTCCGACTATCTTTCCGGCAGAAGGAAGGAATTCACGATCCCTCTAGCCCCGTCCGGAACACCCTTCATGCTGAAGCTCTGGGAGAGCCTTCGTGCAATACCATACGGGCAGACCCGGAGCTACTGTGAAATTGCCAGATGCATCGGTTTCCCAGGATCATCGAGGGCCGTCGGGCATGGCAAACAACAGGAACCCGATCTCGATATTCATACCCTGTCACCGGGTCATTGGTGCCAATGGAAAACTCGTTGGTTATCTGGGAGGGTTGGATATCAAGGAGAAGCAATTGCACCTCGAAAGGCAGGGCCGATCGTCCAATCCATGGATTGAATTGAATACATGGAAGGAATCTAAGGGAACGCCGAACCACCGGGGAAGTGATCATATGCGAAGAAATGCCCAGGATCCTCTTGATCAACAGAAATGGGAAGCCATCATTAATGAAGATGAGACCTTCGATGGCGTTTTCTTCTATGGCGTTCGAACAACTGGCGTCTATTGTCGCCCTTCATGTAGATCCAAATCACCCCTAAGGAAGGACTTGGAGTTCTTTGATAGTGCGGAAGAAGCCGAAGCAGAAGGCTTTCGACCATGCAAGCGATGCAAGCCTGATCTATCTGAAGAGGATAGGGCAAACCCATTGCCAGATCAGCTGAAGAACATCTGTGACCGCTTTTATGACAACAGGGAACGCTTATATTCGGAGCTGGAACGACTGGATATCCACCAGAACAGGGTGATCCGCGAGTTCCATCGGAAACATCACACCACTCCCACCAAATACATCAATGAGTTGCGTGTGGCCAAGGCCGCTAAGTTGCTCAAGGAATCGGACAAGAGCATGCTTCAGATCGCGACCGAATGCGGGTTCGGTAGCGTTTCGAGCTTCTATTCTTCGTTTAAGACACGTTACGAGCAGACCCCGACCGAGTTCAGAGGGTCCGGTCAGAAGGCTCAAGATCGATGAGTTAAATTTTTAATCAAGGGAAGCGGACGAGAGGGGATTCGAACCCCCGACCTGCAGCTTAGGAGGCTGCTGCCATATCCAGTCTAGGCCACTCGTCCATTCGAAGGAGTTTGGTAAAGCGTTTCAACATGCAAGGGGAGATAGGGAACTGAATTTCAGCTCTTGTCCTCTTCGGAGCCTAGCTCCTCAGGGGCTTTATCTTCGACCTTGGGCTCGTCCTTCTTGACATACTCCTCAATCAGGTCCACTGTGACCTTTCCGAAGAGCTCGCGCAGGTCGGCGACGACCTTGTATTTCGCCATGGTCCACTTCGAATCATACTTGCATACGTCCGGCAGGACCAGTTTGACGAGGTCCTCCTCTTTCGTGATAACAAAGCCTTCAGATGTCCCATAGTCCATCTCCAGCATCGCTTTGACCTTGTTCTCGTCGCCCTCGATCTTCTCAATGATGGTGAAGACGTATTTTAGCGATTGCCCAGCGAAGCGCCTGTTGAAATCAACCTTGACGCGGCCAGCGGAAACCGATGTGATGATACCGCTCTTGTTGTGCATGGTAACTTCCATGCCCGGGTGGGGCTCGACTTCCTGCTTTAGGAACTCGCGCACCGAGTGTACCTCTACCAGCTTCGGATCCCTTGGTCCGGCTGCCTTCTCTGGCGGGATGATAACCTCAGTCTCCTTGCCGACCTCGGCCCCTACCAAGGCCTCGTCAAGTCCCTCGAAGATGCGGCCACCGCCGACGAGCAGCGGCATCGGAGCGTAGGTAAACTTCTCGTTGAAGATGCCCTCTTCCTTTGCCTTCTCCTCGCTTGTGGTGTCGATCATTTCGTTGGTATCGACGGTCCATGCGTTGTACTCGAGCCTGATGATGTCGCCCTTTGCGACCTGTGCAGAGTTTTCAGTTGACATGAAATTCACCATGAATGGTCGTCTGATTTGACTCCCTTCAATATATGATTGTTCTTATAAGTTTTGGTATCCATCGAGTTGGAAGGTCAATACGATGCCAATTCTGGGCAGATTGAAATTCTCCGAAATCGGCAGTTTGGAGCGAGAAATTAGGGACGCTCATATCTTTGTGAACGACTCGACCGTTTCCCGATCCATCGCTTTTACGAGCTCCAGGCACAGCTTGACGGAGTTTTCCTGGTCCTTAAGGTCAAACACCCCTACGTGGGAATGGATATGCCGAACCGGAATTCCTATGGCGATGGTCGGGACCCCAGTATTGGCTACATGGATAGCCATGCCGTCCGTGCTTCCGCCTTTGACGTAGGATAGTTGGTACGGGATCTTCTTTTTCTCGCAAATCGAGAAGACCAGTTCCTTCAACGGCTGGTTGGGTATCATGCCGCCGTCCCAGACGGTGATGGCCGGTCCGTCCCCCATCCGCGCCGGGGCTAGGATGGGATCGATACCGGGAACGTCCCCGGCTATGTCCACATCGACGATGATGGCAACATCTGGCCGTACGCTGTTGGCAACGGTCTTAGCCCCCCTGGTACCTACCTCCTCCTGCACCGTGCATGCCGCTACGACCTTGTTCGGATGTTTGATCTTCCCTTCGGTGAGCGATCTAATCAGGTCAAGAACGGTGCAGACACCCAACCGGTCATCAAATGCCTTACCCATGGCCAAGGTTCGTTTTCCCGATTTCTTGCCGTCCTTGAACTTGGTCTTGGTGAACCAATTGAAACGGCTGTCCGGAACGACACAATCCCCCAATCTTACCCCGCATTCCTCCGCTTCATCCTTGTTGGCGCATCCCAGGTCGATGAACATCTTGTCCTTTGTAATGACCTTCTTCGTCTCCTCCAATTCCATCAAATGTGGAGGCTTGCAGGCGATTACCCCTTTTAAGGGACCTTTCTTGCTCATGATCACAACCCGCTGTCCGAGAAGGACCTGATCGAACCATCCCCCTAATTGGTTGAACGTCAGATAGCCGTGTGACTCTATTCCAGTCACGATGAACCCGCATTCGTCCATGTGTGCAGCGAACAGGACGGTTGGACCAGCATCTCCGCTCTTTTCGAACATCAGGTTGCCGATGTTGTCGTTGTAGACCCGATCCGCGAACTCGGAAGCGTAGCCTTTGCACATGATTGCCACCTCCCTCTCGAAACCAGAAGCTCCTGGGACGTTGCACAAGTCTTCGATAAATTTTAGAGATTTCTTATCCATTTGAATCGCCAGATGGTTGTCGGGAACTGAACCCGAGAGATGTGGTTGAAATCCAACTCTTCTGATAAATATGTTGGTCTTTTAGCCTTTGAAATAACAAAACTACATCCAGACTAAACGCAAGTTGCCTCCATCAATTGAATATAGATTCCTTAAGACCTCAAAGGGGGGACGATACCATGGGCGATTGCTGTTTAGGCGACTATGAGGATGCAGTTCTGGAAGATGTATGGTATGAGTTGGAGGGTGCCTACGAGGTCTACGGCATCGGGCGTTGCAGATTCGTACTTGTTCATTGCCGAACGGCCACGCTCATGGGTGTTGTATTATTGGCAAAATGTAAAGGACTCTCAATTTCTGAGAGCGGACTAGCCCCTCTGGTGCGAAAACTGGGCATGCCGGTGCATCTGATGGATTCTTGCGTTAAAATCGCTCGAGCGGGAAGATATGAATCGATCTTGAAGATCAGGACGGATGAACAGGAGTGGGCTGCAGCCATCCTCAACAATACCCTAGAGACATTCGAATGGATCAGGAACGAGCTGACATCTGGATGAGATCGATATGTCCCCCAAAAAGTATTGGAGAGGAGTAAAACCAGTTCAAATTTGAATATGGTGGGGGCATTCAACCATCCCGGTATGTTTTTAACTCATGCCAGCAGTGTAAACATGAAGCAACATGAAGAGAACTCGGACTATGCTTCTGACGATCATTGTGGTTGCACTGCTAGTCGCCTTAGTGCTTCTATCAAATATCGGAATGGAAAATGGAGTCAGGATCTCGTCATATTACAATCCCTATGACCAGGAAGGTTTGTGGTACAAAGGACAACTTCACTGCCATTCCAACCAAAGCGATGGTTCATTTGGTCCAGAGGAAGTTGTCTCGCGTTATGCCAGTCTCGGGTTCGATTTCATCGCCTTGACCGATCATGAAAAGATAACCAGGGTCAGCGGAAACGACATACTGATACTAGGACAAGAGAATGGAGGGGGCTCCACTGAATCTGGTCTGACCACGCACATGTGTGGGTACAACATCTCCTATACGCCGTCAAGAACAGCACCAATACAGGATCGGATCAACAATTTGACTGAGCAAGGGGGGATGGTCTCACTCAACCATCCGAATCTTCCGACCGTTAGTTACGGCACGGAAGTCCTAGAAAATCTGAGAAACTACACTTGCCTTGAAGTATTCAATGCAAACCACAACACTACCGCAACTAAAGAATGGGATGACGTCCTGACTCGAGGTAAAAGAGTCTGGGGCATCGCGACAGATGATGAGCATCTCCCAGATCATTTCGGGAAAGCTTGGGTCGAGGTGCGGATGAGTGGTAGCCTGTCAACCGACAATATTACGAATGCGATCAAGCGTGGATCATTCTATGCCACACAAGGGCCGAGGATCGATAACATTTCATTCGATGGCGCGTTCTTCAATGTCAGCTCCAATAATGCTGATTACATCATCTTCTACGGTCTGGATGGAATCGTGTTGAAGACCATTTTCGGGGGAGATGCGCGGTTCCGTGTTGATGGTAGCGAGAACTATGTAAGGGCAGAGGTTTATAAGGATGGGCTTAAAGCATGGATCCAACCCGTGTTCTTGGAGCCCAAGATAGTCACTCGTCCATCGGATCGAAAGTTGACCTGACCATGAGGGACACTATCCGAATCTTGGCCATACAATGAGAACGTCTGGATGATCCTTAAAATCAGAGACTTAGAACAGAGACCTTGTCTTTGTTTTGTCGATTTTGTTCCCCAAACTCAATTATTATATATCATTGGGTAAGAATCCTCCGCGTTGAGCAATTTGGGGAGAAGCAAAGGGGTCGTCGACGGAATATCGGTCATAATGATCGTGGTACTGGTATCATCAGCGGTGCTCGGGGCATTCCTAGTCCTTTCTGATATGAAAGCAGGTGGCATGCAGGAAAGCTGGAGTTTCGCGGAGAACGACATGGCCAACAATCCAGCAAACATGAGCCTGATGTACCAAGGAGATGATGGTACGATTTACGCATTTGAGACACAAAGCTACTATCCCAATTACTTCATGGCGTTCGATCCGAGTGGTAAGCTCAAGTGGAGGACGGGGGTCAACGCCCAGCCCTACCCCGTTCAAGGCGCCGATGGCGGATTCTATTACGTGGACTGGCCATACATCACTGTCTGGATGGACGACAATAGCAAAGGGGGATGGTACAACCTCACCTCCCTAGACAGCATGGGCAACTACCGTTGGAGCTATGTCGTAGACAATGGTACCCTTTCGATATTAGCCACCTATGATGATGGATCCGTGATCGCCAACCATTATGTGAGCGAATATGACGCCGACGCAGGAACATACGTGACCCTGCTGGACACTATCATCAAGATCTCTAACAACGGGACCGAGCTTTGGCAGATCGACAGGCCTTTGCCGGGGCTTACCTTCCAGGATCCCAGGGTGAGCCCAAATGGGACGTTCCTGGTCAATGCCTATGACAACGGTGGGACATACCAACTTGGCATCAATAGCGAAGGGACCGAGTTCTACATAATTCAGGCAGGATTCGTCCCTGGTTACACACCCGGCCCATTCAGCACAAAGGATGAAGTTCAGTACGAGGTGAGGAGGGAGTATACAGATAACCAGACCTCGGTGGTAAACGTCATTGCCACCAATATGTCCGACGGAGGGCAACGGTGGAAGACCGTTCTTACATATGCGGGTAACCAGGACGATTTCATCACCGGTTATTGGGTTGGACAGGACACCTACGTCGACAACGATGGGATCATCTATTGCGGAGACATCGTCGGCAACAGTACCTACGCATTGAACCCCGATGGGGGCATAAAGTGGGAAAGACCATACATGGGAGTGATCTGGGCCACCTATCCCGACGGAGGGTTCCTGGTCAGCGATGCAACCTCGATAAGTAGGGTCGGTCAGGAAGGATCAACCGTTTGGACGTATGTGGTTGGACCATTCAGCTCTGATTACAGCAGGATACTATTGGCACCTGACGAGACCGTTTACTATAGCATAGGCACGACGATAGCGTCCTTAGACCGTCCCGGTAATATTGGGGGAAACGGCATCATCCTCATTATACTGGTAGTGTTCGATCTGATAGTGCTCGGCTTTTATGGAAGGTCAGTATGGAAGAGGCGAAACAGCAGAAAAGCCCGCGAGAAATCCATACAGTCAAAGAAGAAGAAAGGCAAGAAGAATTGAGGAGGATAAGGTGCCAGAGTCTGATAGAGTGGGCTTCGATCGACCAGACTGGTTATCTTCTTTGCATGTCTGCAAGGAATAATCATTTATCCTTGATGGCATTACGAGGGACAACGCCACCGTAGCTTAGTCCGGTTGAGCAGCTGACTTGTAATCAGCAGGTCGGGAGTTCGAATCTCCCTGGTGGCTCCATTTTCTTCCATATCTAGAATCGTTCTCTGTCTTTGAACAAATGAACATTTGAGATGAACCTTCCACTATGGGAGGGACCCTTACTCCCCATGGTCGCAGGCTAGAACTGGAGATGGTTCAGAGTTCCCGTTCGGTTTATCCGAGAGGCATCCCAGACATGGAGGGCGGTCATGTCGGAGTCAGGGGCTTGTTTTTGACCTATTTGGTCATTTCCATTCACCTCATCGATCAAGGCTAGGAAGAGGTCTATCACTGCGAAGAACTGCAATCGGGACCGATACTGCCCGAAAAAGATGAGAAACAAGGTAATGTTGATGCGAATAGATTAGTAATAGTGCATTCCTAGCCGTCTTAGAGAATAACAGGGACCATTTACAATGAAAACAAATGAGAAGAGACCGCTGGCTGACGTGGAGAAGGAATATCTGGGCAGAGTTTGGACCGCGAGCATCGACCATGAACCGGGATTGGAAGGATTCCGTTATTGGGTCTCGGAAAGGGACGGTACCATCTGCAAGATCATGGAAGACAGCGGTGTCGGGGAAATGGCTCTCAGAAAATCAAGAAAGAAGAAAAAGAATTGAGGGCAGATTGTGGGAAGCTCATTCCCATACAATATCGTTTTCTCGGAAATTCACCTTCAGGACCAGGATCTTGAAGTCCCGGGGGATTTCCGGGTTCCCGTGAACGTCTCCCGGTTCACAGACAACTATGTCGCCCGGGCTCATCGTCACTTTGTGGCCGTTTATCTCGAAAGGCGCTTCGTCGAGTGCATAGAATATCTCCGTCTGGAAACGATGATGGTGTTGCCGAACGACGTCCCCTTTCTTGAATTCCACCTCTTGGATGAAAGAACCGGGAATGCCAATGCTTGATTCGTCGATAAGCATCCTCTTGGCATACCCTTGGCCGGGCACCACAGAAGCCGCATCATGCTTCAAGAGCTTCATTTGACTACTTCCAGATGGCGTCCCTTATGGCTCCGTCCAGTACGTCCAACCCGGCGTCCAGCTGATCCATCGGGGTTATGATAGGCGGGATGACCCTGATGCCCGATCGGCCGCAACCTAGGGTGATCACCCCACGCTTGAGGCACAGCTCGTCCACCGTGTCCCGGAGCTTGCAGGCCGGGGTCTTGCTCTGTCGATCCTCGACCAGTTCTATCGCCTGCATCATGCCGAACCCACGGACGTCACCGATCTGTTCGTACTTCTCCTTCATCTCGTCAAGGCGCTTCCTCAGGTGGAGACCTTTCTTGGCAGACATCTCCACGATGCCCTCCTCCTCGATGACATCCAGGGTGGCCATGGCCGAGGCGCAGGCAACACAATTGCCCCCATAGGTGTTGGAATGCGACCCTTTGACCTTCCAGTCAAGCTCAGCCCGGAACGTGGTGGCGGCGATCGGCAATCCTGAGCCGAGCGATTTCGCCATGCATGCGATGTCCGGCTCTATCCCGTGATGCTCGATGCACCACATCTTGCCTGAGCGGCCCATTCCAGCCTGGACTTCATCATCCACGAGCAGGATGCCTTCCTTTCTGATTATGTCGTAGATCTTCTTCCCCCATCCAACCGGAGGAACGATGTAGCCCCCCTCCCCTTGAACCGGCTCCATGAAGAGCGCCGCTATCTCATCCGGCGGCGTTATGGTCTCGAAATAGACCTCCTTGAGGATGTCAGCGCACCAAATTCCGCAGGAAGGATACTCCAGGTGGTAAGGGCACCGGTAACAATAGGCATAGGGGATATGGGTGATGCCGGGGACCATGGGCGTGTAGTGTCTTCTCTGGACCTTCTTCGATGCCGTGAGCGAGAGCGATCCCATGGTCCGTCCATGGAACGCCCCGATGAATGCGATGAACTGCTTCCGGTCCGGTCTGTTATATCTGGCGAGCTTCATAGCCGCCTCGATCGATTCGGTGCCGGAATTGGAGAAGAATATCTTCTTCCTGTAATGCCCAGGGCCGACCTTACAAAGTCGCTTGGCCAGCTCGGCCTGGATATCGTAATAGTAATCGGTCCCGGCGAAATGCATGAGCTTTGCCGCCTGCTCCTGCACTGCCTTGACCACCTTCGGGTGGCAATGCCCTATGTTTAGGACCGCCACGCCGCTGGCGAAGTCCAACAGGGTGTTCCCGTCGACATCGCGTATCACTGCCCCGGAAGCGCTCTCTACCGCCAATGGCGCGGCCTTGGTCGAGGTGGCAAGATATTCACTATCCATCTCGATGATCTTCTTGGCTTTCGGCCCCGGTGGTTCGATTACAATGTTAGGAACTTTCTCCGTGATACCGCGCTCCTTGTCCAGACATAACGCTAATCAGAGCCAACATTATATGATGATTTGCTGAGAGGCCAGCATTGAACCGTCAGCAACTCCAGGTCCGAAAAATAGGACTGGACTTACTCCTCGATACCTTCGATCTGTTCCGCACTCTCGATCATCTTGGAGAGGATCTCGTAGGCATGGATCATGTCCTTCTCATCGACGATGAAGATGGTGTCAGTGTAACAGGAGACCGATTCTGCCACGTTCACATTGTTCTCTGACAGGTTGGAGGCCAGGTAGGAGAACACCCCGCTGGTTTCCATGATCTTCTCGGGCGATTTGACGGATATCTCCACCAGGCTTGGGCGGACCCGAAGAACATTCTCCTTGCCTACCGCGTTGACGACCTCGTTCTTGAGCTTCTCGTCGGCGATGATAGTGATAGCATGCGCCCCCTGGATGACCTGCATGATGGCCTTCTCATTGATTAGCCTCTGGAAGATGGTCTCCAGCTTGTGTAGAACGGTCCAATCATTCTTGGCGGTGACGGCGCAGACCTTGGTCTTCACTTCGAGGCGGCTGTTGCCCAGTATCCTGAGCACGTCCTTCTCATGGTCCTTCTTGGAAAGCTTTACCGAATAGCGCCGGCAAGCGATCATGACCGCCTCCTCATTCTTCACTCCGAGGTCCTTCATGATCTGTCTGGCGAGCGATGAGTAGTTGATGAGATCCTTGGAGATGCAATCCTTGATGCTGGGATGGGCATCGATATATGCCCTGGTCTTCTCCGCGATGCTCTCTTTGGGAGCCTGTTCTTTCATGTAAATCCAACATATATAAAAAGGGATATTTGAGCGTGTCTATTTTTGGACACATTGCTCATTGGGCAGCCAGGAAGTCCGCAAGGTTCTTGTTGAAGGTTGCCACAGAGGCGTCAGAGACGATCAGGGGCGGCACCGCGCGCACGACCTTGGCCGCCGCCACGTTGATTAACAGGCGCTTCCCGAGACCGAAATGCTGGAACTCCTTGGCCTTATCACCCATCTCGATTCCGGTCATTAGGCCGTGCCCCCTTACTCCTTTGACGCATTCGGCGCCGGAGACGATCCGGTTGAGGTCGGAACGCCACTTCTCGCCCAACTCAGCCGAACGCTTCACCAGGTCGTCGCTCTTCATCGTTTTAATGACCGCCAGGGCGGCGGCGCAGGCCAGCGGGTTCCCTCCGAATGTGGTCCCGTGCGATCCCGGAGTGAACGCCTTGGATATCTCCCTCGTGGAGACCAGCGCACCGATCGGGACGCCCCCGCCTAGCGCTTTCGCTAGGGTGATCATGTCCGGAACGATGTTAAAGTGCTGGAAGCCAAACCATTTGCCCGTCCGCCCCATCCCGGTTTGTACCTCGTCGACGATCATCAATGCCCCAGTATCATCGCAGACGTCGCGGGCCGTCTTCATGAACTCAGATGTGGCGGAGATGACCCCTCCTTCCCCCTGAACTGGCTCCAGTATGATTCCGGCCGTCTCCTTATCCACCGCGCTCTTTAACGCCTCCGGGTCGTTGAACGGGACGAATGAGAACGCTTGTGACAGAAGCGGTTCGAACCCGGCCTGATATTTTGCTTGGCCAGTGGCGGAGAGCGCTCCTGCGGTGCGGCCATGGAACGAGTTCTTGCAGGCTACAAAGCGCTTACGCCCGGTGGCCTTGGAGGCCAGCTTCAGTGCCGCCTCGTTCGCCTCGGCGCCGCTGTTGACGAACATGGAGACGCCCAAGGGGCTCGGCACGATCGATGCCAGGGCCTCCCCCAGATCGGCCTGCTCCTGCACGTAATACAGGTTCGAAACGTGTATCATCTTCTGGGCCTGTTCCGATATCGCCCTTACCAGCGCCGGATGGTTATGTCCCAGCGCGTTGACCGCGATGCCCGCGACATAGTCGATGTAACAGTTCCCCTGCAGGTCGTAGAGGAACTCCCTTTCCCCCCGCGAGAAGCAAATGTCCTCACGGCCATAGTTCTGGAACAGGTATGCTGAACTGAGCAACTTGACCTCTTTGAATTCCATTTTTTCCCCTCTTTATTTGTGAATACCGATGATATCGTGATGTTGTTCTAAGGTTTTATCCGGGTCCCCCGGTTCTCCCCTATGAGCAGCTGGGCTATGATCGCATCCGGGTCCTTCCCGCAGATGATGTTGGCAGCCCCGCCGTTCGAGACGGCGATACAGCACGCCTCCAGTTTCGGGATCATACCTTCCTTGACAACTCCGTCGGCGACCAGCATGGCCACTTCGTCCGTTCGGATCTCTCTTATCACAGAATCGAGGTTCCCGAACTCCCGCATCAGGCCCGGGACGTCCGTCACTAGGATGAACTCGTCAGCCTTCAACTCCCTGGCCACGTGGGCTGCCGCGGTGTCGGCGTTCACGTTGTAGAGGTGCCCGTCCCGGTCGGCGCATATCGAGTATATGACCGGGACGAAGCCAAGTCCGGCAAGCCAGTCTATTGAGCTCCGGTCGACCGAGACCACCTCGCCCACATGACCCAGGTCGGCCACCACCTCCGTGCCTTTCTCGATGCCAGTGACCGGGTCCATCTTGCGACACATGATCGTCCCACATTCTGACCCCGCCAGACCTATGGCCTTTACCCCCGCGGAACGGATCGAGGAGACTAGCGAGTCGTTGATCCGACCAAGGACGCTCTTGGCCACCATCAGGGTATTGTCGTCGGTTACCCTCAGCCCCAATACCTTCCGCACCGGGAGACCGTTCTTCTTCATCTCCTCGGTGATCTCAGGCCCTCCGCCGTGAACGATGACCGGCCTCACACCGAGCGAGACCAGCAAAGCGATGTCGAGGCTGAACCGCCCTTGGTCATTGGCACCGCCGATGGAGCTTCCGCCGAATTTGATGACGACGGTCTTTCCCTTCAGCTCTTCCGCCCTTGGATAGTCTGAACCGGTAGTGGACATTCAATTGCCTCAGGTTGTGTACGTGGCGTTGATCTTCACATAGTCGTAGGTGAGATCGCACCCCCACGCCTCACCGGAAGAGAACCCTACGGCCAGGTTCAGGTCCACGATGACCTTTTTGCCGGCCAGGATCTTCCTCGCATCGACCTCTGACCGGGTACCCGGTATCATGGTGGGGGAACCTTTCTCGAACAGTGTCACCGTCGTCTCATCGTCGCTGAGCTTGAGCACTACCTCGTCCAGCTTGAAATCTGCACCCGAGTTGCCGAGGGCTGATAGTATGCGACCGAAGTTGGGGTCGGCCCCGAACACCGCGGTCTTGACCAGGTTAGATGAGATTATGCCCTTGGCGGCGCAGCGTGCCTCCTTTGGGTCCTTGGCCCCGGTTACCTTGACCTCGATGAACTTTGTCGCCCCTTCCCCATCTATCACGATCTTCTTGGCCAATTGCTGTGCCACGTACCTCACACCGTCCCAGAAAGCGGCATCGTTGTCCGCCGGAGCGCCGCCCGCGCATCCGTTGGCCATGAGGATGGAGATATCATTGGTGCTCTGATCCCCGTCCACGCTGATGACGTTGAAGGACTGGTCCATGATCTCCTGCCACTGCTTGTTCACGTTCTTTTCGAGCTTGGCATCGGTGGTTATGAACGAGAGAGTGGTGGCATGCAGGACCTTGACGTTGGGGGATATCATGCCGCTCCCCTTGGTTATTCCAGCCACTACCACCGTGGTTCCATCCTTCAAGGTCACCTTACAGCTCGCTTGCTTCTCCACGGTGTCAGTGGTCATGATGGCCTTGGCCGCGGCCAGGTCTGCTTCCTTCCCTTGGCTCAATTTACTGACCACCAGCGGTATGCCGCTCATCACCTTCTCCATGGGCAGGAACCGTGAGATGACCCCTGTCGATGCTATCCCGACCAGGTCCTCCTTGATCTTCAGATCTTTGGCCAGGCCAGCGATCATCTGGTTCGCGTCGTGCAGCCCGCGGGGACCGGTGATCGCGTTGGCGTTCCCGGAGTTGACGATGATGGCCTGCAGCATGGCGGGGTCCTTCTTCATCATGACCTCGATAGGCGCCGCCCGCACGCGGTTCTGAGTGAAAGCCATGGCGCAGCGTGCCGGCTTCTCTGAATAGATGACGGCGAGGTCCAGTTTCTCTTTCTTGATGCCGCAGTGAATGCCGGCCGCCTTGAATCCTTTCGGCGAGGTTATCCCGCCCTCAATCATTTCCATTTTCAAACCCCCAGTCCCGGGAAATCCAGTCCCGTCTTCTCGTCCAGACCGAACATGATGTTGCAATTCTGGATCGCCTGGCCAGACGCACCCTTCACCAGGTTGTCCAGCGCGCTCATTACCACTACGTTGCGTTCGCCCACCGTCTCGAACCCGATCTCGACGAAGTTCGACCCGGCCACCGATTGCATGGTGGGTATCGGCTCAAATTTGATGAAACGTGAACCAGAATAGAAATCACGGTAAAGTGTGGCGATTTCCTCGCGTGACATCGGTTCCTTTAGGTGCGGATACGATGTGCATAACATGCCCCTGACCACCGGCACCAGATGAGGAGTGAATATGAGCTCGACCGGCGATCCGGAGATCCTCTCCAGGATCATCTTGATCTCGGGCGTGTGACGGTGCACCCCGACCTTGTAGGGGGTCAAGCTGGCACCGCAGTTCGGATGGTGGGTGGCCTTGGATGGCTCTGCCCCGGCACCGGACGTCCCGCTCTTGGCATCGATGATGACCCGTTCTTCGACCAGACCATTCGCGAACAGCGGGGCGAGGGCAAGTGTGGAGCAAGTAGGGTAGCAACCGGGATTTGAAACGAGATTCGCTCCCTTGATCTTGTCCCGGAAAAGCTCGGGAATACCATAGACTGCCTTGGACAGGTTCTCAACGTCCCGGTGCTCCAGACCGTACCATTTCCTGTAAAGCTCTGGGTCGATCAGACGATAGTCACCGGAGAGGTCGATGCACCTTACCCCTGACGAGGCTAGCTCCGGAATCACGTTCATTGAGGCTCCGTGAGGGGTGGCTGTGAAAACTACGTCATAGTCGTTCCCCTGGAGTTTCTCCGTAAAGGCAAGTTCGACGAACCCATTAAGGAACGTGTGGACCTTGGCGACCTTGACCCCAGCATGCTGCCTGGAGGTCATCGCTTGGAGCTTAATGCCAGGATGACGACATAGCAGGCGGGCCAATTCTCCGCCGGTATACCCCGAACCGCCGATTATCGCTGCGCGTATCATGATGTTTGTCCTCAATCACCTTGTGAAGAGTTGCCGAATTACGAACGATGTTTATTAAGCATGATGACCCAAATGAGACAATCGGAATCTCCCCTGTCCCTGTCGGAACTATGGCCAGCCCCATGGGGTTCCTTGTGATGTCCGAAGGAAGACGGACTCGTCACTAAATGTCTCTCGCCAGTCATCACCGCTTAATAAGCTCCGCCCGCTCACCGTGAAAGATTCATATGGTACCCAGTAAGAAAGCAAGCAAATCATCTATCAAGTCATCGGAACGTAAGAAGGTTGTTCTTGCTTACTCCGGCGGGTTGGACACGTCGGTCGCCATCCGCTGGCTACAGGAGAAGTATGACGTCGACGTGATCGCCGTGGGGGTCGACGTAGGCCAGCCCGGTCAGATGGATGAGGCGATAGAGCGGGCCTACACCATCGGGGCTGTGAAAGCGTATGCGATTGACGCCAAGAAGGAGTTCGCCGAGTCGTACGTGTTCAAGGCGCTGAAGGCCAACGCCATGTACATGGGATCATATCCAATGGCCACCTCCATTGCCAGGCCGCTCATCGCCAAGATCCTGGTGGACGTGGCGAAGAAGGAGAAAGCACAATATATCGCCCATGGATGCACCGCCAAAGGCAACGACCAAGTGCGTTTCGATGTCTCCATCGGTGCGCTGGCGCCAGACCTCGAGATCATCGCCCCGATGCGGGAGTGGGTCATGACCAGGGAGGAAGAGATCGAGTATGCCCGGAAGAACAAGATCCCGATAAAAGTAAAGAAAGCCTCACCGTACAGCACCGACGAGAACCTCTGGGGCAGGTCCTGCGAGTGCGGTTGCCTCGAGGATGCCTGGCAGGAACCGCCAGAGGACGCTTACGAGTGGACCAAGAGCCCGGCCGGGGCGCCGGACACGCCGACCTACGTGGAGATCGGTTTCGAGAAAGGTCTCCCCCTCACCTTGGACGGCAAGAAGTACAACGCCGTGGACCTGATCGAGAAGCTCAATGTCATTGCTGGAGCTAATGGTGTTGGCCGCATCGATCAAGTGGAGGACCGCTTGGTGGGCATCAAGTCCCGGGAAATATACGAATCACCGGCGGCGGTCGTCCTGATCGAGGCCCACAAGGACCTGGAGAAGATGGTGCTGACTAAGGATGTCAACAACTTTAAGCACGGAGCCGAACAGCGCTATGCCGAACTGTGCTATGACGGACTGTGGTTCTCCCCTCTGAAGGATGCCTTGGACGCGTTCATGGACTCCACACAGGAATACGTGACCGGAACGGTTCGGGTAAAGCTATTTAAGGGTCTGGCGGTGGTAGTCGGCCGCAAGTCTAAGTACTCGCTGTACGACCACGGACTGGCCACATACGCCAAGGGAGATCAGTTCGACCACAGCTGCGCCAAGGGATTCATATATGTATGGGGACTGCCGCTGAAGAACGTGGCATCGACCCAGAAATTGAGGAAGTAGGTGTTGAAGATGCCTAACAAGGTCCTATGGTCGGGGAGGTTCAGCGATGCGCCGAACGAAGGAACGATGGCGTTCACCTCCTCGCTCTCCGTCGATTCCATGCTCGCATGGTACGACGCGGTCGGATCAATCGCCCACGCCAAGATGCTGGTCAAGCAAAAAATCATAACAAAGGCGGATGGCGAAAGGATAATCATGGGACTGAGGGACATCATCGGCCAGATCGAGGAGGACTCGTTCGATCTCAACGAGATGCTGGAAGATATCCATTCGAACATCGAGTTCAACCTTACCGAGCGGATCGGAGAGGCCGGAGGGCGCCTTCATACGGCACGCAGCCGGAACGATCAAGTGGCGACCGACTTCCGCATGTTCATGCGCGACGTGGTCATGGACACGGCAGAATTGCTATTGGTGCTGCAAGGAGCATTGATAGAGAAGGCCAAGCTGAACGTCGATACGGTCATGCCGGGCTTCACTCACGTACAGCATGCGCAACCGGTTAGCTTCGGATTCCACCTGATGGCGCATGTGTTCAAGATCCAGCGCGATGTCGACCGTATGCTGGACTCATATAAACGCCTCAATGTCTCACCACTCGGTTCGGCAGCATTGGCCGGCTCAACCTATCCGATCGATCGCCACATGACCGCCGAACTGCTCGGCTTCGACGGACCTACCCACAATGCGATGGACAGTGTCAGCGATCGGGATTTCGCTTTGGAATACTCGTTCTGCGCCGCGCTGATCATGGACCACCTCTCCTCGATGAGCGAGGAACTGGTATTGTGGTCAAGCCAGGAGTTCGGGTTCATCGAGATTGCCGATGCCTATTCGACCGGTAGCTCGATAATGCCGCAGAAGAAGAACCCTGATGTGGCCGAGCTCATCCGGGGACGGACTGCCTCTACAACTGGCAACCTCATGACCATGCTCATGCTTCTAAAAGGACTCCCGCTTTCCTATAATCGCGATCTGCAGGAGGATAAGGGAACGGTCATCGCTTCGTACGAGACCGTGACTTCCTGCCTGGCAATGATGGCGCCAATGATATCGACCCTAACCGTGAAAAGGGACAGGATGCTGGCGGCCACATCCCAGGGTTTCCTGAATGCCACCGACCTGGCCGACTACCTGGTAACAAAAGGGGTCCCGTTTCGGCAGGCGCACGAGATCGTTGGGAAGGTCGTCCGCCATTGCATTGGCCAGAACAAGAGGATTGACGATCTTAGCGTCACCGAACTGAAAAAGTTCTCAGCCAAGATCGGCAAGGAGGTCAAGGACTTCATCTCGGTGGAGAGTTGCATGAACCGTAGGACCTCCTATGGAGGCACTTCGCCTTCGAGCGTCGATACCCAGATCGATGTAGCCGAGGAAGTAGCCAACGGTCAGGTCGAGTTTTGCGAAGCAGAACGCAACCGCATGGTGAAGGTCTGGAATGACCTGCTCAGGCCGTAAACGATAAAAAAAGAACCTATATGCCCGGAGACGCGTTCACGGCACCGGCAAATGATCTACTCCTCTGATGAACTAAGGGCGTTCCACTGCATCTCGTGATGCACCCCGCCCTTATTGAGGATCTTGCTTAGTTTTTCCGCCACCCGGACTACTTCGCCGCTTTTCGACGAGCCCCTGATATAGAACTCCTTTCGAGTCATCGGGAAGACCAATCTCATCCGGCCTTTCCGGTTGTACCCCTCGGGTTTCTTGTTGTTCTCCAGTTCGGTCTGGTTTAGATAGATGAACATCTGCATGACGTCTGGGTCTTCAGGGACCTGATCGGTCTCCTGCAAGAAAGTGGTGAGCACTTCAGGGAAGACTTTAGCTACGTCTTCATAGTCCGTGCCATCCTTCAGAACGAAATGCCCGCTTGACGCCTTCATCATTTCATTCGATGAGAATCAGTCTATTTAACCTTTCTCTAGATTTCAGTCAATATACCGATTTTTGAGTGCATCTCCACCATAGCCAGTAGTATATTGTAATACCAAAACTGACGCCATATCGAGACCGAGAACTGAACCAATGGCGGGATGATCGCTTTTCAATGTTATTTTCAATGATATGATAGATTTTCCTGATTTATCTCATATCCTGAGGGGTTGCGTTAAATCACCATCCACAATCTCCAACCCAGTCGCCAGACCTGGCATATTCGTTTAAATCGGAGAAAACAATACCTAAACATGTCCACGGTCCTGACCATCGCAGGAACCGATTCTATCGGAGGGGCGGGCGTCGCCGCAGATCTCAAAGCATTCGCGTCGATGGACCTGCATGGTTGCTGCGTTATAACCGCGGTAACATCCCAGAACACCCAGACGGTATCGGAAATCCTTCCAATCCCGGCAAGGACTGTCGCTTCCCAGCTAGATGCAGTGTTTGATGACCTGAGGATCGATGCGGTCAAGACCGGCATGTTCTATTCTTCCGAGATCGCAGAAGTTATTGCCAGGAAACTATCGAAGGAAGATGTACCCCTGGTTGTCGACCCAGTGCTATGCGCGGGTGTAGGATCGCCCCTTTTCAGGGAAGACCTAAAGGCTGCGATGCTGAACAAGATCTTTCCCCTGGCAACTCTGGTTACCCCAAACCGCATGGAGGCCGAGGAATTCTCATCGATTAAGATACTGGATGAACTTAGTTCGGAGGAATCCTGCCGTGCCATTTCCGCCAGCGGCGCCGAAGCCGTGCTCCTGAAAGGTGGACATTTCGAAGCGGCGATGGTCACCGACCTGCTCCTCCATGATGATGTCCTGACCGAGTTCACGTCACCCCGGCTCCCGATCAAAGTACATGGGTCTGGATGCACGCTCTCGTCGTATATCGCAGGATACCTGGCCAAAGGTTACGACATAAGGCACGCAGTTGCCGGTTCTAAGCGGCGTATTCAGGATGCGATCGCAATGTCCACACGCCTCGGTAAGGGTATGGCTATCGTCAATCCGATGGCGACAAAACAGAAAGAGGCCATGCGCTACCCCCACATCCTATCTCTGCGGATGGCGGTTAAGACGATAGAGACCAGAATTCGACCTGAGTTCGTTCCCGAGACGGGTATGGATTTTGTCTATGCCCTCCCCAATCCACAGGATTTCTTCGAGATTTGCGGCATTGAAGACAATATCCACAGGGTGACCGGTAGGCTTGAAAGGAAAGGCGATATCTCCTTTGGAGCCTCGGACTGGATCTCCAGAGCAATTATGCTGGTAAATCGTGACCGGCCTTACCTATTGTCTGGCTTGGAGCTTAGGCACTCCGAAAAGAACGAAAAATTGATCAGAGACCTGGCGTCGCCCCTCCTGGTGGTAAGGAGCAACGATTTTGGTACGGTATCCTTGACCTTGGAGGGGATGGACGGGGCTGTGGAACAATTAGGTTTAGTACCAGATTCATTATTTGAGTGCGAAGGGATGGGGAAGATGCCGAGGATCGGCGTCATCGGCAAGGATCCTGACGATATAATCGAAAATATCGGTCCCTGTCTGGACGAGTGAAAAGATGAGAATCGCCATGTTCACGGACAGTTACCTCCCGTCAAGGGACGGAGTGGTAACTTCCATCCTATTGTCCAGGAAGAGCCTGGAGGAACTCGGTCATGAGGTGATCATCTTCGCCCCGGAACCGAAGGACCCGAAGCAGCGCGAAGATGGGGTATATTACTTCAAGTCAAAGAGCTTCAATTCATACCAGGGATACTCCATCCCCATGTTTCCCACTGACAAGTGCCACATCCTGAAGAAGCTGGACGTGGACATCATTCACGCTCAGGGATTGCTGTTCATGGGGCTCCGGAGCATGTTCGCCGGAAGGACGTTAAAATTGCCAGTGGTCATTTCATTTCATACCATGGTCACCGACGCGGCCAAGTTCTACAATTTCACACCATTGCCGGATTGGGTAGTGACGCGACTTATGTGGACCTATCTGAAGGGTCTGCTGAAAAGAGCCGATTCCGTCATAGTCCCGACGAATGCCATCAAGACCGAGCTGCAGCAATCAGCGAAGCATATGAGACATATCGAGGTCATCCCGACAGGGGTGGATACCGTCATGTTCAATCCGTGCAATAGCGGCTCCGACATGCGGGCGAAGTATGGTCTCGACGGGGGAAAGGTCATCCTGACGGTTGGGAGGATCGCATGGGAAAAGAATCTGGACCTCGTCCTAGAGGGTTTTAAGATTCTTCATGACCGGGACCCAGATACCAAACTTATCATTGCTGGTGAAGGGCCGGCGAAAGCCCATGCCAAGCAGAAGGCGATCGATCTAGGCATCCAGGCCAGCACCTTCTTCCCTGGATTCGTTCCGGACGAGGACCTCCCGGGTTTGTACGCTGCCAGCGACGCTTTCACCATTGCCTCGAAGTTCGAAACCCAGGGCCTCGTCGTCCTGGAGGCTATGGCGAGCGGAAAGCCTTGCAGTGGGATCAACTACCGGGCGATCGCTGAGATCATCACCAACGACGTGAACGGTTTTACCTTCTCAGATACCCCTGAAAGCTGGGCCTTGGCCACCCAGAAGGCGCTAGACTCGGGCCACAATGTCAGTGCAAGGGCGAGGGCCCGGGCTGAGGAGTATTCGTTGAAGGAGAGCGCCAAGAAGATGGTGGAACTTTACGAATACGCCATTGAGGCAAAGAAGAAAAGACTGGCAAGATAGGTCAGAATAGAAGCCGATAGGACCGATCCCAACCCTTGGTGATCACGTCCCAATCGAAGCGTTCCACCGCCCGGGACCTTGAGGCGCGTCCCATTGCCTGGCGCATAGCTCGGTCACCGAGCAGGTCCACGATATTTCGGGCCATGATCTCCGCATCGCGGACCGAGATAACGCTTCCACACTCGTCGGTCACTATCTCTTTATTCCCTCCCGCCGATGTGGCCACGATCGATTTTCCACTCGATAGCGCTTCATAAAGGACCACCGCACTAGGCTCATACAGTGATGGAAGCACGAAGACATCGGCCATACTGTAGTAGAGGGGCAGTTCCGACTCCGGAATTCCGGTCACGAACCTCACTGACCCTCCGATCCCGAGCGAGGCCGCCTGCTGGATCAGATCTTCTTTCAACGGCCCCTTCCCTATGATGATAAGCTCGGCATCCTTGATCTCCCTGCGGACGGCAGAGAAGGCTTCGATAAGGTACTTGAATCCCTTCTGTTCGACCAGCCTGCCATTTGAAAGGATGACCGGAGCTTCTCCCAAGCCCAGCCTCTCCCTTAATTGTGAATGATCGAGCCCAGGCCGGAATTTGGACGTGTCCACTCCATTGTAGACCACTGCGCAGCGTCCCTGGAGCACCTTTGGTATCGTTTCCACCATCGTCGCATTGCTGACACAGTTGATGCGATCGCACATGGAAAATAATCGGTTTCCCATAATGTCATCGAACACCCCGCCCCAATAATCAACTCCCTCAGAGATACCCCTGGGCCTGGCATTATGGATGGTCATCATGAGCTTCTTCCGCATCCGGTGCTTCACCTTTGTATACGTCATGGGGGAGTACCAGAACCGATTGTGCACATGGAAGATGTCATCGTCCGCACAGTATTTCTCAAGGTCTTTGTTGATGAATGGAGCCAGAGTGAAAGGTGGAGGCAGGAAGGAGGGCATCCTTTCGCAATAAATGGAAGGAGAACGGATCACATTGAGTCCGTTTATTTGCTCACTCCGCACGCCCTTTGCCTGTGGTATCATCGAGGTGAGCACGTCCACGTGGTATCCGTGGTCCCGCACCAGGCGGCTCCCAACCTCCAGAACCACCTTCTCGGTCCCGCCGAAATAAGGGAAGAATAGGGGATCGAGCATGCAGACTTTGAGAACGTTCACGGCATCCATTTTGATATTATGTGAGGGTATAAAAACATTGATTAGAACTGCCCTGAATGGTTAATGAAGGACCGTTCCAAGGCTCAAATCTCAAACGGCCAGAAAAGGCGGTCCGATTTCGGGTCAAGACCCCCTCGATGATCCGAGAACAAGCGAAAGCAATAATAACCGCCATTTGTTCAACTTACTGAATGTTCGATATTGGGCAGGAAGTATTCCAATCGCTCCAGCCTCTCGGCACGGAGGGTTTGCTGTTCTGCATTTTTCTGTTGTTCTTCATCGATGCCGTCGTTTTTCCCACCTTACCGGAACTATTCGCGGTGATCATATTCATGGTCCAACCGACAACGGAATTCGCTATCCTGATCTTGGTGGTCCTCGCAGGGGCAGAGTTACTGGGCATCTCAGCGCTCTACTACGTAATCAAGAACATGAGGGTCCCAAAGCGGATCCAATCATCGGCGGATCGGTACTGTGGTATGCTGTTTGTCAAGAACGAGAAGATAGTGCTGTTGAACCGAGTGGCACCGGTCTTACCGTTCATAGGAGCGTTTGCAGCTATCCGCCATTGGAATTTCCGGCGGGTCTTGACCTATGTATTTTTAGGTGGGGTTATAAAGTATGGAGCTATATTGGCGATGAGCGGCCTATTTTTCGTATATATGTCCACAGGAATGGCAGAGACGGTGACGATGGCGTTGGTGATCGGAGTGATCTCAATCAGTCTGGTCTTCTCCATGGCGAAGCGCAGAAAGGAGGGTATGGTACATGAAAGTGGTTGAGGTCAACGCATTCCATTATCCCTATATGGGCGGGATCGAGCATCGGATCCATCACCAATCCCGTCGCCTGGGCAATAAGCACAAGGTGACCGTGATCACTTCCCGCCTTCCAGGCACGCAAGAGTACGAAAGGATGGACAATTATGATGTGGTGAGGCTCGAATCGAGGTACGTTAACCTCTATAATCCGCCACACGTCATTACTCCCGGGTTAATCGACGCCATAGAGGAACAAGACCCCGACATAGTCGATTTTCATTATCGTTGGTCGGGCACTTACAATAAGGCAGCCCGTTCCTATACTGGCGCCAAGGTTTTCACATTTCACAATACGTATGGGGAAGGCGTAGGACTATTGAGGCCGCTCTCCGTCCTTAACGACTCCCTTTGGAAAAGTCACCTTTTGAAATTCGAGAGGATAATTTGCGTCAGCAACTTCGTTAAGAATGACCTAATCGCAAGAGGCTTCGCCCCTGAACGACTCGAGGTCGTGTCCAGTTGCATTGAGATGCCTATCGAGCGGACGGCAATCGAGGAGGACTACGTACTCTTTGTCGGCAGATTGGTCGCCACCAAGGGCATTCATTACATATTGGAGGCGATGAAGGAAGTTAACACGCGCCTGATCATATGTGGAGACGGGCCTGCCCGGGCTAGCCTGGAAAGGTTGGCAGCAAAATTGGGGATCGAGAACAAGGTGACCTTCGTGGGAAGAGTTTCGGAAGAAAGGAAGGCCGATCTCTTCGCGGGATGCAAGATGCTCGTGATGCCCTCGATCTTCGAATCCCTAGGTCTTGCCGCGGCAGAGGCCATGTCGTATGGTAAACCGGTGATTGGGTCGACCGCGGGTGGTCTTCCTGAGGTTGTCGGGAACGGGGGCTTGGTGGTCCCACCGAAGAACTCTATCTTGCTGGCAGAGGCGATGAACAGTCTGCTAAAGAACGATAAGCTGAGGCATGAACTGGGTGCCAAGGCGAAGGAAAGGGCAGCCCTATACTCCTGGGACCTGGCTGTAGAAAAGATTGAGAGGATATACGCATCAATCGTGGCCGATTCAAAATGAAACAAAAATGGGTTTAAAAGCGATTTATGCCTGGTCACGCGATACTGACCAGGGTCATGGTGAAGGTTAACGTCTTACCGACAAGTTCGGTGTTGGCATTTCTCCACGCGGTTCCGGTGGCGGTGTTTACGTTGTCGAGGATGAAGGTCGTTCCCTTCTCATCGACGCCGCGGATCATTCCGGTGTCGGCATCAGTAATGTCATGCACTAATCTTATGTGGCCAGCCTCAGAGACCGTCGTGTCAACGGTGGTCACCGTGATATTCCATCCAGACGCAGAGGCGGTGGAGTTCTGGTAGATATGATAAGATTGACCTTGGATCGGGTCGTTTTGTATCCGGACCATGTCTGAGTCGGAGTTGGCTATGAGAACTTTTACCGGCCATTTATAGACCGGGTCAACGACCGTCATACCAGCCACCGCATCCAGAGCATACTTCGCCTTGAACTGCGAGAATGACATGTTTTCGAATACATACTTAACTTCGGTCAGGTCGAAGGTCTTTACCTTGCTCAGATCCAGATTTCCATAGCCCTGGGCCGGAGAGATGTCGACCGTCTTGGTCTCGCCCACTTTCATGCCGATGACCGCGTTGTTGAATCCAGTGATCACTGAACCCCCACCCACCGTGAACGACAGTGGGATGTATGATGTGTTGGACCTAAGCGTGAACGCTAATGATTTCGGGACCCCTGGGTCGTTGGCAACGCTTGCCAATGAGGTATCGAAGACCCGTCCGTCCGCGAGCTTCCCTATGTAATCGACCTTGACCGTGTTCCCGGTGACGACGGTTTGATTCTTTTTGGTCTCTGCGTCCTGGTTTCCCTGGTAAAGTACTATGACGAGCGTGCTCGCGCTCAGCATGACGAGGACAACGATGATTATCAGCGCCGCCTTTGCCAGACCGCCAGTGTCATTCTTCAACTTCTTCGGGAACATAGTGATTACGGCACGCAATCGATTCTCTGCACTTAAACCTTGTCGTTATTGCTGGCTAGGCAATTGGGACTGACAATGACAATCCAATTCCTTCTGGGGCTTGAACGACAATCGGACCGCTGGCTTGATTATGATCATCGGGGGTCTGTATCGTCAAATATTTGATTGTACAAAACACATGCCAGTTCCAATAATTCATGGGCTGAATCGATCGTCACCCGGACATTCTTTTTATATGACACGGGTGTTTATTGGCTCAGCTATTCATGGCGATAAAATGAGGACCCTTTACATTCACGCCGATTACATGGAGTTCGAAACGAAAAAACCGACTCCAGTAGCAGAGAAGATCCCCGATGATCAGCACAAAGGACGGGCAGAGGAAGTGCTGGTAGCGTTCATAACCGTAGAGAAACAGGATCAAGAGACCTCGGATCAGGTGGCGGAACTGGCGGTAAAGAACCTGCTCGATATACTGACCAAGGTCAAGGCGGAAAGGGTCATGCTCTACCCATACGCGCATCTCTCCGCGGAGCTATCCGACCCAGAGACAGGAAAGAAGATGCTCCGCACCATGGAGGCCATGTTGAAGGAAAAGGGAGTGGAAGTGTCCCGGGCGCCTTTCGGATGGTATAAGGCTTTCAAGATAAGCTGCAAAGGGCATCCCCTGTCCGAGCTCTCGAGAGAGATCAGGGTAGCTCCGAAGAAGATCGAAACGGAACAGATCGACAACGTCGCCCTGCTGAAGCAGATCTCCAAAGCAAAGCTCAGCAAGGAGAACCTGAAGGACAATGACCACCGGATCCTGGGGCAGAAACTTGACCTGTTCAGCTTCTACGATGTGGCTCCGGGAATGGTCTTTTGGCATCCCAAAGGGCTGGTCATCAGGAATGCTCTGATCGATTTCTGGCGGGAAGAGCACCGGAAAGCGGGTTATCAGGAGATCAAGACGCCACAGATCATGAGCGACATACTTTGGAAGGTGTCAGGCCACTGGGAGCACTATAAGGATAATATCTTCCTCACCAGCTACGATACGCGGCAGTTCTGTGCTAAACCGATGAATTGCCCCGGGGGCATTCTTGTCTTCACCAGCCGTGAGCGGAGCTACCGGGAACTACCGATGCGCGTGTCAGAACTCGGCGAAGTCCACCGTGTGGAACTCTCCGGAGTCCTGTCCGGATTGTTCCGGGTGATTCAGTTCACTCAGGATGATGCACACATATACTGCATGGAAGAGCAATTGGAGAGCGAGATCAACGCCATCATCAACCTCATCGACAAGTTCTACAAGCTCTTCGGTTTCGAGTACCGCATGGAGCTCTCAACAAAACCTGATAACTCCATGGGAGATCCGTTCCTCTGGGAGAAAGCGGAAAGTACCTTGAAAAAGGTGCTGGATGACAGGAACGTCAAGTACGAGATCAATGCTGGGGACGGGGCTTTCTACGGCCCGAAGATAGATTTCAAGATCCGGGATTCTTTGAATCGGGAGTGGCAGACAGCCACCATACAGCTGGACTTCCAGATGCCGGAGAGATTCCAGATCAAGTACGCCGGAGATGATGGAAAGATGCATTCCCCGATCATGCTGCACAGGACCGTTTACGGCTCGCTGGAGCGGTTCATGGGGATCCTGCTAGAACACCTGAATGGCAACCTCCCTCTTTGGCTGGCGCCAGTCCAAGCCCGAGTGATCGCCTTCAAGGACGACAATGCGAAAGCGGCCCAGGCGATATACCAAAGGTTGTTCGACCTCGGCTACCGAGTGGAACTAGACCTGAGCGTCGGGACCGTCGAGGGTAAGATCAGGGACGCTGAGATACAGAAGATACCATACATCATCGTGATGGGGGACAAGGAAGAACAGTCTAAGACACTGGCGATACGGCGTCATGGGGCCAAGGGAGCCAAGTTCGGCGTCAAGCTCGAGGATTTCGAAAAGCAGTTGGACGAAGAGTGCCGATTGAAACAATCCTCCTAAACAATTTCCCCAAATCATCCCTTTTGAGACATCGATATTTGTTAGATCGAACTATGAAAACCTTAGAAATCTAACGAAAAAAAGAGGGGGGGCATGGCGACCCCTTGAGATTTACCTTAGGACGATGTAGCCTTCTCCGGTGAACAGATCCGGCACATGCAGGTTGATCTGGGTTGAACTCCCGTAAGGCGGGACCATCTTCACCTGGATGTCGGTCGATGTGGACGCAATTAATGGGATCAATATATCGATCTTATCCCCCTGGGCAATGACGTAACCATCATTCCATCCGGCATAGTCCCCGGAAACCGTATTCAGGGCCCCGAAGCTCCCGGTATTGTTCCATGCATCCACGGCGGGGTTCGTCAGCATATCAGCGTTCTGATAGAGGGTTAAGGTGGCCGCGCCGGCCGTTTGGTCATTGAATATCGGTTTGTTCGAGGTCACGTATACCAGCATGTTCTTGATATTGACACCTGGACTTCCTGCCACGACCTTGATCGTCATGTGGATGGATTCGACCTTCAATCCGTCGGACATCGCCGCGACATAACCCGTCGCCGACTCGATGCTGAGTCCCGCGGAAACTCCTTGAATCGCCTGGTCGCCTGTGGAGCCAGCTTGATCACGCACTTTGTTCGCAGTACCGATCAACACGGAAGCGGCAACTGCCGCGATTAGAATCATGGCGATGAATATGATCATCGTTCCAACGCCCATTTCTCCACGCCGGTTCCGTTTCAGCCAGACTTTTTTCATATTTTCACCGATTCATTCGATGACCGCTAGCGGCACCCAGGGTGCGCCTAGCACTTGTCCTCAATATCACTACGGGATAGTGGCATATTTGAACCTGGTAGTGCAGATTGTCAATATTGATATTGAGAATTAGAACTACATTTGAACCGCTGGCCATGAGAAAGAAGATTTGATTTATACATTATCCATAGCGGCGATGGTTACTAATTAGCCCTTCGGGTAAGTTGAGATCCGAATTAAAAGATGAAAGAAGATGTTTGAGGAAGAGATTGAGGCTCTCAAGCGCTACGGATCGCTGCGACCACCGCATCACCCATTTCGCTGGTAGTCGCCTTTCCGCCCAGGTCTTGGGTGTAAACGCCTTGGTCCAAAGCCTTCCTGACGCCCTTATTTATGACATCTCCCAGGTCCCTGCGACCCAGATTGTCCAGCATCAACTTTGCCGCCAGGATGGTGGCGATCGGGTTAATCCGGTTCAAGCCCTTGTATTTCGGGGCGCTGCCGTGCACTGGCTCGAACATCGATATGCCTTTGGGGTTGATGTTCCCACCCGGCGCCAAGCCCAATCCTCCTGTGACCTCGGCAAGAAGGTCGGTGATGATGTCGCCAAACATGTTCGGCGTTGCGATAACCCGGAACTTGTCCGGGTTCTTCACCAGGGCCATCGTCATTGCGTCGACGAACATGTAGTTGAGCTCCACGTTGGCCTGCTTGCACTTCTCCGACCATACGTCCCTCCAAAGACCGTAGATGTTGCTGCAAACGTTCGCCTTGTCGATCACGGTGATCTTCTTTTCCCCTATCATCTTGGTGAAGTTGAGGGAGAAATCAGCGAACCTTTCGATGTTCTTGCGTGACATCATCCCGATCTCGAATGCGAACTCGTCCTTGGCATCCGCATCTGCCTGGAGCTGGACCCTCATGTCATACAGGTTCCTCTTGATCTGCATGTTCAACTGGCCATGACCATCCTGGACCCTTCCGCCGGCCCCGATGTAATAGTCCTCGGTGTTCTCCCTGAAGACGTCGATGTTGAAGTCCATGTCCCTTTTCAGACGGCCAAATGGCTTCCACAAAGGGGCCGGCCGATGGTTTACGAACTGATCGAACTGGAAGCGCAGGGCGAGGAGTATCCCTTTCTCTAATACGCCTGGCTTGACCCGGTCATCCCCGACCGCACCGAGATAGATGGTGTCGAACCTCTTCAACTGCTCCACATCCTCGGTTGTGAGCAGCTTTCCGGTTCGCAGGTACCTCTCGGAGTTGATGTCCATCTCCTGGAAGTCGAACTGAACCGAATAGTTCTCGGACAACACCTTGAGCACCTTCATTCCCTCGTTCACTACCTCTGGTCCGATACCATCACCTGGCAGGACGGCTACTTTGAACATCTCTTTTCCTCCTTTATCTTGGCCATTAGGCCGCCTTTCTCGATTAGATCCTGAACGAAAGGAGGGAACGGATCAAATTTCCATTCCTTCTTCTGCGTTTCGTTCTTAATGACCCCCTGGTCGAAATCGACCGAGAGGATGTCCTGTTCATCAGCTTCGATCTTGCATTGGACCGGAAGCAGGCCTACATTGATCGAATTCCTATAGAATATCCTCGCGTAACTCTCGGCGACAACACATGAAATGCCTATCTGGAGCAGCGCACGTGGTGCATGCTCCCGGCTCGAACCGCTGCCGAAGTTGCGTCCGGCCACGATGACATCACCCTTCTCCACTTTCTGGGCCATGCCTGGCCTTACCTTCTCGAACGCGAAAGTCCCCAGGCGATCGTTATTATCGCTAGTGAGCCGTTCCGCCGGGATTATCTGGTCGGTGTCCACATGATCACCGAACAGCCAGACCTTACCTCTAACCTTCTGCATGTTGATCACTCATCCTTGATGTCCCGCGGTTGCGATATCTTGCCCGTAATCGCGCTGGCCGCTACGACCGCCGGTCCGGCCAAGTAGACTTCGGACTCCTTGTGCCCCATGCGGCCGATGAAGTTCCGGTTGGTCGTGCTTACGCACCTCTCTCCCTTGGCCAGAACACCCATGTGTCCCCCAAGGCAAGCGGCGCAGGTCGGTCCGGACACGAAGGCGCCGGCATCGACGAAGATCTTCAGAAGCCCTTCTTCTATGGCCTGCTTGAACACCTTGACACTTGCCGGGACGACAATCATCCGGACGCCGTCCTTGACCTTCTTCCCTTTTATGATCTCGGCGGCTATCCTCATGTCCTCGATCCTGCCGTTAGTGCACGATCCCAGAAATGCCTGGTCAATCTCTACGTCCACATCCTTCACCTTCCTCCCGTTGGAAGGAAGATGCGGCAGGGCAACCATCGGTTCCAGTTCCGATAGGTCGTATTCCAGTGTCTGGGAGTACTTCGCCCCGTCATCGGCGTAGACCGCCTTGAAACCTTCACGACGCGACGCTTTCATGAACGCTATGGTGGCGGAATCGCACGGAAATATTCCCGCCTTTCCACCAGCCTCGATGGCCATGTTGCATATGGTCATCCGGTCAGATACACTGACCGCGGAAATACCGGAACCGCCGAACTCCAACGTTTTGTAGGTAGCGCCGTCAACCCCGATGTCAGAGATGATCTTCAGGATCAAGTCCTTTCCTCCGACATATTTGTTGAAACGTCCCTTGAGCAGGATATGCACCGATTCCGGTACTCTGAACCATAGCTTACCAGTGGCGAACACCGCCGCCGCCTCGCTCGATCCAACACCGGTGGAGAAGGCGTTCAACGCCCCATAGGTGCAGGTGTGGGAGTCGGCTCCCACTATCAAACGTCCCGGAGCCGCGAATCCTTCGTCCACCATTACCTGGTGGCATACACCGCCGCGTCCAACTTCATAATAATTATCGATCTTCCACCTCTTCGCGAACTCCCGCATTTCCTTGGCCTGCTGGGCCGAGGCGATGTCCTTGTTCGGCACGAAGTGGTCCGGTATGAGGACGATCTTCTCCCGCATCGGCTCGCAGCCCAATCCCTCGAACTCCTGGAAGGCCAGGGGACCGGTGACGTCATTGACCATCACATAGTCCACATCCGCCACCACGATCTCACCGGCATGTGCGTCCATCCCGGACTTCAAGGACATTATCTTCTCTGAAATGGTCTTCGGATCCTTCCCGTTCATTGTTCTATGCCTCCATTATGCGCCCTTTCGAGAATAAAGCCGGTCGATGGCCTCCATGGTGGCCTCGACCGATGTTAGTACTATATCGGTGCCGATGCTCTTACCGACGGACATGGTGCTGCCCTCCCCGTTCATCCTCAGTTTCACCGTCACCTCGCACAGTGAATCACTCCCACCAGTGATGGCGCTGAGCCGGTATTCGACCAGAGACAGTTTGTCGCTGACCGCGCTCTTGATGGCATTCAGGGCTGCGTCCACCGGACCGATGCCGATGTTGGAGCTCCGGCGTATGTCCCCGTCAATGTCGATCACGACCGTGGACGTGGGAGTGATGTTCATCCCCGTAAGCACGGTGAACTCTTTGAGCTTTATCTTGCGCTCTTCCCTTACCGACATCCCGAGGATGTGCGATGCCAGTGCTACGAGCTCGGCATCGTCGACGTTCTTGCCGCTCTCGGCCAACTTCTTGACCTTCTCTACCACTTCGGTGATCTGTTCTTCAGCGGCGTCGATGCCGTACTCCTTGAGCTTCTGCTTGATCGAATGTGCCCCGCTGTGCTTCCCCAGCACTATGGTGCGTTGCATCCCGACCAGTTCAGGGCAGAACGCCTCGTATGTGGATGGGTCCTTGAGCACGCCATGGACGTGTATCCCTGACTCATGCGCGAAGGCGTTGTTCCCAACGATGGGCTTGTTATCCGGAATCGGCATACCAGTGATCCGGGAGACTAGTTTGGATGTATAACCGATGCGCTTGGTCTCCACGTTCGTTTGGATGCCATAGAAGGCCATCAATCCTAGCACAACTTCCTCGAGGGCGGCATTCCCTGCCCTCTCTCCGAGTCCGTTCACGCATACGTGCACCTGCCTTGCGCCCTGCCTGACGGCTGAGAGCGAGTTCGCCACTGCCAGGCCGAAGTCGTCATGGCAATGGATGGCCAGAGGAACCTTGGTGAATTTCATGACCTCGGAAACAAGGACTTCCATAGCCGCGGGCGACATCGTTCCCACTGTGTCAGGCAGGTTGATCTTGTCCACACCAGCCTCCTGAACTGCCGTATGCATCTGCTTCAGGAATTCAAGGCTGGTTCTCGTCCCGTCCTCGCACGACATCTCCACTGTGAGACCATGGGACTTTGCGTATTCGACGGTCTCCACTGCCTTCGCCAGTACCTGCTCCCGTGTCATCTTGAGCTTGTATTTGAGATGGATATCCGACGTGGCGATGAACGTGTGCACATAGTCCAGTCCGCAGTCCAGGACCGAGTCTATGTCCGCCTTGGTGGATCTGGCCAGACCGCACACCCTGGAGTTCATCTTCAGAGCTACGATCTTACGGATCGCCTCCCTTTCACCCGCCGACGTAATTGGGAACCCGGCTTCTATGACGTCCACTCCAAGGTCGTTCAGGGCCGATGCTATCTTAACCTTGTCATCGATCGAGAGGGCGATTCCCGGAGTCTGTTCCCCGTCCCGGAGGGTGGTGTCGAATATGAGGACCTTCTTCGGCAACGAATCAGATAGAGCAAAGCTGTTAAACTGGCTGGTAAAGATGCTCTTCCTGCAATCCTCGATGTTTTCCGAGTTCTGACTATCGTTCGTTCGAAGGTCGTCCACTAAAACCACCTCTGAAGGCCTGGGTCGCAGCGATGAGTCGCACTAGAGACGCAAAAGACAGTAGATACTGTTGTAGATAGCGCTCATTACCGTTCCTTGCCTTACGAGTTGTCAGTAACTTTACTATTATATATAATCCTTGCCAAACCGAGACAGGGCACTTCGAAATAGGCGATAGTATTGGTTAAAACGGGTCAATTCCAGTCGGAGCCATACTGGTGATGATCAACCTGGCGGTCATGTTTCGGACAGGTTACCCATTACCGAGGGACGGCCTCAAACGCCTCTTTTTTCTCCCCAGATCAACTTGTGCAGCTGGGGCAGGACCCTCACGTTGAGCTTCTTCTTGAGGACGAAATCGGCGACCGGTTCCAGGTTCAATCCCCCGACCGGGGAGAAGATGACGGCACAGTCGACCTTGTGGTCCTTGAGTATCTTTGCTGCGTACATCATGTCATCTCTGCTCGCCACCACAAACTTCAACTGGTCGATCGGTGAAAGGAGCTCTAGGTTGGTCAAATCCATCTGATCGGCCATCCCTGAGGACGGGCACTTGATGTCCATGCTTATCATCATGTTCATTGAGCAAGGCAGGTCCTCGAGCGAAATCGACCCGTTCGTCTCTACGGAGACGTGGAATCCGGCCTTCAGCAGCTCATCGATGAGCTTTACCGATTCGTCTTGGTAGAGCGGTTCCCCACCGGTCACGCAAACGTAGTGGATCTCGAAGGCTTTTACCTTGTCCAGTATTTCCATGACGCTCATCTCATCCCCTTCCCTCTTGGAATATGGGGTGTCACACCATGCACATTCCAGGTTGCAGCCTGAGGTTCGCACGAAGACTGTTGGCGTTCCTATCAAAGTGCCTTCGCCCTGGAGCGACCGGAATATCTCGCATATTTTCATGAAAATCACTCGTATTCGATCTCGTCCTTGAATCCGGCTTCATCAAATCCCTTGAGCCGGATGAGGCAGGAGTCACATCTGCCGCAGGCCTTGGTCCCTCCCTGGTAACAGCTCCAGGTCAAGTGCAGTGGTGCCTTCAATTTCTTGCCCAGACGGACTATGTCCGCTTTGGTCGAACGCAATATCGGATGCTCTATTACCATTGGGGAACCTTCAACACCCGCCTTCGTTCCTACCTTGAGGACGGTCTCGAAGGCCCGGAAGAATTCCGGCCGGCAGTCTGGATAACCGGAATAGTCGATGGCGTTCGCGCCGATGAATATCCTGTCCGCGTCAACACTTTCCGCCAAACCGGATGCGATGCTAAGGAAGATAATGTTCCTGGCCGGGACATAGGTAATGGGTATGTCATCGCCGATCTCGTCGGTCGAACCCCTTTCCGGTACGGCAATCTCGCTCCTCGTCAGAGCGCTCCGGAAACTGCTCAGGTCAAGGTCAATGATGACGTGGCCATTTAGCCCATAGTGCTTGACCACTGCCTTTGCCGCATCCAATTCCCTTGCATGCCTCTGGCCATACCTGATGGTCAGGGGAACCACTTCAAATCCCTCCGAGAGGGCATATGCGAGCGTTACTGTTGAATCGAGCCCGCCGGATAGCAATGAGACGGCTTTCATATTATATCACCGGAAATCATGGGTAGCCCATGCGCTCTGTCCCAGTTCCTCATCGATGCCGACCTCTAGACGTGAAACGTTCTCCGGGAAATCCACCTGGTCTAGTAACCGCAGCAGGAACAGACGGGACAGCTCCTCAGCGCTCGACTCTTCCGTGTCCAGGAGGACCACGTCCTCGGCTGGGAACACATACCTTTTATGCCCTGCCTTGACGAAGACCTCCTCTCCGACGGAGACGGTTATCCGCTTCGAGTTCGCCGGAATCAGGACCCGGTGGTCCAGGTCATCGGCGATGTCCCGGAGCGCTTTCTTCAGAGGGACGAAGTCCATGATCATGCCATGCTCGCCGATCGAGCCGTGCAGCTTGATGCTGACGACGTACGAGTGACCGTGAAGCCGACCGCATTTCTCATGACCGGCGATGAAATGGCAGGCGGAGAACTTGACACCCGCGTGCTCCCCATCTATCTCGAGACGCATGTTATCCATTCTCTATTCCCTCCTTGCCTATTAGCCTTTTCTTGCCGGCGGACGACCACCAGGATGCCCGCCCTTGCCGGATGGATCACCAAGCAGCGCCGATGCTAGCGCTATTGAGTCCACGAAAGACGCCTTTGCCCTGGAGGTGTCAACGAACACCTTGTCAAGATTGACGATGGGAGCACCCATGGACCTTCCACCGTCAACCAGGTGCATGGTCCGGAAGATCAGATTGCCAGAAATTCCGTCTGGTGCGATGAGAAAATTCCTGTTCTTGAGCGCATCCTCGATCAATATCTCGCAATGTACTACGTCGAGCCCCTGCGCCCGACCGATCTTGACAACCTCCTCAGCCTGGTCTATGGTCTTATCCACGATCGGACAACGCCCTCTGTCTGAGAATCGACCGCCTGACAGGACCCCGATACTTGGAACCACACCCATCTTGCGGATGACCTTGGAGCCGAGCTGCATGATCTCGACCTTCTGTTCCACGGTCCATCCCTCGTCCACCCCCACGGGGGCCAGGAAGAAGATCGAACCGCCCCTGGGCTGCATCAATGCGACGCGCAGAACATGGTCCAGACCGAACTCCGTTTTCACCGCCGCCATGGCCTCCTTGGAGTCCAGGGTTCCCCTTACGGCAGCGTCGATCTCACCTTTTCTCAGAGCTGAAACGAGCTCGACCGCATCGTCGAACATGGTCGTCGTGCCATACTTGCTGGCATTGGCAATGGCAACACTGGATTCGACATTCTCTTCGCTGGACCCGATACCGATACCGATCTTACGCTCGGCATTCTTGGCAACTTTGAAAATGTGCTCAGGATTGACCATTGCAAAGGCCGATGTGTCTAACACTATTCGATTTTTTGGTACATTTGAAAATGGCGCGTCATATTGTCTGGCACGAGATTCGTAAGAATGGACCAGCCCCCGATCGGTGGCCAGGCGGTATGCTCAGCCGAGGATCGTGTCCATCCGATATTGTTCCCAAAGTCTTTCACCCAGTACGATCTCGAGCTCCACCGGTGTGATGATCGGTTTGGTGTAACGAAGATAATCATCGATCGCCAGCCGCGGGCAGGCGGTGGAAACATAGACGTCAGCCTTGTATGGCATTAGATAATCGGGACGGACCTCGTTCATGATTACGATGTTCGATCCAAGTGCTTTCGAACGGAGCTTGTAGTTAATGTCCAATGCCATCGATAACCGGTTCTGACCAAGCTTGGACGAGACGATGATGAGGTAATCCTTGGCATCGTGACAACGGGCTATCGCCCCATGCCGTTGCCGGAGGATCTTCTCCTTCAGACCTTCTAGTTCCCTGACCTCGTTCATGACCGGATCGAGCACTATGACCTGCTTATTGGTCTCGATGGCGACCTCCAGCGGATGAAAGTTGCCGCTGCCGATGTAGACGTACTGTTCAACCTCGTGATCGATGTTGGTCGCCGCGGTCACGTTGCAGCCGAGGACCTGCCCCTCCCGCTTGAGACGGCTATCCCCCATTCCAACCTTGACCGTCTTGCCATGATCGATCAGCCAGCGGGTCGCATCGGGGATCTGCCTTAAGTGCTGGATTGTAGTGAATATGCCAATGCGGTCCTTGAGCATATGTGCCGCCTTTTCCAGCAGTTCGGCGACGTTGAAGTCGAATCCGACCTCGATGAACAAAACCCGGTCTCCGATGTTCATGGACGGTATCTCTGCATGGCCAATGTGGACCAGTACATCGCCGAGGTTCCGGTAATCGGCATAAACATCGCACGCCCCATAACAAGGGTCGCCCAGGATCAGACACTTGGCCTTTGTCCTGGCCTCGATCTCATATGCGATTTGCTGGGCATAAACCTTCAAGCCTTCAGGCATCTGGAGAACAACGTTCCTAGCGCCCTTTCGGGTCACGAACGTGGCGATATCGTCAAAATGAAAATCGTACATGGGGCGCTCCTGTTCGGAAAGAGGAGCACCCATTAAAAAGTTTAGTGGATGATCTTGCCGTCCTGCTCGATCCTCATGTAGGTCGGGGTGGGCAACTTGATTGAAGCGCTCCACAACGCATCCTTGGCCGCCGTGAGCGAAGCCACTGGAACCCTCACGATCATCAGGATGTCTCCAGCTTGGACCCGGGCAGCGGTACCGACCGCCTTTCCGAATGCCGCCCTCATACCGCTCGAGACACGGTCCGCGCCTGCCCCGGTAGCGAGCTTGTTCTCGCGGAGCACGTGGTGCGGGTATGGCCTTATCTTCAAGTGGTAGCCGGTTGCACCGGCGGTCTTGGTGAGAAGCCTGTTCGCCGAGATACGGGCCGCCTCTAGCGAGGTGTGCCTAATCTGGCAGGGCTCCTTGGCCTTCAATTCAATGGTTACAGCGAAGTCACCGTTCGGGACTCCCAAGTCATAGGTATTGATACGGTTGGCAGGGACTCCACCCATGTATTCCCTACGGCAGTATGCCTGACCTCTTATCTGACGGTACATCCTTCCGGGCTTGCGTGCCATGATTAATCACCTAAATACAGTTATAACGACGGGAAGGCTAGATTAGTGTTTTCCTATATAAGATTGATGTAATGGGAACATGCCAGTTGATTGCCGCTTTCCAATTATGGAAGAGCGCAACCATGTTCATGGAATGCAAGATGCCACACAACATCATTATCCTTTCGATGGTCAATGATGGTGTATGGAGACCGTGCTAATGATCGGAGGGGCAGACATACTTCCCCGGATCGAACCGCTTTGGTGCGAGCTCAGAGACCTCCATTCCTCAAGGTCGGGGCATTTCTCAGACCAGGTCCAAGACATAGATTTCGAATCCAGGAGATTGGAGCTACTGGAAAAATCCTATGGAGGCCACATCCTGGTCCAGATCGTGAGCTTGGTTGGAAAGCCAGAGAATAGGGACATTGCTTATTGCGTCTCCACAGTGGGGCTCAACGGCATAGCGGAGATCGATTCGATCTATGTCGCAGAAGGATTCCGGAATGAGGGGTTGGGTGGAAAGCTCATCGAAGGTGCTTTGGATTGGATCGACGAGCACGATATCAAGGAGGTCCGCACCACGGTCCTTTGGGGGAACGAAGAGGTGTTACCATTCTATCAGCTCCATGGTCTGTATCCACGGAGAATCGTGCTATTGAGGAAATGATCTTTCGTATCTAAGGGAAAGCTATTTGATTGGAGTACACTTTCGAGGCGTTTGGAAGTAATATTGTGGCTAAGAGACGCATAAGTAACAAGGAAGTGAAAGGGATCGCCAAAAGGCGCATGACGATCCTGATGTCTCTTGCCCGGACCGCGGCCATAAATGGTAATATCCAACGAGGCAGGCGCTATGTCGAGCTCGCAAGGAAGATCGCTATGCGTTCGAATGTGCCAATGCCGAAGAACGAGATGTGGTGCAAGGAGTGCTATCTGCCACTAATCCCTGGGCGCAATTGCCGCATTCGCCTGCGTGACCAGCGTATCGTCGTTCATTGCCTTGGGTGCAATCATATAAGGCGGATGCCATATATTCAGGAAAAGAAGGAGAACAAGCGATGCCCAAGCGCACCATAAAGGAAATAAAGCGAATAGGCGCGGACCTCAAGCCGACGATCCATGTCGGCAAGGACGGAATCACCGACAGCCTGATCGAGGAGGTCAAGCTCCAGGTGAAGACCAGAAAGGTCGTGAAGATCAGGTTATTGCCTGCTTCCGGAGATGAGAAGGATGTCATCGCAAAGGAGATATCGGAGCGTTCGGGCGCTGTCCTGGTGGACGTCCGTGGCTCGATCGTTCTGCTTACCCAGCAGGATTTCCTCGATGGCAAGGGTTACATAGACCTCTAGGAAGGATTCAGATGTTGGACGTATCAGTCATCAGGGAGAATCCCGACAGGATAAGGGGGATGCTGAAGAACAGGAACTATCCAGAGGAGTTGCTCAACAAGTTCCTGGAGATAGACAACGAATGGAGAAGACTGGTCGATGAATCCAACCAGATGAAGAGGAAGCGGAATGAGGCATCCCATCAGATCCCGAAACTCAAGGGCGACGAGAAGGCGAAACTGGTCGCGGAGATGAAGGAAGTTGCGACCAGGATCAACGAAATTGATGCCAAGGTGGCCGAACTGGAGAACGCCCGCAACGAAGTGGTCCTCCTAATTCCCAATATGCCCGACGTGACGGTACCTGTCGGTGCCTGTTATGATAATAACTGCTGCGTGAAGTCCTATGGAAAGGAACGCACGTTCGACTTCGCGATCAAGGACCATATCCAGATCGGCGAGGACTTGGACATCATCGATTTTAACCGCGGTACCAAGATCGCCGGCAGCGGTTTCTATGTGCTGAAGGGAGATGGTGCCCGGCTGGAAAGGGCGCTCATCAACTACATGCTGGATCTGCATCACGAGCAAGGATATATGGAGATATTCCCGCCCGTGATCATCAACCGGAATGCGGTCATTGGGACCGGCCAGTTCCCCAAGATGGCCGATGACATGTACTGGTGCGAAAGGGACGATCTATGGCTCAATCCGACGGCAGAAGTGCCAGTAACAAACCTGCATCAAGACGAGATCTTCGAGAAGGACCAATTACCAATCTTCTATACTGCATACCTGCCATCGTTCCGGCGTGAGGCGGGACGCCATGCGGAGATGAAAGGCATCATACGGGTCCACGAGTTCAACAAAGTGGAACTGGTCAAGTTCGTACATCCGCAGGGTTCATATGCCGAATTGGAGACGCTCCTTGCGGATGCGGAGGCGGTCTTGGCCGGATTGGAGCTGCCATACCGTGTTCTATTGCTGTGCACTGGCGACATGGGTTTCGCATCGTCCAAGACGTATGACATCGAATCTCACGCACCGGGAACGCAGAAATGGCTGGAATGTTCGTCGTGCAGCTGCTTCACCGATTTCCAGGCGCGTCGGGCCCGGATAAAGTTCCGCCCCGAACCGCACCTGAAGAGCGAGTTCGTACATACCCTGAACGGATCGGGCGTCGCGCTCCCCCGAACAATGGTCGCGGTACTGGAGAACAACCAGCAGAAGGATGGCACCATTGTGATACCCAAAGTACTTCGCAAGTACATGCATGGACAGGAACTAATCGAGTGAAATTACCAAACACCTTTTCCACCTTTGTTAAAGAGGTCCCCACCGACCTAGGTATTTTCTCTCGTTCTACATCTACATCATGATTTCTCCCTCGATCCGTTCTCTGCCCTCGACCCTACTTCGATCGCGACGATCTGACAACCACCTTTCCACGGTCAAAGCCGTATGATGACACGTCCGTCGTCTTTTCTCATAGACCTGCCACGATCAATTTAGGGCACTCGATGGTGCAGGAAAAACGGGTGGTCTCGAGTCAATGAGCGTGAAATACCTCTTTCCTGGTGATCATGAAGTACAACGCCTCCAGCAGCTTGCGGCTGGAGGCCACGATGGCCTTCTTGCCGCCGATCTTGTCCTTCTTCCTGAGATAGTAACCGGATATCTTCGAATCGGGACAGAAATGGTAGTGGAACAGCGTCGCCTCAATTAGAACGTGTTTGACCCGATTGTTCCCGTGCCTGGTCGGTCCGCCCCAGGTTTTCTCTCCTGACTGGCAGGTCGTCGGCGATACACCGACGTAGGCTGCCAGGTTCTCCGCCGTTTCGAACCTGGATATGTCCCCGATCTCCGCCTTGACCACGGCGGCGGTGACCAGGCCGATGCCTGGCACCGTCCGCATGAGCTGGACGTCCTCGTCTTTGCCGTATTTCTCCTCGATTATCTTCTCCACGTTGCGGATCTTCGTCAATAACAGTTCAAGCAGGTCCAGTTTCTCGTTGATCACGAAATCGTTCTGTGACCTTGCCCAGTCCTTGTATTTCTCGGTGAAGTTCGTCCTAAACTCAGAAGGAACCTTGAGGCCGCGCTGGTCCAGCGCGGCTATGATCTCCCTCTTCGCGTCCCCTTTCTTCCGGACCAGTGATTCCCTGTGCCTGGTCAGGTCCCGCATCTCCCTTATATCCAGTGAAGGAACGTAGATCCCTTTCAGACGATCGAAGCACAGGAGTTCGGCGAGCATGAAAGCGTCGTTCTTGTCGGTCTTGGACATGGAACGCATCAGCTCCTTAGCCTTGGTCGGATGCACGACCATGACATCGTGGCCCCGGGCCACGATGAGGTCATAGATCCAGAAGTAGAAACCGGTGGCCTCCATGACCACCGCCAGCTTCTCGTTTTCGGCTTCGATTATCTTAAACAAATGACCGATGTCGGAGACATCGGTCCTTACCCGTTTGACGAGAATAACTTTCCCTTTTTCGTCCAGAACGCAAGCCTGAGTATCCTTTTTATGTATGTCCAGCCCTATATACTTCATTGGTTCTCCCGCCTTGGATTTTGTTGCTATTGTCCATATTGGCGGGGAACCTCTTTAACACGCCATCAATTATTTCCTTAAACGACAGTCTTTTCCCAGTTCATTGGCAGTGGCAATTCATTGTCGAACTGGTCAAGACCTATTGATTTCTGAACAGTGACCTCCAATTCGAAATTTGAAAAGTAAGAAATGGGGTTGCCTCCCATTAGATGTTTAGCTCTTCACAATATCAGTGCCGATATCTTCATTCTATTCATATGGCCCTTCCTCCAAATCGTAATAGCGGCTTTGGATTCAGCCCAGTGTGTTTAAGCCCCGGCGATCCCTAATTCTTTTTTTTGGAACATGAACCGTTTTGAAGCCATTTCGTTATTATTGAATTTTGGAATTAACAAAAATAAATGACTAATATCGGGAAAAAGCGAGGTCCTAGCATAGAAGTTGCCCCCCTATGCTTTCCGTGTCAATTATTTTCACTCAGACGTATTATGTAAACATAAAAATAGAAGATGTTTGGGGTAGAAGCGTTACTTCTTGCCCTTTCCCTTCTTGGCTGCCGGCTTAGCGGCTGGCTTCGGTGCGGGCTTTGCGGCTGCCTTTGCTGCCGGCTTAGCGGCTGGCTTGGCTGCCTTCTTCGGCTTCTCTGCGACTTCGATCTCTTCGACGGCGCATCCGCATTCTTCGACATCGCCCTCATCGACGTAACCGAGGAAATCGAACATGTCCTCTTCGAGCGCCTTCAGGACTTCCAGGGCGTCCTCGTTCTTACCCTCTTCAAGCATATCAATTGCCTGGGAGAGAACGTCGAGCATGTCTTCCATCGAACAGTCTAGAATATCGAATATCTCTGGGAACGAGAGTTCCATGTTCTCTTCTTCCTTTGCCATATGATTCACCTTGTTTGGAATAGTGAACCACTATAATTAATATCTCCCCTAACGAGGGTGCCGGCCAATGCCAGTCCATTGTACGAAGGGACCGCCAAACCGATTAATATGCCCGGAGCACTTGTCGAATCGATGGCGCACAAGTTCGAGGCGGGAAATAAAGAGATGCTCAAGGGCGTGCACAGACGAGAGGTCCAGCCGGCCGAAGGAATCATAGAGAGGGCGTCACCCCACTCGGGGGAGATATGTGCTGATCTTGGCGCAGGGACCGGTTATGTCTCTATCCCGCTTTCCCACGCGGTCGGATCAGTCATCGCCCTAGATTCTTCAAGAGAAATGCTCGATTCCCTGATCGCTTCGACCTTACAGGGGTATGAGAGCAACATCTCACCCGTGATCGGCGAACTGCCTGAGCTTCCATTCGCAGATGGCTCGATGGACAGGATCTTTGTCATCAACGTTCTACATGAGTTCGAAGACCGGGACCGGCTTGTGCAGGAGATCAAGCGGGTCCTTAAGGAAGGGGGCCGGGTCTCCCTCGTCGATTTCCAGAAGAGACAGACGAGCTTCGGACCGCCAGTAGGCGAAAGGATCGATATCGACGATATCGAGGCCATCTTCCTTGGATTCACATCCCTGGAGAGCTGGAGCTTCGAGGAGTTCTACCAGTTCGAAATGATAAGGGACTGATCACTCGAAAAGCGCTTCATGACCCGCGGCATGGAATGCGTCTTGGATGCGGAATATCAGCTCAGACCTCAGTTGCCTTGCCTTGAGGCTCTCTTCCACATGAGCCCTTACTTCATATTGGATAGTGCTTCCCTCGATCCCAACCGCGATGACCTCGGCGACCTGGTCCTTAATTATCCCCTGGACCTTGCCGACGGCGTCCCTGATCAGCTTCTCCACCTCAATATGGGAAATGGAGAAATCCACCCCGATGTGCACTGTTATGGAATGGGCCACGGACCGAGAGTAGTTGTAGATCTTATTTTCGATCACCTTGATGTTCGGGAAGTCGACAAAATCCCCTTCCATGGTCTTCACTTCGGTGAACATTAGGTTCTTCAGGATCACGTCGCACTCCATGTCACCGCCAATGTTGATACGGTCACCGACCTCGAATGGGCTGGAATCCATTATAGCCAACCCGGCGAAGATATTACGAATGGTGGAGTATGACAAGGCTACCCCGACCATGACCAAGGAAAGGATCAGAATGACCAGGATCAGCCCGATCTCGGCCAGATTGAACAATGAGAATATCGAGAAGACTATCGTCAGGAAGGCGACGGTCCAGAGAGAATATCCAATGACCGCCCGAAACAGGTCGATCACCTGGGGATTGAACTTCTTGGTGCGGTACTTGAAATCTTCCAAAACCTCACCGATCAGGCGCATGACCAGGAAGATCGCGACGATGATGACGGCGATGGTCCCGATAACTGTCCCATTCTTGTTTAGGAAGTCTGCCGCCGCCTGATATGGATTCAGGGTCGGGATCAGAGTTATGAGGATAATCAGGGTAAGCACGACTGCAATCAGGTACACAACGTAGCTCATCACCAGGCTGGTCAGCTCCACGGTGGATCGGCCGAAGGTGGTCACTTCCCTTCTGGTCATCCGTTCCCGCTTCGCGATGCGCCTGAATATGTGAACGATGAGCATTGAAACCAGAACGATGACCGCAATAATGATCACGTCAACAATGACATTGAGGTATGGTATCCATACGATATCCCTAAATTCGGACCATACCAGAGACGTGACATATCCGGATAGGAACGCGAGCATTATTATGATGACCGTTTTGACCATATGGTCCAAGAATATGGCCACGTCGGAGTCCAGGTACCTGCCCTCCTTGGACGCCAACTTGTCGAACGCCTTGGACACATAGGACCATACGTAAAGGGACACCACGAACATCGCCATTACGAACAGGAGAGCCCATCCATACGTGTTCAGCCAATCCCCGTCCCCGGTGGCCAGAGGCACGTTCGACAATCCATACAGCATATTCCAGAGTATCCGACAACGGTAATTTCTAGTTTGTTGTGGCGGGATTGGATGATTGAAATGGTTTCAGGCAATGCTGGTCACCGAGGCTTTCAGCAACCATACGTCAACCATGGTTCCTATGCCTCTGAGCTTCGCATTCTGCAACAATGAAGCGGGAATACCTGAGATGAGCACCCCGAACGTCATCTGCGGATGTCCTAGGTCCTTATCGACTAGCAACCCGACAGCCGCAAGGTTGACCTTGATGACGGCGGACATCTTCACCATTACCGGTGATTTTCCGAGGATCCCGGGAAGACCGATCTTGCAGAACGCACTTAGGCCAATCCAAGTATTCTCGCAGAGCCGCTCCATCGAAAGGGCCGAACGCAACGGTGCCATAGGATTAAGCAGATCCCTCATCACCTCAACGATAGCGTCCCCAAACCAGTGCAACGCCTCCCTGACAAAGCCATTGCTCACCCCCAGCGATGCCCGGAAACCCCCTCCGGCCGCCCCGGTGGCGTCGGTAATCGAGACCTCCACATAGACGCCGATCTCAACGATCGAGTCGATGATGTAGTTTGTTAGGCGTTCCAACAGGTTATCAATGGTAGCCCTGATAGTGATCGCAATTCCGTCCGCACTGGTTCCCGCCGCGATCATCATGTCAAGGCTCTCCATCAGGCAATCGGTGATCGTTCCGACGAACAACTGGGAAGAGCTCGGATCATACCGCCAGGCAGCATTGGCCGATCCTTTGGTGGATGCGCGGAACTCCCACCGTTCCGACCCATCGAAGGAGCGCTGCCAAGAACGTCCATCGTCCTTGTTGTCAATGGTCCATGGCGTCGAATCGACACGCCGTGCCGAACTGTCCCGTAAGACCACCGATTCCATGATCGGGAACTTGCCCTCCCCCTCATTGTCCAATGCTTGTTTGCTGAACGTATATACCAGCCGGGTGTGGGGCATCAGTAGGACATCCCCCAGGTCGTCACATCGTTGAACACCGTGCATCGTCTCGATGGTCCAACCCGAAAGGCTGATGGCATCAGAAGTAGGATTGAAGATCTCCACCCATTCGTGTCCCGCATCCGTTCCGCGAGGATTCTGCTCATACTCGTTGATCAACAGATGGTCCTGGCTCGGCTCGGCATACTTGAACACGAACCCGGCATCAATCGAACCTTTCAGACCGGGTATCGGAAGGACGATGTTCGAAAGCAGCTGGCCGAATCCGGGAACGTCAGATAGGGCAAGCGAGAGCTGGTTGTAGCGCAGGATCTCCGGCATTACTATCTCGACGGTGCTACCCTTCATAATCCCCTTTATCTCGATCATGTGCTCGAAAGTATCCATGAAGGGATCTAGCACCAACGTCATCTTCCATTCATCCCCCTTCAACGTGGCGTTGGTGAGCAGTGTGAACTGCCCGTCGGGCAGTACACATATCCTGCTGGAAACCGATATCGAGTTGCCTGAAAGCCCTGTCCACATGGTCATCTTGAGCAGGCTCTTGGCAGCCCCCAGGGCGAGGTCTGGCGCGTTCGTCTCCATACGGAACCTCAAACCGAAGATCTCCATATCGCGCGATACCGTCCCGACACTGTTGGCGATCGTTTCGGCGATCCAACGGAAAGGACCGGTCAATGCCATCCGCACAAAATCCTGGACTGCCGTTATCAATGCCTGCATGATAGACGAGAGGGTTTTGACCGCCTCCGCACAATATGATATGAGTTTGTCGATCAGATCTCGGAGAAGGTCGAAGAGCTTGGAGACGCCATCGCAAATGACCTTGATCCCATCGACGATCCATTGCCATAGGGATTCCATCAGTTTCCCGATATCTCCCATCAAAGAACTGGTCGCTAGATATTCAACCCCGGTGAGGGCCCAACCGCTCTGGACTGATATGGTGAATGACGATTCGAACGAGACCCTAGCCCTGGCATCTGTCCCATTCAAAAGCTCGATAAGTGGGTCGGAAATGGCGGAACTAAGTGCCATCGACATCGATCCTTTCAGGGACACGTTCCATTGGCTCGAGAAAGGGTTCCAAGAGCAATTACCGACATCGACCATGTGTTGGTTCGGGTACAGTGAAGAGGAAGGGTCGAACTGATATGGCTGGACTATCTCCACAGATAGATCGGAAATACCGCCTAGACCCAGGTTCGATCTTACCATGAGCGACTCTTCTAGAATCCGTCCGCCCTCGGACCGGATCGAGAATCTCTCTTCGGAAGGGAGTGCGATCATTATTCGATCAGACCTTGTGGTCTCGGAATCGGACATGTCCTTGAGCAATCTCACGGAGAACCTTTCCAGCATCGCTTCCAGTCCTGGAACTAGTATGAACATCCCTTGAAAAAGCATCTTGACGTTCTGCAATAATCTGGAATAATCGGGACTCGGTTCGGAGAATGTGACGTTGAACATACCCCTCACCTGGGATATCTCCCAATCGAATCCTGAGCACAGATCCGGGTATATCCAGCCTCCGTCTTGTCTTATAGTTTTTTCAACGTTCTGAATGTTCTCCTCGTAATATATCCCGCCCATGTCCGGTGTGCGTGAGGAAGCATCGTCGACCAGCCGTTCGGCGATGACCCTCACCGAACCGTTCAAACTGGTAGCCCGGTGGAACATTACTTGCCAATTATCGTCAAGGTATTCCAGCAACGCCGCCGACATCCCATCGACGATACCGTTCATGGATGCCCGATCGAGAGCATTCCTGAACCAGGAGCCCCTATCTTCCATGACAGATTCCAATCCTGTGGTGAACTGGCTCAAGTAGTTCTGCGAATCCCTCGGGTCCAGAGACAGCGGCATGATCGGCATATCCGTAGCGCTAGCTATTCCCAATGCGACGCTCTTTATCAGTGACTGTAGACCGGTTGCCAGCTGATGGGTGCTTTCGGAATAGTGGACACCAAACTGCTTCCATTCTTCGAAGGAGAACAGGTCTTCGACCGGAAAGTCCAAGCATGCGCCCCCAGAAACCATGACCTGGACCAATTGCCCTGTGTCGTTGATGAGCGTGATAGGATGAGCTGGAACGGGGAGATCGAGGTCCACTGATAACGTGTGTAGGGATCGGTATTGCCCCTCATCGTACCCGGCCTCGGCCATCCTGCCCTCAATCCAGCATTTGACCTTGTCCTGTATCACATCCTTGCCCAGGCACTTGTCGATCAAGTCAGCGAGGAGCGTGCTGCCTTTCACGATCATGTCCTCGACCCCGTTCACGATGCCGATGATGCCGAGATAGTCCAACCAGCGCAGGACGATCAGGTCTGAGGCGGCGCACAGGCTTTGGGCCAGCACTAGCCTTAGATCGAAACTACCTGCACCATACAGGCTCAAGAACAGGTCGGCAGGGTCAACGTCTCCCCCTTCCGCCAGGTCGGCAATAAAGGAGCCGACCTTGAGATCGTCATTCGATGAATTAAGCAGGGTCATCATCATCGGGTCGACAGTGCGGAAATATTTCCTTTCCAATAACATGGTGGCGACGTTGGCGGCGTTCACCACGTCCGTCTCGGTGAGGACGGAAGAAGTCCCTTCGGAACCGTTCCGACTGCCCAGGCCATATCCGTTGATCACCCTCAGTTGGGCCAGTGCGGTCAGTTCGTAACGGACGATCTTCTCAAACTCGGTGAGCCCTTGGCCATAGGCGGAGGAGAACGCGTCCATCCGGTTCTGCAGCAATGGCAGCGGGACCAAGAGGTTCCGGTTGACCTCGACCACCTTAGTGAGTATGTCGGTGCCCTTGGAGATGTTGACGGTCATGTTCCCGGCCAAGGCGAAGTACACCGGGACGGACGACCCGGCAAGATCGAGGCTAGAGTCGCTGGTGACCGGATAGAGTTCCTTGGCAGGCAATCTTAGGAAAATCAACGTAAGGTGGCTGGTGTTCACGAGGACTCTATAAGGCCCAGAGACGGAAGGGTAGCGGGTAACGGTATCCTTGCGCAATGATGTTTCGAAACAGACTGTGAGCTCGGATTCGTTCCTCACCCCACCCTTCACCTGGGCGAGCGCGATGGTGTAGGCGGTGTTCTCAGCCTCGTTGGCCGCTTTCTCGGACGCCTGCTCCAGCCCGATCAGGGTCTCATGTGACATTGACGCCCGGTGGTCGCGCGCCCCTATCTGGGAATAGACCACGACCGAGGCGCCGGAAATGACGAGGACCAGGACCGCGGCGATTGCGAAGGACATCTGGCCGGCCCGCGACGTGCCCAATGGACGATCCCATGCCGTTCGGGACCTATGGAAAATGGTGACCTTGGCTTTCATCAAGTCGGTCACGGCCTGGAGTCGGTATAAGGGCTAAAGCTACATGCAGATTACACCGGGCTGCCCCTCACTCAGTCCTTCCTATGGCCATGCGCATGAACCTTTCCAGGTGCTCGGCGATGAACGGGTTGTCGGAGAATCCGCAAAGCTCCAGGTCCGGCGAAGCGATCATCGCCATCTCCCCATCGGTAATCACGTCGGTGGCCAGCAGGTCGGTCTTCCGATGGACCTCGGTCGACTCCGGGACCTTGACTCCCGGCAGTGTGATGATCACGATCTTGACCCCCCGGCTCATGGCATCCTTGAATTTATGGCCATGCGCGCTTCGTATGTCAGAGATCACCGGTGAGGATATCATGAGGCTCTGCTTGGCGGATTCGATCATGTCCCCAATTTTGGCCATGACCCTCTTCCTGTCGATTATGGTGTAGACCAATTGGGGTGTCCCTTTCTCGCTAAGCATCCCCTTGATGGCGGCAAGCTTGTCGAACATCTCGTTCAACTCGGTAAGCGTTCGCGCCCTGATCTCCTCCACCGGGACCGGGTGATAGGTGGTGGGGCGCCCGACGGTCGATGTGACATACTTCTTCTCCTCCAGGGTACGGAGCGCCTTATACACCGAGGTGCGTGGCAGCATCGAAATATCTGCCAGCTCGTCAGCGGTGCCATGGTTCCTGACCACCAGCGCGACGTAGGTCCGAGCCTCGTAGTCGGAGAGGCCCAATTTCTCCAGGACTGACGCAAGTTTCCTGTATTCGGTCTCCAATTCACGGAGGTCCAGTCTTAGTATGTCCATCAGATTCATGGCATCAATTGTAGCTAAAGGAGCTACATAAGTATTAAATCCTTTTTCACAGTACGATGATTACTGGGGACTTCATGAGCGTAAAAGAAAGTGCACTGCAAAAGGGATTGCCCAAGAAGACCGATTCATTGTGCCCGGAATGCAAGAAGATCATTCAGGCCACGCTTTTCGAATCGGACGGGAAGGTCATAATGGAGAAGACCTGCCCGGAGCACGGGAAGGTGACTGATGTTTATTGGTCCGATGCGGAGATGTACCTCAAGGCGGAGAAGTTTGCCTATGACGGTACCGGAGTCTCGAACCCGGCCATTCCGAACGCAAAGGTATGCCCGTTCGAATGCGGCCTCTGCCAGCTTCACACCAGCCATACAGCGCTGGCGATCGTTGACCTGACCAACCGATGCAACCTGAAATGCCCCATATGCTTCGCCAACGCAAACCAGGCGGGCTATGTCGTTGAACCCAGTTTTGAGGTCATTGTAAAGATGATGGAGAACCTCAGGGCCAACCGTCCGGTCAAGACCCCAGCCATCCAGTTCTCGGGCGGAGAGCCGACCATCTATCCCAAGTTCATCGAAGTTCTGAAAAAAGCCAAGGAGCTCGGTTTCGCGCAGATCCAGGCAGCCTCCAACGGCATCAAGTTCGCCGAGGACATAGAGTTCTTCAGGAAGTGTGTCGAAGCCGGACTGCACACGATCTACCTGCAGTTCGACGGTCTCAATGACGAGATCTATATGGCAGCCCGTGGAAGGAAGCTGCTCGACATCAAGCTAAAGGTGATCGAGAACTGCCGGAAACTCGAGCACCCACCATCGATCGTGCTCGTGCCGACCATAGTGAAAGGTATCAACGACGACCAGGTGGGCGCTATATTCAAGTTCGCGCTCAAGAACTCAGACGTTATCCGCGGCATCAACTACCAGCCGGTGGCATTCACTGGACGCATAAGCAAGGAAGAGAGGGAGAAGGGCAGATACACGCTACCTGACCTGGTCAAGGACATGGAGAAGCAGACCGGAGTGATCGTCAAGGACGACTGGTACCCAGTACCATCCGTCGTTCCGATATCGACTCTGGCGTCTGCGTTCCTTGGGGAAGAGAAGGTCACCTTCACCACACACCCCCATTGTGGGCTTGCGACGTACCTGTTCGTCAAGGACGGCAATGTGGTCCCGCTGACAAGGTTCGTCGACGTCGAGGGCCTGTTCAAAGAGCTGTACGATATTTCCGTCAAGGCAGAGAAGGCAAAGGTTAAGTTCCCGCTTAAGATCAAGACGCTGGCCGCGCTGAAACGGCACATGGACGAGAGCAAGATGCCGGAGGGCCTGAGCACTACCAGCTTCCTGAAACTGCTCCAATCGGTGCTCGGAGACGATTCGAAGGAGTCGCTCTCAAAGTTCTCTTGGGGCATGATGTACGTCGGTGGAATGCACTTCCAGGACGGCTACAACTATGACATCGAGAGAGTAAAGCGCTGCTCTATCCACTATGCCACACCGGACAATCGCATCATCCCGTTCTGTGCCTACAATGGTGGACCGCTTTATCGCGAAGAGGTGGAGAAGAAGTTCGCCATCCCGATCGACGAGTGGAAGAAGACCAAAGGAAACGAGTATGTGTGAGCAGACAATTCACGGGAATTGATAAAATGGAAGTCATAATCGATAAGTGCATGCATTGCGGCGCCTGCGTGGGAACCTGCCCCCAGAACGCCATATATCTCAACGATGTCGTCCTCACCTTCAACGAGAATTGCAACCGCTGCGGCCTGTGCGTCAAGACGTGCCCGGTTGGAGCCCTCAAGCTGGAGGCGAAGGCATGAAGAAGACCGACTACGACGTGATAGTGGTTGGAGCTGGCCCGGCCGGATCCATGACCGCACTGCACGCCGCCAAGGGAGGCGCCCGGGTCCTCATGATCGAGAAGCGTCAGGAGATAGGTGCCTCGCTTCGCTGTGCCGAGGGCATATCAAAGAAAGGGCTGGACGCCGTGGAGATCCCGGTGGACCGGAGATGGGTGTCGGCCGATGTGGCGGGGGCAAAGATCGTCTCGCCGAACGGCTCGGTTTTCCGCATCGACGAAAGCCACGCCGGGGACGAGGTTGGCATGGTGCTGGAGAGGCACCTGTTCGACAAGGCCATCGCGGCCAAGGCGGCGCATGCCGGCACGGAGATCAAGCTCAAGTGCAGCGCCACCGACGTCATCATGGACAAGGGCAAGGTCGTCGGGATCAAGGGTAATGACAATGGGGAGCCGTTCAAGCTGACCGCCGGTTGCGTGGTGGCCGCAGATGGCTACGAGTCCCAGGTCGCTAGATGGGCGGGCATGGAGACCAAGCTGAAACAGGGAGACATAACTACCTGCTTCCAATATCGCATGACCAACCTAAAGACCGAGCCAGATTACTGTGAGTTCATCATCGGGTCGGCCGCTCCCGGCGGTTATGTGTGGGTATTCCCCAAGGGTGACGACACGGCGAACGTCGGAATTGGCGTGTTGCTCTCGAAGCTGAAGAAGCCAGGAGAGGTAAAGGCCTACCTGGACAAGTTCATCAAGAAGGATCCGAGGCTGAACTGCGGACAGCCGTTGGAGGCCATCGCAGGCGCGGTCTCGGTCTCGGCCCCGCTGGACAAGACCGTCATGGACGGCCTCATCATAGTCGGTGACGCTGCCAGGGTCATCGATCCCATCACCGGCGGAGGCATTGCCAACGGTTGCATGACAGGTTACGTCGGCGGTAAGGTGTTGGCGAAGTGCGTCGAAGCGAACGACTTCAGCGAGAAGATGCTGATAGAGTACGATGCCGGATGGCGCGAGGAAATGGAAGAGCGGCTGTACCGCAATTGGATGGCCAAGGAGAAGTTCCTGACCCTCTCGGACAAAACGCTGGACAGCGTGATTGACACCCTGTCCACAGCAGGCGTAGACAAAATGTCGGTCTTCAACATCTTAAAGGCCATCAAGGATAAGCACCCCGAACTGGTTAAGGAATTCGAAGACCTGATCTGAACCCCATTCCCAAACAATTTTCTTTTCCTTGTCTTTTAGACTATCCCGAGCCGGGCTTTTCTAACCTGACTCCTGGGGCACCGGTCTTGACTATGATGGGATACCCGCCTTTGCTCTTGATGGCATTTGCCACCTGGTCCGGTCTGTCGGTCAAGGCCACCATGCTCCCTCCACCGCCGGCACCGGTGAGCTTGGCACCATAGGAGAGGGGGAGTGAGGCGTCTATCAGGTCATCCAAGGCTTGACACGAGACGCCCAATATCGCGAGCAGCTTCTGATCCCGGGTCATCAGCGAACCGAGCTTTACCCGGTCATTGTGGCGGAGAGCTTCTCTTCCTTCGATGGTCAGCTGTCCGATCTCCTCGATTATTTCCCGCGCGAACCTGCTCTTGTCGGCGAACCGTTTCACCTTAGCAACCAGCGGCCCGGTCGCAGCGGAGATGCCGGTGAATCCGACCACCAGGTTAAGGTGAGGTACATCGCAATGATGTATGTCCCAGTGCCTCGTGTCCTTGGCCAGTTCCCATATGAAGTCCTCGCCCTTGACCCAGTTGACGAATATGCCGCTGCCGTGCGTGCTGGTAGACGTGTCGATAGGGCTTGCTCTCCCTTGAACCATCGATTCGATCTCGAACGCATCCCGGGCCACGCTCCTGGCGTCAAGCCTTCCCTGGAGCGATTCGATGGCGCCAAGAGTGGCGACGGAGACGGCGGCGGATGACCCGAGCCCGGAACCGGAGGGGAACTCAGACGTGGTCTCGACGGCCAGCGGACCTCCGCTCCAGAATTTGGTGGCCGCGGCACTCACGTAGGCATGCGTCCTCTCGTTCAACGGATGACCGTTCAGCGTGAATGTGTCCGAGGGTTTGATGGAACAGTGCAACCTTTGATCGATGGCCACCGCTATCGCCGGCTGACCGAAGACCACGGCATGCTCGCCGAGGAGAATGACCTTCCCCGGTGCCGATGCCACCACGTTGAAACCCCTGTCCCTTGACATGGATAGCTCAGCAATGGCGAATCCGGTAATAAGCATTGTCCGTGATCGGACCAGAAAGAAAAGGAAGGGGTTTGATCGATTCAATCGATGCCGTAGCGCTTCGCGGCCTCTTCCAAAGCCCCATTCGGGGTCTTTCCTTTGAGGTCCTTGCGCTTGGTGTTCCACCACTTATCCTCGAACCCCTCCAGCGCATTCTGTAATTGCTCATCGTCATCGAAGGTGTCGCCGTTCTCCTTGACGAAGTCCTCCTTGAACTTTGCCAGCAGGTCGATGTTGTTCTCCTTGTTGACGACGGTAACGGCCAGGAAATCATCGATGTTGTCCGCCACGACCTTGGCGTAGTCTTCTGGGATGATATCCATGACCAGGTCCAGCAGGGCATTGCTCAGGGTAAGGAACAGCATCTCGCGCTTGTTCTCCTCTGGCATGATCTCCTTGGAAATGACCTCGCTGAGGCTCTCATACCAGACGTCACGCAGCACATAGGACCTTGGCCCGTTCTTCTCAGATGAATCGCCGCTACAACACTCGCAGTGCTCGGAGTGTTCATGGACCTGCTCATCGACCTCTTCTGCCACGGTCTTCCCCTCCGTCTTCTTCACCGGCTTCTTGACCGCGGCCTTCTTCTTGGGGGCCGGCTTTTTCGCTGCTGGCTTCGTTACATTCTTCTTGGATGATGTGGCTGCCAAATCAATACGCTCCTTAATTACACCGGGCTCAGGGAGCGCGCCTCCCGAATGAGCGGATCAGGACATCTGGTCTCGGTCAATATCCCGGTGTGTCTTGTTCTGTCTGTGTGATTCGGAGGAGGCTTAATAAGCTTTTGTGTGCAGGCGATGACTGGCTCAATGGCTAAGGACATAATTTGTATTGTGCGTCGGCCAGTTCGTCGTTCGCGATTCCGATGTAAGCCTTGAATGACTGATTTATCGATTCATGTCTGAGACATTTCGCCACCGTTTCGATGGGAAGCTTCACAACCACGCGGAGGTGCTTCCCGAATGTCCTATCCTTCTCCAGACCTTCAGGAGTGCGCTGAGTCCAGCTGTATAACCTCGAACTCCGCCATGCATCAGGACGCCGCGGACCAGCTTCCCAATCGGAGTGGCATGGTCCATGCCATCGACCACGCTGACGATCTTGATGCGATAGAGGGCCAGCCGGTCGTTTAGCGAAATGAAGTGGCGCACCGAGCGTATGATCCAGTCGATGCGGAGCAAAAGGACAACATCGAACTTACCGAGCTGGGCATCGTCGAATAGCTTACCAAGGCCATTCCTCTTTGGCGTCTTCCCGGTGCAATGGTCTATCTACGGTCCATCGATCTCCTAGCCATCGCTTGAACGTGGCGCATGAGGGTGAGGAGCTGAACCCCGACGTCCTGCCCCTCGCCCCTGGTGGAGACGCGAGCATAAAGGGAAGCCTTCATCCCACCCCCTCCATTTTGTCGCATTCACCGATTTTGGATAGGAAAAGAATATATTGCCAATCGACGAAGCATATAGTCAGATGACAGCCCAACGATCTAATTTTGATGAAAGCTTGGTCGACGTTATAGTGCCGATTTACACAGACCTTGAAAAAGAAGGTTTCCACCCATATGCAGGAGCTGGGCCCGGAACGAACGATTCTGTTTACTTCATCTTGGACTTAATGGTTGGCCCTCACAAGGTCTATTTTACTTATGATGAAGATCCAAACCAGCAAGCCATTATATGTGCAAAATATCCACTGGGCCTGAACGCTCCTGAGATGGTTCAACTTCGTAAAATCATCAGAACTATCGAAAAAACGACAGTCCCTAAGAGGGGGGTTAAGGTCAAAGAATGTATTATGACAAAATACTGGTATCCAATCCAGGTTCCTTGAGGATGCTCCTAGGAAATATAATTGAAACTATAATTTTGTCCCCGCCATCAATTGCGTGGTACTGTTCGGTAAAAGACTGGTTCCTCGGTGCTTCCAGGTCGATGACGTCCCAGCCATGCCGGGGATACTAGACGAATGCTTCTAGATATGGAGCATCGATGACGATGTATTGCTGGGAGTGTTCCAAGCGCTTCGCCTGGATCACGGTGGGGCTGGCTCCTGCACCGCTCACCAGCCTTTTTGTAGAGGAGCTTGCCCTTGACAACGAAGAGGAGAAGTTCGTGCTAGCCTCGGAAGTACTGCCCCAGGCCGTATCGGCCCTTGACCCACACTAGGTTCATGATGAACTGGAAGCCCATCGCGTCCATGACCATCAGTCCATCCTTCAGTAAGCTGTTGGTCGTCCAGAGATAGAGATGGGCACTCTCGCCAACCGGAGCTTAACCAGGTACTCGGTGATCACCTTGGTGGTCATCAGTGGGTAATGGAGATCGGCACCGCAATTTCACTTACGAGCGTCCGCTAGTTCCATAAAGGGTCGGCCAGGATGATCCTATTGTCGGAGTGGCATCGCAAGGGAGGCCGGGAACGAACGGACAATAGTGTTTGCGAGGCTCACCTGCTGACCCCAAAGCATAGGATGACGATGGCGGTCACCGTTTCGGAATCCAACCAGAAGGAAGGTGTAGAAAAGCTTGAGCGATTTCTTTCTTTGCGGCCGAACTGCTCACGGAGGTATGTCCTCTTGTCGGCCGGATCGTGCCAACTCCTCGTAGATCGAAGCCTGTTCGAGCAAAGCACTAATTTGGTCCCAAATGACTTTGCCAGTCTCTTTCTGAGTAAATACACTTGTTGCATCACATTATTCTGGTAGCTTTTTGAAAATAAAACTGAGGCGGGACCTGAGCGCATCCTGACCCATGATCATCTTCTCGATACGAATCTCTTCGAACATGGTCTCGGCCGTTCCCGCGAAAAGTTCCCTGACCTCCTCTGGCAGGAAATAATGGGTAAGCACGCCGGCGCCTCTTATGAAGGATCCGGACTCCACTTCTTGCCCCTTTCCGTATCGCATGTCGGCCCGGGAGAATGCCTTGAACCGGACCTCGCCGCCTGGTCGAAGCACACGAAGAAATTCCCGGGCTGATTCCTCCCTCTCACCCCGATAAAGATGTTCCAGAACATGGAAGCACATGACCACGTCGAAGCACCCGTCCCGAAATGGGAGCTTACCAGCATCGGCCAGGGCGTATCCCTGACCTTCTGAGAAGTACCTGGTCCGGCACATTTCCAACGCGACCGCGGAGATATCGATGCCGATGGCATGGACTCCAGTCATCCCCGACAAGGTCTTCCCGCTGCCGCACCCGACCTCGAGCACGACCGATCCGGGCGGAAGGCAGATCGAATGCCTGGGGGCCCCTTTCCAAAGGGCCCCTTTGGTGGAATACTCTCCATCCCATATCTGGCATCGTCGCCCCATGCTCAATTCCTCAGGCATCAAGACCCTCCCTGCTGGACCGCTTGTTTCCAACCAACCGCACAAGGCCGGCAGTAAATATAAGTCATGTCCCGCCCTCCCGCACATCAGATGAATTCCAGGACAGCGGCGGTGTTGCAGAGCCTTAAGGAGGCAGGCATGCAAGCAAGGATCGTGCCTGCCAAGAGAGCCATCGACGTCGGATGCGATATTCGATCGCTCAAGGACGAGGGGCTTCTGGACCAGCAACTTTTCGACATGTACTTGTCATATGGGTACGGACAGCCGGATTCGTTGCCGACCGCTCGGTCGTTGTTCATTGTTGCCGCCCCCACCTCTGGAACGATCATCAAATTCCATCGCTTTGGCAGGGAGCACCTATGTTTGGTACCACCCACTTATGCAAACGCGGAAAATATCGACCGAAAGGTGAGATCGATATTGGTAGCGGCATTGCCGGAATGCAAGGTGGTCAAGGCAATGTTGCCGTACAAAACGCTGGCTACGAGGACGGGCCTGGCGAGGTATGGGAGGAATAACATCACATATGTTACGGAATTTGGCAGCTTCCACCGTTTGACCGGATTCTTTGTTGACGAAGACATGGAAACAGATGACTGGCAGCCAAGGGAGGTAATGGCCCAGTGCGACAAATGCGATCTGTGCCTTCGGGCTTGTCCCACCGGAGCAATCGGTAAGGACCGATTCCTTATCCGAGCGGACCGCTGTTTGACATACCTCAATGAGATGCCTGCGGAACGGACCTTTCCTGCCAAGATCAAACCGTCCGTCCATCATGCCATCGTCGGATGCATGAGATGCCAGGAGGTATGTCCGATGAACCGGACACATCTGGGGTCGTTCGTCGAAGGGGACTCCTATTCCGAAGATGAGACGGATTATCTTTTGAAAGGCGATTATCAGAACGAAGATGCCGAGGAGATCATGGAGAAGCTAGACCGCTCGGGCCTGGACCTCACCATTTTCCCAAGGAACCTGGCAGTTCTTCTTGACGACCCCCAAGACCGATAAGGGAATCGAATAGAGAATGGATTGCGCTAGCTCTAATCGAATCGATTAGGACAAGCAATTTTATCCCAATACAGAAATGCTGAATAATCCGATGAGGATGATATTTGATTTGGTAATATTCGTTTTTTTAATATCTATATCGGGAATCGTCACAGTCAAGGTGATTGTATAGCAGGAAGAGTCAAGCAAATGATAGACCCGACCATTGTGGAAAGGTCCAAGGGAAACGAAACTATCAAGAAGACCACTCAAGCAAAACTTGTCCTGAAGGGCATAAACACCGATGCCTACGATTCGTTCTCACCCGACGATCCATTGGTCATCGCGAGATTGCAGGAGATCGTGAAAGAGATGGGAGCCAGTCTATAGGTGATCATATGATGGAGACAATATTCACGCAGAAAGATGGTTCGGAAGAGGCGCTGGCGGAGATCAAGAATGGCATTAGGAAGAAACCCAAGCTGGTCGCCTTCTTTGCTTCAACAAAATATGACCTTGTACGTGATTGGGAAAGGTCTGGAGACATTATTTCCGCAAGCGACGGTGATTGGATGCAGCACTGCAGGAGAACTCGTCACCGGTCGTATGCTGAAGGACTCAATAGTGGCCCAGGCCATGGATGGACAACTCGTCAGCGAGGCAATGGTAGAGGTCATCCCAGACCTGACCGCAAAGGATGGCGTCTAAAAATCGTTCACCTCTTTCGAAAAGAAGATGGGGAGGAAAATGTCAGAGATGGACATGCACAAGTATGCTGGCATCATCCTCATCGATGGATTGAGGGCCGCCGAAGAAAGGATAATGGATTCCATCGGAAACCTTTCCGACATGACCTGGATCGGCGGATCGGCCGGGGATGATCTGAAGTTCAAAGAGACCAGGGTCTTCGCGAACGGAAAGAGCATGACCAATGCGGCAGTGCTTGCCATCATCAGGCTGGACAAGGGATTCGATATCATCAAGACCCAGTCGTTCAGTCAGACCGGGAAGAAAACTGAAGGCAACCGAGGTGGATGAGGTCAGCCGAACGGTCATTGGATTCAACGATCAGCCGGCCGCCAAAGCCTATGCGGCCGCAATCGGATGTCCCGAGGCAAAGGTCTCGGAGGGATTCATGCTATATCCAGTGGGCGTGATCATCGGTGGGGAGCCGTATGTACGCAGCCCACAGCGTCTCGACAAGGAGAATATCGTCTTCTACTGCAATATCAAGCAGGGAACAGAACTATCGATTCTAGAGTCAAGGGACATCGTGAAGGACACGTCCAAGGCCTTGAGCGATATGACCAAGGCACTCGGCCACATATCGGGGATTATCAACTTCAACTGTATCCTGCGAACCCTGGAACTGGACGCCAAGGGAGAGGCGGATGCGTATGGAAAGGCGTTCTCCAATGTGCCCATGGTCGGGTTCAGCACCTACGGAGAAGGGTACATCGGGCACATCAATCAGACGGCAACAATGCTGGTACTCAAGTAAGAAACCCCTTCAATATAATTTTTTTAAAAAAATAAAGTTGACGCCACCACGTGGCGCTTGTTTACTCGGTCGGTTTACCGTCATATTCCTCTGGTTCGGCCAGAGCTTGTGGCTTAGTGTGGCGAACGACCTTGTCCATGTGCTCAGGTGGAGAGTATATCGTATACAGCTTGAGGTTATCCTTCTTGGAGGTGTTGATCACATTGTGCTTGGCACCAGATGGAACGACGACAGCCATTCCATCATGCACCTTGTGCTCAACATCATCGATTACGACCTTCCCTTCACCCTCCTCGAATCGGAAGAACTGGTCAACGGTGTCGTGAACCTCCGAGCCTATCTCCTCTCCAGGCTTTAGGCTCATTAACACCAACTGGCTGAACTTGCCGGTGTAGAGCACCCTGCGGAAATCAGTGTTCTTAGTCGTATCTGATTCTATGTCGCCAATAAATCCTTTCTTAACCATTTGAATTCCACCAAAATCTTTCGATGTCTCGGGGTACTAATCCCAGATATGATATCGACAGTTCCCCCCCTATTTGAAAATGACGTTATTTCAAAATTTGAGTGAACGCCTAGGGCTAATGCCGCTCAAGGAGACCCCTACGACAAATATTGAAAGTCTAGAAAGTTTGGTACAGAAAGGATTTGTCGTCGAGAGGACGGCCAAATGACCGCCATTCCCGATGTCATTAGACTTCTACTCGATGATGATCGCATTGTTCGGGCATGCCATTGCTGCCCCCTTGACTTTGTTCTTCTTTTCATCTGGGATTTCACCACTATGCTTGCTGCCCTTTTGAAAGAGGGGGAGGATCTCACTAATGCCATCATCTCCCTCGGCGAAGATCTCCGGGCACTCATCATTATAACAAATACCGCACCCACTGCATTCCTTTTCATCTACCCTTATGCTTATCATTAGCGTCGCAGATATTTTATCCATAGTTTAGCATTTCGGCATCCAAATCAATTTCGATACCCAAATTTAATGTCGAGAGTACAACTTTTTTGGACCTGAGATTTGATTTGATAATTTATATCCAAATCATCATTCTGAGCGGAGGCAATAGGAGTGAGATATCCTTATTGTGGAGGCTATGTCAATTCCATCCGGCCTGCTATTTGGAATAAACAGTAACTGAAATCAATGCATGAATTGCAGAACATGGATACAATTGGATAACAAGGGGGGCTGATAGGACACGCCCCCCTGGTAGCACTCCCATCCACCTTAACGGAGTAAAGACAGACAGAATATCGATTGCAAAAAAAGCAGTGACCTCGTGGACGCCTAAAACTATTACCTCCATGGGCACATCTTTCATTGATGATGGCGATGGATATCGGATGGAGCTTTGTTGTCGCAATTTCTGATAGCCTTCGGTTCAATCATTGGTTTGATCTAGGCTTCATATCTTAGTCATCTTGGTGAGTTGGCTCAACGTAAGGCTTACCCGATCCTTCTGGCACTTCGACGCGGGTTCGGAATTGACCGAACTCCTCTCCATAGCTTTGTCCTTTTAATCATTACTCTTAGCCAGAATCTCTACTACTGTTTCGCAGATGATCGCCGATTCGACAACATCGATGGTTCTTTTCACCGTCGATTGTTTTGTGGACGGTTATGTCGCGAAGAACCTGACGATTGCACTATTTCGAGGAGGGGGTTTACAAATTGAAGGAATCTACTTCGTTTCTTATTCAGAACAGTATGTCATCCCAATCCTAGGGAGTTGTATTGAGTTCGTCCACATCTAATTGTTCGAACTTGTCAAATGACTCGAGCTACGGGCACCCTGACGTCCGTCTTCTAGGCCTCATTCATTTTTCTGATATCCAAGTCGAAAGGCAATTAAGGGTATTTGTTCAATCAATAAGTACACGCCCGGCCCTAGGATGTCTCCCAAGGCCATCCTGACTGTATCGCGGCCGGGGTGCCTTTTTATTATATTATTCTTACAGGTCTGCAAATCGAACCGATTAGAAGAATGAAAGCCATATCGTGTTCGTCGTCTCCCAAATGGCCTTGCTGCCGAAATAATGTTAAGTAATGTATCCTGCCATAGAATCCCTGAGGTCTCGTGATGGCGGACATTAAAGAGGAAAAGGAGTCGGTGGGAAGGATACCCCTCATAGGAGATAGCTTCCCAGATGCGGAGGTCAAGACGACGTTCGGACCTATGGTGTTGCCGAGGGATTACGCAGGCAAATGGTTCGTCCTTTTCAGTCATCCGGGTGATTTCACCCCAGTATGTACGACAGAATTTGTGGCCTTTGCCAAGCGGGCGGACCAGTTCCAGGCCGAGGAAACGGAACTGATTGGTCTGTCCATCGATCAGGTCTTTTCACACCTGAAATGGGTGGAATGGATCGAGGACCGGTTAGGCGTGAAGGTCCCATTCCCTATCATTGCCGATGGTACAGGGACGTTGGCATCCAGGCTGGGCATGATCCATCCGGCTCGGGCAACGAATACGGTCCGAGCCGTTTTCATCGTCGATCCGGAAGGAAAGATCAGACTGATAATCTATTACCCGCCAGAGGTGGGCCGCTCCATAGATGAGATATTTCGCGCCGTGAAGGCCCTGCGTTATGCAGATGCTAACGAGGTCTCAACACCGGAGAACTGGCCCAACAATGAGTTGATCCCCGGCGAGGTCATCCTGCCGCCACCCCGAGACTATCAATCAGCGATGGAACGGAAAAAGAACATGGGAAAGGATTGCTACGATTGGTGGTTCTGCCACAAGAAGATGTGAGGTAGTCCTGGAATCCTCTCCATACCCGCAGGGCTTCTTTCATGCTTATGATCCCGTCCTCCCGCTTCAGGTCACGCAGCAGATCGACACCCCGGACAATCTTGGACTCGGTCATTTCCACCTAGAAGTTGAAAGGGAACGGGAAGTTGAACTCCTCCATGACCTGCGCCCCTATAGCATAACTAGCAGCGACCTCCCTCAACGCTTTATTGCGGTCCGTCCTGCCCAACGAAGACCCTATGCAGGAAACACCCACATTTGACCGACCTTCGGCATAGCACCCACTAGCACGTCTGATACGGCCTCTGGTGATTCCAGTAATACCCGCTGCAGGTGTCCGTTCTGTTTGGAGTCCCGATGTCTTGCCTTTGTTCACAGGTTCCCTGTTGTATTATTAGCGGTATGCATTTCAGTGTTCATTAGTACCAAAAATGATGAACATTACCTCTATAGCGTTCCCAGCATCACTATGGATAAGAGCAGTGTTACCACAGTGATCGGAAACCCCGCCTTCATGAACTGCCATAAAGAGACCTCCACCCCCAGCTTGCTGCCGGTCTCCACCACGATGACATTTGCCGCCGCCCCTAGAATGGTGGCGTTCCCTGCCAGGGTCGAGCTCGTCACCAGGGCCAACCAAAGGTTGTTACTGCCCATGCTGGCCACGAATGGGGAGAGCAGCATCACAGCCGGAACGTTGCTGATCAGGTTGGAAAGGATGGCGCAGAACCCGGTCAAGCCAGGGATGCTGGTCAGACCAGAACCGCTGATGTCCTGGAACGTGCTCATCATTTCCGCTAACAGGCCTGACGTCTCTACGCCCTTGAGAACAACGAATAGGCCGACAAAGAACAAAAGGAGCGTCCAGTCCACCTTGCGCAGTACCTCCACCGGCTGCACAGAGCGGTTGAAGAAAGGCAATAGTATGAGGACGAACGCGCCCCCGATGAAAGCTACCGCCGCCAATGACAGCCCGATGTATGGCGAGAGAACGAACCCTATAAAAACCAGCACCAGCGCCCCCAATACCAGTAAGACCGAACGGTGCAACGGTTGGGGTGCGATCTCCATTATCGCCTTCTCCACGTCGATGGGCTTGCTTCTATCGCACAACCAATATCTTCCGTTCCTTTCGCAGCCGTCCTTGAGCTGATTCCTGAACACCAGCCACACCAAGGCCATCGCCACGACCAGGCAAATCAATGTTACCGGAAGCAGCTTGGTGGTGAACTCGGCGAAGGTGATATGCGATTGGGTGGCTATGAAGGCGTTCTGCGGATTTCCCACCGGGGTGGCTACGCTGCCGATGTTAGCGGCTATCGCCTCGGCCACCAGAAACGGGACCGGGTTGGCCTTTATCAGACGGCATGCCTTGATTACTATGGGGGTGAACAGGAGAACGACGGTGTCGTTCAGTATCAACGCGGAGAGCAATGCTGTGACGAACATCACCATCACCAGGAACTGGAACTGGTTCTTTGATGCCCTTATCATCCTCACCGAGACCCATGTGAAGAAACCGCAAAGTTCCAGGGATACGACGATGATCATCATGCCGAGCAACAGGCCAAGTATGTCCAGTTGGATCGCGGCAAATGCCTGATCTGCGGCCACGACCCCGGAAAGCACCATCAGCGCTGCTCCGAAAAGAGCAACCGCTGGCCTATCCAAATTCAACTTGCCGAAGCGCCTCACTGAGATCAGGACGTAGGTCAAGAGGAATATGACCAGCGCCAAGATCATGATGGTCTGCATTTCAGGAGGTCATGGGGTGTCTTTCTCAAATAAAAGATTGCCCTAGAGACCAGGATAGGAGACCAAGTGGTCCATGACGTAGCAGATATCCATCTTCTCGAAACCAAGGGGCTGGATCTTCTTGTCCAGCAGGGTGAGAAGCTCCTTGTCATCAGTCGCCTTTATCCGGAACATGATCCGCCGGTCACCGGTCACGTGAAGTATCTCCGAGACGTTTTGCAGTTCCAATAGCCCAGTGAGCGCCATGGACTCTTTCTTCGGGTCGATCTCTGCAGAGACATATGCATCTGCGCATATGCCGACCCTCCTCTCGTCCACAATAGCTGTGTATCCAAGGATCGTACGGTCCTCCTCCATCCCCTTGATCCGGTCACGAATCGTCGAAGGGGAACGCTGGAGCATGCGGCCGATCTCCTCGTTGGTCAGCTTTCCGTTCTTCTGCAAAAGCTGTAGGATGAGTCGGTCCAACTCGTCCTGCTTCATCGGCAGTTGATTGTGGTCCCGGTTTAGAAATACTTTTCCGTCACAGACCTGAGCTGGCTTTCCTTTAGGGAACCGATGGAATCATTGGGTATCGCATTTTTCAAGGCGTCCAGTTATTCTCTTCTTCCGATAGTAAGATGCAGCGAAGGAGATGATGATGACCGCGATGACCATGGTGAGCACCACGATGGTCGCCGTTTCCCGGTCCCAGTATTCGATGAACAATCCACTGGCCAGAAGTATGAGTCCATACTTTACGAAACCTCCGATGAGAACGTATTTCAGAGATTTTCTGAGGCTCCAGTTGCATATCGAGGCGAAGGCGCCGAGGAACGGAACGACAGGGGCCACTCGATTGACAAGGATCAATCTCTCATCGTGACAGATAAGGAAGCCCCGAAATTTGTCCACCCCCCGGTGGATCAGTTTTGGGACCTTGACCTTTCTTACCACATAGTACAGAGTGAAGAAACCCAAAACCTCTGAGATCGCTATCGTGGCTAGAATCAGCGAACCGAACCATAGCGTCGCGATCTCGGTCTGGCTGGCAAAGATGCCGACCGTGAATAGTTCCGGCACAGTTGGAAAGAGGATGGCATCGATGTAGAACAGCAGGAAGATGCAGATCAGCCCGCCCACGACTCGTGTCGGATCGAATATTCCGGTAATGATCGAAGTGATGTCTGCCATCCTTGAGACATAAGGTGCCTTTCGTACATGATATTAGCTACAAGACCGTATTGTCATTCGCCTTTGATTTCCCCTTTCTCGTTCGCTTCATGGGTCGCTCTTCTCGATTTTTGAGCGATATCGATCCCGTCTCATTAGGGCCTCGGTCAGTATCTTCAGGTGGTCGGCTGCCAACTCCGGTAGCCGATCCAGCGGGAATAGCCCCGCATCGGCCGCATCGTCCCCTCCGCGCAGGGTTCCACCTATCGGTTGAAGGTTGAACGCTATCGTGATGAAGTGTCCTCGAGGGTCCCGGTCCGCTGTGGAATAGACCCCCACCAGGTCCAGGACCCGTGTCCTCAGGCCGGTCTCTTCCTCGAACTCCCTGACCACGCATTCTTCCAGCGTCTCGCCATACTCCACGATGCCGCCGGGAAGCGCGTGCATGCCCTTGAACGGTTCCTTGCCTCTCTTGATCAATACGATCTGGTCCTCGATCACTACGATGCCGTCCGCGGTCACCCATGGCTTCTTCCATAGGTTCTGGACCTGGGATCTTGCGAGGCGCGATTTGGTCTCAAATTCCGACAACAGCCCTCTGCCGGCCTCGGTCAAAATTGCCTTTCCGTCTGCACCGATAGAAACGGCAGGCGCTCCCATGGCATTCTCGATCGCCACGAGCCATTTCTTGACTTCATCCTTCGAGAGACCGAGTTCCCCTGTAACGTCGTCAAGCGAACCGATATCGGCGACCCTCTCCAATAACTTGGCGCGCGGCTCGTCCATGATCGCCTCACCTTCTTTTCTGAGCTTGATCTCACAATCGGTTTCATACGTCATATGGATGCGGTCCCTGACTGTAATGAGAGATAGATTAATACCACCCTTCGCTTTAGCAACCTTGTGCTGAACCTACGTAAGAGGATACCCACCATAATGGACGCCGATGAGATCCTTGACAAGGCGTTCCGCAGGGCGGTCAAGATCGACGCGGAAGGCGATTCCAAATTCGACATGATCCACCGTAAGTCCGCGGCCCGCATCATGGCCACCGCCGACATCATTTCCACCACTTTGATAAAGTACAACCGGGCGTTCCCTTCGCTGAACGACCGGAACGAGTTCGTTGCCGAATTGATCAACGTTCTGATCGGGGTCGACGATCTTAAAAAGGCGTTGTCCAAACTGGAATGGGCGGCCCAGAAGGTCAGTGAACTGCAGAGGGAGTACACAGGGAAGGTTCACCGGGCAACCGACCTAAACTCGATGGACAATGAGCGCAAGCAGTACTACGGCCGTATCTCGTCGATATTGAAGAGGATCGACAAGGACCTCAAGTTCCTACAGATGGCCAGGGAAGAGCTCAGGAAAGTGCCTGACTTCGATAGTTCCATGCCCGCTGTGGTCATCGCCGGTTTCCCCAACGTCGGTAAGAGCCAGCTGGTTGATAAGATTAGTACAGCGAGACCGCAGATCGCAGCCTACCCCTTCACCACCCAAGGCATCGGCGTGGGTCACTTCGAGAAGGGATGGAGAAAGTTCCAGATCATCGACACGCCGGGTTTGCTCGACCGCCCCTTGGAGGACCGCAACGAGATCGAGCTCCAGGCGGTCCTGGCGCTCAAGCACCTGGCCGACGTGATCGTATTCGTCCTAGACCCCTCTGAAACGTCTGGTTATACTTACGAAAAGCAGATCAATCTGCTTGAATCGATCAAGAAATCGTTTGAAGGCATTCCAATGATTGAGGTCGAGAACAAGGTCGATCTCATCCGTACCGATAGTGATCGGATCAAGATCTCTGCCATGGCCGGGGAGAACCTCGACGAGCTAAAAGATGAGATCGTCCGGGTCTTGAAATCGACAGAAGCGGCGGCACTTCCAATGGAGCCGTTGGAGTGAAAGGCACTCCTGCTTCGGGGGACGCGAGATGAAGGAACTCGCCTGCAGCGACAATATGAAGCGGTACTTCCAAGAGCTGTACCGTGAGAACGATCGATGCTATGACATAGCGAAGCTGGCGCGCGAGCAGGGCTACGATCCGGAAACGTACGTCGAGATCCCTCAGGCAGAGGACCTGGCAGCCAGAGTGGAACAGCAACTTGCCGACTGGCATGTCGAGGGCGTGGCCGACCGCATACGCGCTCTCAGCCTCACGCACGACAGCCGTGAGGAGGTCTCTCTCCTAGTGGCCAAAGAAGTGGCAAAGTTTCCGGCGAAGACCCGGGAAGAGGCACTGGACCGGGCCGTTAGGGTCGGCCTTTCTGTTCTCACCGAAGGGATACTGGTGGCGCCGATCGTGGGGATAGGTGCGGTCAAGATCGGCCGCAATGGCGACGGCACCGAATACGTCTCTGTTTTCTTCAACGGCCCGATCAGGGCAGCCGGCGGTACCGGCCAGGCGATGAGCGTTTTGATCGCCGATGTGGTTCGCCGGGAATTTGGGATTGGCAAATATGTCCCAACGTTCGAGGAGGTGGAGCGGCTGAAGGAGGAGATACCGCTTTACAAGATGAAGCAGCATCTGCAGTACCTGCCCTCGAATGAGGAGATCGAGCTTATCTACAAGAACTGCCCGGTTTGCGTCGACGGCGAAAAGACCGAGGACGCTGAGATATCCGGATTTCGCAACCTTCCCCGTATCGGCACGAACGCGGTCCGGGGCGGAGTCGCGCTGGTCATATCTGAGGGATTGTGCCTCAAGGCACCCAAGCTGGAGAAGCACGTTAAGAACCTCAAGATGGACGGCTGGGACTTTATCATCGAGTACAACAAGAAAAAGAAGGGCTCAGGGGAGAAAGGCGAGGTCCAAATAAAGCCGGACTTCAAGTACCTCAAGGACATGCTGGCCGGCCGCCCAGTGCTGAGCCACCCATCAAGGCCGGGGGGGCTGAGGCTACGATATGGCAGGGGCAGGACCACCGGGTTGGCGGCGCTGGCCGTGAGCCCGGCCACCATGAGGGCGGTCGATGACTTCTTGGCTATCGGGACCCAGATCAAGATAGAACGGCCGGGTAAGGCCGGAGCCGTCACCCCGTGCGACTCGATAGAGGGGCCGATATTGCTGCTCAAGAACGGAGACCTGATCCAGGCCAACACCATGGCCGAAGCGGACGCGGTCAAGTCGGAGATCGTGGAAATAGTCGACCTGGGTGAGGTGTTGCTCCCATTTGGAGAGTTCGTCGAGAACAACCATGTCCTGGTGCAGGGCGATTATGCGATCGAGTGGTACAAGCAGGAGCTTCTGGCCGCGAGCGACTGGCAGCTGCCTGACGATTGGCTTAACCCGGCCAGCTTCGAAAGGGCGCGGGAGATATCGAGGAAGTACCAGGTCCCGCTCCATCCCAATTTCAATCTCTTCTGGTATGACTTCAAGCTCCCGGAACTGGCAACACTTCGGGATCACCTGTTGGCGGAAGGCTTGTGGATCAACAGCTCCTTGGCGGTCAGGATCGAGCCGGAAACGAAACGCACCATAGAGAACCTGGGCGCCCTGCACACGGTCTACGGTGATGATCTCATCCTGACCAAGTATGCCGAGCCGCTCCTCGCCGGACTGGGGTTGGGGATCGAAGGGGGCAAGGTGGTGGCAAAATCCGAGCTAGAGGGTGACACCACAATGAACGCGGTCTCCAAGGCGATGGGCGTGACGGTCAGGCCAAGGGCGGTCACCCGCATCGGGACGAGAATGGCGCGTCCGGAGAAGGCCAAGGAAAGGCTGCTGAGCCCGCCACCTCACGCACTGTTCCCGGTGGGCAACGCCGGAGGTGCGCAGCGTTTCATCGATGCGGTGGCTCGTTCCGCCCAGTCGGAGAAAAGGGACGAGAACGGGAGGACGTTCTCCAGGAAGAAAGCTGGAGCGGTCAACACATCAGTCGGGCTGCGTGTCTGCCCAGAGTGCGGGGCGAACACGATCCTGTGCCTTTGCGATTGCGGTGCCCATACGGTGCCAAGGGACAAACCCCAGGTCACCTCGATCGCGGTCGATGAGCTTCTGGAGAAGGCCGCCGAACGGATCAATGAGCCGATGCCAGAGAAGCTTAAGGGGGTCATCGGGCTCATATCCAAGAACCGCACCCCGGAACCGCTGGAGAAGGGCATATTGCGGTGGAAGCACGGCATCCACGTCAACAAGGATGGCACCATCCGTTACGATATGACCGATGTGCCGCTGACCCACTTCCGCCCCCGGGAGATCGGGCTCACAGTGGAGAGAGCGATCCAGCTCGGCTACGACCGGGACGTCGGCGACCGCCCTCTGACGGACGGGGAACAGGTATGCGAGCTCAAAGTCCAGGACATTGTGCCGGCAGAGGTCTGCGGCGACTATCTGGTCAAGGTCGCGGCATTCGTGGACGATGAGTTGGATAAGTTGTATGGCCAGCCCCGGTATTACAACGCCCTGACCCGGGATGATCTGATGGGGGCACTAGCTATCGGGCTGGCACCCCATACCTCGGGAGGCATCCTGTGCCGCATCATTGGGTTCACCGGAGCCCACGTATGTTATGGGCACCCCTTCTTCCATGCCGCCAAGAGGCGAAACGCGGACGGCGACGAGGACAGCGTGTCGTTGCTGCTGGACGGCCTGCTCAACTTCTCACGGGGATACCTTCCAGATTCCCGAGGCGGCCTGATGGACGCGCCGCTAGTACTGGCGACGAGGCTCGACCCTAACGAGATCGATAAGGAGGCACACAATGTGGACGTGCTCTGGGAGTATCCCCTGGTCTTCTACGAGGCTTCCATGGCCATGAAACACCCGAAGGAGGTCCAGGACAGCATGGACCTGGTGGGCGGACGCATCAAGTCGCTATTGCAGTATGAAGGGTTCGGATATACGCATGACACCAACGATATCGCCGAAGGACCCCACTTCAGCGCCTACAAGACGCTTGGTTCCATGATGAACAAGCTCCAGGCCCAATTCGTGCTGGCCAAGGAGATCAGGGCCATAGACAAGATGGATGTTGCTCACCGCATCGTCACCAAGCACTTCATGCCCGACCTGATCGGCAACCTGGGTGCGTTCTCCGGGCAGAAGGTCCGGTGTACCAAGTGCGGCAAGATCTACCGTCGCGTGCCATTGACCGGGCATTGCTATTGCGGTAACAACCTGACCATGACGGTCGCCGAGGGCAGCGTCAAAAAGTACCTTAAGATCACGAAGCTGATCGGAAGGGAATATGGTCTGCCGACCTATACCAGGCAGCGCATCGGCCTGATGGAGGCCTCGATCCAGTCGATGTTCGGCGGAAAGATCGATGACGAGGATATTTCCATCGACGATTTCATCCTGGAGAAAGAGAACGCCAAGCTTAAGGGCAAGAAAAAATCGAACATGGTCTGTTCACTAGACATTTATGATGGGGCAGGCTGCGAGGAAGAGCCTGCGGCCGAAGAGAGCATCGACGATTTCAGTGCCGAGGAATCGGAAGAACCGGAAGAAAGCCCAAGGCTGGACGATTAGTAATCAATATTAAAAAATGAAGAAATTGGGGTTTGAGGTGTTTATGCCGCTTCCAAGGTGGAAACCAGCTCTCGAAAATCCTCGAACTTCTGTTCTAGGATACTGAAAGCTTTTACCAGCGCATGCTTCGCGGTGACCGAATCGTCCGTCTCGAACTCGAAAAGGAACTTGGTCTTGTCGCCTTCGATCTTGACGGCCTTGGTCTTGCATACATCGACGCAGGCCATGCACATTGTGCAACCAGCCTCGTTCTCGATTATGACCTTGCCTTCCTTCTTAGTGAAGACCTTCTTCGGGCAAACATCGATGCAGGTACCGCCCTGGTCGCATTTGGAGAGGTCGATCTTCACGCTTGGCAGGTACTTGTATCCGACACCCGACGTGGCTTGCCACTTGGCATGCTTCTTCCCGGTGCCCAGCTCGGCCGAGGCGTAGACCAGTATGGCCTGTCCCGCGCCCAACCGAACGATCGGGATGAGCTGGTCCTTGACCCGGTACGCCTCCGAACCGAGCGGCTCGAGGTCGCCAGAGTATACATCGCATGGACCCTTCTTGTTGAGGGAGTACATGATGGTGCAGCTCGGGCATCCTTCACCGGCGCAGGTGCATTTGTCCTTGGTGACGAACAGGCTCGGATCGGACGGGACCGGGACCAGCCCCAGCCGGTGCGACACGATCTCGTCGAACAGAGGGCTGACGCTCTCGAACTCATTCCCTTCCTCGTCTCTAATCGGCCCCAGGTGGAACTCGACCGTCTCGATGGCCATCTTCGGGATCTCGGAGATGAGGACCCGGCGAAGCGCGTTAGCCTCTTCGGGAGTTGCGTCCGATAGCAGGAACTTGGCCTGGTTATCGGTCATCTCGATTATCTTTACGTCCATATTAGGCAACCTCTACACCCTTCTTCCCCTACGGCCACCCTTTTTCTTGGTTCCGTCGTGCGGGATCGGAGTGACGTCCTCGATACGGCCGATCTTCATGCCGGCGCGGGCCAGTGCCCTGATCGCGGCCTGAGCGCCCGGACCGGGCGAAGCGGACCTGTTGCCGCCGGGAGCGCGTACTTTGACGTGAATTCCCTCGATGCCCTTCTCCTTGGCGATCTCAGCGACCCTCTCCGCCGCCCTCATGGCTGCGTACGGTGAGGATTCGTCCTTCGCCTGTTTCACGACCATGCCGCCAGTGGCCTTGGTTATGGTCTCAGCACCTGTTATGTCCGTGAGCGTTATTATTATGTTGTTGTAGCTCGCGAAGACGTTGGCTATGCCCCATTTGCCCATTTACTGTACCCCCTTGTCTGCCGGAAGGTCGAGCGGGACAGCCGGCGCGTTGACGGACGCGGCGGCGACTGCTGCTTCCCTCGGGACCTTCTTGACGAACTTCGGTTTACCGAAGCCGCCTCCACCCCTGCCTCCGAACTTGCCGCCTCTGCGGTCATCGAACTGCGGCTCCCTCTTGGGCTTCTTGGCGCGCAGTTCCAGGGCTTCCTGCTGCGAGATGCGCAACGGGTGGGTGTCGTTAGCGATCGGCGAGCGGGGGTTGATGATGATCTTATCCTCTTCCCCGCGGGTCACGATGTAACCAGGTATGGTGACCTTCCGGTCATCGATGGCAACGTGGCCGTGGATGATGAACTGACGGGCCTGACCCAGGGTGATGGCGTATCCCTTGCGCATCACTATGGTCTGGAGGCGGCGCTCGAGCATGGACTTGGTCTGAAGACCGAGCACATCATCGAGGGTGGCGCCCTCCATCGGCAGCAGGCCAATCCTGGCGCAGCTGGCGAGCAGGTTCCTAGCCTCGATCTTTGCCTGCTCCTCGCCGGTCCTGGTCCTAGCCTGGAGGTCCCTGGACTGTTTCCTCAGGTCCCTGACCTGGGTCTTTGCCTTCCAAAGCTCCCTCTTGTTCTTCAGGCCATATTCCTTGACGACGATGGCCTCTTCCTTAATGCGCTCGCCCTGCCACGGGTGGGAAGGCGTGTTATAGGTCCTGCGTGGAAATTTAGGGTCTCCCATGGTAACACCTTACTTCTTTGCTTCCTTCGACGCGGCGGCCGAGGCGGCCGATGGCGCCGACTTCTTCTCTTCCTTCTCGCCCTTCTCCGCGCCGCCTCCGCCCTGTTGCAGCCTCTGCCTCATGACACCCAGGGTAAGTCCGGTCCTTCCATTGGACCTGGTGCGCTGGCCACGGACCTTCTGGCCCGTTTCATGCCTGACACCGCGGTAGGTCTTGATCATCTTCATCCGGTTGATGTCGTCCTTCAACATCATGTCCTGGTCGATGCCGACCACATGCATGTCGTCACCGGTCTCGAGGTCGTTCTGCCGGTTGATGGCCCATGAAGGGGCGAAATCGGCGTAGGTGGAAATGAGCTGCTCCATGGCCTCGATCTTCTCGTCGCTGACGTTTCCGATCTTCTCATTCCTGGCGACACCCACTTTCTTGACGATGATGTCAGCCACGCGGTTGCCGACGCCCTTCACTCCCTGAATGGCGATAATGACCGTCTTCTCTCCATCCAGATCAGTGTTGACGATACGGACGATGTATTTGAAGTTGGCATTCTCATGCTTGATGATGGCCTTGGTCGGTTCCTTCTTCTCAACGACCTCTGCCTTACCAGCCTTCTCTTCTTTCTTATGGCCTTCCTTGCCCTTCTTCTCTTCTTTCAAGGGCTTCTCAGCCTTTTGTGACTCTTCGGTCTTTGGTTCCTTTTCCTTGTCAGCCAAGGGTATTCCTCCGATGTACTGTTATAGATCCAATGATCCTGAATCTCCCCTCTTTGGAGTATCTCCACGACGCTCAAACGCGTCGGGTACAGTTCCCATCTCTGGATAGGGGTCCAGTCCGGGAACCGATCGCTCTCAGGAGCGACCGCTCCGAGCACATTAGGTGCTCTGGTAGGACTCAGTCAAGATATAGATGGTATATAAGGTTTTACCAGGGCCGGCACGCCCTGGAAGAAGAATGGGAAACGTTTACTGGCCCGGTCATTTCCGGCACATGGTGCGTAGGATCTCCGGCGCCTTGTCGAACGCGTCGTGCAGCTTCTCCGGATCCCCTCCGCCGCCCGTGGCGTACTCCTTCTTGCCGCCCCCGCCGCCACCAACCAGCTTCATTATCTCCTTCAGCGCGGTCCGGCAGTCCACGTCGACGTCGGCGCTCTTAGAGACGAATACCTTGGCGCTCTTCTCCTTCACCCCGATCACGGCGATGATGTTGCTCATCTCGGAAAGCATCTTCGAAAGCTGCTCTGGATCCTCCTCACCGTCGGTGATGTGCACCACGACGCGGGTATCGCCGAGCATAACGGCCGAACCGGCCAGCTGCTTGGCCTTCATCTCGGTGTAAACGGTGGCGAACTGGTCCATGCGCTTCTTCTGGTCCCTTAGTTCATTGTTCAGCCGGTCCACGCTCTCAGCGATCTTGTCCGGCGTAGTGTTCAACCTTTCCACTAGGTCCTCGACGATGTCCTTGTCCTTCTGGATCTCTCTGACAGCAGCCATACCCGCGGTGTACTCGATCCTGACGATACCGTCCTGGATCCTGTGCGTCCTGCGAATGCGTACCGGACCGACCATGCCAGTATGACTGCAGTGCAGGCCGCCGCACGCCTCAGCGTCCAATCCGACGACCTCGACAACACGTATGATCTTTCCTGGGACCGCGCCGCCCTGATAGAGCCGGTAACCATGCAACTTCTCGGCGACGTCCCTCTGCATAAACCCGATATTGATCTTGAGGTCTTCCAACACCACCCTGTTCACATCCCGCTCCAGCTGATCCCTCTGGGCCACGCTGAGGTTCTCGAAATGGGTGATGTCCAGACGGGCCTCCTCGACCGCCTTATGAGCGCCGGCCTGCCACACGTGGTTCCCGAGCAGGGCCCTGGCGCATCCATTGATCAGGTGCGCGGCGGTGTGGTGCCGCATGAGCTGTAGACGCCTCCCTTTGTCGATGTGACCCTTGATGGTCTCGCCAATCTTCGGCGCCGGACCTTCGATGTAATGCAGGATGGCGGTCTTGGCCTTGATGACCTTGGTCACCGTGTGGCCGTTGAGCAGGCCGAGGTCCCACTCCTGGCCGCCGCCCTCGGGGTAGAACGCGGTCTGGTCCAGGATGATCCCGCCACCGTTGTAGATGGCTATGACCTTTCCCTCGAACTCGGTGAGCTCGGCGTTCTCGTAGTAGAGCATCCTGGTCTTCGGCATGCTCTCCGGATACTCCTCCTTCTTGACCGCCTCCGCCTCCGGCTTCTCGTGCTTCTTCGCCACCTGCATATAGAAGTTGTCAGGCACGTCGATCTGGTTGGGCGCGAACTCCTTGGCGATCTCCGGGTTCAGACCGTGTGAGTCGTAGAGGTCGATGAGCTTGTCGATGGCGATCCTCTCTCCTGGCTTCAGGTCCTTGGTCATGCGGGAGACGAGCTGCTTGCCCCGCCCAAGGGTCTCATAGTAACGCCCTTCCTCCACCTGCACCAGGTTCATGATGTCATCGCGGTTGGAGTAAAGCTCGGGGAATATCGGGCCGAAGTAATCGATCTGCTTGCTGACCATATCGGCCAGCCTGACATCGATGTCGAGAGAACGGATCGAACGGAGCGCCCGGCGGACCAACATCCTGGCGAAGTAACCTTCCCGGACATTTGATGGGACGACACCATCATTCAGCAGCAGCATCAACGCTCGCGAGTGGTCGCAGACCACGTATATATCTTCCAGTGGTGTCACTATCTTCATCAGTTCTTCGTAGCTGATTCCGATCCTGGCCGCGGTCATCTCGCGTATCCGCCGGACATCAGCGGCGGTCTTCATGTTGGTCGCGCCGGCGACCTTGCTGTATTCCGTAAGGACCGGCGAGTCAGAGGTCACACCCACGATGTCCTTCAGGTCCTGGAGCACCGGGCCGAACACGGCCTCGTACGCTGACGATTTTCCCTGCGAGACCCAGCAGATGCGCTCCAGCCCATAGCCGGTGTCGACCACGGTCATGTTCATGGGCTTGCGCCCTTCTGGCGTTTCCCGGTACATCATGAAGACGAGAGTGGCGACCTCGACACCGTCCAGGATTACTTCGACACAAGGACCGGCGTTTCCGCCACCCTCCCACCACTCCTCGATATAACGCATCTTCTTCGGGTTGGTACCCAGGCTCTCGGTGAAGAACCTGTGGCAAAGCTCGACCGTTCGGTCCTTGAAGTAGATCTCTTTACCCTCCTTGTTGAAGGCATGGTGGGCCAGCATCTCGAAGAACGTGAAGTGCCTGCCGGTCTTGCCGACGTTGTCGATATCGTTGAACCTGACGCAGGTCTGTGATATGGTGAGCGGGTTCGCTGGCGGATCAATGACCCCGTTCAGAACCCAGGGCTGGAAATCATAGATAGAGGCCTGGGTGAAAAATACATCATCCCTCCAGCGGGCCACGATGGGGTAGCGCTTGATGCGTCCATGACCGTTCTGTTCCATGAAGCTAAGGTAAGCCTCTCGCGTCTCGTGGAGCGTAAGTACCTTGTTCATCGGTGAGTTGCCTATGAATGTGTATTCCTCGCACGGGGGCTCGCCGCAGCTGGGCCAATCGCCGAGGCTCCAGAAATGACGCCCGCATTTGGGGCATTGCTTCCTGATGAATCCGTTGTCCAGGAAATACTTGAGATCGAACTCTGAAGCGGTCATCGCCGGATTATGAGACGGTTCTTATAAGAACTTTTTTCACTGTGGATCCAGCGCTGAATGCGCTTCGGTTAATCATCCTGGCGTCCCTTGCCGTCCATCGAGCGCGACCGGAAAAGCTCATCGTTCATCGAATAGTCTACCTTGGCGTCGATCACCGCCAATTCCTTGGCCTTGAGGCAGTGCTTGAGCGTCTCCTTCAGTTCGTCACCCCTTTCCACCCGGTAGCCCCTGACCCCGAACGACTCGGCATACTTGACGAAATCTGGATTTGTGAAATCGCACCCATAGTCCCGACCGTAACTGCGTTTCATCTTCACCTTTATCAGACCCAGTCCAGAATCGTTGAATATGACCGTGACGAAGTTCGCCCCGACCCGCTTGGCCGTTTCCAGCTCTGCCGAGGTCATCATGAAGCTGGCATCGCCCACCACTGCCACCACGTCCCTTTCCGGTCGGCATATCTTGGCGGCCAGGGCACCCGGTACTCCGACCCCCATGGTGATCAGGCCGTTCGGGAGCAGCAGCGTGTTCTCCTTGCGCACCAGGTAGTTGCGGGCGAACCATATCAGGTGGGCCCCGACGTCCGGAACAACGATGTCCCCCAGACCCATGACCTCCCTCAATGCCTTCACCGCGTTCTTCGGATTCATTCCAACCCCTTCTGGATGGATGGAGTTGATCTCCTCCCACATCCTGTCCCGGATGTCCGAGACCCAGTTGTTCTTTGGGACCCCGATCCGGAAGAGTGACTTGAGCATATACTTCAGTCCGCCTAGGACTTGGATGTTGACGTAAAGGTTGTGCGCATATCCGACCGGGGCCTCACCGATATACACTATGGTCTTCGGCTTCCCGATGTTCCAGAATTGTGGCTGGAACTCCGGCGGATCATATCCAACCAGCATCACCACGTCAGCCTGCTCGAACGCAGGCAGGACAGTATCTAGATTGCGCATGCCCACGGTGTTGAGGGACAGAGGATCTTCGAACGACATGATACCGGAACCCATCCAGGTATGCGCCACCGGAATGTTCCATGACCTGGCGAAGGATCTGAGCTCCTTGCTCGCCTCGGCGCGTATGATCCCATGCCCTGCCAGGATCAATGGCTTTTCCGCCTGGCTGAGCACCTCTGCGATCCTCGCTAGCCCTGAGGACTCATGTCTGGCGCGTACGATGGGGCACACCGGTATCGGTGCCTCCCCACACTCTTGTCTCATGATGTCCTCTGGTAGTTCCAGCATGACCGGGCCAGGTCTTTCCCGGCGCGCGGTGTCGAACGCCTTTCGGACAAGCATTGGGACCGTGGATGGCGATCTTATGCTAAACGACTCCTTGGTGATCGGTTTGTACAGATTCACCAGGTCGATTACCTGCTTCTGCGGCGGGTCCATGCGGTTTTGGCCGGCCTGACCGCAGAGAGCGACCAAAGGTATGTTGCTCAGGAACGCGTCCGCCACTCCGTTCACCATGTTCGTCGCCCCCGGCCCGAGGGTGGACAGGCAGACACCTGGCTGGTTTGTCAATCGGGCCTGCATGCCCGCCATATACGCCGCCGAGTTCTCATGCTTGGTCAGGATGAATTCGATGGCAGAATCTGCCAGCGCATCCATGGTGTCCATGTTCTCCTCCCCGGGAATCCCGAAGATACGCTGCACCCCTTCGTTCTCGAGACTTTTGACCAAAACCTGGGATGATTTCATGCTCATCACTCGAATGTGTTCGCACGGTCCTGGAAGAGAGCGTCCACGGCTTCTTTGACCACAGTTCTCACCGGACCTTCGGCAGTATACGCTTGGATCCCTTCTTCCTTCAGATATTCTTTTGCAGGCGTTCCGAAGCTCATCGCCACAACTATATCGCAACCACGGAGCGCCTCGGCCAGCATTTCCAGTTTACCCTTGTGCGCGTCCCCGGACAGGGCCACGTTCGGCATCGACTCGATGGCGATCGGCCCCATTTCAGTGATCTTCGCACCTTCCACCTGGAAGACCAAGAACTTCTTTGCCTGCCCGAAATGGAGGTCAACGGAATCGCCGTTCAGCGTTGCCACGGCAACTTTGTGCGCCGTGCCGCCTTCCATCTGGACTTGGACCGGCCCAGTAACCGGCAGATCCTTGGCCTGACACGAATAATGAGCGAACTCAGCGGACCGGTCCTCGCCCAGCAGGCCGATGGCGTCCGCCCTGCAGAATCGGCAGTGCCTCATCTGCTTGATGTCAGGTTCGCACAGGTCCTGCAATTTCTTTCTCTGCTCGGTGGTGGGCGCCTTTAGCTCCGCGAACTTGGTACCTGGCACCGGAATCATCGGGATGATGTTCACCACGTATGCGCCAAGTGACTTCACTTTCTTCGCCAATTCCGGGATGTGGTCGTCGTTGATGCCCGAGACCATGACCGTGTTAACTTTGACCAGCATGCCAGCGGCAACCGCCATCTGGATGCCTTCGACCTGTTTCTCGATCAGTTTCGCGGCCGCTTCCTCGCCACGCAGGGTCTTTCCTTCCCAGATGACAAAATCATACATCTTGGCCCCGACCTTCGGATCGACTGCGTTGACCGTTACAGTGATGAACTTGATCCCCAATTTCTTCAGCCGATCAACCGTTGCCGGCAACATCAGGCCGTTAGTGCTCAGACATAGGGTCAGGTCCGGGAATTCCTTGCCAACGAGCTCTAAGGTCTTGAACGTCTCTTCGTTTGCCAGAGGATCTCCGGGACCGGCGATGCCGATAACGCTCAGATATGGGATCTTTTCTTTGACATACCTGATCTTTTCCACGGACTGCTCCGCTGTGAGCACCTCGCTCGTAACGCCCGGCCTCGATTCATTAGTACAATCGTACTTTCGATTGCAGTAGTTGCATTGGATGTTGCACCTTGGCGCCACCGGAAGATGCATCCGGGCAAACTTGGTGTGAGCCTTCTCGGAGTAGCAAGGATGAGTATCCAGCATGGCCTTAAGGTCGTCAGAGATTTTGGCTTCCATATGCTCCTGACCTAATTGGATGGCGGTCTATTGAATACTATCGTCATTCTCTACCATGTATCTGGAACGCCATTTCAAAAGCATCGAAAGGGTTTCGGTGAGATTAATCTACCCGATACCACCATTGATCAAAAAGATGCTCGATGAAAAGGTGATGGAGGGGCTCATACGCAACATGAACGAGCACATTCCACCAAAAAGGAAATCACTGGCAACGATGCTCGATGAGGAAGACCCATTTTACGAAGGCAAAGACGGTCGACGTTACCGGGTGTCGAAGGACGAGCTCCATATAATCGCAGATAAGGCTGAACCCTGGGATCTCGACCGGATCAAGATCCCGATATTGCTCATGACCGACACATCCTATGGAGATGGATATTGGAAGGTCATCGGCAAAGCCGAGACCCGTCTTGTCTCTCGGCTGATCAACCGTGAACCGGAGAAGGAGGATGTGATCTACATATTCTACCCTCAGCTCAATGATCTCAGAAGACTTCTGCCCACTGCTACGAATGCGATGTACATGCCATGACGATCCGAGCCTAGCGCTATCGCTGCACAATGAATTCTCAGAATATATCCACAACTTTCGTGCTTGGAAGAGCTCATACACCCGACAGCTCCACCTAATGATATCACGAAATCTAGAATCCGATGCACTTACGATAAAGATTCGGAATTCAAAAGTGCGATCCTAAGTTCAACGCTATCGCTGATACATTAGATAATGAATAAATTGCATGAATAATCATGCTCGGAAGATGCTCATACGCTTCGCACAGCCCCACCTGTTAGCTATGCGACAATTACCACTGTCTTAAAAGAAAATCAACATCCCTCAAAATTTATAGGATTTGATAGAAAAGCTACACTGACTATCAAATATTATTCAAAAATTGAAAGAAATAGATTTTCGGAAGAGTAAACACACGCAACCTGTGTAACGGCTAAGCCAAAGCCTACCATTGCTGGTAAGCGGACAGTGATAGCGGCTAATGGACATTAGTTATCGCGGACTGAATATCTCGGCGAACCTCGATACTTACATCCCGATTCTATCAAACTCATCATTTATGAGCGTCCTAAGATGCTTCTTTTCCAAGGTTACTTCGAGCTTAGATGCATTCAGCTCTTATCCAACAGTGCGTGGCTGCGCAGCATGCCATGTCAGACAACTGATCACCAGAGGCACCGGATCCCCGTTCCTCTCGTACTAAAGGATCGTTCCGCTCAAGACAATAACACACCAGTAGATATCATACAAACTGTCTCACGACGTTCTTAACCCAGCTAACGATCCCTTTTAATGCGTGAACTCCGCCACCCTTGGCAGCTGCTGCACGCCCAGGATAGGGAGAGCCGACAGCGAAGTACCAAACCGCCCCGTCAATATGGACTATTGGGGGCGACGAGCTCAGTTATCCTTGGGGTAACTTTTCTATCAGACACGACTCCCATTAAAAGGTTGATGGGTTCGCTAGGCCCGACTTTCGTATCTGCCGATTCTTGCTGTTCAGAACACAGTCAAGCTAGCTTTTACCCTCGCACTCACCGGCAGATTTCCAACCTGGCTGAGCTAATCTTTGGGCGCCTATCGATATCTTTTGAGCGCGTGGCGCCCCAGCCAAACTGCCCGCCTATAGCTGTCCTTCTTACGAAGTAAGTGATACAAATCCAAAAGAGCGGTGTATTACACGTTGGCTCGGATGACCAGCTGAAGCGCTGGTTCCTGGGTAACGCTCCCGCCTATCCTATGCAATCAGGTTCAAACCACAACAACAAGTTGCAGTAAAGTTCCACGGGGTCTTCGCTTCCACTAGGAGATACCTGGATTGTGCGCCAGTACGTATTATTTCAGCGGGCTTCCAGTTGGGGACAGTGACAACCTCGTTAAACCATTCATGCAAGTCGCCAATTAAGACGACAAGGTATTACGCTACCTTAAGAGGGTCATAGTTACCCCCGCCGTTTAATGGGCCTTAGCTCCCTTGAAAAGGAGTTTTAGACACCACCACTGGGCAGGTCTCACCACATATACAAGTCTTTTCGGATTAGCATTGGCTACGTTTTTGGTAAACAGTCGGGGCTTCCTTGTTACTGAGATCTATCAATGCATACAATTTCGATATGCAAAAAATAGACACCCCTTAAGCCGAAGCTACAGGGCTAATTTGCCGAATTCCCTCGATTGATTTTTCCCTTCACGTCTTAGCCTTCTCAGCTAGGGCACCAGTGTCGGTTCTGGGTACAGCTAATTAACTCGACTCTAGTACCGTTTTCATGGCTCCTGGAATTTCCGAAGAGGACTTTCGTCCTCCTACTAATTCTTTCGCAAGGTTCTCACCATTACGGTTCTTCCCAAGTCTTACACACTTAAACAGCCAGTCAAGAGTGCTCGAATTATCCCGAAGCGTCAGGTACTAGACAATTAATCAGTACAGGAATATTAACCTGTTTCCATTTCACTATTTTCGATTAAGTACATATTTAGGTCTGACTAACCCTCGGCTAACAAATATTGCCGAGGAAACCTTGCCCTTACGACGTTGTACATTCTCACGTTCATTTCTCCTACTCTTACCAGGATTCTCATTACATCACGCTCCACCCTTTCTCACGGAAAAGCTTCTGCCCAGAAAGTACACCTGCTTACCAGAACACCTTTCGAGTGCTCAAAGTATCGGTATTATGATTTAGCCCCGTCCATTTTCAGGGCCCATGAACCTCGAATAGGTGAGCTGTTACGCTTTCTTTAAATGATGGCTGCTTCTGGGCTTACCTCCCAGTGTCTTTGCTTCAAGACACCTTTTGATACACTTAACCTGAATTTAGGGACCTTAATTATTGGTCTGGGTTGCATTCCCTGATGGACCCCAAGATTACCCCAGAGGCCCTCGATTCCCGCTTCTACGGTGGTTACAAGTTCGGAGTTCAACAGGCGACCGAAAACTTTCGTTTCCTAAGCCCCCAATTGGTGCTCTACCACATAACCTACCTCCATCGAGGTCTAACTGCGATTAGTTTCAGCAGGAACCAGCTATTTCCAGCTTAGATTGACCTTTCATCCCTATGCCCAGGTCATCCCAAAGATTTGCACATCATTACGGGTTCAGATCCTCCACCTTCCTTTCGAAAGGCTTCAATCTACCCAGGCATAGATCAACTGGCTTCGGGTATCCCTCCAATGACTCCAGGCGAGCGCACCTCGCCCCTCACCCTTGCGGGTTGCGGGCTAGTTGGTTTCCTCCGGCTCCGATCTTCTAGATTTAGCCTCGCCATTGAACAGAACTCCATGGCCCGTTATTCGAAACGGACGAGTGGACACTGGTACGGCTTGCGCCATCATCCCTTCCATGCCACACTCAACTTATAGCCGATTGGTTTCAGGCTCTTTTTACCTCCTGTCAAGGGTACTTTTCAGCTTTCACTCACGCTACTACTGCGCTATCGGACTCGAGACGTATTTAGAGTTGGAAACTAATGTTTCCCAGCTTCACGCGCGATATCCAACGCACGTTACTCAGGAACTTTGGCAATCTTCTTTTCGACTTGTCCGTACGGGACTATCACCCTCTTTGGTACTGCGTTCCAGCAGATTTCTGGTTGATCGATTAAGAAGTAACCAAGTCCACAACACCACATCTCCCTTGCATTTCTGCGAGGGATTCAGTTTGCTCTGTGCCGCTTTCGATCGCCTTTATTAACGGCATCCCTATTGGTTTCTTTTCCTGCGGGTACTAGGATGTTTCGATCCCCCGCGTTCCCGATCCTGTAAAGGACCATTCCGAAGAATATGAAGTCACATTAGGTAATCGTCGGATCATAGGCTTCTTGCACCTACCCGACGCTTATCGCAGCTTGACACGACCTTCTTCGGCGCTCGAGCCGAGCCATTCCCCAATCGGCGTAGCAATACGCCGCTATCTAATTTACTGTCGGCTTAACACACGTCCAGGTTGCGTATGATTGGTAATCACCGAATAGTCGGGAACTCTTCCAAATCCCGACCTTCTCTACCACTTCCCCGGTGAAAATCCATTTCCCGGGTGCATTGAGCATAATTCATCGAGCCAGACTATTTTATCCGGCTGCGGTGGAATCCCCAATATTTGAGGGGATATTTAAACGTTGCCATCTTCATCGACCTTTTTGTCGGCAGCGTCATTTCTTGCCTGTTTGGGCAAGGTAACCCCCTCACCGCACATTTGATATTTAAGGCTTTCTCAGAGGGGTGTTTTTCACGGTCTCTGCCTTACTCATGGTTTCTACATGAGCTCTGTAGACTAAGACGTGCCTACATTAATAGGTTACTATCGAGGGGATTCACCAATGGAATGGAAGCCACACATGCAGCCAGCCTATCCAATCGAATCTTCGTCCCTACCTGGATGATCTGATCGCGGTCGAGATCAGCTTAGGTATGACGGATATCCTAGTGGCCACGTCCACACCCGCCTCGCTCAGTCTCTTTACCTTATTCTCAGCTAATCCAGTACCACGAGAGATAATCGCCCCGGCGTGCCCCATCCGCTTTCCGGCGGGAGCGGTCATTCCGGCGACGAAGGATACGACCGGCAACGACATCTTATCCTGAATATACTCGGCAGCCATCTCTTCCGCCGCGCCGCCGATCTCCCCGATCAGGACGATGCCCTTAACATTCTCCTCCATCTCGCACATCTTCAATGCCTCGACCATGCTGGTTCCTGTGACGGCATCGCCACCGATCCCAATGCACAGCGCTTGTCCGATACCCGAATCTGAGAGGGACTGGACGACCTCGTAGGTCAATGTCCCGCTCCGCGATACAACGCCTATGGGCCCGGGCATGAATATCGAATTAGGCATGATGCCGAGCTTGATCGTCCCGGGTATCGCGATTCCAGGTGAGTTCGGTCCAATGAGCGTAGCACCCATCGACCGGGCGTACTGAGTAATGCGCACCGTATCAATTGGCGGGAGATGCTCGGTGACCATGACAAGCGTCTGGATACCTGCCTCCAACGCCTCAATGGCTGCCTCCCTGGCATGGGGTGCCGGGACGAATATTACCGAGACCTCAGCACGGAACCTCCTGACGCATTCGTGTACCGTTTCATAGACGGGAGTTCCATCGGCAAGCTGACCCGCCTTTCCCGGGGAGACACCGGCTACGATATTTGTTCCGAACTGCTTCATGGCGACGGTGTGTATCCTTCCTTGATGCCCGGTTATGCCTTGGATGATCACTGGGACTCCCTTGCGCAATAGCCGCTCGTTCATAGTGCCATCCCCTCCTTCAGCCTGAGGATGGCTGATTCAAGGTCCCTTTCGAACGGGATCGAAGCAGAGGCAAGCATTTCCTTGGCCTTGTCCTCGTTTACACCTCTCAACCTCACGACCATCGGGATGACCGCTCCAGATGAACCGACCGCCTTGATCACGCCCTCGGCAACTGTATCGCACCGGGTGATGCCACCGAAGATGCTGACCAACAGGGCTTTGGGACGTGGACCGAATGTATTACCTACGGCAAGCTCGAGCGCGGTAGCCACCTGTCCCGGGTCGTCGGTCCCGCCCAGGTCAACAAACAGCCCTCCATGCATCCCGTTCAGCTCAAGGAGGTCCAGCGTCGCCATGGTCAATCCGGCGCCGTTGGCAACAACCGCCACCTCTCCATCGAGCTGGACCAGATTGACGCCGGACAACTTTGCCACTTTTTCCAGCCTGGTCAAATCACGGCCGATCAGCTTTTCGAACTCGTGATGTCGGAACATTGCGTCGTCGTTCAGGATAACCTTGGCATCCGCCGCGACCATGTCGCCGTCCTCGGTGATCAGCAACGGATTCACCTCCACCAGGTCGCAGTCCTTCTCTATGTACAGGTTCCACAGTGATCTGATGACATTGCCCAGTTGTGCTTCCTGCGATTCAGGTATCCCAAGGAATTGAGACACTCCGCGGACCACATATTCATGTACGCCGATGAATGGTGACAGTCCCCAGACCACTATCTGAGCCGGCGGGACGTTCTCGATGTCGACCCCTCCCTGTAGGCTCACGATTAAAGAGGGCCCCCCGCGCCTGGGATCGATCGTGATGCCGAGGTAGATCTCCTTCTTGATCCTTATGACCATTTCTTCCAGCAGGACCGTGTTCACCGGGAGCCCTTTCACTTGGATATTGAATATCTTGCGAGCCTCCGATACCGCCTCGTCCTCTGTCATGGCGGTGACCACCCCCCCAGCCTTGCCTCTGCCTCCGGCAAGGATCTGGGCCTTGATCATAATCGGCATCTCCAAGTGGTACAGGCAGGACATGATTTGGTCAGGGGAATTGCACGCTCGTCCATACGGTATCCTTATCCCGTACTGACGGAACAGTTCCTTGCCCTCGGTCTCGTATAGTCTCATTGCTATCAAATATGAAAGCGACTGGAAGAGTATAACGACTTTTCCTGCCAGGCGTGTTAACGGGCTATAGAAAATCCCTCAAAAGTATTTATAGAGAGATTATCTTTCGAAATTTAATGCCAATCCTGAGCATTGCTGGAATGGGTCCAGATTCGAACATCTTCCTAGTTTCGGGGGATGACCCATTCGTGGTCGACACGGGCACCGGGTCGAATCACGTCAAGATCATGGCGAAGTTACGCTCCCTATTGAAAGGGAAGCAACCAGATCGTATCATACTGACTCACCGGCATTACGATCACGTCGGCGGCGCATCCAAACTCTCCAGGGAATTGAAGGCCGAGGTCTTCATCCACGAGCTGGACGCAACCGTTGTGGAAAGCGCAGACCTGCGAGGGACCGCCGCGCACTTCTATACGAGCAAGATGGAACCGGTAAAGACCACCCATCTAAAAGGTGGCGAGATATTCGAGACCGGAGACCACCGCTTTGAGGTGATCCATACTCCAGGGCATACGGCGGGGGGAATAAGTCTCTTTGACCGTAACAGCGGGGACCTGATCAGCGGCGATACTGTGTTCGTCGGCGGGGTCGGTCGATGGGATCTGGAAAGCGGAAACCATAAGGCGCTCGTAGCATCAGTCAAAAACCTTATTAGCCTGAATCCCAAGGCATTATATCCGGGACATGGCGAAAATGCAAGCACCGGTGCGGCATTGGTCGTCAAGGACGCACTGACATACCTAGGGGAGTTTTAAATGGAAATCATCAAGGGCATCGACAAGGACGGAAAGGTATGCGAGATACAGGACGAAAGGTTCGAGATGGTGGTCTCGGAGCTCCGTTCCGGTCACCTGATCGTGTACCCTACGGAGACCATATACGGTCTCGGTGCCGATCCGTTCGATGAACTGGCGGTCAAGCATGTCTTCAAGGCCAAGAAACGCCCTTACGACATGCCGCTCTCCATCGCCGTCAGCAACGCCCGGATGCTTGAGGAGCTGGCTTTTGTCGATGACCGGGCCCGCAGACTTATCGACATGTTCCTACCCGGACCGCTTACACTGCTGCTGCAGAAGAAGCCAGTGGTCCCCGATATGGTGTCGGCCGGTTCACCTGAGGTAGGAATAAGGATTCCGGACCATCCGTTCGCGCTCAGATTGATCAATGAGTTCGGGCCGATCATCTCGACCAGCGCAAACCTTCACTCCAGACCGAACCCCATCACCTGCCAGAGTGCCGTCGATGACCTGGGCGAATCGGTCTCGATCTATGTAGATTGCGGGCCCAGCCCGATCGGCAGACCTTCCACCATAGTTCAACTTCTGGAAGGTGACGTTGAGGTCATCCGTCCAGGGGCTATCCCCATTGATAAGATAGAGGCTGTGCTACATGGATGAGCATGCATTGGACTGCATTAGGAAAGCTGGCCGCATCGCAGGCGAGGCACGCGAGCTCGGAGTGAGCCTGGTCGCGCCTAATGTGCCCTTGGTAAAGGTGGCCGAGGAAGTCGAGGCCTATATTCTCGAAAAGGGCGCCAAGTGGGCATTCCCGACCAACCTCAGCATCAACGACGTGGCGGCTCACTTTTCACCGAATCTGCACGACGACATGCGTTTCTCCAACGGCGATGTGGTAAAGGTAGACGTCGGCGCCCATGTGGATGGATATATCGGTGACACCGCGGCCACGGTGGAGGTTGGCACGAAGAACTGGACCGACTTGATCATGGCCTCATCACGTGCCCTCACATTTGCTACCGAGATGATCGCAGATGGAACACCGGTCAATGCCATTGGAGGAGCGGTCGAGCGGAGCATCAAGGAATCAGGTTTCCGGCCAGTGGTCAACCTGAATGGCCACGAGATGAAACAATACAATCTGCACGCCGGACTTTCCATCCCTAACTTTGATGACGGTACGACCACCAAGGTCCGGGACGGCATGATCATCGCGGTCGAGCCGTTCGCCACGAATGGCACCGGCCAGGTGGACAATGCCAAGTCAGGCAACATCTACCGGGTAATTAGAGACCGACAGCTCAAGGACGCAGACACCATGCGCCTGTTCGAACGCATCAGGACCGAGTTTAGCACCCTGCCTTTCTGCGAACGCTGGTGCCAGAAGCTGGACAAGGATGCGCCGCACCTGTTGAAGAACATGTTCCGGCATGGAGTTATAATGAGCTACCCGATGCTACGCGAGGTGAAGCACGGATTGGTGTCGCAAACGGAGCACACACTGGTGATCGTCAACAACCGGTGTGAGATAACCACCAAAGTGTGAGTCCAGACAGAAGATTTTGGCGGTTTCTCTGCTCATAAGCTTTAATTAGCCCAGCGGTATTACGCAGAAACACTGATGCGAGGGTAGCCAAGCCAGGTCAAAGGCGACAGACTCAAGATCTGTTCCTGCAGAGGTTCGCCGGTTCAAATCCGGCCCTTCGCACCATTATCCGTATCCAGGCAAGTATTTTTGATTCTAAACCCTTATGAGAGTGGCAAAAGGCTCGCTGTTTGACTGCCTCTTTGACGAGCCTACCGTTCCTTACGGATATCTCAAATGTAAGTAGTCTTGACAGGAAAAAAAGGTGCTGGCCTGCCGCACACGATTGTACTATTTTAGACCCTCTATGTCCTAATAAGGATAATGTTTCCTATCTAGGCATGATACCTTAAATACAGAGTAAGTGGTTTTGTTCAACTATGGAATTGGGAGTGCTTTTCGGAATCGGGTTCATCGTACTAGGTACGTTCATGCTTCTGCTAGAGCTGCAGGCCCCGGGTACGTTCCTTATCGTTCCAGCCACCGTGCTGATTGTACTGGGAGTGATCGGCATAGTAGTCCCTGATGCTTTATTCAGCTGGTGGGCACCGATCGCGGCAGTGGTAGTCCTAGTGCCGACCACGTTGTTTACCATTAAAATGTATCAAAGGCTCTCCCCTCCAGGGCCGCCGGTGACAACAGTGGCGACCTCACTAGTGGGAATGAAGGGAATTGTCACCGTGGATGTGCATCCACATACCCTTAGGGGCAAAGTGGAGATCGAGCATGACACTTGGTCAGCAACGTCAGAGTCGATGATACCCATAGGAAGGCGCGTGTTGGTCGTAAAGAGCGAGGGAGTGCACGTTGTGGTAAAGGAGATCAGCGACGACCCGATAGGGGCGGGAACCGAAAGGCCCATAGAGAAGGACAATCAATAAACGATAGGAGACAGAAAACGATGGCAGACATTTCATTGGAGATAATTATCGGATTGCTAATCTTGGCGATTGTCGCGGTGATCGTCATAGTGACGAGCGGCGTGAAGATCGTTCAGCCTTACCAGCAGGCAGTATACATGAGGCTGGGAAGTTACGTTAGGATACTCGATCAGGGCATGAACTTCGTCACCCCGCTATTAAATACGGTGGTGAAGCTCGACCTGAGGACCCATGTGCTGGATGTCCCGAGACAAGAGGTCATCACCAAGGACAACTCGCCGGTTAATGTGGACGCCGTCATTTATATCAAGGTCATTGACCCTAAGAAAGCTTTCTTTGAAGTTACAGACTACCGTGCGGCAACCATATACCTGGCCCAGACCACTTTGAGAAGCGTCATCGGAGACATGGAATTGGATGAGATATTGTCCAATAGGGAGAAGATCAACCTTCACCTAAGGGACAAGCTGGACGAGGCAACTGACAAGTGGGGTGTGAAAGTTGAGGCGGTCGAGATCCGTGAGGTCGACCCGGCACCGAAGGTCAAGCAGGCGATGGAAGAGCAGACCTCGGCAGAGAGGTTGAGACGTGCCGCAATCCTGAAGGCAGACGGTCAGAAGACCGCAGCGATCCTCAGTGCCGAAGGCGAGAAGAGAGCCAGGATCCTGCAGGCAGAAGGTCTCAGGCAAGCTAAAGTGCTTGAGGCAGAAGGCGAGCGTCTGGCAATCATCCTGAATGCCCAAGGAGAAGGGCAGAAACTGAGGATACTCAGCGTAGGAGCTGCGTCACTCGACTCGAAGGCACTTACCGTTCTTTCATTGGATACCATGAAATCTGTCGGAAACGGCCAAGCCACCAAGATCATCATGCCATTCGAGGTCTCCAAACTGATGGAGACTGTTTCCGAATACCTCGGCGGCGGCACCAAGACACCTGAACGGTCCATATCCAACCGTGATGAGATAGAGAAGGCCGTTGGTAAGGTCGATGACATCCTCGGTCCGATACCGACCCAAGACGAGCTAAGAGCGGACTTTAAGAACATCGAAGACGCAGTCCAGAAAGATCGGATCGAGGCAGCAGAAGCGATTAGGGAAATGGAAAAGAAGAAGCGGGCGGCAATGATCGCACCTGATGGATCCGCCTGATCCGAAACCCTTCAATCATTTTTTCTTACAGGCCAGCTCCGTCTGGCAACTTTTTACTTATTTTAATTTCCAAAGTGAGACTTTTTTCAACAGTCCCTTTTTTATATCACGAGAAACATAGCAATTAATGACCTGCGCGACCAGCATCGTGTGGTTCATGAAAAGGAATAGGTAATCGTAATGTACGGCGGAAAACCGAGAGGCGGTGGCTTTGGGGGACGGCCAAGACAGGAAGGACCCCGCGAGATGCATAAAGTGAAATGCTCCGACTGCGGAGCTGAGACCGAGGTCCCCTTCAAACCAACTGAGGGCAGGCCAGTATACTGCAGGGACTGTTATCAGAAGCACAAACCCGCCAGGAACGACAGGTTCTGAACCTGTCAATTCCTTTCTTTTTTTACTGATTATTCGTCTTATTGCATTTTGTTGATATCGAGGGCATTATTTTTCGGCCTGACGACGCATCCGATTTTTGTAAGAAGCGTTAGCTGCGCGTTGCAAAATGGAAATCCCATTATATTCCACATGTCGACATGCCCCCTCACATGGCCCTGGATATAATAATGGAGTTATTCGGAAGGTTCCTTGTGAGGCACATAGACCGATCGTTTATCTGGTAAATGGTCGCGATGCTGTTGACAGCTATCTCGCTCCTGTAACCGGTCGGGGGTCGGGCAAACTTACTCCGATGCCCTAGCGACATCAACCCATCCGCAGAGCCCTGGATGCGACTATGGACGTACATCACCACTGATTCGCAGGGCAACATAATAATTGCTAGCTCAACTCCTTCGGCTTCCCGATCACAGCTGGTGCCTATTTGACAGTGCACACCACAACCCGGGAACATCATCGGAAGGTTTTTCGATGTCTTTTATTGTGAAAATGAACCACGCGGGCGAGGGAGGTCACATTTTGCCCATTCAGCAGTGGTCAGAACAGGGAACTGGATTCTGCGGCAATTGGGGAAGAGGCAACCTTGAGAGAAAGAAGGAGTTGTCGAATTATCCGAGTAGCCATAGCCGAGGAGAGATAATTGAGAAGTGGACGGTGCGCGATTTGAACGCGCGGCCTCCTGCTTGCAAAGCAGGCGATCTTCCGGTCTGATCTAACCGCCCAATTAGGGGTCGTAAACGTCCTAGCGAATATATAAGTTTCTGAGTCCAGCAGAAGAACGAATGGTCTCCTCAACCACTTATAGGCCACGTCCGGACAGTTAAAGGGGGAAGAATTGGTGCGATCACCTGCAGATCGCACCGTCGCTGGCGCCGCTGACCAGTTTCCTGTACTTTGCCAGCATCCCATCCGGATGGCGGTCGACGATCTGGACCTTCTCAAGGCGCATTTTGATCTCCTTGTCCGAGACGCCGACGAGCTCTAGCTTCCTGGCCGGAATGTCGATCAGGATACGGTCGCCATCGATGATCGCAGCGATTGGACCTTTGTCGAATGCCTCCGGGCAAACGTGACCGATGCACGGCCCTCGGGTGGCTCCAGAGAAACGGCCGTCGGTGATCAGTGCAACAGAATCGGACAGCCCCATTCCGGCGATCATGCTGGTTGGTCCGAGCATCTCAGGCATTCCAGGCCCTCCTTTCGGTCCCTCGTACCTAATGACCACCACATCGCCCGGCACGACCTTCCTCTCCGAGATGGCCTTGCTGACCTCGTCCTCGGAGTTGAAACATCTAGCTGTACCCTCGAAGCGCATCATCTTCTTGCTGACCGCGGCTTGCTTGACCACGGAGCCTTCCGGCGCCAAGTTGCCAAAGAGGATCGCGATCCCACCCTCCTTGTGGTAGGGCCTGTCGATGGGTCTGATGCATTCCTCATCAGTGATCCTCGCCTCGTCAGCTATCTCATGAACATTCTTGCCCGACACGGTTTCCTCATTGTAAAGGTGGTCCCGGAGACGCTTCATGATGGCCGGAACTCCGCCAGCATGATCAAAATCTCCCATGACATATTGGCCGCTAGGACGGATGCTGGTAAGATGTGGTATCTCTCTGGAGAACTCATCGAACATCTTCAAACTTATCTTGATGTCGAAATCCGCCGCAATCGCCGGCAGATGCAAGGCCGTGTTGGTCGAACCACCAATGGCCATGTCGACCCGAATGGCGTTCTTGAAAGAATCCTTTGTCACGATAGAACGAGGCGTCTTGTTCGTCCGCGCCAGGTCAACGATCCTACGCCCAGACTCGCGGGCGATCTCCCTCTTCTTCTTGCTGTCAGCCATGGCCGTGCCGCAGCCGACTAGGGACAGGCCCAACGCCTCTGTGAGGCAGGCCATCGTGTTCGCCGTGAACAGACCGGCGCAGCTACCAGCCCCGGGGCAGGCGCAGCCTTCAATGTGTTCTACGCGTTCTTTGTCGGTTTTTCCAGCCTTGTACTCCCCTAGCGCCTCGAAGACGCTCTGGAGGTCTAATCGCTCTTTTCCCGACCCTCCATGCTCCATTGGACCACCTGTAACGATGATCGTTGGCAGGTCGCAGCGTCCAGATGCCATTAGCATGCCAGGCGTAATCTTATCGCAATTCGTTACGCCCACCCAGCCATCGAAGCAATGCGCTTTGACCATCAGTTCGACGCAATCGGAAACCGTCTCCCTCGAAGCCAAAGAATAACGCATGCCAGCGTGCCCCATCGCTATGCCATCGCATATCCCCGGAACCCCGAAAGTGAAAGGAACCCCTCCAGCCTCTATGATGCCCTGTCTTACCTCTTCAACGAGCTGGTTGAGATGTATGTGGCCAGGGATGATGTCGTTCTGAGAGTTCGCGATTCCGATGAATGGTTTCGAGAAGTCCGCTTCCGTCAGACCAACTGCCCTGAGGAGGCTCCGGCTGGGGGCCTTCTCGATACCTTTTGTGATAACATCGCTACGCATGTAATCGCCAGCAGAGAATGCAAGAAGGAGTAGATAATGTGTTCACGTCGAGCTCCTTGCATATCACGAAGGCTTGATTCCTTCTTTCAGCATCCTGGAATTTAAGTTAGCCAGAAAATTGGAGACGATATCGTCTTTTCGATTGACCTCCCGTATCCAAATGCGTATGCTCAGAGTTATCTTTCCATCAGAAATATCGGCCACGAGCACTCTTGGACTGAAAATCTCGTAGGACATCTTGTTCTCAAAGAGCGATCTCAAATGTCTTAAGTGCATTAGCCTGTCTACTTCCTTCTTCTCTTCCACAGGAACATTTGGCAAGATCACAAGATCCTTGTCCGCAACATCAAGGATAATATTTTTTACTCGTTCCAAGTCTTGGTCCAAGGATATGGTCAGGCGCAATGGCACCTCAAAGAATCCTGCTTTGGTGTAATTGATAACCTTGCTGGTTACAATCACGGAGTTGGGGAAGATTATATATTTTCCTTGGGGGTCTAACAATACTGTCCGGGTAAGGGTTATGTCCTTTACTCTAGCTGGTTTTGTATCGGGACTTCCTCCGATATCGATCCAATCCTCCAATTGGACTTGTCGCTCCAGCCCCATCAAGATTCCTGCCATTATGTTCTGTAGAATTTGTTGAGAGGCCAAAGCGACCACGATGCCTACCAATCCGAATGCGGCGGCCGCTGTTGTAAAATCTATACTTAATATGTTAGTTAGACCGAACATAAGCCCAAATGCTATGATAATATACTGGATACTCCTGGCTAAGGTCTTTGACCGACGCTTACCGATACGCGTATCGAAACCTCGGCGAAAAATGAAGTATATTAACCTGCTCAGAAAAAGTGTAATGACGATGAGCACTGAGAACGATACAAGGCTCTCTAGATTGATACCAAAGATGTCCGCCATCGATGACACCATAAGAATCGAATCGTAATATTCTATCTGTCAAAATCGTAACAGAATCAGGGAATGTATTTTGAATAAGATAACGGGAATTGGTTTGAAGTGTTTAGGACCGGAGAACGATCTCGATGTTAACACCATCGGGCACCTGAATTCTCATCAGTTGCCTCAGGGCGCGCTCATCTGCGTCTAGGTCGATCAGTCTCTTGTGGATACGCATCTCCCACCTGTCCCATGTCTCCGAGCCCTCTCCATCCGGGCTCTTCCGGCAAGGGACCTGGAGCCTCTTGGTAGGCAGGGGGATAGGTCCGCGTATAGCGACGCCAGTCCTTTGGGAGATCTGCTTTATCTGTCCACAGACAGAGTCGACCTTCTTTGGGTCCGTGCCACTCAGTGAAATCCTTGCGCGCTGTGCCATGTGATCATCTCAAAATATAAGAGGAAAGGGAAGGGGTTTACATCTCCTTCTTTTCGACTTCGATGCACATTCCGGCGGCGACGGTGGCGCCCATGTCACGGATGGCAAACCTGCCGAGCTGTGGGAAGTCCTTTGCCCTCTCCACAACCATTGGCTTGGTCGGCTCTACCTTGACGATAGCGACATCGCCGGTCTTCAGGAAGGTGGGGTTCTCCTCCTTCACTGCGCCGGTCTTCGGGTCGAGCTTCTTCTGGAGCTCGATGAAGGAACATGCAACCTGGGCAGTGTGACAGTGGAACACCGGGGTGTATCCGACCGGGATTGCCGTAGGGTGGTTCAGGACGACGATCTGGGCGATGAAGGTCTTGGCGACGGTCGGCGGGTTGTCGACTGGGCCAGCTACATCTCCCCTCTTGATGTCGTTCTTAGCAATGCCCCTGACGTTGAATCCGACATTGTCGCCGGGGAGCGCCTGGGTCAGCTGTTCGTGGTGCATCTCAATGCTCTTGACTTCGCCTACCTTGTTGGATGGCATGAAGATAATCTTCATGTCCGGCCTCAGGGTACCAGTCTCGACACGTCCGACCGGGACGGTTCCGATACCGGTGATGGTGTAGACATCTTGGATCGGCAACCTGAGGGCTAGATTCGCCTGGGTGGCCGGGACCTTCAGCTTGTTGAGGGTCTCGATGAGGGTGTCTCCCTTGTACCACGGCATTTCTGCTGTGCCCTTCTTCAGGATGTTTGTGCCTGTGTAGGCGCTGATCGGGATGAACGGTACGTCCTCGATCTTGTAGCCGATGTTCTTCAGGAGAGCCGAGACGGCATCCTTGGTGGTGCTGAACGTCTTCTCATCGAAGGCTGGCTTGGTGGCGTCCATCTTGTTGATGGCGATTATGATCTGCTTCACGCCGAGAACCTTGGCCAAGAAGATGTGCTCCTTGGTCTGGGCCTGCGGTCCGTCGGAAGCGGACACGACCACGCAGGCAGCGTCCGCCTGGGACGTACCGGTGATCATGTTCTTGACGAAGTCCCGGTGACCGGGGGCATCGATGACGGTGAAGTAGTACTTGTCAGTCATGAACTTCTTGTGAGATACGTCGATGGTGACACCACGCTCTCTTTCTTCCTTCAGATTGTCCATGACCCATGCGAACTCGAAGGTTGCCTTTCCCTTCTCTTCCGCGAGTTTCTTGTATTTCTCGATGACGAACTTGTCTATCGCGCCGGTCTCGAGCAACACCCGACCGACTGTAGTGGACTTTCCGTGATCGACATGACCTATGAACACAATGTTCATGTGCGGCTTTTCTGATGCCATTTTTCATCCTCCTTTTTATTTTCTATATCCTGGTAATATGCTTGATTTTTCTCGATACCGTTCTTGATATATAACGGTTTTTCATCCTCAGCCAGAGTAGTAGGCGGCGTCGTATGGCTCTGGGTTCAGGCCCTTCCGCTTGCGTATTTCGCCTACAACTTTCGGCTGCAGTTCCTTCGGGACGATCACGAAGCCGGCGTTCTCCGTCGACCACAGAGCACGGCCCTGTGTAGCACCACGGATGGCGCTGGCAAACCCGAACATTTCCGCGACCGGCGCCCTAGCGACGATAACCGCGTTGATGCCCTCTTGGTTGATCTCCTCTATGGTGGACCGCCGAGATTGGAGTTCCCTGATAGCGTCTCCCATCAAGTCCTGTGGAACATTGATGAATATCTTGGTTATCGGCTCTAGCAGAACCCTCTCTCCCTGACACATGGCGCCATAGATGGCCGACCTTGTAGCGGGGATGACCTGTCCTGGCCCCCTGTGGATCGAGTCCTCGTGCAACTTGGCATCGACTAACAGCATCTTCACGCCGGCGCACTTCTCTTGAGCGAGAGGTCCGACGTTCATTGCCTCGTCGAAGGCCTGCTTGCACAATTCCATTGTCTCGTGCAGGTTCTGGATACCTTTGGTCATGTCGATTAGGACGTTGTTGTCCTTGAACGCCACGATTCCCTTGGCCTGTTCCTTGTCCATGCCCAGGTCGCTTAGTTGCTTGGCCAGTGCCTTCGGGTCCTTGATCTTCCCGTCGACCTTGACCTCGCCAGCCTTGATGGCGGCAACAATCGTCTCTTCCAGTGGCAGGACTTCCATGAAGAAGCGGTTGTGCTTGTTCGGGGACTTTCCCTCGAATGGGCCTCCATGCCCTTTCACGCACTCGCGGTAAACGACGATCGGCGCAGATGCCTTGATCTCCACCTTGTGGTCGTTCACTATCCTGTACTGGGTGATATCCAGGTGCAGCTCTCCCATACCGGACAGAAGGTTCTCTCCCGTCTCCTGGTTGATCTGGACTTGTATAGATGGGTCAGCCTTGGCGACGGACCTCAGCACTTCGACCAGCTTTGGCAGGTCCTTCATGTGCTTTGCCTCGATGGCCACGGTGACGACCGGTTCGGAATAGTGGGTGATCTTCTCGAAGGCTTCCATATCCTTGGCGGTTGAAATGGTCGATCCCGCGAAGGCGTCCTTCAATCCGGCCAGTGCCACGATGTTTCCGGCATCCACTTCGTCGACCGGAATACGGTCCGCGCCTACGCTCAATGAGACGGTCTGGCAACGGTTCATGCCCATTCCGACGATGTTGAGTTCCTGGCCACGAATGACCTTACCGGAGAAAAGACGGCCAATAGCCACTTCTCCCGCATGTGGGTCCATGATTATCTTGGTGCACATGAACGTGACCGGCCCGTTGGTGTCACAGTTCATCATTGCTTTGCCCACATCGGTCTGCAGATCGCCCTTCCAGATAACCGGAATACGCACCTTTTGCGCATCCTGGGGATTCGGAACGTGGGTGATGACCATGTCGAGCAGGACCTCATGGACCGGCGACCTCTTGGCGAGGGTCTTCTGGTCTCCGTTCTTGCAGTACTCGTAGACGTCCTTGAACGATATGTTCGACTTCTTCATGTACGGGGCGGAGATGGCCCAGTTGTTGTAAGCGGAACCGAAAGCGACAGAGCCGTCCTCGACCTTGACCTGCCATGACTTGCGCAGGTCCTCGGGAAGCTGAGCCAGGATCCTCTTATTGACCTCTGCGATGATCTTGACAAAGCGCTCCTGCATCTGCTGCTGAGTTACCTTGAGCTCATTTACCAGGCGGTCGACCTTGTTGATGAACAGGACCGGCCTTACGCGCTCCTTCAGCGCCTGCCTGATGACGGTCTCGGTCTGGGGCATGATGCCCTCAACCGCGCAAACCAGGATGATGCATCCATCCAAAGCCCTCATGGCCCTGGTCACATCCCCTCCGAAGTCGACGTGACCCGGGGTGTCGATCAGGTTGATCAGATATTCATGACCGCCGTAGGTGTGAACCATCGATGCGTTAGCCGCGTTGATGGTTATGCCGCGAGCCTGTTCCTGCTCATCGAAATCGAGCATTAGCTGTTTGCCCGCCAGGTTCTCCGACATCATGCCGGCACCGGCGATCAAGTTGTCACTTAGCGTTGTCTTGCCGTGGTCAATGTGCGCGGCCGTTCCGATGTTACGGATGTACTTCGGCGTACGCATGATGGCCTGGGCCTTTGCGATGTTATCCTCTTTGCGTCCCATTGGTCCCACCTTTTAGCTCAGCGTGCCGACTGCGCGACCCTTTCAACTTCTTCCTTCTTAGCGACGGAGAAGCTATTCATGTCGTTCTTGGAGGCGAGGATGAGCTCGTCGGCCAAGCACAGTTCGATGGGCTTTGTTGTCTTGAACGATGCCTGTATTGCCCCCTTGGAAATGTTCCTCAGGGCAATATCCAGGCGCCTGGAAGGTGCAATATCGACGGCCTTCGGGACGGATATTCCTCCGAACTGAAGCCGGGTGATCTCTTCCCGCGGTGCGGCGTTCTCCAGTGCCTCGACTAGTACTTGGACTGGGTTCTTCTTGGTCCTCTCGGCGATGACATCGAAAGCGTCCTTTGTCACGCGGTAGGCCTTCATCTTCTTGCCGGTGTAGACCTCAGTCCTCATCATATTGTTGAGCAGACGCTCCACGATGTTGACCTTGGACTTACCGAACCAGCGGTTGGCGTGCCTAGCGTCGCTGTGCGGCAATGAGATCGGGCTTAGGTTGATGTACTTGGCCAGTCCGCCGTCCTTTACGACGACGTCTGCCATTGCGAACTTTCCGAACAACAGGATGTTGTTGAATTGAAGGGTAGTCTCTTCTGCCAAAGAATTCACCTCACTGGCTTTTCTTTTCTGCCCCTAACGAGCTCGTTGAGGGACACATTGTTCACCTGGATGACCTTGAACCTGACTCCAGGAATATCACCGTAGGAACGACCCATTCTTCCGCCGATGCCCTCTACCAGGACTTCGTCGTGCTCGTCGATGAAATTGATGGCGCCGTCACCGACCGCGAAGGCGGTAATCTGCCTGCCGTTCTTGATCAGCTGCACCTTAACGCACTTTCTGATCGCGGAGTTTGGCTGCTTGGCCTCGATACCGACCTTTTCAAGTACGATGCCCCTAGCCTGGGATGCCCCTTCCAACGGGTCAGACTTCTCTTTGAGCTTGAGCATTCTTCGCTTGTAAGTGCTGTCGCTCCAGCGGAACTTCTGCCTGTCTGATGCGAGCTTCCTGGCAGTGTATAATCCTCGTGCCAATATATTCACCTTCAATATCTGAAGCAGACTCCCAATACCGCATGTCGTATTTAAGAGTATAGGGTTTGCGAATGCACCTACTGGCTCTCAAATTCCGACGGATGTACGGCTAACTGTCTGCGAGTTGCGTTGGTCGATGGAAAGTACATCTTACTTATATCCCTTCCTATCGTTTGGAAATCCCCCGGAGCTGTTTTGAGCAGTGTCCAGTTTTACAACATTAGGCATCCAGGCACTAACTACATAGATTTATGAATCCATGCAGTATTATGATTTCCAGGGATGGGATCATGGTAGAGAAAGCGTGCGACCGCGCTGACCAGCTTCGGCGAGCGCAGACGATGATTGAGTATGGGCTTGCAGTGGTCATACCCTCGCTCTTCGCCTGCATGTTATTCTCATATGTTCTGATGCAGCAGCTCTTCGACGTGTTCTTTGCGCTATCGATCGTCGTCGCTGCGACTTTGATGATCCCGGCCAAGATTATTAGCGATCTGCATTTCCGTTGCTGGTCAAAGCACGTGATGCCAAAAAAGTTGGTCAACGGTATGCTTGGGATGATCTACATATCCGAGGTATCGATCTTCGCCGCTTCGCTATTATCAATATATAAGGGGCTTAACCCTGAACAGCCCCTTACCTTCGGCATCATGGGGGGCCTCATTATGATCCTGATCGCGGTGCTATCCTTCAATGACCGGTACGGAAAGTCGCTTGCGGAGATGGACAAGCATTGCATCCGACTGTCATCGGAAAAAGCCCGTGACAAGGTCGCCGACGCACTCGGCACCGCGGGAACGGCGTTCGAGGTCAAAGCAGCCAAGAAGGGGTTCCTGGTCTCGATGAATGCCGATGCGATGAGCATACACATCAAACCATTGGGAACGGAAGCCTCTGAGATCATTCTGGAAAGACGAGAAGGGGCGATCGAGGCTAAGGTCGAGGCGATCAAGACCGCGATATTGGCCTGATCACGAGTTCCCTTTCGATTCGCCTTTGACAATTGCGGCAGCGATCAAATGGGCCAGACGAAGTGGCTCCGGCATCGTACCTTGAATCGTGCTGGCAGATAGCAATTCCTTCGCCTCCTTGATCGTGGTCCCGGTGACCGAAACGAACAATGGTCCGTGCTTTGTCTGAATCTCGTTCAAACGCTGCCTCCCGACGACCTCAAGCCGGCGCTCCCAATCTGGGAAATGTTTCTGCAGGGCGGATCGCATCGAATCAAGGTCAGGTCGGTGCCTAGTAACGGTGCAGAAAGGTAGGCCGGTAGTCTGGAATAATACATCGATATCGACCACGTTGAAACCTCCTAAAGATGTGCCATCGATCATGACCATTCTGATCTGATCCCGGTATCTGGAATGGAACAGCATCTCGATGATCGACCGGTCAGCGTCCTCGCCATCGACGGTCACCTCAGAGGTCATCACTCCCTCTACATATCCGGGCAGCCGGGCGACGACGCCGACGATTGGCACCTTGCCGTCCCTGAAGGAGAATGGTGCGTCATCGATTCCCAGGACGCGCACCTGCGATTTCACTCACATCAGCCCCAGGTGACCGGTGACCTTGTCGATCAGATTGTCCGGTGCCGGTCCGACGCCAAGGCAGGTTGTAGTGTTGGGGGGCAGCTCGGTCATGCCAGCATCGACTATCAAAGAGTTTACCAGCCCAAGGGCTTCGGCTGCAGTCTTGACCTCGTGAAGTTCCAGCAGGCTGTTGACCTTGACTACGACCTTTTTCTGCCCTTCGTTATACCAGGCATCGAAATACATCGGGCTTCTCTTCTTCGCTATGAACGCGCAGTTGACCGCGGCATGTGCGACCTGTGCCGCCATCTTGCCCGGTGAGAGTTTGATATCTTTGCGCACGACTATGACCATTTTGTAATTGAAAGATGCCATCTGGGTTCTGGTGTATGATTTACCTGGAGAGTAAAAAGCTTTCCTTGGCTCAGAGCTTGCCGAAGGTCATCGGGAACGATTTATACAACTCACGTTCCTGCTGGCGTCTCATCTTCTCGACCAGCTCCTTCAACTCCACGTCGCTGTAATGGAAACAGATATTTTCTGCACAAATCGGGCATCGAGATTGTTCACCCTCACGGCAGGCGCTCACCTGGACGGTTATCTTGATACCGCATTTCGGGCAATCCATAAGAAGGGTTTCCTCTACCTCGGGCATCAGTTGGTCGAGTGCGTTTTCGGGTATTTCAGCGTTGTCACGGGACGCACCGGATTCATGTCATCACCGGTGCGGTGGTGAATATTAATATACCCCTCACATAGGGATGGATAATGTTCGAGATCACCAAAAGGGATGGCCTGGCCAGGATCGGCAAGCTCGAAACAGCCCATGGTATCCTGGATACGCCTGCATTGCTGCCAGTCATCAATCCCCGGCTCATCACCATCTCTCCCAAAGAACTGCACGAAGTGTTCGATTTCAAGGGGCTCATCACCAATTCATATATCATAAGGAATGACCCAGTGCTCCGGGAGAGGGCATTGGAGGGCAAGCTGCACGACCTTCTCGACTTCCCGGGCGTGATCATGACCGACAGCGGGACCTTTCAGTCACACATGTATGGAGAAGTCGACCTCAAGAACAGCGATATCATCAATTTCCAGAAGGATATCGGGACGGATATCGGGACGGTCCTGGATATCTTTACCGAGCCGGAATGGTCCAAGGAACAGACCGCTGCAGCAGTGGACGTAACCCTGGAAAGGACCAGGGAAGCGGCTAGTCTGAAGGGAGATATGATGCTAGCGGGTGTGGTACAAGGCTCGGTGTACCCTGACCTGAGAGAGCACTGCGCCAGGGAGATGGGCTCGATGGGCGTCGACGTTCACCCGATAGGCGGTGTGGTGCCGCTCATGGAGCAATACCGATTCGCCGACCTGGTGGACGTGATCATCGCTTCGAAGAAAGGCCTGAACCCTTCCCGACCGGTACATCTTTTCGGCGCCGGGCATCCGATGGTCTTCTCGCTGGCGGTGTTGCTTGGTTGCGACATGTTCGACTCCGCTTCGTACGCCAAGTTTGCCCGCGACGACCGGTTGATGACCGTCGAGGGAACCATGCACCTGGCAGACATGAAGGTGCAGGACTGCGATTGCCCAGCGTGTGTTGGCAAGACGATCGAGCAGATCAAGGCAATGAAGCCGGCAGAAAGGATGTTGGCGCTCGCCCGGCACAACCTGTACACTTCACATATGGAGATGGAACGATGCAAGCGCGCCATCCTGGAGGGTGACATCTGGGAGCTCGCGGAGAGACGCTGCCGCTCCCACCCTGCCTTGCTTGACGGGCTGCGCAGACTGCGCGAGCACACGGAGTACCTAGAGAAGTTCGAACCGCTTTCCCGCGACAGGGCTATGTTCTACACTGGACCAGAATCGCTGAACCGCCCTGCCATGCTCCGGTACGAGAAGCGCATCTTCTCACGCTACAGGCAACCAGCGAACGAGATAATGGTCGGATTTGCGGACAACTCCAAGCCGTACGCCCGACAACTCTCATTCGAGATCTCCAAGATATCAGAGACTTCAGATGCCCACTTCATGGTTGTTACTCCGTTCGGGCCCGTACCGATCGAGCTGGACGAGATGTATCCCATCGCCCAGTCATTATTCCCAAAGATCAATGATCGTGAGACCGACGAACGCATCAAGGAACTCATGGAGCGCCAATCTCACCGCCAGACCTACAAACTTTCGCTCATGTATGACGGGGAACAGACCCTGGAGATGCTTTCAGAACTTGCGAAGGGGACCTCGACTTTCAACCTGGATGCATACCGGATACGCGCGGTGGCGGACTACCAGTTCGGCGAAGGGGGGGCCGACGCATTGTTTTCCGGCAAGGTCGAGCTGGTCAAGTCAAAGAACACCGATAAGATCCGGAACATCATCGTCGACGGGGAGCACATACTTTCCATGAGGGCCGAGGACGGTTTCTTTTCGATGCGGCCAGGCGCTGCCCGGCGGCTCATGAAGGCATTTCCCTCGCCCAGGCTCCGCGTGATTGTGAAGGATGACGCTATCCCTTTCGTCAAGGAAGGCAAGAACACGTTCTGCGGTTTCGTGCTGGACGCCGACCCGGAGTTGCGCCCCATGGACGAGCTGATGGTCGTTGACAGGAACGATAATCTGCTGGCCATCGGCCGGGCCATTCTCGTCCCGGAAGAGATGATGGCTATGACCAAGGGTATCGCGGTAAAAGTGCGCGAAGGGATAAAAGACTAGATCAGCACTTCTTTCCTGCAGAGGTCATCTCCTCGGCAACCCTTATGCAGGCTAAAAGATCCTCGAGCGTATGCAGCATTGATGGCATGGACTTGGACTCGCAGTCAATATGGATGGTCTTGCCATCAACGGATGCTTTGGCGTAGGGACCATTATCGAGCTCTATCGCCTTCAATATCGCCCTGGCTTGCGCCTCGCTCTCGAGGTCCATCTCGATAACGCATTCTACGGACACGATAGGTGATTGTTGGTTTGAGGTAATAAGCGGTTCGGGCATGCGGATGCCCGACCATTGATCAGTTTTTCCGATGTTAACGCTTATCTATATTGAAGTGAACTATAATTCACTCAATAACTCGAGGTGGCGCATAATGGATGTAGTCAAGGCGATTGAGGAGAGGCACAGCGTCAGAGGTTTCACCGGTGAGGACGTACCGATGGACATCATCAATGAAATGCTCCGACTAGGGAACTTGGCCCCGTCTGCAGGCAACCTGCAGGCCAGAGACTTCATCATCGTCAAGGATGCGGAGATGAAGAAGAAGCTGACCAAGGCCTCATTCGGGCAACGCTTCGTCGAGGAGGCTCCGGTCATCGTTGTGGTCTGCAGCAACTTGAACCGAATCAAGAACTATGGGGAGAGGGGGAGCGGCTATACACCATCCAAGACACGGCAGCCGCTACGGAGAACATGATGCTGTATTTGGTCAGCAAGGGATATGGAACCTGCTGGGTCGGCGCATTCGATGAGAAGGAAGTGGGGCGGCTGATGGAGTTGCCGGAATGTGCCCGAGCGGTAGCCATGATCCCGATCGGCAGGCCCAAAGAATCGGGAAGGACCTCCCCCCGGCTGGAACAGGGCACCTTAGTACACTTGGAGAAGTGGTGAGAGGGCCCTCCGCATGATGGAAAGACATAAGGGGTCCTATGGTCCAGATGGTAGAAGCGTTCGAGCACTTGGCGCTGGAGGTACAGAGCGCAGAGATATCTGCAAGGTTTTATACCGATGTGTTCGGCGCGGTAGAGACGAACCGCTGGGAATCAAAGACCTCGGGCATCCGCCGCATCATCTTTATCAACCTGGGCGGAACGGTCATCGAGCTGATCGAACGGGGCGGCGCAAAGGAACGATTCAAGGATCAGGGAGACGCCGGGATCAAGCATATTTGCCTGCGGGTCACGAACCTTGAGGCGCATTTGGCAATGGTCGAGCGGCTCGGAGCCAAGGTCGTCCAGGGTATAATGGTGATCGACCGTTCTAGATACGAGCCGTTGCTCTCCGATGGCACGATGGACCTGAACAAAGGCATGAAGCGCGCGGTCGTCTCGGACCCGGATGGCATCCTCATTGAACTTTTGGAGAAATGAGTGGTAGCCCCGTCCAGATTCGAACTGGAGTCGCTGGCTCCAAAGGCCGGCATGATTGACCGCTACACTACGGGGCTGTCTGACCGCCGATAATCGTTCCGCCTATATCTAGATTAGTCGTCTCCGCTAATTCTTCACGATGCTGGCGATGAGGTATCTCATGATATGATGAAATTGAATGCTTCTGTTTATTTGTGTTTGGAAGGTAAAAAAATTGATAAAAGAAAGTGCGCTGGACAGGCCGTCATCGCAATTGAGATCGGCCGGTCCAACGGATCTATCCAGGAAATGGAAGGTGTTTAGCTGGCCTCGTCATCAGCCAGCTCTTCCTTCTGAACCTTCGCGGCGTTGATCGGCACGACCTCGATCTTCTTGTATATCTCTTCTGGCCGAACTGCTGCTCCAGCCTTCATCAGGAGGTCGTTTTCGATGGAGATCCCGAACAGGTTCTCGTTCTCCTTCAGGTAGGGCATGAGTAGCTCCCAGTCCTTGTCAGTGAGTTTCGATATCCGCCCTCCGTTGAGCTGGTCCAAGGTGACCTTGTTGGCCGGGTCACGCACATAGATCGCTCCTCCGGAAGCAAGGGAGAACAGGTTGCCGCCCGGGTAGGGTTCCGCCAGGTCGAACGCTTTTCCATCAGCGTCAAATCCCAATCCATTCAATACCACGAAGCCGCCCCCGTTCAGTGGGTCGCCTGCCATGATCGACTCGGCCAGGTAGTCTAGGCAGGTTCCATTGATGACAACCCGCGGTTTGCCCACGGCGTTAATGAGCGGCCTTCCCGCGGCGTTCCCGCGGATGAAGACGTTACCACCCTTGGCCCCGTACATGAACGTCTGGCCCACGTCTCCGTGGATGACGAACTTGCCCGAGGCAAGGATCTGTCCCAATTGGTCCTGTCCGTTTCCGTGTATGGTGACCTCAGCCCCGTCCAATCCTGACGCCAGGTAGTCCCCCGAACTTCCGTAGACGTCCAATACGATGCCGGCGGTGCCCGGGCCGAGCCCGCATCCGAAGAAACGCTGTCCCGTTGTACCGAAGGTGATGATCCTCTTCCATCCCAGTTCGGCAGCTCGGCAGATCACGTGGGAGACGCCCTCTTCCCCCTCCATGGGAAACCCTGTGCAATCGATAGCCAAAGCCCTCTGCCCGTTCGGCGCCACCAGCGACTGGTAGTTCTTCATATCGACCAGTGCTGCTGACGAGGACTTGTTCGATTCCACGCGGGGAGCAGCCCGTAGCATTGCGGCCAATCCATCGGTCAAGAGGGTTGTGATCCTAGCCCGGCGCAGCTTTCCAGTCGGGTATTTCCGGTCCAGGATGATATTGATCATATCCACCCTCTTCTGGAACTCGTCGCCGTTCTCGGAAAACACGGAGAGCGAAGATATCGCGTCGATTATCTCCGGGGCGGTCGAGGATAAGACCGCTTCCTTCCAAAGCTGGTAGCCATATTCCACCGTTCCCGCGAGCATCTTGTCCGCCAATGCCGACCTTCTGCCCTTTGGCAATGGGTGCGCCATGATGGTGTCCTGGTCTATGTCGAACTCCTTGCCTGGTACCGTCACGCGCGCCCCGAACTTGTTGTTGCAGGTTAGCAGGCGGCCCTTGCCAGGAACGTCCTTCCCCAGATTGAATATGAACCCTCCGCCATCGGTGTGGCTTCCGCCCCTGGCGTTCCAATACATATCCGCCTGCAGTGGCAGCGACTTGTACACGCTAGCCAGGCTGAGCAGGGCGGAATCGATGGCTTGCTTCTCGGAGGCGATGAGACCGATCTGCATCTCACCCTCGACCAGGGCGAAAACCTGCGGCCTCAGCATCGACGTGTCGGTGATGCCGATCAGCTGTAGCCTGTCGTTGTAGTGGTCGTTGCGGCTGATGATGAAGAACCACGGCCCGTCGGGAGATCGATGCAAATGGGTCGACTGGATCGCCCGGTATATCTTCTGCTTCTCTTCCGACAACTGGTGGAAGTCCCTTTCCGTGGTCGGTGCCAGCGCTTCGAGGATGTACTCGAGCGGGTACCCATAGACCCGGTTGAGCAGGTCGAACAGCAGCACCGATACCTCTGTGTCGGTGAGGAACAGCGGCTTTATGCCTTTCTGTCCCAGGTACTCCGTGACCGAGACGTAGTTGGCGAAGTCGCCGTTGTGGACCAGCGCCTCATCCAACCCCATGAACGGATGCGCTCCACCAGGATGCCAGACCCGACCCTTGGTCGGATATCTCTGATGCCCGATCCAGATATTGGCCTTGAAGTCCTCCATCTTGTAATAGCGGATGACATCCTCAGCATAGCCGACGATCTTCATGATCAGCATGTTCCGGCCTTGGGACATGACGAACGCCTGCATCGTGTTGTTCGCGTAGAACTTCTGGTTGATCTCAAAGCTGGTCTGGTTGACGAACTCGTCCTCAACATGTTCCCGTGCGATTTCCTGGAACTCGTTATCCGCGATGAAGCGGTCCAGAACATCCTTCTTGGCGCGACAGAAGTATCGGACCACCGTCGGAGGACGAACCTCTAGCCTGGCCAAAAGCACAGGCTCTGTGCTGACCGGCACCACATGCGACGAACGGATATCGTATCGCTCGTTGATGAACTCCTTTTCCAACTGCTGGCGCACTTCATCCTTCAAATATGCCACCTGAACCAGGTAGTGGCTTTCCAGTGTCTGCCGGTCCACACCCAGTTGTTCCGGGCACAGGCCCACGGCGGATATGCCGCCGCCCTTGCCGTTGCCGCGGTTGTGCATCTGCTCCAGCGGTTGCAGGATATGGCAACCTTCGACCGGTTTCGAGGCGGCCAGGCCCACGACGCCGCATCCCCCCTCGGCCTCCTGTGGCAGATATTTGAACGGGTCCTGCGTGATCTTCCTTCTCGATCTCAATATCTTGTTGGCTTGGTCCATCACAGCATCCTCCCTGGTGTTCCATCGTACCGGAGCAGGTCGGTTCTTCCCCTGAGCTCGACGATGTCTTTCATGTCGAGGCGATGCAGCAGCTCCTTCCATTGCATTTGCCACGACTGGTATAGGTTGCAGAGCCTCTTTGCCTGCACTGGTATCTCGTTCTGCTGTTCCAGCTCCACGTCCGTCGTGGCAATTCCCCGCGGACATCCGCGGCCGCTCTCGCAGTTAGCGCACCGGACACATCCCATGGCCACCATCTCCGCGGTGCCGATGACGACGCCGTCAGCGCCCAGGCAGATGGCCTTGGCAATGTCCATCGCTGTCCTCATGCCACCGCTGCAGATCAGTGTCACATCTTCCCTGATCCCTTCCTTTTCCAGGAATCGATGCACCTTAGGAATGGCATATTCGATCGGCTGGGCGATGTTCTTCTTGGCGATCTCCGGAGCCGCTCCGGTGCCTCCATATCCACCGTCCAAGTGGACTATATGTGCGCCGGCGTAATAGCTACCGACCGCCACCATCTCCACGTCGTTGGGTGTTGATACCTTGACCGACAGCAGAGCCTTCGGGTTCACCGCGTTGATCCAGTCGAGGTGCTTCTTGTGGTCCTCGACCGAGTAGACGCTGTGGAACGGGAACGGGGAGAACAGGCTGGTATATGGAACGGCCTCTCTCATCTTGGCAACCTCCGGCGTGTTCTTCTCATACAGCAGATGGCCGCCAAGACCGGGTTTCGCTCCCTGGGCGTACTTGAACTCGACGATCCGAGTGCGCTTGATTGTTTCCTCACGCACTCCGAACAGTCCGGTGGCGATCTGGGTGATGACGTGGTCCTTGTACGGGATGAGCATGTCCGGATATCCGCCCTCACCGGTGCAGGTGAACGTGTTCCATTTTGTGGCCGCTATTGCCTTTGCCAACATCGTCCTCTTGCTGACGGAACCGAACGACATGCCTCCGCCGTAGACCGGGATATCGATCTTGACTCTAGGCCCATACTTGCGGTGGTTCAGCTCGATGGCGGTTGAGATCTCCTCCGGATGGAAGTTGCCCTTGGCCGGTGGAATCATGATCGATATACGGTCGAAGCCGCCGCCTGAATTGGCATGCTGGGCGGGATGGTCTAGAGGCAGCGGCATTCCGGTCTCTGCCTGCTTCCAAGTGGCAATGATCATATCCGGGGTCCAGCGTGGGTCTCCCATGCTGGCGAAAACCGGGTTTGGCGAGACAGCTAGGGACTGGGTCGGGCAATTCTTGACACAGTAGAAGGAGTTGGACGAACAGGTCGGACCGATGCACTTTGCGTCGGCTGGGGGCAATATATTGACATGTCCCTCCACTCGGCGGTGCACGTCGTACACGCAGAGCGACTCACAGAGACCACAGTTGATGCAGCTGTCCGCCCTGGTGACCCGATACCGGGCCATTCTTTTCAGCAGTTTCGAAGGTACCGCACTGAAATCCTCATCGATGAACTCGGTTGACATTGGACACATCTCAAGCACCTCCCAGAATGTTGGAGAAGGCATCCCTCTCCGCGTCCTCATAGAATATGGCCCGTCCGGTCTCGCCGCGCAGGCGGCGGGCTTCCCTGATGCCCATCGCCCCCATCACCTCGAGCAATTGGTCCCTCCAGGCGCCCACCATATTAACAATCCTCCAGTATGCGTAGTCGGTCGTGAAATTGGCGGCATCCATCGGGCAGACCGGGCAGCTTGGACCTCCATGGCATCCCAGTGCCACTTTCAATGCCCTCTCCAGCACGATAGCGTCTGCCCCGCAGATCAGGCTCTTGGGGACGTGTTCCGCGGCCGCCAGGCCTCCGCCGGCGATGATGCTCACGGACTCTCTCATAGACTCATTGGCCAGGGCTTTGTTGATCGCGCGCAGGGAGTCCCTGGCGGTGCGTTTGGTCCCCCCCTCCAGCCCTTGTTCATCATAGAGCAAATGGATGATATCGATCCCACCCGAGACCAGTTCCAAGGCGATATTCTCAATACCCTCACATGTTTCGACCCTGGCCCCGACGATCGCGTCTGGGAAGCGCGCCCTGAGGGCATCCCGGTCCTCTTTCCATCCAGACGACATTTCGAGCTCTACGATGCTCGGCGAGGGTACGGTATGGACCGCGGTCTTGCCAGGCGAAAACACCGGTACTAGCGAATGGATGTTGTTTCCAGGGAGCTCAGGCAGCTTGTGGCCGGCGGGGAAGAACAGAAGAGTCCCCAGGGTGGCGGTCGCCTTGATCAGGCCTTCGAAAGGACTGGAAAGAAGGTCGTCCGAACGGCAGACATCCAATAGCATCGGCAGAGGAAGCTCGACGAACTTCGGCATCTCAGTAAGTAGCTTGCCATCAGCATGGAATTCCAAGTGGTCAACACGCTTACCCAAGTCCACACTGGTGGAGATGTACTCCCTTCCGTGGATACCGTCCCGGGTGGGACGAACGATCTCAGACATATCGGTCCACATGGAATCGTAACCCGGACCAACGAACATGCCCCTGTATCCGGCCCCGAAAACCGGCAGCTTGCCGGTCTGTGACTCGTTCCAGATAGTTGTGACCCGCGTGGGGGTCCAGATTCCTTCTCCAAGCGACAGGTACTCTTTCGAGTACTGCACGGTCAACGCCCTCTGGGGGCAGTTCTCCACGCATCGAAGGCAGTTCTTGCACAGGTAGGACTTTGGCTCCGCCATTACCCGAGGGTCCTTTGCGTCGCGTTCATGCACATCATAGATGCATTGGTCGGCGCACCGGCCACAATTCATGCAACGGTCGTCCCGGATAACTGCGTTCTTGGCGAAAGGGCTCTCCGGTAGCGGAAGATCCTTCTTGGGGAGGTGATATCGTTCATACATCTCAGTTACCCCCTTCGACGTTCTTACTGGGAGATCCCAGCACCAGCCCGCGATCCACCAGCGCGTCGTACGCGGCCGAGTTCTCTGCCTGCTCCACGAACCTTTTGACCATCTCGTCATCCTTGCCATGCATTGCCGCCAGGCGTCTCTCCATCTCCTCGTACACCGGGATCAGGTGGAGCTTTGACTGGCATACCTGCTCGCAAGCCTTGCAGCGCATGCAGAGGAATGTCACATGGGCATGCTCTTTGGTCACCGCACCATATGTGTCCATCTTCCTGGCGGTGAGCAGCTTACCCCTGGCGGTGACTCTCTCGTCCTTGGTCAGCATATAGGCTGGACACACCCCGACGCACGCCCCGCACATGGCGCACTCATCCGCGGTGTCCAAAAGCAGATCATTACCTTGGCGCTCCATTAGCTCGCCTGATGCAATGACCTTCACCGCTGGAGCCGCGACTAGCGCAAGGCTGTTGACCATCTTGAGAACGGATCCGAGGACCCCGGGACTGAACAGGGCGGCCGGAAGACCTCCCATTCTGCCGCTAAGTCTTGGGAACTTGCCCCGGTTCATGATGTTCGCCGGGTCCATCTGGTGCTTTGCGGCGGTCAGCGCCTTCTTCTCTTCTGCGTCACCATAGTCCACGAACAGGTGGTTCCACACGCCGAAGGAATACGGGGTGGCTCCATCCTCGTAAAGCGCCTTGCTTATGAGAAGACCCCGGAAGGAGTCCATTGTGTACTTCAACTGCTTTGTCTGGTCGGTGATGTAGTAGCATAGGAGCATGCCGTCCCCGTTGCCCAGGAAGTGAATCTCCAGCATCGGCTCTATGCCATGTCGGTCACAGACCTCCAATGCCTTGGCCACTATCTTGGTCATCTTCTCCTTGGGCGCCAGCACCTCGGAGCCCATAAGCCCCGGACCCAGTTTCCGGAACTTCATGGGGAAGAACCGCTCGTTCCACATCAGAAATGACAGGTATGGCTGGGCCAGTTTGGCCCCCTTGGGGACCGGGTTAGCTTCAGCGTCCTTATCGTTCTCGTAAGTGGCCATGATACCGTGTGCTTCGGGATAGTCTCCCCGACCTAGCACCTGGTTTAGACCTTTTAGCTTGGCCGGGCTGAAATAGGTGAGGTCCATCGGTCCCTTCTCCGATGAGGCCAGCTTGACCGCGTAACCGATCGCGCTCTCGTGATCTGGAAAGAACACCAGACGTGGGGTCAACGCCTTCGGCCGTTCCCGAACTTGAAGTGTTACCGATGCGATAACGACCAACTGACCTTCACTTCCGAAGACCGGATGGAACATTGGGTCGTTGGGGGTCAATATCTTGACTTCTCCCTGGGAGGTGACGACCTCGACCTCTTCGACCGATTCGATTAGACGACCGACCGAGACGCTGCCGACGCCTATGCCGCCGCATGCTATCCATCCACCGACGGTCGAGAACCTGCTGGACGGGTATGACCGGACGCTCATCCCTTTCTTTTCCAGGAACCAGTCCAGATCTGCCCAACGAATGCCTGCCTCGACCTTAACCGTTTTCCGGTCCGGATTGAAGCGGATGACGTTGTTGAGCGTGTTCATGTCAAGAACGATGCCCCCCTTCACCGGCATGGAACCGCCGAACGGCGAAGAACCTGCCCCGCGAACGACCACCGGGATCTTCTTGGATGCCGCATATCTCAAGATGGCTTGAACGGCGGGGACCGAGAACGGTTGCACCACGACATCCGGCATGGTATCGAATAGGGTCGATCGAAGTATCTCCGGTACGTCTGCCTGGTCCCTCGAATAAAGAGCGAGCGAGCCCTTGGCAGAGGTGACCTTAAGGTCCGGTATGTTCAGGGCCGATATGCCCTTGAAGACTTTCCCTTTCATGCTCTCCTCCCCTTCTATGAAGAGATCCTGGGCTGTCTGCTTTACCGCCCATGGGTCAGCGTTTCTCTCATCTTCAGAGCCATCGAGTGCAGTTGTTGAAGCGGCATTCATACTGGATATCCCCTCTAAACGTTGTAGTCCTCTGAAATACGTCGATCGCATTCAAAACAGTGAAAAATCTCGCCTTGATGAGAAGCATGGCATGGCCGTTCATCAGATGGATCAACGACCAGGACGAAACTCTCCCAGCCGGGTGCCTTCCTTTCCGAATTCGACATTTCAAGCATCCTCACATGCGCCGATGAACTCGGAACCATCTGAATTCGCTACACCCTGGATCTTGCCTGGAAGGTGCAAAATTGATGATTCCGTTATCGCGATTGTAGCCACAATATCGATTCAGGTCTTATACCTTGTGCATATGTCTAATAATAGCTCCGAAATACCTTCAAAAATTGATGTATGCACGTTAATATTTTCATTTATTAGACAAATGTTGTTTGATTGCATTATTTGATTCCAAACTTTGTCTAGATAATACTGCGATTATTGTACAAACAATCTTATTATTTCTCATTGGTTAGATAGATTTTCATCGAATATGGAGAAAGAACGGGCAGGGTTAGGGAAGACAGACAGAAGCGACCGATCGCCCCTTTCAATACTGTGAGGCCCCCCTCAAAGGACCTCAGGAAAGAAAGGAATGGATGAAACGTATCGAGGATTGAGGAAAAGAACGCCAGATCTAGATGGTGCCCTGCGTCAAGAACGAGGCATGAACAACTTCCAGAAGATTCTCCATGTTGCGGTCGTTTGCTTCACCAGACCTCTCGCCCCCGGTGCCCTTGATATCGCAAGGGAGTATGCCCATCGGTTCTTGACGAGCAATAAATGAGGGGATCGATAATAACGCCGAATCATGATGGCGTAAATACACTCTCAATAACGGCCACAAATTGAGCTCTAGGTTCGGTTAATAGGTCCTGGAACCTCATAATCGAGATATGTGGAGGGAAGTGGAGAATTGGTCGCTAACACCTCATACCAAATCTTAATGGAATATCCAGTGGTAGACGAATTTTTGAATATGGCAATTGTATCATAACCTATTGGCGTGTTGAAACCATTTTGATAAGTTGAGCCATAGGTTCCAGTGTATGTGAAGAAGGTCTTGTTCCCAGCGATCGATCCCGCGCAATGAGAATGGGCAACCAATACGCCCCCCATATGATAATAGTTCGATTCGATGATCCGCTGGAATCTTGTATCGTTTGCCTCCCCATTGGGATCGCTATCGGGCCAGTTCAATTGTTTTCGACCTTCATGACACATGACAAAGGCAAGACTCTCTTTGTGGGAATTTAGCGTATCATTCAAGAAAGCGATCTGAGTATCATTCAGGTTGGCTACCGGCCATGTAGATGCGTTCAATATGATCATGATGAAATTATCCTTCGTGACATAATAGTCAAGGGAACTCGGGAATACCAAATTGAATGCCCTATAATCGTCATGATTGCCCATAGCCACATGATACGGAATACCTGAGCCATCGTAAATTCCTTTGATTTTAGTATAATTCCCCATCACAGACTGATTTCTGGAATTGTCATGTATCAGATCGCCCAGGTCAAATATCATGTCCAGCGATCGAACCCTGACCGAATTGACGAGGGCAATCTGCATCCTGCCATCGGGATTGCTCTCGTAGGATGAGTGCCCATCGCTTGCGGCGGCAAAAGTAAATTCTGGCGTTCCAAGAGGATTGGATATGATTGAAATCGAATAGTTCTGATATACAGACATGCCATCATTGCTTACCGCCTTGATAGAGATCGAGGCATTGCCAATTATCGTGAATATACCATAAACGTGTCCGGATGATGATATGTTTATTCCGAACTGGTTTGAGGTTAATGACCAGGAAACCGATCTTGATGCGGCGGCCTGATATGAATATGGCTCCCATGCCGTCGCCGCATCTCTCGGATTTGTTAAGAAAACGAGCTCGGGAGCTTCGAATCCAAAATTCAACCCTAAAATGAGGAATGTCCCGAGTAACAGCATGATTACAATCACTACTGTTAGAGGTTTTCCGATTTTCTTCCCCCCTAAATCCTCATGGATGTTGAAAGACTCATTTCTGACGACTGTGATGAAATTCGTATATTTTATTGATGTTTTAATGAATTTGGTCTCTTTTTAGATTTGTGCCCGATGGGCAACGCTTTGTTGTTCTATGTCGGTCTTTGTTAACTAGTCATAGGAGCAATGAATGACCCTCTGCCGGATGCCCCTTGCAGGATTGTCGGAACCATAGGTTCGTTTTCGGCACAAGAGCCCCAGAATATTGGAACAGATTCCTGCCTTGGTCTGTTGGCCAACACTTATGCTTTCCTTTGCGGCGATAAGTTCCTTCATCGTGTTGGAGGACCTCTGCCCGTTCGGTCAATGATCATTCAATTTGATCGGATCTAGAATGCAGTGACCATTTGACCAGGATAACAGGAAGCCGGATCATTTCATTCGCTTCTTGAAGGTATAAAAGGAATGAAAGAGTGGCCGCCGCCTAAGGATCAGTTTCATCCGTACTTGTGCTTGATCGCTGCCCTGATCAGACCCAGATGCAGTGGAGAGGGCTTGTTCGGCCTCGACTTGAACTCCGGGTGGAACTGACATGCGACAAAGTATGGATGGTCTCCCTGGTATTCTCCGATCTCCATCTTCACCCCATCGGCGGACCTTCCGGTGAACTTCCATCCGGCCGCCTCGAGCTGCTCTATGTATTTCGGGTTCACCTCAAACCGGTGTCGGTGGCGCTCCATGATCAGCTCCTTTCCATAGAGATCGAAGGCTGTTCCCTTGGTGACCATTATCGGTTGGGCGCCCAATCTCATCGTGGCACCCTTCTTGGTGACGTTCTTCTGTTCCGGTAGCAGGTCCACGACCGGATATGCGTTGTCTTTTTCAAATTCCGTGGAGTTCGCGCCGGACATGCCAATCATGTCCCTGGCGATCTCCATCGTGGCGATCTGGAATCCGAGGCATACGCCTAGGAAGGGAACTTTGTTCTCCCGAGCATATCTTGCCGCCATTATCTTCCCCTCGATACCGCGGTTCCCGAATCCCCCGGGTATGAGTATGGCGTCGGCCTTATGCAATTCTTCGGTGACTCCGAACTGCTGCACCACCTCCGAATCAACGAAAATAAGTTCCACCTTCGTGCCGGCCTCAGCACCAGCATGATGGAATGCTTCAAAATGTGAGATATATGAATCCGCCAGATGCGTGTACTTCCCAACGCATGCGATCTTGACCGTCTTGTTCGGATTGAGGATACGGTGGGCGAACTCCTTCCACTCTGTAAGATCAAATCCTTTTGGTTCGAGCTTCAGTCTTCTGAGGAGAAAGTCGGTCAACCCCTGTTCCTCAAGGATCATGGGCACCTCATAGATTGAATTCGCATCCGGGCAGGAGATGACCGCCTCGATGGGCACGTCACAGAAAAGCGAGATCTTCTTCTTGATCGAATCTTCCAGCGGCTCTTTGGCCCGGCACACTATAACATCTGGCTGGATACCGATGGCGCGCAGCTCCTTGACCGAGTGCTGGGTTGGTTTGGTCTTCTGTTCCCCCACAACCCCCATTATCGGGACGAGGGTCGTATGCACATAGATGCAGCTCTCTCCTTTCCCAAGGTCCGCGTTCATTTCACGGACCGCTTCTAGGAAGGGCATCGATTCTATGTCTCCGACGGTGCCACCGAGCTCGACGATGCATACGTCAGCCCCGGTCGCTTCCGAAACGGTGGTGATCTGATTCTTGATCTCGTTGGTGATATGCGGGATGATCTGCACTGTCTTGCCCAGGTATTCCCCGCAGCGCTCCTTGTCAATGACCATGCGATAAATCTTGCCAGTCGTTATATTGTGGCTGCTGGTTAGGCTGATATCCAGGAACCGCTCGTAGTTGCCAAGGTCGAGGTCGACCTCTCCTCCATCGTCGAGAACGAAGACCTCTCCATGTTCGAAAGGGTTCATCGTCCCTGCATCAACATTGAGGTATGGGTCGATCTTAATCGCGGTGACCTTGAGCCCGCGGGATTTGAATAATCTACCGATCGATGACGCAGTTATTCCCTTGCCGAGCCCGGAAATAACTCCTCCAGTGACAAAAATGTACTTCATCTATTTCACGGGAAATGACGATAATCCAGATGCGTATTTATTGTTTTGTCTTTGGACAAGAAAAGCGATGGCGAAAGCTAGTGATGTAGAAAATGATAAAGAATAATGGAATGACGATCGATGTTTGTTTTAGTGCCTGGTAACCCTGCGGGAATTGGTCGGGGAAAACACACGAATGCTCGAGTGCTTCCCCTTGCGTAGGAGGTGATCCATCTGCAGGTTCCCCTACAGATACCTTGTTACGACTTAGCCCTCCTTGCTGAATCTCAGTTCGAAGACCCCAAAATGAGATATCCTTACTGAAACCCAACTCGGGTGGCTTGACGGGCGGTGTGTGCAAGGAGCAGGGGCATATTCACCGCGCATTGTTGATGCGCGATTACTACGGAATCCAGCTTCACGAGGGCGAGTTACAGCCCTCGATCCGAACTACGAACGGGTTTCGGGATTGCCGTCACCTTTCGATGTAGGAACCCATTGTCCCGTCCTTTGTAGCGCGCGTGTAGCCCAGGAGATTCGGGGCATACGGACCTACCGTTGACCTCTCCTTCCTCTGTCTTAGCGACAGCGGTCCCAATAATGTGCGCGCCTTCCAGAGAAAACGCTAGCAATTATTAGTGAGGGTCTCGTTCGTTATCTCACTTAAGAGAACGCTTTACAGTACGAACTGACGACGGCCATGCACCACCTCTCGAAAAATCAGGCAAGGTCATCAGCCTGGCCTTCATGTAATCGTCGCTCCTGGTGAGTTGTCCGGTGTTGAATCCAATTGAACCGCACGCTCCTCCCGTTGCGGTGCTCCCCCGCCAATTCCTTTAAGTTTCATCCTTGCGGACGTACTCCCCAAGCAGCAGGCTTAACAACTTCTCTCCGGCACTGGGCGCCCACTAAGGACCCCCAACACCAAGCCCGCAGCGTTTACACCCTGGACTACCGGGGTATCTAATCCCGTTTGCGCCCCAGGGCTTCGTTCCTCACCGTCGAATTCGTTCTAGTCAGACGCCTTCGCCACCGGTGGTCCTTCTAGGATTACAGGATTTTACCCCTACCCCAGAAGTACCTCTGACCTCTCCCGATCCCAAGTCTTACAGTCTCCCCGGACTTCGGACAGTTAAGCTGGCCGATTTACCCAAGGATTTACAAGACCGGCTACGAACGTTTTAGGCTCAATAATATCGACCACCACTCGGGCCGCGGGTATTACCGCGGCGGCTGGCACCCGTCTTACCCGGCCCTTACTTCTCTTGTTTTTTAGACAATAGAACAGCTAACACAAAAAGTGCTAGCACTTGGAATTCCCTCATCGGGGTTGCCCCCATTGTGAAGTTTTCGCGACTGCTGCGCCCCGTAGGGCCTGGACTCATGTCTCAGAGTCCATCTCTGGGCTTCCTCTCTCAAGGCCCATACGCGTCATCGGCTAGTGGGTCCGTTACACCTACTACAACCTGATACGCCGCAGACCAATCCTAAGGCACCGGAGTTTTCGACCTAAAAGCATTCCAGCATTCTAGATCTATGGAGTATTATCCTCAGTTTCCCGAGATTATCCTCCACCTTAGGGCATGTTATCCGCGTGTTACTGAGCGGTCCGCCGAGTCCTTACGACTCTCGACTCGCATGTCTTAATCGAATTCCAATAGCGGTGGCCGCCGGCAGGATCAACCGGAATCGATCCTTGATGCTTAATCCATTACTGATTACTGCTAAGGATTTAACACGAAATTGGCAGGATTACCAAGTTTCACCAGCGATACCACTTCAATATTAGTGATATTCGCCATCGATCGTCAGAACCAAGAGAGCACGTCATTCTTGACGGAGATCTCAGTTCTCCATTATCGCTCACAGCTCATTTTACCATACAGGCCATTAGACCCATACAGCTCTTTTTATGCTGTGTCTCAGCGTAGAATCCCCTTAACTTCGGTCACATATATAACCGTTTGGTTTAGGGGCTTCTTTCGCCTTTCCCTTGCCTTTCATGGCAAGGTAGCCCCTCACCTCGGTTTTGATATATAAACCTTTTCCAAGGGGGCTTATTTGGTATCTTACGGTGCAATCCGACCTCTTGGATGAGGCCGATTTCATCGTATTTACGGCTAACACCTCATCATACATATACTCTACGGAGGACCACGACTTTGCACTATGTCCGAATCGATGGTAATCGAGACGATATCGCATCAGAATCCTTTGCCCATGAAGAACAAATGAGATATACAATAGTATATTGGACCGAGCCAGAAGGACCGTGCAATCGATTTTAGTCCAGCCAGATATGACTGCGAAAATCGTTCAACCAGGATGGAGATAAAAACCTTTAAGAACGATATGGACTTTCTCAGACCCCTAAGCGGAGATGGCCCAGCTCGGTAAGGCGATGGATTGCTAATCCATTGTCCGAAAGGACTCGGGGGTTCAAATCCCCCTCTTCGCGCCATTTCACTATCCATTGTGTCATGATTCCGTAGTCAATCAGAGGGTTTTTGTATCTGGCTCCTTCCAGCAAAACGGATCACCGGGTTTAATAGGAAATCTAACGAGGCGGTTTGATCGGCTTCAGGATCTAGGACAAAGTCATTGGTTCTAGGCGGAATATCAGACCGCCCGCCGTCGTATTCTTGTAGCCTATTAACCTTTTTGTTAATTAATTCTTTATTACTGGCTGAGGAAATAAACGGAAATGATAACAACAGGAGTAACAGAGGGTTAACAATGCAAACTGTTAACCTTCTAGACTGATTTGATAATCAGATATTTCAAACGTGCCTCTGTTGAATTATCCTGGTCCACGGTAAAGAACACCAACAACCTCCAAAGGAACCCTGGGAGGCCCGTTTCTCTCGTTCCTAGCTCTGGCTAGTCGGTTTGTCGAGCACCTTTCGGACGAGCATCGAGCACAATCTCCGGGCTTTGCCAATTGGCTACTCTCATGTGAGAGATCTTTCTATTCCCCTGGGAATGTCCGCCCGTCGCCGGCATGATCGTGCAGCAGGGCCTGTCCCGGATTCAAGTCCTGGCCGAGTAGTTGCATCTCCGGGGAATCTGCCGAATGATGTCCTCCGAGCTGGTCGATGTCCCGCTCTGGTCCTGAACGACGATAGCCCCCGAACTCCCAGTCAGCCCCATTATTATGCGTGGATAGTATTATGAACCGATCGCCAAATTCATAGGCTATGAAGAGAAAGCGTTATGAAAGTCGACTCTTCACTATTGGTCTGTTCGTTCTCCTCGGACTTGGCTTATTAGCGACCGCATTGGACCCGACTAGCGTTGTGGCCGGTAACGGAAAAGTCATCAAGATCGAATCCCTCTCCGGAATAAATCAGGTATTATTGTTGGTCGGCTTGGGAATGGTCCTGCTGGGTGTAATAGTCAGGTTCGTGGCAATCGCCACATTGAAGAGTAATTTCTCTGGGCGTCTCCGCATAAGGGAGGACCATACCTTGGTAAAGAACGGCATCTACAAGTGGATCCGCCACCCTGCATACTTCGGTGCCATAATTCTCTTTCTCGGCATTCCGGTGATGTTTTCCAGCATGCTCGGGTTCTTGGTCATGTTCCTTCTCGTGCCTTACCTTCTCCATCGGATCAAACTAGAGGAGAGGATGATGACCGAACGGTTCGGTGTTGAGTATGATGAGTATGTAAAGCAAAGTAAGAAGCTCATACCGTTCCTCTACTGAGATTTGGCCCTTCATCCCGCAGGAATATGCGCGAGGATTTCACGGAACCAAGGTCCCCTGCCTAGGGGTCGAAGTCCGCTCCAGACTTAGCTCTAACTTAGCCAGGTTAACTCTGCCTTTATTCTAGAGGCCCAGGGTGGAGGATACGCTGACAGAGCGCTACAGGTCGCTGGTGCCAATCGTCGAACTGTTGTTAACCTGGGGCATGGAGCACATGGCCGAACAAATCGGGTCTGAAGGCGATGGGATGCGAACCATGTAGACTCGGATTATCAATCCCGTTGGCCGACCCAATAATCTCGTCAAGGACCGTTGAATAACATTCATAACAATCCAGACTTGTGGATTACTCGAAGCACTTCTCCGCTAATGCTCAGGCCTGCCCCGGTGACGTGGATCAAATCAACGGTCCCTTCGAGGCCGGAAGGTTGTCCCGAATATTGATGGGCGACATTCTCCCAGTAAGGTTGCCGATGCGTTCAGAAAATCGGGCCTTGCACTCCGGAACTCAATCGATAATAATCCTCTTTGTGGATTCTAATTGCATCATTTCATATTTGGCCATCGTAGCCTTTGTCTTCATGAGGAGGCGCAAGAAACGTTAAGCAAGCGACAAACACTCTCATGGTCAAAATGAGGCTCAGGCCTCACCTTTCTATATTTTTTTCTGAGTATGACCTGTTCGAAGAAATCTTTCCAATGATCTCCTAGATGTCTTTGGAATATGATATTCGAAAATGGTCAGAAATCACAAGATGGGTGCACCCATACTTGCGTTTGAAGACAACGAGTATGACCGCACCCAGTAGATATACGGTATGGTACAATACTAAAGGTGAGCCTAGGAAATTCCGGAACGGGATCTGGCGGCTCCGAGACTTCATCCATCACCTGCTGGGAGGCGGCCCTCCTGTCCGATGAGGAAGGGGTCAAGAAGGTGGCGGAGAGGATCCATTGCTGCCCAGATCGGTGTGGAACTGGATTGAAAGATGGAAGAAAGGCGGCTCTCCTGCCTTGCTGGATAATAGCCGAACACCAAAAGAGACCCATAACCTGAACGGGGGAAGGTCGACAGGATCATGGGATCCGAGAAAGCAGGTATATGGATGTTCAAAGATCGCATTTGACGTCCAATGCTCGTCTAGCACGTTCATAAATACCTCAAGATCCACGCCAAACCGATGCGGCACATCAGCAAACATCGCTTCCGTTCGTTCGAACGAAAGCATTCTAACAGGCTCTGGCAGATGGATTATACCTGGGTCTGAACTGATTTCTGGGGGCCCCAGATTGTCGACGACCACTACCGATTCATCATCGGCGCCCAGGTCATGTGGCCTCCTGATGACCAGGAGACCATCCAGTTGCTGAAAGGCCGCATTTCGACGTTCGGTGTTCCGGAGCCGTTCCTTACGGACCATGGAACGCTATTCTACTCAGACAAGGAGGCGAGAGTTCCTTCGATCGATTCTGCCAGGAATGGACTGTCCAGCACATCATGAAATCGATTGCGCACCTCAAACACAGGGTGAGGCCGAGCAGCGGCACAATATGATGAAGAGTTACTTCTGGCCGGCCCTGCCGAAGCTGGACCAGGCATCTCGCGACGAGATAAAGGAGGCGGTCCATGACTAGGTAGACAGCCACAATTATGACAGCCCGCACGAGGCCCGGACTATCTATCGGATCGGCGAATGGGTCAAGAAAAAGAAATCCCACTTCATCCCGTATTTGAGGTTCGTCTGCCCCAATGTAAAATCGGTGAGAGTGAATACGTGTTTTAAAAATAGCATGGAAATATTACCTCTTCGCGCTCTATTTTCTAGCCAGCAAATCAGGGTTTCGCTATCAATCTACGGTTTATTACACCAATGCCTATCACAATAAGTGGGGTAGAGTGTCGGACTCCCCCCTCGTTCTAAGGATACCATGGCCTGGCCCTATTCCATTGGTCTTCGAACAGGTCGCCCGCCCATTTCATCGATTCTGGATCGTTACCGGCGAAGACTTGATAATCCATCTTACCATCCAACTTCGGTAACGAGAACCCCATTATCTTTTCGGTCATGATCAGGGTAGCGCAAACTCGGGGAATGCACCTCATCTCCCCGGAATCTACAGTAATCTGATCCCCCTTTATGATCTTGAGGAGGCTGTCCTGAACCAAGGTCCTTACCTTTATACCGTCCTTCAATAAACGCTGCCTGATTATCTCGCCATGTTGCTCCAGACTCTGATCAGCCATCACGTCGATCCGCTTCTCGGCGTCTCTGAGGACCCCGGTGCCGGTGTTTATATTAGAGACCATCTCGGTGTAAAGGACGGCTTTCGAGAGCTCTCCGAACCTGGCGCGGAACTGTAGGGGGATGAGCGAAGTGTCATGGTCTAGGAAATACTCCCTGTGCTTGGATAGAAAGTCTATGGCGGTAGAGGATTCGAGAATGAGCCGGGAATATGAGGTGGAGCGGTATTTGCCTTCAGAGGTCTTCTCCAAGAACCCTGCATCCGTCAACCGCTGCAACTGCCTGAACGCCTCGGTGGCGGAGATGTCCAACTTCTTTGCCACTTCGTTCAGCTTGAGATTCTGTATCTGAAGTTCCTCAATTATCCTTCGCCTGTCTGCGTTTGACAATAGAAAATGAAGCTCAGAGATGCGGTCCTCGTCGGCGTTCGGCTTAACCAAATTCAACACCTACACATTAATGCTAATGGTAACACATCCGAGTCAAATAATTGTTATCAACCTTGGTTCGCACTTATCCGATTTGAGGTTCGAAAATGACCCGAACAAGAAACGGAAAAGATGAACGGATGTTCTCCATCGAACTCAAATCGAAGGGGGATGTGAAGAACGTATCCTTGGATGGTGACGAAAAAGTCCTCATCGAAGGTTCAATTGGATCGTTCATAAGAGCTCGATTCCTTGAAGACATCGTTCTGGAAGTGATCGGAAGCAATGGCGAGCTGAGATTAGATCTCTCGGCGAATGACCTTCATCTGAAGCCCCACAAGGCTGAAGGATCGGCGGAAGACCGGAGGGGTGGGAAATGAAAACCCTTCAGTTCTTCGGAGGTATAAGCCGCATTACAGGGGAGGATGGACAACTTAGCTCTATGAATAGGGAAGCGAAAACCGCGGGCCTGTTCTATCTGATCTTCATCATTTTGTTGCCCGTCGCCACATCCATCCGCTCTCTACTGGTCGTGCCGGGGGATGCCGTCGCCACTGCTCAGAAGATTACGGCGAACGAGCTTCTGTTCCGCATCAGTTTTGTGACGGAGCTTGTTTCCGCCTTGTTCTTTGTCCTGGCAGCGTGGGCCCTATATGCGTTGTTGAAGTCGGTCAACAAGAACTTTGCTTTGCTTTTCCTGTTGCTGAACCTATGCGGGGTCGCGATTGAATGCACCAGCGTGCTGAATCTGTCCACGGCATTATCGCTGTTGAGCGGAGCCGATTACCTGAGCGTGTTCCAGGCCGGACAGCTACAGGCCCAGGCCCTATTGAATATCGATTTGTACAATAGCGGATTCAAGATGGCCCAGCTCTTCTTCGGTGCCTGGTTGCTTCCCCTCGGTTACCTGGTCTACCGATCGGGCTTCCTTCCACGGTGGTTAGGCATCCTGCTGATCATCGACTTTTTCGGTGTCATGACATACTTCCTACAGTTCTTCTTGCTCCCCGGGTACGATGTCATATCCTACCCCGGTTTCGCGGCGGGCTTCATCGCCGAGGTGTCGCTGACATTGTGGCTCCTGGTCAAGGGAGTGAAGGATGATGGCAGGGCCTCGACCATGGGTGGCTGATCTCTATGGAAACCCGAGCCAAATATCTAAGCAAGCGAGATACGTCACCCGAGTTCAACAAGAAGCTGTACAAACTGACTATTGTGGGAGGAGCAGCATTCTGGGCGACTAACTTCGCAATTTCCCTGACTCCGATCGCCGCCGAGTATAGAGCGGCCCTTTCAATTTCTTATCTACCAATGCTTATTGAATCTTTGCTCGGCGGACTAATCATCGGATTCTTTATCAGCTTTATCTTGCTTCGTTTTTTTGACAAGATACCAACAAAGGATCCGATCCAAAAATCCGTGATCCTCAGCTTCATCGCCCTATTCATTGTAACAATCCTGCTCCAAGGTTCGGCAAGTTTTCTCACGCCTAGTGACGCCTTGCGTTACTTCCTCATTGGCACATTGTTCAATGTCCTAAGGATTCTCGCTCTTGGAATAGCCATTGGCTACCTGTACAAAAGACTGTAATGATTGGCCTAATTTTAGTCTTTTTTTGACTATTGAGTATGCAAACCGGCGACCGCACCGCCATGGTGCGGATCTAAAAAAACTATTCATTGAGTGATACCGCAACCTCGCCATGATCGATGAAAAATGATTCAATCAAGCAACTGCTTGATTCTTTCAAGCTAAGAGGTCGCCTGATGAAACAAATTTGAATGGGATTGGGAAATTGCTAATTATGGACTTAAGTCGGTCATGCGTCTTCGCAATTCATCACATTCCAGAATGACTGGACCATAATAAGGCAGCCCTTCAGTTAACCGTGGGCTCGCCAACAATCTTTATATTCAAGTTGGGGCTTGAGAGTGACGATACCAATGGCTGATGACGATTACTTATCACTCCTAGACCGGGCCAAAGGTCAGTTGCCCGAGACCATAGAAAAGCACGAACGTTTCACAGTGCCAGAACCCGACATCTTCCAGGAAGGGAAGACCACGGTCATCAAGAACTGGGGCGACATCGCTGATGCCCTTAGGAGAGAGCCAGAGCACCTTCTACAATACCTACTGCGCGAGCTGGGAACGCCGGGAACGATCGAAGGCAGAAGAGTGGTCTTCAAGGCCAGGCTCGCTCCGGCGCAGATTGCCGAGAGGATCACTGGCTACACCGATACCTTCGTACTCTGCTCGGAATGTGGCAGGCCAGATACGCATATAGTCAAGGAAGGAAGGATCCTTATCCTCGAGTGCGAGGCATGCGGTGCACACCGACCGGTGAACGTGAGGAAGCAGGCCAAGGCCCCGGAGAAGGAAGGGCTGAGGGAAGGCAACATCTACGAGTTCATGATCGAGGATGTCGGCAAGAAGGGAGACGGAGTGGCCAGGATGGACAAGTACATCATCTACATCCCGGGCACGATCAAGGGAGCCAGGGTCAAGGCCAAGGTCACCAAGGTCTCCGGTAACGTAGGTTTCGCCAACGTTTCCCAGGAACCGATCACCAGGTGATCGTGCTAATACCCTTCAAACCACTTCCATTCTTATTCTGATAAGGATTTCAAACCATTCTGGTATTTCTGAAAAGCAAAAAAAAGGATGCGGCGCATCCCCTCAATTGATGTAATTGACGCTAGAACGATCGAAGCCCTTGACCAGCTCGATATCCATCGTCACCTCGTCGTCCATCTTCGGTTCGGCGTAGGTGAAGAACGGAAGCACCCTCGATATGTCCTCGGCGATGTAGGTGGTCTTGTGGTCCTTGCCGAACAGCGCCACGCTGATGGAATAGGCGCGCCTGCGGGTCTCCTCCTCGTCGAGTATCCCGATCGCGTGGATATACTCGTGCAGCAGGACGTGGAAGGCGTAGGACTTGTACATGTCCGGCTGGATCGCCATGATCCTCTTCAACACGCTCCTGTTCATTACGATGATGTTCGATGAGACCGGATATAGTCCGCCTACGAAGGACTTGTTATCGCCGCCCATCTCCGCCAGGCCGAGCATCAGCCCGGCACGGGATATCCCCATCTGAACGCGCACCGCTTCCTTGACCACTTCGAAAATGTCTGTGAGATCCTTGGCGCGCTCGAGGCGGGCTGGGAACACGGAATCAACGGACTGTGTCCGCACTAGTTCACTCATGGTTAACTACAATGCGGGGATGTCCTTATTAAAAACATTCCCTACAATATCAAAGTCTACGAAGGAGTCACCTTTGTCTCAAAATGGTATTATAGGCGCGGAGCGCATCCTTCCGGACATGCGGAACCCCGCCCAGTACATTGTGATGTTCGCAATATTCATATTCATTCCTGTCGCCGCGATCTACTTCCTACCGCTACTTCTTAGTACCGGCGACTACCAGGCTTTCCAAGACCCTCAGAGCCCAGTGAACCCGCTCATCTACTTCGCGATGATCCTGGGCATGACGTTGCTGATGCTGGTCCTGATCAAGTACGCCAAGGAGAAGCTCATGCGCGCCATATTCTACACTGCTATGCTTCTCTCCATGTTCTCGATCTTACTGCCGATCTTCTACTACCTGATCAATAACGTGGACTTATCCTTGATCCTGGCAATTGCCAGCGCGGTCGGTCTGATGGCGTGGTTGATCCTCCGTCCGGAATGGTACGTCATCAACTCAGTGGCCATACTGATCGGGGTCGGGGCGACTGCCATACTAGGAATATCGTTGGGCATATTTCCGGCGTTGATCCTCCTAAGCATACTGGCAGTTTACGATGCCATCTCGGTCTACAAGACAAAGCACATGCTCTCCTTGGCCGAGGGCGTCACCAAGATGAGATTGCCGGTACTATTCTATGTCCCTAAGAAACTGGACTTCAAGGTCGAACAAATGGACAACATGGACCTGAAGGACCGGGGCAAGGACCAGGACAGGGAGACGATGATAATGGGAGTTGGCGACGCGGTCATCCCTGGCATACTGATCGTTTCGGTCATGGCGTATTTGCCGCGGATGGCGATCATCACTCAGATTGATCACGCAGACGTGTTCGTGACAGCTGGAACCCTCATCGGCGCATGCATCGGGTTCGCAGTCCTTATGAAATACGTGGCCACAGGTAGACCACAGGCCGGCCTTCCACTCCTCAACGGCGGCGCCATTCTGGGATTCCTGATCTCTTACCTGTTGGTGTTCCAGGACTTGAATTTCGGGTTCTTATGAACAACATTAATGTAAAAGAGCCGAATATGCAAAAGGCGAGCTAATGAGATTCCTGGTTCTTTCGGACGTGCACAGACGCGAAAAGGTGTTAAAATGGGCCAACGAGCTCATTGACGAGATGGACCTAGACGGCTCGATAGTATTGGGAGATATAACTCACTTCGGACCGCCGGAATGGGCGGGTGAGTTCCTCGGAGGTCTCAAGGGCAAGACCTACGCGGTGCCCGGTAATTGCGATCCGCCTGGAACTTTGGCATATATTGAGTCCAAGGCGACATCACTGCATCTGAGGAAGGTCCGCCTGGGGGGTAACGTGCTCGGGGGAATGGGCGGATCGAACCCGACAATATTTGACACTCCAAATGAGATGTCCGAGGAGGAGATCATGACCTACCTCCGGCCGATTATGGAGAAGGACATCATCTTGGTCCTGCATTGCCCTGCCTTCGGCATATTGGACGTCCCTTTCTCAGGAAAACATGTTGGAAGTGTCTCGATTGCGCAACTCGTAAAGGAGTTCAAACCCAAGATCGTGTTGTCAGGGCATATCCATGAAGATCGGGGCATCGTCGAAAAAGATGGAGTGATCTTCATGAATCCAGGACCGGCAAAGGAAGGCTTCTCCGGGCTTCTGGAATTGGGCAATACCCCCAAGGTCACACTGCTTGAGCAGTACTCAGAGCTAAGATAGGTATTAATACCCCGCTTTATTTTAGTGGCCACGGATTGCTATGGCACTGTGGCAAGGGAAGTCCAAGAGGAAGCCGAGTGGCGGAAGGCTCCGCCTCGGCAGGAAGAAGAGACGATTCGAGATCGGCAGAGAGCCGACTTTCACACTTCTGGGCGCAGAGCGCTCTCTCATCATGAGGACCAGGGGTGCAAACGTCAAGGTCAGGATGCTTAAGGCGTCATTCGCTAACGTCATTGACCCGGCGACCAAGAAGGCCCAAAAGTCCAAGATCGTCACTGTGAAGAAGAACTCGGCTAACCCCAACTATGTTCAACGAAACATCATCAACAAGGGCGCCATGATCCAGACAGAACTGGGACTGGCAAGGGTTACCTCTAGGCCGGGACAGCACGGGGCGGTCAACGCGGTACTGGTCAAGGAGTGACCAGACCTCCATTATCGGACAACCCATGACCCTTGACGAGGAAAAGGCATGGGTCCTCTGGCCCGAATATTTTGATATCAATCGGACCCGGGACGCTGGCCGGAAGGTCAGCAAGAAGCTGTCGATCAGCTCTCCGAATGTCGATCTCATAGCCAAGGCTGTGAAGCAGATGGGTCTTGAGTACAAGATCGAGACCGATAAATCATATCCAGGTAACTGGTATAACCACACGGGCAGGGTTTTGGTAGAGCATTCGCTCCCCAAGACATTGTTGCTGTTGAAAGTAGGTCAGGCGCTAATCAAATATCAGCGGTCCTGAGGCGTTTCCACTTCTTCTACCAGCTTCTTGCCGGCGGAAACGCTATCTACCGAATGAACGACCGCACCAGATTCCGTTATGACCTGCTCGACCATGTCGTAATCGATGGAGTTGCCTTCGATGGTGATCTTAATGCTTTCGGTCTCCTGATCAACCTCGTCCAGCGTGCAGTTCACACCGGAGATTCCTTCAATGGCGCCAAGCCTTTTGGCCAACTCCACGATCGAGGGATGATGCGGCTTCAGTACGTCAAGTACAAGTCGTTTTACGTCGCTCACTTACAATAACCCTTCCAGAGCGACAAATTGGAGTTGATGTATTAAATCGTTAGCTTGGAAAAGGATTATCCATGAGGCCATGGATTTAGGTCTCATGCTCACATTCCGCGAAGTGACCGTGCTCGACGTCAACTCGGAGTATTTGGGAGTCCTGGTGGAAACCCTGATGGAGAACGCAGGATACGCCGTGGCAAATTCTATCACGAAAGAGCACGGAAAGGGAAAGAGGATCGCGGTCATATGTGGAATGGGCAACAACGGAGGTGATGGTCTGGTAGCAGCCAAATACCTTCGGGAGAACAACAACGTAAGAGTATTGCTGGCCAGGCCGCCGCAGTTCATCAAGAGGATGGCGCCACGGAAGAATTTGGGACCGGTCGAGGACATCACCAAGGTGTACGAAGGCGAGGACCTTTCCGGTTACGACCTGATCGTCGATGCCATATATGGGATCGGCATCCATGGCGACATAAAGGAACCCTATTATTCTTTGATCAAGAAGATGGCCCAGTCAGGCATTCCGATCATTTCGATCGATGTGCCGTCCGGGCTAGGAACGAACATGGCGGTCAAGCCGGTCATGACGATCACTTTGCATGATATCAAGGAAGGGATGACAGAGGCGAATTCTGGTCAAATCAAGGTCGTCGACATCGGCATCCCAAAGGACGCCGAACGCTACGCCGGGCCGGGGGAGTACGTTTATTACCCTGTCCCAAAAATCAACTCGCATAAGGGCAAGAACGGGCGCGTCCTGGTGATCGGGGGCGGACCTTACACCGGGGCTCCATCTTTGGCAGCCATGGGCGCCTACCGTATCGGCGCGGACCTGGTACAGATCGCCACCCCGGAACAGTCATTCCTTACTGTATCGGGATATTCTCCTAATTTCATCGTGCATGGGATGCCGGGGGACGTGTTCTCCGATGGTAATCTGGACCAAGTGCTCGGGCTCACTGGCCTGGTGGATGCGGTGATCATCGGGTCCGGAATGGGTCGAGATCCAAGGACCCAAGAGGCTACCCGGGATTTCGTGAAAGAATGCAGTAAGCCCATGGTCATCGATGCCGACGCGTTCTCAGCACTGTCGATGGACCCTGACCTTTTAAAGGGGAAGGAAGGCATCGTGACCCCCCATTCCAGGGAGTTCGCTACATTGTTCGGCAAAGCGCTTCCTGAGGATCTCGAGGAACGAGCGACGGCAGTAAAGGAAGCGGCGATGCGCATCCAGATGACCGTTTTGGTCAAAGGCATGATCGATGTGATCTCCGACGGAGAACGGATCAAGTTTAACCGCACTGGGAATCCAGGGATGACAGTCGGCGGGACCGGAGACGTCCTCGCAGGCATCTGTGCGGGGCTCTTGGCTAAGGGCGTTGGAGCGTTCGACGCGGCGCGAATAGCTGCGTTCACGAACGGTTCGGCAGGAGACCTGGCGTTCAACGAACAATGCTACGGCTTGCTGGCAACCGATGTAATCGATAACATCGCGCCGGTGATGTGTCGGTCGCTTGACAGATTTAAATAATGCTTTGGATAATCAAAGAGCCGTGAGGACGGCCATCATATCCGATGTCCATGCTAACCTGTTGGCGTTCAACGCCGTTCTGGGCGAGATTGACAGCATGGGCATAAGTCGGATCATCAGCGCGGGCGATGTCGTAGGATACTATCCATTTCCAAATGAGGTCATCCAGCTATTCATGGAACGTTCCATCATGGGGATAGCCGGGAACCATGACCGGACGGTCATGAGGACCAAGATCTCGAGCATGAACCCCATCGCAGGGGAGGCAGCCCGATGGACGGCCAAAGAGCTCAGTGAAAGCTCACGCAATTACCTAGCCGGGCTTCCACCTCGCACCCATGTGATGATCGCAGGTAAACTTGCCGGCCTGTACCACGGATCGCCCCGTGATGATTCAGAGTATGTGTTCGAGGAGGAGGCGGAACCTGAGCTCCTTAGGCTCAGTGGAACGCACCTCCTGATCCTTGGCCACACCCATGTCCCGTTCATATTCCGTTCGAAGGAAGGGACCATAGTTAACCCAGGATCGGTCGGCCAGCCGAGGGACGGTGACCCCCGTGCATGCTACATGATCTATGATTCGACCAAAGACGATTTTACAATCAGGCGGGTCGAATACGATATCGAAGCGGTGATGCAGGCAGTATTACAAGCCGGATTGCCCAAGGACCTGGCAGAACGCCTGAGGCATGGATGGTGAGGTCAGTTGGAAATCTCGCCCATCCTGAACAAGCCGGTTCTGGAGATATCTGGTACCAAGAAACTGATCTGTGCTGGTGACCTCCATATCGGTCTCGAGAACGAGATGCGGGTCAAGGGGGTCCATGTTCCCAGCCAGACCTTCAGAATGGAAAATGAATTAGTCTCCTTGGCGGGAGGTCGTGACGGACTGATTCTGCTAGGCGACATCAAGCACCAAGTTCCAGGTTCCTCAAAACAGGAGTATGTGGAGATACCTCGCTTCTTCAACGAACTGAAGAGAGCGTATGGAGAGGTGCACATCGTCCGTGGCAATCATGATACAAACCTGGAGGCAATGCTGCCGGAGGGCATCATGGTCCATCCGGCCACCGGCTTCGCGATTGACGACGTCGGATTCGTGCATGGTCACACCTGGCCTTCGCCTGAGGTGATGTCCAAGAAAGTGCTGGTAATGGCCCACAACCATCCCGCGGTCATCTTCGAGGATAACATGCACCATAACCAGATTGAGCGTTGCTGGGTCCGGTGCCGGTTCCGAGAAACGGCCACCCAGAGATATCTGGAGCTCCCGGAGGAAGTCATCATCGTCCCAGCCTTGAACCGGAACCTTGGAGGATCGCCGATCAATTTCGATAGGCCGAAGCTGCTCGGTCCTTTCTTTTCCCAAGACCTGATCGACCTGGACGAGGCGCGGGTATATCTTATGGACGGCGTGTTCCTCGGCAAAGTGAGCAGCCTCAAGGTCGAAAGGCGCCGGCATTTCAAGCTCCGTCCGGACGAGCAATGAAGGTCTGGACTGATAAGGTCAAATCTTATAAAAAAGGGGGAAAAAGAAAAGGATTTGTTTAAGGGGTTTAATAGTTCGATATCTCTCTGAACACGGACCCGTCTGGGTTCCTTATTACTGCCTTCATCGGCATTTGTCCCGGCAGGGTGTGCGTTGCACATGAGTTGCACGGGTCATAGGCACGGTAAGCCATCTCGACCATGTTCAGCAGTCCGTTGGACACTTCCCAGTTCTTGATCAGCGCGGTGGCCGCCTTCCTGACGCTCAGGTTGATCGGCGCGTTGTTGTTGGTCGTTCCGACGACCAGATTGACCTGGGTTGTGATACCGTCCTTGTCTGCGCAGTAGTGATGCACCAGGGTTCCACGCGGAGCCTCGAGTATACCGACACCCTCATCCGGAGTGTGCAGCTCGCCTCTGATGTCCTTACTGGTTATCTGCGGGTCCTGAGCCCTCTCGAGGAGCAGTTCCGATGCGTACAATAGCTCGATGACACGCGCCCAGTGCATTGCCATGGTGTGGTGGATCGGGCCCTTGACGCCGAGAGAGGCGAAGGTGCTCTTCATCTTCTCGTACTCAGTCTGCGCCAGCGGGGTTGTGAACCCGCTCGAGACGTTGAACCTCGAAAGCGGCGTTGCTCGGTAGATGCCGGAGTCCATGCCGTCGACGAGTCCCTTCCAGCCGACCGGCTTGAAGTAGCAGAACTTTTCGTACGACCAGGGCAGGGTGTGCTCTGCGATGTAGTCCAGGTATCCCTTTCCAGTGTAGCGGGCCACCTCTTTGCCGTTCGGGTCTATCATCTTCTGCGTTCCATCATAGAAGTTGACCTTGTCGTTCTTGTCGACGGTTCCGAGGTTGTAGGTCTCATTGTAGAAGATATCCTTGCTGACGATAATGTTCAGGTAGTCCTGGTTCTTCAACACGACATCCTCAAAGATCTTCATGGTGAACATCGAGAAATCGACGCACGATTTGGCCATGGCCTCGATCTTCTTCCGCTCATCCTCGTTGATGGACTTGGACATCCCTCCCGGGATACCGCAGACCGGGTGGGTTGCCTTCCCACCAATCATCTCCTGGATCTTCTGCGCGTAGGACCTGTGCTTTATCACTTCGGCACCGACGGCGACGCCGACCGCGTCGACCACACCGAGTATATTCCTCGTTTCTGCCGGAGCGCATGGGCCTAGGACGAAATCAGCCGCCGCCAGCGCATAGAAGTGCGCTATGTGGCTATGCACGTAGTGTGCGGCGTAGAACAGCTCCCTGAGCTTCACCGCCGCCTCTGGCGGGGTGGCTCCGTAGACGCCGTCCAATGCCTTGGTGGAGCAAATGTGGTGTGCACCTGGGCATACGCCACATAGCCTGGCGGTGATCTTGTTCAGCTCATCGACCGACCGGCCGATGCAGAACTTCTCGAAACCCCTCAGTTCAGGCACCTGCCAATAGGCGTTAGCCACGTTCCCCTCGTCGTTCAGAAATATCTCGATCTTGCCGTGGCCTTCCAGCCTGGTGATCGGGTCTATGGTGATGCGCTTCGAGGTGCTCTTGGTATGCGGGTCAGATAGTATCGGTGACATGTTTAGGCCTCCTGCTTGGGCGCCTCTTCAGTCTTCTTCTTCCTGCCCTTCTCGGTGACAGTCCTCTTGATGATGGACTTCGGCAGGGTGAACGCATAGAATGTTCCCAGCGGGTCTTTCACCTGCTGCATGATCTCAAGGATCTGGTCCTCGTTCAGCAGGGCCTCTCCTTCCCCGACCTTGAATATCGAAGCGAGAGCGGACAGCATGCTGCCCCCCTGGTCCATGACCTCTGCGGTCGGTCCCATGCATCCGCGACATGGTGCGTTGCCTTCGAGGCATTTCGCACCGCATCCGGCCCTGGTCGATGCCCCGAGACATATGACTCCCTGCTCTAGCATGCATTTCTCTGGGTCGATATCGATCTCGAAAGCGAGATTGATCTTATCTATGCTCTTTCCCGATTTCTTCCTTCCGCACTCATCACACAATGTCTTCTGGGAGGCGATGACCGATCCCTTCGGCGGGAGCGGGACCCCTTCCGCAACATACTTCGTGACGATGCTCAGGAACTCGTTGATCAGGTTGGTGGTGGGCGGGCATCCTGGCATGTAGTAATCGACGTCGATCACCTGGTCCAGAGTTAGCACCGTATCGTACATCACCGGCAGCGAGACATCTCCCTCTGGCATATGGCTGTTGACCTGTGGGAAGACTGGATTGGCCGATCCCTTCTGGTCCGAGGAGAAAGTCTGGTTATAGACGTAATCGAAGATGGCCTTCGCGTTCGTCACGTTTGCCAGTCCCGGGATTCCGCCGAAACAGGCGCAGGAACCGAACGAAACGATGAGCACGGACTTCTGCCTAAGCAGCTTGGCCATGTGCTCGTTCTCGCTGTTCCTGATCGCCCCGTTGTACAACGTGGCGGTGATGGACTTGTCGGGCATTGCCTCCAGGTCCTTGATCTTCGTGTCCACGGCGATGGGCCAGAAAACGATGTCCGCGATCTCTGCCACTCCGAGGATCTTCTCATCGATATCCAGGAGTGCGACATCGCATCCCCCGCAACCGGCTCCCCAATATTGCGCAATCTTGATCTTTGCCATTTGTTCCACCTGCCTGGATTAGACCTCGTCGTTGATCGGGTTCGGGCCAATCTCCTTGATCAGCTCGTTGAACTCTTTGATAGTCTTCTGGAACTTCGCACCCTCCGAGGCGGAAACCCACTCGAGCTTCAGCCGGTCCGGGTTGAATCCATATTGTTCAAGCAGCACCCTTAGGAGCGCTATCCTCCTGCGGGTCCTGTAGTTGCCACCGATGTAGTGACAGTCGGCCGGGTGGCATCCGAGCACCAGGACGCCGTCTGCGCCGTTGGCGAAGGCCCGGAGAACGAACTCCGGGTCGACCCTCGCCGAGCACATGGTCCTGATGACCCTGAAGTTGGTCGGCATCTGCAGTCTTGACACTCCAGCCAGGTCGGCCCCGGCGTAGGAGCACCAATTGCAGCAGAATACGACGAGCTTCGGATCGAACTCACCCGTCTCCTCCGGCTTCGCTTGTGTCTGGGTAACGGTTTCGGACATTACTTTCCACCTCCCACGAGGGCCGCGTCGATCTGCGCTATGATCTGGTTGTTCTTGAAGCCTTTCTGCTCCATTGCACCTGAGGGGCATGCCGCCACGCAGGTTCCACAACCCATGCACAGTCCTTCGTTGACCACTGCTTTCAGCTTCTTGGGGTCCTTCGGGTCCACAACAGTGGTGATCGCCTTGTATTCGCAAACTGGCTCGCATATGCCGCAGCCGTCGCAGATATCGTCGTTCACCGCTGCAATTATACCCTGGGTCTCCAGGAACTGTTTCGAGATTATGGTCATTGCCCTGGCGGCCGCTCCGGACGCCTGTGCGATGCTCTCATCAAGGAACTTTGGCCAGTGCGCCAGTCCGGCCATGTATATGCCGTTGGTGGCGAAGTCTACCGGCCTTAGCTTCATGTGCGCCTCGAGGAAGTAGCCATCCTTGCTCAGTGGCACCTTCAGGATCTTGGCTAGGTGCTCATTGTCCGGTTGGGGCCTGACACCTGCGCTCAGCACGATCATGTCCGGGTGGAACATGAGCGGCGATCCCAGGATCACATCGTCGGCGACGATCTTCAGACCGGCGCCTTCCTTGCTGACCACCGGGTCCTTGTCCTCTGGGAACCTGACGAACTTGACACCGAGCTCTGCGGCATCCTTGTACAAGGACTCCCGGAACCCGTAGGTCCTGATGTCCTTGTGGAAGACGTAGACCTCTGCGGTCGGGTCCTTCTTCTTGATCTCGATTGCGTTCTTGACCGCCTTGGCGCAGCACACCCTGCTGCAGTACGGGGCCTCCTTGTTCCTGGAACCGACGCACTGGATCATTGCGACTTTCTTAGCGTGCAACTGACCGTGGTGTAGCTTCTCTTCCAGCTCGGTCTGGGTGATGACATTCTTATCCTGTCCGTACAGGAACTCCTTGGGCTTGTATTCCTCACCGCCAACCGCCACGATGACGGCCCCGGTCTCATATTCCTGCCCGCGGATCTTGGCCTTGAAGTTGCCGACGAATCCGGTCAGGTCCTCAAGCTCGGAGTTCATGTGCAGGGTGATGTTCTTGCTATCCTGGACATTCTTGATGATCTCGTGCATGACGGATTCTCGGGCTCTTTCCGCCCTCATGCGTCAGCAGCTTGTTCATCCTGCCGCCCAGTTCTCCGGTCCTCTCAATGAGCTCTACCTTGAATCCCTGCTGAGCGATGTCCAGCGCAGCGGTCATTCCCGCGAGTCCACCACCGACTACGACGGCCGCGTGGGTTACTCCCAACTTCGACTTGGATAACGGCTCGAGGAATCTGGACTTGGCGATTGCCATCCTTACCAGGTCCTTCGACTTCTGGGTTGCCTTTTCCGGCTCATGCATGTGGATCCAAGAGCATTGGTCACGGATGTTGGCCATCTCGAACAAGAACATGTTCAATCCGGCTTCCTTGATGGTGCTCTGGAACAGTGCCTCGTGGGTACGGGGCGTGCAGGACGCTACGACCACACGGTTCAGCTTGTGCTCCTTGATCAGAGCCTTGATCCTCTCTTGCGAATCGGCCGAGCAGGTATACTTGTTCTCTTCCGCGTAGGTGACGTTAGGAAGGGTCTTGGCATAGTCGACGACCGATGGGACATCGACGGTTCCACGGATGTTGATACCGCAGTCGCATACGAAGACGCCGATCCTGGGCTCCTGTCCGTGAACGTCGGTTTCGGGAGTCTCCTTGACCACCGTGTCGATCCCGACGCGGTTCTCGCACACCAATGCGCCTGCCTTCGACGCCGCACCGGACGCTTCCGCGACCGTGGTCGGGATGTCCTTCGGGGCAGCGAATGCGCCACTGACGAACACTCCCTTCCTGGAGGTCTCCAACGGAGAGTATATTCCAGTCTGGCAGAATCCGTATGGGTTGAGCTTTATGCCTACCGTGTCAGCGATGTTCTTGGCTTCTACTGGTGGCTCGAAACCGACCGAAAGGACGACCATGTCGAACTCTTCGGCTGCCACTTCCAGACCGTTGCTGTAGCGCAGGATCAGGTTCTTGGTCTCTGGGCTCTCCTCGACCGATGCCACGCGGGTTCCGCGGTACATCTTGATATGATACTCCTTCTCGGCACGGGCCCGATAGTCCTCGAACTCCTTACCGAAAGCCCTGACGTCCATGAAGAAGATGGTCGGCTCAAGTCCCGCGGTATGCTCACCGGCGATGATGGCTTGCTTCATGGCATACATGCAACAAACGGACGAGCAGTACGGGTTTCCGACCTTCTCGTCCCTGGAACCGACACACTGAATCCAAGCCACCTTCTTCGGGGTCTTGTGGTCGGTTGGCCTGACCACGTGACCCTGGTAGGGTCCGGTAGCGGACAGGATCCTTTCGAAATCCAGGCTGGAGACGACGTTCTTGAACTCGCCATATCCGTATTCCTTCTTGGCCCGGGCATCGAAGATATCGAAACCGGGGGACAGAACGATCGCGCCTACGTCGATCTTCTCCTCTGTCGCCTTCATCTCATAATCAATGGCGCCGGCCGGGCAGTTCTTTTTGCATAGGCCGCACCTTCCCTTTGTCAGGAACAGGCACTTTGTATCGTCGATGGCGTATTTCATCGGTACTGCCTGAGCATAGGGGACGTAGACTGCCTTCCTCGTGACCATTCCCTGCTCGAACTCTGCAGGGGTCTTCGAGGGGCACTTCTCAGCGCATATGCCGCATCCGACACAGAGATCCTCTCGGACGTATCTCGGATGCTTCTTGAGGGTGACGGTGAAATTTGGTGCTTCACCTTCGACCTTCATGACCTCTGTCAAGGTCATCATGGTGATCATCGGGTGCCTTGCTGCCTCCACGAGTTTCGGGGACAGGATGCACATTGAGCAATCGTTCGTTGGGAACGTCTTGTCCAATTGTGCCATCACACCGCCAATGCTTGGCTTTCTCTCTGTGAGGTAGACTCTCAGTCCGGATTCAGCCAGGTCTAACGCTGTCTGAACACCGGAAATGCCTCCCCCTACAACCAATACGGAACCAGTCTTTGCCGACATTTGTGCTCCTCCTTCTATTTTACAATCCATCAATATCAGTTAACGGAACGGCCTTCACAGTAAACGAAGCTCTTAGAACGGACGCCCTGTCAATGTCAAGGCGCCCCGCGCCTCGGCCAGAACCTTCCTTCGTACCGGTCAGACTTTCCACCTTCCAACAATCACTTGCTGCGGCCCCACAGATCGCTTGCATCGAACTGGTGGCCATTTCTCGCAACCCATTTCCGTTTCCTAGGCGGTCGTGGCTGCGGTGAAGAACCGCTATTAATCCCCCATTCACCGGTTGTTTCGTAGGAGATGCCGTGTCATGTCGTGTCGCGGTTTTTCGTGAATACGGATGTCCGTATTTTAACGTTTTGTACTTTATCTTCGGCATGACACCGGGTACCTCTGATGCCCTCTTTCTTAAGAGCTTTTCGCTTTATTTCTATGTAAATCCCGAAGGTTCGCCCGATCTCCAATTTTGAACACTATGCCATATTCATATAATAACTGTAAAGCGTCAATGTAATGAACTATAGTAAGAAGGAATTTGACAAGTTGATGTTGAGACCGCTATGCAACCGTCACAGTCCAAAAAATGGAATCACAGACAAAGGATTTTAGTCCCTGAACGGTTTGGGAAAAAACTGACTGAGGTCAGGTATAGGGAGAGAGCAGAACCTTGAGAAATCCTTTTTCCGGATTGTTCAAAAGACGGTTGGTGATGCGATTGGAGCTCATCCAGCCAATGCCTGCGAAGCCGCCGGCCATGGCAAAGGCACAGGTGGCCTTGAGACAAAGACCGAGAGTGGTCCCGATCAAACCGAAACATGACATCGTTGTCTGCCAAATCTGCATGGGAAGGGTCAAACTGGGATTGAACGTGGCCAAATGTGAGTGTGGCAAAAGCTTCCACGATGTATGCCTGGAAAGAACGACGTTCTGCCCTTATTGTCAAAAGACCTACGATTCGGCCGCGGTGGCTCTAATCTCAAAGAAGAGGGAGATGCCAAAGGTGGAGAAGATCCCATGCCCTTCCTGCGGTCTGATGATCATGACCGATTCCCGGAGGTGCAGTTGCGGGGCGGTCTTCGTGGAGGACGAGCAATTCGATTGTGCCAATTGCGGATCGGTGGTCTTTGCCGATAAGATGGTATGCGCTCGTTGCGGTGAGGTATATGAGATTTACACGCCAACGCTCTGTCCCATATGTTCAAGGGTATTCAACGAGGAGACAGGGATGTGCGAGTGCGGCGCATTCACCGGTGACGCGTGCCCCGAGTGCGGCATACCCCTTGAGCTCGATGACCGGGCCTGCCCCAGATGCGGAACCCTGTTCGAGTATGTCGGCACGCCCAACGAGATAGCTGAAAGGAATCGCCCCTAATCATTCCACCTACCAGAATTGAAGATTCTTTTTATAAGATCAAGAACAAATGGAATAAATATCACATTTGTATTATTCAATCAAGGGTGTGGGTGCACTTGAGATTCATTGTTTGACGTTCCAGACGAAGGTAAAGACGAATCACGGGAAGAAATCCCTAGCATGCAACCTCAGATGACTAGTGAGGACGACGCCGAGCTCATGAAGCTCGTGGAGACCCTCCGGGTCAAGATCTCCATCATTGGCTGCGGCGGTGGCGGATCGAACACGGCCCGAAGAGTGACCCAGGCGGGAGTCTCTGGAACAACCATCGTTGCCTGTAACTCGGATGCCCGGCATCTTCTGGCCATACAGGTCCCGAACAAGGTCCTGCTCGGCAAGTCCACGACCAAGGGCTTGGGAGCGGGCGCCATTCCAGAGATTGGACAGCAAGCGGCCGAGGAATCCGAAGGAGACTTGAGGAAATATGTCCTGGGTGCGAACATAGTGTTCGTCACGGCGGGCATGGGCGGCGGGACCGGGACCGGTTCTGCGCCGGTCGTTGCGGAGATGGCGCGGAGACAGGGGGCCCTGGTCATCGGCATAGTGACCCTTCCGTTCAAGGCCGAAGGACGGATCAGGATGGAGAACGCCCTGAAGGGCTTGAACAATCTACGCGAGCACTGCGACACCACCATCGTGGTCCAGAACGACAAGCTTCTGGAACTTGTGCCGCGACTCCCCATAGAGGCGGCGTTCAAGGTGGCCGACGAGGTCCTGATGCAGAGCATCAAGGGCATCACCGAAGTGGTCACCAAGCCTGCCCTGGTAAACCTTGATTTCAATGATATACTGACAATCATGAAGAATGGCGGCATCGCGATGATAGGCATCGGCGAGGCAGATTCCGACGAAGACGACCGCGTCAACAAGGCAGTGAATGACGCCCTGACCTCTCCAATGCTAGGGGATGTGGATCTGCACGAAGCGAAAGGAGCTATGATCCGTGTTGTGGGCGGCCCGGACATGACGGTAACCGAGGCAGAGAGAGCTGCAGAACTGGTCAGCGAGGCCGTCAACCCGAGGGCAAGGGTCATCTGGGGATGCGCCGTCGAGCCAGAGATGAAAGGGAAGCTCAGTGCCATGGTGATAATCACCGGTCTGAAGCAAACCGCCATTGCGGGCAAGACAGAACCGGTCTGCGCCCCTGCAGCGAACAAGACTGTATCATCCAGGACTTGGTGAATAAGGCTAATGGTCGTCAAGGAGAAACGCGGGCGCCGCCGCTATGTGGCGTTCGAGACCTCCGAGGTCATCGACGCGGAGACGGTGTCACGGGAGATCATCTCGAGCGCCGTCCGCCTAGGGGTCCGACCGCCGAAACTTGTTCAGTTCGAGGGGCAGCGCGGTATCGTCCGCTCGTCCGAACCCGATAAGGCGGCGACCATAAAGCTCCTGAACGAAGCCGAGCTTCCCATGAAGACCCTTCGCACCTCCGGCACCCTAAAAACCCTCAGGGAGCGCTATTTCGAACCTGAAACGAAGGACGGCAAGCGGGCGTAAGGAGGACGGTGGGCGGGCCACCAACCCCCTGTTATTGACCTAGCCAGCATCACTGAAGTAATGCTTAGAAAATACCCAACAAATATATAGGCGAGGATAACTTTAGGTGCTGTCGTAACACGTTCGAAGGAGTGATTAGATGCAACCAGGACAAATGGCATATGATCGGGCCATAACTGTGTTTTCGCCGGACGGAAGATTGTTCCAGGTGGAGTACGCTAGGGAGGCGGTCAAGAGGGGGACCACAACCGTCGGGCTGAAGTTCAAGGACGGAGTGGTCCTAATAGTGGACAAGAGGATCGCAAGCCGGCTCATGGAACCGAAGTCCATCGAAAAGATATTCAAGATAGACCATCACATCGGCTGCGCCACATCCGGACTAGTAGCCGATGCGAGGATACTCGTTGATCAGGCCAGGGTTATCGCCCAGGTGAACAAAATCACCTACGACGAGAACATGGGGGTCGAGGAGCTGGTCAAGCGCATATGCGACTATAAGCAGAACTATACACAGTACGGCGGCGTCAGGCCGTTCGGAACTGCTTTGCTGGTCGCCGGCGTGGACGAGCTCGGAGAGCACCTGTTCGAGACCGACCCGAGCGGTGCGCTCGTGTCCTATAAGGCAGGCAGCATCGGCGCTGGTCGCAATGTCGTAATGGAGGTCTTCGAAGAACTATACGCCGAAGGCATGGCCATGGAAGACGCCGTGGAACTGGGCCTGAAAGCGCTGAAAAAGGCGACCGAGGAGGAGAAGCTCAACCCGAAGGCCGTGGAGATTGGCATCGTTAGGCGTGGAGAGAACTTCCGCCGAATGGACGACAGCGAAGCCGAGACCTATATCCAACGGGTCAACGCTGCGTAATCGGGGTCTGGATGGTAGACATCGAGGACGCGATCATCGCGAAGCTGGAATCCCACGGGGAGACCTTTGAGATATTGATCGATCCCAAGGTCGTCAATTTACTCAAGGAGGGCAAGGAGCCCAACCTAGTCGACTATATGGTGATTGACGAGGTCTTCAAGAATGCCCACAAGGGCACAAAAGCTCCCGAGGAGAAGATTAAGGAGATTTTCGGCACCAACGATGTAATTGAGGTCGCCAAGCAGATTATTCTCAAAGGAGAGATCCAGCTAACCGCCCAACAAAGGAAGGAAATGCTGGAGAACAAGCGGAAGCGGATTGTGTCCGAGATAGCCCGAAACGCCATAAACCCCCAGACGGGAGGTCCGCACACCGCCGAGCGCATCTCCATGGCAATGGATGAAGCCAAGGTGCACATCGATGCCTTCAAGCCGGTCGAGCAGCAAATAAATCAGGTGCTGGACAAGCTGAGGCCACTGATCCCGATCAGGTTCGAGAAGATCAAGATCGCGCTGAAGCTCACCGGAGACGAGTACGGCAAGTGCTACGAGGACATCATCCACTTCGGGAAGATCCTGAAGGAGGAATGGGAAGCGAATGGGGCCTGGATCGGAGTGGTGGAGATCCCTGCGGGCATGAGGGACGACTTCTATGGACGTTTGAATGAACGGACCAAGGGGAACGCGCAGACAAAGCAGCTTAAGAACTAGGCGTCTCGGTGCTCATATGAAGGGAAGGTTTTTAAACCAATCAGGATTTGCATGAAGATGTGGTCAAATGAATAGAGAAGGTGCAGGTGGAGACCGGGAGATAGTAATCCCCGGAGATCTGCTCGATGCGAGCGGCCTCAAGGCGGGAAGTGGCGCCTACGCCGAGGACGGCAAGGTGTTTGCCGCTCAATTGGGCATCAAGAGCGTGAAGTCAAATTTCGTGAATGTCATTCCCCTGGGCGGGAGATACATACCGACCGCTGGCGACAGCGTGATCGGCAAGGTGATCGACATCGGACCGTCGAACTGGCTTATTGATATCAATTCCCCTTATCCGGCCCCGTTGCATGTCAATGAGGTGCCGTGGAGGGTGGAGTTCGGCGACACGTCCAAGTACCTCAACGTCGGAGATACCCTGCTGGCAAAGGTGTTGATGGTGGATGAGACCAAGAGAGTCCAGGTCACCATGAAGGAGCAGGGATTGCGCAAACTATCTGGCGGCCAAGTAATCGATATCTCATACAGCAAAGTGCCGAGGGTGATCGGGAAGGGCGGCTCAATGATCCAGCTGATCAAGAGCCACACCAACTGCCGCATCTTCATCGGTCAGAATGGAAGGATCTGGCTGGACGGGGAGATCGAGAGCATGGTGACGGCGATCCACGCGATCCGTATGATCGAGGAAGGCGCCCAGGCATCCAGGCTCACGGAGAAGGTCAAGGAATATCTCGAGTCGGTGACGAAATCAAATTGATGGTGAACTTATGAGCGGAAACACAGGCGTTAAACTCATTGATGACAATGGGATAAGAATAGACGGCAGGAAGGTGGACGAACTGCGGCCGATAAAGATTGAGGCCGGCGTCCTGAAGAGCGCGGACGGTTCCGCGTATGTTGAGATTGGAAAGAACAAGGTGCTGGCAGCTGTTTACGGCCCTCGGGAATGCCACCCCAGGCACATGCAGAACCCGGCCAAGGCAATCGTCCAATGCAAATACAACATGATCGCGTTCTCGGTCGGCGACCGCAAGAGACCGGGACCGGACAGGAGATCGGTGGAGATCTCCAAGATCATCTCCGAGGCGCTGGAGTATGTAGTGTTCACCGAGAACTTCCCGAGGACATCCGTAGATGTCTATATCGAGGTTCTTCAGGCGAACGCGGGAACGAGATGCGCTGGACTCACCGCGGCATCGGTCGCGTTGGCAGATGCAGGCATCCCAATGAAGGATCTGGTCCCGTCAATAGCCGTCGGCAAGGTCAACGACCAGGTGGTCCTGGACCTGAACAAGGAGGAGGACAATTATGGTCAGGCAGACGTCCCGATCGCAATGATCCCGCGTACCGGAGAGGTTCTGTTGCTCCAGATGGATGGACACTTGACCGTTGCCGAGTTCAACCAAGCCATGGAGTACGCCGTCCCGGCACTAGAACAGGTATACCAGATGCAGAAGGACGCGCTACGGCGAAGATATGCTTCGACCGAGACCGCTGAGGATACAACAGAAGATCAGGCCGTATCTGAACCATCCCAGGAGGCCTAAGAATGGCCCGCTCAGTAGTATCTGAGATCAAGAGGGACCATATCCACAAGCTCATTGCAAAGGGCAAGCGCGTGGATGGAAGGGCTTGGGACGAGTTCAGGCCTATCTCCATCGAGACAAACTACATCGATACCGCTGAAGGTTCAGCAAGGGTCAAGATGGGCAACACCGACGTACTGGTCGGAGTCAAGATGGGTATCGGAGCACCGTTCGGGGACACCCCGGACAAGGGAGTGCTCTCCACCAATGCGGAACTGATCCCTATGGGATCGCCGAACTTCGAGGCTGGGCCACCAGATGAGAACTCCATCGAACTGGCCAGGGTTGTCGACCGCGGAATCCGCGAGTCGGGGATGATCGACCTGGAGAAGCTCTGCATTGAGAAGGGCAAAGAGTGCTGGATCAACTTCATCGACATTTACGCACTTGATTATGATGGTAACCTGTTTGACGCTGCAACCTTAGGAGCGGTCGCGGCATTGAAGACCTGCAAGGTCCCGGCCAGCGAAAACGGCAAGGGTGAGGACTTCATGATGCCGATAAGGAAAACGCCCATATCCTGTACAGCCGTACAGATAGAAAACGTTATATTGTTCGATCCGACTCTCGACGAAGAAAAAGTGGCAGCGGCTAGATTGACGGTGACCACTGACGAGAACGGTGACCTCAGGGCCATGCAGAAAGGCCTGCGCGGTGCCTTTACAATGGATCAGGTCAAGAACATAATCGAGACCTCCCAGAGACTAGGCAATGAGCTGAGAAAGCTGGTAGGGTGAAATCGATGGCAAAGAGAACAGAGAAAGCAGGAACCGCCGGAAGGTTCGGAGCAAGATGCGGTGTCGTCACCAGGAAGACGACCAGGGACATTGAGGCAATCGCGAGATCGAAATCCGAGTGCCCCACATGCCACCATATGAACGTCAAACGTGTATGCAGTGGAATCTGGCAGTGCCGACACTGTGACGCGAAGTTCGCAGCGGCGAGCTACACACCAACAATTAAGAAGATTACCTCCAAGGAGGTGCTGGCCCAGAAGGCACAGCTCAGCGGAGGCGAACAGCACGTATAAGTGTGGGAACTGCGAAAGGCCCATCCGATCGAACGTTAACGCGGTCGGCATGCAGTGCGAGAATTGCGGCTCCAAGATCTTCTACAAAGAACGCCCGAACGTTAAGAAGGTCATAAAGGGAAGATGAGCGGATGCTCCGGGCCACTCTGAAGGTCCGCACCAGCCATGCCACGACAATCCTGGCGTCGATCTCCCCCGAGGCGGGGAGGGAAATACCCCGGACCAAGATCATGGCGGAGGCTGGTCCAGACCAAGTGGTCTTGAAAGTGGAAGCAACCGACTTGGCTGCCATGAGGGCGGCGCTCAACTCCTACCTCCGATGGATGCAGATCGCGGAGGAGATGAGCATAACATCAGGTGATTGACATGGACGATATTAGCCCCAAACTCCAGAACCAGATTGCACAATTCCAACAAGTGCAGCAACAGCTCCAGCAGATCCTGAACCAGAAGTTCAGGATGGAAGCCCAGCTCAAGGAAATGGATCTTACCATCGACGAGCTCAAGAAGACCCCGGAAGACAGCCCGATCTACAAGAACGTAGGTGCGCTCATGATCAAGGTGTCCGATCGCGAGGGTTTGTTGAGGGAGATCGAGGATGACAAGGAGACCTCCGAGGTCCGTGTGAAATCACTCGACCGTCAGGAAAAGATGCTCCGTGAGAAGTACGCGCTGATGCAAGACCAGATCTCCAAGGCGATCGGCAGCGGAGCTCGTCCATCCGTCGATTCCGACGAGAACTGAAACACAAGCATTTCCAGGGACTTCGTCCCTATCTTTTTATCACGTCCATATTGTGAGGGCGAAGCTCGAAACATGGAAATATGCACTGACCATACCTTTGGATATGCTAAAAGTGATCGCAGAAAGGCTCAGTCATGGCAGAAAGTTGATCCTGCTCCATGGCAACGCAGACCCGGATGCATTGGGCTGCGGCTACGCGATCGCCCGCTCGTTTCCGGAGGCGGACATTTGCGCCCCAGGCGGCCTGGACAAGATCTCTAAGGTCATCGCCTCGAAATTGGAGCTAAAGGTGTTGGACTGGGCCGATGTCATGAAGTATGACCAGGTGGTCGTTGTCGACACTTCTTCACCGGACCAGCTTGGGGAGTTCGCCTCGGTGCCGGCAGAAACCATCATTATCGATCATCATGCTCGCTCTGACCGATGGGGAGACAGGGCATACTATTGCGATGACAAGAAGAAGAGCTGCGCGGAGATAGTCTATCAGCTTCTGAAGGTCGCCGGAATCAAAGTGGAGAGAGATGTCGGCTTGGCATTGCTGGCCGGCATGCTGACTGACAGCGGGCACTTCCGCTACTCCAATGGCGCGCTCTTGCGGGCGTTCGCCGATCTCATGGAAGAGGCAGGACTGGAGATAGATGAGGTCACGTCCATGACCGATCTCGAACCGGATGTCTCCGAACGAATCTCACAGTTGAAAGGAGCGCAGCGTATCCGTTTCGACCGGGTTGGGGGCCGTATCGTGGCGATATCCGTCGGAAGCGCATACGAGAGCTCGGTATGCAAAGGCATGCTGGCGATCGGTGCGGATGTGGCCTTCGTCGGTTCTCAGAGGGACGAACACTTCCGGCTGTCAGCGAGGTCAAGACCAGAGCTTATTCGCATGGGTTTCCACCTAGGCAAGCTCCTTGAGGATGTCGGTATCGAAACGGCGAACGATGGGGGCGGTCACGGCGGCGCAGCTGGTCTGGTCGGAGTTGGCGATGTGGAGGCCATTCTGAACATCTGCATGCAGCGTACGATGGACTTCTTAAGGGAAAAGAAGAGGAGCAAGGAGAACTCAGCAATCTGATCTCCCCCTTTTGACCTGGATCATCTAAGGGATTTGAGCATGCTTACTATCTCCCTTATCTTATCAAGGTTCTCTGGCTTGTCATTGAAGTATTCTCTCGTTGGACCGAGTATCGCGGAGAGCGATTCTGCCACGGCGTTCTTCAGGTCCATGGGGTGGAGCTTTCCGGCCAGGTAGGCAGTCTCAACATCCGCGTATGAAAGGTAGGAAACATTTCCGCCGAACTTCTCCGGGCGTTTGATCTCCAGCGTCTCGATGTGCTCGAAGATAACGAAATCGGCGATCGCCAGGATCGGATTGCCCTCAGCCTCGGGGGGACAGAACGCCTTTCCGATCTTCCGCTTGATTTCCTCCGGTGAGTCGTGGATCAGGATACCGCTATCCGGATCGCTCTTGGACATCTTGGAGGCGAGCGGGTCCATGCGGTTGCCGCCCTTGAGCCCCGGTATCAGGGGCGTGTGCACCGCCACCGGTTTCTTTAGCCCCATCTTCTCGGCACCCTCTCTGGCCAGCATGTGCGCCTTGCGTTGGTCCATACCGGCATAGGCGAGGTCCACCTTAAGCATGAATATGTCCGTGGCCTGCAATAGTGGGTATATGAACTTGGAAGAATCCAGCTCCGCCTCATCCTCCGTCCTTCCCATGATGGAGAGGGCCCTCTTGACCCGGGACAACGACGCGCTCTTACCGGTCTTGATTACCATTTCCCAGTAATCGATATCGTCCATGATGTCAGAGGCCAGTACGAATTTCACCTTGTCCCGTGGGACTCCGAGCGCTTCGAAACAATCTTTCATGTACTCGGCGCAGACCCGTATGTTCTGAATATTCCCACCGAGCTTGTCGTTGATGTAGGCATGCCAATCGGCAAAGAATATGATGAACTCAAAACCAGCATCGACGAAGTTCCTGATCTTCTGGGCACAGACCATCCATCCGATGTGCACCAAACCGGACGGCTCGAAGCCGATATAACCCCGGGGAGTGGTCTCCGAAGCGAGCAACGCCATCAGCTCTTCTGGCGTGACTATTTCCTCGGTGTTCCTGGCGATCAGCTTATACCGCTCCTCTGGTTGCATAATATCACGGCCAAATCAGCGGACGATTATTAAGCGTTATTTAACCAGGGAATAGTCCAATTAATCACCACTAGCATAACATTCTTCCTAAGAAACATTAAACTTAATTAGAGAATCATGATTTGAAAAGGGGTTGGAACAGCATAACCACCTTAAGAGGATTAGATTCCCTTTAGAATCATTACATCCAGTGTTCTGTTGAGATATTCCTCAGAGCGAACATGTTTTAATGGCCAGATATTTTTTCTGTAGTAATATCGTACCTTAGATTCATCTGACGAGCTAATCGGGTTTTTCCGAGATATTTGTCGAGTCTCAAAGACTTTAATTATTAGTTTGTCTATAGAGTGCCGCCTTGATAGACAAGAGCATGAACAATAAACGAACAGAAGTCCCGGCGTACGGGGGCTTCATCATTGTTCAAGCTTCGGGGCAAATTACAATGATGGCCTGAAAGGTCGCGGAATTCGTCCGGCACCACGTCAGGCCGCGCACATCTTCGGACCAAAAGGAAAGGCAATCAGTTGGAAGGGTGAGGTAACAAATGTCTCCAGCAGTGAAAAAGGAAAAGGTGAAATCGGGTAAGAAGGAAGAATCGATCGAGATGGCCCAGTCCGGAAAGGTGAAAATGGTCGATTTCAAGTTTATCGATCTTCCGGGCATGTGGCAGCATGTATCGATCCCGGCGAACCAGTTTAAGAACCAGTACGAAGAGGGACACGGCTTCGACGCATCGAGCATTCGTGGCTTCGCCCACATACATGAAAGCGACATGCTGCTCATGCCGGACCCAGAGACCGCGGTAATTGATCCGGTCTGCAAGATCCCGACGTTGAGCGTCATCTGTGACGTCTCGGAACCGCTCTCGGGAGAGAGGTACAAGCGTGACCCAAGGCATATCGCCCAGAAGGCTGAGGCCTTCGTGAAGTCGTCTGGAATCGCTGACTCTGCTTTCTTCGGCCCGGAGCTGGAGTTCTTCGTATTCGACTCCGTCGCTTTCGATCAGAACCAACACTCTGGATACTACTTCATCGATTCCGAGGAAGGCATATGGAACACGGGTAACATGGATGGGCCGAACGTCTCCCACCGCCCGAGGAACAAGGAAGGCTACTTCCCAGTTCCACCGACTGACTCGCTCCAGGACCTGAGGTCCGAGATGGTCCTCAAGCTTATCGAGACTGGCATCGAATGCGAGATTCATCACCATGAGGTCGCCACTGCCGGGCAGGGCGAGATTGGAATGAAGTTCAGCACTCTGACCACCATGGCCGACAAGGTCATGATGTACAAGTACATCCTGAAGAATGTCGCCCATGAGCACGGGAAGACTGTGACCTTCATGCCCAAGCCTCTCTTCGGAGACAACGGTACCGGCATGCACGTCCACCAGTCCCTGGGCAAGAAGGGAGAGAACCTATTCTACGACGCCAAGGGATATGCCCAGCTATCACAGACCGCTATGTATTACATCGGCGGACTGCTGGCCCACTCTTCAGCACTGCTAGCACTAACGTCCCCGTCGACCAACTCGTACCGCCGGCTGGTTCCGGGATTCGAAGCACCGGTCAACCTGGTGTACTCTGCGAGGAACAGGAGCGCGGCCATACGCGTACCAGTCTGTCAGAAGTCGCCAAAGGCCAAGAGGATCGAGTACCGGCCCCCAGACGCGACCTGCAACCCGTACCTGGCGTTCTCCGCCATGCTCATGGCAGGTCTGGACGGTATCAAGAGGAAGATCGACCCGGGCGAACCGCACGACATGGATCTATTCGATTTGCCCAAGGAAGAGACAAAGGGCATCAAGACCGTGCCGGGAAGCCTGGAGCAGGCCCTGAACAACCTAGAGGCGGACCACGAGTTCCTGTTGCGCGGGGACGTGTTCACCAAGGACATGGTCGAAACCTGGCTCGACTACAAGCGGACCAAGGAGAATGACGCCATCCGCCTCAGGCCACACCCGTATGAGTACTTCCTGTACTACGACTGCTAGCCGATACAGGTAGCTCCAAACCTTTTTCCGTTTCCCTTTTCATGATTCTAACAGTCATCCAACTTGAGCAAAACCATAATACTGATATCGGCGATGACCATGATCGACCCGGTCCGGTCAGGAGTGCTTGAAATGGTAGGACTTGGATATTCCACTAAGGGCAGATATGCATTGGGATACCTCGTCGCGACCGTTTTCTGCCTAGCACTCGCTCTGGCGATCGGTCTGATGGCCTCACCAGTCAATCCCTCACTGCTTCTGATCATACTCGCATACCCGCTACTGGGCGGGCTGATCAAATACGGCGACCAATCCTACGATTCGGGAAGGTTCAGCAAGCGTATCTCGCTTATATTGGCCCTGCCCGCAGGAGTGATCATGGGGTCTCTGATCCTATGGGACAAGAGCTCGGCCACGATCTTCATCGGCATGTTACTGGCCCTGCTTTTCGCAGCAAAATATGACAACCTCGCCTTCAAACTGGGATTTGCAGTGGCAGGCGTGTTCGCGCTTCTCTCGTTCGTGAACTTCCCAAACAACTTCGACCTGCTAGGAGCAGGCTTGATCTTCATGAGCGCATTCGCCGACGAAATAGGAAGCGACCAGGCTGATAGATCAGGTTCCCGGTCCTTCATATGGCGGGGAATGAAAGAGAGACCGTTCATGAAAGTGACGGTGGTATTCCTCTGCGCCGTCGGCATTATCAATTCCCTAGCCTATCTCTTCGCGTTCCTGGCATTCGATCTAGCCTATTCGTTCGTGGAAAGAATCCCTTCGGAGTGAGATGCATTGGATGAATATCACACGATCATTGTGGGAGCTGGTCCAGCTGGCTCCTCGGTCGCCTCTACGCTCCAACCGAGGCTGACCAAGGATCAACAGGCCCTGATGATGGAACGCCTCCCGCAAGACAAATTCAACAGATACCATCGGATGTGCGGTGAGGGTATCAGTCATGCCGGCCTCAAAGAGGCAGGGTGCCTTGACCGCAGGCTCATCGTCAACGAGATCTCCAGGGCGGTCGAGCACTGGCCAGGCGACATTAGGATAGAGGCCAGATTGAAGGGGTACATCATCGATCGGACACTGATGCTCAAAGAACTGACTAGAAGGTTTGTGGAGAGGGGCGGGAACGTCTCAAAGGATACTGCCGAATCGATTAAGAAAGAGGGTGAGGGCTTCATTCTGTCGACATCCTCAGGCAAGGAGATTAGATGCAAGTACCTGGTCGGGGCCGATGGAGCCCAATCCCTGGTCCGAAGGGAACTGTTCCCGGATCAGGAGATAACCAAGATATGGGCGGTCCAGGCAGTACTGGATAGAAGACCGGACAAGTCGGCCATTCATTTCCGTTACGATCATCGGTATGGTGGCGGTTACCGCTGGGAATTCCCGAATGGGAGCATGAGCCACATTGGGTTCCCCCGGGGGACGGACGAGATTCCAGAGGACGCGATTGAGGTGCATCAGCGTTCGATTCCCATCGGGACCATGGAAAGGATCGTAGACGGTAACGCCTGCCTTGTTGGGGACGCTGCAGCTATGGCCAATCCGGTGTCTTTCGGGGGCATCAGGACCGCATTGGTATCAGGGCGTATGGTGGCAGATGCTATTGCCAAGAAGGATCTGAGGCAATACCAGAAAACGTGGAAGCGTTCCGGATTCGCCGATCCTATCTTCATGGCAGGATATCGTGTCTTGGTCTCGATGTCGAACGAGGAGATGACCAGATCGATCATGCCATACAAGGGAGGATTGACCGCATTCAATCATGCGAAAGCGATCCTCAAACATCCCGAGTACCGGGGGCTGTATCGTTCGTATGGTCTTTCTATGAGATATGGGTGGTAATATGGATTGGAATAATTGCGATGTGCTTGTGGTTGGTTCGGGTCCCGCGGGAAGCGGGGCAGGAAGGGCAGCGGCCGAAGGCGGTGCAAGGACCATCGTGATCGACCGCAAGAAGGAGATCGGAACACCGGTCCAATGCGGAGAGGTCATTGGGCGATCGGTCTTGGCAATGACCGATATCAAGATCCCACAGTATGCTCAATGCTGCGAACAGAACTATACCAGGTTCATCGTGGACCGCAAGGTCCAGATCGATAACCATGAAGCTTACTGGCGAAGTGTAACGGTTGAGAGGAAGATGTTCGATAAGTTCCTTGCGGAGAAGACGGCCCGTGCCGGGGCGGCGGTCCAATCCGATGCCCGTTTGCTGTCGATAAAGATGGACGGTGAGGCCATATCCTCTTGCCAATTGATGGTCCAAGGCGAGAAACTCGAGGTCGAACCAAAGATCGTGGTGGCGGCCGACGGTGTACACTCCAGCGTGAGCAAGCTCCTGGGAAAGGAATTGTTCACCTCGGAATCGGTGGCCAGAGGGGTCGAGTACGAAATGGTGTCACGGAAACGGGTGCCCCCCTGCATGCAGATATTCATTGAGCCAGAAATCGGTCTCGGCTACGGCTGGATCATCCCCAAGGGACCGTACCGAGCGAACGTCGGCCTAGGTGTTGTGGGCGGGACGGAATCGAGGAGGGGTTCCCTGACGGAGTGGATCGAGTCGAACCCCATCGTGAACCAGTACTTCGATTCAGAGAAGATACTCGAGGTGAAGACGGGCGATGCTCCGGTACCAGGATTCTTGGGCGGACCTTCCTCGGGCAATGTGCTCTTCGCCGGCGATGCGGCCGGACAGACGCTCGCCTTCGTGGGCGAGGGCATCATGCCGTCATACATTTGCGGAACGATCGCCGGCAAAGTGGCAGCCGCTTCATTGAACGATGCCACCGCTTTGGAGAGGTACAATGCCGAGATCAATGACCTGCTCGGCGAAGAGCTTGAGATGGGCGCCGAACTGAGAGACTTGCTGGTCACGATCTGGACCGAGAGCGATATGACCGACGAGCAACGCTCGGTCGTTAGCGCGTTCATCATGAACGAGATCCTCCCGATGGACGACCTGGAACTCATTGAAAAATTGGCGGAAAAGGGCGGAGCCGCGATCGCCAAGGAGATCCGCACCCGGAGCCGCGCCGCCGGAAAGAAGATCCGAGTCTCCAATGTAATTAATGGGCGTTGAGCCGACCAAGAACCGAATCCCAGCAATTGACCGTTCAGTTCCCGGCGAGCTTCTTCGCCAGCATATCTGCCGCCTCGTTGACCACATCCTTGACCATGCTGGTAGGCGGGCAATAGGCGTTCTCAAATCCGTTCACGAAATCTTCCGCGGTCACTCCCTTGTATATTGCGGCAGTGAGCCAGTTAATACGCCCGTTGACCTCTTCGCCCCCAACGATCTGGGCTCCGACAATGCGATGTGTGTCCCTTTCGGCCAGCATCTTCACGACCAGTTCTTTGCCGCCCGGATAGTAACGAGCCCTTGTCGAACCTTCGGCACGGGCATCTACGACATTCAGGCCATAATAGTCCGCCAGCCCCTTGGAGAGACCAGTACCGCCGACCTGGATGTCACCTATAACACTGATGAAAGGAGAAAGGACACCGGGCATGGTCGCGTAACCTCCGGCGGCGTTCATCCCGGCCACTCGTCCCTGACGAACCGCAGCTGAGCCAAGCTGGTTCATGGTCGGCCCGGGAGCTGCTGCGCTCTCGCATTGGACCACGTCTCCGGCCAAGAAGACGTCCTTGACCAATCTGCCCTTCTTATAGGGCTGCATTGTCGGGCTGACTCGCACAGCGCCCAAGGGACCGACCTCTAGCCCCATCATGTTAGGGAGCTCCAAGTTAGCCCGGACACCGGTGGCCATGATGACCATTTGGCATGGGATTTCCTTGGTCCCTACGACGACCTTCTCTACCTTGCCATCGCCCTTTATCGACCCCATCGGAGTACCCATGATGAATTCTATGCCGAGCGATTCGCAATGGGACTGGACCAATTTAGCCATGTCTGCGTCCATGATCCTGGGCACCACCTGGGTGAACATCTCCACCACCACCACCTTCATTCCCAGGCGTTTCAATGCGACTGCCATTTCCAGGCCGATCACGCCGGCCCCGGCGACGACCACCGATCTCACTGCCGGTAGCGCCCTCTTGATCGCCATCCCGTCAGCGATGTTCCTGACCGGGAAGACCCCGGGAAGCTTCACGCCTTCTATGGGAGGAAAGAACACGGACCCACCCACGCTAAGCACCAGTGAGTCGTAGGGATGTACTCCGCCATCGGCCGAGGTGATCGTCTTCTTGTCCATGTCGACAGCGGCCACTTTGGTCTTGGTCAGGACCTTGATATTCCTCTCTTTGGCGTAGAACTCAGGGGTGTGCATCACTATTGAATCGAAATCCTTGATCTTCCCCTCGATGACAAACGGAATGGCACAAGGAGAGTACGATATGTGCTCCTCCTCCGTGAAAATCGTGATCTCTGCGTCCCCTTCGCTTCGGGCGGTGGACGCTGCTTTCATCCCGGCGGCTCCTGATCCGATGACGATGACCTTCTTTGCCATAGCCGTTCCTCAGGCTGGCTAATCCGAAGACAGGCATATTAACTATTCTAGGAGGTTCAACTGAGTAGACCCTTCAACATCATGTCCACGACGAACGCGGAAACGGACCCTATCCATAGCAGGGCGATGAAATGTATCGCTGCGCCTGCCATGTGACCTCCTCGAAGCATCGGCAACATCAATGATGAGAAGAACGCATGGACAAAGATGATCGCGAACACCATCAATTTCAGGGGGCCTACGTCGAAATGGGAATTGAACAGCGTGTTCAAGAAGCTGGCGCCTCCAAGGTCCACATTCTCCAGATTCAGACCTGCTATCGTGGTGGACATGTACTCGGAGATGCCCACCGTGATGTATAGCGTGAATGCCAATGATATCATGATGCCGTACAGGACCCCCAGATATCCGGACGCCACTATCTGCCGCTTCTTCCGGATGGCCAGGACCTTGAACATGTTGGCACTGATGAACATGCTCGTGACCTCGGACTTGGCGCCACTGAGCACACACTGGGTATACACATCATCGAATTTCTTGATCAAATTGCTGGACGACTCAGCCGAGAAGTGTTTCCATGCATCGGCGGCGTTAATGTTCAAGGCCAGCCTCTTCGAGAGGTTCTTCACCATGCTGGTCAGGGGGCCGAACTTATGCATTGCCAGCTTGCGCACCGCCTCCCCCATGGTCTGACCGCTGACCGATGAAGCCCGTCCCAGAGACCTGATGAAGGCACCATAGATATTGTCCCTCTTGACGATGTTGCGCTCCTCTCGGGTGATCAGGATTCCAGGTATGAGAATGGGTAGGCAGAGGGAGGAGACATACAGCATGATGGGGAGATTCAATGGCAGTAATAGGAACGTTAGCAAAGCTACGCCGATGATGGAAATAACGACCGACATCATCAATATCCGATCGTTGTCTTTCATTAACCTGTCCTTCTTCTTCTGTCGCCAGCTGTACCATATGTCGTCCTTCGGGACCTTTGTCTGGATGAAGTAGACGAACATCCCCTCCATAACGGCGAAACCCATGACGATGCCCGCCAGAAGCATATCGACGTTACCTTGGCCCAGAAGAGGGACGATCGATATGAAGACGCAAGCGAAGATGAGCGAGGTCACGATGCCGGTGAACAGCTCTTTCACGAAGTCCAGGTCCTTTAGGCTCGCGTCCGCCTTGAGGGTGTATTCGTCCATGATCACTTCGTGCTCGTTCTTAAGAAACCGGTCCAGCTTCTCACCCACCTCCATGGAGTGGGAGAGCCTGCTGAAGAAATCCGCCTCGATCGGTGATGGCGTACGGGCTGCGACGAAACGGCAGGCGTCACCAGCCGCAACGTGGTAGAACCGGATAAGTCTGTAGATACGTTTCGAGTCCTCGGCCAACTGTCCATATTCTGGCTTCTGGGACATGACGTAGAATATTCTGTCGATGGGCATCTCGGAGGTGGATAGGGCTGCCAGCTCGGTCACGAACAAGGGCATGTTGCGTTCGGCACGCATCTTGCTCTTGGAGGAGGCCATGATGGGAAGCATCGCGACCGCGAAGATACCGAAGATCGGAATGGCGTAGAGCAAGACCGAATAGGAACTGTCCAACACGGTCGAGAGGTAATCAGGAATGATGACGGTGGCCAACAGTGTCGGGACGACCAACCCGAAGACCACGATAGAGATGATGACCAACCTGAAGTAGGTCTTGGGCTTCATCTTCATGTCCCGGAAGCCCTGTTTCAGACGCTTGCTCTTCAGTTTCACCATGTGCTGCCTCAGTAGTTGAAGGGGAGCGAGTTCTCGCCCTTCTCGTAATAGTCGCTTAGGACCTTGACCACTTCTTTATAACCGACGATGTTCAGTTCTGCCATCTTGGCGATGATCCTTTCCCTCTTCCTCAGTTCGATGTAGATGTCCTTCTTGTCGGAGTATCCGTGCTCAGCGGCGATCCTGTTCTCCAGGATGAAACTGTTATTGTTTCCGCGGAAGTACAGTTTGTCAGTGGCCGAGTCCCACTTGAAAACGGTCCTGGTCAGCATCCCCCCCGCTTCTTTGTCAAATCCCATCATCTCTTCCACGGCGGTGACACGCCTGAGATACCGCTTGTTGACGTTGACCGCCGATTGGAACACCAGCACGTTACAGTTGTCGATGAAGGACATGGGAATGTTCACTGGCTGACCGGTCATACGCTGGATGAACTTGGTCGAGTTCGATGCGTGGAACGTAGCCAATACCGGGATACCGGTCTGCATGCACTGGAAGGCGACCCTCGCCTCCTCACCTCTGATTTCTCCGACGATGATGTAATCTGGCCTGGACCTCAACGCGGCCCGGAGCAGGTCAAACATCGTGACCCTGGACTCCTCGGGGCCGGCCTCACGCGTGACACAACGCTGCCAAGCCTTGTGCGGCGGCTTGACTTCGGGAGTGTCCTCCACGGAATAGATCTTGCCGCGATGGTCGATGAACGTCATGATGGCGTTGATCGTGGAGGTCTTACCAGATGCGGTCTCACCACAGATGATGATGTTCATCTTGTTCTCCAAGCACAGCCATAGATAGGCGGCAAGTTCGGGGCTGAAGGATCCGAATTTGATCAGTTGTATGGGAGAGATCGGTTCTGCGGTGAACTTCCTGATGGTACACGATGACCCCTTGGCGCTCACGTCGTTCGAATAGATCATGTTTATACGGCTGCCATCCGGCAACGTGCCGTCGACGACTGGATGGGAGTTGCTTACCGGCTTCCCCATCCTTTCGGACATGGAGATGAAGAAGTCGTTGAGGCTGACCTCGTCCTCGAAACGCACGTTGGTCTCCAGGGCGAACTGGAAGGCCTTGTGCGAGACCCGGACCCGGCCTGTGCCGATCAGGTGCACATCTTCGATGTACTGGTCTAGGATGAGCGGTTCAAGAGGGCCGTACCCGATGATGTCCCGGCGGATATAGTACTTCATCAAGTCGTGCTCCTCTTCCGTAACCGTTATCTTCTCCCCGTTACCGAAGAACCCTTTCATGCTTCCCTTGCTGGATTTAACGCTGCCCGTGACCACGGACTGCTCGAAAAGTTTATTGAGGATCCTTTCTTGGTCCTCGACGGTCTCGGATGATTCCTCATTCGAGGCCTTTTCCAGTATGAAATCCTTGATAGCCCTCAAACGGTCCTTCTGTTCATCGTCCAGCTTCTGCTCGACGTTGACATAGGCGTTCTTCCGTGCGTTTATATGGACAAAACCCTGCCCCACACGGTAGATGACGTTGGCCGATTCGATGTCATTGATGGCGGCGGAACGAATGTCACCAAGTTCTTTAATGGTAAGATTCTCGTAGAAGCGCGGCATTTTGGAGGTTTCTTTCTTAAGCTCCGCTATGTAGCGCCGCAGGTATGGGCTCTTAGCCATTGCCTTAGTCAGGCCGTCTTCTTCAACCATTCTACATCCGCCATATTCCGCCCACGTGCCAATCGTCACCGGCCCGCGGACATTAACAGGTTTGTCCGACTTTTCCAGATTCTAGATGCTCTTGGTTTTCTTTATCCGGAGACCTCCGTGATCTCAATGATCATCCCGATCTTGGGCTCTATCCTGAACCGGATTACCTCGGTCACTGTCTTACGGGCCCTCATGAACCGCTTCACATTTATGATCCGGTTGATGCCCTGACCGGTCGCCTTCATGGTCAGAGTGAGGTACATTTCGGTAGAGAGCCGAAGTGTGTCCACGCCCGGCGTGTTCGATTCAACGGTCATGATGACGGTCTTCCCCAGTTTGTTCATTTTCTTGAGGAAGGCCATCAGCTTGACGGCACTGTTCTCGTCCAATCGGTTCTGGGTAAGAGTTGAGAGGGAATCGATGAAGAGCACATCGTGCTCGTAGAGAGCTGGTGACGAGGTCAGTTTATCGATGAAATCCGAACGCGTCACGGTGTTCCCGATCAAGGGATAGACCGGGAAGAATGTGAGCTGTCCATTCTGCAGGTGCTTGCTCACCTTGTAGTCAAGGGACCACATCTGGTCGATGAATCCCTTCATGGTCTGTTCCGTTGAAACATACGTGGCCGAATGACCGTTGAAAAGGAACCCGTAGAGCATGCGTTGGCATAGAACGCTGCGGCCCGAACCTATCTCACCTTCCAGTAACATGCTCGAGCCTCGTGGTATCCCCTTACCCAGCTTCTCCGCGAGCTCATCCTGCTTCAGCGCCATGCTGAAGAGGTCCTTGTCCCTGGAGTCGCTTTCCACAGGCCTTGTGTCGCTGCTCATTCAATGATCATCCGCCTCTCCAAGGCGTCCCGTTTCCAGCGAATAACTAGATCCGGAAGCCGATAGAGTCGGAAATGCCATTGGATATGACTACCTTAGCAGTATGGTCACCGTTCGCAAGAATGATATTCAGATGTATCTCTAAAACGATGCTGGGTCCCCATATATTCGAACCCCCGATAATTGTCCATGAACTGCTGTTTTGATCTTTTCCGTCGATCATAACGAGAAGACCCGTAGGGAGCATCTGATTAGCACCAGTATTTTTAACGTACAATGTTAGGTTAGAATCCTGATATGGCATGAACGCTGGATCGTTTATGATCTTGATGCTGGTGTCCAGTTTATCAGAAAAGTTGATCGCCCTCTTCTCCACCGCCTGGGCCATGTTGGCCGACAGCCCGATGAAAACACCGGCGAGTGAAGCGGCCACTACGATGGCGGCAACGAAGAATATCATTTGAGTGGTTGACGAGTCTGACATTTGTTGCCCCCGAATCTAGCCGAACGCCACAGTACCGCCCTCTGTTATCAGTTCGATGTGGGCTCCGACGATGTTTGCCTCAGTCTGCAAGTAAAGTACCTCTCCAGATAGCCAGATATTGGATCCCGGGTGTCCTTCTATGGTCAAACTGGAGATGGAGGTTGTTCTGATAGTGCCGTTGACCAGCAGATCCAACTTTGATGGGTCAAGGGTAGTGGTCCCTTGATTGACGATGGCTATGGTCCCGTTTATGGCGTCCACCATCGCTATTTCGATGTCCGTCGCCTGAGCATTCAGTGCCCTGGCATAGTTATCTTCCTGCGCTGTCTGGATCTTGTCCTGGTAGACATTGATCGATCCGAACATGGCTCCAAACACGATGATGAATGCGCTGAAGAGGACGGCCGAAGCAGCTGAGACGCTGAGCCCCATCCTACTTCACACCCATCCGTTTGTATTCCGCCAACCATCGTTCGAGAGAGGCGTAATCATCTTCCGGTACCTTCAGCCCCTTCAGTTTCATTGTGTATATTTGCTCCAACTGGTGTTCCACCAATTTATGGATCTGGTTCAAAGAGTAGAAATCCACCACTACATTCATCATGGGCTCCGGAGCCGGTGCTTGTGCCTTCTCGATGGCGGCAGGCTGATCGACGATCTGAGGCCTCGTCGGCTTCGTCACTTTTGTGATCTTTATCTTCTCGACGAGCTGCGCGACATCATCATCAACAACCTCGGGTTTCAGAATCTTGTCCATGGGTTCTGCCTCGATATAATCTGGAATCTTGTTGGTTTGCCTTCCTCCATCCAGGTCTAGGTCTAGGTCAAGGTCCAGATCCTCAAGTTCATGGTCCTGAGACTTGGCCCTACGCGCTGGCATGCCCGGCTTCTCCTTGGGCGCCGGACCTTCTGGCTTTCTTGGACTAGGCATCTCCGAGTCAACGAATGGGTTGTACTCCCGGCTGACCGCCTCGTAGACGCATAGAAGGTTCTTGATGGAGTCGTTGATCCCGTCGATCTCGGTCTTGATCTTATCGACATCACCCTTCATCGCCTTGCTGCCCATATTCATCGTTTCGAGCTGGGTCTTCAGATCGGTGATGGTACCATCGATGGCGTCCATCTTCTTGCTTTCGGATTTTGGGGCCAGGCCTGCAAGGGGATTATCATCCAATGGCATTGCACCCCCGCCGAGGGCTCCTCCGATGTCAGCGGACTTTAGTCCCAGCTTCATTGCGTCCGCATCGAGATCCAGATCAAGGTCTCCGACTGCGCTGGATAGGTCCTCGCCACCTCCTTTCTTACTCTTCTTGAATGTGAACACCGCAAAGAAAGGAAAAAAGGTGGTCAGAGGAAATGTTCTCATTGTCTTCGTTTTACCATTCCTCCGTTCATTTGAGATTTGTTTCGATCTTGCCTTACTTCAGGTTGACGAATTCCGTCGAGTAGTAGGACGGGGTCACGAAGTTGATCGTGGTCGGCGATCCATATGCCGGAACGATCTTGATTCCTACCGACTGGGTGAATCCGATTCCAAGGCCGCCTGTGTCGTTAAGGGTCAGTGTGATCAGATCTCCCTGCTGGACGACATAGTTGGAGGTTGTCCAGGTGGCTCCACCGGTGGTCTGTGCCAGAGTCTGGGAAGCGACATAGGTCGTCGATGTCGATGCACCGCTTGCGGCCATCTTCCTCATCTCGTTCGTTGATCCGGTGATGAACTGAAGCGTTACCTTGTCCATGTTCACAGCCGGGCTACCTGCTTGCAGCCTCACCTGAATGGTTATGTTGCTGATCTTGCTCTTGAGGGCGTTGGTCTGTCCCGTGACATCCTGAACGACGAATCCGGAAGCGACATTGTTGATCGCCTGATCGCCGGTGTTCTGGGCCTGCTCCCTCACTTTGTTCGCAGTGCTGATCAATACGGACGCAGCGACCGCGGCGACGAGCACCATGGCGATGAAGATGATCATCGTTCCGACGCCCATCTCTGCGCGCTTGTCCTTCTTCCAAGACGTTCTCATTTTCATTTTTACTATCTCCGTTCATTTCCAAGCGTCCCGGCATGCCGGGCTGACATCGCTTGTCCATCGAACTAAGGGGACCAAAGTCCTCCCTTATTTCAGCGGTTGAGGAGAAAAAGTTCATGAAGCTAGATAAACCCCAAAGAATTGGAAATCAACCATGATAATCATGTATTCCCTCCCTAACCACATATTTCTCCGCATGCTGGCCGGATTCATTTTGGATATTCCAAGGACGATTTTTACGATTTTCAAGGTCACGAAACAAGCGAAATCGAACAAGCATCCTGAATGGGTTTCGTTGTTTCCATCGGCTCAATATCACTATGTTTCGAGAAGGATGATTATTTTCTGTTGATCTCGCATCTTAACTCGTTCTAAGATCATAGCTTACCGATCTATCTATTGGTTCCAACTCAATATGACCTTAAGGTTCTCATTATTTGAGCGTCCATGTGTCGAAGGCTTCAAATCAATTGAGGTATCAATAGATCGTTCTTCTGGATGCTGAACCCGCAATCTTGTTCATCAGACGTTTTGGCCACTGGAGAGTTTTCAAAAAAGGTGAAAAAATGGAAAATGAAGGGCCTCTTCGGCGCCTTCTTTAAGGGGTTTCGCTACCGTTCTACTTCAGGTTGATATATTCCGTCGAGTAGTAGGACGGGGTCACGAAGTTGATCGTGGTCGGCGATCCATATGCCGGAACGATCTTGATCGATACTGCCTGAGTGAATCCGATTCCAAGACCGTCTGTGTCGTTAAGGGTCAGTGTGATCAGGTCTCCCTGCTGGACGACATAGTTGGAGGTTGTCCAGGTCGATCCGCCGGTGGTCTGAGCCAGGGTCTGGGTGGCCACGAAGGTCGTCGCTGACGATTCACCGCTTGCGGCCATCTTCCTCATCTGATTCGTTGATCCGGTGATGAACTGAAGCGTTACCTTGTCCATGTTCACAGCCGGGCTACCTGCTTGCAGCCTAACCTGAATGGTTATGTTGCTGATCTTGCTCTTGAGGGCGTTGGTCTGTCCCGTGACATCCTGAACGACGAATCCGGAAGCGACATTGTTGATCGCCTGATCGCCGGTGTTCTGGGCCTGCTCCCTCACTTTGTTCGCAGTGCTGATCAATACGGACGCAGCGACCGCGGCGACGAGCACCATGGCGATGAAGATGATCATCGTTCCGACGCCCATCTCTGCGCGCTTGTCCTTCTTCCAAGACGTTCTCATTTTCATTTTTACTATCTCCGTTCATTTCCAAGCGTCCCGGCATGCCGGGCTGACATCGCTTGTCGCCTGAACTTCGAGGTACCTTTTACACCTCATTCGGTCAGGCGGTTGAACAGAAAAACCCATTCAAAGTTAATAAATCCCAAAGTGCAAATAATCATTCTCAGTAACGATAATATTGACTTGAATTATTATGCTGGCTATGGGAATTTCAGACTCCCCTTGCCGATTATTGAAATTCCTTATTATCGAAAATCAAGAAAATGTAATGGGTTTTATCGGTTGTTTTCAAATCACTTGTAGGCGAATTTCTCACGGAACAGGTTGAGCGAATATCTTATCTCTTCCAGGGCGACCTCTCTGCCTGCCCATCCTTCCACCTCGGTCCCCTTGCCTTCCTCAAGCCTCTTGTAGGATTTGAAGAACTCGAATATCTCGTCCAACATATGCTTGGGCATGTCCTCGAGCTCGTAGTAGTCTTGGTTTCTGGGGTCACCGGTTGCAACACAAAGGATCTTGTCATCCCGTCCCTTTTCGTCGCTCATCTTCAGTACACCGATCGGCCGGGCTTCGACAACACAGCCAGGGAACGTTGGTTCCGATAGGATGACCATGGCATCGATCGGATCCCCATCGTCATAGTACGTCCTCGGTATCAGGCCGTAAGCATGTGGATAGACCACCGATGAATGTAGCACCCGGTCTAAAAGGATGCAATCATATTCCTTGGATACCTCGTACTTGTTCTTGCTGTCTCGAGGGGTCTCGATGATGACATTGACGATCTCTGGTGGGTTGCGACCAGAGGGAACCTTCTTCCATAACGACATTTTGCACGCCCTATTGCTTACTGTTGCGATAGGAGCTAGCTACTTATTGTTTTTGTCAGGACAATTTCAGAGGTCGCCCAGAATCACATTCTTCTCGGACATGCAGATCTCGGGGCGCCGGAGACTCACGCCTCATTGTAAGGATAAAATATGAATATCTCGATATTGGACCAGGATGCGCTCATGGCAGTGGTAGAGATACAGCAGGTTCTGCTTCAATTGTTTGTTCTAATATCATTTGCCATGGCAGCCGCTGTCATCTGCAAACTGATCAAAGTGCCGACGGTGATCGGAGAGATATTGGTCGGGATAATCGTCGGCAACACGGGGTTGTTCGCGGCGCTCCAGCTCGGGACCGATGCCCAGGTCTTTGAGGTCTTCAAGCAGCTCGGTGTGATATTCCTCTTATTCGCGGTCGGGCTGGTGACCCCGTTCAGCGAGCTGCGCAAGGTCGGAAAGACCGCGTTCATCGTAGCCTCGCTGGGCGTGGTGGTCCCGTTTATCGGCGGCTATCTGTTCATGACCTGGCTCGGGTATGACCTTGTCCACTCCCTGTTCGTAGCGGCGGCAATGGTCGCCACAAGCGTTGGTATAACCGCCAGGGTGATAGGCGATATGGGTTTGAGCGATGCCATCGAATCAAGAGTGATTATCGGTGCGGCGGTGATAGACGACGTCCTCGGAATGCTCGTGCTTGCGGTCGTTATCGGGGTCGCGGGCGGTTCTGGAACGGATATCGCCCAGACCGCGATCGTGGCAATTGAAGGAGTTGTATTCGTCATCGCTGTCATAATAATCGGCGGGATGGTCATTCCAAGGGTGCGCAAAGTGGCCAGAGAGAGGAAGATCGACCTGGAACACCCACCCAAGTATGTGACCCCGTTGATAAGCCCACTGCCGCTGGCCCTTGTAGTCTGTTTTGGATTGTCCTTCATCGCCGGAACCTTCGGGCTGGCTGCCATCATCGGTTCTTTCCTGGCGGGAATGGCCTTCGCGGAGTTCAAGGACCGCTGGCCTGCCAAGGAGAAGTTCGAACCGATCAACGAATTCCTGGTCCCGTTCTTCTTCATCTTTGTAGGTATTCAGGTCCAGCTCACGTCCTTCAATGATGTACTATGGATAGGGCTAGGCTTAACGCTCATAGCCATATTGACCAAGGTGATCGGTTGCGGGTTGGGGGCGAGGAGCCTGGGAGGCAAATCGGCGTTGATCGTCGGTGTTGGTATGTCTCCGAGAGGTGAGGTGGGCCTCATAGTAGCGACCATCGGCCTGGGATTGGGCCAGGTATCGAACGCGATCTATTCCGTTGTGGTTTTCATGTCGTTGGCCACCACTATCATTGCGCCGCCAATGCTGGCCTATTCATTCAAGGCAAAGTTCAAGAATAAAGAGAAGCGAATCGAGAAAGAGGATGACGATGGGCAGTTGAAGTTCCGTGACCGTTGAAAGTCAAATGGAAGATAATGACCAGTTATGGAAATGGATTTACGGACGGATTCGTTATAGGATCCGAATTTACGTTGGATAGACAACCTTGAGGACTGAAACGATGACAATCGTCGCTACGATCATCCCGATAACAACGTAGGGACTGATCTTGAGAGCCTTTTCGTCCTCACTGTCGAAGTACCGGATCAAACCGGCTGCGGATTGGAACCCCGACCCTTTCTTATCTTTAGGCATGCTGATACCTATGCTCTAACCTGAAACCGCATATAAAAACGTTGAGGTATTGAAGCTGGATGACGACATTCGTTCTCGAGCTTTTTGTGACTAATGAATGTCTCGATGAAAAGCTGGGAACAGGGTTTATTAACGCTCGTGCACTTGCCCCGCCGATATACATGCAGTGGGCAGACGTCATCGCAAAGTCATTGCTCGAAAAGGGTCGGAAGCACTTGCTATCGACCGGGATCAGCCCCTCCGGACATATCCACGTGGGAAGCCTGAGGGAAGCCATCACCGCCAACGCAGTGAGGAAGGCTTTGCTGGACCAGGGAGCCGACGTCAAGCTGATCTATCTAGTCGATGACTATGATCCGCTCCGGAAAAGGTACCCATTCCTTCCCGAGTGCTATGACAAGGAGATCGGCAGGCCCCTATGTCAGATACCCTGCCCGGGTGACAAGTGCCATGAGAGCTATGGGGCCCATTTCATCCAACCTTTCCTTGACGCAATAGCAGAAATGGGGATCCACCCGGAAGTGTACTGGACGCACAAGGTGTATGAGGAAGGCAAGTTCGCCAAGCTCACCGACTTGGTCATCAGGGAGAAAGATAAGGTAGCGACCATCCTCAAGGAGGTCACCGGTAGGGACGTGCCTGCCAATTTCTGGCCAGTCTCACCGCAATGCGAATCCTGCGGACATTTCACGGACCACGTTATTTCATATGAGTACCCATACGTTTCTTACAAATGCCATTGCGGCCACGAAGGGAAAGCCGACCTGCGCACAGGCCAGGCAAAGCTCCCTTGGAGATTGGAATGGGCGGCTAAGTGGAAGATCTTCGGCGTGACATGCGAACCTTTCGGGAAGGACCATGCAGCCGCAGGGGGCTCGTATGATACTGGCGTCCGGTTCTGCAAGGAGCTGTTCGACATTGAACCACCTTACCCGATCCCTTATGAGTTCATCCAGTTCAAGGGCAAAGGGCAGATGCATAAATCGACTGGCCACGTGGTCACAGGCACCGATGCCTTGAGGATTACCCCAGCCCCGGTCCTGAACTTCAGCGTTTTGCGATATAATCCAGACAGGCACATCGACTATGACCCCGGTCTTGGCATACTAGACGTCGTCGACGAATACGACCACGTCGAATCACTATACTTCAACGGAGGTGCTGACGAGAAGGAAAAGGACCTGCTTCGCGCATATGAGATCGCCCAGCCTAAGTGCGTCCGCACCAAGCTGCCTATGCGAGTACCTTACCGCCACCTGGTGCATGTCGTTCAGACCGCGGATAGCTTCGAAGGAATAATGACCATCATCAACAGGACGGAAGGCTTGGCCCTGCCTGCTCCTGAGGACGTGGAAGTGCTCAAGCAACGCATCGACTGTGTCCGGTATTGGTTGGAGATGTTCGCCCCAGATGAGGTCAAGTTCGCGATAGCTAAGGTGATGCCGCCCGTAGACCTGTCTGATCAGGAGAAGGCCTATTTCTCCGTGCTGCGGGCTGCGCTGGAAGGTGCTCGCTGGGACCCAGACACCATCCACAATGCCGTTTACGACAACGCCAAGGGATCCGGCATCCTGCCGAAGCTAGCATTCCAGGGACTGTACAAGATATTCGTCTCTCGGACATCTGGCCCTCGCCTGGGCTATTTCCTCTCAACATTGGACCGCGAGTTCGTGATGGAGAGACTGGCCGAGGCCAGCGCCTAGTTGAATCTCCTACTCATCGAGAACAGCAGGGCAAAGACTGCGAACCAGACCAAGAACACCACGACCAGTATGATGACGTTCCCGGGGTAGAAATTGTTCACGATAAGTAATGATCCGATCGCCGCCATCAAGTTGCCCCAGAAGAAGTAAAAGCTCGAATCGGACTTCGTCCAGGGCATACCACGGGCGGGTCTCCCGAGAGTCAGTCCGATAATCAGGATATATACTCCCAACTCCAGGAGGATCACTGGCACAAATAGCCACCAATTATCCAGGGCGTATGATATTATGATGGCGACTGCGATGGAAAGAAGGATCGCCGCGGCAGATACCCCGGCGTTGTTATACCTGCGATTTCCGTTGGTCATAGTAATCATTATAGCGATTGGCCTACCGAGATAATAAAGCTGAGCTGACTATCGCTTGAACAGACCTAGCTCCTTCAACTTGTCAGGCATGTACGTGTCGGTGACGAAGTCGAGGCCATACTTTGCCAACCCCTGCTGTTCCGCCTTCTTGCCAAGAGCCAACATCGTGTCGATCTCTCCCCGCCAATAAGCATCGTTGAAGCGCGGGTCGTTCTTTTCCGCCTTTAGCGCTCTGATGTCCATGTCCGTCAGATTGTCGGTCGGCAGTTTGTATTTGATTATGTCCGCAGCTGTGATGCCGATGAACTGGGCCGATGGAGTTGCCAGATATTCACTGATATGGGCGGTCTTGATCGCACCGTAGGCCACGGAAGCGAATATCCGGAACGACCAGGGATCACCATCGGTGAATACGATGACCGGGAGTTTCATCTCCTCGTTCAGCCGCTTGATGAAGCGGCGGGTGCTCCTGGCCGGTTGCCCCTTCAGGTGGACCAGCACAGCATTGTGGTCTTCGGCGAAGCCGTTCTCCACCAGACGGTCGAACATACCGCCAGTCTCGATCGCGACTATGAAATCGGCACCGGTCTCGATCAGCTGGACCTTTTCCTTCTCGACGTTGTACGGTATCCCATAACCGGAGTCGCCCACGTCATCAAGGCAGTTGATGCGTTTGATCCTACCCTTACGATCGAACTCCTCGATTGTGATGTTCCCGATGACGCTGGCCCCGTTCTCTTCCGGCCGAAGTTTGAAGTCCTCACGCATGCAGTTGGTGACGATCTCCAGGTCCTCGGCGAGCAGGTTCGATTCGTCCTGGCTATGGAATTTGGCCTTCCCCCAGCCTTCGGAGATGTAGTACATCTCCCTGAGGGTGGAGGACTTGTTGTTGTCGATCATGTTCTCGATGAGCTCGAGGGTGTACATGGTCCTTAGGAGCATCATCGCCCCATTGGTCTTCTTGGCCGTCCTGGCGCCGGTGGCGCTACCATACTTGAACACGCCATGTTTGGTGTCGAACTTGATGTTGCTTTTCGTCCTGAGCGGGAGGACCATCTTCGGTATCTTTCCGTGGTCTATCTGGTCATATATCGAGTTCGCGACATTGAAGAGCGCCCCTACCGCTTTATTGTCGACCTTCTTCTCCGGCTGCTCATGGGTTCCTTCAGTCATCGCTCAACGCCTCCGATTTCTCGTCGTAATCGACCTCATCATCTTCGTCAGCTTCTGGTTTTTCAATCTCGGTGGGCGCGATCTCGGTGATGTTGAGACCTTTGACGTCCCAATCGCCCGGTAGTGGATCTGCGCCTATCACCGAGATCGGATTGATTCCACTGGAATAGATCTCGTTCTCCTCGTAGGCCTCTTCATCCAACCCATTCAAGTAGAACGATATCTCCGCCTTTCCGGTGGAAGGTATGGCCTTCAGCTCCCAGGTTGTCTTTCCATCTTCCCGGACATCCTTGGGGAATATAGTCAGTCCCTGATAGTCGAACGCCCCTTTGGGCAGCACCATGTGGATATTGAGCTTCTGACCGTGCGGGGTATAATTGTAGATGGTGACCCGGACCTTATGTCGACGCTTGCTTTTATCGAACGTCACATCATCGTCGACCCAGACCACATTCATGATCTTGGTGATCGTGCCAGACAAGGATGGTACGGGCTTATCTACGATCTTGGCGCTCTTTTGCGCGATGAGGGGCAGGATCACCTGAACGATGTCGAACTTCTCCTTGGTTCGGACCTTGGTATCCTTCTTGTTCAGATGGGTCTTGAGAGTGCGGCCGCAGGTCCTCAGAGCGATCTCAATCTCATTCTGAATGATCGGGATGCTGGCGATCGCCTCCTTCGCCTCAGAGGTGAATGGCACCTTGGTCGACGCGACATGAACGATGATGATTGCTGGGCCGAATGGGATTCCATTACCTCCGCGTTGCTCGAGCCCATATCGACGCCAATCCACCGCCTCCACCGCCTTGGTGATGCAGCACGCACCCTGTTGGTACATGAGCGGCACCCGGTTCGCGAATCTCAGCAACTGCACGGGCTGGTCCGCCGGAATGGCCCCACCATAGACGATTCCTACCTCGATAAGGAACGGGTTGCCGGCGTTGACCTTCGGGTCGCGGGTGACTGGAGGGCAATAGAACTCTGGCCGTACCTCGACCAGGACGTTCTTCAGACCCTTTCTGATCAGGTTCTCGCCGATAGGTGAAAGGCAATCGGTGGGCGGGCCCATGATCTTCACCGAACCTATAGCGGTCAAGAGTCGTTTGTAATCTTCGAGCTTGAGACCGTTCTTATTCTTTTCCGGGTCCCAGCTCCTTATGTTGGTCCGATCCTGATCCATGCCGGCCTTTTCCGAGATATCCTTCGCCAGACGATCACTGATGCGGCAGAAATCGGTCTGCAGGAATTTGGAGAGCGTCTTGGACTTGGTCTCATTGGCCATGTTCATCAGGGTGCCCAGTTCAATTCCTTCCGGATGCGGCTTGATCTCCTTGACCGCCGGTGGCAGCAGGTCGGTCGCCCGTTCGAAAGTTAGTCTTCTACCCTCCGGATCGACAAAAGAGATCTTGGCGTGCGGGTTGACGATGGCGGTCTGTTTCAGGTATTCCATGACCGATTGCTTACCAGTCATGTACCGACCGTTCATGAAGAACTCGATCCTAGTACCGTGGTCCTTCCCATCCCAGATGACTGGGTTCTCCTTGAAGACATCGGGCATGTTCTTCTTGGTATTGACCATGATGTCGAGTTCCCAGGCAGTATCCTCGTTGGCCACCTTGGACCGGACCGTGGCCGGCTTGCCGGTTGTGATCTGGCCGAACATGACGGTAGCGGAAATTCCGATACCTTGCTGTCCACGGGATTGGCGTACCGCATGGAATCTGGAACCATACAGCAGCCTTCCGAAAACATTAGGGATGGCCTTCTTGATTATGCCTGGACCATTGTCCTCAACGGTCACCTTATACTCGTTGGCCTCGACCTTCTCGATGCGGACGAATATTTCGGGAAGGATCATCGATTCCTCGCAAGCGTCGAGGGAGTTGTCTACCGCCTCTTTCACGCCCATGATCAGGGACTTCACCTGAGAGTCGAAACCCAATATCTGCCTGTTGCGTTCGAAGAATTCGGAGACCGATATCTCCTTCTGTTTCTTGGCCAGCTCTTCAGCTATGGAGTTCACGGCTTCACCCTCTCGAGATAAAACTGAAACGAATGCATCCCAGAGGACAATATCTCACGCAAATACTTATAAAAAATGGAGAAAAGGGAAGATGTTTGCCAGGTAACTGCTCACTTCTTGGGCAGCCCCTTGCCGCAGTTCCAGCACTTTACGTCGGATTCGAGGACCTTGGCCTTGCAGAAGGGGCATTCCCGTTCCACCGCCTCCTCGAACTTCTCGCCGCAGCGCGGGCATTCTTTGGCATCGAGCGGGACGTCTGCGCCGCACTCGGAGCAGATAAACTTGTCGATGACCTTCTGCCCGTCGTCGCCCTTCTTCTCCTGCTTGCGGGCCTTATCGAACTCAGCCATCTTCGCTTTGGACCGGTCCATCCACCAAGTCAACACTAGGAGCAGATAGAACAGTAGGCCGATCTGGAAGATGCCGATGAACACAATGCCGTAATACAGGTAGGAATAGAGCACCGCATCCGATGTCATGGCTATCGGACCAAGTCCAGCGTCGGTCAGTACGAACCCACCCGGGATCAATCCTTGATACTGGAACTGGTAAATGCCCTCGCTCAGATTGTTTAGGGTCTTGGAGAAGATGGCATTGGAACCATCCATCCCCGCATAGGTCATTGAATAGTTCAGAGTGGTAGTGCTTGCCCCATTAACCGCCAACAGGTATACGATACTCGTGTTCGATCCGTTCACGACCTCGACGGTGAAGTTGAACGAGTCACCGGGCAAACCCTTGACCGGTGCAACTTGGCCTGCGATGAGCTCATTGTTCTCCGAGTGGACGACCTGTCCATTGAATCCCTGGATGTAATAGAATATGTTGAGGCCGAAGACAATTCCCAGGAACAGGATCAGGGCAGTACCGAACACGGCCAATTTTTTCCTGCTTCTAAGCCCGGAGTAATATGGTATTCCATAGGCGATCAGGGCGATCAGCATCGGAATAAAACACAATGAAATTGCGTACAACGTTAATGCCAGGGTGAGCAAGACAGTGAGACCGAGCGCCACCGGTATCGCGTACTTCTGCTTCCTGAAATTGTTGAAGCTTTCTTTAAATGACATTGACGCGCAATCGGATGTTCAGCCTTTAAATCTTTTGAGAACAGCTGAAGGGGTTTCGATTCCCTTCCTGATCATCCCCGTGAATGTACGTTCGTGGCAATCGCTCGATCGGCCGAGCGCCGCTCCCTTGGGATCTACCTCAACCCTCTTCCATTCTGGCCCTGATCAGCCTCTTTATGAGCTCCAATGGGAATTCACGGTCCAGGGGAAGGCGGATGGTTCCCTTGAGAGCCAAATAAGGTCCCACTTCCTCCCGATACTTCTCTATGACCTGAGAGGACATTCCATAGAGACCGATGTGCGCTTTCGCTATCCCGAAGTAGACCATCCGTCCCTTGTCACCGTAACAGGGCATTCCATAGCTAATGTGTTCTTCTGCGTCCGGGGCAATCTCCCGGATGGCGGCACGAAGCTCACGCAGTTTACCTCTAGACCCCAAGGGCGCGTTCTCAATATACTCGTCCACATCTCTTGGGACCGGCTTCATAGCTAACGGGTTGCGGGGCATAGTTAAAAAACCAGCGACTCGGAGGCTTATAGAGTGAATGGTTTTTGACGAAACAGAGACACAAAGTTCTCACTTTCTACCAAACAACCACTTATTGGCGTTTGATCACAGATTCGGAAAATCGAATTTGGAAAAAGAGCCTGGAGTAAATGTTCCATTTATCCGTCCAATCGAGGCTTAAACCAATGGTCATATATTGAGCACACTAGCTCACTCGTAGGGAGTAGATTTCAGCATGGTGGAACAGGCCTCAAAATACGAGGTGGTTTGATGGACCTTTCCGTTATTGTCGGTAGCTTTCTTGTGGCTTGGGCCTCAAAGAGATTCAACTCATTGATGGTCGAGGCACCGAAGCAATTGACATTGGAGGCGTTTTGATGGAACACGATTTAGGGGAAAGTCTGACAAAAGGGGACTTTGAGCGGGAAACTTGTGTCTTACGGAATTATTCGCCTGGGCCGATTTTCCTCATTGTTGTTCTTTTAATTGAAATTTAGAACATTCTTTATTAATGTCAGGGAACAAGTCCCGAATGGACCGGGGGGAGTAACCTGGGGAAAACAATGGCTAATGCCTATGAGACGGTTCCCGAATGGTGCCCTCTTGAACGAATTAGTAAGGAGGACCAATCATGAATCGTACAATTAGCGATAAGCTGACAAATATCCTGGTGCCAATCTGCTTTTATCTCATTGTCACGGACGTAATAATGGCGACCCTACGGGTGTGGTTCGGATGATATGTCACGTTCTCGGCAATTCAACGAACGATTGCTAGGGTAAAAGCCATATATTCTTCCATTCGTATATTTAAACGCCGGTGAAATGAGCCGGGAATTAATAATCTCCTTACATTAATCGGCATCTTGGTAGATTCGCTCTTTTCCTTTTCTTGATCGAGGACAAACTAGGAGCATATCGACGAGGCGAGATGAACGCCGCCATTGAATCCTCACCAATGACGATCATCATCAGCCGGGACGCGAACAATCCGAAAAGGCGCGTATACAATATGATCGAGGAGGACTTGGTCGAGGTCCTTACTCAATTCGCCCTGCTTATCGTGTTTCCATGGGGAGATCACCGAGTAAGCGATCTTGACCTTTTCTCGGCGCCAATCAACATTAGGACCGATTGTGTCTATAGTCGGACACAAAAAATCCCGACCTGCCAATCCAGACGAAGCGGACACCAATAATCATATAATGGTGTCCGGTATTGAAGCGTCCTGCACAGAGAAGGAACATGTTCATTTCCAAACGATCACAAACATCCTATCCGAAACTAAGACCCAGGGGTGAGTGCTAATGGCGACCATCGAGGAATCGATCAAAGAGGTGGAAGCTGAGATTGCCAAGACCCAGGTCAACAAGCATACCGAGTACCATGTCGGCAAGCTGAAGGCGAAGATCGCCCGGCTCAAGGACGAGCAGGAGAAGAGGCGCTCCACCGGTGGGGGCGGAGGAAAAGGTTATTCCGTCAAGAAGTCGGGAAACGCCACCGTGGCTTTGGTCGGATTCCCGTCGGTCGGTAAGTCCACTTTGTTGAACCGGCTGACCGGCGCCGAGAGCGAGGTCGGTGCCTATGATTTCACCACCATCGATGTCGTTCCTGGCATCATGGAATACAACAGCGCTAAGATCCAGATATTGGATCTGCCCGGTCTGATCCGCGACGCATCCAAAGGAAAGGGGAGGGGGCGGGAAGTATTGTCGGTGGTCCGTTCCGCTGACCTTATTCTGTTCGTCCTCGATACTTTCGATACGAACCTTCAGGTACTGACCGGGGAACTGGAAACGGCGGGAATTAGGATCAACACCCACCCCGCCGATGTCGTGGTCACCAGGACCGAGTCGGGTGGCATCGATATCAAACCGACGGTCCAACTGACCAAGCTCGATGTAGATCTGGCCACCGCGGTGGTCTCGGAATACGGATTCGTTAACGCTGAAGTGGTCATCAGGGAAGACGTGACCGTCGATCAGCTGATAGATGTGCTAACCGGCAACCGCATCTATTCTAAGGCCATCTTAGCCATCAACAAGATCGACCTGACCGACAAGGTCCATGTGGATGCGGTCATGGAGAAGTTCAAGGATTGGAGGCCAGTGCCGATCTCTGCCCAAGCCAAGTTCGGTATCGACGAGCTGAAGGCACGCATCTTCGAATCGATCGACCTTATTCGAATATACCTCAAGAGACAGGGCCAAGAGGCTGACATGAAGGAACCGCTCATCATCCGAAGAGGCGCCTCCATCGGAGAGGTCTGTGACTCCCTGCACAGGATATTCCGACAGAATTTCCGATACTCACTGGTCTGGGGGAAGAGCGCCAAGTTCCCGGGTCAGATGGTCGGTCTCGACCATATACTCCAGGACCAGGACGTTCTGTACATCGTGGTCAAAAGGACGGGTGAGTGAGAGACAAAAAGAATAACAACCGCCCTCACTCAATAGACCATCATGGTCAAGGAAAAGGGACGATCAACCATAGCGGTCCATGCTGGCGAGTTAAAGGGCATCGAGGGTTCTGTCAACACACCCATCTTCATGACCTCCACCTTCACATTCCCCACGGAAGACCCGAGGACCTGGCAGGGTGAGGTGCCCGATCGGACCTACATCTACTCAAGATACAGCAACCCCAGCATCCGAGCGGTGGAGGATAAGATAGCGGCCTTGGAAGGCGCGGAAAGGGGACTCATGTTCTCGAGCGGGATGGCCACCACCGCCACGATGCTGCTTGGACTCCTAAGCAAGGGAGACGAGATCGTTTCGATGGAGGACATCTATGGCGGCACGTACAACCTCATGAAGAACGACCTGTCCAGGTTTGGTATCGACGTCGCCTTCGTGCCGTCGATCAATACAGAGGACATAATTGCCCAACTAACCGAGAGAACCAAACTGCTCTGGCTCGAGAGTCCGAACAACCCGCTCCTTAAGCTAGTGGACATCCGCGCTCTGGCTGAGGCGGCGAACGATGCCGGTGTCCTGGTCGCCGTGGACAATACATTCGCCTCACCGGTCAACCAGAGCCCGCTCGCCTTGGGGGCGGACCTGGTGATGCATTCGTGCACAAAGTACCTGAACGGGCATTCGGACGTGATCGCAGGATGCGTGGTCGGAAAAGAGGAGATCATAGGAATGCTATTGAAAAAACGGATAACACTGGGTGGCAACATCGATCCGTTCGGGGCCTTCCTGGTCGAGAGAGGCATTAAGACCCTCTCAGCCCGCATGAGGGTACACAATGAGAACGGGATCAGGATCGCCAAATACCTGGAGGGTCATGCCATGGTGGAGAGGGTCCATTATCCAGGACTAGAGGCACATCCGCAGCATGAGCTTGCTAAACGTCAGATGAGAGGCTATGGAGGAATGGTCTCGTTCGTGGTCCGTGGAGGCAGGAACTGTGCCGAGGAGACCCTCAAACGACTGAAGCTGATCACCATGGCCTCCAGCCTGGGCGGCGTTGAATCTCTGGCCAGCATGCCCCTCAATACTTCGCACACCGCCTTTTCCAGCGATGAGCGAAGACGGATGGGGATCGAGGATGGACTCATCCGGCTCTCGGTCGGGATAGAGGATGCGGACGACCTTGAGGAAGACCTCGACCAGGCATTAAGGACGTCGCAGCATTAACGTCTGGACATGCTGGCGTTGGACCGGAGCGAGGAAAGTGTAAATATCGTCGATATTATTGCTCGGGCATGATTCAGCGGCCGCGTGGGACGAGAGACTTCGCCCCTGACGAGATGGAAACGAGGAGGTACTTCGAATCGCTCATGAGGGACGTCGCCAGGACCCATGGGTTCCGCGAGGTCTCCACCCCGATCTTCGAGACAACCGATCTTTTCGTCGTGAAGTCCGGCCCAGGCATCATCGAAGAGATGTACGCGTTCAAGGACAAGGGTGACCGGGAGATTTGCCTCAGACCGGAACTTACCGCCCCCGTGATCCGTTTCTTCGTGAGCGACCTGACCACCTATCCACGCCCGCTCAAGATGTTCTATTTTGGCCAATGCTTCCGCTATGAGCGACCGCAATCGGGCCGTTACCGCGAGTTCTTCCAGTTCGGGGCGGAATTGATAGGAGCACCGACCCCGGAATCGGACGCAGAGGTCATCGGGCTCGCCGCATCTATTATCAAACGCACCGGTTTGAAGGATTATGGCATCCGAGTTGGCCACATCGGTATACTAAGGTCAAAATTGGCATCGGCCGGGGTCGAGCCAGACGGCATGCTTAAAATATTGCAGAAACTGGACAAGAAGCTCTACGACGAGGCCCGTCCTCTAATGAAGGAGGCGGGTATGGACGAGGATACCCAGGAGGACATCATCAAGACCACGCAAATCACCGGACCCATGTCGGTCCTAGATGGTTTCTCAGGGGAGGCAAAGGAGCACCTGGAGCAGGTCTTCGGAGTGCTTCACGCATACGGAATTGACAATGTGAAAGTCGACCTGGGCGTGGTCCGAGGCTTGGCTTATTACACTGGCATGGTTTTCGAGGCGGACGCTCCTGCGCTTGGCGCTGAAAAGCAGATCTGCGGAGGCGGTTCATATTCCCTCTCTGAGCTCTTCGGCGGTGAGAAGGTATTCTCCAGCGGGTTCGGGATCGGCTTTGACAGGATCTTATTGGCGCTCCAGAAAGAGGGAACATCGTCCCCGAAGACGGGCATCCAAGCGTATGTGGTCCCGGTCAACGACAAGATGCGTGACCGTGCCTTCAAGATAGTCGGAGGCCTCAGAGGAGCAGGCATAGTCGCGGACATCGACCTGATGAGGCGGAACCTGGCCAAGAATTTCAAGTACGCCGATTCGATCGGGGCGCGCTACACGATTGTGGTGGGGGAGAAGGAAGCGGAGGTCGGGTCCGTCTCCCTACGGGACATGAGCTCTGGAGAACAGGCGCTGATCAAAATCGACGACCTTGCAGGTCGGCTCAGACAATGAATATTTGGGTGCCGAGGACCGGGTTGGGGGATTAGTTATTGAAGAACCGATGATATAGGAGGAAAGTTGAGTCACCGGCCCCCGGACACCAAACGGACGAAACGCCATCTTATATAAATAACTAAGTACTATTAACAAAAATTTTATGGATTATCTTCTATTTGTTTAAGATTCCATCTTTTTTGAGTTCGAATGGTTTTGGAAAATAGAACTAGTTTGATCTGCCCGCATAGCAAATATCGACAATAATTGCTGCCGCACAATCCGTCTGGTACGGTCATGACCTTCGCTATCATCTAAAAGAAATGGATGGAGGGAACGTTTTTCAATCTACGTCGAAGTATATCCTCATCAGGGCCCTGTAGTCGATTATCTTTCCATCAGCACACTTACATTCGAACTCCGATGCCCTTGCCCACTGTATGTTTCGCACCGATTTTGATGCCGTGTCAACTGCGTTCCTCGCTGCATCTTCAAACCCGTTCTTGGATATCCCAACGATCTCGATCACTTTTTGGACCATTTCATCACCGTGATGAACTTGGTTCCTCGGGCTAGAAATAACTGTTGATGACGGAACTCCACCGCGTTTTGTACGGATATCGAGTTCATCGTTAAGAAGGGCGTCCGCTTTGGTGATCACGGGGTGTTCCCTCGGTGCGTGCAGAATCACCGGCTTCCTGAACTCTGCGAATCTCTTCCTTGCCTCTTTGTGAAGGGGGACCAGATTGGCCGCGTTGACGTTGTAAAGACCCTGCATCTGCTTGACCACGACCTCACTGTCCGTGGTCACCTCGATCTCATCCGCCCCTTTCTCCTTTGCCGCAGCGAGGCCGGCAAGAAGCCCCTTGTACTCAGCTTCATTATTGGTGGCTTTGCCAAGGAATTGTGCCTTTTCCGATACTGTCTTCCCGTCCTCAGACACTAGGATGAATGCGTAAGCCGAAGGACCAGGATTACCCCTTGACCCACCATCGGTGAATAATCTGAGCTTCATTGAACGAGCATGGACGGAACTTATAGAAATTATTGCCTAGAGCCGCTTCACATAGCGGTTCTTCTCGTCCACCAGGATGGTCTTCTGTTCTACTGGAACATCGCTGTACTCGAAAGCCATGATGATGATCTTATCGCCCTTGTTCACCAGCTTGGCTGCCGCCCCATTGACCATTATCTGGCCCGATCCGGCCTTGCCCTCCACGGCATAGGTCTCGAAACGCGCGGCATTGTCCACATCCGAAATGAGAACCTTTTCACCTGGCCAAATATCAGCCGCGCGTAGTAGGTCCTGATCGATGACGATGCTGCCGATGTACTCGGTATTCGTCTCGGTGACGGTCGCGCGGTGGATCTTTCCCCGCATTAGGCAACGCATGAAAGTAAGCAATCAGACCTCACTCAAGAATCTTTCCCTGAGACGTCCGACTGAAGCACCCACCATGAACGGGAGCTCATCTGCGAATGGTCCGTCCGGATCTTGCACCTTTTGGTGTTGTATCGAAGCAAAATATATTGATTAAGAAGCGCAGATGACCATGTGGTCCGGATATGCCCAATCCAACTGCTTTCTTCTACAGCGATGGCATGCTCAAGTATCAGTTCGGACCAGATCATCCTTCCCAACCGATAAGGTTCCGCATGATCAAGGAAACTCTTGAAGGCATGGGCGTATTCGGGGAGAACTTGGTCTTACTGAAACCGGAACTGGCCGACCTATGCCAGATAGAGCGGGTCCACAGTCCGGAATACGTAGAGAGAATACGTGAAGCATGTGCGAAGGGGATCGGCTACCTCGATGACGGCGATACACCTGCCACACAGACGCTGTTCGATGGAACACTAGAATGTGTAGGTGGGACTATCGACGCAGTCAAAGCGGTGGCCGAAGGACGTTACGAGCACGCCATGAACCCCTCCGGCGGATTTCATCATGCCCGCCCAGATGGGGCAGCCGGATTCTCCGTTTTCAATGACGTGGCGATCGCGGTCCGGATGCTTCAGCAGGACTATGGATTCAAGCGGATAGCGATCGTAGACACTGATGGACACCATGGAGACGGCACCCAGTCGATCTTCTATGACGAGAAGGTCCTCACGATCTCCTTCCACCGCTATGGCAATGGCTTCTTCCCCTCTACCGGTTCGATCAAGGAGATTGGAAAGGGGGAAGGTTGTGGATATTGCATCAATGTGCCCCTACCATGCGGCACCCAGGACGAGGTATACGTTCCCGCTTTCCGAAAGATCGTGACCGAAGCCATGCGGGAATTCAAGCCGGACTTCATCCTCCACGTTTTCGGAACGGATGCGCACCGGGATGATGACATGGTTCGGCTTGGTCTTACCACGAAGGCATTCGAACGCATTGCGGAAACAACCCACCACCTGGCCCATCACTTATGCCACGGGCGTTACGTGGTCATGGGTGGAGGGGGATACAATCTGAGCGCAACGAGACGCAGCTGGGCGATCGCGACCTGTGTCGTTTCCGGTTCTTATCCAGACGACCCTGAAGGACTGCATCACCTGCAGGACCCCTGCATCTACCATAGGACTGAGATCGGGGTTCGGGAAGCAGATGCTGCGGTCCGCAACGTGATGGACAATGTTCTCCCGATGATGCGTGGCGCCCCGTGATCAACGCTTGAGCCATTCAAGAATGCTGGAACCATTTGGCGTAAGGTATATTCTGGGTTCCCCGCTGGACAGGTCCACAGATAGCATGCCCATGACCTTGAGCTGTTTTATTGCAGTCAACCGTTTTTCGGAGACCTTTTCCGAGGATCGGGACATGGGCACGGGCATCCCTTCTTTCAACTCCAGGAGGGCGTTCTTCTGTTCCGTGGTCAATCTCTCCCCGATATTGATCTTCAGTACCGGCAGCATCACGGGCATTTTCTTGACGACCTCATCCACATAATAGGACTCACAACCGTTGTTCAGCGCCGCCATCATGGCTGCGTCGGAGAGGAGCCACAGCCCACCGCTGATGTTTATCACGACAACATGCTTTGCCCCCTGCCTCTTGCGGACTAGCTCATCGATGCTAGTGAAACAAGACATGAAATCGAATATGTCAACGGTCACTGTCTCTACCGGCGTGTCGAACCTTCTCGCGAGCTCTAATATCAATCCGTACTCGGGACGTGAGGTATTCTCCTTTCCAGTGACCAGAACGAGCTCGTCGTGCTCAATCGTCCTCATCGCTTTGACGATCTTATCCTGTCGGTAGCCGTAGGTGCATATCAGCGTTCTCATCGGTTCACCTCAGCAGCAAGGCCATGCTATCCTCGACCATGATCAGCCTGACCCGCTTGTCACCGACCTTCTCTTCCAGACGGACCGCCCGTTTCTCGATCAGCTGTTGGATGTGGTGATTGACTGTGGCTTTGTGGAGGTGTAGCTCGCTAGCGATGTCCCTTTGGGTGACCTCGGACCCCTTCTTATCCAAAAGGAACCTCAAGATCAGCTTTTCCTGGGCGGTTAATATCTCTGAATACTTGATCTGCAAGAGCGGTAAAGGGATCTCCTTTCGACTATCGTCATGGACATAGACCGCGTTCAGACCTTCCAGGGTGCAGACCAGTAAGGCCGAGGCGCTCATTATGCGAGTGCCTCCGGCGATGTTGAACACTGCGATCTGCTTGTTCTCCGTCCTCAGTTCCAAGATGGCCTTCTGAATCTCCATCGCTGTAGAGACCAGGTCGAACGCGTCTGGAATTGGACGGGGAGTGAACTTTACCTCCATCATCTGACATGTGCGGCCTATCTCCAGTACCGCTTTTATGGAATCAGCGTGATCGCTGTGGAATGCCACCACCTCATCGATCCCTTTCGTAGACCTGATGGTGGGAATGAGCGTTTCCGGATGATGACCGAGTGTGCCAAGTATTACGACCATACTAATCGGACCGAGACAATATCATCGACCGGTTTATTTGTTAGTTAATACCGTATTATGATATTTGATACCATTAATTTTAAAGCAAGTGACCGGGAATTTTTAGTTATTTCAAAATAGAGCATGGCGCCCCGGTCGGGATTCGGACCCGAGTCCCTAGCTCGACAGGCTAGGATGATAGGCCGCTACACTACCGGGGCTTGTGCTGGTCTCCACAATAAATAAGTCATATTTATGGATTGAGGTAAACCAGACCTGCTTTGGGCTGAAAAGGCAGTTACCGGACGGCCCTTCTGGAAAAGATTATTATGGTATCTATCTGTTTATTCCAACCTGAGTCAGCAGGGGATGGATTTGATGGCAGACCGGAAGCTCAGGGTCGAGGACTACATGGTCAGGGAAGTCATCCAGATACCTGGAGACTATACAGTAGCGCAGACCACAGAAAAACTGATCTCTACGGAGTTCCACGGCCTCCCGGTCACGGAGAATGGGCACCTTATCGGGTTCATAACCTCCAAGGAGCTACTTCGTAACGCCAATCGGCCGAACTTGCTTGTGCGCAATATCATCAAGAGGGGTACCGTGAGCGTCAACCCACAGATGGACCTGGACGACGCCGCCCGCGTTCTGTTCCGGAACGGCCTGAGGAACGTCCCAGTGGTAGACGAAGAAGGAATGCTGATAGGCATCATCTCCAATCTTGACATAGTGCGTTCCCATATAGAGCGGGCCACGCCAAACAAGGTTAACATGATCAAGAACTTCTTGGAAACGAAGCACAATATCACGATCGTGGTCAAACGGCGCCTGATCCCTATCGAGGACCTACGACCGACACAGCACGAGGTCTATGCTGACGAGCTCTTTGGCAGGATGGAGGAGATAAAGCGCGGCTTGGTAGAGCCGATCATAGTAGTCCAGAAGCATGATCATTATATTCTGGTGGACGGACATCATAGGGCACTTGCATCAAAGAAGATGGGCGTGAAACAATTCACTGCCTTCGTCCTAGAGCCGAGCGTCGACGTGGAGCTAGGATTGGAGCGTTCCGCCGATGAGAGGGACCTGCACACCCTGGAAGACGTCAAGATTATCGACGGTTCCCACCATCCATTGATCGAGATCACTACCAGGTTCATGAAGGACGAACCTAACGTATGATCGGTCGTCCATTAAAGCTATTTTAGAAAAAGGAAGACGTTTGGTGCCGAGTAATTACTCCTTTAGCTTCCGGGCCGCTTCCAAGAGGAGCCTCTGTTCAGCGGAGGCGATGATCGGAATGGTGTCCATCACAGTGTCAGGATTCAGGCTGATGCTGTCGATGCCCGCCTTCACCAAGAACTCGGTGAACTCCGGGTAGACCGAAGGCGCCTGCCCGCAGATGGATACCGTCCGGCCCTTCTTGTGCGCCTCGGTGATCAGCATCTGAATGGCCCGCTTGATGGCCTCGTTCCTTTCGTCGAAGTAACCCATCTTCCCCAAAACGTCGGAATCGCGGTCCGCGCCCATGGTCAGCTGGGTCAGGTCGTTGCTGCCGATGGAGAAGCCGTCGCAGAATTCGGAGAACTCGGCCGCCATGAATATGTTGGCCGGGATCTCGGCCATCAAATAGAGCCTAAAGTCACGGTTCCTTTCCAGGCCGACCTCGCTCATCATGGCGGTGATCTTCTTAAGCTCCTCTGTCGTCCGCACGAACGGAAGCATGACCATGACGTTCTTCAGGCCCATCTCGTCGCGTACCTTCTTGATGGCTTTCAGCTCAAGCTTGAACGCCTCACGGTATGAATCAGAAACGTATCGGGAGCAGCCCCTCCAACCGATCATCGGGTTGGACTCCTGGGGTTCATACTTCTCCCCGCCCTTCATCTCGCGGTACTCATTGGTCTTGAAGTCCGAGGTCCTCAGGATCACTGGCCTGGGGAAGAACGCCTTGCCGACCACGGCGATACCGTTGGCGAGCCTGTCCACTAGCTCTTCCGACTTGCCTTTCTCCATCATCGCCAACGGGTGCTCCTGGATATAGCTGGTGAAAAGGAACTCGATACGCATCAGGCCTACGCCCGACACCGGCAGCCCGCAATACTCCTCGGCCTTCTGAGGCACTCCTATGTTCACATAGACCTTGGTCCCGGTGACCGGCACGCCCATGCCGAAGCCCCTTGTCGCCTTGGAGTCACAGGAGCCCCCCTCCTTCTTCTTCATGGCTACCTCACCCTCGTAGACCACACCAGTCCGTCCCTCTACCGTGACCAGCATACCTTCTTTCAGGATCGATATCGAATCTGATGCCCCCACCACGCACGGGATTCCCAGTTCACGGGCCACTATGGCCGCGTGGCAGGTCATTCCACCCTCTTCGGTGACTATGGCGGCTGCGCGGGTCATCGCTGGTACCATGTCCGGCGTGGTCATCTTTGTGACCATTATGTCCCCCTTCTTGATGACCTCCAGGTTCATCTCGTCTGCTACGTGCCTGACCCTTCCACTGGCAGTACCAGGTGACGCGGCCAGTCCTTTGACCAATATCTTGTCCGACTTGATCTCTGCTGCCATGTTATCCTGCTTCCCTACTTTTTCTCCGTTGCTGCTCAACGCAGTTACGGGCCTAGCTTGGACCACATAGACTGTCCCATCCTCGATGCACCATTCTATGTCCATAGGTCGGTCATAATGGCTCTCTATGTTCTTGCCGATGTCTGCGACAATAAAAATCTGATCATCCGTGAGTTTCTGCGCACTCACCAATTCCGGAGTGACGTCCTCTTTTACAGTATCGCCCACCTTGCCCCGGACGAACTTCCAGGTCTGCTTGGCGATGCGTTTGTTGATGATCTTGTTGTGGAACTTCTCCACAACGTAGGTATCGGGTGTTACCTTCCCGCTTACGATTGCCTCTCCGAGACCGTATCCGGCCTCGATGATGATGTGAGGCATCTCCGAATTGGGATCTACGGTGAACATGATGCCGGAAATGTCCGAGTTCACCATCTTCTGGACCACTACGGCGAGCTTCACCGCGGAGTGCTCGAAGTTCTTTGTAACGCGGTATGAGATGGCCCTTGGCGTAAACAGGGAGGACCAGCACTTTTTGACCTTGTCCATCAGATCTTCAGCGTTAGGGACATTCAAATATGTGTCCTGCTGTCCGGCGAAGGATGCTGTGGGCAGGTCCTCTGCCGTGGCGCTGGACCTAACGGCAACGAGGCAGGCTTTCTTGCCTTTGAACATGCGACCGTACTCCTTCAGCACTTCTTGTGTTAGGTCGGTCGGGATTACGGCCTCCTCAAAGGCCTTGCGGATCGCGATGGATGCGCCCTGAAGGGACGATTCAGAGTTGACATCGACCGCCGCTAACACCTCGTCAATCATAGGGACAAGGTTATTGGCTGAGATGAAATCGTCATAGGCAAGGGTAGTTAGAACAAAACCTGGCGGCACATTGAACCCCGCGGAGACCAGTTCTCCCAGGTTCGCTGCCTTCCCACCTGCGATCGGTATGTCGTTCTTGCTCAAGTCTGCGATGCTAGTGATTCGCTTCATTTTACGTCCCTCTTTCAAGAACGGATTTGGACTCATGGGAGAGAGAATCCCTCCCACTCGCCTATTCACAATAAGCGCAATGGCTATTAAGTTTTCCGAGAACGTGGCAAATTTGGTAACCATATACATTAGGACTCGAACGGAATTGAAGACTTGATGAAGATGGATATTGGACTGGAGAACACAATGCCTGACCTATTAATAATATAAATGATAAAATATTAGTTCCTCAACGGGAACGGGGAGGTCTATTGTAATGATTCCTACAAGATTCAAAGCCTCCGAGCTATGCCATTGCATGTCATCGGTGAACTTTTTCGTAGGAAGATATTCGAGAATCGAAGAGTCACTTCGCTATTCAGAGGTATTTGCGAATTTATGAGGTCGCAGAATAGCAGTACTATCATTATTCGCAACTAAATTAATGTCTTTCGTAATAGAATAAATGAAATGATTAAATATCATGTTATTTTTCAGTATGTTGCGAGGGCGTTGAAGTGAAAACCATTGAGATCCGATGGCACGGCAGGGGCGGACAGGGTGTCGTTACAGCAAACGAGATCTTGGCTGGGGCCGCACTGAAGGAGGGCAAGTATATCAAAGCGTTCCCGGAATTCGGTCCGGAGAGAATGGGGGCACCCATCAGGGCCTTCGCCCGAATATCGGACGAACCCATCATTGTACACAGTCAGGTTTATTATCCTGATGTTGTGGTCGTCATCGATCCCACTCTGATCGGCCAGGTCAATGTAATGGATGGGCTGAAGCAGAACGGGTCGGTCATTGCCAATTATCCAGACGGAAAGGACAGGCTAAAGTTGAAGATCGGGAGCGAAGGAGACATCCATGCGGTCAACGCCACCAAGATAGCGATGGATGAGCTCGGAAGGCCAATGACCAACACAGCCATGCTAGGCGCGTTGGTCAAGGTATCGAACATCGTGGATTTGAAGACGGTAACAGAAGAGCTTAGGGCGAAATTCGCCGGCAAGTTCAAGGAAGATATCATTACGAAGAACGTAAAGGCCGTGGAACGGGCATACAACGAGGTGGACTGAATGGCGGAAAAGAGCTCAAAGGAACTAGATGCCGGCGCAATGATATGCGAAGCTGGAAACGCCAAGCAGTATCAGACCGGCGACTGGAGATCGAAGCGACCCGAGGTAGACAAGGAGAAGTGCACCAACTGCCTCTTCTGCTGGATCTACTGTCCTGACAACAGCATCATCGTTGTGGACGAGAAGATGAAGGGATTCAAGTACACGCACTGCAAGGGCTGCGGCATCTGTGCTAACCAGTGTCCGGCCAAGGCGATCACCATGAAGGAGGAGGGAGCGTAAATGGAACCGATAGCGTTGAACGGGGACATGGCCATAGCACATGCGTGGAGACAAATCGACCCAGATGTCGTCGCCTCCTATCCGATTACTCCACAGACCATAATCGTGGAGAATTATTCGGAATTCGTGGCCAATGGAGAGGTCAATACTGAGTACGTATGCGCCGAATCCGAGCATAGCGCGATGTCGCTGTGCGTAGGTGCCTCCGCAGCCGGAGGAAGGGTCGCAACCGCGACCGCATCTGCTGGACTGGCATTCATGTGGGAAGTGCTTTGGATCGCTTCGGCCATGAGGTTGCCAATATGTATGTCAGTGGCGAACCGCGCTCTCAGTGGACCAATCAACATCCAGTGCGACCACAGCGACGCCATGGGCGCTCGTGACACGGGATGGATTCAGCTCTTCGGAGAGAACGTCCAGGAGGCCTATGATAACACTGTGATGTCGTTCAAGATCGCAGAGCACTTGGATGTCCGCCTACCGATCATGACCTGCATCGATGGCTTCATCGTCACTCATGCCCTGGAGCGACTTGAGACACTGGAGGACCAGGTCGTCAAAGATTTCGTCGGGCCATACCATGCGATCAGGCCGCTTCTCGACCTGAAGAATCCGACCACGTACGGTCCGTTCTCGCAGACGGACTACTATTTCGAACACAAGTACCAGATCATGGAGGCGATGAAGCGCGCCAAGCCAGTGGTCAAGCAGGTCCAGAAAGACTTCGGCAAGATTTCCGGCAGGGAGCACAGCATCGTCGAGGGATACAAGACCGAGGACGCAGATTACCTCATAATGGCGATGGGATCCACCGCTGGAACGCTGCGCCATGTGGTCAATGAGATGAGGGCGGAAGGTAAGAAGGTCGGCTCGGTGAAGCTGCGCCTGTTCAGACCGTTCCCATTCGATGAGGTTAGAGAGATGCTGGAAGGAAAGAAGGGTGTGGCGGTCATGGACCGCGCGATCAGCACCGGTTCGTCTGGGCCGATGTTCCCGGAGGTACGCACGGCGCTCTATGACGCCAATGACCGCCCCGACATAGCGAACTACGTCTACGGATTGGGTGGAAGGGACGTCAAGATCGACGAGCTGAAGGGAGTGTACAAACAGCTGATGACCAAAGACCACGAGATGGTCAACTACCTGGGGGTGCGTCCGTGAACCACACCTTGAAAGAGCTGTCCCATTCCGAGGACCGCCTGACCGAGGGGCACCGGCTGTGCGCCGGTTGCGCCGAATCTGTCGTGGCAAGGCAGGTCCTGATGGCAAGCAAGAAGCCAGTCATCGTGGCCAATGCCACTGGCTGCTTCGAGGTCTCCACCACCATCTACCCTTTCACGTCATGGAACGTGCCATGGATACACAGTGCGTTCGAGAACGCCCCGGCCTCGATAGGTGGAGTGGAAGCAACGTACTTAGCGCTCAAGCGGAAAGGCCAGATTACCGAGGACATCAACTTCCTAGCCTTCGGCGGTGATGGGGCTACATATGATATCGGGTTCCAGTCATTGTCCGGTGCGATTGAGAGGGGCCACCACTTCCTGTACGTCTGCCTGAACAACGAGGCTTATATGAACACGGGCATCCAGAGGTCAGGCGCTACCGGCAAAGGAGCGACCACCACCACATGCCCGGCGGGTACATGTGCATCGGGAAAGAAGGAGTTCCCCAAGGACCTGACTCGCATCATCATCGCCCATGACCTCCCTTACGCCGCCCAGGCCTCACCACACAACTGGAAGGACCTGATGCATAAGGCGGAGAAGGGGTTAGAGTGCGGAGGACCGGCATTCATGAACGTGATCAGCCCGTGCCCGCGTGGCTGGAGGTTCGACCCGGCATTGACCATCGAGATGTCCAGGCTGGCTGTCGAGACCTGTATTTGGCCCCTGTATGAGTTCGAAAATGGCAAGTGGAGTATGACCGGCGAGAGCAAGAGGATCGCCGAGGGCACCAAAGAGAAACGCCCGATCATTGATTGGATCAAGTCCCAGGGGCGTTTCAGCCACCTGCTGAAGGACAAATGGTCCCCAGTCGTGAGCGAGATCCAGGCAAACGTGGACAAGAAATGGGAAGAACTGATAAAACTCAGCCAGATGTAGGGTGGCTCCACCAATTAAACCCTTTAACCTTATCCATTTTTCAGAAATATAAAAAAGTTATTGGTTGACCTCAATGGGTCAGCCCTTCTTCCTCGAACACAGAGTCCATCCCACGGAAGGCTTTCTCAATGGCCTCTCGGTCCTTCTTGGTGAGAGCCCTTCCGGTATTCGGCATGGTCGGGGTATCGATGAAGACGATCTTGGGGTCTAGATCTCTGATCGTCGTAGCGATCTCGTTCACCTCGGCAATGTTATGACCAACCAATGTTGTCTTGACTTGGAATACGCCCTTGAACGCCTCCCGGGCTCTCCTCGCCCCTGATATTACGTCGTCCAAGTGAATGCTCCCATAAGGCCTATTGATCCTCTGGAAGGTTGTCTCGGTGGCGGCGTCGATCTTTGCTATGATGATGTCGAACTTGAGGATCTCGGCAAGGGCCCCGTCCTCATTGAGCAAGGTGCAGTTAGTGACCACGGACATCTTCTTGTCGGTCAGCTTACGCAACGCTCCCACGATATCGCCCAGATTCTCCGCCAGAAGAGGCTCGCCAGTTCCCCGGAATGTGATATGGTCTATCTCCATCTCGGAAATATGCTCCATGAAATCATCGGCCAGGTCCTGCTCGGCAACGAACTTGCTCCGCTTGGAGACCATCATGCCGCCCCTGCCTAACCTGCAGTAAGTGCAATTGAAGTTGCATACCTTCGGCCCCCTGCAAATGGGGTCCACCCCTAGGCCACAACCGGATTCACTAGATTTTACTCCGTAGACTGATCTCATGATATCGCCCCTTTGATGGGTCTGTTCTTGTCTTCTACGGCAAGCAACGAAACCCGATGATTAAATAGAACTAAGGACCCAACCGACAGGTGTCCGGTGCGTCCTCTGCTCAAGTTTGGATTACTATTGTAACCATTAAACCATAAAGCTATCGTGGTAAATGACATAGAAAGTGTCGATAATGCCGCTGTCCCGGCGTGCCATGCACGGCACAGATCGCTTAGGATTGGGCGGCCAACAGCTCTTCCCATATCTTGATCGTCTCTTCGGCCTCTTCCCGGTCGACCACTTGAATGGCGAAACCGGCGTGGATGATGACGTATTCACCTACATCCGCCTTTACCAAAGACACGTTCACCTTTCTGGTGACACCACCGAAGTCGACGTCTGCGTCCTTTCCCTCAATGCTTAAGATCTTTCCCGGGACTGCTAGGCACATATTGTTCACCCTGCCATGATCTTCAAGATCGCTTCCGCAGGCTGGCCTTCCGTGGCCTTGAGCGCCTCGATCGCCGCCTCCCTTGAGGCGCCCGTCTGCTCCATGACCAAAGTTATGTCTTCTTCTGGCAGACCGCTTTCGACCGGAGCCGCTGCACCTGGTTTCGCAATTGCGAGGGAACGGGGCCTCACTTCAGGCTCTCCGACTACCTGGAACGTCTTCTGGCCTTGGACGGTCATGACGGTGACCTCAGCTTCCTTGAAGACGTATTCCTTGGTCTTGGTCAGGATAATGATCTCCTGAACGTCGGTTAGCTCCTCAGTGCTTATGCCCATCTTGCGCATAGCCTGCTTCATCTGTCGCGGGTTGACCCTACCCATTCCTGGCATCATGGACGTCCTATGAGTGATTATGAAGCGTATATAAAATCCTTACAAAGATTCATCGGAACTGCGGTGAGCTGTTCATTAGGCCTCCAAGGGTCGTCGCTCATCTGGGACTCAGAACGACCCAGCGGTGGGGTGTTTAACGAGGGAGCCACGACCGCCCCCTCGTTCGATCGAGGTGACCTTATAGAGCTTTCAGGTAACGTTCGACCTCCCAGTCGGTGACCCAGTTACGGTAGTTGTCCCATTCCTCTCCTTTGATGTGAACATAGTGCTCGAAGATGTGATCTCCGAGAGTCTGTTTCATGAGTTTGCTCTCGGAGAAGTTTTGCATCGCGTCACCCAGGTCCATCGGCAGGCTGTCGATCCCGTTCTTGGCCCGCTCCGCCTTTCCCATCTTGTAGATGTCTTTCTCAACCGGCTCTGGCGGCTCTAGGCGGTGTTCGATCCCGTCGAGACCGGAAGCGAGCATGACCGCGAACTGGAGGTACGGGTTTCCGGCAGGATCGGGATTTCTCAGCTCCAGCCTCGTACGTCCGCCCCTGGCAGCAGGCACGCGTATCAGCGCACTGCGGTTCATGTTCGCCCAGCTTATGTAGCAAGGGGCCTCATATCCCGGAACCAGACGCTTATACGAGTTGACATGGGACGCTAAAATTGCACAGTTGTCCTTTGAATGGGTCAACAGACCTGCCAGATAGTTCATTGCCATTTCACTCAAGCCGAACTTGCCTTTAGGGTCGTCGAACGCATTGTGGCCTTTGTTGGCCAGCGACTGATGCACGTGCATACCTGAGCCAGCTAGGCCGTGCACCGGTTTCGGCATGAATGTGGCATGGAGGCCATATTGCGCCGCAATGGTCTTTATCCCGAACTTCAGGGTGAGCACCCGGTCTGCCATTGTCAGGGCATCCTGATATCTCAGATCGACCTCTACCTGTCCAGGAGCGACCTCATGGTGAGACGCCTCCATCTCATAGCCCATCTGGTCGAACATGAGCATGATCTCCTTTCGAGCCATCTCACCCCTGTCCATAGGCATCAGGTCGAAGTATCCGCCTGAATCGGACGGTTTGCGGATGGGCTGACCCTCATCGTTCATGGGGAATAGGAAGAACTCGAACTCCGGCCCTACGTTGAAGTCATAGCCCTTCTCCTTGACCTTGTCGACCAGCTTCTCTAGGACCCAACGCGGGTCTCCCTTGAAACGGTGGCCGCTGTGATCGAAGATGGTGCACATGAACCGGGCCGTTCGCAGGGGGCCCTCCATTGTCCATGGATATACCTGGAATGAATCCAGAATGGGCATCGCCCTCATGTCGGATTCCTCGATCGTAGCATACCCGAGTATAGAGGACCCATCGATGTAGACACCTTCCTCTATCACCCTTTCTATGTGAGTGGTCGGGATGGAAACGCTCTTGACCGTCCCCAGGATGTCCGAGAACTGCATCTCGATGAATTTTACATCGTCGTCCTTGATCTTCTTGATGATTTGATCCTTCAATTCCGAATTCCGCGGACTTTCGGCCATGAGTAGGATACTCTGGACGGGCGGATATGTTTCTTTCGCTACTTCGTACCGATTATGGGGCTGCCGCGCCCCCTAGACCCTCCGGCATTGCCTGACCTTTTCCACAACTTCCCCAACCAATCGCCTTCCTTGGCCACAGACCTGTGCGCCACCGGTGGCGAAGGTCTTGTTTCCTCCTCCCTTGCCGGAAACACCCTTCAGAACATCGTTCAGGACTGCGGAGCAATCGATTCCTAGGTCTGGGCTGGCTGCAACAACGAGCATGAGATTTTCGCCCTCAGTGGCGAAAGCGCATAAGGAGGTGCTTTCCCGAGTGATAGAATTGGCCGCGTCCATCAAAACCTTCCTGTCGATACCTTCAAAGACCCCAATGTATACCTTCATGCCATCAACGGACTCGGGAATTATGTGCGCCAAGTAGTCCTTGGTATACTTCCTGAGCGAGTCCTTGGACCTCTCTAGCTCCTCGCGCTGGTTGGTGATGGCTCCCAGGAGTGTTTCCGTCGTCGCTCCCATCGAAGCCGATGCTTGAAGTGCCAGGCAAGAAAGATCCAACGCCTTGTATGTGGCATTCCCCCCCACTTCGAACTCGATCTCATAATCACCAACTGGTTTCGCCGATGTGAAGCTAGTCACGAGAAGCATTCCGATCTCGGACGTGTTCTTCACATGGACCCCAGAGCATGCGGCAATGTCATGATCGCCGAAGCTTACCAGGCGGATTCTGTCACCGTGGATGCGGTCCAGCTTAACCCTCGCCTTTTCCAGCAGAGGGCTGTCTCTTCCGACCCATACATCTTCTGACAAGACTGCCTGAGCGATGATAGCGTTCACGCTTCTCTGGCATTCCTGGATCAAGTTCCAATCTATTTGGCCCCGGATCATGACCATCTTCTTGTCCGGCGTGATAGCAATTTTAACGAGCTCCAGTTCATCCAGCCTCTTCTGGATCGAACCGAACAGCAGATGTTCTCCCGAATGCCCTTTCATAAGGTCGTAACGTCTGTCCCAATCAATGGCGCAATGGACAGCCTGTTCTGGTTTGAACCTATGGCCAAGTACTCGGTGCATCACCGATTCCTTTCCAGCCTTTACCTCGACGACCGGCAGGCCTTCGATCGTTCCGGTATCTGGCTCCTGACCTCCACCACCTGGATAGAAATATGTGCCGTCTAGTGTGATCCAGTCCCCGCTGATACTGACCACTTTGGCGTCAAAGCACGATCGATATGGATCATTCTCGAACAGACGATCGGTCATACATGCCTGAAAACCGTGGGGGCATTGATAAACGTTCTCAAATCAGCAATGGTGCCGAATAAATCCGAATGAATCATCATTATGACCGAAATTCACCATAGAATAATCGGTTAGATAAATGGTTACCATGAGGTCATGCAAACCGACATATATCTAGCAGGTCATTTCTGAACACCGCAACGGCCGAGGTCGAAATTTCGGGCTGGTCAGTATCATGTTGGACGATTTGGATAAGCGCATCATTGAAGAAATCTGCACCTCTAGCCAAGGCTCATTTCGCCAGATAGCAAAACGGCTAGGAATACACCCTACGACCCTGATCCAGAGGATCAAGAACCTGGAAGAACAGGGAATCGTGAAGGGCTACCGCGCCAACGTGGACTACATGAGACTGGGATACGAATTCATGGCCATCGTCCACATCTACGTCGAAGGGGACCTGGTCGAGGTCGAGCGGAGGGTCACCGACCTGAAGAACATCGTGGCCGTTTTCGATGTGACCGGTGAATGTGACGCCATAGCCTGGGTCGCCTGTCGTTCCAGGGAAGAGTTCAGCAACGTGGTGAAGAGTATGTTGACAATTCCCGGGGTCAAGAAGACGAACACCTACGTCATCCTGAGCCTGATCGAGGATCCGTTCAAATTCATCCCCAACTTCGATGATAATAGAGAGGGAGAGAAGCAGGTCCACCGCCGCGCAAAATAGGCTTCCTCTCCCATGGAGACCGAGACACGAACGGCAGATTCTGAAGGAAAATAGAAGCATAGTGTCATCTTTCCAAGCTTATTATTGCCATTATTCGACATTCTGACAACTGCCAGTTAGAAAAATGTTTAATACCGTTCGCACTTAACCACAGGCATCACAACCACAGCAGACCAGAGGTTGGAATAGATGATCCGAACACATGATTGCGGCGAAATTCGAACAAAAGACCTCGGAGAGAAAGTCAAGCTGGCTGGTTGGGTCCGCTTCTATAGGGACCACGGGGGAGTGCTATTCTTCGACCTAGCGGACGCGCACGGCACCACCCAGACGGTCTTTGACCCGGAGGCCTACACCAGCTCAGTCGACGTAAATGGTCTGAGCTCCATCCTGAATGGTATAGGCAGGGAGTACGTCATCTCCATCACTGGTACTGTCAGGGAAAGGGTGCCGGGCACTGAGGATGCACGCAATCCCACCGGAGAGGTGGAGGTCCTAATCGAAGAGGCGAAGGTGCTCAACACGTCCAAAGCGCTGCCTTTCGAGATCGCCGAGCAGAAGAACTCGACGCCACCGAATGAGGACGTGAGAATGAAATACCGCTACATAGACCTGAGAAGAAAGGAGATGGTAGCCAACCTCCGCTTCAGGCATAAGGTCATCTCCTCTGCCAGGAAATTTCTGGACTCGGTCGGCTTCATCGAGGTCGAGACCCCCATGCTAACCAAGAGCTCGCAAGAGGGGGCGAGGGACTTCTTGGTCCCTTCAAGGACCGTGCCAGGTGAGTTCTACGCTCTGCCGCAGTCGCCTCAGCTTTACAAACAGATGCTAATGGTCGGAAGCGTCGAACGATACTACCAGCTAGCACGCTGTTTCAGGGATGAGGATTCCCGTGCCGATCGGCAGCCGGAGTTCACCCAGCTTGATGTCGAGATGTCGTTCGTCGAGCAGGAGGACATCTTCGCCACCATCGAGGGCATGTACTCTTATGTCTGGAGGGAGGTCTTCGGCACCGAGCTGAAGACTCCGTTCCCCAGAGTCCCGGTCGAGGAGGCGTTCTCCAAGTACGGAACTGACGCGCCGGACGTCCGTTTCGGGCTGGAGATCGTCAACGTCACGGAAGAGGTGAAGTGCGCCAACTACGAGATCTTCCAGCAGATCCTGAAGAAGAAGGGGATCATCGTCTGCATCAACCTCAAATCGTCACTGGTTAAAGAAAAGATCCTGGACGCGAACGTCGGACGCAAACAGGTGGACAGGCTCATCGAATGGGCCAAGCAACAGGGCATGGGTGGTCTCACTTGGATGAGGATGACCGAGGAAGGCCTACAGTCCAACATCGTGAAGTACTTCCCGGAAGAGGTACGGAAGAACCTGGAGGACAAAATGGAGGCGGAGAGCGGTGACCTTCTCCTATACATGGCCGGTTCCAAGATGCCGACGCTTAAGGCGGCAGGACAATTGAGGGTAAAGCTGGCCAAGGAAAACGACCTTCTAGAGGGCAAGGGTCACCAGTTCGTCTGGATCGTCGACTGCCCCATGTTCCAGGCCGACCCAGTGACCGGTAAACTAACCTCGTTCCATCACCCTTTCGTTAGACCGGTTAACGGTGATATCAGCGAGAACGTGGAGCCTGTCAAGATCATTGGCCTTTCCTACGACCTGGTACTGGATGGCAGCGAGATTGCATCTGGTTCCATGAGGAACCACGACGCTTGCGTCCAGCGCAAAGTGTTCCATCTGCTGGGGAAGGACGAGGAGCAGATGAAGAAGGAGTTCGACTTTTTCTTGGAGGCCTTATCCTTCGGCGCCCCCCCTCATGGAGGGATCGGCATGGGCATGGACCGTCTTTGCGCCATGTTGCTCGGCTGCGAGAGTATCCGTGACGTGATCGCGTTCCCGAAGAACAAAAAGTTCCAATCGTTGGTGGACGGATCCCCGACACAGATCGAACAGTCAAAACTAGATGAGCTCCAGCTGCTCTCCCTGGCCGAGGATGAGGAAGAGGTCTAAGGCCTCTTCTCCAACTCTTTCTTCACCGCTTCCACGATCTCCTTGGACTGGAACTTACCTTTCGTCATTTTCATCACATGACCGATCACGCTGTTCGCGGCCCTCGGGTTGTTCTTTGCATCCTTGATCGTCTCTGGGTGCGCATCCAAGAACTCGTTTACCGAACGGACCAGCTCATCGACCGTGACCCTCCTGTCGTCTGCGACATGGTTGCCGCCCTCAGCGATGGTGGCGATGGCACGCCTCGCCTCCGAGTCGGTGATATTACCGGCTATATCGTCCTCGATCACCTTGCATATCTGCGCTCTCATCTTATCATCGAGCCTCTGCTCGATCGCCGTCCAATTGGAAGTGATCGGCCCCAACAGCTTGGGCACCACCTTCTCCGGTTCAATCTTCTCGCACAGGTGTTCGAACAGGTCGGCCATTCCCCATGAGGTGATTACGATCTGCTTCGCAGTGATCGCACTGATACCGTACTGGCTTTGTAACCGCGTAGCCCGCCTGATCGGTGTCTCGGGTAGGACGAGGCTGTTGAACAGTTCGCCAACATTGTACTCCCCCAGGTCCGGTTCTCCGATGTAGCCGTACTCCTCCTCCATCTCCTTCTTCCGGGCTGGCATCGTCACCTTTCGCTCCTCGTCGAAAGCCCGTGTCTCGCGGACTATCACCTTGCCCGCTGCCAGCATCTTGGTCTGACGGGATACCTCGTAGGTGAGCGCCCTCTCCAGGTTCTTCAGCCCGAGGATGTTCTTGACCTCGACGCGCTCTTCTCCCACGGAAATGTTTGCATCGCAACGGGCCACTTGCTCGTCAGAGGCGCTGAGTCCTACCAGATGACGCAGTTCGACCAACAGTTCGGCGACGAAGTCCCTGGCCTCGGCCGGTGACGACATGTCCGGTGCGCTGACGATCTCCACCAGCGGCACGCCGCTGCGGTTGTAGTCGATGAGCGAGACCTCCTCACCTGACCGACCCACCCGCTTGATCCGGCCCGGGTCCTCCTCGATGTGGACCCTCCAGATGCCGATGCGCTTGCCATTCAGCTCATAATGGCCATGCTCGCCCAGCGGGCTCTCGTACATGGTGATCTGGAAGTTCTTCGGCAGGTCTGGGTAGAAATAAGTCTTTCTGGAGAACCAGATACGGTCGTGGAGCTCGCAGTTCAGGAACTTGGTGATCATCAGTCCGTATTCGAGCGCCTGCCGGTTCAGGGCCGGCCGGGAACCGGGGAAGCCGAGACAAGTGGGGCATATGTGCGTGTTCGGGTCAGCTCCTTCAGTGCTGCAGGGACAGAATAGCTTCGACTTGGTGGGAAGCTGGAAATGCATCTCCAGGCCGATCTTCATAATGACACCTCCGCTTTCCTGAGACGGAAGACGCTCTCCCATTCCTCACCCATCGAGATCAAGCCTGATTCGTCCCAATGCGGTGCCACGAACTGCATTCCCACAGGCATCGTTGGTGCATATCCGCAGGGCACAGATAGATGGGGCAGCCCGGTCAGGTTGGGAGGGATGGTCAGGAAATCGGCCGAATACATCTCCAGCGGCTTCATCTTGGCTATCTCCTCGAATCTGGGTGCCACGAACGGCATAGTTGGGGTGACGATCAGGTCATGGTCGGCGAATACCGACTGATATTCCTTCGTGATCAACTGCCGTACCGCCAGGGATTTCAGGTAATACTTGTCCCTGAAGCCGACCATCCGGCAGAATGTGCCCAGCAGTATTCGCCTCTTCGCTTCTTGTCCAAAGCATTCAGAACGAACACCGGAGAAGAAATCGTTGAAGTGCTGCGACACGTTCCTTTCCGGAACCCCGAATCTCATGCCACAATATCTGGCCAGATTCGTCGATGCCTCGGTCGTGGCCAATATGTAATACGCGGGCATGGCGAATCGCAACGAAGACATACTTACCACGTCGACCTCGATGCCAAGACCGGAAAGTGCGTCAAGTGCATCGTGGAAAGCTGATTCGACCTCGGGTGATATGTTGGCCATGGCCTCCTTCGGCAGTGCCAGCCTCTTGATCTTCCTTTTCGAGATGTTGAGCCTCGGTTGAGTGCAGGAGGTCGGGTCCTTCGGGTCGGAACCCGAGATCGAGGGCAGTAATTTCTTGATGTCCGCCATCGAACGGGACAGCAGCCCCACCTTGTCCAGGGAGTTCCCGTAGTCTATCAAGCCATAACGGGACACTCGCCCATAGGTTGGTGTGATCCCGTACACGCCGCAGAATGAGGCTGGGGCAGAGATCGAACCTCCGGTGGATACGCCCAGCGCAACATGACCATCGATGAGCGCGGCTGCAGCCGCCGCTCCTCCACTGGAACCGCCGCATGCCCTTCTCGTGTCGAACGGGTTCAACGGGATCTCGAAACCGGAGTTTGTGCTGAACGTTCCGAAACCGAACTCGTCCATGTTCGTTTTGCCAAGCAGCAGACCGCCTTCCTCCCTGAGCTTGCGTACCGGGGTGGCGTCGAAAGGTGGACGATATCCTTCCAGGATCTTCGAACCGGCCCGGGCCTGGAACTCCTTTGTGCACAGGTTGTCCTTGGCGGAGAATGTGAAAGACGAACTATCATCCGCCTCCAACATATCCCGGTTGATCAGCTGGTTGAATATGTGATACTTGTCGTTGATGGCTCTGAGCTGGGCTTCATCCATGCTGCCGCTCATGAGAGCCTCGGCCCCCTGACGTAGTCCTCGTATGTGTCCATCATCGCACGCAGCTTTGCCGGGTCGAACTCCTGGCCCACCTGATCCTCGCGCAGTACATCGTTCACCGGCACGGGGTTGAAATCGTACTCGGTTAGTCCGGGCGCTTCATCCAGCACAGAGAAATTATTTAGAATGTCCTCGAGATCCTGGGCGAACTTCTTCAGCTCCTCATCAGTCAGCTCCAATCTCGCGACCTTCGCGACCCTTTTCACCTTTTCAATGTCCATGCTAGTCAACCCTGCGGGCCTTCGATGACGGATACCGCATTGACCCGAAGCGACTGCAGTCATGTCAAACTTTCGCACTGATCGACAGGCCCTTACCCACGCAAAAATACAAGCCTTGTTAACAAATAGCATACGTCCAGCACAGTCCCTAACATCGTCATCCAAAAGAAAACGTTTATCACCTATCACAACTTACTGCGGATTAAGTGATCCGATGGCGGATGATTACGAGAAATTGATGAAGCAGGGATTCCAATCAATGGGCGAGGGCGAATACGCCGCAGCCCTATCCAAGTTCGACAAGGCCATCAAGGCCAACCCGACGAGCGCAGAGGCGTATTTGGCCAAGGCCGATGCAGGCGTTCTCGTTCCCAAGGTCACACAGGAAGAAGTCATCGCCCTCTACAACAAGGCGATTGAGCTCGAGCCTGACAACCCGTTCATCTACCAAGCGAAAGGCGCTTTCTGTATGGACGTGGGGCTGTTCAACGACGCCGAGGCGGCGTACCTGAAGGCGTCCGAGAAAGATCCGGAGAACTCGTCCTATTACTACTCGGAGTTCGGTGTGGAATACTTCCGCAAGGCACCGGTCGTCTTCGAACAGCACATGGACGAGAAGACGATGGAGATCATCACCAAGAAGGCGCTGAAGTACCTGCTCAAGTCCATCAACCTGGACGAGGCAAGTGCAAAGAAGCTTCTATAAACCTCTGAGAATTTTCATCAGCGGAGGATCTTATCGTCCTCCCATTTCCTTTTCTCATAGTTCTTTGATGCCGAAGGGCTGCAGTTAGAGCACATCTTTGTTCTAACGTCGTAATGCCGTTCACAGACCAGCTGTCCGCAGATCGCGCAGGTGAAGCGCGCTGGGCGGCCACAGATGCTGCATTGGCCGATCAGGTCCATGAAATATCATTTGGATAAGGTATGTGATAAAACTTCCGAAATTATGAACGATTCATATGCCGTTCTCTTCATCGGGAGTGGCCGAACATTGTCTTCCTTGAGGTTCTTGAAGCATCCCTAGATGAGCCAGGCCCTCGGCCACTCCTTCGGAATGAGGGGCTTGACTGATGTAGTCGGCAGCCTCCTTTGCCGGTCCTGAGGCGTTGCCGACCGCGATCCCGTAACCGCACTGGGAAAGCATCTTCACATCGTTGTCGGAATCACCAACGGCGACCACCTCGGAGATGTCTATGTCGAGGATCTCGCAAGCCTTCCTGACCCCGTCCATCTTGCTGTGCCCCGGCTCCATGATATGAATGGCGAAACCAGTGGCCTCGATATCTACGCTCCAATCCTTCAGGACCTCCTTCACGGTCTCCAGGTCGAAGGAACGCTTGACCGCTACCTCGGTCTTGCGCCAGTTGTCAGTGAAAAGCCTCTCCACCTCCGGCATCTTGGTCTTGAGGTAGGCGAACGCCTTGACTGCGTTTCCGTCAGAGTGCAGCTGAAATATCTGTTCCTTGTAGGATACGAGACCGCCGTTCTCAGCGATGACTGGTCCCTTCAGCCCGATGAAAGTGGACAGTCCGAACGCCACTGGCAGCACATTACCGGAACATAGCGAGACGGTGTAGCCATTGTCCTGGACCTTTCTCAACGTCTCGATACCAAGCGTCTGGATGCACTTCTTCTTGTCGGTGATAGTGCCGTCGACGTCGCACACCATCAGCTTGTACTTGGAGTTCATTGGGATCTTCCGAAAATTCAGCCGCGCAGTTCGCCCAGGGTGGTAATCCTCTCGGCGAAGGCGTTGTGCTTGTGTATGGATTCTTCGCTCTCGCTCCTTACGGTCACCAGCGTCTGGTCTGGGAGTTCCGTGTACTTCATCAAGATACGCTGCAGGTTCTCCCTGACCACATCCTCAACGAACTTCGGGTGGTCGTGCGCTTGGATGACCACCATGGCCTCCTCGGAACGCTTCAGGATCTCGAACGTAGGGGAGCTGAAAGACGCCTCGGCGATCTCGATCAGGTCGTTGGCCTCTATGCCCAGTTCTTCCGGGATCTCAATCATCAGGGTGGCGACGTTCCTCTGGTTATGGGTGATGTTCGGCAGGTCGCTATCCTTGAACCGCAGGTTGCCCCTTTGCAGGTCCTTGACCGTCTCCATGGCGCAGGGGCACGCGGTCATACCGATGACCTGGACCCCTATCATCTTCTTCAATCCATCGCCCTTTCGGCTGATTGCCTTGGCCATGAGCTTGAAGGACTCCATCGTCTTCCTGCCGGATGGGACGGTCCGCTCTAAAAAATAGTCGGCCTCGATGTTGACCTCGGAATAGGTTGCATACTCATGCCTCTCAAGAAGGTCCTTGGCCATGTTGGATGCGAGCTCCTCGATGCCTTTCACAGGCTTGTTGAGGCTCCCCTCCACGACATCGGTAATGACCTCTAGGTTGCGGGAAAGGTGCGAGCCCCTTTGCTCGGATGGCAGGTCGACGAAGACGTCGAACGTACATGTAAGTGTGACCAGATGACCAGCGCGATCCACCGCTACAGGTTTCTTGACGCCTGTGACGCCGACCCTGGTCAGCATGAACCCGTTCGTAAGCCGCCTGTTTTGGACATCACTCAACTGCATGGTATCACTAGCGCCGTCATTCAGGCTGTGTATTAAAAACCTCTCGTTTGCGACCATTCAAACTGTTGGGCGATCAGGGGGTCAGAGCTTGATCAGCTTATAGTCCCGGGAACCCAGTCCCAATTTCTCCGCGTACTCGAGCTGCACTGTCCAATCGAAATCGTGCATGGCACGTATTTTGTCCACTCCCGGGCCCAGGGGCTTCTTGATCCGGGTGTTGGCGATCGACGTCTCGGAGTTGATCAGGTCGGCGCAAGCCTGGTCTATGGCGACGATGTCCTTGGACGCCACGATCCCGATGTCCGGCACGACCGGTCTGTCGCTCCAGCCCGCACAATCGCACAGCGGCGTGAAGTCCATCACGAACGTCATGAATCCGATACGATTCGCCTTTCCCTGCATCAACCCGTAGCAGTATTCGACGATCTTCTCCTGGATGGCAGTGGGGTCGGTCCATTCCCCGGGATTGATGGCCTCGTTCTCGCAAACGATATAGCACTCACCGCAACCAACGCATTTTTCCTTGTCGATAACGGCCTTCTTCCTGGTTATCCTGATTGCCTGTTCTGGGCAGTTCTTGGCGCAAGTCCCACAACCGATGCAGTCCTCTGAATTCACCTCAGGATGGACATCGTGATGCATCTCCAGTTTGCCAGCCCGCGAACCGAATCCCATACCCAGATTCTTCATCGCCCCGCCGAACCCGGTCATCATATGTCCTTTGAAATGCGACACCACCATTATGCTGTCCGCCAAAACCGCGGCGGAGCCGACCTTCACCGTCTTGCATCGCTTCAGATTGACTGGGATCTCGACCTGGTCCGTTCCCTTGAGCCCGTCCGCGATGATGACCGGGGCGTTTACCACCGGGTAACAGAACCCGTGCTTGGCCGCGACGTATGTATGGTCAACTGCGTTCGCTCTCATTCCGGAGTAGAGAGTGTTACTGTCCGTGATGAACGGTTTCCCGCCCGAGTTCGCCACCAGGTCCACTACCTTGGCCACGAACTGCGGTCTCAGGTAGGTCGTGTTCCCCGCCTCACCGAAGTGTGTCTTGACTGCCACCAGGTCACCCTTGGAAAAGGTCTGGTTCAATCCCGCCTTCTTGTAGAGCCTGGTTATCTTGTTGATTACGTTGTCCTTGACACCTTGGGCCCTCAGATTTGCGAAATACACTTCAGACATTCTGCTCCCTCCATTTGGTATAGCTCGCTGCCTATAAGATTTCACAGGCCCGACACCGATTAATAGCGAGGAGGGAATCCCGACCTTATGATCTGCGGGGTGGACGAGGCGGGACGTGGGCCGGTGCTAGGTCCGATGGTGGTGGCGGCAGTGGCCATCGAGGACGACGCCCCGTTGAGATTGATGCAGGTCCGCGACTCCAAGAAGCTCACCCCAGCCCGCCGGGAGGAACTTGCCGCCAAGATAACCGATTCGTGCCGGGTGGAATACCGTGTCATCGGCCACGAAGAGATCGACAGGCGCGGGACTAAGGTCTCATTGAACGAGCTGGAGGCGGTCGCGTTCGCTGAGCTGATCGATCGAGTGAAGGCGGAAGTGGTGTATGTGGATGCCTGCGATGTCAATGAGAGACATTTTCGCCAGATGGTCAGCGGAAGGCTGAGTTATAATCCCCAGATGGTATGCGAGCACAAGGCTGATGACCATTACCCGATAGTATCCGCGGCCTCCATAATCGCCAAGACCAACCGGGACCGGATCGTCTCCGAAATGCAGACGGAGATAGGCCAGGAGATAGGATCAGGGTATGCCTCTGATCCGATAACGAGAACTTTTCTGCAAAAGTGGATAAAGGAGAACGGGGATTTGCCGCCCTATACGCGTAGGTCATGGGCTACGGCCAAAGATGCCCTAAGCTTATCCAAGAACGCGAAATTGACCGACTGGGATTGATTGAATGCCGGTAAAAGATCTTCTGGAAGAAACCATCGCCAAGTTCAATGCGAAGGTAGAGAAAGACGAGGCCTTGCAAAAGGAGCTCGGGTGCGTCAAGAAGAAGGCCAATATGGACTTGTGCACGGAGAGCTACTCGTTCGAACTGTCCTGCAACAAGATCCATTCCTTTAAAGAGGGTTTGGTCGACTGCCCCGACATCACAATAATATCGGACCCGAAGACCGTAGAGGACCTGATCACCGGCAAGATGAAACCGATGAAAGCCTGGGCGCTCAAGAAGATCAAGATAAAGGGATCCTTGGAGGACGTCATGCGCCTCCGCAAGTTCTTCTGAACTGTTTATTTCTTGATGGCGAGGGAACCATGCGCTCCGCCACGAGGATTCCCATGCTAGCAATGGCCTCGTGAAAAATACCAGGCGGGTGACATGTGACATAGAAGCTAGCTAGGATCGGTCAAGATACCTGATAAATATTCGAACACGGAGGTTATGGAAAAGGCCTCTTACATGATGCCCCATTAGCCACCAGTCACCTGGATTCACCAAGAAGGGCAGGAATCTGGTTCCAATAGAAGTTAGGAAACCTTTATCTAAGGCTTCTCAATTAGGTCTACTCCACAATAGCGGGGTAGGGTAGCCAGGACATCCCGTCGGGCTCATAACCCGGAGACCGATCGTTCAAATCGATCCCCCGCTACCATTTTCTAATAAATTCATACCAGAAGTCGTTCCGACCCGAGCGTCCATCGACGGTCACAAACAAATACGCCGTAACGCATTACCTCCCGAGCCATTCAAGGAACAGGTGTCGAATGCCAAAGGTAGATGTTCTGATCATTGGCGCTGGGGTCACCGGTGCGGGAATCGCCAGGGACCTGTCGATGCGAGGAGCGTCCGTAATGCTTCTAGACAGAGGTGACTTCTGCTCCGGGGCCTCAGGTGCGAACCACGGCATGCTCCACAGCGGAGCTAGATACGCGGTCAAGGACCCTGAATCGGCAAAGGAGTGCGCCACAGAGGCCAACGTCCTAAGAAAGATAGCGGCCCCTTTCATCGAGGACCTGGGCGGCCTTTTCGTTTCATTGCCTGAGGATGACTACGGATTCGCCGAAAAATTCAAACGCGGCTGTTCCAACGCCGGGGTGGAAGCCCGGGAACTGGATGTAGGAGAGGCGAGGGAGATGGAGCCGTCCCTTAGTGGCGATATGGTCCGGGCATTCTGGGTCGATGACGGATCGATCGACCCGTTCGGCCTGACCCTGGCCAACATCGAGGATGCGAGAGCCAAGGGAGTAAAGGTCCGCAACAATTGCGAGATCGTGGGACTGGAGGTCAAGGACTACTCCATCGATGCGGTTCGGTTCAAAGATCACCGCAGTGGTATCATCGAATCGGTGAACCCGAGCGTCGTCGTCAACGCCGCCGGGGCCTGGTCGTCCGCCATTGCCAGCATGGCCGGTCAAAAACTGTCTCTGAGGATCGACAAGGGAAGCATGGTCGTACTCAATGGCAGGCTCTGCCGTATGCTGGTGAATCGCCTAAGGCCTCCCGCAGACGGTGACATCGTTGTTCCAAATCACTCGTCCACGATCATCGGCACCACCTCCAATGGAGTGACGTCAGGAGATGGGAACGGACCTACAGAGGCAGAGGTCTCATTCCTGCTACGGGAAACGGCGAAAGTGGTTCCAGGCATCGCAAGTGCCCGGGCGGTCCGTGCCTATTGCGGGGTCCGACCCCTAATCCCGGCGGGCGGGGGAGGGCGGTCCGCCAGCCGCAACTTCAAGGTCATCGATCATGCCGGCTCCGGCATCGACAACCTGGTGAGCGTGATCGGAGGCAAGCTGACGACTTATCGGCTCATGGCAGAGAAGGTCACAGATGTTGCCTGCCAAAAGATCAACAACAGTAACAAGTGCCGCACCGCCAAGGAGATCATCTCGGAAATGCCTATTATTGATTCCGTTCCTGGCATCCATGATATGGCGCTTCTGCGCATGGCCAAGAAGAACGGATCTGCATATCAGAACGTCCTGGAGCAATGCGTTTCATATCCACGTGGCAAGGAAGAAGTGTGCACCTGCGAAAGGGTCTTGCGCGGTGAGATCCAATACCACCTGAAGAAAGGGGATGCACGCAATGCCTCCGACTTGATCAAACGAACCAGGGTCGGAATGGGCTACTGTCAGGGAGGATTGTGTATGCTCGGCCTCATGTCGGCGGCGATGGGCGTGTCCAAGACCGCCCCTATCGAATACATCGATAGTTTCCTGAGCGAGCGCACCAAGGGCCTGCCCCCGGTCCTTGTGGGGGAGCAACTCCGACAGGAAATGTTCAAGGCCCACCTGCTTCGCGGCGTTTATGGCATCAGGGAGGAATCCAGATGAGGCATCTCGATCCGGTCAGGACCGAATTCCTGGTCATTGGAGGCGGAGCGGCCGGGATGTTAGTAGCGACCTACATCTCGGAACGCAGGAGGGACGTGGCGATGGTCGATACTGGCACCTCCTGCACCGCACTCTCCACAGGATGCTTCAATGGGACGGGGATAAACGAGGACATGCTGGACTTCCTGTTGCCCAGGCTCATGTCCAACGGCCTGAGCATGATCCGTTATGGGGAACAGATGCTCCTTCTGGGCAACGCCGGTAACCGATACCGGTGCAGACTAGCTCCACAATACACCGCGCTTGGGACACTGGAATCAATGCAGCAGTCCAGGCTTGCCGTGGTCGGCATTGAGGGCAATTCGGAGGTGGACCCGGAACTGATCTGCTCCCTGCTGAGGCAGGATGCTGGTCTCAAGGCGGACCCAGTGCACATCCCTAATAAGGGAAGGATGTCCCTCAACGCCTTGTGCGATGCATTGAGACAAGTGGATGCAGATTCCATCATGTTGCCGCCACTTTTCCCGCTTCGTGATTACAATGCTGCCATGCTCGAGCTGAACGAGCGCACTGGACGTATTGTGTTCGAACCGGTCACTCCCCTGTCTCTGCCAGGATTGAGGTTGGCTGAGGCAATGCACGAAATGGTCTCGATCAGTGGCTGCCGGGTCATGGACCATCGAAGGGTGACCAAACTGATCCAGATCGGAGGCCGGTATGATACCGCGATCGTCCAGACCCCGGGTACGACCCAGGAGATCAACTTCTCTACCCTGATCATCGCCGGCGGGAACGCCATAGGGCCGGGCCTGTCGATCTCCGGCAAAGAGGTGACCGACCCGTTCGAGGCATTCGGCATCACCCGCAAGCAGGAGAGCCAGGTAGGTCAGCCGATCACCCGGGCGCTGTCCTCTGGATACGAAGTAGACGGCAGATACCGAGTCATCATGAACAACGGCAATTCGGCAGAGAATGTCTTTGCCTGCGGGGCCGCCTTGGCTGGAATATCGTATCCTCTGGGCAAAGGGCTGCTTGATACCCTTGACACGGCCTGGGATGCCGCACACTACGCAGAGGTATCCAGATGAGCCGTCCATTCAATGCGGACCGCTGCATCAAGTGCGGCGCGTGCATGCGGGCTTGCCCGGTGGTCCACGAAGAGACGGTGAGCAGGTTCGATGGGCCACGCAGCCTCGCCGTTGACTCGTCCCGTTTCCCACACGAGGTGAACTCGCTCAGGGACAACATATTCGCCTGCTCCATGTGCTGGAAGTGCGCCGATGTTTGTCCTTCCAGGATAGAGATGCCTAGAGCGATCCTGAGGGCCAGGGCTGACATCTTCGACCGAAATGCGGCGCTGCCAGGGCACACCAAGATGATGCAGAACATCGATGTGGACGGCCTTTCGGTAAGACGTGAGCTCGATCCCTTGTCGCTCGGTGTGGAAAAAGCGTCTGTGCTCTATTTCCCCGGCTGCATCGCCGGCCAGAAGATCCGAAACATCGCGGACGGTGCGGTTCGTACCTTATTGCAGAACTCGACGGTGCGCACGCCATCCGGCCTGGTGTGCTGCGGTTCGCCCTTGGAGAAGGTCGGCGACCGGGTCCGTATGGAGGCATTGAGGAAAAGGAACCTTAAGCTCTTCGAAGGACGTTCCCAGGTGGTCACGTCCTGTCCAGGCTGTACCAGCCACATTAACGATCATTACGGGATAGAGGCCTTGCACATCGTCGAGTACCTGGTCGAGTCGGTGGGCTTGGCCAAACTACGTTTCAGGAACCACGGTGTTGTGCGAGTCGTGCTTCACGAGCCTTGTCACCTGAAACGGACGGTAGGGCCGCATGCCATCGATTACTGTTATGACATACTCCATTCCATGCCAGGGATCAGGGTACTGGACATGGTGGAACCGGACCGCTGTTGCGGTGGTGGAGGAGGGTTGCTCTCCGGATATCCGGACATCGCCATGGACCTGGCTAAGACAAAGATGGAGGATGCGGCGGCTAGCGGCGCCGATGTCGTGCTCGCCCCGTGCCCGTTCTGCGTGCTCAACCTGAAGCAGGCCGGAGGGATGAACGTCATGGACCTCACCGAGTTCATATCATTCCGGTTTTAGATAGCGAACTTGCGTGCCAATGCTAAAATACACCATCTGCTTCTTTTCGGTCGTCTATGACCAACGATCAAAAATGTTTTACATGTCTTCACAGGGAGATAAGACCGGATCTGGGAGTCAGCGGTCAATTGATATATTGCCGGAAAAAGGAGATGGTGGTGACGGCGAAGGCCGAGTGCCCTATCTACTCCCGTGCAACCAAGCAGTCCGTTAAGGAACTGCACCGCACCATCTACGGAGAAATAGAGGAAGAGGTCGAAGAGTAAAATCTAACGCCATTCCAATAGTGCCGGACAGGCCTCCGTGACCTCGCCCCTGATCTCGAAAGGCACCCATTGGCTCGAGGTAGGATGCCCCCTCATATGGCGTATCCGCATGCGCCGATTCAGGTCATCATCGAACTTGAGCTCGATCACACCGTCGGCTATCGCCATCAGGTGATTGACGGTCTTTTCGTCATGCACGCAGTCATGGATGGAGAATATCATTGTGCCGTAGGTGCTTCTCACCTTTGAGCTGGATATCTGGAAGAACTTCAGCACAACGTTCGACTGGTTATACAGGAACAAGGTTGAGAGCGTGTACAGGAAGACCTTGACCGGTCGGCTGTGCTCGGAAGCGATAGCGTTAACATTGAACATTATGCCTTCGAGGTCCGAAACCGGCCTAACTTCGGACTTGGGGAACGAAGACCTTTCCTCGTTGGAACCAAGCAAAGAGGAATGGTAGTCCACGACGAACAGTTTCTTGCCTAGCACCGCCTTGGTATCGATGCCGAACTGGTCCATCAGGGTCAGGATGTCCATCGGTAGCACATCGACCGTCACGAAGATCACCGACACGTCGTCCGTGAGGTAATCTTTGAGCAGGCTGATGTTGAACTCCAGTAAACCGATTCCGGGTGATCCGACCATAAGGATGGAGGAATGGTCGGGGAGGGAGGCTTTGATCATTTTTTCACCTCACACTATTGGGGTGAGCGAGATATTTCCTCCCCGCTCCCTTGTCTCCATAGCCAATGCGTTGCATTCAGTGAACGGTTCCTCTCCGAACAGCACGACGGTGCCGCCGATTCTATCTACTTTGACGTGCAGGTTCGCCAGATCAGCCAGTCTTTGCGTAGACTTGGTCGAAGGCGAGGTGATACCGACAAATATTCCGTTGTTGCGCTTTATCGCTGCCAAATGATCGGGTATCTGGTCCATCACCTTGTCCCCGTAGATGGACTCGAGTGAGTCAAATCCGATAAGGGAAAGTAGTGGCGATTCGGCGTTCCCCAGTGAGTACGATATCGATTTCCATTTGTAATCCGAGGCAGGGGATGAACCTTCTACCGGCATAACGTATGGGGCACCAGCCACTTCCATCTGGGCTGCCAGTTCGGGGATCCTTACGTTCTTCTCGAACTGCTCCTTGGTCAACAGACCCGCCATCTGGTTCTTGGAAGATTCGGCCGACGTCTTACGGGTCGGCAGCCAGAACACGCCTCGGTTCAAAGAGACAAAGTTAGCCACCATAGCCCTTTCCAGGGCTCCGCTGATAGTGGTAGGGATTCCGTGACCCAGTTCTATGAGCGTCATGGAGCCCTTCTCCATTCCGCCCCGCATCAGCCGGTCCAGGTCGGTGAGTCCGAATGACACTTTGCCTGCGACGTCCTGCAACGGTTTCCACAACTCCTGGTGCCTGACCTCGTTTTCCCACTGATTGGCAAAGGCTTGGATACGGGAGGTTTTGAGGGTGAATAGGTACTTCGGCTGAGCGATCTCGCATCCCCTCAATTTCAGGATATCGATCTCCCTTATGCGGCGCAACTGATAGTCGGCCAATCCCAGGATTATGACGCCGTCCCCAAGATAGTCGAGCTTTGTCTCGTTGTTCTCCAGGACGAACAGGACATTGGAACCGTATCCCTCGACCAGATCCTTCTGGATTGCCATGATTAGGGAGGAGCAGCTCATGCTGTACCGTTCCGCCATGGCATCGATGGAATCGATGATGATGAGGGAACGGGCCGGGAACGATCCTTCCACCACGTCATAGACATGCTCAAGGTCACCCAGATCCTTGCCGATCATGACCGACATCTCCTTCTTTGCGGAGCCGATGCTCTGCATCCCGATGCCTTTCAGTTTGCTAAGACCAGTGCGGTGCTTTCCTGACCCGTCCTCCTTCTTTCCGGATTGGTCGGCGGTGCAGCCAGTGGGCATCAGCTTTTCGGTCAGCCATGGGAATTGGGTCATCAACGAATGGTCAGAAACCCGCATGGAAAAATAGAAGCTGTTCTCGACGTGGGCCAGATCCTCGATCGTCTGAAGGGCTAGGGTGGTCTTTCCAGTACCGGCGTTGCCACGGAGGATGAGTGAGTGCCCACCAGGATTCATGAAGAACTGATATATCTCTGTCGGTATCCTGCGGATCTCATCTGAACTGATCATCAATGCTCACCTGTGAAATTGCCTAAAGTGTTGTATTTAGGAACACCGCCTCAGTTAATCCCCGTTGTGGTCTGATTATCAAAGAGCATTAACCTGATATTCCTAGTATCTGGGAATAGGTTGGAAAGTTATTATAGCACAAATGCTCATGGCTCGTTGAGGCGTTACAGTGCAGGCTATTATTCTCGCTGCAGGAGAAGGCACCAGGTTGAGACCTTTCACGATGTCAAAGCCCAAGGTCATGCTCCCTATTGGAAACAAGCCTATCCTCGCCTACGTCGTCAAGGCGTTGGTGGAGAACGGCCTTAAAGACATCATCATGGTCGTCGGATACAAGAAGGAACGGATCATGTCCTTCTTTGGCGACGGTTCCAAGTTCGGGGCAAAGATAACCTATGTCGTCCAGGAGAAACAGCTGGGTACCGCCCATGCGCTCCTATCCGTCAAGAACATGGTGAAAGAGGATTTTGTCCTGGTCGCAGGAGATAACATTGTCGACAAAGAGTCTATCTCACGAATCATCCAGCATGACAACAATCCATCTGTCCTGGTCACTGAGAGCGAGCTTCCGTCGAAATACGGCGTCATCACGCTCGAGAATGATCGGGTCACTAGCATCACTGAGAAACCGGATCGCAAGATCGGTAACATCATCAATACCGGAGTTTACCATTTCAAAAAGGATATCTTCCACACGGTCGAGGAAGAGGTGAGGGGGGGCAGATATGGAATAACCCAGGTTCTGCAGTCATGGATCAATGAAGGTCAATTGAAGGCGGTCCGGACCGATGGACGATGGAATGACGCGGTCTATCCCTGGGACCTCATCAAGCTTAATGAGACCGCACTTGATCTTCATGGGCAGGAAATATCTGGCATGATCGAACCAGGAGTTACCATCAAGGGTCCGGTATCGATCGGGGCCGGTTCTCGAATAAGGGCTGGAACGTATCTTGAGGGACCAGTGGTCATTGGCGAAGGCTGCGACATCGGACCGTACGTTGCGATATTCCCGTCGACCAGCATCGGGAACAGCGTTGAGATCGACGCCTTCACCAGCATCCACAATTCGATCATCATGAACAGCGTCAAGGTGGGTTCGCATTCGCATCTGGGGAACGCGGTCATAGACGACGGTGTAACGATAAAGGGAGCGCTTTCCGCCTTTGTGGGGGCGGCACATGTAAAGGTAGAAAGCGAGTTCTTCAAGGTGGAGCAGATCGGGGCCATGATCGGAGAGGACACCATCATCGCCTCCAGGGTCGTCCTGACGCCCGGATCCATCATCGGGTCAGGCTGCCGGATCGGGGACGGAGCGACCATCAGAGGAAATCTGGAAAACAAGAGCGTTGTGATCTGAGATGTGCGGCATCATCGGTTATACTGGGTATAGACAGGCATCGTCAGTATTATTGGACGCGTTGAAACGGCTGGAATACCGCGGGTATGATTCAGCTGGCATCGCCATCTTGACCCCCACTCTGGAGGTCCATAAGAAGAAGGGCGAGATCAAGGAACTGTTGAAGGTCCTGCCCGAGATCCAAGGGACCATAGGCATTGGCCACACCAGATGGGCATCATGCGGAAAGCCGTCTGATGAGAATGCGCACCCCTTCCGGGACTGCAGCAAGGGCATTGCCGTCGTCCACAATGGCATCATCGAGAACTACATGTCCCTGAAAACGATGCTCGAGGACGAGGGCCATAGATTCTCCTCCCAGACCGATACCGAGGTCATCGTGCATCTTTTGGAAAAGTACTACCAGGGAGACATGCACGAAGCGCTGCAGAAGACCGTGGCAACCATCCGCGGAACATACGCCATAGCAGCCCTCAAGGAAGGCAGCAGCGAGATCGTCGCAGCACGTAAAGAGAACCCGCTGGTCATTGGCTTGGGTGTAAAGGAGAACTTCGTAGCCTCGGACGTGACCCCCTTGCTTTCCTACACGAACAAGGTCCTCTATATCATGGACGGCGAGACGGTGAAGATCTCACCAGATAAGGTCCAGGTATTTGATAAGGACGGCAAGCTGGTCACCAGGGATGAGGAGACCGTCTCATGGACCGCGGAGGACGCCCAAAAGGGAGGTTTCGAGCATTTCATGCTCAAAGAGATATTCGAGGAGCCATCCGCCATCCACAACTCGATACTTGGGGCGCTGGACTTGGTAGAAGGCGATCTTCTCCCTAATGCGAATTTCAATTCCATTAAGATCGTTGGATGCGGGACCTCGTTCAACGCCGCCATGGTGGGTAAGTACATCATGGAGGAGTTCACCAGATCCCCACCACCCTGGAGCTTGCATCAGAGTACAGATATTCCCCGGGGGCGAAGGAATCGCCTTTGGTCATCCTGGTATCTCAGAGTGGAGAGACCGCCGATACGCTGGCCGCTGCTCGCGAGGCCAGGCGCCGTGGCTGCCACACGCTGGGCATCACCAATGTGGTCGGCAGTTCGCTGACTCGGGAGGTGGACGAGGTCTTCTATACCCATGCTGGTCCGGAAATTGGCGTCGCCGCCACAAAGACCTATATCACCCAGCTGATCGCCTTGTATATCGTCGGCATACGCATCGGCTATGCCAAGCGTGTGCTCAGCTATGATTCCATGTGGAACGCTCTGTCGTCACTGCGCTCTTCACCTTCAGTGGTCCAATCAGTTCTCGACCAAGCCTCGGAGATTGAGGAGGCGGCCAACTTCATAAAAGACTCCCGAGACATCTTCTTCATCGGTCGGAACATCAACTACCCGACCATGTTGGAGGGCGCCCTGAAACTAAAGGAGATATCCTATATCCATGCGGAAGGATTCGCAGCAGGAGAATTGAAGCATGGACCTTTAGCTCTGCTCGATTCAAAGACCCCGGTCATCGCCGTTTGCCTTTCGAAGGACCACACCTATGACAAGATGATGGCAAACATATCCGAAGTGGCGGCCAGGGATTCGCCGGTAGTATCGATTGGCCTGGAGAACGACCGTGAGTTGGCCCAGATATCGGACATAATGCTGACGGTACCTACCACTCCCTCGATCTTCTCACCGATACCGGTGACCATCGTGTTGCAACTACTCGCTTACTATGTGGCCAAAAAGAAGAACTGCTCCATCGATAAACCGAAGAACTTGGCCAAGAGCGTCACGATAGAGTGATCATTGAAGTCTTTCCGGACAATTACCCCGGCGAGAACAACCGGCACATTTGCCTGTCCGGCTGTGGTTTCGGTGGACCTCGCCGCTCTTCATAATGGCACGCATCTCGGCCAGTTTACAGAGCAGCAGGTTCTCAAGCTCGATGTCGAACTCGATCTCATGCTCGACATCGCCATACTTTAGGATTCCCCGGGAAACGCGCTTCCCATTCTCGTCGCTCAGAAGCAGACAATAGGCCCCGACCTGAAGTATGTGCGAGAAGAGAGGCCCCCGTGGCTGCCTGCCGGTCTTCAGGTCGACAGGGATCACTTCTGTGCCGACCATCAAGATGTAGTCAGGCCTTCCGGTCAACTTGTATTTCTCCGAGACCAACAGCCTCTGGTCGTCGGTACCGACGTATAGCACCTTGCCGTCCACATTGACCTGGCGGCGCTTTTTCTTGGCGATGCTCTCGGCCATGAGGGAATAGTACAAGGCCACGCCCGCCCCCATGAGCCATATCAGGGCAAGGACTTCGAATATGGCGGCTACGAACGGGTCGACCTGCAGCAATATCACTGCATTGAGCGATATCACCATCACAACCACACCAGCCATGGCTAGCAGCCGTTCCCTGCGATTTCTACCTTCCGCCTTGGTCGAGACGTCATACACCAGTAATAGAACTGCTACCACCCAGAACACCGATAGCAACGTAAGGAGCCAATGCCAATTGGTAAGATTTGCCGACTCCAAGAGAAAAAATCCGATTATAGCCATCAATGTGGATATCGCAGAGAACCATAGGACTGCCCGTTCCCATGAACCAGCCCTCTCCTCGCTGGCCTTTATAGCCTTGAGGTCCTCGGATATCCGTTCATGGTTCTTTGACCCCTGTTTCAGCGCATCAGAACTAACCCTCGCGGTTCTGCCCTGCCACCAACTGAGGGGGCAATAACCAAAACGCTCAAGCTCGCTCGCTGAAATGAACTCGGAGTCCACGGACAAAAGAAGCATTGTGAATATTAGTCGATTGCCATCCAGTTAAGGCATCTTGCAAATTAAGCTGGTGATCGAGGCATCTGAGATGTAGATTCCGCCGGGTGGAGTAATCTCGTCCACGAACCCGAACCAATAGACTACCACGCCTTGGCCAAAGAGTTCCAGGTACGGCTCGAGCTGCTTCTTCATATTCTTGTTCACCTCGACCCTGTCGCCGAAGGTGGCCTTCGATTCAATCCAGTTGACCTCCCAACCGTTCACCTTGATGGGTTTGTCGAGCAGGCAATCAGGCGTTTTCGGAAATTCCCCCCGCAGGTCCTTCTCCGTCCTGTAGGATATATTCTGACCGTCCAGCCAGCATTGCAGCTTTTCCTCACCCCAGGTGCCACGCTTGTATTGCTTTTCCGTAGCCCAGGGAGAATAGACAAGGTCCTCTTCGGAAATCTCCTTTATCTGCGTCCTGAGGGACTCGTCGGTGATCGTGTCAGCGTTGCGGACCATATTCCAGAACTGTTTCTTGGAACGACCACTCACCTGGTAGATCATCAATCCGGTCAAGATCGGCGGGAAATTCCATTTTCTCGCAACCTCGAGCAGGGTAAGTCCGTGGTTCCAATCATAAACCAGTTTCTGAGCGTTCCTCTGAACTTTATAGAAGCTTTTAGTGGTCTCGCGGACTGTTCGCTGTGTAAAAATGACATCCAGGAGCTCTATGTCAAGACCGAGTTCCTGGGAGAGTTTTGTGATGTCCGCCGGTTCATTCAATCGGTCGTATATCACCTTGAAATCATTATGCTTCATCAGTTCACACTTTCTATCTCTTCGTACATGGGATTCAATATATAAAACTATTGTAAATTAGATTATTGCTGAGAACATCTGGATGGGGCAGGAATGAGGTGGAGAATACCGGCGCTCTGGTGATTTTTTTTCCTGCGTAGGCCATTCGATAGATTCATTATACCTGAATGCCTTTCGCAGTTCATGGTCCAGTCCAATATCTGGACAATGTAGAGATGGGAGAGAATTAGAATATGACATCATTACCGTACATGGTGAATCCGGTCGGCCCCCCGTGGCTTCCCGCGAGTGTCGCCGAGGCAAGGAAGTTGGCCTACTGGGCTCAGCTGATCGGTGGGATACTGGCTGTCCTGTTGTTCATCATCGGAATTGTGAACTTAGTGACCTGGGACCGGTTCTCAGGGATACTCTACATCGTGGACGGAATCATTGCCTTGATCTTTGTCATAATCCTGAAGAGCATGCTCTTCGACATCCTCGATCAAGGCAAATTCAAGGAAGCGAGCGACCGCATGCTCATTTTAGGAATCATTGGTCTCTTCGCGGGAGGCATCCCAGGAATACTGCTCATCCTCGGCTATATCAGGATGCAGGAAGTGTTCCAGCCACAGTACCAGCAGTATCAGCCGCAGAACGCCACCGTCGCCCCGCCCCAACAGGGACAGCAACCTGCCCCCCAACAGTACCAGCAGACGTATCAGCAACCTGCACCTCAAAACCAGCAGCCTGCCCAACAGCAGGACCAGATGCAGACCCTGCGAGAGGGGATAAAGCAAGACCAGGCACAGGCCGAGCAGAAGAGGAAGGAACAGAAGACAGAAATGATCAAGTGCAGCAAGTGCGGGGTTCAGTACCCATCCTTCATGCATGCCTGTCCGAACTGCAACGAACCGAAGTCCAGGTGACCAAACACATTCCCACCTTCTAGGTGGTTTCATTTTCTTTTCTTTCGAATTCTTTGATATTGAAGAGAACTTCCCCTCTCTTTTCGATCAAAACGATCCGATGGTATGGGATCTCGCTGTCCGAAGTGGAGAAGAATGAGCGCCCCAGTGATGTAATGTCCTCCGCTCGAATGGTGATGGTGTCCCCTGGAGCCCCGCGATGCACATAAGTGACCGTTGCACCCTCCAAACTGCCTTCCTTCCATTTAAGGCGGTTCAGTATCTCTCTCGGATATGACACCGATGATTGAACGGATGTTTGTGGCAAAAGCTTTTTCTGGCATCCAATGCTAGCATTCATTCATGGATGTCAGGTCGATCACGGGCAACTTCGTCGATGTGGTCTCGGGAAAGATATTCCCAGCGAAATTGTCATTTTCGGACGGAAAAGTACTGGCAGTGGAAAAGTTGGACTCTGCACCATCACATTTCATACTTCCAGGTTTCATTGATTCCCATATCCACATAGAATCGTCACAGCTTGTTCCATCACGTTTCGCAGAAGCGGTCGTTCCGCATGGGACCACTGCAACCGTTTCCGATCCACACGAGATCGCCAACGTAATGGGCATGGACGGTATCCGATACATGGTCCAGGATTCAGAATCAGTCCCTCTAAGGATCTTCTATACCGCCCCTTCCTGCGTCCCGGCCACACCCTTCGAAACTGCTGGGGCAAAGATCGACGCGGAGCAGGTCGAGAAATTGTTAAGCATGAAACAGTTCGTGGCACTGGGAGAGGTCATGAACTATCCAGGTGTGATAAGGGATGATCCGGAGGTGATGGGCAAGATCAAGGTCGCCCATGCGCTCTGGAAGCCGGTCGATGGCCATTGCCCGGGACTCGTAGGCCCAGATCTGGTCAAATACATCAACGCCGGCATCAAGACCGACCATGAGTGCCTGACATCGGATGAGGCGGAGGAGAAGTTTCACCTGGGTATGTGGGTGATGGTGAGGGAGGGCAGCACGGAAAAGAACATGCGTGATCTGATGCCGTTCGCCAAGGCCAATGAGTGCTTCCTGGTATGCGACGACCTCCGCGCCACAGACCTGATGAAGGGACATGTTGACGTCCTTCTGAAGAAAGCGGTCTCCATGGGAATGGGCCCCCTTCATGCCATCAGGGCGGTGACCGCATGGCCTGCATGGCATTATTACCTGCCTGGAGGCGTCCTGAGCGCAGGCAAACCGGCGGACATGGTCATCGTGGACGACCTGAAGGATTTCAAGGTGAAGGAGGTCTACATAGCCGGAGAACTGGTGGCCAAGGACGGAAAGGCCTTGTTCGATGTTAAGCCAATGAAAGCTCCCCTGACGATCCTCAAGCAGAGCCGGAAACCGGTGGAGTTCGAGATTCCAGCACCCGGTTCGACCGTTAAGGTCCGGGTCATCCGGGTCATCCCAGATGAGATCGAGAGCCGTGCCGAGACAGCCATTCTCAATGTAAACGAGGGGGCCGTAGTTCCAGACCCCTTGAAAGGCATCAACCTGATCGCGGTAGTGAACAGGTATCACGAGGCACCAGTATCGGTCGCCTTAGTATCTGGATTCAACCTTCAGCGGGGCGCAATGGCGTCCACCGTGGCGCACGATTCTCACAATATCATTGCGGTCGGGGCTGACGCGATCTCACTGGCGGAGGCGATCAACCACGTCTCTGAACAGGGGGGCTATTATGTCACCGATGGCGAAAGAAACGAATCCATGCACCTCCCGATCGCCGGTCTGATGAGCACCAGTCCGTGCCATCTTGTTGCCGAAGAGGAGACGCGGGCAGTGAAGATGGTGCACTCGATGGGGTGTAGTCTCGCCGCCCCCTTCATGACCCTTTGCTTCCAAGCTCTACTGGTCATACCGCAACTCAAGATCTCCGACAAGGGTCTTTTCGACTCCCAGATCATGGCGTTCGTCGAAGTGGTCGCTAAAGATTAACTGGGAATATTTTCAAGCAAACTATTTTCCGTCGGATGGCGTTGCAGAGAATAGGGACAATGCTGGCTCGTGGTTCATTTCATCGCGAGCGCTTTCAGAGGAATAACTATGGAGAAGGTGGAGAGCTTCCGATGCAAATTAGTGACCTGGGACGAGATCGCACAGTGGACCGAGACGGTGGCCAGGAAGATATCCGAGACCGGTTTCCAGCCCACCGTGGTGATTGGTTTGACCCGAGGCGGATGGGTGCCAGCCAGGCTCATCTGCGATCACCTTAAGGTGAAGAAGCTCTATGCGGTGAAGACCGAGCATTGGGGCGTCACCGCGAACCATGATGGGAAAGCGTTGCTCACGCAAGAGCTGAGTATAGACATCGCAAGTGAAAAGGTTCTGGTGGTCGACGACATTACCGATACGGGCGAGAGCCTGATATTGGCTTTGGGGCATTTGATGAAGATGAAGCCGAAAGATCTCAAGAGCTCCACCCTGCTGCATATCGCCCATTCCAAGATCCAGCCCGACTTCTTCTGTGTTCATATCGCCAAGGAGGAGTGGACCTGGTTTATCTTCCCCTGGAACCTGCACGAGGACCTGCGCACGATCCTGCCCAAAACACTTACCGAGGCCAGGAATGAGAGCGAGGTACAGAAGGCCTTCAAAGAGCAGTTCTCGATCGATGTCCCGATGGACCTGATCCGGGAGACCCTTCAGGAGCTCAATTCTGAAGGGCAAATCGAGAAGAAAGGGGATGCCTGGAACAAGAAGGGATGAGGTAGCTGATCGACCTCATAGCTCGATGAATACCTCTTCACCCTCGACCGTGACCGGATAGGTCTTGAGCTTCTTGGCCTGCATGTTGCGGAGCACTTCCCCGGTCCTCAGATCGAATTCTGCTCCGTGCATCCTGCACCGGACGACGTGCCCTTCCTTTCCCCCTTTGGAAAGGTCCTGGCCCATGTGCGAGCAGCGGCCTTCCATGGCATATGGTTTTCCATCCACCATGCCGAGTACGATCATCTTTCCATCCACCTCGACCTTGGTCAGGGTCTCTTCCGAGAGGTCCGTCATGGTCGCTATCTTGATAAGAGCCATGTCTGAACAATCGTTGCGGCTAGGGCATAATCCTTTCGGAAGAATCGAGAACCATCACTCGAAGCCTGTCACCAGAGTGGTTATAAATCGTCGGAACGTGGTTACTTCTGAGCATGTTGGAGAACCTCAGGAGAAGCCTGGAGGCGGCCCCCATCGTCAAGATGGGCGATTACGAGTACTTCGTTCATCCGGTCACCGACGGCATCCCGTTCATGGAAGCGACGGTCATGAAGGAGATCATCGACCGGATGCAGAACGTGGGGGATTTTGATTGCGATTATATCGTCGCCCCCGAGGCAATGGGAATACCGCTGGCGGTGCCCCTCACGCTCAGGACGGGAATCCCTTATAACGTGATAAGGAAGCGGCGCTACAAGCTCCCAGGGGAGGTCAGTGTCCATCAGGTCACCGGGTATTCAGAGAAGGAGATGTACATCAACGGCCTTGGGTCAGGGGACCGGGTAGTGATCGTGGATGATGTCATCTCCACCGGCGGAACGATGCGCGCGCTCATCCAGGCCTTTCACAAGATGGGAGTGACTATCGTCGATATCATCGTGGTCGTGGAGAAAGGAGACCACAAGGCAGAGCTCGAGTCCGAGCTGAAGGTGAAGATCAAGACACTGGTCAAGGTCGAGGTCAGGGACGGGAAACTGGTCGTTCTTAACTAGGAGACCTGAGCAGCTTCACTTGATCAGCCTTCTTTTCATCATGAACACCGCCAGCGATGTAAGTACAATGGCCAGTATGCCGATGTATATGATGCTGACCGCGCTGTTGATGGTGAACATGTTCAGGCACAGATCGCGCGTGAGGGTGGTCACGTGGGTCAGAGGCAGCGCATAAGCCCCGGCGGCCGCCCAAGACGGCAGCAATGATAACGGAAAGAAGGTTCCGCTGAGCAGGAACATCGGCGTGATGAACAGGAAGAACGGGTAGTTGTACGAGTCGATGTTGGGGACGACGGCCGTGAATATCAGCGCCATCGAGGAGAACATCAGCCCTCCGAAGAACGCGATGAACGGTATCAGTAACAGTCCTGGGAAGCTCGCGGCCCCCACCGCGATAATGACCAGCAACACGATGCTGGCGTTGATCATGGCCTTGGTCGCGCCCCAAAGCACTTCGCCCACGATGACGTCCTCGATCGACAGCGGCGTAGCGATCATCGCGTCGAACGTCTTCTGGTAGTGCATCCTTACGAAAGAACCGTACGTACATTCGTAGAAGGAGTTGTTCATGATCGATATCGCCACCAGGCCGGGGGCGAGGAAGGCCACGTAGCTTATCTCTCTGCCCTCGTAGGGCGGTAATGTGACCGCCGCCCCGAAACTGAAGCCCATTGCCAGCAGGTACAGCACCGGTTCGATGAACGGCGGCAGGAAGTTCGTCTTCCAGGTCTTGAGAAAGACGTCCTTATTCCTCCTCCAGGCGTCCCACGAACGCCAACTGATGTTGCCCATTAGGGTCACTCGACCAGCCCCCTGCCGGTCAATTTCAGGAATACATCCTCTAGAGTGGCATTTCGGATTATGCTCCTTTCCAAGGGCACCTTGCCCTTGATTAGCGCCATCACAGCTGCGCTGTCATTGGTGTAGACGAATATCCGGTCAGCGTACCGTTCGTAGTTCCACCCGTTTTCCGTGATGACCCTGATCAGTTCGTCCGAGGGTGGAATCATCTCCAGCACCTGGGAGCTTACATGCTTCTCTATCAGGTCGCGTGGATTCCCTTCGGCGACTATCTTGCCCTTGTCCATTATAATGAGCCGATCGCACAGCTGCTCCGCCTCGTCCATGTAGTGAGTGGTCAGGATGACCGTGACCTTGCGCTTCTTGAGCTCCCTCACTCTCTCCCAAATGAGATGCCGGGCTTGCGGGTCGAGTCCGGTCGTCGGTTCATCCAGGATCAATATACGGGGATCGTTGATCAGCGCCCTGGCGATGATGAGCCTGCGCTTCATACCGCCGGACAGTTCCTCGATCTTGGAATCGCGCTTCTCCTTCAATTGCATGAACTCGATCAGCTCGTCGGCGCGCTTCGACGCCAGGTTCGGATCGATCTTGAAGTACCGGGCGTAGACGGTCAGGTTCTTGTGCACCGTGAAGTCCGGGTCCAGGTTGTTCTCCTGCGGCACCACGCCGATCAGCGCCTTGATGTCCCTTTGGCGATCCTCTTTCACGTCCATGCCCAACACGTTCAGCGTCCCGGAGGTCAGGGGGGAGACGCAGTAGATCATGCGCATGGTGGTGCTCTTGCCCGCGCCGTTAGGTCCTAGGAAGCCGAAGCACTCGCCCTCCTCGATCGAGAAATTGATGCCTGCTACCGCGATTAGCTCATCGAATTCCTTGCGAAGGTTGATGGCCTTGATCACAGGAGTCATGGATATATGCGATGAATACATCCAAACGGATATAAACCGTTCTCCCAGGAGAATGCTGATTGTAGCAGACTGGATAACACGAGGTGATCGTGCTGCCTATCCGTGGATATCGGATTGTTCCTGATGGTCTTGTACTGCACATGCATCGGGGCTGTACTGGGCTCTTTCACCGGCATCGCGCCGGGCATACATATCAACACGCTGGCATTGATCATGTTAGTCTCCTATCCAGAGATCGCCGACTTCATCGGCGTCACTTGCAGAGCGTTTGGGCTCGGGGTCAGCCACGTTCCTTTGCTGGTGTGCTGCATCATCATTTCCGCATCTGTCGTGCATTCCTTCATGGATTTCATTCCCTCGGTATTCCTGGGAGCACCAGATGAGGATACCGCCCTTTCCGTACTCCCTGGACACCGGCTCCTCCTTTCTGGAAAAGGCCTGGAGGCGGTATCATGCGCCGCGAAAGGCAGCCTGGCCGGGGCTTCCGTAGCGATCATCCTGACGATACCTTTGTTCGTGCTGATGTCCGATCCGATCAATATCTACGACCGGTTCGAACCGCTGATACCGGGAGTGCTCATTGTCGTGATGGCGATGCTGGTGATGGCAGAGGCCGATGACCGAAAGATCACCGTTGCGATCGATGCCCGACGTGGTTCGGTTAGCAGATTGGAAAGAATCACCGTCCCGATGCTGGTACCCCATGATGGTGAGAATGTGAAGGCCTGGGGGAGACTGGAAAGGTCGTCCCGCAGGCGGTTCATACTACATACGGCGCAGGGTCGGTGGACCGTGCTTGCCCATGCCGGGACGACGGCCGGGAGAGCGGAGGTGACCGGCGTCTGGAAGGTGAGGCGGAACCGGTCGCGGAACAAGTTCTCGGCGTTCGTGCTCCTTTTGTCCTCCGGGCTCATGGGTTTCATAGCATTGAACGGGAGACTACCTTTGACCGGCATTTGGGATGGCGCCGACGGCAACCTGCTATTCCCTCTGCTGACCGGACTGTTCGGCCTTCCGACCCTGCTCTCCTCGGTGTCCTCGGGACCGGTCCCGCGGCAGGACCCGGAGGTTAGAAGGACCTCGAGACCAGGGCGGCCATCGGAGGCGCGCTGGCCGGCGGGTTCGTGGGTTGGGTGCCCGGAATCACCTCCACCACCGGAACGATGATCGGCTCCATGGCCGACCAGGACCACGACGAAGACGAGGTGGACTCTGCCAGGAGGTTCATCACCATGGTTTCGTCGGTCGGAACGGCGGCGGCGGTGTTCGGCATCTTGGCGCTGGCAGTGACCGGGAAGGGCAGATCCGGAGCGCTCTTGGTGGTGAAGCAGATGCTCGGTGCTGAAAAGGTCGAAGCACTTTCGTCGGTCACGTCCGCAGAGACGATCATGCTTCTGGTGTCGGTGCTGGCAGCGGCTCTGCTCGGCTACGTGATCACCATGCGGATAGGCAGGTGGTTCGCATCCAAGATGGGACATTTCAACCTGGACAGACTGACCAAGATCATCGTTGTCTCGCTGGTCCTTCTCGTCCTGCTGATGAGCGGGATACCAGGTCTGCTCCTGTTGCTCGCCGCCACGCTGCTGGGGCTGATCCCTCCACGCATCGGCATCAACCGGGTGCACCTCACTGGATGTCTCCTGATGCCGATAACGCTGTTCTTCTTTGGAGCGGAACTGACGTTCGCCTCGTTCCTCGGTGGACTGGTATGACCGAGGTCCTGCACCACGCCGGACTGGCATTCCTGGTCTCGGGGATGCTGCTGCTCCTGATCGGTGCCCCGCTCCCGCTGGCCTTCATGGCGGTGATGACCTCTCTCCTGATGGACCTGGACCGGACGGTATCGCCATCGAACCGTTCCGAGCGGTTCCTGCACTCACCATACGCGCTTCTCATCCTTCCAGTCTCAGCCGTCCTCGCCGGGCTCACCAGCGAATGGACGGTACTGTTCCTCCCCGCCCTCGGCGCCCTGTGCCACATACTCCTGGACGGTCTGTCCGGCGAGGAGATCTATCTGGTCGACGGCCGGCTCCGTCTGGTAGCTTTCCAGTTCCGCTGGCGCGATCCGCGCAAGGCGCGCTGGGTCGGCTGGGCCGGTCTGGTGTGCTGCCCCCTGCTCCTGTTCCTTTGAGTACATGGTGCGCATCGTCCCGATGTCGTAACCGAAGGGGACCAGCAGTTCCGAGGCGGCGCGCAGGGCCAGTTCCACGTACTTCTCCGGGTCGTAGACCTCGTCTCCATCCAGGAACTTGGCCAGCTTGACCCGTTCCTCGCCGCCGAGCACGACGTACTCGATCGCCTCCCCGGGCGGCACCGAGAACCCGTTCTTTTTCATCTGCTGCAGGGCCGCGAACGATTCGTTATGCTGCGTGTACTCCTCCACTTCCTTGGAGATGCGCTTGGTTATCACCAGCTTGTCCAGCGACACGGTGCCGGACCGGATCGTCTCCACATACTCACCGACGATGTCCAATACCTCCGGTATCGCCTCCCCTGAACTCCGCCGAGTCCTTTGCTTTCGCAAGCCGGTCCAGCATCGCCTGCTGCAGCTCCCTCACGATGGTCGTGGTGTCATGCTTCCGCAGCGCGATGCCGCGGATCTTGACCTCGCCGCTCTCGAACACGCCATAATAACGGTTCAGCGCGCCTACGCCGGTGGTGATGTTCGGCAGGAACACGATCCAATTGTAGATGCCGTCCAGCACCAGCGGTATCTTCTCTATCTTCTTCACATCCGCGGAGAACGCGGCGGTGTCCCCGTCCCCCTGGAGCCAGAGCGAGTCGACGATGCCGTGCAGCACGCGGAAACCACGCTGCTCCGCAAGCGCAGACGTCCGCAGCAGTATCTCCCGGCCGTAGGCGTTGATCGCCTCATGGCACTCGATCCGGCCGAACCGTGCATTCCGGTAGCCAGTATAGCCAAAGCAGGTCACCAGCACCCACTTGAGCGCCTTGGCCCGGGAATCGTACATCTTGGCATGCCGGGACCCGCTCTGGGAAAGTTTCTTCAGCGCGATCCGGCGCCGGACGATCGGCTCGAGCACCCTTGGCAGCAGCCCCGGCCCCTTCTCACAGATACGATAACCGATCTCCGGGACCGGCGTCGGGAGTCGGGGCAGCATGCGCACTGCAGCGTCTCCGGGGAGATGTTGTGCACCACCATGATGCTCGGGTACAGCGAGGCGAAGTCGAACTCCGCCACCCGGTCGTGGATGCCTACCTTCGGTTCGTAGATGAAACCGCCCCGGTCCGAGACGATCAGCTCTCCGGCGGTCTTGAAGTTCTCCGGCAGGTTCTTCTTCCACAGCACCAGCGTCCCGCAGCGCACCGCCTCGTTCACCTGCATCGAGCTGATGGCCGTCCCGGGGGACAGCCGGGACATCTCCTGCAGCGATATGCGGGACATCCTGGTCATGTCGATCAGCCCGTACAGCCCGCCCTCCTCGAACGTGAACGAACTGTCGGCGTCGATATGTATCCGTCCGCGCAACTTCTGCGCCGGCGGCTTGTAGACGATGCGTCCGTAGGTGAAGTAGCTCTTGCCCTTGGCGTTCCGCACGCCTTTCTCACGGCCGAGGTCGAACTCCATCCCAGCAATTCTGCCCGATGCGATAGGTAGGGCAGATAGAAGCTGTCGCCGTTCTGCGTCAGGATGATGTCCGGGTCCTTGCGTTGCACCAGCTCCAGAACGCCCCGGAGCACGTCCTCCTCGGTACCGTCCACCTCGTCCCCGGCGAGCGACGCCGAACGCAGCGGGTCCTCGTACGTCGGTATGTGGTTCCGGGCGTTCACCTTGATGTCCAGGCGCATCACCTTCAGGTCCGGGATGGGATAGTCGAGCCGGTACGGTTGGTCCAGATGATGGTACCGCTCACCGGTGTCCAGCAGGCCCATCGGGAAGATGCCATGCGCCAGATAGTAGCGGTGGTCCATGCGGAAATCGACGTTGAACAGCTTGTAGTCGCGGTACAGGCCCCAGCGGTCGATCATCTTCGCCGTCGGCATCATAGAAAGATAACAGTCCGGGACGATCTTCACCACGTCCCGCTTCTTTTCCCCCAGCCAGGTGCGGTGCTTCTCCAACGTCTGCTCGCCGATGCCGGCGATGCGCAATCCGGAACGGAGCTCCGCCATCTTGTCCTCCGGGGCCCAGACGAAGAACGCCGGGCGGAACTTCCGGTCCACGATCTTCCGGACGCCCTGGCTTGTCCACAGCCACAGCACCATGGAGTCGTCCTTGGTGTCGGCGTAGCAGTCGATGATCCAGCCTCTCATCGGACAACGCTCTTGCGCAGCGCCAGGATCTCCTTCTCCTGCTCCAGCAGTATCGACAGCACCGCGCTCTCGAAGGGGTCGGTGAACGCGGCGTACGTTGCGGCGGAAGCGTGCATCCGCACCCGGTTGCATATCGAGTCGAACGCCACCTTGTCGTCCTGCGGCAATGCCCGGCGGTAATCGGACCAGCTGTTGATCATGCCTTCCGCGTTCATGCGGTAGGTGGGAACGGTCCTGCCCGTCGTCACCACCCCCCGAACTCGTCCAGGGTGGTCTGGTTGCGCGGCACCGGACGGTACAACGTTCCAGTGTTCTCCTTCGGCAGCATGATGCGCAGCGCCTTCCCGTAGGTCTCGATGCGCACCACCCGGTCCACGCCGTCATACAGCAGCGGCCTGAGACCCTTCCGGTAGAACATCTTGGCCAGGCCGAAGTTCGTGATGACCGTGACCAGGTCGTGCTTCTCCGTGAGCTCCCGCAGCTTGTCCATTGACCGGCGCATCAGCTGGAACGATTCAGACCATTCCATGTCCTTATCCTGGAACAGGTCCGGGAAGCACGATATCACCACCATGCCGGTGCGGATGCGTTCCACCTCCTTCTCCAGCATGTCCTCGATCAGGGTGGACATCTGGTAGGCGGTGAACGCCCTCGATATCGTCACCGAGGAGAGGACCTCGTCCGACGACAGACGGAAACGCTTGCACACCGCGGTCAGCTCGAACGGGTTAGCGGAGTTCCCTCCGTCCACCCAGATCACCTCGTCGTGGTTCTCGCTGACGGCGTTCACCGACATCATGTTGACCATGCCAAAGACGATCCGGTCGGCGCTGTCGATCAGGGTCATGGTCTTCGGCCTCAGTCCGCCTATCAGCGCATCGATCGGTGGTACGTAGGTACGCACTGACCGGTCGATGCGATCGGCATAGGGCGCTTCATGCGAAATGCCGATGCTTGCATATTCTGCCTGTTCCGTTGTGCTTAGTTCCATCGGCGCTCACTATGCACCTCTTTGGTCTTTTCCATATATAGGCATGAAGGGGAGAGGTGACCGAAAGTGCGGCCAGATGCCTATCCAGATCGGTCCTGCGATATGGATAGCATATACCGTTGATTCGAGCAAATACCCTTATTATCCCTATGGTACGGAATGCAGGGACATGACCCGGGTTTCAGGAAAACGCAGAAAGGAGGTCCCGACCTCCAACGAAAGCTCACGACCGGCCGTCGGCGGCGAGCTGCACCAGATCGCTGGCGGAGAGCACCCGGCGCTCACCACGAACCAGGGAGTGCCGATTTCCGATGATCAAAACTCGCTCAGGGCCAATCCAAGCGGCCCCACGCTTTTGGAGGATTTTATCCTTCGCGAAAAAATCATGCATTTCGATCACGAGCGTATTCCCGAGCGTATCGTTCATGCGCGAGGGACAGGCGTGCATGGATACTTCGAGCTGACTCCTCATTAAAGAAGTATACCACCGCCAGGATACTCACCGAGGTAGGAGAGAAGACGCCCGTGTTTACTCGTATATCGACCGTCGCCGGCGGTGCGGGTTCGGTAGATACCCCTCGTGATGTGCGCGGATTTGCCGTCAAGTTTTACACGAAGGAAGGCAACTGGGACCTGGTCGGCAACAACATTCCGGTTTTCTTCATCCAGGATGCCATCAAATTCCCCGACCTCATCCATGCCGTAAAAATGGAACCCGACCGCGGCTTTCCGCAATCGGCAACCGCGCACGACACATTCTGGGATTTCATTTCGCTCACGCCTGAATCCATGCATATGGTGATGTGGATAATGTCTGATCGCACAATACCGCGTTCGTTGCGGATGATCGAAGGCTTTGGCGTCCATAGTTTCCGCCTGATCAACGATGCTGGCGAATCGACATTCGTCAAATTCCACTGGCGCCCCAAGCTCGGCTTGCAATCCACCATCTGGGATGAGACCGTCAAGATTGCCGGCGCTGATCAAGACTTCCACCGCCGCGATATGTTCGAGGCAATAACAGCGGGAAATTTTCCCGAGTGGGAATTCGCGGTTCAGCTCTTCACGCAGGAGGAGGCGGACAAATTTCCGTTCGATCATCTGGACGCCGACCAAGCTGATCCCCGAAGAACTGGTGCCCTTGAAGGTGATAGGCCGCATAGTGCTGGATCGCTGGCCGAACAATTTTTTCGCTGAAACTGAACAGGTTGCTTACTGTCCGGCCAATATCGTGCCCGGAATCGATTTCTCGAGCGATCCGCTGCTGCAAGGCCGTTTATTTTCCTATCAAGACACGCAGCTCTCGCGTCTAGGGGCGATGAGGCTTACGCTCAAGGTTCTGGACGTGACGCTGGCGATATGTCAGCTGGAGCCCGGTTCCGAGGTCGAGGAGTGGAGCGACGGCACAGGCATCTTCTCAGTGATGCGCACCGATGACGAGGTTACGATAGTGTGCGGCGAGGACCTGGTGCCGGAGGGCGTCAAGTGCAGCAAGGGCTGGAAATGCATCAAACTGGTCGGACAGTTCGAATTCTCCGAGATCGGCATCCTGTCGCAGCTCGTACTGCCGCTGGCCGGGGCCAACGTCCCCATCTTCGTCATGTCCACCTTCAACACCGATTACGTACTGGTCAGGAAGCATGACCTGCAGCGGGCAACAGAGGCGCTCCGCATGGCCGGGCATGACGTCCCGTGACGATAGCACGAAAGTTCGTCGTCCAGCAGATTCGGTGCACCATCTGCAATCGGTATATACTAGCGCCGCGATAGTCGCGTCCGATGCCAGGGGATGCGCCAGAGGTGAAGCTTTGCCCGGGGGGCCAAGGTGTTGAGGTCCAGATGGGCGGGATCAAGTTCTTCTTCGATCCCAGGAGCACCCCCGACGGTGGAGTGCATTGCATCTCGCATGCTCATTCAGACCACCTGCCGAGCGCGACCAAGAAGCTCGAGGGGCGGTCCATCGTGTGTTCACCGATAACGGCGACGCTCGCTTCCACCAGGCTCAAGCGACCGCTCACCAAGCCTATTGTTCCCTCCACCCACCCGGACGTGGAAATGCTCAACGCAGGCCACATCGCTGGTTCCAACATGTTCCGGGTCAATGGCGGGAAGACCGTCCTCTACACTGGTGACATGAGCACCCGGGACCGCTTCGGCATGGAGGGGGCCAGGCCGGTCAAGACGGATGTGCTGATCATCGAGTCAACCTATGGGGACCCGTCATACAGGTTCCCGGCCACCGATAAGATCTCCCGGGTCATCAAGGACTGGGTGGAAGATTCCATGTCCAGCGGTTTTTCTACCGCACTGTTCGCCTATCCGTTGGGCAAGTCGCAGGAGCTCATCCGGATGCTGAGCGATTTCGAGCCGTTCATAGAAGGGAGCGTCCTGGAATGCACCCGTCATATCGAATCACACGGCACCGAATACTGCTACCGTCCGTTCGACGACACCAATAGGCTGGAAGCGCCATGCGTAATGGTCTGCTCCACGAAAGCCAAGTATGGACTCAGGAGCCGTATGGGGCGAGGGCAGCTGAAGACCGCCGCGGTCTCCGGCTGGGCGCTAAGCTCGTCCTTCAAGTACCAGATGGGAGTGGACGAGGCATTCCCATTCTCCGATCATGCCGACTTCGAGGAACTGATCGCGTTCGTCAAGGGTTGCGACCCGGAGGTCGTCTATACGCACCACGGTTCTGCTGACACCCTTGCGGAAGAGATCAAGGGCCGCCTCGGCATCGAGGCAAAATCCCTTCTACCGCCCCCAAAACAGCGCCGGCTCGGGGATTTCGAGTAGGGCCAGACTTCGCCCTTCTGTTATGGATAGTGACATTATCGGGTGCTGGTCTCATTATCAGTACTGACTCTTGTCTAACAACGCTGATAAATACGGATCTTGCTCGACCTGAATGTAGAAGCGGGATTTGAAATGATCGAGAGCATATACAAGTTCGATCGGGACGCGACATTCGAGAACCTGGAATCGATCGTGATGAACACTGAGACAATCCCGTCAATGATCCCTAGACTGGACCGCATCGTTGTTTCTAGGCCGCAAAAGGAAAGGAATAACAATATTTCGGTGGTCGAGGTCGGATTCCGTAGCTTCCGCAGTGGACAGCTGAATTTTAAGGAATACGATCTTTACGAGTGATTCAGCACTGCTGCTTGACCCACATCTTAGGGTATGTCCCTGCCGGCATGAAGACGCGGTCTGACCGGACGACGTTCCCTTCCACGGCTTTGAAGATGGATTCCGAGTCCATCATCGTGACGCCCATGGCCACTCCCTCTCCCTTCTGAGTGAACAATGCCACCGTGGCGCCCTTGGAAACGCCCGGGTCCAAGCGGATGACGCCGGCGGCAGCCAGGTCTGCTCCGTGACATATCGCATCGACCGCACTGTCCTTGATCACGATCTTCGGCAGCGGCTCCAATAGGAGCTCGAACGGCATCACTATGGCCTTCAGCTGGGAATCGTCCTTCTCCTCCTTCCAGGCCACGCAGGCATCTTTAAGCTCCTGCAATGTGACTGACCCGCTCTCGACCAAAGTGCCTGAACGCGTTCGTCTCAACGCTTCCATGTTGGCCCCCACGCCCAGCGCCTCGCCTATGTCGACGGCCAAAGTCCGAATGTAAGTGCCGGCGTCGCAGCCGACCCGGAACAGGACGTTCCGGCCTTCTATCTCAATGACATTGATGTAATGTACCCGCCTGATCCGCAGCTGCCTCTTGACCGCGGCACGAACCGGCGGCGTCTGGTAGATGTTGCCGACGAACGTGGCGATGACCGCCAGTGCCTTCTCTTTGGGAACATCCTTGTGCAATTTAACGTGGCAGACATACTCCTTGTCGGACCGGAGAACGAGGTCCGTCGCGCGGGTCGCCTTGCCGAGGGCTATGGGTAGCACGCCGCTGACGTGGGGATCCAAAGTCCCACCGTGGCCGATCCTTTTTATGCCGAGAATGTCCCTGACCCACGCCGTGACCTGGTGGGACGTAGGGCCCTGGACCTTGTCCAGGTCGATCACGCCGGCGGACAGCAGTTCCTCTATGCTGCGCTCGGAAGGGTTCTTGCCTGCTTTGAGCGAGCGCGGTGCCGCGTCCTTGATCAGCATTCCTGGTTTTTCCATTCCTCGACCTTCTCGACCATGATGTCGACGATCTGTTCCGGGGTCTTGTCCGCGGTGTCGATGACGACATCGTACACATCGTCACTCCTGATATTAATGCCGTAGTAGGAGCGGTACCGGACCGCTTCCGATTCCTCTCGCTCCCTCATTTCCAGAAGGGCGGTCTTCAGATCCTTGCCTTCGCGTTCCACGACACGTTTCGCGCGGGTCTCCAGGTCGGCGGTCAGGATAAATTTGAGCGCGGGTATGTCGTTCTTCTTCAGCATATAGGCCACCAAGCGGCCTTCGAGGATGATGTCCGGATTGTCCTCGGCGATCTCGACCATACGATTGTCCAGCAAACGGTCGTAGCGCATGTCCTTCTCGCACAATGCCCCAAACTCGGCCAGCGACATCTTGTTTTCCTTAGCCATATCCCGGAATATGTTCCCGGAGACGACGCACCGGTAGCTGATCCGCTTTGCTAGCAGGTTGCAAACGGTGGTCTTGCCGGAACCGATCGGACCGCTGATAGTGATCCTCATGCCTTTGCTGCCTTGAGTTCTTTCAGCCGCTTCGCGAACGAGAAGTACCTGAGCGCTCTCGATAGTACTTGTCCGAACGGTATGCTCATGAGGGTATAGACCAGGACCCACTGCGGGAAGAGGTATGCCTCGTTGAAGTTGGCGTAGCTGGACCAAGGAACCGTAAAGTATGGGCCGCCCAAAGCCGTGGCCGCCGCTACGAAAACGGATAGCCAAGCGAATATCGGGATGACTATGATCATCGATACCGGTAGCAGCTTGAACTGGGTGGTGGTCTGCGCCATCGACTTCTGCATGATCTTCGGCTGCTCGGCCAGGAGCTTCTTCATCTTGAAGGAGTTGTTCCCCTTTCGGGCCTCGCGAAGTTCCTTGTTGAACGCCGCCACGATCTTTTGGCTCCTTGCCTGTTCGACGTAGTCGGTGAAGAAGTGGCGGATGATTATGGTCAGGGTCGCCATCGTCAGGCCGGTGAGCACCAGCGTCAGGATCGGAAATCTATAGTCGAAGGCGACCAGTGGGTCCAATCCGTATCCGACGAACGTTCCCAGCGCCTTGCTCAGACTAGGGTCGAACAGGATGAATATCGCCAGTACGAACATGAAGATTGTGACCATCCGGGACATTCCGCCCTTTGGCTTGCCCCCCAATGGCGATGGTGCCGGGGCTGGAGCAGCGACCTTCTCAGCCATCTTACTCCTCGCCTCCGAAGAAGCCCCTTAGCACTGGATGCATTTCCATCATTTGTTCCCTGCTTATCGCTTCGTAGAACTGGATCATGATACCCACCGCCAACAGCACACCGGTACCGCTGGCGTTACCTACCGTTCCGATCAGGTCCGCCCCCGCGGCCAGGGCTCCAACCGTTGCACCGGAAATGACCGTTACGATCGGGATGTAACGCTCCAGCACTCGTTTGAGCACTCTTGGGTCACGCCTGAACCCGGGTATCTGCAGTCCCGAGGACTCGATCTGCCTTGCGACCGCCTCCGGACCCATGTTGGTGGTCTGAATCCAGAACTTGGCGAACATTATTGATCCGAACACCATCACGCTGAAGAATATGATCACGTGCGCCCCGATCTGCCAGGTCTCGTGCCCTAAGGCCAGACTGCCATACCGGTCCGGGCTCAGTATCGGCAGCAGCCATTCACCTACCCCTCGTGGTGTGGACAGATACCAGGCGATACCTCCAGATGGCGTGGTGGAACCCGCAGCGAAATAGCCGAGCCACCACTGTCCTCCGATGAGCGGTATCTGTCGCAGACTGTTCCAAAGAAGTAAACTGAACATGCTGACGTTCGCCAACACTGCGGCCATCAAGATGACCGGGATGTTCGACGCGTACATCAGCTTGATCGGATAGCGGCCGCGAGCCCCCCTGGAAGTGCCGTGCGCTAACGGAAGCTCGATCCTAGTGGACTCGATATAGGCCACGAACATGAAGATCACTATCGTTCCCACTAGCGCTATCACTGGATTGGGATTCTGAAGTAATATTCGTTCATATCCCCCACCTGCCAGCGACGATGCCGAGCTGGCATGAAGGATGTAAAGCGTTTTCGGGATGGTCCCGACCGGCGGATTGGTCAGGCTGAGCGGTGCTGCCGTATCATACGGCACCCAATTCACCGTTCCGGTGAATATTGCCTCCGCTACACCCGCGGCGATGAAGAGCGATATCCCACTGCCTATGCCCCATTTCGAAACGACCTCGTCCATTAGGAACACGAGGTATGAGCCTACGACCAGCTGTAGGATGATAATAATACGGGCCATATTGGTGCCGCTGAATAACCCAGCCGCCCCGAACACCGTATCTAGTCCGCCAGTGAAGTTGGCCGACGGAACGAGGTAACCGAAGACTTGTGGCACCGCTTCGACCAGGATCATGACTATTACAAGGAACTTCTGAGAGCTTTGGTAGACCGCCTTGTCCTCTTTGTTCGTCAGATCCAGTTTGATGATCTTTGCTCCGACGAACAATTGCATGATGATCGACGCAGTGACTATGGGTCCTATACCGAGGTGCATCAGCGAGCCTTGCGCGCCTGCCAATATAGCCCGGTATTGGGCGAAGATGTCCAACGTCTGTGACTGGTCAAGACCATAGATGAACACGTTGGTCATCACGAAATAGAAGACTAGGATCACGATGACCCATAGCATCTTGGTCCTGAAGTGGACATGGCCCTCCGGCTTTTTAACCGCCGGTAGCCTGTCCGTTATTGGCTTTAGCTTGTAAAGCCTGCTCTTCTTTTCTTCCGCCATGTACATCACGGGAGACTTACTGCGGGAGGAGGATATGGCCGCCAGCCATTTCAACCTTCTGCTTTGCGGTCTCCGTAGCTTCCGCCACCGTGATCTCGACTGCGACGCCGATCGTGCCCGAGCCGAGCAGCTTGTCGATGCCCAACTCCGTTAGGTTGATGGCGTACGTCTCACCCGTTTTCTGGGCCGAGCCATCCTTGACCAGCTTCTCGACGCTCTGGTCGATGTCGCAGACGTTCATGGTGATCTTGGCGCCAACCATACTCTGTGGCCTCTTGAAGCCGTGGCGACCGAAGTGGTCTGGCATGAACTTCAGCATGTGCATCGACTTGTGCTTGTGCAACCCGGCGTTGCCCGTGCCTCCGTGCTTGCCTGCGCCCCTTCCGCTTTTCTTGCCGCGGCCGTGGGTTCTGCTTCCCCTGAACTTGTCGGTTCTGCTAACCATTGAAATCACCCAATTATACTTACATCATCCTCTCGATGATTTCGTTTATTTCCTTGCCACGGTAGCCGAGGGCACCGCCGGCATTGTAAGCCCGCTTGCTTCCGCCATACCCCTTCTTCGGAGGTGCGAGACGGAACAGTGGCTTGATGTTCTTCATGTCCGAGTACCGAACCTCACCCTTCGAGACGGCCCGGGCGAACGATATGATCGAGGAGAAATCGATGTTCTCCTTGACCACGGTGTCGTCGATGGGCTTGTCACCGTAGATGCGGCCCCTGAACTTGATCATCCTGGCCAAGGTCTCTTCCGTGACCTCGCCCCAGGTGACGTAGTCCTTCACCTTGAAGAGCATCCCCTGGATGTCCGCCGTCTGTGGCAGGATCACACAGTGGTTGATCCGAGTTAAACGGAGCATCTTCATGGTGTCCTCTATGTCCCTATTAACGCCCGAGTGCCCGCGCACCCTGATGACTGCGAATGCCATTTAATTCACGCTCCCTTCGCTTCCACCGGGGCTGAGGCCGGTTCGACCGACGTCTGAGCCATGTGCATCTGGACTGGTCCGGAGACGATCTTGAGCCTCTTTTCCTGGTCCTCGGTCACGCGTATCTCGGAGGTCTTCTTCAGCGCGTTGTAGGTTGCCTGCGCATAGTTGACGGTGGTCTTGGTGTGACCCTTGGCGTACCCCCAGGAGTCCTTCACCCCGGCCAATGTCAGGATGCTCTTGGCGACATCGCCGACGGCCAAGGAGATTCCCCTCGGGGCCGGCTTGAGTATGACCTCGACGGATCCCGCCTTCCCCATTACCTCGAACGGCAATGAGTGAGGTGTACCGCAGCCGCATTCCCATGAACCGCAGCCGCGCTTGATCTCGATGATGTTCAGCTTGGCGTTGTCGATGGCCTTACGGATCGACGGCCCGACCTCCTTGCCTTTGCAGCGGCCGATGCCGATGAACCCGTCGCCGTTTCCGACCACGCAGGTGATCCTGAACTTGACCCTCCTTCCGGAGTCGGTCATTCTCTGCACGATGTTGACGTCGATGACCTCGTCCTTGAGGTCCGGCAGTAGTATGTCCACGATCTCCGCCTCACGCAGCGGTAGCTTCGTGGCTAGCGCCTGGCTCATGCTGGTGACCTCTCCTGTGAGGACCATGTGGCCGAGCCTGGTCTTTGGAACCCATTCCATTTTAAGCAGCCTCCATGCGGTTCTTGACTTCTTGAACTAGTTTCGCGATATCCTCGCCGATGTGCGCCCCGTTAAGCCTGTCCTCGGTAGGGAGGATGTCCTTTCCGTGCGGGATGGCGACACCTGCGTCGACCATGCCCTTGAGCGCTGCGAAAACCGCGGCTCCCTTCGCCGGCACCTTGAGCCCGATGTCGAGCACGCATTCAGTGATACCGTTCTTCTTGGCGCGCTTGCCGACCATGTAGCCGGTCAGGTAGGCGGCCGGCAGGTTGCCGGTGGCCTTGTTCCAGCCCAGGTCCACTAGCTCGCGCGAGTGTGCCGTGGCGAGGACCCTGTCTCCGACCGCGTCGTAGGCAATGATCTGTATGCTGGTGTGGCGCAGTGAGTTCCGTACAACTGCCCTCGGGATCCTTGCCCGGAGCAGCCTGGCCCTCTGCCTGTAGTCTGTTCTACCCTCACGCCTGCGGCGGAAGGCGACTTTGTATCTCGGTCCCGTTGCCATCAGTTAGCCTCCTTCAGGTATCCAGCGGTCTTCAGGTGCATCAGGAGATTGTTCCTGCTCTTGAACATGCCGCCCTTGGCCTTCATGTAGAACTCCCTGTAGACCGCTTTGGTTATTGTCCCCTCGTCGCGGAGCTTTGCCAGCTCAACACGGATCGGGCGGATCGTCTGGATCCACCTTCTCTTTCTTGGGGTACGGGCACCCGAGGCGCCCTTCCTGCTGCCCTGTCCACGCCTGCGTCCCTTGGCCTTTTGAGCCGCCATGTATCTGGCCCTGCCACGAGAGATTCCCTTCTGAGGGAGTGCGCGGATGGTCCCGGATTCGATGGCCGTCCTTATGTCCGCCCGGGTAATGGCGTCTGCGATATCCTCGATCCTGTTCGGATCAAGCCAGACACGAGTGTGTCCGCATTTGAGGATCTCGGCCGCCATGCGCTTTTGATTCTTCAGATCCATATCTTCACTTCCAAATTACCTGTTCAATACGCGGATCTTGAGCTGGTCCGCTTTCTCAATGATTGCCGACCTCTTCTTCCCGCCGACGGTGCCGCCGATCTTGGCCGCCTGGGTCTTCGGGTCGATTATGTCGAGGTTCGACGGGTTGTACACCAATACTTCTTGGAACCCGGAGGATGCCAGACCACGGACCAATGCTGGTCCGCGGAATCCGATCGAGACGATGGTCGGCCTGTATTTGTAGTGTCGCCTCATCTTCGAGTGCATTCCCCTCGGCTTTCTCCATTTCTTGCCCAGCTTTGCGTACCGGAACCACTCCTGACGGAGGAACTCCGGCCTGCGCCCAGATACCTCTGCGCGCTTCTCGAGCATGGCCTTTACCTCGGGGGAGAGAACCGGCTTGATCTTAGCGACGTAGGCCCCTTTCTCTACGACCTCAGCTTCGGCTTCCTCGATGATCTCGGTCTTGGACTCCTTGGTGGCCAACGCGGTGGACTCTTCAAGGACGTCTTCCAAAACCTCGATCCAGTGGTCTGCGATCTTAACGCCGACACCGTCGAGGTCATCGACGATCTTCTGCTTCTTCTTGGCCTCCTTCAACGCGGTGAGGAGCTCGTGCAGGGTCGATATATCCATCTTCTCGAGCTGGGCGGTGTACTCCTCGCGGTAGTACGGTAGGTCCGTCAGTTCCTTGATTTCCTTCTTGTTCTTGGCCATTAGATAGACCTCCCAGCCTTCTCTGTGATGTATATGCCATCCTGGAAGACCCTGGGGTCGAATCCCCTGATCTTGGTGGCCCTTTCTATGTTCGCCGCAGTCTGGGAGACCTGTTCCAGGTCAGCGCCGGTGAGCAAGACTTCCGCGCCTGCGACTTTGACCTTGGTCTCGCCGATGATGTTCGCGCTGCGGGGAGCCTTTTCGCCGAGGAAGTTCTCGATGGAGAACTTGGTCCCCTTGACCGCCGCCTTGATCGGGAAGTGGGAGTAGACGATTTTCATCTTGTACTCGTACCCGATCGTGACGCCGACGATCATGTTCCTGATGTGGGCCCCGTAGGTACCGACGATGGCCTTCTCGCGCACCTTCGGCATCTCGCTGCTCACGACCACATGGTTGTCAGCTATGGTTAGCTTTACCTTGGGGTGGGAGAAGTTCCGCGACAGCTGACCGTTCTTCGCCTTGAACGTGATTATCCCGTTTTCCAGGGTTACCTTCACGTCCTCGGGAATCTCGATCTTGTCCTCGATGTATCCGCTTACCGTCATCTCATTTCCCTCAGTACACGAACGCCAGCAGTTTGCCGCCGACGCCCAATTCTTTTGCTTTCACGTGGCTTATTACGCCCTCGGTGGTCGAGACGATCAATACTCCGAAGTCCTGGGCCGGAAGATAACGGGCCTCGAACTGTTCGAGGTCGACCTTCTTGACCGAGTAGCGGGGCTTGATGACTCCGCAGTTGTTGATCTTTCCCTGCATCTTGACCTTGAAGACTCCGGCCTTACCATCTTCGACGAACTCGAACTGGTTGATATAGCCGTTTTCTTGCATGACCTTGAGCACACGGCCGATGAGCTTAGAGGATGGCTTTATCTGGCACTCGCTCTTTCCCACTGTCGCCGCATTCTTTATTGTTGACATTGCATCATTTAATGGGTCGTTCTGCATCTTCTCACCTCACGAGTACTTCTTGAACCCGATCTGCGGCGCGACTTCACGGAAGCACTGCCTGCACAAGTGCATGCCGTACCTCCTCACTATTCCACGCTTCCTTCCGCAGCGCGTGCAGCCTACTGTCCTGCCGAACACTTTCTTTGGCTTCGTCACTCGACCACATCCGCGTTGTATTTCTCTTTCATGAAACTGACCGCTTCGTCCCTGGTCATCCGGTGCTCCTTTGGCAGCTTCTTCTTCATGATGCGGCGCCGGGTGATCCTTCTTCCGGGTCTCTGGATCGACACACAGACATCCATACCGAAGATGCCTATCTCGGGGTCGTATCTCATGCCCTCGAAGTCAGTATAGTCACTGATACCGAAGCACAGGTTGCCTTCCTGGTCGAACGAGTACTTGGCGACCCGCCTCTCGCGGATGGTCAAGGCCCGGTTCAGGAAGTCCTCAGCAAGCTCGCCCCTTAGGGTGACCTTGCATCCGATCGGCATACCCTCACGCACGCCCAGGTCCCTGTTGGTGACCTTGGCGAAGGTGGTCTTCGGTTTCTGTTTAGCTACCATCTCCAGGACCTTCTCGGCCTTCTGGAGGCGCTCGCCGGCTTCACCGACACCGATGTTGACGACGATCTTCTCGATGCGCGGGGCGCGCATGACGTTCGCTTCGTCACTCATAGTGCGCTGGCCTCCGGCAGGGATATCTCCGGCACCTTGGCGCCGACGACAAAGACATTGTTCTTCACCGTGGTCGTCCCATCCTTGAACTTGACCAGGTTGGGGGCGGACGAACGGGTGATGATGTACTCCTCGACGGCCTCTAGCCGACCGGCATGGGCTCCAGCGATCACAAGGACCATGTTGCCTTTTGCCAGCTTGTAGGTCTCCAGGATCTTCTGGGACGGAACCTCTAGCTTTACCACATCTCCGGACTTCCAGCCGTCCTTGGCCACGATGACATTCCGTCCGTCGTGCAGGTTCAGCTGGGTCTTTCCGCCGGGCAGGGTGGTCTTTTTCTCGACACGGCACAATTTCCACGCCTCTTTCCCGGTCGGGACCGGGACCAGACGTATCTTGTCGTCCTCATCGATGACCACGCGGTAGTTCTGCCCGAGCTTCGGGATGGACACTACGTCCATCAGTCCGACCGGGAAACGGTGGTTCGTGACTACGCGTCCGTCGACCTTTATCTCGCGGGCGTGCAGTAGCTTGACGCCTTCTGCCGCGGTGTCGCACAGGTGGAGCATGTCACGAATGATGATCATTATTGGCATGCTGACCTCGATCGAGTGCGGGCCGGGGCTTGGGCTTGTGATCCACACATGGGACTTTCTTGGTACTGGCCAGCTCCGGGGAGCAGTCAGTCTCTTCATATCGTTGCTCATGAGGATGCCTCCTTCTTCTGGAGTTTGTCCTTTCTCCACTGGTCTTTGAGTTCCAGCTTGGTGACCACGCAGTTAGATGCGTGGACCGAACGGCTCTCCATCTTGCTGTCTGCCTTCTTCACCGTGACGCCTTCGATTATGATCCGGCCGGTCTCGGTCTTCACTTCTGTGACCTTCCCTTCAAGCCCCAGTATCGCCGCGTCGCCGCGGACGATCTTTACGGTGTCGCCCTTGACGACCCTTACCGAGCGCCTGCCGACGTCTTCGGCCAGGTCTGCGCTGAGGTGAGAAGAGACCGTCTTCCCCTTTATGTGCGTTGGGGCGTTGTACAGGGCCTTCCTCTGCTTCCTTGCTTGCTTGCTCTTTTCCATTCTCCCACCTCAGATAATCGTCGAGGCCGTGGCTGCGATACGGGGCCACCTCTCGGCGGCCTCCCTGGCGACTGCGCCCTTGATGTCGCTGCCCTTGGTCTCTCCTTCCTCAGTTGTTATGACTGCCGCGTTGTCCTCGAACTGGACCCACGTTCCGTCAGCGCGCCTGAACGGGCGCCTCTGGCGAACGATGACGGCGTAAATGACCTGCCGCCTCATCTCGGGCGTTCCCTTCTTCACCGAGGCGACAACGATGTCGCCGACGCCGGCGGACGGGTAGCGCCTGATGACGCCATGATAGCCCGGGACCGCTATGACCGATATGGTCTTAGCGCCGGTGTTGTCGATGACAGAGAGGATCGTGCCGGTGCATACCCCCCTGGTCTGGTTACCTGCAATTCCCTTCATGTCATTCACCTCTTCTCGATTATTACGAATGATACTGTCTTGCTGAGCGGCCTGCACTCCGCAATCCGTACCTGATCGCCCGGCTTTACGCCCAGGCAGGACGGGTTGTGGACGGTGTAGTGGCTCGTCCTCTTTGCGTATCTTTCGTACTTCTGGTCATACTTCAAGTACTTCCTCTCGACCACCGCAGACTTGTTCATCTTGACCGAGATAACTATCCCGTCGATGACCTGTCCCCTAACTGGCAGTTGGCCATGGAAGGGGCAGTTCTTATCGTCGCAGGTGGCCGTCGGGGCCTTAACATCAATGCCGATATCTTTAACCTCACCATTCATAAGATTCACCTCGTTTTCTTGATCCGATCTTCCGGTCGGTGCTGAATCTCTGATCCCATTACTGTGATCTTTTCGCTTCCGTATGTGAACTGGAACCCGTTGCCCTTCTTTGGGACGACCTTCGCCTTTCCTTCGTGCTCGATCGAGAGCGTGTTCTTGCTCTCGTCCACCACGACACCGCACATCCTGTAACCAGGATGCGCCGAAGAGACGACCTCAACTTCCAGACCGATGAATTCCTGTTTCATGAAATCCCTTTTATCCATGGGACGCTCATCTGACCTCGGTCTTGAAGCCCATAGTTTCCAGGGCCTCTTTGACCTTCTTCTTGTGGTCTCCCTGCAGTTCGATCTTACCGTCCTTTGCGGTGCCGCCGGCAGCGCATTTATTTTTCAACTTCTTGGCCAGGTCGTTGATGTCGATGTCGTTATCGTCGATACCTTCGATGACCGTGACGGTTTTTCCGTATCGCCTGCTGTCGGTGTATATCTTCACCGATTGCTGCTCACGTGCGATCTCCTCGCACATGCACAGTTCCTTAGGGAGCCCACATACGGAGCAAATTTCAGCCATTACTTCTCTTCCTCCTGCTGGACGGTGAGTATCCTGGCTATGTTGGTCCTTATCGCCCTAATCCTGCCAGGATTGGCAGGAGCACCGCCCATCGCTGCCGTGCCCCTTTCGTGCATTAGCTCGTCCTGCAACTCGCGGAGCTTTGCGCCCCGGTCGTTCAGGCTCATGGTCTTGATCTCTTTGACTTTCATCAGAGCCATCTCGCCTAGGCCTCCTTGTTGTCGCCCTCGGCGATCTCGGCGGCTGCGTCCATTGCGGCCCTTTCGTCTGCGGAAGCGATAGCGTCAGGGATATCGTCCTTCAGTGCCAGCAATGCCGCTATCTCAGGCATCGCCGCCATTGCCTCTTCCATCGTCTTGACGCTTATCTCAGCCGGCAGCCTGGCGTTCGGGTCCATGATCTCGACCTTGACACCGATGACTCCTGGCTTCAACTTTGCTACTGCGAATCCTTCCATGATGAATAGGTTACGGGTCTCTCCGCAGTATTTGATGTAGCCTTCCTTGAACTTCTCGGTCCTGTGCCTCTCTCCGGTCAGCTTGCCGGAGATGATGATGAGGCACCCTCTTGCGCCCGAGTCCATTATCCTGCGGACAGTGGAGTGCCCGGCGCGCCTGAAGTGCCATCCCCTCTCTAGCGCAAAGGCCAGCTTCTCAGCCATGATCTGCGCGTTGAGGTTAGGCTCCTCGACCTCCTGGACCTCTATCTGCGGGTTGTCATAGTGGAAATTGTCCTCGATAGCCTTGGTCAACGTCTTGATCGCTGCGCCACGGCGTCCGATTACGATTCCTGGCCTCTCGGTTATCAGCGTCACCCTGGTGCCCATCGGGGTCCTTTGGACGTCAACGCCGCCGAAGCCTGCCCTGTCAACGGTCTTCATCAAGTACTCCCTCAACAGGGTCCTTCTGATGTTCTCCGCGACGAACTTCCTCTCGCTTGCCATTTACTCCATCTCCTCAAGGATGACTTCGATGTTCACGGTCTGTTGGTTCCACTGGGTAGCTCGGCCGTATGCCCTTTGCATCTGCCCCTTCTGGGTTCGTCCCAAGTGTGTGGCTATGACCTTCAGCCTCATGTTCTCCGCATCCAGGCCTTTGTACTCGGCGTTGTGTTTCGCGCTCTCAATGGCCTCGATGAAGGCCTTCGCCGCCTTTTGCGGGAATCGGCCGGGACCTACCCCGGCCTTGTGCGCGACACCTGTGTTGTAGCGGCGGATCGGGACCGGCCTCTTCAGCTCGGCGACCTCCTCCAGCATCTTCAACGCGACTGTTACTTTCTTTCCCCTTATCATCCTGGCGATCTCACGGGAGAACTTGGGTGAAATGGGATTCTCCTTACCGATTGCTCGGGCGGTAGTGTCCGGGTCTGTACTTTGTGTGTATCCAGCCATGTTCTCACCTTACTTCAGCGGCATGAACTTAGACGACCTGGTTGCACCGACACCTGGTCCAGAGTGCTTGACGATCCTGCGGGTCAAAGCGAACTCTCCCAGGAAGTGCCCTATCATCTCGGCCCTGAGCTCCACTTCCTTGAATTCCTTTCCGTTATGAATTGCCACTTTCTTTCCGACCATCTGCGGAACGATCGGGATGTCCCTCCGGTGTGTCCGGACGACGTCTCCCTCGCTCGCCTTGATCTTCTCGAATGCGGTCTTCTGTTCGTCATTGAAACCCCTGACGAATGTCCTCCTTATCCTGGAGGGCATTAGGTCGAGGACCTCTTCGAACGGCATCTCCAGAAGCTGCTCCATTGTAAAGCCGCGGTAGGTGAACTCCTTCTTCCGCTTGGCCTGGAGAACTCCCTTCTTCTTCCTGAGCTTCCTTCTTGAGGACTTGGTACCTGTCATCTTTTCTTCAGCCATTCAGATCACCTCTTCTCCTTTTTCTTCTTCTGGGGCGAGAGGCGTCCTACCTTCCTTCCTGGAGGTGCGTTCCTCGACACAGTGCTTGGCTTACCGACGTGGGGGTGACCGCCACCGCCGTGTGGGTGGTCGACTGGGTTCATTGCGATACCCTTAACCTTGAAGTAAGCCTTGGACTTGCTGCGCCATGCGTGGAACTTCTTTCCGGCCGTTGCGAACGGCTTATCCTTTGCTCCACCGCCAGCGACGATCCCGATCGATGCCCGGCATAGCGGGTCAAAGCTGCGGAATGCTCCGGACGGCATCAGAAGCGAGACCTTTTCGCCCTTGGTGATGACCGTTCCCGAGGTTCCAGCGGTCTTGATGTACTTTCCGCCATCGCCTGGCCGGCCTTCGACGTTGAAGACCAGTGTTCCTTCTGGGACGTTCCCTAGTGGCATGATGTTGCCAGATACGATCTCCGGAGTTCCATCAACCATGATCTTCTGTCCGACCATCATACCTTCTGCGGCGATCATCATCTCGACGTTGCCACCGAAGTCGACCTTTGCCACCGGGCAGGTCTTGCCTGGTGCATGAATGAGATCTACTACCTTGCCTGACTTCTTATCCGCCAGGGGGTGCTTCATGACGCCCAGGTGCCTGTGGCTCGGTGAGCGGTATACTGATCCCCCGCGGCCTCTCCTTTGCTGTCTTAGATTCTTACCCATGATAACCCCCCTTAGAACACGCCGATCCTCATTCCGATGTCTTCGGCTGAATATCCTTCGGCTAGCTTGAAGATGGCGTGCTTGCCATCGCGGGCTACCCGGGTCCAGACCTTCGATACCTTGACATCGAAGCGCTCCTCAAACGCCTTCTTTATCTGCTTCTTCGTGGCACCCCTCAGCACAATGAACTCCAGCTTGTTTCCGTCCTTGAAGTCCTGGGTCGGTGTGCCCGTCATATGGTTCATCGTCTTTTCTGTGACGAACGGGTGCAACAGAACGTCCTTCTTTGAGACCATTCTCACCACGCTCCTACTTTCTTCATGGCTGATTCGGTGAACACCGTCAGCCTACCCGCGTCGCCGCCAGGTGCCAGTAGGCCCGGGTTCAGCTTCTCTGCGGTTGCGATCTCGACTCCGGCCAGGTTCTTGGCACCGATGAACAGTGCCGATTGTGGGTCTGCGACCACGATGAGTATTCCACGAGGCGCCTTGAACCGCCTGCCTCTCATCTTGCCCTTACCCGGCCTGACCTTCTTGCCTTCCTTGGCCCTGATGACATCTCCCTCGAGCCCCATGCTCCTGAGAGCAAGGAGTACCTCGGAGGTTGTCTTCAGCGCTTCGATGCTGTCCTCGACAACGACCGGCAGGGTGACCTTCTCGTCGAACTGGTGTCCGCGCTTCTTGACCTGGACCGCATCGGCGGTGCAGGCGAGGGCGGAAAATCTTGCGAGGGTCCTCTCCTTACGGTTGCATTTCAAGGACCAATCCTTCTCTGCCTTCGGGGGGAACGCCCTTCTGCCGCCTACGTTGTTGGGCGACTCAGCGGCCTTCGCTCCGGATGTGAGCCTCTGGACCCTGGCAACTCCACGGCCTTTGCCCCATGTGGAGACGGCGTGCCTGATACCGGCGCCTTCCTTCGACCCGTATGGATGCCTCCGGTTAGCTTCCTCGGCGACAACTGCCTTCCTGATCACGTCAGGGCGGTACAAGGTGTTGAACACCTGTGGCAGTGCGACGGTCTTGACGACGTCGCCCTTAATGGAATAAACATTGACTTCGCTCTTCTTTTCAGCCATTGATTACGCCCCCTGCTTGGACTCGGTTGATATGTACACTATGCTGGGCGCTTCCTTCAAATTGCCAGAGTGGTTCCTTACCGGGTCCCTCAGGCGTACCAGCCTCTTGGTCGGGCCAGGCACTGAGCCGTGTATCAGAACATACTGGTTGACGATGGTTCCGTAGTGAACGAACCCGCCCTTCGGGTTGATCTCCTCGCCGGTTGCCCCGATCTTCAGGACCAGCTTGTTGACCTCGGTCCTCTGGTGGTATCCCATCTGACCAGATTGAGGGGCAGTGTTCCTGACGTACCCGGGCCTCTTTGGACCGAGGGTGCCGACCATCCTTCTGTGCTTGCTGTTCTTGTGGGACAGCAGCTTGATCCCCCACCGCTTGGTGGCTCCCTGGAACCCTTTCCCCTTGGTGATCGCTGCGACATCGATGAGGTTGCCTTCCTTGGCGAAATCGGTGACGTTGATGTCCTTTCCGAGGATGGTCTTGGCGTATTCCATCCTCTTGTCCATCGTCGCACCGCCGATCCTGAGCTCCATGAGCTCGGGGACCTTCTTTGGCACTCCCTTCACCATCTTCGGCTGGGTATAAGCGAGGACGCGGATATCTTCGACATCCACCGTCTTCAACTTCTCCCATGCCTTGTCAGCATCATACTTCTTGGGTATCGGCACGCGCCTGGATAGTATCTCGTCCACTCCGCTAGCCCAGACCTCTCCTGCGGTCTTGAGTCCATACCGGGTGTTCTCGTAAACCCTGATCGCCGCAATCTTCATCGGCGGGACTTCCAGCACTGTAACCGGGATCCTGATCTCCTGTCCCGCAGTGGTGCTGGTCTTGTTGTAGTCAACGATGAACGCGTGGGTCATTCCGGCCTTGTAACCGGCGAATCCCTGTATCTTAGGGCCTTCGCTGATCTCGGGCCAGGCATCCAGCTTGGGCGTCTGTCTCGAAGCCCTTTTCCTTGGCGAATACGCCATCGATCCTTGTCTCGGACGTCTTCTGTTTGGCATGATTCCCTCTCCCTACGTTTATTGGAGAGCACACTCTCAGTTGCTAACGCCTGTTCTCAAGAGTGTTGAGGTCAGCACCTTCGACCGTGACACCGTTTTGCTTCCCCAGAACTTAGCCTTGGGAAGGGTATAGGGTTGCGTGTGCATTGCCCATGGGGTCTGGTCGAACGTCCTCAGTGCGTTGAGCACCTCTCGCATACTGGTATTGGTATAAAAGCTCTACGGTCTGCCGAAAGAGGTAAAAAAAACCCCCGGCCAGACATCGTATTTTTTGGTCCTTTCCGGGAAGCAGGATTTATGAAGGAAAAATCAGAGCTTTCCTTCCTTAGCCTTCTTCTGCAGGCGGGTCCGCCTCTCCTTTGAGGTGAATCCCGTGACCTTTTCCAGGAACACATTGTACTGCTTGATCGTGTCGGCGGCCACCTCGACGTTCGCCTTCGTGTCGGTGGTGGTATTGATCATGATGTTGGACTTATCCTTCATCTTCGCTTCGAGATGCGTCATCGCGCCGTACTTGGTGACGACCATGTCACCCTCAACCTTTGCGCTTCCGAACACCTCTTCGGCGATCTTCCTCAAACCGTCACCCTCAATCTCCTTTCCGTGTCCTTTCTTGATGTCATAATCCATTGAATCACCTTGAAATCTCAGAGCAGTATCTCGTCCTCGAGGTGCCGGGAGAGGTCGACGGTGGTCGCCATCACGTCCTGCACTTGGAGCAACGTCCTCCATTCTTCCTTGCAGCCGCATTCCAGGCCTTCAAGGAATTTCGGGTCCTGCTCGAATGAGAAACGCTGGACCGCATCAAGTACCTTTCTGTCGCACTTGTCGCAATTATGCACGCCGCGTAATGTGCCTGCACCGCTTGGCGAGCTGAAAAGCCGCGGGCCCCCCTGTCTCCATCCGGCCTTCAATACTTCGACCAGGGACCATATCCAAGGCGAGCGGTAATCGCCCCTTCGCCACATGTCCTCAATGATGGTTCCGGACTGGACGTTGACCGGATTGATGGATATGCTTTCCGAGTATTGTCGGGCGAAATCAATGGAGGCGGAAGTGTCACGGATGGCGCGGGCCTCGGTCATGAATGGAGGCTTGAGGAGAAGATAGGTCCGCACCGGGATGGAATGGCGCCTGAGCGTCTCGGCAGCCTTGACATAGTCGGCGACGGTGAACCCTTTCCTTATGGATCGGCCAAGTACCTCATCATCAGCGGACTCCAGCCCGAGTGCCACCAGTACCTTTTCCTTTGGCAGTGTCTCCAGCGCCTCATCGGTGACGAACTCGGGCCTGGTCTCGAAAATGATCTTTTTGGCCTCAGGGAACGCCTCCAATATCTCGAGCCGCATCTCGACCGGTATCTCCCTTTCGTCCAGTAAGCTGCCAGAGGTATATATCTTGACCATCGGCTCCCCGGAATACTTGTTCTTGACGCTCGCCAACTGGGCGCGCAGGTCCTCGGTCGTGATGCCCTGATCGCTCTCAACGTTGTAGCCGCACATCGTGCACCCCTTCTGGAATGCCCACCAGCAGCCCTTGGTGCGGAGGATCGCCACCATTGCCTTGACCTTGTCTATACCGATAACGTCGTCTTCCTTCCAGACGGCCGTTGGCATGCACCGCAGAGCTACATCGTTCATCTTGGATCAGTCTCGCTTAGACGCGCGGGGCGTCAGGATTGTGTCATCCTGCGCCCGGATATAAAGTTGTCCCGCAGACGGGATGATAATAAGCCACGGCTATACCCGATAAGAGCCAGTTCCTATCGTTGATGTTATCATCGATGATTTCTAGGTGTTGCGTTTTTAATAGCCTCCCTGCACTCCTCAATTCAAATCCAATTCAGAAAGGATGACGCGGGTAAGGCCGACACATAGGTGACGGAAACAAACCCCGACCGAAGCCACCGTAGATGATGGCAGCGGCGATAAGGTGAGAGCTTAATGAACGTGATAGTGGCAAATGATGGTAAACCGCACTCAGAGAAGGCAGCACATTATGCGATAGTGCTCGCCAAGGTCCTCAGATGCAATCTATATGCCATTTACGTGGTAAGCCCCAAGGCCGAATTGGAGAAGGACAAGAACATAAGGAACGGCATGCGCGTTCTTGGCCGGACTAAGATAAAGGCGGCAGAGATAGGCGTCGAACTGAACACGCTGCTTGAAGCTGGCGACCCCTACAACACGATCATGGAGGCGGCAGAGAGGACAGAGGCCGACATGATCATCGTAGGAAGCTCGGGCAAGACCGGGATGAAAGCTAAATTCTCAGGCAGCACCGCCGATTCCATCTATAAGAACGCGTCCTGCACCGTCACCGTCGTGAGATAAAAGGTTCTTTTTTCACCCGTCAAAGGGGCGACATTGAATAATTCAGCGAGCGACGCGTGACAATGATCCAACCATTGATGCGAGAATGAACACCCTATATCCGGTCTGAAAGTATGATGTGTTCAATACCGGTCCATGGTCCCCCGCCTTCTGGACAGGTTCTCGAAAAGGGTGAACATCAGATAGCCAAAGATTATCGCCACCAGGCCGACCAGCATCTCCAGCCCCAGTAACCCGGATATGCCGAGCAACGACGTGCCGTCCACCGCCGCCCTGGCCGCGTCGGTGCCGAAGGTCATCGGGATGCCGTAGGAGATCGGCTGCAGGTATGATGGAAGGTAGGATACCGGGAAGTTCACTCCGCAGAAGAGGAGACCTATGAACAGGAAGACATTGGCGATGATCATCGAGGTCCTCAGATAGAGGCCCAGGGAACTGAGCATCAAACCGAAGCCGGTCATGGCGAACGCCGTAACGACGATCACGACGCCCAAGGCAAGCATGTCGGTGTGGGAGAAATCGACCCCGAACAGGAATGCGGCGTAGAATAGCGCGATGACCGCCGTGGCGATGCCATTGACGATCTGGAACATGGCGCGCCCGACGAACATGGCCATTCGGTTTGCCGGGGTTGAGAGGATAGGGACCAACGTTCCCTGTTGCTTCTCCTCGCCGGTTATGTTGCACACCGCAAAGACGGTCACGTAGGCGATCGACTGCAACGCGTTGCCGATGGCGACATAGGTCACACTGATGTCCGGGTTCTGTACATACTTCGTGACATAGACGAAGAAGGCGATCTGGAATAGCGAGATCGAAAAGAGCTGCATGATCCAAATCGGGGGCGACAGCCAATTGAACAGCGCGTTCTTGGCCAGCACCGCCGAGGACCAGAACACCCTCACGAAATCAGAGATCCGGGTGAACATCCTAGATCCTCCCGATATCGCCCTTGACCCGGACCCGGTTCTCGACAGCCTGGAACAGGAAGAATGCCACTGTAACATAGACGACGGCCAGGATGACCATCATAACCATGTCGCCCCAGTAGCCAATATCGAGGCCTGAATATCCGCTGATGGCAGAATACCGCATGGCATCGATGCCCCAGGAGGGCGCCAGCGACAAGGAGAGCGGTCCGCTCCAGGCCGGAAGCATGGCGATGGGGAACATGGTCCCCGTCCCGACGTATATGGGGAACTCCAGGCCGTTGGTGAGGACGCTAGCATTCCTGGTCAGGACGAAAGCGGAGCTGAACACCAACCCCAATGACGCCAGCGAGAGCAAGGTCACGAACAGCGCCAGGAAGAACAGTGGCGGGTTCGTCAGCGTCAACGGCACCTGGAACCAGAACACCGCGATGATGAAGATGAAGACCGCGTTTATTATGCCGATCATGGCGTTCCAGAGCGACCGGCCGGCGATTATCCAGACCAGCGGTGCGGGTGTGGCTAGAACCGCCTCCAGAGTCCCGTTCCAGCGATCGAACTGAATGGAGTATCCCGACGAGTACAGGGTATTGCCCCACATGCCCATCATGCCGCCGCCGAGGATCGCATATAGAATGAAATCGCCGCTGGCGTTGCGGAAAAGCATCAGCGCCACCAGGGTCATCACGAACGGGGCGATGATGTTCGGTATCAGCCACTGCGGCTCTGCGAAGAAATGGAGCATCTGGTGGCGGAACGATGAGGTAAGCGCCCGCAGCCTAGTCATTCTTCTCGACCAGCCATAGGTAGGCGTCCTCGAGCGTGGGTTCCTTGACCTTCATGTCGATGACGTTGCTGTTGTTCAGTCTGCCCGCTATGGGCGCCAGCATCTCTCCGGCATCCGCAACCTGCACGCGCAGGACCTGCTTATCCTCGCTCATGGTGGCGCTGACCGCGCGGACGCCCGGAATAGATTTCAGCGCCTCTACATCCTTGTCAGTGAGGCCGAAGCCCTCTACCTCCACGACGCAGATGTCCTTCATCAGCGACTTGAGACCGCGGGGCGTGTCCAACGCCACTATCTTGCCTTTGTTGATAACGGCCAGACGATCGCAGAGGTCGTCCGCCTCGAACATGTAGTGGGTGGTCATGAGTATGGTCTTTCCGCTCGCTAGAAGTTCCTTTATCAGGTTCCTGGTGTCTCGAGATGCCTGCGGATCGAGACCGATGGTCGGTTCGTCCATGAAGATGATCTCCGGGTCGTTGATGAGTCCCTTTGCGATATGGAGTCTCTGCTTCATGCCACGTGAATAGTCCTCGACCCTATCGTCGCACCGATCTAGGAGATCGACCTTGCGGAGAACGTCCTCGATCCGTTTCTCCCTTTCCTGGCGCGGCACACCGTAAAGGTCCGCGAAGTAACGGAGGTTCTGCCTGCCGCTGATCCTATAGTACAGCCCCCTTTCACCGCCGATGATGAGGCCAATGCGTTTCCTGATCTCGTAAGGGTCCCTGCTTACGTCATATCCGAGCACCATAGCGCTGCCCGAGGTGGGGATGAGCAGGGTGGTGAGCATCTTGATGGTGGTGGTCTTGCCGGCACCATTGGGGCCTAGGATGCCGAAGAGCTCCCCCTTCTTCACCGTAAAAGAGATGTGGTCGACGGCCAGGGTCTCTTTCTTCTGCTTGTGAAAAAAGCCTTGACTGGACTTGTAGACGCGGACCAGGTCATCCACTTCGATGACGTTCTCGTGATCACCGGGACGGTTCTCTGACATAACCACCAAGGTGACTTTATTAAAGCTAATATACATTTCGGAGGGCTGATAGAATATGCCTGGCCATATTCATTTTATGCTAGACAATATCAGGCAAGGACAGGCTTCTGATAAATCCTCTCCCGACTCTTGAACGTATTGAACCGATTCGAGGCCTCGCCCACCAATGTCTCGGTGTTGCCCATGACAAAATAGCCGCCGTGGTTCATCGAATCGAAGAACTTCATGTACAGGTGCTCCTGCATGTCGCGGGTGAAGTATATCACGACGTTCCTGCAGAATATGCAGTCGAACCTGGTCGGGGGTTTGGACGCTATCAGGTCGATCTTGCGGAAATCGACCATATCCATGATATCCTGGGATATCTGATACATCTCCCCTTCCAAGCTGAAATATCTTTCCAAGTACTCCTTCTTGACATTGGTCACCTGACGGGGGAGGTATTTCCCTACGGAGGCGGCCTCAAGGCTGGCATCATCGATGTCCGAGCCGATGATGTTGACATTGAAATTGTTAAGCTCTTCACCGAGCAGCTCCCGGACCATGATGGCGATGGAGTAAGGCTCCTCGCCGCTGGAGCAACCGGCGCTCCAAATGGTGATGTCGTTCTTGCCCTGTTTGACCTTTTCATAGATCAAAAGAGGTAGCACATCCTCTTCCATGGCCCGGAACACTATCGGGTCCCGGAAGAACTGGGTCACGTTGATGGTTAGATCGTCGAGAAGCTGGTCATATTCGGTCGGGTTGGAATCCAGGAATCTGCTGTAGTCAGCATAGTCCTTCGATCCGCAGCAACGCATCCTGACGCTGATCCTTCGTTGAAGGTAGGTGTCCTTATATTGGCCCAGGTCAAGCGAGGTGCTTACGAATATCTTCTTCTTCAAAGAAATGAAGTCCTTGTCAGTACAAACTCGCTCCGGCGCCATACTCGGAAACAGCGTATTGCAAGTATAGATAACGAGACGACGTGAATCTCAATTGCGAGAGTGAGGAATGTAATCGATCAATTCACTGGCCATAATAGAAACCATGAAATCTGAATGGGTTCGATGGTTCATTTCCGATTATCACCATTGATTGTCATTTCCTTGGTCTTTATAATCAATAAAAAGCTCCGTTTCTCAATAACAGGCATTTCGCAGATGAAATGCAAGAGACCTGACAATCTATTGACAGATTGCAAAATATGATTTGGGGATATTGGAATGAAAATTGACCAAGGAGCAACAATACTAGCCGAGATCGTGTCGTCGGTGCCGGTCGCCACCTTCGCGATCGACTCTACCACAAAGATAACGCATTTCAACCAAGCCGCGGAGGACATATCAGGGTACCCATTGACGGAAGCGCTGGGCATGAGGCTCAGGGATGTGTTCGGGAACACATTGGGCAAGAAAGGCTGCCCTGTGATCGATGCGTTGAAAAGCGGAAATGGCATCGAGATAGGCTCAATGGATATAATCAATTCTGATAACGAACAAGTGAGCGTCCATCTCAGTGCGAAGCCACTGTTAGACCAATCCGGACAGATAGTGGGCGGGATTGGATACATGCAGCCATTGGGTGATTCGGAAGAAGGGTTGACCCGTTCCATCATCGACCACGCACCGAACATGGTTGTCTCCATCGAGAAAGACTTGAGCATCAGCTTCGTGAACCAGACCGCGCTGAAGGTGCTGGGAAAGAATGAATCAGACGTTCTCGGCAAGAAAAGTTATGAAGTGTTCGTTTCAAGCATTGGCAATAAGCCAGACGGAGTTCTAGAGGCCGCGTTCAAGACCGGCGAGATGTCGAGAGGAGAGGTTGCCATAATGGTACAGGGTACCGAGAGGCACTATCGCATCACGGCTGCAGCGCGCAAGGACACTTCAGGGAAGGTGGAAGGCGTCGTAGAGTACTATAATGACATCACCAGGGAATTGGAGTATACCAAGGAGGTTCTGGAGCTCACTCAAAAGGCGATTGCTGGAGACGTTAAGGCAAGGGCGAACGCGGACAAGTTCGAAGGGAATGACAAGAAGATCGTGCAGGGGATCAACGATACCCTCGATGCGTTCCTGGCACCGCTCAAGGTCGCCGCGCATTATGTCAAGATGATCTCGAAGGGAGACATGCCTGGCAAGATCACCGCGAACTGGACCGGCGATTTCAATTATATGAAGACCAACCTGAATATGTGCATCGATGCCATCAACCTCATGCTCGACGATTCGCAAATGCTGGAAAAGGCAGCTGCGGAGCAGAAGTTCGAAGTTCGGGCAGATATTTCACACCATAGTGGCGATTTCTCCAAGGTGATCAATGGTTTCAACAAGACCCTGGACAAGGTAGTAGAGAAGACCTACTGGTACGAGCAGATCATGGACTCGATCCCATGGCCCATCTCGGTTACCGACATGGACATGCGCATCACCTTCATCAACAAGCCAGCCATGGACATTCTCAAGGTGGAACGCAAGGACCTGCTTGGCAAACCGTGTAATGTCTGGAACGGCCCGATATGCAAGACCAAGAATTGCGGTATCATCCGGCTCAAGGACGACCAACATTCGACCATATCAGAGCGTGACGGAAAGAACACGAAGATCGATGTCAACTACCTGACCAACGCCAAGGGCGAAAAGATCGGCCATGTCGAGGTCATGCAGGACGTCACCAAGACCATCCGCCAGCAGAAATACCAGGCCGGAGAGTTCAGACGCTTGTCTGGCAACCTCAAGAAATTGTCAGGGGGAAGCCTCGACCTTGACCTCAATGTCACGGAGGCCGACGACTATACGAGGGAGATCAGCCAGGAGTACCAGAACGTCAACAAGGACCTGATGCAGGTCATTGAGGCCGTCTCGTCGATGGCGAACGACGCCGATTCCTTGGTTGACGCTGCCATCATGGGAAAGCTGGGGACTAGGGCGGACGCGTCAAAGCATCAAGGAGTCTATCAAAAGATCGTGCAGGGCGTCAACGACACTCTGGACGCGGTCATCGGACCATTGAACGTGGCCGCGAAATACGTTGACGAGATATCGAAGGGCGCAATACCGGCGAAGATCACCGACAACTACAACGGCGACTTCAACGTCATCAAGATGAACCTGAACCAGGCCATTGATGCGGTCAACAACCTAGTCGCTGACGCTGGATTGCTGAGCAAGGCGGCTGTGGAAGGGAAACTCGCTACCAGGGCCGATGCCTCGAAGCATCAGGGAGACTACCGGAAGATCGTGCAGGGCGTCAACGACACTCTGGACGCGGTCATCGGACCATTGAACGTGGCGGCCAAGTATGTCGATGACATCTCCAAGGGAGCCATACCGGCGAAGATCACCGACAACTACAACGGTGACTTCAACGTCATCAAGATGAACCTGAACCAGGCCATTGATGCGGTCAACAACCTAGTCGCTGACGCTGGAATGCTGAGCAAGGCGGCTGTGGAAGGGAAACTCGCTACGAGGGCCGATGCCTCGAAGCATCAGGGAGACTACCGGAAGATCGTGCAGGGCGTCAACGACACTCTGGACGCCGTTATTAAGCCGATTGAGGAGGCAATGCGTATCGCAGATGCTTATGCAGGCGGCGACCTGACCGCTAGGGTGGAAATCGACGCGAAGGGCGACTTCCATAAGATGGCAGAGTCACTGGAAGGAATCGGAGAAAATCTGACGGAACTCCTGAGGGAGGTGAACAACTCGGTCAACATGGTGTCGTCCACCTCACAGGAGCTGGCTTCCTCGGCCGAAGAGATGAACGCCTCGACCGAACAGGTCTCATCCGCGATACAGCAGATATCGAAGGGAGCTCAGAACCAGGCGGCGCAGGTCGATGAGACGGCGAAGGCGATGGCCTCCGTAACGAAGACCGTCGAAGAAGCCGAAAAGCGGTCGATGAACGGCATCAGAAGAGCGCCACGGGCCACCAACCAGAGGGCGAATGCCGGGGTTACGACCGTCGAGAACACCATCAAGAAGATGCAGGAGATCCAAAAGGTCGTCATCGAGTCGGCCAAGGTCATAGAGTCGCTCGGGAAGAGGTCCGAGGAGATCGGGGAGATCGTCAGCGTTATCACCAACATCTCCGACCAGACGAACCTTCTGGCCTTGAACGCAGCGATCGAGGCGGCTCGAGCTGGAGAGCAGGGACGAGGATTCGCAGTGGTGGCCGAGGAGGTCAAGAACCTGGCGGAGGACTCACGAGAGGCCGCCGAACGTATCTCCAAGATGATCAAGGAGGTCCAGAGCGAGACCGGGAAAGCGGTCGAGGCCATGCAGCGCGGGACCAAGGAGACCGCGGAAGGCATGGAGCATGTCGAGGTGACCGGTAAGGCGTTCCGTGAGATCTCCGAGATGGCGGGCTCATTTCGAGGAGTCGATGAACACGCTCCAGAACGAAATGCTGGCGCAGAAGGAGGGAGCGAACGAAGGCTGCCAAGGCAGTGGACAATATAGCTAGTGTAGCCGAGGAAACAGCATCGGCCTCGGAGGAATCGGCCGCTTCGACCGAGGAACTCACCGCCAGCATGGAGGACATGACCGCCAGGGCCCAGGCCTTGTCGGAAATGTCAGTCAACCTGCAGAAGGTGGCCGCCCAATTCAAGATCGATGAGGTGGCCGATGAAGCCCCTGAGATGACCGGGCCAGCGGTGGCCCCGATCTACTCTCGCAAGAAGGAGATCAAGAAATCGCCGGCCAAAGTCTCCCGGGATGAGATCCAGGTGCCTCGCAAGGTGAAGGAGGCCCTGAACCGGAGGGGGATCGAGGCTGGCAAGTGATCCGAATATCGAGCAAACCCTTTCCCAAACCACTTCACAATTTTGATCAAGCCTCAAACCCTAAACGTTTCGTATTTCACCCGATTGATTATCATGGCTGGTAGCCATCTGTTTGCCCTTTAAAAGGGTAAGGGGGGTTTTGGAATTACTAACTGAAACAGGCAATGCTATTCAGGGCAAGCGCCGGTCATCAGCATCAGGAAGGATTGGATTATCGTGATTATGGAAACAAATGCAATGGAAAAAACGATAAGAGAGCTCGAGACCAAAGTACACCTCTATGAGCAGGTACTTAGACTCGCTACCGTGGCCACTTTCAGTTACGGACAATGAAATGAACTGGTTGTTTATTAATAAGCCCGTCGAGACGATGCTCGGCGTCAAGCGCGCCGACATGATGGGCAAACATTGCAGCAACTGGGGTGCTGGCATATGCAAGACCGAAAACTGCGGCATAGCGTGCCTGAAAGCGGGCAAGCCAAGGACCTTCTTCGAACAGGCGAACATGAACTTCCAGGTGGACATCGCCTACATCAAGGACCCGAAGGGCGAAAAGATGGGACATATCGAGATCGTCCAAGACGTGACCGCCGCGGCACGGGGGCTCGCCTACCGTTCTGAATGGATCGAGCATCACAAGATAAACCTGATGAATCTCGCCAAGGGAGACCTGAGACTTCGAGCCGGTTCTTGAAGGAATCTGACCAGTACACCAAGGATCTTCATGATATGTACATATCGCTCAATGCATCCCTCGTCGAGGCCAGGAACGCCATGAGAGGGACTGGCGACCGACGCGGATATGTTAACAAAGGCGGCGGTGGAAGGGAGACTGGCCACTAGGGCCGACGTCGTCCAAACACCAGGGCGATTACCAGGAGATCGTACAGGGCGTCAATGAGACTTTGGACGCGGTCATCGGACCATTGAACGTGGCCGCGAAATACGTTGACGAGATATCGAAGGGAGCGATACCGGCGAAGATCACCGACAACTACAACGGCGACTTCAACGTCATCAAGAACAACCTGAACCAGGTGCATCGACGCGGTCGATATGCCTGGTCGCTGACGCGGTGATGTTGAGCAAGGCAGCGGTGGAAGGGAAGCTCGCCACTCGGGCTGATGCCTCGAAGCACCAGGGCGACTACCGGAAGATCGTGCAGGGCGTCAATGAGACCTTGGATGCGGTTATCGAGCCTTTGAACTTCGCTGGTGAATATGTTCAGAAATTGTCCATCGGTGAAGATGTAGGCCCAATTACCAAAGACTTCAAGGGTGATTTCAAGAAGTTAATGGATAATCTAAACGATGTTCGGTCTGCCCTATACGCCCTCTTAACAGAGGCGGGTGTGCTTTCAAAGGCTGCCGTCGAAGGAAGGCTTTCAGTCAGAGGGGACCTAACCAAGGTAAAGGGTGGATATGCCCAAATAATCAAAGGCGTCAACGACACTCTGGATGCGGTCATCGGACCATTGAACGTGGCCGCGAAATACGTTGACGAGATATCGCAAGGGCGCACATACCGGCGAAGATCACCGACAACTACAACGGCGACTTCAACGTCATCAAGAACAACCTGAACCAGGCCATTGATGCGGTCAACAACCTAGTCGCTGACGCTGGAATGCTGAGCAAGGCGGCTGTGGAAGGGAAACTCGCTACCAGGGCTGACGCATAGCAAGCACCATGGAGACTACCGGAAGATCGTGCAGGGCGTCAACGACACTCTGGACGCGGTCATCGGACCATTGAACGTGGCGGCCAAGTATGTCGATGACATCTCCAAGGGAGCCATACCGGCGAAGATCACCGACAACTACAACGGCGACTTCAACGTCATCAAGAATGAACCTGAACCAGGCCATTGATGCGGTCAACAACCTAGTCGCTGACGCTGGACATGCTGAGCAAGGCGGCTGTGGAAGGGAAACTCGCTACCAGGGCTGACGCAAGCAAGCACCAGGGAGACTATCGGAAGATCGTGCAGGGCGTCAACGACACTCTGGACGCGGTCATCGGACCACTGAACGTGGCGGCCAAGTATGTCGATGACATCTCCAAGGGAGCCATACCGGCGAAGATCACCGACAACTACAACGGTGACTTCAACGTCATCAAGATGAACCTGAACCAGGCCATTGATGCGGTCAACAACCTAGTCGCTGACGCTGGAATGCTGAGCAAGGCGGCTGTGGAAGGGAAACTCGCTACCAGGGCCGATGCCTCGAAGCATCAGGGAGACTACCGGAAGATCGTGCAGGGCGTCAACGACACTCTGGACGCGGTCATCGGACCACTGAACGTTGCCGCGAAATACGTTGACGAGATATCGAAGGGCGCAATCCCGGCGAAGATCACCGACAACTACAACGGTGACTTCAACGTCATCAAGAACAACCTGAACCAGGCCATCGATGCGGTCAACAACCTAGTCGCTGACGCTGGAATGCTGAGCAAGGCGGCTGTGGAAGGGAAGCTCGCTACCAGGGCCGATGCCTCGAAGCATCAGGGAGATTATCCGGAAGATCGTGCAGGGCGTCAACGAGACCCTGGATGCGGTAATCCAGCCAATCGAGGAGGCGATGCGTATCGCCGATGCTTATGCAGGCGGCGACCTGACCGCCAGGGTGGAGATCGATACCCAGGGGGACTTTTCCAAGTTCGCCGCGTCGCTTGACAAGATCGGCGAAAGCCTGACCGCACTGCTGGTCGAGGTCAACAACTCGGTCGGCATGGTTTCGTCCACATCACAGGAACTGGCCTCCTCGGCAGAAGAGATGAACGCCTCGACCGAACAGGTATCGTCCGCGATACAACAGATATCCAAGGGCGCACAGAGCCAAGCAGCCCAGGTGGATGAGACGGCGAAGGCGATGAAGGAGATATCAGCCTCAGTCCAGGAGGCATACTCCAGGTCCATGGCGGCATCAGAAGCGGCCAAGAAGGCCAACGAGAGCGCCAACTCGGGCAGGGGAACGGTCGAGAGCACGATCAAGAAGATGCAGGAGATCCAGAAGGTTGTGGTGGAGAGCGCCAAGGTCATCGAATCCCTCGGGCAAGAGGTCCGAGGAGATCGGCGAGATCGTCGGCGTCATCACCGAGATATCAGACCAGACCAACCTCCTGGCTTTGAACGCCGCTATCGAGGCGGCGCAGGGCCGGAGACCAGGGCCGCGGATTCGCCGTGGTCGCTGAAGAGGTCAAGAACCTGGCGGAGGACTCGCGAGAGGCCGCCGAGCGTATCGCCAAGATGATCAAGGAGGTCCAGAGCGAGACCGCCAAGGCGGTCGAGGCCATGCACCGGGGAACGAAGGAGACCGCCGAAGGAATGCAGTTCGTCGAACTGACCGGAAAGGCGTTCGGGGACATCCAGGGACTGGCTGCCACGACCACCGCCGGCGTCATCGAGATATCCAACCTGATGAACTCGCAGAAGGAAGGGACCCAGCGGGCTGCGAAGTCGGTCGACGGCATAGCAAGCATCGCGGAGGAGACCGCATCGTCTTCGGAGGAGTCGGCCGCGTCAACCGAGGAACTGACCGCCAGCATGGAGGACATGACCGCCAGGGCCCAGGCTCTTGTCAGAGATGTCGGTTAACCTGCAGAAGATCGCGGGCCAATTCAAGATCGGAACTGAGGATGGTTCCGGCATCTCGCGCAAGGGCGGAGACGCCGAGAATGAAACCCCCAAGAAAGATTATGATGACCAGGAAGGCCCCCTCGAACGCTGTCAGGGCGGACGAGGCGAGGATGCCGTCGAAGGTCAAAGAGGCCCTCCGCAAGAGAGGGATCGAGGCAGAGAACTGAGGTGTCAATATGCGCAGGAGAAGAGAGAAGGTCGAGCTTACCGGGGACGAGGAACAGATCGTTTCTTTCCAGCTTGGAAAGAGCACGTTTGCCGTGAGCGTCAATCAGGTCAGGGAGATAGGGAAGGTGCAGGACATCACCAAGATCCCCAAGATGCCGGACTACATCGAGGGCGTCATGAACCTCCGGGGCCAGATCACCACGGTGATCGACCTCCGGAAACGGTTCAAAATCGACGATGGGACGGGCGGGAGGACTGCCCAGTCCCGGATCATCGTTGCCGAGGTAGGGGATACTCAGATCGGCATCATCGTGGACTCGGTCGAAGACGTGATGCGGGTGCCGAAGAACAGCATCTCGCCACCTCCGAAGACGCTGGCGTCCGCCATGGATGCTGAGCTTCTTACTGGCATCTGCAAGCTGCAGGACAAACTGGTCATGCTGCTCGATCTTAACAAGATCATGCTGTCCAGGGACGAGATTGAGAACGTATACAAGACCAAGGACGAGAACAAAGGAGAGATATCAGTATGAGCGACCCAAAGAAGGTACTGATCTGCGATGACTCGATCGTCATGCGCAAAATGATCAATGACATCCTGTCCCGCAACGGTTTCAATATCGTCGGGCAGGCGAAGAACGGGGCCGAGGCCATAGAGCTCTACTCCAAGCTTCAGCCTGACCTGGTAACGATGGACATCATCATGCCCGGCGAGCCGGGCGTGGAGATCGTGAAGAAGATCGTGCACGATCGATACCAAGGCCAGGATAATGATGGTCACCGGACTGAGCCAGAAGAACCTGGTCCTGCAGGCGATGGAGAACGGCGCCCGCGAGTTCGTGGTGAAGCCATTCGACGAATCAGCGCTGCTGGAAGCGGCAGCTAAGACAATCGGATGAGATGTGAACAAGATGGGTGGACCTATCCGAGTGCTGGTGGTTGACGATTCGCTGGTGATGCGTAAGATCCTCACAGACCTGTTCCAAGAGGATCCAGGCATCGTCGTCGTGGGTACGGCGAGGAACGGGAGGGAGGCTCTGCAGAAGATACGCGAGCTGACGCCCGACGTCGTGACCATGGACATAGAGATGCCCGAGATGGACGGCATCACCGCGTTGAAGCAGATCATGAGGGACATGCCATGTCCGGTGATCATGATAAGCTCCGCCGACAAGAGACAGGCGGACATCACTATGAAGGCGCTCGAGCTCGGTGCCATCGATTTCATCCCGAAGACGTCTGGATCGCTTTCCCTCGACATAGAGAAAGTGGCCAAGACGATCATCGAGACAATAAAGATCGCCAGCAAGGTGAAGGTGAAGGCCAGTGCCCCGGTCCACAACATCATGGACCATCACATCAAGGGGATCAAGGGAGATAGGCTGGTACTTATCGGTTCCTCGACGGGGGGCCCCAAGGCATTGCCTGAGGTCCTGTCGCGTCTGCCCGGGGAGATCCCGGCGGCGATACTGGTGGTACAGCATATGCCGGAAGGTTTCACCAAGTCGTTCGCGGAGCGGCTCAACTGGTCAACGTCCCTGGACGTAAAGGAGGCGGAGGAGGGGGACGAGCTGAGGCGGGGCCACGTGCTGATAGCGCCAGGCAATCGCCATATGGAGGTCGTCGGCAACCACGTGCATCTCAACGACGACCCGAAGATACATTTCGTCCGCCCCGCCGTGGACGTGATGATGAAGACGGCGGCGCCCATCTACGGAAAGAAGATCGTGGGCGTGGTGCTGACTGGCATGGGTTACGATGGGGCGGAGGGAATGAAGATGATAAAGGAGTTCGGAGGAAGGACAATAGTCCAGGACGAGGCCTCGTGCGTCGTCTATGGCATGCCCAAGGCAGTGGTCGACTCCCACGCAGCGGACCTGGTCGTCCCGCTTGACGAGATCGCGGACCAAATCATGATCGCATTAAAGGACTAGGGGTTAGTCTAATGGTTGACAAATCAAAGTATCTGGACGTGTTCATCGAGGAGGCCAGGGAGAACCTGCAGGGAGTGAACAATGTCCTTCTCGAGCTGGAGGAGAAAGGCTTCAGCGAGGAATCAATGAAAGTGGCCTACCGGGTCGTGCACACAATAAAGGGTACAGCCGCGGTCATCGGCATCGAGTCCATCAGCGAACTGGCCCATGTTATGGAAGACCTTTTTGGCATCCTTGTCGAACAAAAGAAGACACCGGAGAAGAAGCTCCTGAACCTGCTGTTCCGGGGTGCTGACACCATCGAGAAGATGATCGTGCAGCTGGAGAAGGACGGCACCACAGACATCAAGGTCGATGGCCTGATCGCGGAGATGAAGAAGTTCCAGGACATGTCCTCGAAGGCCGCTGAGGCGGTCGAAGAGAAGGCTGAGAACCAGGGGGCCAACCTACCGCTCAACACAGAGCAGAGGAAGCAGGTCAACGACGCCATCAGCACCGGGAAACTCGTCTTCGAGGTCGTGGTGACCTATGAGAAGAACCTCAAGTTCAAGGAAGGCAGGGCGTTCCAGTTGGTCCGCCGACTCTCGCAGATTGGATCGATAATCACATCCAGCCCGGTCTCCACCGAGGTCAAGGAGGACGATGATGGCATAACCATCCTCATGACCACCCAGGAGAGCGCGGAGGATATCGGGAAAGCCATCAAGGACGTCATCGGGATGGAGACGGCCGACATCGAGATGCTTATGGGCTTCAAGGACGACGAGACCAGCCTGGCGAAGACGAATGAGACGTGCGAGGCGGGAAAATCGTCGGAGGGCGGGAGCTCTTCGGAGAAGTCCATCACCACCGGGAACACCATCAGGGTGAAGAGCAAGCTGCTGGACAAACTGCTGGACCTGGTGGGCGAGATCATGATCAACAACATCCGCATCAACCAGATCGCGACCGACCTGAAGCACCGGGAGCTGAAGCAGACATTGCAGAACAACTCCCGGCTGATGACCGAGATGCAGGACATAGTGTTGAGGACCAGGATGGTCCCGGTGGATTTCATATTCAAACGCTTCCCGCGCATGGTCAGGGACGTCAGCGAGGAGAGCAAGAAGGACGTCGAGTTCACCATGAAGGGGAACGATATAGAGATCGACCGCAGCCTGTTAGACGAGATAGGGGACGCCCTAGTGCACCTGTTGCGCAACGCTGTCGATCACGGGATCGAGCCGGAGGAGAAGCGCAAGGAATCGGGCAAGCCGGCCAAGGGAACCTTGATCCTGTCGGCGTTCCGGGAACAAAGCAGCATCGTTATCACCGTCGAGGATGACGGCCGGGGAATGGACCCGGCCAAGATCGCCAAGAAGGCGGTGCAGAAAGGATTGGTGACACAGGAGGAGGTCGATCGGATAGAGGAGAAGAAGATCCTCTCGTTCGTGTTCCTACCCGGCTTCTCCACGGCGGATAAGGTATCGGACATCTCTGGAAGGGGAGTGGGGCTGGACGTGGTCAAGACCAAGATCGAAGGCTTAGGAGGCTTCGTCAAGCTGGACACCCAGGTCGGAAAGGGCACCAAGTTCACGTTGAAGCTGCCCCCCAGCATGTCCATAATCCGGGCGATGCTGGTCGAGGTCAACAACGAGAAGTACGCCATCCCGCTCGAGAACGTGAGGGAAACGGTCCGGGTAAACATGGACCAGGTGATCGAGGTGGCGCACCAGGGAGTGTTCCGGCTGAGGAACGAGGTCCTGCCGGTCCTGAACATCCATTCGGAGTTCGGCGGTATGATCGCGGAGCACAAGGACATGCCGGCGATCATCGTCGAGAAGAATGAGAACTCAGCTTGCCTGCTGGTGACCAGACTGATTGGCCAGCAAGAGATAGTGGTGAAGAACCTGGGACGCGACCTGAGGTCAGCCGGATTCTTCTCCGGCGCGACGATATTGGGCGATGGCAAAGTGGCCATGATACTTGACGTGGGGGCATTCATATGAGCAAGAGGACAGAGAGCCTGGATGAGCTGCAAATCGACGCCTTGCGCGAGATCGGCAATGTGGGAGCTTCCTACGCATGCGGGGCATTGACCAATCTGGTCAAGAAAGAGGTCCTGATCGATGTGACCGATTGCTTCTTGGAACCGATGGATGCGCATCTCGGACGTTTCGGCCAGCCGAAGGACATAGTGGTGACAGTGTGCATCGATGTGGCCACCGGTAAGGGCAGCCGGGTTCTGATGATCCTCCCCAAGGACATTGCCACGATGCTGTCCGATATGATGATGGGGACGCATAACCCCCCGGGCAGGATGCCCACGGAGGAGGACAAGGAGGTCCTGACCGAGATGGGGGATGTCTGCATCCGGGAGTACCTGGCACCGATATCTAAGTTCCTCAAGATCTCGCCCATGCCCTCGGCGCCGGTGGTGCACGTGCAGTATGTGGGGGCATCGGCCGCCAAAGCCAATTCGGTGCTCGGTCTGAACGCGCCCTGGGAGATCAGGATAATGACGAACTACGTCGATCGGGCCAAGAAATACCACGGCACGATCATGTTCCTGCCGGATGTGGCGACCCAGGACCTGACGTTCAAGAAATTCGGCGTTGACACAGAATCACAATCCGCCATGTTCGCGAAGTTCGGGGTTTAAACAGGTGAGAAAAATGGAGAACAGCACAGACTTTCAATCATCATACACGCCAGAACAGATAGACGCCCTGCGCGAGATCGGAAATATCGGGGCTTCGCACGCCTCGACTGCCTTGACCACCCTGCTGGGCCAGGACATCCTAGTGGATGTCCCAGAATGCTTCATCTGCAAGACCCTAGAGGCGCCCTACGTCCTGGGGGACGCGGAGCAGTCAGTAGTGGCGGTCTATCTCGACGCCTACGGAAAGGGGAAAGGCAGTATGCTGCTGATCCTCTCCGAGGATATCGCCAAGAAGATGACGGACATGCTCCTCCGGCGGGACCATGACCCCAATAGGGCTGTCATGGACGACGACCAGGAGGCGATATCGGAGATAGGCAATATCTGCGGCTCGGCCTACCTGAACGCTATCTCGAACCTGTTGGGGTGCACGATGCTGCCCTCACCGCCCGGCTTCGCCGTTGGCATGCTCGGTGCGATACTGCAATACCCGGCAACCTTGGCCTCGGATGAGTATGATTACCTGGTGATCATAAAGACGCACTTCATTACTGACCGGCAAAGGTTCCCTGGCTATTTCATCTACATTCCCGACCGCGAGACCGAGAAGCTCCTGATGGAAAAGTTCGGAATCCAGTGATCCGATGAATTCTGCAAGGAGCTGTGAACAGGCGTTGATCGGCGCGATCCCGGGGACCATATCGGTCCCCAGGCCGAAAGTCAACTATCTTGACAAGGATTTGATAGTCGGCGTGGGAGACTACAAAATCGTGTCCTCTCCGCTGGAGCTGATGTGCATCGGCCTGGGCTCATGCGTTGGCATCGCCATATGGGACAGCCGAGTAGAGATCGGCGGACTGGCGCACGCGATGCTGCCGGCCTACGATGAGGGCAAGGATAAGGTGAACACGTCGAAGTACGCGGATTCTGCCACATTCCTGATGGTGGATGAGATTGTGGAAATGGGTGCGAGTCGTTCCAATCTCAAAGCGAAGGTCGCCGGAGGAGCGCAGATGTTCTCGTTCTCCTGCAATGACTCGCTGAACATAGGGCAAAGGAACGCGGAGTCTGCGAGGGCAGCATTGAAAAAGGAAAGGATCCCGTTGCTGGCAGAAGAGGTTGGCGGTAACAAGGGCAGGACCATCTTCTTTACTCCGAACGACGGAGTGGTGCGGATACAGAAGGGGTCAGAGATCACTTATCTCTGATCCTTGTTTTTATTCTGCCCGGAAAGAATATATCATCTTGCCAGCCGTTAGCGTGTTCGACAAGGCAGGAGACGAGAGACCTGATGGGCATGGTCGGACAGCACCGCATCGCGCAGATAACGAAGAAAGACCTTGCCGCCGTTTGCGAGTGCATGGTGGAGGATTCCAGAGAGCGGACATCGCCTAGTTCAGCGTCTCCAACCGGATCAGTTCGATGGAGTTCATCGAATCATATTGGACGGCCGGAAATTGGAGAACATGATGGACTATGTGGCGGCCTCTGAAGTTCACCACTGGGCATCATGTTCCCCGAAGCCAGATCCCAAATGACATGGCCGCGGCGATCTTCGGAACATCGTCGACGAAGTCAAGATCAGGTCTGGCAAGGACTTAAAGCTCAATGGTTTCGAATAATGCAATCCTCCGATCCAGTCCCATTAACACCTATCAGCGCGTGTGTTCTTCATCAAGATGGAGCCTCCGACCTGCGCCGTGTTCTACGGCAAGCCGCTCAAAATAGATCGAAAAAACGAGGTCCATGCGAGTGCCAGTGTCACAATAACAGAGATGCTGGCATGGATTAAGTTCAAGAAGTCATATTCAGTTTAGCGTCAAAGCCAATATTGATTAATCCAAGGAACACGATGTTGACATCATGACGTCGGAGAAAGGCCAAGACCCCTATGACTTGATCGATAGGATGGCATATCGGGCTATTGATGAACAACGTCATATGCGACCTGCGCTTTTCGCCAGCTATAAGGGTGTGGACAATGAACATTGCATTAGGGACACGAAGTACCATTTAACCTTCCTTTTCGATGCTGCGAGCATCGAGGCTTCTGAGCTCTTCATCAACTACGTTGCCTGGGCGCGGGTCCTCCTAAAGCATTTGAAAATCGAGCCGGAAATATTCCTGGAAAACCTACAATTCATGCAGAAGGAATGTAAAAAGGAACTTCTGCAGCCTTTCGCTGGTCAGGTGGATGCCATCATCCAGTTGGCCATCGACCGTTTTCCAAGCATGACTGATACCGTGCCATCTTTCATCGATGAGGAGGAAGGGAACGGAAAGATCGCATCGAAGTACCTGAAAGCGATCCTAGAGTCCGACCGGTTGGAAGCGCATAAGGTCATAAATAATGCGCGATCCCAGGGCCTGGATATTAGGGAGATCTACTTGTCCATCTTTCAGACAGTACAATATGAGATCGGAGACAATGGCAACATAGACATATCTCAGTGGCGCAGGAGCACTATGCGACCGCCGTCTCGCAGCAGCTGATAGCCCAGATCTATCCGTCGATCCTTACGCCAAGTATGAAGAAGGGCTCGGCAGTGGTGGCCTGCGTCGGGAACGAACTTCACGAGATGGGAGCGCGTATGGTGGCGGACTTCCTGGAGATGGATGGGTGGGACGTCAGTTATCTTGGTTCCAATACACCGACCGCGGGAATTATGTCTTATCTAAAGCAACGAAAAGCAAGGATGCTGATGATCTCTGCGACCATGGGCTACAATGTCAAGAACGTCCAGGAACTTGTGAAAGCGGTGAGGTCGGATGGAGAATTGAACCAGGTCAATATAGTGGTTGGCGGCTATCCATTTAATATTGTCGCCGACCTATGGAAATCAGTGGGCGCGGACGGATATGCCAGGGATGCCAATGAAGTGGTCATGGTGGCGAACTTGATGCACACCAGGGAAGGCAACCCGTGAAGGAATGTAAGGCACTGATCCTGATATGCGATAGTACCTGGATGATAGAGGACGCTCTAATAATGTCAGACCGCCTGATTGTCATCGAACCGGGCATGATAGGGAGCACATTCAAGGATGTGGTACAAGGGGGGAATCAAGCAGACCTGGAATTCTTCATGGACAGGCTTCGAAACGGGGCCGCCGTATCAGGCGTGGAACTACAGCTCCTATGCCAGGGCGATGTCACATTAATGCAGTTCTTCGGATATGAGGTCGATGACCGTTTCGTAATTGGAGCCGGTAAAGGCTTGGAGAATATGCTGGCCCTGTGCGTTGATACCGCAACAAGGGCCGATATTGAGCGGGAAACGCTCATTCACAAGTTCCTGATGACCTTCCTGAACCAGCCTTCGGTGACCAGCGTGGATGCGCATATCTTAGATGATATCTCACGCCTGAACAATGATATCATCAACACCAACCGGGAGCTGGCCAAGCGTAATTTTGAGCTTTTTCTCGAAAAGGAGCAGAATCGGGTGACGATAGCTAGCATAGGCGAGGCGGTGGTGGCCACCGATGCCCGGGGCAAGATCACCGTGATGAATGCCATGGCCGAACAGCTGACCGGTTGGTCAAGACAAGATGTCTTGGGCATGGATGTGGCGGAGGTTGTGAGATTCGTTCAGGGCACGGACCATATCCCACTGCACCATCTATTCTCCACCTCCCTGGCAGAGAGCGTCCGTTCCACCTTACCTGCGAATGCGATGCTCGTACGTCGCGATGGTGTGATCTTGCCGGTGGATGATAGCATCGCACCTATCAAGGACGAATCAGGCGAGACGAATGGGCTGGTCATCACCTTCCGGGACGTCACCGAGAGCAAGCGATTGGAGAAGGCGTTGGCTCAGGCCAATGCCAAGCTTGGCATCCTGAACAGCATAACCCGACATGACATCCTCAATCAGATGACCATGCTGACTGGCTTCCTAGAGCTGTGCAAGCGGCGGGAGAAGAATCCGGAACTGGTGTCATACCTTGATCGGATGTCCCGGGCGGCCAGTACAGTGCAAAGGCAGATCTCGTTCACCAAGGACTACCAGGACATGGGGGTCAAGACCCCCACTTGGATCCCGATCGGCCGACAGACCGCCGAGGCGTTTGCCATGCTTCACCTCCCAGGGATGATACTGGACGACCGAACGGACGGAGTCGAGATACTGGCAGACCAGCTGGCAGAGAAGGTGCCCTATAACCTGATCGACAATTCAGTGCGTCATGGAGAGCACGTCAAGCATATCATGATGCAGGCAGAGCAGGTGGGGGATCGCATGCTGATCGTGTACCAAGACGATGGCAAGGGCATCGAAGCCGAGATTAAGGAACACATCTTTGAGAATGGCTTCGGCAAGAACACTGGCCTAGGACTATTCCTCACACGCGAGATACTGTCAATCACCGATATCACCATCGTGGAGAACGGGCGGACCGACCAGGGCGCGCGATTCGAAATACAGGTGCCGAGCGGTGGCTGGCGGCGTTCCTTGTCCCATATGATCGATGATCCGTTGAACCATATCGACATTTGAGGTTTTCATGCCATGATTGCCGGGAGAGATACCTAGCCATCCCGCCATCCGGAGCGGTTCCTTTTTCACTCGACCGGCATATCACGGACCGGCTTCCTCAGTTCGATGCAGAAGACCGTACCCTTCGGCATGTTCTCTTCCACCCATATGCTCCCACCATACCGTTGCACGATGCGTTTGACGATGAACAAACCGAGCCCGGTGTTCCCCTTCGGCCCGAACTTGAAACCTTCCTTGAACAATCCCTCTCTGGCTTCCGCCGGTATCCCGTTGCCGTCGTCGGTGACCTTTACCCGAACTTTATGCCCTTTCTCCTCGATGTCGATGCGAACGATCGTCGGCGCCGCATGCCAAATGGCGTTTGACACCAGGTTCTCCAGCACGTTGAACATCGCGCCGTCGGCCATAGCCCAACCACGTCCCATCAACTTGATCTCGACACCGCGTCCCTGGTTAAGACGTAGCACCCTCTCCGCCATGCCGGCAACGTCCATGGGCGTAAGTTCCATCGGTCCATAGGAATTCTCTAGTGTCGCCAACTTCGTCACGATCTCGCCGCAGGCCTCCATGTTCCTCCGAGCCATGTCCAGGAACTTCGCCTCCCCGGAACGGTCGAATAGCTCCAGACCGCCCTGGGCCACTGTCAGCTTGTTCAGGAGGTCGTGCCTCAATACCTGGCTGATGGTTCTCTGCCACTCTAGCCCGTCCCATTGCTCCTCAACCATTTCTTCATCGAGCAACGTCCCGCCCGCAAGAAAATTGCCCATTTTGGTCTGTTCCGCTTCCGATCTAGCGGCCGTGCCCCTTCGGGCCTCTTGGTCGGCCCAAATCCTCGGTCCGCCTATTCCGATGAGGGGTGCTTCCCTCAACTCGTCCTGTGAAAACATACTACCCATCCCATCCTTCCAGCGGTAGAAGGGTGTACTGAGCGCCGACATTTGAGCGCTTGCCTACCTTTCAACGACCGGTAGATGAAAAGCCTCCACGGATTATATGAACCCGCCATTCCCGGAATCAACAATGATAACAACGGACAGGGACAGCCGGGCAGAGCTCGACGGCGCAGCACACACGATGCTTCCGGCATATACGATGAGGGAAAGGACAGGGTGAACGCCTCAAATTTCGCAGATTCGGCCACGTTCCTTATGATGGAGGAGATCGTGGACAGGGGAGAGGCCCACCCTAACCTAAAGGCGAAGACCGCTAGCGGGCGCAGATGTTCTCGTTCTCGTGCAACGACACGCTGAACATCGGGCAGAGCAACGCCGAATCAACAAAGCTGTGTTGAAAAAGAGAGGATCCCACAGCTGGCCGAGGAGATTGGCGGGAACAAGGACAGGACCATCTTCTTCAAGCCTAATGATGGTACGGTTCGTATCCAAAAGGGTTCAGAGATAATCTATCTGTGATCCCTGCTTTTTATCAAGTCCCGAAAGAATAATCATCTAGCCATACATTCGCATGCCAATGAGGCAGGAGACAAGAGCCCTGATAGGAATTGTGGGGCAGCGCCGGATCGCACAGATCGCTAAGAAAGACCCCACCACTATCAGTGAATGCATGGTTGCGGATTCCGGTGAGAGAGGCATCGTGCGCATCACCATCTCCGGCCAAATCAGTTCGATGGAGTTCATCGAATCGGACAAGACCGCTGGGAAAGTGGAGAACATGGAGGACTATGCAGCGGTTGTGGCCGATGTCCCAACGCTGGGCATAATGTTTCCCGAGTCCAGGTTCCCGAGGGACATGGCCGCGGCGATCTTCCAGACCATTGTGGCCGAGGTCAAGAAGAGATCGGGGAAGGATTTCAAGTTCACCGGGTTCGTTTACGACGATATGGGGAACGTGAAGGCGACCAGATGATAGGATTGGCGCATGGGGTAAAGAAACCTAGGCTCCGTTCCCCGGGAATCTCAGAACGAATTTCGTCCCTTTGGGATCATTATCTTCAACAGTAATTTGCCCCCCATAGCGATCCATCGTTTTTCGTATCAGGAATAGACCCAGACCGGTCGATTTGTTGTGGCCGAAGCTGAATCCCTCATGGAATATCATTTTCTTAATCTCGGCCGGTATGCCAACTCCGTCGTCAGCCACCGTCATTTCTACGAAAAGTCCATTGGACCTGATCTCAAAGACTATGCTTTCCGCCAAACCATGCCTGCGGGAGTTATTCACCAGATTGTCTAACATGGACGAAAGAGCATAATCGGCCATGATGGTCCCGTCCCCTTTTACAAGATAGTGCAAGTGATGGTTCAGCATCACTTTGTGGATCATGTCAACGATATCGCAGGCGAACAGCCCCTTTCCAGATAGGAGGAACGCGTCCAATTGTTTGAACTGCTCTATCATCTCGTGGATCTTCGCGGTGGAGGCAATCGCCCTATCTATGTTCTTCCTTTCTTTATTCAAGGACAGCAATTCCAAGGATCCGTTCACCACCATCAGTTCGTTCTTGATGTCATGCCTCAACACCTTGTGGGTGACGATCAAGGACTCGTTCTCGCGAGTAACATCCAATTGAGTCTTGCGTTCCTGCAAGGTCATGCTGATGGTCTGGCACAGAAACCTCAACATCCTGACATGATCCTCCTCCCATTTCCTCGGACCTTGTAGATACTGCACACAAATGAATCCGTTCACGTGGCCATCGACCTTAATGGCCCTGATAGCCATAGAGCTGGCAGTTCCTCCCCCGAACAGAGCCAATTGTTGTCCGGCCTGCGTGGTCAGCCTTTCCATGTCCTCGATCAATATCTCGTCATGGTTGCCAAGCTGTCCCATCAACCAGGCTTGGTCATTTATTTTCGTCACGTTCTCGATGGGTGGAATGGCATAAGGTAACTTATCGACCCATTCGTAAACCTTTACTATCTCTGAATATCCCTGTGAGACCTGGAAGAAGGAGACCCGGTCCGAACCTGTTGCCTCGCCTATTAGCTGCAGTGCTTCAGGGACCGCCGTCTCAATGGCCACCTGGCCTAAGAAGTGCTTGGAAATATCCAATGTGGCGATCTCAATTCTCAGGGCATGTTCCACTCTTCTCTCAGATTCCAACAGGTCCCTGAAGGAACGTGCATTCGCGATGGCCAGTCCGAACACGGGTGCCATTTGCAGACCAAGGCTTATGTATTGGCGCCAGAACTCCGGAAAGGCGATGGACCTGATGACAACGATGCCCAATATCTTTCCCTTGTTCTCAATTTTCAAACGCAAACCCTTTATGGATTGGTCATAGCCGCTCGAGATCGAATCCAGTCCCAACGGATAGCCTTCAGTGAATCTGTCCTCGCCGAATGACCGGAGGATATTTCCATTTTCATCGACAGAATAATAACACCTAGACTCCGGAGCGAAAAAGAGGTCCATGATGTTCAGAATCGAATCTATCACCTTGCCCTCATCTGATTCCTGACTGATCTGCTGGATCATGTCGAAGGCCATGGCATAGTCGGCCCTTATCTTGGCCTCGGTCTGTCCAACATGCTTGCTGAGCTCGTTCTCCTGATTCAGCCTGGCTGCCATGATACCTTTTGAGATGTTCAAGCGGAATATGTCCAAGCCAATGAACAGATGTTCACATGGCAGGTCGAAAATGACCGCCAGGTCTTCAAGGGTCATGTCTGTCCCTGGCCCTACACCTGTTTCAAGGAAGATGATTTTCTTCATCGATCCTATCAGGCAATCCTTGTTTATCGGATGACGGGGATCAAAAGATGCAAGAATCTCCTCTGACCGGTCCAGTATTCCTGGATAGACCAAATAGGCACCTTTTTCCAATAACTGGTCGGATAACGTCTTGCCCGCGATCAGTTCATAACAATTTCCGGGCTGGACAAAATGAGCGGTAGACTTGACGCGAGTTTTGATTGACGTTAGTGATGTGATCCATTCCGAACCCACGATACAAACGGCATCTGATTCACTGATCCCTTCTATGAGGTTCGACAGTGACTCGATGGAGTCGGCCTGTGACCGTATTCCTGACTTGTATGCAATGATATCGACATCCCTGAGCTCTTCGAGTGCCACGGCTGATCTAGTCTCGTTAATCAGCAGTTCGCAAACAAACAGTTTGGTTATGGGCACATTTCACCTTTCAACGGATATGTCCCATGTTTGACCGCTGCGTTCATGATCCATCGCAGCACATCCCAGGGAACTTGGTAAGGTATCTCTCCGTGGTTGTCTGACAGTATGAAACCTCCACCAATGCCCGCCTTATTAATGGCCGTCTTAACGTGGAGTTCGGTTTCTGCCAATCCCCAACGTGGCATTTCAATGCCATTGAGATTCCCAATCAGGCTCAATTTGCCTGAGCTTTTTGCCTTTAGATCAGAAAGGTCCTCGAGGGAGCTTACACCGACCGCAAGGGTCCCGGTTTGAACGACGTCTTCCAGTATGTTCATACATCTCCCTGATGCGAAGTGTGTGACCACCGGGCCTTTGATCCTAGAAATCGTCCCTTTCGCGACCTTGAAGCCAGTCTTCAAAAAATGTTCACGGGTGATGATAGTTGGTGAGGATACTGGGTCGAAATAACCTATCGCGGTTGCCCCTTCTTCCAACTGGCGATTGGCCCATTCAACGCAGAAACTCTGATTGATCTCCATCAATCTATGGAAACGGTCATCGTTCTCAACAAACATCAGATCCAAATAGCTGGAGAAACCCATCTGCATGACAGGAAGTGAAAATGGCGACATGACCACTCCTATGATCGGTACATCACCTTTGGATTTGTTTTTTAGACCTTGAATCGTTCTCAAAACGGACTGGAGGGCAGGTGATGCATCGACTGAAGGGACGTCTAGGTCATCAATGTCGGCGGCCTTCTGAATTACCGGTGCACCGGCGTTCGGCGGTCCGTCCTCGAAGAATAAGACCTCACCGCCGAATGCACTTGACTCAGCGGCAGCGTAGCCAAGAGAATAATAGCAGTCGTGACCAAACAGCTCCCTCATCTTTAACTGGGCCTTAATGATATGGTCCGAGCTTGTCAGGTATCTGTCCAGAGGGATATCCAACAACTTTGCTCCATGCATTGTGAGCAACAGGAAAACTGGAACCCTATCGGGTTCCTTGTGGGACAATGCGGCGAATGTGCGTTCGATCGAGCTCATTGCTTCTTTCATTGTCCGCCCTCCGAATGCGCTCTTATGATCGAATTAGCTGATGAGGCATCGTATCCAACATCGTCTGCTCCAACCCTTATCCAAAGTTCTTTGTCGAAAAAGAACGGGGCTCCACCGACCAGCAGGACAGGTCTTATCGAATTGGCCTCCATCTCCTTTCGCAAGTCTTTGACCTTCAATGCTGACCGGTACATCAATGTAGATATCAGGAGGATTTCTATTCCATCCTCCTTCGCCTTTGATACCAAGGAAGCAACATCCTGCCTCTCGTAGTTCAAAATCTCGAAACCCCCAGCACGCAGGGCCGACAATACTATCTTCTGACCGAGGTTGTGATAGTCTTCCAGCACAGCTATTGCCATCTTGGGTTGTGTTCTTCTTCTCTGGTGTGTTGATGGAAGTATTCGGTCCAGCGCCTTTTCGCACATTTTGCTACCCAGATAAACCTGTGAAAGTGATATCTTTCCTTCCTGCCATCCCACTCCGATCCTGCTCAGGACAGGCGATATCAAATATTCCGAGCAGTCCAATGGGGAAATCACAGACCTTGCCTCGTCAATGATCGAATTGACCAGAGGCTCGTCCGTTGTAGTGAGGGCGACCTCTAGACGGTCTATCCATTCTGAGATCTCAGCCATAATCATATTTAAGTAACGGCAGTATAACAAGATACCGTGTTGATTTCGGGTCTGGATTATCAGGTAAGGGAAAAACGCTCTAAAATTAATAAATATTAATGCATTGATATTATTAGTTAGAAGAAGGGTCATTATTGACTAGTTGATTATCAAAGAAATATTTCTTGAATGAATATGGTGCTCCCGTGAGGACTTAAATTATGTACACTGGCCTATTTTCAATTCCAGGTTTTTGCGTTTCCTGAGCTCAGGATTGAATGAGCCTCTGAAGGTCATCGGGTGAGTTGATCCCGAGTGCTTTCACAAGCATCCCCAACACATTTTCCGCATTTGTATTATCATTTGTTTCGGAAGTGTGTTTTTTATCCCAAGCCTTCTCAAGTCTTGATCCGGCGCTTTCCGCAGATATTTGGGCATAATATCTCTGCGTTGTTGTCAGATTCGAGTGTCCTAGCTGTGCCGATACGTCTACAAGTAGGTTGGGGTCCAGTTCCACACTCATGGTGGCGAATGTGGGTCGGAAGTCCTTGAGTTTGAAGTCGACCCCCGATATCTCCTGCACTTCTTTCTTGAGCTCGCGGAAATGGTTCGAGCTATACTGTGTATCTTTTCCGTCTCTGAGGTTCGGGATAAGGTAGATGGCGTTGACCCTCCCGTAGAAGCGCAGTAGCTACTTGCGCTCCTCGAAGAAGGAAGGGACATTATCCCAGTAGTTGAGCATGACCGCCACGGTCCTCTTCTCTCCCCAAAAACCGGCGCCTTTGGGAGTGCGGACGTAGAAACGCCACCGGGCGCACGCCCAGGTCATCCAGGTGGGCTAGCCGAAGCTCGGAAGGCCCCTCGGGCCGGTCGCAAAGTAAAAGGTCGTTAGGAAGCCCGCCTTGGGTCATTAACCAAATTTTCATTTTCGTCACAAACATTCCAGGTAGTTATTTTAGAGGATACCATGTGTTAAATATCGGACGGTAGGATATTTTTCATCATGGAACCAAAAGCAGTTAAGAAGATTGAAAAGATCGAGGCAAAAGATAAGAGAGACATCGCCAAGGTTGACGCCAAAGAAAAGAAAGAAATCGCCGAGGACGAGGCTAAGAAGGTCGCAATCGACACGAAAGCCCAAAAGAAGATCCTGAAAGTTCGATCGAAGAAATAATTAGTGGTTTGAGGTACCGTTTGGTGATGGTATAACACCGGTTTAGGATCAGAATAGCGAAGCAGGCCAATGATCGTTGACATGAGCATATTTTCATTGCCCGTGTTGTCGTACTGATGGTCATTAGGCTATTAATCATCATTTTCGACGTTATCAACCTGATCACTTTCCTACCTGCAACCTCATAAGCCATCGTGGTGCTTCTCATTACAGGAAGCTGGTTATATGCAGGAATAGCCTTCGTTGTAATAGCAGCCTTGATGATAATATTCAGACGAGAATAAGAATACATCCCATCGAAGTTGGAATTGTTACTTGGCAGATCCTTTGCCCACCTGGGCATTCTCTATTTGATCACCAGAATTCCCATCAGAACCAAGACTATTACAGCTAGTATTACGGCACCAAGCAGGCCGAATATGAACCAGCCTATGATAAATGCCACGACCGATCCAAGCCCCAGCGCTCCCCAGTTCATTGTTACCGCCATTTGATATTACCGATTTTATAACTCGAGCACCTCCTTCATAATGATATCCTTGCCAGTCGGACCTTCTCATCAAGTGGATATTACTTCGAGAAACCGATTGGTTCGCCTTGCGATCCAGCAGACCTTGAAAAGAAGGTACTGGATGGCAAAACGGATAAAAACGTTTTAATAAAGTCGAAATAATATATGACTGGATATGGTTGATGGTGCTCCCGTGGGGATTTGAACCCCAGTCCTTGGATCGAGAATCCAAAATGATTGGCCGGACTACACTACGGGAGCGAATCTGTATTCCCCCCAAATTCCGTGACAATAGTTAAACCTTTGGTTCGCCCCTTGGACTGGATTATCAGAATTGACATCCTGTTTCAAGCCCGTCTTGGATGCTGGTGGATTGACCAGGGCCCTTTCACATTGATCGCTCAACAATTACGAGTATCTTGACCAGATGATATCGCCACGTTCATAGGAACATCTCGTCGTTGGCGGGGTTGGTTCCCATCTGCTGGAGCGTCTCGGTGAACTCCCGGATCGTTTCCGCGTACTTGTTGCCCTCCGAGGCGGACACCCACACCAGCTTTATCCGGTCGTCTTCTAGTTCCAATGTTTTGAAGATGTCCTTCAGGAGCACGAGACGGCGGCGGGCTATGAAGTTGCCCCGGGTATAGTGGCAGTCGTTGGGATGACATCCCCCCACCAGCACCCCGTCTGCGCCGCTGAAGAGGGCCCGCATCAGCAGCAAGGGGTTCACCCTGCCGGAGCACATCACCCGGATGTTGCGCACCGTGACAGGGATGTTCAATCTGCTGACCCCGGCCAGGTCAGCCCCGGCGTAGGCACACCAATTGCACAGGAAAGCGATAATCTTTACGTCTTTTCCATCTTCGGTCATTTCAGTTGACGCTCCTTTCCTTCTATGTCCATGAACTCCTCCACCTCGAAGGCAGAGACTGGGAGCGGTTGACTGACATCCTTTCCGGGCACGTAGTCGAACGTCCTCTGCAACGACTCCCCCACCTTCTTGAAGACGATGGAGACGGGGATGTCCACGGGACAGACGTCCTGGCATGATCCGCAGGCGACGCAGGAGGTGGCCATGTGCACCATCCGGCCAAGGTGGAAGAACATGGTGTCCGGCGGAAGGCGCATCCCTTTCTTGTTGAACAGGGCCTGAGCGTAGTCATTCTGCGCTTTTTCGAACAGAGTAGATTCGAACGTGCATAGATTGCAATGACAGATGGGGCAAGCCTTGCTGCACGCGTGGCACCCGATGCATTTACCAAACACCGAAACCAGACCACTCAGACCGGGGTTGCCCGTCTCCTTGGCGAAGATCAGAGCGCGATTCTCCGACCGCACCGAACGCAGTCTGTCGATCCTTTCCTGGTCCAGTCCATCCTGGCCCAATTCAAGGTTAGGCAGGCCGTTGATCAGGGCCTGTCCCCTATCCCCGTTCACCAACAACACGAATCCGTTCGGTCCGTCGGCCACCCGCAGGGTAAGATCAGCAGTGTACGGAACGAACTCCACACAGGAACGACAGGTCGGTCTCAGGTCGGGGTGAACCTCTCCCTTTTTCAATGCCTCATAATAGCTGGGAATCCTTTTCTCGACCAAGCCCTTGCCGGAGAGCCCAGTAGGGAACACACCTCCACAGGTGAAGCTGATGAAGAACAGATTGTCCATTCTTCCCAATCGCCTCTTGACCATCTCCACGAAACCCCTTATCTCACAGGGACGAGCCACCACCGCCAACGGCCTGGAAGTGGCCCCGTTCTTAGTGAACCGGTCCAACACCTGTCCCATGTTGGTCGGCATCAGCGGATACAAAGGCATGCTCCGGCCCAACCTCTCTGGGTCGGTGACCAATGTGTAGGCCACCTTACCCTCCTCTACCCTCGTAAGGGTGAAGACCCCATCCACCCGGTGATTAACCAGCAGAGAGTGGAGAAGGCGCCTCAATCCTTCCTCCGGGTCCTCGCCCATCCGGATCGCCTCAGTCATTTCTGTCCCCCTCCAGTTCTTCCTCACGGTAGACGGTCAGTGGTAACGGTTCGCCCTTGTCCCGACCCGGCCGGTACCCGAAGGAGGTCTGCGCGTCCTCGGCCACGAGGCTGAATATCTGGCCGATAGGTATGGACGCGGGACAAGCGTCCTCGCATGCCCCGCAGGAAACGCAGGTAAGGGCCATGTGAGCCATTCTTCCCATATGGAACAACAGCATGTCCGGAGGGAATCTCAGGGATCCTTTGCGCTTCGCCTGATCTATGTAATCCTCGGCGTTGTGCTGTAGACGCTCGGAATCGAAGACGCATATCCGACAATAGCAGACCGGACAGACCCGCATACAATTATGACAATTGATGCAACTGGACAGAGTGTTCAATAGGTTGTCCGGGCCTTTGATCTGTGGTTCGAACGAGCGGCGCCAGGTCTTCCTCTGGTCCTGCCTCAATGCCCTTGCTCTGTCCACCTGTTCATTCCATGCCCCTATATCCTCGGAGACCGCCAAGCACATGCCGGCCAGTACCTTTTCGCCTTTATCGCCGTTGGTTATCAAGGGCACCGTGTTCCCGCCGCTTTCCAGCATTCCGAGGTGAAGGTCTCCTCCGGTCATGCTCATCTCCGTACAGATCCGGCAGATGGGGCGGACATATTCGCTGCCGTTCCCGCGCTGTACCATCTCAAACTTGGCCTGCTCTCCATCTGGATCCTTGGAGAAGTCCGAGAGCGGCAAGGCCCCCGGGCAGTCCATGGTGACTATTATCAGATTTTTTAGGTCGATCTGTCCGAGCTTGCCCAGCTCCATTGCCGCACGCATCTCACAGGGCCGCAACACCGCCGCCACTGTCAGTTCGCTCTTTCCCCGGCGGGTCAGGCTCTTCAGCACGTCCCCACCCGGGACCGTCATGATGGGCGGAAAGGGGCTGGACCCTCGAACGACGTTGGTGTCCTTGGTCAGGATGTGCGCGAAGCCGTCATTGGATGGCACCATAAACGGGACCAGTACGGCATCGAAGACCTTATTCTCTAGTCCCTTGCACAGAAGGTCGGTCAGGATCGCCGAGGTACTCCCCTTGTTAGGCAGACGGACCTGTCGGGGTACGTGAGGTTTGTAGTCGTTCACCGTGTCGCCTCCGCGATCTCCTGATAGATCTGGTCATAGGTGAAGTGCTTGACCGAGGCTGCACCAGACGGACACGCCGCGACACAATTCCCGCATCCCCGGCACATGACCTCGTTAACGACTGCGATCTTACGGTTGGCATCCAGGGCGATCGCCCCGAACGGACAGGTGGCGACGCAGGTCCCGCATCCTTGGCATAGGGTCTCATTGATGTGCGAGGTCTTGACCTCGACCTCCATCCTCCTGCCTGGCACTAAGGACGCCAGGACCGCTCCGGACGCCGCCTGGGCCTGGACGATGCTCTCGGCGATACCTTTCGGGCCTTCCGCGGAGCCGGCGATGAACACCCCTTCCCGATCGGAGGACATCTGGGCTAGCTTTTCATGCTTCCGGGAGAAGAACCCTTCTTTCTCCTGGCCGATCCCGAGCAGTTCAGCAAGTTGATCAGCATCGTACCTTGGTTCCAGGGCGGTGAGGAGGAGGACCATGCCCACATCCAGTGACCGGGCAGTCCCGCCCTCGTCCACGAAATCTATATGGGGCCCGGACTCGCCTTTCCCCATGGATATCTGACTCGAACGCACCATGTTCACCCCCAGACGCTCTGTCTCTTCGAAGAACGCTTGCTGTTTGATGCCGGGGATGCAAAGGTCCGAGTACAGGTGGTGGATCTGGATGTCCGGGACCATTTCCTTGAGATAACGAGAGAACTTCAGACCGTAGGAGCAGCACACCTTCGAACAGTACTCCTTCACATCCCTTCCCACGCAATGGATTATGCAAGCTGATCGGGGGACCTCACCGTTGGCCCGGACAATGCTTCCTGAACGGGCCATTGTTTCGAACTCAAGCGGAGTCAGCACATCTTCTGATACGCCCGCTTCGTAACCCATCGTTTTGACCGGGTTGAACAATTGAGCCCCGGTGGCCACGATCAGGGCTCCCACTGTCAGGCTCCTTTCGCCGCTGGGTTCTTGTTCATTTCGCACGGTGGCGACAAAATTGCCGGTGTAACCCACCAGGTTCACCAGCTCGTGGTCGGTCAGGACCTCCACGTTCCTGTCCTTTCTCAATTCGGATATTTTGTCATCCAGGATCTCGTTGCTTGCCTGGTCTGGGAGTATGTTCCGGAAAAAGGAGGTCATGCCCCCCAGATCATTGCCCTTATCGACCAGATAGACCTTCCTACTCATCGAGGATAATGTCAGACAGGCTTCAATGCCCGCCACACCCCCGCCGAGGACTAGAACATCCGGGCTGATCACCAGATCCCTTTTTGATAGCGGGACCTGATAACGGACCCTCCTGACCGCCGCTCTTATCATCCGGGTGGCCTTTGCCGTGGCGCTTTCCGGGTCTTCGGTCACCCAGGCACATTGCTCCCGGATGTTTACTAGTTGCATCATGTAGGGGTTCAGCCCGGCGCTCTCGCACACGTTCATGAAGGTTTGCTGATGGTCACGGGGTGAACATGCAGCGATCACGATGTGGGTGAGCTTTTCTACCCTTATGCGCTCCTCCAGATACTTCCTGCCATCAGGGGAGCAAAGAAGGCGATAGGGCTCGACGACGACAACGTCCTCCAGGTCCGATATTGCCTCCATCACCCGAGGTATGTTCACTTTGTCCTTGATGTTTGAACCGCATTCGCAGATGTAGACACCGATCCTTGCCATGATCTCAACCATCCCTCTGTGGACCGAGTACATGGGCTACCGCGGCATAGGCATCCATCACGGATGTGTCGATGCCCTCCGGCCCGCGGGCCCCCCCAATGATGAATATCCCTTTTCGAGATGTGCTGACTGGACCATCCCTCCCTTCGGTATTGTAGCCGAAAGTACCGAGAGAAATGCCAAGGATGCCAGCCAGGAGATCGGCCCCCTTCCTTGGTACCAGGGCCGGTGCCAGTATGACCATGTCCACTGGCCTGAGCACATCGTTCCCGGTGGCGTCCTGGTATTCGACCTTCAACTGGTCCCCGGTCTGTGTCAATCTCAAATCACGCGCCCGGACCAGGTCCGTGCCTCCCTTCATCATTCGCATGAAGAAATGCTGGGCTGATTGGCCTGGGATGGTCAGGTCCGAGATGTACTCGTGCACCTCGATGTCCTGAAGCTTGTTCCTGAGATATTGGTTAAACTTGAGGAGATACATGCAGCACACCGAGGAACAGTACCCAACCTCCTCCCGGCCAACACAGTGTACCAGTGCTACGGACCTGGGAGGCTTCCCGTTCTTCATCTGTATTTGTCCGCTCGTGGGACCATTGGATGAGAACATTCTCTCGAACTCCAGGGCGCTGTACACCTCACTGTGCGCTCCGTAACCGTACCGGGCCAATTTCTTCAGGTCGATCATGTCCGACCCGGTTGCGACGATGATCGATGCAACTGAAAGTGGAACGTCAGCATCCTTCTGGTCCAGGTCCACTGCCTCGAACGCACAGGCATCCTTGCATTTCTGACATTCCCCGCCCTGAAGATGGATGCAGGCCTCCTTATCGATCCTCGGCACATTGGGGAGGGTTCCGGAAAAGGGGACATACATCGCCTTCCTTGTGTTGAAGCCCATCTCCGCTTCGTTCGGGCGTGTGACCGGGCAGGGTTCGAAGCAAGCACCGCATCCGATGCACGCGTCTGGATTTACATAGCGCGCCCTGGTTCTTATCATGACCTCAAAACCTTGAGGAGATTCCTTGACCTGGGTCACCTCTGAAAGAGCCATTAGATGAATGTTCGGGTCCTGGAGAAGATCCTGCTGGAGCGGCGACAGCATGCAGGTCGCACATTCGAACGTTGGGTACACCTGCTCGAACAGCACGGATGTTCCTCCGGTGTACGAGCTTCGCTCTATCAGGTGGACCTTCCTTCCCGCCTTTGATAGGAGCAGGCTGGCCTCCATTCCGGCGACCCCTGCCCCTATGACCAGTACATCCAGGCTCTTGCTAATCATGTCCTAGACACTCTCCTTCGATCCCAGGGGATTCGGCCCTATTTGTCGGATACGGGCATCGAACTGGGTCACCACCTCGGCATAACGCCGCCCCTCGGAAGCGGAGACCCAGGACAACTGGAGCCGGTCAGCTTCAAGGCCCAAGGAAGAGATCGACCTCCCGAAGAAGTGCCTGCCTTCGGCGTGTGTAGAAGTTGCCGGTATCATAATGGCAGTCGCCCGGATGGCAACCAGCCACCAACACTCCATCCGCTCCTCTGAGGAACGCGGTTAGGATGAGCAATGGATCCAAACGGCTGGAGCACATCACTCTGATGGGAGTGAAGGATGAAGGAATGCTGAGATGGTTAGCCCCAGCCTGATCAGCACCTGCATAGGAGCACCAGTTGCACAGGAAACCCACTATTTTTGGTTCAAATATTGCCATCAGCATCTCCGCTATCTTCAAACCTACTCATCCCACTTCGATCTCATCCGATCTCAGTCTAGAACTCTATCTGCGCTCTGAACTTGCCTCCCTCGTCATTGCAGTATAGGAGAACCCTTCCGGTCTTCTCTGCCCATGCTTTGACATCCCGAGGGAACGAAACGCAGTCAGACAATACCTCTAAGGTGTCCCCCTTCTTCAGTTCCCTGGCCTTGATCGTGACTTCTAGGATCGGTTGGGGACACTTAAGCCCCAGAGCATCTAATTTGTAGTTTGCCATATTCCTCCCTCATTTTCAACCTTCAACTGTGCAAAGACCCTAGAACGCGAAGGTCACTGTTGCAGTGGACGCCTTGCCCATGAACTCAGTGGCACCGATGATCTCGGCATCCGTCCTGACCTCTTCCCTCTTGATGTCCTTGGCCTCCAAGGCAAGCTCGCAAAGGTAAATTTTGCCGCCAAGCTTGTTGAACTTTTCAACGAGGTCCTTCATGTCTGGCATGCCTTTTCCGGTGACCTTTTCCAGCTCTCCCTTCTTGCACCACAGGCCTCCTGCCGGACAGAAGAAGATCATGACCTCATCCCCCAAGGCTAGAGCACTGGTGCCTAGCACGAACGGCGGATACACACACTTAGGTTCTGGTCCATTTACGACTAATGCTACTTTTGCCATACTTTCCTAGCCTCCTATTTGTGCTAAATAGGCTCTTAACGGCCTTAAATAAGTATCGAAAATGACCAAGATTGATTGGAATAAATGATTGTTATCTCGTCAAGATATCGGCTGGACCAAATATCCAATAACTAGCTGACAAACAAGTCCAGAAGTTTAGACCTAAAATTAGTGGAATCAAATCCATGATGCGGTTCGGACAGAAATGATAATGTCCGCGCAAGCCTTTGCATCCCCGTGGCCGATTTCGCCTATGATCGGAAATGGATCGTACGTTCCACCCTACTCCTTGCCATAGCGGTTGCGTGGATTCTGGTCCTGATCGTTTTTCTGTTGCCCTTCGACCCAGTCGTGATGGTGGTCATGGGAATAGCCTTGGCCCTATTCTTTGTGGTGGTTGGCGCTTCTCCATTATGGACAGAACACTCCATTGATGAGGATCGAGATCATCCTACGCCAAGGATGGCATTTCAGCGTTCGCATCCCTCTGGATAATATCAAGACCATCAATTTCATCAAAGAAGCACCCAAGGACCGCAGCCTGTTCATCTCACAGACCAGAGGAACGTTGAATATTACCTCATCGAAAAGGGGACTGGTCTCTCTTAAGCTTCGTCGACCGCAACGAATCGCCTCAGTCTTCTGGCGCAGGGCGGATGAGATAATCTTCGACGCCGCCGACCGGGAAGGGTTTAGGCAGGCATTCGAGAAGGCGCTTATCGCTACTCGCGCCAGTCCAATCCGATCGTTCTCGAACCGACCTTAGGGATCAGCGGGGCCTTGCGCTTGTGCACCGTATCGAGATGCCTTCTCCACACCATTTCAACGATGTTAAGGTCGATGCCGGTCTGCCGGGAGATCTCCCGGTTGTCCGATATCACCTCGAAACCCAGGAGTATCTGGTCTAGCTTCTCGTACGAGACGCCCAGCTCCCCTTCGTCCGTCTGACCTTCCCACAGGCCGGCCGATGGCGCCTTTTCGATGATCCGCTTGGAAATGCCGACCCTCTTTGCCAGCTCGCGGACCTCGGTCTTGTAGAGGTCGCCGATGGGGCAGAAGTCCACACCTCCGTCACCAAACTTGGTAAAGTAACCGATCAACAGCTCCGACTTGTTCCCGGTGCCCATGACCACCCTCCCTATGAGGTTCGCCTGGTGCATGAGGGCGACCATACGACAGCGGGCCGTAACGTTGCCCAACAACTCCTTCCGGTCGATCGAAGGCAGGATCGTCTTGAACGCCTCCAGCGCCGGTGTGATCTCCACTATCATGAACTCTGCCCCAATATCGTTGGAGAACTCTTCCGCGTCCCTCCGGTCGTCATTGGAGGAGGACGAGGATGGCATGAAGATGTTCAGGACCTTGTCAGCGCCCACCGCGTCGACGCACAGCTTCGAGACCAGCGCCGAGTCTATGCCCCCGCTGAGCCCGACGACCACGCCGTTCCCCCCGGACTCCTCGACCTTCTGGCGGATGAACTCCACGATCGTATCGTAAGCATAGTCTTTCAATTGGGGGCGCATGATTCCTTGTATGTAGCAGCATGCTAATATCGCTTATCATCGAACGATGGGACGCGAAGCTAGATAACCGAGGGGAACGATTGGACGGCCGATAGCATGAGGACGGTCCTTGCACAGGTGCCAAGCGCGGTAGGCGATAAAGAGGAGAACCTGAGGCGCATACATGAGGTGATATCTGGACAGGAAGCGGACCTGTTCGTCTTCCCGGAGCTGTTCCTGAGCGGCTACATGTGCCGGGACCGGGTGCACCTCATGGCCGAGTCGCTCCAGGGGGAGAGCGTACAGGAGCTCGCCACCGTGGCCGACGAACACCAGTGCTCCATCCTCCTGGGCATGCCGACGCTGGACGATGAGATTACCGGGCTGGTGCACAACAGCGCGGTTCTCGTCAAACCGGATGGCAGCGCCTGGAGCTACGACAAGATCAACCTGGCCACCTTCGGGCCGTTCGAAGAGTCTCTGTATTTCGCCCCGGGCAACGTGCCTACGATGTTCGAGGTGGAAGGCTTCCGTCTCGGTGTCGTGATCTGCTATGACCTGTTTTTCCCCGAGCTTAGCAAATCGCTGGCGCTGCACGGCGCGGACGCCATCGTCTGCATCTCGGCGTCGCCGAACACATCTCGGGAGTACTTCGAGAGGATCGTACCGGCCAGGGCTATCGAGAACACTGCCTACTCAGTCTACGTCAACAATACCGGCAGCCAGCTCAACCAGGTCTTCTTCGGTGGCAGCCACGCGGTAGGTCCGCGGGGTAACCTGCTGGCCAAGTGTGACTATTTCAAGAAGGACATGAAGGTCGTGGACCTGGACCTCTCCGAGGTGCGCATAGCCAGACGGATACGCCCGACTATCCGTGACTCAATGGGCATGGTCTCCCATGACACCTTCTGATCCCTTTTCGGAGATCCTTTTTCCCCGGGCAAGCGAGGTGACCGTTCCAACCGCCGCGATGAACGCACCGACCAGGAACACGGTGCTCATGCCCTGTATGTAACTGGCTGCAGGGACCCCGGGGTTCGCCGAACCAAGTGACAGCGATGTTATGAAATCCGGCCCAGCCACCGAGGCGATGATTGCGCCCATGATCGCCAGGCTTACCGCCTGGCCGACAAAACGCATGGTGGACAGCGTACCAGATGCTACGCCCAGTCTCTTCATCTCCACACGCCCATGACCGCGCTGGTGTTGGGGGAGGAGAACAGGCCCATGCCTATCCCGATCACAGACAAACCCTACCCCAATGTGGGCCACCGAGGATGCAGGGTCAGCTGCTCATGAACAGAGGCCCAGCGCCATGATCGCCATCCCTGCGGATGCCAGGAGGCGTGAACCAATTCGGTCCGACGCCCATCCGGCTATCGGGGACAGGACCGCCATCGCCAACGGCATATACGAGCAGGACCAGACCGGTGTACAGGATCGAATAGCCCAGTATCTCCTGCATATAGTAAGAGAGCATGAAAGCGACGCTGAAGTACGCCGCGTAGTTGAGCAGGGCGGAGAAGTTCGCAGCGGCGAAAATCGATTTCCGGTGACCATGGAAAGGTCGAGCATGGCTGACCGTCCCTTCCTGCTGCTCCACGATCACAAACGCGAACAGTGTGACAGCTGCCAACACGATGAGGCCGATGATCCCCATCGAATCCCAGCCATATTGCTCGCCCAGCGTCAGCGTGATCAGGAGCGATGTCAGGCCGACCGAGAACAGCAGCACGCCGGGTATGTCCAGCTTTTCCTCCCGACGTATCTCCCCCGTGTCCTTGAGAAATGCCAGGCCATCAGCATCACGACGACACCGATGGGGATGTTGATCAGGAAGATCGAGCGCCAGCCCGCGATCCCGGTCAGCAGGCCGCCCAGTGCCGGTCCTAGGGACAGGCCGATGTAGACCGCCATGGCATTGATGCCGAGCGCCTTGCCCCTCTCCTTGGCTGGGAACGTGTCGGTGATGATCGCGGTTGCGGTGGCGGCGATGCATGCTGCGCCTACGCCCTGTAAGCACGCGGAAGGTGATCAGCTGGGTGCCGTCCTGGCAAGGCTGCAGAACAACGAGCCGAGCACGAAGATGCCGAACCCGATGATGAATATGTTCTTCCTTCCCTTGATGTCGGAAAGCCTCCCGATGGTCAGCAGCAGGACCGCCAGCGAGACCAGGTAGGCGGTCGGGATCCAGATCGCCGACTCCGAGCTCATCCCCAGGTCGCCGGTCATCACCGGCAATGACACGCTGACGATGGTGCTGTCGAGCGGCGCCATCATGGAGCCCATGCAGGTGATCAGCAGGATGATCCTCATGTACGATCTGGACGGTTCGTTCATGTGATTACTACTACTCCCATCAACCAAGGCACGATTCTTAAGCTTTCTTTTTTGCATTTCCAGATATGGACGAGGAAATCCTGGGCGTAAAGTTTAAAACCAATTCATACAGTAGGGAGCCGAAAGCCGAGGTGGCCCAGCCCGGTAAGGCGCAAGCCTGGAATAATTTCCGCCAGCAAGCTTGTGTCCGCAAGGACTCGGGAGTTCAAATCTCCCCCTCGGCGCCATAATTTTTCTTATTGAATCAGCGCCATGAAAAGAGGTCATGTGCAATAAGATTCCCTGGCCCACGATGAAACACCCCCATACCTCCTAGGAACTTTGCACATCTTGGCACTGGACCGAGATCAAACTGACCTCGGGCCTAAATGTCGAGACCATGTTTTCCGGGTCGTCCATCGTTTCCATGGCCAGAAATAAGATTTCGGTGCCTCGTTCCTAGATCGGGAAGCTGAACACAAATCATTATGGTGCCAGGAATTATTCCGTAAAATGTGTCTCATCTTGGCGGACCTTGATCGTGCAAAAATGGCAAAAAAAGAACCGAATAGGCTCTCTGCGTCCGTTATTGAGGTCGGGGGGAAAAGAACAAAACGTGTCTGTTCTTGCCCGAGATGCCCATTTCTGGGAAGACCTGGAGAAATATAACCAGACCCCGGCAAAAGAGAGGGCAGAAGCCCTGGTCTGCCTGGGCATCTCCGGGATGAGCGATCGAAATCCAGCGATACTAAAAAAGTCATTTCGTATCCTGGAAAGACCTGTTTCCAATGCCAGATGTGCGGCGAATGCTGCCGCTATGCCAGCAAGGTGGCGAACTTCACCCTATGAACCTTGTCTCTTCCTTTTCGGACCAGAACCGTTGCACAAAAACACGATTCAAATTATCTCGGTATGCCGTTGGTTTCCATTTCACGTTTACCATGACCCCCGATTTGGGGACCTGCTCACGATCAAGCCGTATTGCACCGGGTATGGAAAAGGGCCGCTTGTCGACTATGACGCCAGGGTAAGGGAGATTAATGAACTGGCGAGCGCCATGCGGACCAATGAGGACGGGGCGTGGGTGATCGATGAGGTCCTATACCTTCCCGACCGAGGAGAGTGGACATTCCCTTCGAGGGCTAACCTTGACCGGCTCATGAAATTCCTGGCCGGCACGGAGAAGGCCGGGGCAAACACTGGAAGATGGCACCGGAGCGCCGAATTGGACCATGCCCAGCATTACGCCTCCGGTCTGTTGGGAAGCATCAACGACCCTCAGCTGACCGTGTCCGAGGACGGGCGCATCACGGACCTCAACGAGGCCATGGAGGCCCTCTGTCGGAAAAAACGCGCGCTCCTGATGGAGAGCAGACTGGACGCGATCTTCGTTAACCCAGTGGAGCTGGATAAACCATCAAGATGTGCTTTGCCCGAGGAAAGGTATCGGGTTCGCCTCATCGACTGGCCTTGTCCTCGGGAGAGACCATCCCCGTGCTTATGAACGTAATCAACTACCGCGACCGAACGGACGGCCTGGTACATGGGGCGCTGGTGTGCCTACAGCCCATTAGCAGCTCCATATTCAATGTCCTTAGCAGTCAGAGATATGCCCGGAGCCTTCTGGAGGCGAGCCTCGATGCTTTTATGTTCCTGGACCTGGACGATGCAGTACTGGACGTGAACGAGGCCACCGTGAAGATCGTTGGACGTGACCGTGAGGGCAAAAGATTTACCGGCTCCATCTTCGCCGACTATTTCACCGAGCCGGAGAGGGCCAGGTACGGATTGCGAGAGACCCTGGAGAATGGCTCGGTACGCAACTTCGATCTCACTCTGGTGGATAGGAATCTGGAACGGGTGCCGGTCCAGTTCAACGCCACGGCCTACAGGGATGACGAGGGGACCATAAAAGGCGTTTTCGCGGCAGCCCGAGATGTGCGCGAGATAAAGACCATCATAGCCGAGCTGGAAACGGCGAAGGGATACTCCCGGGGACTGATAGAAAGCAGTCTGGACATGATGGTGACGGTGAATCGCGAGAGCCGCATCATGGATGTCAACGAGGCCACTACCGAGCTTGTCGGCGGGACCCGGGAAGGGCTTATCGGGGCCTCTTTATTGATCTTTTCACTGACCGGGAACTGGCCGACCAAGGGGTAAAGACCTGCTTCTCCGTCGGTTCCGTTCGCAACTTCGAGCTCAACGTACGCAATAACGGTGAGAACATTCCCGTTTCGTTCAATGCCAGCGTCTATCGCGATCGGGCGGGCGAAGTGAAAGGCGTCTTCGGCATTGCCCGCGACATCCGCGAACGGTTGAAAATGGTTCGGGAGATCGAGGAAGCAAGGAACTATGCCCGCGGGTTGATCGAGTGCAGTCCGGACCTGATGGTCACCATCGACCGAGAAGGCCTGATAAAGGATGTGAACCAGGAAGCCGCCCTATGGACATCGAGGTCCAGGAAGGAATTGATCGGTTCACGGTTCTCTTCCCTCTTTGTAGATCCGGCGAAAGCGGAGGAGGGAGTAAATTTGGTCTTCAAGGCGGGCAGGATGAGCGATTACCGCCTCGATCTTCGTTTGGATGCCGGAAATGAAATGCTGTCATTTGACGCTGGACTCTATTCGATCACGACGGAAAGAACGACCTGATATAGCGATAGCAAGGAAGGAAAGTAACGTCAGCGATGAACAGGGCTAAGCGCTTTGCCGCATTGGACCTCGACGTCCTAGCGGCGGTCTGCGATCCTGCTCCAATTAGGCGTTCAAATTTCTCAATTCGATACAGAACACGGTCCGGTCAGGCACGTCCTCCTCCAGCCATATCCTTCCCCCATAGCGTTGCACCAGGCGCCGGACGATGAAAAATCCCAGCCCGGTGTTCCCCTTTGGCCCGAACTTGAACCCTTCCTGGAACAATCCCTCTCGGCCTCCCTGGGTATACCGATACCGTCGTCGGAGACCTTGATCAACACCATTAAGCCCATTTCCTTGATGTCGATGCGGACCTGGAAGACGGCGCGGCATGCTTGATCGATTTGAGACCAGGTTGTCCAGGACGTTGTGCAATGCCTCATCGGCCATCACCCAACCCCTTCCTTGCACCTCTAGCCCGATCCCCCGCTCTTTATGGTCGTCCATAACGCTCTTGGCTATGCTAGCCACGTCCGTGGGCGTTAGCCTCGTGGTCCCGGGGGACTTCTCCAGCATCGATATCCGGGCGATGACCTCACTGCAGGACTCCAGGTTCCTCCGGGCCATGTCCAGGAACTTCACCTCTCTGGAACGGTCGAAGAGCTCCAGACCGCCCTGGGCCACTGTTAGCTTGTTCAGGAGGTCGTGCCTCAGCATGGTGCCGATCGTCACGCGCCACTCCTGCTCAGCAGATTGAACCGTTTCACCGGCATCATTGAACAATGATTCGTCGTTCAGATAACGGTCAAGCCTGGCCTGTTCCACTCCCGGTCTGAGGGCCATGCTCTTCTGCTTTTTCTGGACCGCCAGAGCTCTTGGCTCGATTCTCCCGCTGAGGCATGCTCTCTCCAACCCTCCCTGCGATAACATTGACAGCCCGTCCCCGAATGATTTCGAATCATGATATTGATATTATAAAGGCACCATTCTTGGAATCAAAAGTGATAACACTCAGGACCCATTGCCGATGGGATGACCGGCCCCGGATCGGACGAATCCGTATGATTGACGGTGAGGACGTGGTGAAGTTGAATTATTTGAACGGCGTTATTAGACCTCCGTACGGGACTGAGGAATTTTAATGCGGGTCAATGTGGACATCCAGCTGAAGGACATCCCAGGACAGCTCATCGGAGCGCTGGAACCGATATCGAAGAACGATGGCAACATCAGGAGCGTGGTGCACCGTCATGACAAGGTCAGCGGGGGCAAGATCTCCATCAACCTAACCTTCGAGGTCGGCAACCAGAAGGCATTGGACAATATCCTGGCCGAGTGGAAAGGTAAAGAGGTCGATGTAATGAAGATCGACCATCTCTTCGAAACGTTCCGTTTGGACTATGTCGTCGTCGGCGAATTGCCCCCGGCCGAGGTCAGGAAGATCATTGAGGGCATACAGGCGATCGGCGACGTCGAATCGATCGACATACGGTACTCTGTCTCTGGATCGAAGGAAAAGACGGCGCTCATTTCCGGCAAGGTCCGCAACAAGGACGTCATCAAGAAAGCTAACAAGTTCATGTACGACAGGGCCAAGCGCACTGGATACATCGTCATCCGCGGGTTCGGTGAGTGAAATGGACGTCGTGCTAATTGGATTCGGTACTGTGGGTCAGGGTGTGGCTGAGGCGATAGCCAAGAAGAACGACCTGCTCCATAGGACACTAGGGGAAAAGGTTCGCATCGTAGGGGCGTTCGATTCCAGTTCTTACATCCTCAACAAGGCCGGGCTGGACCCCCTGGAGCTGGTGCGCACCAAGGTAGCCAAACGCAGCCTGGGCAAGAGGACCGATGAGGAGATCAAGGACATCCTTCCGCGGATCGAATACGACACGCTGGTGGAGATGACCCCCACCAACATCAAGAACGGGCAGCCCGGATTGGGCCACATACGGGCAGCGCTGAGCGCCGGACACGACGTGGTCACCTCGAACAAAGGCCCCCTGGCCTTGAAGTTCCGTGAGATATCGAAGTTGGCCAAGAAGAACGAAGCGATACTTCGCTTCGAAGCTTCGGTGGGAGGGGCCACTCCAGTGATCAACCTGGCCTCGGACCTGCTCGTCTGCGAGACCATATACTCGATACGCGGCATCATGAACGGCACCTGCAACTTCATCCTCAACCGGATGGAGACGGAGGGAATGCAGTTCGAACCGGCGCTACGTGAGGCACAGCAGATGGGGTATGCCGAGACGGACCCGTCCTATGATATTGACGGCATCGACTCGGCCTGCAAGGTGGCCATCCTGGCGAACGCCATCATGGGGAAGGACATCACCGTCAACGATGTATCCAGGACGGGAATACGAGGCATCAATCTGGACGCGGTCAACCTGGCCGGACAGGACAAGAAGGTTGTCCGGCTCATCGGCGAAGTGACCGAGCGCGGCGGAGAGGTGTCCCCCCGGCTGATACCGGTCGGACATCCGCTGTCCATAGGTGGCACCCTGAACACCTTCAGCATCCAGACGGACCTGGCAGGCGAGATCACGGTGGCCGGCAGGGGTGCGGGACGCGCAGAGACCAGCAGCGCGGTCATGAGCGACATATATGCTATCATGCGAGAGAGGCGGGCCCAATCTCACAGGGATTAAATATCGGGCACCACATAGACACGGACTAACACGGTAAGGGTTCGATATGGCTTACAACGAAACAAGAAGGGATTGTTTTATTGGGTCGACAAGTTAGTCTATTCGATACGACCCTGAGGGATGGCGCACAGACCGAGGGAGTCTCGTTCTCGACCGAAGACAAGCTGGAGATACTGCAGCGCCTGGACGCTTTCGGCATTGATTTCGTGGAGGGCGGTTATCCCGGGTCCAACCCGAAGGACAAGGCATTCTTCAAGGCAGCCGAGAAGGCTGAACTGAAGCATGCGAAACTGGTAGCTTTCGGATCGACCAGGAAGGCTGGCGTACCGGCAAAGGACGATGCCACCATGAGGTCGCTCCTGGAGGCCAACACTGAATGGGTGAGCATCTTCGGCAAGACCTGGGACCTGCATGCGACCAAAGCGTTGGGCGTTTCGCTCGAGGAGAACCTGGAGATCGTATCGGACACTATCGGTTTCCTGAAGAGGTCGGGGAAGCGCGTCATCTTCGATGCGGAGCATTTCTTCGATGGATGGAAGGACAACTCGGAGTACGCGATGAAGGTACTGGAGGCGGCCAGGGATGCTGGCGCCGAATGGCTCGTGCTTTGCGATACGAACGGAGGGGCCTTCCCTTCAGAGATAACGGAGGCGGTCGACCAAGTGCGCTCTCGGTTCGACACGCCCCTTGGGATACACGCTCACAACGACTGCGAGATGGCGGTGGCGAACTCCATGGCAGCGGTTCAAGCTGGGGTCACCATGGTACAGGGCACGATCAACGGACTGGGCGAGAGGTGCGGCAACGCCAATCTCTGCTCCGTGATACCCAGCCTCATGCTGAAAATGAAGGCGGCGACGAACGTGACGAAATTGGCCAGCCTGACGGCCCTGTCCGGGTTCGTCGGTGAAATGGCGAACATCTCTCCCGACCCGCGCCTGCCGTACGTCGGCAGGAGCGCGTTCGCGCACAAGGGCGGGATGCACGTGTCGGCGATCCTGAAGGAGAGCCGTACCTATGAACATGTGGATCCCACGCTGGTCGGCAACGAACGGCGCATCCTTATCTCTGAGCTGTCCGGCACATCTTCCATACTGGCCAAGGCAAAGGAGCTCGGCATCGAGACCGAGAAGGATGGCGGCAGATCGATATTGGAAAAGATGAAGGACCTGGAGGCCGAGGGATTCCAGTTCGAGGCGGCGGAGGCGTCGCTGGAACTGTTCATCCGCAGGCTGAAGAACCAGCAGACCGCCCCGTTCAAGGTCGAGGGTTTCAGGCTGTTCATGGACGTTTCCACCAGAAACACGATCAGCGAGGCTTCGATCCGGGTCGTTGACAGTGACGGCACGGTGGAGCACACGGCGGCCGACGGCAACGGGCCAGTGAACGCTCTGGACCGGGCGTTGAGAAAGGCGTTGCTGCGCTTCTACCCAGTGCTAGCGGAAGTACGCCTCATCGATTACAAGGTGCGGGTCATCGACGGAAAGGATGCGACCGCTGCCAAGGTCAGGGTCCTGATCCGTTCCACGGATGGGAAGCACTCCTGGACGACCATAGGCGTTTCCGGCAACATCATCGAGGCGTCGCTCATGGCGCTGCTCGACGGCATCGAGTATAAGCTCATGAAGGAAGGCGTGAACGGTTTCAAGGATGAGTAGAACCCCCGTTACATTGATTTGGAGAGCGCACGCTATCGTATGCCAATGCCATACGAGGTCAAGATCATTGCCCCAGAGGAAAAGGACCGGCTCTACGAGAAATACTCTAACATCAATTTCTTCTCGATCAAGTCGGAGGTATATGGCTGCTGCATCAAGCTCTTGACCACGAATCACCAGATGAAGGAGATGTGGGAGGACAACTTCTATACCATGTCCGAGAGCGTACGCTCGCACGGCCGCGTTGTCATGATCGACCTTCCCAGTGAAGGGATGAAAGTACTCTACGAGCCTGTGGCCAAGACGGCGTTCCTGTTCAATTTTGATTACTATGGCTGGGTGAAGAGCATCGCCTTGGCCGTCGCCGGTGACCTGCTGGAGGACGAGCACCACATCCACTCGGTGCATGGTGCCTCGATCGATATCGCCGGACATGGCGTTTCATTGATCGCACCGTCCAAAACGGGCAAGACGACACACTCTTGGGGGCTGCTCCGGATGAAGGACGCGCGGCTGGTGACGGACGATTGGTACTACGTACGGCCGTTCACCGGACGCCCGGTGGCATATGGGTCGGAGAAGAATTGCTACATCGATGCCGACATCAGCAAGGTCTGGCCCGAGTATCGGGAGCTGGTAGACAAGGCAGTGTTCGACAAACAGAAGCGCGCCGTGGTCAACGTCCGCTGGATCGCAGGGCAGGGGTCGGTGATCCCCCTCACCACTTTGTACGATGTCATTCTGCTGAAACGCGATTCCAGCGACCCGAACCTGGTGACGGAACTGGAACCGAAGGCAGCGCTGGAATACCTTAGGCAGAACGATTTCTGCAATCCACACCAATTGGTGCGCGACAATCGGAAGATGGCGATACGTTACGATTTCTTCTCCAAACTGCTATCGAACGTCCGCGTGCACCTGGTGAACACCACGTCCCCAGCCCAGGAGACCCAGGACCTAATCCGCAAGGCTTTGTTCGGGGTATGATCATGAAAGTGCTGATCACGCTGTTGGGTCGGAGCGGCTGGGGTATGTTCAATTCGGTATGGGCGATGATCCGCACGCACGACTACGTTCCGGAGAAGATATACATCGTGGTCGATGGTTGCCATACGCCAATGGCGGAATCGGTTCGGACGAATGCGGTCTTGCCGGGCATGAGAGCGAGATTGAGTGAGGTCCTGGCAGCCGACTTGCCTAACTACAACGACCTGAAGGAGGGGCACTGTACAGCTCATTGCTCGTTCCGCCCGAGAACCTGAATGACCTGATGCTGAAATCAGGAAGTCGGAGAGGAGAAGGAACGACCCATACCGTTACCCGAAACAAGAATCGTTCGCTATCGATACGAACATTGCCTACCGGCGACTTTTCAGCCGGCTGATGCATCATGCTGAAGGGTGCGGCATCAATGATTTCGATCCGGCCAAGGTCCAGGTGCTGCTGTCGAACCTGGTGGCTCAGGAAATGGTGGAGAAATCCGGAAAATATAGCCATTTCGACATCGAATCGCTGAAAAAGGTAGTGCGTAACCCAAACATGGTAGGCTCGCTCGTCAACTGTTCCATGAAAGGTGCGCGCAAGGCGTTGAATGCACAGGCGGAGGAGGGGGTGCTGGAAGAGCACTACAATTTATGGCGTGTGGCTGAGGGAACGTTCGTGACCGACAAAGAGCAGAGGGATGCCGAGATCGCCCGAGCGCTGGAGCGCATTCTGGCGAGCAAAGGATGGACATACTGTTCCTGACCGCGGATGACAAAGCCCGGATGCAAACCTATGCCGCCAAATTGCCCACGCTGTTGATCAAATACCCATCTGAGATACCGAGTGAACTGCATTATGACCCGTGGCTGATGGTGGAGTTCCTGCATGATGTTGCGGTGTACTTCGGTTCGATCTCGCTCAGGCCAGTAGGCATTCGGATCATGGGTGAATGGAAGGGCAAATCGACCGCGGACTACCGGACTGAGAAGCTGAAGCTGGTAGCAGAGGACAGATCGGCCTTGATCGAATCGCTGAAACGGGACATAAGGATCGTCCACGGCATTCAGTCGAAGATCGACCTAAAGGCCATGAGGTAGAACCGGAATTCTTTGAAAGACTGAATTGGCGGCGGCAATGTCAGAGTTGCTCGATAAAATCCTTTTACGTTCTTTAAAATTCATTCCAATACCTATTCCCATTATTCGTATTTGCCATAGAATTAAGTATGGAATCTATCGGGTTTGGTGGATAAAGAGTATGGAATCCCCGCAAATCTAGTAAATATAATGGGGAAGTTGGAGAAGGTCCACGGGAATCCCACGTTTCGTTCAATGCATGACCCATTAGAAAAACATTATGAAGGGCATGGCTCCAAAGAAGGGAAATACTCCAGAGCTCTCGGAAGGCTTTACGAGTTCGTCCAATAGTGATGGACGGCATATTTCGAGCAAGCGTTATTGAGTAAATTCCGGTCAAATTCAGAGGTCCATACGACGCTGAAGAATTAGATCATAGCATTATTAGAATTTTCGAAGATTGAAGTGGTAGGATATCACAACGATCGACCGCCTATCTTGATAAGATTCTTGATCTCCGAGGCATTACATGGATTGATAAATCGGTGGGCGCGTGATAATAGAATCAATAGTTATCCAAGGCCACGACCTAAGTGTTCCCGCAATCAAGATTTCTCCAAACAATCCGATTGGCACCGCGGTTGTGGTCCATGGATATGGGGGATGCAAGGAGGAACAGCTTGGATTAGCATGGAGGGTTGCCGGATCTGAGCTTGTTGTTTATTCTATCGATCTCAGAGGACACGGTCAACATCCCCTAGATCTCGACGAAAACGTGCAAGATGATGTTGAATTGGCCATACAACATGTCCGAGGGTCAGGAAAGGTAGTGGCGATCGGACACTCACTGGGAGGGCGCCTTTCGCTTATGAGCAGTGCTGACTTCGCAATTGGCATCTCTCCTCCGTTGGATGGCTCCTATGGAGCGAGGACGGAAGAATTGCTCAAGAAACTCAGGGGCTATCGAGTTCGCACAGATAGACCATGTAGGGTCTTCGATCTACTCGCCAGAATCCCTGACTGGAGGGATCGGGTCGAGAGCAGATCTATGATAATATACGGATCCCGGGACGTTCCTGAGATCGTCGCATCGTGCGATATTCTGAGAACAAGGAAGGAAAATGTATTGAGGATCGAGGATGCCCTTCACAGTGACACATATCTCCTGGAGAAGACTTTTGAAGGAATATCGAGGCAATTGAACAAGTGGTTCTGGAAGTGAGAAGATTGTTCATAGAACCATTGGATTAACACTTAATATTCGTTCAAAGCAAGCAGATTTGGCAAAGATGATGGACATCGAGAGCATTAAACCAACGTGCATGTAATGCTCTGCGGCTAGAAATGGAACTAAGAGAATACCCTGGAGTTCAGAGGACCGACCGAGGGAAGGGAGTAGCGGGCTAAGAAGTTGCCAAAAATCGTCACACCCTGAGCGGATCGGTACCAGAGATAAGGACCGTAAAGGCTGGGAGGTGCTCCGAATCCTACCGAACCATTTCTCATCAAATTTCTTGCCCATAGAACGAGATGTTGGAACTATCAGGGCTTCTAGTTACGCCCGAGGAAGCCCAACGGTCACACGACCGGAAAACTGACGAGGCAACATATCGGATTAACGGCAGACGGATTATCACAGAATCCTGCTGCGCTTTCGCAACCGTTCATTATGGTCTGATTAGCATACTCATTCGAGTTCACCACGGACGACGGCTGCCCGTTGGCTGCAACCGCCGATGATGTGCTGGTTGACGACAACAACAGTCCAAATCCCACGGTCGATAGGCATAACACCACAACTACAAACAGCGCAGTGACTTTGAATGCTCCAGATCTATTCATTATTATCACATCGATTATACAGGAAGAACAATACGAAAATGCCGGAGACCATAAGTCCAGGCTGAGTTCTTCGAAGTATATTATCAATTTGGAACAACCATATCATAATTTACTTATAGTTTGGTCAGTCAGAATGACGGATTTCACTCAGTATTCCGTATAGAAAATATACTGGCTAAAACGAGATCACAGAAAATCAGTTATTATTTAGGAACTTGTGCGGATCATAATGATTTGATTCTCTTCGAGACCGCGCAATTCTCACTAACGAATTCCCAGTATTCCTTACTTGAATCGTCACTCTTGCCATTTCATAGCATTGATCTACGATTAGATAGATAGATTCGGAATCCTTTTGGTCCAAACGGAGCGACCTGTGCCCGTCGGGGGAAGCTCCAAGGTTAGGGCAATCAACCACCCGTTTGAACCATTAATAAACGGCCGAGCAAGTCAGCTATCTGGGGCGCCAGCAACCATCGATTCAGTCAATATGCCACCATCTGAAAATGGTATTTGGTTTTGATTCGAATTGGATTGACATTTTCCACCTACCAGAATCTGCATCAGGATTACCTTCTATCGATAATTTTGCCTCTCTTTGGTTTTGTATGGGTAAAAACCGATTCTGTTAGAATCGAATGACATTAAAGATTTCGAAGATCTCTTATTTGATCTACTATAAGTTAGCTTCAGTTTTTAGGTATCCAGCTTATTCCGATGAACGGCGAGTCATCACCATTCAAGCATCATTTTGGGAGGGCGGGAGCCTTCCCAAACTATCCTAAATGAAATCATTTACCCACACGATGTTGAAGAGATCCATAATTTTCGATATACCGGAAAATAACTTGGATAGTTTAGAGGATATGTCTAAGACGAAGAGCTGGCGATACCGATATCATCTCAATTGGATGACAGCTGGAATTATCTTCAATATGTCAATGAAGATCATCGTCAAGCTCAAGGAACACCGTTGGACGCTCCAAGGCCGATGGAAGGAAAGCGAGAGTATTTCCCGGGGGGAATGAAGTTCGGGACGTTGCCATACTCATTGATCCGGATCCTAGCCGAGTTTCCAGGATATTATCAGAATATGTTATCGATACTTGTGGAGTATGTCGATCGAAATCGATTATCAAGCCAGCTTATAGAAGATACTACAAGAAACGATATTATCAGGTTACAAACTTAGCCCAGAGTCTTTATTATCGCTTTATTCGTCCGAGAATTCGCGATATCAATGATGAATGTACTTTATACCGATGACGAGAGGGGAATGCTCGAGATCGGTAAGATATTCCTGGAGATGTCCGGCAGGCTGAAGGTGGAGACAGCAATATCGGCCAAGGAGGCATTAGGGAAGATGGCCCAAGGTCGGTTCGACGCTATCGTGTCCGACTACCAAATGCCAGAGATGGACGGACTTGAATTTCTAAGCACGGTCCGTGTTCATGATAAGCAGATTCCGTTCATCCTGTTCACCGGGAGAGGTAGGGAGGAAATAGCAATTGAGGCCATCAATTCCGGTGTCGATTTCTATATCAAGAAGGGAGGGGAACCGAATGCCCAATACACCGAACTGGCCAATGCGGTCCATCAGGCGATCGCCCGACGCAGGGCGGAGAAGGCCCAGCTAGAGGGGCAAGACCGCTATCGTTCGCTGTGCAACGACATCCATTCTTTGGTATTCAGTCATGACTTGGAAGGGAAGTTCATCGACGCAAATCCGGCCGCCCTAAGGTGTTTCGGATACGACCTGGATGAGGTCGTTGGTATGAACGTCATGGACCTCCTTGATCCGGAGCAATTCGATGTTTTTAGATCAAGAGTGGAGGAGATCGTCCAGACCGGGATTCAGAGCCGACCGGATAAATACCGCATACGACGAAAGGATGGGCCATTCCTGACCATTGAAACCTCGGGATCGCTACTTTATCAGGACGGCATACCATATGGCATATGCGGAATAGCACGAGACGTCTCCGAACGTGAGAGGGCTGCGGAAGCGATCGCGAAGGCCAAAAAGGAAATAGGAATCTTATCGGGCATCACACTGCGCAATATTCAAGACCAGACAACGATCTTGAAAGGACTTATTCTAAAGGCCCGGAGAGAATCGGGATCAGCAGCCGCAAAGGACTATCTGGCCAGGATCCAAAGCACCAATGATAAAATCCAATCGTATTTGAATTTCGCGAAAGAGTACCAGAGCCTGGGAAAAAACGCCCCCTCCTGGAACCGCCTTGACAAGTGTCTCGAAGGACTAGATTCCGACATTTGTTCCAAATATCTCAAGGTTGAACTTGAGGTAGGAAGCTGGGAAATATACTCAGACGCCTTGATAGATCAAGTATTTGGCAACCTGGTCGACAACACCGTCCATCATGGTCAGAGATCTACGAAGATACACATTTCTGCCCGAGGGCACAAGGACACCCTAATAGTGAACTACCTCGACGATGGGGTCGGAGTGGCCACTGATCAGAAGGCGGCCATTTTTGAGAAAGGGCAGGGAATGGACAGGCCGCGCAGCCTCATGATGGTCAGGGAGATATTGGCCATCACCGGCATATCTATCGAGGAAAGGGGAATTCCGGGACAAGGGGTCAGGTTTGAGATCAGGGTGCCGGCCATGGCATATCGAAGATGTCCGGCTTGAAGGCGCAATGAGATTCTGCTTGGCAGGTGTTGAGGTTATTCCCCGGGGATCAATGAGGGGAAGGGATTCTGTTTAAGAGATTGCAATCCAGCCTGGGTTTCCATCCGTGAACCCCTAGTTTCGGGCACCTCTGGCGGCACCGAGGACAAGCCCTGAGGCGATGCGCCATCTTGCCCCAACACATATCGGCTCGGGGAACTGCGAAAGCTGGATGGACCCCTGAGGAAGTAAAGGAAAGTGGATTGTGGAATCGATACTGACCAGGGAGAGGTATGTGCGAGAAGAAGGCCCTGCAGTTCATAGAAGATTTTTACACGAATATGAACGAGGCGAACCTGAAGCTATCCGATGGTCCGGTGAAGACAAAATAGCGCGAATCGTCGCGGAGATAGAGAAGTCGGAGTGGGGGTATGGCGCGATGAGAGACAATAGGATGTGAAAAGACCTCGATGCGCGGATCGAGACGGCGCGGAAGAAGGACCCTTCGGTGCATATATCCCGAATTCATACATCTTTTACGAACGTGGTAGGAAGCTTTCCAGCTATGGACAGACCGCGATCGACAGCATCGTGCAGCGGGTGTGGCCAATAGGGCGGACATTCAACGCCCGATCGAGAACAACATGCTGCGGATGACTGGAGCTCGCCTGGTGCACTTCGCAGGCATCTCTCTGGTAGAGATCATGGAGGCTTTGGAGCATACCTCGGAATCGATGAAGATAAGATACCTAGGCTTGACGACGCACGAACTGGCGAAGACACAGGTCTGCGCGTTCGAGTGCCTGGACGAGGTGGATAGACGCACGCAGGACAAGGATGCAACACCGCAACCGAAGGGTGCGGAAACGGAGCGGCTTGTGATATCGGTAAGGGCGGGCATTTGAGTGGAGACCTAGAAACGGTCAGCAAAAACCGATAGTTAAAATTTAGACTGTCCAGTAAGATTATGTGGGGGCGCTGGGATTTGAACCCAGATCAGCGGGTTTCTTCCACGCAGGGAGCTACCCTGCGCGAACTAATGGGTCATCGCTCCAGTTATTCATCACCGGATCAGCAAACCCGTTAGCAATCATTCCCAATTAACTGGAGCCCGCGAGGATACCGTGTTACCCCACACCCCCACTTGGTCAGATTAAGCCTTGCGCATCTTCTGTGCCCGCTTCCGGCGCCGCATCTTCTTCTTGCGCCATTTCCAGCGCTGCTTGCCTCTTTTCTTCCAGGCGCGTGAACTTCTCTTCATTTGAAACACCAGATTTCTTGCCCTGATTCCATTAGCACTTATCAATGTTTGCCTATTGGCGGGCCCGTCGGGACTTTCGCGACCGAACCCTAAGGATCGGCCGATTCGAACCCGAGACCACTGACTTGCTTCTCTTACCGGAAGGCAAGGAGTAGAAGGCCAGTGCTATATCCATGCTAAGCCACGGGCCCGCGTAAGGCTTGGATATGCCTGCCCTCATTTAAAGGTTTACGGAATGGACCCCGTTCAGAGGGTGTTCCCCATCCAGATCAGTACTCCCTCAATCACACCTATGAAACCGATGATCAACATGATCGGCCGGGCGGACAGTATCCATCCAGCGATCCTGACACCGACCCCGAGCATCTTCAATGTGATCCAAATGATAGCCATTATCACCAAGGTGATGACCAGGACCCAGGTCGCGCTGAGGTTCATCTTGATCAGGAAATAGGCTACGGCACCGCCGGCCACCAGAGCGATGATCATCGAGAACGGGATCTTCCTTATAGGCTTCAGGAACATCGACAGACCGAGCGCCAGTGTGATAGCTATGGCGGCCAGCGCTACAGGCCTAGGCGTCATCACAACGGCTTGGACACCCATGAACACCAGGAAGGCGCCGAAGAAGAATCCCACTATCATCAGCATCTCGTCGATGAAGGACCTCTCCTTCTTGCCATACAGACCCGTGAATATCGCAAGCATACCACCCAAAACGAGCGCGAGCGCCACATTGTTGGCGGTAACGATGTCGGACAATGCCATACCTATAGATTAGCTGTTCAGAATATTAATAGTTGCTTGATGGCCATCCTCGCGGGAACGACCGCAATCCTTATCGAGCGCGCCCATCAATCAAAGACCCACGGTGTATTGAAATGGAAGTAAGAGAGGCCGTTCAGAAACGTCGGGGGACACGGAAGTTTGACACAAGGCCGATCGAGGAGGAAAAGATCATGCTTCTGATCGAGGCGATGCGTCTGTCGCCGTCGTGCAACAACAACCAGCCCTGGCGGGTCGTCGTGGCCAAGGACAGGGAATCACTGGAAAAGATCAAGATGGCATTGACCAAGGGGAATTATTACGTTAAGAACGCGCCGTTGATCTTCGCCGTATGCGGCAAGGTCGAGGATGATTGCCACTTGAACGACAGGAGGGACTATTTCCTGTTCGGGTGCGGTATGGCAGTAGGGGAGATGATGCTTCAGGCGACTGAGCTGGGGATGGTCGCACACCCGATCGCCGGTTACGACCCGCTGATGGTGAAGAAGAACCTCAACATCCCCGACGACTATGTGCTAATAACCCTGGTAAATATCGGCTATCCTGGGACTGATACGTCTCTGCTTTCGGAAAAGCAGATCGAGACGGAAACGAAGAGGCCAGAAAGGAAGCCGACCGGTGATAACTTTTTTAAGGGAAGCTGGGGGAACCCGCTGGTATGAATGGCGAAAGCAGATGGCACTGGAACAAAATTCTCGGAAAGCTTGTGCCTTAGATCGCTTTCATATACATGAGCGTCAAATATAAAAATAGGGTGAGAAGTTGGCGAAAACCAAGATAGCGAGGAAGTCGGACCTACCGCCAGGCAGTATGATCGGCGTAGAAGTTTCCGGGAAATGGTTGGTGGTGGCAAACGTCGATGGCACCTATTACGCCATGGATGGTAAGTGCACCCACGCCGGAGGAGAGCTCTGGAACGGGAAGCTGATGAGCTATATCGTCAAATGTCCCAGGCACGGGTCAGAATATGACATTAGGACCGGGAAGGTCATGAAGGGGCCGTGGATACCTTTCGCGAAGGCTACCGACGAGAAGACGCACCCCGTCATCATCGAAGGGGACGATATATTCGTTGATGGCTGAGGAAACTCAGACGGTGACCTGGAGAGCAGAGATTATAAAAGTGGACTGGGCGAGATTTGAACTCGCGGCCTCTACCATGCCAAGGTAGCGATCTTCCAGCTGATCTACCAGCCCAAACTGGAATGGCAAAGAGATTTCCCTAATTAAAGGTTTCCCATGGACCCAGACGATTCATCAGGTGACCCTCCTTCCCATCCCATGTGCCAAATATTGAATAATTAAGATGCTGAATATCTTGCATGTCTCTAGGGGATGAATTGCATTCCATGGCCATCTCGCTGGGTGCGGACCTGTACGGGATCGCAGACCTTCGTCCTTATCAAGTGACCGTGATCGACCAGGGGGGCGATCTCGTCTCCGGCTATCCGTTCGCCATCTCGGTGGGCATCAGACTTCTGGACACCATCGTGGACCAAGTCCCGAACAGGTCGCAACGAGCGGTGCGGGTCTCTTACCGCAGCCATACCTACGATGTTGTCAACGGCCGCCTGGACCAGATATCCTCACTGTTGGCGGGTCGACTTCAGAAAGAAGGATATCGGAGCATGCCAGTGCCGGCATCGGAGAGGATCGACGACAAGCGCATCTGTGCCACGTTCTCCCACAAAATGGCCGCGCATCTGGCCGGATTGGGTTGGATCGGCAAGAGCTGCCTTCTGGTGACGCCCCAATATGGACCGAGGGTGCGTTGGGCCACTGTTCTGACCGATTACCCATTCTCGAAGGTCGGAGTGCCGATGGACCCGATCTGCGGTAGCTGTGAAGAGTGTGTCAAGGTTTGCCCCATCGGTGCGTTCACCGGACGGATGTTCGACCAGGATGAGCCGCGTGAAGCCCGCTTCGATGCAGGCAAGTGCGATCAATACTTCAAGGACATGGAAAAACAAGACCCCGAGCCGATCTGCGGTATGTGCGTCTACATCTGCCCGCACGGCAGGAACATCAAAAAGAAGTGATCTGGAAGAATCAGTCCAGGCGCTGCTGGAACCGCATCTTCTCGCCCTGTATGTGCGTCGGGTACTCCCCGTTCAGGCAGGCCATGCACAGATCGCACTCGTCCAGTTCCAGCGCTTTGACGAGCCCTTTGATGCTCGTGTAACCGACGCTGTCCGCGGTGATCAGTTTGGCGATGTCCTCGAAGCTCCGGTCGGTGGCAGCGAACTGCTCCCGGGTCTTCATGTCGATGCCGTAGAAGCAGGGCGCCTTGATCGGGGGGCAGCCGATGCGTACATGGACCTCTTTTGCCCCGGCGCGCCTCGTCATCATGACGATGCGCCTCATGGTGGTACCGCGAACGATGCTGTCGTCCACGATGACGACGCGCTTGTCCTTGACCGTGGAACGGATCGGGTTGAGCTTGAGCAGAACTCCCTCGTCCCGCTGAGACTGCTCAGGCAAGATGAATGTCCTCTCGATGTACCGGTTCTTCATGAAACCCTCTTCGTATGGAATCTTGGAGATCTCGGCAAAACCGAGCGCGTGAGCACGTCCGGAGTCGGGTACCGCGATGACAACGTCCGCGTCGACCGGTTGTTCCTCGGCGAGGATCCGCCCCAGCCGCTTCCTGACCTGGTAGACCTCCTTCCCGTCAATGATTGCGTCGGGCCGGGCGAAGTACACCCACTCGAACATGCAATGCGCCTTATGCGGCGGGCTGACGGTCTTGGTGGACATGAACCCGGTGGGCGTTATCTCCACTATCTCGCCCGGTGCGACGTCACGGACCAGCTCCCCCTGGAGCACGTCGAACACGGATGACTCGGATGATATGGCATAACCATTGGGCAGTTTACCGATGCATAATGGCCGGAACCCCATCGGGTCCCGGACCCCGAAGACCCTGGCCCCAAGCATGATCGTCAATGAATACGAACCCTCGATGACCTTCATCACGTTCTTGATGGCCCTGATCGGGTCCGGGCTCTGGGAGAGTTCGGTGGCCATCATTCGGATGATGATCTCAGTGTCCGAAGTCGTTAAGAAAGCCCAGCCTTCCCCCTGGAGCCTGGCACGCAGCTTTCCGGCGTTCACGATGTCGCCGTTGTGAGCGAGCGCCACGTCCCCGGCCAAGGTCGTTACCGTGATGGGCTGGCAGTTCTCCGCCACTGACGAACCAGTAGTCGAATATCGAACGTGGCCGATGCCGATGTTGCCGCTCAAAGCGTTGTAGGCACGACCGCTCAGTACCTCATGGACCAGGCCCATGCCTCTCAGGTATTGGATCCGACCGCCGTCAAAAACTGCCACTCCGGCGGCCTCTTGTCCTCTGTGCTGGATAATACGTAAAGCCTTCTTGAGGGAAGGCAAAGCATCGCAGGACAGCGCCAAGCCGACCACACCGCAGTGATCCTCAGGCTCGTCCTCGATGGACATCACCTCAAGACTTAGTGGAGCTTGGCCCAAGTATAGGTCCTCAGTCTTGCTGTCTTGCCGTATCCGCAGGACGCGCAGAAAGACTTCCTGATGTTAAACGCTCGGTTGCCACATCTCCTGCAGGGGATGTGGGTCTTGCGGTCTCCCATTTTTCCGTGTGATGCTGTTCCCTTGCTCATTTAGCCACTTCCTTACGGTGAAATGTAAATTACGTTGTCGCCGCGGACGATCGTGACGACGAGCTTCCTTACAACCTCGTGGTTGATCAGCTCTTCGGCGTTCTTGAGCACTAAGTTCATATGTGGGTCGTAGCCGTCTAGGACTCCGCGGTACTCGCGGTTCCCCTTCAGCTCGACGATGACCTGGCTATTGATCGCCTGGTTCAGGACGTTCAATGGTTTTTGCATGCTCGAACACCGATTTTCCCGATAACCCCATCACTATTTGTAGTTTGTCGTTTGGCCATGGCGTACTGGATGTAAGCCAGACTCATATGAACGCTCCGATCGAGGGGCCATCCAATCTATCCATATCGTAGTAAATTATGCCTTCCCTGACCCCTTCGCCATCTAACTTCGTGCCCTTGACGTAGGCTATCAGCGAAGCCCTCCAGATCAGGTCAAGGACTGACGTTGACAGTACGCCCATGTAAACGTTGGGGAAATAGTCCTCGTAATCGTACTCGTCTACCAGGGAGTAGGCCGAGCCGACGATGCTGTCCCGGTTGTTCAGCACGCGGATGTAGTCGGCGAGCACCTTGCGGCCGGATTCGTCCGGCACCAGCAGACGCACCGCGTTCGGGTCCACAGAACGGATGTGGTCCAGGTCACCGCTGTCCTTGATGATGTACTGCTCGAAGCGGCCATGCTCGGAAAGGAACACGTTCCACCGGTTCGCCTCGTCACAGTAGACCGGGGCGTCGAAGGCGTTGGGCGCCCCCAACGAATCGTTCGCGCCCTCCAGCGCGGCGGCCTCCAATTCCCTCATCGCGCTCTTGTCCAGCTCGGCCGGCACGCGCAGCCTCTTGAGGTCGATCTGCTCGTCCTCCGCCGATCCTTCCAGCATTGCCGCCAGATAAGGGAGCTGGGTCATCTTGTCGATACGCTCGCGGACAAGCGCCTGCATCGGCTCCGGGTCGGGGTCGATGCCGTTCTCATGGCAGTTGTCGAAGAATTCCCGGTAGACTCGCCGGGATTCGTACAACGTATGGTTGATGGCCGCCTTGGCGTCCTCGGCCATCTTGGCCCCGATGGCCTTGGCGTCCTCCCCATCATTGACCCATGCCCCACGGCACGACAGGTCCAGCTGGACCTGCGCACGCATTCCGACGTGGATGTGGAATGGGAACTCACGGCAGAAGTGCGGCCGGTCGTTGTAGACCTTGCATCTTCGGTCGTTGAGGAATACGCATGACCCCATGCCCTTCTTCATCGCCATGGCGTAATGCCGGTGCGGCTCGTTCTTGAGGACCACCATCTCCGGGAACTTTGATCGGAACAGCTTTTCCTCGTTCGGCAAGAGCTCTGGCTGGCACAGGCAGCACAGCCCGCATCCATCGATGCACGTGAACTTGCGTCCCTCTAGCTCGCTAAGATCGACCTGAACTTCCGGCAACAACCACATCCCTTCCTGTCCGCTCTCCGACGAGAGTGTTGCTCTCCACCAATTCCATCCCCCTTAAAAACACAGCGGTGGGGAATATCGCCTCGAAGCCCTCGTACGGGGTCCAACCGCACTTGCTGTGCAGCCGCTTCGACTTGATCTCGGTGACGTTCTTCGGGTCCACCACCATCAGGTCGGCGTCCCGTCCCACCTCGATGATGCCTTTCTTCAGGCCGAATAGTTCGGCCGGCCTCTGGCAGGCTGCGGAAACGAGCCGTTCCAGCGGGACGAGACCGCGCTTGACCATGGCCATCATGATCGGGACCGTGGTCTCCACGCCCGGTACGCCTGACGGAGCGGCGTCGAAGTCGCCCGACTTCTCGTCCTGTCCATGCGGTGCATGGTCCGAGGCGAGCATGTCTATCTTCCCCTTCGCGAATGCGTCCAGCATCGCCAGCCGGTCATCCTTCATCCGGAGGGGCGGATTGACCTTTCCCTGCCCGCCCAGGTCCATTGAGTCGTCCAGCAGCATGTGGTGGACGGTCGCTTCCTTGGTGAACCCAGTGCCTTCCAACGCCGCCAGTGCCTCGCGCGAGGTGACGTGGCACACATTGATCCGGGCGGAGCCGTGCAGCTTCGCCAATCTGGAGATGGCCGATGCCTCCGCATAGGGAGGGCGGTTCCGGTTGTGGTCGCGGAGTTCCTTCTCCGGGGAACGCACGATATAGCTGTCGTCCTCGGCGTGCACACTGACCACCTTTCCCGTGGCGGAGATTTTGGCCAGCGCCCCGGCGATGTCATTGTCCTTGGTGACCAGTAGGCTTCCCGTGGAAGAGCCCATGAAGATCTTGTAGCCGATCGCGTGAGCGTTCATCTTGGTCGGGTCGTGGCGGGCGTCGACGCCGGCGAACAGCCCGAAATCGACCCATGCCTTCGACGAGGCGTTCTCGCGCTTGTTCACGATGTCCTCCGCCATGACCGTGGGCGGGTTGGTGTTCGGCATGTCGAAGACGGTGGTCACTCCTCCGAACGCCGCTGCCAACGTACCGGTGCCGAAATCTTCCTTCTGGGTCATTCCCGGGTCCCGAAGATGCACGTGCGCGTCGATCGCCCCAGGCAAGATCAGCTTGTCCCTGAAATCCATGCGGTTCTCGCCGGCCAGGATCTTCTTGATCTCCACGATCTTACCTTCGTCGATACCGATGCAGACCGGCTGCAGCTTGCCCTTGTAAAAGACCCTCCCCTCGATGATCAGGTCCATCCGATCAGCTCAGTTCCTTCCGACGCACCGGACCGCGGGGGCTGCTCTCCGAGAATATCTCTCCCTGGAACTTGTACACCTTCGTGGTCTTATCTAGCCACATGTCGGGCGACAGCCCCGCCTTTATGCAGGTCTGCTCCAGGAACGTGACCGAGTTCCACTCCCACTCCACCGGGACCTGCGGCAGCAGGAGGCCGCGGTAAGGTCCGTTCTCCATGATTAGGCCATCCACCCCGACCTTGACCACATCGGGCAGGTTCTTCCGGTCGTCGATCTTGATCTCCTCCGGCAGGGTGAGCACGCTCACCTCGACCACGATATCATCCAGTTCCTTTGCTTTCAGCGACGGGAAGCGGGGATCGTGGCATGCACCCTGGGCCGCTTGAAGGATGGCCTTGGCCAGGGAAAAGATCGGTTCAGGATAGCCAATGCAACCTCTCAGGTTGTGATCGGGATAGGTGGACAGCGTGACGAAAACACCCCGCTTCTCCTTGAAGCTCCCGGGGAAGTTGAAGCCATCCAAATCATTATCGTGTGTCTCCGCTTCGATCGCCTGTCGCGCCATTTGCACCGCGATCTGCCCTTCGTTATCGTTCATTCCTGGCACCATGTAGACAATTTGGCTCGGTGCATATATCCCTTTGCACTAGGCGCTACGGCGTCCAGGGGCAAGAACATGGACCCGCGCACCGGAAAGATACTTAATCCCACCACTCGAATAGTATCATCATGAGCGATGGAACGATGGACATACTGGTCGAGGAAGTGATGACCAGGTCGCCTCGGACCGGGAGCCCGGACATGACGGTCAAGGAAGCGGCTGTCCTTATGAGGGACGAGAAGGTCGGCAGCCTCATCATCGTGGAGGATGACCTACCGGTCGGTATCGTCACCGAGAGGGACTTCCTGAACAAGATCGTCTCCGAGAACAGGGTACCCTCCAAGACCCAGGTCAAGGAGATCATGACCTCTCCGCTCATCACCGCGACGGCCAAGGAATCGTTGTCCGATGCGGCGAAGAGGATGTCGGCCATGCACGTGAGGCGTCTCCCGGTGGTGAAAGGTGACGTGCTGATCGGTATACTGACGGAGAACGACGTCCTCCGTATCTCCCCATCGCTGATCGAGCTGACCCGGGAATGGTCCAGGGTTAACCGTGGCGGCATCGGCCGGGAGAAGGAACCGCAGGTGTTCACCGGCTACTGCGAGAACTGCGGCCAGTTCTCCATAGATCTCAGGGTCAACTCTAGTGAGCTGCGCTGCCTCGAGTGCCGTGACCTGGGTCCCTGAACTAGGCCTTTCAGCCTTTCAATAGAAAACGGAAAATGGATGGACCGGGTTCGCCAGTTCACTCCAGGTTTATCTTTCTGATGCGCGGCTCTTCCTCGGCCGGTCCGCTATCGCATGCAGCGATCTGCGCGTCCAGCATGGCCCGGGCCATAAGCATCATCTCTTTCTTGGCGGCCATATAATGGACCCTGACCTCGGAGGGCATCTTCTTCTTCGGCATCATACTGTCCATCGCCCCCAGGAACTCAGTAGCGGCTTTCATCAGGTGGCCCACCGCATCCTGCGGGATGATCCCTCCCTTGGGCTCGCTCCACTTCTCTTCCTCCATTGGGACCTCCTCCTTCTTCGGTTCCTCTTCAACAGGCGCTGTTTTCTTCCTTGGCATTTTTCTTGACCTCCTCGAACTTGATTAAGAGCCTTCCTTCCTTGAACTCGGCCTTCGTGGCATCCTTCCTGACCAATGAGTACGGCAGCGAGACCGAACGCTTGTACCATCCTACTTTGACAATCAAGACGTCGCCGGCCTTATAAAGTTCTACCTCGTCCTTGGTCGAGAATGGCAGCTTGAGCGAGAGGATGTCCATGCCATCATCGCGGTAGATCTCCATGGCCTTTTCCGTGGAGAATATCCGGGTGGGGTCGGTATCACCGAAGACATTCTGTGCCAGGAGGTTAAGCTTCTCCCGCCCCACCACCTCGGTCTTGAACATGTTCGATCGCAGCATGTCCAGCGGGCTGAACGACTCCTCGATCATTTCCATGTATCTCTCCTGCTCCGCCCACTTCTCCGCCGGATACGAGTCCTTATCGTCCTCCGGTATCAGACGGTTGATCACTAGACACTCGACCGTAAGATTGTAGAGGCAAAGATAGGTGAACGCACGCTTCGTCTCGTTGATGACCATCCTCTCCGGGTTCACCACTAGCCTGATCGAGGTTATGTTCGGGTCGATCAGTATCTTCTTGACCGAGGTCATACGGGTTCGGATCGTGTCCAGGTCATTGAGGAATTCGTTCGACGGGAGCGGGGTGTTCATGAACTTGCCCACAGTCATGCGTGCGATCCGTACGGTATTACGGAAGACCTTGTACAGCTTGTCGAAGTACCAGTCGGAGGTCTCCGGGAAACTGAGCAGACGCAACGTGTCTCCGGTCGGCGCCGTGTCCAGGACGACGACGTCATATGAGTCGTTCTTGTTGAACTCCTCCAGATAGAACAGGGCGGACATAAGCTCCATGCCCGGCCATACCGTCATCTCCTTGGCGCTGACCGGGTCCATTCCCTGGGCCTCAAGGAAATCAGAGACGTATTTGCCGATCTCCTTCCAGTTATGCTCCATCTCATATAGGACGTCCACCTCGATGGCGTCCAGGTTCTTCTCCACGTTCTTGATCTCACCGGTCAAAGGGAAGTCCAAGGAATCCGCCAAAGAATGCGCCGAATCCGTGCTCATTATGACCGTTCTGTAACCTAAATGAGCGGACCGCAAGGCCGTGGCAGCGGCTGTCGATGTTTTTCCGACGCCACCCTTGCCGGTATAGATTATGACCCTCAATCTTTCACCGGAAACTCGCTACGGGGCTGTCCCTAATAAATTGTTTTGGAGAGAACCACCGGGCAGTCCTATCGAAATCGCAGATAATTCAAAAGGTCAGTTATGACAGGAATGAAATGAAAGGGAGTGCCGGGGACGGGAATCGAACCCGCGACCTTCGGATTGCCCTGGAGAAGGGTCTATTATTACCACTTTACCCTATGAGTCCGACGCTCCACCAGGCTGAGCCACCCCGGCATCTAAGGGGTTTACTCGTCGGCCTTCTCGGCCGGCGCGATCTTCTTCCTCGGCGGGCGCCTCAGGCGCTACCTCGGATTCCGATTCCACAGCTTCTTCCGCTGCTTCTGCTTCCGGTTCCGGTTCGGGTTCCGGCGCTGCGAAGACCGGTACGTCCTGCGGAGCACTGCCCATCTGGATTACCTCGGTCTTGCGGATCTCGATCCTCTTGATCGGGACCACGACCTTGCTGACATTGGAGAGCCTCTTGGCCATTTCACCGGAGATGACGCTCCTGATGATGTCGGAGATGGTCATTTCCGCGCCAGAGGTCTGGAGCTCCTTGGTCATGAGGGTCCTGACCGCCGTCTCCTGGGACGCCTGGATCCTTTTCTCGGTGATGCTCATCGGCTTCACCCTGACGATGTAACCGTCCTTGGTATTGATGTCGATGACGTGGTCGGTCTTTGTGCGCTTCCTTCTGGTCAGGCGCCTGATGTAGTCGCTGGTCAGGTCCTGGCCGATGAGCACGGTGTGAACATCGAATCCATTGACCTCGGTTACCTTGAACTTCAGCTTAACATGCATCTTGGAGAAGTCACCGGTCAGATCGTGAACGGTGGCCTCGATGATCCTCCCCATGAGGCTGGACGGATCGGCTGACGGGGTCTCACCTAGCTGGACCTGGTTGAACATACGCGGAGCGTATACCTTGTACCACTCCTTCGCCTTCCACCGGTCCTTCACTTTACGTGAAGCGGCCTTCGTAACCGTCTTCTTTGTAGATGTTGCAGCCATGATGATACCTCTATGATTGGATGCTTCGGGAACGTACCACTTCTATATATAGATTGCGTGCGGCAATCTGACTATTCGTGTTACGATGTTAGAAACAGAAAGATAAGGGGTTGAGAAATCGTTTACGCCCCGGGACGATCCCGGAGCTCGGCCATCACCCTGATGAGCGATTCCCTGGTGACGTTGTCCATCTCCGCATCCTGTTCCCGCAGTCTCTTCTCGACCGCGGTCAGGTCGCTGATCGCCTCCACGAACACCGACACATACGATGATGTGCCGACGATCACCAGCAGGGCGATGCGCTCATCCATCCGGAGCTCGTGCTTCTCCAGCTTTGCCTGGAAAGTGACGAAACCCGTCAGTTCTTCGGGCATGTCGCGCAGCGTGTAGACGCCTATGAGATGGGCTTTGTGCAACCCAGCATCCTCACAGGTTTACCTTTACCTCGTGCGCCTCAAGACCCAGGTCGGACTTCGGGAGCCCGAACGCCAGGCCGTAGAGCTGAGCCAGGTGGATGACCGGGATGTCGTATCCCTTGACGTCCTTCTGGGACCTGTCGAACTGCAGGTGGCAGAACGGGCAGACATCGATGATGTAGTTGCCGCCGGCCGCCTTGATGTTCTTCAGCTTCTCAGCGGTGAACTCGAGGGCCATGCCGCTGTTCCTGCTCCTGACGCCGCCACCAGCTCCGCAGCACATGTTCTTGTCCTTGTACTGGAGGCTGTGTGCGCCGGTCCACTCGATCAGCTCGTCCAGCAGTACGGGCCTCTCAGGGTCGTCCAAGTGCTTGATCTTCGATGGCCTGATGAAGTGGCAGCCATAGTGGGCGGCGACGTTCAGGTCAAGCTTGTTCTTGACCGCGTTCTGGATCTTCTCCATGCCTACGTCGTTATGCAATACCTCGGCGAAGTGCCTGACCTTGGTCTTTCCGCTGTAGTGCAGACCGATCTCCTTCAGGATCTCGTTGACCTCCTTCAGCTTCTCCGGGTGCTCGTGAAGAACATGGTTCGCGTCGAACAGCGAGCCGTAGCATCCATTGCAGATGGTCATGATGTCGACGCCCTTCTTCTCGGCGATCGCCAAGTTGCGGGCCGCGAGCGCCAACCATGTGGGCTCATCGAAGGACTTGATCACGCCGGGCGCCGGACAGCATCCAGCTCCTTCCAGCTCGACCAGTTCATAGTTCAATGCCTTGAAGACCTCACGGGTGGCCTTCTCGATACCGGGGTACCTCAGCGGCGCAACGCAGCCGAGGAAGAATCCGAACTTTCCAGACATTTACGCACCTCCGACAAGCTTGTCGAAACCGGTCTTACGCATGATGGCCCTGAACTCCTCGAGATACTTAGGGTCCGAGATGGCCATCGGCGGGACCGCTGGGAGGCCCAGCTTTTCCCTCAGGGCGCTGTTCTCAGGTGAAAGCGGCACGGTTGTCGCCGTCTTCATCATGGACGCGCCGATCTTCTTATGCTGGTCTGCCATGTAGCCTTTCTTCACGGCCATGTTCCTCATGATCGTGATGATGTCGGTGATCTCCACTTCTCTCGGGCATCTCTCGACGCAGGAGTAGCAGGTGGTGCACAGCCACAGGTCTTCGGTGGGCAGGATGTCGTCCTTCAGACCCAATTGGGCCTTCCGGATCAGCTGCCTGGTCCTGAAACCCGTCTTCCTTCCAGATGGGCAGCTGGCTGTGCAGGTGCCGCATTGGTAGCAGAGGTCCAGTGTCTTTCCTCCAGCGTCTATGATCGCCTTGGTGAATACCGGGTCCGGCTCTTTTATGTTGGACATGGAAATTACCTTTGAAACCGGATTCCTGCCGATGTATATAAACTTGAATGAAAAATCCTGCGTGTGTAACCTATTTAGGTAATACACAGTCCATTAAAGGACACGCTGTTTCTTCAGTTCCAGAAGCAAAGAGGCGACGTCCGGTCTTTCTTCATGATAGAGCGCAACGATCTCATGCTTGAGCAATCGCGGGTCGGTGTCGCTCTTGATCTTCAGACCTTTCCGTGCTGCTAAGCTCTCGTTCACGAAGAAGCTCAGGTTCGAGCGCACCAGGGAAGCAAGGGAACGCTCGGTCCTCTCGATCCGATAGGTTCTTCCGTTCACATCCAGATGCTTGAAGCCGATGCGCTGGGCACCATAGAGGAAGCGAAGATAGGTCGGACCTCGGTCTACATGCAGGAGCCGGTCGAAACCGATCTCGTCGAACAGCGCGTCCTCCTCGTCGAAGGCGAACAGCGGATCGTCCAGTACGACCAGGTCCATCATCCCGGCGCGGAAGTCCTTGAGGTTCCTCTGGTCGTCGGAGATGATAAGTCGAGCCTGCCCTCCGGATCGACCTTGGACAGCGACGAGAGCAGCAGGTCCTCGGTTATGATCGTGCACCCGACGACCAACGATGTGGTCTTGGCCATCCTGGCGTTCAGCGCGGCGAACTCCTTGGCGATCCTTTCCCCATCGTCGGTCAGGACCGTACCGGTCGGCGTGCTGTCCGCTAGTCTCGTATGGGTCTTGGCCTCTATCTGCCGGACGTACCGGTTCAGCACCGGCGTGGTGATGCCCAGGCTCCGGGCGGCGGAGCGCTGGCTCCCGTTACGGTATATCGCGTAAATGACCTCCAGCTGATGGGATGTCAGGTTGACGCCGTTGACCTCCAGGCCCACCTTCGGCTCCAGCTTCACGGCGGTATATCGGTCCCGGCATGGATAAAGGTGAGCGATGGGAACTGAGGAACATTTTTATGCGGTCTCACCATCCGATTCGAGATGAAGGGAAAGACGCTAGTGTTAGGCATCGGGAGCCCGGTCGTGACCGATGACGCCATCGGTTTCCGGATCGTCGAAAGGCTGAGGGCCATGAACCTGGAGGAGGTCGACCTCGAGGAGGCCAGCACCAGCGGTCTAGATCTGATAGAGATCATGCTCGATTATGAACTGGTCATCGTGGTCGATGCCATCGTGACCACCCAGTACGCGCCCGGGACGGTCATGGTCCTGGGCGAGGAATCGTTCCATGCCACCATCCACGGCACCAACCCGCACGAGGTCAACGTGGGAACGGCGCTGGAGCTCGGCCGGAAACTGGAACCCGAAAGGATGCCCAAGGAGATTTTCTTCGTCGCGGTCGAGGTCAATGATGTCTGGACCGTCGGGGACACGATGACCCCGGAGGTCGAGGACGCCCTGCCGGAAGCGGTCCAGACCGTTCTGGACATTATCGACGGGAAGCACCGCACCTAGAAGTCCAGAGCTTTGATGTTCTTGGCGATCTGCTTGCCCTGGGTGTCCGGGGCGTGCAGCACGACGCATAGCTTGTTCCGCTTGAAGAGTTCGTTCGAGACCCGGACCACGTCGTCCGCGGTCACCTCGTCGAAATCCTCCAAAATATGGCCGAGAGGCGTCACCTCGCCGGTCATCATGTAGTGCTCGCCCGAGCCAGTACATGCGCGATTCAGTGCTCTCCAGCTTCCGGACCAGTGTGCCCTTCACCCAGCGCTTCGCCCTCTCCAGCTCCCCCTCCACGAGGCCTTCGTCCTTCAGCCGCTTCAGTTCCTCGGCGATGTGCTTGATGACGGTTTCGGCCTTCTCCGACTCGGTGGAAAAGTGGGTCTCGATGAGGCCACAGTCACTGTATAGCTGTGGATATGTGTAGATGGTGTAGACCATCCCTTCATCCTCCCGGATGCGCTGGTAGAGTCGGGAGCTCGTGCCGGCGCCGATGACCCCGCACGCCAACCAGGCCGCGTGCCGGTCCGGGTTCTTCGCCTCCAGTCCGGGGAATCCCAGTTCCACGTATGCCTGGTCGCCCTCCCGGGGAAACACATTGATCGACGAACGGGTCACTGGCGGGATCCTTTCCGGTGCCTTCTTGGCCTTGGGAAGGTGGTCGAAGCTGTCGCTCGCCCACTTTAGTATCTTCCTCTTGTCCACGTGGCCGCAGGCCACGATCGTCAGGTTTGGCGGCCGGTAATGGTCGCTGAAGAAGCTGCGCAGGTCTCCGGTCCTGATCCCCTTGACGCTCTCGATCTCCCCCGATTCCGGGGTGGCCATCGGATGTCCGCGCCATATGGACTGGTCCAGGAGGACCCTCGAATAGTCCTCCGGCTCGTCGACCAGCATGTTGATCTCCTGGGCGACGACGTTCCGTTCCAGTTCCACATGCTCCTCGTCGATCAGCGGGTTCACGATCATGTCTGATAGGATGTTCTGGGCGGTCTCCGCGGTCTCGTCCAGGGAGAACACGTGGAAGGAGGTGAGCTCCTTGGTGGTGTAGCCGTTCAGCTCACCGCCGGCGCCCTCGATGATCTCGGATATCTCCTTGGTGCTCCGTTCGCTCGTCCCCTTGAACATGAGGTGCTCCAACAGGTGGGCGATGCCGCTGTGTTTCTGGGGTTCGTCCCGGGAACCGACCCCGACGTTGACGGACAGTGCTACGGAACGGAAGTAAGGCAGGCGCTCGACGATGACCGGGATGCCGCCTGGCGTATGAACAAGGTTCAATTGATCTCGAGCCACAGACCCCTAGATGCATGCTTAACGTAAATCACTTTGCCGATTGATTCACGTACCGAGAATCGATTCCCAGGGTTCTGTAGAAATCATATCCAATTAACAATGTTGGACAATGCTCACCCCCGAGCATTGACGCGATACCTTAATCGCCAGCTCCTTTACATTTGGCCGTTCTGGGTCTTTGCCTGGACGGCCTCGCCCATGATCCTTTTGGAAACCGGGTGCATCATTACCAGGCCATCTCAATTGCAGATAACGTAGATGAAAAATCATGATACCATATGTTGCGTCTCTGACAGTAATCAAAGAGCCAACAAGCTCTAACTTGCGAATGAATGACTTACTGTCTAATAATAATCATGTCAGAATCGGGATGTAAAAAACCTGGCGTTTATTGCATGCTGGTTGCGACTTAGAAGATATGATATTGATGCATCATTATCTATATTTATTAGATAGG
>CAVTBB010000006.1:0-125094 GCA_963732855.1 uncultured Methanomassiliicoccales archaeon
AGGAACTATTCAGAGTTACAGAAGACAAAGATTTTCCTCAGGGATGGATTTATTGATCGATATTCTGGGAAAAGGTTAGTCTTTCCTGGCACTCTAAAAGTTCTGTCTACAGAGCTTCCCGAAGAATTCCCATATCATCCCAACTGGAAGCAAGACAGTTGCCATATCGGATGGTGGGAGTTATGTCCCACTATCGATCATATTGTTCCAATCGCTAGAGGGGGAGAGAACTCCGACTCGAACTTTGTAACGACATCTATGCTTTCGAACAGTATCAAATCGAACTTTACTCTTGATGAAATAGGGTGGTCTTTACATCCAGTCGGAATGCTTGGACGAATGGGACGGATTGATTCAATGGTTCCTCGATTATGCATCGTTGCATCAAAGTTTGATGGATGATAGGTATATCAAGAAATGGCATAAGGCTGCCTTAGCTTGCCTGAAATAGGGCCGCATTACTTAATTGGACATGCCTGATCATATGGCCCTGGTCAAAATATATTAAATGTAAATTATCTACATTCATGATCTGGGAACAGTGGGGAATGGCTAATGTTGGAAAAATCCGAAAGAATTAGAATGGAAAAGATGCTAGGCCCAGAACCAGATTTCGTTTTTAATCAGGAAAAACTTGAAAAAGGGTTGAAGTCATAAGAAACGCAGGAGTAATTCTTCCCGATAAATATCCACCCAAGAATATGGAATCACATAGAAATCACATACATGGCGTGTTGGCAGAGATTGAAGTTGCTGAATTGTTGATTAAGCAATTTCCGCCCGAGTCAGTAGAGATTCTCGAGCCTGATGCCAAACAGGGAAAGAATGGCAAGCCCTACCAGGGAGACGTTGATATTGTTGATATCACAACACGGTTTATATTCAAGTTAAGGATCGATTCTTATTCTGTTATAAAAATGATTAGTACTGACGAATCACTGAAGAATGGGGTCCGTGAGTGTTTCAGGAAAAAAATTGAAGAAAAAGGCATGAACGATATTCCCACGCTCATTAAAATAAGACTAGATGCGAATAATCAACCCGTTATGGACGGCTCTTTCGAACCGTTGTCTTTGCCAAGTACCCTAGATCCTTTGGTTCCAGCCCATATTTCAATTATCGAAATATCAGAAGAAGTAACTATGGAGATTGAGAAAAAGAAGGTCGAGAAGAGCATCAAAGAGGCATCCTCTCAACTAAGTAAATTCGATGATGGTATAGTTGTTCCGGTTATCGATTTATCTCGTTATCCGCATGATCAGAAATCGGTTATTCAACACGTTAAACGATTATTAGACGATACAGAACATCCGAAGAGAATTGGGGGTGTACTTCTTATTACAAATTCATACGAAAAGGATCAGTTGGATGCGAATATCGATGTGAGAACCCCAAGAATTATTCCTATTGCCAATCCTTTGGCGCCAGAAGAAAAAAGGTTAAACGAAAAAGATTTCAATCTAGGCTATTCGGACGAATCTGCCTTTTCAGAGCCTCAGGTTTCAATATCGGTTGAAATAATGAGCGCCATACCTTATTCTTTTGAATGGGGAATAGAGGATGACGCTGTGGTCATTAATGGTTATAAATATGCCGAACTCCCGAAGGGGTTGTCAAAACCTCTAGCCTTAAAACAAAAACATAATTCGGAGAACGCCAGATGGTCAATAACAATCCAAAACTAACCTCTTACAAACTAGTCCACCCTTATTACTTCTATTGACCCGGATGGACAACATCATGCTATTCAATAGCGATCATAGCTAGCCATAACCTCCTCGATTTTTCCTAAGACTTGGGTTAGGATGGTAATCCTATCCTATGGTGGAAGAGCCTTCGAACTACCATTCAGCTTGGAACATGTAATTCTTGCTTCATTCAGAAGGTATTTTTCCATCGCCGATGGGCTTTCAATGTTTTTGATTTCCACTTGAATATTTCGCCTATAAATCGGTGCAATCACACCGTCGATGGACTCGATTATTGCTTTATGTCTGTCGTCGTGTTGATCGTTCTTCATCAATGCGAGCAACAATCTGACGTCATCAATCTTGTAGTCGTTTTCGCCGACTTGAACCCGGTCGGCAAAGAATATGTTGCACAAATCCCCGATGACTTCTTTCGGAGTAACTTGATCCTCTTTACTTCGATTAATAGTACAACCTTTCTTGTTAAAGGATCGATTACACCAATATCTACCCAAGCTAAGCTTTGATACCTGGATTTTGGATTCCGTTCTGTGGATTCGAGCTTGGGTGTGACTCTCTTGTTACCTCCATTGACACGATCATTATAGTACACCTTAAGGCCAGGAAATTCTGACTCGATGTTCTGTTTGATTATAGCTCCGATCCTCTTCTGTTTCTTTTTCCATTTCTCCACCTCAACACCTTATTGGGATTCAATACTCATAACGTTGTGTTCTTTATTAAATGGTAGATTTCCGAGGATCTGCCCATCATTAAACAAGTTAACATTATGACAGTAATGTGAAGAACCCCGAGATCATCTTCCATTGGATATTCTACTGGTATTACTTTGAAAGCATTTGGATTAATGAACTGTGGCCTAATCGTTCCCTTTCGGGTGAAGTAGGAGAAGTATGTCTGTCACCTCGCATCCATCGCCTGCTGTCTTGCGGATCGAATCTAATGTGAATTTAAGTACCCTCGACAATTTGTCTTTGGCGAGGGGCATTTTATACCCAGGATTCTCCTTTATGAAAACATCCGCCCACTTGTTGTAGAAGTCGTCCCAATTCTCCACCACTCCAATGAGTGATATACCATCTCATGATCGAGTGACGGTCGATCTGGTGTTGCTCCATTCGAATCTCAGTTGTCCTGGTTGGCCTTTCACTCCACTTGCTCTCAACTAGAAATACGTGATTCTTTTCTATCACTATGCCATCGAATTCAACAAAAGTAGCTTCGCTTCCTCTACCTCCTCTGCCAAAGCTTGGTCTAAAAAAGATTACACGATCTTCTGCTTTCATTGCCATTTGAACCAGTGATGATATTGCACTTTTCATTCAACATCTTTAATGTCAGAGCATCTTCTGCGCAACCATAGATCTTGGAGGATTGGGCCATGAAGAATTACTATGGGCCTGTCTGATTATAAATGAATCCCAATACTAACGAAACTGCTTAATCAAATGAAGAAGTGTGAGCACTGATAGTCCCGTCGATCTTGGATACAATAGTCTATTCTACTGTTCTTAACCAGAAATTATTTTCAGGAATATTCAGTACTTAGTTAATGTACCCAAACCTCCTCGACGAAATGACCGATATGATCCAGCTTTATTCCTTCTCACACCCAGCCCAATCCCAGTCACCCGGTAATTCCTAGATAATTCCTTAATCACTTCTAGGATATAGCCTATATCCAGCCATTAATTCCCATTATATTCGTTTTCTATATTTTATTATTATAATTTCGTGCGCCTAGGCTTATAGGAACTATTATTGAATAAGATACGATTGGCGTGCGTTTTGGTGATCAGAAACGGCGGGCAGGTCGGGCTTGGCCCTGGGAGAAGAAAAGAAAAAATGGGGCCGATTTCGTAGAAAATAAGCCCGCCTAGTAGATCTACTTGGTCTTCTGATACTCTAGCTTGAGCCAAGCGATCCCGATAATTAGTGCCAAAGAAGCGAGATTCCAGAAGATTAATGGAAAGTTGTCAAGGACGATTCCATAAACGGTCCAGAAGGCTACTCCAAATCCCAGCACCACAAGCGTCGCTAATGAGATATCGTCCATCTTTTTGGTCTGATATCCCTTGATGAGCTGGGGGACGTAACAGACGGTGGTAAGAAGTCCCGCAATGAGGCCGATAAAGGTCCAATCTTCCATATGGTTGGGTGATGGTGTTGGAGTATGAATGGTTGGTTGTTGGGGAATGAAGGGGGATGGTTCGAAGAAGATCTGAACTCGATTACTAAATGGGCTTCTTGGATTGTTTATGGGATGGTATTTGTTAGGTAATGATTGGGAAATCTTATCATGCTTTGTCAAGGAAAATAATGACTGGCAGGGAAAAGAGGTGAAAATTTTGACCAAGCTTCAAAATTACTTTTCCCTGCCTACGATTAGATATAGCGGGAAAGGACATATGTCTTTCGAGGATAGCCATTATCATACAAAATAGTCTAATTTCGATCCCTCGCAATAATTGCTGCTAATCACTTTGATAAGGAGCTTGTTGCAGTAACAATAATATATGCCCTTTATTGCCGATAGTTGATGATGATAATTCACTATTGTCAATAACGATGTCAGTGATTTCATTATTGCCAATATTTATCTTAATGAGTCGTATATTACCGATGATTATGGTGATAATATGATAGTTAACTATAGTGGCCAGTAGTGATGGAAATTTCATTACAAGAATATATATAATCATATCTTATCTAGATTTAGGTGAAATATTTTGACCGAAAAACGATAGTCCACCGCCTATCGAGGTTGTTAGTCCGGATAATGCATATGCGGTTGAGCTAGCAACAGCAGAAGATACTCGAAAGTTCAAAGTGGGATTTAGACGAACCGAGCAAGAATCAGAAGAACAGACAGGGTGGGATGAAGTCCCACGCCGAGGGTTTTGAAAAGAAAGGATCTGACAAAGAACCCACCAAGAAATCGCAACCGAAGGATTCCATCCGGCTTTACCAACTAATGCTGACGGCCTGGAATGTAGTACCATTCCGGGACAATTTCGAATCTCAGTATATACAGAGATTTAACCAAAACAACCACTATGAGGTCATCTCCCTATTGGATGGTCGACTTCCGTCGAACTTGGCTTGCTTGTTTTATGAACGTTTCGGTACATCGATCTCTGCCCAGTTAATAAATGAAACACTTTTGATATTACAAGGGAGAAGCAAACCAGTCACAACCCATACCGCTTTTCAATAGGATCGGCAAACACGAGGATGGCCATATCTACTATGACCTTTGTGATGGAAAGAATACTGCCATAAGGATCGACGATTCGGGGGATTGGCATCTGGACATCGCTCCGTTGATGTTTAAGAATCAAGACCGAGGAAAAGAACGGTACTTCCTAAGAAGGGGCCGTGGGGTCAGCTGGACAAATACGTGGACCTCTTGAAAGTACCCGAGCGAGACCGGAATATGGTCAAAGTAATGACCGTATCTGCTTTCAATCCAGTTATAGAAAATCCTATACTGTATTTAACGGGAAAGTCAGGCTCCGGTAAAACCCACCAACTTAAGCTGGAACAATTGTTGGTTGACCCTGAACAAGCGAATTTATGCGCCGCTATCGACAAGAAACAGAGCCTTAAAGAAACAAAAATAAACATGTCCAAGAAGTACTGGTATGGTTTCACCAACACAAAGGGTTCTTCCCGATGGATTCAGTAATTTTATCTGTACGATCGAACTTCGGGAACCGGTGCGACGGATAAGATTCACAAGTTCTACGAAACAACGGGAATCGAGTACGTTCATGTAAAGAATGTGCTGAGGTTGGACGGAATAAGTTCCAGCCTTCTTCAACCGGATGTTTTGAAACGTACCATAAGGATGGATAGGGACCCGATCGATAATGGTGAAAAACTAGATGTTCCCGATCTGTTGGTTAAATTATTACCAAATGAGGCAGAATTAGGAGAATGCTTCTCGGTATTAGGAAAAGCAATCAAACTTATAAAAATAGGAAACCCGGCCAGTATCAGATGCCGAAAGATATCGACTCTAGGCTCGTGGATTTCTACACCTTTGGTGGAGCAGTATGTGAAGTCCTCCAGATACCGGACTGGGCGGAAATATTTCGGACATATTGTAAGGAGCAGGATGACGAGTCGTTGTCCGGGAATCCAATTGGATTGGGTATCATTGAGTTGATGAAGGATCTAAAACTGACTTGGAAGGCCTGGAGACTTATATAACGAGTTACTGGACGTATCCGAGTAGGAACGCATTCCGAAACACACGAGAGTTACATTCATAGAGGAAAGTTGGGAATTAACACCAAACGAGACACGGTATTCCCCCAGAGTGCGGATATCATGATGAGGGACTATCTCACACCGATCATGGGGACCCTGGAGAGTAAAGGGATAATCGTAACGAAGAGTCAACAATTCTACAAAGTTAAAAAGATGGTCTGGAATGGGAAGAAGGTGATGGATATCCTTGGACCGAATTATGACGGAACGATTCGAAGCAACGATAGGGTCGTCGTCATAATAAAAGATGAATCGGTTTTCGATAAGGACGATGAAGATTGTGGCTACGAAGATGCGGTAGCTGGAAAGCCAGAAAAGAAGACCAAGACACCTTCCGGGCTCGACATCTTTGGTGCGGGTGAAACCTCCGGCACTTCAAAGAAATCCACTTCTGAGTTGTTAGAAGAATTCATGAAACCGGACACGAAGGAGAAAACCTGCTACGTTCCTAGGGCAAAGGAAAAAACGGCAGCTGAGATATTCGACGAATTAGTTCCCCCGAAGAAGAAAGAACCTTAGCATTATCGTCGGGAGCATCGTCGGGTACTATAGCAGACCCGCCGAGGCCTTTCTTAGGTTTCGGGCGGCTTTGTTCATCTAGTCTTAGTTATCGTCGCATCGTCGGCTCTAGCACTTCAGACTTATTAGATACGCCTTACTCCTCCAATTCTCTCTTCCTTCTTTTTTTCCTATAAGAAATGAGAAGATCCGACGATCCGACGATGTTTTATCATTTAGATGGTAATTTTTCAATCGCTAACCAGTCAATGTGCATCGTCGGGTGACATCATGGGTATGGTTGAATTCCGACGAGAGCCAACGATATTTCCGGTCTTCTATTGATCGTAGGCGTCGTTTACTAAGGTCCACCCCGTCCCCCAAAAAGCGTTTTTAATTCGTTTAATGGTAGTCTCTATTGCGTGGGGTGTTGATTTACTTCAACAAGCCAACATCTAGCTAAATAAAATTATAATGTGCTTTTGAAGATGGGGATCGAAGGAATCTAAGGTTTGAGGCGTTATAGGCGGACGAATAAGGCCGGTCCTTTAATCGATTCGAGTGGTACAGGAACGATTACCGTCCTCAATTCGTTATCTAGGCCAAGCGAGAGTTAGAACACGTTCTGCGGCCATTTCTTCGCTTTCTTATGAGATGAACGTTTTTGTTCGGAATAGAATAAGGCGAACCATTCGATAATTCAAGGGATTCTCTTCAAAAAACGGCAGGTTCCCGACAATATTGGGTAGTCGAACAGTGTGGTCAACTCTTTCCTTAATGCCTCTTCCATTTTGACGGTATTAAGGGCTTCAGATTCGAAGCTCTGAATTTCATCAAGAAGATAGCTATCGGATAGAGAGATTTGCCACCATATCTCGGGCTTTTTGAGGGTCCAATGGCGTTTTCATGATGGTATCTTCATTAATGCGTATGGTCTCCTGAATTGAAGTGACGACCATCTTCCAACGGTTTACATCTTGGTTTAATTCTGAGCTTCTAAATCGAATTATGTAACTCAGTAAATGAAAACCAAATCCATATCCATCTGGATTATGTCCATCATAGGCTGGCCAATTTTGAATATATTTTGCTCCCGAAAGGTCCTCGATCCTTTTAATCAAGCCTTCGTGAATAAATGCTTTCTTCGCATTCAAATCATTTATTTTCTGTTTGAGCTCTTGCCAGTGCTTCGGAATATCTAGATCCTCGGGAATATGATTTTCCATTAAATCTTTGAAGAAACGATCATCCTCAATTTCGAGATGAATTGGATTCTTATCATCGTCCAACCTCTCTATTGATGTAATTACTGGAAGACTTGTTTGCCAGTCTTCGGCTATTCGTTTAAGGGCAGCAGTATGATTCTTATAGATCTTGATCCTGAATGCTCGATTCTTATAGCTTATAAAGAGGGATAAGGCTGCAAGTATTATCGCAATAATTGAAATGATGATCGGGATGTCATCAGATAATGACATTACCTACCAATGGCCTTTAGCAAATTAATAGTTGACTGGGAACCCGGCCATTAATCCTATGGGCACTTTCATCTTGCCGAACGAAAACGATATGGTCTAAGTCAATCATCCTAATTATTATCCGATTGAAGGAAATCGGAATTTAAATGGGGAAGTAGAATGTCCGATCAGCAGCAGTATCTGGAAAAAGTTCTATCGAAGTATAATTTGACCGATAAACAGATTGAATCTTTGCAAAACAAGCGCAAGGGTGTTGAGGACTTTTTGAGAAGCAAATACGGGTCGAAAATCCAATCAGTCAATTATTCTGGCTCATATGCGAAGCAAACAGCAATCAGCCTAAAGTATGATTTGGACATCTTGGTATTCTTTCATCGTGACAGCTTCAACACATTGTCGGAGATGTACAATTCTGTGTATGAAACTATGAAGTCTTATGGACTGGTAAACAAACAGAAAGTATCGATCCGACTTAGTTCCGGAATCGAATCGATTGATGTAGTGCCAGCAAGACGCATTGATTCGACTTCGACCGATGCCAATTTGTATATTTCAACAACTGGTGGGCTAATAAAAACAAATACTGTACTTCATAAAGAATACATTAGCGCTAGCGGATGTCGTCCAATTATCAAGTTGATGAAGGTTTGGAAATCCCAGCATGGTATACATTACAAATCCTTCGCATTAGAACTGCTTACGATAAAGGCTCTCGACGGCTTCATGAGCGAAGACTATGGGGATCGAATGTGGCAAGTTCTTGGATTCATCAAGGACAACGTCGAAACCCTCAAATTGATCGATCCTGCAAATTCTAATAATAACGTGTCTGACCTCATTGACAACTTAGACAAACAGAACATGAAGAATCAAGCTGCTTCGTCGTTGGGGAAGAAAACCTGGCCTGAAATTGTCTGGTGAATTATGGTGGGAAATATCGAGCTCTCAACACTATTTATGAGCCTCCAAGAAGAAATGAAGGCGAAGCTGAAGACAGGTCGGGAGTGCGTTAGCCATCCTGGTGCCAAAGGGGATGATTCCGAGATCCAATGGTTGGAGTGGTTCACGGCCTATCTACCAAAACGGTATGAGGCTAGAAAGGCTTTCGTACTAGATTCGAAGGGTAATCTAAGTGATCAGATCGACATTGTCATTTTTGATCGCCAGTACTCACCATTCCTGTTGCATCGAGACAGCGCTTATTATGTCCCAGCGGAGAGCGTTTATGCAGTATTGGAAATCAAACAAAGTTTGAACAAAGATCACATGGATTATACAAACAAGAAGATAAAATCCGTTAGATCTCTTTACAGAACGAGTGCGAGAATTCCACATGCTGGTGGCGTCTATGAGCCCAAAAAACTAATGCCAATCCTATCGGGGATTTTAACCTATGATTGTGATTGGAGTCCCTCATTTGGAGAACCATTCAAGGAGGCACTCGCATGTATAGACGAGATGGGAAGAATAGACGTAGGATGTTCGATCTGCAATGGTTCGTTCTCTGCAAGATATGGAATTGATGGGTCGATAACTGTTGATATTGCGGAACAAGGAAGGGCGTTGATCTTCTTTTTCTTAGAACTATTGTCAAGACTTCAAGATCTAGGGACAGTCGTGGCTATCGATCTCCGTGAATATATGAAAGTCCTCTCCGAGGGTAAGATAATGATAAGTGGGAGATAACCTCGAATGGTAATAGATATCGAAAGCGGATTGAAACGACAACGGTTCGATTTGAATGAACAGTCTCGCATACATTTTAACGTTCATAGGATCAAGCATTTAGAAGACAAATGGAATTTTTATTACGATGAGACTAACAATATTCGAAAATTCAAACTTCAAGGAACTGGGTTCAACGCATCGAGTGCACTGAAGAAAGATTTTGTTTTGGGAGGAATCGCATTCGACCCTATTGTTTGTCATCCGGATGTAAACGTCCTCTTTGAAATGCTTGATCTGAATAATATAGTCGAATTAAAATTCAAAAATATATCCAAGAGTGATGACTTCCTGGCGACAATAAGCACTAAGAAAGTTTTTGATTTTCTTTCATGGCTCGAAGATAGCGGTGTTTACATCCACTATTCTAGTCTCAACAACCTATATTACTCGCTGGTGGACATTGTTGATTCCGCAATCCAGATGAATCATGGTTTTGAAGCAAGCATTGCCTACAGAGCCGATCTGAAGGACTCTTTTTATCGATTCGCAAAACAGCATCTTCAAGAAATCACCAAGATAATGATTTCCCATCAGTATCCAGACATTAGTATATGCGACACAACCGCATTTGTTGCAGATCTCCTAGAGTTAATCGGATCTGAAAGTAACAGTGATAAGTTGCTGAAAAATCTGAGATATCTCTTGATTTATGCCAATAAGGAAGAAGGAATGCCATTTCTTACCAACAACTCCGCTTTTTCTCTATCGAAAGTTATCGAATGTGCTATCTATCTGGATTAGTGCTGTTCAAGAACTCATACCACGTTTTCGACCACGAATATTCCATTGAAGAAGAATTCAACGAATTAAATATCCTCGTTGGCAATCGGACCTTTGATGGATACCGATTCGAAGATTCAAAGAATAACAGATTGATTCAGGTTTCAGATGTATTTGTGGGTTTAACTGGCAGATACTTCACCTTCCTAAACGATGTTGAATTGGAAAGGATCGATGACGTCGTAAATGAGATGACCTTTGAACAGTTGACAAATCTGAAACTCTTGAACTCGCTTGTGGATAAGTCACATAAAAAGAATATGACTTTAATAGAGTCGAACAATCCCAAAACTGAGGCATATAAAAGAGGCATATTCTTGGAAAGGATAGGATCTGCTAAGTGATCGGACGAATCAGCCACCATTTCAAATGCCCCATTCTCCATTCATTATTCTTGGTTCATCAATAATCTATCTTTCTTCATACGCACCATCTTCTCAACCATTTCCACCGGCCCATAGGTCACATATGGTTTCTTGACCCACAATCCAGGCGTCAATTCACTTTTGGGCATTATCTGGTACTCTTTGGCTTGTTCGAACATTACAACCATCGGATCATCGACCACTCGTTTTGACTTCCGATAGTCTTTGATGAGTTCTCCAACAATTCTGTAATGGTTATCGCCAACATTGGCAGCAACGTAGAGATCGGACTCGATCCCTTTTGTTCACATCTTAATCTGTCCTCTTCCACGATCTTCCGGGCTTCGTCATAGGTGGTGTAATGTTCTTTGGAAAAGCCGGTGAGGGGTGAATGGGTCATGAAGTAAACTTCGGGGTTGATGAATTGCTTGGGTTGGGGTTGGGTCATTTGATGATCTCCTATTGCTTACATCCACGATATGGCATTCGAATAATTCCTTCTCATAAGAAGAAGGAATTCTACTTAATACAGAAAAGGGCCGAACGATGATGAGATTGGGGCTGAATTCTATATTTGGAATTGAGAAACAATCTTTATTAACCCACACTGAATATTAACCCCACCGGGGAAGGTCCATGTTATTAGAAATGGATGTGGATGATTTAATTGATGAACAAAAGACAATATCCACAAAACTAGAATGGGAAAAACAAGCCGAACGGGTATACGTCATAGGGCCAGTAACCGTTAACAGCAAGATTTTTACAACTCTTGTTTTTTATGCAAATAAAAATCCGAATAGACTATTGCTAATGCTCAGGGATTCAGAAAAGAGACCATATCAGATTTTTAGGCGATACGACAACGTCCCACATCACCGCAATCCCGATGGAACTGTTTTTGAGGCGGGGCACAAACATAAGTGGACAGACGCAGAGGGTAATGAGCGCTTCGCATACATACCTGACCCACCAATCAACGATTCTGGATCTCGATGAGGCACTGGTTCAATTCCTAGATGAGTGCAACATTAAATTAGAAAATGGTGCTGACTCCTACCCAAAGGAATATACGCAGTTATCGCTAAATGATATTAGCTTCACAGAGGGAGCGAAAGGCGGGTTCGAAATGACAGAGGAGGTGGAAGACGATGACAAGATCTGATTGTTCCGGAATTGTTGAAAAATATCTCAATTATCTTTCAACAAGATTCGTTATCAAACCGAACGGATCAGGATGCGTTGTTACAACTCCCTTCCTCCGTTCAAACAATGATCCATACCAAATGTATGTTGAAAGAATTTCAGACAATTCATACATGATCACCGATTTTGGGGACACATTAACTGAATTAAGGAGTGTCGGATTGGAGATTAATAAAGGTAAGAAAAAGGAAGTATTAGACGACATTCTTAAGCGATCGAATATACAACTCAAAGGTGATTCTCTAATAATGGCAATAAACGAAGGAGGATTGCCACAAGGTATTCAATCAATGTTGAGGGCAATGGATGACATTGCCCATATGGAGTATTTTATCAGATCTACTACGATACCAGATTTTACGAAGAAGGTTCACGAATATCTCCTCTCAAAGAATGTTGAACATGAATATGAAGAGACCGGGATCGAGGTCAAGTATCTAGGGTTGCCAATTACCATTGATCTTAGGAGAAAAGTACCTCTGACCAATTCTCTTGGAATCCTAATGAGAACTTATCATGTTGAGGACAAAGCGGAGGGCATGAATCAAGCAAAAATGAGATCGTCCGGATTCTATTATTTAAAGGTCCAAAAGGCCAACTACAAAGGCATTGCTATTGTCGACGACCGGGGAGATTGCTTTAGCAATTCTGCATTAAAGTTTATTGAGACATCGTCTGATTATATGGTAAAATGGGAAGAACATGAAAAACTGCCAGATATCATTTTCGAGGCCGAGAAGATTTTAATGAAGTAAGATGCCTGGTTAGCAAAGTATACCTCAGGCAATAACCCTATTTTCTCCAAATTTAACGATAACGGTTCATCACTCCATATATACCCAAAACCCCATTCTTGCCCGGCGGGGTTAGATGGTCGATTCTCAGTATCTTTCTGAAGCACAAACCAGGAAACTGAAAATCGACATACTTTTAAAGGAGCAAGGCTGGAATGTCTCCGACCGTACCCAGATAGTTCCAGAGGTAGACACAAAGCAATCAGAATTCCTCTCTCATAAGTATAAAACCGTAAGCCAGACTCTTACTAATGATCTGGAAAGTAAATACGTCGATTACCTACTTCTTGATGGCTACGGTGCTCCTATAGCGATTATCGAAGCGAAAAGGACCTCTAGAGATCCTGTCGTCGGAAAGAAGCAAGCAGAACAGTACGCCGATGATATCAAACACCAAACCGGCAAAGATGTCTTCATCTTCCTGACGAATGGTTATGAAATCTGGCTTTGGGATCGGCAACGATATCCGCTAAGGCAAATCAAAGGTTTCTACACTCTGGCCGATCTTGAACGGCTGCGATTCCAGAATGAAAATTCCATCAACCAACCAATTCGGGTCAATACGGATATTGCCGACCGGCCAAAGAGTATTGAAAATGTAAAGCGGATTCTGGAACACATCCAAAAAGGCCATAGAAAGGCACTAATAGTAATGGCCACCGGGACCGGAAAAACCCGGGTAGCAATGGCAATTATCGATTCGCTCATCCAAGAAAGCAGGGTTCAGAAGGTCCTTTTCCTCGCCGATAGGAAAGCGCTTAAGAGATCAAGCCTGGTCGAAGGGATTCCTGGAGTATTTCCCCCACGAATCCAAGGAGATGATCCTAGCTGGGAAGTACTCAAAGGAAAAGCGGCTTTATGTATCGACGATCCAAACCTTCCAAGAGATCTACAATCAAAAGGATGAGAAAGGTCAATATCTGATATCGCCGGGTGAATTCGATCTAATTATCTCGGACGAAGCTCACCGTTCTATCTACAACAAATGGAAAGACGTTTTTACCTATCTGGACGCAATCCAGATCGGGTTAACGGCGACCCCGGCGGAATTGGTTGAAAGAGATACCTTCCGTTTCTTCAATTGTGACGAATCCTCGCCAACAGCTATTTATTCTTACGAAGAAGCAGTAAGAGACGGCATCCTTTGTGACTTCAAGGAAAACGTTAACGAAGCCCAGACCCATTTCCAAATCCAAGGGATAAAACCTAAAGACATCCCCGAAGAAGAGCGGCAAAAACTAATCAATCTGGGAATTGACCCAGACGATTTCCGGTTTGAAGGAACCGAACTGGAAAAGAAGGTTGCCGTTAAAGGAACGTCCGAAGCGATCATCCGGGAATTCATGGACAACTGCCTAATGGATCAATCGGGCCAGATGCCCGCCAAATCGATTATCTTCGCTATCTCGAAGGACCATGCTAAGCGGCTTATGGGAGGCGTTCGAGCGCCTTTACCCCGAATATCGGGGAAGAATGGCGCAGATCATCGTTTCCGACGATTCTAGAGCTCAAGATATCATTAGGGAGTTTACGAACGAGGATTTTCCCGAGAATCGCTATCTCGGTGGATATGCTCGACACCGGGATCGACGTGCCCGAGGTATGTAACCTAGTCTTCGCCAAACCGGTCTTCTCCCACATCAAATTCTGGCAGATGCTTGGCCGGGGAACAAGATCCGATTCGGCATGCCACAACCGGGAATGGTTGCCCGAAGGCCACAAGGAATACTTCAAAGTCTTCGACTTCTGGAATAACTTCGCCTATTGGAAGATGAATCCGAAGAAAGAAGAGGCCGAGCAAACAGAAGCCATTTCTTCTCAGGATCTTCTTGTTGAGGCTCAAGCAGCTAGCCTTAGTCAGAAGGAATGGCGATAAAAAGAAAGAAATGGAGATCCGGGCTGAGCTCGAAGCGGATATCCGGTCTATTGCCAATGGATTCCGTAAGCATTAAGGAGAATCAGTCCAAGATTGAAAGGGCATTATCTCCAAAGTTGTGGGATAATGTGGCCTTAGATCCGATTCTTTACTTGCGATCCAACATCATGCCATTGATGAGGTTCAAGCCAGAAGTGAATCTCAAAGAATCTTCCTTTGTCGTTAAGTGCGAACGCTTGGGATTGGCGACGCTGGAGAACAACAAGGAAGAGATTGACCGCCTGAAGTCCTCCATCGGAGAAATGATTGAGAGGCTGCCCCGAACGTTAGATGATGTTAAGCAGAAGGAAGAGGTGATGGACAACGCCCTTTCCCATTCCTTCTGGGAAAAGGTCAGTTACGACGATTCCAAGCAGCTAATTGTTGAGCTAGCTCCTTTAATGAAGTATCTCTCCCGGGAAGCGAGTAAACCGATTGTCATCGATATGGGCGATACTATCGAACGAAGGGCAAAGGGCGAGATCGATCTGAAGGAGCCCGCTTATGTTACTGCTTTCAGGCTTAAGGTCGAAGACAAGATCCAGAAGCTCATCCAGGAAAGCCTGGCAGTCAAGAAGATAATGAAAGATGAGCCATTAACCGAAGCCGACTTGGCCGAGTTGGAAGGTTCGCTTTCAAAGATTGGTATTGAGGTGACCGAGGAATCAGTCCAAGCACATTATCCGAGAGAAACGTTAGTCGATTTGGTGAAATCTGTTCTCGGGATCGGAAGAGGTCCAGACGCAACCAAACTGGTCGAGGACGCCTTCCAGACCTATATGATCGAGAACAACAAACACTACAATGCCGACCAGTTGAACTTTATAAGGACTTTGGAAACCGTCTTCCTGAAAAAGAAGAAGATCGAGATGGCTGACCTGTGGGAAGCTCCATTCTCTAACTTCGGGATAAACGCCCCCACTGCCGATGTTCGAAGAGTCCGACCTCAAGGACTTTATCGAGCTTTGTCATGGCCTGGGAAGAGATCTGTTTAGGGCGGGGCGATAAGGTTGGAGAAGAAGTTGCCGATGGGGTGGGAAGGAAAAGCCTTAGACGAAATATGCGAAGATCGTAATGGGCCGGAAAGCCCCTTACGGCGATTCTTACAATTCAATACTGTCCCTATATAGAGTTAGAATCGTTGTGAATGAGCGGATCGATACAGAATTCCAGGACAAATAAATTCTGAAACCATTCAATGAAAAAAAGACCCAAAGAAGATTTCCAATCAGGAGATATTCTATTTTGCGTAGCTGGGGAGCATAGGGAAAGTGTGGGAGATCCATTGCCGATGAGCAATATTGTATCGTTCGAGGAGTGGCAATATAAGTCCAGATATCATTGGTTCGAACGAATATTTGTATTACTACCTTATTTCAATAGAGACTCAAATTAGAATTTGAAAACGGATCAGCAAATCAAGGGAATTTAATCTTCAATGATAAATAAATTTTAAGATATCAGTCCCACCATCTTGAAACTCAGCATAAGATTGTTGCTATCCTTGAGAAAGCCGAGAAGACTTTGGCGACTCCGGACGCCAATCCAATGAGCTCACCCAGAAGCTATTGCGGAGCGTGTTCTTGGAGATGTTTGGGGACCCGGTAAAGAATCCCAAGGATATAGCTAAATTGAAGCAATTGAAAGATTTCCGAATAATAACCTATGGCTTAGAAATCCAATGCCAACCAAGAGACGGTTCCGGCATGATTACTGCTACATTATATCGAATGGACAGAATCTGACTATACATTCTGTTAGACACCACTTCAGATACTTACTTACCAAGAAATATTATCTGAAAAATCAAAACCCATTATAGGAGATGTTCTAATTACACCAAAGTGGACCGTAGGTAATACTTGCGGTTGCTGGATGAGCAAATGTCATGTATTGGACCAATCAGTGGCTATTATTAGGCTAAAAAAGGACGTCAATAAACACAATTACACTCAATTATTCCAAATCCCAATATTACAAAATTTTCTTGACAAGATGATAAAGAATTCGCATGGTTGACAGGACATTCGACAAAACAACATATAAATCATCTCGTTTGCGAAGAATTGAAGATTAATTATCCCACCAAAATCAGTACAAATCAATTTTCTCAAGTATTGTTGGAGAAATGCAACTAGACGTCACATCCATTCAATATTATCGTCGATACCGAACTAGCTCAAGCTTTATTTGACTTATTAATGGCAAGAAGCGTTACAGGAGAATTGGTACGCATGAAACTCGCCCCAGAAATGAAATCAAAGATCGACTCCCTCTGGGACAAGTTCTGGTCCGGAGGGATGTCAAACCCATTGCAATCGATTGAACAAATGTCCTACCTAATTTTCATGAAACGCCTGGAGGATATGGATGCTCTCGAAATCAACCGGGCAAAGGCTCGAAACAATCCATATTCTTCGGTATTTGAAGGTCATGAAGAATGTAAATGGTCGGTATGGAAGCATTACCCAGCAGACCAGATGCTCACTCATGTCCGAGACAAGGTCTTCCCATTTATCAAGAACCTACACAATGGAGAAAAATCTCTATTTCGCCCAACAGATGAAAGATGCGGTTTTCATCATACCCAAGCCATCGCTACTTCAAGAAGCCGTCCAGCTTATCGATGATATGCACATTTCCTCTCAGAACCTCGATACCCAGGGAGACATCTACGAATATCTTCTTTCTCAGCTATCGACTGCCGGAAAAAACGGACAATTCCGAACTCCTAGGCACATCATCAGAATGATGGTCGAGCTGGTAGATCCGGACATCAATGATCGGATTTGTGATCCGGCTTGTGGAACTGCCGGATTCTTAATCGCTTCATATGAGCACATCCTGAAGACGATATACCTCGGAGAAAATGCTCACCGTCGATGAGGACGGAGAATATCACAACCTAATAGGGGACAACATCACAGACCAGAAGCATTGGGATAAGCTTTGGACAGACACATTCTACGGTTATGATTTCGATTCTACGATGGCTAGGATCTCGTTGATGAACCTGATTCTCCACGGTATCAAAGCACCCCATATCGAACAAAGGGATACACTATCGAAGAACTTTAGCGAAGAAGAAAGATATTCAATCGTTCTGGCAAACCCTCCATTCAAGGGCAGTATAGATAAGAGCGATATCAACGACCATTTAACCCTCGGAACGACGAAGACAGAATTGTCTGTTCGTCGAGAGGATGATCCGGCTTCTCTCAATTGGTGGTAAATGTGCCGTAATCGTTCCTGATGGAGTCGTCTTTGGCAGCAGCAATGCCCACAAGAAACTGCGGCAAATGCTTCTAGAGACTTGCCAATTGGAAGGGATCGTATCGATGCCCTCTGGTATCTTCAAGCCCTATGCCGGTGTTTCTACAGCAGTTCTGGCGTTTGTAAAAGGCGGCCATACTAATCGGGTTTGGTTCTACGATATGGAAGCCGACGGGTTCTCGTTAGATGACAAGAGGACCTTCTTGGATGGAAAGGGCGATATTCCGGACATTATCGAGAGATTCAGAGCAAGGAAGTTGGAATCGCCATCAGATCGGAAAGGTAAATGCTTCTTTGTACCGGTCAAAGAGATCAGGGAGAACAACTTCGATTTGTCCATTTCTCGATATAAGGAAATCGAGTATGAAGAAGTCCAGTATGAGAAGCCAGAGGTTATTCTGGACAAGATCGATGAACTGGAAGACCAGATCAAGAAGAATGTGGCTGAGCTAAGGGAATTGTTGAAAGTTAATAAATAGATCATGACCTTCTTTTCACGTCAAATGGGATTAAATAAGGCCCAAAGCGATAAGAAAGCCCAAAGGGTTAGGAATGCCATCGGAGTCACCAAAGTCATGATGTTCGATTCGCTAAACCCTGCAAGTTGGTTTTGCCACAGTTCTAATCGAGTTCTATTGATCATCCCTTTTTCTTGTTTGAAATATTCACGAATCTCGTTTTCATGATCTTTCAGCCCATCAACTTTCTTTTTGAATATTGCATAGTTGCTTGTAAAAAACATTGGGAAATAATCCTGCACTTTACCATTGGCTAATTCGCTTCCAAAAAGTTTTACCTCGAGATATCGAGCTTGTTGGCTTGTTATTCTAAGGGCAAGCAACCTTCTATTTCCGGACAATAACCAGGCTAAAGTAATTATGTAACCAAATAACGATATAACCAAAGCCAGCCTAGATCCAGAATTATCGATAGAGTGGGCTTGAAAGACAGCAACCAGGATTAATCCTTCAATAACAAGAAAAATATTATACGATGTCCAGTAGGTATCGGCTTGACTGCTCCAAATATCTGCTAGTTTGCTATAATAGTCAAAGTCATTATTTCTACCTTCTACCATATTAGCAATATATAAGCTAGAATTGAATATAATGTTTATGCTGCATTAATTATCCTGTCCTTCTGAAAGGCCTTCACAAATCGCCAATTTTCTCCAATAAAGAAGCCTTTGTATGATAGTCGATTATTGAACCTCTTTTCTCGATAAGTTTGTGTAAGAAATCCTTCGCATTAACTTCTTCATAGACCTGGCGATTCGACAGGCTATTAGTGACTATCCCTCTTACCTCGTCATCTGAAAGATCGTTCATTTCATTTATCAGTCTGACCAAATAGCCACTGTCCTCATAGTGGGGGCTGCTGCTTAGTCCAGCTATAGCACATTTTCTGAATTTCTTCCTCAGGTTATCGTTCTTAATGATATACGATGCCAGGTCATATGAGGAATGACAGTAGTCGAGAATTTCATGATTAAAAATTCTATTGGTTTTCCTCCTCATTCTGGCCGCTTGGAATTCGGAAATAAATCCAAACGGATCCACATCTAATTTAATCGGTATTATCATTTTTTTCAGAGCCATAGCACATCCTATTTCTTGGTTTACCCATATCGAATTTTTAGAATGCCCGCTTACAATAACGACGATAACATCGCTTGAGGCAATCTCTTCAAGTATTTTTTGTCGCCACACAGAGGTAGGCTCAATATCTTCGTGTGCAACAAAAGATTCTACGTGATAGGTGGCTAATGCCCTTTTTAACCCTCCTGCAATTTCTTTGTCAACGGTCGAGTGGCTAATGAACAAAGCTAATGGATCCGTTGTTTCAGGTGTCAACATTTTCGGTTGATCTGGAATACCGTCTAGGCTTGGATCAAATATATTTTCTATACTATTATTTTCAGCCTTTTCCATTCCTGTATCTGTCAACGAATATCTAGTTGAAATTCCCACATATCTGGACATCACAAGATCTCTTCTCACATAGCGATGTCGAATCAATGAATTCAAGGTCTCTCCGAAAATCCTATCATCATCCGCTGGGAAATTGGTATTAACTTGATTGAACAACTCCTGAGCTTCCACCTTCAATGGATTTTTCGAGTGGAGGAATACAAGCACATAACTAGCAACCTTGTCATGCAATGTACCTTTAACTTCAGTCACAAAATCTGATATGGTTTCTTATTAGAAAAAGTAGGCTAATGGATTTGATATTCGTCACTATTCGACTATCTAGAACCTCGGCACATCTTTCTCCAACGCAGCCCGTTTCGGATCGCTATCACGTGCAAATAGATCGCCGTCGTCATCCAGGTGGCACAGCCAAAGGATTTCCGACCTATTGGTAAAATAGCATTCGACAATTCATGCGCCAAAATCAATTTGTAAAATTATGACAGAGAGTTCATGCCTCAACGAGTCTTTGATCTTATAAATCAAGACAAGTGGCTTAGAATCTGAAATACTGGCACAGCTAAGAGGAAAAATGTTGTGGAAAACTCATATTAGGATTTCCAAAGAAGTTATGGGGCGGTTAGGAGTCCGTCTAACCAATGAAGAGTACGATAAACTCGAAGAAGGAGTTATAGCTCCAGACAAATGGCGAGACTATCCGCACCATTATGGGAAATCTGAAAAGATTAAGGAATATCTGAATAAGGCGAGGGCCTGCTATCTTCAGAACGATTTGCCATCAGCATATTTCAACCTGGGAGTTGCCCTCCATTACATTCAGGATTCATACACAACATATCCCTCCTCTCTTCCTAAGCATCAAGAATGGGAGGAATGGATTGAGAACTCATACTTAGGATCAAGTTTTGAAGCGATTCAGACTACCATAAGGAACGAGCATACAAGGAATAGATGTTGCTGGCTCGATCAAGAACTCTCAAGAAAATTTCAGGGAAGAGAGAATACTTTGAAGACTGCAACTTTGAATGGTCAGATGAAGGAGCCCAGTTCTATTGCGAGCCCCAAAGTTGATTTTTACCTCGGATTCTGGGCTAGCTATGTTGTTTCTAAGTCCATACTAAGCCCAAAAGAATGCCCGTATCTAGATCTCCAATTAGAGAATCTACATTCCATTCATGTGAATGACATGAAGTTGGCGGAAGTTGAATCGGCCAACAAAGTCCGAAGATTGGTAATGGAAAAGGATGCATTGTCAGCTACAATAATTCAATCGAAGGGGATTGTTCCTCGTATTAGGAATTGGATTACTAGCTTTAGGATCGGATCAAAGGATAGAGGGTTGATTTCTAGTAAGAATGCCTACTTCAACAGAGATCATCTAACGAACGTTAAAACACGATATAATGGTCAAAACAAGACAAACTACAGCCGACTCTGTTGGATGGTATAATTTTCAGATACCTCAATTGGATTCCAACACAATACCGATGGAATTAATCAGCTTTCAAGAAGCATCGAAGATCCTTATGCTGGACCAGCAACAATTGAGAGATATATTCGTTAAATAGAATGTATCAATTCAAACCCTGGGTAACAGTGAAATTATAAGAGATCGGACCTGGACAGAGCTGGTGTCTTTGGTCGATCTTCCTAAGTAAATTCATCCCCATCAGAACCTCGGCACCCCCCTCTCCAGCGCTGCCCTCTTTGCATCACTATTCACATGCAAATAGATCGCCGTCGTCATAAGGTTCGAATGGCCCTAAAATGTTCGACAAATGAAACAAATCACATCCATTCCCTATCATCGTCGTGGCGAAGGAATGTCTCAACACATGCGGGCTAACCATTCCCTCCATCCCCGCCCTTGTAGCAATCCTATCCACGCAAGATTCGATCGCATGTCCACTCCACCTATTGCCCCGTTGCGATCTAAACAACGGATCACTCGCCTTGGCACTTCTTCTTATGATACTTCTCCAAGAATATGCCCATTACTTTGACGCAATCACCGCTCAGTGGTATCTCTCTGTCTCGGTCCCGTTTAGCATGCCTAACAGTGACTATTCTCCTTTCTAGGTCCACGATCGCCAACATTCAGCATCCTCAGTTCATTCAATCGCATCCCAGTCGTACAGAACATTATGATCATAGCAAAGTCACGATAATCGCTCGCCCCCGGATCAATTTCTTCAGTTGCTCTTGGGTCGAGATATTTCGGAGAACGTTTCGTCGGCTTTGGTTTCTTGAACTTGATCGGCACCCCGACATACTCCATATACAGCTCCAACGCCGTCAGCAAATGCTTCTGGTAGCTCTTCGAATACGCCGAATTTAACACCTTCAGCCCGATCTTCTCGGCATCCTCTCTTTTAGGAAAGGGCGTGTTATTTTCCCGCAGCATATGGTTGACGTAGCTGATGGTATGCTTGACCGTTAACGGCGCAATGCCTTTCACCGTCAGCCAATCCCGAAAGCTGAGCTCTTCTTTCTTCTTCCCTACCACTAAGTCTTTACCTAAGACTAGGTTGATTTCCTTCTCGGACAGCATTACCGGCTCCTTCTATGCTCGTCATGCCAGGTCCTATCGAAAGCGTGCCGGAAAGGGTACAATTATCTAAAAATATTAGATAAAACAATCCAATTCTTCCCCTAGCCGGTATGTGAGAATCGTGGTGCAGGGGAAGGGATTTGAACCCTTGAATCGCTAGGAATAGGATCCTAAGTCCTACGTCTTTGGCCAAGCTTGACTACCCCTGCAGCGAGGCCGTTGATGCCTTTCCCGTAGTTAACCTTTTTTAGACTGAATCAAAGTCTCGAGGAACTCGATCGCGCTCTTTTTAGCGTTTTCCAGCTTCTTAGGATAGCTCTCGACCTTAGCCCGGACGGCGATGGCATCATCGCTGGTCGTCATCTTCAGGTTCCCCAGATAGGCTTCCTGCTTGTCCAATCGGAGATAGAGATTGCAGTCATCGTCCATCCGTTTGTCCAGAGAGCCCACGATCTCTTGGAGATCGTCCACGCTCAATCTGGAGAAGAACTCCTTGGAACGGCGTTTCTCCTTGACGAACACCTCGAGAATGACGATCGGATTGCCATGATAGCCCTCTGTCACTTCCCTGGTCCGTTCATCTGAGCCGCTGGTGAACTTCAATGCCTGGACTACTTTAGCCTCGTCCTCGGTGGCATGACAGAAGACCCGGAAATGTACATTGAGGATAGCCATTGGGCACTGTATGTAGTTCCACTTTAACCAACTTACCGATTGTCCGCTGGAAGAGCGCAAATATGATATATATTGATGGCACGCAAAGTGCCTACGCGAGGGGGAATTGAGGGCAATATATGGCCGCCATCACACAGACGAAATCCGGGATCGATGCTAAGTTCTCTCATCCAATGGACGAGGTCAGTGAATTCGAGAAACTTTTGGATTTTGAATGCCTTTCCGATCTCCCCATCAGCGAGCTTGATGAGTGGATCAACGACTACGTTAGCCATCTCCCAAAAATTCCGGTCAAAGGATGATCGGAGATCAGTGCCTGATTTACAAAATAAACCAGGGCATGTTCGATCTTGGATCATTCCAGCCTCATCAGTTTTTCTCTGCCATAACCTACTAGCACCCGGCGATAGCCTTTCAGCATCTCATCCAAGTGGACGTCACCGGTATCGACCCGCAACTTATTGAGTGCCTTCAGCTTCGAGGGGGTGGCGACGATTACGATGTGTTCAGCACCGACCCTTCTGATCACCTCAGCGCTAATCGGTTGGTTCCCCCGCCCGAATATGAATCCTTGCATGCCGATGGGCGTGACCACGATCTCTGCCTTGGTCGGTGCCTCTAGAATCGAGAGCAGTTTTCTTTCGTCAGCATCCTTCGACACCAATTTACGGCCTTCATAAACGTCTACTCCCAGAAGTGTTTTCTCTGAATCCATTTCCTCCGCAATCGCCTTCATGGTCGTGCCCGGCCCCATGATATAGAGAACGTCCTCCTTCATGTTCTCCACGAAGTGCTGGGCGATCTCCTCCTTCTCATCTGCGTCGGTCGAACTAACAATTTCGCCCTTTGACGGCTGGACCAATCCTCCCGCCGTGATCGTCACGGCATAACCGTAGACCCGGTCGCTGATCCTTCCCTCCCTTACGGCGGACTCATCGATGTCGGCAACCTCTACCATTTCCGTCATGTGGTCTCCGACCTGGAAATGTTCTAACAGCGGTCCCAGACCCGATGGAGAATTTAGGAAAACACCAGAGTGCATCTTTACCCCGGCCGGGATGCCGATCATCGGAATGCTGTCGCCAACCGCGTCGAGAACGTCCTTGGCAGTTCCATCGCCGCCGCAGAACACGATCAACTTAACTCCACTCCGGATGAATTCAGCGCAGGCCTCCATCGTTTCGAAGGGCGACGTCTCTCCAGACATGTCGAAAACTACACGAAACGGGACCCCCGCCCGGGTCGCAGCCCCTTCACCCATGGCTCCAGAAGCGGTCAGAAATAGGACATCCAGCGAGGCCGGTATTGACCGAAGGGCGATCACGGCGCGGTCCTCTGAAATTGGCACCGCCCCTCGGCGCAGCGACTCCCGGTAAACATCCCTGCCGTCGGTACCCTTAAGCCCGACTGAACCACCCATTCCGGCCACCGGGTTTACCACAAGACCTACCAGCATCATCGATGTCAGGGCACTTCCGGTATGATATGGCTTTGGGTGCTGATGTAGAACATTGAGCTAAGAAAGAATGAAGGTGCGGCGGGACCGGGACCCACCGGCACCAATAGCTGGGGTCAATGGACCTCGACGATCAATGGATCATCGGGTCGTTGTTCAGGTTTGCGTTGACCAAGCTGTCCATCTTCGCCTCGACGGACATCTGGGGCCGCCTGGAGATGGTGATCTCGGGCATGACCTTTCTGGCCTGTACCGGGGTCGCGATCGACTCCTGCTTCCTTCCCGACATCCAATCGTTTACCTCCTTGGTCAGGTGGCTGACGAACTGGGTGTTCACTTGGCTGCAAAAGGAGTCGATAATCTTCACCACGTTCCTGTCGATGATGGCGAAAGCCTTTCCGATCGGCATGTTGTCCGCCATTGCCAACAGTTTGTCGTTGTCCACGATGACCGTGGTCTCCGCGACTCCCTTGAGCTTGATCAGGCCTGCCTTGGCCTTCTCCCTTCTTCCGCCCTCGAACGAGAACGGGTTGATCGCTATGACGAAGGTTATGGTGCGCAGCTCCTTCGCGATCCTGGCTACAACCGGTGCGGTGCCAGTGCCGGTACCGCCCCCCATTCCGGCGATGATGAACACAACGTCCCTGTCCTTCATCGAGTCCTTGATCGCATCCTTGGCACATTCGGCACAGTACTCTCCCACCTCCGGGAACCCGTTGGTCCCCTTCCCCTGGGTGACGTCCTTGCCGATGAGCAGCTTCTTGTGCGCCCTGATCCCCTGAAGAGCCTTCTCGTCCGTGTTGATCGCAATGATCTGGACGTTGCCCTTGCAGTTATCATAGATGTTGTTTACGATATTGTTCCCTGCCCCACCAAGACCGATGACTCCGATCCTGGGGTTCATCATGCCCCGCTCGAGCACCTCCATGAGTTGCTCGGTCCTGACTGTTTGCTCTATTGTCCCAGTTTCCATTATACCCCATCCATCCCGATCCTGGAATCGCCATCCAGGTTGGCCCTGCAGAGCTTCTGCTCTGCAGGTAGTGCATCCCATATCCCTTCCACAAGCTACCCTTGCGGCTACCCCTTTTCTATTGTCTTAGTACTTCGAAGGTCTTGATCGCATTTTCATGCAGACCGACGTTGTGCGCCCTGCGCTTCTCCGGCGACAGGAACTCTTGAATGACCAGACCTTCGATGACCGATTGAAAGGAGGTGAATTCGCCCCGCTTTATGTTCTCCTCAATGATGTTGAAGGCGATCATTGGTATCTCGACCATGATCCTGTTCCGTTTTTGTGACGATTCGACCGCTTCATCCTCTCCAGCTTCCTGCTCGATTAGCGAGTGGATCGCGATCCTTGCCAAATGCGACCGGCTGGAGTACTCCGGGTGCTCCTCGATGTATTCATCGATAAGCGCGAGGTCCTCCTGCTCCAGCCTCAGTGTGATTCGTTCTCCTTCAGTGTTATTGGCCTTCATTTTCGCCACGGGTTAGTATGACATTGTCATCCATGATATATAAAATCTGTGAGCTGAGTCTCATTTTGTCATACCAGGGCGGCATCCAGTCCGAGCCAGTCATCAGCATGACATTGTCATACGAGATACCGCTCTTGACCGACAGACTGCCTAAAACACCTGTCGCCAAATCATATATGACCAAAATCCTATTTAGACAAAACCCCGATAACCCGCACTCGCAGGATTTTGTGGGTGCACTGATGGCCAACCGAACATCGGAGATCGAGGCAAAGTGGCAGGAGAGATGGTACTCCGAGCGCATTAACGAGTCGGAGAGGGATTCCCGCCCTAAGTTCATGATCATATTCGCCTATCCAGGCGTCACTGGTTACTTGCATGTCGGGCACATGAGGGGGTTCTCCTACGTGGACGCCTTCTCCCGTTACAAGCGGATGCAGGGTTACAACGTGCTCTTCCCGGTCGGCACACATGCCACCGGCAACGGGGCGGTCGGTCTGGCCACACGCATCCGCAAGAAGGACCAGAACATGGTCGAGTACATGCTCCGCAATGGCTGCCCAGAAGAGATGCTGGAACAGCTCACCGAACCGCGCAAGGTGGTGGAGTTCTTCAACGACGTCTATGTCAACCAGTACTGGAAGAGGTTCGGTTTCCTCTCCGACTGGAGGCGGTTCACCTGCACGATCTTTCCCGATTACGGTAAGTTCATACAGTGGCAGTTCCGAAAGCTCATGGTGCAAGGATTGCTGATCCAGAAACCGTATTTCGCTCCGGCATGCGTCAACTGCGGGCCGGTCGCCATCGACGCTTCGGAAACGGACATCATGTGCGGCGGTGGCGCCGAGACGACCGAGTACACGCTGATGAAGTTCCGCGTCGGGGACATGTTCCTGGTGGCCGCTACACTACGTCCGGAGACGGTGTTCGGTCAGACCAACTTCTGGGTGAACCCGGACGTCGAGTACGTGAAGGTGAAGCACGCCGGCGAGATATGGGTGGTGAGCGCTCCCGCCGCTGAGAAGATGAAGTACCAGATGGATGACGTGCAGGTGATCGGCAAGATCGCCGGCACCGATATCGTCGGCATGAACTGCACGACGCCGATGACGCACCGCGAGATACCGGCACTGCCGGCCACCTTCTGCGACCCGAACGTCGGAACCGGCCTGGTCGTTTCCGTCCCTTCTGATGCGCCGGACGACTGGATGGCTCTGAAGACCATTCAGGAAGATGACGATATGATCGCGAAGTTCGGCCTCGAATCGTCCCTGGTCAAGGGCATCAAGCCGATCGCCATCATCGACACCAAGGGCTGGGGTCCCATGCCCGCCATCGAGATCATCGAGAAGATGGGCATAACGCAAGCAGGTGATCCACGGCTGGAGGAGGCCAAGAAGACCGTTTATAAGGAAGGCTTCCACCAGGGACGGATGAACCAGAACTGCGGCAAGTACTCCGGGATGTCCGTCGTCCAGGCCAAGGACCTGATGAAACAGGAGATGCTGGATTCGAAGGAGGGCGCATTGTTCTACGACCTGTCCGAGGAGGTCGTCTGCCGCTGTGGCCAGCCGGTCCTGATCAAGAAAGTGACCGATCAGTGGTTCATCGATTACGCCAACCAGAAGTTCACCGACATGACCAAGGAGCATTGCAAGTCGATGCAAATCCTGCCTGGTGACTATTACACGAACGTCCAGCCGGTGTTGGATTGGTTCCGCGAAAGGGCGTGCGTGCGCCAGGGCAACTGGCTCGGCACCAAGTTCCCGTTCGACGAGAAGTGGATAATCGAGGCGATCTCCGATTCGACGCTCTATCCAGTATACTATCTTATATCCAAATACGTCAACTCTGGCGAGATCAAAGCGGAGCAAATGACCGAGGCGTTCTTCGACTACGTGATCCTGGGAAAGGGCGAACTGGCCTCCGTGGCGCAGGGCACCGAGGTCCCGTCACAGCTGCTGGAACATATCCGCGCCGACGTCGATTACTGGTACCCGCTGGACATGAACCTGGGAGGAAAGGAGCACATGACCGTGCACTTCCCCGCCTTCCTGATGAACCACGTGGCCATTCTCCCACCGCAGAAATGGCCGAAGGGCATCTTCGTCAACTGGTACGTAATAGGTAAGGCTGGCAAGATCTCCAAGTCCAAGGGCGGGGCACAGCCGATACCGGGCGCCGCGGAGAAGTACGGGGTAGACTCACTGCGTCTATACTATGCCCACATCGCCTCCCCGTTCGCCGACGTGGAATGGGACGAGGAGATCATCGAGAACTACGTTTCCAGATTAGACCGCATCATGAGGACCGTCACCGACAACGCGGCGATGGCCGAGACCGGGGAAATGGCCGGCATAGACCAGTGGCTCCTTTCCCGGATGGCCTCCCGGGTCGGCAAGGTCACCGAGGCGATGAACGAGTTCGACCTGAGGACCATGTCCAACGAGGTCTACTTCGAAACGCCGAACGATTTCCGGTGGTACACCCGCAGGGGAGGCAATAACGGCCGGGCGGTCGGTCAGGCGCTCGATACCTGGATCAGGATGATGACCCCGATCACCCCGCATATGGCTGAGGAACTGTGGTCTGGGCTTGGTAACAAGACCCTGGTCTCCAGTGAGTCCTATCCCAAGCCGGAGGCGGCCCATTCCGTATTATCGGCGGAGATCGCCGAGGATTACCTGCGTGAGGTCATGGATGACACCAACAACATCCTGAAGGTGACGAAGATCGTCCCGAAGCGCATCATCCTCTACACCTCCGACGCATGGAAGTTCGCCGTCTACCGGATGGCACTCGAGCTGCACAAGAAGGGCGAGCTGAAGATCCCTTCACTGACCAAGGCGGCCATGGCTGACGAGGAGATCCGGAAGCACGGGAAGGAGGCCCCGGACTACGCGCGCAAACTGGCGGAGGAGCTGATGAAGCGCACGGGCACGGAGATCGAGCGGCTGGAGACGCTGATCGACGAGTACGCCTACCTATCAGGCGTGGTCGGGTTCCTGGGAACGGAACTCGGCTGCCAGGTATTGGTGTTCTCGGCGGGTGATCCCTCCAAGGAGGATCCGATGAATAAGGCCAGGCATGCTCAGCCAAGACGTCCGGCCATCTATATCGAGTGAGCGGCCCACTCCCTTTCCTTTCTTAATAACGAAACCTTAAACTTGATTCAACGTGTTGGCCGAGCATCCGGATCTAGGGGCGGTGATTGGCGATCATTTTCAGCAGGTTGGGCAGTGCGGTAGTTCGCCATCACAAAGCGATCATCGTCGTCTGGATCGTCATCTTCCTGGCCACGATATGGTTCGCACCCCTAGCCAACCAAGTGGTGGTCTACGATGACAACTCGGGCAGCGGCAGGGAATCGCTCGAATCCACGAGGGCGGAGCAGTGGATAGCGGAGCGCTTCGGGCAAGTGACCGACCAGGGCTCGGTCATCGTCGTGCTGTCATCACACTCCGTCACCGGCATGAGCACGCATGACGCCGTCATGGATTTGGAAAGAGCGATCGCGGGCATTCATTTCACCGCTTCGGACGGCTCGAAAGTAAACGTCAATTCGGTATCGATCTACTCCCTCGGGGAGGACTATTCCGTCGCCTTCCTGTCGCAGATAGAGGAAAGCTACCAGAATGCATATGCGCTGGCCAATGTATCCAGGTATGCGGTCTTCGATATCCCGCTATCGTTCTGGGCACTTTTCAATAATTCGCGGGATATGCAACAGATCGTTTACGGCATCCCTTCCACGTACCTCTCTAATTGGAACGCGGCGAACACCAGCCAACCGTTGGCATCGTTGGTTTGGAAGGATGGCGCGGCATACAACGCCACCCGATCGTCCGTCACTGAATGGCTGGCCGCCTCCGATACGATGGACCAGGCGGAGAGGTCGTTGGCGCTCGCTTGCCTTGGTACCTTTGCTGCGGCATGGAACTCCACTGTTCCGGACCCAGCTCTGACCGCCTTCCCACTCCTAAGGGCACATGCATCCTTTGATATCGGGTTTAACGAGCTCGTTCAGACGGAGGTGTTCACGGCGCTCCCGATCGAAGTTAGAACGCTCGCAACCGGGGTCAGGGGCAACTTCACCCTGGAGAACTTCGGTGACATGGCAGCGACGAATCGGTTCTGCGAAGGTCTGTTCGAGATCGAGCTGGACCGACGGACCGCATCATTGCCCCGGAGCCAGAAGGACCTTGCACGGGGCTATTTCATCCTGTTCTACACCGGATGGACCTCGTTCCCGTCGGCCCCCGACCTGCACCAGTTCCGTTCCCTGGTGACCAGCGCGGTCAATGTCACCGCCAAGCAGCTGCCCGCCGATCTCGGCCAGATGATGGTGTCGCTGTACGAAACACTTGGCTGGGAGGGATGGCGGAACGACATGTTGCTGGCCTCGTTCACCACGGACCAGGTGGCGATAGGCGCCGGTTCCCGACCGTGGGTCGTGGCAGAGGTGGTATCATATGGCCCGAACGCCGCCGGATCGATCTCGGTGCTGGCGCATTCCATCGTCAGCAACAGCTCGCTGGACCAGTTCCCGATATTGCTCGCCCCGGCGCTTGTTGGTGAGTTCGTGAACGTGCCATCGAACGATACCATGCTCGTATCTCTCTCCTTCGCATCCGAGACAGATACATCGGTCAGCGGCAAACCTTTCATATCCGCCCTCAGAGAGATCGTCGCGGATGTGACGATGGACACGGGGATCGTCGCCTACGTCACCGGCCAAGATGCCATCAGCGCCGACATCCGGACCTCGCTGGACCAGGACCTGGCGCGCATCGATCCGATCACTATCCTGTTAGTGATCGTGCTCATCGGCCTCTTCTTCCGTTCGTTCGTTTCATCGTCGATACCGCCCATGGTCATCGGGATGGCGCTCGGGATATCGTTCTCGGCGATCTATTTCATCGGAACGTTCGTGCTATCGGTGAACTACACCGTTCTGACCCTGATGATCACGTCGATGCTTGGCGCGGGGTGCGATTACTGCATTTTCATCCTTTCCCGTTATCGGGAGGAGCGGGCTAGTGGCAAAGAGAAGGTAGACGCTATCCAAACCTCTGTCACCTGGGCCGGAGAGGCGATCGCCACGAGCGGCGCGACGGTCATCATCGGTTTCGGAATGCTCTCCTTCGGAAGGCTCGACGTCCTGCGTTCAATGGGAACGCTGGCGATCGGGATCTCAGTGGCCCTGCTGATGTCGCTGACGCTATTGCCCGCGATCATCATGGTGCTGGGCGACAAGATATTCTGGCCTACCAAGGTGGAAGATGCTCGGAAGGCCAGGGCCAAAGGCTATTTCACCCGGTGCGCGCGGTTCTCCATCCAGCAAGCCAAGGTGGTCGTCGTCGCCGCCTTGCTGATATCGGTCCCCGCCACCTACCTGGTCCTGACCCTGAACACAAGCTACGACTATATCGAATCGATGCCGGATTCGCAAGCCCGGCAAGGGCTCAAAGTGCTGGCGGACGGTTTCGGCGGGGGCAAGATCATCCCCACCTACGTGGGCGTGGGATTGAACGGCCAGGTCTTCAACTCCACCGGAGGTTATGACACCGCCACCATGAACTCGGTGGAGAACATCACTCGGGGGCTGGCGTCGCTGCCTAATGTGAGGTCGGTCACCAGCCCCACAAGACCTTATGGCGAGAAGATCGATTATCAGCACGTTTCCGGGAACGGTTCGTTGGATGCCGCTCTCAACGATCAGTACATGCGGACGATGATCGGGAGTGACAATCGCAGCGTCCTGTTGACGGTGACGTTCATGGACGAGCCGTTCTCCCGTTCCTCCGTCGACAGCATCGGCGTGTTGAGACAGGAGGGCGAACGGATCGATGCTTCCGACCCGGAGATACTCAGCGTTCATGTGGCCGGTGGGACGGCATCCACGTATGACGTATCCGCCATGACCCAGCAGGATTTCGCCGGGATCGCAGTACTCGTTCTGGTCGGGATATTCCTCGTTCTTATGTTCGTTCTCGGCTCGGTCATCAGCCCCATCCGGTCCATCGTCACGATATTGCTCAGCATCGCCTGGACCTTGGCCGCGACCATGCTCCTGTTCCAATATGTCATCGGCACATCGGTGGTATGGATAGTGCCGATGGTGTTACTGGTGGTGTGCCTTGGGTTGGGATTGGACTACGACATTTTGCTGACCACCCGGGTTCGTGAGGAATCCATCAAAGGCTTGAGCAATGACGAGGCCATCGTCCGTTCGGTGGAGCAGACTGGCGGCATAATCACCGCCTGCGGCGTCATAATGGCTGCCGCTTTCGGTACAATGATGCTCTCCCAGGGCATGCTTCTGCGGGAGTTCGGCTTCGCCCTGATGTTCGCGATACTGCTCGACTCGTTCATAGTCAGGATCTTCCTAGTTCCGGCGATGATGTCATTGTTGGGCAAATGGAACTGGTATGCCCCGAGATTCATAGCCAGGAAGGACCGGCCGTAGAACGGATGGGCTCATTCCCTGCATGGAATATCCTCCCACAGGCCCACCAGATTTCCCCCTGTGTCCTGGACGACGGCGAAGGAGGCGAAATCGTGCATGGGCTTCTTCTCTCATACCAGCCGCCCGCTTGCGGCATATGAGGCCACGAGCCATTGATCAATTTAACCGACGGTGATCTCAAGGAAGACCTGGTCCAGGCGGTTCGTGCCACGTCGGTACAGACCCCCGGCGACAGGTTCCTTCTTCGTTTCTCCTCCGATCCAGTTAGGATAACAAGGGAATGATGATCTTCCCCGCTGCCCGGTATCGATCTGTCGTTCCATCCGAACACTTTTTCGAAAAAGGTCGAAGCCCTCCCAACATCATCGGCGGGAATGTTGAAAGCCCTGATGATGTCAATATCACCCACGACACGTCATTGGAAGGGGTGAAAATATTGTTTTTGGCAGGTGGACTCTTGCGGGATGCCCTCATCCCCATCGGTGGAACAACGAATTTTCTTGCCCTAGCTGATCGAGTATCTTGCCTACCACGAAGTCGATCATCTCCGCCACCGTCGTCGGCCTGCTGTAGAAACCGGGAGATGCCGGCAAAATGATCACACCCGCCCGAGCCAGTTTCAGCTCGTTCTCGATCATGATGGCGTTTATAGGCGTCTCGCGCGGCACGATGATCAGTTTCCTGCCCTCTTTCATCGTCACTGCGGCAGCCCGGGTGATCAGCGTGTCAGCGATGCCTGAGGCGATCTTGCCCATGGTCGATTCAGAGCAGGGGCAGATGATCATTCCGTCATGCTTGTAGCTTCCTGACGCAATCGGCGCGAACAGGTCCTCATCGCTGTATACAACACTGGCCTTGACTTCCACGTCATAGACCTTCTGACCACTTTCTTCGACCAGCACCCGCTTGCCCATCTCCGATAGCACCAGGACCTTCTCGCCTTCGATGCATTCAAGTAGCCTGAGCCCATAGGCGATGCCCGACGCCCCGGTCATGGCGATGACGTATCTCACGGTGCTCCAAAGGGAGGAAACCGTATTTTATCCTATGCGGGAATTGGACGTTGGCCATGTGTCCAGAGGGTGTGAAAGACTATTTATACGTCCATCCTATTAGTGGCGTCCGGCGCAGACTAGGCCATCGAGCCAACGCTCGCCAAAGAAGGTAGAAAAAATGGTAACGGTATATGACGTACCTTCCGACAAGCTGATCGAGAAGACAGCAATCAAGCTCAAGGAGATCAACACGATCGCGCCTCCTGAGTGGGCTGACTTCGTTAAGACCGGAAGGCATACTGAAAAGGCGCCCTTGCAAGTTGATTGGTGGTACACTAGAGCAGCATCCGTCCTAAGAAAGGTCTACATCAAGGGACCGATCGGGACTTCAAGATTATCCGCCGAGTACGGCGGGTTTGCTGACCGTGGCTCCCGACCAAACCATGCAGTAAAGGGAAGCAGGTCTATTGCCCGAAAATGCCTGATGCAGCTGGAAACCTCCGGACTTATCCAGAAGGATAAGAACAATGGAAGGGTCATGTCTGCTAAGGGACAAGCGCTGCTGGACAGCGTGGCCAAGGAAGTGGCTGACAGTATCAAACAGTGAGGTGACATCGATGGAAGACGCTGAACTCGAGGAGCTACGCCGGCGAAAGATGGCAGAGTTGCAGAGACAGCGTGACCAGCAGGCGATGGCGCAGGATCAGCAGAAGCAGGTCGACGAGCAAAAAGCGGCGATCATGCGGCAGATCCTCACGCCAGAGGCCCGGGACAGGCTAGCAACGGTAAAGATGGCCTATCCCGACGTAGCCCGAGCTGTGGAAGACCAGCTCATACGTCTGGTCCAGGCGGGACAGATAAACCGCCAGATCGATGAACCGACTCTAAAGTCGATACTGAGAAAGGTAGCCCCCCAAAAGAGGGATATCACAATTGAGAGGGTTTGAAATGTCACACAGTAAACCGTGCGCAATGAAAATTAGGCTCATGAAGAAGGTGAACCAGAACAGGAGGGTTCCTGCCTGGGTCATGCTTCGAACGAATAGGACTTTCCTCCGACACCCGAAGCGCAGGTCTTGGAGATACAGCAAGATAAAGGAGTAGGGACAACATGGCAGAAGCAAGCGAGAAAGAAGTTGTCTTCACCATCCCATTGAGGAAGATGAAGATCGTTCCCTACACGCAGAGAGCGAACCGTGCCATCATCGAGATCAGGCAATACATCATGAGGCATATGAAGACCGATGAGAGCAACGTCTGGATCGACACAAAGGTCAACGAAGCGATCTGGAGCCGGAGCATCCAAAAGCCACCGTCGAAGATATTGGTCAAGGCGGTCAAGTTCGAGGATGGACTGGTAGAGGTATCTCTCCCGGATCAGTGAAGCTCGGAAATATATGTTGAACCTGTCGAGCTATAACGGAAACCAATACGTTGGCGTATTTTCCTGCGCCAACGAGAACATTTCTTTAATACCGGTCGACTCGTCCGAGACCTTGGTCAACGACCTGGAATCGGCACTGCAGGTGAAGTGCATCAAGACGAACATAGCCAGCACCAACCTGATCGGAGCCCTGGTGGCGATGAACTCGTACGGTGCGATCGTGGCGTCCATGGCCTCCGATACCGAGATCGAGATGCTGTCCAAGCACCTGACCGTATTTCGGTTGGATGACCGCTACAACGCCGCCGGGAACAATATCCTGGTCAACGACAAGGGTGCGCTGATCAATCCGGACATCGACCCGGCGCTGTACTCCGCGATCGCGGAAACACTCCAGGTGGAGGTTGTTCCGGGAACGATAGCCGGACAGAACATCGTGGGCTCGATGTGCTGCGCGACCAACAAGGGCATGCTGTGCCACCCTGAATCCACGAAGGCGGAGTTCGAGGTATTGCACTCGGTCCTGAAGGTCAAGCCAGCGATCGGCACGCTGAACTACGGTTGCGGAATGGTGGGCGCTTGCGTCGTGGCGAACTCGAAAGGGGGCGCGGTCGGTTTCAGGAGCACACCTATCGAACTGGGCCGGGTCGAAGACGCGTTGGGCATCTTCTGAGGTCGTCCACGCTTTTTTTTTAATTTTAAAGGTTCTAATAAATATTCGTTCTGTGATAATTTCTTAACAGACCAAGTGCAATTATCTCCTTGATGAGTGGGTAGCATAATCAGGTCGTGAAGGCTGCGGTGATGAAAGTTTTGATTGCCTCTCAGCCTTTCTAGGCAGTCCTAACACCATCTGGTGCTCATATAGCGGATATACCCGGTAAGTCTGTACCCGCCCGCCTTCTTCATGTTTGCTCGGTCGTCCTAGGTGTCAACAAGCTGAAAGACCAACATGCTTTTGCCCATAGGTCTGAAAGTCGAATAAATATTGAGGATGATATATCGATATTCATCCGCCCATACCAGGACATCCGATCTATTCCCCGCGTCACGGAGAGAATATCCAGTATTCGGTCACTTCGGGAAGCTCTTCCGGCATGAACTCGATCTCGTTGCCTACGCGGATAACCTTCTCCTCCGGCAATTCCTCAAGGAATTCGTCGACAGTGTGTATCGACATCGACAGCCCGCCAATGCGGAAATGCATGGGCACTGCGACCTTTGGATTCAGGATATCAATCAATTCACGCGCCTGCTTCCCGTCGATGGTGAACACGCCGCCCACCGGCAGGAACAGCACATCGATCGGCTGGAGGGCGGCGATCGTCTCCCGGTCGAGCATGTGGCCCAGGTCTCCCAGGTGACAAAATACGACGCCGTTCAGCGTGAACCGGAAGATATTGATCTTCCCTCGCTTCGCCCCACCGCTATCGTCATGGAATGCCGGGACCCCCAGGATGTCCACCCCCTTCTCGGTCCGCTGACCGGGCTCTCTGACGCATTTGAAGTCGCCCCTCACGATCCGGGCGCAATTGTGATCAAAATGTTCGTGGCTGATGAGCAAGATGTCCGCTTTCACCACCGGTGGTTTGACCCCGATCGATTTACCATCATGCGGGTCGGTGACCACCGTGACCCGGTCCTTCACCTCAAAACAGGAATGGCCGTGCCAGGTGATCCTCATCGACCCATCACTCGCCTTGGAATTCCGCCCCGCAGTCTGGGCAAGCCCTGTCGGTCGCTTTGACCAGTTCATGACATTTCGGGCAGATCAAGACCTCCTTATGGATCTTCTCTTCGGAGGTTGGGTCCTCAGGAAATGCCGCCTTAGCCTCAAACTTTGGTAAGAAGAACTCTCCCGCCGCAGCCACCACCATCAATGTCGATGCAGTGACCATGATCCAACCACCCATCCTACCTATGGTTCCTTGACCGAATACGATTGCCACCAGATAAGAGACCAGGCCGAGCACCAGTACAGCGGTGAAAACGGTCCTGCGCATTGACCGGTTCTTGGCTGGTGCGAACGCCTTCGTTGGCCTTATCCTGTGCCTGACGACGTTGTTTCCTACGACCTGTTCCGGTATCGCCTCTGCCAGGGGGCGTTCCGGTATCAAGATCTTTTCCGGCACCACCTCTACCAGGGCAGGCTCAGGCGCGGCGATTATTTCGGGTTGCGCCTCTGCCGGAGGTTGTCTAGATATAACGATCCTTTCTGGTTCTGGCGGGGCTTGGACCGGTTCAACGGCGATCACTGGTGTATGTGTTTCCGGCACCGGTTCGATGACCTTTACCTTCTCCGCCACGTTCGTTTCTTTGGGGGCCGCCACGAATGGCACGGCGACCGGTACCGGTATGGCCCTGACCGGTTCAACTGGCTTCCCGAAATAATCGAAATCATCTTTAACCGGTTCTTTGAGCCTGACCGAGATATTGATCTTTTCACGCTTGACGATGGTGGCCTCGATGCGCTTGGAGACATCCTCGTCGACCAGGACCTTCTCCTCGTTTCCCCCCATCTTCTCTAAGGCTTGGATATCGTCATCCCAGTCCTCTCCTGCGACGAACCTGAGTCCGCAGAAATCGCATTGGAGCGCAGACGGCTTGTTGCGTAGACCGCAGCGTGGGCATTCTTTATATCCGGCCTTCCTATCCATTTGTTCATAACATTCATTTCCCGGTTATATTTGTTTTGGATTGCTTACCCATCCTGATAATCCAGTTGTTGTGGCGTGTTCTTGGTGGAAACGAGCCAGTACCGTTCAGTCGTTTATGGGGGAATGGAATTAGCAAAACCTTCATATAGCGAAGACCTGGATGGAGCGGTCGAATGAAGATACTGGTCCTCAGTGTGGACAGGGACGACGATTTCGGGGTCAAGGCGGGCATGAACAGCCCGTTCATCGGAAGAGAGGAAAATTTGGAGGCAGCCATTGCGCTGGGTCTTAAGGACCCCGAGGACTGCGATGTCAACACCGTGCTTTCCGCGCTCAGTATCTATGACGATATGGCCAAGAAGGGCATGGACGTGGAAGTGGCGACCATATGCGGCGACCCGAAGGTAGGGTTCGAGTCCGACCTGGCACTGGCCACTCAGCTGGAGAACGTCCTGGAGATGATAAAGCCGGAAAGGGTCATCCTGGTGAGCGACGGGGCAGAAGATGAGTTCATCTATCCTATGATATTCTCCCGGGTTAAGGTCGATTCCGTCCGCCGGGTCTTCGTGAAACAGGCCCCCACGGTGGAGGGTACGTACTACGTACTGCTCAAGATGATGCAGGACGACAAGGTCCGTAAACGCGTGCTTACCCCGATCGGTCTGGTCCTTGTGGTTCTTGGGATCTTCGCACTTATTCCGAAATTGGTCGAACTATACATGGACTCGACCATGATCAGCCTGATCTCGGACATGGCCTTCGGTTCCATCGCGCTTGTTCTGGGGGTATATATGCTGGTCTATGCCTACAAAGTGGCGGACCGGGTGGTGTCGTGGTACAGCAGTACTGGCCGCGCCATCCGCTCCGGGAGCCTGATGATCCCGTTTGCCATCCTGACGGTGGCCTGCGTATTCATCGGATTGTTCTTGGGGGTCGAGGCGGCCAACGCGAACCCTGATGGGGATATCGTACAGAAGATCCTGCTGTTCGCTAATGCCACGCTGTGGATGTGGGCATTCGCGATCTTCTCTTTCGAGACCGGGCGTTTCGTCAACTACTACTTGTCCACAGGCAAGGTCTACTGGGCCTACCTGGTCATCTCGGTGACGGTGTTCTCCATAAGTTTCATCGTTCAGGGATCATTGGATGCGGCCTTGTTCTTCCTTGGCTATTCCAGTCTCAACCAGAACGTGATCTTCCTTGAGATATTGTCTGGGTTCCTTCTCATGGGTTTCAGCGGGCTGATCAACACCAACCTGAAATCGACCCTGAACCAGTCCATCAACAAACAGGAAGAGACCGATCAGCTGAAGTCTCCGGAAGCATGAGGCGGGAAGATGCAGTTCCGGGACTGGGAACCGGTCTATGAGCAGATCTTGCAGGACTTCGGTTATTCCAGGGAGAAGGATGAGGAAGCGGCCCGGGAACTGGCGGTTCTTGCTTCCGATAAGTCCCAGTGCGACGATGTTTGCTTGACCGGGCTGTTTGGAAAATGCGCCACGATCATAGCCGGACCATCATCGTCCGGGAAACGGCTGTCTGAACTGACCAAAGGAACGACATTGTCGGTCGGGATTGGCACCGCCATTTTGTTGGGAGAAGGCATTGTCCCGGACCTGGTGGTAACGGACCTCGACGGGGATGTGGCGACCGATCTAAGGGCTAACGAGATGGGCGCCGTTCTGGTGGTGCACGCACATGGCGACAACATCCCTACGTTGCGCAAATACGTCAAATCAATAATCGGCCGGACAGTCCTCACCACGCAGTCGACCCCGTTCGATCGGATTCGTGACTTCGGGGGTTTCACCGATGGGGATCGGGCTATCGCGATCGCTGTCCATTTTGGTGCCCGCAATCTGAAACTGATCGGTTTCGACCTGCACCATCCGAGACCGAAGGATGGTTCTTCGCTTAGGACCAAGGCAAGAAAGCTACGGTGGGCCGAATTGATAATCGGCAAGCTCGTCGAGGAGAACGATCTAGTCATAGAATACCTCTGATTTCGAGGCAAACCCGGACAACAAAAAAAATATTGATGTACTAAAATCAGACATAAAGTTCATATTACTGAACTAATAGGTGCAAATAGTCAATTCATCAAATGATAATGAGAACATTGTATGTTAAATATGCCGTTAAAACCGACTTTTAATGATTTGAGGTACTGGCAAGGAAAAAAATCGACCCCCGAAACCAATAAGCTATTTATAGCATCAAACTCTTATCAAAAGGCAATCTCCCAATCGTTTTGCTAGAGGGAGAAAGGAGGAAAGCATATGGAAGGTTCAGGAGGCAAGCCCCTTCCAGAGGAGAAAGCCGCGAAGGGTGGCAATAATAAGAAGATAGCGGTAGTTGCCGTTGTCGTTATTCTTATCATCGCCGCCATCGCAGCTGCTCTCGTCTTGACCGGGGAAAATTACGTTGAGCCGACAGCCAAGTTCACTGTCGCATCAGAAGTGAACCAGGGCGATGTCGTCACGTTCAACGCTACAACAAGTGCTGGAAAGATAACTAACTATACATGGACTTTGGGAGATGGCAAAGTCGGCTATGGTGGGCCTTTATTCAACTACACCTATGCCGCGGCCGGGACCATGCTTGTGACCTTGAAGGTCTTCGACGCGAAGAAGAATGTCACGAGCGACCCTGCGAGGATCCTGGTCATCGTACAAGATGTTACTCCGTCCAACACGTCAGCCCCAGTACCAGTGATCGTATCATCTGCTGAAGTGACGCAAAACGTCGTCGCTAACGGCACCGCGGTCACTCTGAATGGAGCTGCATCATACACCTACACCTGGAACGGAACAGCCTTCGTCATCAACCCAGAAGCGATCAATAGTTTCACCTGGAGACTCGATGGCGCAACCGTTGCCACCACCAAGAACTATACCACCCCGGCGTTGGCTGTCGGTACCCACTACGCATCCCTAACTGTCACTGACACCAAGGGCGGAAGCGGTCTGTACATCCTGTCCATCGTCGTTCAGGCTGAGGCTCCAGGCCCGGTCTCCGGTAAGACCTTTGTGATGGTCACCATCGGTGAACCCGACACACTGGACCCCGCTGTCGATTATGAGACCGCCGGTGGAGAAATCCTCCAGAACGTGTATGAGACGCTCGTCTGGTACAACGAATCGAGCGCATCCGAACTGATCCCTCTGCTCGCCACTGAGGTTCCGACCGTTGCGAACGGTGGAATAAGCGCGGATGGATTGAACTACACCTTCCACCTCAAGCAGAACGTCAAGTTCCACGACGGGAACACCATGACCTCCGAGGATGTGAAGTACTCCATCCAGAGACTGCTGATGATGAACGACCCAGATGGTCCGGCTTGGATCCTGGGACAGGTACTGGTACCGGGTTACGCATCACTGAGCTCAGTGAACGCAACTGGCGCCCAGTCGGTCGACAATGCAATCAGCACTCCGGACGCGAACACGGTCGTGTTCCACCTGACCACCCCGTACCCGGCATTCCTGTACTGCATGGCATTCACCGAAGCCTCGGTCGTCTCGAAGGCATACGTTGAAGCGCATGGCGGTATCGTGAAGGAGACCAGGAACGAGTGGATGGCAAGGCACACTTGCGGAACCGGACCATACGAGCTAGTCGAGTGGGCATCCAACCAGTACGTCCTCATGAAGAGGAACGACAACTACCACCGCGCACCCGCAGCGATCCAATATGTGATCATCAAGAAGGTCCAAGATGTCGGTACCCGAGAGATGCTGCTGTTCAACGGCGATGCCGATTCAGCATACATCCCGAGGAACCATGCGTCCGATGTTGTCGGAAAGGATTTCCTGGATATCACTCAGGGACTGCCGACCTTCAACCTCGACTTCCTTGGATTGAACCAGAAGATCAACACCAGCGGATCGCTGAATCCGGGCGTCCCGTCGACGTTCTTCGCCGACAAGAACATGAGGCTGGCTTTTGCGTCGGTGTTCAACTACACCAGCTACCTGGAGAACACTCTGGGCGGGTCTGCAGTTCAGCCGAACGGAGTCATACCCGCAGGAATGTTCGGATACAACGCTTCGATCCCGAAGTACGCCTTCAATCTGAGCAAGGCAGCGGATTACCTGAATTTGGTCCAGAACCCGAACGGTCAGGGCAGTTACGCAACCACCGGCTTCACGATCAAACTGTTCTACAACGCTGGCAATGCTCCGAGAGAGGATGCATGCTTCCTGCTGAAGAACGGTCTTGAGGCTCTGAAGGCAAAGGGCCTGATAGCGGGCAACATCATTGTTACCGTGCAGGCTCTAGACTGGCCGACCTATCTGGATGCGGTGCGCACCTATCAGATGCCGGCGTTCTTCCTGGGCTGGGCCCCTGACTACGCCGATCCAGACGACTACGTGAACCCGTTCATCGACAACGCTGGTACCTATGCCAAGCGGTGCGGCATCGTTAACAACGAGCTGACCAACTTGTCCAGGGCTGCCGCGTCGGAGCTGAACGAGACGTTGAGAGCTGAGATGTACACGCAAATATCGCAGCAGGTGTACGACAACGCCTACTATGTGTGGACAGACCAGCCGACCAACTTCCACGTGGAGAGGACCTGGGTAACGGGTTACTATTTCAACCCGATGTACTCTGGATACTACTATTACGCGTTCGACAAGACCGCATAATGGTGGATAGGCCCCAAACCTTTTCCCAAACCCTAATTTCCTCTTTCTTTGGAAATTAGAGTATGTCAGGTCTAGATAGACAATAGGAGCGGCCAGGTATGATTATGATATGCGAAAGGTTAGCCATAGTGACGTCGGACCGTCAGATTCAGCAGAAGATGCCGCATAACCTGTACCATCATTCTTGACAAGGATTTTATAAGATAATTCAATTAAACAAAAGGTGAACTTGCCATGCGGATGACCACTTACATTGTCAGGCGATTGCTATTACTGATTCCTGTCTTGCTTGGGGTATCGGTCTTCGTCTTTTCATTGACTCGTCTTGCCGGCAACCCGGCCGCGGCCTACATCACAGAGAGAATGACCGATGTTCAGATCCAGCAAATATTGGCAAGGTATCACTTCGATGCGCCGATCTGGGATCAGTACTTTTACTGGCTCAGTGGCGTTCTGCAATTCGATTGGGGATACTCCAGGGTCGCCAACATGCCGGTCACCGATGCCATAATAAAATACTTCCCCGCCACCTTCGAACTCACATTCATCAGCATTTTCATCGCGGTGATCATCGGCATCTATCTAGGTACGCTCTCGGCGGTCCGGAAGGACAAACCGATCGACCATGCCACTAGGATCGTGGCACTATCTGGAGTGTCACTTCCGATATTCTGGTTGGGCCTGTTGCTCCAACTTGTTTTCTATCGATATCTGAATCTGTTTCCCGCAACCGGGAGGATCAGCGACAAATACATCATCAGCGGTTATCCGCACGGCACCGGATTCCTGCTGTTCGATTCATTGGCGGCCGGCAATTTCGTCGTGTTTGGCGACGTTCTTTCGCACATTATCCTGCCGGCGGTAACGCTGGCCTTTGGCACTATTGCCATACTTACCAGGATCATGCGGTCCAGCATGCTCGAGGTCATGAACCAGGACTATGTCAAGACCGCACGGGCCAAGGGATTGCCCAACAAAGTCGTCATCAGAAAGCACGCGAGACGCAATGCGCTCATTCCTACCACGACCGTTGTCGGTCTATCATTCGGAGGACTTCTGGGAGGCGCCGTGCTGACCGAGTCGATATTTGCGTGGCCAGGTCTAGGCCAATGGTCCGCACAAGCGGTCCTGAGGAATGATACCGCCTCTGTGCTAGGTTTCGTCCTTCTGATCGCGATCATCTATGTCCTGGCAAATCTGGTTGTTGACCTAATGTATGCTTATCTTGATCCCAGGGTCAGGCTGGAGTGATGAAAATGGACGCTTCTGCAGAAAAGAATGAAAGCAGGATGAAGCAATTGATCAAATCCCTCCGGCCCAGGATAAGGGAGATGAGACATTCCCTGGTGCTGATAAGGCGGAGCCCGCTGGCGGTCATCGGGCTGGCAATGGTCATAGGCATAGTCATCGTAGCGCTCGCCGCGCCAATCCTGGCACCTGTCCCGGCAGGCCAATTGGACCCACTGGACATCCCGAAGAATTTCCTTCAGCCGATGCCGCCTGGTGCAGAAGGTCACCTGATGGGCACGGGAAAGTTGGGCGCCGACATCTATTACGGCGTCGTCTGGGGGGCCAGGACATCGATCCTGATCTCCTTGTTCGTTGTGCTGACCGCCTCATTCGTAGGTATCCTCCTCGGGTCTGTGTCTGGATACTATGGCGGAAAGATCGACGACCTCCTGATGAGGATAACTGACATCTTCCTTTCGGTACCTGGTCTGATATTGGCCATGGCAGTGGCGGCGATCCTGTCCCGCAGTCTCGAGAATATCATGCTCGCCTTGATCGTGGTATGGTGGCCGCCCTACGCGCGTCTGATACGAGGCCAGGTGCTGACGGTCAGGGAAAACACATATGTTGAGGCGGCCCGCGCGCTTGGTGCGAAGAAGACGCGCATACTGTTCCGGCACATCGTTCCGAACTCATTGGCACCTATGCTGGTCAACATCACACTGGACATTGGAGGGGTGGTGCTGGTGGCAGCAGGACTGAGCTACATCGGTTTCGGACCGCCATCCGGTACCGCGGAATGGGGCAAGATGGTCTCGGACGGACAGGAGTTCTTCCTGAGCACCGTGTTTTACCAGGGAGTCCCCTACAACCCGTACTGGATGATCGTATTCCCGGGTGCCATGATCTTCATATTCGTGATGGGGTTCAGCCTATTCGGAGACGCGCTCCGCGATATCCTCGATCCAAGGCTGAGGAGGTAGACAATGATGAGCGAAGACAACGTGATGGTCGAGATCGAGGATTTGTACGTCAATTTCTACACCCAAGCGGGTGTAGTGAAGGCACTGGACGGCGTCACCTTGGCGATCAGGAAGGGAGAGACCCTCGGCTTGGTCGGGGAGACGGGATGCGGGAAGAGCGTGACCGCAAACTGCGTCATGCGGCTGATCCCCATACCCCCAGGCAAGATCGAGGGGGGGCACATATTCTTCCTCAGACCGACCGGCAGCCCCCAGGAGATCGTCGAGGTGGAGAAGAAGCTCACCGATGCGATGTCCAATATGGGCGAGAAGGTGGATGACGGCAGGGTGGCCACCCTGGAGAAGGAGCTCAAGGATCTCAAGCTGAGAATGGAACTTCGCAACCAGATCCAGACCTTGTCATCCAACCCAGACGACCCGATGCTTGCCGAAGCAAAGGGGAGGCTCAACGAGATGGACTCGAAGTATGATCTCCTGGCTCGATCTCCGGAGTACATGCAGAAGATACGCGGCAAGTACATCTCCATGATATTCCAGGAGCCAATGACCGCGCTCAATCCGGTATTCACCGCTGGGGATCAGATCGCCGAGATCGTTCTGTTGCACGAAAAGCGCGAGCTGGCGGAAGCCGTCATGGTCAAGATCGATGAGGAGTTAAAGGCGGTCAAGACATACTTCAGGGTCAGTAAGGTCCCTAATTCAAAAGGTGAGGAGACCTGTTCTGGTTGTCGGGCCGTGGTGACACCGGAAGCGGCCATCTGCCCCCAGTGTGGGGGAAGTTTCGATTCGAAGCCATTCCGTAGCGTTCGCGGCGCATTCCTGCGCTATTATCGAATGCTGTATGCCAGGCTGGTTGAGGACCCGAATGATCGTTTCGTCAAAGTAATGTCAAAGGTACCGATCGCGCGGCGATTCCAAGGGATGCTTAACGCCGAAGCACTGGACCGGGCCGACCGAATGCTCCGTTTGGTACGTATCCCAGACCCATCCAATGTGGTGAAATCCTACCCGTTCGAGCTGTCCGGCGGGATGCAGCAGAGGGTGATGATCGCCATGGCGCTGGCATGCAGGCCGCAGTTATTGATAGCCGATGAGCCGACCACCGCGCTGGACGTCACTATCCAGGCCCAGATCCTAAAGCTCATGAGGGAGCTGCAGGAGGCGACTGGAACCTCGATATTGATGATCACTCACAACCTTGGCGTCGTCGCCGAGGTATGCGACCGGGTGGGTGTAATGTACGCCGGGACGATCGCCGAGATCGGTCCCAAGATGGACATCTTCAAGGAGCCGCTCCATCCCTACACCCAGGGGCTTATGAACTCCATACCGAGGGTCACCATGGACATGACCAGACTGGAGACCATCGAAGGCAGCGTACCTAACCTGTCGAAGCCGCCAAGCGGATGCCGGTTCAATCCCCGCTGCCCATATGCTATGGAGAAGTGCAAGGAGATCAAGCCGCAGATGATAGAGGTCAGGCCAGGGCATTTCACCGCCTGCCACCTGTATACAGGGGTGAGATGGTGAGCGAAGAGATTCTTATCGAAGCTAGAGGTCTTAAGAAGCACTTCCCCATCCGTGGGGGCTTCCTGAAGCGGGAGATGGGAGCGGTGAAGGCGGTCGATGGCGTCAACGTCATAATCAGACGGGGGGAGACCATCGGACTGGTGGGTGAATCGGGCTGTGGCAAGACCACCACCGGAAGGTGCATGCTGATGCTCACGGACCCGACGGCGGGGCACATCTACTACAAGATGCCCCCCCAGACCCGGAGTCGCCTGATCGAACTGGAGGAGCAGACCCAGCAGCCGGAGAACGGCAAACCGGTCAGAGAAGATCTCCTGGATGAGATGGATGAGATCAATAACGCCTATGCTCTCGACTGCAAGGATCCAGAGTCGCTCCGGCGCATGCGTAAAGAGATGCAAATAGTGTTCCAGGATCCGTTCTCATCGCTCAACCCCCGCATGCTGATCAAGGACATCATCGGTGAACCCCTCCTGGTTCACGGAGTGGCCTACGGTGACGAGAACCGTGATCGGGTCAAGGAATTGCTGGAGAAGGTCGGGCTCAACCCGGACCATCTCTACCGTTACCCGCATGAGTTCAGCGGGGGACAGAGGCAGAGGATAGGTGTGGCCCGCGCCCTGGCGCTCAATCCAGACTTTGTCGTTCTGGACGAGCCTACTTCAGCTCTGGACGTGTCTGTCCAGGCCCAGATCCTGAACATGCTGAACGACCTGCAGACGGAATTCAACCTGACCTACCTGTTCATTTCGCACGATCTGAGCACGATCCGCTACATGTGTGACCGGGTGAACGTCATGTACCTGGGCAAGGTGGTAGAGTCGGCGAAGAAGAAGGACCTGTTCGAAAGACCGCTGCATCCTTACACTGAGGCACTGCTGAGCGTCATACCGGTGCCGGACCCTGAGATCAAGAGGGACCGCATCGTCCTGAGCGGTGATGTGCCCAGTCCGGCCAACCCGCCATCCGGATGCCGGTTCCATACCCGTTGCCGGTACCGCGAGGCGGTCTGCGAGGAGAAAGAACCACAATTGCTGGACAAGGGTGGCGAGCACTTCGTCGCCTGTCACTTCCGGTGAAACGCGAAGATGGCGACGAAGCGGAAGATCACGGTCAAGGTGTCTCCACCGGGCGAGGAAGAAGGAACGATCGACGAGTCGCAGATACCCGTCGTTCTTCGCCGTGATAGGGGATGGAAGGACTGGTTCCTCAGGGACTACCTCCGGTACTGGTACTTCATAGGCTGCCTTATGGGTGATTTTTTCATAGTGTTCGAGGTCTGGCGCAGCGTAGATACCGGGCTTTCAACCTCGATACCGCTCATCGTCCTTGCGGCCCTGGCCTTGACGGAGTTCCTCCTTTATCTGTACCTATGGGGGAAGGGGGGTAAGTGGCGGAAGCGGTGAGCCTATCTGGAACGATAGTGCACAATTCCAATCTAGCCTGCATAAGTATTATTTGCTGAAAGGCAATCAGGCGGGGGGAACGTCTTGACTGTTGTGTGCATGAACGAAGTATGCCTTGCCCTGGGGAACACCCTGGGAAAGAAGGGTATGTCCGAGAGCGACATCAACAAATTGGCAGAGTACTTGATGAGCTTTTTCGGGTTTACCGACCAGACGATCGACAACCGTCTCACATCAGAGGACCGGGATGTTTTCTATATGTTGGAAGAGGAGGGATTCCTTACGACATGGCAGGAGGAGGTCCACCTGAAGAAAGGGAAGCTCTGGCGTATCCATTACTGGGTCCTAAAGACTGATCAGATCCAGAGAATGTCTCGCCAAGAGGATCCGGCGCTGCGCAGCAAGGATGATGCGGCGACCACCTACGATGAAGTTCCAGATGATTGCTGGAACAGAAACAAATGATTCGTTCATCAAGCAAATCCACGACTATTTTTTATATCACGTGGTTGTTAGTGCTGGCAGAGGCCCTGGATGATAGAATACGTCATCGCGTTGCTGGTAATCATAGCCTATTTCGTCATAGTCATGGTTCTGAAGAAGAAAGGCATTCTGGCTAAGCACCACTTCACACAGGGCATGATCTTCCTGATGTGGCGCACTGAAGGCGGCAAGAAGATCATCGAGAAATTGTCAAGATTCAGGAGATTCTGGCTGGTTTATGCCGCCGTTGCCAAGTGGATATGCCTCGGGGTAGCCATCTTCATGATGGCCCTCCTAATATGGGAGGCGACCCTGGTATCCAGCATACCTGCGGACAAGGCACCCGGGCCAGAGCTGATCCTCGGCATACCCGGGCTCAACCCGATCATCCCGATCTGGTATGGAATCATCGGCCTGATAGTTGCGGTCGTGTTCCACGAGATCGCTCACGGCATCCTGACTCGCGTTGGCAAAATGGACATCAAGTCGCTGGGAATCGTGTTCCTGGTCATTCCGCTCGGAGCATTCGTGGAGCCTGACGAGGAGGCCATCAAGAGTTCGGACCGGAAACGCCGAACCAGCATCTATGCGGTCGGGCCAGGGACGAACATAATCCTAGCGGTCATATGCGCGATCCTTTTCTCTTCTGTCATGCTGAGCTCGGCCACCCCGCTCAGGGACGGACCGGTCGTGGCCACAGTGGCGGATAACAGTATCGCCTCGATGAACGACCTACAATTCGGTGCCCAGGTCGTCATGGTGAACGGTGTGGTGGTAAGCGACATCTATTCCTGGCAGAATGCCTCTGCCCCGAACGCCGGTGCGATGGTCAGCCTGTCCTACTTTTTCAAGGGCGGTCAGTATAACGTTTCGTTACCATCTGGCGTCGAGGTGACCAGCGTCAGCAAAGGATATCCTGCCTACAATATCGGCATTCAGACAGGCATGCTCATCTCCTCACTGAACGATACGCCGATCAGGAACGAGAACGATCTGCTGGTCGCATTGCGCAACACCCAGGGAGGACAGACGGTCAATATAACGGTGATGTCGTACCATATCGATACCCAGGCTTTCGAGAACGTGAGCAGCATAGTGAATGTCACTCTCCTTAGCCGGGCTGACTATCTTCAGTCGTCGGGAGTGGGGGTGCCTTCCGGTTTCGTCGACTACGGGTTCTTAGGCATCAACAGTGCGTATCTGGGCGTCGGCGTGATCAACGTCGAGGTCCTCTCCCAACGCCTGGCATCGCCGTACGCGAACATGCAGAGCCCGGGGGATTTCATAACCGACACGCTACGCTTCATATCTCTGCCGTTCATCGGCCTGGCGCCCGTCCAGTCGCCGGTCACGGACCTGTTCCAACCGACCGGTCTGATGTCGGTATTCGGGGCGGATACCTTCTGGGTCACGGCCAACATCCTCTATTGGGTGTTCTGGATCAACCTCATGGTCGGCATGACCAATGTGTTGCCGGCTGTACCATTGGACGGAGGTTACCTGTTCAAGGACGGCCTCGATGCGTTCGTTCAGAAAGTGAGGAAGAACGCGACCGAGGAGCAGAGGGCGAAATACGTCTCGACCATCACCTTGGCCTTGGCGCTGTTCGTGCTGTTCCTGATCGTGTGGCAGTTGATAGGCCCGCGGTTGAACGGATAAACCGGCCACAAGTGATGACGGCGATCTGCCGTCATCACTGGCCATTACTCATTTTGCTCTAGGTGGATATCGGCATCCAGCTCATTCTTTGGCCGAATCTTAATGGTAGAGAGAACCGTTGATCCATCAATAATTCTGCATTGGTGGAGGAAAAAACAGCGGATCGCCCTTCCCAAAAACTCTGCCCAGAGTGTTGACCTGCATATCGCGAGGACAGTGCCGGTTATACCTCGGGGAATCTGCCCGGGATGTGATCTTCCGACAATCGATTATATTTCAAGCAATGGAATATCAGCAACGCGTGCTGAGTGGTTCGCCGGACTTGATGACAGGCTTGCTCTTCATCCTCTCGTTGCAGATCTGACACATATCGTAGTCCAGGGCCTTGAAATTCGAGAACAATTCGTAGATCTCTCCGCATTGGTTGCATCTCTTGAATGCGATGAATGCTGATCTGAACAGTGCGCACTGCTCAGTGCTGTTCTCGGTCCTCTTCAAGCAGACATCCGCCACGCAGTTATCACAAAGACTGCGCCGGCTAATGTTCACCCAAACATGCTCACTTATCCGGACTCTTGTCAATTCCATTCCCTGTCCATTTCTGGTGGTATTTTCTAGCCCGATAACGGTATATAATGATTGCCAAACATTCCTTCGAATATGATAATGAATCAAATTCAAGATAGAGAGAATGGCAATGTATTATGATTCAAATAATGTTAAAAAAAGAGGGAAGGAAATGGTTTGCCTCAAGTCCATCAGCTGTCTAAGAGATGTTGTTTCTCAATCGGTCCTTAAGCTCTCCGAGCTTTCCCTTGTTCCAGCTGGTGGTCTTGGAGAAGAACCCTGTGACACGGGTGATGCCCTCGACATCAGGCGATGCGCAGAAGGGGCAGGTCGACCTCAGTCCACGGGTGGTCTTGCCGCAGTTCAGGCATGCTGTGAACTCCGGACTGAATGATATCTGTGAGTTCTGCGTGTTCTCGAACGTCTTCCTGACGAAGGCGGCGATGGACTCCGCTGGCGGTTTGTGCTCCCCGAGCCAAACGTGGGTCATTGAACCGGCCTCGATCAGGGGATGGAAAAGGCCCTCTGCCTTGGTCCTCTCGATGGCACTGATCGGCGCACCGACGTTCAGAGTGGTCGAGTTGGTGTAGTAGATCTCACCATTCGACTTGTTCCCCCTGATCACTGTTGGTGCCTGCAGCGGATAGTACTTCATGTCTAGCTTGGCGAACCGGTACGAGGTCGACTCGGCAGGGGTCTGCTCAAGCGGCATGCGGATGCCGTATTTCTCGCCGATCTCCTCGGCATTCTTCTTCATTGTGGATATTACCCTGAGACCGAACTTGGTCGCGTCCTTCGACTCGTGCATCTGCTGCCCGGTGTGGTACTGGACCAGCTCATTGAGGCCGACCATCCCGATCAGGAACGAGGCTTTGTTGAACCGATAGTATTGCTCTCCATCCAGGTTCATCGTGAGCAGCGCCAGCGTCGAGTGCTTCCCCATGTCTAGTAAGCTCTTGATGAAGTCCCTCTTCTGCACGTGGGCCTTCGCCACCAATTCGATCCTCTGCCTGAGAAGCTCGAACAGCTTCTCATCGTCCTGGTGCGCCTCATAGGCGACACGCGGCAGGTTGATGGTCACGTTCTGCATCGCCGAGTATCTCATCTTCCAGGGGGTCTTGGCGTCGTCCAGGTCGCTCTTGTCGAGCTTGAACGTGAGGCGGCAGCACTCGGATATCTTGGCGGTGTTGCCCCGGTCGAAGACGAAATAGGTGTTCCCCTTCTCTGTCGCGACGTTGGAGATATGGTTCAGGAAGCCTTCGTGACCCTCGGTCTTGAAGAACTTGTCCGTCATGTGCACGTTCGGCTTAGGGAAGAAGAACGGCCGGCCGAGAGCGTCGCCCTCGAGATACACGTCGAACAGTGCGCTTATGAAGCGCTGCGATTCGGGCAGGTAGTCCTCATAGTTCTTGCCGGTAAAGGTGCCATTCGGCCCGATCGCCGGAACACCCATGAAGTGGTCCGGACACTCCCAATACAGGTTAAGGTCGGAGAAGATCGACTGTCCGCCACGGGCCACCGCCTGCTGAGCGAACTCGTAGATCAGTATCTGTGCGAGCTGCTTCATCCTACGGTCATCGCAACCCACCAGGTATGGAGCCAGGAACAGGTTGAACGCGTCCCATCCGATGGCGCCGGCAAAGTTGCCCTGCAGAGCCGCCGAGAACTTCACGACCTGCTCGATCAGGACCTCCGGGTGCTTTGCTGGTTTCGCGATGGATATCGCATTGGGCAGGTTCAGACCGAACTTCTTCACATACTCGATCGATTGGCCGCTGCAATAGGGGCGGTCGACCATGCCGAGGTCGTGAAGGTGAATATCGCCGCGCATATGGGAGTCGGCCAGGTCCTGTGAGAACACTTCGAGCAGGGCGAACTCCTTCTTGATCCTCTCAGCAAGGGTGAGGTTCGTGGCCTCGGGGCCGTGCGGGACGTTGGCGTTCTCCTTGTTTGGGTTCATGATTATCTGACGAGCGTCATAGAGCGGGACGCCCAAACGGGTGTGCTGCCGGCGGATCTTTGCCAGCCCATACTCCACAAGTTTGGCGTTCGTCAATTCACGGATCAGCGGTGCGGTAATCACGTCGAGCTCGAGCTCGGAGATCATCTTCTCCACTTCGCGTGCGACTATTGCGGCGGCATCCTCGCTGATGGTCGTTTCCCTCATCAACGCATCGAATATTCGCTGTTTGTCCCATTTCTTTATCTCTTCATCAGAAGTCCGCACGAACAGCGATAGCTCGGTCGATTCCTTCTCATCTGACCAGATGACGCCTGGCTCTGTTCCCCTTAGATCGCGTGAGTTATCTATTGATTTCATGAGTTTCACCTTTAAGAAGGGTACACCAGCTCTCTTAGAGGTGGCGTCCCATATGCAATTTCACTTTGCAGTTTCTAGGCATTATGTTGTGGGGTTTAAAGGCGTTTTTGAACTCGGTATGGTAAATAAAGCCCCGTTAAGAAAGCTTTATAATTTACCAGGTCTGTTACCAGGTCTGTTACCATATGTTCCATCCAGAGCGTGATTTGAAGTTCGTTATCCTCGAACTCTTAACAGATGATGGTCGATCCATCAGCTCTTTATCACGGGAACTGAAGAAAAACGGCTACGAGCTTCATAGATTGATACTTACCGGTTATCTGCGCGCCTTAACCGACCAACATGTGCTCAAGGAAAAGGATGTACCTCCAGCGAAGATCTATGTACCGATAAGGGGGCGTCAAAAGGACATCTATGACGTTATCAATGAGGCCGCACACAACCTCGCTGAAGGGCGAAGGGCCGAAGAATTGAGCTTGTACGCCATGTGGCGTCTTTTCAAGCGCCCTGTCTTCGCGGAGGAATTGGCCAGGGCCGGGATCTCCGGTGAACCTCGCGGTAGGCAGGCCACTCCAGAGGAGCGTCTGGAGGCCAAGAAGGTATTGGTCCGTTCGGGCTTCAAGATCCCCGATAGCAGCCGCGCCTATGTACCAGATGCGAATGACCTAGGTGCCGACTATCAGACACTCCTTGAGGTAATAGTCGCCGCCCAACTTGACATATCATACCTGGTCAGGGAGACCAAACAGACCAAGTTAGTATGATGAGATATCCGATCATCCATCATTAAGGCCATTTCTCCGAATGGCATGAAATAGTCTGGCATGGAACAAAACATATAATCACTGCCACGATACCCCACGCCATGAAGCTTAACGACCTGGTGTCCGATCTTAAGGGATACCCAGGCATAACGAGGAAGAAGTCCATATCCAGCGTGATCAACTTCTTCCCCAAGGTCTCTTCCTCCAAGGTATTGGCTTCCTATGGCGAGGATGCAGCGGTGCTGGAACACAACGGTGAGGCGTTGCTGCTCGCCGCGGACGGTATCATGCCGCCTCTTATGAAAGCGAATCCGTTCTTTGCCGGGTATTATTCGGTCCTGGTCAACCTCAACGACATTTCCGCAATGGGTGGAATCCCATTGGCCATGTTGGACGTCCTATCTGTAAAGGATGAGAAGATCTGCGCTGCGGTAATGCGTGGAATGGAGGCCGCGGTCAAGAAGTTCGGCGTGCCGATCGTCGGTGGACACACTCATCCAGATTGCTCATACAACGCCATTGACGTGGCTATTGTCGGGACCGCAAAACTCGATGAGGTGGTGTACTCGCACACCGCCCAGGCGGGTGATGATATCATCATGGCGATGGACCTCGACGGATTCTATCCCGAGGGGCTGAAGTATGCCTGGGATACCACGTCCAAGAAGGACAATACCATGGCCAGGCGCCAGATGCTCATCATGAACAAGATCGCCAAGAAGGGGATGCTCCGTTCTGGTAAGGACATCAGCAACCCAGGCTCCCTGGGAACCCTCGGTATGCTTCTTGAGACGAGCGGCAAAGGGGCGTTGGTCGATCTCGCCAAGATCCCGATCCCAAAGGGGGTCGATTTCTCTCAATGGCTCAAGTCCTATCAAGGGGCTGGATTTGTCATCACCTGCGATCCGAAATATTCCGATAGGATCATCGACCATTTCGGTACCGTTGGCATCACTGGTGCAGTTGTAGGGGACGTCGATGGGACCAATGTTTTCAAAGTTTCCGATGGCGAGGAGATTGCCACCTTGTTCGACCTGAACACCGAGCAGATCACGGGATGCAAGCCGACATCAACTGTCGGTTGGGAAGAGATCAATCTCGGCAAGTGAGAAGGAAAAGGTGCTAGGCCACAAGGGTGGCCGCTCAGTTCGGCATAGGTGGTCCAACCGCTGACTCAGCCCCGCTCCCCTTCGAGCGTAGGTAGTCCACGGTAAGGCTGTTCCCGTCAGGGCCTGACCCGTTCCCCGTGATCAGAGCAAGGAGTGCAACCCTCCAGCTGCACCCCAGAGCTGCCGCCGACCCCGTAGGACAGAGCCTCAACATCAACGATTGGGCCTATGCCTCCCCGGATACGACGCCCCTCGCTGTCACCCCCGCAGCGACGATTTCGGTGTATAAGGACACGCCGAGCGTCCCGGTCAAGCCTAGCGCCCCCAATTAAGCATACCAGCTATTTAAACGCAATGGAAGCGACTGGCACGATCAGAAATGAAAGAAATGGAGAGGAATGACGGCCCGCATGTGCCGAACCCAACGTCCATAGAAAATTAGTAAAAGCCCCTGGCTACAATATGACGTCCCGTGAGTGAAATAAGAACGATCCCTCTGAAGAAACCGGGGTGGTTGAGGACCATTGCGGCAGTAGGGGGGGATTTCGATAAGGTGCGGGAGATCACCCGGAAACATTCCTTGCATACCGTATGCGATGCTTCACACTGTCCCAACATCCGCGAATGCTGGTCCGAAAGAAGTGCCACATTCATGATCCTCGGGGATGTATGCACAAGGCACTGTCGGTTCTGCGCAGTAAACCATGGGGATCCGAAGGGGGATACTGATGTATCGGAACCCGGGCGTGTCGCTGAAGCGGTCAAGGAACTCGAACTGAAGTTCGCAGTCATCACGAGTGTGACCCGGGACGACCTCATCGACGGTGGAGCTTCGATCTTCGCAGATACCGTCAAAGCGATACATTCCACATCGGAATGCAAGGTAGAACTACTGATCCCTGACCTATCAGGGAATATGGATGCGTTCCGGACCGTAGGCGATTCCATGCCTGAAGTGATCGGGCATAACATTGAGACGGTGGAGCGTCTTCAGAAGCAGGTCAGGGACCCAAGATCATCATATGCCAGATCACTCTCTGTGTTAGGCGATCTGAAGGGTTTGTATCCAAATATGGTAACAAAGAGTTCCATCATGGTGGGAGTAGGTGAAACGATTCCCGAGGTGGTCCGAACGATGTCAGATCTCAGGAAGGTTGGAGTAGAGGCGCTCGCCATTGGACAATACCTAAGGCCGAAAGGTGGAAGCCTCCCCATCGCGGAATATGTTGAACCGAAAACATTTAAGATACTGGAAGAGGAAGCACATGACATGGGGTTCCGATACATCGCCTGCGGACCGCTCGTCCGCACGTCCTATCGAGCTCAGAAGATCCTAGAATCGAATGGAGGAGCATAAAATGCTGATTGAAAGTCACAACCCCCTCGAAGGGAAAATGTTACAGATACTGAGGACCGACGGAACAGTGGACAGCGAGCTCGAACCAAAACTTGATGATTCGGTCCTGATCCATGCGTACAAGACCATGGTCCTGACCCGGGTGGCGGACGAGAAGGCGGTCAAGCTCCAGAGGCAGGGTCGATTCGGCGCCTACCCGCCGTGCAAAGGGCAGGAGGCGGCTCAGATCGGACCGGCCATGGCCATGAGGAAGGACGATTGGTTCATATGGTCGTTCAGGGAGCTCGCCGGCCTACTGTATCATGAGGTGCCGCTCATGAACCAGTTCCTGTATTGGATGGGTAACGAGATGGGGAGCCATTACCCCGATGATGTCCGCGCCCTTCCATCATCGGTCCCGGTCGGTTCTCAGCTCTCCCACGCCGTGGGCATAACCTATGCGGCGAAGCTAAGGGGCGAGGACACGATCTCGGTGGCGTTCTTCGGGGACGGCGCCAGTTCCGAAGGAGATTTCCACGAGGCGGCGAACTTCGCCGGTGTTTATCAATTACCGGTGGTGTTCATCTGCCAGAACAACCAATACGCGATCTCATACCCACGCAAGTTCCAGACCCTGAGCCCCACGATAGCTCAGAAAGCGATCGCCTACGGCTTCCCCGGGATACTCGTTGACGGGAATGATATCCTTGCCATGTACGCTGCCGCGAAGGAGGCGGTGGACCGGGCGAGGGGCGGGCTCGGCCCGACGCTCATCGAGGCTTACACCTACCGTCTTGGGGACCATACCACCTCCGACGACGCCACCAGATATAGGCTCGCCTCGGAACTGGAGGAATGGATGAAGAAGGACCCGCTCGACCGTTTCAACCGGTACCTGGAGAACAAAGGCATATGGAACGACGACCTGGAGAACACGGCCGTCAAAGAGGCTCAAGATCTGGTGGAGAAGGCGGTATCGGAAGCCGAGAACTATCCGAGGCCGAGCGTGGAAGACGTTTTCCGCCACACGTACGGGGAGATGTCCCCTGACCTAGTGGAGCAGATGGAGAAGATCAAGGCCGAACCCTCGGCAGGGAAGGAGGTGTGAAAATGGCCTCGATGAACATGGTGCAGGCCATCAACTCGGCGTTGGCACTGGAGATGGAAAAGGACCCTTCAGTGGTCGCGCTGGGGGAAGATATCGGCTTGGACGGCGGGGTGTTTCGGGTCACCGACGGCCTGCAGAAGAAGTTCGGTCCCGCTCGGGTGATCGACACTCCGCTAGCGGAGGGCGCCATCGTCGGCATGGCCATCGGCATGGCGATCAACGGCCTCAGGCCGGTGGCGGAGATACAGTTCATGGGCTTCTCTTACCTGACCATGAACCAACTCATCTCCCACGCATCGAGGATGAGGAACCGGACCCGCGGCAGGCTCACTGTTCCCATGGTCGTGCGCATGCCTTATGGAGCAGGCGTTAAGGCCCTGGAACATCACTCTGAGAGCACCGAGGCGTTGTTCGTCCAGATCCCCGGGCTCAAGGTGGTAGTGCCGTCTACGCCGCTTGAGGCGAAGGGATTGCTGACGGCGGCTATCAGGGACCCCGACCCGGTCATATTCCTTGAGCCGACCCGCAGCTATCGTATGCTGAAGGAAGAGGTCCCGGACGGCGAATACGTCCTGCCGATCGGCAAGGCGAGACTGGTCCAGGAAGGCAAGGACGTGACCATAATCGGATGGGGGGCGATGATGGTCCAGATCCAGAAGGCAGTGGACGAGGCGGCCAAGAAAGGGATATCGTGTGAAGTGATCGATATGCGCACGCTCTCGCCGATGGACTCGGCAGCGGTGGTCGACTCAGTGAAACGCACCGGCAGGGCGATCGTGGTGCAGGAAGCCCCGAAGACCTGTGGGGTGGGGGCGGAGATCGTCGCCAGGATCAACGAGAAGGCGCTCCTTTCCCTGCAGGCGCCGGTGGTCCGGGTGGCCGGGCCGGACATCATCGTGCCTTTGTCGAAGGGCGAGGATTACTACTACGTCTCTCCCGAGAGGATACTGACCGAGATCGAGAGGACGGTCTCGTTCTGAGGTGTTCATATGGCGATCAACTACAAGTTCCCTGACCTCGGTGAAGGAGTGACCGAGGGCGAGATCAAGAAATGGCTGGTGAAAGAAGGTGATTCAGTCGCCAAGGACCAGGCATTGGCCGAGGTCGAGACCGATAAAGCGGTAGTGGAAATGCCCTCGCCGGTGGCCGGCACGGTGCTCAAGATGAACCACAAGGAGGGGGACCTGGTCAAAGTGGGCGAGGTGCTCATTGTTATCGGGGAGAAGGGTGAGAGCGTCCCGGAGCCTGCAGCAGCACCCCCGATGGTCCAGACGAAGCCGGAGGAATTGCCAGAAGGTGAAAGGAAACCGTCATATTCGGTCGTCGGCGAACTGCCGATGGAAGAGGTCAATGTATCTTCCACTGGAAAGGTGGCCGGGTCGAAAGCGTCGACCTCTGTTCAGGCGACGCCGGCAGTGCGCAAGATGGCAAAGGACCTGGGGGTGGATATATCGGTTATCAAGGGGACCGGTCCCAATGGCCGGGTGACCGACGACGATGTCAAGAAGGCAAAGGAATCACCCCCGCCGAAGGTCGAAACGCCTAGGATAAAAACGGCGCCGAAGTTCGACATCTACGGTTGGGTCGATCGGGTGCCGCTCAGGGGTATCCGCCGTACCACGGCGAAGCACATGATCGAGTCTCAGACCAAGGCGGCCCAGGTGACCGCAATGGACCAGGCCGACGTGACCGCGTTGTTCGCGCTGCGGGAGAAGGTGAAGAAGGATGTGCTTGAACAGCGCAAGGTGAACGTGACCTTCATGCCCTTCATTGTGAAGGCGGCGGTCATGGCGCTCAAGGCGCACCCATCCCTGAACTCCTCGGTGAACGACGAGGAGGACGAGATCCTGGTCAAGAAATACTACAACATCGGCGTCGCCGTCGCCATCGAGGACGGCTTGATCGTTCCGGTGATCAAGATGGCGGACCAGAAGGGGATCGTCGAACTAGCCGAGGAGATCCATAACCTGGCTGAGCTGTCGCTCTCGCGCAAGATAGACATGGCGGACCTGAAGGGAGGAACGTTCACCATCACCAACTATGGGGCGCTAGGGACGACCTATGGAACGCCGATCATCAACTACCCGGAAGTGGCCATACTGGGCACGGGGAAGATCATGGAAATGCCGATGGTGGTGGATGGAAAGATCGAGCCGAGGAGGATGCTTCCGCTGTCGCTCACGTTCGACCACCGTGCGCTGGACGGCGCCGAGGCGGCCAAGTTCATGAACGATCTGAAAAAATGGCTGGAGAACCCTGAGGCGCTGCTGCTGCTCTAACGCGACCGAGTCCATGCATCGCTGCCGTAGCGTTCCTGGGCGATCGCCGCAGCCCGGGCCAACTCGTCCTGGGACAATGCTCCCAGGTACCAGTCCTTGCCCTCTGCGAACGAATAGACCAGGGCGGCCAGGACCTCGTTCTTGGTGGCCTTTGATTCCCTCGAGACCGAAGTGACCAGGTCAGCGAGGTCCTCCGCCCCTTTCGAGCTCGCCTTCTCCCGGTCCACCTTAAGCACCGAGAACATCACCTCCGGGTCTACGCCGTACAGGACCGTCCCGTGCTGGGTGAATATCCCGGAGCGCCGGGTCTGGGCCGACCCGGATATCTTCTTGCCGTTGACGGTGATGTCGTTGATCGGCTGGAACTCCGCGGTTATGCCCACCATTTTGAGCCCTTTGACGACCCATCCACATATCTGGCGGTAGGCGGCGTTGATGTCCTTGTCGAGCATCGCCTCGGGGCAGATGACGCTGTACGTCAGCTCTCCATCCTTGTCATGGTAGACCGCGCCGCCTCCTGTCCGTCTGCGCACGATGTCGACGCCCAGCTCTTTGCATCGTTCCACATCGACCTCGTCCTCGAGGCTTTGGAAACAGCCGATGGATACCGCGCCGGGATTCCAGCCGTAGAATCGGATTGTCGGGCTGGCCTCATTATAGGAAAGCATTTCCGCTATCGCCTCGTCGATGGCCATGTTCATCGCTGCCGGATGCGTTTCGTATCGCAATATCCTCCATCGCAGGTTCAACATTTGAGCTCCCGCAACATCTCCGCCAGATCTTTAGTGCTGAAGCCGATCAGCCGAGCATTGCTGGCCGAAACGGTCGACTCCACAAGTTCTTCGAGTTCCGCCTCTGTCCCGCTCAAACCGATCGCCTCCAGGTCGCGCTCGATGCTGGCAAGGGCTTCTTCTGGGTATACGAAGAAGTCCCCGGTGATACGGATCTTTGAGATCACTTTTTGTTCGCAGACCACATCCACCCGCACCAGTTTCCCCCCTGGCACTTTCCGTTGTGCTCTGTGGGCGGGCATCAGGCCGGGTTCACTCCTCGGCCCACTTCTTCAGTTTTTCTAGTGGGACCTTCGCTCCGCAGATGGCCTTCCCGGTCTTCTCGTTGTAGAAAGCGGGAACACCCAGTTCCCCGCCGCATGCCTCTGATATCTTGTCCGCGTGGGACCGCATGAGCTTGGCGTTCTCCTCGTTGTGCCATACCTCAAGGTGCTCGATCTTTATGTTAGCATCCTGCTGGTATTTCTCAACCATCGGCATCAAGGCCCGGCAGTGCGGGCATTCCTTTCCATAGAACCAGATCAATCTCTTATCTTCGTTAGACACGCCAATCACCTCTTAAAGTAAAGACCGCACCAGCATTCCCCGGTTTCCTTCCACACCTTTTGGCGGTAGAAGTTACATGGGCAAACCAGTTCCAGGTCCTTTTCGAAATCTCCTGTGGTCATCCTGCACGGGCAATACTTCATCCCCCGATTCTTCATGTTCTCGAGGACTCCTGCGGCCAGGGTTTCGACCTCTTCCATGTTCGGGTTCAGTTTTAACAGGGGATTATTCTCGGCAAACTCTCGCCAAGCAACGACGATCTCCTCGACATTTGCATAGCTTCCACCATGATCGCCTATGGTCTTCAAGGCCTCCTCACGGTCGACCTTGACAAAGGCCATGCTCGCCCCGCATGTCGGACAGACCTGCGGCGCTTTCGAACCGTAATGGAGATCTCCGCAGACGTTACAACGCCAGAGCCATTTCAATCAACGCACCCGGGGCCGAAATAGGCAGTCGGTAAGATATAAAGGAATTGACTGGTCGGTATTTGAGCATGTTCAGCGGGCCCGACCGAACTTGCGCTCGGTCTGGTTCACTGGTACGTTCCAGGTCTTGGACATCCTCTCCACCATCTCGTCGACGATATGGGAGAAGCGGCGCCCGAGCGGCTTCTTCTTGCCGTTCTTCAGTTTCAAGGTCACGTTCTTGTTGTTCTTGAAGAACATCACCTGGTCATGGTTCTTTGTGGTCATCTCACCGATGAAGACATAGTTCTCCACCTCGATGCTTTCGATCTTGGACTTGTTGATGAAACCGTCTATACCCCTAAGCCTGAGCAGCGGGCTGGAGAAGTTCTCGACACCATTGGAATATACCTTCACAGGCGCGATATCCGCCCAGAAGCCGTCATGCAAGCAGGTAATAGGAAAATATCGTAGCTATGATGAAACCAGCGGTGATGATCAAGGCATATTCGATTGGCAGACTGGCTATGATTGCCAGAACAACGAAGAGCGCTACCGTGATGAGCGATTCGATGATCAGGTTCGAACGGAGTACCTTCTTTTTCTGATCGATCTTGCCGTCGGTGGAGTTGACGGTGATAATTAGTATGCCCTTATCGTCCATGGCGTTCCCTCGGCCCTAGGAATGCATTACCGTATTTTAATCTCGACCCGGAACCTCTCCTACGGTATGTTGCTATTGTATCGAATGAAATATTAAAGGTACCGTCATCTGAACTTGTACAGGCAGCATCGAGATTCAAATGCATAACGCAAGATAGAAAATAATGTACCTTCGATAGCTTGATATTGGGACCCCTGTTCCTTCACCCTATGCCAGAAGGACTGACTGACCCAGCCGAGAAGGTGTTCAAGGCTATGATCCATGCGGGTCTGGTCTCTGAGGACAAAATGAAAGATGCCCAGGGGATCACCAACATGTCGAAGATTCCGAAAGCCCAGTGCATGAACGCCCTGCAAGAACTGGAGAAAAAGGGTTACGTCAAAAGGAAGTCAAGGGATAAATCAGCAGGCTATTACATCTGCAAGACAAATTAATAAATCTATTTTCAAGACCCCGTCTGGACGGATATGATCTTTCCGGCGGTCATAATTCAATCCTCAATTTTCAAAGAACAGCGACATACACAAGCAGGATCGCCATGGAGATGCCGTTCACCATCATCCCCAAGTTCGATGCTGTTTTTGAAATCTCGAAATCGTAATCCTTCATTTTGACCAGCTTCCATGAGGCATAAACAGATATTGGGATCGTTACCAGTACCGCCAACACTCCATTCCCCAAGGAACCGAACAACACCTCCACGATGACCACCAGATAACCAATGAATAGGAAGGACACTTGTGCGAACTTGCTCCGTTGGATGCCGAGCCTGAAGGTGAGGTTGCGTTTACCAGAGGCCCGGTCCGCTTCCATATCCGGAAACTGTACTGCTATCAGTGATTCCAGCGAAAAGAAGAACAAAGGCAGGCACAATACGAGAACTCCTGGATCCAATGAGCCCGTGATGAAATACGACCCGGTGAGCGGAAGGATAAACCCTAACAAAAGGGAAATGGACAATTCACCGAACCAGGTCGAGGCCAATCGGATCGGTGGCGCGGAGTAGGCCAACCCTCCCGCCAGCCCCAAAGCGATCAGGGGCAAGAACAACCAACGGTCTGTGAGAGCCGATACAACTGCGGCAAGGATGATGGAGAGAGCACTCACCGCTATTGTCAACCGGAGAACGGAGCCTGCCGAGAATGAACCGGACTGGATCACCCCACTTCCGCCAGCAAATAAACTGCGTTTGGAAGGTCGATCGCCATCGCGGTCGGAGTAATCATCCTCCAGCTGTCCGGCCAATTGAACCATTGCGGCGGTCAAGATAGCCGTTAAAAGACCAACGTTAACACTGATATGGCCTTGACCCGCATAGATAGAGCCGATCAAGAACAACATCCCGCTGCCCAAAAGGAAATGTGGTCGAAGCAGTCGGATGAAGTCCCTCAAACGATGTGTGGAAATCCTGATCATCTCCTTTCCCGCCGGTATAGGGAATCACCAACCACTTGGGTCTAACAGTTCATCTTTGGCGCCCCTGAGTAAAATAGTTTGTCTGAACCGCTCCTCAAAAAGCATTATATGGCCCCTCAGAATCTACATGCCAATGGAAATTGAAGGGCTGATCTATGCGGTAACGCTGTTGTTCTTCATCTTCGACCCATTCGCAAGTTTGCCTATCTTCATCTGCATGACAAAGGACCTAGACGACAGACAGAAGACGTCGTCCGCAAATCGGGCCGTCCTGGTCGCAGCCCTATTGTTCGTAATATTCGCCGTTCTGGGTACGAATCTGCTCGATGTGTTCAGCGTCACCCTGGACGGTTTCCGGATCGCCGGCGGCATCGTATTGCTTCTAATGGCCATTGAGATCATCTTCAGTCTCAGTCTCACCAAGAGTCAGGACGCAGATGTCGCATGGGTGATCATAGCCACACCGATATTGACCGGACCAGGAGTCATCACCACCGCGATCCTGCTGGTGGCAAGGTTTGATCTGATGACCACCCTGATCGCCGGGGTGTTCTCCCTGCTGATCACATGGATACTCCTTAGGAACGCCGCTTCCATCATCAAGGTCATCGGCCTTCAGGCGATCGAGATCTTCTCCAAGATCATCGGCCTACTGCTCGCGGCCATGGCGGTGGAGTTCATAATGCGCGGGGCGATCGACTACATCCATCATGCCACCGTGATAATCGTTCCAATGCTTTGAGCTCGGAAGATGTTTCCAATAGGATTTTAACCGAACCAATACAAATCATTCAGTGGATTTGATATCATGCCTGAGAAAAAAGATTGTCATCGTTGCGGAGATCAGTTGGAGTACCCAGTCAACGAGACGGCGACCTTGAGCGTAGGGGGAAAAGACGTGGGCATATCGTGCTTGGAGGACGTGATGAACGAAGTCCTTTCAATGAACATCAGCGATGAGGGAGAGATCAAAAGAGAACTGCTGAAACGCGTTAAGGACAGGGACTTTGTCCCACCGACCGCTGAACAAGAGTATTCAGATGCGCTCTTAGACGAATACAAGAAGCGCACCTGAATGAAAGACCGTTCTCGTCTATTTCCGTTTCATCAGAACCAGCCCGAGACCGACAACCACGGTCGCCAGTCCTGATAGGATGAGCACCGGTTCGGTGGTGGTCCGGCAGCTATGTGAGGAGACGGCGCACATACCGGTGAGGAACGTCGGCAACGCGATGGCCAGGACACCAAGGGCTCCGGCAAAGGCTCCCACGATCCTCCTTGGGTTGACGGTCTTGACCATCATCAATGCGGCTCCGCTGAAGAGTATCATGGAGCCAATGCCAAGTTCCGCTCTCCCTGTATATCCGCAAGGCATCGGCAACTTCTTACCACTGGCGGTTACAACCCACAAGTCCTGCACTTCACAGACCGGAGCGAAGGTCCACGGTGCAGCAGCTACGATTACCCCTAACACTATGAGAATGGCGGCAGCAACCCATATAAGTCTCATGGGAAAAATTAGTTGAGCTTCAGATATTTAATATCATACAAAATGTTTCGAATAATTTACTTTTATTGAAAAATAGCTCCTGAGCGAACGATTGGAAAAGATCCAGAACCAAAACGTCGCGAGCTCTGGAAGGCGATCTGCGGTCCTCTTCCCTATTTCGTCACTCGATGGTCCGGTGCTTGGCGATCTTGCAAGTCTCCAACATCTTAACGACGGGAGATCATACACTCCCTCTGCTTCTGTTCCAACCGCGACAGTCAGGTGCCGGCTTGGCCTTTTCAGGGCAATTTTGGCGTCTGGTCTTTGATCCGTCTGGACCTGAACGGGCGTGAATACCCTATGTTGGTTCCGCAAATCCGCTAGCGGTGATCTCTGCCGGCACTGTATCTAGAACTGTGACAGCATCTGCTCATATTGGCGGTCACCTCGGAAGAGTTAGGCGTCTTGGATCGGTCCAATTGCCCCTTAGAGCACTTCCAAGCAAGCCACTATTTAGAGTTGGATTCTATAGTATTTAAAGACCAAATATCCTGATATCACTATTTTATCGGGTGTGGTGGTCATTGATTATTGACGCTTAACTGATAAACACATCTTGCCCTCATCATGAAGGTTTTCGTTGTGACGATTAATTATTGCTTTTGATGTCTACTTTGGGATCATATCATATTTTCCCGGCTCAGAAAAGATTAATGCCCACTCCCTCCATGCAAAGCCTGATGTCCCGAGTCAAGGACGACCTCGAGCTGAAGGTTGATGCCGCTCACCTGAAGGCTCTCGAGCTGGCAGGTCATGTGATCGAATACGTTAACGCTTACAAGGCATTGTCAGCGCAATCCGTTTATGCCGGAAGAAGGAGGCTTAGGTACGCCAATCTCTTGATGGCGGTCAGCGAGCTCGGCATGTTGATGAGGTTGCTGAAGGATTGCGAGAGGGCAGTTACGGCAAAGGACCCGATCGTCAAGGTCCTTGGTTACTATTCCAGCACCGGGATGACCAGCACCGAGGCAGTGGACGAGATATTACGGGAGGCAGGTAAATCGGAAATATTGTTCCTGTCGGTCAAGAAGATGCTCGGCAGAGAGCCATCGGACATAGATTTCTCCCGTTTCAAGGACATATTATCACGTAGCGGCAAGGATATTCCTGAACTTGCCCGGGAGATGTTCTATTTCGATATCGACGATCCGAACGTGGAGGATCGGATACCGGATGACGAGTCGATTGACATGCTCCTAATGGCGGTGGAGACGAATGCCCGTGGTGCCGCGGACTTTTTGAGTGAGTGGGCACGCGCGAAGGAACTTGGTCCGGCCTTCCAGTTCAAGCTGGTGGAACCGACACCGGTGAGAACCGGTATCAAGGACCGCAGGTACTTTGTCAAGGAACCGATCCTGAACGAGGGCGGGAAAGAGGCAAATGAAAGGCAGGGTTCGGTATGAGCTACGAGCGTTACGAGATCGACCTGAACGCGAAGTGCGTATGTGGCTGTATGGAAGGCAACCGTCTGCACAAGATCTACCGCTTCCCGAACAACTACGGGGCTTCAGTGGTATCCGGACCAAAGCAAAGGACCGGCAGAACGGGCAATTTCAGGATGTACGTCCTGCGATTCGAATCGTCCCCGCCAGACAACTGCTGGGAACTCGCCAAGGATACCCCGGTCACAGACGGTGTTGTGGAATGTGATGACTGGCCACAAGTAGAGATGTCCCTGTCCAAGGTCTTCGAACTTCCGATATCTCCGGTCAGCGATGACTGTCACAGTCATTGATGATCAATTAGTACTCAAACAGCCCGATTTTTGCGGCAATGTTTGTGCCGCTAGTAGGGGTGTTTGATGCGTGGCCTCCATCCCCTGCCCAAAACCTAGATTTACCCGCCCAAGCATCTCCCCATCATGTGGCAGGCGCTCGAGCCCAGTCAGTGGATGGAGAAAAGGAAGGCGGGTCTCCAGGACGTACGTCCGGCAGTGGCGGGCATCATCGATGAGGTGAGAAAGGAAGGTGACCGGGCGCTCATAGCGTTCACCGAAAAATTCGACAAGGTCAAGCTGGAGAGAGTGGCCGTCAGCGCGGAAGAGATCGGGGCGGCATATTCCATGGTGGATGCAAAGCTTATCGACCTGGTCAGAGACGCCGCGGCCAACATCAGGCGCTTTCACGAGCTGCAGAAGCCCAATGACCTTTGGTTGAAGGAGGTTGAGCCAGGTATAACCCTGGGGGTAAAAACCACGCCCCTGGACCGGATAGGCGCCTATGTTCCAGGCGGGCGGGCATCATATCCCAGTACCGCATTGATGTGCGCCATCCCGGCGAAGGTGGCGGGCGTGAGGAGGGTCGTCGCCTGCACCCCGGCACCGGTGAACCCGTTGACCTTGGTGGCGATGGACATCGCTGGGGTGGACGAGATCTACCAGATCGGTGGCGCCCAGGCGATCGCGGCCATGGCGATCGGAACGGAGAGCATCGCTCCAGTGCAGAAAATAGTCGGCCCAGGCAACGTCTATGTGACCGCTGCTAAGATGATGCTGCGGGACAAGGCCGAGATGGATTTCCCTGCCGGACCGAGCGAGGTGGCGATCATCGCTGATGATTCGGCCAATGCGTTGTTCGTGGCGGCCGACGTTCTAGCCCAGGCAGAGCACGACCCGAACGCGGCATGCATCCTGGTCACGCTATCGGAGCAGCTTGCGGTCGCCGTAGGGAAAGAGATCGAAAGGATGCTCCCGGACGCCGAAAGGAAGAACATCATAGAGATGGCACTGGGGAACGCCGGCTACGTGGTGGCCGATTCGATGGAGAAAGCGATCGCCATCATCAACGATATCGCACCCGAGCACCTGTCCATCCAGGTGAGGGACCAGATGGGCGTGCTTTCCGCCATACGGAACGCTGGTTCCATCTTCGTCGGCCCATACACCGCCGTGGCTTGCGGGGATTACGCGTCCGGCACGAATCACGTCCTGCCGACCGCCGGTTACGCCAAGCTGTACTCCGGCCTGAACGTCGCCATGTTCTGCAAGACCTCTACCGTCCAAATCATCGACCGCATCGGATTGGAGCGGCTGGGCGATACGGTGGAAGGCCTGGCCAAAGCCGAGGGGTTGCATGCGCACGCTCGTTCCGTCCGGATCAGGAGAGATTGAGCCAGATCAAATGCTCATCTTTTCCTGATGGTCCGATGCACGAGCGATCGTTTCCTTGAGATGAGTATCAATGGAATCAAAATGCCCGTGTTTGTCACCCATTCTTTAATATAAGCTCCCGAATGACAGGTCCGTGTCTTCGAAAGAGGGACAGTCCCTAGGCATGCCGGCATTGATCGAGTATTCGAGCCTGGAGGAGAACGTGGCACTGTGCACGCGGCTCGGATTCGACTTCATCGAGCTGAACATGAACATGCCCTACAGTTTTCCGGAGAACCTTCCGGCAAAGAAGGTCCGGGAGACAGCCGAGGCAAACCGCATCGAATTCACACTACATGCCCATGACGAGGTCGATCTGGCATCATTCCATGAATCAGTAAGGGAAGGTCATATGCGCCGGTGCGCGGAAGCCTTGGAATGGTGCGCGGAATCTGGGGCCAAATTGTTCAACATCCACATCAACCCGGGTGTATATTTCACCCTGCCGGACCACCGGGCCTGGATCTTCGACCAGTACCGCGACCGGTTCAAGGAGAACTTGGTCGAGTCGATGACCTGTCTCATCGAACTAGGAAGATCAAAGGGGGTGGTGGTGTGCACGGAGAACTCCAGCAATTTCCATCTTCCGTTCGTGACCGATGTGCTCGAGGAGCTCGCAAAATTGGACGGTTTCAAGATCACCTGGGACACCGGGCATGATGCCAAGGTGGCCTATGCCGAGCGGCCTGTGCTGATGAGGCACAAGGACCGCATCGCCCACATGCACCTGCACGACTATGATGGAAAGATCGACCACCAGGTCCTGATGACCGGCGAGATAGACATCCCAGGGATGCTGAGGTTCGCTAGAGAAAGAGGCGCTCGTGTGCTGGTCGAGACCAAAACGGCGATCTCGCTGCAACAGTCCATGGAGAGGCTAAGGCAGGCCGGTCTCATCTGATCATTTACCTGGATAATGAAAGTCACATCCTTTCCTTCTCAAAAGGTTATAATGCATGTAAACCCATTCCGCCAGGGATTACTTTCATGAGTTCCATCAGAGCGCTGATTATTGAGGACAATGCCGGTGACGTGCGATTAATCCGGGCGCAACTGGCGGATCAGAGCATAACCACTGTGACATTCGCCCGGGCGGAACGGCTCAGCGAAGGTCTGGACATGCTGTCGAAAGAGCGATTTGACGTCGTCCTGCTCGACCTCAACCTGCCGGACAGCAGCGGGCTGGACACGGTCAGGACATTTCTGTCAAAGATAGGCTCCGTCCCGGTCATCGTCCTGACCGGCCTAGACGATGAGACCACCGGTCTGAACGCGATCCAGGTCGGGGCACAGGACTATCTGGTCAAGGGAAAGACCGACGGACCGCTACTGGCCCGGACGATGCGTTACGCCATCGAACGAAAGAAGGCGGAAGAGGAGCTGCGCAAGAGCGAGGAAAAGTACCGCCAGCTGGTCGAGACCGCCTATGAGGGCATTTGGCTCATGGACGACCACTCCGTTACCGTCTTCGTGAACAACAAGATGGCGGAGATGCTGGGATACGCGCCGGAGGAGATGATCGGGAAAGGGATGATATCGTTCACTGACCCGGAATGGAGAAAACACAAGCAGGAGAAGGGACTGGAGTACAACCCTGACCCAGCCATTGTCAATGATTTCAAGTTCAGAAGGAAAGACGGCACATCCATCTGGGGAGTAGTCTCAACTCGACGTATCCTGGACAACTCGAGGAATCACATCGGAACCCTGGCGATGATAACCGACATCAGCGACCGGAAGCGCATGGAAGAGGACCTGCGGCAGGCCAAGGCGGAACTGGAGAAGAAGCTCAATGGCATCCAGGCGAACGGAAGCGAAGCCTCGATGAATGCCAGGTGACGAATCCTTGGCGACTCCTTTTCATTCAGAAATGAGACCGGTCGTTCTCGGTCTACATCGGATCACCTGGAGTACCTGTTTGGGTCGGGTAGGAGGCGGGCATGAAGTACAATAGGGCTGACATGTCGCGCCCGATCGAGCTCTTCCTGGTGGAAGACAACCCCGGGGACATCAGACTGGCTAAGGAGATGTTCAAGGAGGTCAATCTTAAGCTCAACCTGACCGTGGCGGAGGATGGAGTGCAGGCTATGGACTACCTCAAGAAGGCATGCAGCGATCCTCGGATCCCCATGCCCGAGCTGATCATCCTTGACCTGAACCTGCCCAAGAAGGATGGCAGAGAGGTCCTGGCCGAGATCAAGACCGATCCTGATCTGAAGCGCATACCGGTCATCGTGCTGACCAGCTCGACCTCCTCCGAGGACGTGAGCAAAGCGTACGGGGAACACGCCAACTGCTATATCGCCAAGCCGGTGGATCTGGAAGAGTTCGCGCGCATCGTCAGGGTGATTGAGGAGTTCTGGTTCAAGACGGTCATCCTGCCCAGCCGTAGCCGGACCTAGGACAGCCCGACTATGATGCGGTGCAGCACGTCGACCGTGATGCTCATGTTCCGTCCGGCATCTTTCAGGTGATGGTAGATCTCACGTTTCTTCATGGCGGAGATGGGGTCGTTCTCTCCGAACACCAAGGCCATGTTCCGGACATAAGTCTTCTCGATGTCGTGCTCATACTCACGTAGGCGCCGGATCAACTTCTCGGCCTCATGCGGCCGATCTTTCAGGAGGGAGACACATCGGGCCACCAGTTCTGTTCCATCCAGCAGCGATCGGGCCATGCTCATGGTGGCCACGTCCGGTTTGACGCTGAACGCCTTCATCTCATAGGCCGTCGACATGGAAAAATTGAGGATATGGTCCATCTGCCTAGATATGGTATAAATGTCCTGGCGGTCGAAGGGGGTGGAGAACGCCTCCTGGAGCAGCCGCTCCATTTCCAGGCGCAATTCATCCCCCTTGTTCTCCTCCGTGATCAGGTCGATCGGCTCCGAAGTGGCGCCCGTCTCGAGCCAGGAGATCAAGGTCTTTACCCCAACCGCCGTTTGATCGGCCTGCTTGCTAAGCATGCCGTAGAAATCATAATCGGTCGGGAACATCATGTCCAGTACACCGCGCCGTTTATTGTTATTGCCCTTCTTTGACGATTCCTCCATGTGCCATCCCTCAGATGTTCAAACCGACTTTCAATATGATATAGATGAGTCCGGAGACCACCGCGGTCAGCGGCATCGTCAGGAGCCACGAGACCACCATATCTTTTCCGACCGACCACTTCACCATCCTGGCATTATCAGCCGCACCTACCCCGATGATGCTCGAGGCCACCGCATGTGTCGATGATACCGGTGCCCCCGCCGCTGTGGACAGTAGGATGGCCGAGGTCGAGGCCACCTGTGAGTCGAAGCTGTGTATCGGCCGGATATGGAATATCCTGCGACCTAATGTCTTCATGATCGTCCATCCCCCTCCTAGTGTGCCGACGGTCATGGCTATGGCGCTTGCCAGCATAACCCAGAGCGGAATGGTGGTGTCCGATGCCCATCCCGCCGAGGCAATGACCAGCACCATCATGCCCATGGCTTTCTGCGCGTCGTTGGCACCGTGACTGAATGCCAGTAGACCAGACGTGACATACTGTGACATCATGAGCGGCCGGTTGATGCTCCGTTTGGCGTTCCGCAGAAGGACCCTGGTTATCTTGAGCATAAGGAACCCACCAGCAAAACCGATGCCGACCGAAATGAACAGGAAGAGCACGACCTTGGTGATCCCTACCATATGTCCAGCGGACAAGAGCTCGTCCAGTCCCCAGTTCACTTGGTCGAAACCAGCGGCTGCGATGCCTGCCCCCATCATCCCTCCGACCAATGCATGGGTCGACGAGGATGGAATCCCCCAGATCCAGGTTATCAGGTTCCAGGCCACAGCACCCACCAGGGTCGAGAATATCACATAGACCAACACGTTGCCCAGCGGGATGGAAAGGAGGTTGAGCATGGTAAGCGCAACCGCCGTGCCTCCTAGCATGGCCCCGGCAAAACCCCAGACCGAGGCCAGAACGACCGCTCTGCGGGGCGAGGCCGCTCCGCACGCTATCATCGTCGCGACCGTCGAACTGGCATCATGGAACCCGTTGGTGAGTGCGAACGTCAAGGCGAGAATGATCGCCGCGACTGCGAAAACGAAAAGAACGAGCTCCATCTGACCCAGATTGTGTTTAGCATGCTCATAATGCTTGCCGTCTCTACTGACGACCTAAGATTCGAGGAATGATCGGGAACAAGCAGATAAACCATGAACACAAATCAATCCTGCGATGATTCGGACAAAGGGATGGCTGGTACGGTGAGATGATGGACGCGAGGGAGCGGTTCTTGAACACGATGACAGGACTGGAGACGGACAGGATGCCTGCCGCCTGTCCGCTCCAGACAGGCACGCTGGACCTGATGAGGCTTTCCGACGCATATTGGCCGGAGGCGCATCGGGACGCGAAGAAGATGGCTTTGCTGTCGTTAGCGGCCAGCACCTATGCGGGCGTGGAGAGCGCCCGTCTGCCGTTCGACATTGCGCTGGATGCGGAAGCCCTCGGGGCTAAGATCAGTTACGCAGACCAAGTGACAGCGCCTTTCGTGATGGAATCACCGATCAGTTCATTGGACGATGTAAGGAACCTCGACGTTCCGGAAGTACGGGATGCGGGGCGGGTATCGGTCGTCGATGAGGCTATCGCCATCATCAAACGCATGAGGCCGGACCTGCCAATCGTGGTCACCGTCCACGCACCATTTACGCTATCTTCCCAGCTGAGGGGCGAGGATAAGGTAATATTAGATCTGGCGGCCAAACCGGAACGCTATCGCGACCTTGTCGACTTCATAGCCCGATGGAGTTCCTTCATATCCACCCATTTCATCGGATCCGGGGCGGACACCGTCATGATGGTGGATGGGGAAGCGGACGATTCCATCCTTGGTCCCGAGCTTTACGAGAGCTTCGCGCTCCCTGGGCAGAGAAAGGTTGCCGAGGCGGTAAAGGGGGCAGGGGCACCATCCATATTGCACATCTGTGGAGACATCCGCCTGTCCGTGGAAATGATGGTCCGCTCAGGGGTCGATGCCATCAGCATCGGCCAAGGGATGAGTGTCCCCACGATCAAGGATATCGTGAATGATAGGTGCAGAGTGATCGGCAACATCGATCCGAGCAAAGTGCTCCTCAACGGGACGGCCAAGGAGATCGGGGCGGAAGTCAAAAGATGTGTGAAAGAAGGTGCGGATATTGCGGCACCAGGCTGCGGGCTATCGCCCAAAACGCCGCTGGAGAACCTGCAGGCGATGACAGACGCGGTCAGAAAGTACGGGAGGAAGGGCCAATAGCATCCACGATCTACCGGGTCTCATATGAGAGTGTACGGAACCCAGCATAAAAATAGTTGAAATAAGGCGACCGATATCTCGATTGATTGATAATCAGAGGAAGACCCGATGCTAAACCAGCAACTCTCCGATGCGTTCATTTCCTTGAGGAACAAGCACCCCCTCGTTCACCATATCACGAACTACGTCACTGTCAACGATTGTGCGAACATCACCTTGTGCATAGGTGGGGCACCGGTGATGGCGGATGCCGCTGAAGAGGTCTGCGAGATGGTATCGATGGCCAGCTCTCTAGTCCTGAACATTGGCACGCTGAATGAGCGGCAGGTGGAATCGATGATGCTGGCGGGGAGACAGGCCAATGAGCGCGGCATCCCGATAGTTCTCGACCCGGTGGGTGCAGGCGCCACTCGATACCGGACCGAAACGGTACATCGACTGATGGACCAGCTGGATATTTCGATCATCAAGGGAAACGCAGGAGAGATCGGGGTTCTGGCGGGGACAGGCGGTATCGTTCGCGGTGTCGATTCTGCCGGCATCACAGGCGACCCGCTCATCATCACCAGGGAACTGGCTAGATCCTCGGGGAGCGTCGTCATCCTGAGCGGGCCGACCGACATCGTGAGCAACGGGGACACGACCATACTGGTCGAAAACGGTCATGATCTGATGGGGAAGATCTCCGGCACCGGCTGCATGGCCTCATCCATCGTCGGCGCATTCGCAGGGGCTTCAAAGGACCTGCTGGTCGGTTCTGTCGCGGCCCTGGCCGCTTTCGGCATTGCCGGAGAGAACGCCTCCAGGAGAGCCTATTCTCCCTACTCTTTCAAGGTCGCCCTGTTCGACGAGACCTCTCTGCTCACTCCGGAATCCCTCGCTGACCGGTCGAAAATGAGGACTGGTTAGATGAGATTCGGACTTTATGTCATCACTGATGAGGGGATATCGCATGGCCTCAGTCATGTGCAGGTGGCAAGGCAGGCCGCTGAGGGTGGGGCGGATGTCGTCCAGCTAAGGGATAAAGCCCGCACCAGCAAGGACCTTCTCTCCATAGCATTGCAGATCAGGGAGGTCACACGATCCGCCGGTATCACTTTCATTATCAATGACCGTTTGGACCTGGCCCTAGCCTCAGGCGCTGATGGTGTTCACCTGGGACAAGAGGATCTGCCTATCCCGTTCGCCAGGAAGGTTTCCGGAAAGGGTTTCATCATCGGCACATCGGTGAGGACCGTGGAAGAGGCTATGATCGCTGAGACCGAAGGGGCGGACTACATTGCGCTCAGTCCCATCTTCAACACATCGACCAAGTCTGACGCCGGTCCAGGAAAGGGTTTGGAAATGCTGAAACGGATCAAATCGGCGGTCTCTATTCCTGTGATCGCCATTGGGGGAATAGGCAAGGGCAACGTCCGCCAGGTCATGGATGCAGGTGCGGATGGCGTCGCGGTCATCTCTGCCGTCGTCGGTCAGAAAGACATCGTCAAGGCGACGGCGGAAATGCGTTCGCTCATCTATCAGACAAAGAAGTGATGCCATGCAGAGCCAAACTATGCCACCATTTCTCTTTGATAGATAGCGAACACATCAATCATGTCCCCCAGCGGATTCGAAATCCATTTAATATGGAGTCAGGCAATCTGAGGTTGAGTGTGTTGGATGAACCTGAGAGTCAGTGACCGTTCCAAGCTCATCGTCCAGTCCGAGATCAGGAATATGACGATCGAGTGCAATAGGATCAAGGGGATCAACCTGGCGCAGGGCGTGTGCGATCTAGACGTTCCGGAACAGGTCATCAAGGGTGCAGAGGATGGAATGAGGGAGGGGTTCAACCTATACACCAGGTACGACGGGCTTCCGATCATCCGCGAGGCGCTGGCAAAGAAGATCTCCGCCTTCAATAAGATCAAGACGGACCCGGAGAAGAACATAATCGTCTCCGCCGGGGCAACCGGTGCATTCTACTGTACCTGCATGGCTTTGCTCAATCCGGGAGACGAAGTGATCGTCATCGAGCCATACTATGGTTATCATGTCAACACACTATTGGCGGTCGGAGCGATTCCGGTATTTGCCCGTTTAGATCCGCCCGATTGGAAGTTCCGTACGGAGATGCTAGAGCCGCTGATTACGGAAAGGACCAAGGGTGTGATCGTAAACACGCCCGGTAATCCATCTGGAAAGGTGTTCACCAGAGAGGAGATCGACCAACTGGCCGATTTCGCCGTAGAGAAGGATATCTTCATTTTCACTGACGAGATATACGAATACTTCGTTTTCGACGACAGGAAGCACATCTCCCCCGGTTCAGTAGCGAAGATCGCGGACCGGACGATCACGATCTCCGGCTATTCGAAGACCTTCAGCATCACCGGATGGCGCATCGGGTATTGCGTGGCGAATGAGGAATGGGCTAGGATGATTGGCTACGTCAACGATCTGGTGTACGTCTGTGCCCCATCCCCTCTCCAGGTGGGCGTGGCAAAAGGAGTGGCCTCTTTGCCCCAGTCATATTACGACGATGTTTGCCGTTCCTATGAGGAGAAAAGGCGGCAGATCTGTGACACGCTTCACGACGCCGGTCTCGAACCATATGTCCCGGAAGGCTCATACTATGTACTGGCGAACGTCAGTTCGGTGCCTGGAAGGGACAGCAAGGAACGGGCGATGTACATACTAAAAAGGACGGGGATCGCAAGCGTCCCGGGCAGGGCATTCTATCATGACGATGCGGGTGAAGATCTGGTTAGGTTCTGTTTCGCCAAGAGGGATGATGTCCTGGATCGGGCTTGTGATAATATATGCAAGATGAAATGAAATAGAAGGATGAAGGGTTGGGAGACATCCTGGTCCAGTAGGGGTTGGGGGACATCGAGATCGCCGTCCTCTATTAATTCTCCATCCGATTAAGTCGAATTTAATGGAATATCCTTGATTTAAGAACGATATTAATAACATGCTCCAAATTTCAATTCGATCACTATGGTTTATGCCAAGAGTTTCAAATGTCCAGATTGCGGCTTGACCGTCCAGGACGTTAAGGGTCCAGAGAACTAAATGCAGCACCTGATCATCCACCGCCATGGACACCGTTACAGGATGAAACGGTCCGAAGGAGACCCTAAATCGATGATGAAGTCTTCTTTTCGGCAAGAAGATCGCCTGTATCATTTGCGGATGTAGTGCCACCGATCCGGATGCCAAATACGAAAACCTGATGAGTCACATGATCATCCATCGTGACCAAAGCCATCCCCGCTGTCAGGTGGACCGAGTTCAGACATGAATAAATGATGACCGAGGTTAGATTGAGCAAGGCATAATAACGACAAGTTCAAGCCTCAGAAATAAGTAATTGAAGATGAACGATGCCGGATAGTACCTATCGGTATCCTCCTTGACGTGTCCTGTTCGGCAGAAGAACGGCGGAGAGAAAGACTCCGCCCTTTTTCCATTCTCAGCAAATCATGAATCCTGCCGTATGACTCGAGGTCAGCCTCGGCACATGTCGACTTGTCCCATTGATGCGGTTTCTAGCGGAGCTGGTGACCATCTGGGATGTGATGCAAAGGGTCATGGTCAATCTCGATCATTGCTGACGGTCCTTCAATTTATAGCCGTTGCCTTGAAAGACGGCTACCAGTTCGTCGTTCTCAAAGACCTTGACCTCATAGACCGATGTCCGTTTCGTCTCCCCGATCTTCTTTGCTATGGCCAGTAGCTTTCCCCTCGCCGGCCTGATATACGTCATGCTGGCGAAAATGGCGACCTGAAGCTCCGGGCCCAGGTTGGATGCGATCGCGAACGCTTGGTCCGCGATGGTGAACACCGCCCCGCCGTGGGCTGATCCCAGCGCATTATGCTTATCGCTGGCGTCCATGGTGATCTGGACCTCTCCGGCATCCGAGATGCTTAACAGTTCTATGCCAAAATCGCGAATGAACGGTGCATCATTGATCCCGCGGATCCGTTCCCTGATCCATTCTGGGAGCTCAATCTTGTCAAGGTCCATAGAACCGATCACCTATATGTTGGTTAAATGCCACACTGTTCTTAATCATTAGGCCGACACCGGCGATTATAGCGTCAGTAGATGTAATATGACCCGAACATCTTGGTCGACGAATGTCGTTAACGTTAATTATCACCAATCCATCCACCAATACCATATCATTGCATATGAGGCTTAAACAATGGAAATATCGATGGTTAAGGTCAACAGCGGCAACGTCGACGATCTTGCAAGGATGGTCACAGAGCTTGCCGTGTTCGAGCACCTGGAGCCCCCGACCCACGAGGCGGTGGACCGCCTGCGGAAGGACGTGGTTTCGGAAACCCCCTATTTCCATGCCTATATCGCCTGCAACGCACAGGGGGACCAGGTCGGTTATGTGTTCTTCTTTTTCACATACTCCACCTTGCTGGCTAAACCCACCTTGTTCATTGAGGACATCTACGTGGTTGAGAGGTACCGTCGGCACGGCATCGGGCGGAGATTACTGGCATTTTGTGCGGCCGAGGCCAAGCGCCGGGATTGCGGAAGAATGGACTGGAACGTGCTGGATTGGAATTCCAAGGCGATAAGCTTCTATCAAAGCTGTGGAGCCACCGTCCATACAGAGTGGAGCATGGTGCGGCTCAAGGAAGATGCTTTCAAGAATCTGCTCTGAGACCGGTTCGAGCACATCCTAACTAGGTAATTGTCTGGGCCCTTCCTGATTATTGCTGTGGTCATCGCGGCGCAAGCGTGCTGATCAATATCTTGCAGATGGGGCAAACGACCACATCGATCTTCTTGTGATTGACCGCCTTCCTTTCATAATCGCATAGGTTCACGAGCTTGTGATCGACTACCTTGGAGTCCTTGAGCCCTCCGCCTTCCTTGACGTAGAGCGTCCTGAACTCATAGCCCTCAAACGATTTCATGCCCATCAGCTTGCCGATCTCGTCCGCGTTCCTACCGCATATATAACAACGTTCTTCGATACGCATATCAACATTCGCTACCGTGGACATGGATATACCTGATATCTTCTGGAATGCCATGACCATGATATTAAAACTTCATATGAGAGTGTTCGAGTAATGAACAGGAAAAAGGATAGGCATATGTTATAACGGCAAATCTGAAATGATAGCAGTGCTGGACCGTTTAAATATCGACCTCAACATTCTACCAAGAACTTCAAGGGTAAGACCCAACAAGCGTCGGATGGTTCTTTCGACGGAGAGTCTGGCCATTTCCTGGATCTCGTCCTTCTTCGGCAGCTTCCCGCTTGCCAGGGAGCCGCCTGGACGTTCGACCCGATTCAGCCAAGGACAAGCCGGAATCGAGTGATCTGGCAACAGGAACCATACGGCAGCAGTTTAGCCAGTTCTTGATAACGGTCTATCTAGAATGCTCAAGTGACACGGTATAGCTGTAATGGTCGGGGGCCTCATGACCGGTTCACTTGAGCAATCTATCGATCCGGTTATCGATGTAATTCAATGACCTGCGCACGATGGGATGCGGTCTTACCTCGATGGCTAAGGCGTCCCGCGGGCACAGATGAGTACATCTTGCACATCCGCGGCAGCGACGTTCATCTATGTGCGCTATGGTGTCCACGATCGAGATGGCCCCGAACCGGCAGAATCCCTTTTTGACGCAGACCCCACATCCTTTACACCGACTTTGCCGTACGATTATATGAACCCCCGGTACTCGAGCGTACCTTACTGCTAGGTTCTTCGCCATCATTGGGATGGCATGGCCGAGATATTGGAGCTCGTTATCTTGGTTCACCAAAGGATTTTCTCCTTGCTCGATGTCTTCGATAAGTGGAGTAGTAGAACGCTTAATAATCCTGCGGTCGACCATTCCGACCGACAATAGTACTATCTCCTACTGTCATTTCTGCGGCAGCATGTTACTATCTCCCACCCCGGCTCCCGGGATGGTGAAGAAGAACGTGGTCCCTTTTCCTTCCTCGGACTCGACCCATATCCGCCCACCATGTCTTTCGACGATCTTCTTCGCTATCGCCAATCCGACACCCGTACCGGGATATGGTTCCGAGTATGCAGCCGCTGGAACATCTGGAATATCTTTCGGCGTATTCCATGTTCAGACCGATGCCGTTGTCCTTAACGCGGAAGGTCCATTCATTTGAACCGCGCGATGCGGTGATTGTTATCTCAGGCCTCTCCAAGCCATGGAACTTGATCGCTTTTCCAACCAGGTTCAGCATCAGTTGCTTCATCTGGGATTCATCTGATGAGATGGTGGGCAATTCTCCCACCTAGATATGGGCCTTTTGTTCCTAGATCCTTGACCTCACAGGAGACTCCCGTTCTCAACTTCAGTGGATGGATCATTGTTCTCCTGAGCCTAAGGAACGATATCCTAAGCTTGTCAGACGCCTTGACTGGCTGTCGAATGAAATCCCGATGACTATTGCCCTTTCATATCAATTCCACCGTGGGTCACACAGACCATCCAGAGAAATCTAGTTGGTCACGCTCTATCTTTGATTTGGTCATATAGTTGATGTTGTCACTATCATATGGACTAGAATCTGGAAATAAGGCACAGGAATCAGTGATCATTACATGTGTTCTCGGAAAGGGGATTATTGCCAAGAACCGTACATCATTATCAGAATGATAAACCCGAAAATTGTATTATTCAACAGCTTCTTTATCATATGCCTATTCGAGGCGTGTCTACCCAAATACATCCAACATATACCGGTTGAACCCTCGTTTATGGCCGCCAATCGGAACTGATGAAATGCCGCAGAAGTGGGAGGACGCATCACAGGAAGCATCACTTCGATCTGACTCTGAGAGCATCGACGAAAGGTTACGCCGATCGGAGGAGAGATACCGACTGCTCCACGACACCATGTCCCAAGGGGTCGTCTTTCAGGACGCGGACGGCAAGATCATTTCCATGAACCCTGCGGCCGAGAGGATACTCGGTAAAGGCCCAGAGGTTTTTATTAACAGCACTTCAACGGGCCAAGAATGTTATTGCATCCGCGAGAATGAAACCCTCTTTCCTGGAGAGGAACATCCAGCAATGATCGCATTAAGCACAGGGAAGGAGGTCAACGATGTGATCATGGGGGTGTACAACCTATACGAAGGGGCGTATCGCTGGATAAACGTGAGCGCCAAACCTCTGTTCCATCCCGGAGATGAGCGGCCTTATCAGGTATATACGACCTTTTATGACATCACCGAGCGAAGGAGGGATGAGGCCGAACTCAATTCGGCTAGATCCTCTTTGGAAAACCTGATCGACTATGCCAATGCCCCAATCATTGTCTGGGACCCAAAACTGAACATCATCCGGTTCAATCATGCGTTTGAACACCTGACCGGTTTCGAATCATCGGATGTAATCGGACGAAAACTGGAAATCCTGTTCCCGGATGAGAGCAGTTTGACGTCGCTGGCCCAGATCGCTCGAACGAGCAGTCGGGAACATTGGGATTCCGTCGAGATACCGGTTCGAAGATCAGACGGGACATCCAGAACGGTGCTTTGGAATTCAGCAACCCTGTACGTTCCGGGCACCTCCCGGGTGCTTATGACGATCGCGCAAGGCCAGGATATCACGGAAAGGAAGAAGGCCGAAGAGGAGTTGCAGGAGAGCAGAAGCAAATTCGAATCTCTGTTCTCTTCCAGCAATGAAGGGATCGCGCTCCATGAGATGATCTACTGCGGAGAGAGAGACGCCATAGACTATCGTATCCTGGATGTCAATCCAGCCTTTGAAAAATTAACTGGCATCACCAGGGATAGGGCCGTTGGGGGATTGGCTTCAGAGCTATATGGGATTGAGCGGGCTCCATATCTTGACCACTATGATAAGGTGGCTAAGACTGGTGAACCGACCACCTTCGAAGTCTATTTCGCGCCAATGAAGAAGCACTTCCGGATATCTGCTTTCTCGCCGGTGAAGGGGCAGTTCGCCACCGAGTTTACGGATATCACAGCTCCCAAAGAGCTCGAATCTCAGCTCAAACAAAGAGCTGACGAATTGGCCCACTCCAATGCGGAGCTTCAACAGTTCGCATATGTCGCTTCACATGACCTGCAGGAGCCGCTGCGCATGGTCATAAGCTACCTTACCCTATTGGAGAATAGATACGGTGACCAGCTCGATCCAGATGGGCGGGATTTCATCAAATATGCCGTCGATGGCGGGAAAAGGATGAAGGATCTGATCGATGATCTCCTGGCTTACTCCAGAGTGGACACCGGTCGCAAGGCATTCGAATCGGTGGACATGAACGAATTAGTGGCGAAAACCTTGCTGCTATTGAGGGTCCCGATCGAAGAGAATCAGGCAAATGTCACCGTTGGTCCGCTGCCCTCGATCGAAGCCGATAGATCCCAGATAATGCAGGTGATCCTGAATCTTGTGACCAATGCGATCAAGTTCCATGGTCAAGCTCCTCCGGAGGTACATCTGACCGCGTCTGCGGGACCGAACGAGTGGACCTTTTCGATCCGAGATAACGGGATCGGTATGGACATGAAATACGCCGACAGGATCTTTCAGATGTTCCAGCGGCTGCATACTCGGAACCAGTATCCCGGTACTGGTGTCGGGTTGGCGATAGCGAAGAAGATCGTCGAAAGACATGGTGGGCGGATATGGGTCGAGTCCGAGGAAGGAAAAGGGACCACGTTCTTCTTCACCATCCCGAAAATGTCCATCTCCATTTGACCTATTAATGTTCATTTAAAGGGTGTGTTCCACAAGGATCTTTATCCCAATCAGAATGAGGATGAGGCCGCCAAATATCTGGATCTTCGTGCCAAAGACCTTTCCCATGCCAGAACCGAATACGAACCCCACCAGCGAGAGCGCGAAGGTTATTGCCCCGATGATCAGGATCGGTAGGAGGATGGATGTTTCCAGTAAGGCGAAACTGAGACCGACCATCAAAGCGTCTATGCTGGTGGCGATCGCGAGGGTAAGCGCCAAGTACAACGTAACATCTTTTTCGTTGTCCTCTTCGTTCTTTGTTGAGTCAAAGATCATTTTTGCGCCTATGAACCCTAGGAGCCCAAACGCGATCCAATGGTCGACCCCCATGATCAGGTCCTTCAAGCCCAGGCCCGCGAGCCATCCGATCACAGGCATTAGCGCTTGAAAACCTCCAAAAAGGGAAGCTAGCAAGATCGCGGTGTTTCGTCTATTGCGTTTAACAGTGATCCCTTTTGCTATTGACACTGCGAACGCGTCCATTGCCAGGCCGATCGCAATGAGAATCATCGTCAACAGGTCCACAAGATCACCGGTTAAGCTTGGTCTGAGTAACAGAACGGATAGATAGGTGTTTCCATTCAGACCGAAAGACACCGGCAATTTCTCCAAATAAAAAGCGTCTATCAAAGAACGGTCCCGTCCGGTAAGTTGCCTGACCGGAGTATGAAGAAAATTGCTTCTCTTCAATTCTGTGTGGGTAGGTTAAGCCTTCCTGCGATCAAATAAATCATCGTGTCGCGGTATTCTTTGGCCTTGAAACCGTACGCGCGGCGGAACGCCGTGCGTATCTTGTTGTTCAGGCCCTCAGCGTAGCCAGAGGTGACCCTCTGGCGTACGCTCTCGATGATGCCTTCGATGTGGTTTCTGATGCTCTTCGCCAGCTTGGACATCTCCGGCAGATTGCAGTTCTCGGCCCAAGCGATCCACTTCTTGAGATATTCCTTAGCTTGGTGGGGCGGCAGGTCCCAGACCCGCTGGATCGCCAGCTTGAACTGGTACGCCTTGGCGGTCTTGATATCCAGGTCCTTGACATGCAGGAGCATCCGCTCCTGCTTCTCCGACAAATTCTCTGGATTCGTCAGCCAGAGGAACTTGGTCCTTTTCAGGTCCCCGTTCTTCCTGGCCTCCTCCAGCCTGATCCGGTTGATCGTATCGTTTAGAAGCTTGATGACGTGAAAATGGTCGAAGACCATTATCGCGTCCGGGAAAGTGTCCCGGCAGCCTCCGATGAAGGATGGTGATAGATCCATGCAGACCAGCTTGATCAGCCTCGGGTCCAGGCGGCCTTCCACCGCCCGGACGAAGCTGGTGAACGATTCTTTTCCCTTGCCTTCGGCGATGTGAATGACCCTTCTGCCTTTGAGGTCGTAGAAGAAGGTCACATAGCTGTGGCCAAGGGCCACAGCGAACTCGTCAATGGCGATCTGGTCGACCTGGCTCAAGTCTACGTTCTTCCTTGCTTCGTTGACGTAATACTGCAGAATCCGCCAGATCGAGTCCTCGCCGACGTTCAGGTGGCCGGCGATGCCGGCCACGGACATCTCATCGCTCAATGCCAGCACCATCGCTTCGATGTGCAACGTGAACCCAGAATTAGGTCGAGCCCAGGGGAGCTCGACCTGCTTCACTCCGTGCCCGGGACATTTCGTCCGCGGAACTCGGGCGTGGAGATAGGTCTCATATTCGAAGAAGTTGAGATGTCTCCAGGTACGCTGGCTGGTATCGTGGATCTCGCACAGCGCCTTGCAGTCGGGGCAAGGGAACCTTGCCCCTTTTTCGAAGTCTATGAAGATGTCCAGTTTCTTCTCGACCTTGTCCAGCTTCACTTCGCTCACGAACCACGGGGCTTTCAGCCCCAATGTTGCCTGGAAAAGCTGCTTATCGTCCACGAAACAGGTAACGCTATCCCAAAAGAAATCCCTTTACCCACTCAAAGTTGAAGAGAACCAGAAAATTCAGATACGGATTTCCCCGAAACAGCATGATTTGGGATAAATCGGACGCCTTTGAGCTAATCCCGATCTAAGCGGAAGGAAGCATCGCGACGATGATCCTCGGACCATTGTGGTCTCCTCGGGTCTGAAAGTGACCTGGGCGGCATCTGTCCATCCCATCCTCAACGGCCTGACCGCCCTGGCTGAAACCCATACGTTCTACCAGCTGACGTCATGGATAATCAAAAAAAGGTAGATCGATAAACCAATGGAAAAATGGTCAAGGTCCGTGGGGATTTCCATCGATATTGGTGAATGAGATCATTCTAGTCACTTTCCAAATCTATATAAGCGGCTTGGTCCGACTAATCGCATGAAGATCATGGCCACAAAGATCCTTCTGGTGGAGCCACCAAAGAACTACTGGTTCCTAATGGGCGAATATATTCCACCGCCGTTGAGCCTGCTGGCGCTGGCCGCCTATATCGAACGAGAACTGATCGATGTAGAGATCGAAATCCTAGATTGCCAAGCCGAATCCATCGGATGGACGGGCATTGAGAAGCGCATAACGTCATTTTCCCCCAATATCGTGGCCTCGTCCGGCTTCACGTGTAATGTGTATGGTTGTGCCAGGGTGGCGGAGATGGCCAAGACCGTTGATCCCCACATCATCACCGTGGTAGGAGGGCAACATTTCTCCTTTACCGCCAGTGAATCGTTGTCAGCCTTCCAAGAGATCGATTATGTTATCAGGGGGGAGGGGGAGAGGACTTTTACGGAACTGATCAGGGCGTTAACGGGCGGAGGCGACCTAAATTCGATCCACGGGCTCTCCTTCCGATCCAATGGCCTGATCCAGCACAATCCTCCTCGCAGTTTGATCGAGGACCTTGACACCCTCCCCTACCCTGCATATCACCTGGTCGAAAAGAACCTCCACAAGTATAATTTCAAAATGATGGCAGGTAACTCTAGATATTTGATCGTGGAGGGGTCAAGGGGTTGCTGGCATAAGTGCTCCTTCTGCACGCAATGGAAACACTGGGGGGGCATGTGGAGAACGAAATCGGTGAAACGGATCGCCGATGAGATGGTCCACCTTCGTGATGACTTTGGGGCGGAGTTCATCTGGCTGACAGATGACAACTTTGAGCTGGGGAAGAGGGGAAAGGATCTGGCCCAGAACCTTAAGCGCGAGAGGTTCGACGGTTCGGTGCCCTGGTTCTTCCAAGCCAGGATGGACGACATCGTTCAACACCCTGAGGTCGTATCGCAACTGCATGAAGCAGGCAACAACTGGCAGCTGTTCGGGGTGGAGAATAGCTCGCCCCAGGTGCTTGCAGACTTCAGAAAAGGGGAGAAGGTCGAAGATGCGGCAAAGGCGGTTGGCATATTGAAGAAGAATGGCATCCTCTCCCAAGCCATGATAGTGATCGGTTCCCGGAGAGACACGCCCGAATCGATACAACAGCTGCGTGATTTTGTGCGCGGTCTGGATCCGGAATTGGCCATCTTCACGGTGCTCACACCGTTCCCCGGAACGGAGATCAATGAGGCTGCGGAACAAATGGGGTGGATCGAGGACAGAAACTATGCGCATTATGACATGGCGCATGCCATAATGCCCACCGAGACCATGACCCGTCAGGACCTGCAGGAGGAGCTTTTGAAATGTTACAGTTCTTTCTACGGCTCACCCATGACCATAATGAGGGGTTTGTTCTCACGAAATGAGCTCAAGAAGAGGGCCTACAGACATATGGCGGGAAAGAGGGTAATCGGTAGCTTGAGGCAGATGGTTTGAGCCAGAAGCAAGTGGTCCTCGTATACCTCATAATGTCCGTGGCTGCGGCGGGAGTCCTCATCATCATCGCCATTTATGGGCCATCCGATGGGCGAACTCTGTCCTCGTTCGACCGCCTAGTGGTGGGCTCCGCTTTCATCGCCAGCTGTCTTTACGGCATCCTTTCGAGCATGAATTTATTCCATCTCGGAAGGAGAAGCAAGAAAGGGCGTAGATCGGAAATGGGGTCTGATGCCCCACTCCGACGCAGCCGCATAGGGCATCACCCCGATTGCGAACGATTCCAGGATCATGTCGTTGCCATTGGAGGCCGGGCATACTGCGGCGGATGCCTCGGCCTCGCCCTTGGTTCGGTTATCGCCCTCGTCCTTATGGTGGCGTACCTGCCTGGATCCAGCATATCTCCCGACGCAGGTCTCTTCATTGTTCTAAGCGGCTTGATTCTGGTGGCGATAGCTCTTTTTGAGACCGCGATCCATTCCCGGATCGGATCCCTGCATGTATTGGCCAACATTGTTCTGGTGGTCGGCTTCTTGCTGATTACGGTCGGTGTATCAGGGGCGGCCGGAATGGGGGCGATGGGCCTGATAGCAGTTCTTATCTCTTACCTATTCTTAGACACCCGTATACGCATCTCCGAATGGAAGCATGGGGAGATCTGTGGGAAATGTGGCCAAGACTGCAAGTCCTACTGATCTTTATGCCCCTTCACGATCATGTTGATGCCGGCAGCCAAGATGAAGAGACCGATCACAATTGCGAAGACCCATCCCCAATCGAAATTATAGACCCAAGATGGGAGACCTATTATCTTCTTGATGCCGAATTCGAAGATGACCCATATCCCTATTAGGATGACTATGATACCCCAGAACAATATCCCAGCCCTGCTGCGACCGGAACATTCCTCATCGCATCGGTCGTCACACTCCTTGTCCGATCTCCTACTCCTCCTCCCCGAGGTCAGGTTGGCCCCACAATTGTTACAGTAGAGCGAATCGTCAGGGTTCTGCCTGCCACACCGTGTACAGTAGCTCATGAATAAATCTATTTTAACCGGTCATTAATAAGCTTATCAATTGGTCGATGAGAGGAGGTTTTGATCATTCAGCGATATCAATTCGAGCAATAACGCCCGAATTGAAAATTCGCAATTATGCAACTATGTTATGACCGACCTATGCATGGAGTCTTGGGATCAGGTGAACGAAGGTTAACCCGGCAAGATCATTATGGGTCTGGCACAATCGAAATATGACGTAAAATGGTCAGATTCAATAAAGAACAGAGACTTGTCATCTTGATTCGTACATTGTAACGCAGGATGACCCGTTCCTTACACTCAGTTTAGCTGGCTCTTCTATGAGTTCTGATGCTTTGCCATCCCAGATACATTTCGGGCAATTCATCGAATACCCCTAGGAAAGATTTCCAATTAGAGACTAATAACTTGGCACGGTTTTCATTTCTGATTTCCCCCTATTTGGGAATAGCTCCGGCCGTGAATGTGAAGGAAAAGGGCCGAATTCCATCTCAAGAAGTCTTTCACCCAATATGTAGGATTCCACTGATCAATGGATGATCCACGTCCTTGATGGTGGAATCAAGCCTGGAACAATTTGGTGCTGAGATATTTCTCGCCTCGGTCAGGGAAGATAACGACGATATTGCCGGAAGTTATCTTTTTAGCGGTCTCCGCTGCAGCATACATCGCTGCGCCACTGCTCATGCCCACAAAAATACCTTCTTTGCTGGCAATCTGCCGAGCCATTTCGTAGGCGGCTTCGGTCTCAACCATTATCGTAATATCAATTTTGGAGGGGTCGTATATGGATGGAACGATGGCCTCCTCCATGTTTTTCAGGCCTTGAATGTAATGTCCCTTTACCGGGTGGGCACTTACGAGTTTGATGTTAGGGTTATGTTCTTTTAGTGCTTTACCCACGCCCATAATGGTGCCGGATGTTCCCAGCGCAGAAACGAAATAATCGACCTTGCCGAAGGTCTGTTTCCATATCTCTTCTCCAGTAGTGCGGTAATGGCAGATCTGATTGTATTTATTGGAGAACTGGTCCGGCATGAAATACTTGTCCGGAAACTGCTGCACCAGTTCCCTCGCTTTTCTAATGGCCCCATCAGTACCTGATTTGGCGTCAGTAAGGGTTATCTCCCCTCCCAGTGCCTTTATCATCTGTCTTCTCTCGACAGAAACAGCCTCGCTCATGACAATTTCGACGTGATATCCTAATACGGTTCCAATCATGGCCAGAGCGATACCGGTGTTACCGGATGTTGGTTCAATGATCGTCTTGCCGGGTTTCAATCGCCCTTCCCGTTCGGCTTGTTGGATCATCTCAAGAGCGATGCGGTCCTTTATACTACCTGTGGGATTAAAACCCTCCAGTTTGGCGTAGATGTTAACATTTTTGTTTGGATTTAACTTGTTGATTCGAACAATGGGCGTATTCCCGATAGTCTGGAGTATATTATCCATCATTTTTGTTCCCCGCTTTCTTCTAAGAAGTATTTACCAAATATAATCGTGTTGTGGAAGATGACCCAAGAATTGGTAGTTTCAGTCATAAACTGTGACCTTCCTTGCACAATACAACCCCGGGCAAACATCAAGACAACGATCAAGGCTGTCGACGAGATATACCATGCCGCTATAATGAGATATTTCAGATCGGGCTAGCCGTCCGGAAGAGTGACTGCGAGGAGGCAAGGCATCAATTTACAAATTTACTCCACGACATCTGGTAGGATTCGCTTACTTGGATCCTCGTAATGTTCCACCTTGATGGTCACATTTGGCTTGAGGCCAGCTATGGCAGGCAGGACATGATTCAAGATCTGCTCAGGAGTCGCCTTGAACTTTCGGCCTCGTGTGCTCACTTTACACCAACCGCTCTTATCTTTGAAGTAGAACTCAGACGTGTTCTTTCCGCTGATCTTGATGACATAGCTCTCATTGGTCAAGTTCATGAGACCTCCATCGCTTGACCTTGCATCAATATTCGTATTTCAAGGGAGCACGACGTTGTTCAATTGTTTACAGATCCCGGTAATCGCATGGAAGCCATATCTGGAGTCAGTGATTTCCTCATAACTTGTTCATGCTATTATTCCTACTTTTTCGCCCAGAGTCCAAAGCCCAGATTCATAATAGAGAAAGAAAGTTGATAAGCCCCAGATAATTTTATATTTAGTTCAATAGCTTAATAAATTATTAAGTGCTGATATGGCTCATGGCTACATGTCCAGTCTGCAAGAAAGCGGGGTTAGGGGTCGAGAAGATCACTGTTGCAAATCATGCTAAGGAATCCTGTTGGCCGTTGGGCGGCGTAAAATATTCGATATGTGAGAACCCCGACTGCGATGTCGTATACTTCACAACTTCAAGAGGGAGGATACTGAGGACGACCGATGTGAAGACCAGAGTGACCTTCAAGGAAAATGTATCACCCAAACCTCTCTGCTATTGCAAACAGGTGACAGAAGAAGATGTGGTCAAAGCCATAGAAGATGGGGCGACAACATTCGAGGAAGTTATGAAGAGCACCGGAATAGGGGGCGGAGGGCATTGCAACATCACCAACCCGGCTGGGAGATGTTGTTCCCGCAACTATAGGCCGTTTATCGAGAATGAGTTGAAAAAGAGATAATAGGTCCTGGTTTATCAACTGAATATAACAATCAATCGATTGGCACGCGGCCATTCGTCCAACCGGGCATCCTCACAAAACTAGCACATGCCATCGCTTCTGCCCATCGATGCCGCGTCACCCATTAGATTTCCAGACCGATGTGGGATATCCTTAGCACAGGGCTCGATCGGGACTTCCCTTCCAAGTCTAGTTATTTTGATCCGTCTGGAATTTGATATCGCTATTACCAGAGCGTATTTCATTGTCCATTCCTCGCTGCACCGGTGGAATACAGAAAATTCCTTCTCGTCAAAGTTCCTTGGCTTGGAGGCCGGACCCCCTCCAAAGAACGAGGTCCTGACCATCTCACCAAGGTGCCAGCATCCTGTACATGGCATCGGATACTCATATCTGCCAGATCAATGAAATATCGGCCGAGTCTGATCCCAATGTGTTCCGATCCTCGTCGGGCATTCATTTCACTAGTATCTAGATGCCTATTTAGACAAGAAATACCCAACGTTCATCAAGTTAATAAAAATGCGAATTTATAGCACGGTATGGAAAATAATTCCCGATATTTCTATAGGTATTATTGGGTCATGACTGTTTGATGGGCTTCTTGATTACGTTAATATATGTCCATTCGATTTAACAAAAGGGATAATCTCATGAGGACCAAGTTTTTGACAGCCATGATATCCATTGCCTTGCTGATGAGCGTGTTTGGCTCGTCGATGGTGAGTGCTGCGCTCACCCCATCGACCTCGATCGCCATAAATGGCAACTCAGACCTAGACCTCTTCAACTACCCTGGGACCGGGACGGCCTCGGATCCAAAGGTCATCGCCAACCTCAGCATCGACGGGAACGGAGGGGTGGGCATATCGATAAACAATGTCAGCCTGCATATTACGATCTACAACTGCACCATCTATAACTCGATCACTGGAATCGAGATCGTCGGATCGAACAACATCACCGTCGACAACAACACCATCACCGGAGCGAGCGGAAGTCACGGTATCTTCCTGGTCTCGAGCGCAGCCACCCTGGACCGGAACAAGCTCACCGGCTGCTCGATCGAGCTTAGGCACAGCGATTCGAACGTCGGTGTCCAAGCATACATCGACGCGATGACGATCACCTCGCACAACACCATCAATGGCGCGTCGGTGTACTTCCTTAAGAATCAGAACATGAACAGAGCCTCGGTCCCCTCGGGGGCCGGCGAGGTCATCCTGCTTAACGTCACCTACGCGAACGTCAACGGGTTGAACATGCGCGGCGGAGCGGTCCTTTTCTGGTGCTCGAACATCGTGGTCGAGAACAACATCATCACCGGCGCTTACGACGCCATCTACGCGTTCTCATCTAACTACTGTACCTATGCCAACAACCGGATCGTGGACGCCTATCACGCCGGGGTTCGCTTGTACATGTCGTCGCAAAACACCGTATCCAACACAACGATCACTCACAATGCCATATACAGCACTGCATATGGTATCGTAGTGATATACGGGTCGACCAATGTCATCGTCGGCAGCACCGTTCGCAATACCTACGCTGGAATTACCCTATCTTACACGATCAAAAACACCGTCTCCGATAACCTCTTGATCCATTCGATGGGGGACGGCATCTATATCGAGTCTTCGAATAACAACAGTGTATCCGATAACATCCTGAACGGTTCATCGTTGAGGGGCATACACATTCAGCTATCCAACGGCAACGTCTTCTTTAATAATACCATCGACACCGCCTTGAACAGTGGCATCATTCTGTGGAGATCCTTTGGTAATATCATCGATTGGAACAAGATATTCCATTCCGTAAGCTACGGCATAAACCTGACCGCATGCAACGGCGCGGTCAACCGCATCTACGCCAACGTGCTCATCGGCAACAACGGAAGCACCTCGGTGTACAACCCGGCCAATATCCAGGCCTTTGACGACAGCGTCAACAACTGGCAGGGTACGATCATCAGCTACGGGAATGGTACAATCGGCAACTACTGGGGAGACTGGACGGCGCCGGACTCCAACAAGGACGGCATAGTCGATTCGCCGTATGTCATCGCCGGAGGCGCGATGGACAACTATCCGGTCGCCCTCTCGGTGAAGATCCTCTCGCCCGCATCGAACTTGTACACTAAATCGACGACCGTGGTCCTTTCCGGTATCACCTCAGGCTATGTCCTTGCCGACGTCACCTGGTACAATGCCGCCGCCGGCACTTCCGGTCAGGGCAGCGGGTCCAGTTCGTGGACCGCATCGGTCGGGTTGGTACAGGGCGTCAACAACATCTTCGTCAACGCGACCGACGGCCATGGACTGAAGGTCAGCGACAATGTGACCGTCATCTGCGATACGATCGGCCCGAACCTGACCCTCGTATCCCCGGCCAGCGGCTCGATCAACACCACCGGCACGGTAACGGTGCAATGGAATGCCAGCGATGCCTTGTCCGGCATAGCGTTGACCGAGATCAGCACCGATGGGACGACCTGGACGACAGTCACCGGGAACAGCCACAACCTGACCCTGGCCGACAGCGTGTACATAGTTTATGTCAAAGTGACCGACAACGTCGGTAACGTCAACCAGACCTCGGTGTCTTTCACTGTGGAAGCATCCGTGCCGACGGTGATCGCAACTGCCCCGGTCGGAAGTGGCGTCTCCAAGGGCGCTACCATCACCGTCCAGTTCAGCGAGGCGATGAACCAGACCGCTACGACAATCCTGGTCGACGGCATCACCGGAGTACTGACCTGGAGCGGCAATACCGCCGTCTTCACGCCTTCCTCGGCGCTGGCCTACAACACGACCTATACCCTCAGTGCCAGCGGTAAAGACGTATCCGGGAAGGCACTCGCCGCTACAGGCTGGACGTTCACAACGCTGAAGGACGAATGCAAAATAACCGGTACGCTCTTAGACGTCAGTGGTAACGCGACCGTCGACGCGAAGGTCACGTTGAGCAATGGCTTGACCACAGAGACCGACGCCAACGGATACTTTGAGTTCAATAAAGTGGCGTCTGGCTCATACACGCTGACGATTAGCAAGGATGGGTACAAGACGGTCACGCAGAACGTCACCACTGCCGCCGGAGAGACGACTGCCCTAGGCACGCTGAGCGCAGAGGCTAACCCTCCTGGCACCGATGATACGCTGCTGATCGCTGTAGGGGTCATTGTGATCTTGGCGCTTCTGGTCGGAGGGGTCCTGGTGCTGAAGCGGCGGAAGAAGGAGTGAGCGTCGAAAATAACGAGGCCTGATGGCCTCCTTTTTTTTCTTTATTTGGGATGTAATTCCTGGGTAATGACCTCGATATCGATCTCCTAATTCCGCTTGATTCCAAGGGTTTCTAGGCAAACTCATAGCTATCGAGTAACAACGAGTGAGAGGTTAAGGGGCATTCCAACAATGACCTCCAAGGCAATATCGGGAGATCGAAAAACGCAATCCGACCAGATTTCAGGAATCACGGACTTCCATTCCACATTGACGACGATAACGTGCAATCTTGACTGTTCACTCTTGCCGGCACGAGTGCCCAATTGCGGCATACTCACCTCAAGGCGGCCCAAAGATTCTACGATAACGCAGAACGGGGTCTGTCTTATCCTGTTTAATCTGTCAACCCTTGGGCTCAATTATTGAACCGGTGGTAACTACGTTTTCTGAGGATGAACAGGTCCGCAGGCGTTTGATGAGTTGACGTTGACAGTTAGACTCTGTTGATCTTGTTCAGTAATGGCCGATGAACATAGCACCAATATCAATATCTTGGTCTTGTTTCTTAGATGGTTGCCCTCCGAAAAGCTAAGACATGACCCTTAAGGGTTTCATTTTCCCGATGCGTCTTTTCGCTTCGGGACGCTATCCACCACTCCTCTTATTCCCACCGGGTGCCCATGACGGAGTATGATCGATGAAGTGATGATGACTGGGACAGTGGTCCCATCCTTTCTCAGAGCCTTGTATTCATGAGAGCTAATATCTTTCTTCATCCGCAAGATCTCTTGAATATTCATCAATGCCTTTTCTTGATCGTCCGGATGAAGAATGTCCATCGCCTCAATGCCTCCAGCAAAATCTTTTATGGAATAACCAAAAAGATTGAGGGCGAAATTATTCAAGAAGGTGAGCTTACCGCTCAGACCCATCTCGAACACGGCAATCGGTATCATTTCCACAAGATCACGGAAGCGTGCCTCACTTTCTTTAAGGTCCTCTTCGGCTCTGTATTGCTGAACTAGAGACCGAATGAGGTTCTCAAGTTCCTTCAACTGTGGTAATGCATCTCCACCTTTTTTCAGGTAGCCATTTGCTCCCTTGTTCAGAGCTTCGATGACTACCTCCTCTCTTTCCTTTCCGGTGAAAAGAACAAATGGAATTTTATTCCCGGTTGCTCTAATAGAGGCGAGGAACTGTATGCCATCTTCATCGGGCATCTTATAGTCAGAAAGAATGACGTCGTAGCTCGCAAACGCAAGTATGTCCCTTGCCCCTTGCGCCGAAAATGCTGCATCCACAATCAAGTCTCTTTGGAGTTCCAAAAATTCCTTTGTAAGGGCACAAAGATCCTTCTCGTCGTCGACGACCAAAATGTGAATCTTGTTTGAGGTCATTTGTAGTAGACCTCGCATGTTATTGATCGTTATTAAAGTGAAGTTTCTGCCTATCGAAAATCAATATTAGGGGACGCTCGAGTATTGATCTAAGAATGACGAGTGGATCGGTTTTGTTCCATTATGTTCGTCTAATCCCGCCCTCAGGTACCAACAAAACGAACTTTGCCCCTTTCCCCGGTTCGCCCAGCTCTTCGATGGTGATGCCGGTGATGGCCAGTATCTCCCGGGAGAGGAATAGGCCAAAACCATGTTCTTTCCCGGCACTTTGTGTGAATAGTTTCCCTTTCATCTTCGGAGAGATACCGACACCATCGTCCTCGCAGACGATGACGCGCGTTCCCTCCTTTTCAATTAGTGAGAATCGTAACTTGGTGATTGCGCCCCCGTGCCGGATCGCGTTGTCTATCAGGTTGTTGAAGACCTTGAGAATCAGGGGGTCGGCGAACAACTCCGTTCCGGTGGGAATGTCGTTCACAAGGCTTATCTTACCCAACTGAACGTTTTTAGAGGCGTTCTTTACCAATTTATGGGCATCCTGCCAAATTGGGGCATTTACACCGACGTTCTCGTATTCCTTGGTGAAATTGATCATAGCGGAGATCCTCTTGGCGGCAAATTCCGCCTTTCTAAGATGATCGTCGCTTCCAAGTTCGCTGTGTCTTGACTGCAGCATATCCAGGTTCCCTTCAAGGGCCATCAGCTGGCTCCTTATGTCATGACGGGTGATGCTGGACAGGAGATTGAGCTTGCGATTGACTTCTAGCAAAGCCTCTTCCACACGTTTTCGTTTGGCAATGTCTCGGCAAACAACGTTGGCTCCAATGTGTTTTCCGGTCGCATCGAATAACTCATTGGTGATAGCTTCGACCCATACGGTTGAGCCATCCTTGCAGAGCTGCTCAACCTCAAGCACTAATGGTGGTGGAATGATGCCTTGTTTCACCATATCAAGATTCTGCTGAATCCCTTTTTGTATGATCAAAATCGATTCTTTGGTGAGTATTTGGTCTATTGTCTGGTGCAACACTTCTTCCTGAGAATAACCTCTGAGTTGGAAGACAGAGGGACTAACATAGGTATAGGAACCGTTTGTGTCCACTATCCCGATCACATCGGTCGAGTTGTCCGCGAGGAGACGATATAATGATTCGCTCTTCTTCAATTTCTCGCTCTCTAGCATGCGGTCCGTTGCGTCGTCGTAAATAGCGACGATCTCGCCGTTAGGCAAGCGGAATACGGTGTTCTCGTACCAGTTGGAGTAGCGCTCATCAGAATATATCTTGGAAGGGAAGAAGGCCGGCTCTCCGGTCTTCCATACCTGGCGGAAGATGGGTATCAGCCCATAACTGTCAATGGTGGGGCGTAACTCGAGGAGGCTGTGTCCTACGACCTCGTCCCTGCACTTGCCCTCGATCTCCAGCGCCCTTTTGTTGAAGTCCCGAATGATATAGTCGGAGCCGCTCTCTCCATCGTTACGAACGTAATATATGGCAACGCCACTCTTCATGACGTCGAATAGATCCTTGAATCGCCGTTCACTCACAAGCAGCGAATCCTCTATAAGCCTAGATTGCGTTATTTCGGTCTCGTACACTCTGACTAGGTCCGTCCCTGACACATTCAAGATGCTCGCCTGGAACACCCTCCCCCCTACCTCGACTTCGCGGACTGTGCGCATCGCATCGGAATTCTTGAGCGTCTTGATGATCTCCTCGATGTCCTTCGGAAGAAGGAGCGATACATCATCCCCTCTGCCAATATCACGAACTGTCTGGTAAGCGGATGCGTTCGCATATGTGATCCCCGTCCCGATCATGAATTCGAGTACCGGGTTGGGGCTGAGCGCGGGGAAGGAGGCAAGATTTTTAATACGGTTCTCCATCTCTTTTATGGCGGTGAAGTCCTGGAACACGGCCACCACTTCGTTCGAGGGTAATCGGTAGACATAGTTCTCCGTATAGCCGATTATCTTATCATCCTGGTACAAGGAGAGGGGATAAGATTCCGGTTTCCCGGTCTGATGAACCCTTCTAAACACATCCAATAGGCCCATTTCATCGATACCAGGGAAGACCTCAGTCACCTTGCGCCCGATGACTTCCTCCTTTGGCACCTTATCAATAATTTGCGCACCCTGGTTGAAATCCTTGAAAATGAAGTCAGTGCCGTCCTCCGTCGCCACATACACCGCCACTCCGACTCCAATGTTGTCGAATAATTGGTAATAGCGTGCCTCACTATTTTTCAGCTCATCATCCGTTTGCTTACGTTTGGTTATATCGCTGAAGATTATTATTACGCCTTGCCCTTCCATTGGAATCGGTGCAGCAGTGACGCTTATCCAAGTTGTGCTTCCATCGCCCTTCTGTATCCCCATCTCGATGTCCGAAATCCGTGTCTTTTCCTTCAAAGCCCTGACGCTGGCATATTCATCTGCAGGCATGGGAGAGCCGTCGGGCCGAAGGATGCGCCAATCATCGCCATCAATCTGCCTCTTGCCCTGTTCTTCCTTGAACAATCCTAGAATGCGCTCGGCTTCGTTGTTGCTCTCCAAGATTTTGCCCGAGTCGTCTGCAATAGTAACTCCTACTGGAAGCGAATATAGAAGGGTTTTGTACTTGACGTAGTTTATCTTGAGTTCACATTCTATCCGCTTGCGCTCGCTGATGTCGGTGCAGAAGGCCATAAATCTCTGATCGGGCAGTGCGACCGCGTTCAAGAAAATGGGCACTCCTGTACCGTCCTTTCTCAAAAGGATCGTTTCCATGGTCATTGACCCTTTTTCTTTGAGTTCATGGAATTTATTAACTGATTCTTGAACCAGGTTCTTTTCCGATAGTTCTACAAGATTCAGACTTAGCAGTTCCTCCCGGGAATATCCCAGCATGGAGCAAGCGGTCTTGTTGACATCCAGATAATTGCCAGTCGCATCGACGATGAATATCCCTTCAGGGGCATTGTCCATGTAGGTCCGGAGCCGCGTCTCGTTCTCGATAAGCGCAATATTATTCTTCTTTCGTTCAGAAATATCACGTCCCACGCTTAGGATCGCCGTTTTACCAGCATATTTTATTAATCGAGAGTTAAGCTCGATCGGGATCCGCTTCCCATCTTTTGTAATCCACGCAGTCTCAAAAATGCCTGATCCGTTTTTGATCACCTCATTCAACCGTTCAGACGCGCCTTCGATATCCTCCTTCGAATTAATATCTGTGACATTTTTTAACAATAGTTCTTGCTTTGTATATCCCAGCAAATCGCATCCGACATCATTGATCTCCTGGATACGACCATTGAGATGAAGAATGTAAATCGAATCGTTAGCTGAATTGAAAATGTCCTTGAACTTCTCCTCGTTCTCCTTGAGGCTCAACTCCATCTGATGTTTTTGATAGGACTTAATTATGATATTATTTAATTCTGCAAATTGTGATCTGGATCCCCGCCCTTCTGCAGATAGTAATCGGCGCCGGCATTAAGGGCCTGTATCGCAACTTCCTCTCTACCCCTACCAGTGAAGAGGATAAATGAAGTCTTGTTATCGATAGTCCTGACCTCCTTCAGAAGCTGAATGCCGTCCATACCAGGCATCTGATAGTCGGAGACGATGACGTCGTACTCTTGATTTCTAAGCTGTTCCAAGGCATCATCCGCCGAGGTTGCCGTATCCACGGACATGCTCTTATCGAGCTCAAGGAACATCTTAGACATATCAAGAAGGTCGGGTTCATCGTCAATCAGCAATACTTTGATGGTCGGCATCTTCTTCCCTAAAAAGGTTATTTGAATGATAATCTCAACTGTGCAGCCCGTTTATATATACTGCGATAATGCAGAAAGGGGCGTCGCGGGCAAACAGCTCAAGGACTCCTACAAAGAGTCCGATTCAATAAAACACATAGATCCGTTATTGGATCAAAAATATCTGTCTGGATATGCGTTGTGGTGGACTGGGGAACCTCCACAAAACTGGCTAGCTAACGACCTATTTCTTCCCAATTCATGAAAAGCCCCGCCGAAGGTTCTAAAGATAAACTAAACGCTTTCCGTTTTCTTTTTTTGCCTCTCTTTGGTTTTGTATGGGTAAAAACCGATTTCTGTTAGAATCGAATGACATTAAAGATTTCGAAGATCTCTTATTTGATCTACTATAAGTTAGCTTTAGTTTTTAGGTATCCACGGCGAGTCATCACCATTCAAGCATCATTTTGGGAGGGCGGGAGCCTTCCCAAACTATCCTAAATGAAATCATTTACCCACACGAAGTTGAAGAGAACCTTTTTTTACATTTTGAGAGGGAACTATTCTTGCTTATTGACCGAAGGCAATTATAAAATATGCGAGGGTTCAAGTTATTTCTTAGGTGTCTCGATGAAGTTCCATGTGGAAATGTTAGTAAGGGAGGTCTTTGATCCAATGAGTGCTGTCCCGGTGCAGAAATTGATATTCGCTCATTTGAACAAACTTATGCAATCAGGGAAAGTGATGGAGCACGGGATATATTCCGACGAGCGTGGTGGTTTCCTCATCCTAGAGGCAGACTCGGCAGAGGAATTGCATGCGATGTTGAGCCCGATAGTAGACTCGATGAGAATTAGGGCACAACCATATGTGTCTCTAGAGACCTTAAAGTCGTTCTTTGATGCCTACGAAAAGACTATGAAAACGACCTAACCAAGAAAGAGAATAAAATACTGGGTAACGACCGATTCTTTACAAACCCGGAAAAGCCCCCGCCGAAGGGTTTGAGAAATGAACGGACAAAGAAACCGTTAGAAACGTTATCCAATTTTCATCAATCAATACCCTCTCTATCTTCCAACTATCTAACAATTTTGTTAATTCTGAAATAGCTAGAATGAGAACCGACGAGTTAGTTATGAGTTTAATGACCGTTAATCAGGCTCGATTATAGTTAAAAAGATTATCAAAACGGAGATGAAACCTTATTCTCAAGAGAGATCTAAACGAGCGCTTACCGTCGGGGGGAAGGGCAGAGCTCGAGCTGGATAAAATGTCAACCTGGTGGATATTCAACCTTGTCGAAGAATCTTACAGCAAAGTCACGGAAACTTACGATAGCATCTTTATCCAAATCGACCTCTTTCACACATCCGAGATAGTTGCGAGAGGTCGGTGTGATCACCCTGCCAATTTTCAAGTTCTGGACGGTTAGACATTTAATATTTTTATTTAGACAAATACAATATAATGTTTCTCGAATGGATAATCCTTCAAGTATCTATATTCAAATTTCTCACTGGCTCTGAATATAAACTCGATGAAATAGACTTCTCCATTTTTGTCTTGAACAACTAAGTCCGGCATTCGTATGATATGGGCAGCCACGTCGCTTCTACTGCCATTTAGAAGTTTCGTCATCGAAGGACGTTTTAGTGATATCTACTGGAAGGTTATTAATTTGATCGTCATTTCATAAATCGGACCTCTACCGATATTTATCATTTTAACACAAGACGAACTTAAACCAGTTTAGGTTAAGACCGCTCGAAATAATGTTTTGAGTTCAGCCTGCTTAGTATGCTAGACGAAGTTTCCGCATGATTGGCTATTGCCGCAAAGGGCCGTTGCCCTAGTAATGGCCATAGTTTTTTGGAACATTACCCTTAAATACTGAAAATAATAAATACCCGCTTAATGAGGAGCACCATACTCGAATCCCTGGAACATTTTCGGGATTATAGGGAAGCATGGGAGGGGCTTCGCCAGGAGTGTGGAGTTCCAATCTACTCTTCCTATGACCTTGTCCATCTATGGTTGGACAATTTCAAGGCGGAGGTCAAGCCATACATTGTACTTATTGAGGAAAGAGGGGAGCTAATAGGGGCTGCTCCAATGTGCACCAGTCATTCTATGGTTATGGGCTTACCCATAAACACCATATCAATGGTTGGCAACCTGTTTCCTCTACACGGCTATACCCTACACAGTGTCATGGCCAAGCAAGACAATCCGGAAGCCATCAGGGAAATGCTGGGGTGCGTCAAGAAAAGAAAGTGGAACAAACTTGTCATGTCTCATATGGAACCGAACAGTTCCACTCAAAGATTCCTGGATGGGATAGTCCAGATGGGGGAAGGAAAGTCCTCATCCTTAAGCCCTACAATCCATCGCACTTATGTCTTCCCGCTCGAGGGTAATATTGCCGCCAACTTTGAAAAAAACACTCGAGGGAACCTCCTAAGATTAAGGAACAAATTAGAAAAGGATGGAAGAATCGATTTCCGCAAAGTCGAGAGCATCGAGGACGCGGAGAAGGCCATGAATCTCTTCCTTTCACATCACGATAAGCGCTGGGAGCATAGGGACTCTATATTCCGAACGAATAGTAACCGTAGACTAGTTGTTGAGATGGGGAAACTGGAATTGAGTTCGGGAAAGGGGGGGATCAATGAGCTGCTGATCGACGGGGAGGTGGCTGGTCAGGTATCATATTTAATCGACGGTGTTGTGGCCCGCGGCGTTCATTTAGGCATGAATAACAAATTCCGGGCTTTCTCCCCAGGCATGATGGTTCTAATGATGACCATGGAGGATAATAGGAAGAGGGGGTTAAAGGTATATGATCCAGGGCATGGGAATGAGGGTTACAAGTTGCGCATGACCAATACTCATCGCGAGCTTGGCTCAGCGAAGTTATACAAAGGCTCAATGGATGTGATGTCCCGCGTCCGTTTGTTCCCTCCCGTGGAGAATTTTGAGAATCGCTTTGGGCTACTGGACCGCATTGTTCGACTATGGTAGGACATCCAAGCGGAATTTCACATTACTAAGACAGGGGTAATGCAAAGGACTGAATAGAACTCAGTCGAAGGGTCCCAGAATTCAACTGATAATATGATTGTAAAGGCGTATTTCCTGCTCGAGCAAGAGAATGCCGACTCGAATATGAACGGAGACAATGACACCTTCTAAAGTGTGAACCACATCTACAAGGTCAAGTCAGAGATCGAAGAACAATCGGGAGTGGATTTTCGAATGAAGGATTTCAGGCCCACCCTAACCAGTATCACGTGCCATAGCGACATAAGCCTGCTCCCTGCGATGAGCGTTCAGTTGAGGCATATGCGGACATCAAGACGACCCAAAAGAGCTACTACGCTATGGATCGGGATCGTGCCGGCAGCAAGCTCAAGGATGCGTGGAAGAACACACCATCAATAATCCACGACACCCCTGTTATTAAGAAAAATTTTGACTATACTGGATACATTTAATGGTGGACTGGGGGGGATTCGAACCCCCGGCTTCTGCCTTGCGAAGGCAGCGATCTTCCGCTGATCTACCAGCCCAATGTACGGACAGGGAACACTACTTGGGATATAATTGTTTCTGACCTTGAGGGATACTGGACTCAATGGTCCAGCCATAGGGATGCCCTAGAAAAACAACAATATGTTGTCCCTTGAATTCTGCTCGTGACAACTCGTATTTATCGTTCTTGAAGATAGCGAACCATCATAAATTTACAGACCTGACCGAATAACAATCCGTCGTATGGGCTATTGAAAATTCACGCTTTATTTATTCATTCTATTATATTCATAAAATGCTATTTTCATATTATGGAATAAAGACATATCATTACTTAATAAACGGAACGAATATCAATACATCCTTTGGGGGATGTCTAAATATGAATATGAAAAAAATGGTGAAGATATTTACGTTAGCTGTCTTAATGCCGATGCTGATCGTGGCATTCGCGATCGCGCCGGCTCAGGCGAAGAACTCGAATGAGAGGCTGGTAGAAAACATCAAGGTCGACGCTTACAAGATCAACGTCGACGACCTGGTGACGGATGAGCAGAAGATGATGCTGGCGGAGCTGGTGCCGTCAGATTTCCTTCCGTACCTGGAGCAGATTCAGTACATCCTGATCGATGGTGCTGCCCATGTGAACATGGTCATGTCGGAGAAGAAGGACAACATCGATATCAAACTCCACGTGAACTGGCATGGGACGATCTCATTGCTCAACGTCAACGAAGAGCCGCTTATCGTCCTCGATTCGAAGAACCTGCAGCTCGTGGCACACCTGGAGATACCAGTCAGCGGCGACATTGCGCAGGCAGACTTGTGGCTCAATTTCCACACCAATTCTGAACTAGTGGTGTATGGGGAGTCGGGCAGCATGGAGGTCGACCTGAAGATCCATGTCATTTTGACCTTCGCTGAAGGGCAGTTTGACCGGATCAAGGTCCATCTGCCACAACTGGGAGATGCACAGATCTTCTAAGCGCGTGAAGGAAACCCTTTCCCGTTACTATTTTATTATCATAACTCAACAAAATCCTATGGTTCGGTCAGAATCCAGTGTCCGTTGCTCAACCCGGATGGTCGTTCCTAGGCTCGGTGAAGTCTTCCAGGAAAACCAGGGCCAAGCTTTTCCCATACGAGCGTATCGGGGCGGTGGAGATCATCAGGACCGTCTCGCCGTTCTCCGACCCTTCCAGTGGTGGGATGACCGCTCTCACCCGCAGAAACTTCTCACCGGGCTGATGGTCCTGATTACGACTTCCCATAGGTTGCATTCTTTGCAGTGTGAGCTGTACCCGCAGCCCTGCTCATTCTCCTTGGAATTCCTGCATCTGAAGGCCAGGCCGCAGCGGAGGCCGATCAGCTCCATCGGGGACAACCTGGTAAACTGTCGGGCAGAAACAAGTGGATCGTGATATAGAGGTCAATATCGTCATATTTATCTTTGCCCAATGGGCATGAATTTTAAACGAATCCCTGACGAGCTGGGAGAAGAAAAAAGGTGAGAGAGCGGTCGCCGACCGTTGACCGCATCATCTCAGAACGGTCTTCTTTGCCTTCTTCGTAGACTTCTTGGGTAAGACCGACGCCTCCGCTTTGGCCACGACCGAATCGACGATCTGGGGCGCCACGCCTACATAGTTGGCCGGGTCCATCACCTTTTCCAGTTCCGTCTTGGTCAGGCGGGACTTGACCTCCTTGTTCTTCAGGAGCATCTCCTTGAAGGTCTTCCCCTGGTCCTCCGCCGCCATGCTGGCCCGGCGTACGATCTCGTGCGCTTCCTGCCGACCAAGGCCCTTGCCCACCAGGCAGATCATGACCGGCTCGGCCATCATCAGCCCGCGGGACGAGTCAAGGTTCCGCTGCATATTATCCGCGTGGATGACCAGCCCGGAGAACACCGTGTCCATCTTGGTCACGATGTCATCGGTCAGGACCATGATATGGGGTAGGATGAAACGCTCGGCGCTGGAGTTGGTGAGGTCGCGCTCGTGCCACAGCACCATATCCTCCATCGCTGGAATGATGAACGCCCTGGCGATCCGCGTCAGACCACAGAGGTTCTCGGATATGACCGGGTTGCGCTTCTGCGCCATGGTGGAACTGCCAACCTGCTTTTCATTGTCGAACGCCTCTGACACTTCCATGATCTCGGAGCGCTGCAGGTTGCGGACCTCGGTCGCGTAACGTTCACAAGAGGTGTCCAGCATGGACATGATCGCAACCAGTTCGGCGTATCGATCGCGGCAGACGATCTGCGTCGCCGCCTCCTCGGTGCCCAGTCCCAGGTCCTTCATGACCAGTTCCTGGATCTCCAGGACCTTCGGACCGAGCGCCGCGCCGGTGCCGATGGCGCCCGACATCTTGCCCACGCAAAGCCGCTTGCGCGCTTCTGAGATCCTCTCCTGGTACCTCATCATCTCGGTGATGTAACCGGCGATCTTGAAACCGTAAGTGGTCGGTATGGCGAATTGACCATGCGTCCGGCCCATCATGATGGTGTCGCGGTGCTTCTTGGCCAGTCCGACCAAGGTGGCGATGAGGTGGACGACATCCTTCTCCACGATGTCCAGCGATTGGGATATCTGGATGGCGGAGGCGGTGTCGACGATGTCGTTGGAGGTGGCGCCCAAATGCACATAGCGTCCAGCCTCTTCAGAGCATTGCTCTGACAGCGAGCGGACCATGGCCATGACGTCATGCTTGGTCTCGTCCTCTATCTCCTTGACCCGCTCCGGTTTAACGAAGTTCAGGTCGGCCTTCTTGGTGATCTCGATAGCTGCCGCCTTCGGAATGTTGCCGAGCTTGGCATGGGCTCGGGCCAGGGCAGCCTCTACCTTCAGTTGGGTGAGGAGACGGTTCTCCTCCGTGAATATCATCTTCATCTCGTCGCGCCCGTAGCGGTAATCCAATGGGCAAAGAAGCATCAGTTCAGCTCCGTATAACTAATAGACAAGTGCAATGCCCGACTCCGCATAAAACCTTGTCGGGCCCGTCTATCAACTTCCGTAATTTTCCCTGGAATAAATTCTCTAGACTATCGTACACCGACTGTTTTCATTAGCTGGAACGAGAATGAGCCAAGAAGGTTTAAGTGGGTCTAGTTGGTTCTTGGGCTGAAGTGGTATGAATGTGCGCTGATACTGGCAATGGGAGGATACCCAAGGAGGTACTTGACTTCTTCAGGTCGCCTGGCGGTCACTCCCTGATAATCAAGGGAGACGCCGGAACTGGCAAGACCACGTTCGCCCTTCAGTTGATAGAGGAGCTGTCTCAGGAACAGCCCGAATATTATCTTTCAATACGCGTGTCCGATGAGGCGCTCTTCCGCCAGTTCCCCTGGCTAAGGGAGAAGGCTAAGCGGAACGAGATCCTCAAGGCCGGCAAGGCTTTCCTCAAGAAGACCCACAACGTGGAGAGGGAGGACGTCAACCCGAAGCAGGAGGCAACGCTGCGGGCAACTAAGAACCTGCTGCGTGCCCTGACCGTCACCGATACCAACCCTTCAGTCGTCAGGACCGAGCTCAACAAGCTTGAGGGCCAGGTCGAAGCGGGCGAGATCGACCATGATGATGACGATGATTACAACGTCCTCGCACCGGACGGCTCACTGGTCCTGGAGATCGGCACCATGCTGCCGGAGCTGGAGCTGGCGTACGACATCGCCGAGAACAACCTGCCGAAGCGGTCCTTGATCATATTGGATTCGATCGAGGCCCTCTCGGAGATATACGGGATAAGCGCCCAGCGGATCATGAACGTGCTCCAGAAGGACCTGGTAGAGCATTCGAATACCAATATCATATACGTCTTGGAGACGTCCAACAAGTCCATCATGGACTATCTGGGAGATGGCGTTCTCATACTGGACTCGGACGAAAGGGCTGGCCGGCGCATCAGGCAGCTCATCATCGAGAAACTACGTGGCGGAAGCATTCACCGCTGGAAGTACATGTTCACGCTGCAGGGTGGACGACTCAGCGTCTTCGATCATGACTCTGAGAGCTTGCCGGTGTCATTGGGCAAGCACGTATCGGTCCCCGACCCTGACCTGAAAACGATATCTTTTGGCTGCTCCGCCCTGGACATGGTCATGGGTGGCCTGCCCCGCGGTGGGATGGCACTCCTTGAGATCGACCAGGGCGTTCCGCAAAGCACGGTGCAGTGGCTTGAGACCAGCATTATCGTGGACCATCTTTCGAAGGGCCGGGGCCTGGTATGGAACCCACTCTATTCACTAGACTACGCGGAGATCCAGAAGCGGCTGCAGGGAAAACTTGAGAAGCCCGCCATGATGGATGGGTTGAACATATTAGACACAAGCAACCAATCCACCGAAGGGTACCGGTTCCTGCGTGCCATAGAGGGAACGGATGCTTCGCACGACCTGCGCTGGGACTCGCTCAAGTATATGCTTTCAAAATCCCAGGAGCCCTACCTTTCCATCCTAGGCTTCGATTCTATGGAGGCGACCTACGGCGGCGACGTGCTGCCCCAGACATTCCACCATATCGATTCCATGAGGCGTGGCGGTCATGTCGTCGTGGCCGAGGCCACCCCGATCAGCAAATCGCTGCCCCATCTGGCAAACCAGGCCACGATGCACATCAAGCTGGAGAGCGTAAACGGAACGGTGTTGCTTTGCGGCCAGAAACCGTACACACCATACTACCACCTGGAGATAGAAGTGATCGATGGAGTGGATTGCCCCAGAATGATGCCGATGGTCTAGGGTCAATAAGAAACGAGGAGAATGATGAACCGGTATGGGGTGTCTTTTCACACTGGATCGCGACCAAATGTTTCAGCCAGGGTTACCCTTTGCGATAGATGGCTCGAATTCGGATTTCTGAAAAACTGCCTGCGGGCTTTTTATTCTCATTCGGCGATAGGGGTATTTACATGGTAGACCTTCTGGCCGCCTCCCAGCTCTTAACGGACCCTTACGCGGTCAAGATACTGGTGGCCACGGTGAGGGTATCGAAATGCGCCCAGGATATCTCAGTGCAGTTCGGGATCCCGATCGCTGCCTGCTATCGCCGCATCCGAGATCTCGAGGGAGCTGGCCTGGTGGTCTGCACGGAGCGCAAGCTGACCAAGAACGGGAAGCGGGTCAATTATTATGTCTCGATGGTCAAGAGCGCCATCGTATTCTATGAAGAAGGAAAGCTCAAGGTCAAGTTCCAGATGAAGGACGGGACGCTCGGTTCCCCGAACGACGGGTGGCACGACATCGACGTGGAGCAGCGCGAGGACAACCTCGATCGCAGGGTCAAGGACGATAGCCTTGAAGATGACCCGGAAGACGGCCGTTAGGCTCTGGCTGGCTCAGCCTACGAATCTCGAAGGTTATCGAAAGAGTTATAAATAGTCTGCATTATGTCCAACTCGCCTTAATTGTCAAATGCACAATTGAGAGTGAGATTTATGACCGAACTGTTAGAGGACCTCGACCAGAAGCGTCAGCTCAACAACAACGAGGCGGAGAAGCACAGGCGGCTCCGGGATGAACTCAACGAAAAAACGAAAGAATGGGTTCAAAAGAGAGATGAGCTGAACGCAAAGGTCCGTGAACTGGTAGAAGAAGCGGCTAAGCACCGCGAGACTAGGGACGCATTGAACGAACAGGTCAAGGCATCTAAGGAAAGCCGCGACCAATGGAACAAGAAGGTCAACGAGCTCAACGAGAACGTTACCAAGCTCAAGAAGGACACCATTCCTCATGAGGGACCATCGGTCCAACGCATGAAGAAGGACCTGAAGGCCCTCGAGTTCAAGCAGATGACCTCTTCCCTCACCAAGGAGAAGGAGAAGGAACTGGTCGACCTGATGAAGTCCCTCTCAATGCAGATCAAGGAACGCGAGAAGTCCTTGGAGATGAACTCCGATGTAAAGGGCGCGATCCACGACCTCCGCGAGGCCAAGGACCAGGCCGAGGCGCAGCATAAGCTCGTCTCCGAACTGGCCGAGAAGGCGCAAGCGGAACATGACGCGATGATACAGCTCTACGAGAAGGCCGACTCCTTAAGGAAGGAAGCGGACGGATCGCAGGAAAAGTTCATCGAGACCAAGGTCAAGGCAGACGATGAGCACAAGAGGCACATCGAAGCCATCCGTCAGGTGCACGACTACGATAAGATCATCACCGGCCTGAGGCAAAAGGCCCGCAAGGCGAGGAAGAAGAAGGATGAGTCCTCCGCCATGAAGGAATCGGAAGAGATCTTTGACAAGTTCAAGCGGGGCGAGAAGCTCAGCACCGAAGACCTGATGACCCTTCAGAAGTCCGGCTACCTGTAAGCCGAAACCCCTTTCATCTCGTTTTTTTATTTATAGCCATCATTCCAGTGGAAACGATGGCCTTAGCTGATTATCGCCGTTGAGGAATTTTAAGAAAGCTATATATATTCTATAATCGATAGTAGTATCGGGAAGGTCTGGGCTAGTTTTCAGAGTGCATCCCATCCCTTCTGACAAGGCTAGCCCTTCCCAAACCTTTTTCCTTCTATCCAAATTTCTGCACAAAAAGGTTATTATTGTTGAACCCTACCGCTGGCAGAGGACTTTGATATGGTGCTCGAAAACCTTGGTCAATCGTTGCGCGACGTGCTCAAGAAGATAGTCAACGCCAGCAACATTGATGAGAAGCTCGTCAAGGAGATAACCAAGGACATTCAGCGGGCGTTGCTCCAATCGGACGTCAACGTCAAGCTCGTCCTGGAGATCACCAAGGAAGTGGAGCGGCGGGCGCTGACGGAGAAGCCGCCAGCGGGCAAGAGCTCGCGAGAACACGTCATCCGCATCATCAACGATGAGCTGGTGAAGATCCTGGGAGAGCAGAGGACTCTCCCCATCCAAAAGCAGACCATAATGATGGTCGGCCTTTATGGTCAAGGCAAGACCACAACATCGGGCAAGCTGGGTCGTTATTTTCACAAGAAGGGCATGAAGGTCGGGCTGATCGCAGGCGACGTCTACCGTCCGGCGGCCTATGACCAGCTCAAACAGATCGCCGACAAGGTGGGCATTCACTTCTTCGGCATTCCGGGGGAGACGAACGCATCCAAGATCGTCGCCGAAGGGATGAAGGCGCTGGCGAACCAGGACGTCATCATCGTGGATACGTCCGGTAGGCACGCGCTAGAGGCCGACCTGATCCAGGAGATCAAGGACATCGCAAGCGTGGCCAAGCCCACCGAGCGCATACTCGTCCTCGATGCTTCGGTCGGACAGCAGGCCGGGCCGCAGGCCCAGGCGTTCCACGATGCGGTCGGCGTCACTTCCGTCATCATCACCAAAATGGACGGCACGGCCAAGGGCGGCGGCGCACTGAGCGCGGTGGCCAGGACGAAAGCCCCGATCGTCTTCATCGGGGTGGGCGAGCACCTGGAGGACCTGGACCCGTTCATCCCCTCGCGTTTCATCTCACGTATGCTGGGCATGGGTGACCTCCAGTCGCTGCTAGAGACTGCGCATGAGAACATCAGCGAAGAGGCGGCGGAGGAGACCACCAAGAAGATCATGTCGGGGAAGTTCACCCTTAGGGAGATGTATGACCAGATGGAAATGCTCTCCAACATGGGCCCGCTCAAGAAGCTCATGGGCATGCTGCCCGGGATGCCCGGCGGCATGACCGACAAGATCAATGTAGAGGAGTCGCAGGCCCGCTTGGCCAAGTACCGCATCATCATGGACTCGATGACCGAAGCGGAGATGGAGGAACCTCGCCTGATCAAGGGCAACCGCATCAACCGGATCGCCCGGGGTTCCGGGACGGACCCCAAGGACGTGCGCGAGCTCCTGCACCAGTACAACAACTCCAAGAAGGCGGTCAAAGGCTTCATGGGCAACCGCAAGCTGCGCAAGCAACTGATGAAGCAAGCGGGCGCGGGCGGTCTGGAGGATCTGCAGTGAGAAGGTTCGTGATCGTCGGCCACAAGGCCGTCACCACCGGGGACTTCAAGCTGGATGACATGGCCGGAGGGGCTGGCCGTTTGGATATTCTGCTCAGGTGCATCAACTCGGCGTTCTTCCTGTCGCATAAGCTGCGCCGGGACGTGGAAGTATATCTCGTCCTGCAGGGACCGCCGCACCCGCCGCGCATGGTGCGCCTGGTGGGCAACGAGCTCAAGTACCTCAATCCGGACGAACGGAGCACAGGGGCGCTAGTGCGCAACGCTTTACTGCAGACGGGCGAAGATGAAATGAGAAGCTCCCCAGGCATCTACGTCTCCAACCGTTCATTCAACGACGTGATCAACGAACTGGCGAAGATCTCTCAGATCATCTATCTCAAGGAGGACGGCAACGACGTGCGGGAGAAGCAGTTCAATAACGACGTCACGTTCATCCTTAGTGACCATAGCGACCTGACCAGCGATGAGGAGTCGCATCTGCTCAGCCACACGCCGGGCGTCATCTGTCTCGGACCGATCTCATACCATGCTGACCACTGCATCATCATCATGAACAATGAGTTGGATAGGCGCTGCGAGACCGGCATCGGGGAGATGCCTGAGTCACAGCACCGGTGATTTGATTGGGAAAGTTCTTTTAAGGGCCCTACATTACAAATCCGATGCAGTTCAAGGACAAGATCGCCCAGCACAAACATTGCCGCGAGTGCGGCAAGGCGTTCGTCGGAGAGGACCGTTTCTGCTCCGAGGAATGCGGCGGCTCGAACAAGGCGGTCATGCAGAAGAAAAAGAAGCAGCTGATGATGCTCTACGTCGTCAGCTTCGTCGTCTTGATCATCGCGGTTATTCTGATGGGATTATAATGAAGGTTGCTGTGGGCGGAACGTTCAGCGTGTTGCACAAGGGGCACAGGGCACTGCTCGACAAGGCGTTCGAGGTTGGGGACGAGGTGGCCATCGGCCTCATGTCCGACGAGTTCGCCATCAGGCATAAGATCAAGATGACGCCGATGGTCGAGCGAAGGGCCGAGGTCATCGAATATGCCGAGACCAAGGGAAAGCCCTATGTCATACAGGTCATCAACTCATCCAAGGGCGAGGCGACCAATGACGATACCCTGGACGCCATCGTCGTCTCGCCGGAAACGATCGGTAACGCGGCGATCATCAATGCCGAGAGGGAACGCCGCGACATGAAGAGGCTTATGATCATCCAGATCGGCCACGTCCTGGCCGATGACTTCTGCCCGATCAGCTCCACACGCGTCCTGGACGGCGAGGTCGACCTGGAAGGGCACCTCAACCGGCCGCTCGTGGTGCATGTCGGTTCCGCCAACCCGGTCAAGGTGGAGGCGGTACGTAATATCTTCTCGCAATACTACTCAGAGCTGGAGGTCGAAGGCTCAGTCACCAGGACGTCCGTTCCAGACGAGCCGTGGGAGGAAGACGTCAAGCGTGGGGCGAAGGAGCGCGCCTGGCAGGTCATGATGAACGCCGACATCGGCGTGGGCATCGAGGCCGGCCTGTTCCGCCGCGAGGACGGCATCTACGACGTCCAGTACTGCGCCATCCTGGATAAGATGGGCCGATACACATTCGGAACCGGGCCCGGTTTCCGGTACCCGTCGATGATGGAGGCTGAGCTCATGAAAGGCTCTACGGTCGGTGAAGTTTTCTCGGAGAAGATTATGGGTGAGAACCCGGGGAAGCAGGGTGGCGCGATCGGATATCTGACGAAAGGAGTAATGAAGCGCCAGCAACTGACCGAATCGGCGATACTGGCGGCCATGGTGCCACGGATCAACAAGGAGCTCTACTTCGAACGTTTCTAGGCGCGCGCTTTTTCACGCCTCTGTTTTACAAATTCCATGTACTGTTCCAGGGTCCCGCAGTTCTCAGTGCCGACGCACTCGAAACGACGGTATTTCAGGCAGTAGAACCCTTCCGGCGTGCTGAACTCGCAGCGTTTTCGTTTGTCCGCCTGACACTTGTCCTTGATGCAGCCGAACCCCTTGTATTGCCCATCGCATTTACCTTCCGGCGTGAGATAGTCGCAGGGCATCAGTCCCCTCCCGTTCGGAATTTCACCAAGGAGCCGAAGTACTCCTCTGCGGAAGCGCAGTTCTCCTTGCCGGCGCAGAAGAAACGCTGATACCTGGCGCAGTAAAGGCCATACCAGTGCTCTTTGGAACAGTCATCGTGGTACTTGTGATGACGCGCGATGTTTGCGTGCCTGCAGGATTCCTCACCGACACATTCGAGTGCATCGATCAGGCCATGGGCGCAACGGTCGCCCTTGTAGCGGTACTTGCACAAACGGTCCATCCCCTATCCGTTCCGAGCATGTAAGCATAACCTTTTCAGAATATAAATATGTCTGAATGAAAATGACCGACCTATCTAAGGGGGCGTCCGTTCGGAAAGATATATGCCTGTGCGGTTCGAACAGGTCCCCCATCGCTTCCACAGATAGGAGGGAACCAGTTGCCCATGTATCGCTGCAATGTTTGCAATGTCTTCGAATATGAGATCGACCGGGGCGACTCTCCCACCGGCATCAGGCCAGGGACCAGACCCCAGGATTTCCCGGACAACTGGAGATGCCACATCTGCGGCTCGGACAAGACCCACCTGCAGATCATGGAGGAGCGGACGCCGTCCCAATTGGCCGAGCTGGTGAAATGCCCCCACTGCGGCAAGGTGCACACCATGAAGGTGCTCCTGGAGGAAGAGGAGACCGGCGCCTATCTGGCACGTTGGCAGCGCAAGACCGACGAGATTGAAGTGCACATGCCGGACATACACCGGATGTCGGCCAGCTGCGAGACGATAATTGAGCCGATGCGGACCAAGGCGAAGGTGATCTCGTGGGATGACATACTCATCCTGGGCGCACAATTGGCCAAGATCCCGTTCAATAAAGGGGACCCGGTTAACACCGCGACGGTGATCGGGCCCGGCGCCAAGAGACCACTAGTGATCGACACGCCGATCTACGTCACACACATGTCTTTCGGAGCCTTGTCCCGGGAGTGCAAGGTGGCGTTGGCCAAAGGCAGCGCCTCGGTCGGTTCGGCCATCGGTTCCGGCGAGGGGGGCGTCATCGAGGACGAGTTCAATAACGCGCACCGTTACATCTTCGAATACGTGCCGAACAAGTATTGCGTGACCGAGGAGAACCTGAAACGTTCGCACGCCATCGAGATCAAGATCGGTCAATCGGTGAAGCCCGGCATGGGAGGGCTTCTTCCGGCGGAGAAGGTGACGAAGGAGATCGCCCAGCTGCGCGGAAAGCCGGAAGGGGTGGACATAATCAGCCCGGCCAGCTTCCCGGAGATCAGGGACAAAGTCGGCCTGAAGAAGGTGGTGGACATACTCAAGGACGTCTCTGACGGGCGCCCTGTCGGCGTCAAGCTGGCGGCCGGGCATATCGAGGACGATCTGGCGGTGGCCCTGTACGCCGAGGTGGACTTCATCACTATAGATGGAAGACCCGGTTCGACTGGGGCGGCGCCCAAGTTCGTCAAGGACTCGTCATCAGTGCCGACGCCCTTCGCGCTGCATCGCGCCAGGAAGTTACTGGACCAGGAGAAGGCGGACCAAGTCTCGCTCGTGATAACTGGTGGATTGCGCGTATCATCGGACTTCGCCAAAGCGTTGGCCATGGGGGCGGACGCGGTCGCCATCGGCACCGCGGCGCTCATGGCGGCCGGCTGTCAACAATACCGGCTCTGCGATACCGGGCACTGCCCAGTCGGCATCACCACCCAGGACCCCAAATTGAGGGCCCGGCTGATCATCGACATCTCGGCAAGGAAGGTGGAGCATTTCCTGCGGGTCTCGACCAGTGAGCTCAGGGACTTCGCCCGGTTGACCGGCAATGATGACGTGCACAAGCTCAGCGTCGAGGACCTGTGCACGGTGAACTCGGAGATCTCCGGCCACACCAGCATCAGGCACGCCTGACGGGGTCATTGGAAGATCCCGGAGAGTTCAATGATCGGAAGGAATCACGATTAGTTCGGTCTCCCCGGCAAACCCATTTACACCTTTCCCACGGACTAGCTGTTCTTTACGATGATAGCCACATTTCCTTTCTTGTGCCCCTCGTCCACATATCTGTGGGCTTCCACCATCTTCTCCAGCGGGTATCGCCTGTCGATGACCGATCTTATTTTTCCCGTCTCGATAAGCTCCCTGAGCAGAATCAGACCGTCATCCTTTTCGCTCATTCCCCCGGTTATTATTTTCTTGCTTCCCGTTTTTGAGGTCCATGCCCCCCGGATCATATGCGAAAGCGACGGGTTCGCCAGAAGAAGTGATCCTTTCTTATTTAGAGATCGAATACAAGCGGAAAACGAGATCTTGCCGGTCATATCGAGAATCACATCATAGGTTTTACCGCTTCGGGAGAAATCCTCCTTTTTGTAATCGACGATGTGGTCCGCACCTATCGAAAGCAGCATGTCCAGCTTCTCCGCCCGGTCCACGCCGGTGACCTCAGCCCCGAACGATTTGGCGATCTGCACCGCGAACGTGCCTATGCTGCCACCGGCACCATTTATCAAGACCTGCTGTCCGCTCCGGATATTGCCCTTGCTGAGATAGTGCAATGCCTCAAGTCCTCCCATGGGAACGCAGGCAGCCTCCTCATAGCTCATGTTGGCCGGTTTGATCGCGATGACGCCGTTCTCAGGCATGCATTTGTACTCGGCATAGGCGCCGAGACCAAAACCGGTACGGGCAAAGACCCGGTCTCCCTTCTTGAACCGGCTCACGTCCTTGCCCACCGATTCGATCTCCCCGGCCAGTTCCTGCCCTAATATCTTGTTCCTCGGTCCCCGGATGCCGAACCCTAACCGTGCCGGCAGCCATATCCAGGCAGGCATCTTGAATCGACGGATCTCACAGTCCCCGGCGGTCACCGATGTGGCGTATATCTCGATCAGCACCTCATCGTCCTTGGGAACCGGTTTTTCCACCTCATCCGTTTGAAGCACCTCAGGCGGCCCGTATCTTGTGCACACGATCGCTTTCACGGTTTACCCTCCGATTCTCCATTGAGGGCTCATCATTATTCAGTTCTTCGTAACCGACAACTCTCTTCAGTCCACTTGGTCAGATCTCCGGTCGCGCGGACATCATGTGGAACTGCAGCTTCCATGGATGTATGATCAAGCGCATGTTAGACCATCATTCCCCCATTTTTATGACGACATTTCCCTTTTTATGACCCTTTTCCACATAGCCATGGGCCTCGGCGATCTGTGCCAGATCGTACGTTCTATCAATGACCGGTCTTATCTTTCCAGCCTCACAAAGCCCTTTTAGGAAGAGAAGGTCGGCAGCCTTCTCCTCGGGAGACCTCAGACCGGTGGCCATGAATTTCGCTTTCTTATGACTAGCACCCGCAGGCACTAACCGGCGGAGCATAACGGATGGCGAGGGGAAGGTGGTCAGGTAGGTACCACCTTCTCTTAGGGAGTCTTTGCAACGCGAAAACGAGCTCTTGGCCACTGCGTCAAAGATCATGTCATATGTCTCCCCTGTCTTAGTAAAGTCCTGTTTGGTGTAGTCAATGACCTTCTCAGCACCGATGGATCTCACCATTTCAACATTCGTCGTACTGCATACCCCGGTCACTTCCGCCCCATAGTGCGCGGCAAGCTGCACGGCCATCGTTCCCACCGATCCAGAAGCGCCATTGATGAGGACTTTCTGACCGCTATGGATGTTCCCCTTATCCCTCAGGAAAGGTAACGCGGTCAGTCCCCCATCGGAGACGGAGGCCGCCTCGCCATAATCAAGATTGGCCGGCATGATCGCCAATGCCTCACTTTCGGCCAGACATTTGTATTCAGCCTGGGCGCCAAAACTGGTGCCGCTCGACCCATAGACCTTATCCCCTTTCCTAAATGCTTTCACATCCTTGCCGGTAGCCTCTATCTCCCCGGCAACCACATCCCCCGGTATATTCTTGGGTCGAAGGAGACCGGTGAAGAACCTTGAGACAAATGGCTTGCCCTTTCTGAAGGCAACATCCGATGGCGTTACCGTCGCGGCACGCACCCTGATCAGCACCTCATTGTTCTTGGGAACGGGTTTTTTCACCTCCTTCAGTTGAAGGACTTCAGGTGATCCGTATTTTTCGCACACGATCGCTTTCATGGTTTTCCTCCTAATCATCAATACTGAGTTCATTCTTTTCAGTTTTTCGTCTTGACCTCGCTGACCATGGCGCACTTGGTAAGCACCTGGAACCGGGTAAGCGACTGAGGGATCAGGACCTTCGTGCAGGTCTTGATGGACATGACGCTCCGGTCAAAGGAATCCCAATCGATGTCATCGGCGAACTCCAGCGTCTTGATGTTGTGGAACATGACTGGCCCTTTCAGCGATTCCAGGTCCTTTTTGGTGACCAGGAGCGTGGTCAGGTTCCCGATGCGATAGTTGGTCGTGCTGATGTCCTCGACCAGAGCGCGCATCACGATGGTGGTCAACTCCCCAATCGACAGTTCGCGCTTCTTGGCCTCGGCGGTGAACTTGGCATAGATCTCGTCGTCTATGCCCCGAATCGTTACATCGGTCATTCGATCACCTCTTCATCTTGGTCAGGTCCCTTCGGGTCGCGAAGGCCGCGGCGACGAAGAACCCGCCGACGAACATGGCCATTATCGGGAAGATCGCGTACCATGGCACCGCATAACCGAGTATGGCCAGGAACCAGGTCCCGCCGAAGACGAACAGGCCAGCGCCGATCACCGAGCCGAACCATCTCAAGGCCCGACCCTCTGCCGGCGGCATTTGGACCATCGGCACGTAGGTGTCTATCGGGTCCGCCGTTCCCTCTGCGCCTTTCGCCAGCAGCTGACGGCGTACGTTCTCTTTGAAGTTCTCGTCATGCCCCAAATCGTTCTGTGTATTTGTTGAATCAGTCATGCAATCACCATTGCACCATATCAACAAATGCACCATGAAGTATTAATATTTATTTAAGGGTCCAAAACAGCCGGTCTGATAACCGGTCCGGAGATGAGCCATAATGATCAACCCGGCTCGCAAAGAATTCTATTCAATTAGAAGAATGGTCTCGATGAACCAGTGCATGATCATGCCTCACGAAACGACTTTGAAAGGTCTCTCATATTCTACTTCACTGTGGGGATCGTCAACACTTGGCACGGCAGACGGCACAGACGATGAAATGACGAAATTGACGGCTTCATCTTTCTGGCCAAAAGGGTGCCAACTTAGATTGGTACGACACTCTCCTTGCTTAACAAAAAATCAATAATGGACCAGGTACCGATCAATTTGAGAAACCGGTCGAGAAATACATAGGATGAAATGCCTATATAGGCACATATTCCTATGTATTAGGTGATTATTTTGAATCTCCTTATTAGCCAATCACAAAACACGGGATCGGATATTCTGTACTGACCAATCATAGGTCTTTCGATTATTCCATAATTAACTAGTAACAAGAGCGTTTTTGATATATTGGCCAAAGGTTTCCTAACGTCTCTGGCCACCTCACTTGGTTTGATCTTACCGTTGGCAAGGGCGACAAGTATTTCTCTTTCAAGAGGAGAGAGGAATTTGAAATAGTTATCAAACTCCCCGTCTAGGCTGATAACAATATTCTCATACGCTGTGTCTACGGCATCCTCATTTATCGATCCCCCCTCTCCAACCGACAAATACAACTCGAGTCCAATGCGTTGAACATAATCCGGAAATCCATCGGATAATACAACGATTTTTTCCACTACTTGGTCGCTTATCCGTATGTTAACCAATGATAACCGTTCCTTGATGTATTGGCCCACGAATTTCTTATCTATTTTTTTGACTGGAATCTCGACGAGTTGCCTGTAAAATGGTGAACGGTTGTTGTAGGCCAGATCATGCATTATCGTTGTCGCCGAACCAGTGAAAATATAACAAACCCTATTTTGTGATTGTACTATGGTTCGAATCCTTTTCAGAGTGTCCTGACCCCACCCTATGATATCCTGGAACTCGTCCATCATTACCACGAAATAAACTCCCTTATCTTCAGCCAGGATCTCAATATATTGCAGTGCCGCTTCGAGAAAATAATCTTCTTCAATTTTATTGTCCTTCAATTTTATACTGAAGTCAGCGAGGCGAATTTCACTTACCCTTCCCGTTGTCAATTCAACTGCTTCATTGATTATCTTTGTTAGTCTCTTAAGGTAAGACTTGTCACCGGTCTTACTGACATAATTCTCAATAGCATTATCAACCAATATTTTAGCGAGCCTGCTTTTTGATCCCAATCCGTAACAATTCACAACAATGGGTATGATTTTCTTGTTTGGTTCTAATATGGATACTAGATTTTGCAGGATCGAAGTCTTACCGGTTCTTCTCAGTCCGACTAATACGGTGTTGCTCGAAGACCTGTTTTGGACTCCCTCGACCAGCGTGAGAAGCCTACTCATTTCATCCTTTCTATCGACAAAATAGTCGCCGATCGCCGGCTTGCCTACAATGAATGGAAGTTCTGCCATACTCTCAACTCGATAGGGATCTGTTCCTATATAGGAAGATTATCCTATATCTTTTTTGTCAAGCATTAAGCTCTCTTGTAAATGAAGTAAAAGTTGGCGCCGAGGGGGAGATTCGAACTCCCGAGGTACAGGGTACCACCAGCTCTCAAGGCTGGCGCCGTAATCCGGGCTTAGCTACCTCGGCTTGGATTGCCGGAACAGATGTTTGGTTAAGACGTTTGCGCTCAGAATATCTTTCCGACCTTGCCTTCGACCAGGACGTCGAGGTTCACTTCGAACGCGATGACCGGGTATCCCAGCTCGAAAGCGGTGATCACTTCCGGGTGCAGTTCGCCGAAAGAGCCGACGCATTTGCCGTTCACGAGGACGGATGCGCCCCTTCCGGCGATGTACATGCCGGACTCGAGCGGTTCAAGATCGAACTTGACCGACAGGTCCCTCATCACGCCTTCGACCACCGATTTCATCTCTGTGAAACCGGCCTTGGAATGGATGGCCATGACCGCCAGGTTCTTGCGGCGTTTGCCGTCGACGACGTCGCCCACTTCGAATATCCTCTGGGGCAGGTCGCGGTGCTTGCTCTTGCGCAGGACGGCCAGCAACGACGGCATCAGGCGGATACGCAGACAGGTGTGGTCCTCGCTGACTGGGTTAAGCACTTCGACGACCTCCTGTTCGTGCACCCGCATGTGCATGAACTGGTCCTCCTTCGACGTGAGAGTGAGCGTGGTCGCTTCCCAGAACCCGTAGCCGACCATGAGCTGGCGGACGAGATCCGCCGCCCTTTCGATCGGGCGTTCCGAGCCGACGGTCTGTGTCTTCGGCAGGACCTTCCCGAAGTTCTCGTATCCGTAACCGATGGCGATGTCCTCGATGACATCGTGCGGATGGATCAGGTCCATGCGTACGGCGGAAGAATGAACGTTAAGTTTCTTGCCCTTGCCTTCGGCGGAATAGCCCATCCGGGCCAGGCACAAGGCCATGCCATCCGCGTCCAGTTCCAGACCGAGCCATTTGTTGGCGGCGGCGATGTCGAGCTTCCACAGGCCAGGCTCCAGTTTCGGCGTGACGTCCTTCTTCCTGCCATGAGTTATGGTGACCGTCTCGATGTCCCCGCCCCTTTCGGCGATCGATGTCGTGACGATGTTGAGGACGCCGCTGATCGTGACATAGTCCATGCCGGTGACGTCTATGAAGATGTTCTTGGTGTCGCAGGTGACCGTGGTCAGCCGTCCGTTGATGATCGGCGGGAACGAGAGCACATCAGCGTTGACGTCGAGGATGACCGGGTAGAGCGGTTTCCCTTCCAGTATGGACTTGTACGCGACACCTTTCTCATGCTTTTCCAGCACCTCGCGCATCGTCATCGGCTCTTCTTTGGCCAGCGGTACGAACGAGAGGCTGTCCGGCTCGACGCCCTTGTAAACGAAAGGCGGCGAGACCTTGTCCAGGTCATGCACGCCGATGGCGACCTTCACCCGCTTGCGGCCTACGGTCAGGTGTAACTTTTCCTGCAGCTCCATCAGCGAACGGATGATCTGGTCGGTCATAACGACGTTCTTGATGACCGCGGCGACGACGTAGGGGCGTACTTCGTTGACCGAGTCCTCCACCTTCATTACGATGCCAGAATCCTTGGTCGGGTAGACGCGCAGTCCGGGCTTTATGTCCATGAACGCACGCAACGCCCGTGCCACCCCTTCAACCGAGTACAGGTCCGGTCGGTTCGGGAAGAACTCGATCGACGTCTCGCCGGTGGCGGCGTCGAACTCGTGCAGGTCCGCTCCGATCATCGGGATGCGTTCCAGCACGACCGAGCTGGGAAGGTCCTTGCCCATCAGACCGACCAGGTCGTTGAAGTTGAAGTTGATTACTGGCATGATGGCATGCGATGAATATGAGACTATTTTATCTTTTTCCGGTTCACCGGCCGAGCGCCTTGTGCGCCTTGCCCAGCTCGCCCACGGATTGAGCTGCCAGAGTTGACAGTTCGCCCGCCAGCACGACGGCGCCGACGATCTCCGCGAGCTTCTTCGCCTTGCCGAGACCGACACAGTCGATCATCGATAGCGCCTCGCTCTGGCACGGTAACCTCGTACCGCCTCCGACGGTGCCGACCTCGACGCAGGGGATGCGGACGGACAGATACAGCCCGCCCTCGACCACTTCCGCGGTGGTCATGCCCATGCTTCCTTCGGCGACCTGGGCCGGGTCTTGACCGGTAGCGAGGTAGAGCGCCGCGATCATGTTCGCCATATGCGCGTTGAATCCATACGAGAGCGCCATCGCCGAACCGACCAGGTTCTTGCGGAAACAGGTCTCGACCGCCTTCTCGGCGGTGGTGTGCAATCTGTCCTCGAGGATGACGTTCGGAATGGTGACATCGGCAAGCACGACCTTGCCTCTTCCTTCGATGGCGTCGATAGCGGCCGGCTTCTTGTCGGTGCACATGTTGCCTGACACAGATATGAGGGTGGCGCCGGTCCTCTCTTCGATGAAACGGGAAGCAGCCTCGGTGGCGATCGTGGCCATGTTCATGCCCATGGCATCACCGGTGTCGTAGGAGAAACGCAGGTAGAGGCTCTTGCCGGAGGCGAACGCCCTGACCTTCAGCAGCTTGCCGTGCTTGGTGGTGTTTTCGGCAACTGACCTTATCTCGTCGATGTGATCATCGACCCAGCAGGCCACCTGGGTGCAGTGCCTGACGCCCTCCGTTCGGAAGACGGGTGCCCTCGTCATCTCATCCTTGACGATGACGACGTCTGCGCCGCCAGCCGATGATATGACGCTGCACCCCCTGGAGACGGACGCCAGCAGCGCCCCTTCCGTCGTGGCCATGGGAACCAGGAACTCGCCCCTGGCGTGGCCACCATTGATAAGGATGGGACCAACGAAACCGAGCGGGATCTGGACGCATCCGATCATGTTCTCGATGTTCTTCTCCGCCACGATCGGGTCGAACGAGCAGTGCGAGATGGCGCTCAGCTTGACGCCGGTGAACTCTTCCGCCGCTGTGCGACGTTCTTCGACGTCCTGCTTGGTCTTGCCCCTGTTCTTCAGACCGCCAGACATGTTGATCGTTCAGGTATTGAGGTTCGACATATAGTTATTGTCCATTGGCATTGCGGCGCGAATTACGTCGTCTGCCTTCATACATTTTCGATAGCGTAGGGTGTCACTTAAATAGCGTTGTTGCCTATTTTTCATGCATGGAGCAGGAAGTTCGTTGTCAGAGCTGCGGTATGCTGATGGGAACTGGGATTTTCGGCTCTCTGGCAAACGGCAAGGAGACCAAGGAGTATTGCCGGTTCTGTTTCCAGGACGGCAAGTATACCGATCCGGGGGCGACGATGCACGGGATGATCGAGAACTCGGTCAGGATCATGGTCAAGAAGATGGCCATTCCCGAGGACCGGGCGAGGGAGATCGCCGGCTCGACGATACCTCAATTGAAGAGATGGTCAACGCCAGGCAATGTGCAGGAGAAGGTCTGAAAGGCCGTTTTCGGGTGTCCATTTAGGTCCCAGGATAGAGAAAGCTTTAAAATAGCCCTTGGTATTCCCTGAACTCAACCAGAAAAAGGGCCCATAGCTTAGTCTGGTTGGAGCGTCCGGCTGATAACCGGAAGGTCGGGAGTTCAAATCTCCTTGGGCCCACTAATACTAACTGGCTTGGCATCGAAAAGGTAAAAAGCCCTCAAAGCCAAGCCCTTCTCGATTCTTACAAACGTTGGGGCGTAGAGCAAAGGAAACTGTCCGAACTCAAGGATTCGGGCAAGCTAATTCTGATACGTAGCTGCGCTTCCGTCTCGGCGGAGGTGAGGCTGTGACCCCCGACGAGCGCATCGTCGAGCGGTATCTGATCGCCATTTCTACCCTCGCTTTCATCCTCGGGGTCGGCGCGATCCTTGTTTTGTTCCTCGGGAGAGTGCTCTGATGCCTCAGCGCAGGCTAGGCGAGAAAGAGGACCTCCCGCCGATGGAAGAGGGGAAGGTCATCCCCGAGTTCGACGGGCACCGCATCATATGGCATGAATGCCCGAAACCGGAAGGGTATCTACCGAGAGGAAGAAGAGAAGAAGCAAGCGTACAACGTCCAACGCTCCTCCATTTCCGGTGGAGTCGCTAGAGAGAGAGTAGAAGGAGTTTCCTATTATGATAATAGGATACCTAATAGGCTAATAGGAAACCCCTCCGTCCAAGAAAAACTTCTCAATCGGAAATCAAGGGGTTGATTTGATGGGCCGCCCCAAGAAGTACGTCGGCGGCGGCAAGACCAAATCCATCTGGCTCAGCCCTGAGGCGCTGGAGATCGTCCAGAAGAACGGGTTCCAGTCGAACCTCAGCGCCTACATCGACTCCTTGATCAAGTCCACGTCCGAGGATTCGCCGGAGATCATCAAGATCAAGATCATGGACATGAGCCGGCAGCTCGCGAAGGTCGAGGACGCTGCCAATGCCATCCGGACCGAGCGGGACATACTCCAGGCAAAGCTCAACCTCTACAAGGCCAAGGGAGACACCATCGGGTCGGCGAGGAACGAGCTCCTGGCGAAGTATTGGGACATCGTCAAGAAGGACCGCCTGCGCGGGGAGACCTCGTTCTACGGATGGCTTTCCGGTCCGGCTAACATCCACTTCGTCAAGGAAGCGGGTTACCAGACCGCCGATGAAGCGGTGGCCTGGTGCAAGCAGCAGGAGGGCCGATCGCTATGAGCCCCTTGGAATCCCCCAGGGATTGGCTCAAGGAACTTGACGAGGCCCGGAAGGATGAGAGGATCGCCGACGAACAAATCCGGGAATTTTCGGCTCATTCGAGAACGCCCATATGGCCGCAACATGGGACAACGGGGCGAGGGCGCTCCTGCGCAAGCTGTTCCAGGCACGGCGCCTGAGGTCGGAGATAGAGCAGATAATCGAACGCCGCCGCTCCAACGGGAGGCGATCCCTGATGGCGAGCGTGTTCACCGTCAGGGAGAGGATCCTCCTGGAAATGCTTGACCAGGGCGTCGGGGTATGGGTCGATGCACCCTACAATATGCAAAGCCATCAAGTCCTCATCGGGGAACACCAACTGGACCTTCCACGAGATGGTCGAGGACGGGACACTGCTGAAAAGGTCAGGCAAGACCGATAGTGGCCACCGCGCCATGGAGTACTCGCTCACCGAGAAGGGCGGCCGTCAGGCGATGACCCAGGTCTGGAGGATGAGGTCCGGCGGGATCAAGAGCATCCGTTCATTGACCATCGCGACCAGGCAGAACCTCACCACCAAGGGAACGGGGGCGGCCTGATGCCCCGGCTCGAATTCTGGGTGATGGGCGTGGCAGCACCGAAAGGGAGCACCAAGAGCTTCCCCATCCCCCGTGCCAACGGTACGACCGGGGTCGCACCATGAACGCCAATCCCAAGACGAAGGACTGGCAGACAAGGGTGGCGACCGAGGCTCAACGGGCGGTAATTGAGCAGAATTTCCAATACATCGTGAAAGAGAACGAAGTCCACATTTCGGCCGAGTTCTACTTGCCTCGTCCTAAGTCGAGAAAGAACAAAGGGTTCTTCGTGAAGCCCGACCTGGACAAACTCGCCCGGGCTCTGCTCGATGGACTGACCAAGATCGTATTCGAGGATGATTCTCAAGTAACCGTACTCAGCGTTGGGAAGGCTTATGCGAAAGATGGTGAAGGCCCCGGAGTCATGGTCACTCTCGAGGTGGCCTGATGCCTACTGTCTTAGTCGAGACTCACTTATGCTCAGACTGCATCAGACAATTCTCTTCGAGCCGGGCCCTGAACGTTCACCGCTACCGCGAACACGGCCAATACTCTAGCGAAATAGGGGAGGCAATGGTGCAACGTATCTGCTCTCGCCTGGGCCGTTACGATTACAAGGACGTCTGCCGGGAGCTCGCCAACAAGCGCAACAAAGGCAGGCTGCTAACAAACATGCCGACCGAGCATGAGGTGATCGAGATGATCGGACGCGCACCATGGAGCACTGCCATCGCCACGGTCGTCGACGGTACATTTCGAACTCGGAGGACGGTCTATATGTATTCAGACCCAAGGGGGAATGAGGATTCCGGGGATTGAAGATAACACGCAATCGCCGGTTCATTCACCCTACACCTCCCTTTATAAACCGCTCGACCTGAACGGATGGCGATGGCAAACCCCGTCCCTTGGACTACCTTTCTCCGTTCCATACGTTACGATGGAGCAATTCCGACAGGTCCCATAAGGCGACGGAGCCCATTTTCGGAGGCTAGGCTGTGGGAAAGAAGCAATATAGGCAATATCCCGACCGGCCCGTACTCAGTCTCCGCTTTGAAATCCTACCCTGAGAACCCGCGTGTGCGATCAGCGAGGATAAAGAGTTCTACGACAACCTGGACGGTTCGATGGATTCGTTCGGCATGGTCGTCCCGATCGTGTGGAATGAACGAACCGGTTATGTGGTGAGCGGCAATCAGCGCCTCCAGCTCCTCAAGGACGCAGGGATGACCGAGATCGAGGTGGTTGTCGCTCGATACGACGACAACACAGAGCGAGCTGCGGTCGTCGCATTGAACAACATCGGCGGCCGGTTCAAGAAGGACGAACTCGCCTTGCTGCTCTACAAATCGAGGGCTGTCTGAAGAACCGTGTCGGTTACTCCGGGGAAGAGCTCAAGAAGCTGCTCAAGAAGTTGAATCAGCGCAACAAGGATCCGGATGCCGTTCCTGACGCCCCGGAAGCGGTTACCAAGCCAGGCGACCTGATCGTGCTAGGTGAACACCGCCTGCTCTGCGGGGATTCCACAAACCGCGACAACGTCGTTAAATTGATGGATAACAAGAAGGCACGAATGGTTTTCACAGACCCGCCCTACAACTGCAACCTGGGACCAGCCTGGCGCCATGCAAGCGTTCGACGACCAGGTCCAGGGTCACCGGAGCAAGTAACACCTCGATCGCAAACGACAACCTGGGAGCTGAGGAATGGCGAGATTTCTGCTAAAATATTCACCAACTACCACGAGTTCTGCGACGGAGACATCTACCAATGGGGGGCTTCCGGGCCGGAGAAAAGGAGTGGAGAAATCGAGGGTGTGGCTGGTCGACTCCGGATGCCATTGGTCCTTCGCCACGATCGTGTCTCGAGAGACAAGCGATGACCATCCTCTCTCCGTCCAACTACCTCAGGCAATATGAGCCCTGCTTCTACGGATGGTTCGAAAAGAGCAGTTTCAACAACAAGATGAACAGCGGTAACGACCGCACCGGGCTATCGGAGATGGGACTGCAAGAAGCCGACCAAGTCCGAGCTCCACCCGACCATGAGCCCGGTCGAGCTCTGCGAGATAGGGATCCTAAACTCGTCCAAGGAGGACGACATGGTTCTGGACCTGTTGGCGGGTCCGGCTCCACGCTCATCGCCTGCGAGCGCACCGACGGCTTTGCTTCATGATAGAGCTTGAACCACACTATTGCGACGTGATGGTAAAGAGGTGGGAAGATTTCACTGGAAGCAAAGCTCAGCGCCAATAAGCAGAGGAAGCCAGGCCGTCCAACCAAGCTTAACGCAGAGGTTAATGCCAAGGGGATCCTAACACTTGTTGAGGCCGGTAACTACCTCAAGGACGCAGTGCTCGCCAACAATGTCACCGAGCAGGTCTATTATACCTGATCAGAAAAAGGGAAATGTCGACCTGGAGGCCGGACGCAT